>NZ_FOKC01000003.1 GCF_900112035.1 Nocardioides alpinus | reverse complement strand
CGTCGCACTTCGTGTGGCAGGACCTGGATCCGGTGGGGTTCTTGTGGGACTTCAAGGACCGGATCTATCACGTGGACTGCAAGGACGCGAAGCGTCAGGTCGGCAATGGTCGTAATGGTCGGTTGGGGTCGCACCTGGCGTGGGCGGATCCGCGTCGGGGGTGGGACTTCGTCTCGACCGGGCATGGTGATGTGCCGTGGGAGGCGTCGTTCCGGATGCTCAACACGATCGGTTATGACGGGCCGATCTCGGTGGAGTGGGAGGACGCGGGGATGGACCGGCTCGTGGGTGCGCCGGAGGCGTTGGAGTTCGTGCGTCGCCTGGCGTTCGACGCGCCGTCCGCCTCGTTCGACGCGGCCTTCAGCACGAAGGACTAGGCCGGCTCCGCAGTCGGTCCCGGCGCGCGTGCAGCGGCCTAGACTCCCGCCATGGGGGACTTCCGCGCACGCGACGCCGACCGCGACCGCGCCGTCGAGACCATCGAGGCGGCGTACGTCGACGGGCAGCTGGGCGACGCCGACCGCGAGCTGCGGGTGTCGCGCGCGCTGTCGGCCGAGACGCTCGACGAGCTGACCGGGCTGACGCGGGACCTGCAAGGTGCCGCGGCGCACGAGGTCGTCCGTCCTGCACCGCTGTCGCCGGCGCAGCTCCACGCGGTGGCGTCCGACCGTCGTCCCGCCAGGACCGGGCTGGTCGTGGCGGGCGTCGTCGCGGCGGTCGTCGGTGTGCTGGCCCTCGTGCCGCTGGTGTTCCTCTCGACCGGCAACTCCGACTGGACCTCGTCCACGGGCATCGATGCCCCGGCCGTGTCCTCGCAGGCCGCTGCGGCAGAGCCCGCATCCTTCGAGATGACGCCGGGGCAGGTGCGGCGGTTCCTGCGGGCCTACGAGAAGAGGTTCGGCACGCTCGAGGCCTTCGAGGTCGGCTTCTTCCCCCAGCGCGTCGGGGTGCAGGTGCCGGTGCGCGGCGCGCGGCCGCGGATGGAGCGGTGGACCTGGGACGGCGACTGGCGCCAGGACACGACGGCCGCCGCGGTGAGGGGCCCGAGCCAACGCGTCGACGCCGGCGCGATCGACGTACGCCGGCTGTTCGCCAACATCGAGGTCGCCGAGCAGGGCCTCGACGTGGAGGAGGGACGGTTCACCCATGCCCTCCTGGTGCGGTGGAACGGCGAGCCCACCGAGCTCAACATCTACGTCGGCAACGAGCTCGGCGAGTCCGGCTACCTCAGCACCACGCCGGCGGGTGAGGTCCAGCGCCGCCACCCCTACGCGCCCTGACTCGGTGACTGCGGCACGATGTCCGGCATGAAGACGAACCCCGGCAACTTCTTCGAGGACTTCACCGTCGGGCAGGTCATCGACCACGCCACGCCCCGCACGGTCACCGAGGGTGACCGGGCGCTCTACGGTGCGATCTACCCGACCAGGTTCGCGCTGCCGTCGTCGGCGGAGTTCGCCGCCTCGGTGGGCCTGGCCCAGCACCCGGTCGAGGAGCTGGTCGGCTTCCACATCGCCTTCGGCAAGACCGTCCCCGACGTCTCCCTCAACGCGGTCGCCAACCTGGGCTACGCCGAGTGCCGCTTCCACGTCCCGGTCGTGCCGGGCGACACCCTGCGCACGCGCTCGGAGGTGATCGGACTCAAGGAGAACTCCAACGGGAGGACGGGCGTGGTCTGGGTCCGCTCGACCGCCACCAACCAGCGGGGCGAGGTCGCGATCGACTGGGCGCGCTGGGTGATGGTGCACAAGCGCTCGTCCGACTCCCCGGCACCGGAGACCGTCGTGCCCACGCTCGCGTCGGCCGTGGCGCCCGAGGACCTGGTGGTGCCCGCCGGTCTCGACTTCAGCGCGTACGACCGCGTCGCGGCCGGTTCGCCGCACCTGCTCGACGACTACGAGGTGGGGGAGCGGATCGACCACGTCGACGGGGTGACCCTCACCGACGCCGAGCACATGATGGCCACGCGGCTGTGGCAGAACACCGCCAAGGTGCACTTCAGCACCGAGGTCCGTCCCGACGGCCGACGGCTGGTCTACGGGGGTCACGTGATCTCGCTGGCCCGCGCGCTGTCCTTCAACGGACTGGCCAACGCCCAGCTGGTCGCAGCGATCAACGCCGGCGCGCACGTCGCCCCCGCCTTCGCGGGCGACACGGTGCACGCCTGGTCGGAGGTCCTCGACACCGTCGTGCTGGACGCCCCGGGCCTGGGCGCGCTGCGGCTGCGGCTGGTGGCGACCAAGGGCCGTGACGAGTCGATGACCCTGCGCCGCGACGACCCGTCGACAGGCTCAGGACAGGCGGCGTACGCCGACGGCGTGCTGCTCGACCTCGACTACTGGGCGTTCGTCCCGCGCTGACCGGCGATCCGTCGTACGACCCGCCCGAGGGCGGTGCGTGAGGGGGATCCGGGTGGCGCGGGATCCTCGTGGGACACCGCTCGACCGGAGGCCGACGGCTCGACCTGCGCCCGGAGATCCGCCGCTATGAGGGCGACCGCCTCGTCCAGGGTCCCTGCCGACGCCTCTGCGTCGATCTGCGCGAGCACTGTCCCGGCCGCGCCGAGCAGCTCCTCCTCGCTCACCTCGTCGGGGGTGCGCCCCTCCTGTGAAGGGCCAGGGAGCAGGTCGTCGAGGTCGCCCACGACGTCGTACGCGCTCGCGCGCACGCTCGCGACGATCTCCCGGGACCGCTCCAGGGTCCACGCGTGGTGCTTGGCGGGGACCACGAGGGACTCGCGCGCGGTCGAGCCGGCGAGCAGCTCCGGGACGAACGTGCCCTTGATGTGACGGGTGAGGTCGGGAGAACGCCCGGAGCGGGGGAGGGCCTCGTTGATCCGACGCAGCAGCTCGGCCTCCACGAGGCCGAGCGAGTCGTTGGGTCGGCGCGCCTCGGTGTCGAGGTCGGTCACGTCGACCCCGAGCACCTCGGCCGTCCGCACCCAGAGCTGGTCGCGGGGAGCCCCCGAGGGAGGCACGACGACGAGGTGGACGCGGTCGGCCGGGATGCCCGGCGACCAGCGCGCCAGGATCGCAGGCACGTCCTGGTAGCGCCAGAACTTCTGGTCCTCCTCCCCGCGCCGGACGGTGGCGAGGAAGCGCCGGTAGGGCTGCCGTGCCCCCATCTTCACCCGCTGCTGCCACGCCGAGGGGAGCACCCGGCCCAGGTCGCGTGCCGTGAGGACCACGTGCACCTCGTCGGCCACCGAGGCCAGGTCGGCGAGCGCGGCCGCGACCCCTTCGGGAGGGGTGTCGGAGAAGTGCTCGTTGCTGATCAGCACGTCCCCGGGCCAGTCCCGTGACTCGTCGACGAGTCGCTCCCAGGCGTCGCGCTCGCGGTCACGGAGCGTCTCGACCACCGCGGTCATCCCCTTCACGACGGCCGCCGCCGTGAAGTGGTCACGCGGTCCGGTGCCGGGCAGCAGGAGGCCACGCTCGCGCAGCCCGTCGCGGTGGCGCCACCACAGGTCCTGCAGGAACGTGGTCCCCGACTTCGCGGTTCCGCAGTGGAGGAACACGCGCCGGGCCATGGGGTGATCCTATGAGGCGACGCGGACGGGCAGAATCCTCCCTGTGGCCTGGGATCGCGCGTTCTTCTACGACACCTACCCGCGTGTCGAGGAGGCCTTCGCCGCGCGTCTCGACGAGAGCCTCGCGCCGCGCGACCCGTCGATCCTGCTGCAGGTCGTGCGCGAGCTCGACCTGCGACCGGACAGCCGCGTGGTCGACGTCGGCTGCGGCGAGGGGGCGTACGCATTCCGGCTGGCGACGCACTTCGGCTTCCGGGTGCTCGGCATCGACCCGGTCCAGCGCCACCTCGACCTCGCCCGCGCGGCGCGCCGCGAGGTCGTCGGCGACATCGCCTCGCGCGTCTCCTTCGAGCGTGGGTCCGCCACCCGGCTCCCGGTCCCGGACCGCTCGCTCGACCTGGTCTGGTGCCGCGACGTGATGGTCCACGTCGAGGACCCCGGCGCCGCGTTCGCGGAGTTCGCGCGCGCCCTGCGACCGGGCGGCTACGTCGTCACCCACCAGACCGTCGCCACCGACCTGCTCGGCGACGACGAGGCCGACTGGCTCTTCGACGTGATGGGTGTCGTGCCGGACTCCGCCGAGCCCGCCGTCATCGACACCGCGATCGCCGACTCCGGGCTCGAGGTCGTCGACACGATCGACCTGGCCGGGGAGTGGGGCGAGCGCTCGCAGGAGGAGGACGGCCACGCCGGGCGCGCCCTCCTGCACCTGGCCCGGCTGCTGCGGGAACCCGAGCGCTACCGCGACGAGTTCGGCAGCGCGGCGTACGACGTGATGCTGGGCGACTGCCGCTGGCACGTCTACCGGCTGATGGGCAAGCTCGCCGGCAGGATCGACGTGCTGCAGAGGCCCTCTCGTCGCAGCCCGCAGTGATAACCGCTCGACCCTGCTTGACGGGTTTGGCAGGGTGGGCGACGAAGGACCAGACACGCCGACCGAGGAGCAGACCCATGGCTGACCAGGATCCCAACGCAGACCTCAAGGCGAAGATGCGGGAGGCCCTCGACCGCAAGAAGGGTCACGACCACCCCGACGACAGTGCCGGCTCGAAGGAGAAGGCCCACGGCTCGGAGGTCAACGACAAGAACGTCGCGAAGCCGATGCACCGGCGCAAGGCAGGTGGCGGGGGCGTCTGAGCCGCCCGCTGGTCACGCGCCGGCGGACACGTCCACGACGTCGTCCGCCGGTGCGAAGGCCCTGGCCAGCCAGAACAGGGCCACCACCAGCACGAGGGGTACCGCAAAACCGACCCGCAGTGATCCGGCACCCACCACCCCGGTCATCACCGCACCGAGCAGCGCACCGACGTAGTTGAACTGGTTGAACCGCGCGACGACCGCGTCGACGCGCGCCTGACGGGTCGCCGGATCGGCGTCGCGCCCGGCCAGCGCCGCCGCGGCCGAGAAGCTCAGCGGAGCCACCACGGCCACGCCGCACCCGAGGAGCGTGAAGCCGAGCACCGCGACCGGCCACGACGGCGCCGCCACGACGACCACGAGGGCGACCAGGGCGATCGCAGCACCGACGCGCAGCAACCGCACGGCGCCGACCCGCTCTGTCAGCCGGTCGCCGACGAGGCGCACCAGTCCCGTGGCCACGAGGTAGGGGAGCGTCGCGAGCGCGACCAGTCCCTCGGGCGCGTCGAAGACGTCGTCGAGGTAGACCGGTCCCCACGTCGCTGCGGCGGTGTCGACCGTGTAGAAGACGACCAGCGCCAGGCCGACCATCACGATCGCCCGCCACGGCACGTCGCCGTCTGCTGAGGTGGGGATGGCGGTGGAGGTGGCGGCGACGCCGTGGTCGCGGGGGAGGTACGGCGCCACCGAGGCCAGCAGGGGCAGCACCGCCACCAGCGCGATCGCCGACCACGGCACGTCGGTCGTGGCCAGGGTCAGGACCGCGCCGATCACGCCACCGAGCGTCCACGCGCCGTGGCACGACGGCAGGACGACCCGGCCCATCCGGTGCTCGAGGGCGACGGCCTGCATGTTGCCGGTGGCGTCGACGATCCCCAGGCCCACGCCGTAGGCCGCGAGCCCGAGCACGAAGACGGCGAGGGACGGCGCCAGCACCAGCACGACGACAGACCCGGCGACCACCAGCAGCCCGGCGCGCAGGACGACCGCGCTGTCGAGGCGCGGCGCCAGCCGCTCGGCGACGAGCGAGCCGACACCGGCCAGCAGCACCATCATCAGCAGCACCCCCGAGAGCGCGAGCTCGCCGAGGTCCCACCGCTCCTGGATGCGTGGCAGCCGCGTGGTCAGGCTGATGAAGACCAGGCCCTGGACGAGGAACGCCGCCGCGATCGCGAGCCGGGCCCGCGGGAGATCGGTCATGGCGTGCATCGTGACAGACTCGCCGCATGTCTGACGCTGGTCCTGAGCTCTGGGTCGTCCGCCACGGTGAGACCGAGTGGAGTCGCGACGGCAAGCACACCTCCACCACCGACCTCCCGCTCACCGACATCGGCGAGGCGGGCGCCACGTCGCTGGCGCCGCGGCTGGCCGAGGTGGAGTTCGACCTCGTCCTCACCAGCCCGCGCCAGCGCGCCCGTCGTACGGCCGAGCTGGCGGGGTTCGCCCACGCCGAGGTCGACGACGACCTGGCGGAGTGGGCCTACGGCGACTACGAGGGCATCACGACCCCGGAGATCCGCGAGACGGTGCCGGGCTGGACCGTGTGGACGCACCCCTCGCCCGGTGGCGAGAGCGCGGACGAGGTCTCCGCCCGGCTGGACCGGGTCGTCGAGCGCGTACGGGAGCACGGCCGGGTGCTGGTCTTCGCCCACGGTCACTCGCTGCGTGTGCTGACGGCCCGCTGGCTGTGCCAGCCGGCGGACGAGGGCCGGTTCTTCCGGCTGGACACCTCCACCGTGTCGGTCCTCGGCTTCGAGCGGGAGACCCCGGTGCTGCTGAAGTGGAACAGCTGACGTGCGGATCGACCTCCACACGCACTCCTCCGCCAGCGACGGCACCGACACCCCGGGCGAGCTGGTCCGCGCCGCCAAGGCCGCCGGCCTCGACGTGGTCGCGCTGACCGACCACGACGCGATGTCGGGCTGGGGCGAGGCCGCGCGGGCGGCCGAGGAGGTCGGCATCGCGCTGGTGCCCGGCCTGGAGATCAGCACGAAGTTCCGCCACCGCGGTGTGCACCTGCTGGCCTACCTGCCCGACCCCACGGACCCGCCGCTGGTGGCCATGCTCGACCGGATCCTGGCCGGGCGCACCGAGCGCACGCCCGCGATGGTCGAGGCGCTGCGCCGCCACGGCATCGACATCACCGAGGACGACGTACGGCGCGAGGCCGGCGGCTCGGTCGCCGCGGGCCGCCCGCACGTCGCGGACGCCCTGGTGCGCCTGGGCCACGCCGCCGACCGGTCGGAGGCGTTCGTCTCGTTCCTCGACCCGGGACGACCCGGCTACGCCAACCGCTACGCCGCACCGCTGGAGGAGATGATCCCGCTCGTCACGGCTGCCGGCGGGGTCGCGGTGATCGCCCACCCGTGGGGTCGCAACGGGCGGGCGGCCCTCGCCCCCGACGCCTTCGCGGAGCTCCGGGACCTCGGGCTGGCCGGGATCGAGGTCGACCACCAGGACCACTCCGCGGCCGATCGCGCCGAGCTGCGCGGGATCGCGGCCGACCTCGACCTGGTCGTCACCGGCAGCAGCGACCACCACGGGCTCGGCAAGGTCGACCACGACCTCGGGGTCAACACGACCGACCCGGAGCAGCTCGAGCGGCTGCTGTCGCTGTCCTCGGCCTGACCGGCGCCCGGGTCGGGGAGCACACTGGTCCCATGGCCGAGCTCGGGTACGACAGCGACTTCCTCGACACCTCCCTCGCGCCGCCCGACTCCGGAGAGGTCCCGGGTGGCGCGCTCCTCGACTACATGCACTTCACGGTCCGGATGCACCCCACCCGCCGGCTCGCCTGGTGGGTGGCGTGGAACATCGACGGTCTCCGGCTCTTCCCGAGCGAGTCCATCACCCGGTCCGGGGAGCGCTTCGGGCCCGACCCGCGGATCCCGGCCTCGGACCAGACGCTGGACGACGCCTATGCCGGCAACCGGCTCGACCGCGGGCACGTCGCCCGGCGCTCCGACCTGCTGTGGGGGACCCTCGACGAGGCCCGCGCGGCGAACTCGGACTCGTTCTTCTTCACCAACATCACCCCCCAGATGGACGACTTCAACCAGTCCGGGCGCGGTGGTGCCTGGGGACTGCTCGAGAACGCCGTGCTCGCCCAGGACGGACTCGAGGACCGGCGGCTCACGCTCGTCGCGGGGCCCGTGCTGCGCGAGGACGACCCGACCTACCGCGGCATCGTCCAGGTCCCGCGCGAGCACTGGAAGGTCGTCGTCTACCGCATGGCCGGCGAGCTGAGGTGCAAGGCGTTCGTCCTCTCCCAGCGCCTCGACCTCGCCCGGTGGGACGAGCAGGCGTTCCTCGACGACTTCGACACCTACCTCGTGCCGCTCGACCTGCTCGAGGAACGCACCGGCCTCACGTTCGCCAGCCTGCGCGCGACCGTGCCTGCGACCGAGCTGCGACGGCCGGCGGGGCCGATGCTGGTGGAGGAGGTCGGCCAGGTGGCCTGGTAGGGCTCAGCGGCGCCCGACCGACTGCGTCAGTCGCAGCACCCGGTTGGGGATCGCCCTGGTCAGCGCGACGATGGTCTTGTACTGCGCGCCGGGGATCGAGTACGCCCGACCCTTGTCGAAGTCCTTGAGCGACGTGCTCACGAGGAACTCCACGTCGAGCCACAGGAAGCCGTCGCCGCGGGTGACCTGCATCCGCTCGTGGAACTCGGTCTTGGTGAAGCCCGGGCAGAGCGCCATGACCTTCACCCCGCGCGACGCGTACTCGAGGTGCGCCCACTCGCTGAAGCTGTTGACCCACGCCTTGGCGGCCGAGTAGCTGCCGCGGGGGAGGAACGCGGCCACGCTGGAGACGTTGATGATGCCGCCGTGGCCGCGCTCGGCCATCGGGCCGAGAGCGGCGTGGCTCAGCCGGAGCACGGCGGTGACGAGCACCTCGAGCATCGCGGTCTCCTCGTCGGCGGAGTTGTCGAGGAAGCGCTTCTTCAGGCCGAAGCCGGCGTTGTTGACCAGCAGGTCGATCGGTCGCTCGCGGTCGGCGAGCCGGGCCTCGACACGAGCGAGGGCGTCGCGATCGGTGAGGTCGGCGACCAGCACCTCGACCTCGACCCGGTGGGCGCGGCGCAGCTCGTCGGCGACCTGCTCGAGACGAGCACCGTCGCGCGCGACCAGGACCAGGTCGTCGCCGCGGGCGGCGAGCTGGCGGGCGTACTCGTGGCCGATCCCGGCGGTCGCGCCGGTGATGAGGGAGGTCGTCTGCGAGGGAGGCATGGGAGCAGCATTTCAGGACGCGGCCACCGGGCGCGACCCCGTCCGGCACAATGGACAGCGATGAGCACCAAGAGCCCGATCACGCTGGCCGTCGCCAACCAGAAGGGCGGCGTCGCCAAGACGACGTCCGTCGCCTCCATCGGGGCGGCCCTGGCCGAGCTGGGACACCGCGTCCTGCTCGTCGACCTCGATCCGCAGGCGTGCCTGACCTTCTCCCTCGGCATCGATCCCGAGGACCTCGAGGTCTCCGTGCACCACGTCCTGACCAAGGGCGTGGACCCGCTGGAGATCATCATCGAGACCGAGGACGGCGTCGACGTCCTGCCGGCCACGATCGAGCTAGCCCGCGCCGAGGCCGACCTGCTGACGCGCACCGGCCGCGAGCACGTCATCAAGGGTGCGCTCGAGCAGCTCGCCGAGGACCTCGGCGACGAGGCCTACGACTGGGTGCTGCTCGACTGCCCGCCCTCGCTGGGCGTGCTGACCGTCGCGGCCCTGACGGCTGCAGACGGCGTGCTCATCCCGCTGCAGTGCGAGACGCTCTCGCACCGCGGCGTGGGGCAGCTGCTCGACACCGTCCACGACGTACGCCGCTTCACCAACCGTGGCCTCGAGGTGTGGGGCGTCCTGCCGACGTTGTACGACGGGCGCACCAACCACGCGCGCACGGTGCTGGAGACGATCAGCGAGACCTACGACCTCGAGGTCGTCGAGCCGCCGATCCCCAAGACCATCAAGTTCGCCGAGGCCCCTGCCGCGGGCCGGTCGATCCTGTCGACCAGCCGGAGCAGCAAGGGTGCGCAGGCCTACCGCGCCGTCGCGGAGAACCTGGTCGAGCGTGCCGCGCGCCCGAAGGCGCGCAAGAAGCCCGCCAAGAAGGCCGCCGCCAAGAAGACGGCGGCCCGCTAGGGCCTCAGGCCTGGGTGTCCGTGACCGGGGCACCGCTGCGCGTGCGGCTCCGGCTGCGGTTGCGGCGACGCGGGGCGTCACCGGCCGCCTTCTCGCGGGTGCCGCCGTCACGCGAACCGCCGTCGCGTGAACCACCGTCACGCGAACCACGCTCGCGGGCGGGGCGCTCCTTCTTCTCCACCGGCGCCGGCGGCACGATGCGACCCTTGGTGCCCTCCGGGATGCCCTGGTCGTGGAAGAGGTGCTCGGAGGTCGAGTAGGTCTCCTGCGGCTCGGGGAAGGGCAGCTCGAGGGTCTTGTTGATCATCTTCCAGCGGTGCAGGTCGGCCCAGTCGACGAAGGTGATCGCGATGCCCGAGGCGCCGGCGCGGCCGGTGCGGCCGATGCGGTGGACGTAGGTCTTGTCGTCCTCGGGGCAGGTGTAGTTGATGACGTGGGAGACGCCGCGCACGTCGATGCCGCGTGCTGCGACGTCGGTGGCGACGAGCACGCGGATCTTGTCCTCGCGGAACTTGGCCAGCGCCTTCTCGCGCGCGACCTGGGCCATGTCGCCGTGCAGGGGCGAGGAGCTGAAGCCGCGCTCGGCCAGGTCGTCGGCGACGCGCTGCGCCTGACGCTTGGTGCGGGTGAAGACGATGATCTTCTCGGCGTCGTCGGCCTGCAGGATGCGGCCGATGATCTCGGGCTTGTCGAGGTCGTGGGCCAGGTAGATGAACTGCGCGGTGGCCGGCACCATCGTGGTGTCGTAGGACGACTCGGCGCGGATGTTCATCGGGTGGCGCATGTGGATGCGGGCCAGGGAGACGATGGCGGCCGGCATGGTGGCCGAGAACAGCATGGTCTGGCGCGTCTCGGGCGTCTTGGAGAGCAGCGTGATGACGTCGGGCAGGAAGCCGAGGTCGAGCATCTCGTCGGCCTCGTCGAGGACGAGCGCGTGCACGTGCGAGAGGTCGAGCGCGCGGCGGTTGGCGAGGTCGATGAGGCGACCGGGGGTGCCGACGACGATGTCGACGCCGGACTCGAGGGCCTCGAGCTGGGTGTCGTAGCCGACGCCGCCGTAGACGGTGAGGACCCGCAGACCCATGTCCTTGCTGGCGAGGTGGAGGTCGTTGGAGACCTGGAGCGCGAGCTCACGGGTCGGGGCGACGATCAGCGCCTGCGGCTTGCCCTGCGGCAGGTCGGCGTACGCCGGGTCGCTCGGCGCGACGCTGCGCTGCAGCACCGGGATGCCGAACGCGAGGGTCTTGCCGGTGCCCGTGCGGGCCTGGCCGATCAGGTCGGTGCCGAGGAGCGCGACCGAGAGGGTCATCTCCTGGATGGCGAAGGGGGTGGTGATGCCGGCGCGGTCGAGCGCGTCGCAGATCTGGGCATGCACGCCCAGTTCACGGAAGGTGGTCACGAGTCAGGTGTCGCTTTCGAAGAAGGAGTCGGATGTCCCACGCGTATGCGGTCAGCCCACTCGGAAAGCTCTGCCAACCGCGCACATACAGGCGGCCACCGGAAGAGATCGCCAGCGGCTCGGTCACCCCGATGGTATCGCTACGCTGGGAGCATGACTGAATCGCCCGACGAGGACTACCGCCGCGCCGCCGTCGACCTCCTCGGAGCGATCGCCTACGGCGAGCTGTCGGCCTTCGAGCGACTGGTCGAGGACGCCAAGATGGCGCCCGGGATCGACGACAAGATCGCGATCGGCGCGATGGCCACCGCGGAGTTCGCCCACCTGCAGAAGCTGGTCGCCCGCCTCGCTGAGCTCGGGGCCGACCCGGCCGAGGCGATGCAGGCCTTCCGGGTCAGCTTCGACAGCTTCCACGCCCACACCGCGCCGTCGGACTACTACGAGGGACTGATCAAGGCCTACGTCGGCGATGGTCTCGCCGCCGACTTCTACCGCGAGATCGCCGCCTACCTCGACCCCGAGACCCGCGAGGTCATCATCAGCTCGCTGGAGGACACCGGCCAGACCGCGTTCATCGTCGAGCGGGTCCGCGCCGGGATCGCCGCCGACCACCGCCTCGGTGGCCGGCTCGCGCTCTGGGGCCGCCGACTGATGGGCGAGGCCCTCACCCAGGCCCAGCGTGTCGCCGGCGACCGCGAGTCGCTGACCGCGCTGCTGGCCGGGGGAGTGGACCGTCCCGGTCTCGACCTCGCCGCGCTGGGCCGGATGTTCACCCGGCTCACCGAGCTGCACGCCGCCCGGATGGCCGAGCTCGGCCTCGACTCCTGACGGCATCCGGGGCCGTACCGACGACACGAGGCCCCGCATCCGGATCGGATGCGGGGCCTCGTGCGTCGCTCAGAAGAGCGTGGTGCTGATCAGACCCGGTTGCTGTGGTTGCTGTTGCGACCGGTCGCCGTCGAGGCGATGACCACGAGCACAGCCGCGGTGATGATCGCGACGATCCAACGGACCCAGTCGATGCCGTTCGAGCCGTCGCCACCGAAGAACGAGTAGATCCAGTAGCCCAGCAGGACGCCGCCGATGCCGCAGAGGATCGTGAGCCAGATCGGGATGTTGTCCTTGTCGCCCGGCGCGACGAGCTTGCCGAGGAGGCCGATGATGGCCCCCACGATGATGAGGACGATGATGTCTACGACCATGAGTTGGTCACCCTTTCATTGCCACGTGTTCGTGGCGCTTGGTGCCGGCATGGTGTGCCGAACCCATCCAGCATGACCGTCAGACGTCGCCGGAGCAATTGCGGTCGCCCGGAGGGGTGGGACCGCTCAGCGGAACCCGACGGTGCTCGACGTCGCCGAGCCGAGGTCGAGGTAGGTGATCTTGTCGGCAGGCACGACGACGGTGCGGCCCTTGACGTCCGCCAGCCGCAGCACCCCGTTGCCGGCCAGGGCCTCGGTGAGCTGGGACTCGATGTCCTCGGGCGTGCTGTCGGTCTCGAGCACCAGCTCGCGCTGGGCGTACTGCACGCCGATCTTGACCTCCACGTGATGCTCCTTGCTGAGTTTTCGGGTGGGATGTGCGTCGACCCCAGTGTGGGGGGCAGATGGTTGGGTCAGTGGTCGTCGGTCATCGGGTAGCCGCGGATGCCGCGCCACGCCAGACCGGCGATCAGGGAGGCCGCGTCGTCCTGCGAGATGTTGCCGCCGCCCGCGAGCCAGAACCGTGCGGAGACCTGCGCCATTCCCACGAGCGAGACGGCGAGCAGCTCGGACGCCTCGTCGGGCAGGCCGGTGTCGGTGCGGATCACGTCGGCGATCATCGAGGCGCACTCGACGGTGACCCGGTCCACGCGCTCGCGTACGTCGGGCTCGCTCGTGAGGTCCGACTCGAAGACGAGCCGGAAGGCCCCCTCCTCGGAGGCGACGTAGCTGTAGAACACCTGCATCGTCGCTGCGACCCGGTCCTTGTTGTCCGAGGTCGAGGCGAGGGCCACGCGGCAGTTGTCGATGATCTCCTCGCAGGAGGCGTCGAGCAGCGCGAGGTAGAGGTCGAGCTTGCCGGGGAAGTGCTGGTAGAGCACGGGCTTGGAGACCCCGGCGCGCTCGGCGATGTCGTCCATCGCGGCGGCGTGGTAGCCCTGGGCGACGAAGACCTCGAGGGCCGACTCGAGCAGCTGGACGCGTCGCTCGCGGCGCGGCATCCGCCCGCCGCGGGGTCGCGGTGAATCGGTGTCGGGGTGGCCTGCGGTCACGACGTGCTCCTGATACTCCTGAGTAGTGAGCGCCGAGCCTATCCGCACCGCGGGCCGCGCCAGCGTCCGTATCGCGGGACATGGCGTGGCGTGTCCGGGCAGCGCGGGGAACATGGAGACGGTCCCGCTGGTTGTGACGGGACCTGGTCGCAGTCCGATCCACCGAGGAGTACCTGTGTCGTTCCCCGCTCTTGTCGAGCCGGCAGCCGAGCTCACCACCGACGAGGTGCGCCGCTACAGCCGCCACCTGATCATCCCCGACGTGGGCATGACCGGGCAGAAGAGGCTGAAGAACGCCAAGGTCCTCGTCATCGGCGCCGGCGGCCTCGGCTCGCCCGCCCTCCTCTACCTCGCCGCGGCCGGCGTCGGCACGCTCGGGATCGCCGAGTTCGACACGGTCGACGAGTCCAACCTGCAGCGCCAGGTCATCCACGGCGTCAGCGACATCGACAAGCCCAAGGGCCAGTCGGCCAAGGAGTCGATCGCCGAGATCAACCCCTACGTCGAGGTGGTGCTGCACCCCGAGCGGCTCGACAACGACAACGTGTTCTCCGTCTTCGAGGGCTACGACCTCATCGTCGACGGCACGGACAACTTCGCCACGCGCTACATGGTCAACGACGCGGCGTACTTCCTCAAGATCCCCTACGTCTGGGGCTCGATCTACCGCTTCGACGGCCAGGCCTCGGTGTTCGCACCCATGCTGGGCGAGGACCTGCCGTGCTACCGCTGCCTCTACCCCGAGCCCCCGCCGCCGGGCATGGTCCCGAGCTGCGCCGAGGGCGGCGTCCTGGGCGTGCTGTGCGCCAGCATCGGCGCGATCCAGGTCAACGAGGCGATCAAGCTGCTCACCGGCATCGGAGACCCGATCGCCGGCAAGCTGATGATCTACGACGCGCTCGAGATGGAGTACCGCAAGCTGAAGGTCCGCAAGGACCCGAGCTGCGCGCTCTGCGGCGAGAACGCCACCGTCACCGGTCTGATCGACTACGACGCGTTCTGCGGCGCCGTGTCCGACGAGGCCGCGGAGGCCGCGGTCGGGTCGACGATCTCGGTCGTCCAGCTCGAGCACATGCTCAAGGAGCGCGACAACGGTGAGCGTGACTTCGTGCTGGTCGACGTGCGAGAGCCCAACGAGGCCGAGATCAACCACATCCCCGGCGCGGTGCTGATCCCGAAGGGCGAGTTCCTCAACGGCAACGCCCTGTCGCAGCTGCCCAGCGACAAGCAGATCGTCATGCACTGCAAGTCGGGCGTGCGCTCAGCCGAGACCCTCGCGATCGTCAAGGGCGCCGGGTACGCCGACGCGGTGCACGTCGGCGGCGGTGTGGTCGCCTGGGTGAGCCAGATCGACCCGAGCCAGCCGACGTACTGATCCACCTCCTCGCACGGCGTGACCCGGTGACCTAGGGTCACGCCATGCGTGTGTCTGGGGGGTCATCGCCGGCGGTGCGTGCCGTGGTGGTGACGGCTGCGACCAGCCTGCTGATGGTGCTCGTGGCCTGGGCGACCCTGATCGGACCCGACGAGGTGTTCACCGGTCCAGGAGTGCCCGACCGGACCTTCATCCCGACCGAGCGCACCTGCGTCCCGCTCCCCACGACCGGCGCGGACGGGATCGTGGAGGAGCCGGACAACCCCGACGACCTGCCCTACTGCGACGAGGCGGCCGCGCCGGACAGCGGCACCGCTGAGCCCGCCTCACAGGCACCGCCGCCCCTGTGGCTGAAGGTCCTGGTGTGGATCTTCGTGTTCGTCGGTGCCGCGCTCTTCCTGACGCTGGTCGTCGTCCTCGTGCGGATGGCCTGGACGCAGGCCGGTCCGCGGAAGAGGCGCGACGCGCGCGAGGAGGTCGCCTTCACCGCCCTCGGCGAGCCCGCCCGTCTGGCGCGCGAGATCGCCGCCGACGCGGGTGAGCAGGACGCCGTGCTGCGCGAGGGGGACCCGCGCAACGCCATCGTCGCGGCCTGGCAGCGCTTCGAGGTGCAGGGCGACGCTGCCGGGGTCGGGCGCCAGCAGTGGGAGACCTCCTCCGAGTACGCCCTGCGGATCCTCGACCTCGTCGCGGCCGACGCCGGAGCCACCCACCGCCTGGCCGCCCTCTACCGCGAGGCCCGGTTCTCCGACCACCCGATCACCGAGGACCACCGCACCCAGGCGCTCGACGCCCTCGCGACGATCCGCCGCAGCCTGGCGGTGCGCGCCTGATGTGGAAGGTCCTGACCCGCACGTGGCGCAACCGGCTCCTCGTCGGCGTCGTCATCACCGCCGTCTCCTACGGCTTGGCGGTGCTGCTGCGACTCGGTCCCCAGCCGGTGCCGTTCGCCGTCGCCATGGCTGTCGTCCTGTCGCTGATGTGGCTGGCCCTCGACCTCGTGGAGGAGGAGCCCGTCGCGTGGGTGCCCGCCATGCCGCGGACGAGCGACCGCGTCGACGAGGCCACCAACGACCTGCGCATCCTGACCAGCCACCAGCAGGCGAGCTCGCCCTCCGAGGCGGTGCGCGACCGGCTGGTGGCGCTCGCCCGGGCCCGGGACGTCGAGCTCGCCGAGACCCTGCACCACGAGCTCGACGCCGTACGACGCCTGTCGCCGGCCGAGATCGACCGCATCCTGACCCGAATCGAGGAAGCCCGTGACCGAAGCTGATCACCGTGTGGAGGCCGCGAGCGTCGCGTCGTTCGCCGAGAACGTCCTGGACGAGGTCGGTCGCGCCGTCGTCGGCAAGCGTGACGCACTCACGCTCGTGCTGGCGGGCATCCTGGCCAAGGGTCACGTGCTGCTGGAGGACTTCCCGGGCCTGGGCAAGACGCTGGCGGCGCGGTCGTTCGCCGGCGCGCTCGGGCTCGACTTCGCCCGTGCGCAGTTCACCCCGGACCTGCTGCCGGCCGACCTGACCGGGTCCTACGTCTACGACCAGCGTCGGGCCGAGTTCGACTTCCGGCCCGGTCCGATCTTCGCCGGGTTGCTCCTGGCCGACGAGATCAACCGCACCCCGCCCAAGACCCAGGCAGCGCTGCTGGAGGCCATGCAGGAGGGCCAGGTCACCGTCGAGGGCCAGACGCACCGGCTGCCCAGCCCGTTCCACGTCCTCGCGACCGCCAACCCGGTCGAGTACGAAGGCACCTACCCGCTGCCGGAGGCGCAGCTCGACCGGTTCCTGCTGCGCGTCGCGTTCGGCTATCCCGACGCGGGCGAGGAGTACGACGTGCTCCGCCGGCGGCTCGAGCGCCAGCGCGAGGAGGTCGACATCCAGCAGGTCACCGACGCCGGCGGCCTGGCCGCGGTGCAGGCGGCTGTCGAGCGGGTCGCGGTGGACGAGTCGGTGGCGCGCTACTGCGTGGCCCTCGCCGCGGCGACGCGCACCCACGCCGACGTGCTGACCGGGGCCTCGCCTCGCGGCAGCCTCGGCCTGGTGCTGACCGCCCGCGCGTGGGCAGCGATCCGCGGACGCGACTACGTCGTGCCCGAGGACGTCAAGGTCGTGGCCCGAGCAGTGCTGGCCCACCGGATCACGGTCAAGCCCGACCTCTGGATGACGCAGGCGTCGGGCGCCCGGGTCGTCGAGTCGGTGATGCACACGGTCGAGACGCCGCGCGCGCTGGAGTCGCGGCGGTGAAGGCCTGGCGGCCGACGCCGTCCCTCGTCCGGGCCTGCCTCATCACCCTCGTCGGCCTGGCCGGCGGCGTGGTGGCGGGCCTCGACGTGATGGTGGTGCTGGCTGCCCCGTTCGTCCTGCTGGCGGTGACGGGGCTGGTGGGCCGTCCGCGCCACGGGCCGGTGATCCGCACCCAGATCGACCACCACCGCCTGCACGAGGGCCAGGGCGCCTCGTCGCGGCTGGTCGTCGACGACCTCGCCGGCGTCGAGCACGTGACCCGGGTCGCCGCTCCTGCGCCGCACGTCGCCACGCGCCCGGCCCACGGTGCCGTCGGCGCGCTGGTCGACCGCGACCTGCCCGTCCTCGAGTTCAGCCCGCGCCGTTGGGGTCGCCGCGTCATCGGCGCCGAACGGGTGGTGCTCACCAGCGCCTGGGGCGGCTGGCGCTGGGGTCCGGTCGACATGCCCGAGCACGGGCTGAGCGTGCTGCCGCAGATGGCGCCGTACGACAGCCGCGCGGAGGTGCCGCAGCCCGACGGCCTCGTGGGCCGGCACCGGTCGCGGAGGCTGGGCAGCGGCACCGAGTTCGAGGGGATCCGGCAGTTCGCCGCCGGCGACCGGCTCAAGCGGATCAACTGGCCGGTCTCCCTGCGCACGGGTGACCTGCACGTGGTCACCACGCGCGCCGAGCAGGACGCCGGGGTGTGGCTGGTCGTGGACGGCCTGCGCGACATCGGCGTGTCCGGCGGCATCGACGGTGCGTCGAGCTCCCTCGACCTGACCGTCCGCGCGGCGGCTGCGCTGGCCGAGCACCACATCCGCACCGGGGACCGCGTCGGGTTGCTCGTGCTGGCCTCCGACCCGGTCCGCGTCCGCCTCGGCACCGGAGCCCGCCACCTGCAGCGGCTGCACGGCACGCTGGCCCGGGTCCGCACCGACATGCGCAGCGCCGCTCCGGAGCGGCTCGACCTGGGATCGACGGCGGGCAGCGTGGTCCACGTCCTCTCGCCGATGCTCTTCACGCCCCTCGTCACGGCGACGGCCAGCCTGCAGCGCCAGGGCGCGTCGGTGGTGGTCATCGACACGCTCGGTGAGCGGGAGCCGGGTCCGGACCGGCTGGCGCTGTCGGCCCTGGCTGCACGGATGCAGAAGATCGAGCGCGACGACCGGCTCCAGCAGCTCGCCGCACTCGGGTGCCCGGTCGTGCCCTGGCGGGGTCCCGGCACCCTCGACACGGTCCTGCACCAGCTGGCCCGACGTGCCCAGGTGCCGAAGGTGCGCGCGCGATGACGCCGACCGCCTGGGTGCTCCGAGCCGTGCTCTTACTGCTGCCGTGCGCGGCGCTGGCCCTCGCCCTGCCCGAGCGGCCCCACCCTCTGGTCATCGCCGTCGTCGTCCTGTGCTCCGCGTGGTGGGCGTGGTCCCCCGACCACCTCGCCGGCATGGTCACGCTCGCGACGGTCATCGCCTGGTGGACCGTCCACGACGTCGTCGACTGGCGGATCCTCGTGGTGAGCGTGCTGCTCGTCGGGGCGCACCTCCTCGCGACGGTGCTGTCCTACGGTCCCGACGTCATGGCCGTCGACCGGCACCTCGCCGTGGTGTGGGTCCGGCGTGGGCTGCTCACCCTGGTGCCGCTCCCGATCACGTGGGTCGCGCTGCGCGGCCTGGACGCCGACCAGGCCCCGTCGTGGGTGTGGATCGCGGCCGCGCTGACGGTCGTCGTGATGGTGGTCGCGACCCTGCGGCTGACCCAGCCGGTGGACGAGTGAGCGGCCCGGCCGCGTCGGCGGAGGAGCGCGAGCTCTACGCCGAGCTCGTCCTGCAGTGCGCCGAGTCGGTGCCGCGCGGACGCGTGACGACGTACGGTGCCATCGCCGACGTGGTCGGGGAGAGGCTGGGCCGCGGCGGTCCGCGGCTGGTGGGGAACGTGATGGCGCGCCACGGCGGCGCCGTGCCGTGGTGGCGCGTGGTCCGTGCCGACGGCTCGCTGCCGCCCTCGCACGACGACGAGGCCCGTCAGGCGTACCTCGAGGAGGGCACGCCGCTGCGGGCCAGCGGTGCGGTCGATCTGGGACGTGCGTTCTGGGCGCCGACCCTCCGTGCACAATGAGCGCCATGCTCTACTCGGTCGCGCACACGGTCATCCCACCGCTCGCGCGCGCCGTCTGGCGTCCCACCGTCGAGGGCCTGCACCACGTGCCGACGTCCGGTCCGGTGATCGTGGCGAGCAACCACCTCTCGTTCTTCGACAGCGTGGTCATCCCGGTGGTGGTGCCGCGCAAGGTCGTCTTCCTCGCCAAGTCCGACTACTTCACCGGCACCGGCGTGAAGGGCACGCTGACGCGGGCCTGGTTCGAGGGGCTCGGCATGCTGCCGGTCGACCGCGACGACACCAAGGCCGCCATCGCCAGCCTCGACACCGCTCTCGAGGTGCTCCGCAACGGGGAGGCGTTCGGCATCTACCCCGAGGGCACCCGCTCGCGTGACGGCCGAATCTACCGCGGCCGCACCGGCGTCGCGCACCTCGCGCTCACCGCCGGCTGCCCCGTCGTACCGGTCGGGCTGGCGGGCACCGAGGACATCCAGCCCGTCGGTTCCAACCGGCCGCGCCGCGCGAAGGTGTCGGTGCGCTTCGGTGCGCCGATCACCGTCGCAGGGGAGTACGACGGCGTTCCCAGCGGGCGGGCCCGACGCGAGCTCACCGACCGGATCATGGCCGCGATCGGCGACCTGACCGACCAGGAGCCGGCCGGGATCTACAACGAGCGGCCCGCTGAGGCCTGAGGACCGTGTCTGTCGACCGGTCCGTCATCCGGGTGAAGGCGATGCTCGTGGCCCTGGGTCCCGATGGCACCCGTCACGCGGTGAGCCGCAATCCGCCGACGCGGGAGAACCCGGACGGCTACCACCGCCTCGTCGGCGGCAGCGTCGAGCTCGGCGAGACCCATCGTGCTGCCATCGAGCGCGAGGTGGGTGAGGAGCTCGGGGCGACGATCGACGACCTCACCTTCCTGGCTGCCGTGGAGAGCATCTTCCAGATCAACGGCGTGCTGGGACACGAGATCGTGTTCCTCTACTCCGGACGGCTCGACCCGCAGCCAGTGAGCTCCGGAGCGACCCTGACGGAGAGCGACGGCAGCGTCGTACCTGTGGTGTGGCTCCCTCTGAACGACGCCGACCCCGTGTTGCCTCTCTACCCCGCCGCGGTGGCTCCGTGGATCACGGGGTTACCTGGACGGGCCTGGGCTCCGCCGCCGGGGTAGTCCAGTGGGAACCGGTCGTACGGACGGCCTCAGGCCAGCCAGTTCGGACTGGACTACCCCGACGCTCGGGCCGCCAGTGCTGCCAGCGCCTTCGGGAAGATCTCCGCAGGCGGGGTGACCAGCCCGGCGCCGACCTGGCCGACGCCCGCGACGCGACCGGCCATGCCGGTGTTGATCTGGGGCAGGATCCCCGTACGACACACCTTTGACACGTCGATGCCCGTGGGCGTGCCCTGGAACTCCAGGACGGGCACCGACCAACGCGGGTTCTCGGCGAGCGTGATCTCGTGCATCCGGCGGGTGGTGGCGAGCGCGTCGGGGACGGAGCCACCGACGAGGCGGACGATCGCAGGCGCCGTGGCCATCGCGAAGCCGCCGATGCCCGCGGTCTCGGTGATCGCGGAGTCGCCGATGTCGGCGTTGGCGTCGTCCGGGCCGTAGTCGCCGAGGAAGAGGCCCTCCGCCACCTGGGCGGGGCCGGTGAACCACTCGTCGCCGGTGCCGGAGACCTGGATGCCGAAGTCGGTGCCGTTGCGAGCCATCGCCACGACCATCGTCGAGCCGGGGACGTCGCGACCGGCGTCGAGCGCCAGCTTGCAGGCGGGCATGGCGAGGTTCAGGAAGAAGTGGTCGTTGCCGCCCACGAAGCGCAGCGCCTCGGCCACGTCGGACGAGTCGAAGCCGCTGCTGACCATCGCGGGGGCGAGGTCGCGCAGCAGCATCAGGGTGCCGGCACGGTTGCGGTTGTGGGCCTCGTCGCCCATCTGCAGCATCTGGGTGAGGACGCCGGTGACGTCGGTGGCCTCGGGGGTGCCGCGCACCGCCGCCTGCAGCAGCGGGCCGAGCACGTCGCCCATCCAGCGCAGCCGGGTGAGCACCTCGGGGCCGTACGCGCCGTAGCGCAGCACCTTGCCGAGGCCCTCGTTGAGGGAGCAGTACGTCCGCCTGCCGGTCGCCCTGTCCTCGAGGACCCACATCCACATGGACGGCGTGACCACCCCGGCCATCGGGCCGACGGCGCTGCGGTGGTGGCACGGCTCGAGGCTGACGGCGCTGCCGGACTCGAAGAGGGCGACCGCGTCCTCGGGGTCCTCGACGAGCCCCTCCAGCGCCGCGCCGCCCATGAGGGCGCCACGCAGCGGGCCGGAGGTGCGGGCCCACTCGATGGGCGGGCCGGCGTGGAGGAACTGGCCGGCCTCGAGTCCCAGGACCTCGGAGGCCGGGGCCACGTCGACGAGGTGGGCGGTGACGCCGAGGATCGCCTCGACAGCCCTGCGGTTGGCCTCGGGGCGGCGCGGGTCGGTGGCGACCGTGGCCAGGTGTTCGTGCGTCCCGGGCATCGGGGGACGCCAGTCGACGCGCTCGACGCCGACGGCCTGGCCTGCCACGGCGTCGGCGAACATGCCGGCGCCGACGGTGACGACAGTGGGCTCGCTCATGCCTGGAACGCTCCGATCAGGGTGAGGGCGCGGCGCGTGGCGGCCGCGTTGGAGAGGTGCACCTCGGCGCCGGCGGCGACGAGGGCGTCGCGCTGGACGTCGAGGCCCTGCGGGTCGAGGTCGGTGCCGATGAGGCTCACGATCACCGGGACCGGCCGGTCGGCCCGGGCGGCGGCGATGGCGGGCGCGAGCATCGCCGCCGGGTCGGGTTCGGCTCCGTGGCCCAGGACGAGGTCCAGCAGGATCACGCCGGTCGCCGGGTCAGCGGCCGCCCGGGCCAGCTGCTCGTTGCGCAGCGTCGGGTCGATCATCGGGTGCGCGCGGCCCTGGGTGAGGGCGTCGTCGCCGAAGTCGACCATCGAGTGGTCGTCGACGAGGAGCTCGTCGGGAGCCAGCGCCAGGTCGTAGGAGAGCGGGATGTTGCTGCGGATCGGGCCGAGCACCTCGGTGGCCATCAGCATCGCCTCGTCGCACAGCGTGCCGCCGACGAAGAGTCCGCGCAGCAGGGGGCCGGTCGCCGCGCCGGAGCTGTCGGCGCCGTGGACGGGCCACTCGGGTGCGGCGTGGCCGAGCCTGGCCAGCACGGCCTCGGCGACGGAGGTCAGGTCGCGCTGTCCGCGGCCGAGCAGGCCCAGCTCCACCGGAGTGTCGAGTGCCTCGGCCTCGCGGCCCAGCTGCTCGGCGACCTCCGGAGCAGGCGGCTTGGAGACCACGACGACGAGGTCGACCTCGGTGTCCGCGTCGAGCCTGCGCAGCGCCTCGCGGGTGGCGAGGCCGCCCACCGCGGAGGACAGGTCGCGCCCGCCGACTCCGAGCGCGTGGCGTACGCCGACTCCGTCCAGCGTGGCGCCCGCGTGGTGCAGCAGGACGAGGAGCTGCTGGCAGCCCGTGCCGGACGCGGCGACAAGGCCGATCCGACCCGGGCGAACGGCATTCGCGAAGCCCAGCCCGACGCCGTCGAGGAGGGCGGTGCCGCAGTCGGGTCCCATCACGAGGGCGCCGCGGGTGGCGGCGTACGTCTTGAGCGCGACCTCCTCGGCCACCGGGACGTTGTCGCTGAAGATCATCACGTCGCGGCCGGCCTCGAGCGCGTCCATCGCCTCGACGGTGGCGCTGGCGCCGGGCACGGAGACCAGCGTGATCGCACGGGGTGCACTGCGACGCAGGGCGGAGCCGGTCGTCCGCGGTGCTGCCACCGTCGCGTCGCCGGACGACGGCCGGACCGGGACGAGTGCGGCGTCGACGGCTGCAAGGGCGCTCGCGACGTCGGCGTCCTCGTCGAGGCGGAGCGCGACGACCATGTCGTTGGGGGAGGAGGGCGGCACGGCGAAACCCATCCCCTCGAGGACCTCCAGGTTGAGGCCGGTGGCCATCGCCACCTGGGCGGCCACGACGCCGGGCGCGGCCTGCACGGCCCGGCTCACCTGGAGCAACGTGACCGAGTCGGCGTAGGCGCCGCTGCGGAGCTCGATGTGGTCCTTCGTCTGTGGGGTGGTCATGCGGCTCTCCCGGGGTGGTCGCGGTCGGTGATCGAGGTCAGGGCGAGGCCGGCGCCCGCGAGCATCCCTGCTCCCGAGGTGGCGCCGACGGCCAGCAGGGCCTCGGCGGTGGTGTCGTCGGGCTCGGCCAGCCAGGCGCCGAGCTCGGGCAGCACCTCGCCCCGGAGGGCGCAGTCGAGCAGGGTGGCGGACAGCAGCGTGGTGAGGGCCAGCCGGCGGCGTACGGCGGCCGCGAGCACGTGGTCGGGGCGGCCGGCGGCGAGGCGGGCGGCGAACCAGCCGGCCAGCACGTCGTCGCCCAGCGGCGTCAGCCCCGGCCCCCGGCCGAGCAGCCGGTCGAGGTGCGCGACGGTCAGCCGGCCGTCGGCGGGCAGGACCAGTCCGGCGGAGGACGTCATGCACCTCGCGCGCTCGGACCCGCGATTGCCATGAACTGCCAGGGCGGGTGCCGAGACGTCGGCGAGGCGGGTGATGCGGACCTGCTCGTGGCCGAGGTGCAGGGCGCCGGACTCGACGCGGACGGCAGCCCGGCCGAGGTCGGTGAGGTCGGGGATCGTGGACCAGAGCGCACACGGGACCCGGGTCGCGCTCGCCGAGACCAGCCCGAGGCACCAGCCGTCGAGGTCGATGTAGATCGCGCTGGCACTCGCGTGGAGGACCTGCCGGGGACCGTCCGTGGCAGCGGCCAGGCGTTCGCGGACGCGGGTCGGCGCGGCCACCTGGATCGGACGGGAGATCACTCCCCAGACGCTAGCGGCCCGTGGCACACTCTCGAATGTGAGAACTTGTCCAAGGAAGTAGGAGAAGTGGGCCAAGACTTGATGAACGACCCCGAGGCGGTCGCCGCGCTCGAACGGGCCGACGCCCTCCACACCGCGCTGACGCACATCGTGCTCGAGGGTGGTGACCTGGCGCGGATCGCCGAGGCGGCGGGGGACGCGCTCGGCTACGGGGTCGTCTTCACCTCGACCGACGGTCGCGAGCGCGCGGCGCACCTCGACGAGGCCCAGCGGGCAGCGCTGGCCGACGCCGACCTGCTCGACCCGACCGGTCGCCTGCGGGTGGAGCGGATCGACCCGGACGGGACGCGGGTCGGCGACGGAGAGGCACTCGTACGCCGCGTGGTGGCGGCCGGTGTCGACCTCGCGCGCCTCGTCGCGCTGCGCCCCGACGGCCGGATCCACCCCTCCGACGTCCACGCCCTCGAGCGCGCTGCCATCGTCGCTGCGCTGCTCGTGACGCGCGTGGAGGCGATCACGGCGGTCGAGAACAAGTACCAGGGCGACTTCCTCCGCGACGTCTTCCTCGGCCGGGCGGGGGAGGAGGAGTACGTCGCCGAGCACGCGCAGGCGTTCGGCTGGCACCTCGACCGACCGGTGATGGTCGTCGTCGCGGTGCTCGAGCCCGACGCCATCGCCGCCCTCGCCCCGACGCCGGAGGACCGACGGGCGTGGCAGGACCGCTTCGCCCACGCCTGGCGCCAGGTCGCCTCGACGGTCGACGGCAGCATCGCGTCGGTGGCCTTCAGCCGGGAGGTCGTCACCCTCGTCCCGGTCGATCCCGCGCTGGACGGCGCCGCGAGCCACGTGGCCGTGGACCGGATCATCGGCGGCGTGCGGGGCGACCGCGGTGGCGGTCGGATCGCGTTCTCGGCCGGCGTCAGCCGGGTCGCCACCAGTCTCGGCGAGCTGCCGGAGGCGTTCCGCCAGGCCCAGCGAGCGGTCGAGATCGGCCGACGGGTGCACGGCGCGGGGTCGGTGACCCGCTTCGACCAGCTGGGGCTGCACCGGCTGCTCGCGCTGGTGCCCGACGGCGCGGAGTTGTCGTCGTTCGCGTCCGACGTGCTCGGCCCGCTCGCCGAGCGGACCGCGGAGGCGGCCGACCTGCGCGAGACGCTGCAGGTGCTGCTCGACACCAACTTCAACGTGGCCGAGGCGGCCCGCGCCCAGTTCTTCCACTACAACACGATGCGCTACCGCGTCGGCAAGCTGCAGCGGATCCTCGGGCCCGTCGCGACGGACCCGCACCTGCGGCTCGACGTCGCGGTGGCGTTGCGGGCGCTGGAGATCGTGGGCTGAAGCCCTGCCGTGCGGGTCGGTGGCCACCGACCCGCACGTGCCCCGAAGGGGGATCAGGCCGGGACAGGAGCCTCGGTGGTCTCCAGGGTCTGGCAGGCGGTCAGGCGCTGCTGCGCCTTGGCCAGGCGCTGCTGCTGAGCGCGCTTGGTGACCTGGGTGTCGTCACGGTCCTGCTTGGCGTCGGCGAGGGCGCGTCGGGCGGCGGCCTTCTCGCGGCCGGCCGACGCCTCGACGACGACCTCCTTGGTCTTCTCGACGCGCGCCTGCTGCCGCGCGAAGACAGCGGTGACGCGCTCGAGGGCTCCCTGCGCCTTCTCGACCTGGGCCTGCTGCTGGGCGCACGGGTCGGTCGCCGTGGTGTCGTCGGCGTGGGCGGCGGCGCTGAAGGCGCCGGCAAGGGTGATCACTGCGGTCGCGGTGAGACCGGCGATGCGGGAGGAGCGGTACATGTGGATCCTCACAGTTGCGGCGCGGCGCCGATCGCCACACCTGTCGGAACCTTCAGCGCCGGGTGGAGCCTGCGCGTTACGCCCAACTGCGGAAGATCTTCGACAGATCTTGATCTTCTACTGGTCCCGCGTCGGCCGAAGGTCAGAGCGACCTCTCGAAGAAGATCCGGGTGAACCCGTGCTCGCTCGCGCGGTGGGTCTTGACGTAGCCGATCCGTTCGTACAGCTGCTGGTTCTCGATCATGGTCTCGTGCGTGTAGAGCCGGACACGGGAGCGTCCGGCGTCGACAGCGCGCCTCTCGGCCAGCGTGAGCAGGGCGCGTCCGACGCCGATGCCGTGGTGCGAGGGCAGCACGGCGACGTTCTCAAGGACCATCGCGTCGCCGTCGTCGACCAGCAGCAGGAAGCCGACGACCTCGTCGTCCACCGTGGCCACCCAGGCCTCGCTCTCCGCGACTGCGGCCGCGTAGTCGGTGTCCATCGGGCCGGGGCGCATGCCGCCCATCCGCGGGAGGTAGGGCGCGTACGCCAGCTCGGCGACGTGCTGGAGCCGTGGCACGTCGGTGGCGGTCGCGCGCCTGAGGTCCACCATCACCCCGGCTGCCGTACGCCGAACCACTGCTCCGCGCCGAACTCCTCGAACCGCGCGACCTCGGTGAAGCCGAGCCGCGCGGCCAGGCGCAGCGAGGCGAGGTTGGCGGTCTGGGTGCACACGAGCATCGGCTCGGCCAGCCGTGCGTCCGCCCAGCCGAGGATCGCGTCGCCGGCCTCAGCGGCGTACCCGAGCCCCGAGGCGGACACCGGCGCCACGTAGCTGAGCTCCAGGTCGACGCCGTCCGCGACGAAGCCACCGGGGCGCTGGGGGTCTCGGCGGCCCAGGCCCATCCATCCGACGAACACGCCGTCGTGCTCCATCACGAACTGGCCCGGCCGGTCGGCGGGGACAGCCGGCATCGCGGCGTCCAGCTCGGCCCGGTCCTTCCCGCCGCCGAGGTGGAAGTTGACCGCATCGCTGGAGCCGAGGTCGAGGAAGTGCGCGCGGTCGCGGGGGCCCGCAGGACCAGCCGAGCCGTGCGGATCGGGGTCGGCGGCCAGCCGGCGACGCTGAGCGGGAGACCCATGTCGCGGAGCGTACGAGGCGCGGCACCGACCCGCCAGAGAACTTGTCAGCCGGTGCGGCGTTCCTTCGGCAGATGTCGCCAGTGAGGGTGTGTGATCCGGAGCACTAGTTTGAGTTTTCTCGGGTACCCACCCCTGCAAAATCTGGAGGTTGCACATGTCGATGTTCAAGTGGGACGTGGTCGATCCCGCGCCGGGCGAGGTGGTGCTTCCGCACCAGCGCCTGCCGTGGGGCAAGACCATCGGTCTGGGTGCCCAGCACGTGGTGGCGATGTTCGGTGCCACCTTCGTCTTCCCGCTGGTCATGGGGCTCGACGCCAACCTCGCGATCATGTTCTCGGGCCTCTGCACGATCCTGTTCCTGCTGATCGTCCAGAACAAGGTGCCCAGCTATCTCGGCACCAGCGCGTCGTTCGTCGCCTCGGTCGCCGCGATCCGTGCGCTCGACGAGGGCAACGACTCGTCCTACGTCACGGGCGCGATCCTGGTCGGCGGCCTCGTGCTCGCCGCCGTGGGCGTGCTCATCCACTTCGCCGGCGCGGAGCTGATCCACCGGATCCTGCCGCCCGCCGTCACCGGTGCCGTGGTCATGCTCATCGGGTTCAACCTCGCGCCGGTCGTGGCCGGCATCTACTGGCCGCAGGACCAGTGGGTCGCGCTGCTGACGGCCGCCTTCATGGTCTTCGCCGCCGTCGCGCTGCCGGGCTTCTGGTCGCGGATCGCGGTCTTCCTGGCGCTCATCTTCGGCTACGTCCTGTCGTTCCTCGCCGACCTCGTCCTCGGCCCGATCACGTCCGTGCTGGGCGGCGCCACCGAGGCCACCGAGCACGACCGCGTCTCGTGGGCCGGTGTCGAGGCGGCCAGCTGGATCGGCCTGCCGAGCGGCACGCTCGCCGACGGCGTCTCCGTGGTCCACGGCCCGTCGTTCTCGCTCACCGCCATCCTGCTGGTCCTGCCCGGCGTCATCGCCCTCGTCGCCGAGAACACCGGTCACGTCAAGGCCGTCGCCGAGATGACCGGCGAGAACCTCGACCCCTACATGGGGCGCGCGATCGGCGCCGACGGCCTCGCGACCGCCTTCGCCAGCGCGTTCGGCGGCTCGCCCACCACGACGTACGCCGAGAACATCGGCGTCATGGGTGCCACGCGGGTCTACTCGACCGCTGCCTACTACGTCGCCGCGGCCGTGGCGATCCTCCTCGGGCTCTGCCCGAAGTTCGGCGCGATCGTCAACGCAACGCCCGGCGGCGTGCTGGGCGGCATCACGGTTGTCCTCTACGGGATGATCGGACTCGTGGGTGCCAAGATCTGGGTGGAGAACAACGTCGACTTCGGCAACCCGGTCAACATGGTCGGGCTCGCTGCGGGTCTGATCGCCGGCATCGGCGGGGTCACCCTCACGTTCGGTGACGATTTCGAGCTCGGCGGCATAGCGCTCGGCACCATCCTGGTCATCGCGTTCTTCCACATGGTCAAGGGCCGCGGCGGCGACGGGGCGGGCGGCGTGACCCGCAACCTCAGCCACCCCGAGGGGGACACCGGCGACGCCGGCGCCCACAAGAGCTCCGGAGAGGCGTAGCAACACCGTGAAGCCCGCACCCTTCGCCTACCTGCGTCCCACCACCCTCGAGGAAGCCCTCACGGCCCTCGCGGGGGAGCCGGGGGCGAAGGTGCTGGCCGGTGGCCAGTCCCTGGTGCCGCTGCTGTCCATGCGGCTGGCCGCCCCGTCGATGCTCATCGACATCAACGCCCTGCCGGACCTCGGCCACGTCACCTGTGACGAGGCCGGGGTCCGGATCGGGGCCCTCGCCCGCCACGCCGAGGTGCTCGCCTCGGTCGAGGCGGCGGCGTCCCAGCCGCTGATCGCCCGCGCGCTGAGCCACGTCGCGCACCCGACGATCCGCAACCGCGGGACCACGGTGGGCTCGCTGGTGCATGCCGACGCCGCTGCCGAGATGCCCATGGTGCTGCGCCTGCTGGAGGGATCTGTGGACGTCGCGTCGGTGCGCGGCCGTCGTACGATCCCGGCAGCGGAGCTGTTCGCCGGCCCGCTCGAGTCGACGCTGGCCCACGACGAGGTCGCCGTCGAGGCCTTCTTCCCCGCGCTGCCTGCCGGTGGCGGGATCGGGTTCGAGGAGATTGCGCGACGCCACGGCGACTACGCGCTGGTCGGTGTGGCCGCCGTCGTCACGATCGCCGACGGCGACGTGGTGGGTGCGCGGGTCGGCTTCGTGTCGGTGAGCGACGTCCCCGTCGTCGTCGACGTCACCGACCACCTCGACGACCCGGCAGCTGCCGCCCTCGCCGAGCTCGACCCGGCCGAGGACATCCACGCCAGCGCCGACTACCGCGCGCACCTGGTCAAGGTCCTGACCCCGCGGGTCCTGGCGGACGCCATCCACCACGCACGCACGAGGAAGCAGGCATGAGCGAACAGGTCCACGATGTCCGGCTGCACGTCAACGGCTCCGTCCACGAGGTGCAGGTGCCCGCGCGACGCCTCCTGTCCGACGCGCTCCGCCACGACTGCGGCCTCACCGGCACGCACGTCGGCTGCGAGCACGGCGTCTGCGGCGCGTGCACGGTCCTCGTCGACGGCCGGCCGATGCGTTCCTGCCTGATGCTCGCGGTGTCCGCGGTGGACTCCGAGATCACCACGGTGGAGGGACTCACCGAGGCCGACGGGACCCCGCAGGGCCGGTTGAGCCCGGTGCAGCAGGCGTTCTCCGACTGCCACGGCCTGCAGTGCGGCTTCTGCACGCCCGGCTTCCTCACCACCATCACCGCCGGCCTGCGCGACAACCCCGATCCGTCCGAGGACGAGGCCCGCGAGATGATCGCCGGCAACCTCTGCCGGTGCACCGGCTACCAGAACATCGTGAAGTCGGTGCTGCGCGCGGCCGAGATCACCGCCGAGATCGAGTCGGGGGAGCGCACATGACCACCAAGCTCTTCGGCACCAAGGTCGCCCGCGTCGAGGACCAGCGGTTCCTCCGCGGCCAGGGGCGCTACGTCGACGACCTGCTCACCGACGACCCACGGCTGCTGCACGCCGCGGTGCTCCGCTCGCCGCACGCACACGCGCGCATCACCGACATCGACGTCTCCGACGTGCTCGACGTCGAGGGTGTGCTGGCCGTCTGGACCTACGACGACCTGGTCGACGCGATGGCCGAGCCGCTGCCGCTCCTCATTCCGCACCCGACGCTGACGCACGGACGCACGCAGTACGCCCTGGCGAAGGACGAGGTCAACTACGTCGGCGAGGCGATCGCCTTCGTCGTCGCCGTCGACCGCTACGTCGCGGAGGACGCCGTCTCGCGGATCCGCGTCGACTACGACTACCTCGAGCCCGTCGTCGGGATCGCCGCAGCCCGTGCGGCCGACCGCCTCGTCCACGACGACGTACCCGGCAACATCGGTGCACGGATGGAGCAGGAGACCGGTGACGCGCGTGCCGCGATCGCCGACGCGCCGCACACCCTCACGCTCGAGCTCGACATCGAGCGCTCCGCCTGCACGCCGATGGAGGGCCGCGGCACCGTGGCCCGCTGGGACCCCGACACCTCCCGCCTCACGGTGTGGTCGTCGACCCAGACGTCCACCGGCGTGCGGGGCTGTGTGGCCGCCAAGCTCGGCCTCGACCTCGCCAAGGTCGACGTGATCACCCCCGACGTCGGCGGCGGGTTCGGCGTGAAGATCAACCATCCCTGGCCCGAGGAGCTGCTGGTCCCGCTGGCCGCGATGACGCTGGGCCGGCCGGTGAAGTTCACCGAGGACCGACGCGAGCACTTCATCTCCTCGGCCCACGAGCGCGCGCAGGTCCACCACGTCGAGGTCGGCTTCGACGACGACGGTCGCCTGCTCGGCCTCAACGTCGAGTTCTGGCACGACCACGGCGCCTACACGCCCTACGGGCTCATCGTCCCGATCATCACCTCGACGCAGCTGCTCGGCCCCTACAAGCCGCTGAACTACCGCGTCGTCTTCGAGTCGCTCTACACCAACACCGTCATCGTCACCCCCTACCGAGGCGCCGGCCGGCCGCAGGGGTGCTTCGTGATGGAGCGGACGATGGACGCGATCGCGGCCTACCTCGGCAAGGACCGCACCGAGGTCCGCGGCACCAACTTCATCCAGCCCGACGAGTTCCCCTACGAGCACGGCCTGGTCTTCCAGGACGGCCGCGAGCTCACGTACGACTCGGGCGACTACCCGGCCTCGCTCGAGAAGCTCAAGGCGCTGGTCGGGTGGGACGAGTTCGAGCAGTTCCGCGCCGAGATGGCCGCGCAGGGCCGCCGGGTCGGCATCGGGCTGGCCTGCTACGTCGAGGGCACCGGCGTCGGCCCCTACGAGGGCGCGCACGTGCACATCGAGACCTCCGGCAAGGTCAAGGTCGCGACCGGCCTGACCAGCCAGGGGCAGGGCCACCAGACCGCCTTCGCGCAGATCGTCGCCGACACCCTCGGGGTGCGCTTCGAGGACGTCGAGATCACCACGGGCGACACCCGCAAGATGCCCTACGCCGTGGGCACGTTCGCCTCGCGCGCGGCTGTGATGAGCGGGTCGGCGATCCACCTCGCCTCCCTGCGAGCGCGCGAGAAGGCGCTGCGGATCGCGGCCGAGGCGCTCGAGGCGTCCGAGGAGGACCTCGAGATCAACGACGGCGTCGTGTCCGTGCGCGGCACGGACGCCTCGATCGACCTGGGCACCGTCGCCGTCCTCTCCAACCCGCTGCGCTACGCCTTCGACGAGGCGTCCAAGGCTGCCACGCAGTTCTCCGTCGGCGACCCGGGCAAGCCCCCGGTGGCCGAGGACGACGAGCCGGGGCTGGAGGGCAAGGACTTCTACTCGCCCGAGCGCTCCACCTTCGCCAACGGCATGCACGCGGTGATCGTCGAGACCGACCCGGACACGGCCGAGATCACGATCCTCAAGTACGCCGTCGTGCACGACTGCGGCCACCTGATCAACCCGATGATCGTCGAGGGCCAGATCCACGGTGGCGTCGCGCAGGGCGTGGGCGGTGCTCTCTACGAGCGGATGGTCTACGACGAGGCGGGGCAGCTGCTCAACGCCTCCTTCATGGACTTCCTCATGCCCTACGTCACCGAGGTGCCGACCACGATCGACATCGATCACCTCGAGACGCCGTCGCCGCTCAACCCGCTGGGCATCAAGGGCGCGGGGGAGGCGGGTGTGATCCCGTCCGCTGCGGTCTTCGCCGCCGCGATCGAGGACGCTGAGGGCTTTCCCATCACGGCGATGCCGATCTCGCCGTCCGAGCTGTTCGCGCTGCGCCTCGAGCACGCCGACCACACCACAGAAGCCGCCACCATCACCGGTATCTAGGGACGAACTGGTAGGTCGAGGCCGCTTCTGCCCTACCAAGACGTCCCTAGCTACCAGGTCACGAAGGAGAAGCCCGCATGAAGTTCACCGGCGAGAACGTCCTGGCCGCCCCGGTCGGGCAGGCGTGGGACGCGCTGCTCGACCCCGCCGTCCTGGTCCGCACCATCCCGGGCTGCGAGCGGCTCGAGGCGACGGGTGACAACGCGTACGCCATGACGGTGACCGCGGGCGTCGCCTCGATCAAGGGCACCTACGCCGGCTCGTGCGAGCTGCGCGACCTCGTCGAGCACGAGTCGCTGGTGATGAAGCTCGACGGCGCCGGCGCCCCCGGCACGATCGGCGCGACGGTCAACGTCCGCTTCACGCCGGAGGGCTCCTCGACGCGGATCTCCTACGACGCCGACGCCGTCGTCGGCGGCATGATCGGCGGGGTCGGGCAGCGGATGCTCACCTCGGTCTCCAAGCGGATGGCCGGGGAGTTCTTCGGCAACGTCGACGGGGTGCTGGCAAGTGGCGGCGTCGCAGCGGTCCCCTCCGCGGAGCCGGGTCTCGCGACGGGCGCCAGCGCGCCCTCCTCGACCAGCGGTGGAGCGGTCTTCACGGCGCCGGCCCCGTCTGCCGCCGCGGGCTCGCGCCAGGAGTTCCTCACCGGCGTCGCCGTCGGTGCCGGACTGGTCGTGCTCGGCGTCGTGGTGGGCGGGATCTTCGGTCGTCGGCGATGACCGACCTGACCGTCGACTCCACCGCCCGCGCCCAGGCCGCCGCCGTACGGGCGAGGGACATCTCCGCGCGCGAGCTGCTCGAGCTGCACCTGGACCGCATCGCCGAGCGCAACTCCGAGCTCAACGCGATCGTCTCGCTCGACGAGGACCGCGCTCGCGCGGCCGCAGCCTCGGCCGACGAGGCACTGGCGTCCGGCGACGAGGTCGGTCCGCTCCACGGCCTGCCCTTCGCGGTGAAGGACACCCACGCGTTGGACGGGTGGCGGACGACCTACGGCTCGCCGATCTTCGCCGACTCCGTCGCGGACCACGACGACCTCCTCGTCGAGCGGATCCGCCGGGCCGGCGCTGTCTTCGTCGGCAAGACCAACGTGCCTGAGTTCGCCGCCGGGTCGCACACCTTCAACAGGGTCTTCGGCGTCACCCGCAACCCCGTCGACCCGACGCGCTCCGCCGGCGGGTCCAGCGGGGGAGCTGCGTGCGCGCTGGCGTCCGGCATGGTGCCGCTGGCCGACGGCTCGGACATGGGCGGGTCCCTGCGCAACCCGGCGTCCTTCTGCGGCGTCGTCGGGATGCGCCCGTCGCTCGGGCGGGTGCCCGAGTGGCCGCTCTACAACCAGTGGGAGAGCACGTCGGTCGGCGGGCCGATGGCGCGCAACGTCGGCGACCTCGCCCTCCTCCTGTCGGTGATCGCGGGTCCGGACCCACGCGCCCCCCAGGCGCTCGGGGACGCGGGATCAGCCTTCGCCCCGCCGCTCGCCCCGGCGTCGCTCGCCGGGCTGCGGGTGGCGTGCTCGGTGGACCTCGGCGGCACGCTCGTCGTCGACCACGACGTCGCGGCCGTCGTACGTGCCAGTGCGACGCGGCTCTCCGACGCCGGCGCAGCTGTCACCGAGGCGGCCCCCGACCTGTCCCTGGCGGACGACACCTTCCGCACGTTGCGTGCGTGGCACTTCCAGGCGAAGTTCGCGACGCTGCTCGCCGAGCACCCGACGTCGTTCAAGCCGTCGCTGGAGGCCAACATCCGGGCGGGTGGGTCGCTCACCGGTGCGGACGTCGCACGGGCCTACACCCAGCGAACGGCCCTCTCGGAGACGATGCGCCTGTTCTTCGGCGAGCACGACGTGCTGGTCCTGCCGACCTCGCAGGTGCCGCCGTTCCCGGTGGAGCAGGAGTTCCCCGAGACGATCAACGGCCAGGAGATGCCGGACTACCTGGCGTGGATGCGCTCGGCATGGTTCATCACGGTCACCGGTTGTCCTGCCATCTCGGTCCCGGCCGGCACGACCACCGACGGGCTGCCGATCGGGATCCAGCTCGTCGCGCGCCACGGCGCGGACCGGCAGCTCCTCGAGGTCGCGGCGGCGGTCGAGGCCCTGCTCGCCACCTGACCCGTCGGAGACTCCCAGGGTCGAGGGCGGGACGGGGCTGTGGACAGAGCTGTGCACAGAAGGTGGAGAAGTCAGGCCTTTCTGGGGATGAACCGGCCCTCACCTGGGGACGACGCGCCGGAACCCGAAGTATGTGAAATCTCCTCACCGGTTCCCCTTGCGGTGGGTGTGATCCACGGCATAGAACTCTCCTTACGCAGCCCCGCAAGGGGAGGCGGGATGGCTCCAAAGAGATGGTCCACACGACGCAGAACCAGTTCGCTGGGGACGGGTCGCGGACGCCGGGTGATGCGGCGGCTGGGACCGGACACGAGGGGCGATCGACCGGAAGCATCACCTCGACCGGTCACCCGAAGGGCCCTTGGCGCTCATACCGCCGAGGGCCCTTCACCTATGTGTGGTGCCTCAGGGGGTGACGGTCACCCGGCGTGCCGCGGTGCCGCTGGTGCCGTAGCTGTCGACGAAGTGGGCGACCACGGAATAGGTGCCGGGCGTCGTCGGCGTCCACGACCGCACCGGGTCGCTGAACTCCAGCACGGAGGGGAAGGCCGCGGCGACCGCGGCGCCGCCGCTGTCGGCGTAGACGGTGACGGCGGTGAGGACGGGCCGGGACCGGTCACGACCGAAGGCGTTGCGAGCCTCCAGCCCCTGGCGGGCCGTGAACCGCACGGTGCCCCCGCTGGCCACGGTGGTCCGGTCGACCGTCAGCACGGGGGAGTCGACGGCGGCGCTGGAGTACGTGCGGCGGCTCTTGATGCGCGTCGTGGCACGGTCCCGGCCCCGCGCACCGACGGCGACCACCTCGTCGACGTAGTTCCCGTCGATCACCGCGCGACCGTCGTCGTTGCGGCCGTTCCAGGTCCACACCCGCTTGCCCGCCTTCTCGCTGCCGAGCGACACCCGGCGAGCGACCCACCCCTTGCGCTCGTGACGCACCGTAATCGACACCGCGGCGCGGGTCTCGAGGCGGATGCCGACCTCCACCACGTCCTTGGACCGGTCGTTGTTGGGGGAGAACCAGCGGCTGCTGGAGACCTGCCCCAGCAGGTCGCGGTCGGCGCGGACCTGCGCCTGCACGGGGCTCGCTCCTGCGCCTGCCACCCCGTACGTCGACACCGCCAGCGTCGACACCACCAGCGCCACGGCGCCCACCAGTCCAGCTCGTCTCGTCGTCATGGCCTTGAGACTCCGTCAGAACAGGACAAGGTGCAAACTGTGCAGGATCTGCCGATGAATGCGCGTCTCGTCGGCAACGTCTGCCGTGGTCGGCACCACTCGAACCTCGGTTGAATCGTCCCCATGGCGCACACCCCCCGACGGATCAGGATCGGCATCGACACCGGTGGCACGTTCACCGACGTGGTGGCCTTCGACGAGGACTCGGGGGAGCTGGTCACCACCAAGACGCCCAGCACGCCGGGCAACCCGGCGGACGGCTTCATCGCCGGCATCGAGAAGATCCTCGGGATCGTCGGTGCCGAGGGCAGCGACATCTCGGCGGTCTCGCACGGGACCACCGTCGCGACCAACAAGCTGCTCGAGGGCAAGGTCGAGGCGCTCGGCTTCATCACGACCGAGGGCTACGAGTTCATGCTCGAGATCGCCCGGCAGTCGGTGCCCGACGGCTACGGCAACTCCTACTTCTGGGTCAAGCCCGACCGCATCGTCCCGGCCGACCGGGTCCGTACGGTCGGTGGCCGTCTCGACTTCACCGGCGCGGAGATCCGCCCCTTCGACGAGGACGCGGCCGTCGCCGCCGCGCGGTGGTTCAAGGCCCAGGGGATCGCCACGATCGGCGTGTGCCTGCTCCACGCCTATGCCAACGACGAGCACGAGCTCCGGATGCGCGACATCCTGCGCAGCGAGCACCCCGAGGCGATCGTCTCGATCTCGAGCGAGGTGCTGCGCGAGTACCGCGAGTACGAGCGCGCGATGACCACGCTCGTCGACGCGGCGGTCAAGCCCAACGTGAGCCGCTACGTCACCAACATCTCCGAGCGTCTCGTCGCCTTCACCGGCGGGCAGAGGACGGGCAACGTGATCCCGTTCTACGTGATGAAGTCCAACGGCGGCGTGCTGTCGGCCGACGAGGTCGTCCACCAGCCGATCACCACAGTGCTCTCCGGTCCGGCAGCCGGTGCTCTCGGTGCCGCGCTGATCGCCAAGGTCGCCGGCTTCCCACGGATCCTCACCTGCGACGGAGGGGGTACGTCGACCGACGTGTCGGTCGTGCTCGACGGCGAGCCCACCCTCACCACCGAGGGCACCGTCGGCGCCTACCCGAGCAAGATCCCGATGATCGACGTGGTCACCGTCGGCGCGGGGGGCGGCTCCATCGCCTGGCTCTCCCCGGAGGGCACCCTCAAGGTCGGGCCGCACTCGGCCGGCGCCGACCCCGGCCCGCTCTGCTACGGCAAGGGCGGCACCCAGCCGACCATCACCGACGCCCACGTCACCCTCGGCCGGATCCCTCCCCACCTGCTCGGCGGCGAGATCCCGCTCGACGTGGAGACCGCCCGCGCCGGCATCGCCGACCTCGCCGAGCAGCTCGGCCTCGACTTCGAGACCTGCGCCAACGGCATCCTGGAGATCTCCGCGTGGAACCAGGCCAACGCGCTGCGCCAGGTCAGCGTCAAGCGTGGCCTCGACGTCCGCGACTTCATGCTGACGACCTTCGGCGGCTCCGGCTCGCTGCTGGCCTGCCGGCTCGTGGACATCCTCGACCTCGCCGGCGTCGTCGTGCCCCCCAACCCGGGCAACGTCAGTGCCTTCGGCCTGCTGACCGTCGACGTCAAGAACGACTACGTCCAGACCCACGTGGCCAAGGAGTCCGCGCTCGACCACGCGGCGGTCCAGTCGATCCTCGACACCCTCACCGACCGGGCGCGCGAGGCGCTCGGCAAGGAGGGCTTCACCGAGGCCGAGCACCAGTTCCAGCGCACGATCGACGTGAGGTACGTCGGCCAGGCCTACGAGGTCCGGGTCGCCGCCCCCGAGGGGGTCGTCGACGACGCGTACGTCGCGCAGGTGGCCGATGACTTCCACGCCGACCACCGCCAGCTGTACGGCTACGACTTCCGCGGCGACGCGACCCAGGAGGTCGAGTGGGTCAACCTCCGCGTGACCGGCATCGGGCCGATCACGCGTCCGGAGATCCCGAAGCTCCCACCTCGCGAGAGTGGTCTCGATGCTCAGGCGCCAGGGCGCCCTCGCACGTCAACCAGCGAGAACACGCGCCCCGTCTGCTTCGACCCGGCGGTCGGCTACGTCGACACCCCGGTCATCTGGCGTGGCACCCTCGGCGCCGGGGACACCTTCACCGGCCCCGCCATCGTCGAGGAGTTCGGCTCCACCATCCCCGTCCACCCGGGTTTCGTCGTCCAGGTCGACGACTGGGCCAACCTCGTGATCCGCAAGGCCAACGACAAGGAGGACGTCGCATGAGCGCCGTCGACCCCGCCTACGTCACCGCGAAGCCGGTCAACCCGGCCGGTCTTCCCACGTCGTACGAGCACGGCAACCGGCTGACGGCCGAGGGCACCTCGGTCGACCCGATCCTCGTCGAGATCGTGCAGGGCACGCTCGCCAGCGTCGAGATGGAGGTGGAGACCGCCATCGGTCGCACCAGCCGCTCGCCGATGATCCGCGACGCCCACGACTTCCGCGCCGGCATCCACGACCGCCAGCTGCGCAAGCTCACCGGCCGCTCCTACAGCGCGCTGGTCCACCCGATCGTGCGCGACTTCCCGCTGGCGGAGATGCGCGAGGGCGACGTCTTCTTCCACAACGACGTCTACGAGTCCGAGGGCGGCATCGGGCACCTGCCCGACCTGTGCGTGACCGTCCCGGTGTTCCACGAGGGCGAGGTGGTCGCCTTCGTGCAGGCCTTCGGCCACCACGACGACATCGGTGGCGCGTGCCCCGGCTCGATGCCCAGCGGCGCGACCAGCGTCTACGAGGAGGGGCTCGCGGTCCCGCCGATCAAGCTGTGGGACGCAGGTGTGCCCAACAAGGCGGCGCTGCGGATCATGACGCGCAACTCCCGGATGCCCGACAGCCTGGCTGCCGACCTCGACGCCGAGTGCTCGGCCTGCCTGATGGGCGCGCGCCGGCTCAGCGAGCTGTTCGCGCGCTACGGCCGTGACGCGATCGAGACCGCGTTCGACGCGATCCTCGACACCACCACCGAGACCTACCGGCGCGAGATCCTGTCCAAGATCCCCGACGGCACCTACGTCTGGGAGGACTACGCCGAGCACGACGGCGTCGACGAGCCGCAGCTGCACACGCAGCGGATCACCCTGACCAAGGTCAGCGACGCCCCGGCCGATCCCGAGAACGGCCGCCCGGCGGGACCGCGGCTGATCATCGACTTCACCGGCACCAGTGCGCAGGCCAAGGGCCCGATCAACCACTGCGGCGACTACGTCGGCGGCAACTTCCTCAAGAAGTGGCTCGCCCCGATCCTGCGCAACCTCGCCGACACCCCCGAGCGGATGGCCGAGCTCGATGTGAACGAGGGCATCGTCCCCCTGATCGAGATGCGCTTCCCGGAGAAGGGCACGCTCCTCACGCCGATCCACCCGGGGCCGACCAACGCGCGCACGTTCGTGATCCTGCGGCTGCTCGGCGTGCTCGCCGGCGTGGTGGCCAAGGCGGTCGACGGCAAGATGCCGGCCGACCAGGAGACGATCCGCTACACCGGCGTCTACGGCAAGGACCTCGACGGCAACGACTACCTCATGCGCGAGGTGCTCGGCGGCGGCTCCGGCGGTCGCTACTACGCCGACGGCGAGGACACCATCCACGTCGTCCCCGACTCCCGCAACCTGCCGACCGAGTTCACCGAGTCGCGCTTCCCGTTCATCGTCGAGCGCCTCGGCCTCGCCGTGGACTCCGGCGGCGCCGGCCAGTTCCGCGGCGGACTGGGCTACGAGAAGCAGATCCGGATGCTCAAGGACGCGCACTTCATGTCCATCGCCGACCGCTCGATCCTGGCCTGCTGGGGCGTGCGCGGCGGCAAGGCCGGAGCTCCGTTCCAGGTCGTCATCGACCCGGGTGGCCCCGACGAGCGCGAGGTCGACGCCCTTGCCGACGCCGAGCCGATCCGGGCAGGGCAGGTCGTCCGCATCCGTACGACGGGTGGTGGCGGCTGGGGCGACCCGCTGGCCCGCGACCCCGAGCTCGTCGTGCGCGACGTGGTCTGGGGCAAGGTGTCGGCGGCTGCTGCGCTGCGCGACTACGGCGTCGTGCTGACAGGGTCGCGGGACGCCGGCGACCTCGGCTTCGACGCCTCCGCGACCGAGGTGGAGCGCGCGGGTCGTGCGGCGTGGAGCCGGGAGGACGACGCGTTCTTCGACCGCGGTCCGGGCTATGCGGCCCTCGCCGACGGGGCGACGCACGCGTCCGTCGACCGGATCTGAGCGGCATGGCCGGTCGAGGGGAGTCGGGACCCCGCGTCGCGATCCTCGGCGGCCACGGCAAGACCGGCCGCGCGGTCGGTGAGGCACGGGCCGCCCGCGGTGTCGAGCCGGTGCCGCTCGGACGGGCGGACTGGCCGGACCTCGCAGGGGCCGTCGCCGGGTGCGAGGCGGCGTACGTCATCGCCCCCAACCTGCACCCCGACGAGCCGGCGTACGTCACGTCGGCGCTGAGGGCGCTCGCCGAGGCCGGGGTCGGCCGGGTGGTCTACCACTCGGTCGCCTCGCCCTACGCGCCCTCGATGCCGCACCACCTCGCGAAGGCGCGCAGCGAGGACCTCGTCCGGCGCAGCGGCCTGAGCTGGACGATCCTCCAGCCCGGTGCCTACCTGCAGAACCTCGACCTCACCGGCCCGCTCGAGGTGCCGTACTCCCTCGACGTGCCGTTCGGCTTCCTCGACCTCGCCGACCTCGGTCGTGCTGCCGCCGTGGTGCTCACCGAGCCCGGCCACGGGGGAGCGACGTACGAGCTCGCGACGCGCGTCGCGACCGTCCGCGAGCTGGCCGACGAGGTGGGCGTGGCGGTGACGCAGGTGCCGGACCCGGGGTGGCACCCGTGGCTCAGTGCGATGTTCGCCTACTACGACGTGCACGGGCTGCCCGTCGGGACGCGGGTCCTGGCCTCCCTCCTCGCCTGATCTCCGGACGTCATACGGAGGGGGCAAACGGCTGCCCCCTCCGTATGACGTCGCGCGGGTGCACGACCCGGTGCGATCATCGGGGCGTGACCACTGCCCAGACGTACGCCGACCTCGGCGAGGCCGCCTGGCGGTGGGTGCTCGACCAGGTCCGCTGGGACGACGGCCCCTGGATCCCCGAGTCGGTGCCGCACGAGGGCGGACCGCCGGAGGAGCGCGACGGCATGCACAGCGGCATCGGCGGGCTGGCCCACCTGCTGGCCGAGGTGAGGACTGCCCGGCCCTGGACTGCGGAGGAGTCTGCCCTTGCCGACGGCATAGCCGCGCGGGTCCGAGCGGGGCTCGCGACGACCACGGCCTACTCCTACTTCGACGGTCTGGTCAGCGACCTCGGCGTGCTGTCCGCGTTGGACGCAGTCGGGGCGGCGGAAGCCATCGCCCGGCTCGCCGAGCTTGCCACGGACGACGGGTGGGAACAGCCGTGGATGACGCCACCACGGTTCGCCCCGCACGCCCGGATCAACGACGTCACCCTCGGCACCGCCGGCAACCTGCTCGGCGCGGTCTGGGCCCGACGGCAGGGCACGCCGGGTGCGGAGGACCTGGCCCACCGAGCTGCGGACATCCTGCTGGCGGAGGGCGAGCCGACCGACGCCGGCACCAACTGGTCCTTCCTGCCCCCGCGCCACACCGAGGAGGTGCGGGCCGAGCGTGGCGACATGCAGATGCCCAACTGGTCGCACGGTCTGGCCGGCATCGCTGCGGCCCTGGCGGTGGCGGGGGCCGAGCTCGGCAGGCCTGACCTCGTTGCGGCGGCCCGCAGCGGTGCCGAGCACCTCGTGACGCTGGGTGACAGGCGCGACGGCGGGTTCGTGCTACCGCACGAGATCCCCCGAGACCCGGACCTGGACGAAGTGACCTTCACCTGGTGCCACGGGCCCACCGGCACGTCCCTGCTCTTCACCGCGCTCGAGTACGCAGGCGTTGCGGAGGTGGCGGGGGAGACCCCGGCGCAGTGGCAGCGGCGCTGCCTGCGCAGCATCCGTACGTCCGGGATCCCGGAGCGCTTGCGCCCGGGCTTCTGGGACAACGACGGTCGCTGCTGCGGCACCGCCGGCGTAGGGGACATCTTCCTCGACGCGTGGCAGAGGCGGGGCGTCGAGGACGACCTCGTGTTCGCGCAGGTGCTGGGCGACGCGCTGGTCGAGCGCGCGGTGATCGACGGCGACCGCGCCTGCTGGCGCTTCACCGAGCACCGCAACGCAGAGCCGCTGCTGCCGCCGGGGGTCGGCTGGATGCAGGGCACGGCCGGCATCGCGGCCTGCCTCATGCGGCTGGCGCGGGTGCTGCGCGAAGGACGTACGGCGCCTGCCGAGGCGCGGCTCGACACGTGGTGGAACCTGCCCGAGTCTCAGGGCTCGATGAGCCCCGCCCGGATGGCGTAGCGGGTCAGCTCGACCCGGTCGCGCATCCCCAGCTTGCCGAGGATGTTGGCCCGGTGGCCCTCGACGGTCTTGGGTGCGATGTGCAGGTCGCGGGCGATCTCGCGGGACGACCGGCCCTCGGCGATCAGCTTGATCACCTGGTCCTCACGCGCCGTCAGCACCGAGGCGGGCACCCGCTCTCCACGGCGCAGCCGGTCGAGGTAGTCGCGCACCAGCGTGCTCTCCGCGCCGGGGTAGAGGAACGTCTCGCCGCGCATCGCGGCCCGGCACGCGCCGACGAGGTCCTCGTCGGCGACCGACTTGAGGACGTAGCCGCTGGCGCCGGCCTTGAGCGCGCCGAAGAAGTACTGCTCGTTGTCGTGCATCGACAGCATCAGGATCCGCGGCGGGTTGCGGCGCTGGGCGATCTCGGCAGCCGCCTGCAGTCCCGTCATCCGCGGCATCGCGATGTCGAGCACGACCAGGTCGACCTCGGTGTCCCGGACCCGCTCGACCGCCTCGACGCCGTCGGCCGCCTCCGCGACGACGGAGAGGTCGGACTCCTGCTCGAGGATCAGGCGCACCCCGCGGCGTACGAGCGTGTGGTCGTCGGCGAGCAGGATCCGGATCATGACGCCACCCCCACAGGAACCCGCAGGCGCACCGTCGTGCCGCGCCGCGGCTGACTGATCACCGACAGCTCGGCGCGCACCAGCGCGGCACGCTCGCGCATGCCCATCAACCCGGAGCCCTCGTCGAGTCCCTCGAACCCACGTCCGTCGTCGTTGACCTCCATCACCACCCAGTCCCCGAGCCGGCGCAGCGACAGCTCGACGGCGTGCGCGTCCGCGTGGCGGGCAGCGTTGGTCAGCGCCTCCTGCGCGACCCGGTAGACCACGACCTCGGCCTCCGGGGAGAGCGGCGGCAGGCCGGGCGCGAACGAGCGGCGTACGGCGGCGCCGCTGTGGTCGGCGAAGTCGGTCGCCAGCGCAGCGAGCGCGCTCGTGAGGCCGAGGTCCTCGAGCACCCCGGGGCGCAGCCGGCGCGCCACCCGGCGTACGTCGTCGAGGCCGGCGCGGGCGCTCTCGCGCACGGCAGCCAGCTCCTCGACCAGCTCGGACGGCGCGTGCGACTCGACCTGCTTGAGCCCCAGCAGCACGACGGTCAGGCTCTGGCCGACCTCGTCGTGGAGCTCCTGGGCGATGCGGTGCCGCTCGGCCTCCTGGGCAGCAAGGGCGCGGGCGTCCCCGGTGCGACGTTCCTCGGCCAGCCGGAGCAGGAGGCCGTTGACGCTCTGCGCGATGCCGAGGACCGGTCCCGAGCCCTCCTCGGGCAGCCGGGTGGGCTCGAGACGCTCGATGTCGCCGAGCCGGGCGATGAGCCGCTGCAGCGGGGCCAGCGCCCAGCGGATCAGCAGCGCGTCGGCGACCAGCACCACGGCGAGCCCGATCCCCACCACCAGGACCTCCGACGGCACCGGGTCGGACGACACGCGCGCAGGGGACAGGACCAGCACCAGCGCGCCCACCACGAGCACCGCACCGTTGATCAGACAGATCGTCCAGAACAGCAGGAGGTGGCTGGGCAGGCGCATGCTCCACCCTCCCAGATGGGGTCCGCACCCCATGGGTTCCAGGGCCTCGCACTCGTTGACTCGAACCATGCCGCCCCCGGACGAGAACACCGCCGTCGACCCGACCGGAGCCGCGTGGGTGGTCTGGCTGGTGATCGTCGGTCCCAGCCTGTTGTTCACGACGCTGATGTGCGTGCGCCGGGTGGGTCCCGGCGAGCTCGCGATGGTCGTCCGGCACGGCACGGTCATCCGCTCGCGCCGCCACGGCCTGCTGCTGCGGGTGCCGGTCCTGCAGGACTTCGAGACCGTGCCGGTGGCACCGCGCGTGCTGCCGCTGGTCGTCCGGTCCACCACCGCCGACGGCGTGGACGTGATCGCCCTGGCCCACCTGGAGCTGGAGGTGTGCGAGGCCCGGCCCGGCGACCCGTTCGTCCCGACCGCGGACGTCGTACGCCTCGCGGAGGAGACGGTCGGTGCCGCCGTCCAGCGGCTCGAGGTCCGCTCGCTCGTCGACGACCTGGAGTCACTGGAGGCCGGCTGGCCCGACCTCGTCACGCGGCGCCTGCCGGCGGGCACCCGGGCGACGGCGGTGGCCGTCACCGAGGTGGAGGCGCGGCTCACTCCGGGAGGACCGGCATGAACGCCCACGTCCTCGAGGTCGCCGTCTCGGTCGCCCTCATCAGCAGCGCGATCGGCTTCGCCGTCGGGCTGGCGATCGGCCGCGGGCGCCAGCCGCGCTGGCAGGAGAAGGGCAGCTTCGTGCACAAGGTGTCCATCGGCTTCGCCACCCTCGACCGGCTCGACGCCGTGCTGCTGCGCTTCGAGGTCGAGCCCGCCTCGCGCCTCGCCGGGGTCGAGATCGGGGAGCTGCGCCTGCCCACCGGTTCCGGCGTCGCGATCGTCACCCGCGGCAAGGACGTGCTCGTGCCGGAGTCACGCAGCGTGCTGCGCACCGGCGACCAGGTCCTCGTCGTCGCCGCGCTGGGGCAGGTCAGCGAGGTGGAGGAGCGCCTCCGGTCCGTCAGCCGCTACGGCCGCCTCGCCGGCTGGGCCGAGGACATGGACGAGTCCTCCGGCACCGCCCGCGCGTTCGGCGTACGCCGGAGGGTTGCGTGATCCTCACCTCCGCCGCACTGGCGGTCTTCATCGTCGCCTACGCCCTCATCGCGACCGAGCGCGTGCACCGGGTCGCCGCCGCGCTCGGCGGCGTCGCCGGCATGGTCGTGATCGGTCTCGTCGACGCCGAGACCGCCTTCTTCGAGGAGCACACCGGCGTCGACTGGAACGTGATCTTCCTGCTCTTCGGGATGATGATCATCGTCGGCGTCCTCAAGCAGACCGGACTCTTCGAGTTCCTCGCGCTGTGGGCGGCGAAGAAGTCCGGGGGGCACCCCTACAAGCTGTTGGTGCTGCTCGTCCTCGTCGGCGCCGCGGTGGCGCCGATCCTCGACAACGTCACGTGCGTGCTCCTCGTCGCCCCGGTGACGCTGTCGGTCTGCCGGCGGCTCGAGCTGCCGTCGTCGCCCTACCTGATCTCGCTGATCCTCGCCTCCAACATCGGCGGCATGTCGACCCTCATCGGGGACCCGCCCAACATCATCATCGCGAGCCGCGCCGGGCTGAGCTTCACCGACTTCCTCGTCCACTCGCTGCCCCTGACGATCATCCTGCTCGTCATGTTCATCGTCATGGCGCGATGGTTGTTCCGCAAGGACATGCAGGTCATGGGCAACGTCCACGGCCTCGACGACCTCCGACCCACCGACGCGATCACCAACGTCCGGATGCTGCGCCGCTCGCTCGTCGTGCTCGTCCTGGTGATGGTCGCCTTCAGCCTCCACTCCGTGATGCACCTCGACCCCTCGGTGGTCGCGATGATGGGCGCCGGGGCGATGGTGCTGGTGTCGCGCACCGAGCCCGAGGAGTTCCTCGAGGAGGTCGAGTGGGCCACCCTCGCGTTCTTCATGGCGCTCTTCGTCCTTGTCGGCGCGCTGGTGCAGGTCGGCATCATCGGCGCGATCAGCGAGTGGGCCGCGGCGACCATGGGGGAGCGGCAGCTGCTCGGCGCCACCGCGCTGCTCTTCGGCTCCGGTGTCATCGGTGCCTTCGTCGACAACATCCCCTACACGACCGCCACCGTCCCGGTGGTCGAGGAGATGGTGGCCGGCACCGGTGCCTCCGGCGCCGACAGCCCCCTGTGGTGGGCGTTCGTCTTCGGCGCCGACCTCGGCGGCAACGCGACGGCCGTCGCGGCCGGCGCCAACGTCGTGGTGCTCGGCATCGCGGCCAAGGCGGGGGAGCCGATCAGCTTCTGGGGCTTCACCAGGTACGGCGTCGTGGTGACCGTCGCGACGCTCCTCGTGGCCTGGGTGTACGTCTACCTCAGGTACTTCGCGCTGGCCTGAACGACGCCCACAAGAGTTGCCATCGGTCGGGCGCGTTGTTGGCCGAAAGTGCCGTGGGGTCGGTGTGAGCGCCGACACTAGGGTCGACGCATGAGGGTCCTGCTCGCACTCGGCGGAAACGCGATGACCAACGCCGACGGGCGGGCGCGTCCGGAGGACCAGATCGCCGCCGCCCAGGTGGCGATGGCTGCCGTCGCCGGCCTGCTCGAGCACGACCACGACGTCGTGATCACGCACGGCAACGGTCCTCAGGTCGGCAACCTCCTCGTCAAGAACGAGCTCGCCGCGGGCGTCGTACCTCCCGTCCCCCTGGACTGGTGCGGCGCGCAGACGCAGGCCACGCTCGGCTTCGTGCTGATGGACGCCCTCGACCGGGAGCTCGCCGCCCGCGACCTCGACCGTCGCAGCGCAGCGCTGGTCACCCGCACGCTCGTCGACGCCGACGACGCCGGCTTCACCACCCCCACCAAGCCGATCGGACGGCACCTCCCGGAGGCCGAGGCCCGCCTGCTGATGGGCCACGGCGAGACCTGGCAGGACCGCGGCGAGAAGGGGTGGCGGCGCGTCGTCGCCTCGCCCGAGCCGCTCGAGATCATCGACGCGCCGGCCGTCCTCGCGCTGATCGAGGCGGGCTTCGTCGTGGTCGCCAACGGTGGCGGCGGCATCCCGCACGTACGCCGCCCTGACGGCTCGCTGGCCGGCGTGGAGGCCGTCATCGACAAGGACCTCGGCGCCGGCCTGCTTGCCGAGACCACCGGGGCCGACGTCCTCGTCGTCGCCACCGACGTGCCCCACGCCGTCATCCGCTGGGGCGAGCCGGACGCCGAGCCGCTCGGGCGCCTGACGGTGGCAGAGCTGCGCGGCCACGCCGCCGACGGGCACTTCGCCTCCGGGTCGATGGGCCCGAAGGTGGACGCCGTGTGCCGCTTCGTGGAGGCCACCGGCCGCACCGGCGTCATCACCAGCCTCGACCAGATCACCGCTGCGGTCGCCGGCGAGGTCGGCACCGTCGTCGTACCGACACCCTCCGGTGGTTGAGGTGCGAGCGAAGCGAGCCTCGAAACCCCTCCCGAAAGGAAACTGCTGAACATGCCCAGCGCCATCGAAGTCCGCAAGGTCCCCATCCACTCGGTGTCCGACGCCTCCGAGCTCACACGCCTCATCGACGACGGCGTCATCGCGGCCGACCGCGTCTTCGCGATCATCGGCAAGACCGAGGGCAACGGCGGTGTCAACGACTACACCCGGATCATCGCCGACCGCGCGTTCCGCGAGGCTCTGATCGCCAAGGGTGCCGACCCCGAGCAGGTCAAGGGCGTGCCGATCGTGTGGTCCGGCGGCACCGACGGCGTGATCAGCCCCCACGCCACGATCTTCGCCCACCTTCCTGAGGGCGCCGTCCCCGAGGACGACCCGTCGCGCGAGGAGATGCGGCTGACCGCCGGCTTCGCGATGAGCGAGCCCCTCCTGCCCGAGGAGATCGGCTACGTCGCGATGATCGAGAAGGTCGCCGCGGGCGTGAAGGTCGCCATGGAGCGCGCCGGGATCACCGACCCCGCCGACGTCCACTACGTGCAGACCAAGACCCCGCTGCTGACCATCCACACCATCCGCGACGCCAAGTCGCGCGGCAAGAGCGTGTGGACCGAGCACACCCACGAGTCGATGGACCTCTCCAACGGCGCCACCGGCCTCGGCATCGCCGTCGCGCTCGGTGAGATCGACATGCCCACCGACGCCGACGTGATGCACAACCGCGAGCTCTACTCCTCGGTGGCCTCCTGCTCGTCGGGTGTCGAGCTCGACGTGGCGCAGATCGTCGTGGTCGGCAACGCCACGGGCGTCGGGGGCCGCTACCGCATCGGCCACTCGGTCATGAAGGACGCGCTGGACGCCGACGGCATCTGGGACGCCATCCGCTCGGCCGGTCTCGACCTGCCGGAGCGCCCGCGCACCAGCGACCTCGACGGCAGGCTCGTCAACGTGTTCCTCAAGTGCGAGGCCAGCCAGGACGGCATGGTCCGAGGCCGTCGCAACGCGATGCTCGACGACTCCGACGTGCACTGGCACCGCCAGATCAAGGCGTGCGTCGGCGGCGTCACCGCGGCCGTGACCGGAGACCCCGCGGTCTTCGTGTCGGTCTCGGCGGCCCACCAGGGCCCCGAGGGCGGCGGCCCGGTCGCCGCGATCGTCGACATGTCCTGACAGATCCCGGACGTCATACGGACGGGGCCAGTGGTTGCCCTGTCCGTATGACGTCGCAGCGGTCCGGCCGACACCGAGGGGCGCACGACGCGCGGTGTCGGTGGTTCGTGATGGGGTGTCGTCCGTGAGCACCTCGACCGCACCGACCCCGGCAGCCGTGCGCTACCGGCTGGTGGCCCCCGACCGCGAGGTCGTGGTGCCCGAGCTCGACGAGCACCAGCAGCGCGTCGTCGACCACGAGGGCGGGCCGCTGCTCGTCCTGGCCGGCCCCGGGACGGGCAAGACGACCACGCTCGTCGAGGCCATCGTCGACCGCATCGAGGTCCGTGGCGCCTCGCCCGACGCCGTGCTCGCGCTGACCTTCTCGCGCAAGGCCGCCGAGCAGCTGCGTGACCGGGTCACCGCGCGGGTCGCCCGCACGACGTCGGCCGCCTCCTGCTCGACCTTCCACTCGTTCGCCTACGCGCTGGTCCGCAAGTACGCGCCTGCCGAGCTCTACGAGGGCGCGATCCGGCTGCTGTCGGCACCGGAGGCCGACGTCGTGCTGCGCGAGCTGCTCCGCGACAACCCCGAGTCCGTGGTCTGGCCCGAGCAGCTCCGCCGGGCCGTCGGCACCTTCGGCTTCGTGCGCGAGGTGCAGGCGGTGCTCGCCCGCGCCCGTGAGAAGGGACTGGACCCGGCCGGCCTGCGCAGCCTCGGCGAGCAGCACGACCTCCCGGAGCTGGTGTCGGCCGGCCTCTTCATGGAGCAGTACCTCACGATCCTCGACAACCTCGGTGCCACCGACTACTCCGACCTGATCCGGCGCGCGGTCATCGAGGCCGAGGCCCACCGCGACGAGCTCCGCGCCCGCTGGACCCACGTCTTCGTGGACGAGTACCAGGACACCGACCCCGGTCAGGTCGCCCTCCTGCGCGCGCTCGCCGGTGACGGCCGCAACCTCACTGCGGTGGGTGACCCCCACCAGTCGATCTACGGCTTCCGAGGAGCCGACGTGCGCGGCATCCTCGACTTCCCGGCGAGCTTCCCGACCACCGACGGGCGGCCGGCTCCCACTGTCGTGCTCCGGCGCACCCGACGGTTCGGCCCTCGGATCCTGCTGGCGGCCAACCGGGTCGCGCACCGGTTGACGCTGACCGGCAGCATCGACGCCGACGCCCGGGAGGCGTTCCTCGCACCGGAGGCGGTGCCCGGCCCGCAAGGTGCCGGCCGGGTCGAGGTCGTCACCTACGACACCGAGCGCGCCGAGGCCGAGCGGCTCGCCGACCTGCTGCGCCGCGCGCACCTCGAGGACGGCATCGCGTGGGACCGGATGGCCGTGCTCGTCCGGTCCGGCCGCACCAGCATCCCGCCCCTGCGTCGCGCCCTGGCCGCCTCCGGCGTGCCGGTCGAGGTGGCCTCCGACGACCTGCCGCTGGTGCGCGATCCCGCGGTCCTGCCCCTGCTCGACGGACTGCGGGCCGTGGTCCACCTCGACAACGACGACCCCGACTCGCCCGACTTCCTCGACCCCGGCCGGATCGAGTCGTTGCTGCTCTCGCCGCTGGGCGGCCTCGACGCCTCCGACCTGCGCGCGCTCGTACGCCGCCTCCGCACGCGGGAGAAGGAACAGCCCGACGTGCAGGACCGACGTACGTCCCGCGAGCTGCTCCGCCTCGCCGTGGTCGCCCCCGGTTTCCTCGACGGCCTCGACGGACCCGACGTCGAGCGCGCCGCCGCGCTGGCCGACCTGCTGCGCGAGGGCGTGCACAAGCTCGCCGACCGCGCGGGCGTCGAGGACGTCCTGTGGCACCTGTGGTCGAGCACGACCTGGCCGCAGCGCCTGCGCCGGCAGGTCGACCAGGGCGGCGCCGGCTCGCGGCGCGCGCACCGCGACCTCGACGCGATCGTGGCGCTGTTCGAGCTCGCCTCACGGGCCGTCGACCAGCGCGACCACGTCGGGGTCGGCGCCTTCTTCGCCAGCCTGGTCGCCCAGCAGCTGCCTGCCGACACCCTGGCCGAGCGCGGCGTGCGCGGCTCAGCGGTCCGGTTGCTCACCGCCCACCGGTCCAAGGGCCTCGAGTGGGACCTCGTCGTGGTCGCCCACGTCCAGCAGGAGGGCTGGCCCGACCTGCGTCGCCGTACGACGCTCCTGGGTGCGGACCGCATCGGCGTCGACGTCGCCGGACACCCTGACCTCGTCCCACCCGTCACCACCCGGGCGCTCCTGATGGAGGAGCGCCGCCTGTTCTACGTCGCCTGCACCCGTGCCCGGCGCCGCCTCGTGGTGAGCGCTGTGAAGTCGCCCGACGACGAGGGCGAGCAGCCGTCCCGCTTCCTCGAGGAGCTCGGCGTCACCATCGAGCACCAGGACGGTCGCCCGCCCCGTCCGCTCTCGCTCGGCGGGCTCGTGGCCGAGCTGCGCCGCACCGCGGCCGATCCCGAGGTCTCCCAGCCGCTCCGCGAGGCCGCCGCGCGACGGCTCGCGGCGCTCGCGGCCGAGGAGGTCGACGGTCGGCAGCTCGTTCCCGCAGCCGACCCGGCCACGTGGTGGGGCACCCGCAGCGCCACGCGGTCCGTCCAGCCGATCCGCGACCCGGAGCGACCGGTGCCGATCTCGGCCAGCATGCTCGAGTCGATCCTCGTCTGCCCCGCCCAGTGGTTCTTCGAGCGGGAGGCGGGCGGTGTCTCCGCCGTGCACCAGTCGGCCAACCTCGGTCAGGTCCTCCACGCCCTCGCCGAGCGGGTCGCCCACGGCGAGCTGCCCGCCGAGGTCGATCCGCTGATGGCCGAGGTCGAGGCGATCTGGGACCGCCTGGCCTTCCGCACGCCGTGGTCGCGCCAGCGCGAGCTCGCCCGGATCCGCAAGGCGGTGGGCCGGTTCGTCCGGTGGCACCTCGACAACCCGCGGGAGTTCCTCGGCGCCGAGGAGCGCTTCCAGAGCGTCGTCGAGGTCGACGGCCGTCCCGTGCTCCTGACCGGGTTCGCCGACCGGCTCGAGATCGACGACTCCGGACGCGTGGTCGTCGTCGACTTCAAGAGCGCCCGCACGCCGCCCACTGGCCCGGCCGTTGCAGGCAACCTGCAGCTCGCCCTCTACCAGTACGCCGTCGACGCGGGTGCGCTCGACGAGGCGGCCGGGCGGTCGGTCGCCACGGGCGGCGCCGAGCTGGTGCAGCTCGGCATCGACGACGACTCCGCGACCGCCAAGGTGCAGGGCCAGCCGGCCCATGACGACGCCGGTCCCGAGCGGGCCGTGCTCCGGGCCGGGCTCGCCCGCGCGGCCGAGCTGGTCCGCGCCGAGACGTTCCCGGCAACCGCCGGACCGCACTGCCGCGACTGCCCCTTCGTCGCCATCTGCCCTGCCAAGGGCGCCGGGAGCGTGACCGTCCAGTGAGCGAGCCCGTCCGCGAGCCCCTGCGACTCGACAACCCCGAGGACCTCCGCGCCCTGATGGGGGCGACCTACGCCGCCAGCGACGAGCAGTGGGCCGCCATCACCGCGCCTCTGCGGCCCACGGTCGTCGTGGCCGGCGCAGGCAGTGGCAAGACCACCCTGATGGCCCAGCGGGTCGTGTGGCTGGTGGCGACCGGCAAGGTCCGCCCCGAGGAGGTGCTCGGCCTGACGTTCACCACCAAGGCCGCGGCCGAGCTGCGCCAGCGGGTCACCGCCGCGCTGGGCGCGGCCGGACTCCTCGACCGGTCGGTGGTCGTCGAGGGCGAGGACGTCCTCGAGCCGACGGTGGCGACCTACCACGCCTACGCCGCCGGGCTGCTCACCGATCACGGCCTCCGGATCGGCCACGAGCCCGACACCCGCGTCGTCTCCGACGCCTCCCGCTACCAGCTCGGCGCCCGCGTCATCGAACGCTTCACCGGCCACATCGAGCTCCTGACGGACCACCCCGCGACCGCCATCCAGAACCTCCTCGCCCTCGACGGGACGATGAGCGAGCACCTCGTCGGCCCCGACGACGTACGCCGTGTGGACGCGGAGGCACGCGTCGGGTTCGAGCGGGCCGTCGCCGAGGAGCAGGCCGGCAAGGCCCGCAAGACCTACCTCGAGCCGCCGGCCAAGGCGATCCACGCGATCGACCGCCGGGCCGAGCTGCTCCAGCTGGTCTCCGGCTACCGCACGCTCAAGGCCGACCTCGGGCTGATGGACTTCGGCGACCAGATCGCGCTGGCCGCCCGGCTGGTCGACGACCAGGCCGAGGTGGGGGAGATCGAGCGGGCCCGCTTCAAGGTGGTGCTGCTCGACGAGTACCAGGACACCTCGGTCGCCCAGGCCACCATGCTGTCGCGGCTCTTCTCCGGACCCGACCCCGACCACGGCCTGGGCCACCCGGTGATGGCGGTCGGTGATCCCAACCAGGCGATCTACGGCTGGCGCGGCGCCTCGGTGTCCAACATCCTCAACTTCGCCGACACGTTCCCGGCGGCCGACGGCGAGCCCGGACGGCTGCCGCTCACCGTCAACCGGCGCTCCGACCGGCGCATCCTCGACGTCGCCAACCGGCTGGCCGAGCCCCTGCTGGCGGCCTACGGCGACAAGGTGGCCCGGCTGCGCGCCGCCGACATCGCGGGCGACGGGCGCGTCGAGACCCACGTCTTCGAGCGCGCGGTCGACGAGCTGGCGTGGCTGGCCGCCGAGGTCCAGCAGGTGCACGACGCAGGCGCCGCGTGGTCCGACGTCGGCGTGCTGAGTCGCGACAACGCCCAGGCGGCGGAGGTCTACGACGCCCTCACCACGGCCGGGATCCCCGTCGAGATCGTCGGGCTCTCGGGCCTGATCCGGCTGCCCGAGGTGGCGGAGGTCGTGGCGACGCTGACGCTGCTGCACGACGTCACGGCCAATGCCTCGATGCTCACCCTGCTCACCGGTCCGCGCTGGGCCATCGGGCCCCGCGACCTCCGCCTGCTGGCGTTGCGGGCCGCAGAGATCGCTGGCGTGCGCGGACGCAAGGAGGCCGCCACGGTGGCCGACCAGCTCCTGCAGATCGCCGATGGGATCGACTCGTCCGAGCTGCCGGCGCTGAGCGATGCCGTGGAGTCGCCGGGCGAGGCGTCGTACTCGCCCGAGGCACTCGACCGCTGCGCGCTGCTGGCCACCGAGCTGCGCCGCCTGCGCAGCCACGTCGGCGACCCGCTGCTCGACGTGGTGCGGCGGATCATCGACACCACGGGCGTCGACGTCGAGCTCGCCTCGGCGACGTCGCCCGCGGCGGCCGCCCGCCGCGACAACCTCGACCTCTTCGTCAAGGCGGTGGCGGAGTTCCAGTCCGTCGACGGCGACGTGACGCTGCCGGCGCTGTTGGCCTACCTCACCGCCGAGGACGACCAGGGCAACGGCCTCGACGTGGCGACCCCGACCGCCGCCGACTCGGTCAAGCTGCTCACGGTCCACCGCGCCAAGGGCCTCGAGTGGCCCTCGGTCTTCTGCGTCGGTGTGGGGGAGACCCGTTTCCCGAGCAACCGCTCGCGCACCCTCTGGACGTCGTCGCCGGCGGTGCTGCCCGCACCGCTGCGCGGTGACCGCGCCGACCAGCCGCAGCTCGTGGGTCACGACAAGGCGGCGCTCGACGCCTACCGTGCCGCCACCCGCGCCCACGACGCCGAGGAGGAGCTGAGGCTGGGCTACGTCGCCTTCACCCGGGCCGCGCACCACCTCGCGGTGACGTCCTACGTCTGGGGCCAGCGGACCAGCGCCTTCGGTCCCTCGGACTACCAGCGCGTGGTGCGCGACCAGCTCGAGGAGTGGGGCGACCCGGTGGAGCGCTGGATGGAGAAGCCGCTGGGCAAGGCGCCCAACCCCAACGACGACGTCGACCCGTCACGCCCGTGGCCGGTCCCCGGTCCCGGGGAGGAGGCCCGCCGTCGGCTCGCTGCTGCCGAGCTCGTCCGCAGCGTGGACCGCACGGCCCCCGACGAGGGCCTCGACATGATCGAGACCGCGCGCGTCGCGGACTGGGACGAGGACCTAGTCCAGCTGCTCATCGAGGCGCGGGCCCAACGCGCCACCTCGGTGGACCTGCCGCTGCCCGACAGCCTGTCGGCCACCTCGGTGGCGCGGCTCAGGGACGATCCCGATGCGTTCGCCCGCGAGCTCGCCCGTCCGATGCCGCGTCCGCCCGCGCCCGCAGCCCGCTTCGGCACCGCCTTCCATGCCTGGGTCGAGGACCGGTTCGGCCAGCAGGCCCTGATCGAGCCCGACGAGCTGCCGGGTCGCGCGGACGCCGGCATCGACGACGAGGCCGACCTCGGCGACGTGGTCAAGCGCTTCGAGGACGGTCCGTTCGGCGACCGCGCCCCGCACGCGGTCGAGGCGCCGTTCGCGCTCGTCCTCGCCGGCCAGGTCGTGCGCGGTCGGATCGACGCGGTCTACGCCGAGCCGCAGGGCGGCTACCTCGTCGTCGACTGGAAGACCAGCCGGCACGAGACGGCCGACCCGCTCCAGCTCGCCCTCTACCGCCTGGCGTGGGCCGAGCTCACCGGGACGCCGCTGGAGCAGGTGCGAGCCGCGTTCCACTACGTCCGGAGCGGCCGTACGGTCGAGCCCGCCGACCTGCCGGACCGTGCCGCGCTGGAGCAGCTGCTCGAGCTCTGACCGGGTGGTCGCCGGCCGAGGTGGCGGCACATTGCGACGTGCGCGCCGCGGATCTGCGATCTGCCGCCATCCTGTGCGGGCGGGTGGGCGAGGTGGCGGCACATCGTGCAGCTGGCTCGCTCGGATCTGCGATCTGCCGCCACCGCGCCCGGGCTGCTGACGAAGGTGGCGGCACACTGCCACCTACGCGCCGCGGATCTGCGATCTGCCGCCACCCTGCCCAGGCCCTGCGGAGACCCAGGCGGGAGCTCAGCCGAGTGCCGCCGTGAGCGCGATCTCCACCATCTCGCCGAAGGTCTGCTCGCGCTCGTAGGAGGTGGTCTCCTCGCCGGTGACGATGTGGTCGGAGACCGTGCAGATCGCCAGCGCCTTGCGGCCGTGCTTCGCGGCGAGCGTGTAGAGCGCGCTCGCCTCCATCTCGACCGCCAGCACGCCGTACTTCACCATCTCGCCGAGCAGCTCGGGTCGCGCGGCGTAGAACGAGTCGCTCGAGAAGATCAGCCCGACGTGGAAGGGCGAGCCGCCCTCGCGGGCCTCGGCTGCCTCGACCGCGCCGCGCAGGAGGCCGAAGTCGGCGACCGGGGCGTAGTCGAGGCCGTGGAAGGCGATCCGGTTCATCGAGGAGTCCGTGCAGGCGCCGGACGCGATGATCACGTCGCGTACGCCGACGGCATCGGTCACCGCGCCACAGGAGCCGACGCGCACGATCGAGGCGACGTCGTACTCCTGGAAGAGCTCGTTGACGTAGATCGACATCGACGGCTGGCCCATGCCCGAGCCCTGCACCGAGACCGGGTGACCGCGCCAGGTGCCGGTGAAGCCCAGCATCCCGCGCACCTCGCTGTAGCAGCGGGCGTCGTCGAGGAAGGTCTCCGCGATCCACCTGGCCCGCAGCGGGTCGCCGGGCAGGAGGACGGTGGGGGCGATGTCGCCGGGCTGGGCGCCGATGTGCGTGCTCACGGCGCCCAGCCTAGGACTCAGCCCGCGTTGGCGACGATCTCGTCGGGGGTGTGCGGCAGGTCCAGGGTGTCGATGACCCTGCCCCGCTCCAGGTCGACCACGTGCACCCGGTCGTGGCGCGGGTCGGTGACGTACGCCGTGCCCTCCACGACCTGCAGTGCGGGCCGCGGCTGCTGCCAGTCCAGCGGCTCGCGCCACGCCTCGACGACCTCGATTGCGCCGGTCAGCTCGCCGGACTCGGGGTCGACGACATGCAGGGCTCCGTCGGTGCCCAGCACCAGTGCCTCGCCGTCGGGGCCGCGCCCGAGCGAGCGGAAGCTGTAGCTCGTGCCGAGGTCCACGAGCTGCACCGTGGCGTCGCGGGTGTCGATGAGGCTGATCCGCGTGGGGCGCTCGAGCTCGGCGTCGGCGTCGACCTTGTAGTCGCCGAGCAGCACGGGGGAGGCGTCCGAGCCGGCCTGGTTGCCGATCCGGCCGTAGGCGTCGGGGCTGTCGACCTTGCGGATCTCGCGACCCGACACCACCACGGCACCGTCCTCGCAGCCGAGCACGGCGGCGTCCTGCGCGAAGGCCTCGCCGTGCACGCCGGGGCAGGCGTCGGTCTCGGCGAGCACGAGCCCCGCCGGACTCATCAGGCGTACGCCCGAGCGCGCCTCCTCGGTGCCGACGGTGTGCACGACGTTGCGGTCGGCCAGCGCGACCGCGACGCCGTGGTGCGCGCCGCCCGTGTCGTACGACGTCAGCTCGGGCTCGCCGTCCTCGAGCTCGTCGACGTGGAACGAGACCGCCGTCCCGGTGCCGTCGTCGAAGAGCGTGGTCAACCCGTCGTGCGCCACCGCGTGGCCCGGCTCCTCGGCGGGGAAGTCGACGTCGGTGAGGCCCGGCGTGCCGGTGTAGTGGTGCCCGTGGTCGCCGTGCTCGTGACCCCACGAGCCCAGGTCGAGCACCTGCCAGCCGCCGGCGCCGCTGATCAGCACGTGGCGCCCGTCGCCCGCCGGCGAGGCGCGCACGAACCCGTCGAGCTCCTCCTCGGCGACCACGTCACCGGTCGTGACGTCGACGACCATCACGCCGCCGTCGTAGGTCATCGCCAGGCGCGGGTGCGCCGAGGCGGCCTCGGTGCCGGCACCCTGAGTGGGGGAGTCGCCCGTGGAGGTGGAGGTGGGAGCGGGTTCGGTCGCGCTGCCGCACGCGGAGGCGCCCAGCACGATGAGGGTGGCCAGCAGGACTCTGAGCTGTCGTTTGTTCATGAGAATGATTCTCAACTCAAATGAGAACCATTGTCAAAAGTTGTCGGCGATAACCTGACGGCGTGACCTCCGAACAGCCCCTCCCGCACGTGGCCCTCTCCCGTCATGCCCACAACCGCATGGGCCTCCAGCGCACCGACGAGGCGTGGCTCGCCGCGCGGATGTCCGACCCGGCGACGCGGGTGCTCGTGGTGGCAGGCAACCGGCTCCGCCCGGTGGACGGCGCGATCGTGTGGGTCGCGCCGGACGAGGCGCCGGACGGCACCCTCGTCCTCCTCGGTGACCGCGACGGTGTCGTGCACCTGGCGGTGATCGTCGCGCCCGACGCCGCCCCCGGGCAGCCGGAGGAGTGGGTGCCGCTGCGTGACGTGCTGACCCTCGTGGCCGACCACGCCCCCGACGAGGCGCCGCTGCTGATGCATGCGATCGGGCTCGCCGAGTGGCACCACGCCACGAAGTTCTGCCCGCGCTGCGGTGGCACGCTGGTCGACCGGGCTGCCGGGCACGAGCTCCGGTGCACCCGGTGCGACCGCGCGCAGTTCCCCCGCACGGACCCGGCGGTGATCATGGCGATCACCCACGGCGAGGGCGACGACGAGGCGATCCTGCTCGGTCGCAACCGGGCCTGGCCGGCGGGACGCTGGTCGACGCTGGCGGGCTTCTGCGAGCCGGGGGAGACGCTGGAGGACGCCGTGCGCCGTGAGGTGCACGAGGAGGTCGGCGTGCGGGTGGGGGAGGTGGGCTACTTCGGCAGCCAGCCGTGGCCGCTCCCGGCGAGCCTGATGCTGGGCTTCACCGGCCGGGCCGTCAGCACCGAGATCGACGTCGACGGTGCCGAGATCGAGGAGGGGCGGTGGTGGACCCGCGGCGAGTTCGAGGCCGCCGGGCGATCGGGCGAGCTCGTGGTGCCGCGCGGCATCTCGATCTCGTCCTCGCTCATCCAGGCGTGGTTCGGCCGCCCGCTCGACGGGCCCGGCTGGGGTTGAGGACCAGGTGTCTGGACACGCTTCGTGACCGCGTGACCCGGTGCGCGCTGGTCAGTCGCAGGTGTCGCAGATGCCCGTCGCAGGCACTGCGATGAAGCACCTGGGGCACAGGACGTCCGGCTTGTCGCTGGCGGCGGGGCGCGGGCGCGGCGTCGACGGGCTGGCTGCGCGGCTCGTACGGGTGGGGCGCGGCGTGCCGGTGCGCTTGTTCGCAGTCGGCAGGCGCGACTTGCTGGCTCCAGGAGGGGAGTCGTCGCGGATCTCGAAGCCGAGGCGGGTCAGCGCCTTGCTCGCACCCTCGGAGCCACCGGGGATGTCCGCAGGCGTCAGCGTGCGCCCGGTCGCCAGGCCGTGGGCGATGCCGGCGATGGCCGCGGCGTCGTACTCACGTCCGAGGTGCAGCAGGACGTGGGTCGACACCCCGCCACGTACGAGCATGTAGTTGCCGCCACCCGCCGTGTCCCAGGTCTCGATGGCGGTGAGGACGTGGTCACGATCGATCGAGTTCAGCAAGGACACGACAGCAGGCTAACCCCGCGGCGCGGCGAGTCTCCGGGCAGCCTCACGAAAGGGAGGCCAGCCTCTCCTTGATCTGCGCCACGGACGGGTTGGTGAGCGTGCTGCCGTCCGTGAAGAGGAGGGTCGGCACGGTCTGGTTGCCGCCGTTGGCCTGCTCGACGGTGAAGGCCGCGTCGGGCTGCTGCTCGATGTCGACGAGGTCGAAGGTGATCCCCTCGCGGTCGAGCTGGCTCTTCAGGCGGTGGCAGTAACCGCACCAGGGCGTGGTGAACATCGTGAACTGGCTCTCGGTCATGCCTGCTTCAACGGCGACGGCCGTGCCGGCATTCCCGCGGCCACCACGTGCCTGTTGACAGCGGTCGGCCGGCTGTCGGCGCCGGCGCATAGGGTGGCGCACGCCCCTCACACCCACCGGCCACGGCAGGAGAGCGACCTTGCTCGAAGCGCTCGACCCCGAGCAGCGCCAGGTCGCCGAAGCCCTGCGCGGACCGGTCCGGGTGCTCGCCGGCGCCGGCACGGGCAAGACCCGCGCCGTCACCCACCGGATCGCCCACGGCGTCGCCACGGGGCTCTACGCGCCGACCGAGGTCCTGGCGCTCTCGTTCACGACCCGCGCCGCCGGTGAGATGCGGGAGCGGCTGCGCTCGCTCGGCGCCCCGGGCGTCCAGGCCCGTACGTTCCACTCCGCCGCACTGCGCCAGCTCCGGTTCTTCTGGCCACGGGTGCACCAGCGTGAGCTGCCCGAGCTGACCGAGTCCAAGCTCGGCATGCTCGCGCTCGCGGCCCGCCGGCAGCGGCTCGGCGTCGACCAGGCGACCCTGCGCGACCTCGCGAGCGAGATCGAGTGGGCCAAGGTCTCCAACGTCAGTCCCGACACCTATGCCGGCATCGCCCGGTCCCGCGGTCGTGCGGTGTCCGGCATGGACCCCGAGGTCGTCGCCCGTGCGTTCGACGCCTACGAGGAGGTCAAGCGCGGCCAGGGCCGGATGGACATGGAGGACGTCCTGCTGTTCGGCGCCGGGCTGCTCGCCGACAACGAGGCGGTCGCGGCCCAGGTGCGCCGGCAGTACAAGTGGTTCACCGTCGACGAGTTCCAGGACGTCTCGCCCCTCCAGCACGCGCTCCTCGACCTGTGGCTCGGCGGGCGCGACGAGCTCTGTGTCGTCGGCGACCCGGCCCAGACGATCTACTCCTTCGCAGGCGCCGATGCGCGCTACCTGCGCGAGTTCACCCAGCGGTTCCCCTCGGCCACCAGCGTCGAGCTGGTCCGCAACTACCGCTCCACCCCCGAGGTCGTCGCGGGCGCCAACCGGCTCCTGGCCGGCACCCCGAGCAAGGGCGTCGACCTGGTGGCCCAGCGGCCGGCCGGCGCCGCCATCACCTTCCGCGAGGCCACCGACGAGGTGGCCGAGGCGGACGCCGTCGCCGACCGGATCGCCGCGCTGCGCGCCCAGGGCACCCCCGCGAGCCGGATGGCGGTGCTGCTGCGCATCAACGCACAGTCGGAGCGCTTCGAGGAGGCCCTCGCCGCGCGCAGCCTCCCCTACGTCGTACGCGGCGGAGCCCGGTTCTTCGACCGAGGCGAGGTGCGGCAGGCGATCACCCTCGTTCGCGGGGCGGCTCGCGGGGGAGAGGCCTCCGGCCCAGTGGCCGACTCGGTCGTGGCCGTGCTCTCCCAGATGGGCCACTCCACCCAGCCTCCCGAGGGTCGGGGAGAGGTCCGCAACCGCTGGGAGTCCCTGCAGGCGCTCGTCGACCTGGCCGCCGACTTCGCCAAGGAGCGGCCGGAGGCCGGCCTGGGTGACTTCGTCGACGACCTCGACCGGCGTGCGGGCGAGCAGCACGCCCCGGTGGCCGACGCGGTCACCCTCGCCACCATCCACTCCGCCAAGGGACTCGAGTGGGATGCCGTCTTCGTGGCCGGCATGCACGAGAAGATGATGCCGATCAACCAGGCGCAGACCCCCGCGGAGATCGAGGAGGAGCGGCGCCTGCTCTACGTCGCGATGACCCGCGCCCGCGACGAGCTCACCGTGTCGTGGGCGACCGCCCGGGAGCCCGGCGGGCGTGCCAACCGGGGGAGCTCGCCGTTCCTGGCCGACCTCCTCGACGGCGTGCCCGGCGTGTCCGCCCAGCGCCGCGAGCGCACCAAGCGCAACCGGGCCGCCCTGCACTGCCGCGAGTGCGGCAAGGCGCTCTCCAACGCCCGGGAGAAGAAGACCGGCCGGTGTGCCGACTGCCCGGCGTCCTACGACGAGGCGTTGTTCGAGCGGTTGCGCGAGTGGCGCCTGGCCCGGGCCTCAGGTGACAGCGTCCCGGCCTTCGTGATCTTCACCGATGCCACGCTCCAGCTCATCGCCGAGCACGCACCCACCGACGAGAAGGGGCTGCGCGCCATCAGCGGCGTGGGCCCGGGCAAGCTCACCAAGTACGGCGACGAGGTGCTCGCGCTGGTCGCCGGGGCCTCGGGAGACGGTCCGGAAAAGAAAAACTGAGTAATACCCATAAAATGGTTTGCCCCTGACGTGAGACAGGGTTTACCTTTTCTCTCACAACAACCCACGCGCATGGGATCGCTGACAACGATTCGCGCCCGATGCCCCGAAGGAGGTGGCCAGCATGGAGAACTACACGAAGACGATGACGGCTTGGATGCCGTCCTTCGGCATGTCCACCCTCGGCCGCCCCTGCGCGCACACGCGCGTCCTCGGTGCCGGCGCGGTGGCTGTCCAGGGCGACGCCGCCGCCATCGTTCGCATCAAGGGCGATTTCCCGGGTTCTCTCGTCTGGAGTCCGTCGAGCTAGGTCACACACCTCTCATCGGCAGCCTCCAGGCCGCGGAACCCTCACCGGGATCCGCGGCCTTTCTGTTTGTCCAGCACTGCTTGTCCACCCGCGATCAGGTCAACGAGGAGGAGGTGAAACACATGACCATCAGCGAACTCGTCCGCCCCCGCGCCGCCGATGTCGAGCTCCAGTCACCCTTGGGAGCCCTGCACGACGCCGCCGCCGGAGTGGATGAAGAGTTGCTGCCCTGCCGCGTCAACGACGCAGAGCTGTGGTTTGCCGAGTCCCCCGCGGACGTCGAGCACGCCAAGGCCCTGTGCACGGACTGCCCCGTGCGGGCGCTCTGTCTCGACGGAGCCCTCGACCGGCGCGAGCCGTGGGGCGTCTGGGGAGGGGAGCTCTTCCTCCAGGGCGTGGTGATCCCGCGCAAGCGGCCGCGAGGCCGGCCCCGCAAGTCCGAGCAGGTCGCAGCTCCTGCTGCACAGGTCAAGGACGGGGCCGCCGCGTAGGCGCCTGCCGCTCATCCCTCCGAGGAAACACAAGGAACACACCTCAATGAAGACCTACCGAAATGGAAGCACTGCCATGAATCTCATGCATGAAGAACTCGCACGCGCGCAAATGACCGCGCGCCTGGGAGAGGCGCACGAACTGCGACGCGGCCACCACCTGATGATGGCCCGCCGCATGAGCCGCAAGGCCGAGCTGGCCGCGCAGCAGGCGCGTCTCGCCCTCGCCCGCGCGATCTGATCCGGCTGTCCGGGCCAGGCCCGGACCGCAGGACGGCTCTCGCCCTGATCGCGGGTGAGCCACCAGAACCACGAGCCGGTACGTCGTCACCCTGACGACGTACCGGCTCGTGGTCATTTCTGTACCGTGGTGCCGTGGACGACGACACCGTCACCTGCGACTACTGCGGCACCCGGGCGCCCGCGGCCGAGACGTTGACCTGGACCACCTCGGTCGAGGACGGTCGGCGCCGCGCCTTCTGCGACTCCTGCTCCCGGACCCACCTCCGGGCGATGGAGGGCAAGCTCGACAGCGCGTGGTGGTGATGACGAGCGCGCAGGCTCAGGCCGTGTCGAACCAGGCGCACCCGCAGTAGGGATGGCGCTGCCAGCGGCGGGCCCGCGGTAGCGGCTCGTGGTCGAAGCGCCACGAGGTGAGCCACGTGGGGGGCGTCTCGCCCCGGACCCAGGCACCCAGCTCGCGCGCGGCCGCGCCCGCGCCCATCGCGGCCAGAGGGCGCGGCAGCTGCGGGTGACGCAGCCGACTCCCGTCGTCGAGCACAGCGGCCTCGACGCAGCGCGCACACGGCCCGACGCCCGGGGTCGCCCACGGTCCGACCTCGACGGCGTACGGCCAGACACCGACCAGCAGGTGGGGGAGCGACGACACGCTCCAGTCGTCGACGCCGTCCGAGACCTCACGCCCAGGCGTCACGGCGATGCCGACACCTGCGAGGGGGTCGATCGTCACGCCAGCCGCGGCCAGGGCGGCCGCCACGGGCGCGTGCCACGCGGCAGGGCAGTCGAGCTGCGCGCGCAGCGCGACGTCGTACGGGTTGCGGACCGGCACGGGCATGGACCCGAGGTTGCCACGCGGCACGCCGCGAAGGGCGGCCCTCCACAGGTCAGCTCGAGAGGGGGAAATGCACAGCGGCGGCGTCACCCGAAGGTGACGCCGCCGCTGTCAGCTCAATGGCTGAGGCTCACGCCTTGCCGAGGATGCGGTTCAGGTTGGTACCGCAGACCGGGCAGACGCCCTTGGCCATCTTGGTGCCCTTGTCGTTGACCTTGATCTCGCCCTCCGCCTCGCGCTTTTCCTTGCACTTGACGCAGTAGAACTCACCGCTCCAGGTCTCCGCCATGACGGCCTCCTTGCTTGTTTCTTCTTGGTCGTCGCGACGGGAAGTCAATCGGGGAAGCCCGCCGGGGAACGAGGCGTCTGCCTTGCTCCGCGGACGACCCTACGCCACGCGTGGCTCACGCTCACGCACCACACGCGCTGAGCGTGAAACCGATGGTCCGGAGGCTCAGCCCGATCAGTACCCTCAGGGCATGGCTGACCTGACCCACCTGCGCCTCGAGCGCCCGTCCGAGGGGGTCGCCCTGCTGACCCTCGACAACCCCGGCATGCGCAACGCGATGAGCGACGAGATGACCGCGTCGTGGACCGCGGCGATCGACGAGCTGGCGTCTGACGCCTCCGTCCGGGCGGTGGTGGTGACCGGCGAGGGCAGTGCCTTCTGCTCGGGTGGCAACACCTCGTGGATCGCCAGTGAGCCCGACGCCAGCGTCGATGAGCTCCGCACCCGGATGCTGCCGTTCTACCGGGCGTGGCTGTCCATCCGGCGCCTCGAGGTGCCGACCATCGCTGCCGTCAACGGGCACGCCATCGGCGCGGGGCTGTGCCTCGCGCTCGCGTGCGACATCCGCTACGCCGCCGACGGCGCCAAGCTGGGTATGCCCTTCAACAAGCTCGGCATGCACGCCGGCATGGCCGGCACCTGGCTGCTGCCCGACGTGGTCGGGCCCGCGCACGCACGCGACCTGCTGCTGACCGGACGCGTGGTCGAGGCCGACGAGGCACTCCGCCTGGGAATGGTGTCCCGCGTGATCGACGGCGACGGTTTCCTCGACGAGGTCCTCGCGACCGCCGCCGGCATCGCCGCCACCGCGCCGATCGCGAGCCGGCTCACCAAGATCGCGTTGGCCGACGGCGGCCACGCCGACTTCGAGGCAGCGCTGCAGTGGGAGGCACTGGCGCAGCCGTTGACGCTCGCGACCGCCGACCTGCAGGAGGGCATCGCCGCGGCGAAGGAGAAGCGCGCGCCGGAGTTCCGCGGTCACTGACATGGCAGGCACGAGCGAGATCGAGCGGGGCCCCGTCGCGACGCTGCGGCGGATCGCCTTCTTGATGGAGCGCCAGCGCGAGGAGAGCCGACGCATCGAGGCGTTCCGCAACGCCGCGCGGACGATCCTGCCGCTCGCGGAGGAGGACGTACGCCGTCGCGCGGAGGCGGGCACGCTCACGGAGCTGGCCGGGATCGGACCGAGCACCGCCGCGGTGATCACCGACGCCTGCCGCGGCGTCGTACCGGAGCGGCTGGTCGCGCTGGAGAAGACCGCCGGCCCGCTCGCGACGGGTGGCGAGGCGTTGCGGGCGCGGCTGCGCGGCGACCTGCACTCGCACTCCGACTGGTCCGACGGCGGCTCGCCGCTCGAGGAGATGGCGATGACGGCGATGGAGCTGGGGCACGCCTACCTCGTGCTCACCGACCACAGCCCGCGGTTGCGGGTCGCCAACGGGTTGAGCGCCGAGCGGCTCACCCGCCAGCTCGGGGTGGTGGACGCGGTCAACGAGCACCTCGCGGGGACGTTCACGCTGCTGAAGGGGATCGAGGTCGACATCCTCGACGACGGCTCGCTGGACCAGACCCCCGAGATGCTCGGCCAGCTCGACGTGCGCGTGGCGTCGGTGCACTCCAAGCTCAAGATGGAGTCGGCACCGATGACGCGCCGGATGATCGGCGCCGTGCGCAACCCCCACACCAACGTGCTCGGCCATTGCACGGGCCGCCTCGTGACGGGCAACCGTGGCACCCGCGCGCAGAGCCAGTTCGACGCCAAGGCCGTCTTCACCGCGTGCGCGGAGGAGGGGGTGGCGGTCGAGATCAACTCGCGCCCCGAGCGGCGTGACCCGCCGACGAAGCTGCTGGAGCTGGCGCGAGACCTCGGCTGCCTGTTCTCCATCGACTCCGACGCCCACGCGCCCGGCCAGCTCGACATGCTCGACCACGGTACGGCGCGGGCGACCGAGGCGGGCATCGATCCGGACCGGATCGTCAACACGTGGGAGCGCGACCGGCTCCTGGCGTGGGCGGCGTCGCGCCTCTGATCTGCGCGGCGGCCTCCGCGCGTTGATCGGCCCGGTGTCGGGGCCGAGGGCTAAATTCGGGCCATGAGCTCGTCGACCGGGTCGCCCGACGTGGAGGTGCGTCGTTCGCGCCGCCGTCGGCGCACGGTGTCGGCCTACCGCGACGGTGAGCGCATCGTCGTGCTCATCCCGGCGACGATGAGCAAGCGCGACGAGGCGACGTGGGTGGCCGACATGGTCGCGCGCATCGAGCGCCAGGAGCGACGCAAGCCGCGCTCCGACGACGACCTCGTCGCCCGCGCCACCCGGCTCAACGACCTCTACCTCGGCGGTCTCGCGGTGCCGGCCTCGGTGCGGTGGGTGACCAACCAGAGCGCCCGGTGGGGATCCTGCACGCCCGGCGACCGCACCATCCGGCTCAGCGACCGGCTGCAGCAGATGCCGGGATGGGTCGTCGACTACGTCCTGGTCCACGAGCTCGCGCACCTGCTCGAGGCGGGTCACACCCCGGAGTTCTGGGCGTGGGTGGACCGCTACCCGAAGGCCGAGAAGGCGAAGGGCTACCTCGAGGGCTACTCGACCGGAGCGCGGCTCGAGCCGCCGCCGGGGTCCGGGGACACCGCGGACTGAGGCGCGCACCGCCACCGCCGCGGCCGATCGGCAAGAGGCTCTCAAGGTTCGCCGTCGTCGGACCGAAGTCGTACAGCTTTGAACGATCCATGTCCTAGCGTGGTCCGGACATCCCGGGGACGCTCGTCGCCGGTCCGATCGTGACCCGTTGGGACCAACACTCGTGCCTGTCATGCAGCCCGAACGCCGCCAGCTCCTCAAGGCCGGGGTCTGGACCTTGCCCGTCATCTCGGTGGCTGTAGCAGCTCCGGCCTTCGCTACGTCGAACTCCAACCTTGCGACAACCACGGGCGTGCTCAGCCGAGACCGCGGGAACCCCCAGCCGCTCACCGCCACGTTGACGATCCGGAACACGGGCAGTGGATCCACGACAGCCCTCACGGCCACCTTCACCGTGGTCGGACTCACTGCTGCAACGGCGGCCCCTGGGTGGGCGTTGACGTCCATCGACCTGACGACCGGGGTTGTCGTCTTCACCAAGAGCAACGCGCAGCTGGCTGGCGGACCTCCTACGCAGGTCTTGACCGCTGGCCCCTTCGTGCTCCAGCGAGGTGCGTTGTCAGGTCAGGCCACGGTTGGTGTCGACGTCGACCCCGGTGGTGGTGGCATCCACGCCATCCTCAGCATCAGCGACTGATCACACGACTCGCTGCACTCGCTCCACCGCATCACCGATCAACCGCCGCATGTCCGGGAACATCTCGGGCAGCGCGTCGACCGCCCACCACCGCACGTCGAGGGACTCCTCGCTCGCGCGGTGGGCGTCGTCGCGTTCGGCGGTGGCCACGAAACGTACGTCGAGGTGGTGCACCGTCGTGCCGGGGGAGCAGAACTCCACCGCGTGCTCGTCAAGGTTGAGCGGCACCGGGTCGAAGTCGAGCTCGGCCAGCCCGGACTCCTCGTGGGCCTCGCGCAGCGCGACCCCGGCCACGGTGGCGTCGCCCGGCTCGCAGTGACCGCCGAACGCCAGCCAGACACCCGCCTTGCGGTGGTGGTTGAGCAGCACGGCATCCGCGGCCGGCGTCAGCACAAGGGTCCCCGCGGTGACGTGGTCCGGCAGGCACTCACGGGTCATCCCGTCGGGGTGTGCCTCGAGGTGCGCCAGGAAACGGTCGCGCAGCTCAGCGTCACGGGCGCTCGGTGGCACCCATGCGGACAGCAGTGCCCGGGCGTCGTCGTGCAGGGCCTGTCCTGAGCAGGGCGCTCCGCGCCCGTGCCGAAGGGTCACTCCGTGGGCCGGCCTTCGGTGCCGTCGCCACCGTCGAGCAGGTCGCGCAGGCCGGCGTCGAAGTCCTCGGCCGACAGCTGGCCCGGGGAGACCGAGTCCTCGCGGAAGCCCAGCGGGTCGTCGAGGTCGGCGGCGGTGGGCAGGAGGTGCGGCGACATCCAGACGCCGTCGCGGGCCTCGGCGCCCTGACGCGTGCGGAGCGATCCCCACAAGGTCGAGGCGTCGCGGAGGCGTCGCGGTCGCAGCTCCAGGCCGACGAGCGTGGCGAAGGTCTGCTCGGCCGGACCGCCGGCGGCGCGCCGGCGGCGTACGGTCTCCTGCAGCTTGGTCGCGGCCGGCATCCGCTCGGCAGTGGCCTGGCTGACGACCTCGTCGACCCAGCCCTCCACCAGCGCGAGGGTCACCTCGAGCTTCTCCAGGGCGGCCTTCTGCGCAGCCGACGGCTCGGGGTCGAAGAGACCGCCGGACAGGGCGTCCTGCATCGCGGCGGGGTTGCTCAGGTCGATCTCGCGCATCTTCTCCTCCATCGCGGAGGTGTCGAAGTCCATGCCCGCGCCGTACTCGGCAACCGCGCTGATCAGGTGGTCGCGCAGCCACGGGACGCCGGCGAAGAGACGCTGGTGGGCGGCCTCGCGGAGGGCGAGGAAGAGCAGGACGTCGTCGGTCGTCACGTCGGGGACCTCGGCGGCGAACGCCTCGACGTTGGTGGGCAGCAGCGCCGCCTTGCCGATCGGTCCGAGCGGCAGGCCGATGTCGGACGCGCTCAGCACGTCGCCGGCGAGTGCGCCGAGGCCGCTGCCGACCTGGTTGGCGACCATCGCGCCGCTGGCCTTGCCGAGCATCGCGATCAGCGGTCCGGCGAGCTGGCGCATCTCCTCGGGCATCGCCTGGCCCAGTGCTGCGGTGGCGGAGCCGGCGATCGGCTCGACGAGGACCTTCCAGACGTCGATGGTCTCCACGATCCACTCGGCCCGCGACCAGGCGGCGGTCGTGCTCACGCCGGAGGGGAACTCGGTGGTGGTGTCGAGCCAGTGGTCGGCCAGGCGTACGGCGTCGGCGACGGCACCCGACTGGGCGGCGCTGACGGTCGGGTCCGGCTCCTGCGCGGCGGCGCGCCGGGCCAGGTCGAGCACGGTGTCCCAGTTGACCGGACCGTCGTGCGGCGCGAACAGGGACTGCATCTGCGACATCAGCGCATTGAGGTCGGGCATGCCCCCGCCGCCGGCGCCGAAGCCGCCCATCTGGGAGAAGATCTGCTCGAACGGCGTGCCCTTGAACGGGTTGTTGTCGTCGGGCGTTCCGGGGCCTCCGGGGGTGTCACTCATGCCGTCCACGGTACCCACTCCGCCCAGCGCGCGCCCCTAGACTCTGGCCTGTGAGTGACCCCGTGCGCCTTGTCGCCATCCGAGACACCCCGCTGGACGTGACCGAGGTGGTCGACGCGCTCGGCGACGACGGAGCCGGCGGGCTCACCCTGTTCATCGGCCAGGTGCGCGACCACGACTCGGGGAAGGGCGTCACCGCGCTGGACTACTCGGCCCACCCCACGGCGCTCGCGCGGCTCGAGGACGTGTGCCGGCGGGTCGCCGCGGCCCACGACGTACGCGGGGTGGCGGCCGTCCACCGGGTGGGCCAGCTGCGGATCGGCGACCTGGCGGTCGTCGTCGCCACGACGGCGGCCCACCGCGGCGACGCGTTCGCCGCGTCCCGCGACCTGATCGACACGCTCAAGGCCGAGGTGCCGATCTGGAAGCACCAGGTCTTCGACGACACCACCGAGGAGTGGGTCGGCACGCCGTAGGACGTCCGCCGCGCGGACCCCGCGCGCATCTACGCTCGCCCCTGTGGAGATCCTGCTGTGGCTCGTACCGGCCGTCGTCGTGACGCTGGCTGCCATGGCGTGGGTGTCGTGGGTGGGTCGCGACGGGCGCGGTGAGGTCGACCGCGACGTGGCCGTCGAGCGCCTCGGCAAGGCCCTCGCCAAGGAGATGCCCGCCGGCACCCGACGTACGTCTGCTCCCGCACGCGACCGCAGCACCGGCATCGCGGTGCGTCCCAGCCACGGGGTCGCACCTGCGGACAACGGCGCCGCCCGCCCCCGTCGTGCCTCCTAGTGTCGGGGTAGTTGCGCGCGTTTGAGAGAGTTGCGCCCATGAGTCAGCGGACCAGGGCGGGGTTGCTCGCACTGTGCCTGCTGGCGGTGCTGTGGGGGACGGCTGCCTTCGTGCCGCTGCCCTACGTCACCTACTACCCGGGCCCGACCGTCGACATCCTTGCCGAGAGCGACGGCGACGAGACCGTGCAGGTCACCGGCCACGAGGCCTTCCACGGCGACGGTGAGCTCCGGATGACGACGGTCTACGTCAGTCGTCCCGAGGACGACGTCACGCTGCCCGAGCTGTTGCGCGCCTACTTCGACCCGGACGCCGCCGTGTGGCCCCGGTCGTCGATCTATGCCCCCGACGAGACCGACGAGTCCAGCAACCAGGAGTCCGAGGTCGCGATGCTGTCCTCACAGGACACCGCCATCGCCGCGGCGCTCACCGAGCTCGGCGAGGACTTCGACCCCGTCGTCGAGGTCCTCAGCGTCACTCCCGGTCTGCCGGCCGACGGCAAGCTCGAGGTGCGCGACATCCTCCTCGAGGTCGGCGGCGCCAAGGTGGCCGAGGGCCAGGACGTCGTGGACGCGGTCGACCGGGCCGAGGCGGGCGAGCCGATCCCGTTCGTCGTGCAGCGCGGCAAGAAGCGCGTCGACGTCGACATCACCCCCGAGCAGGTCGACGGCGACCTGCGGGTCGGGATCACGCCCGGCGTGGGATTCGACTTCCCGTTCCAGGTGAGCGTCAACATCTCCGACAACATCGGCGGTCCCAGCGCCGGCCTGATGATGTCGCTGGCCATCTTCGACACCCTCACCCCCGCGTCGGTGACGGACGGCGCCACGATCGCCGGCACCGGCACGATCACGCCGTCCGGCGAGGTCGGCCCGATCGGCGGCATCCAGCAGAAGATCGCTGCGGCCCGCGACGCCGGCGCCGAGCTGTTCTTCGTCCCGGCCGACAACTGCAACGGCATCGGGGGAGTCGACCCCGGTGAGATGCGACTGGCCAAGGCCACCACGATGCACCGTGCGGTGGAGACCCTCTCCGACTGGGCCGCCGACCGCGACGCCACGCTCCCGACCTGCGAGGACTCTGCTTCATGACCGACCACCCGTCCGAGCTTCCCGCCGAGACGCCGCCCCTCCCCGAGGACCCCGCGCTGGCCGCGGCCGTCCTGGAGATCGAGGCGCACGTCGCGCAGGCCGGCTGGGACCAGCCCGCCCGGCTGTACGCCCTCGTCGAGACCGCCCAGCTCGTCGCCCAGGAGCCGGCCCTCGCCGCGGCCATGTCGATCGACGGCCCCGGCGACGACGGCTCGTTCACCTCCATCGAGCAGGACGGACTGCCGCCCGGCCAGGCCCTCGAGGCGGCCCTCCACACCATCGTCTGGCCGCCGAGCGTGTCCGGATGTGCGGCCGTGATCGAGCGCCTCGTGCTGCCCCCCGGCACCGACGACGACATCCCGGACGACCCGACCGCCGCCGAGCTCTTCGCCCGCGAGCACCCTGACCGCCAGGAGGTCCGGATGGTCGCCGGCGTCACCCGCGCCGGGGCGTCCTACTGCGCCCTCCGGCTGCGGGCCCACGACGACGAGCAGTCGGTCGTCAACGGCACCGAGCTGGTGCCCGGCCTCCTCGAGCTCCTCCACGCCACCCTGGCCGACAGCTCGACCGACACCCCGACCGACACCGTGCACGATTCACCGAACGATTCACCCGAGCAGGGGCCCGCATGAGCACTCCATTCGACCGACCCAGTGGACCGGCGGGTCCCGGCGGACCCAGCGGTCCGACACCACCGCGCCCCGCAGCGGCGTCACGCCGCCCGGGAGCCCTGGTCATCACGGGCATCGTGCTGGTCATCGGCTTCATGCTGCTCAGCGGCTTCGCCTCCTTCTGGACCGAGCGCCTGTGGTTCCGGTCGGTCGGCTACAGCGGCGTCTTCACCACCCTGCTGCTCACCCGGATCGGCCTGTTCCTCGTCTTCGCCGGGCTGATGGCCGCCATGGTCGCGCTGACCATCGCGATTGCCTACCGCTTCCGGCCGCTGCTGTGGCCCGGGCTGCCGGGCATGTCGGACGACGGGATGGACCGCTACCGCGCGCTCCTCGGCCCGCGCATGGGTTGGGTGATCGGGGGATCGGCCGTCGTCATGGGCCTCTTCGCCGGCGCGTCCGCGACCGGGCAGTGGCGCAACTTCTCGATGTGGCGGCACAGCCAGAGCTTCGGCACCACCGACCCCTACTTCAACAAGGACGTCGGGTTCTACATCTTCGAGCTGCCGTTCTGGCACTACATCGTCGACTACGTGATGGCTCTGGCCGTCGTGGGGCTGATGGCCTCGGTGCTGGTCAACTACCTCTTCGGGGGCATCCGCCTCTCCGCGCGGCCCGGTGAGCGCCTCACCAGCGCGGCCCAGATCCAGGTGTCGGCGCTGCTGGCGATGTTCGTGCTCGCCAAGGCCGTCGACTACTGGCTTGACCGCTTCGACCTGGTCACCAACTCCGGCTCGATCTTCACCGGCATGGGCTACACCGACGACAAGGCCGTGCTGCCCGCCAAGGAGATCCTCGCCGGCATCGCAGTCGTCTGTGCCCTGCTCTTCCTGGCCAACATCTGGCGCCGCACCTGGTTGCTGCCGTCGGTCGGGGTCGCGTTGTTCGCGCTGTCCGCGATCATCCTCGGCCTCATCCTGCCGACCGTCGTCCAGGCGATCCGGGTCAACCCCAACGTGCCTGACCGCGAGGGCCCCTACATCCAGGCCAACATCGACGCGACCCGCAAGGCGTACGCCCTCGACCAGGTGGAGACCACCACGGTCGAGGACGCGCCGGTCACCGGCGGCGGTCAGGTCGACGAGCTGGACGAGGCGACGTCGAGCGTGCCGCTGGTGGATCCCAAGATCGTGAGCGAGGTCTTCGAGCAGCAGCAGCAGGTGCGGGCCTACTACTCGGTGAACGACGTGCTCGACGTGGACCGCTACGAGATCGCCGGCACCGACCGCGCGGTGGTGCTCGGTGTGCGTGAGCTCGACCAGCAGGGCATCGACGAGGGCGACCGCAACTGGTCCAACCTGCACACTGTCTACACCCACGGCGACGGTGTGATCGCTGCGTACGCCAACCAGCGTCCCGAGGACGACGAGAGCCAGTCGCTCAACATCCAGTGGGCGGAGGGGCAGGAGGCTGACGAGGACGCCCTCACCAGCCTGTCGGAGGAGGGCGTGGAGAGCCGCGTCTACTTCGGTGAGACGAGCCCGGACTACAGCGTGGTCGGCAAGTCGGACAGCGGCAACGACGTGGAGCTCGTGCTGCCGTCGGACGAGGACGAGGAGAGCCCGGAGACCACGTACGACGGCACTGGCGGGGTTCCGGTCGGGAACCTCTTCCACAAGCTGCTCTACGCGATGAAGTTCAGCGAGCCCAACTTCGTGCTGTCGGGGCGCGTCAACGAGAACTCCAAGGTGCTCTACGACCGCAACCCGCGGACCATGGTCGAGAAGGTGGCGCCGTGGCTCACGGTGGACTCCGACCCCTATCCCGTCGTGGTCGACGGCCGGATCCAGTGGGTGCTCGACGGCTACACCGTCACCGACAAGTACCCGCTGTCCCAGCGCGAGTCGCTCGAGACGATGACGGACGACGCGCTCCAGGACAACGACAACGGGTTCCAGACCCTCCCCACCGACGAGATCAACTACCTGCGCAACTCCGTGAAGGCGACCGTGGACGCCTACGACGGCACGGTCACGCTCTACGCCTGGGACGAGAACGACCCCATCCTCAAGGCGTGGGACGAGGTGTTCCCCGGTCTGCTCAAGGACCGGGCGGACATCCCCGAGGCGCTGGTCTCGCACCTGCGCTACCCCGAGGACCTCTTCAAGACCCAGCGCTACCAGTACCAGCGCTATCACGAGACGTCCGCCAAGGACTGGTTCGAGGGCTCGACGCGGTGGGTGGTGCCCAACGAGCCGACCGACAAGAACTCCGTCCGCAAGCAGCCGCCCTACCGCTTTTTCATCGACGACGACGGCGCGCAGCGGTGGTCGCTGACCTCGGTGTACGTCCCGCGTGAGCGGGAGACGCTCGTCGCCTACATGAGCGTCAACAGCGACGCGACCGACGAGGAGGACTACGGCAAGATCACCGTCCGCGAGCTGCCTGACGGCCGCACCGACGGCCCGGTGCAGATCGCGGCGGCACTGAGCACCGACGAGACCGTCCGACAGGAGCTCCTGAGCTTCACCAACGGTGACGCCGAGCCGATCTTCGGCAACCTGCTCACGCTCCCGATCGAGGACTCGTTCATGTACGTCCAGCCGCTCTACACGCGGCGTGACAGCGAGTCGGCGTTCCCGGTGCTGAGCTTCGTGCTGGTCTCCTACAACGGCCGCGTCGGCATCGGGGAGACCCTGCGCGAGGCCATAGAGGACTCCCTCGACGGCGTGGTCGCCACCCCGGATCCCGGGGACCCGGAGACGCCCACCGAGACGCCGACGGAGTCGCCCAGCGCGTCGCCCTCGGAGTCGCCGTCGGCGTCCCCGACGACCCCCGTGCCGGGCGGCACTCAGGCGCAGATCCGCGACCTGCTCCGCCAGGCCGAGGCCGCGTTCGCCGAGGCCGACGCCGCGCAGGCGGCCGGCAACACGGTCAAGTGGGCCCGCCTCATGGAAGAGGGCCGCGCGCTCATCGAGGAGGCCGTCCGGCTCGCCGGCTGACGTCGAGGAGGGCTCACGAGCCCCCCCGATTTGGGCGCATCCCGAGGTGGCTGTAATGTTCTGTTTACCGACGCGGGGTGGAGCAGCTCGGTAGCTCGCTGGGCTCATAACCCAGAGGTCGCAGGTTCAAATCCTGCCCCCGCTACAAAGTTTCAGGCTCGGAGATCACCGATCTCCGAGCCTGAAAGCATTTGAGATTTGATCCGACTGCCACAAACCGGCCATAAACCCCGTCTCGAAAGCACTCCGGGGCACATCAACCGCCCTCGGCATGGGATGCCACGGAGCCCCGCGGAGCCATCCGGGACCTCGCGCGCACCTCACGGGCATGGAGATCACCCACAGCACGCTGAGCGGCCTGGAGCCACTGCTGAGCATCGACGAACTCGCCGAGTACCTCGACGTCCCGGTCACCACGATCCGCGACTGGCGCACCGACGGCAAGGGGCCGTGCGCGATCAAGGTCGGTGGTCGCGTCCGCTTCGCCACCTCCGACGTCCTGACCTGGCTGCTCAGGCAGCGCGAGGCCGAGCCGGGGCGCGGACCCAGCGGTGGGTGAACGATCGTGGCTAGACCTCGCACCCCGATCGGCACTTTCGGCGAGATCCACATTGAAAGGACCCGCGACGGTCGAGGCCGAGCGCTGACCCGCTTCCGGGACCACGACGGTCAACTGCGTCGCGTCCAGGCCACGGCGGACACGCCGAAGGCCGCCGAGCGAAAGCTCAAGGAGATGCTCGCCGAGCGAACCGAGCAGAAAGTCGGACAGGGCGACCTCACGTCTGCCAGCTCTTTCCGGCACCTCGTCGACGTATGGCTGGCAGACCTCGACCTCGAGGACGCGCTCGCTCCCAGCACCCGAGCCCTCTACGAGCGCAACATGCGCCAGCTCGTCCTTCCGGCCTTCCAGCACTACGCGCTGCGCGAGATCAGCGTCCGCAAGGTCGACCAGTTCATCAAAACGCTCGCCAAGACCAAGAGCTACAGCATGGCGAAGCAGGCACGCACGGTCCTGAGCCTCGCCTTCGGGCTCGCCGTCCGCTACGACGCCATGCGCGAGAACCCGGTCCGCGACCCGGCTCGACTCCGCAAGCCACCCGCCCAAGCTATGTCGCTCACCACGCAGCAGGTCGATGAGATCCGTCGAGCCGTACACGGCTGGCGCCGCGGGTCCGGCCTGTCCGGCCCGCCGCCGGACGGACAGCTGGAGCAGATCATCGAGGTCATGCTCGGCACCTCCGCCCGGATCGGCGAGGTGCTCGCCATCCGTAAGTGTGACGTGGACGTGACGAGGTCGCCTGCGACGGTTCGCCTCTGCGGCACGATCGTGTCGCCCACTGGAAAGCCCACGCATCGCCAATCGCACCCGAAGACCATGAAGTCGACCAGGACCGTCTCCGTGCCATCGTTCACCGCAGAGGTCTTGCGCGCACGACTGGTGGCCATCGCATCAGAGGCACCAGACCACTTGATCTTCTTCAGCCGCAACGGCACGCCGCTGACAACGAACAACATCCGGCGACGCCTTCGCGCAGTGCTGGACGAGGCAGGCATCGAAGGCGTGACTCCCCACTCGTTCCGGCGCACCGTGGCGACCGTCCTTGATCGGGCCGGGGGAGCGGACCTGGCGGCCGAGATGCTCGGGCACACGTCGTCCAAGATCACCAAGGAGCACTACATCGAACCGGACGAGGCGGTGAACCCCGTGACGGCTGAGATCGTCGAGCTGCTCGCACCACGCCCGTTGAAGGACGAGCGATGACATATGGCAGGTCTTGACGCCCAAAGGCGGCGATAAGACGCAGCCATCGCAGCATGTGCGGACGTGTGCGGCGGACATACGCTGAGGCCATGTGCTTTGGACGGAAGCAGTCGAAGGCCTTGCACGTCTACGGCGCCGACGACATGCTCGCCGATGGCTCGGCGGCCGGTTGCACGTCCGGGTTGGCGCTCGCCATCGGCAGTGATCTGGCTGGTCGGGTCGTGATCTGTGCGGCGCTGGCTTTCGACCGGATGTTCGTCGACGTGGCCCGCAACGCGCAGCGCCGGTTCTCCTCGCCGCAGTGCCAGAGCCGCGTCCGTGCCGCCGCCGCGCACCGCGCCCGGAAGGCTGCGGCGTGAGGCCGGCGCGGTGCGATCCGGCCAGCGGGTTCTGGTTCCACGGGGAGTGGATTCCCGATCCGTACGAGTGGCTGGAGAATTTCGACGACCCTGAGGCGCGATCCTGGATCGAGGAGCAGGAGGCGGCGACGCACCGCATTCTCGATGCCGTGACCGGCCGGGAGCGGCTGCGAGCCGAGGTGGCGAGGGCATCGCGTTATGAGCGGTTGTCGCGGCCGGTCCGCGCCGGTGGACGCGAGTTCGTCTGGCAGGCCGGTCTCGGCGACGAGAAGCTCATGTTGACGATGCGCCGAGAGCTCGACGGACGGCTGGAGACGGTGATCGACCCGAACACCTGGCCGAGCACAGAGGCGCTTGTGTACGCCGTGCCGTCACCCGACGGCAGGCTCGTTGCCTTCGGCAAGGCGTTGGGCGGCACGCATGACGCGCGGATCGAGGTCATGGAGGTCGACACCGGGCTGGTCCGGCCTGATCGTCTACGTGGGTCGAATCACATGGACGCGGCATGGCGGCCCGACTCGTCCGCCCTGTTCTACGCCGCGCTCGATGACGGCAAGGAGTCGATCTACGAGCACCGGATCGGATCGGATGCACCTGCCAAGCAGGTCTTCGGTGGCCATGAGGACTATTGGTGCTCGGTGAGCGTCAGCGAGTGCGGTCGGTACGCCGTCCTGTACCAGTGGCACTTCGTCCACGCCAACGTCGTGTTCCTCCTGAGGCTGGCCGATGACGAGCTGGTGCCGGTTGCAGCGACCATGCAGGCGGTGAATCAGGTGCAGGTGGTCGACGACGAGCTCCTCATCGTCACCGATCTCGACGCATCGCGCGGCCGGCTCTGCAAGGCGTCGATGCGCAGTCCGACCGAGTGGCACACCGTCATTGCCGAGACTGACGACACGCTTCAGACCGTCGCTGGGATCGGTGGCCGGTTGTACGCGGTCTACTCCCACGCGGCGTCGCACCGGATCGCCGTGCATGACGTGGACGGCCGCCGCATCCGCGACGTGGAGCTTCCGGCGCTCGGGTCGGTGACCGGGAACGAGGGTGGCGGGGTTGTCAGCGGTGTCACCGGGAGCTGGCACGGCGACGAGGTGTGGGTCGAGTTCCAGTCGTTTGTCCAGCCCTTGTCGATCTACCGCTACGACTTCGACGTCGACGAGCTCACCGGGTACCACGTGCCCGAGGTGGCGATAGACGCTGTGACCCATCAGGTCTGGTACGAGTCGATGGACGGGACTGAGGTCTCGATGTTCGTCGTTCGGCCCAAGGATGCTGACGGACCAGTGCCGACGCGACTGAGCGGGTACGGCGGGTTCAACATCGACGTATCGCCGTGGTACTCACCTGTCCACGCGGCCTGGCTGAGAAGCGGCGGGGCCCTTGCCTATCCCAACATTCGCGGCGGTGGCGAGTACGGACGCGAGTGGCACGAGGCGGCGATCGGGACCAAGCGGCAGAACGCGTTCAACGACTACATCGCTGCCGCCCGTTGGCTGGTCGCCAACGGCTACACGACGACCGATCAGTTGGTGTCGCGCGGGAACAGCAACGGCGGCCTCCTCGTTGCCGTCACCGCCCTGCAGGCGCCGGATGCGTTCCGGGCTGTGTTCTGCCGTGCGCCGATTCTGGACATGATCCGATTCACTCGGTTCGAGAACGGGCGCACCGCGACCGTCGAGTTCGGCTCGCCCGACGATCCAGTCGAAGGTGCATACCTGGCCGGGTACTCGCCGTACCACAACGTCCGGTCGGGAGTTCGCTATCCGGCGGTCGCATTCGTGCCGGCGATGAATGACAAGGTGGCGCCGCCGTACGATCCAGTCAAGATGGTCGCGCGGATGCAGGCCGACGCCCCGGACGGCGGGCCGTACCTGCTGCTGCCGCTGCGCGACTCCGGGCATGACGGCGGCACCACGCTGGCAGCGGTCATCGAGCAGGATGTCGACGAACTGTGCTTCTACGGCTGGGCCCTGTCGAGGAACCACATGTCATCCGGGTGACATCGTATGAACTGATGTTCAGACCGGGACGCTCCCCCTTCAACGCGAGAATCCACCAACCGGACAAGAAGCACCGAGATGAACGGCACCGAGCTCCTGGCGAGCCGCTCTCGCAGGAGCTGCCGGCCTCGGGCATCCCCGGCCGGTTCGCGTACGCCTCGCTCGATGGCGACCCACAGGTGCCAATCGGAGTAGGACGCTCGCGGCGCGGCGTCGACTCCACAGACCCTCGCGAGCGACGGCCCCGCTACAGCGACACATCCCAATACACTGCGAAGGAAAATCCAGCAGCCGTTCGGCGACGCGCGGGGGCCACGTGCCGTCCTTAGCCACACAGAGCGGTCTCGACGATGCTTGGCAGGGCGTCGGACAGGTGGTCGTTGACCATCACGACGGTCGAGCGATCCGTCTCCGCCAATGTGTAGGCGTCGATGCTGAACCCCTCGCCCCGGCCGGAGCTGCCCACCGCTTCTCCACACGACACCTTGCGCACCGCCATCCCGAGGCCGTACTCGGTGAACTGGACCACGTCTCCTCGAGGTGTGGCCATGTCAGCCACACGGTCAGTGGCAACCAGCCGGCCGCCCCACAGGGCCTGGTAGAACGCATCGATGTCGCGTGCCGTCGAGACGACGCTGCCCGAAGCAGGCAGGAGCCGAATGAGGTGTTGGCCGGTTACTTCGTTCCCGTCGACGTGGCCACGGGCATCGGGCCTGCCGAATAACGTCGACGAATCCATCCCGGCCGGAGTAAAGATTAGACGCTCGAGCTGCGCGGAGAAGGGCCGTCGGCGGATCCGTTCAAGGAGAAGCTGGAGCACCCCGTAACCGAGGTTCGAGTAGTTGCCCCTACTGTCCGGTGCGAACTCGAGTCCGTGAGCCACCGCCCTCTCGACGAGCTGGCGTGTGTCAGTTCCTACCTGATCGACGTCGGCCTGTGTCGTGTCTGGCAGCCCGGAACGGTGGCTCAGCAGGTCCTCGATGGTGATAGGGGGAAGGCTTCTTAATTCCGGCACCCATCGCCGCGCCGGGTCGTCAAGGGCGAGACGGCCCTCGTCGACCAGTTGCATCACCAAGGCGGCGGTCATCGTCTTGGTAATGCTGGCGATGAGGAACCGCATATCAGGTGCCATCGCCACACGAGGGCGTCGTTGGGCGCGGCCAGCCGTGATGACCTCTGTCTGTTCGCCCACCCGGATTAGTGTGATGACACCGGTGGCGATGCCGTCGTACACCGACACCCGCTCCCGGGTGGCCGCCGCGACGGCCGCGAGCGAGTGCTCGCCTTCTCCGGGGTTCTGCTCGGACGTCTCGCTGGTCTGGCCTGAAGCGGGTTCCCGACGGGGTTCACCAGAGCAAGCGGTCAAGATCGAGCCGAGCACGATCACTAGAGCAATCCACCGGGACACCTCCACCACTCTCCTCCCCGCACTCCAGGAGGACCAGTTCGTGTCTGGACCAGTCTGCGTTAGTGCTGTCAGGCTACGGACTCGAAGCGCGCTCGGATGGGCCGTGCACACCCCGACTGCGCCTCGATCATGAGTTGCCCGACTCGTACCGTCCCGACCGGCGATCACGCTCGGCGCGAAGATCGGGGCCTGATGACTGGGTGCGCCCCTTCAGTTTCCAGCCCGCCCAGATGAAGAAAAGAACGAGCACAGCGAGAACGGTCCACATGAACATTGCTATGACCTCCTGTGCCACGGTACGTCTGCCGCGCCCGAACCACGCTGTTGTCTAGACAACGGGAGCAGCCGACGTCGACAACCGCCGCCAGACGCCGGACGGTTCTCCGGATGGCCCCCAAGGCGGCGGGGTCCAGCGCCTGCTGGTACTGCCAAAATGGGCGCCGTGCAGTGCCTCCAGGTCACACCCGACGAGCGACGACTTCGGTGTCGAGGCCACGAACGGCGCGTAATCCGAGAGGCGTCGGCGGTCCCACTTGCCGTCCGTCGCAGCACACGGTCCTGCTGATTCAGCATCACCGGTCTGACCTGCGGTTCTGGTCGTTCGAGGCCGCCGCCGGCTCGAGTCAGCGACACTTCCAGTCCAAAGCTCACGCGACGTGCTCCATGTCCCTACTGTGCAGGAAGACAGCACCATTTTGCGCCCGTCCCTGGTCGCCCGTCCATGGTCGCCCGTCCCAGGCGGACGGGCGAGGGGATGTGCGGCGTTCGCGCAGGCCGGAGTGGAGCCACGCGATCGATTGGCCGATGTCGGACCCCGGTCCGTAGCGTCGAACGTCGGGTCGACCCGAAGGGAAGGTGAAACGATGAACGACAAGGCAGGCCCGAACCAAGAGTCCCCCGACGACGAGCCCTCCGGAAAGGCTCGATTTTCAAGCCCGTGAGCGATGCGAATGGTGATAAGGTTGCCTTATGGCACTCGTGGCTGAATACCTGGGCGCCCGGCGCGATGAAGAACTCGCTCGCCTGCGTCGGGTCCTCGTGCTGCGCGCCATGCAGGCCGCAGGGATGAGCCAGCGCCAGATTGCGGAAACTGTGGGCATTTCCCAGCCGGCGGTGAGCCAGCAGTTGGCCGCTGCACCCAATCTTCGCTCACTCGATCCGGGGTTTCTCGTGGAGGCCGCCGCCCCGGTGCTCAAGCAGTTGGCAACCACGCACGGCTACACGAACCTCGCGGTATTCGGTTCGGTAGCCCGGCACGAGGCCCGACCCGACTCCGACATCGACCTGCTTGTTGATGCCCCCGCCGGGACGAGCGGCTTCGACTTCGTGAGGTTCAAGGATCTGCTTGAGACCGTGCTCGGCAGGGAGATCGATCTGGTGTCCCGCGGCGGACTGAAGCCACGGATCGACGACGACATCCGGCGCGAGGCGGTCCTCCTGTGATGGATCGCCGGACTGCCAAGGAACTGCTCCACGTCGAGGGTTGGCTTGCCCGCTCTGCGGAGATCGTCGCTCGCGGCAAGGACGCCTATCTGAGTGACGCGATGCTCCAGGAGGCGGGCGATTCCCTCATGATGAAACTCGGCGAAGCCGCCGGGCGCCTGGACCGGCTCGACGTCCCGGCTCCCAACGGAGTGCAGTGGTCCGATGCGATCTCGAACCGGAACTTCCTGATTCATCAGTACGACGAGATCGACCGAGAAATTAGCTGGGGCACGCTCTCAGTGGATCTCGCCGGGTGGCAACGGGCGGTCACGGAACTTGTCGCGCAGGCTAACGACGCGATTGATCGCGACCAGCGGGGCTGAGCAGCGTCACGGGAGCCCGGCGCGGTCGAACTCCTGCTGCAGCCGCGGACGGCGACGGTGGGTCTCCCTCAGCTCGGCGATCAACTCATCGACCTCAACGGCATGCTCGGAACCCGCGGCGAGCTTGCGCATTTTCGCCAGTCGCCGAGCGGCGAGTTGGTAGTGATGGGCGCCAGCCTCGACGAGCTCGTTCTCGACGAGCCGTTGATAGATGGGGAGGACGGCGATCGGGTCGACCTTCTCGTACCCCTTCACCAGTTCGCTCCACGTGTGGTCGCTGTCGAGGGCCAGCGAATGGGCGAGGTTCCACGCGAACTCCGGCTGTTTCAAGGTGAGCAGCGCAAACATGACGGCGTCATTGGGACTCGCCGCGAGGGTCGCCACGACCTCATCGCGGTAGACGGGCCAGGCGTTGCCGGCGGCCTTGTGCAGTCGCGCGGCTGAGGTCGACGAGGGCCACTTTCGGAACACCGAGAGCCGGGCCTGCAGCGCCTCGGTCGGCCGGTGCTCCTCGAGGAGCCCGCACCAGTAGTCCGCCGCCTTGAGTGATTGGAGCCCGCGGTCGAAGTCAGTGGCCTGCTTCGCCCAGTCGATGGCCAGGTCGATCTCACCGATCTCGTCGAAGGCCTCGGCGGTGTCCTGCACCCAGGCCGCGACCTTTCGGTCCTTGGCGTGGGTCCGGATGATCGACTCGATGTCGTGATCGAGGACCGCGAGCCGCCGCGCGTTCCAGTCGAGGGTGAACCACTCATGCGAGTGGCCCGACGTCCAACGATCCTCCTCTGAGGGCCGGGGGCCAAGGCGCGCCTCGACCTCTGACAAGCGCTTTCGGTACGCCTCCACACCGACATCGCCAAGAGCGGGTGCGTACGCCACAGGATCCAGCTCGAAGTAGTCGACCTCTTCATCGCCGAACTGGAACTTCATCATCCAATCGATCAATGTGCTGACCGGCGCAGCCGCGACCGCAGCCGCCTTCGGATGGAGCTCCAGCAGTCGACGACAGGCGTCGCCGATGATGCCGCTGGAGTCGTCGGCTCGGGCGATCACCTTGATCGCGGAGGCGAGTGATTTGTGGGTCACCGAGTAGATCTCGCTCGGTGGCGTCGTCGGGATCGCGGCTTCAAGGATGTCGACAGCGTCATGCATCTGCTGCCCATGAGCGTTGGCCGCGCTCCATCGATCGACGTCCGAGCGCGTGCGGATCAGCGGGAGTACGGCGTCTGCGAGCGTGGTCATCTCGACTCGACCTGTCGTTCCGATCGCCAGTCCGGACCCTCCGTCACCATGCCTGATCCACCTTCCCCGGGTCTCCAACAGCCGCTGGCCCCACGACATCGCTCAGTCGTCATGATCCCATCCGATCTCCACCACGCCATCGCCCGTCCCCACCCCCATTCAGCACCCTCCTGAGCCATGACGCCTCTGGCAGGTCGAGGCTCAGAGTCGCGAAAAGAACTCCGGGTTGACCCGATCAGCGCCCGGTTCCCGCGATGACTCAGGGAAGATCGGGATCTGGATGGTCGGTCGAGAACTCTTCCTCAGCGGTGTCTTCGATGAGCCCCTGGTCGCGCAGCCACTCGACGGCTCGGCGCTGCGCTCGAACATCGCGCAGGTTGTGCCAGGCCGAGATCAGTTCGGGGTCGTGCTCGTAGAGCTCGTTCTTGAATCGTCGGAACGGTCCTCGCCCTCGCAGTGCATGGCTCAGGCGTTGGCCGGCCTCGCGGTCGCTGATGCCCTCGGCGAAGTCGGCCATGTCCTGAAACCACACGTACGACGGGAGCGGGTCGATGGCGATGAGATCCAACTCATCGATCTCGACAGGGTTCTCCCCGTCGATGCCCGTGTCGCTGGTCCAGAACGCGACCTCGCCCGTTCGCGGATCGATCAGCCATCGGTGCTCGTAGTCAGTCTGATCCGCAAGCGCCGTTGCAACCCCCTCTACGTCGACTGCGCTGAGTTGGAACATCCGTTCAGGCTAGAACCCCTACGCGGTGTTCGACAGGTCCGTGGACTGACGGTGGCACTTTCGCGGGGTTGACGCCGTCCAGGAGTTCGTCTCCGTGAGGTGCGATAGCGCGCCGGGCCCGGACCGCCGTTTGTCCGTGACGGCGACGACCGCATGCACGCTCGCACTTAAACCCTTCACCCCAGTCATGCTTGACGATTCAGCCCAAGGGTCTCCACACATCTTGTAGGTGTCGCAGACCCCCGCGCCCGTCCTCGCAGTGCGCCTCTGCTTCTTCGACATACACCGTTTGCAGATCGAGGTGGGTTCTGTGGGAAGGCGCTTGTAGACGACTGGCCCCCTGGTCGACTTGTGGACCAAGGTCGGCACCTGCATGCCAAGGAGGGGTGTATGAATTCGCACCGTGGTCGCATCCTGGGGTACGAAGCCGAGGCCGGCGCTTTCGCTTCGGCCGTGCTGCGGGAATGCAGGTGTTCTGGACGGGGACGGCGGTAGGCAATGTGCTCAAGGGACTGCTTGCAGGCGGGGAAACAGTTGCAGTGCGTTCTCGCGCAGAACCCCGGCAACCTCCTTGTGCTGCATGAGGTCGGTGTCGATGAGCGAGTTGATGTTCGCTGCGATACCCGGTGCTCCGCCGAACGGGAAGTCAGATCCGAACACCAGCTGGCTGGCGTCGACCAGGTTGAGCAATGCGGCGATGTGACGCGGAAAGGGCCATCCGGCCCCGACCTCGTAGTGCAGACGGCGCAGCGTGGCGATCACGTCGACCTCACCCTTCGGTTGTCCGCCGACCGGGAAGAGGCCGGCTACGCCGGCGAGGCGGTCTGCCAGCACGGGCAGCGCGGCTCCAGCGTGAGGGACGATCAGCCGAATGTGCGGATACCTGGCGAGAGTGCCGTTGAGAACCATGTTCGATACCGCCCGGGTCGTGTCGAGCAGGAACTCCAGCATCGGCCTCGGGTAGCCCAAGGAGGTCGCCTCCCAGCAGGACGGTGACGTGGGGTGGAGGAACAGCACCGCGCCGCGTCGGTCGAGCTCGGCGAACACCGGATCCAGACGGCTGTCGCCGAGGTAGATGCCGTCGTAGTTGGTCTCCATGCTGACTCCGTCGACCTTCAAGGTGTCGAAGGCATAGCGGATCTCGGCCAGCGAGGCGTCGACATCGGGCAGCGGAAGCGACGCGAAGAGCCCGAATCGGCCTGGGTTGTCCTGGACGGTCTTGGCGCCCGTGTCGTTGACTCGTCGCGCCCACTCCACCTTGTCGGCGCCGAAGTCGACGCCGGGGCTGCTGATCGAGAGCATCGAGGTGCCGATGCCCAGGCTGTCCATCATGGACAGGTGGGCTGGTGCACTCCAGGTCGGCAGCACAGGGAATCCGTCTGGCGCGCTGTGACCGTTGTCGATCAGGGCCTGTCGATAGTCGGTCGGCAGGAAGTGGGCGTGGACGTCGATCTTCGGGATCCGTCGGAGGGAGGTTCGCGACGGAGCGGATGCAGATGCGTTGTCTGTCAGCGCGACTGGAGAGGCGCCAGCGAGTGTGACGCCCGCAGACCCTTGGAGGAGTCGCCGGCGGTTCAAGCGCGGTGTGTGGACGGGCGCAGGATCGGCGGATCCGGCCCCAGCGTGGGGACGGGATGTGGGCATGGGATCTCCTGATGTCGGGGTGGGGTGTGTGACGTTGCCGGTGGTCATGAATTTTCTTCCGCGAACTGGAGGCCGTGCTTGTCAGCAAGCAACAAGCTGGCGTAGGTGCTCACCAGCCCCCGGTGGGTGGGATGGTCGAGGTAGGTCTGCAAGGCGTCGGCGGATTCGAACACCGCCGAGATGCCGAAGTCGTCGTTGCCGGTTCGCATCCCAAGGTCGGTTCCGCATGCGTACGAGACAACGCCTGGCAGGGAGGCCGCCAGGTCGCGGAGCCCGTCCGCGAGCTTCCTGATCGCCTCCGGGTCGGCCTCCGGCTTCCAGCGGAAGACGATGACGTGATGGTGCATCTCAACCGCTCCGTTCCTCGGCCCACTGACGGGCAAGGACGGTGTAGTACGAGAGCAGCTCGGGACGGTCGACCGCGCCCGCGCTCACGGCGTCGGCCGGTTCGACGCCCTGCAGGATGCGCTTGAGCGGGATCTCGAGCTTCTTGCCGGTCTTCGTGTGCGGGATCGCGTCGACGACGTGCATCTCGTCCGGCACGTGGCGCGGCGATCCTTGGGATCGCAGCGCGGCCTGCAGCCGCGTCAGGTCAGCCGCGGTCAGCTGGTGTCCGGGGGACGGGACGAGGAACATCGGCATCCGGTAGGAACCGTCGGGCAGCTCGACCCCGAGCACCAGGGCCTCGGAGACGGCGGGGTCCTTCTCCACGATCTGGTAGAGGTCGGAGGACCCGATTCGCACGCCGTTGCGGTTCAGGGTCGAGTCCGAGCGACCGTGCACGATGAAGGTCCCGTGGCCGGTGTGGGTCGCCCAGTCACCCTGGCGCCACACCTGGGGGAACGTGTCGAAGTAGGCAGCGTGGTACTTCGACCCGTCCGGGTCGTTCCAGAAGCCGATCGGCATCGAGGGATAGGGCGCGGTGACGACCAGCTCACCGACCGTGTCCCGCACCGGTGTGCCGTCGGGCCCGAAGGTCGAGGCCGCTACGCCCAGCTGCGGGCCGGAGATCTCGCCGGCGCGGACGGGCAGGTTGGGAGCTCCACCGAGGAATGCGCTGACCACGTCCGTCCCTCCGCAGACCGACACCAGCGGCAGATCGGGTCCCACCTCGTCGCGTACCCAGTCGAAGAGGGCTGGGGCGACAGGGGCGCCGGTAGCCGCGACCTGGGTCAGGGAGCCGAGGACGTGGTCGCGGCTGGGGCGCAGTCCTGACGACGCGCTGTGCTGCAGGTGCCCGGGGCTGGTCCCGAACACGGTGACCTGCTCCTGCTCGACGATCTGCCAGAGGCGATCAGGGCCCGGATGGATGGGACTGCCCTCGTAGACCACCGTGGTGGCACCGACCAGCAGGGCGGAGACCACCACGTTCCACAGCATCCAGTTCGTTGTGGTGTACCAGAACAGGGTGTCGCCAGGCCCCAGGTCGTGCTGGAGTCCGAGCAGGCTCAGGTGCGCCAGGAGCACACCGGCGTGCCCGTGGACGATTCCCTTCGGTACGCCCGTGGTGCCCGAGGAGAAGAGGACCCACAGCGGATGGTCGGTCGGCACCTGCTCGACCTCGACATGGTTGACCGAGGGGGAGATCGCGTCTTGCCAGCCAACGACCTCGACGCCGTCGAACGTGTCGAGGGCCAGCCCGGACCGTTCGACGCAGACGACGGTCCGCACCCCCAGATCGTGGGCGAGCTCGGCGACGACCGTTCGACGATCCACGATGGTGCCGGCCCACTGGTACGCGGTCACGGCGACCAGGACGGTGGGTTCGAGCTGCCGCAGCCGATCGCCGGCCGCCGCCGCCCCGTAGTCCGGGGCACAGCCCGCCCAGACCGCTCCTACGGATGCACACCCGAGGAACGCCACGATCGCCTCGATGGAGTTCGTCAGGTAGCCGACGACGCGGTCGCCCCGGCGTACGCCATGGGCGCGCAGGGTGTGGGCAAAGGCGGCCACCTGCTGCCCGAGCTCGCTCCATCGGAGCTCGGTGCGGGTGCCGTCCTCGTGGATGGAGACGACGGCGGCGCCGGGACGGTCGCAGTGTCGGAGCACCTGGTCGGCGTAGTTGAGGTGGGCGCCCTCGAACCAGCGCTGGTGCGGCATCGGGTCGTCGCTGAGCACCCGGTCGTACGGAGTGGAGGCACGGACGCCGTAGAAGTCCCACACGAGCTCCCAGAACTGGCCGGGTTCGGTGATCGACCACCGGTGCAGCTGCCAGTAGTCGCCGGCGACGACGCCGTAGCGGCTCGCCGCGGCCTCCACGAAGAGGTCAAGCGAGGTACGGGTGGTCGTCGCCGGCACGGGAGTGGGTGGGGGGCTCATCTCGATCAGCCGCTGTGGGCGCCGGTCATCATGCCCGCGAGGTCCTCGGGGGCCAGGAACGACGGCGGCGGAGGCGGACCCCAGTTGTAGAGGCCCTTGGTGCCCTCCCAGACGCCGGGCTCCCACAAGGCATCTTCGACGATGCAGTCGATGTCGGAGTAGTACTCGGAGAAGTTGCCGGCCGGGTCCTTGAGGTACCAGAAGAAGTTGGAACCGACGTGATGGCGACCCAACCCCCAGACATGGCGCCCCGGGTCCTTCTCCAGCATCGCGGTGGCACCACGGCCGATCTCGTCGATGTCCTCGACCTGCCACGACGTGTGGTGCAGGAAGTTGACGGGTGCCTGCTGCACGAGCACGTTGTGGTGATCGGTCGAGCACCGCATGAATGCGGCCAGCCCGGGCACGCGGTCACTGACCTTGAAGCCGATGCCGTCGGTGAAGAATCGCTGCGTGGCCTCCTGGTCGGTGGAGCCGATGACGACGTGCCCCAGCTTGCGCGGCTTGACCGGCCCCTCGCGCAGCACGCCCGGAGCCCGCCCGGACCGATCGACGCGCCCCGGCCCGTTGTAGGGCGTGGGCTGCGAGGTCTGCTCGATGCGTGGACTGACCGAGACGGCAGCGCGGAAGCCGGCGATCGGCTCCTCGGTGATCACCGCACCTTTCGTGTGCTCGATCGGGAGGTCGAGGGCGCGCAGCTGCTGGGCGATCCGGTCGACGTCATCGGGGTCGTCCACGCCGATGCCGATGTCGAGGAGCCGACGCACCTGTGAGTAGGCGATACGAAGCTGCTGCCCGCCGTCGGTGGTGCTGAAGCTGCCGTCTCCGTCGTGGGTGAGACCGAACTCCTCGTAGTAGGCGACGGTCTCGTCGACGTTGGGAACTCCGATGGTGATGGAGGTGAGTCTGTGCAGTGACATGGCAAGTCCTTCCGGTGGCGTCGTCAGGCGCCGGGGGTCTGGGCGGGTGGGGCGGCGACGAAGCGTTGGCGCTGCTCGCCCAGGCCCTCGATCCAGCTGTGCAGCTGGTCGCCGTCCTGCAGGAACCTCGGAGGAGTGCGCCCGGCGCCCACGCCTGCCGGGGTGCCGGTGAAGATGAGGTCGCCGGGCAGCAGCGTGATGGTGGTGGACAGGCTGGCGATGAGTGCTGGCACGGACTGGATCAGGTCGCTGGTGCGACCGTCCTGCACGGTCTCGCCGTTGACAGCGCAGCCGAGGGCGAGGTCGTCCCGGTCCGGCACCGCATCGACGGTGACCAGCCAGGGTCCGACTGGCGCGAACCCGGGGAAGGACTTGCCGATGCTGAACTGGGGTGCCGGGCCGGCGAGCTGGGTGACCCGCTCCGAGATGTCCTGCCCGATGGTGAGGCCGGCGACGTGTCCCCAGGCGTCAGCTTCGTCGACGCCGCTGGCGCTCCGGCCGATCACGACGACCAGCTCGACCTCCCAATCGGTCTTGCCGCCCGGGGGCAGCACGATCTCGGTGTCGGGACCGGTGAGGCTGGTGACGAACTTGGTAAAGGTCGGTGGCAGACCCGTCGGCGGCTCGAAGCCGGACTCCGCGGCGTGGCTGCGGTAGTTCAGGCCGATGGCCACGATCTGGCGTGGCGCGGGGGACGGGCTGCCGAGCTGGTCGCGCGTGACGAGCACGGGTTGCTGGTCCGTCGTGTCGAGGGTGTCGGCCCACGCGTGGAACCCGTCCCAGTCCTCGTAGAGGGCCGGAAGGCCCGGGCCGAACTTGCCGGCGCTGGCCTCGGCGACGTCGATGCCGTGGATGACGCCGGTGCCGGTGACGGTGGTGATCAGGACGGCGTGGCCGTCCACGTTGGCGAGCTGCATGGTGTGCTCCTGGTTGGTGGTCGTCGGGGTCAGATGAGGGCGGTGATCTGCTCCTCGACACCGAGCAGCGAGCGCCCGTACAGCTCGAAGCCGATCTCGGGGTTCACCACGGCGTGCCGGCTGCCGGTCTCCAGGTCCCGCCACACGCGCTGCATCGGGTTGGCCTCGGCGAAGCTGCCGGCGCCGTGCACGTTGAGCAGCAGGTCGACGGCCTCGCGACAGCTGCGGGCAATGGTGCTGACGTCGGCCCGCACCCGCGCCCGAGTGGCGAAGTCGAGGTACTCCCCGGCTTCCGCAGCGCGGTCGATGTCGCCTGCGGCGCGCAGCATGTGCAGCTCGGCGGTGTCGATCAGCTGGGATGCCTGCGCGACCTGGAGCTGGGTGGTCGGGGCGAGCGAGGACTTCTCGTAGAACGTGTAGCTGATGCCACGTCCCTTGGCGAGGGAGGACTTGACGATCTCCAGCGCCTGCTTGGCGAGGCCCACCTGAGGGGCGATGAGCACCAGAGCGAGGACGGGCACCAGCGCCGAGCGGTAGAGCGACTCGTCCTGGTGCTCGGTGGGGTAGTCCCCGCCGATGGCCCGGGTCACGGAGAGGATCCGGTGGTCGGGCACGAACACCTCCTCGGCGACGAGGGTGTTGCTTCCGGTGCCGCGCATGCCGGCGACGTACCACGTGTCCTCGACCGACAGCTCGCTCATGGGGATCAGGGCCATGCCCTGGTCGATCGGCTCACCGGCGTCGTTCACGACGGGGATGCCCAGACCGGCCCACTGGGAGTGCAGGCAGCCCGACGCGAAGCCCCACTTGCCCGTGACGACGAGTCCGCCGTCGACCTTGCGGCTGGTGGCCGTCGGTGAGAGGACGCCGCACACGCGGGCAGCGGGGTCCTCGCCCCACACCTCTTGCTGGGCGCGGTCGGGGAAGAGCCCGGTCATCCACGAGCAGACGTTCATCAGCGTGCTGACCCAGGCGGTGGAGCCGTCACCGCGGGCCAGCTCGACGCTGACGCGCAGGGAGGTGGTGAGGTCGGTCTGGAGTCCGCCGAGGCGCGACGGCACGGAGACGCCGTAGAGGCCGGCGGCCTGGATGGCCTCGATGTTCTCCTCGACCACCCGGCGCTGCCGCTCCGTGGTCTCCGCATTGCGACGCAGCAGCGGCACCAGCTCGGCGGCGCGGGCCACGAGGTCGTCGCTCGTCGGTGCCGCGGCGGTCGCGGGTCGGTCTGCGGTGGTGAGTGTCATGAGAGCTCCTGCGGGTCGGCCGACCCTCGGGAGGGCCGCGATGGTGGGTGATCGCCGCAACAGTGCGACACACCTCACACGCGGCGCTTGCGTCGCCAGTCCAGAGTTCTGGCGGCCCGTTGGACTCGTGTGACGGCCATCACGTGAATGCAGATGCGAGGGCAAGATTTGGCCTTGCAGGCCAAGTCGGTCGAGAACGTGACGTGCTTCACTTCGGGAGTCGAGAGGAATCGTCCTCCTGCCGCCCGAGCTTCTGGAGAATCGGCCATGACACTGACCAGCCTGCAACCGCAGTTCGATGCGACGGCCTTTCGCCGTGCGCTGGGACACGTGCCGACCTCGGTGTGCGTCGTGACGACCGCCGACGACGACGGTCCGACGGGGATGACGGTCGGCAGCTTCACGTCGATCTCCCTGGACCCCCCGCTGGTGGGGTTCTTCGCCGGCTCCGGGTCCTCGACGCTCTCGCGCATTCGCGGGGCCGGGACGTTTACGGTCAGTCTTCTCAACGATGGGCAGGGCGCTCTTTGCCAGGCGTTCGCCCGCAAGGGGCAGGACCCGTTCGCGGGAGTCCCTCTCGTGGCGGGCGATCACGCCGCACCACGTCTGGCGGAGGCCCTCGGCTGGATCGACTGCGAGGTCGACTCGGTGGTGACGATCGGTGACCACGACGTTGTCGTCGGCCGCGTCGTCCGTCTCGACGTACCACCCCTGCCGCGCCGGCCACTGGTCTTCTTCCGCGGCACCCTGTGCCAGCTCGACGCGCGGACCGTGCCGAACCAGGGCAACTGGCAGCGTGACCACTACGCCGAATGGTGAGTCCTGAGGTGCCGGAGCAGTCCGATGGACGATGGCTGCTGACCCTGTCCGGATCGGGTCGGCACCTGCCTGCGAGCCATCCGCCGACCATCGCGATGGCGCGCGAGGTGCTCGGCCCCGCCGCCGTCGACTGGGCGGTGGACGTCGGCCACGAGATGGCCTCGACGATCATCGCCGAGATGCCCGTGCTGAGCGGCGGCGAGGAGGCGTTCGAGACGGTGCGGATGGGAACGGAGTCGTCGACGCTGCACTCGATGCTCATGCTGGTCTCAGAGGTGCCGACGACGAGCGTGGTTCCCGCCGAGGCGCTGGAGGGCGACCGCGACTTCGTGCGGCGAAAGATCCCGCTCGACCAGGTCCTTCACGGCATCCGCCTCGGCCACTCGATGATGGCTCGAGCCCTTCTGGAGGCGGCGTCGACGGTGGTCGATGAGCCTCTGCGCACAGTGGAGATGAAGCGCACGTCGGAGCTCCTCTTCCGCTTCATGGACGACTTCGCCTCGGGCATGGCCGCTGAGTACCTCACTGAGCACGACCGTTGGGTGACCAGTGCGGCCGCGGAACGGGCGGAGCTGGTTCGGACGATCCTTGACGGCCACATAGTCTCTTCGCCGAGTGCCTCGGGCACACTCGGCTATCCGCTGGACCGTCACCACCTGGCCCTTGTGGTGTGGCGCGACCCCGGGAGCGTGGAGACGCCAAGCGACCTGCAGCGGGTGGCCGCCCGGTTGCTGGAGGGCAGTGGTTGCAGCGCCAGCCTCGTCGTCCCTTTCGGGGCTTCCTCAGTGTGGGTGTGGTCCTCCTGGCGTTCCCGCGACGTCGAGCGACCGGCTCTCGTCAGCCCCGACGACGTTCCGGGGGTGCGCGTCGCGGTGGGTGCCATGGCGACCGGCGTCGACGGGTTCCGCCAGTCGCACCACGAAGCAGCCGAGGCAGCCGAGCTCGTCCGATCCTCCGCGCGTGTGCCAGATGCGGTGACGTGGTACGCCGACGTGGAGCTGGCCGTGCTGCTCAGCAGGGACCTCACCCTTGCCCGGGCGTTCGTGGCGCGCGAGCTCGGGCCGCTGGCCGCGAACACCAAGTCGGCCGCGGAGCTCCGGGAGACGGTGGCTGCCTACCTCGCCTGCGACCGAAGTCTCGCCCGGTCTGCGGAGATCCTCCACGTGGCCCGGAACACCGTCGCGTACCGGGTGAAGAAGGTCGAGCAGGAGACGGGCAGGGACCTACGCGTCCGTCGGCTCGAGCTCGAGTGTGCGCTGCGCCTGGCCGACGGACCGGGCGGAGTGCTGGACTCGTAGGTCAGTCGACCAACGGGATGGGGCCGGTGTCGTGCTTCGCTCCGGCGTGACTGTGCAGCGCGAGCAACGGCACTACGAGGACATCGACGATGACGTCGATGCGCTCCTGAGGCAGGTCCCCGCGGATGGCCAGTTCGTGGCGGCCGAGGTCGAAGGGGAGGGCTAGGACGGCGGTCGGGATGTCGGCCGTGCCGAGCTCGCCGCGGGCGCGGGCGCTGTGGATCGCTGGCTCGACCAGGTGCGCGCCCCACTGAGAGATGAGCTCGCCGATCGAGGCGGCCGAGTTCTCGTCCAGCTCGGCGAGGAGTCCGAGCATGGTGGCGCGGCCGGTGCCGAAGTTCTCCCGCATGGCGTGCAGTAGGGCCTTGAGGTCTTCGGCCAGGTCGCCGTGGTCCGGCGTCGTCACCACCTCCGTTCCGGTGGTCATGACCGCGGCCAGGACCATCTCCGCCCTGGTCGCCCAGCGCCGGTAGAGCACGGGCTTGCTCGTGCCTGCCCGAGCGGCAACGCCGTCGTAGGTGATCCCCGAGTAACCGCGATCGGCGAGCTCTGCGAGGACGGCTGATGCGATTGCACGCTCCAGCACCGCTCCGTGCCGACGACTCATGAAACTCCCTCGTTAGAAACGTTGCGTATCTTGCGCGACGACCTTACGGTGTGACGTAAGACACGCAGCGTATCCAATGAGCGTGCCGGACGCCAGCCGGGTCGGGCGATAAACCACCCGACTATTTTCACCCAAAACCTTGACAGTGACCGCCGTCACTGCCCAAGATTCAAACACCCGAAACATCCGGGTAGTTTCTGAAGGAGGTCGTCGTGAGTGAGTCCCCCGCCACCACCGCGGCCTTCATCGACGCGCCTGGAGCCGAGCCGCGATTGGGAGAGCTTGTCCTCCCGGCGCGTGCCGCCGGCACGACGCTGGTCGAGGTCGTCGCCGCACCGCTGAACCCTCTCGACCTCGCCATCGCGTCCGGCAGCTTCCACTCGATGCGCCACGAAACGGCGTACGTGCCGGGCAGCGAGTGCGTCGGCACCGTGCTCGAGTCCGACCGCCACGCTGTGGGAACCCTCGTCTACGCCGAGTGCCACGCGTCCCCCGCTCGCCCCGGCGCGCTGGCGACCCACGTCATGGTGGATGACGCCAACGTCCTGGTCCTGCCCAACGGCCCCGACCCCGTCCGGGCGGCAGCCGTCGGCAACGCCGGTGTCGCCGCCTACCTGCCGCTGATCGAGCGGGCGTCGCTGATGGCGGGGGAGCGGGTGCTCGTCCTCGGCGCCACCGGCGCCGTCGGACAGCTGGCCGTCCAGATCGCCCGCCTCAAGGGCGCGGGCCGGGTCGTCGGTGTGGGCCGCAACCCGCAGGCCCTCGAGCACCTGCGTGCGATCGGCGCCGACGCGACCGTCGACCTGCGACCCGACGAGAGCGCCGAGGAGCTGACCGTCAGGTTGGGAGACGAGATCGGCACCGCCGACGTCGTCCTCGACGGCCTGTACGGCACCCCGCTCGAGGCCGCACTGCAGGTCTGCGCCCCCGGCGCCCGCATCGTCAACATCGGCAACATGGCCGGCCCCACCGCCCACGTGCCGGCCGGACTGCTCCGCGGCAAGCAGCTGACGCTCACCGGCTTCGCCGGACTGCACACCTCGCTCGCCGACAAGGAGCCCGCCCTGCGGTGGCTCTGGTCCGTTCTCGCCGCCGGCGACCTCCACGTCCAGGTGCAGATGCGCCCCCTCGACGAGCTCCCCGAGGCCTGGCGCGCACAAGCAGCCTCACCCCACGCGAAGTGCGTCCTCCTCCCCGGAGACCACACCGATCGAACCACCACCCCTGCCCGTCGGGACGTCCCGGCCAGCCTTGGAAGCGAGAAGTGATGAGCACCCACCAGTCAGCCACCGAGCAGCTCACCGGAGTCTTCGCCGGCCCGATCTGTGGCCTGAGGTACGAGACGCCCACCGAGTCCGGTCTCACCAACGACCGCGGCGAGTTCCACTACCGCGAGGGCGAGGCCGTCACCTTCTTCGTCGGAAACCTGGTCCTCGGAGCCGTGGCGGCAGCCCCCCGGCTCACCCTCGCCCACCTGGTTCCCCGCGTGGACGGCAACATCGACAAGCTCCACGACCCGATCGTCACCAACCTCGCCCGCTTCGTGCAGACCCTCGACGAGGAGGGCAACGGTGAGGGCGGCGTGCGCATCTCGCCGGTCGTCCACGAAGTCATCGGCGTCAACGCCCTGAACTTCAACCAGGCCGACACCGACGCAGCCGACGTCGTGGCCACTGATGGCGGGGGAGGAGATGCCAAGCAGATGGTCGGTTTCTCGGGGGACAACACCATGACCTTCGCGAGCGACGCGCTGGTCGCCGGCTTGCTCGAGAAGCTCAACGCCACCGAAGGCGTCTTCACCGCCAACCAGCCGCGCACCCTGCGCGACGCCGCCGCTGCCCGCAACGAGCTGCGACGCAACATCCGCGGCATCGTCAAGATGACCGACGTCGAGATCCCGCTCCGGGACGGGTCGTACGTCCTCGCCGACGTGTTCCGCCCGGCCGACGACGGCCAGCACCCCGTCGTCATGAACAAGGGCTTCTACGGCAAGAGCTTCGACCACGGCGTCATCGCCGACGACGCGAGCGCAGCCCAGAAGGAGAAGCTGGAGGACCGCTACTTCTCCGGCAACCCCGACGGCCTGCAGTACGAGAACCACGAGAGCGTGGACTCCGCGACCTGGGTCCCCGAGGGCTACGTCTGCATCCGCGTCGACTCACGGGGCGTGGGCCGCAGCCCCGGTCTCCAGGCGCCCTTCAGCGTCCAGCAGGCCGAGGACTACTACGACGCCATCGAGTGGGCCGGCACCCAGCCCTGGTCCAACGGCCACGTGGGCCTGTGGGGCATGTCCTACCTCGCGATCACGCAGCACACCGTCGCCAGCCTCCAGCCCCCGCACCTCAAGGCCATGATCGCCCTCGGCACTGACGCCGACCTCTACAACGAGGCCTTCTACGGCGGCGGGCTGTTCGGTGAGGGCTTCTGGATGTGGTGGCGCAAGGCGATGGCCGGCCACAACTTCGTCGGCGAGCGCCAGGAGACCGACTGGTTGGAGCAGGTCCTCAAGACGCCCTTCAACGACCCGGAGGCCTACGGCCACAACGGCTCGGTCTTCATGCGCCCCCAGCTCGAGAAGGCCACCGCGCCCGTGTGGATCGTCGGCCCGCAGACCGGCGTCGTCATCCACCAGGCCGGCAGCAGCGAGACCTTCATCAACTCGTCCGGTGTCACCGACAAGAAGTTCGACTTCGTCGACGCCTGGTTCCCGCACAGCTACACGGCGAACACGGTCGCGGAGCACATGCAGTTCTTCGACCACTGGCTCAAGGGCGTCGACAACGGAGTCATGGACAGCGCCCCGATCCGGGTGCAGGTGCGCACCGGCAACGGCGGCCACTTCGTCTCGGAGGAGTCCGAGTGGCCCATCGCACGAACCGACTACCGGCGCTGGTACCTCGACGCGACTCCCGCCGAATGGGCGGGGGACGGTCGCCGCGCCGACTTCCTGCGTGTCAGTGCCTCGCCGCCCACCACCGCAGCCAGCACGACGTACGACGCCCACCTCGACGTCGGCCACCCCTCCATGGCGCCGGTCGGTCCCATCGGTGGCACACCCCGATGGTCCACGGGAGCGACGTTCATCAGCGAGCCGATGACCGAGGACATGGTCCTTGCCGGCTACGGCAAGGCCGGGCTCTGGGTCTCCTCCACCAGCTTCGACATGGACGTCTTCGTGTCCCTGCGCGTGATCGACGAGAACGACCGTGAGATCCGCTACGAGAGCCTCGTGCCTCCCGTGGACCCGTCCAACATCCACCCCGCCTGGACCGGACTGCTGAAGGTCTCGCACCGCGCGCTGGACGAATCGCGGTCCACCGACTACTGGCCGGTGCACACGCACCTCGAGGCCGACCACGCGCCGCTCGAAGCGGACGAGGTCGTGGCCATCGAGGTCGGGCTCCACCCGAGCAGTGCCCGGATTCCACGCGGTGCCCGTCTCCGCGTCGACATCCAGCCCTACACGCCGGCCGGCGTGCCCTCTCGGGCGTACGACACCAGCTACCACGTGGACGCCACCAACACCGTCCTCACCGGCCCCGACCACCCGAGCTACATCCAGCTGCCGATCGTGCCCGCGCGATGACCGCCTACCTGCAGGAGACGCCCACGATGACCGAGACCGACACCCGTGCCGAGCGGGTCGCCACGATCCTCGAGAAGGTCCGTGCCCTCGGACCCACCCTGCGTGATCGCGCCGTGGAGGCCGAGCGAGCGGGACGCCACTCCGACGAGACGATCGCCGACCTGCACGCCACTGGTGCGTTCGACATCGCGAGCCCCAGTGAGTACGGCGGCTACGAGCTGACCGTGCGCCAGCAGCTGGACGTGGTCGCCGAGGTCAGCAAGTGGGACGGCTCGGCCGGATGGATCGTATGGGGCGGCTGCTCGACGAACTGGCTGCCAGTCGGCACCGGCGCCAAGGTCGTGGAGGAGGTGTACGCCCCTGAGTGGGTCGGTCCCCGCGTCTCCGGCTCCAGCCACTTCCCGGCGTCGCGCGGAAAGGCCGTGCGCGTCGCCGACGGCTGGGTCCTCTCCGGCGGCCCGTGGACCTTCGCGACCGACTCCCTGTGGTCGCCGTTCACCAACCTGGGCTGCATCGCCGACGACGGCGAGGGCCCCTACCTCGTGGCCGTCCAGGTGCCGCGTGACGAGCTCCGGTTCCTCGACGACTGGCACGTCGCCGGCATGAAGGGGACGGGCAGCGTCTCGGTCGAGCTCAAGGGCGACGACCTGTTCGTCCCTGCCTACCGCGGCGTCGACTTCCGCGAGATTGCCGCCGGCACGCACGACAGCGGGCTCAGCGGGTCGCTGTGGCACGTCCCCTCCCTCGGCTGGGCCTTCAGCACGATGGCCGGGATGTCGATCGGCTTGGCGAAGGGCACACTGGAGCGCTTCCTCGAGCGATCCAAGGGCCGACCGATCCGCGGCACGACGTACAAGAACCAGCTCGACGCGCCCCTGACCCACCTGATGCTCGCCGAGGTCCACACCAAGATCCAGGCCGCGACCCTGATGGCGCAGGCCAACGCCGACGAGACCGACCGACTCGGCGAGCTCGCCGCCGCCGGCACCCCTGCGTCGCCCGAGCACATGCAGGACTTCATGGCCCGGGTGCTCCTCGAGACGTCGTACGCCGCCAAGTGCTGCGCCGAGGCCATCGAGCTCCTGCAGCGCAACTCCGGCTCGACCGCCATCCAGGACAGCGAGCCGATCCAGCGCGCTTGGCGCGACGCCCGCGTCATCACCCTGCACGGCGCCCTCAACCTCGAGGCGCTCTCGGAGAACTACGGCCGGCTCATGGCCGGAAGCGAACCGCACAAGGTTGCGGGGATCACCACCTTGGACCGCTTCGCGCCGGCACCGCTGGCACAGGTCCGCTGATCTCTCGGACACACCGCCCTCGTCGACCGACGAGGGCGTGGCTCGACGCACCCTCACACACCCACATGAGACGAGACACCCATGAAGATCCGCACCATCCTCAGTCCCGCCCTGGTGGCGATGCTCGCCTTGAGCACCGCGGCCTGTGGTGGTGGAAGTGACGACGAACCGGCAGCGGCAGCCGCAGCCGAGGGTGGCCTCACCAAGGTCAACCTCACGAGCCTGGCCATCGGCCAGGTGGCGCCCTTCGTGCTGGCCGAGAAGGAGGGCATCTTCGAGGACCACGGCATCGACCTCGAGATCTCCTTCGTCGAGCCCGCCGCCCTCGTGCCGACGCTGATGAGCGGCGACGCCGACCTCATCTGGGGCAACCCGCCGGCGCTGATGGCCGCCCGCGCCAACAACGTGCCGATCAAGTCCGTGACCACTGTCTCCACTGCCGGCGACGACCCGAGCACCTTCCCGATCCAGGTCATGGTCTCTCCGGACAGCGACATCAAGACGCTCGAGGACCTGGCCGGCAAGAAGATCGCGACCGCATCGCTGTTCCAGCTGCCCGACCTCGCGCTCATGGAGTCCCTGGACCAGGCCGGTGTGGACGCGTCGAGCGTCGAGTTCGTCGAGATCCCGTTCCCCAACATGGGCGAGACCCTCGCCGCCGGTCGCGTGGACGCCATCATCTCCACCGAGCCCTTCGTCACCATCCTGAAGGGCAGCGGCGCCGCAGTTCCCCTCGTGTCGGTTTCGGAGGGACTCCCCGCGACGACGCCGATCTCGGCCCTCCTCGCCTCGGAGAAGTGGATCTCCGACAACTCGGACGTGGTCGACGAGTTCCGTGCGGCGGTCGACGAGGCCACCGAGTATGCCCTCGCCCACGACGATGAGGTGCGCGCAGTGATCCCGACGATCACCGAGGTGCCCGAGGACCTCGCCGGCGTGATCTCGCTCGCCCCGATGGACACCACCGACGACGCCGCCGGCTGGGACGCATGGGCCGACCTGCTCGTCCAGGTCGGTGTCATCGACGAGAAGCCGGACTCAGCAGATGCCTTCCTTGCTGACTGACATCCCCCGGCCCGTCCGGCGCACGCTCCAGGCGTGCGCCGGGCTGGCCACCCTCGTCCTGCTGTTCGAGGGGATGCGAGCGGTGGGCCTGCTGCCCACCACCAGCGTCCCGTCGACCGGCGAGATCCTGGGCGCGCTGCGCACCTCGGTGGTCGACGGCGACATGGTGTCGGCGATCGGCTACACCGTCCTCGCCTGGCTCCTGGGCCTGCTGGTGGCCACCGCCATCGGCATCCCCAGCGGCATCGCCGTAGGACTCTCGCGCTGGGCGGACCGGGCGACCCGCAGTGCCGTCGAGATCCTGCGCCCCGTCCCCGCCGTGGCGCTCGTCCCCGTCGCCATCGTGCTCTTCGGCATCGAAGTGCCCATGCAGGTCTTCCTCATCGCCATCGCCTGCGTCTGGCCGCTCCTGCTCGGCGCCCGCGGCGGCGTGCGCGCCGTCGACCCGCTGCAGGTCGACACTGCCCGCTCCTTCGGGCTCGGCCAGCTCGCCATCATCCGACGGGTGGTCCTGCCCGCGACCGTCCCCGCGATGGTGACGGCGCTCCGGCTCAGCGCGAGCCTCGGCGTGGTCGTCGCCGTCGGAGCCCAGCTCATCTCGGGCAGCCCCGGACTCGGCAGCCTGCTGGTCAGCAGCCAGAACGCCGGCAAGAACGACGTCGTGTGGGCCTGTCTCCTGGTCACCGGGGCGCTCGGCGTCGTCATCAACCTGCTCCTTGCCTCCGCCGAGCGCGGCATCGCCGGCTGGCAGGCACTCTCGACGGAAGGACGACGATGAAGGCCCCGACGTTCCGCTCCGTCACCCACCGCTCCGTCGGCTGGATCTTCGTACTGGTGCTGATGGGCCTGTGGGAGATCGCCGGACGGCGCGACGCCAGCGGGCTCTTCCCTCCCTTGTCCGAGGTGCTGACCGAGACCCTCGAGGTGCTTCGGTCCGACGCCCTCACCAACGACATCCTCCCGTCGGTCGCCCGCGCGCTCGCCGGCTTCGTCCTCGGTTCGGCGGCCGGTATCGCGCTCGGGGTCGTGCTCGGCTGGTGGCGTGCCCTCGAGCCCTGGACCACCGCGCCGCTCGAGTTTCTCCGGGCTGTACCGGTGCCCGCCCTCGTCCCGCTCGCGGTCGCCCTCTACGGATCGACCGACCCGATGAAGGTCGGCATCATCGCGCTCGGCGCCTTCTGGCCCGTCCTGCTCAACACGGTGGACGGCATCAGGCGGGTCGACCCCGGCTACATCGAGAGCGCTCGGGTCTACACCTCTGGCTCCAGCTTCTCCATCCTGCGCCGCGTGGTCCTTCCCGCGGCGACGCCGCAGATCACGACCGGGCTCCGCATCGGCCTGGCCATCTCCCTGATCCTCATGGTGGTCAGCGAGATGTTCGGCGCCTCGTCCGGGCTCGGCTACCTGGTCCTGCAGTCCCAGCGCCTCTACGCCATGACCTCCATGTACGCCGGTGTGGTCATCCTCGCGCTGGTCGGTCTTCTGCTCACCGCGCTCTTCTCGGCCGTCGAGAAGCGCGCCATGTCCTGGTTCGACGGAATGAAGGGCCGCACCTCATGACCATCTCCACCACCACCTCACCTGCCCCGGTCCTGCTGTCGGCCGACGGGATCGGCAAGACGTACGTCGGCGAGAAGGGCGCCCAGGTCGAGGCCATCGGCGACGTGTCGTTCACCGTCGCCGAGGGCGAGTTCGTCGCCATCGTCGGACCGTCCGGCTGTGGCAAGACCACCCTGCTGCGCACCATCGCCGGCCTGCTGAAGCCGAGCCGCGGCGAGATCCGGTTCGACGACAAGGCCGTCCGCCGCGTCCCCGACGGCTTCGGCATCGTCTTCCAGGAGTACAACCGCAGCCTGTTCCCCTGGCTCACCGTCCGCAAGAACGTCGAGTTCGGGCTCAAGGACCTGCCCCGGCAGTTGCGCACCGAGAGGGCCGCGGAGGCGCTCGCGCGCGTCCACCTCGCCGGTGTGGAGGACCAGTACCCCTGGCAGTTGTCGGGTGGCATGCAGCAGCGGGTCGCGATCGCGCGTGCCCTGGCCACCCACCCGCGGGTGCTGCTCATGGACGAGCCCTTCGCCTCGGTTGACGCCCAGACCCGGATCAACCTCGAGCTGATGACCGCCGAGATCTCGGCGGAGCTCGGTCTGACGACCCTGCTGATCACCCACGACATCGACGAGGCGATCTTCCTCGCCGACCGCGTCTTCGTGCTCAGCGCCCGGCCGAGCCACGTGCTGATGGAGGTCGCCGTCGATCTCCCGAGGCCACGTGACGAGCTGGCCACCAAGGCCGACCCGCGCTTCCTCGACTACCGCCGCACGGTCTACGACGCGATCGTGCACCCCACCACTGACACCACTCCCATCGCCACCACCATCCCACGAGCAGAGGTCCTGACATGAGCCAGGTAGAGAAGCGCTACGAGCCGTCCCAGTACGCCGCCACCCCGGCGCACGGCATGACGACCGAGTTCAAGCCGGGGACGCAGACCCTGGCGCCTGGCTACCAGCTGGCCCCGATGTTCCTTCCGCTCTCGAGCGAGATCGTCTTCGAGAAGGACGTCGCAGTCACGCTGCGCGACGGCGTCACGATCTACGTCGACGTGTTCCGTCCTGCCGGCACGGAGCAGGTGCCCGTGATCGTCGCCTGGAGCCCCTACGGCAAGAGCCACGGATCCTCCCCGATGGTCCTCGGCCTGCTCGGCATGCTCGGGCTCGACAACTCGGCCCGCTCGGGCCTCGAGAAGTTCGAGGGTCCGGACCCGGCCTACTGGTGCGCCAAGGGCTACGCCGTCTGCAACCCCGACCCGCGCGGCATCGCCCACTCCGAGGGCGACAGCGCCATGTTCGGACGCCAGGAGGGGGAGGACTGCCACGACCTCATCGAGTGGCTGGCCGAGCAGGAGTGGAGCAACGGCAAGGTCGGGATGAGCGGCACGTCCTACCTCGCGGTCGCGCAGTGGTTCACCGCGGCAGAGCAGCCGCCGCACCTCGCCGCGATCAACCCGTGGGAGGGCTTCAGCGACATCTACCGCGACCTCGTGATGCGCGGCGGCATGCCGGACATCGGCTTCGGCGAGCGCCTGCAGAAGCAGAGCTACATGGGGCAGAACCAGCGTGAGGACATCCTGTCCGAGGTGGAGGAGCACCCCCTGGTCGACGACCTCTGGGAGGACAAGACCCCACGCTTCGAGCAGGTCACCGTCCCGGCATACGTCGTGGCCAGCTACTCCAACACCCTGCACACGGCCGGCACGTTCCGCGGCTGGCGAAGGATCGCCTCGACCGACAAGTGGCTGCGCGTCCACAGCACGCAGGAGTGGCCCGACTTCTACCGCGAGGAGAACGTCGAGGACCTGCGGCGCTTCTTCGACCGCTTCCTCAAGGGCGAGGACAACGGCTGGGAGCAGACCGCACGGGTCCGCTACAGCCTCCTCGACCTCGAGGGCGGCGACAGCGAGGGCCACGAGGCCACGGAGTTCCCGCCCACCGACGTGAGCTCGGTGAAGTACTACCTCGACGGCCGCACGCGGTCCCTCACCACCGACACGCCTGCGACGGAAGTGCCGGCCGAGTACGACGTCGCCATGGGCCCGGGACTGGTGTCGTTCACGACCCGATTCGCCGAGGAGACCGTGCTCGTCGGCTACCCCAAGGCGCACCTGTGGGTCGAGGCCAAGGGGTCCGACGACATGGAGCTGTTCGTCCTGCTCCAGAAGCTCGACGCCCAGGGCACCCCGCTCCAGGAGTTCACGGTGCCGAGCCGGAGCGCGGTCCTGCACGACCTCACCGAGAAGGGCTCGTCCGTGCTGCGCTACAAGGGCTCGAACGGGCGACTCCGGGTCTCGGCGCGACACCTGGACGATGCGCTGTCGACCGACGACGTCCCCGCGCACTCGTTCGACCGGGTCGAGAAGCTCGAGCCCGAGCAGGTCGTCGAGGTCGAGATCGACCTGCTGCCGATCGGGCTGGTCCTCCACGCGGGGGAGCAGGTCCGTGTGGTCATCAGCGCGCAGAACCCGCTAGGCCCGCACATGCCCATGACCCGCGACTACGTCGCCCAGAACAAGGGGCAGCACGTGATCCACACCGGCGGCTCCCGCCCCTCGTACGTGCAGCTGCCCGTTCGCTCCTGACACTCCCCGCCGACACAGACAAGGACACCCGCATGACCAGCAACGACGACAAGGCCGAGATCATCGAGGCGCTCAACATGTACGGCTTCGCGCTGGACGCCCGCGCCTGGGACCTGTTCGACCGCGTCTTCACCCAGGACGTGGAGGCCGTCTTCGGCCCGGCAGGCGCGGCGTGGGTCGGCCTCGACGTCTTCAAGAAGTCCTTCGCCGAGTTCCACGACACCCTCGACAGTCACGTCCACACGATGATGGGCCAGCTCGTCCACGTGGACGGCCACACCGCCAACGCCTTCAGCTACGGCAACTGGCTGCTCGTGCGCCACGCGGCCGAGGGCGGTTCGTCCTGGCTCGGCACGGGCTACTACGACGACGAGCTGGTCCGCACCCCGGACGGCTGGCGCATCAAGCGCCGGGTCTGCCGCCTGCTGTCCTGGAGCGGCAACCCGTCGGTCCCCGAGCCGCAGCGCGAGCACCAGCCCGACATGACCTCCAAGGGCCTGCACCAGTTCGCCGAGGAGGGCGACATCGCGTTCCTCCGGGCCGTCACGGGCAAGTAGCGCTGTCGTGATCCTCGTGACCGCCGCCAACGGCAACCAAGGCAAGCTGCTGGTGCCGCGACTGGTAGCTGCCGGCGCCGAGGTCCGTGCCTGGGTGCGCTCGGAGTCCTCGGCCGACGCGCTGCGGGCCGCCGGCGTCGCCGAGGTCGTGGTCGGCGACCTCTCGGCGCCGGGCGCGATCGCTGCGGCCGTCCGCGGCGCGGACTCCGTCTACTACGTGGGACCCGCGCTCCACCCCGACGAGACTGCGACGGGAGTCGCGGCAATCGACGCCGCCCGCGAGGCCGGCGTGCAGCACTTCGTCCTCAGTTCCGTCCTGCACCCGAACATCCCCGAGCTCGTCCAGCACCAGTCGAAGCTGGAGATCGAACAGCACCTGGTCTCGTCGGGACTGGAGTTCACCATCCTTCAGCCGGCCAACTACATGCTGCGGCACCGGCTGGTGCCGGCCTTCGAGCACGGCGTCTTTCGACTGTCTTGGTCCTTGGATCGACGGCAGTCCATGGTCGACGTGGACGACGTGGCAGAAGTGGCGGCTTCGGTCCTCCTCGACTGCCAGTCCCACGCCAGCGCCACGTACGAGCTGGTCGGTCCCGGGCGCTTCACGGCACACGACCTGGCGAGGATCATCGCCGAGGTGACCGGACGCGAGGTGGAGGCGGAGCAGATCGACCCCGACACCTTCCTGAAGGCGGCTCTAGGCGTCGAGAGCCTGGATGCGTTCCCCTACCAGGCGCGGGTGCTGCGGGCGATCGGTGCGAGGTACAGCAGCCATGACTTCGTCGGCAACCCCCACGTCCTGAGCTGGTTGCTCGGGCGCGAGCCCACGACCTTCGAGCAGTTCGTACGCCGCGAGCACGAGGCCTACCGAGGAGCAGCACATGTCTGAGAGGACCGACTCCATGTCACAGGCGATAGATCCCGCGCTCTTCCGAGAGACCCTGGGCCACTACCCGACCGGTGTCGCCGTGGTGACAGCAGTGGGGGAGGACGGCAGCCCGGACGGCATGGTCGTCGGGACCTTCTCCTCGGTCTCGCTCGACCCGCCCCTCATCGCCTTCTTCCCGGCCATCGGCTCGGGCAGCTTCACGCGGCTCAGGTCGGCGGAGACCTTCTGTGTCAATGTCCTGGCCTCGGACCAGGAGCCGCTGTGCCGGCAGATCGCGATGCGCCAGAAGGGCAAGTTCGACGGCGTGAAGTGGCGGCCGGGACCACTCGGCTCTCCCATCCTCGAGGACGCGGTGTCGTGGATCGAGTGCACCTTCGAGGACGTCCGCGAGGCGGGAGACCACTACATCGTCCTCGGCCGGGTCCACCACCTGGCCGTCGAGCGGTCGACTCTGCCGCTCCTGTTCTTCCAGGGCGGCTACGGCCGGTTCTCGACCGGCTCGTTCATCGCCGCCCCCGACCCCGAGCTGATCCAGGCCGCCCGGCTGGCGGAGACGGTCCGCTCCGAGGTCGAGAGCCTCAGCACGGAGTTCGGCGTCAACGTCAGCGTGCTCGCCAAGATCCGCAACGACGCCGTCCAGGTGCTTGCGGCCACTGGGGGAGACGTGGCCGAACCCGTCCCCCTCGGGCACCGCCAACCGATCATCCCCCCGCTCGGCGCCGTCTTCATGGTCGGCTCGACGACCGACGAGGTCGACGACTGGCTGGGCCGGGCGCCGAAGGACGGGACCGATCGGCGGGAGCGGTACGGCGTGCTGCTGGAGAAGGTGCGCGAGCGCGGCTACTCGCTGCTCGCCGCGGAGCCGGACGTGATGGAACGACACGAGCAGGCGCTGTCCGAGTTCGAGAAGTCCGACCGACTGCCTCGCCACGAGCGGGCCGTCCAGCAGGTGACGGCGGAGCTCGCCGACCTCTTCTGCCCCGACCTCGTGCCCGGCGAGACGTACGACGTCGCGTCGATCGTGGTCCTCGTGCCACAGGTCGAGGGCGTCCCCCCGATGGCCGTGCGTCTGACCGGCCTACCCCCTGCCGCGTCGACGACGCAGATCGAGGAGTGGGTGCGACGGCTCCACGAGGTGGCTGCCTCAGCCGGCGGGTGAGAGATCCGTCAGGGCACGAGTGCCGCATCGGGCGAGGACGGCCGATCGGGCGCCTCCTCGACCATGTCGGCACCCACGCTGATCCCGCGGTGCGCCTCGACGGCGTCGCGCGTGCGGTCGAGGTCGCCGGAGATGATCGCTTCCACGAGCTGCGTGTGCACTGCGACGCGGGACGCGAGGTACTCCTCCGCGTCCTCCTTCTCCTCCGTCTGCGCATGCACGGTCAGCTCGGCGACGCAGCGGATCGTGCCGACATACACCGCGCGCGCGAGCTCGTTGGGCGTGACGGCCGCGATGCGTTCGTGCAGGGTCCAGTTGGCCGCCATGAAGGCCGACCAGTCGTCGCCGTGGTCAGCCATGGACTGCATGCACCGGCGCAGGTCGACGACGTCCTCCGGCGTGTGGTGCCGGGCCGCGTCGAGCGCGATCAGCTCCTCCAGGGCCTCCCGCACCGCGATGGCGTCACTGACCGTCGACTGGCCGTCCGTCACCGTCAGCAGCGTGCGACGCAGCCGTACGACCGGGCTGATGGACGCGACGAACAGGCCGCCGCCCCGCCCGGGCCGGATCTCGACGGTGCCCCGCTCGGCGAGCAGCCGGGCCGTCTCGCCGATGGTCGCGCGGCCGTAGCCGGTCGCCTCGCGGAGCTCTTCCATGTTCGCGATGCGCTCACCGGTCTGCAGCCCGCGCTGGACGATCGACTGCTCGATCTCGGTCGCGAGCTGCTGGGCGCGAGCGGGCGGCTTGGAAAACATACGGGCAGTTTAGCGGCTTCCCTTGACAGACATGGGCAACGTGCCCAAGATCTAACTACCCGAACCATCCGGGTAGTTTATGGACGGAGAGACATGCGACTGACAGGCATCCGGCACGAGGGACGCGTGGTCGTCGCCGCCGTGACCGACGAGGGACTGCGGCTGCTGGCTGAGGTCGCTCAGTTCTGGCAGGACCCCTACCGGTTCACCAACCTCTCGTACGTCGCCACGTGCACGGTCGTGCCACGCGGCGGTGCAGAGCTGGTGCCGCCGGTACGCCCGGACGCCCGCATCCTCTGCGTGGGGCTCAACTACGCCGAGCATGCCGCAGAGGGCTCCTTCGCCTCGGTCGCACTGCCCGAACACCCCACCGTCTTCGGCAGATGGACACCGTCCCTGGCCGTCTCCGACCACGAGGTCGTCGTCCCCGTCGACGAGCCCGGCCTCGACTGGGAAGCAGAGCTCATGGCCGTCGTGGGCAAGCCGCTCTCGGTCGCCACCCTCGACGAGGCAGCCGACGGAGTCTTCGCCTACGCCTGCTTCAACGACATCACAGCCCGTCGCGCCCAGAAGCTCACCACCCAGTGGACGATCGGCAAGAACGTCGACGCCAGCGGCCCCATGTCGGACCTGGTGACCGTCGACGAGGCCGGCGACCCGTCCAGCGGCCTGCGGATCACCGCACGCGTCAACGGGGAGCTGACCCAGGACGGCCGCACCGACCAGATGATCTTCCGCGTGCCGGACCTGCTGGCCTTCCTCAGCCGTTCGTTCACGCTCCGCCCGGGGGACCTCGTCGCCACCGGCACTCCCAGCGGTGTCGGCTATGCGAGGACGCCGGCCTGGCTGCTGCACGACGGAGACAGCGTCGAGGTCGAGATCGAAGGCATCGGATCGGTCCGCTCCCACGTGGTGGCTCATGCGAGCGCAGCGCGTACGTCCGCTGAGCACGCCAAGGTCGGGTAGTCGCGGTGGCCGTTTACCAGGACCCCGAGGTCGACACGGTCGACTGCGTGGTCGTCGGCGCCGGCCCAGTGGGCCTGCTCACCGCCCTGCTGCTGGGCAGGGAGGGGTGGCGCGTCGTCGTCGTCGAGCGCTGGCCGGCGAGGTATCCCCTGCCGCGTGCCTGCACCATCGACCACGAAGCCCTCCGCATCCTCCAGTCCGCCGGAGTGATGTCGGAGCACGCCGACCTGTTCGAGCCCTCGAGGGGCGAGCGCGGTGGCTACCAGATGCGCAATGCCGACGGGGAGCTGCTCAAGGCCATCAACTGGAACCGGGCGGCAGAGTCGGGCTGGGCCAACACCAACGGGTTCTACCAGCCGGACCTCGAGGCGGCGCTCGAGCGCATGGTCGAGGACCTGCCCTGCGTCGACCTGCGGCGCGGCTGGACGGTCGCCGACGTCGACGACACCGGTGACCACGTCCTCGTCGAGATGTCCGGCACCGACGACGAGACCCGCCGAGAGACCGTCCGCGCGGACTGGGTCGTCGCCGCCGACGGCGCCAACAGCGTCGTACGCCAGCTGCTCGGCATCGAGAGCACCGACTCCGGCTTCGAGGCGGACTGGCTCGTCGTGGACTACCAGCCGCTGGTCGACCGTGACTGGGACGCCTTCGTCACCCAGCACTGCGACCCCGCCCAGCCGGCGACCGCGGTCAAGAGCGGCCCCGGGCGCCGACGCTTCGAGTTCATGCGTCGTGAGGACATGAGCCTGGACGAGCTGGGCCGCGCGGAGACCGCATGGCGGCTCATGGAGCCGTGGGACGTCACTCCCGACAACGCACTGCTCGAGCGCCACGCCGTCTACACGTTTCGTGGCCGCTGGGCCTCGGAGTGGAGCCGTGGACGCGTCTTCCTGGCGGGCGACGCGGCACACCTCATGCCGCCCTTCCTCGGACAGGGGCTCTGCGCCGGGCTCCGCGATGCGCGTGCCCTGACCTGGCGGCTGCTTCTGGTTCAGCGGGGCCTGGCCGATCGCCCGCTCCTGGATTCCTACGGTCCGGAGCGTCAGGAGCACGTTCGCGTGATCATCGACGAAGCCGTCACCGTCGGACGGGTGATCTGCGAGACCGATCCCGAGCGCGCAGCCCTGCGCGACGCTGAGATGCGAGCCGAGCTCACGGACCCCTCGGCGCTCACCGTCGAGCCTCCGCACCCGCGGCTCGGCGAGCCCTCCCTCACCATCCCCAGTGGCGGCGCCGAGGGCAGGCTCTCGCTGCAGGGGCGGGTGGAGGTCGACGGGCGGGCCGGGTTGTACGACGACCTCGTCGGCGCGGGCTGGCAGCTGATCGGTTGGGAGGCCGACCCCAGCGCCGGGCTGACCGCGGACGACCTGGCGTGGCTCACCAGCATCGGCGGCACCGTACGAGCCGTCGGTCCGGACGGACCGGTGCGTGACGTCGACGGGGCGTACGCCCGGTGGTTCGCCGAGCACGAGTGCTCGCTCCTCCTCGCCCGCCCCGACTTCTACGTCTTCGGCACCGGCACCCCGGCCGACGCCCCGCGGCTGCTCGCCGCGCTCCGCTCCATGCTCACTCCGATCCGCCACCAACACCCAGAGGACGTTCTGACGCCATGACCATGCGCATCACCCGGCTCGCCGACGCCGAGCCCTTCAGTCCCGTCGGCCACGAGGGAGTCGGACCCGTGCGCCTACAGGGTGGGGACTCGTTCCCGACGACCGAGTTCACCGTGGTCCTGTCCCACTACCTCCCCGGCGCCTCCGCAGCGCTGTCGCCCCAGGTGGCCGAGACCGTGTACGTCGTGCTCTCCGGCGCGCTCGTGATGGCGAGCGAGGGGGAGGAGGCATCGCTGGAGCGCCTCGATTCGGTGCACTTCACGCCGGGGACGAAGCGCACGGTGGAGAATCGCACGACCGAGCCGGCCAGCATGCTCGTCATCCGGTCGCTGCACGAACCCATGGAGGTGCCCGAGTGAGCGCGACGCACGACCACCCCGCACCTGCCGCGGGAGCGTCCGAGTCGGCGCGCCAGCACCCGCCGGCGCACCGATCCGTCCCGGGTGACTTCAATGCCACCCTGGTGACGTTTGCTGCCATGGCGCTCTACGACCACCTCGACGGTGAGCAGCGCACCCGTGCGGTCGTGCCCCTGGGCGACGACAACCGCACGCACTGGAACTTCCTGCCCGAGTCCGGGCGCCGCGGCGTGCCGCTGCGCGACATGAACGACACCCAGCGCTACCTCGCGCACCGACTGATCGCGCAGTGCCTCTCCGTCGAGGGCTACGCCCAGGTGGTCCAGGTCATGTCGCTCGAGCACGTCCTGCGCGAGCTCAACGCCCCGGTGTTCGGTCTCGCCGCGTCGCACTTCCGTGACCCCGAGGGCTATTTCCTCACCTTCTTCAACCAGCCGCAGCCGGACAGCGACTGGGGCTGGCGTCTCGTGGGCCACCACCTGTCCCTCAACTTCACCGTGGCGGGCCAGGACGTGATGGCTGCGACGCCGCTGCTGCTCGGGTCGGAGCCCGCGCGGCTCGGCCCGTTCCGCATCCTCGGTACGGAGGAGGACCTTGGCTTCGCGGTGCTGGGCCAGCTGGACGACGACCAGCGGGCCACGGCGACGATCCATGCCACGCCCCCGCCGGACTTCGCGAGCCGGTGCGTGCCCGTCCTCGGTGACGAGGAGTGGCCGGACGTCCATGGGGTGGGCCGACGCGACGCCCCCATCACCGATGCTGACCGCGAAGCGTTGAAGTGGGTGCGCAACCAGCCGCGCGGCCTGTCCCGCGCACGTATGGGTACTTCTCAGAAGGAGGCCTTCGACGAGCTGACCGAGTCGTTCGTCCTGAGGCTCAAGCCCGAGCAGGTGGGCCGGGAGATGGACCGGATTCGAAACGCCGGCCAGGACGACCTGCACTTCGTCTGGGCGGGCTCGCACCGCATCGACGAGCCGCACTACTTCCGGCTCGAAGGCCCCGTGACCCTCGTCGAGTTCGACAACACCGAGGACAACGCCAACCACGTGCACTGCGTGTGGCGCGACCCCACCAACGACTTCGGTGTCGACATCCTCGCCCAGCACCGAGCCGCCCAGCACGCAGGACCCGCCAGCTCGTCGCACGATGGCTAAGGCCCGTACGGGCGGCGCAGGACCACTTGCTGGAGTGCTCGTCGTCGACCTGTCCCGCGCCCTGGCCGGCCCCCACGCCGCGATGATGCTGGCCGACATGGGCGCCCGCGTCATCAAGGTGGAGTCACCGTCCGGCGACGACAGCCGCGGCTGGGGCCCTCCCTTCGTTTACCCCGGAGACGGACTGCCCGCGGAGGCGACGTACTTCCTCTCGGCCAACCGCAACAAGGAGTCCGTGGTCCTCGACCTGAAGACAGCGGCAGACGGCGCCGTCCTTGCGGACCTGGTCCGGCGCGCTGACGTGCTCGTCGAGAACTTCCGCCCAGGCGTCCTTGACCGGCTGGGTTTCGGGACCAACGAACTGTTCGAGCTCAACCCGGGCCTCGTCCTGCTGTCGATCACGGGCTTCGGCCACGACGGCCCCGAGGCGCCGCGGGCCGGATACGACCAGATCGCCCAGGGCGAGTCCGGCCTCATGTCCATGACCGGCGCCGGGCCCGACGACCCGCAGAAGATGGGCGTGCCCATCTGCGACCTGCTGGCCGGGATGAACGGAGTCTCGGGCGTTCTGGCGGCGCTCCTCGAGCGGGAGCGGACCGGGACCGGGCAGGTGGTGCGTACGTCTCTGCTCGCAGCCGGCATCTCGGTGCACGCCTACCAGGGGACGCGTTGGACCGTCGGGCGGGAGGTGCCGCAGGCCGGGGGCAACCACCATCCCTCGATCGCGCCGTACGGCATGTTCCGTTGTGCCGACGGTGCCGTGCAGCTGGCCGTGGGCAGCCCGCAGCTGTGGAAGCGGCTGTGCGATGCCTTCGGCCTCGACGCTGCCGATCCGCTCTTCGCGACGAACGACGACCGTGTCCGAAACGGGGCGGAGCTGGTGGCTGCGCTCGAGGTGGCCTTTGCCGACATCGCTAGTGCCGACCTGCTGTCGCGGCTGTCCGAGGCGGGTGTCCCCGCCGGTCGGGTCCGCACCCTCGACGAGGTCTACGACTGGGACCAGGTCGAGAGCCAGGGGCTCAAGGTGTCGGTCGACCATCCCCGACTGGGACCGGTCACGTTGTCGGGACCCCCGCTGCGGTTCTTCGATCCGGCAGGGGAGGAGATCACAAAGGTCGACCACCAGGCACCGCCGGTGCTGGATGCACACGGAGCAGCGGTCCGGTCATGGCTCGAGGGAGACGTGTCGTCATGAACGCCGACGACGGGATGCTGCGGCGGTCTCCGGCTCTTGCTTGGGTCGTGCGTGCACTCATCCGCCACGGCTGCACGGTGTCCTGTATCTCGCCGGCGCGGTGCATTGGGCTCGGGCGACCGTTGGCTGTGCAGGCGTACGCGAGGGCGGGACTCCGGGAGATCGAGGACTTCCTGCAGCGCCGGAGCTGAAGCGCGGGCATAGGCGTCGATCACACCGGATTCCGCTCGCTGTCACAAACTAGCCACTTACGGTCCGATCACGTCCATGCCAAGGCACTACACTCCGAAGTGAAGTGCAACGTCTCCCCGCGTGAACCCGAGGAGATCCGCGATCATCCAAGCCGTTCCGCAGCGCTCGATCTCTTCCAGAGGTCGCAGGTTCAAATCCTGCCCCCGCTACAAAGTTTCAGGCCCGGAGATCACCGATCTCCGGGCCTGAAGGCATTTGAGACTTGATCCGACTGTCACAAGCCCGCCAGAGGCCCCGCCTCGAGACCACTCCGAGGCGCACCGGTGGTCGCTCAGACCGATCTGGCCACCCGCGCCAGACGCGCCTGAGACTGAATCGGGTCGCGCGGACTCCCTACCTCCACGTCGGCGAGGTCGGCGCGGAACGGGCGGCTGCACCCGGTCAGGGCCAGGACGATTCCGGATGCGACCGCCGCGTCGCAGCACCGCTTGAGACCCTGCACTCCGTCGACGTCGGCCGAGGTCACTCTCGTGAGGTCGATCCCCACGAAGTGGGAGCCCTGCCGTAGCGCCACGTCGAAGCAGCATTGCAGGTCATACGCGGCCACGACGTCCAGAGTGCCGTCGACCTCGATGGAGGTCACTCCTGAAGAGGCAGAGGAAGTGATGTGGTGCATCCGACGACTCGGCTTCGGATAGGGGGCTGGTGTGGTTGCGTACGACACCCACTGTAGGAGCCGAGGGCGCCTCATCCACGTGTCTTCTCGATATGTTCACGCGCACGACACACAGCTCGCTGCGCACTTCGTCAGTGGCGGGAGCAGCAGGAGATCGGGTGTCGCGCCTCGAGCGCGGCCGGCAACACGAGACAGCGAGGTCGGTCAGGCGTGGTCGCGCCACCGTTGTCGAACGTTGACCTCGACGTTCACGTCCTCGACGAAGCCCTCGGCACTCTGCAGATCCTTGCGTCGGAGCTTGACGGAGAACGGATCATCCCTGTGATGCGCCGGCGCCGGGTTCCCACGCACGGCGACCCTGACCACGGGCCGGCCCTTGCGGGTGAGTGCGAGCGACGCACCCAGGACATCGCCCCACCCGACGCGCCTGACCCGTTCGATGCCGCGCTTGGAGGACCGTCTCTGCGACTGGACGAAGGTCAAACCGTCCAGGTCCGCATCTATGCGAGTGTGACGGCTGAACACCTGGGTGACTGGCACGCGCGAGTGGACCACACTCAGGTGAACAAGATGCCGAGGTGGCCACGAACGCATCGGTCAGCACGTGCCGAGTCGACGCGCCACAGCGAGCTTCGCCGGCCGACCACCCCTGTGCACGAGGTGCGGGGTCTAGGGGGTGATGCGGGCTACTGCGGTGATCAACGGGTGGTCGGTCGCGAGCCGCGTGCTGTAGGCGTCCTTGAACCTGGAGAAGGCCACGTCGGAGGAGCCCATGATCCAGTCGATGCCCTTGTTGAACGACGGTGCATCGCACACACCGTTGACGTGGGAACCTCCGGCTGCTGCGTGCATGTCACCCGACTCGGTGAAGGCGCAGAAGAACGTGGCCCGGGCGTTCATGTCACCCAGGACGACGACCGGGACAGGGTCGGCGGTGTGGCGGTAGCGCAACACCTCGGCGAGCTCTTGTTGGGTGGCTTCGTCGCGGAGCGCCTCGGCAGGGCCTCTGACGTCGGCTGGGTTGTGCACCGACATGACGACCAGGTGTTGCCCTGTGGCGCGTTGGCGCAACGTGACGACGGGGGTCCGTGCCAGCCGGCCGTGATAGGTGCGGGTTCGGATCGTGTGTCCCTCGATGAATGTGAAGTCATCCATGCGCCAGACCACTGCCTTGTTGCTCGCATCGAAGATGCGGTACTCAGGGGCGAGGCTCCTGAACTTTCGGCGTGCGGAGCGCTCGAGCTCCTGAAGACCAGCGATGTCGATGCCACTTCTGCGGAACAGCTTCACGGTCCGTCTGGTGCGCACCGTGGAGTGGGGAAACTGAGCACGTCTGGGATTGCGCCCGTCGGTGTGCGAGGCGAACAAGGAGTTGTAGGTGGCCACCTTGAACGGTGGACCGAGGTGTGACGCGGCCGCTGCCGTCGAGCTGGCTTCGCCTCTGGAGGGATCGGGCAACACCACGCCCGATGCGGCGCTCGGAACCATCGCCACGGAGACAACGATCGAGGTGAGCAAGAACGCCCACGCAGCCGTACGCGTGGTGGTGCGCGTCGTCGTCACGGTCCGGTCCTCCAACGGATGCTCATGTCCTCAGGCGTGTCAGCCGGGAGTCCGCGCGGAGGAAGTCGTGGTCGGTGTAGGCGGCTGGTACGACCGTGCCGATGGGCGAAGTGAGGCGCTGGTTGCCGTAGACGTGCTGGATGCCAGGAGCCTGGGCCGCCGCGGCGTCAGTCAGGGTCCACCAGGCGTCGGGCGCGCATGGCTCGAGTCGGTTGACGTCTCCGCCGAAGACCACCGCGCCGTCGTACGACGCCAGCACGGTGGCCAGCTCCGCACACTGTGCGTCGTTGGCGGCCTGCGCGTCGGTGGTGCCGCGTGTGCTGAGGTGGGCCGAGCACGCGGTCACTCCCCGAACGGTGGTGGCGCAGATCCAGCCTCGTTCCTCGACCCCGGCCTGGGCGACGAAAGCCCGGTCTCCTGAATCGACGATGCGCTCCTTGGTCAGCACCGCGTTGCCGAACACGCCGCGTCCCTCGGGCTCGACACACAGCAGCTCGGCGCCGCGGTAGACGACCGGGGCGAACCGCAGGTGGTAGCCGGCTCGGCGGGCGATCTCGGCGGCGTCGCCGCTGCACGCCTCGTTGAGCGAGACCGCTTCGGCGTCCTGCTGCTGGATCGTCGTGACCGCCTCGTCGACGACGGCCGGGTAGGCGGTCTTCGCGTAGCAGCCGGCGAGGCCAGAGAGGCAGAGGTTCATCTGGAGCATCGTGTACGGCGCGCCGATGCCCGGTCGGGTGGAGCTGACAGGCACGGCCCCCGCTGTTGCCTCACCGCTCCGGGCACGGAGGAAGGCCTCGAGGCCGGCGAGGTCGTCGGTGTTGACGTGGTCGACGCCGGCGTCCAGGAGCTCGTCCCACACCGCGTCGCGCGCCGGGCCGGCTACGTCCGGCGTGGCCCAGAACCGGATGCGGTAGCCGGCTGCGTGGGCCCGGTCGACGATGTCATGGAGCTGGGTCCGCTCCGTCCCGGGCATCGGGCCGACGCCCTGCCAGGTGAAGAGCTTGGTCCAGTTGTCGCTGAGCAGCGGGAGGTCGGAGGCGGGCAGCCCCGACGCGAGGTCTCCGATGCGGCCGTCGTAGCCGGCGTACCGGGTGCGCTGGGCCTGCATGGCGGGCAGGTCGCGATTGCCGCTGATGACCGCGGTGACGGCGTCGTGCTTCACCGCGCCCTTGCTGAACCTCGTCATGATCCGGCGGTGCTCGGCGAGCGCGTCGTGCACGGCAGCGTACGTCGGACCGGCCGCGCTCTTGACGTCGATGAGCAGCTGGAAGACGTCGTCGTAGCCTCTGTACACCTGGCCGCCGTCGCGGCGCACGCGCTCGACCAGTGGGTCGAGGTAGAGCGACTCGAGCGTGCGGGACGGGTCGACGTCGGCGAGGTCGTGCGCGACGAGCAGCTCGCCGTCGACGAGCCAGACGTCGGCCTCGACGCTGGTGAAGCCGTGGGACAGGGCGTCGTGGAGTGGCCGGGCGTGCTCGTAGTCGTTGTGGGCGTGGGCCTGCGGCAGCGGCTGGACCGACGTCCGGCTTGGGGCGTCGTAGGCGCGCTCTGGAGGCAGGGCGGTGGCGGGGGTCGGCGCGAAGGCGATGAGGGGGACGGCGAGGAGCGGCGCGAGGGCCAGGCGGGGGATCCGAGACATGGCTCCACCCGACCCGCGGAATGCGAACTGCGGGTGTCCGGGCCACGCGCCTTGCGGCGAGGCTGGATGAACTCTGCGTGCTCCAGGACCAAGAACCTGTCCTGTCGTGGGGCCTTCCGCATGGGCGCTCCCTGCAGTCGGCTCGGATCCGGATCGCAGCTGAGTCGCGACGTCGCCATTGCCGCCGTTCGCGGGTTGTTGGAGTCTGGGTGCGTGAGCGAGTCCCCGTATCCGATGAGCACCGAGCGGTTGACCCTCCGCTTCCCGCGGGCGGAGGACGTGGGCGCGCTCACGGCCTGTCGCAACGACCCGGACGTGGCGGCGCTGCAGGACTGGGACCTGCCCTATCCAGAGCAGCGGGCGCGCGAGCTCGTCGCCGCGCACGAGGGGATCACGGACCTCGCGGCCGGGCGCGGGTGCCAGGTCATGATCGAGCGCGACGGACTGCCCGTCGGCGACCTGTACGTCGGGCTCCACGAGCACGGAGGGGTGGCCGAGATCGGCTTCACGCTCGCCCGGTCGGCGCAGGGGCAGGGCATCGGTCTCGAGGCGGCCAGCGCGGTGGTGGACGACCTCGTCGAGCGGATCGGGGTGCATCGGATCGCCGCCGAGCTCTCACCCGAGAACCTCTCCTCCGCACGGCTGCTCGAGCGGCTGGGCATGACCTTCGAGTCCCACACGCTCCGGTCCGTCCGGGTGCGCGGCGCATGGGACGACAGCCTCCAGTACGGCATGAGTGGCGACGAGTGGCGGTCGTGGCGTGACCGGGTCCGGACGCCTCCGGTCGACGTCCGGCTGGTCAAGATCACCGACGACACCTTCCGCCCCTGGACCTGGATGGACGTGCACCGCTCGCAGCAGCGGTTCGTGGCGACCGTCGAGGACTCGTTCGTCGATGCCCTGTTCCCCGGCACGCGCTACGGCGTGCCGCTCGTGCCACAGTTCCGCGGCATCGAGGCCGACGGCCAGCCTGTCGGCTTCATCATGTGGTCCGAGGTCGAGCCTCGGCCCTACCTCTGGCGCTTCCTCGTGGACCGGCGCCACCAGGGACGCGGCATCGGGCGCCGAGCCATGGACCTGTGGTCGCACGCCATGCGCGACCTCGGCCACACCGAGGCGGAGACGAGCTGGGTGCAGGCCAGGGGAGGACCGGAGGCGTTCTACCTCGCCCTCGGCTTCGTGCCGACCGGTGAGTACGACGACGGCGAGGCGCTCGCCCACCTGCGCCTCGGCTGAGTGACCGGGCACGGCGTCGTCGTACGCCGGTGTCCCTACAGTGGCCCGATGGCTCTCCTCACCTGCGACTTGTTCTCCGAGACCCTCCAGCGGGGCACCTCGATGACCGTGGTCCTGCCGCAGCCCACCACGGAGCAGATCGGGGTCAGCGGTGCTGTCCCGGACGGTCCGGCGCGGGTGCTCTACCTGCTGCACGGGCTCTCCGACGACCACACCGCGTGGCTGCGCTACACCTCGATCGAGAGGTACGCCGCCGCCCGCGGGTTCGCGGTCGTGATGCCGGCCGTGGACCGCTCCTTCTACGCCAACGAGGCGCACGGCCACGCCTATTGGGACTTCGTGTCCGAGGAGCTCCCGCAGGTCGTTCGCCGCTTCCTCAACGTGTCGCACGACCCCGCCGACACCTTCGTGGCCGGACTGTCGATGGGGGGCTACGGGGCGCTCAAGCACGCGGTCACCTTCCCGGAGCGCTTCGCCGGCGTGGCCTCCCTGTCCGGGGTCACCGACATCCTGCAGCTCGGCGCCCGGCTCGAGCGGTCGGAGATCGTGGAGCGGGTCTTCGACGGCACCTTCGGCCCCCAGGACGACCTGTTCGGGCTGCTCGAGGCGGTGGACCCCGCCACCGCGCCGCGGCTCTACATCGGGTGCGGGACGGGGGAGGACCGGCTGCTGCCGCCGAACGAGCGCTTCGCCGAGGTGGCGCGGGCGCGGGGACTCGACGTCACGACCGACTTCCGGCCCGGGGTGCACGAGTGGGGACTGTGGGACGCCCAGGTCCAGGACGTCCTCGACTGGATGCTGGGGTAGCCCCCGTGCGGGAGGCCTGCGCCACACCCCGTTGACGACTTGAGTAAACAAGTGTTCACTGGATCCCATGGCAGTGACCACCACCATCCCGTGGGACCGGGTCCGGCGAGCGGGCTCCAAGCTCACCACCCCGCTCCACCCCGATGACTACCTCAGGCTCGTCAACCCGCTGTGGACCTCGCGCGAGCTGCGCGGCCGGGTCGAGAAGGTCGTGCCCGAGACCGAGGACGCCGCGACGCTGGTCATCCGGCCGGGATGGGGCTGGCGATGGGACCACCGCCCGGGCCAGTACATCGGGATCGGCATCGCTGTCGACGGGAAGTACCAGTGGCGCTCCTACTCGGTCAGCTCGCCGACGAAGCAGGGCCGCACCATCGCCATCACGGTCCGGGCGATGCCCGAGGGCCTGCTGTCCTCGCACCTCGTCAACGGGCTCGAGCCCGGCACCATCGTCCGGCTGGCCGCGCCCGAGGGTGACTTCACGCTGCCCGATCCGCCTCCGGCGCGGATGCTCTTCCTGGTCGGCGGCAGCGGCATCACCCCGGTGATGTCGATGCTCCGCACGCTCGACAGGCGCGGCACGCTGGGCCCGGGAGGACCCGACGTGGTCCTGCACTACTCCTCGACGACCCCGGAGCGGATGATCTTCCGCGACGAGCTGGTCCGTCTCGAGGAGGCGCACGAGGGGTTCTCCCTCCACCAGCTGCACACCGACACCGACGGCATGCTCGACCTCGCCGACCTCGACGCGGTGTGCCCCGACTGGCGCCAGCGCGAGACCTGGGCGTGCGGTCCCTCACCGATGCTCGACGCGATCACCGCGCACTACGCGGAGGCCGGGCTCGAGGAGCAGCTCCACGTCGAGCGGTTCTCGCTGGAGCTCGGCGGTGGTGGGGGAGAGGGCGGCACGCTGACCTTCCGCAACTCCGGCAGGACCGTCGAGGTCGACGGCGCCACCACGCTCCTCGAGGCCGGCGAGCAGGCGGGCGTCGGGATGCCGTACGGCTGCCGCATGGGCATCTGCCACACCTGCACGGTCACGCTGGTCTCGGGATCGGTCCGTGACCTCCGCAACGGCGACGAGCTCGGACAACCGCACGAGCAGATCCAGACCTGCGTCACCGCCGCCGCAGGCGACTGCACGCTCGACATCTAGAGGTTGCGAGGCTCGCTGAGCTCGCACCTCAACCACCGAAAAGGAGCCTGGTCACATGGCCATCTCGGACGTCAAGGAATACACCCACCTCAGCGCGGAGGAGGTCGAGCAGCTCGGCCGCGAGCTCGACGCGATCCGCCAGGAGGTCGAGGAGTCGCGCGACGCCGGCGACGCCGCCTACATCAACCGGATCATCCGGGTCCAGCGCGGTCTGGCCGCCGGCGGTCGCGTCGCGATGCTGGCCAGCGCGTACTCGAAGCGTGCCGGAAGGCCAGCGCTGGTCGCCGGTGCCGCCATGCTTGGGATCGCCAAGATCCTGGAGAACATGGAGATCGGCCACAACGTGATGCACGGCCAGTGGGACTGGATGAACGACCCGGAGATCCACTCCAGCAACTGGGAGTGGGACACCGCGCAGCCGGCCGAGCAGTGGAAGCACTCGCACAACTACATCCACCACCAGTTCACCAACGTGCTCGGCCACGACAACGACATCGGCTACGGCATCCTGCGGATGGCGCGCGAGCAGAAGTGGCACCCGATGAACCTCGGGCAGCCCGTCTACAACGCGCTCCTCGCCAGCCTCTTCCAGTGGGGCGTCGCCCTGCACGACCTCGACATCGAGCGGATCCGCAAGGGCGAGAAGGACCCCCAGGAGATGAAGCGGCAGCTGCGCCAGATCCTCCGCAAGGGCCGCAACCAGGTGCTAAAGGACTACGTCGTCTACCCCGCGCTGTCGGGGCCAGCGTGGAGGTCGACGCTCAAGGCCAACATGAGCGCCAACGTCGCGCGCAACCTCTGGTCGTACGTCATCATCTTCTGCGGGCACTTCCCCGACGGTGCCCTCCACTTCACCGAGGAGGAGCTCGAGGACGAGACCCGCGCCGAGTGGTACCTCCGCCAGATGCTGGGCTCCGCCAACTTCGAGGGCGGCCGCACGCTGCACATCCTCAGCGGCAGCCTCGGCTACCAGATCGAGCACCACCTGTTCCCCGACCTGCCGAGCAACCGCTACCCCGAGATCGCGGTCAAGGTGCGGGCCCTGTGCGAGAAGTACGACATCCCCTACACGATCGGCCCGCTGCACCAGCAGTACGGCCAGGCGCTGCGCACGATCATCAAGCTGTCGGTCCCCAACGGCTGGACGAGCAGCGACCAGCCGGAGCCGCCTTCGCCGGTGCGGGACCGTCGGCGCCGGTCGGACGCCGAGCGGCCCTCGCGCCGCCCGGAGCTCGGCGGCTGGTCGCGCAGCCGTGAGCGGAGCGCCGGCTGATGGATGCTGCTCCCCGCACCTTTGACGAGCTTCCTGTCGACCCCGAGCTGCACGTGCCCGTGCCGTTCGCGGCCGGCACCGACGTGGGGTACGGCGATCGTGCGCCCGGAGCCGCCCTGTCGGTCCGCGACCTCGATGTGCGCCGCGTGACCCAGTGCGCGCTGAGCCGGATCTGCGGGGTGTGCGGGGCCGGCCTCGGCCGACCGCTGGCCTTCGTCGGGTCGCCGCGCGACGTGGACCGGCTGGCGTTCCGGTTCCCCGCGAGCCACGTCGACTGCGCCGAGGCGCTGCTGGCGTCGTACGCCGACGTGGTCGAGCCGGTGCTGGGTCAGGACTCGGTGCCGGGGGAGTGGGTGCTGGTCACCACCGCGAGCTTCGAGTTCGTGCGACCGTCCAAGGACGACCTCGACCGTCGGCCGTTCTTCCAGCCCAACGGTGTGCTCACGTCGGTCCGCTCGGCCTGAGCGTCCGGGCGAACAGGTCCTGCAGCTCGGTGAAGTGGCGCTCGGCTGCCGCCTCGTCGTACATCGACGTGTCGGACATGGTGTAGCCGTGCGGCGCTCCGGCGTACACCGCGGTCGTGGCGGTGACGCCGGACGAGCGGAGGGCGTCGTCGAAGGCGGCCACGGCCTCGGGTGACATCGACCCGTCGTTGTCGGCGTGGCCGGCGACGATCTCCGCGCGCACGCGGGGGACCACGAGGTGGGGGCTGTCGACCGCGTCGGTGACGATGCCGCCGCCGTGGAACATGCCGACCGCGGCGACGAGGTCGGGCAGCTGCCCCGCGGCTCGGAGGGCCAGGCGGGCGCCCATGCAGTAGCCGGTGACCCCGAGGGTGCGCGGGTCCACTCCCGGCTGGTCGGCGAGGGCGGCGACGTAGGCGGGCAGGTCGCGCGCCGCCTCCTCGCTCGTGTGGCTCGCGACGAGGGGCATGACAGTGGGGAAGAACTTCTCGCGCTCGCCGGGTAGCCGGAGGTCCGTCGTGGGAGCGATGTCGGCGACCGAGCCGTGCCGGTGGAAGACGTTGGGCGCCAGGACGACGTAGCCCCAGCCGGCGATCCGGTCGGCCATCTCCTCGATGCGGGGACGCACCCCGATGGCGTCCATGAAGAAGAGCACTCCGGGGACCGGTCCGTCCTGGGTGGTCGGCGAGGTGAGGTAGGCCTCGGCGATGCCGTCCGGGGTGGTGATCTCGATCAGCTGTCCACGTGTCATGAGGGCCAGTCTTCCCGGCGGGTGGTGGGGTCGGCCGTCAGGCCGGCAGTCGTTCGACCACGGCCGGAACCTCGGTCCCCGTACGCGCTCCGCTCCGCTCGGCCCCGATCCCGGCGGCGACGACGAGGGCGATGCCACCCACGGCGAGGCCGTTGGGCACCTGGCTCAGGGCGAGGAACCCGATGATCAGCGCGAAGGCAGGCTCCAGCGCCATCAGGGTCCCGAAGGCACCCGTGGTGAGCCGTCGCAGGGCGAGCAGCTCGAGGGCGAACGGCACGACGGGCAGCAGGATCGCCAGCCCGAGGCCGACCACCAGCAGCTCCGGCGTCATCTCGCCGAAGACGCCGGGACCGGCGACGACCGTCGCGACCAGGGCGGCCACCGGCATGGAGATGGCAAGCCCGCCGAGCCCGCTCACCGCATCGCCGACGCGCTGCGTGAGCAGGATGTACGCAGCCCAGCACACGGCGGCGCCGAGCGCGAAGGCCACCCCGACCGGGTCGGCGTCGCCGGTCCACGGCTGGGTGAGGAGCACGACCCCCACGGCGGCCAGCAACGCCCACGCACGTCCCGCGCCCCGGCTGCGGACCACCGCGATCGTCAGCGGGCCGAGGAACTCCAGCGCACTGGCGGTGCCGAGGGGGAGCCGGGCGACGGCGGCCATGAAGAGCACGGTCACCCCACCCGTGGCGACGCCGAGCGCCGTGCCGGCCCACAGCGCCTCGCGGCTGTAGTCACGCAGCCGCGGCCGCACGATCACCAGCAGCAGGATCCCGGCCCAGAACAGCCGCAGCCACGCGGCCCCGGTCGATCCGATGTCGTCGATCAGGCCGACGGACGCAGCCAGGCCGAGCTGGACGCAGAGCATCGAGGCGACGGCCATGGAGGCGCCGGTGCGGGCGGGGGAGAGGGACATGTTCTCAGTGAAGGACATCCGCATCGTTCGCGTCCACGTGACTTTGGTGGACATACCGTTCGCGAAGTCGACACAATAGGGCAATGGATGTGCGACGGCTCCGGATGCTGCTGGAGCTCTCGCGGCTCGGAGCGATGCACGAGGTGGCCGACGCGCTGTCCACGACGACGTCGAGCGTCTCGCAGGGGATCGCCGCACTGGCGCGGGACGTCGGGACGCCGCTCGTCGAGCCCGACGGGCGCCGGGTGCGCCTCACGCCGGCCGGTCGCCGGCTCGCCGACCACGCCGTCACGATCCTGGCCGCGGTGGAGTCGGCGCGGCTGGACCTGGACCCGAGCGCCGAGCCGGTCGGGGTGCTGCGGGTCGCCGGCTTCGCCTCGGCCATCCGGCGCTCGCTCCTGCCCGTCGTCGGCGACCTGCGCAGCGCGCACCCCGGCATCGAGGTGCGCATCCACGAGCACGAGCCGCTCGAGGCCTTCGACCTGCTGGCGCGCGACGAGGTCGACCTCGCGCTCGTCTACGACTACGACCTCGCGCCGGCGGACTGGCGCGACGACCACGAGGTGACGGCGCTGTGGGAGGTGGAGTGGGGAGTCGGCGTGCCGACGCGGGACCGCGGGCTGGTGCTGGCCGACCTCGCCGACCGGGACTGGATCGTCAACTCCCGCAACACCGCCGACGAGGACGCCCTGCGGACGCTGGCGTCGCGGGCGGGATTCGTGCCGCGGGTCGTGCACCGCATCGACTCCCTCGAGCTCCTCGACGACCTCGTGGTCGCGGGCCGGGGGGTCGGGCTGCTCCCGCGCGGGCGCACGTCGCGTCGCGGCGTGAGCGTCGTACGCCTGCGCGACCCGGAGGTGCGACTGCGCGCGTTCGCCGTGACCCGCCGTGGACGCGACGCGTGGGCGCCCCTGCGGGCGGTCGTCGGACGACTGGCGCGGGAGTGATCCTCAGCGCACCAGGCTGTTGCCGTGCACGGCGGCGAGCCGCGCCTTGACGCTGAGCAGCGTCTCGATGATGAGGTCCTCGCGCCCGTCGACCAGGCGGCTGATCGGCACCGCGACGCTGAGCGCGTCGACGGCCTGGTGGGTGAAGGGGAGCGCCACGCCGAAGCAGCGCACGCCCATGCACGACTCCTCGCTCTCGGTCGCGTAGCCCTGGTAGGCCGCCTGCTCGATGATCTCGAGCACGGCGTCCTTGTCGGTCGTCGTGTTGGGGGTGATCCGCGCGATGTGCTCGGGCACCATGTCGGCGCGCGCCTCGACGGGCATCTCGGCGAGGAGGGAGCGCCCCAGCGACGTGGCGTACGCCGGGAGCCGGCGACCGACGGCGGAGTGCATGCGCAGCGGGTGGATCGACTCGCGCTTGGCGGTGTAGATGACGTCGGAGCCGTCGAGGCGTCCGAGGTGGACGGTCTCCTCCGTGGCGGCGGCCACCTCGTCGAGCACCGACGTGGCGCGCGCGAGGACGGGGTCGCCGTCGAGGTAGGCCGAGCTGACGACGAGGGAGTGGATGCCGAGCTGGTAGACGCTGCCGGTCGGGTCGGTCTGCAGCCAGCCGCGGTCGACCATCGTGCGCAGCAGCGCGTGCAGGCTGCTCTTGGGGATGCTCAGCCGGGTCGACAGCTGGAGCTGGGTGCCCGGGCCGTGGGCCGCGATCTCGTCGAGCAGGTCGAGCGCGCGGGCGGCCGACTTGACCGGTCCGGCGGCAGTGCCGTTGGTCGCGGCACTGATGTCTGTCTGGAGCTGCATGCGTCTTCTCTTCTCCGTGGTGGAGCGAGACCCCCGCCTCGCTCGGCCATCGTAGCGCTAGTTCGCATACATGGACAGACGTTCAACCCCTTGACCAGTGACGGGAGTCACGTCTATGGTCCTCGTAGTTCACATCTACGAACGCAGTTCATAACACCAAGGGGTGCCGCGTGATGCAGGTCCGATATTCGACAGCTCCGACCAGTGCGGAGACTGCCACCACGGCCGACCTCCGCGAGAACTTCCTGGTCCAGGACCTCTTCGTCGCCGGCGAGGTGAACGCGACCTACACCCACGAGGACCGGATGGTCATCGGCGGCGCCGTGCCCGGCACGGGTCAGCTCGACCTGCCGGCCTGGACCGAGGTGCTCGGCACCGAGTCCCACCTCGAGGCACGTGAGCTCGGCGTCATCAACGTCGGCGGCGCCGGCCACGTGATCGTCGACGGTGAGAAGTTCGAGCTGCAGCACCTCGACGGACTCTTCGTCGGCCGGGGGAGCGACGTCGCCTTCGCCGGTGCCGAGGCCGCCTTCTACTTCGTCTCCGCCGGTGCCCACGCGACCTACCCCGCGCAGCAGCTGACCCACACCGAGGTGGAGCCGCTGGCCCTCGGGTCGGCCGACTCGGCCAACGAGCGCAGCCTCTTCCGCTACGCCTGGGGCCAGGACCTGCAGACCTCGGTCCTCCAGTTCGGTGTCACCGTGATCGCCAACGGCTCGGTGTGGAACACCTTCCCCCCGCACCTGCACGCGCGTCGCACCGAGGTCTACTGCTACGTCGACCTCGCCGAGGACGACCGGGTCTTCCACTTCATGGGCGAGCCCGGCTCCACCCGTCACCTCGTCGTCAAGAACCGTGAGGCCGTCATCTCCCCGCCGTGGTCCATCCACTCCGGCGCCGGCACCGGGGCGTACGCCTTCATCTGGGCGATGGCCGGCGAGAACAACTGCTACACCGACCTGAGCCCCGTGGCGGTGGAGGACCTGTGACCTCCCCGTTCGACCTGCAGGGCAAGTGCGCCGTGGTGACCGGAGCCGGTCGCGGGATCGGCCGCGCGGTCGCCCTCGGCCTGTCCCGCGCCGGCGCCGACGTCGTCCTGCTCGGTCGACCGGGTGCGCAGGACGCCACCCGCGACGCCGTCCGTGAGCTCGGCGGCACCGTGGACGTGATCGACCTCGACGTCAGCGACCTCGACGCCGTCGAGCGCGTCGGGTCCGACCTGACCGGGTCGCGCCAGGTGGACATCGTCGTCAACAACGCCGGCATCATCGACCGCGAGGACAGCGTCGCCGTCGGTCGCGACTCCTGGCAGCACGTGATGGACGTCAACCTCAACGGCATGTTCTTCCTCTGCCAGCAGCTCGGCCGACCCATGGTCGAGCGGGGCCACGGCAAGATCGTCAGCATCGCCAGCCTGCTGTCCTTCCAGGGCGGCGTCCGTGTCGTGTCCTACGCCGCCAGCAAGCACGGCGTCGCGGGCGTCACCAAGGCGCTCGCCAACGAGTGGGGACCCCACGGCGTCCAGGTCAACGCGATCGCGCCGGGCTACATCTCCACCGACAACACCACCGCCCTGCGCGAAGACCCCGACCGGTCACGCGCCATCCTCGAACGGATCCCGGCCGGACGCTGGGGCTCGGCCGACGACATCGCCGGTGCCGCTGTCTTCCTCAGCTCGTCCGCGGCCGACTACGTCAACGGCCACGTCCTGACCGTCGACGGCGGCTGGATGGCCCGATGACGGAGACCCGGAGACCCACCCCAGGACCCACCCAGAACCGCACACAGCAGCATCCGCACCAGCACCACCCACTCCTCGGGGCAGTACCTGACCCAGTCAGTCCCACCCGCCGATCACCGGCACTGAAAGAGAATGAGGATCGACCATGAAGTTCACCTCTCGTCCGACCGCAATCGTGCTCGGCCTGACCCTGGCCGCAGCCGCTCTCGCAGGCTGCAGTGAAGAGGCCGGCGGCAGCAGCAGCGGCGGCTCCGAGGCCGGTGCCTGTGCCCCTGAGGACGTCACCCTCGTCGGCCAGGTGCGCAACGAGTCCAACCCCTACGAGGCCGCGTGGCTCGATGGTGGCGACGCGTTCGCCGAGCAGGTCGGCCTCACGCAGGACCGCCTCACCTACGACGGCGACTCGACGCGCCAGCAGGAGCAGATCAGCCAGCTCCTCGCCGGCGACACCGAGTGCCTCGTCATGAACATCCTGCCCAACGGCGACTCCGACACCCCGCCGATCGTCGAGGGTGCGGAGGAGGCCGGCGCCTACCTCGTCACCCAGTGGAACAAGCCGGCCGACCTCAACGTCGCCGACTACGACCAGTGGCTGAGCCACATCACCTACAACGGTGTCGAGTCGGGCAAGCAGATCGGTGACGCGCTCGCCGAGGCCATCGGCGGCTCGGGCGGCATCGTCGCCCTGCAGGGCATCCTGGACACCGGCGCCGCCAAGGACCGCTTCGCCGGTCTCGAGGAGTCGCTGGCCGCCAACCCGGACGTCGAGCTGCTCGACGACCAGACCGCCAACTTCTCCCGTGACGAGGCGCTCGCGGTCACCAAGACGCTCCTCACCAAGCACGGGGACGACCTCAAGGGCATCTGGGCCGCCAACGACGACATGGCGCTCGGCGCGCTCGCAGCGCTCGAGCAGGCCGGTCGCACGGACGTGGCCGTGGTCGGCATCGACGCCGTCCCGGACGCACTGACCGCCATCGAGGACGGCACCATGACCGCGACCGTCTCGAGCGACGGCCCGTGGCAGGGCGGCATCGGCCTGGCCATCGGCTTCTGCGTGGCCACCGGTGAGCTCGCCGTCGAGGACATCGCCGACGAGGACCGCGCCTGGTTCGCCGAGCAGTTCCTGATCACCGGCGACAACGTCGGCGACTTCACCTCTCCCGAGGTCGACGCCGCTGACTTCGAGTGCGACAACGTCTTCAGCCGCTCGCAGGGCGCGATTTCGTGACCATGACATCCCCCGCCGGCGCCGACACAGAGGTCGTGCTCCCGCCACGCCCCCAGCCTCGGCGGGGGGTGTCGCTCAGGGACGCAGGTCCCCCGATCGCACTCGCAGTCATCTTCTTGCTCTTCGCGCTGATCAGTCCCGGATTCCGGACGATCGGCAACGTGCAGAACATCATGGACGCGGCGGCAGTCCTCGCCGTCGTGACCTGCGGCATCACCTTCGTGCTGATGATGGGGTCGATCGACCTCTCCGCCCCGGGCGTCATGGGGGCCGCCGCGATCGCGGTGTCCCTCCTGGTCGCCAACAACCGCAACGGCAACGACTGGGGACTTCTCGGGGTCCTGGTCGCGGTCCTCCTGGCTGCGGCACTCGGCTGCCTGAGCGGGCTCGCCCTGGTGCTGCTCAAGGTGCCGTCCTTCATGACCACCCTCGGCGTCTCCGCCGTGGGCCTCGGGGTGGCCACGCTCCTGTTCGGCGGGGTCCAGCCCAACATCTCCGACGAGATGCTGCGCGGATGGGCCATCGAGCGGTTCCTCGGTCTGGCCTACCTGACCTGGATCGCCTTCGGCTGCGTGCTCATCGGCTGGCTCATCCAGTGCTACTCGCGCCTGGGTCGCTACGCCTTCGCCATCGGCGGTGCCGAGGAGGTGCTCGCCCTGTCCGGGGTGAAGGTCGCCCCCTACAAGGTCGCCGTGTTCACCCTGGCCGGTGCGTTCTACGGCCTCGCCGGCGTGATGGTCACCAGCCAGCTCAGCGCCGGCCTCGTGCAGGCGGGCAAGGGCTACGACTTCGCGGCCATCACCGCCGCCGTCGTCGGCGGCACCCTGCTCACCGGCGGTCGCGGAGGCATCCTCCACTCCGCCGTCGGTGTCCTGCTGGTCACCGTGCTGACCAACGGCCTCGTCCAGGTCGGCGTCAGCCCCTACTGGCAGGGCGGTGTCCAGGGCCTCATCGTCGTCGCGGCCGTCGCGGCAGCAGTCATCCCCCAGCGTCGTAGGAACCAGGTGACGAAGTGACCACCCACCTCCAGTCGCAGCCCGACGCGCAGGCGTCGGCCCCGGTCCACGCCCTCGAGGTGCGTGGCCTGGTCAAGCACTACCCGGGCGTCAAGGCGCTCGACGGCGTCGACCTGGTCGTCCACCAGAACGAGGTGCTCGGCCTCGCCGGCGAGAACGGTGCCGGCAAGTCCACCCTCCTCAAGGCACTGGTCGGCCTGGTCCGTCCGGACGCCGGCGAGATCTGGGTGCGCGGCGAGAAGGTCCGCCTCCGCAGCGTCGTCGAGGCGGCCGACCACGGCATCGGCATGGTCTTCCAGGAGCAGTCGCTCGTCCCCAACCTGACGGCCGCCGAGAACATCGTGCTCGGCAGCGAGGGGGCCGGCGTACGCCGTGGTCTCTACCGCTGGGACACGATGCGCAAGCTCGCCCAGGAGCAGCTCGACAAGATCGGGTCGCAGATCGACCCGCTGGCGCGCACCGACACGCTGACCTTCGCCGAGCGCCAGATGGTGGAGATCGCCAAGGTCCTCCGGATCGAGGAGCGCACCTCCCACCCGCCCGTGATCATCCTCGACGAGCCCACCTCGGTGCTGGAGTCGGCGGAGATCGAGACCCTCTTCACCCAGGTGCGCCGGCTGCGCGAGTTCGCGTCCGTCATCTTCGTCTCGCACCGCCTCGACGAGGTGCTCGACGTCTGCGACCGCGTCCTCGTGCTCCGCGGCGGCCAGTCGGTGGGGGAGGTGTCCACCGCGAGCGCCGCTCCGGCCGAGCTGCACCGCATGATGATCGGCTCCACCGGGTCCGAGGACCACTACCACGACACCGCGGCCGAGCGGTCCGACCAGCCGCTCCAGCCCCGCCTCGTGGTCAAGGGCCTGTCCGGTGCCACCTTCCGTGACGTCGACCTCGACGTGCACGCCGGGGAGATCGTCGGCATCGTCGGCGTCCACGGGTCCGGTCGCGAGGACGTCTGCCGTGCGCTCTTCGGCGCCGAGCCGATCGAGGCGGGCGAGGTCACCCTCGACGGCGACAAGCTCGACCTGTCGGGCACCCGTGCGGCCTGCGCCGCCGGTGTCGGCTACGTCCCGGCCGAGCGCAAGATCGAGGGCATGGTCGGGCCGATGTCGGTCGCGGACAACATGACCCTCACCAAGCAGAAGTCGCGGTGCTCCGGCCCGCTCGTCATGCCGCAGAAGCAGGCGACCCTGGTGGACAAGTGGATCGAGCGCCTCTCGATCCGCACCCCGCACCGTGGCACCGCCATCCAGCGGCTCTCCGGCGGCAACCAGCAGAAGGTCGTGCTCGCGCGCTGGCTGGTGGCCGGCGACATCCGGCTGCTGCTCCTCGACCACCCCACCCGCGGCCTGGACATCGGCGCCCGCTCCGAGGTCTACCGGCTCATGCGCGAGCTCGCCAACAGCGGTGTCGCGACCGTGCTGCTCGCCGACAGCCTCGAGGAGGCCATCGGCATGTCCGACCGGATCATCGTGATGAGCGACGGCCGGGCGACCGCGGAGGTCGGCTGCCCCTCGGGCGCCAAGCCGACCCCCCTCGACCTCGTGAAGGAAATGGTCTAAGTCGTGAGCACTCCCGTCCTCGCCACCCCCGACGTCGGCCCGACCGGCGACACCGCCCCCGTCAAGGGCGGTCCGACCCTGGGCCAGCGGCTGACATCCTTCATGCCGGTCATCGCGCTCGTCGTGCTGCTGGCCGCCCTGACCATCGCCGACCCCGACTTCCTGACCCAGCGCAGCCTCACGGCCGCGGTGCGTACGTCGGCACCGCTGGCGGTGCTCGCGGCAGGCGCCACGCTGGTGGTGCTGTGCGGCGGCATCGACCTCTCCATCGCCGCCCTGTGCTCGCTGACCACGGTCCTGTTCGCGATGTGGCTGCCGGACCTCGGGGGGCTCACCACGCTCGCCGCGATCGGTGTGGCGGCGGCGATCGGTGCGGTGCAGGGCCTGGCCCACGTGGTGCTGAGGATCCCGTCCTTCATCGTGACCCTCGGCGGGATGAGCATCTTCTCGGCCGTCGCGCTGGTGATCTCCGACGCCGGACCGATCCGCATCGTCGACCGCGACGCCACCAAGTGGCTCACCCTCTACGTCGGCGGCGTGGTCCCGATGTCGTTCTTCGTCGCCGTGCTCGTGGTCGCCGCCATCTCGCTGGTCCTCAAGCTCACCCCGCTGGAGAGCTTCGTCCGGGCCACCGGCTACTCCGAGTCGGCGGCTCGCCTGGCCGGCACGCCGGTCGACCTGGTCAAGGTGGCGGCGTTCACGGTGTCCGGCGCGTGCGCCGGCCTGGCCGCGATCATGCTGGTCTCCCGCAACTTCAGCGGCAGCCCGACCATGGCCGACAACCTCCTGCTCCCGGCCGTCGCGGCCATCGTGGTCGGCGGCACGGCCATCACCGGCGGCCACGGCAGCCTCTGGCGCTCGCTCGTCGGCGCCCTCGTCATCACCCTGCTCCGCGTCGGGCTCCCGATCGTCGGTGTCCCGTCGGCCTACGAGCAGATCCTCTACGGCGCGATCATCGTCGCCGCCGTCGCGCTCACCCTCGACCGATCCAAGGTGCTGATCATCAAGTAGCCGTCCACTCGTCTCCCTCTCGCGCACCACTGTCTCCCGTACGACTTCCTCCCCGCACCACCACGACTCCCGCTCTCCATGGAAGGACTCCCATGTCCGAGAACTCCTCGCTCCTGCCCGCCGTCTCCTCGTTCCTGGCCTCGACCAAGCAGCTGCTGATCGACGGCGAATGGGTCGACGCCAAGGACGGCGCGACCTTCGACACCGTCAACCCGGCCACCGAGCAGGTGCTGGTCCAGGTGGCCCAGGCCTCCGCCGTCGACGTCGACCGCGCCGTGGTCGCGGCCCGCAACGCCTTCGAGGCCGGCTCGCCGTGGTCGAAGTTCAGCCCGCGCGACCGCTCGCACCTGCTGTGGCGCATCGGCGACCTGATCGACGAGCAGGCCGAGGAGTTCGCCCAGCTCGAGTCGCTCGACAACGGCAAGAGCCTCGCCTCCGCCCGCGGGGACGTGGGCGTGGCCGCCGAGCTGTTCCGCTACTTTGCTGGCTGGGCCACGAAGATGGAGGGCACGACGATCCCGATGTCGGTGCCCGGTCGCGAGTTCCACGCCTACACCCGTCGGGAGCCGCTCGGCGTGGTCGCCGGCATCGTGCCCTGGAACTTCCCCCTGACCATGGCCGCCTTCAAGATCGTCCCGGCGATCACCGCGGGCAACACCGTCATCCTCAAGCCGGCCGAGCAGACCCCGCTCACCGCGCTGCGCCTGGGCCAGCTCCTCCTCGACGCCGGCCTGCCGGCGGGCGTCGTCAACGTCGTCACCGGCTTCGGCGAGACGGGCGCCGCGCTGGTCGAGCACCACGGTGTCGACAAGGTCGCCTTCACCGGCAGCACCGAGGTCGGCAAGAAGATCGCCGCAGCGGCAGCGGGCAACCTCAAGAAGGTCTCCCTCGAGCTCGGCGGCAAGGCACCCAACATCATCTTCGCCGACGCCGACCTCGACGCCGCGATCGCCGGTGCCGCCCTCGCGGGCTTCTTCAACGAGGGCCAGTGCTGCGTCAACGGCTCGCGCCTCTACGTCCAGCGCGAGGTCTTCGACCAGGTCATCGAGGGCGTCGCGAAGGCGGCGAAGGCCATCCAGGTCGGCGACGCGTTCGACCCCGCCACCACGATGGGTCCGCTGGTCTCGCAGGAGCAGCACGAGAAGGTCATGGGCTACGTCCGTGGCGCGGTCGCCGACGGCGCCACGCTCGCCGCGGGCAGCGCCGACCCGGCGGCCGACAACGGCTACTTCTTCGCACCGACCCTCATCACCGGTGTCACCGAGCAGATGGCCATCCAGACCGACGAGATCTTCGGCCCGGTCATCACCGCCATCCCGTTCGACACCGAGGACGAGGTCGTCGCCGCGGCCAACAACACGGTCTACGGCCTCGCCGCCGGTGTCTGGTCCAAGGACCTCGGCACCGCCCACCGCGTCGGCAGCAAGCTGCGCGCGGGCACGGTCTGGCTCAACACCTGGCACGCGGACGACGTCACCCTGCCGCGCGGTGGCTTCAAGCAGTCCGGCTGGGGCCGCGAGCTCGGGTCGTTCGGCCTGGACGACTACACCGAGCTCAAGACCGTGATCGCAGAGCTGCGGTGAGCCCCCACCTCGACCCCGTCGACGTGCTGGACGGGCACCGGGTCGTCCCGGTGGTCGTCCTGGACGACCCCGCCCGGGCCGATGCGCTGGGGGCCGCCCTCGTGGAGGGCGGCCTGCCGGTCGCGGAGGCGACCTTCCGGACCCCGGAGGCCGCGGCAGTCCTGCGGCAGCTCGCCCGGCGCGACGACCTGGTCGTCGGTGCCGGGACCGTGCTCACCGAGCGCCAGGTCGACGAGGCGCTCGACGCGGGTGCCAGGTTCATCGTGTCGCCGGGCCTCAGCGCGGTCGTCGTACGACGCTGCCAGGAGGCCGGCGTGCCGGTGATCCCGGGCATCAGCACCCCGACCGAGATCATGCAGGCGCTCGACCTCGGCCTCGACACCGTGAAGTTCTTCCCGGCCGAGGCCAACGGGGGCCTGCCCACGATCAAGGCGCTCGCCGCCGCGTTCCCGCAGGTGCGCTTCATGCCCACCGGCGGCATCACCGTCGACAGCGCCCCCGCCTACCTGGCCCACCCGTCCGTCGTCGCCGTCGGCGGCAGCTGGATGGTCGCCGCCGACCTGCTCGCAGCCGGTCGGTGGGACGAGGTGGCCGCCCGCTGTGCCGCCACCGCCGCCCTGTCCACCTCGCAACGCGCCCCGATCCGAGAAGGAGCCCCCGCATGATCGAGACCCGTCCGGCCGAGGAGTGCGAGCTCGACATCGTCGCGCTCGGGGAGGTGATGCTGCGCCTGGACCCGGGGGAGGGTCGCATCCGCACCGCCCGCCGGTTCGAGGCGTGGGAGGGCGGCGGTGAGTACAACGTCGCCCGCGGCATGCGCAAGGTCTTCGGCCTGCGCGCCGGCGTCGTCACCGCCCTCGCCGACAACGAGATCGGCCGCCTCGTCGAGAACCTCGTGATGCAGGGGGGTGTGGACACCTCGCTCATCCGCTGGGAGTCCTACGACGGCATCGGGCGCAGCGTGCGCAACGGCCTCAACTTCACCGAGCGCGGCTACGGCGTGCGCGGTGCGGTCGGGGTCTCCGACCGGGCCAACACCGCCATCGCCCAGATGGCTCCGGGCACCGTGGACTGGGACGACCTGTTCGGTCGTCGCGGGGTCCGCTGGCTGCACACCGGCGGCATCTACGCCGCCCTGTCGGAGAACGCCGCCGCGGTCGCCGAGGAGGCGATGGCAGCTGCGCAGAAGCACGGGACCGTCGTGTCCTTCGACCTCAACTACCGCCCCAGCCTGTGGGCCGGGATCGGTGGCACGGAGTTCGCCCGCGACGTCAACACCCGCCTGGCGGGCCACGTCGACGTGATGATCGGCAACGAGGAGGACTTCACCGCCGCCCTCGGCTTCGAGGTCGCCCACGTCGACGAGCACCTCAGCACGCTGCCCATGGACAGCTTCGAGGCGATGGTCGGCACGGTCGCGGAGAAGATGCCGTGGTTCAAGGTGATCGCCACGACCCTGCGCACCGTCCACTCGGCCAGCGACAACGACTGGCAGGCGATCGCGTGGTCCCCGGAGACGGGCGTGCTCGCGTCGAAGGCACGTGACCACCTCGGCATCTTCGACCGCGTCGGCGGGGGAGACGGGTTCGCCTCCGGCCTGGTCTACGGCCTGCTCGAGGGCGAGCCCCTCCAGCAGTGCCTCGAGCTCGGCGCCGCCCACGGTGCGCTGGCGATGACCACGCCGGGCGACACCTCGATGGCGACGGCAGCGGAAGTGCGCGCCCTCGCCGGAGGTGGGAGCGCGCGCGTACGGCGCTGAGCCGGGTCCGAGGACCAGCCAGCGTCACCCAGAGCCAGGTCTGGGTGGTCGGCCCCGTGCGGGGGATCGGCCACCCAGGCCTGTTTTTCATGTACATGAACCTGTAGGTAAAGACGTTCACAATTCTGGACAGAGTTCTTGACTCTGTGTGATGCGCGTCATAGCGTCGTCCCATCTCGTGAGCGCTGACCGCACCCGCCGCCCGCCGAGCTCCTCTCCAGTCGAGCCAAGGGAAACGTAGATGAACGTGCTCCACAGATCTGCCCGCCGGCGCATGTCGCGGCGCCTCCGTCGCGCGTCGGCGCACCTGGTGGCCGTCCCGGTCGCCCTGGTCGTCGCCCTGCCGCTGGTCGCCGCCGGCGCCGCGCAGGCCGCGCCGGTCGTGACTGCCGCCCCCGCGGCCCCGGCGGCCGCAGCTGCGGCGGACGACGACGTGCTGAGGGTCCTGCTGTTCTCCAGCGGAGACGGTGTGCACGGCTCGGTCGCCAACACCCGCGCCACGGTCCGCGAGATGTCCAACTCCCTCGCCGCCGAGTACGGCCTCGACAACTCCACCGGTGACCCGCTCCAGGCCGTCGCCGACATCCAGGAGACCACCAACGCTGCCGCGTTCACGCCGGAGAACCTGGCCACCAAGGACGTCCTGGTCTTCGCCCACACCGCGGGCGTGCTCTTCAACACCGAGCAGCGCGCGGCGCTCGAGGCCTACATCCGCGGAGGCGGCGGGTTCGTCGGCATCCACTACACGTCGTGGTCACCCGACCAGACCGAGCACGACGTGAACCCCTTCTACCGTCGTCTCGTGGGCGCGGCCTCCACCGGTCACCCCGAGCCTGCGGGCGGCCAGCGCGGGACGGTCGCCGTCAGCGACGCTGCCCACCCGCTGACCCAGGGCATCACCTCGCCGCTCTCCTACACCGACGAGTGGTACGAGTGGGACGTCAACCCGACCCAGAACGTGCGCACCCTGGTGACGGTCGACGAGTCGTCGTACGCCGCCGGTGCGCGTGCCGGTGAGGAGGGCACGACCCACCCGGTCACCTGGTGCCAGACCATCGACCAGGGTCGCTCGTGGTACTCCTCGCTGGGGCACCACGCCTCGGCCTGGACCGCGGCCGACGACGGCGGCAACGCCAACGACAACCAGGCCGACGACTTCGTGCGGGCCCAGTTCCGCAAGGGCCTGGCCTACTCGGCGGCCCTGCTCCCCGCGGACTGCTCCCCGCCGGCCAAGGACCAACAGGGCTCCTGGAGCGGCGTCACCCCGTGGCCGCTGGTCCCGATCAACGCTGCCCTCACCTCCGACGGCAAGGTCCAGTCCTTCGGCTCGGTGACGTCCGGCTGCACCGACCAGACCCCCTACGACTACAGCGGCAACAGCTGCCTCACGCAGGGCGGCCAGATGGAGATCGACGTGTGGGACCCCGCGGTGGTCCGCACCGTCGCCAACGTGGTCTCCGGCGTCATCCCCAACGCGACCTACACCGACCTGTTCTGCTCCATGCAGGTGCAGATGCCCCACCGCCGCTCGACCATGACGGTGGGCGGTGACGACGGCCTCGGCGGCAACGCGCCCAACGACTCGGCCATCGGCGTCACGAGCTACTCCACCAACTCGGGCCTGCGCAACGAGGCCCCGATGAACTACCCGCGCTGGTATCCCACCGGCACCACCACGCCCGACGGCTCCGTCGTCGTGCAGGGTGGCGCGCTCCGGGGCGGCCCCGGCGGTCCGGGCGTGCTGACGCCGGAGATCTACGCGCCCGACCAGGGCAGCTCGTGGAAGCTCCTCACCGGCGCCACCAGCGTCCAGGCGTACGGCAGCGGCGGAGGCGCCGCCAACGGCGGCGAGAACCGCTGGTGGTACCCCCGCGCCTTCGTCGCGCCCACCAACGGCAACATCTTCACCATCACCGGCACGCAGATGTTCGAGCTCGACCCGTCCGGTGACGGCGCGATCACGATGCGCGGGAACCTCGGTGCCGGCACCGGCAACCAGGGTGGCCTCGGCAACCCGGTCGGTGCGACGTCCACGGCGACGATGTACCGCCCCGGCAAGATCCTCCAGGTCGGCGGCGGCACCTGGTCCAACGGCGGCGGCCCCGCCGGCGCCCGGGCCGGCATCAACGTCGACATCACCGGTGGCACCGCCAACCCGGTGGTCACCGCGACCGACCCGATGAAGTACGCCCGCCACTGGGCCACCTCGACGGTCATGCCCGACGGCAACGTCATCGTCACCGGCGGGTCGCGCGCGAACAACGACCTCGGTGGCTACGTCACCAACGCCGAGATCTGGGACCCCACCAAGCCGAGCGGCCAGCAGTGGACCGAGGTCAAGGTGCCCTACGAGCACTCCCGCCTCTACCACTCGATCGCCCTGCTGCTGCCCGACGGTCGCATCATGATCGGCGGCGGCGGTGCGCCCGGTCCGCACAACTACACGGACGTGGAGTACTACTCCCCGGCCTACCTGTTCGACGGCGACGTCGCAGCGACGCGTCCGCAGATCAGCAACGTCCCCAAGAAGGTCGGCTACAACGGCACGTTCAACGTGACGTCGAACAGCCCGGTCGACCGGGTCACCCTGGTCCGCAACGGTTCGGTCACGCACGGCTTCAACAACGACCAGAACTTCCAGGACCTGAACTACACCCAGAGCGGCAACACGGTCACGATCACGTCGCCGACCAACGCCAACTTCGCACCTCCCGGCGCCTACATGGTGTTCGTGTGGAGCAACGGCACGCCGTCGGTGGCCAACATCGTGCAGATGGACCCGCAGGTGAAGATGGACTCGCCGGCCCCCCAGGTCGTCGACCAGTTCGAGTACCCGCGCCTCCCGGTCAACTGGCAGGGTGCCAACCCGCCCGCCACCTTCGACGTGGCTCCCGGCAACGGCCGGATGTCCCCGTGGGAGGTCGACAGCCAGGTCCAGCTGGTCCGCGCCGCTGCCGGCGGCATGGGTGGCCTCGGCCTCACCGGCTATCACCTGGCCGTGGGCACCGGCGGTGACCTGACCCGCACGCTGACCGGACTCGACCCGGGCAAGGAGTACCGCCTGTCGGTGCGCTACGCCCGCGACAGCCGTACGGCCGGCACCGCACCCGGCACGGCCGACCTGACGGTCGGCGACGAGCTGTTGACGACCCTGTCGGCAGGCACCACCCAGTCGTCCACGACGGCCTTCGGCACCTATGTCGGGACCTTCACCGCGGGCGGACGCCAGCAGCCCCTGACCATCTCGGCCGGTGACTCGGGAGCGGGCCTCGTGCTCGACGACCTCGTCGTCGTGGCGAGCGATGCGGGTGCCTCCGACGTCCCGGTCCACTACGAGTTCGAGGAGGGCACCGGAAGCTCGGCGGCCAACACCGGGACCGACGGCACCGTGGGCGCAGCCCAGCTCACCGGGACCACCGGCTGGAGCCCGGACGGCATCCACGGCGGCGCGCTCGACATGAAGGGCGGCACCAACGCCAACACCGTCGACCTGCCGGACAACCTGCTCCAGGGAGAGGCCAACTTCTCCACGTCGTTCTGGGTCCGCGCGGACACCAAGGGCAACTGGATCAACCTGTTCCACATCGGTGACGGGCTGGGCGACCCAGGCAGCTTCTTCCAGATCCAGATGCAGACCCAGGCCGCCGGCAACACCGGTCTGGCCGCCACCTTCAAGAAGAAGGGGAGCACGCTCCAGGAGCGGATCTACGCGACGCCGACCAAGGACATCGCGATCAACCAGTGGAACCACGTCGCGTTCACGCGTGCCGGGTCCACCGGAACGCTCTACCTCAACGGTGCGCAGATCGCGCAGCGGACCAACCTGACGCTCACCATGACCGACGTCGGTCCGACGGCCAACAACTGGCTGGGCCGCAACGGCTACCCGGACCCGTCGTTCGACGGCCTGATGGACGACGTACGCCTCTACACCTCGTCGCTCACGAGCGCCGACGTGGCAGCGATGTACGCCGACGGCACCGCGCTCGACACGACCACGACGGTCGACGTCACGCCGGCCTCCCCGTCGCCGTTCGGTGAGCCGATCACCGTCTCGGCCACGGTCGCCGACTCCGCCGGGGCCGACCCGGCCGGTGTCGCCGAGCTCTGGGTGGACGGCGCCCGCCAGGGCGGCCAGGAGCCCGTGGTCGAGGGTGCGGTGGCGTTCGACGAGCTGTCGCTGTCGCCGGGTTCGCACGAGATCGAGGTGCGCTTCTTCGCCGCCGAGGGTTGGCGGGACTCCACCACGACCGTGACCCACACGGTCGACCGTCCCCCGGTCGGTGAGGGCGTGCCGGTGCACTACCGGTTCGACGAGGGATCCGGCACGACCGCGGCGAACTCGGGCACCGACCCGTCCATCGGCGCGGCCACGCTCCAGGGCAACGCCGGATGGACGCCGACCGCGAAGTTCGGCGCAGGCGTCAACCTGCCCGGCGCCGGTCACGTCAACCTGCCCAACAACATCACGGCCGGCATGGACCAGGAGATCACCGTCTCCACGTGGATCCGTCCGACCGCGCTGCCCAACTGGACCACCCACCTCCAGATCGGCAAGAGCACCCAGGAGTACCTGCTCCTGCAGTCGTCGACGCTCAACGGCGACCGCGGCTTCGCGGCCACGCTCCGCGTCGACAACGGCATCGACCAGAGGATCCAGCTCCCGGGTGAGACCGACCTGCCGCTCAACCAGTGGACCCACGTGGTCCTGACGCTGGGGCCGTCGCCGACCGGCGGTGGCACGACCGGCAAGATCTACTTCAACGGTGTGCTCGGTGTGACCCGGGACAACATCCCGATCGACATCGGAGACGTCGGAGAGGGCGGCACCACCGCCAACTTCATCGCCAACGGCAGCTACAACGACCCGCGTCCGACCGAGCAGGTCGACGACTTCCGGATCTACGGCTACGAGCTGGACGCTGCCGACGTGGTCGAGCTCTTCGAGACCGAGGAGGTGGTCAACGCGGCACCGGTCGGTGTCGCCGACGCCTACACCACGACGGAGGACGAGACGCTCGCCGTCGACGCCCCCGGGGTCCTGGCCAACGACACGGACGCCGAGGACGACACCCTCACCGCCACCGGGCTCACCCAGCCGGCCAACGGTGTGGTGACGCTCGAGGACGACGGTGCGCTCGTCTACGTGCCCGACACCGGCTTCTTCGGGACCGACACCTTCACCTACCAGGCCAACGACGGCACCACGTCGTCCGCGGCCACCACGGTCACGCTGACCGTGGAGCAGGCGGAGACCCCGCCGAACGTGGCCCCGGTCGCGACGGACGACGCCTTCAGCACGGTGTCGGGGGAGTCCCTCTCCCTGGCGGCACCGGGCGTGCTCGGCAACGACACGGACGCGGACGGTGGCACCCTCACCGCGACGCGCCTGAGCGAGCCGGTCAACGGTGAGGTCACCCTGGCCGCCAACGGCTCCTTCACCTACACGCCCGACGCGGGCTTCGTGGGCAAGGACCAGTTCACCTACGAGGCGAGCGACGGGACCGACACCTCGGCCCCTGCCACGGTGACCCTCACCGTGAAGCCCACGGGTGGCACGGGTGGCGGCGGTGGCGGAGGCGGCACCGGCGACGGGCTGCTCACCTCCGCGGTGGCGGGCGCCTCGGCGCCGTTCACCTTCGGCAAGGTCGGCACGGTCGTGGTCGGGGTCTCCCCGGCGGCAGCCACCGGCACGGTCGAGGTGCTCGACGGGACCAAGGTCCTGGCCTCGGCCACCCTCGCGGCAGGGCAGGCCGCGCTCGCGCTGCCGGCCACGAGCCTGCAGCCCGGCACGCACCAGCTCACCCTGCGCTACCTCGGAGACGCCGCCCACAAGGCGTCGTCCTCCCAGCTGCAGGTGTCGGTCGACAAGGTCGTCGCGGAGATGACCGTGAGGGCGCCGAGCGCGGTGAAGAAGGGCAAGCGCGCCACGGTCAGGGTCGTCCTCCGGGCGCCTGACGGCGTACCGGTCACGGGCGACGTCGAGGTCGCGATCGCCGGCGGCAAGTCGATTGCCGGCACGTTGAAGGACGGCCGGGTCTTCATCCAGCTGCCCAAGGCTACCGGGAAGCGGCTGAGGCTCACCGTGACCTACGGAGGAAGCACGCTGGTGGAGTCCACCAGCGAGCAGCTCACCGTGAAGGTCATCAAGCCCAGGAAGAACAAGTCGGGCAAGCGGGGCAGGAACAACTAGCCCCCGACACAGGACGGGCCCGGAGGAGCAATCCTCCGGGCCCGTCCTGCGTCTCGCTCCGGCCGGCCAGGTGGTTCAGCCGGCCAGCTTGTTCAGTCGGCCAGCTTGTTCAGTCGGCCAGGGCGGCGACCACGCCGGCCCGGCTGTCGTCCTCGCTGGCGAGGACGCCACCGTTGGCCACGATGTCCGGGGTGATCTCGCTGAAGACCATGCGGACGTCCTGGCGGCGGGCGCCCAGGATCTCCACGGCGCTGTCGGCCACGGCCTTGGCGAAGTCACGGCGCTGCTCGACGGTGCGGCCTCGCAGCAGCTCCACGGTGATGTTGGGCATGGGGGCCTTCGCTTCCTTGCACGTTCACACGTGCGACTCGGATTCAGTGACCTGACTCACGGTACGCACAGTTCACATCCTTGACAACAGTTCGGCATGCTGGTTGTGTGAGGACGGTCACCCGCTGACCCAGGAGCCTCCATGAACCGCACGCGCACGGCACGTCGTGCTGCGCTGGCGAGCCTGGCGACGGGTGCGGTCACCAGTGGCCTGCTCGCGCTGGCGGCGGCCCCCGCGGCTGCCCACGTGACGATCACGGCCTCGACCACAGAGGCCGGCGCCACGGCCGTCGTACGCCTGGTGGTGCCGCACGGTTGCGCGGGCGCGGCCACGACCGAGGTCGCGGTGCGGATGCCCGACGGGGTCAGCGAGCTGGTGGCGGCGAGCACCGAGCAGTGGAGCGTCGAGCGGACCGCCGGGGGCGTCACGTACCTCGCAGACGCGCCCCTGCCCGACGCCACGCGTGACGAGGTGGCCTTCACCGTGCGCCTGCCCGACGACGTCGGGGCGGAGCTCGTGTTCCCGGTCGTCCAGCGCTGTGAGGACGGCGAGTCGGCGTGGACCGAGGTCGCCGAGGACGCAGCGAGCCGCGAGGAGCTCGAGATGCCGGCGCCCGTGATCGTGGTGACGGGAGACCCCGCCCGGCCGGTCATGACGTACGGCGCGGTCGGGGCGCTCGCCGCAGGCACCCTCGCGGCCGGAGCCGTCCTGCTGCTGCGGCGCCGGCGCGCATGACGCGGCACCCCGCGCGCCGACGCAGCGCCGCCTGGCTCCTCCTGGCCTGCCTGTCGGTCCTCCTCCTCCTCGGGTCCGCGTCGCCGGCCTCCGCGCACGCCACCCTGGTGAGCACGGACCCCGCCGAGGGGGCGGTCCTCGAGGCAGCGCCCGAGCAGGTGAGGTTCACCTTCAACGAGTCCGTGATCGGCGTGCCCGCCGGGATCCAGGTCTTCGACGCGACCGGCGACGCCGTCGCCTCCTCGGCGTCGGTGCGTGACTCCCAGCTCGTGGTCGACCTCGACGAGGAGGTCGGCGAGGGCACGCTCGTCGTGGTCTGGCGCCTGGTCTCCGCGGACGGGCACCCGATCGGTGGCTCGCTGAGCTTCTCGGTGGGTGCAGCCAGCGACGTCGTGGACGTGCCGACGTCGACCGCGGACGCCGACACGGAGGCGCCCCTGGTGCTCACCGTGGTGCGCTGGCTGGGCTACCTCGGCCTCCTGGTCGCCGCAGGCGTGGCGGCCTTCTCGGTCCTCTTCCTCCCGGCCCGGCCCGACTCGCCGGCCGCCCGGGCACGCCTGCGCACGGCTGCGCGGCTCGCTGCGGTCGTGGCGGCGCTCGCGTGGTGGGCGGCGGTGCCGCTGGTCGCGCTCTACCAGCTCGGCCTGCCGGTCTCCGCGCTGGGCGACGGCCCGACCTGGTCCGCTCTCGCGGCGGCGGAGTACGTCGTACCTGCCGCCTTGGTGCTCGGCCTCGCGCTGGCAGTCGTGGCGACGCGACCCCCACTCGTCCTGCTCGGGTGCGTGCTCGCCGTGGCTGCGCCGTCGCTGACCGGCCACACCCGCGCGGTGACCCCCGAGGCCCTCGTGATCGCGGTGGACGTGCTCCACCTCGCCGCGGGCGCCCTCTGGCTCGGTGGGCTGGTCGCCCTCTCCCTCGTGCTCGGGGACCTCGCTGCACGCGACGACGCCGGCGCGGTCGTCCTCTCCCGCTTCTCCACCTGGGCGGCCGGCATCCTCGGCGTGCTGGTGGTCGCGGGTTCTGTCCTGGCGTGGCGGATCGCGGGCTCGTGGGAGGCGCTGCTCGACACCGGCTACGGAGGATTCCTCCTGGTCAAGGTGCTCCTCGTGCTGGTGGCGATCGCCCTCGCCGCGTGGAACCGGTGGTCCCTGCTGCCGCGCCTGCGCACGGCCGGCCGACGCCGCGAGCGTCGCGACGCTGCTTCGCTGGTCGTGCGGACGACCGTCGCGGAAGCGGGCGTCCTCGTCGCCGTGCTGCTCGTCACCGGCTTCCTCGTGGACCGCAGCCCCGAGGTCGACGCACCGGTCAGCGCCGCGGCCCCGGCCGCGGAGACCGCCGCGGAGACGGTACGGCTCGACGACATCACCGCCGAGGTCACCCTCGACCCGCTCGGGGTGGGGCCCAGCACGGTGACGATCACGATGACCGACGACGCCGGAGAGCCGGCCGAGGGCTTCGCGGCGCCCCGGCTGAGCCTGTCGACGACGGACGTCGACCTGGGCGAGGTGGTGCTGACCAACCTCGGTCCCGGGATCTACGCCGGGGACGTGGTGCTGCCGACCACGGGGGAGTGGGAGGCGCAGGTCTCGCTGCGTACGACCGAGTTCGACAACCCGGTGAAGACCGTGGAGCTCGTCGTCCCCTAGCTCCGGAGCACCTTCTCCATCGGGCGGCCCTTGGCGAGCTCGTCGACCAGCTTGTCGAGGTAGCGGATCCGGCGCATCAGCGGGTCCTCGACCTCCTGGACCTTCACGCCACACACCGAGCCGGTGATCTGGTCGACGCGCGGGTTGAGGGTGGCGTCGTCGAAGAAGTCGGCGAAGGTCGTCTCCTTCTCCAGGTGCGCGTGCAGGGCCGCGTCGTCGAAGCCCGTCAACCACGAGATGACCTCGTCGAGCTCGGCCTTCGTGCGGCCCTTGCGCTCGACCTTGGTCACGTAGTGCGGGTAGACCGACGCGACGCTCGTGGTGAAGATCCGGTGCATGCCCTGAGGATAGGCGCGGGAGCTGCGGGGTTCCACGGCTGCCAACTGACGAGTGGGCGGACCAACTGGTGAGTTGGCGACTCGGGGCCGTCCAAGACTCAGTCCTCGCACACACCCGGCTCCCGCGCCGCCGGCTCCCGTAGGACCCACCACGCCGCGATCCACGCCGCCGAGCCCGCGACCAGCTCGACGTGGAGCTCGGTGAGGGCGAGGGCGATCATCGTGGTGAGGGCGACCGATGTCAGCGCCTCCTGCGGCACGGGCGGGTCACCGACCCGAGTCCGCCGGCGTCAGGCCGGCCCGCTCCGGATCAGGGGCAGCGCTGACCGCCGCCCGACGCCGGGCGTCGAGGGCCGACGTGCGCCGCGACAGCCGGGCGTCGAGGAGGTCGGCGGCCTCCGTGGTGCGCCCGGCCATGGCCAGCGCGTGCACGAGGGTGTCCTCGACGACCTCGCGCTGGGCCTTGCTGCCACCCAGCGGTGCCATCGTCGCGACGACCCGCGACAGGGTGGCGGACGCGGCGTTCCACCGTTCCTCGACGACCGACGCGAGCCCGGTGCACAGGGGTGAGACCACGTCGCGGAAGACCGGGTCCTGGCTGCGTGCCGCCTGGTCGGCGAGGCCGGTCAGGGCAGCGGCATCACCGTCAGCGGCGAGCAGCACCGCGCTGTGCATCGCGGCGAACGCCGTCGGCGGGGCGGTGAGCCACTCCGTCGGCGCCTGCGCGCGCACCTCGGCGACCGGCAGGTCGTCGGTCCAGGCGCCGGTCACCCGGCCGCGCCACAGCAGGGCACCGCTGTCGACGACGACCCGGCTGCCGCTGACCACGGACGGCGACAGCTCGCGGTGGTAGCGGCGGCGGACGGCCTCGACGTCGTCCTGCATCAGCTCGTGGAGAGCGGCGTGCCAGGAGAAGTGCGAGCGGTGGTTGGCCTCGGGACCGCGGGTGCGGATCCACTCGTCGAGCCAGGCGAGCCCGGCCGCGTGCTCGCCGGTCTCGTAGAAGACGTGGGCACGGGCGTGGACGGCGTGACCGGAGGCCGGCTCGACCGAGAGGGCGAAGGAGGCGAGCTCCTCGGCCTCGGCCCAGCGCTCCTGGTCCTGCCGGACGAACGCCAGCTGTCCGGCGTACCACCAGTCGTCGCCGTAGGACCGCCCCAGCGACTCCACCAGGGCGGCGGTCTGGCTGCCGCTGGTGAGACCGCCGAAGGCCACGGTCGGCACGGCGACGCTGACCGCGAGCGCGTCGCGGGGGAAGAGGCGTACGTGCCGCAGCAGGGCCGCTGCACCCGTCGGCTCGTCGGACCGGAGCCGGGTGGTGACGGCGTCGAGGAAGGAGCTCTCGCGGTCGTCGAGGTGGCGCTCGGCCGCAGCGCGGTGCGCGGCCCGGAGCGAGGCGTGCCAGTGGTCGTTGGTGCCCCACTCGTGGCCGAGGAGCGCGAGGGCGGCGTGGGCCTGGACGAAGCCCTCGTCCTCGGCGACCGCCTGGAGGAGTCCTTCCTCCACGCCGTCCTGGAGGCGGAGCAACCGACCGAGGGCGCCGTTGTAGCGCTCGGCGGCCGTGCTGCTGGTGGAGAGGGTGAGGCCGTAGGGGTCGACCGGGCGCTGGCGGGACTCGCCGTGCATGGAGCGGCTGACGATGCGAGCCACGTCGTAGGCCTGCTCGCGGATCTCCGGCATCGCCGTGGACTCCCACAGGTTGCCGCGCCGCAGCGATCCCACCGCGAGGAACGGCAGGCCGGCGGGCAGGGTGCCGACGATCCGGCCGTCGTCGGTGGTGTCGATGCCCAGCCCCGCGGGTCCGGGGCGGACGAGGCCGGTCTGGGCGAGCCTGGTCAGCAGCGGGTCGGCGGCGATCGAGCCGACCGGGCCCGTGCAGTTGACGACCGCGGCGACCCGCAGGGTGGTGCCGTCGTCGAGGGAGACGTGGAGGGCGTGCTCGCCGGCCCGGACCCCGGCGAGGGTGCCGCGGTGGCGCCGGAGGCGGCCCTCGTCGGCGATGGCGTCGAAGCGACGGGCGGTGGCCGGCGCCATCCGGTGCCGGTGCACGTCCCAGGTGCGGGCGTCCTCGGCGATGAAGCGACGCTTGTCGGCCTCGGACATCCCGCGCCAGAGCTGGGCGGTCACGGGGCGGATCCCGTCGATCGCGGCACGCCAGTCGCCGGTGCTGTCGACGGTGTGCTCGACGTGCGCGGCCAGCGCGGAGCGCAGGGCGTCGAGGCCCTGGGTCCGGGTGATGCCGGGCGGCGGCGGCACCGGGGGAGTCGTCGGCAGCACGTGCCGTCCCGGCACGACGTCGTTGCGGGACACGACGTGCACGGTGCGGTCCGGGCGGTCCGCGCTGATGGCGAGGTCGACCATGGTCAGCCCGGAGCCGAGCATGAGGACATCGCCGACCTCGGGGATCCCCTGTGTCCACGGGTCGGCGATGAGTCGCGGGTCGGCGGCCAGCTCAGCGGGTGCCCACTGGGTGCCGGGTCGGCTGCTGGTGGCCAGCACGACGGCCCGCGCCTCGATGCGCTCGCCGTCGGCCAGCTCGACGACGAAGCCGTCGCCGGACCCGGCGACGTCGACGACCTCGGCCCGACGGCGTACGAGCCGGGCGTTGCCGGGAAACTCGGTCGCGGTCGTCAGCAGGCTCTCGACGTAGCGCCCGAAGACCGCGCGCGGTGCGAAGTCGTGGGGCTGGAAGCCGGGGTCGTGGTGGTTGCGCAGCCAGCGCAGGAAGTGCTCCGGGTCGCGCGGGAAGGCACTCATGCCCGAGGCGGGCACGTTGAGGAGGTGGCGGTCGTCCGTCGTGGAGTAGGCCTGGCCGCGTCCCGTGCTGGGCGCCGGGTCGACCAGCTCGACGCGGAAGCGGGAGGAGAGTGCGGTCACCAGGTGGGTCGCGACCAACGTGCCGCCGGCACCCGCACCGACCACGACGACCCGACAGTCACCCTCGTTCGTCCCCATGCCGCCACCCCATCCTGTTAATGCACTGAGTTACGTGACTAAAGGTAGCAAGGGTGGCGGCCGGGGAGCGAGTCGGCGCGCTCAGCCGTCGAGCATCTGCTCCATCAGCGTGATCTCCACGGTCTGGTCGGCCTCGATCGACTCGGCGAGCGCGAGGGCGCCGGGGTGGAGGCCCGACTCCTGCTCCTCCTGCGCCATCTCGATCGCCCCCTCGTGGTGCTCGATCATCATCGTGAGCCACCTGTCCTCGAAGGCGCTCCCGTCGGCGTCCTCGAGCATGGCCAGGTCGTCGCCGTCCATGCCCATGTCCGCGCCGTCGGAGCCCATGTCGTGGCTGTTGACATGGTCGCGCGAGGTCTCCGGGACCTTCTCGCCCCAGGCCGTGAGCCAGTCGGCCATCTGCTCGATCTCCGGGGCCTGGGCGGCGCGGATGTCCTCGGTCAGCTGGGCGAGCTCGGGGGAGAGGTCGCGGCCCTGCGTCATGTCGACCATGACCAGGGCGTCGGCGTGGTGGGGGATCATGTCGCTCGCGAAGGCGACGTCGGCATCGTTGAAGGTGTCGCCGTTGGCGGCGGTGCGCTCGGCCGCGGGGGCGGCGGTCGGTTCGTCGCTGCCGCAGGCGACGAGGACCGGGGTCAGCGCGAGGAGGAGGGCGTACGCGGTGGCGCGGCGCGCGCGGGTGCTGCGTGTGGACATGGGTGTCTCCTGTCGGGGGACGTGCTGGGTGGGAGTGGGTCGGGACCGGACAGCGGTCCGGCGGGACCCCCCTCAGCAGCGCAGGACCGACAGGGCGTGGAGGTCGGGTGGGGCGTGCTCGGTGCGTACGCCGACGGGGTGGGACGTCGTGGTGACCGCGCGAGGCGCCAGGCCGAGGATCCCGGACCTGGGTCGACCGAGGCCGACCAGCAGCAGGATCGCCGAGGTGGCGAGGACTGCGGCACAGAGGCCGAGGACGGCCATCTCGTGGCCGTGCTCGCCGTGGGCCGGCGTCTCGCCTGCCGCGACCGGCGAGTCGTCGGCCGCCATCGCGGCGTGCCCGACGTGGGACGTTGCTGCGGCCGCCAGCGGCCGCGGGTCGGCGGACCCTGCGTGCGCGGCCAGCCCGTGCATGGCGACGATCGCCAGCAGGGCGGCAGCTGCCCACAGGGTGCGGATCACGTCGTCAGCCTAGGTCGTTCCTGCGCATGATCACGCGGGGGAACCCGGCCGACGTGGCCTCGGTCGCTGCGGCCATCGCGAAGCCGGCGTCCTCGAAGAGCTTGCGGGTGCCGACGTAGGCCATGGTCAGGTCGACCTTCTCGCCCCGGTTGTCGACGGGGTAGCCCTCGACGGCCGGGGCGCCGCGCTCGACGGCATAGGCCACCGCTCCCTCGAGCAGCAGGTGGGAGATGCCGCGGCCGCGGCGGCCGGGCCGCACCCGGAGGCACCACACCGACCAGACCGGGAGGTCGTCGACGTGCGGGATCCTGGTCGACCGGGCGAACGGCAGGTCGGCGCGAGGGGCGACGGCTGCCCAGCCGACGACCTCGCCGCCGTCGTAGGCCAGCACGCCGGGCTTGGTGCGCCGGCGGGTCAGCGCCTCCACGAAGTCGGCCCGCGCCTGTCCGGCCAGCTCGCGGTTGTCCTTGGCCGGGATGCGGTGGCTCAGGCACCAGCAGACGCTCGACGACGGGTCCTTGGGGCCGACCATCGTGCGGACGTCGTCGAAGCGCGCGTGCGTGGCGGGGTGGACGGTCAGCCCGTCGGACCTCACGAGGGGAGTCGTGGCCATGGTGGGCACGCTAGCCGTACGCGCCGACAGCCGGTGTTCAATGGCGGCATGGCACCGACGATGCGCAGGATCGGCCTGCTCGGGGGGATGAGCTGGGAGAGCACGGCGCTCTACTACCGCCTCCTCAACGAGGAGGTGCGGATGCGCCTGGGCGGCTTCCACTCCGCCCGCCTGGTGCTGGCGTCAGTGGACTTCGCCGACGTCGAGGCGATGCAGGCCGCCGGCGACTGGGCGGCCGCCGGTGCGCTGCTGGCCGACGAGGCCCGCAACCTGCAGGTGGCCGGCGCCGAGTGCCTGGTGCTCTGCACCAACACGATGCACAAGGTCGCCGACGCGATCGAGGCGGCCGTCGACATCCCGCTGCTGCACCTGGCCGACGTCACCGCCGACGCCGTGCGGCACGCGGGTCTCGAGCGGGTGGCGCTGCTGGGCACGCGGTTCACCATGGAGCAACCCTTCTACGTCGACCGGCTGCGCGGGCACGGCATCGACGTGCTGGTGCCGGACGGAGACGACCTCACGCTCGTCCACCACGTCATCTACGACGAGCTGGTGCTGGGCGTCGTGCGCGACGAGTCGCGAGCGGCGTACGTCGACGTGGTGCGGCGGTTGGTCGAGCGGGGTGCGGAGGGCGTGGTGCTCGGTTGCACCGAGATCGAGCTGCTGATCGGACCCGACGACGTCACGGTGCCGGTCTTCGCCACCACGCGGCTGCACGCGCTGGCTGCCGTCGACTTCGCGCTCAGCTGAGGCTGCGGACCAGCCGGTCGAGCCAGGAGTCGAGCCGCGCGAGCTGGGCGGGGTCGCCGAACATCGGCGACTTCCCGGGCGGCGGCAGGTAGCCGACCGCGTCCATCACGAGCCAGTGGGCCTGCGGGTCCGTCCCCGACGTGACCGCCCAGCACTCCACGAACGCTGCGGCCAGGTCGTTCCCGAAGCCGACGGCCAGGTTGGACGCGGCGTGTGCCGCATCGAGCCACGCCGGCCCGGTCGAGGTCTCCACCCAGTCGACGACCCCCGTGATCGTGTCACCGGTCCACAGCAGGTTGCGGTGGCCGAAGTCGCGGTGGAGGAAGGTCGGCTCGTACGCGGGGGCAGGCGCGGCGAGCAGGTCGAAGGCGCGCCGCCACGAGTCGGGGTGCTGCGTCCACCCCGGGACCACCCACTTGGCCTCCCACGCCCAGGACTGGAAGGTGCGGAACGGCGCGGCAGGCCGGACGGCGTGGATCGTGGCGAGCAGGTCCGCCATCGCCTGCAGGGCAGCGTCGTCGACCGTGCCCAGGGGCGCGCCGGGGAGCCGGGACATCAGGTGGGCAGCGACGCCGGCGGCGGCACCCTCGGCGTCGAGGCCGAGGGTGATCGGTGCAGGCACGTCCGTGCCGGCCAGCGCCAGCTGGGCCACGTGCTCGCGTGTCGTCAGCTCGACGCCGTGGGTCCGCCACGGCTCCTCGGTCATCAGCCTGAGGACCGACTCATCGCCGGAGCTGTCACGGAGCGCCAGCATGGTGGACGTCAGGCCGCCGTCCAGGCGCTCGTGCGCGACGACCGGTGCGCCCAGGACGTCTCCCGCCCAGGCCAGTGCGTCCTCGATCACGGCGCCGAGGTTAGCGGCTCTCGCCTCAGCCCTGCGCAGGCCAGAGCGAGTGGTACGCGTTGATCGCGGGCTGCCCGCCGAGGTGGGCGTAGAGCACGTGCGAGTCGGCCGGGATGTCGCGGGACTCGACGAGGTCGATCAGTCCGGCGAGCGACTTCCCCTCGTAGACCGGGTCGGTGATCATCGCCTCGAGCTGGGCGCCGAGGGCCATCGCCTCCATGGTCGAGTCCACCGGGAGGCCGTAGAGCTCGCCGGCCCAGCCCTCGAGCACGGTGATCTCGTCGTCGCGCAGGTCGCGGCCGAGCTCGATCAGGTCGGCAGTGTGGCGCGCGATCCGAGCCACCTGGTCGCGAGTCTTGTCGAGGGTGGCGCTCGCGTCGATGCCGATCACGCGACGGCGTACGCCGGTGAGGTCCTCCAGCGCCGCGAAGCCGGCGATCATCCCCGCGTGTGTCGAGCCCGTGACCGTGCAGACCACGATGGTGTCGAAGGTGATGCCGAGCGTCTTCTCCTGCTCGGCCACCTCGAAGGCCCAGCTGGCGAAGCCCAGGCCGCCCAGCGGGTGCTCGCTCGCGCCGGCCGGGATGGCGTACGGCGTGCCGCCGGATGCCTCGACCTCGCTGATCGCGTCCTTCCACGAGTCGCGGATGCCGATGTCGAAGCCGTGCGGGTCGAGGCGTGAGTCGGCGCCCATCATCCGGCTGAGCAGGATGTTGCCGACCTGGGTGTTGGTCGGGTCGTCCCACGGCACCCACTTCTCCTGCACCAGGCGGCACTCGAGGCCGAGGTGCGCGGCGACCGCGGCGACCTGGCGGGTGTGGTTGGACTGGAAGCCGCCGATCGACACGAGCGTGTCGGCGCCGCTCGCGAGCACGTCGGGGACGATGTACTCGAGCTTGCGGATCTTGTTGCCGCCGTAGGCGAGGCCGCTGTTGACGTCCTCGCGCTTGGCCCAGACCTGCGCACCGCCCCCACGCGCCGCGAGGTGGTCGCTGAGCCGTCGGAGGTGGTGGACGGGGGAGGGGCCGAAGGTCAGCGGGTGGCGGGGGAACTGGTCGAGCTTCACGGGGTCTCCTGGACTGCGGTGTCGGGATCGGGGATGAGGTCGGCGAGGTTCTGCCAGGTGCGGAAGGCGACGTCGGCCGCGGCGTCGACGTCGCCGTCCGCGCAGGCCTGCACGAGCCGGTCGTGCAGCGCCACGGACTCTTCCCCGGCATGCGAGGCGAAGCGGAGGCGCTCGAGGCGTCGGACGACGGGGCTGAACTGGTCGAGCACCGTCGCCAGCGCGCGGTTGCCGGACGCGCTGACAGCGACGCCGTGGAAGTCGTCGTCGGCGGTGAGTGCCGCGTCGGTGTCGTGACGCGCGATCGCGCCGGCGAAGCGCGCGTTGGCGGCGCGCATCGCGTCGAGGTCGGCGCCGGTGAGGTGGGCGACGGCCTCGGCGACGGCGAGGCGGTGCATGGACACCACGACCGCGTGAGCCTCCCTGATCTCGGCGAGGTCGATCTCGGCCACGACCGTCGACCGGCCGGGTGCGGCGCGGACCAGCCCGGTCTCGCCGAGCCGGAGCAGCGCCTCGCGCACGGGCGTACGGCTGACCCCGAGCCAGGTGGCGAGCTCGGTGTCGCGGACGACCTCGCCCGGCGCCAGCGTGCCGTCGACGATCGCGTCCCGCACCCGGTCGTGGACGGTGTCCCGCAGCAGCGCGGTGCGGAGGGGAGCCTCGGCGGCGGGGATCGGCATGCAATATATTGCACATCGATCGAGCGTCCGCGTCAAGGGGTAGTCCAGTGGCGGATGGTCGTCATCCGAGGTCCGGGACGACCATCCGTCACTGGACTACCGGGGCAGAAGAGCCACTCCTCACTGGACTACCCCGGGCGAGGGCAGACCGCGCCACCCGCCGTGGGGCACTCTGGTCGGGTGCTCACCGTCGTCATCGCGCTCACCGCCAACACGGTCCTCGCCGTGCTCAAGAGCATCGTCGCCGTCCTCACCGGATCGGCGTCGATGGTCGCCGAGGCCGCCCACTCCTGGGCCGACGCGGGCAACGAGGTGTTCCTGCTCATCGCCGAGCGCCGCGCTGAGAAGCCCGCCGATGCCACCCACCCGCTCGGCTTCGGTCGCGAGGCGTACGTCTGGTCGATGATCGCGGCCTTCGGGTTGTTCGGCGTGGGTGCCGCCGTGTCGGTGTGGCACGGCATCCAGTCCCTGACGGCCGAGGAGGCGGAGGCCGACTACCTGTGGGCCTACCTGGTGCTCGGCGCCGCGTTCGTCCTGGAGAGCATCTCGTTCCTCCAGGCCCGACGAGAGGTGCGCCGCGGTGCGCGCAAGGCGGACGTCAGCCGGGTGACGTTCCTCGACAAGACGTCCAACCCCACCCTGCGCGCCGTCTTCTTCGAGGACGCCGCTGCCCTGATCGGGATCGCGATCGCCGTCACCGGCCTGGTCCTCCACCAGGTCACGCACGAGCCGGTCTGGGACGCCATCGGCTCGATCCTGGTCGGCCTGCTGCTCGGCTTCGTCGCGATCTACCTGCTGCGGCGCAACATGGACTTCCTCGTCGGGCAGATAGCGGACCCGCGCATCCACGCGGCCGTGCTCGGCTGGCTGCGCGAGCGGCCCGAGGTGGAGAGCGTCAGCACGCTGCACCTGGAGTACGTCGGCCCCGGCAGGATCTTCCTCGTCGGCTCGGTGGACCTCGTCGGTGACGACACCGAGAGCCACGCCGCCGAGGAGCTGCAGCGCCTCGAGGACCATCTCGAGGAGCGTTCCGAGATCGCCCGCGCCGTGCTCTCGCTCGCAGCCCCGGGGAAGCAGCCGGGAACATCGACGGTGGTTGAGCGTTGAACCAGTCATGAAGAAGATCGGTTTCCTCAACTTCGGCCACTGGACCGACTCGCCGCAGTCGGCGGTCCGCTCCGCGTCCGACACCCTGCTCCAGTCGATCGACCTCGCGGTCGCCGCCGAGGAGCTCGGCGCGGACGGGGCCTACTTCCGGGTCCACCACTTCGCGCGCCAGCTCGCCTCGCCGTTCCCGCTGCTCGCCGCGGTGGGCGCGCGCACCAGCCGGATCGAGATCGGCACGGGCGTGATCGACATGCGCTACGAGAACCCGCTCTACATGGCGGAGGACGCCGGCTCCGCCGACCTCATCTCCGGTGGCAGGCTCCAGCTCGGCATCAGCCGGGGATCACCGGAGCAGGTCATCGACGGGTGGCGCTACTTCGGCTACCAGCCCGCCGAGGGCGAGGACCAGGCCGACATGGCGCGTCGCCACACGGAGGTCTTCCTCCAGGTGCTGGAGGGCGAGGGCTTCGCCGAGCCCAACCCGCGCCCGATGTTCCCCAACCCGCCCGGCCTGCTGCGGCCCGAGCCGCACTCGCCCGGTCTCCGCGACCGGATCTGGTGGGGTGCCGCGTCCGACGCCACCGCCCGCTGGACCGCCGAGAAGGGCATGCACCTCATGTCCTCGACGCTCAAGGCCGACGAGACCGGCGAGCCGTTCCACGTCCAGCAGCGCAAGCAGATCGAGGTCTTCCGCGACGCCTGGCGCGAGGCGGGGCACGAGGGTGAGCCGCGTGTGTCGGTGAGCCGCTCCATCATGCCGATCACCACCGACCTCGATCGGATGTACTTCGGCCGCGAGGGCACCAGCTCCGACCAGTTCGGCCAGATCGAGGCCAACCTGCGCGCGGTCTTCGGCAAGACGTACGCCGCGGAGCCGGACATCCTGGTCAAGGAGCTCGCCGACGACGAGGCCGTCGCGGCCGCGGACACCCTGCTGCTCACGGTGCCCAACCAGCTCGGCGTCGACTACAACGCCCACCTGCTCGGGACCGTGCTCACCCAGGTGGCGCCGGACCTCGGGTGGCGCTGACCCGGACCTAGGGGGCGGCGGCCCGCAGCTTCTCGAGCAGCGGGCCCGCCGCCTCGGCGAGGAACCGGTCCTGCCCCTCGTCGCCGATCTGCACGAGCGCGACGTCGGTGAAGCCCGCCTCCCAGTAGGCGGAGACGGCGTCCACGACCGCGTCGAGGTCGGGCCCGCAGGGGATGGACCCGGCCACGTCCTCGGGCCGGACGTACGCCGTCGCGCCGGCGAACCCGGCGGGGGTGGGCAGGTCGGCGTTGACCGACCAGCCGCCACCGAACCAGCGGAACTGCTCGTGGGCGCGGGCGACCGCTGTCTCCCGGTCGGGATCCCAGCAGATCGGGATCTGGCCGACGGCGCGGGCGTCGCGGCCGATGCGCGGTGCACCCTCGACGTCGTTCCAGGACTCGATGATCTCGGCCTTGGGCTCGACCGCGACGAGGTGGTCGGCGAGGGGTGCGAAACGCTCGATGGCGCGGTCGCCCGCGACGGCCACGCCGATCTCGACGCCCTCGTCCGGCATGTCCCAGATGCGGGCGGAGTCGACCTGGAAGAACTCGCCCCGGTGGTCGGTGAGCTCGCCGGTGTGGAGCGCGCGGATCACCTCGATGGCCTCGCCCAGCATGTCCTGGCGCTGCGCGAGGGACGGCCAGCCGTGGCCGACGACGTGCTCGTTGAGGCTCTCACCGCTGCCGAGGCCGAGGGTGAAGCGGCCCTCGGCGAGGATCTGCAGGGTCGCAGCCTGCTGCGCCACGACAGCCGGGTGGTAGCGCAGCGTCGGGCAGGTCACGTAGGTCATCAGCCCGACCCGCTCGGTGGCGTGGGCGACCGCGCCCAGGGTCGTCCAGGCGTGGGGCGCATGTCCCTGCTCGGTCAGCCACGGTGAGTAGTGGTCGCTCATCACCTCGAAGTCGAAGCCGACCCGCTCGGCCGCGACGGCGTACGACACCAGCTCGCGCGGGCCGCTCTGCTCGGTCATCAAGGTGTATCCGAAACGCGTCATCCTTCGACCGTAGCCACGGCACGCGCGACGGCCACCACCCGCTCAGGTGAGCCCGGGCCTTGGCCGCCCTGCTTGTGTGGAGGGGACCGACACGACGAGGAGCAACGATGACGCAGGACAGCAGCAACGAGCAGGACCAGCCGACCGACCGGGACGGCAACGCGGGCCAGGTCTCCGAGGTCGCGGCCGGGGGATCAGGCCCCGAGGCGGTCAGCGCCGGCGACTCGGTGGCCGGTCAGCCGGACCAGGAGTCGGGCGAGGTGCAGGAAGGAGCCCAGGGCCCCAACGCGATCCCCGAGGACGAGACGGGCGAGCACCCGCACCAGACATGAGCAGCCCTGTGATCCTCGTCGTCGGTGCCGGACCCGGCGTGAGCGGCTCGGTCGCGCGCCGCTTCGCCGACGAGGGCTACGACGTCGCGCTGCTGGGCCAGGACCAGCAGGTCATCGACGACCTCGTGCCCGACCTGGAGGCGCGGGGTGCGACCGTCGGACATGCCGCCGTCGACGTCACCGACGAGCAGGCCGCGCGCGACGCCGTACGCCGCTTCGGTGAGCACACCGGCCGCATCGACGTGCTGCACTTCAACCCGAGCGCCTTCCGCGAGAAGGACCCGCTGACCCTGACGGTGGCCGAGCTGCTCGAGGACGTGGCGCTCGGTGTCGGTGCGCTGCTCACGGTCGTCCAGGCGGCGCGCCCGTTCATGTCGGACGGGGGCCGGGTCAGCGTCACCGGCAGCATCGCCGCCGACGACCCCTGGGAGGGCGCGGCCTCGCTCGGCGTGCAGAAGGCCGGCGTGCGCAACCTCGTGCACAGCCTCGACAAGACCTTGGCTGCCGACGGCATCCGGGCAGTGTCGGTGACCGTGCGCGGAGCCCTGTCCCGCGAAGGCGCCTTCACCCCCGACCGGGTCGCCGACGCGATCTGGGCGGCCGTCACCCGCGACGCGGGGGAGTGGTCGAGCGAGGTCCCCTACAGCGGGTGAGCGGTCAGCGCCTGCGACCCCACGCGAGGTAGGCGATCGGCCCGACGGGCTGCACCGACATCGCAGGGACCCACAGCGCCTTGGGGCCGCGCACCAGCTCGGCCGGTCGCTGCTTGAGGTCGCGCAGGCACCACGTGGTGACGGCGATCTCGACGATCGCGCTCACCACGACGATGTTCTTCTGGGTGGGGGTCATGTCGGACCACGACTTCTTCGCCATGGCAGCACGCTATCGCTGACCGCCGACGTCAGGCGCCGCGGATCCCGTTGAGCAGGAACCAGAAGACCAGCACCCCGACGAGGGCAGCCAGCAGTCCCCACCAGATCCCGGTCCGTGCACGTCGACTCGTGCTGTCGCCCTCGCGCGCCAGGGCGGGCAGCGCGACCGTGACCGCCGCCCCGGTCACGGCCATGGCGAGCAGCTGGACCGGGATGATCCAGCTGCCGGAGCTCTCGGCGTCGAAGAGGAACGCCGACACCGGGAGGCTCAGCATCCCCGCTGCGAGCAGGACGGCGATGCCGATGGCGCGCTGCACGGTGGGGGACATGCACCGACCGTAGTGCTCAGGCTTCCTTGGCCACCAGCGTCAGCACGTCGTACGTCGCCACGGGCTCGTCGTCGGCGTTGGCGACGAGCGCGTCCCAGCGCACCTCGCCGTAGTCGGCCGACGACCGCGGGGTGATCTGCTTGACGGTGAGCGTGACCCGGATCGAGTCCCCGGCCTTCACCGGCGTGAGGAAGCGCAGGCTGTCGACGCCGAAGTTGGCGAGCACCGGCCCAGGTGCCGGGTCGACGAAGAGCCCGGCCGCCATCGACACGATGAGGTAGCCGTGCGCGACGATCCCGCCGAACAGCGGGTTCTGGGCCGCCGCCGCCGGGTCGGTGTGGGCATAGAACGTGTCGCCGGTGAAGTCGGCGAAGTGGTCGATGTCCTCGAGCGAGATCACCCGCGGCTCGGAGGCGATGGTGTCCCCGACCTGCAGCGTCGCGAGGGAGTGACGGAACGGGTGCTCCGGCGTGATCGTGCGCTGCGAGCCGCGGGTCCAGCGGCCGGTGATCGCGGTGAGCATGTCGGGGGAGGCCTGGATCGCCGAGCGCTGCATGTGGTGCAGGACGCCGCGTACGCCGCCGAGCTCCTCGCCGCCGCCCGCGCGCCCGGGGCCGCCGTGGACGAGCATCGGAAGCGGCGAGCCGTGACCCGTGGACTCGGGCGCGTCGTCGCGGTCGAGGACCAGGATCCGGCCATGCCACGGTGCGAGGCCGAGCACGAGGGTGCGGGCGACGGCCGGGTCGTGGGTGACGACCGACCCGACGAGCGATCCCTTGCCGCGTGCGGCCAGCGTGACCGCGTCGTCGAGGGAGTCGTACGACATCACCGTCGACACCGGGCCGAAGGGCTCGACGTCGTGCGGCTCGACCGCACCCGCGTGGGCCCGGAGCAGCACCGGCGCCATGAAGGCGCCCCGCTCACCGTCCCCGGCGAAGCCGGTGGTCGCGGACGGGTCGCCGAGGACCACGTCGGCGGAGGAGCGCAGCGCCTCGACCGCCTTGCGGACCTCCTCGCGCTGACCGAGCGAGGCCAGGGGCCCCATCCGCACCGACTCGTCGCCGGGGTCGCCGACGGTGATCGTCGCGAGCTTGGCGCTGATGGCCTCGGTCATCTCGTCGGCGACGGCCGACGGCACGATCACGCGACGGATCGCGGTGCACTTCTGGCCGGCCTTGGCGGTCATCTCCGTGACGACGCCCTTGACGAAGAGGTCCCACTCGGGCTCGCTCGACGTGACGTCCGGGCCGAGCACGGAGCAGTTGAGCGAGTCGGCCTCGACCTGCAGCGTCACGCCACCGTGGAGCACCGAGGGGTGCTGGCGCAGGATTCCGGCGGTGTGCGCGGAACCGGTGAACGCCACCGAGTCCTGCACGCCGAGGTGGTCGAGCAGGTCGCCCGCCGAGCCGGACAGCAGCTGCAGCGAGCCTTCGGGGAGGATCCCCGACTCGATGATCCGGCGCACGACGAGCTCGGTGAGGTAGGCCGTCTGGCTGGCGGGCTTCACGAGCGAGGGGAGGCCGGCGATGAAGGCCGGCGCGAGCTTCTCGAGCATCCCCCAGACCGGGAAGTTGAAGGCGTTGATCTGCACGGCCAGTCCGGGCCGCGAGGTGTAGACGTGCTGACCGAGGAAGACGCCCGTGCGGCCGAGCTGCTCGAGGTCGCCGTCGCACACCACCGTGTCGTTGGGCAGCTCGCGGCGCCCCTTCGAGGAGAAGCTGAACAACGTCGCGAAGCCGCCGTCGATGTCGATCATCGAGTCGCGCCGCGTCGCCCCGGTGCGCAGCGACAGGTCGTAGAGCTCGTCCTTGAGGCCGGTCAGGTGGGTGGCCAGGTCCTTGAGCAGCAGCGCGCGCTCGTGGAACGTCATCTCGCGGATCGCGGGCCCCCCGACCGTACGTGCGTGGTGGGCCATCGCGCCGAGGTCGAGACCCGCGCTCGAGATGCGCGCGACCTCCTCGCCCGTGGCGGCGTCGAGCAGCGGGTCGCCCTCGGCGGGTGCGGCGTACCAGCGGCCGGCGGCATAGCTCTCGAGCAGACGGGTCACGGGGTTCCCCTTGGGATCGTCGGGTGGATCGTAGGACATGTGCAGGCCGGTGTTTGCGTGCCAGAGTGACGGGTGACACACTAATACCAGACCGATCGGTCAGTAAATGTGGAGGCAACACGGATGACCCTCACCGAGACCCCGCTCGACGCCGGCACCCAGGCCGACCTGGAGAGCCACTTCGAGGCGACGATCGCCCGCAACGACCGCATCGAGCCGCGTGACTGGATGCCCGACGGCTATCGCAGGACCCTCGTGAGGCAGATCGCGCAGCACGCGCACAGCGAGATCATCGGCATGCAGCCCGAGGGCAACTGGATCTCCCGCGCGCCGAGCCTGCGCCGCAAGGCGATCCTGCTCGCCAAGGTGCAGGACGAGGCAGGTCACGGGCTCTACCTCTACTCCGCGGCCGAGACCCTCGGTGTCTCCCGGCTCGAGCTCACCGAGATGCTGATCTCCGGTCGGCAGAAGTACTCCTCGATCTTCAACTACCCGACGCTGTCCTACGCCGACGTCGGCAGCATCGGCTGGCTCGTCGACGGCGCCGCGATCTGCAACCAGGTGCCTCTGTGCCGCACGTCCTTCGGCCCGTACGGCCGCGCGATGATCCGCGTCTGCAAGGAGGAGTCCTTCCACCAGCGGCAGGGCTACGAGCTGCTGACCACGATGATGCGCGGCACCGACGAGCAGCGCGCAATGGTGCAGGAGTCGGTGGACCGCTTCTGGTGGCCGGCGCTGATGATGTTCGGCCCGCCCGACGCCGACTCGCCCAACACCGCGCAGTCGATGGCGTGGGGGATCAAGCGCAACACCAACGACGAGCTGCGCCAGAAGTTCGTCGACATGTCCGTGCCGCAGGCCGAGGCCCTCGGCGTGACGCTGCCCGACCCAGACCTCGCGTGGAACGACGAGCGCGCCCACTACGACTTCGGCCAGCCCGACTGGGACGAGTTCATGCAGGGGGTCAAGGGCAACGGTCCTTGCAACGCCCAGCGGCTGGCCCACCGCCGCCGCGCCCACGAGGACGGCGCCTGGGTGCGGGCCGCGGCGACGGCCTTCGCCACGAAGGAGGCCACCGCATGAGCAACCTCTCCGCCGAGGGCGGTCACGGAGCAGTTCCGCTGGCAGGCGTGCCCACCGGGGTCGACGTCCCGGCACCCGAGCCCGAGTGGCCCCTCTACGAGGTCTTCGTCCGCGGCAAGCGCGGCCTCAACCACGTCCACGTCGGCTCGCTGCACGCCGCCGACGACCGGATGGCGCTGCTGCACGCCCGCGACGTCTACACCCGCCGCAACGAGGGCGTCAGCATCTGGGTGGTCCGCGCCGACGCCATCACCGCGTCGAGCCCGGACGAGAAGGACCCGATGTTCGCGCCGAGCGGCGACAAGGTCTATCGCCACCCGACGTTCTACGACATCCCCGACAACGTCCCTCACATCTGAACACCCCACGACGTTCTTCCTCCCCCGCTGCGCTCCTCCAGAACAACGCCGCGGGGACCCCGTTCCCTCCGACGATCGGCGGCCAGAGCTGATGCCAGATCACGTACACACCTCCGCAGAGGACGAGCACGACAGCGCCTACGCCGGGCTGCTCGTCAATGACGCCCACTGGGCCTTCGGCACCGACTTCGAAGACCCGCTGGCCGGCGTCGACACCACCATCCCCGAGGGGATCGACGCGCCCACGCTGGCGGCGTACGCCCTGATGCTGGGCGACGACTCCCTCGTCATGTCGCACCGGATCGCGGAGTGGACCAGCAACGCCCCCGACCTCGAGGACGACATCGCGCTGTCCAACATCGCGCTCGACCTCCTCGGCCAGTCCCGGTTGTTGCTCGCCCGGGCCGCGAAGGCCGACGACTCCGTGGTGCCGGCCCTGCCCGAGGGCTCGCCCGCGCCGCCGGAGGATGCGCTGGCCTTCTTCCGCGAGGCGCACGAGTTCCGCAACGTGCGCTTTGCCGAGGTCGTCAACGGTGACTTCGCCGAGGCGACCGTGCGGGTGCTGCTGTTCTCGGTCTGGCGGCTGGCGGTCTGGGAGCGGCTCCGCGCCAGCACCGACCACGTCCTGTCCGCTGTCGCGGTCAAGGGCGTCAAGGAGCTGACCTACCACCGCGACTACGCGGCCCGCTGGTTCGTCACTCTCGCCCAGGGCACCGAGGAGTCCCGCTCCCGGTTGCTCGCGGCGCTCGACGAGCTCTGGCCGCTGTGGCCGGAGCTGTTCGACACCCACCCCGTCGAGGCGGCCGCCGCCGCGTCCGGTGTCGGGGTCGATCCGGCGACCGTGCGTGAGGCGGCGGAGGCGGTCCTCGACCAGGTCCTGACTGCCGCCGACGTGCCCCGGCCCGAGGTCGCCCGCCGCTCCGGCGTGCTGGGTCGCACCGGGCGCGACGGCATGCACGGCGAGGCACTGAGCCGGATGCTCGCCGAGATGCAGTCCGTGGCCCGCGCCCACCCGAGGGGGCAGTGGTGAGTGTCCGCACGTCGCGGCGTCCTCTCGACCGGGCCCGGTCCGTCGCGGAGCGCGTCACCGACCCCGAGCTCCCGATGCTCACCCTGGCCGACCTCGGCGTCCTGCGCGACGTCGACGTGGTGGGCGACTCGCACGTCGTCGTCGACATCACCCCGACCTACTCGGGCTGCCCCGCGATGGCGGCGATGCGCGACGACCTCGTCCGCGAGCTGCAGGCTGCGGGCTTCGACCGGGTCGAGGTGCGCGTCAGCCTCCACCCCGCCTGGACGACCGACTGGATCACCCCGGCCGGACGGGCCGCGCTGCTCGCGGCGGGCATCTCGCCGCCGGGTCCCGCGCCTTCCACACACGGCCCCATCCCGCTCACGCTGCTCCCCACGGCCCGCCAGGTCCGCTGCCCGCAGTGCGACTCACCCGCGACCGAGCTGGTCTCGGAGTTCGGGTCGACGTCGTGCAAGGCGCAGTACCGCTGCACGACCTGCCTCGAGCCGTTCGACCACCTGAAGGAGATCTGAGGCCATGGCCACGGCCTTCCACGAGCTCACGGTCCGTGACGTCCAGCCGCTCACGGACGACTCGGCGGCCGTCACCTTCGACGTGCCCGACGACCTGCGCGAGCTCTTCGCCTTCGAGCCGGGCGAGTCGCTGACGCTGCGACGGGTCGTCGACGGCGTCGAGCACCGCCGGACGTACTCGATCTGCGCGCCCGCCGGCGCCGCACCGCGCATCGGCGTGCGCGCCATCCCCGGTGGGATGTTCTCCTCCTGGCTGATCCACCAGCTCGCGCCGGGCGAGACGGTCGAGGTCGCAGCCCCGTCCGGGAGCTTCCGCGCCGAGCCGGCCCTGCCCGGACGCCACCTGTGCATCGCCGCCGGCTCCGGCATCACGCCGATGCTGTCCATCGCAGCCTCCGTGCTGGCCAACCCGGCGAGCACCGTGACGATGCTCTACGGCAACCGCGAGACCACCTCGGTGATGTTCGCCGAGGAGCTCGGCGACCTCAAGAACCTCCACGGCCCGCGCTTCGACCTCGTCCACGTGCTGTCCCGTGAGCCCCGCGACGTCGAGCTCTTCTCGGGTCGCCTCGACGCCGCCCGGCTCCGTCGGCTGCTGCCGATCAAGGTGGCGCTGGACGCCCTCGACCACGTCTGGCTCTGCGGCCCGCTGGGCCTGATCGAGGACTCCCGCACCGTGCTCGAGGAGCTCGGTGTGCCGTCGGAGAAGATCCACTTCGAGCTCTTCTTCGTCGACGAGCCGCCGCCGACCCTGCGCCATGCCGACCGCGTGGTCGAGGGCGTGACCAGTGACGTGACCGTCGTGCTGGACGGACGTACGACGACGACGGCGATGGCGCGCGACGCGACGCTCCTCGACTCCGCGCAGGCCGTGCGCAGCGACCTGCCGTTCGCCTGCAAGGGCGGGGTCTGCGGCACCTGCCGCGCCAGGGTGGTCGACGGCGAGGTGGAGATGGTGCGCAACTACGCCCTCGAGCCCGCCGAGGTCGCGCAGCAGTTCGTCCTCACCTGCCAGTCCTTCCCGGTGAGCGACGCCGTCACCGTCGACTTCGATGCTTGAGACCGCCCACGCGATGTGGGCCGCGGACCGGGCCAGCGCGATGCTCGGCATGGAGGCCGTCGAGGTTGCACCGGGGCGCGGGACGGTCTCGATGGTCGTGCGCCCCGACATGGTCAACGGCCACGACCTGTGCCACGGCGGGGTGATCGCCAGCCTCGCCGACTCAGCCTTCGCCCTCGCCTGCAACTCCCACGGACCGGTGGCGGTCGCGGCGGGGTTCACCATCGACTTCCTGCGGCCGGGACGGCTCGGCCAGACGTTGTACGCCGAGGCCCGCGAGGTGTCCCTCCGCGGCCGGTCCGGGCTCTACGACGTGACGGTGCGTGCCGACGACCCGGAGACCGGCGAGGTCATCGCCGAGTTCCGCGGTCGGAGCCGGAGCCGGAGCCTGCCGGACCGGGGAGAGCCCCGTGCGTGAGGCCGTCGAAGGCCAGCGCGGCCAGCGACGCGGCGAGGGCGTCCTCGTCGACGTCCGGGCGGACCCACTCGACCAGCGAGTTCACCATCCCGAAGAGCAGCCGGCTGATGACCAGCGGGTCGAGGTCGTCGCGCAGGACGCCCTCGTCGACGGCCTGGCGGACCATGTCGGCGAGGCGCTCGTCGATCCCGCGTCGCCGGGCCAGGGCGGCCTTCTCGACCGGGGTGTTGCCGTGCACCCGCAGCAGCAGGGTCACCGCCGGCAGGTGGCGTACGAGCACGGTGACGCTGCTGCGCACCACCTCGCGCAGACGTTGCTCCGCGTCGAGCCCGTCGGACGCCGCCACCGTGTCGAGTGCCGCCGTGAGCGCGTCGAGGGCCTCGTCGATCGCGCTCTGGAGCAGGTGCTCCTTGCTGGGGACGTGGTGGTAGATGGCCGACTTCGTCAGTCCGAGCTCGCGCGCCACGTCGCCGACGCTGGTCGCGTCGTAGCCCTGCCGGTTGAAGAGGTCGACCGCCACGCGCAGCACGTCGCGCTGGTCGTGACCGGGACGACCGCGGCGCCCGGCGCCCTCCGCCCTCGCTGTCATGACAGACACCTTCCCACGACCGATCTCCCGACCGATCTCCCGACCGATCTCCCGACCAGGAGGACCACACCGTGCTCGACCTGACTCCCCGGCCCGGCGACCTCGACCCGATCGAGACCGCACCCGTCGAGCAGCTGCGGGCCCTCCAGCTCGAGCGACTGCAGTGGTCGGTCCGGCACGCCTACGACCAGGTCGCCCACTACCGCGCCGCCTTCGACGAGGCCTCGGTGCACCCCGACGACATCCGGTCGCTCGACGACCTCGCCCGGCTGCCGTTCACGACCAAGGCGACGCTGCGCGACCACTACCCGTTCGGGATGTTCGCGGTGCCGCGGGAGGAGGTCGTACGACTCCACGCCTCGAGCGGCACGACCGGCAAGCCGACCGTCGTCGGCTACACCCGCGACGACCTCGACATGTGGGCCGACGTGGTGGCCCGCTCGATCCGCGCAGCCGGCGGCCGGCGCGGGATGATCCTGCACAACGCCTACGGCTACGGCCTGTTCACCGGCGGCCTCGGCGCCCACGCCGGTGCCGAGCGCCTCGGGTGCACGGTCGTACCCGTCTCCGGAGGGATGACGCAGCGCCAGGTGCAGCTGATCCTCGACTTCGAGCCCGACATCATCATGGTCACGCCGTCCTACATGCTCTCGATCATCGACGAGCTCGAGGCCCAGGGCGTCGACCCGCGCTCCACCTCGCTCAAGGTCGGCATCTTCGGCGCCGAGCCGTGGACCAACGACATGCGTCGCGAGGTCGAGGAGCGGATGGACATGCACGCCGTCGACATCTACGGCCTGTCCGAGGTCATCGGGCCCGGCGTGGCGAGCGAGTGCGTGGAGACGAAGGACGGCCTCCACATCTGGGAGGACCACTTCTACCCCGAGATCATCGACCCGGTCACCGGCGAGGTGCTGCCCGACGGGGAGGAGGGCGAGCTGGTCTTCACGACGCTGACCAAGCAGGCGATGCCGGTCATCCGCTACCGCACCCGCGACCTCACCCGGCTGCTGCCCGGCACCGCGCGCACCATGCGGCGGATGGAGAAGATCACCGGTCGCACCGACGACATGATGATCCTGCGCGGGGTCAACCTCTTCCCCACGCAGATCGAGGAGATCGTGCTCGGCCTGCCGGCGCTCTCGCCGCACTTCCAGTGCCACCTCGACCGCAGCGGCAACCTCGACACCCTGACCGTCCGCGTGGAGCGCCGGGAGGCCACGACGCCGCAGGAGGCGGCCGCTGCGCAGGCCGAGCTCACCCAGCGGATCAAGGATTCGATCGGGGTGAGCGTCGCCGTCGACGTCGTGGAGGTGGCGTCGATCGAGCGGTCGGTGGGCAAGATGCGGCGCATCGTGGACCACCGGCCGCCGCGCTGAGCCACGCCGTCGGCGGACAATTGCCCCCATCGCCCACGCGGGGGTTACAGTGGGTGCAGCGTCCCGACGCCGTGCCGCATTGATCAGCCATGATCCACCGGCCACGACCACGACGCCTCGCTCCAACCTCTACGCCGTGGTGTGCAGGTCAGCGCCGACCCAGGCTCGCCTGCTCCGCGACGCGTACCCAGTCCCGGAGGACCCCTTGGCCCAGCGCCAGCGATCACGCGGCAACCGCCGCACCCCCGCGCACGCCCGCCACAAGGACAACGAGGGCATCGTGCCGGTCCTGGCCCGGGCCGTGCGCGAGCTCGAGTCGGCCGTCCAGCGAGGTCCGCTCGCACCCGGCCAGCGGGTGCGCTTCCAGGTCGTCGCGCTGCTGGCGCGCGAGCACCGCACGGACGTACGCGCCTCGACCGAGCTCACCGACGCCCAGAAGGCCGACGAGCTCAAGCGCCTCGACGGCATCGCGACGATCCTCGCCAAGACCGCGACCCGCGATCCCTCCCTCTTCGGGCTGCTGTCCGAGGAGTCCAGGGTCACCGACAGCGCCCGCGACCTGCGCCTGGAGCTGCTGCGCAAGGCCGGCATCGAGACCGTCCCCGACGAGCCCAAGCCCGACGACGAGTCCGGCCCCGGCCTCCTCGAGCGCAAGGTCATCCCGCAGTCGGTGATCCAGCACCAGCTCGCCAACCCGTTCCTGGTGCCCGACTTCGACATCGGCAACGAGCGCCGCAGCACCCACGGCCGGCTGGCCACCTGGGAGCTGCTCGGCCCGCTGTTCCGCTCCTTCGAGCTCGGCGGCTCGTCGTCCTGCATGGCCCTTCCCGAGGCGACCTCGCTCAAGGCGCCCGGCAAGCTCGAGCTGATGCCCCACCAGGCCCGGATGATCGAGTCCGCCGCCGAGGGCCACCGCACGTTCCTGCTCGCTGACGAGCCCGGCCTGGGCAAGACCGCCCAGGCGCTGCTGGCCGCGCAGGCCGCCAACGCGTTCCCGCTGCTCGTGGTGTGCCCCAACGTCGTCAAGACCAACTGGGCCCGCGAGACCGAGCGTTGGATCCCGCGTCGCCGCGCGACCGTGATCCACGGCGACGGCGACCAGGTCGACGCCTTCGCCGACGTGATCATCGTCAACTACGAGATCCTCGACCGGCACGTCGGCTGGCTCGGCGAGTTCGGCTTCCGCGGGATGGTCGTCGACGAGGCGCACTTCATCAAGAACAAGACCTCGCAGCGCTCGCGCCACGTGCTGGAGCTCTCCGAGCGGCTGCGCGCCCGGACGGCCCGCCCGCTGCTGATGGCCCTCACCGGCACGCCCCTCATCAACGACATCGAGGACTTCCGCGCGATCTGGCAGTTCCTCGGCTGGATCGACGACCGCAAGCCGATGCCGCGCCTGATGGAGTCGCTCGAGGAGACCGACCTGACCCCGGCCGACCACTCCTTCTACCCCGCGGCCCGCAAGGCCGTGATCGACATGGGCATCGTGCGTCGTCGCAAGGTCGATGTCGCCGCCGACATCCCGGCCCGCCGCATCGCCGACATCCCCGTCGAGCTCGACGACGAGGACGCCCGCTCGATCCGCTCGGCGGAGAAGGAGCTCGCCCGTCGGCTCGTCGAGCGCTACAAGGCCGCGCTGGAGACCCGTCGTACGGGCTCCGTCGTCGACGGCATCGACCACGAGCTCGTACGCCGCGTCGCGACGTGGGAGCGCGAGGAGATGGACTCCGGCACGTCCGGGGAGAACGTCTTCTCGATGTTCCGCCGCATCGGCCGCGCCAAGGCCGGCCTGTCCGCCGACTACGCCGCCCAGCTGGCGCGCAACGTCGGCAAGGTCGTCTTCTTCGCCCGCCACATCGACGTCATGGACGTCGCCGAGGACACCTTCACCCGCCGCGGCCTCAAGCACGTCTCGATCCGTGGCGACCAGTCGGCCAAGGCGCGCGAGAAGGCCATCACGTCCTTCGTCAACGATCCCGACGTGCAGGTCATCGTCTGCTCGCTGGCCGCCGCCGGCGTCGGCGTCAACCTCCAGGTCGCCTCCAACGTCGTGCTCGCCGAGCTCTCGTGGACCGACGCCGAGCAGACCCAGGCGATCGACCGCGTCCACCGCATCGGCCAGAGCGACCCGGTCACCGCGTGGCGGATCATCGCCGCGCAGACGATCGACACCCGGATCGCGGAGCTGATCGACTCCAAGGCCGGCCTGGCGGCGCGCGCGCTCGACGGCTCGGACGAGGAGGTCTCGTCCTCGGCCAACATCCAGACCGAGGCCCTGGTCGCGCTGCTCACCGACGCGCTGGAGCGCGAGCTCGGCTGACGGCTCACCCCTGGGGACCTTGGCCCCTTGTCCTGCCCCGGCCGACCCGGTAGGCAGGAGGCATGAGCGAAGACCGCGAGACCTACGGCGACCTGTCCGTCGACGACGAGGACCAGCTGCAGCCGGGGGACACCCTGGACGACGGTGACCTCACCGACGTGCTGGATCGTGGCTACTCGCCGCCGGACCACCCGCCGAAGGGCTACGAGGACTACCCCACCGAGGCCGAGCGCCTGCAGGGGGAGTCCCTCGACGAGAAGCTCGCCGAGGAGGAGCCCGACGTCGACCCCTACGCCGAGGAGGAGGCCGACCTGGACTCCGACCGCGAGGACGAGAACGCCCTCGACGAGCAGCTCGGACTCGACGAGGCCGATGCCCGCTCGGGCCGCCTCGTGCAGCCCGACTCGGGTCTCGGCGCGGATGTCGACTCCCAGGAGCTCGCCACCGACGTCGGCATCGACGGAGCCGGTGCGTCCGCCGAGGAGGCGGCCATGCACATCACCCGGGAGCCGGAGCCGCCGACCGGCTGATCGCTGCCCGGTCCTACTCAGGGATGCCCGGCCCCACGACCTCGAGCCCGTAGCGCGGACCGACCTCGCCCCATCGAGGCAGCTCCTCCTCGGGTGCCAGTCCGTCAGCGCCCGGCAGCCGTCGCTCGCGCGCGGGGATGCCGACCTCGTCGTAGAGACCCATCAGCCCGCCCGGCGCGGTGAAGGCCACGAACCTGGCGGGCGAGGTGCCACGGATCCGGAACGCGTGCGGCACCGACCGCGGCAGCCAGATGAAGCAACCGTCGTCGAGCTCGTACGTCTCGTCGCCGGCGCGATAGCTCACGTGACCCTCGAGGACGAGGAACGCCTCGGCCTCGTGCGTGTGCCGGTGCAGCGGGGTCGCGATGCCCGGTGGCTGGGTGACGAGGGAGACGCCGAGCAGCCCGTCGGTCTCCTCCGCCCCGACGAGGTGCTCGAAGAGGGAGCCCATGGCCCACGTGGCCGCACCCTCGCCGGGACGGCGTACGACGACGCCGGTGGAATCGTCAGCGGTAGGGGAGCCGACCATGACACGACCTCGATTCATCCGAAGACGCTTCGGATGAATGTAAGGTACGACTCGTGCCTGACGAGGTCAAGAGGTCCTACCGCTCCGAGCGACGCGCGGAGCAGGCGGCCGCGACGAGGGCCGCAGTGCTGCGCGCCGCGCGTGAGCACTTCACCTCGCAGGGGTACGCCGCCACCGGTGTCGCCGACATCGCCTCGGCTGCCGGGGTCAACGTGGACACGGTCTACCGGGTGGTGGGACGCAAGCCGCAGCTGGTGCTGGCCGTCATCGACATGGCCCTGGCCGGCGCCGACGAGCCACTCGTCGCGGAGCAGCGCGACTACGTGCAGGCGGTGCTCGCCGCGGAGGGCGGCCGCGCCAAGCTCACGACGTACGCCGACGCGCTGGGCCGGGTGATGCCGCGGGTCACACCGCTCTTCGACTCCCTCGCGCAGGCCGCCCTCACCGAGCCGGACTGTGCCGCGGTCCGCGACAGCATCGGTGAGCGGCGCCGGGCCAACATGCTCAAGCTGGCCGAGGACCTGCGGACCACCGGTGACCTCCGCGACGACCTCACCGACGACGAGGTGGCCGACCTGCTGTGGACGACGAACGCGCCGGAGTACTACGCCCTTGCGGTCGCGCGCGGCTGGTCCCCGACGACGTACGCCGAGCGGCTGGGGGACCTGTGGACGCGGCTGCTGCTCGCGCAGCCGCTTGCGCCCCGGCGGTAGCGTCGGCCCGGTGAGGACTCTCATCGCGACGACCGCCTTCGTCGTCGCCGCGCTCGCGGGCGGCTGCACGGGAGCCAGTGAGCCACGGGAGAGCGACGCGCGGCCGAGCGCGGAGACCTCCGAGTCCTCCGGGGCCGAGACGCCCGTCGTCGACAGCGAGGCGTGCGAGGAGGTGCGCACCGGCATCGATGCCTTCAACCTCGGCGACTTCGACGAGACCGTGGAACGATTCGAGGCGGCACTGCCCCTGGCGGAGGAGCAGGACGACGGGTCGACGAGGGCCCGTGAGCTGGTCGAGGCGGTGCGCTACTACGCCGAGCTCGACGCGGAGGCCTACCCGGAGGCGGCGCGGACCTCACCGGAGTTCGCGAAGTACAAGGCGATCACGCTGGGCCAGTGCGTGCCCGTCGGCAGCGATGCGCCGGAGTCGCCGGGGACGGACGTCTGACCGAATTGCCCCTTGTGGTCATTTTCGAACAGGTGTACGATGGCGTGAGCACGCCGATCCGGAACGGTTCCATCGTCTGAGGTGACGAGGAGCCCGGGATCGGGACAGTCACCCATAGAACCCGTCCTGGTGCTGGCGGGATGCCTCACCGGGCTCTCGGGTGACGACCTGGCAACGGTGCCACCAGTCATGCCTCACTGCTCCGCCCCAGACCTGGGTGGTGTCCTGTGAGTGCGTGCGAGGAGGTGGCCAGTGCATCCGATCATCGAGTGTGCCGCCGACCTCCGCGGTGCCCTGAAGGACGTGGCGTCGGTCGAGCCGGCGTTCATGGCGACGGAGGACAAGCAGGCGGCGCTGGTGGCGCTGACCGAGGTCCGCTCACAGCTCGACGCCCTGAGCGCGCGCCTGCTCGCCGCGTCGGACGACGTCGGCGAGCTGCACGGGCTGCGCGACGCCGCTGCATGGTTGGCAGTGGAGACGCGTACGACGCGGCGCGAGACCCGCCGCGAGCTCGCGCTCGGGCGGGCGCTCGACCAGCACTCCTCCATTGCCGCGGCACTCATGTCGGGAGAGCTGCGCACGGAGCAGGCGCGGGTGATCGCCGAGGCGGTCGACGCCCTCCCGGCCGAGGTGGACAGCGACACGCGCGATCGGGCGGAGTCGGTGCTGCTCGAGCTGTCCCACCGCCACGACGCCCGCGACCTCAAGCAGATCGGCAAGCGGATCCTGGACGCCGTGGCCCCCGAGATGGGGGAGTCCCACGAGGCGGATGCGCTGGAGAAGGAGGAAGCCCGCGCCGCCGCTGGTGTCGAGCTCACCTTGCACGACGACGGCGAGGGTCGGTGCCACGGCCGGTTCACCGTGCCGTCCCACGTGGGCGCGATGCTGAAGCGTCACCTGCTGGCGCTCGCCAACCCCGCCCGCCACACCGAGGCTGAGCTCCGCGACGAGTCGGGCGAGTGGAAGTCGCTGCGACGCCGCCTCGGCGAAGCGTTCATGGAGTACGTCGAGCGTTACCCGGTCAAGGCCACGCCACAGACCGCGGGGGTCAGCGCGACGGTGGTGGTGACCATGACGCTGGAGCAGCTCCTGGCCGCGCAGGCGACGGCGATGCTGGACGACGGCTCCCGCATGTCTGCGGGGCAGGCGCGTCGCCTGGCGTGCGAGGCCGGCATCATCCCGGTGGTCCTCGGCTCGACGTCCCAGCCGCTCGACATCGGGCGCGCGGCACGGCTCTACACCAAGGCCCAGCGCGTCGCCCTCGGTCTGCGCGACGGTGGGTGCACTGCTCGCGGGTGCGAGACGTCCGCCTCGGGCTGCCACGCCCACCACGACGACCCCTGGTCGCGTGGGGGACTCACCGACCTCGCCAACGGGCGGCTCCTCTGCCCGCGACACCACCGGCTGGCCCACGACTCGCACTACGCGATGACCGTCCACGCCGACAACACGGTGACCTACGTCCTGCGGACGTGAGGGACGGTGGGATTGTCGTGGTGGCCGGATGCGACGCGGCCGAAGCGCCCAGACTGCAAGGTTCGGATCGGCTTCCGCCACCTGATGCCAGGCGGGGACAGACTCATCCGGTCCCGGGGGTTCACGGTACGGGCTAGACCACGGAGACGAGGCCGCCGCCGGTACGTATGGTCAATATTCCGGCCCCCCGGTTCTGGTGTCTGTGCTCTCGCCTGCCGAAGAGAGGACGTTCTCATGCGCGTCTTCAGCCAACGCCGCTTCGCTAGCGGGGCATTTGCTGCGGTCCTTGTTGTCGCCATGACCGGGACGTCGTACGCCGCGAGCCCTCGCGACGGTTCGTATGGAGGGGAGGCGCAGGACTCGGAGCCTCGGACCACTCGATTGATCGCGTACTCAGGATCCGGTCTCGAGGGCCGACAGCCCCAGATCTACACGATCCGAACCGACGGATCGCACCGACGTCAACTCACAACCACCGGTGGGTACAACCCCATCTGGTCTCACGATGGAGCCCAGATCGCTTTCCAGCGAAACGACTGGATATGGCAGATGAACGCTTCAGGAGCGTCGAGGAAAAGACTCGTGCAGGGATACAGTCCGGCGTGGGCGCCGGATGGCAAGCGGCTCACCTACTCCTGCAGAGAAGGTGTCGGCCTGTGCGTCTTGGACGTGGCGACCGGCGCCGAGACTCTCATCGTGGCGGCGACGGATACGTGGTCCGGCGCTGACAGTTCCACATGGTCACCCGACGGCACCTGGATCGCATTCACACGCATCAGCACTGATGGTGACGAGTACACCCAGCATCGACAGCTGTTCCGGGTCAGGGCCGACGGTAGCGAGCTCGTGCCGATCCCTCACACCTACCCGCGGGCCACCTCACCGGATTGGTCCCCCGACGGGGCGACCATCCTCTACACCGACGTCTACTCCGGTCGTGGCGGCGAGGAGAGCGGCGACATCTGGTCTATCCGCCCTGACGGCACCGGCAAGCGACGGGTCACACGCACCGCGGGCAGCCAAGTTTCTGGGGCCTGGTCCCCTGATGGGGACCGAATCGCCATGTACAACGGCCCTGAGTTCCCCTACGCCAACATGGATGGCGTCTGGACGACGAAGGCGGACGGCACGGGCCGAAAGTTCGTCGTACGCGCAGCCGGGGCACCGAGCTGGCATCCAACAAAGGCTTGGGCTCCAACACCCGTCCCCGAATCAGGCTCGGCGTCGGGACAACGCATCGCGTTCGTCGCAGCGAGCGAGGCTGGGTACGACCTGTTCACAGTGCACCCCGGGAGCCAGTCAGTAGAGCAGCTCACCACTACGGGAACGGCGCATTCGCCGACCTGGTCACCGGATCACACGCAGATCGCCTACGGGTCGCACAGCGACTCCGGGATCTGGTTGATCGATGTTCGTACTCGGACCAGACATCGTGTCGCCGACCTGAGCTACCCATGGCAGTTCAGCATGGCTTGGTCTCCCGACGGCCGCCAGATGGTCTGGCCAGACGCCAACGAGCTGATCGTGTTCGACCTGCGCACCCGCCAGCGGACCACCATCACGCTTGAGACTGACGGTGCCTCCTTGTACCCGACGTGGTCACCGAACGGACGCCAGATTGCCTTCGCGCTGCAGTCCTCGCTCGGACGCTGGGACATTGCGGTGGTGAGCGCTCGAGGTGGAGACGTCAGGCGCGTCATCCGTCTACCCGGCGTCGAGACCCACCTGAACTGGTCCCCCGACGGCCGACGACTACTCTTCGCCCATCGCAGCGGACCCTACTGGGCCGAAACGACCAGCCTGTTCAGTGTGCGGCCAGACGGAAGCGACGTGCGTGAGTTGAAGAGCACGCCGGGGCTCGACGCCGAGCCAGCTTGGTCTCCGGACGGTCGACACTTCGCCTACTACAGCGACGGACCGGCGCCGTACGGGAAGGCGCCTCAGCCAGGTATATGGACCGCCGGGCCGTACGGGGGATCTCCTCGGCTCGTGCACCGCGACAGGGCCATCACAGACGTCGACTGGTGACGATCCCGCTCATGGCTTGGATCAGAGCCGCGTCCACCCGGCGCCCATGCCCTCAGCTCATCCGCCGCAGCACCCCGACCGGCACGTGCTTGACCACGAACCCCAGCGGCGCCCAGGGCCAGGCCGGCACCCGGGCGGACTTCTTCTCCTTCTCGATCGCCTCGACCATCGCGCGTACGCCCTTCTCGGTGGACGCCATGAGCGGCGTCCTCGCCGAGGTGCCGGACATCTCCGAGACGATGTAGCCGGGGTAGAGCACGGTGACCTTGATCGGGGTGCCGTGCACGTCGGCGCGGAAGCCCTCGGCGAGGTGCGCGACCGCGGCCTTGGTGGCGGCGTAGGTCGTGATGTTCCTGGGCATGCCGCGCAGCGCGGAGAAGCTCGAGACCATGACCAGGTGTCCGGCGTTCTGGGCGCGGAAGATCTGGGCGGCCGCCTCGGTCTGCGCGAGGGCGCCGATGAAGTTGGTCTCCGCCGTCTCGCGGTTGGCGTCGAAGCGCCCGGTGCCGAGGGGCTGGCCCTTGCCGAGCCCGGCGTTGACGATCACCTTGTCGAGGCCGCCGAGCTCGTCTCGGAACTCCTCGAAGACCCGGAAGACCGCGTCGTGGTCAGTGACGTCGAGCGCCTTGACGACGACGTGGGCGTCGGGGCGGATGGCGAGGATCTCGGCCTTGAGCTCGTCGAGGCGCTCCGTACGCCGTGCGCACAGCGCCAGGTCGTGGCCGAGCGCGGCGAACTGGCGGGCCATCTCGGCGCCGAGGCCGCTGCTCGCGCCGGTGATGAGGATCGTGGACATGGGGTCTGCTCCTGGAAGGGGCTAGCGGTAGGTGAGGAGTTCGGACGAGAGGTGGTCGTGGGCGTTGAAGGTGACGAGGGTGGTGCCGCTGGCGCCGCACACCACCGTGGAGACGCCGGTGTTGATCGACACCGGGTTGAGCCGGAGCCACAGGTCGGTGCGAGCGCGGTCGTCCTCGGCCAGCAGGGACGCGGCCGCCCAGGCGATCGGTCCGCCGCTGGTGAGCACGACGGCGGTGCCCTTGCGCGGCAGTGCGTCGACGAGGCGGGTGAGTGCGGCCTCGACGCGGGAGGTGAAGGCGGCGAAGGACTCGTCGTAGAGCGCGTCGTGCTCGCCCGACGTCCAGCGCAGGGTGGCTTCCTCGAACCACCGCTGGAAGGCCACCTTCTCCGACTCGCCCTCCACCGACGTCGGCTGGTCGTGGACGGCCAGCACCTGGAGGTGGTCGAACTCGTTCCAGCCGGCGTCGACGTCCACGTCGGCGGTCCAGCCCGAGCCGTCGAGGACGGCCGCGGCGGTCTGGGCGTGCCGTGTCATCTCCCCGGCCACCACCACGTCCGCAGTGATCCCGCGGGCAGCGAGGGCAGCGCCGAGGACGCGCGACTGCTCATGCCCGGTGGGGGAGAGGTTGTCGTAGTCGGCCGCGCCGAAGGACGCCTGGCCGTGCCGGACCAGGAGGATGCGACTCACGCGGTCGTGTCCGAGGAGATCAGTCCGTCGAGCCGGCGCCCGATGATCTGCACGGCCGGCCCGAAGAGGGCGTACATCTCGTTGGTGGTCTGCCCGTGGAAGAAGCGGTAGTAGATCTGCTGGGCGATGGCGGCCATCCGGAAGAGCCCGAAGACCTCGTAGAAGCGCCACTGCTCGGGCGTCACGGTGCGGCCGGTGCGCTCGGCGTACGCCGCCACGAACTCGTCGCGGGTCAGCATCCCGGGCAGGTGCGTCGGCACCCGGCGCATCATCTGGAACTCCTCGGTGTCGTCGGCCTGCACCCAGTAGGCCATCGAGCCGGCGAGGTCCATCAGCGGGTCGCCGAGGGTGGCCATCTCCCAGTCGAGCACGCCGACGACACGGGTGACGTCGTCGGCGTCCAGGACGAGGTTGTCGAGCTTGAAGTCGTTGTGGATCACGCACGTGGCGACGTCGTCGGGCTGGTGCGCGTCGAGCCACGCCATCACGCCCTCGAGGTCGGGCACGTCCTGGGTGCGGGCGTTGCGGTAGCGCGTGGACCAGCCCTCGACCTGGCGGCGTACGTAGCCCGCACCCTTGCCGAGGTGGCTGAGACCCGCGGCCTCCGGGTCGATGCCGTGGAGCTCGGCGAGCACGTCGACGGCGTCGAGGCACAGAGCGCGTGCCTGCTCGGGCGACAGGGGTACGTCCTTCGGCCACTCGCTGCGCGGGATCACGCCGGCGATGCGGTCCATGGCGTAGAAGTCGCCACCGACCACATCGGGGTCGTCGCAGAAGGCCACCATCGGCGCGACGTAGTCGAAGACCGGCGCGAGCGCCGACTGGATCACGTGCTCGCGGTGCATGTCGTGCGCACCCTTGGCCTTCGTGCCCTGCGGAGCCCTGCGGACGATCAGGTCGCGGCCGGACGGAAAGCGCAGCAGGTAGGTCAGGTTGGACGCGCCGCCGGTGAACTGCCGCACCTCCGGCTCCCCGTCGAGGCCGTCGGGGTCGTCGGCGTGGGTGCGGAGCCACTCCGCCACCTGTGCGACGTCGAACGCATCCTCCTCACGCACCTCCCGTGCGCCGGGGACGGCCGTCACGACAGCGCTCCACGGTCGGCCGCCTGCAGCTTGGCGGCCTGGTCGCGCATGACCGCGTCGTAGGCCGGGCGGTCGGCCCACTTGAGGAAGTAGGCCTGGCGCGCGGCCTCGTCGGGGACGATCACGTCGTCGCCGGCGTCGAGGCCGGCGAGCACGGCGGCGGCGATGTCGTCAGCGGTGACCTTCGAACGCTCGACCAGCCCGCCGACCACCTGCCCCACCAGCTCGTCGCTGCCCTGCATCGAGTCCATCAGGTTGGTGCGGAAGTAGGACGGGCAGACCACGCTCGCCCGGATGCCGTACGCCGCCAGCTCGTGGCCGCAGGTCTCGGTGAACGCCACGACCGCGGCCTTCGTCGCGTTGTAGGAGCCCATGCCGCCCGGGTGCACGAGGCCTGCCAGCGAGGCGACGTTGACCAGGTGGCCGGAGCCCTGCTCCTTGAGCATCGGGACGAACGCCCTGGTGCCGCGCACTAGTCCGAAGAGGTTGATCTCGGTGATCCACTGCCACTCCTCGATCGTGCAGCGATCGACCCGGCCGCCGCCGGCCACGCCGGCGTTGTTGACCAGCACGTCGAGGCCGCCCCACCGCTCCCGTACGGCGTCGACGGCCGCGGCCCAGTCGTCGTCCGAGGTGATGTCGAGGACCAGGTCGACGCCTGACCTCGAGGCTTGCTCCGCTCCCGCCTCGACCGGCGCGGGGAGGTCGGTGGCGAGGACCTCGTCGCCGCGCGCCCGGAACGCCGTGACCAGCGCGGCGCCGAGACCCGAGGCGGCGCCGGTGACCAGGATGCGGCGGCTCATGCCGTGTGCTTCCCGAGCTCGATCTTGGCGATCACGTTGCGGTGCACCTCGTCGGGTCCGTCGGCCAGCCGCAGGGTGCGGGCGCCCACCCAGGCCGAGGCCAGCATGGTGTCGTCGGACATCCCGGCGCCCCCGTGGAGCTGGATCGCCATGTCGATCACGTCGAGCGCCATGTTGGGCACCTCGACCTTGATCTCGCTGACGGCCGAGTAGGCCTCGCGGCTCATGCCCTGGTCGAGCAGCCACGCGGCGTGCATGACGAGCAGGCGCGAGCGGTTGATCGCGATGCGGGCGTCGGCGATCCGCTCGCGGTTGCCGCCGAGGCTGGCGATCGACTTGCCGAAGGCGGTGCGGTCGAGGGCCCGGGCGCAGCCGAGCTCGAGGGCGCGCTCGGCCAGGCCGATGGCACGCATGCAGTGGTGCACGCGGCCCGGACCGAGCCGGCCCTGGGCGATCTCGAAGGCCCGGCCGGGACCCAGCAGGACGTTGGCGGCGGGGACCCGCACGTTGTCGAAGGACACCTCACCGTGGCCCAGCGGCTCGTCGTAGTAGCCCATCGTGGTGAGCATCCGCTCGACCGTGACGCCCTCGGCGTCACGGGGGACCAGCACCATGGTGTGGCGCGAGTGCCGGTCGGCCTCGGGGTCGGAGAGGCCCATGAAGACGAAGATCCTGCAGTCGGGGTTGCCCACGCCGGTGGACCACCACTTGCGACCGTTGATGACGATCTCGTCTCCGTCGACCTCGGCGGTGGCCGCCATGTTGGTCGCGTCGGAGGAGGCCACTGCCGGCTCCGTCATGCAGAACGCGCTGCGGATCTCCCCGCGCAGGAGCGGCTCGAGCCACTGCTCCTTCTGCTCGTCGGTGCCGTACTTGAGCAGCACCTCCATGTTGCCGGTGTCGGGCGCGTTGGAGTTGAAGACCAGCGGGGCGAGGAAGGAGCGCCCCATCTCCTCGGCCACTGCGGCGTAGTCGACGTTGGAGAGGCCCTCGCCCCCGTCGGTGCCGAAGTCTGCGGCGTAGCGGCCGGCGTGCGCCTGGGGGAGGAACAGGTTCCACAAGCCCTGCGCGCGGGCCTTGGCCTGCAGCTCCTTGATGATCGGGTCAGGCGTCCAGTTGTCGCCGCCCGACTCGCGCAGCCGGGTGGTGCGCGCGTGCGCGGCGGCCTCGATCGGCAGGATCTCGTCGGCGACGAACGCGCGTACGCGCCCCTGCAGGTCGGCGGCACGAGGGGAGAGGGAGAAGTCCATGGGATTGACCCTAACCGCCTGTTGAGCAATGCTCAACAGTGTGTCCGATCGTCTCCCCGGCGGGGAAGTGCCGCCCGTACGCCGCCGGCTGAGCGCGGACGACCGCCGTCGCCAGCTCGTCGGCATCGGGCTGGCCAAGATCGTCGAGAAGCCGATCCAGGACCTGTCGCTGGACGACATCGCGGCCGAGGCGGGCATCTCCCGCGGCCTGCTGTTCCACTACTTCCCGACCAAGACCGACTTCTACCTCGCCTGCATCGCGGCCGCCGGGCGGCGGATGCTGCGGACGACCGCGCCGGACCCCGACCTCCCGGGTGAGGCGCAGGTGGAGGAGATCACCCGGCTGATGGTCGAGCAGATCGAGCGGCGGCGCGACTTCTACCTCGCGCTCGTCCACGGTCACGCCGTGGCCGACCCGCGCGCCAGCGAGGTCATGGACTCGGTCCGCGACGGCAGCACCGACCGGGTCGTGCTCGCCCTCGGCGTGCCCGGGAGCCAGCGCGACGTCGTACGTGCGTGGTGGGCCTACACAGAGGACCGGGCGCTCACCTGGTCGGCAGTGCCGACCGGCGAACGCCCGGTCTCGTTGGAGGGACTGGTCGCGGAGTGCGTCGCCGCGCTCCACGCCCTGCTGCGCATCAGCCCTTGACGACGCGGCCCTTCACGGCGAAGCGCGCGTTGTCGTCGAGCGGACGGCCGCCGCAGGCCACTGCCGAGCTCCCGCCGCACTTGTAGCGCGTCGAGCCGTTGACCAGCGTCACCGACACCGCGCTCACCGAGCGGTTGTCGAAGCTGACCTTGATCCGGCCGTCGCCGCGCTTGTTGAGCTTGACCCGCTTGGTCTGGCGCGAGCCGTCGCCCATGTGCACGACGACCACTGCTGCCGGCGAGGTGCGCTTGACGGGACCGGTGACGCCGAGCGAGAGCTTCCACTTCCTGCCGTCGAGCCCGTTGCCGGGGAGGTAGACGTATGAGGCAGAGGCGAGGTGGTCGATCTTCACCCCGAAGCGCTTGCTGCGCTTGCGCTTGCTGAGCTCCTTGCCGCCGCGGACCTTCGGGAAGACGTACTCAGCGCCCTCGGGGAAGTTGGCCGCAGGTGTCAGGTTGCCGGCGGCGTAGGTCGAGTAGACCTTGGTCAGCCCGCCCTTGCTCTTGAGCACCTTCTGGAGCGCGGTGATGCTGTACTTGCCACCGTCCTTCTTCAGCGACCCGGCCTGGTCCCAGGCCTTCTTGACGATGTCGGTGCCGTACTTGGTCGAGAGGTACTCCCAGAAGACCCAGTTGCCGTACTGGTAGCCACCGGTGCGGCTGAAGAAGTCGAGCGGCAGGTAGGGGCGGTAGATCTGGCTGAGCGAGAGGTACTGGCGGTTGTCGTTGACCGTGGTCGCGATCCGCTCCTCCATCCACGTGGCGGTGGACTCCATCATCCACGGGTCCTCGGCGTAGTCGTAGGCGAACTGCACCGCGTGGAAGAACTCGTGACCGGCGGTCACGACCAGGTTGTCGTCGGGGGTGGCGTTGGGGAACTGCGCGGTCGCGAAGTCGTTGTCCAGGACGCAGAAGCCCGACCCGGTGCGCTTCTTGACCCGCTTCTCCGGTGCGCAGAGGCCGTAGAGGTCGCCGCCGAGGTCCTTGAGGTAGACGTCGAACTGCGGGCTGCCGCCCTTGGCGCCGTCGGTGAGGGGCGCGCGGTAGCCGAGCTGGTCGACGATCGCGGTCCACACCGAGTCCATGACGGCCAGGTTGTGGGCAGGCCACTCGGCCGACGGCGGCGCGTCGGTGCCGGTGTTGACGTAGTGCAGGCACAGCCGCGCGTTGCACAGCGGTGCGGCCTCGGGCGCGGTGTAGCCGAAGCCGTACTGGTCGGCCACGCCGTCCGACGGCCGGGCGAGCAGGCCGTCGGCCTGGCGGCGCTCGGTGCCGCGGAGCTGGGTGCGCTTGAGCCAGAGGTCGCGCAGCGCGAGGGTCGCCGACGGGTCCCTCGGCAGGGCGCTGCCCGACGTCACCCGTCGCGCGACGGCGAGGGCGTCGGAGGCGCTCAGCTTGCCGAGGTCACGGACGGGGTCGTCGGAGACCTGCAGGGGCTCCGACGGGATCGGTGCACCCGTCGTGCCCGGCACGGTCGGCTGGTCCTGGTCGGCGGCGACGGCGGGCGCAGAGAGTGCCGCGCCGCCCATCAGTGCAATGGCCACAGCAGTGGTGACGATTCGGCGCATGGTTCCCCTCGTGGTTGTCATCTCGCAGGTGAGACTAACCCGCCGGGGTGACAGGCAAACCCATCGAGGAGGCCTAGAGGTCCGCGATGTGCTCGATGATCGCCGTGGTGGAGATGGCCGGGGTGCGCTCGAGGTAGACGACCTCGCACGCGTCGGCGTACTCGTCGAACTTGCCGGCCCAGTCGTCGCCCATCACCAGCACGTCGGCACCGTGCTCGACGATGTAGTCGCGCTTCTGCTCCAGGCTCTCCTCGACGAACACCGCGTCGACCACCTTGAGGGCGCCGACGATCGCGAGCCGCTCCTTCTCGCTGAAGATCGGGGCACGGCCCTTCTTGCGCTCGTTGAGGGCGTCTGCCGACACGCCGACGACCAGTCGGTCGCCCAGCGCTGCCGCGCGTTCGAGCACGCGGAGGTGCCCGACGTGGAACACGTCGAACGTGCCGAAGGTGATCACGGTGCGAGACATGCGGGGCATTCTGGCACGCAGGATGTGAGGGGGCTTGGGGGAGGATGGCCCGCATGGCTTCCACCTCGCCCAGCATCTCGCTCATCACGCCCGACCCGGGCGCGGACGAGGCGCGCCGCCGCGGGCTGCGGCAGATGCGGACCGTGGCCGTCGGGCTCCTGGTCCTCGCTGCCGTGGTGTACGTCGCCACGCTGGGGCTCGACGGGTTCTGGGGTTTCGTCAACGCCGGCGCCGAGGCGTCGATGGTCGGCGCCATCGCCGACTGGTTCGCCGTGACCGCGCTCTTCAAGCACCCGCTCGGCATCCCGATCCCGCACACGGCACTCATCCCCAAGCGCAAGGACGAGCTGGGCAAGGGGCTCGAGGAATTCGTGGGGGAAAACTTCCTGCAGGAGGACATCATCCGCGAGCGGGTGGCTGCCGCCCGGATCACGGCCCGCGTGGGCGACTGGCTGCGCGAGCCCGCCCACGCCCGCCGCGTCGTCGACGAGGTCTCCGACGTCGCCGCGATCGCGCTCGGCAAGGTGCGCGACGAGCACATCGCCGACCTCGTGACCGAGGCACTGGTGCCGCGGTTCCGGGAGGAGCCCATCTCCCCGCTGCTCGGCTCGACGCTGATGGAGGTCCTGCGCGACGACCTCCACCACGGAGTGGTCGACCTGGTCGTGGAGGAGATGCACCGCTGGCTCGTCGACAACCCCGAGACCTTCGCCCGCGTGCTCGGCGAGCGCGCCCCGTGGTGGGCGCCCACCAGGCTCAACGAGACGGTGACCTCACGCATCCACCTCGAGGCGATCAAGTGGGTCGAGGACATCCGCGACGACCCGCACCACCGGGCCCGCGAGGCGCTCGACTCGATGTTGGGCCAGCTCGCGCACGACCTGCTCAACGATGCCCAGACCCAGGCCCGCACCGAGGCCTTCAAGGTGCGCCTGCTCGACCACCCGCAGGTCGTCACGACGGCGATCTCGCTGTGGAAGGCGATGCGCGCCGCCCTGCTCGGCTCGATCCAGGACCGCGAGGGCGCGGTACGCCAGCGCCTGCTGGAGGAGCTCAACCTGTTCGCCCAGCGGCTCCAGGAGGACGCCGAGCTCCGTGAGCGCCTCGACCGCAGGGCGGCCGACCTGACCGTCTTCCTGGTGTCGCGCTACGGCGCCGAGGTCACCACGGTGATCACCTCGACCATCGAGCGCTGGGACGGCAAGGAGGCGGCCCGCCGCATCGAGCTCCACGTCGGGCGCGACCTGCAGTTCATCCGGATCAACGGCACGATCGTCGGCGGACTCGTGGGCGTGGTCATCCACGCGGTGAGCCTGCTCGTGGGGTGACGGCTCAGCGCCGGCAGGGCCGCATCACCGGCATGATCCGCGAGCGGCTCTGGTGCGAGTGCGCCCAGGCGTCGTCGAAGTGCGCGAGGTACTGGTCGTGCAGCCAGCGCTCGTCGACCACGCGCAGCATCACCTCGTCGTTGTAGAGCAGGCCCCCACAGGTCGTGTTCGACGTGCCCGTGACGACGAGCCGCGTCGGCCGGCCGCGGAACCGGGCGTGCGCCACCAGCATCTTGTCGTGGGTCAACGTCGTCCGTACGGCGGAGCCGGCGAGGCGACCGCCGGGCAGCTCTGCCTGGAGCCAGTTCTCGATCGTGTCGCGGGTGGTCACGACGCGCACCCGGCAGCCGTCGTTCGCGAGCCGCGCGAGCTCGGCGCGTACGTCCGCGCGCTGGATCACCGCGAACATCGCCGACACCTCGCGCGCACCCCGGACGCACGTGAGGTCGCGGAGCGTGGAGAGCAGCAGGTCGCTCCGGCTCGGATAGACGGCGGCGGTGACGGAGCCGGACTCGAAGACCTTGCGTCGGTCGTCCCACCTCTGTCCGCCGGCGCTGAGGCTCTGCTCGAAGAGCCGCGTGAAGTACGCCGTACCGAATCCGGCCAGGGCGGTGTCGTCGATCTTCAGCAGCGAGTTGTACTGCCGGTACTGGCGGTCCTCGAGGTTGGCCGAGCTGGTGATGAAGGACTGCACCCCGCCGATGTCGGTCACGTAGAACTTCAGGTGCTGCACGTTCTGGCTGTCGGGGAAGGGGCCGGGTGCTCGCCACGGCAGGCATGCCCCGTCGCAGATGGTGACGTTGCGCCGGGCGGTGTCCTGCGCCTCGAGCCGCTCGATGAGGCGGCGGCCACGCGAGTTGAGGCGCAGGTCCTCGTCGCCCACGAGGTAGACGACGGCCCCGCGACGCTGGGCGGCGAGCAGCGCGGCGGTCGGTGCCTGGATGTCCCACCGGAACATGGCGACCCGGAGGGTGTCGCCCGGTCCGGCCGCGTCGAACAGGGTGGTCGGGCGGTCGAGGACGGTCGGGTCGTCGGCGCGGGTCGGCGGCGAGGAGAAGCACACCTCGAGGCCACCGCGGACCTCGCACCCGCTCTTCCCCGAACGGTCCGCTCCGTCCCGGGCACCCGCGGGTGCGCCGAGCGTGAGCACGGACGCCAGCAGGATCAGCACCGCCACGACCTGGGTCCGGCTTCGGCTCGTCATCTCGTGGTCCTCCGGCGGGAGCGGGTCGGTCGGGCGGGCGGTCGGAAGGGCCCACCCTAGGCCGACTGGTTCACTTCTCCCATGGCCTCCCAGTCGCACGACCCCGTCGACGTCCCGATCCGCGACGAGTCGATCCGGCTCGGGCAGTTCCTCAAGCTCGCCAACCTGGTGGAGACCGGCGCCGAGGCGAAGCCGGTGATCGCCGACGGCGCGGTGCGGGTCAACGGCGAGGTCGAGACGCGACGAGGCCGCCAGCTCGCCCAGGGTGACGTGGTCACCCTGGGTCCACTGGCGGCCCGGGTCGCCACCGGAGAGGTCGAGATCGACGTCCCCTGGTAGGCGGGGCTACTTCACCTCGCGGTTCAGCACCCGGTAGGTGCCGATCGCGAGCGGCAGCAGCACCCATGCCGCGACCCCCGTGGCCAGCTGGGCCCAGTCCTTGCCCGCCATCTCCCCGGCGAACAGCGGCACAGTGACCCGGTCCAGGTTGAGCCACTGGCCGATCTCCTCGAGCGAGCCGACCAGCTGCGTGGCGATGCCCCACACGCTGGGCAGGACGAGGACGGCGACGATGGCGATCGGCGTGTTGAGGAACAGCAGTCCGAAGGCCACGCCCTGGAGGACGTAGAGCATCAGGGCGAGCACGATCCCGCCGGCCGCAGCGGCCGACAGGTCCCACGTGCCGGTTCCGGCGACCACGTTGACGAGGGCCGATGCCGCGACCGCAGCGACGAGGACGACGAGCGCGAAGAGCATGCTGGCCAGCGCCTTGGCCACCACGATGCGGCCGCGCCGCGGCTCCAGGGTGAAGGTGACGAGGCCGGTGCGCTGCGACCACTCGGCGGTCGCGGCCATGATGCCCAGGATCGGCAGCACCATCGCGAGCGGGAGCGTCGCGACCTCCAGCAGGCCGTTGAACGTGGCGTCCTCGGCGGAGCCCCAGATGACGAAGGCGGCCAGGATGATCGCGGCCAGGCCCGTCATCACGATGATCATCCAGAGGCCGGCACGGGTGTCGACCATCTTGCGGAGCTCGGCCTGCAGGGTGCGGCCGAACGGGACGCCGGGGCGACCCGCGAGGGCGGTGGGCACCGTGGACGCGGCGCCTCCGCCGACGACGGGTGCCGAGGTGGTGGTGTCAGTGGTGTCGGTATCGGTGCTCATGCTGCGTCTCCTTCACGTGAGGTCGCGGCCGTGAGGCCGAGGAACATCTCTTCGAGGCCTTCGGAGCCTCCGGACCGCAGCTCGAGGAGCACGACGCGCTCCGCGGCGGCGATCTCGCCGACGACACCGGGCTCGGCATCGACGACCAGGCCCGAGCCGGTGCGGGTCACCGGCACGTCGGCCTTCTCGAGCAGCCCGGCGAGCCGGATGTCGTCGGTGGAGTGCACGGTGGTGCCGCCGCGGCTCAGCAGCTCGTCCTTGGAGCCCATCGCGACGATCCGGCCGCGCCCGATCATGACGAGGTCGTCGGCCACGATCTGCACCTCGTGCAGCAGGTGGCTGGACAGCAGCACCGTCCCGCCGCCGTCGGCGAAGCGCCGCAGCAGGCCGCGCATCCAGTGGATGCCCTGAGGATCGAGGCCGTTGGCCGGCTCGTCGAGGATCAGGACGTGCGGATCTCCCAGCAGCGCGGCGGCGATGCCGAGGCGCTGGCGCATGCCGAGGGAGTAGTTGCGGACCCGGCGACCGGCCTCCTCGTCGGTCAGTCCGACGAGCGCGAGCACCTCCTCGACGCGTGAGCGGGACACCCCGACCGAGATGGCGGACACCCGCAGGACCTCGCGACCCGTACGTCCCGGGTGCTGCGCGGAGGCGTCGAGCATGACGCCGACCTGGCGGCCGGGGTTGTGCAGCTCGCGGTAGGTCTGGCCCAGGATGGTCGCCCGTCCGGAGGTCGCCGGGGTGAGGCCGGTCATCATCCGCATGGCGGTGGACTTGCCGGCGCCGTTGGGGCCGAGGAAGCCGACGACGCTGCCGGGACGCACCTGGAACGAGATGTCGTCGACGGCGGTGAAGGCGCCGTAGCGCTTGGTGAGGTTCTCCACTGTGATCATGGCTCCAGCCTCGTCGGGGCCGGGGCTCCCCACATCGGGCCGAGGGCTCGGCCGGGTCCGACCTGGGTATCGACCGCGCCGCGAGGACGAGACCTCGGTCGGACGCCGGAGGGGTGCCGGTGGGCCTAGCCTCGGGCCATGCCACTGCTGGAGGACGACCGGACCGGCCGGATGGCCGTCCTGTGGCGCTACGCCCTGGCGCTGGCGATCAGCGCCTTCGTGTGGGGAGCTCCGCTGGTCAGCGCGGGGGAGCGTACGTCCGACGCGACGCTCATGTGGGTCCTCTACGGCGACCCGGTGCTCGGCGTCGTGTCGTTCGTCCTCGTCCGGTGGCGACACCGCTACCCGGCCCCCGTCGCGCTCGTGGTGACCGCCTTCGGGTGCGTCTCCGCCTCGAGCGCCGGTCCCGCCTCGTGGGTGATCGGCTCGCTGGCCTCGCACCGGCGCTGGCGGTTGCTGGCGGTGGTGGGTCCGCTCAGCGTGCTGTCCGGGGTGGTGCTGGAGCGGGTCGGGATCTCCGAGGACTCCCTGCCGCTGTGGGTGGCGCTGGCGTTCGGCGTGCTCGTCACCGGCATCGTCGTCGCCACCGGCTACGCGATGGGCTCCCAGCGCGAGCTCGTCGACTCCTACCGTGACCGGGCGGAGACCGCCGAGCGCGAGCAACGGGCCCGCGTCGCGCAGGCACAGGCCGCCGAGCGCACCCGCATCGCCCGCGAGATGCACGACGTCCTCGCCCACCGGATCTCGCTCATCGCCATGCACGCGGGCACGCTGAGCTATCGCAGCGACCTGTCGGCCGAGGACCGGGCGATCGCCGCCCGGTCGATCGAGGACAACGCCCACCGGGCGCTCTCGGACCTGCGCGCCGTCCTCGGGGTGCTGCGCGACCCGACCCAGCCCGCGGACGCGACGCCGGAACGTCCCCAGCCGGGCCTCGACGACATCGCCGGGCTGGTCGAGGAGGAGGCCGCCGGCGGGATGCGCGTACGCCTGGCCAACCGCGTCGTGGCCCGGGTGCCCCCAGCCCTGGGCCGCACGGCGTACCGGATCGTCCAGGAGGCGCTCACCAACGTGCGCAAGCATGCGGTCGGCACGGCCGTCACGATCGACATCGAGGGCACCCCCGACGACGGGCTGGTCGTCGAGGTGCGCAATGCGGCGCCGGTCGGACCTCCGCGCACCTCTGCCCTTCCCGCCTCCGGGCTGGGGCTCCTCGGTCTCACCGAGCGGGCCACCCTCGCCGGCGGCCGGATCGACCACGGCGTCGACACCACCGGCGGCTACGTCGTCCGGGCATGGATACCGTGGGAGTCGTGAGCCCCGACGCCGGTCCCGGTCCCGGCCCCGTCTCTGGCCCCGTCTCCCTGGCGGTCGTCGACGACGACCCGATGGTGCGGGCCGCGCTGGGCATGATGCTGGGCGGCAGCTCGGGGATCACGGTCGTCGCGGAGGCCGGTGACGGCGAGGAGGCCCTGACCGTCGTGCCTGCCTCGGGTGCGGACGTGGTGCTGATGGACATCCGGATGCCCGTGCGCGACGGGCTCAGTGCGACCGAGGAGCTGCTCCGCAGCCATCCCGCCCTGAAGATCATCGTGCTCACGACGTTCGACACCGACGACATGGTGCTCCGCGCACTGCGCATCGGTGCGGCCGGATTCCTGCTGAAGGACACCCCGCCTGCCCGGCTCGTGGAGGCCATCCGCACGGTCGCCGCGGGTCAGCCGATGCTGTCGCCGAGCGTGACCGCCCAGCTCATCGCCGCCGTCACCGGCGCGGACTCCGCACCGGGGGCCGACGAGCGGTCCCGGTCGGCCCGGTCGGCCATGACCGGGCTGACCGACCGCGAGCGGGACGTCGCCGAGGGAGTCGCGCGCGGTCTCAGCAACGCCGAGATCGCCGCCGAGCTGTTCATGGGCGTGCCGACGGTCAAGACCCACGTCGGACGGCTCTTCACCAAGCTGGGCGTCGAGAACCGGGTGCAGGTGGCGATCCTGGTCCACGACGCCCAGGGGTGAGGGACGGCTAGCGGACCTCGAGCAGGTCCACCACGAAGATCAGGGTCTCGCCCGGCTTGATGGCGCCGCCGGCGCCACGGTCGCCGTAGCCGAGGTGCGGCGGGATGACGAGACGACGACGGCCGCCGACCTTCATCCCCTGCACGCCGGTGTCCCAGCCGGAGATGACCTGGCCGATGCCGAGGCGGAACTGGAGAGGCGTACCGCGGTTGTAGGACGCGTCGAACTCCTCGCCCGAGGAGTGGGCCACGCCGACGTAGTGGACCGAGACGGTCGAACCGGACGTGGCCTCTGCACCGTCGCCCTCGACGAGGTCGGTGACCTCGAGGTCGGCGGGCGCATCGCCCATGTGGGGGTCGACGTCAGGCTTCTGGCTCACAGCTGTGCTCCTTGAGGTGGGGTTCAGGTCTGGTGGACGTAGCTGTCGAGCTGGTCGCGCTCGAACTCGAGCTCACCGATCCGGTTCTTGACCACGTCACCGATGCTGATGATGCCGGTCAACCGTCCGTCGGCCACCACCGGGACGTGTCGGATGCGGTGCTCGGTCATGGTCTGCATGAGGTCGGTGAGCCCGTCCTCACCGGCGCAGGTGCGCACCTCGGCGGTCATGATCTGGCTGACGGGGCTCTCCAGCACGGCCTCGTCGGCGTGCAGGCGACGTACGACGTCGCGCTCGCTCACGATCCCCGAGACCCGCTCGCCGTCGTCGCTCACCACGAGGGCACCGACGTTGTGCTCGGCGAGCAGCGCGATCAGCTCGCGCACGGTGGCGTCCGGGCTGATGGTCACCACGGCCTGCTTCGACTTGGCGTGGATGACGTCGTTGATCTTCATCGTGTGCACCTCTCGTCCGGCTGTGCCTGTGACTGTGAGGTCACCGTAGCCAAGCCGGAGGTCGAGCGACAGGGCCGAAGGACCGGGCCTCAGTCCAGGACGGGCGGCGCCTGCCGGTCGCGCAGGCTGCTGACCGTCCCGGGGCCCCGTCGCGGCACGTCGGGGTCGAGCTCGTCGTCGTCCATCGACCCGAGGAAGGACAGGGCGGCGTCGTGGAGGTGGCCGTTGGTGGCCAGCGCGTTGCCCCCCCACGGGCCGTCGGTGCCGTCGAGGGAGGTGAACCGGCCCCCTGCCTCACGCACGATCACGTCGAGGGCCGCCATGTCGTAGACGGCGAGCTCGGGCTCGGCGGCGATGTCGACGGCGCCCTCGGCGAGCAGCATGTAGGACCAGAAGTCGCCGTAGGCGCGGGTGCGCCAGCAGCGCCGCGACAGGGAGATGAAGTCGTCGAGCCGGTCGCGCTCGTCCCAGCCGGAGAGCGAGGAGTAGCTCAACGACGCGTCCTCGAGGCGGCGTACGTCCGACACCTCGCACTTCGTCGCCTTGAGCAGGGACCGCCCGGTCCAGGCGCCGTGGCCGGCCGAGGCCCACCAGCGGCGCTGCAGCTGCGGCGCCGACACCACGCCGAGCACGACCTCGTCGTCGACGGCGAGCGCGATGAGGGTGGCCCACACCGGGACGCCGCGGACGTAGTTCTTGGTGCCGTCGATGGGGTCGACGATCCAGCGGCGCTGGCTGTGGCCGGTCGTGCCCTGCTCCTCGCCGATGACGGCGTCGCGCGAGCGGACCCGCGAGAGGGTGCGGCGGATGCCCTCCTCGACCGCGGAGTCGGCATCGGTGACGGGGGTGAGGTCGGGCTTGCTCATGACGTGGAGGTCGAGGGCCTTGAAGCGCGCCAGCGTCAGTGAGTCCGCGTCGTCGGCCAGGACGTGCGCCAGGCGCAGGTCGTCGGTGTAGTCGTGCGGGCGGGCCGAGCCGGTGATGGGCATGTCCACAGGCTATTCCCAGCAACGCGCCCTACTGTGCACGCATGGAACTCAACGGTGTGCCGCTGCACCCGCTCATCGTCCACGCGGTGGTCGTCCTCGGTCCGCTCGCCGCCCTGACGGGTCTGGCGTACGCCGCCGTCCCGCGCTGGCGCTGGCTGCTGCGCTGGCCGCTCGTGGTGCTCGCCGTGGTCACGGCCGTCGCGGCCGTCCTGGCCGCGCAGGCGGGGGAGTCGCTGCTCGAGTCGCGGCCCCAGCTCGCGCCGCTGGTCGAGGAGCACGAGGAGCTCGGCGAGCTGCTGCGCACCGTCTCGCTGGGGTACGCGGTCTTCGCGGCACTCGCCGCCTGGGCGCTCGGTGGGGTCTCGGCCCTGGCATCCGGGCGCGGTGCCCGGGAGACCCGCTTCGGGATCCCCGTGGCCGTGCTGCTGGCCGCTGCGTCGGTCGGCCTGATGGTCGTGATCTACCTCGCCGGCGACTCCGGCGCGCAGGCCGTCTGGGGCTGAGCGCCACTCGCCCACTTACCAGGCCACCTACCAGTCGCTACCAGTCGCTGGAGGCCTCACGCGCGGCGAGCAGCCGGCGGAACGACTCGACCCGGTCCGGGTCCGCCTGCCCGGCGAGCACCGCCTCGTCGAGCCCGCACTCCGGCTCGCCCGTGCCGTGCGAGCAGCCACGGGGGCACGTCTCGATCATCTCGTCGAGGTCGGGGAAGGCCTCGATGAGGTTCTCCGGCTGGACGTGGGCCAGCCCGAAGGAGCGGATGCCGGGGGTGTCGATGATCCAGCCGTCGCCGCGGGGGAGCTCGAGCAGGTAGGCGCTGGTGGAGGTGTGGCGCCCGCGCCCGGTGACGGCGTTGACGATGCCGACCTCGCGGTGCGCGTCGGGGATGAGCGCGTTGACGAGGGTGGACTTGCCGACACCGCTGTGGCCCACGAGCACGCTGGTGCGTCCGCGCAGCCGGTCGAGCAGCTCGCCCAGGTCGCCGGCACCCTCGCCCCTGAGCTGCGTGACGACCCACGGCACCCCCAGGGAGCGGTAGGTGGACAGCAGCGTCTCGGGATCGGCCAGGTCGGCCTTGGTGAGGCACAGCAGCGGCGCCATCCCGGCGTCGTACGCCGCCACGAGCGCGCGGTCGATGAGGCGCGGGCGCGGCTCGGGATCGGCGAGCGCCGTCACCACGACGAGCTGGTCGGCGTTGGACACGATCACCCGCTCGACCGGGTCGTCGTCGTCGGCCGTACGGCGCAGGGTGGTGGTGCGGGGGACCACCTCGACGATGCGGGCCAAGGACCCGTCGACGCCGCTCATGTCGCCGACCACCCGCACGTGGTCGCCCACGACGACGCCCTTGCGGCCGAGCGGACGCGACTTCATCGCCATCACCCGCCTGCCCTCGAACAGCAGGGTGAAGCGGCCGCGGTCGACCGTCACGACGCGGGCGTCGACCGCGTCGTCGTAGGTGGGCCGGTCCTTGGTGCGGGGACGGGTGCGGCGCCGGGGACGCTCGTAGTGCTCGTGGTCGTGGTCGGAGTAGCGGCCCGTGGTCACGCGTGCACCCCGTGCACGGCGAGGGTCCAGGCGCCGGCGAAGTCGGGGAAGGTCTTCGCCGTCGTCGCGATGTCCTCGACCAGCACGTCGTCGACGGCGAGGCCGAGGATGACGCCCGCGTGGGCCATCCGGTGGTCGGCGTAGGTGCGGAAGGTGCCGCCGTGCAGGGGCGCCGGACGGATCGAGAGCCCGTCCTCCCGCTCGGTGACGTCAGCGCCGAGCCGGCCGAGCTCGGTGGCCAGCGCGGTGAGCCGGTCGGTCTCGTGCCCGCGGATGTGGGCGACGCCGCGCAGGTGCGAGGGGGAGTCCGCCAGCGCGCACAGGGCGGCGATCGCCGGGGTGAGCTCGCCGACGTCGTGCAGGTCGAGGTCGACGCCCGAGAGCCGCTCGGGTCCGACGACGGTGAGCCCGGCGGCGTCGAGGGTCACCTCGCACCCCATGAGGGCCAGGACCTGGCGGAGCTCGTCGCCGGGCTGGGTGGTGCTGGTCGGCCAGTCGGCGACGGTGACCCGGCCCCCTGTCACCGCGCCGAGGGCGAGGAAGGGTGCGGCGTTGGAGAGGTCGGGCTCGATGTCGCAGTCGATCGCCGCAACGGCGCCGGGAGCGACCGCCCACCGGTTGGCGTCGCTGTCGTCGACCTCCACCCCGTGCTGGCGCAGCATCTGCACGGTCATCTCGATGTGGGGCAGGGACGGCACGGGCTTGCCGATGTGGCGTACGTCGACGCCGAGGTCGTAGCGCGCGCCCGCCAGCAGCAGCGCCGAGACGAACTGCGACGACGCGCTGGCGTCGATGGTGACGGTGCCGCCGGGGACGGAGCCGCTGCCGTGCACGGCGAAGGGGAGCGCCCCGCGGCCACCGTCCTCGATCCGGATGCCCAGCGCACTCAGCGCAGCCAGCATCTGGCCGACGGGCCGCTGACGCATGTGCGGGTCGCCGTCGAAGTGCACCGTGCCGCTCGCGAGCCCGGCGACCGGCGGCACGAACCGCATCACGGTGCCGGCGAGCCCGCAGTCGACGTCGCCGTCGCGGTCCCACGAGCCGGGTGTGACGGCCCAGTCGCCGTCACGGTCCTCGAGACCGGTGCCCAGCGTGGACAGGGCTGCAGCCATCAGGAGGGTGTCGCGCGAGCGCAGCGGACGGCGTACGACGCTGGGGCCGTCGGCGATCGCGGCGAGGAGCAGCGCCCGGTTGGTCAGCGACTTGCTGCCCGGCAGCGACACGACCCGGTCGACCGGGTCGTGGGGTCGCGGCGCCGGCCAGAGGTCGGGGGAGGGTGCGGGGTCACTCACCCGCGCACCCTATCGAGGTCAGCCGAGGTGGGCGCGCGCCAACTTCGCTTCGCGGCGGGCGTCCTTGGCGACCTGCTTGGCCTCACGGCGGACGTCCTTGGCCGCGCGGCGCGCGCGCCAGGCCAGGCCGGGCTTGCCCTCGGTGTCGACGCCGGCGAGGAGGAGACCACCGAGGATCGAGGTGTTCTTGGCGAACTGCAGGCGCTGCATGGTCGTGGCCTGGGGGTCGGTCTCCTCCCAGAAGCGGTGCCCGGCGAGGGTGGTCGGGACCAGCGACGCGGCCAGCACGGTGGCGCTGAGGCGAGGGGCCCGGCCGGTGGCCAGGGCGGCTGCGGCGAGGATCTGCGCGCCGGCGTTGATCCGCACGAGGGTGGCGGCGTCGGTCGGGATGGGAGCACCCGGCACCGCACGCTGTGCCAGTGGCACGACGCGGTCGGTCACGGGCTTGGCCTTGGCCGCGTGGCCCTCGGTGTTGCGCAGGGCGTTGACGCCGCCCACGACGAAGATGGACGCGAGCATCGGACGGGCGAGCAGCCGGGTGATCGTCATGGACCCTTGTCTACACGAAGGGTCGAGGGGCCGCCTCGTCCGCAGGGGTGCGGTGAGTCAGCCGAGGTCGGCGCGCCACACGTTGTTGCCGGGCACGGGGTCGGGGTCGGTGAGCACGAGGGAGGCCGTGATCGACGCGCCTGACGGTGCGACCACGTTGACGCGTACGACGGACGTGGTGCCGCCGGTGAGGGTGCAGGTCATGCCGGTGCGGTCACCGGAGCACGCGTCGTGGTCGGTCCACAGGACGACGACCTGTTCGCTGGTCACCACGAGCTGGGCGGTGCGGCCGGCAGGAAGGTCGGCCACCTGCAGGTCCACGCGGAACAGCGGGGCGTCGCCGCTCACCGAGCCGCCCACCGACACGTCCGCCGGGGTCGACGTCGGGGTGGGCGTGGGAGTCGGCGTGGGGGTGGGCGTCGGCGTGGGCGTGGGGGTGGGCGTCGGCGTGGGCGTAGCGGTCGGCGTCGGCGTCGGCGTGGGCGTGGGGGTGGGCGTGGGCGTCGGTGTCGGGGTGGGCGTCGGTGTCGGCGTCGGCGTTGGCGTCGGGGTGGGCGTCGGCGTCGGCGTCGGGGTGGGCGTCGGCGTCGGCGTCGGGGTCGGGGTGGGCGTCGGCGTCGGGGTCGGGGTCGGCGTGGGCGTGGCGGTCGGCGTGGGGGTGGCCGTGGGCGTCGGGGTGGCGGTCGGCGTCGGGGTCGCCGTGGGCGTCGGGGTGGCCGTGGGATCCATGTCCGGCGTCGGGGTGGCCGTGGGGCTCGGGTCCGTGGTCGGGTCCGTGGTCGGGGTGGGCGCCGCCGTGGTGTCCGGCGCGAGGACGACCACGTCGCCCGGTGTCAGCACCACCGTCGGGGGCACTGTGGCGACCCGTCCGCGGGGCTCACGCGCGCGGTCGGAGCCGGTCGAAGGTCGCTCGTCCCCACCTGCGGTCGCCGGCGCGGTGGCGACCAGGCCCGGCTGGAGGGCCGACGGCTCAGCGGTGACACGGTCCGCGTCGGCGAGCCCGACGGCCACCACCGCTCCGCCGACCACGGCGACGCTGGCGGCGACACCGGCCACCGCCGCGACACCGCTGTTGGCAGCGACCGCGTCGCGGACCCGACCGACGACCATGCCGAGCCCCATCGGCAGCGACCCCGCGGCGACGCTGGTGCCGAGGTAGGCGGTGGCGACGCCGCCGAGCAGGAGCGGGGCCAGGAGCGCGCCGAGGTTGGAGTTGACCTCCGTGAGCTCGAGGTAGATCGCCATGCAGGAGCGGCACTCACCCAGGTGCTGCTCGACCTTGGTGGCGTCGCGCCGGGAGGTGGCGCTGCGGACGTAGGCGCCGAGCTGGCTGTGGGTCCACCGGCAGGTGTCCTCCTCGAGCTCCGCGGCGTGCTGGATGAGGAAGGCCTGACGCAGCCCCTCGCGGGCCCGGTAGGCCAGTGCGGAGACGGAGTTGGCGCTCATCCCCAGCAGCGGCGCGATGTCGGCCGGCTTGTCGCCCTCCACCTCGGTGTGCCAGAGCACGAGCTGCCAGCGCTCGGGCAGGGACGCGAACGCCTTGGCCGCGGCGGCGCTCTCGAAGCCCTCGACGGCGGTGTCGACGAACGGCACGCCCGGGTCGAAGGCCTCCATGTCGTCGGTGGTGTGCAGCTTGGCGCCCGCTCGGAAGCGGTCGACCTGCAGCCGGCGTACGGAGGTGAGCAGGTAGGCGCGGAACGCGACGTCGGGCCCGCCGCCGCGCTGGATCACGCCGAGCACCTTGACGAACGCCTCGGAGACCAGGTCCTCGGCGTCTCCGGCCGGGACGAGCTGGCGCGCCAGGCGGCGGGCCGCCTCCACGTGCCGCTCGAAGAGCGTGCCGTAGGCATCGATGTCCCCACCGCGGACCGCCGAGATCAGCTCGGCGTCCCCCGGCGCGTCAATGCTGGTCGCAATGCTCATGTCGTCCGACGCATCCGTTGCACGTCCTGGCGGGCGCCAGGTCCCTGCCGACTGTAGTCCTCGGCGAGGGACGGGGTCGGGGCTTGGGCAAAATCGAAAAATCGTGGTCTGGTCCGCGTCATGGGGGGCCATGACTGCCGTCACAACGGTGAGCACGACGAGAAAAAGGGGGTAGCCGTGAAGATCTTCGCCACACGTGGGCGACGGCTCGCGGCTGCCGATCCTGAGGTGGACGGGTCTCTGTCTCTGAGCATGCGGTCGGGGTTGCCGCACCGGTTCGAGGCCGTGGGGGAGACGCTCATCTCAGGATCGGACGTGCTCGACGTCTGCTCCGTCGCGGGCCAGGACATGGCCCGCGACGGAGCGTCGGTCGAAGAGACGCTCGATGGACTGCGCGCCACCTGGCGGCAGGTGAGGGGCACCGATCCGTCGTACGAGGTCGTCACCGCCACTGTCAGCGCCTGGAGCGAGACGACGTTGGGCTACCTCCACCAGCTTTCCTGCGACGACCCGCTCACGGGTCTCGCCAGCCAGGCCCACCTGCGGAGCAGGCTCTCGGAGATCTACCGGCTCGCGCCGGACGGCGCGGTCCCCGAGCACGCGCTCGTGGTCTGTGCGATGCCTCTCGGGGACGATCCGTCGGAGGAGTCAGGTGACCACTTCACCCGAGCGATGCGGGTGGCGCGGATCGGTGAGCTCGCTCGTACGGCGTTCGCCCGCGACGAGACGATCGCGCGGGTCGGCATGCACCGGGTGGCCGTCCTGGCCCGCCGCGACGACGTGCTGGCCCGCCGCGTGCGGGTGCTGCGGACGCTGCTCGACGGGGTGGAGGCGGAGGCACCGCCGGGAGCGTCACCGCTGAGGGTCTGGATCGAGGGCCTGCCCACCTCCGACGCGAGCGCCGGGATGCTGCTCGACGAGCTGGCTCGCAGCTGAGCTTCCTCGTGTCGAGACGCTCTCCAGGTGGGTTTCGACACACGGTCGCGAGCTCGCAGGCTCGCTCGCGCGCTTGCTCAACCTCCCGACCCACGCCGCGCGCGACTCCGTCGCGCCCGGCTAGGGTCGTGACATGTGCGGCCGCTACGCCTCGTCCCGGCAACCCGACGACCTCATCGAGGAGTTCGAGGTCGTCGAGAGCCGGATCGCCGCGCCCCTGGCCGCCGACTACAACGTCGCACCGACCAAGGACGTCTACGCGATCGTCGAACGACCACCGTCCCGCGAGTCCGAGGAGCCGCCGCAGCGGCAGCTGCGGGTCCTCACCTGGGGCCTGGTGCCGTCGTGGGCCAAGGACCCCTCCATCGGCAACCGGATGATCAACGCGCGGATGGAGACGGTGGCCGACAAGCCGGCCTACCGCAAGGCGTTCGCCACCCGTCGCGCCCTGCTCCCCGCCGACGGCTACTTCGAGTGGTACCCGACGTCGCAGACCACCGCCCGCGGCAAGCCGGTCAAGCAGCCGTTCTTCATCCGCCCGAAGGACGGCGGGGTGCTGGCGATGGCCGGCCTCTACGAGATCTGGCGTGACCCCACCAAGGGCGAGGAAGACCCGGACCGGTTCCGCTGGACCTGCACCGTCCTGACGACCGAGGCGGAGGACTCCCTCGGGCACATCCACGACCGCATGCCGCTGATGGTCGAGCGCGAGCGATGGCACGACTGGCTCGACCCGACGACGCCGGGGGACACGTCGCTGCTGGTGCCGGCCGCGCCGGGCCGGCTCGAGGCGTACGCCGTCCCCACCCTCGTCAGCAACGTGCGCAACAACGGTCCCGAGCTGGTCGAGCCGCTGGAGGTCACGTCGTGAAGAGGGCGACCATCCGCACCGTCGACACCGCCTACGGGGAGGGCCGCCTGCACACCCGCCGCGCGACCAGCCCGATCGCGACCCTGCTGCTCAGCCACGGCGCGGGCGGGGGGATCGAGTCCCGCGACCTCTGGGCGCTCGCGGACGCGCTGCCCGCGCAGGGCGTGACCGTGGTGATGTTCGAGCAGCCGTGGCGGGTCGCGGGTCGCAAGGTCGCGACCGCACCGCCCACCCTCGACGTCGCCCTCACCCGGGCAGCCGACGTGATGCGGGTCCGTACGCCGCTCGTCGTCGGCGGTCGCTCGGCAGGAGCGCGCTCGGCGGCCCGTACGGCGAAGGCGCTGGGCGCGTCGGGATGCCTGGCCCTCTCCTTCCCCCTCCACGCACCCGGGAAGACCGAGCCGACCCGCCTGCCCGAGCTGCGCGCGGTGGGCCTGCCCACGCTGCTGGTGCAGGGGGACCGCGACCCGATGGGGCGGCCCGACGAGTTCCCGGCCGAGCAGCCGGGCCTCGACATCGTCGTCATCCCCGGCGCCGACCACGGCCTCAAGGTGCCCTTCCGGGGCGAGGTGTCGCAGGAGGAAGCGATGGGGATCGTGGTCGAGTCGACCCTCGAGTGGCTGGTCCGCGAAGTCGTCGGGAATCCCCGGGGGAGGTGAGGTGTTGAGGACGGTGTGCAGTCACTGATCCTCGAACGCCCCCAGCCCCTGGAGCGCGGCTCGTCGTCTGCGCCCACGGCGGTACTGTGGGAGGCGATGACTGAATCGCTCACGGACGACACGTCCGCATCCGACACGCCCTTCGAGGAGGAATCCTCGGACGAGCGTTCCGCGCGCTTCGAGCGCGACGCCCTCCCGTTCCTCGACCAGCTCTACGGCGCGGCGATGCGGATGACCCGCAACCCCGCCGACGCCGAGGACCTGGTGCAGGAGACCTTTGCGAAGGCCTACAGCGCCTTCCACCAGTTCAAGCCGGGCACGAACCTGAAGGCCTGGCTCTACCGGATCCTCACCAACACCTACATCAACTCCTACCGCAAGAAGCAGCGCCAGCCGCAGCAGTCGATGTCCGAGGACGTCGAGGACTGGCAGCTCGCCCGCGCGGAGTCGCACTCCTCGACCGGCCTGCGGTCCGCGGAGATGGAGGCGCTGGAGCACCTCCCCGACTCCGAGGTGAAGGACGCCCTGCAGCGGCTCCCCGAGGAGTTCCGCCTCGCGGTCTACCTCGCCGACGTCGAGGGATTCCCCTACAAGGAGATCGCCGAGATCATGGACACGCCGATCGGCACCGTGATGTCGCGCCTCCACCGCGGTCGACGCCAGCTGCGCGACATGCTGGCCGACTACGTCCGCGCCAACGACCTGCTGCCGGCGACGTCGATGCCGGCCGCCACCGGATCCGGCGCGACCGGTTCGACTGCCACGGGGGTGAGCGGATCGTGAGCACCCACGAGCACGGTCGCGACGACTGCGTCGACTACATCGAGCGCATCGTCTACCTCATCGACAACGAGCTCGACCAGGCCGACTGCGCCGTCGTCGAGATGCACCTGCGCGAGTGCGGTCCCTGCTTGGAGCGACACGACCTCCAGAAGGCGGTCAAGCAGCTCGTCGCCCGCTCCTGCTCCGAGGCGGCTCCCGAGTCCCTGCGCGACCGGGTCCGCATCCAGCTCCGTGAGGTCGAGATCCGCCTCAGCGAGGGCGGGGCCTGACCGGCCTGCTCGACCCGATTGGCTCCTCCCGGGGTCATTTGAGAGACTGACCCGAGCACCGACTTCAGGAGGACCAGATGGGCAAGACCGGACGCAAGCGCCGCGCTCGCAAGAAGAAGGGCGCGAACCACGGCAAGCGCCCCAACGCCTGACGCGCACCGCACCAGTAGAAGTCCCCGCCGCGGCGGGGACTTCTGCATGTCCGGGCCACGCCCTTGGGGGGAGCACGGGGCTCGTCGACGACGGCGATGATGCACTGTGCTGTCACCGCTGGCCCACCGCGAGCCCGACCTCGCGGCCCCCCACCACCTGCTGCTGGGGTCGGACCTCCACGGAGTGACCCGCTATGCCGGCGAGGTGGCCGCTGCGGCGGGGGCTCCGGTCGTGCGCGACGTGGGCGACCTCGCCCCGGGCGTCGCTGCCCACCTCCACGTCACCGACCGCCTGATCCACCGCGACCCGTCGGTCGCGGCTGCCACGGTGGAGTCGCTGTCCCAGCACGTGCAGCTGACCGTGACGCTGCACGACGTGCCCCAACCCACCGACGGGCCGGGGTTCGGTGCCCGGGCCGCGGCGTACGGCCGGATGGTCCGTGCCAGCCACGCGTGGGCGACCAACTCGTGGCACGAGCACGCCCTCATCGAACGCTGGTGCGCCGCGGACGCCCGTGGCGCGGTGATCCCGCTGCCGGTGTTCCGCACCCCTGTGCCGGTCGGCGACGAGCCCGCCGGCCAGTCCGAGCCGGTGCTGGGGGTCTTCGGCTTCGTCTATCCCGGCAAGGGTCACCAGCAGGTCGCCCGGGCTGCGGCGGCGCTGCGCCGGGCGGGGACGCCGGCGCGGGTGCGCGTGCTCGGCGGCGCCGCACCCGGACACGACGACGAGGTCGAGGCGATGCTGCGGAACAGCCGTGCGCGCGGCGTGCCGGTCGACGTGACAGGTCGTGTCCGTGAGGCGGACGTGACCCGCGCCCTGCGAGGCGTCACCGTGCCTGTGGTCGCCCACCGCAACGTCTCGGCGTCCGGGAGCCTCAACTCATGGATCGCTGCGGGACGACGCCCGCTGGTCCGCGACGGCGCCTACGCCCGGGAGATGGCCGAGCTCCGGCCGGGCACGATCACCCTGTTCGACGACGCGACCCTCGTGCCGCGGCTCGAGGAGGCGGTGCGCCGGCCGGCCGGCACGTGGACGAGCGCCGACACCGACCTCGGGCCGGGCCTCGAGGACACCGCAGTCGCCTACCGCGCGTGGTGGGCCTCGGTGGGTGCATGAGCGCGCCGCCCTACGGCGCGAGCGTCACCGGCAACCGCTGGGACCAGGCGCCTTCCGGTGCGTCGCGGCGGACGGTCTCCGTGGTCGTGGCCCACTACGAGCAGCAGGCCCAGCTCGACCGCACCCTCGCCGCGCTGGCCCGACAGACGCGCCCGCCCGACGAGGTCGTGGTCGCCGACGACGGGTCGGAGGTCCCGCCCGTGCTGCCGGCCGGGGTGGTGCTCGTGCGCCAGGCCGACGACGGCTTCCGGGCGGCCGCGGTCCGCAACCTCGGCGTCGCCGCGAGCACGGGCGAGGTGCTGGTGTTCCTGGACGCCGACACGACCCCCGAGCCGCACCTGGTGGAGCGGATGGTGGCGCTGCCCGAGGCGCTGCCGGAGGTCCTCGTCGTGGGGCGCCGCCGGCACGCCGACCTCACCGGCACCAGCCCCGACGACGCGGTCGAGGAGGTCGGCCCGCTCCGGGAGCTCGACGAGCCGGAGTGGCTGCGCAGCGCGTACGCCGCCTCCCGCGACCTGCTGGACGCCGACGGGTCGGGACACCGCTTCGTCATCGGCGCGGTCCTCGCGTGCAGCCGGTGGTGGTACGACGAGCTCGGCGGCTTCGACGAGACGTTCCGCGCCTACGGAGGTGAGGACTGGGAGCTCGCCCACCGGGCGTGGACCGCGGGCGGGCTGCTGGCCCACCGCCGGGACGCAGTGGCCTGGCACGACGGTCCTGACGCCGCCGCCCGTGCCCGCGGAGCAGACCAGCTCCTGGCCGAGACGACGTCGGTCGCCGACCGGACGTCGGCCCCGGGCACGACGTGGCGGGGCCTCCTGCGCGGACCGGCCGACCTCGTCGTGACGCTCGACCCCGGGCTCGGGGACACGGAGCTGATGGTCACCGTCGACTCGTTGCTCGCGGCGCTGCCGCGCGCCGTCGTGCGGGTGGGGGAGCGGCACCGCATTCTGGTGGGCCACGACCCTCGCGTCGCCCGGGCCGAGGACGAGCTGCCCGCGACCGCGCGGCTGCACCTCGTGGTGCGACGGGGACTGTTCGGGGACGTCCAGGGCTGGGCGGAGCTCGTCAGAGAGATGGACGGCACCGCGGCCACCCGCGAGGTCGCGGGCGGCGGCGCCGAGCTGCAGGACCTGCGCCTGCTGCGCAGGGCCGCCCGGTGGGACCGTCCGGACCTCGCCCCCTCGGGACCTCCGGTCGTGACCCGCCTGCAGCAGTGGTCCGACGGCGTCACGCTGGCGTCGTGGCTGGGCGGGTGGGCCGGTGCCTGACGACCGCCCACGGCTCGTGGTGGTCGGCAACTGCCAGGCGGAGTCGTTCCGCCTGCTGCTGGAGGCCGACGACGTGCGCACCCGGCGGATCCCGGCGATCCACGAGCTGAGCGGCAACGACGTCGTCGAGCTGCACGCCCTGCTCGCCCGGACCGACCTGCTGGTCGCCCAGCCCACGAAGGACGACCATCGCGGGCTGCCGATCGGCACCCGCCAGCTGCGGGCCGTGCTGCCCCCGAGCGCGCGCGTGGCGCTCGTGCCCAGCCTGCGCTATGCCGGGTTGCACCCGTTCCACCTGCTGGTGCACCCGCCCGGTCTCGAGCGTCCGGACCCGCCGGTGGTGCCCTACCACGACCTCCGCACCGTGCTGGCGGCCGACGACCTCCGCGCGGGCCGACCGGCCAGGGTGCCGCTCGGGCTCACCCCAGCCGGGATCCGCGCGGTCGCGCAGGCGTCGGTGGACGAGCTCGCCCGACGCGAGCGCCACCACGGCACCGTCGTCGTCAGCGACCTGTTCGCGTCTCCCGGTGCCGACTCCATGCGCACCGTCAACCACCCCGGGAACGCCGTGCTGGTGCCGGTGGCCGCCCGGCTGCGCGAGGCGCTCGGTCTGCCGGAACGGACTCCGGGCATCGACCGCCCGCTGCTGGCCTCGATCCACGCCCCGCTGCTGCCGGAGGTGGTCGCCGCGCTGCGGCTCGACGCACCCGCCACCACCGCGTGGACCGTCGAGGGTCGCGAGGTGTCGACCGGGACCGTCAGCGCGGCCCACCTCGCGTGGTACGCCGACCGTCCGGAGATGCTCGACGCCGCCCTGTCGCGGGTCGGGCCCCTCCGCGAGCTGCTCGCCACCGCCCAGTCTGCTCAGGTCAGTCAGGCAGCACCTCGTCGAGCACGCCCTGCGTGAGCAGCGTCAGCGCCGCGACGTGGGGCAGGTGCAGGTCGGCGTGATGGTCACAGGCGGGACATGAACCGCTGTGCGTCGACGACGACGCGGGTGATCTCGCCGGCGGCCAGCACCTTGCCGCTCGAGGTGTCGCGGGCGCTCACGGTGAAGCGGTGCAGCCGCCCGTCGACGTACGCGCTCGATGCGCTCACCTCGACCTCGGCGCCGACGGGGCTCGCGGCGAGGTGCTCGACCTGCATGCGGGTGCCGACGCTGGTCGACCCCTCGGCCAGCACCGCCTCGAGGCAGGCGCAGGTGGCGGCCTCCAGCCACGCCAGCAGGCGAGGCGTACCGAGGACCGGCAGCGACCCGCTGCCCACGGCCACAGCGGTGTCGTCGTCGGTGACGGCGTACGTCAGGCTGGCGCTCGAGGGGGCGGGCTCGGGGTGCGACATGGGTGTCCCTTCGGGGAATCGGTGGGTGCGTGAGGCAACCTGAGTGCCACCCACACGTCTACCAGACATGAGCACGAGGACCGCAGGATCGGGGAAGGTGATGGACCCAGCAGTGGACATCACTGAGCTGTACGCCGCCCACCGGCTGCAGCTGGTCCGCCTGGCCGTCCTGCTGGTCGACGACTTCGCCTCGGCCGAGGACGTCGTCCAGGACGCGTTCGCGGCGCTCGCCCGTCGCCCCGACGCCGTGAAGGACCCGTCGAAGGCGCTGGCCTACCTGCGGGTCTCGGTGGTCAACACCTCGCGCTCGGCGCTGCGGCGACGGCGTACGGCCCGGGCGTACACGCCTCCTCACGACCTGTCGCCACCGTCCCCCGAGGACAGCGCGGTGCTGGCGGAGGAGCACCGGGCAGTCATCGTGGCGCTGCAGACCCTGGCGCCACGCCAGAGGGAGGTGCTGGTGCTGCGCTACTGGTCGCACCTGTCCGAGGCGGAGATCGCCCGGACACTCGGCATCAGCCAGGGCACCGTGAAGTCCACCGCCAGCCGCGCCCTCACGGCGCTGGAGAAGACCATGACGTCGACCATGACGTCGACCACGCAGACGAGCTCGGGCGAGGAGGAGCGATGAGCACGCCACCCGACACGAGGGCCGACCTCGAGGACCTGCTGCGCTCCGCCCTCGAGGCGCGCGCCGAGCTGGTGCGGCCCGAGGACCTGTCCCTGCTGGCCACGGCCGCCCCGCTGCGGCCGCGCTGGCAGTCGCCGTGGGTCCTGCTCGCGACTGCCGCAGTGGTGCTGCTGATCCTCGGTGTGGTCTTCCAGGGTCTTGCCGGGCAGCAGAGGTCGGACGAGATCGCGCCGAGGCCCGACCAGGTCGAGCTGCCTCCGAACGTCGGGCGCACCTGGGAGGTCAGCGAGGAGTCCTCGCCCGCGCGGCTCGACCTCGACGGCGACGGGGTCGAGGAGAGGGTCGAGTTCCTCGCCGAGCCGACACCGGACCACGACGGCCGTACGCGTGTGCAGACCACCCTGAGCAGCACGGGGGAGGAGACCTACGGCCTGGTCGAGCTCGGCTCGACCATCGGGGTCAACGCCCTCGGACCCATCGACGCCGACGCCGACGGCGACCAGGAGCTGGTGCTCTACACGAACGCACTCGACGGCGGGCCGAACGCCCCGTTCGAGCCGGTCGTGCTGGACCTCCGCGAGGGCCTGCTCGTGCAGGCCGTGTCGAGCAGCCCCGAGCTGCTCTCCGGCGGCGACGTGCCAGTGCCCGGCTCGGAGACGGACCACTACGACCTCTTCCACGCCCAGTCCTTCCTGGTCGAGGACGGTGCGCTGGTGTCGACCCGCTCGCGCAGCGCCTTCGCCCGTAGCGGCATGATCCAGCTCGCGCCCGAGACCTACGTCATGGACCGCTACGAGTGGTCGATGGACTCCGACGGCGTGCTGGTGGCGGGCGAGCCGGGCTGCCGGGTGCACGTTCCCGAGTCCTCCACGGCGTGCACCGCCGACTCCCGCGACGACCTTCCCTACGTCACGTCGCAGTCGACCGACACCATCGGCGTCGGCGAGGAGGTGGCGCTGGAGGACGGCGGCCTCGGCTACCGGGTGCGCGTCGAGGCGGGCGAGCCGCCGTCGGCGGTCGTCGACGGTCCCGGGGCGGACGGTCACGTCTTCGGCCTCGACCTGCCCGACCCGCGCGTGAGCACGATCAGCCCGACCGAGCTGGTGTCGTCGGACGGTGCGTCCCTGTTCGTCACGTCGGCCTCCGACCCGACCCTCGTGCAGGTGGTCGTCGAGACCGCCGACCAGGCGGGACTCGTCCGGCTCCAGCCGGTGGGTGACATCGCGTTCGGGACGGGCACCACTGACAGCGGACGCGCCTACCGGTCCTGGCTCACCGGGGCCGGGGTCACGGTCACCGTGGTCGAGGGCGCGGACGGTTCGTGGGAGGCGTGGCGCTGGGTGCGGGTCGGGTCGGCGGAGACCTTCGAGATGGCCGCCCTGCCGTGGGGCACGATCTGCTTCGACGACGTCGAGGACCCGACCACGGGGCAGGCCTGCTAGAAGGCCTTCGCGAACACGACCAGCTCCACCCCGGGCAGCGGCGACCAGTCGCGCCCGGGGTCGCGGGCATAGCCCAGGCGCCCGTAGATCCGGTGGGCGTCGGTCATCTCGGCGAGCGAGGAGATCGCCATCCCGACCGCCCCGTGCTCGCGCGCCCGCTCCTCGCAGTGGGTCGCGAGGGCGGTGCCGGCACCGGCACCGCGCGCGTCGGGGTCCACGGCCAGCATCCGGAACTCACCCTCGTGCGGACGGCTCACCTCGCGGTAGGCGGAGCCCGGAGGGCAGTACGTCACGTTGCCGAGCAGCCGGTCGCCGTCCACCGCGACCCACAGCTCGGCGCCGGCGTCCCGCGAGGCGGCGTCGCGGAGCCGCTCGACGTAGGGGTCTGCCGGGCCGAGGGTGAAGGCCGCGTAGGCCCGCACCGTCAGCGCGCCGACGCGCTCGAGCTCCGCAGGCGTCGCGCGGCGTACGAGCATCTGGCTCAGATGCCGAACGTGCTGCGCGGGTAGGCCGCCTCGACGTCGGTGATCACGTTGACGAGGTAGGGGACGCCGGAGGCGTAGGCGCGGTCGAGGGCCGGTCCGATCTCCTTCGGGTCGGTCACCGTCTCCCCGTCGCCGCCGAGCGCCTTGACCACGTCGTCGTACGGCGTGCGCGGGGCGAGGTCGGCGATCACGTCGTAGCCGTAGAGCATCTGCATCGGGCCCTTCTCCAGGCCCCAGGCGGAGTTGTTGCCCATCACCATGACGACCGGCAGGTCGTGGCGCACGAGGGTGTCGACGTCCATCAGCGAGAAGCCGGCGGCGCCGTCGCCCAGCAGCAGGGTGACCTGCGCGCTCGGGCGGGCGAGGCGGGCCGCGATCGCCGCACCCAGGCCGGCGCCGAGGCAGCCGTAGGGGCCGGGGTCGAGCCACCCGCCGGGGCGCTGGGGCTCCACGTACTTGCCGGCGAAGGAGACGAAGTCACCGCCGTCGCCGATCACCACCGAGTCGTCCGCGAGGCGCGGCACCAGCTCGCCGTAGATGCGGGCCGGGTGGATCGGGTCGGCCTCGGCGGTGAGGAGCTGCGCGTCCCGCTCTGCCGCCGCCTTCACCTGGTCGGCGAGCTGGTCGGACCAGGCCCGCCAGTCGGGCTTGTCGCCCCGCTCGATCGCGGCCTGGAGACCGTCGAGCACGGTCGTGAGGTCGCCGGCGACCGAGCCGGCCAGCTCGGCGTGGCCGGAGACCTGGTCGGGGGAGTCGGCGATGTGGACGACCCGCGCGAACGCGCCGTCGGGGTTCTTGTCGGGACCGCCGAAGACGCCGTAGCCGAGGCGGAAGTCGAGCGGCGTGCCCACCACGACGACGAGGTCGGCACCGGACAGGGCCGCACCGCGCGCCTTGGTAACGAGCGAGCGGTGGCCGCCGGGGATGATGCCGCGACCCATCCCGTTGGTCAGCGTCGGGATGCCGAGGTCCTCCACGAAGCGCAGCGCGGACACCTCGGCGTGGTCGGCCCAGACGTCGGTGCCGAGGATCAGCACGGGCCGCTGTGCCGCTGCCAGCAGGCGGGCGACCGCCTCGATCGCCGAGGCGTCGGGCTCGATCCGGGTGCCCTCGCCCGACGACGCGGTGCCGGTCGAGGAGTTGAAGAACTCGTCCATCGGTACGTCGACGAACACCGGTCCGCGGTGGCTCGAGCGCGCGAGGGTGAACGCCTCGTCCATGCCAGCCGTGACCTCGCCGGCGGTCATCAGGGTGCGTGCGGCCTTGGCGACGGGGGCGATGATCGGCGGTTGGTCGAGCTCTTGGAGCGAGCCGGTGCCCCAGCGGTTCTGCGGGGCGCGGCCGCCGACGACCACCATCGGTGACCCGGCGAACTGCGCCTGCGCGATGGCGCTGATGCCGTTGGTGACACCGGGTCCTGCGGTGAGGACCGCCAGTCCGGGGACGCGGGTGAGCTTGCCGGTGGCCTCGGCGGCGAACGCGGCGGTCTGCTCGTGGCGTACGTCGAGGAGGCGCATCTGCGGGTCCTCGCCCTCCTGGTTGATCCGCACCGCACCGTCGTACATCGGGAAGACGTGCGCACCCGACAGGGTGAACATCGTCTCGACACCGTGGGCGCGGGCGACGTGGACGGCCAGCTCACCGCTGTGGCCAGAAATCTCGCTCATGCCCGCAGGCTATCGGGTGTCTACTCGCAGGTAGGGAGCGTTCGTCATCCGGAGCGCGTCGATCACGACGAGCAGCAGGTCGGACCGCACGGTCGGCGGCCGGGGCGCGAGCGAGAGCTGCACGAAGAGGGCCCGCAGGAAGTCCTGGCCGGCGCGGGCCGGCGCGTAGGGGTCGTGGTCGACGGGGCCTGCGAAGGGGTTGCCGGCAGTGCCGATGCGGTGCACCCAGGGCTCGAGGACGTCGGTGTCGAGGGTGTTGCGGCGCAGGATCTGCATGACGGCGGCGGCGATCCGGTCGGGCTCACCGGCGGCGAGCGGCTCGTCGACGGGCTGGGCCAGGAGCCGCTCGGCGAGGATGTCGAGCAGGAGCGCGTGCTCGGGCCCTGCCAGGTGCGACGACTCGCCGAGGGCCCCGATCGTGTCCGCGCCGTGGGCGATCGCGTGCGCCCAGCCCTTGTCGACCACGTAGCCGCGGGTGTCGCGCTCGCCGAGGAACCAGGTCGCGGCCCGGTCGCCCCACTCGAGGACCTTGCCGCCGGGCAGCAGGTGCAGCTCGTTGTCGCGCTCGAGGCACGCTGCCAGGATCAGGGCGCTGAAGCTGCGCCGGAACACCGTGTCGGTGCCGCTCTCACCCAGCCCCACCGACAGCCCCGCGACCATGCCGTCGCCGAGCCCGGCGAGCAGGTCGTCGTAGACACCGCGCTCGATCCAGGTGGCGAGCGCCGGGAAGGCGGTGCCGTCACGGACCGCCGCATCTGTGGACCCGAGCATGGTGGTGAGCTCGGCCGTCAGGTCGTCGAGCGGCCGGTCGGACGGGACCTCGAACCCGGTGGCCTGCACCTGGCTCCAGTACCCGATCGACATGCCGCCAGTGTGCCAGCCGATCGCGCGCGGCCCCAGACGGGAGGCCCTAGCCGGGAGGGCCGAACCGGATCGACAGGTCGAGGTGGTCGGGTCCCCGTCACCTCGGCGCTCGCCCGCAGGTCCTGCCCATGCGCGTGGTCGTACGCGGGTCGTGCGGGTGTCCGTGGGAGGGCCCCGACCTGCGCGCGCGCACCGCCTAGTCTGGGCCGATGCCCTCCCTCCACGAGCTCGTGCGAGCCCACACCGATCTCGTGGAGGACGACATCGCGTGGCTGCAGCTGCTCATGGCGGACTGGCAGATCCTCGCCGACCTCTCGTTCGCCGACCTGGTGCTGTGGCTCCCGGACCGCGAGGGCCGGGGGTTCTGGGCCGGCGGGCAGATGCGGCCCACCACCGGCCCGACCGCGCTGGTCGACGACGTGCTCGGCACCTTCATCCCGGCCGGGCGACGGCGAATGCTCGACGAGGCTTACGGCTCGGGCCGGCTGGTGCGCGAGGGGGATCCCGAGTGGCGTGACGACGTGCCGGTCCGCGTGGAGGTCATCCCCGTACGACGTGCCGGCCGGGTCATCGCGATCATCGCCCGCAACACCAACCTGCTCGGCGTCCGCACCCCGAGCCGGCTCGAGCTGAGCTATCTCCAGACCGCCGCCGAGCTCACCCAGATGATCGCGTCGGGGCACTTCCCGCTGCCGGGGCAGCGCAGCGACCACGCGGACTCACCGCGGGTGGGCGACGGGTTCGTCCGCCTCGACCCGGCCGGCAAGGTCGTCTACGCCAGCCCCAACGGGCTGTCGGCCTACCGTCGGCTCGGGCTGCAGGGCGACCTGGCCGGCCTGGTCCTCACCGACCTGACCCGCGACCTGGTGCCGGTCCGCAAGCGCCCCGACGAGGAGACGCTCAGCGCCGTGCTGGGAGGCCGCGACGGCCGGGCGACCGAGGTCGGCACCGATGACGTGACCCTGATCGTGCGGAGCATCCCGCTGCGCCCGCAGGGGGACCGCAGCGGCGCGCTGCTGCTGGTGCGCGACGTCACCGAGCTGCGCAGCCGCGACCGCGAGCTCGTCACCAAGGACGTCACCATCCGCGAGATCCACCACCGGGTGAAGAACAACCTCCAGACGGTCGCCGCGCTGCTGCGGCTGCAGGCACGGCGTACGCAGGCCGAGGACGCCAAGGCGGCGCTGGAGGAGGCCGTGCGGCGGGTGGGCTCGATCGCGATCGTGCACGAGACGCTCAGCCACGCGCTGGAGGAGACGGTCGACTTCGACGACATCGCCGACCGCCTGGGGGCGATGGTGGTCGACGTGAGCGGCGTCGACCTGCCGGTCCGCGTGGTGCGCGAGGGCACCTTCGGCAAGCTGTCGTCCGACGCCGCGACGCCGCTGGCGATGGTGCTCACCGAGCTGCTGCAGAACGCCGTCGAGCACGGCTACGCCGGCCTGACCGACCGCACCGAGGGTCGGGTCGTCGTGACGGCGCGCCGCATCGTCGGCCGGCTCCACGTGGTCGTCGAGGACGACGGCCGCGGACTGCCGGACGGGTTCGACCTCGACGGGTCGACCCAGCTCGGGCTCTCGATCGTGCGCACGCTCGTCGAGTCGGAGCTGGGAGGGGTCCTCGAGATCGGCCCGGGGAGCCGGGGCACGCGCGTGCAGGCGGACCTGCCCGTCGACTAGGCGGTGCGGATGCGTGCGCGGGCGTTGCGTCGCTTCAGTGCGCGACGCTCGTCCTCGCTGAGTCCACCCCACACTCCGTGGTCCTGTCCGGCCTCCAGGGCCCAGGCAAGACACTGTTCGCGCACGTCACAACGACGGCACACCTGCTTCGCCTCCTCTATCTGGAGGATCGCGGGACCGGTGTTGCCGATCGGGAAGAACAGCTCAGGGTCCTCGTCGAGGCATGCAGAGCGACTGCGCCAATCCATGAGTGGGGGATTCCCTCTTTCTTTCACAGGCAAGTGGCTGTTTGCGGACATTCAGCGGGGCCCGGGCGCACGGAGCGCAGCGACAAGACTCGCAACCTTTGAACGTTCACACAACCCCCCGTGATGGTCGTCTCGGTCACAACTAGAATCCCCGAGTGCCTGTTACGCCTGCTGGACCAGACAGCGTCGCCCCTCCGCCCCTCGTGGTGGCTGCCTCGCTGACCGCGGTGGAGGCGTTCGTCCTCGCCGCGCTGGGGGTCTTCGAGCTCGCCAACCTGAGCTCGATCCGGCTCACGATGGGCGTCACGACCTCGGTCTTCTTCCTCGCGGCGGCTGCCGGACTGGCCTGGTGTGCCTGGTCGCTGTGGAAGGTACGCCGCTGGGCGCGTGGCCCGGTCGTGATGGCCCAGCTGATCCAGCTCGGGCTCGCGTGGAACCTCTGGGCGGGAGAGACCAAGCCGCTGTCGGTCGCCCTGGCCGTGGTGGCCCTGGTCGTCATCGTCGGGCTGGTCCACCGTTCGAGCACCGAGGTGCTGGAGCGGGAGTCCTACGGCTAGTCCTGCTCGAGCGAGGTCCGCAGCTGGGCGAGCGTGCGGGTCAGCAGCCGCGAGACGTGCATCTGGGAGACGCCGATCTCGTCGGCGATCTGCGACTGCGTCATGTTCTTGAAGAACCGCAGGAGCAGGATCTTCTTCTCCCGCTCGCCGAGCCCCTCGAGCAGCGGCTTGATGGACTCGCGGATCTCCACGTGCTCGATGTTGGAGTCCTCCACCCCGAGCGTGGCCAGCATCGCCGGAGGCCCGTCGTCGGAGTCGTCGGAGGCGTCGAGGGAGAGCGTGGCGTAGGCGTGGGAGGACTCGATGCCCTCCATGATCTCCTCGACCGAGCAACCGATGACCTCGGCGAGCTCGCGGGGCGTGGGGGAGCGGCCGAGCTTCTGGGTCAGCTCGCCTGTCGCACCGCCGATCTGCATGCGCAGCTCCTGCAACCGCCGGGGCACGCGGATCGCCCACCCCTTGTCGCGGAAGTGGCGCTTGATCTCCCCGATGACGGTCGGTGTGGCGTAGGTCGAGAACTCCACGCCGCGGTCGGTCTCGAAGCGGTCGACCGCCTTGATCAGGCCGATGGTGCCGACCTGCACGAGGTCCTCGAAGGGCTCGCCGCGGTTGCGGAAGCGCCGGGCGCAGTGCTCGACCAGCGAGAGGTGCAGGTGCACCAGGTCGTCGCGGGCCATGGATCGCGCGGCCGTGGAGCTGTCCCCGTCCCGCAGGACGACGAAGAGCTCCGCGCTGCGCGCGCGAACGTGATCCAGTCCGCTGAGTCCGACCGACTCAGCCTCATCCCCCGTGTGTGCGCTCATGTCAGAGCTCGGCACCCGTCGTTCCCGCAGCAACCTGCGACGTCACGGTGAAGCGGACACGGAACCGGCCCTCCCCGGATCCTGCCGACACGTCCTGGGCCATCGTGTCGAGCACCTGCCAAGCGAAGCTCTCGGTGTCCAGCGGCGGGTCGTCCATCGCCTCGGACTCGAGGGTGACGGTCAGGGCGCCCTGACCGAAGAAGAAGCACGCCACCAGGTCGGTCCCCGGGTCGGCGGCCGGGATCGCGAGGGCGGTGGCCTCACCGATCGCGATGCGCAGGTCCTCGATGTCGTCGATGGTGAAGTCGAGCCGCGCGGCCAGGCCCGCAGCCGTCGTACGCACCACCGACGCGTAGGCGCCCTCGGCGGGAAGTCGGAGCTCGACGTCGGCCCGAGGGCCCCCCGTGTGTTCTGACATCTGCGTCTTCGTCCCGTCCTCGAGGCTGATGTGCTCGGGCCCACCCTAACCGGGTCGGACTCCTTCGAGCAGCGCGAGCGACACGTCCCACAGCCGCTCCGCCGCGACCGGGTCGAGGGCGTACGCGCACACCCCGTGCAGTCCGTCCGGGACCTGCTCGACGACCGCTGCCTCGCGGCAGTCCTCGAAGTATCGCCCGCCGACACCCTGCAGTCCCGGCCAGGTGGCGAGCAGCACCGAGGTGGCCGCGCCCTGCTGGGGCGTCTTGACGCCCATGCCGGCGGCGTCGGTCGCAGGCACCTGCGCCTTGGTCGCCGCCAGGGTCGCGGGGTCCCAGTGCTGCTGCAGCTTGGTCCAGACCCCGCCCGGCATGAGGGCGTTGGCGGTGATGCCGAGGTCGGCCCACCGTCGGGTCGCCTCGACGGCGAAGAGGACGTTGGCCGTCTTGGACTGGCCGTAGGCCGTGCCTGCGTCGTAGGGCCGCCGGTCGAAGAACAGGTCGTCGAACAGGACCGGCGAGCTGCCGTGACCGCTCGAGCTGACCGAGACGATGCGCGCGTCGTCCGCGGCCGCCAACGCGTCGCGCAGCCCCAGCGCCAGCGCGAAGTGACCGAGGTGGTTGGTCGCGAACTGCAGCTCCCAGCCCTGCGGCGTGTAGGCCTCGGGGCTGGCCATGATCCCGGCGTTGTTGACCAGGACGTGCAGTGGTCCGACCCAGCCGTCCGTCAGCGTCGAGACCGTCCGCAGGTCGGCGAGGTCGAGGTGGACGACCTCCACGGTGTCGTTGCCGGTCGTGGCGGCGATGTCACGACCGGCCGTGTGCCCGGCCTCGAGGTCGCGCACCGCGAGGGTGACGCTCGCGCCGGCTCCCGCGAGGGCGCGGGCCGTCTCGAGCCCGATGCCCGACGCGGCACCCGTGACGAGCGCCGTACGGCCGGTCAGGTCGATGCCGGCCACCACGTCCTGCGCGGTGCTGGTGGCGTCGAAGGGGGTGGTGATGCGGGTGGCGATGGGGACTCCAGTCGGGTGGGGTGGGGGAGACGCAGCGGACCCGGCCGCCTGAACGAGGCGACCGGGTCCGACCTGGAATCTGACCGTGAAGGTCTGGGTTCAAGCACGAAGCAGCAAGCTGCTCAGGCCTTCTTCGTCTCCCAGAAGATCTCGGCGATTTCGTCGATCTTGGCGAGCAGCTCGTCGGCCTTCGCGGCGTCGAGCTCACCCTTGGTGCCGCTGGCACCGGCGAGCTTGGTGGCCTCGTTGACCAGCGTGTGGAGCTGCGGGTACTTCTCGAAGTGCGGGGGCTTGAAGTAGTCGGTCCAGAGCACCCACAGGTGGTGCTTGACGAGCTCCGAGCGCTGCTCCTTGATCAGGATGGCGCGGGTGCGGAAGTCGGCGTCGTCGTTGTCGGCGACCTTGGCGATGATCGCCTTGATGGACTCGGCCTCGATGCGTGCCTGAGCGGGGTCGTAGACGCCGCAGGGCAGGTCGCAGTGCGCGGAGACCTCGATGGTCGGGGCGAAGAAAGTGCGAAGCATGTGCTTCCTCTCGAACGTCGGGGAACCCTTCTGCTGCGACACTACTCCGCGTGGAACGTGCGGGTCAGTGGGGTCTCGCCCGGGTGGGTGGGCGCTCGATGCTCCCCACGCTGCGTGACGGTGACCGGCTGCTGGTCCGGTACGGCGCCCGCGTGCGCCCGGGCGACCTGGTGGTCGCCCGGTTCGCGGACGGGACGCTGGCGGTGAAGCGCGCGCAGGAGCAGCGGCCCATGGGATCGGGCGGGGAGGGGTGGTGGCTGGTGAGTGACAACCCCGACGAGGGGGTCGACTCCCGCCACCGTGGACCGGTGGCCGAGGACCACGTGCTGGCCGTCGTACGCCTGCGGGTGTGGCCTTCCCCACGCATGGGACGCGCTCTCTCGCCCCGATGAGCTGTGCGAGTATCGCCGGCATGGCCTCGCACCCGCACTCAGGCGATCCCGTGTTCGACCTGCATGTCGGCGGCAAGATGGAGACCGTCTCGACGGTCGCCCTCACCGGCCCCGACGAGCTCTCCCTCGCCTACACGCCCGGCGTGGCCCGCGTGTGCGAGGCGATCGCCGCCGACCCGTCGATGACGCAGCACTACACCTGGGTGCCCAACGTGGTCGCCATCGTCAGCGACGGCACGGCTGTCCTCGGCCTGGGCGACATCGGCCCGGCCGCCGCGATGCCGGTGATGGAGGGCAAGGCCGTCCTGTTCAAGCAGTTCGGTGGGGTCGACGCGGTGCCGATCTGCCTCGACACCACGGACGTCGAGGAGATCATCGAGACCGTCGTCCGACTGGCGCCGAGCTTCGGTGGCATCAACCTCGAGGACATCTCCGCCCCGCGCTGCTTCGAGATCGAGGCGCGGCTCAAGGAGCGCCTCGACATCCCCGTGTTCCACGACGACCAGCACGGCACCGCGGTCGTCGCGCTCGCCGCGCTGACCAACGCGCTCCGCCTCACCGGCCGCGACGCCGCCACGGCCCGGGTCGTGATCCAGGGAGCCGGTGCGGCCGGTGTCGCAGTGGCGCGGATCCTGCTCGAGGCCGGCGTGCGCGACATCGCCGTCCTCGACCGGCAGGGAGTGCTCAACTCCGAGCGCCACGACCTCACCGCGGTCAAGGCCGCACTGGCCCGTGACACCGCCGACGTGTTCGGTCGCCGCGGGACCCTGGCCGACGTGATGGCCGGCGCCGACGTCTACATCGGTGTCTCCGGCGGGCAGGTGCCCGAGGAGATCGTCGCCTCGATGGCCCCCGAGTCGATCATCTTCGGCCTGGCCAACCCGACGCCCGAGGTGCACCCCGACCTCGCCCACAAGTACGCCCGCGTCGTGGCGACCGGCCGCTCCGACTTCCCCAACCAGATCAACAACGTGCTGGCCTTCCCGGGCATCTTCCGCGGCGCCTTCGACGTGCACGCCACGGCGATCACCGAGGGCATGAAGGTGGCCGCGGCCACCGCGCTGGCGGCGCTCGTCGGTGATGCGCTGAGCGAGGACCTGATCATCCCGTCGCCCTTCGACCCGCGGGTCCCGGGTGCGGTGCGCGAGGCCGTGGCTGCAGCGGCGCGGGCCGACGGGGTCGCGCGGCGCTGATCGGTGGGCGTTCCTCCCAACGCTTGAGTACGCGACCCCGAGCGAGGAGAGCCTGAGGCCGGACACCATGAGGCATGGACACGACAACCTCGTCACGGAGGCCGAGCCGCGTTGCCTGGGCCATGCTCCTGGCGCTGGTGCTCCTCAGCACCGTCGGAGTCACGATGCTGCTGGTGCTGTTCGTGGGGATGTTCGCCGTCGCACTCCCGGTTGCCGCGCTGGCGGTGCTCGCCTGCTACGTCCTGAGCACACGAGCAGCCCACGACGCCGACTCGCGCACGGTGGTGCGGGAGACGGGTGCTGTGGCCCTCGCATCTCTCACCGGTTTCGGCATCTGGACCGGGATGCTCGTGCTGGGCTTCTGGGTCGGCATCGTCCCGCTCCTGGCGAGCGCTGACGGCTACGAGCACGCCGACGAATGGGGCCTGCTCAGCGTCCTCGTCGCGGCGTCGGCGACCGTCACCGCCTGGTGGCTGCTGCGTCGGTGCGTGAGTCCTTCGGGTCGAGCTGCACGCCGCGAGCGGCGTCGACGAGCTGGCTCAGGACCTCGGACACGAGGCCGCTGCTGAACCCTCTCTCGGTCACGGACTGGATCAGGTCCCGGGCGAGGTAGCCCACCTTGCGGTTGGCGTGCTCCGAGCACGTCCGCAGTCGGTCGAACGCCTCGTCCGCGGTGCAGCCCTCTGCGAGCATGATCATGCCCTTCGCCTGCTCGATGACAGGGCCGGTGTGGGCCTTCCGGGTGAGCGCATCTCGGACGTCGACCTCGGTCTCGTCGCGTCGCGCATCCGTCAGGTCGATGTAGTAGCCCTCGATCTCACTCGTCCGGCCGTCCGGGTCCAGGACGGTCCTGCCCACACTGACGACGGTCAGGGTGCGCTGGTTGCGGTCGACGAGGCGGTGGTAGCACCGGTAGGTCCCGCCGTCGCGGACGACGGCCGCGAAGACCTCCGCGGCACGCTCGCGATCCTCCGGGTGCTTGTGGTGCATGAGCGCCTGGGTCGTGGCGGGAATCTCGCGGGGTGAGTAGCCGTGCAGGTCGTAGAGGGCGTCGGACCACTCCCACTGGTCGTGGACCACGTCGTACCTGAACGGCGCGACCACGCCCGGGGACCGGGTGGCGGGGAAAGAGTCGATGTCCAACGTGCAGTCCGTGTCCTGTTCAGGGGGTGCGTCGAGGATACAAGCGAGCCGGCGCGCCCAGCGACCTGATCCAGCGCGCCCTACGCCCAGTAGATCTCGACGCCGTCGTCGGCGGCCTCGTCCATGACGCCTGCCTGGTGCTGGGTGAGCCGCCGGGTGCCGGTGTGGTCGACGAGGAACGCCTGGCCGTGGGGTGTGGTCCAGAGGTGCCTGCCGGAACCGGCCACGCGGCATCGATAGCCGCCGAAGGTCTTCCATCGGTGGTGCCGTCGGCGCAGCGGGCCGGAGTTGTGGGTGCCGGTCTGGCCGGGTGGCCCGGTGTCGTCGTACGGCGTGGAGTGGTCGTAGTCGACGCCGTCGCGGGTCGCCGTACGAGGTGAGAACGGGAAGCAGTCGCCGCCGACCTGGGTCCACACGTGGTCCTTGATGTCCTCGGGGTGCTCGTAGGCGTCGACGCGTCGGCGCATCCTCAGGTCGAGGACAGGGGTGACGGTGACTGCGGCGTTGCCGAGGACCTCGTGGAGCTGGGCGATGTCGATGGGCCCGACGCCCTCGACCCGGGCGACGCCGACACCGGTGCGGAGCGCCTCATCGGTGACGTGGACGAAGAGGCGGCCGCGGTTGCGGAGCCGCTCGAGGCGCCGGGCAGGCAGGGTGCAGAGCTTCTCGAGGGCACCCGTGGTGTGCTCGGGGAGCCAGGCAGGCGGGGCGGCGTCGCCGGCACCATCGATGTCGGTCTCGTCGTCGGGATCCGCGGGGTCGGCCACGTCGGTGTGCTCGAGGAGGAGCTTGATGAGCTCGGCGGGTCGGGCGAGCCAGCCGAGGGCCAGCGAGCGGAGCTCGTCGTGGTTGTGGTCGGCACCGAGGGTGAGGCTGAGGATGTCGGCGACCCGGTCGACCATCGCGTCGATCCAGGCGGCGTCGCCGGCGGTGACGCGGGCGATGATGCAGCGGTAGCCGTACTCGTCGGTGCGCGAGAGGCGTACGTAGCGCTCGTGGCGGAGGCGCTCGCGCTCGGCGCGGTGCGTCTCGGGATCGGCCTCGATGACCTTCGCGCGGGTGATCTCCAGGACGGTGGAGGGCGCGTGGCCGCGGATGGCCTTGGCGATCGCGCGGTCGACGCGGACCACCTGCTCGCTGAGCAGGGAGCGCGACAGGACGGCAACCTGGCGGGCGACCCAGGGCTCGCAGGCGCCGGCCTCGACGATGGCCCAGGTGCGTGGGAGGCGGTGGACGAGATCGAGGCCGTCGGCGATCAGCGCCCTCGTGGTCGCGGGGTGGGTCTCGCGGGCCATGGCGAGCTCGGGGATGGCGTGCTCACGGAGCGCGGGGGTGCCGTCGCCGCCCGGGGTGACCATCGGGTCGCGGTCATCATGCGGGTGGCCGTGGAGGACGGCCCACTGGATCGCCAGGTGCAGCTCGGCGACCTCGGCCAGACGGCGGGCCGTGAGTGCCTGCCCAGCCAGGTCCAGCACCTGGCCCGCGCTCGCTCCATCGGCCACCTGGGGCGGCTGCTGAAGGAGACGGGGAGCGGCCATGCCTCATGATATCGAACAGATGTTCGAGTGACAAGCAGGTTCGCGGCCGGTGTGGAGAAGAGACCAGGCCGGTGTCGAGCCGTGCCCCAGAGGATCGGACGGCAGGTCCTCCGGCTTGACCGCCGCCGGGTCGACGAACTGGTGGAAATCGCCCATGAAGGTGTGCACGAACCCGCACCGCAGGCAGATGACGCCGGCCGCGGACAGGCTCGACCCTAGGCGACCGGGCCGGGCCCGGGTCCGTCACCCGGATCGGGGGAGGAGCCCTTGCAGCATCGTTGCCACGCTCGGAGGACGCCGACACCAGGACCGGAGCCCCCATGTCGCACGCAGTGCAGCCCACTCTTCCGCCACCGCCCGAGGGTCCGATCGTCTACCCCCAGCGTCGAGCCGTCCTGTGGGGTGCCAAGGCCCTGGGCTACCTCGTGTACGCCTACCTGGTCCTCACGCAGATCGTCCTCGGGCTGGGATTCATCCTGCTGCTCTTCGGCGCCAACCCCGAGCCGGCCTTCGTCCAGTGGGCCTACCGGTCTCTCGACCGCGCCATGGAGCAGTTCCGCGGCATCTTCACCTCGATCGAGCTCGGCCAGACGGGCAACGACGTCGCGGCGGTGCTCGACGTCTCGATCCTCTTCGCCATGGTCGTCTACGCCATCATCGCCTGGATCATCCATGCCGGAGTCGCCTGGCTGGCAGCACGCATCACCCGTCTGGACCGTGAGGACCAGCAGTACCAGCGTGACCTCCAGCGCTACCAGGAGCAGGTGTTCCAGGAGCAGAAGCTCCGGGAACGCAGCTCCTAGCCGACGCTCAGAACCCGATCGACGGCTCGGGCGCCAGGAGCGTCCGCATCGCCCGCGCCAGCTCGGCGTACGCACCTGATCGGTGCTGGCGGACCAACCCGGCGCGCAGCAGCCCCCCGATGCCGTGCCCGAGGAACCCCGCGCCCAGCACGGCGACGTCGAGGGTGACGTCGGCGTCGTCGTCCGTACGTCGGGCGGCGCCCGAACCGCCCGACGCAGTCAGCCGCCACCGGCCGGCGTTCCACGGCGCACTGCGGTCCTCGACCTCGACGACGACGTCGCAGTCGCCCTCGAACGAGCGCAGCGACCACGCTGCCCCGACGTCGACCAGCCGGATCCAGGTGCTGTCCCAGGTCTGCAGGTCGCCGGTGTCGCGGGGTCCACCGATCCAGCCGAGCAGCGGGTCGTCCGCGCCGATGGCCTCGAGCTTCGTGGTGCCCATCAGGTCGATGTCGACGACCCGACGCGCGAGCGCCAGCCGCGCCGCGGGAAGTCCGCAGAACGTGCCGACCACGACCGTCCCCGACGGCCGCGCCCGCTCCCACTTGTGCTCGCGCCGCAGCCCGACGAAGCCGACGTCCTCGCCGTCGCGGCGGGCGAAGAGGACGCGACGCGCCTCCTTGTCCCGCAGCGCCTCAGCGGGCTCGAGGGACATCAGCGCGAAGAAGTCCGCGGACCCCACGATCGTTCCGGGAAGGTCCCCGGCGAGCCGCACCTGGCACGCACGCATCCGGTCGGTCACACCGGGCGCGGACATGGTGACGAGCTGCGTGGTGATCCCTGACGCCTCTTCCTCGAGGTGCGGAGCCGTGAACGTCGTCCCACGGCCGATCGACACCTGCAGCATGAGCGCCGCCATGCCGTAGCCGAACCTCCCGTAGATGCCGGTCTCGCTGGCGTGCAGCGCCGAGATCGCCACACCTGCGTCGTGGCAGCGGGTGAGGTGGTCGGTCATCATCGCGGCGAGCACGCCACGACGGCGTACGTCCGGGTGCACGCCGACCCAGGTGAGACCTGCGATCGGGACCACGGACCCGCCTGGCAGTGACAGCTCCATCGGACGCACGCCGTAGATGCCGCTGTGCAGGTCCTCCGGGCCGGCAGGGAGGTCGACCACGAACCGCTGGTCCTCGGGCAGGCCGAGCCGGAGGTGCTCGGCATCGGAGTCGGTCACCTCGCCGAACCAGACGAGCTGGTCGGTGGCCAGGTACTTCTGCGCGTCCTGCGAGAGACGTACGTCGATGCTCACTCGAGCAGCCAAACGGTTCGCCGCCGGACCCGCAACCGGTTAAGCGTCCCCACTCGCTAGGGTCGGGGAATGTTCGCCGTCTACGCCGAGACCTTCTCCTTCGACGACCCGCTGAGCGGCCTGATGGTGGGGGAGCGCCCCGCCCCCGAGGCCCCGGACGGGTGGGCCACGGTCACCGTCAGGGCCGCCAGCCTCAACCACCACGACCTGTGGTCGCTGCGTGGCGTCGGCCTGCGCCAGGAGGCGCTGCCGATGATCCTCGGCTGCGACGCCGCGGGCCTGGACGAGGACGGCAACGAGGTCGTCGTGCACGGCGTCATCGGCGACCCGTCGTGGGCCGGCGACGAGGCCGACGACCCCGGCCGGTCGCTGCTCTCCGAGCGGCACCAGGGCACCTTCGCCGAGCAGGTCATCGTGCCGCGCCGCAACCTCGTGCCCAAGCCTGCCTCGCTCTCCTTCGAGGAGGCTGCCTGCCTGCCGACCGCCTGGCTCACCGCCTACCGGATGCTCTTCGTCCAGGGTGACCTCAAGCCCGGCGAGACCGTGCTGGTGCAGGGCGCCGGGGGTGGCGTCGCGACCGCGCTCATCACCCTCGCCCGCGCAGCCGGCCTCACCGTGCTCGCCACGAGCCGCGACGAGTCCAAGCGCGAGCGGGCGCGTCAGATCGGCGCCCACGAGGTGTTCGAGTCCGGCGCCCGGCTGCCGGTCAAGGTGGACGCGGTGATGGAGACCGTCGGCAAGGCCACCTGGACCCACTCGATCCGCGCGCTGCGCCCGGGTGGCCGCATCGTCATCAGTGGCACCACGTCCGGTCCCGACGTCGACGATGCCGGGCTCACGCACGTCTTCTTCAAGCAGCTCTCGGTCATCGGCTCGACGATGGGCACCCGCGCCGAGCTCGACCTCCTGGTGAAGTTCCTCGACGCGACGGGCGCGCGGCCCCTCGTCGACCGCGCCATCCCGATGCAGGACGCCCGCGACGGCTTCGCAGCGATGGCCGAGGGCGACGTCTTCGGCAAGGTCGTCTTCACGCTATGACGGAGAACGCGGTGAGCGGGTCGTGAAGCACGTCCTCACCGGCGCCGGGTCCGGCATCGGCCTCGCGCTGGCGCAGCGACTGGCCGGGCGCGGCGACGACCTCGTCCTCGTCGTCCGCAACGACGCGAGGGCCGCTGAGCTCGAGGACACCTTCCCGCGCGCCCAGGTGCTGGTCGCCGACCTCGCCGACCCCGGCACGCTCAACGGCCTCGGCCGCCAGGTCGACGGGGGAGTGGACACCCTGCTGCACGTGGCCGGCGTGGTCGACCTCGGACCGGTCGGCCGGCTGCGGCTCGCGGACTGGGAGGAGCAGATCGCGGTGAACCTCACCGCACCCGCCGCCCTGACCCGCGAGCTCCTCCCGCACCTGCGCGGCAGTCGCGGCACGGTCGTGTTCGTCAACTCCTCGGCCGGGCTCTCCGCCAGCGCCGGCTGGTCGGCGTACGCCGCCTCGAAGTTCGGCCTGCGCGCCTTCGCCGACTCCCTCCGCGCGGAGGAGGTCGACTCGGGGGTGCGCGTCAGCACGGTCTATCCCAGCCGCACGGCGACGCCGATGCAGGAGAAGGTGCACGAGCAGGAGGGGCGGACCTACGACTCCTCGCGCTGGATCAGCGCGGAGACCGTCGTCGACACGATCCTGCACGTGATCGACCTGCCGGCCGACGCGACCATCCCGGACGTCACGGTCCGACCGGTCGTCCCGCGTCCGGGGACGTGAGCACGAACGCCCGGATCCGGCGGGTGCCCCCGACGCGCTGCCGGTAGCTCAGGTAGCCGGGGTAGAACTGCCCGGCCAGTGCGAAGACCTCCTCGGTCTCCGCCGGCGTCGCCGCCCGCGCGGTCACCTCTCGGGTGGTGCCGCGATAGGTGACCGTGGCGTGCGGGTCCGCCTCCAGGTTGAGCACCCAGGCGGGGGTCGAGGCCTGGCCGAAGTTGGTGCCCAGCAGCGCCAGCGTGTCGTCGTACGGCGTCGCGATGAGGTGGCTCGAGCGTCGCTGCCCGGACCTGCGGCCCGTCGTGGTCACCTCGAGGACCGCGAGCCCGGCCAGCAGGCTCGGCGCGCTGTGCCGTCCCCGCGAGAGGCGTACGACGACGTCGTCGAGGTGGCGCAGGGAGTGCGCGAACACCCAGCCGCCGGGTCGCGTGCCGGCCGCCCAGCGGACGAACCGGTGCAGCGGGTTGGCGGACGAGTGCGAGTAGTCGAGGTCGCTGGCGAGGCCCATGCGGTGATCATGCCTCCCGTGAGCGCCAGTTGAGCGCGCCGACGAGCAGCATCCGCAGCTGGGTGCGTGCCTCAGCCAACGTGCGTGCCTCGGACTCGGGATCCTCGACGAGACGCTCGGCCATCGTCACCACGAAGGAGACGATCAGGTCGGCGAGCAGCGCGATGTCGGTGCTGGAGTACTGGTCCGCAGCCCCGGTGCGGGCGACGTCCGTGGCGAGCTCACGGGTGATCAGGTCGATCTCGCGGCTGATCGCCTCGCGCACGCGGGGCGGGCCGGCTGTGCGCTCGCGGGCGATGAAGGCGTAGTGGGAGCGGTTCTCGCGCACGTGCTGCGCGACGATCGGCAGCGAGCCGTCGATGAAGTCGCGGTACTCCGGGGCATGGCGCCAGACGTCGAGCAGCATCTCGCGCAGCGACCGGAAGCTCTCGTCGACGAGGGCCAGCCCGAGCAGCTCCAGCGAGCCGAAGTGGCGGTAAAAGGCGGTCGGGACGACCCCGACCTGCTTGGCGACCTGGCGCAGCGAGATCGCCGCGAGGTTGGAGTCCGCGGCCAGGGCCAACGCGGCATCGAGGATCGCGCGTCTCGTCCGCTCCTTGCCCTCCGCCCGCGTGCCGGGGTCGCTGATGGCTCAGTCCTCGGGGTCGTCGAGCCGCGCCAACCACACGGCCAGCCGCTCGATCGGGATCTCGAAGTCCGGGTGCGCGTCGACGAAGCCCTGCAGCTGCTCGGCGAGCCACGCCAGGGTGACCTCCTCGTCACCCCGGCGTCGCTCGAGCTCCTCGATCCCGCGGTCGGTGAAGTACATCTCTCCTCCTCGGGACCTGGTGACTCAGTAGTCGTCGCCGCTGCTGCGCGGGGACTCGAAGGCCGCGTCGAGGAGCGTCTTCTGCTCCTCCACGTGACGCTTGACCGTGCCGACCGACGGCGACGCCGACGACGGGCGGGTGACCGGCTCGACGGTCAGCCCGAGCTCGGGCCACACGTTGAGCTGGTAGTGCGGCCACGGGCCCATGTTGCGCGGCTCGTCCTGCACCCAGCGGATCGCTTTCAGGTTCGGGTACTTGGCGATCTCCGCGCGGATCTCCTCGCGGGGGTTGGGGTAGAGCCGCTCGATGCGGGCGATGGCGAACTTCGCGCCGTTCTCGCGCTTGGCACGGTCGACCATGAGGTCCCACGTGACGCGGCCCGAGCACATGATCAGCGTCTCGACCTGCTCCGGGTCGGCCGCCTCGTCACCGATGAAGGGGCGGAAGGTCGTGCTGCCGATGAAGTCGCCGGGCTGCGAGGCCGCTTCCTTGCGCTTGAGCATCGACTTCGGCGTGAAGACGATCAGCGGGCGGTGCTCCTCGCCGAGCGAGTGCCGCCGCAGCAGGTGGAAGTACGACGCGGGGGTCGAGGGCTGCGCGACCACCATCGCGTCCTCGGCGCACATCGTGAGGAAGCGCTCGATGCGGGCCGAGCTGTGGTCGGGGCCCTGGCCCTCGTAGCCGTGGGGGAGCAGGAGCACGACGCCGGACTGCTGGCGCCACTTGGTCTCGCCCGCCGAGATGAACTCGTCGATCACCGTCTGCGCGCCGTTGACGAAGTCGCCGAACTGCGCCTCCCAGAGGACGAGCGCCTCGGGCCGCGCGACGGAGTAGCCGTACTCGAACCCGAGGGCGGCGTACTCCGAGAGCAGCGAGTCGTAGACGTGGAACTTCGCCTGGTCCTCGGTGAGGTTGGTCAGCGGCGTCCACTCGTCGGCGTTGACCCGGTCGATGATCGTGGCGAAGCGCGAGACGAACGTGCCACGGCGCGAGTCCTGGCCGGCCAGCCGTACGGGCCGTCCGTCCATGAGCAGCGAGCCGAAGGCGAGGATCTCGCCGGTGCCCCAGTCGATCGGGCCGTCGGTGATCGCGGCCGAGCGGCGCTGCAGCTGCGGCATCACCTTGGGGTGCACGGTGAAGTTGTCCGGCGGCGTGACGTAGGAGTCGGCGATCCGCTTGAGGACCTCCGGGGTCACCGCGGTCGAGAAGTCGCCCGCCGGCTTGTCCGGGTAGTCGGGGACCGTCGTCCACTCGGTGGGCGCCTCGGAGCTGGCCTCGCGGACCTCGGTGAAGACCCGCTCCAGCTGCTGCTGGTAGTCCTTGAGGACCTGCTCGGCCTCCTCGATCGTGATGTCGCCACGGCCGATGAGGGACTCGGTGTAGAGCTTGCGCACGGAGCGCTTCTGCTCGATCAGGTCGTACATCAGCGGCTGGGTGTACGACGGGTCGTCGCCCTCGTTGTGCCCGCGCCGGCGGTAGCAGACCAGGTCGATGACGACGTCCTTGTTGAACGTCTGGCGGTAGTCGAAGGCGAGCCGGGCGACGCGGATGCACGCCTCCGGGTCGTCACCGTTGACGTGGAAGATCGGCGCCTGGACCATCCGCGCCACGTCTGTGGCGTAGAGGGAGGAGCGCGAGGAGCCCGGTGCGGTGGTGAAGCCGACCTGGTTGTTGATCACGACGTGGACGGTGCCGCCGGTGCGGTAGCCGCGCAGCTGCGAGAGGTTGAGCGTCTCGGCGACCACGCCCTGCCCGGCGAACGCGGCGTCGCCGTGCACGAGCAGGGGGAGGACGGGGAACTTCTCACCCTGGTCGAGCAGGTCCTGCTTGGCGCGCGCGATGCCCTCGAGCACCGGGTTGACCGCCTCGAGGTGCGAGGGGTTGGCGGCCACGGAGACCTTGATCTTGTCGCCCGACCCGGCCACGAACTCGCCCTCGGCGCCGAGGTGGTACTTCACGTCGCCGGAGCCCTGGACGGTCCGCGGGTCGATGTTGCCCTCGAACTCGCGGAAGATCTGGCTGTACTTCTTGCCCACGATGTTGGCGAGCATGTTGAGCCGGCCGCGGTGGGCCATGCCGATGGTGACCTCGTCGAGGCCGGTCTCGGCGGCGGCCTCGCAGATCTCGTCGACCAGCGGGATGGTGGTCTCGCCGCCCTCGAGGCTGAAGCGCTTCTGGCCGACGAACTTGGTCTGCAGGAAGGTCTCGAAGGCCTCGGCCTGGTTGAGCTTCAGCAGGATCCGAAGCTGCTCCTCGCGGGGCGGCTTCACGTGCGGCTGCTCGACGCGCTCCTGGATCCACTTGCGCTGCTCGGGATCCATGATGTGCATGTACTCGATGCCGGTCGTGCGGCAGTAGGAGTCGCGCAGGATGCCGAGGATGTTGCGCAGCTTCATGAAGCGGCGGCCCTCGCCACCGAACGAGCCGGTCGCGAACTCGCGGTCGAGGTCCCACAGCGTGAGCCCGTGCGACTCGATCTCGAGGTCGGGGTGGCTGCGCTGGCGGTACTCCAGCGGGTCGGTGTCGGCCATCAGGTGGCCGCGCACGCGGTAGGCATGGATCAGCTCGAGGATGCGGGCCTGCTTGACGATGTCGTCGTCGTGGCTGGCCACGACGTCGCGGGCCCAGCGGATCGGCTCGTAGGGGATGCGCAGCGATCGGAAGATCTCGTCGTAGAAGTCGTTCTCCCCGATGAGCAGCGCGTGCACGCGCTTGAGGAACTCGCCCGACTGCGCACCCTGGATGACGCGGTGGTCGTAGGTCGAGGTCAACGTCATCGACTTGCTGATCGCGTTGCGGTTGATGGCCTCGTCGGAGGCGCCCTGCCACTCGGGGGAGTACTCCATGGCGCCGACGCCGATGATCGCGCCCTGGCCGGCCATCAGCCGCGGCACCGAGTGCACGGTGCCGATGCCGCCGGGGTTGGTCAGCGAGATCGTGGTGCCCTGGAAGTCGGTCACGGCGAGCTTGTTGTCGCGTGCCTTGCGCACCACGTCCTCGTACGCCGTCCAGAACGCGGCGAAGTCCATCGTCTCGGCGCCCTTGATGCTCGGCACGAGCAGCTGGCGGGTGCCGTCGGGCTTCTTCATGTCGATCGCGAGGCCGAGGTTGATGTGGGCCGGGGTGATCAGGTTGGGCTTGCCGTCGACGACCTCAAACCCGACGTTCATCTCCGGCATCGACCGCAGCGCCTTGATCAGGGCGTAGCCGATGAGGTGGGTGAAGGAGACCTTGCCGCCGCGGGCGCGAGCGAGGTGGTTGTTGATGACCGTGCGGTTGTCCCACAGCAGCTTGACCGGCACCGAGCGCACCGAGGTGGCGGTGGGCACGGTCAGGGAGGCGTCCATGTTGGCCACGGTGCGCGCCGGTGCGCCGCGCAGGACGGTGTAGGTGGGCTCGTCGCTCGTCTGCGACGGGGCGGCCGGCTTGGGGTCCTTCGCCACCGGCTTGGTGGTGCCCTTGGCGGGCTCGTCGGCGGCCGCGGCCGGGCGGGGCGTCGACTTCGGCGCGGCGGGCGTCTTGGCAGGGGCGGCGGCGGGCGCGGCCGCCGGGGCCTTCGCCGGCGCTGCGGCCGGGGCCTTGGCCGGTGCGGCGGCAGGTGCCTTCTCCGGGGCCTTCGCCGCTGCCTTCTCGGGTGCCTTCACCGCTGCCTTCTCGGGCGCCTCGGTGCCGTTCCCGAAGTACGCCGCCCACTCAGGACCCACGCTCCCGGGGTCCTTGTCGTACTGCTCCTTCATCTCCTCGACGAGCCACTCGTTGGCTCCCAGGTCAGAGGATGGAGCAACCGAGGACTGGTTGCCGGACTGCCCGTTCGGGGACTGCGCCACGCGTTTTCGCCTCTTTCAGAACTCTTCGCGCAAGGGTTGGACAACTGTGCCTGACTAGGGCGCTGACAAGGCTAGTCGCACACGCCTTCAAATGCAGGGGCGGGGATGGACTTTGAGGCATGGTGTCGACCACACCCCCTGTCCCACCCGCACCACCCCTGCTGGAGTCGTCATGCCACGCCCCTCACCGGGCCGCACCTCGTGGGCCCGCCGCAGCGCGACGCTCGTGCTTGCCCTCGTCCTGCCGCTGTCGGCGGCCTCCTGCCGCTCGGGCTCGGACCCCTCGGCGGCACCCGAGCGGATCAGCCGCAACGACGCGCAGGCGACGCTCGCGTCGCACCCCCTCGAGACCACGACCAGGATCCACCGGGTCTTCGGCCGGCTGCCCGACGCCCGTCGCAAGGACGTACGCCGTGAGGTCGGCGAGGTCGTCGACCGCTGGTGGGACGCGGCCTACCTCGGCGGTGCCTACCCCCGCAGCAGCTTCCCCTCGGCGTTCCCCGGCTTCACCGACGGCGCCGAGGAGCGCGCCCGGTCGGACAAGGCGCTGCTCACCAACGAGACCAAGGCGCCGGCCGTCGACGCGGTGACGGCCCGCCACCGCGAGGTGTCCCTCGACATCCTCGCCACCGGCAAGGAGGCGCGCTCGGTGACGGCGCACTTCAGGCTGCGATTCGAGGCGAGCGGCCAGAAGGCCGGCACCACCGTCGTACGGGGTCGCCTGTTCCTCACCTTCAAGCGGGGTGCGTGGCGCATCTTCGGCTACGACGTCGCGAAGGGAGCGCGGTGATGAACCCGGTGGTGCAGCGCATTCGTCGAGCAGCGAAGGCTGCCGTACTGGTGGGAGTCCTGGCCGTCACGGCGTTCGTCGTACCCCCGTCAGCCGTGCAGTCGACCGATGTCAGCCTGGTCAAGATCCGCCACGCCCAGGGCGTCGCCGTCGGCGGCGCGGACGTCGTGTGGATCCTCGCGATCGGCTCCGACGCCCGACCCGGGCAGGACATGAGACGCGCACGCGGAGACGCGCTCCAGCTGGTCGGGATCAATGCCCGTACGGGCGCCGCGACCGCGATCGGCGTGCCTCGCGACTCGTGGGTGAGCATCCCCGGGCACGGTCGCGAGAAGATCAACTCCGCGCTCTACTTCGCCGGCCCGCGCGGCATGGCCGGAGCGATGCGCAACCTCGTCGGCATCGAGCCCGACTACGTCATGGTGACCCGGTTCCCGTTCTTCGAGGACATGGTGGACGACATCGGCGGGATCACCGTGACCAACCCGCGCCGGTTCCAGGACCCCTACCTCAAGAAGGAGGGCTTCGCGAAGGGCCTCATCCACCTCGACGGCTACAACGCGATGGCCTTCTCGAGGATCCGCAAGGGACTCTCGGGTGGCGACTTCGACCGCTCGGCCAACCAGCAGCGCACCCTGCGCGGCATCCACGCCCGGATCCGGTCCCAGGCCGACCGGCCCGGCTTCATCGAGCGCGGCGTGATGACCGTGATGGAGCACATGGCCACCAACGCCTCGCCCGCCGAGCTCTTCGAGCTCGCCCAGGCGGTCGCGCAGGTGGACCCGTCGAAGATCACCACGTGCGTCGTCCGCGGGCGGGTGGGCTTCGTCGGCGCGGCCAGCGTGGTCTTCCCCGACGTCGCGCAGGCTCGTCGGCTCGGGCGCGAGGCCCGGGCCGACGCGACGTTGCGCGGCTGCTGAGCGCTGCGCCGCTCCTTGCCGCGTCCACCCAGGTCGCCAACCGACGAGTTGGCGCGCCAACTGGTGAGTTGGCAGGGAACCTCCGACATGCAGCGAGCGGCAGCACCCGACGGGTGCTGCCGCTCGTGTGGCGCGTGGCGCCTCCGGCAGGATTCGAACCTGCGGCACCTGGTACCGGAAACCAGTGCTCTATCCCCTGAGCTACGGAGGCCCGCACCGGCCCCGGGGCCAGTGCGCGGTGAAGACTACCGGTCGGTCGCCGCGGTCGTGAAACCGCCTCAGCGCAGGGCGAGGGAGCCGTTGGTGTCCGCGTCGAAGGGGAGCGCCCGGTGCTCGGCCACGCGGGCGTCGATCGCGGCCGCCACGTCGTCGGGCCAGGGCGCGGTCAGCCGGCTGTCCATCTCGATGTGGAGGAAGATCTCCTCGACCACGCAGGCAACGCGCTGGTGGGTCTCGTCGAGCACGTACACCAGCGCGTGGCAGGCACGCTCGGAGCGGCCCAGCAGGCGCACCCGGGCCGACATGGAGTCGCCGGTGCGCAGCTCGTTGAGGTAGGTCACGTGGTGCTCGGCGGTGAAGCAGGCCTGCCCGTGCGTCAGCGGCCACATCTGCGGGATGCCGACCTCGACGAGCGACTCGTCGAGGCCCTCGCTGGCGATGCCGATGTAGTGGCGGACGTTGAGGTGGCCGTTGATGTCCTCGAACGGCATCGGCACGGGCTGCTCGACGTAGGCCGGGAGGGCGATCAGCTGGTCGTAGGTCGGGTGCGTCGTCACAGCGCAGAACACTAGGCCCAAAGGGGCCGGGTGTGTCCGAGGCCAGGGGGTGAAACCGGTTCGGTCGGTGGCAGGCCCCGCCGATAGGCTGGGCGGGTGACTCCTGAGCAGCTCTCCGAGACCATCGTCGACGCGCTGGCGGCCCTCGTGGCCGACGGCGCGATCACGCTGCCCGACGGCGTGCCGACCCAGGTCACGGTGGAGCGACCGCGGCAGAAGGGCCACGGCGACTACGCCACCAACGTCGCGCTGCAGCTCGCCAAGAAGGCCGGCACCAATCCGCGCGCGTTCGCGGACCTGCTGGCCGGCGCGCTGGGCGAGCGGGACGGCATCGGCGCCGTCGAGGTCGCCGGGCCGGGGTTCCTCAACATCACGGTCGAGGCCGCTGCCCAGGGCCAGGTCGCTGCCGACATCGTCGCGGCGGGAGAGGCGTACGGCTCCTCCGACGCCTTCGCCGGCGAGAAGATCAACCTCGAGTTCGTCTCCGCCAACCCCACCGGCCCCCTGCACCTCGGCGGGGTGCGCTGGGCCGCCGTCGGTGACGCCCTCGGCCGGATCTTCACCAAGACCGGCGCCGAGGTCACCCGCGAGTACTACTTCAACGACCACGGCGCCCAGATCGACCGCTTCAGCTCCTCGCTGCTGGCGAGCGCGCAGGGCCGTCCGGCCCCGGAGGACGGCTACGGCGGCCAGTACATCCACGACATCGCGAGCGCGATCGTCCAGCAGCGCCCGGACGTCAAGGACCTCGACGACGCCGCTGCGCAGGAGGTCTTCCGCCAGGTCGGCGTGGACATGATGTTCGAGGAGATCAAGCAGTCCCTCCACGACTTCGGCGTCGACTTCGACGTCTACTTCCACGAGAAGTCGCTCCACGACTCCGGCGCCGTCGAGCGGGCCATCGCGCGGCTCACCGAGATGGGCAACACCTACACCGAGGACGGCGCGCTCTGGCTGCGCACCGAGCAGTACGGCGACGACAAGGACCGCGTGATCATCCGGTCCAACGGCACCCCCGCCTACATCTCCGGCGACCTCGGCTACTACCTCGACAAGCGCGAGCGCGGCTTCGACCGCTGCTTCATCATGCTCGGGGCCGATCACCACGGCTACGTCGGCCGGATGAACGCCATGTGCGCCGCCTTCGGCGACGAGCCGGGCAAGAACCTCGAGATCCTCATCGGGCAGATGGTCAACCTGCTGCGCGACGGTGAGCCGATGCGGATGTCCAAGCGCAACGGCACCATCGTGTCCATCGACGACCTCGTCGACGCGATCGGCGTCGACGCCAGCCGCTACGCCCTGGCGCGCTACCACTCCGACTCGCCGATCGACATCGACCTCGACCTGTGGGCCAAGGCCACGAACGACAACCCGGTCTTCACCGTGCAGTACGCGCACGCCCGGGTGTCGAGCCTGATGCGCAACGCGGCCGACCTGGGACTGACCGCCGAGTCCCACCCCGACCGCCTCGTCCACGAGAAGGAGGGCGAGCTCCTTCGCGCGCTCGCCGAGTTCCCGCGGGTGGTCAAGGCCGCCGCGGAGCTGCGCGAGCCGCACCGCGTGGCGCGCTACCTCGAGGAGCTATCGGGCACCTACCACCGCTTCTACGACAGCTGCCGGGTGCTCCCGCGTGGCGACGAGGAGGCCGGTGACCTGCACCGCGCCCGGCTCACACTGGTCGACGCGACCCGGGTGGTGCTCGCCAACGGCCTGTCCCTGCTCGGGGTCTCCGCCCCCGAGCGGATGTGAGTCGTGCCCACCTCCCACCCGTCCGGCTGGGCGCACGCCGACGGCGCCCTCCGGGGACCTTCCTGGCTGCGTGAGCCGACCGACCCCAACGAGCTCGTCACGCCCCTGTGGTCGCAGACGGCCACCAAGTCCGACGGTGTGCTCTCGGTCGGGGGAGTGCCGCTGCCCGAGCTGGTCCGCGAGCACGGCTCCCCGGCGTACGTCCTGGACGAGGCCGACTTCCGCGCGCGGGCCCGCGCCTTCCGCGACGCGTTCTCCTCCTACGACGTCTACTACGCGGGCAAGGCCTTCCTCTGCACGACCGTCGTCCGCTGGCTCGCGGAGGAGGGGCTCTCGCTGGACGTCTGCTCCGGTGGCGAGCTGCTGGTCGCCGAGCGGGCGGGCTTCCCGATGGAGCGCATCGGCTTCCACGGCAACAACAAGACGCTGCGCGAGCTCGAGCGAGCCGTCGAGCTGGGCGTCGGGCGGATCATCGTCGACTCGTTCCACGAGATCGAGCGGCTGACCGAGGTGTCCCGCGAGCTCGGTCGCACGACCGGCGTGATGATCAGGGTGACCGCGGGCGTCGAGGCCCACACCCACGAGTACATCGCCACCGCCCACGAGGACCAGAAGTTCGGCTTCTCCATCGCCAGTGGTGACGCGCTGCGCGCCGTACGCCTCGTCCACGACGCGCCGTCGCTGCACCTGCTCGGGCTGCACTCCCACATCGGCAGCCAGATCTTCGACACCTCCGGCTTCGAGGTCGCGGCCCGCCGCGTGCTCGCGCTCCACGCCACGGTGAGCGAGGAGATCGGCGTCGAGATGCCCGAGATGGACCTCGGCGGCGGCTTCGGCATCGCCTACACGACCCAGGACGACCCGTCCGACCCCGCCCAGCTGGCCACGGAGATGTCGAAGATCGTCGAGCACGAGTGCCGCGCGCTCGGGGTCGCCGAGCCGCGGCTCTCGATCGAGCCGGGCCGCGCCATCGTCGGGCCCGCGATGTGCACGGTCTACGACGTCGGCACGGTCAAGGAGGTCGCCCTCGACGGCGGCGCCCGCCGCACCTACGTCTCGGTCGACGGCGGGATGAGCGACAACATCCGCACCGCCCTCTACGACGCCGACTACTCCGCGACCCTCGCGTCGCGCGCCTCGGCCGCCCCGCCCGTCCTGGCGCGGATCGTCGGCAAGCACTGCGAGGCAGGCGACATCGTCGTCAAGGACGAGTTCCTGCCCGGCGACGTCCGTCCCGGCGACCTGCTGGCGGTGCCCGGGACCGGCGCCTACTGCAGATCCATGGCCTCCAACTACAACCACGCACTTCGTCCTCCGGTGATCGGAGTTCGGGACGGGAAGACTTTCACCGTGCTCCGACGAGAGACTGAGGCCGACCTGTTGGCGAGCGATGTGGGTGTCTCATGAACGAGCGCAGTGACGACCGCGCACTCAAGGTGGCGGTGCTGGGCTGCGGCGCAGTCGGCTCCCAGGTGGTGCGGCTGCTGACCGAGCAGCACGACGACCTGGCCGCCCGGGTGGGTGCGCCGGTCGAGCTGGTCGGCGTCGCCGTACGCCGGCTGGACGCGCCCCGCGACATCGAGGTGCCGCACGGGCTGCTGACCACCGACGCGGTCGGCCTGGTCTCCCGTGAGGACGTCGACCTCGTGGTCGAGGTCATCGGCGGCCTGGAACCGGCCCGGTCGCTGATCCTCGCAGCGCTGGAGAACGGTGCGAGCGTGGTCACCGCCAACAAGGCGCTCCTCGCCGAGGACGGACCGACCCTCTTCGAGGCGGCTGCCAAGGCCGAGCGCGACCTCTACTACGAGGCCGCCGTCGCCGGTGCCATCCCGATCCTGCGGCCGCTGCGCGAGTCGCTGGCCGGCGACAAGGTCACCCGGGTGCTCGGCATCGTCAACGGCACCACCAACTTCATCCTCGACAAGATGGACACCTCCGGCGCTGGCTTCTCCGAGGCACTCGAGGAGGCGCAGGAGCTCGGCTACGCCGAGGCAGATCCGACCGCCGACGTGGAGGGCTTCGACGCCGCAGCCAAGGCCGCGATCCTGGCCAGCCTCGCCTTCCACTCCCGGGTCACCGCCGCCGACGTCTACCGCGAGGGGATCTCCGAGGTCACCGCCGCCGACGTCCAGTCGGCGCGAGAGATGAATTCCGTCGTCAAGCTGCTCGCGATCTGCGAGCTCCGGGGCGACCAGGTCGCGGCCCGGGTGCACCCGGCGATGATCCCGCGCAGCCACCCGCTGGCCAGCGTCCGCGGTGCGTACAACGCGGTCTTCGTCGAGTCCGAGGCCGCCGGACAGCTGATGTTCTACGGCCCCGGCGCGGGCGGCGCCCCCACTGCGAGCGCGGTGCTGGGCGACCTGGTCACGGTGGCGCGCAACCGCCTCGCCCACACCCGCGGCCCCGGCGAGTCGGCGTACGCCGACCGTGCGGTGCAGCCGATGGGGGAGACCCGCACCCGCTACCACGTCGCGATCGACGTCGACGACCGCGCGGGCGTGCTCGCTGCGGTCGCCAACGCCTTCGCCGACCACGACGTGTCGATCCAGACGGTCCGACAGGAGGGCCGCGGGGCCGACGCCCAGCTGGTCGTCGTCTCGCACGCCGCTCCCGACGCGGCGCTGAGCGCCACCGTCGCCCAGCTCCGCAGCATGGACATCGTGCGCGAGGTCACCTCGGTGATGCGCGTGGAAGGCGGCGACGAATGACGAACGGTCAGTGGCGGGGCGTCATCGAGGAGTACCGCGACCTCCTCGACCTCCCCGAGGGACTCGTCGCGGTCACCCTGCGCGAGGGCGGCACCCCCTTGGTCCACTCCGACTGGCTGTCCGGGCTCACCGGCGGCGAGGTGTGGCTGAAGGTCGAGGCCAACAACCCGACCGGCTCCTTCAAGGACCGCGGCATGACCGCGGCCATCTCGGTCGCCAAGCACGAGGGCTCCGAGGCGGTCGTCTGCGCCTCGACCGGCAACACGTCGGCCTCGATGGCCGCCTACGCCGCCAAGGCCGGGCTCAAGCCGCTCGTGCTGATCCCCGAGGGCAAGATCGCCGCCGGCAAGATGGCCCAGGCCGTCGTCCACGGCGCCCGGATCATCATGGTCCGCGGCAACTTCGACCACTGCCTCGATCTCGCCCGCGGCCTGGCCCGCGACTACCCGGTCGCCCTGGTCAACTCGGTCAACCCGGTCCGCCTGCAGGGGCAGAAGACCGCGTCCTTCGAGGTGTGCGACTTCCTCGGAGACGCCCCCGACTACCACCTGCTGCCGGTCGGCAACGCCGGCAACATCGCCGCCTACTGGCTCGGCTACCAGCAGTACGCCGAGCTCGGCCGCGCGTCGCGGCTGCCGGTGATGCGCGGGTTCCAGGCCGAGGGTGCGGCACCGCTCGTGACAGGGGAGCCGTTCCCCGACCCGGAGACCAAGGCCACCGCCATCCGCGTCGGCAACCCGGCCTCGTGGCACCTGGCCGAGATGGCCGCCAAGGAGTCCGAGGGCAGGTTCGCCGCCGTCAGCGACGCGCAGATCCTCGCCGCGCAGGCCGAGCTCGCCCGACGCGACGGCGTCTTCGTCGAGCCTGCCTCGGCGGCCGGCGTCGCCGGCATGCTGGCCGAGCTTGCCTCCGGTGAGAGCTATGCCGGGAAGTCCGTGGTCATCACGGTCACCGGCCACGGGCTCAAGGACACCGCCACCGCGCTGGAGAGCCACACCGACATCGTCGACACGGTCGTCGATGCCGACGTCGACGCGGCCGCGGCCGCCGCCGGTCTCGCCTGAGCATGGCGACCTTCGTCGAGGGCCCGGTCCGGGTGACCGTGCCCGCCACGTCCGCCAACCTCGGACCGGGTTTCGACTCGCTCGGCCTCGCGTTGTCGCTGCGTGACCGGCTCGAGGCGGAGGTGCTCCCCGACGGGCTGGTCGTCGAGGTCGAGGGCGCCGGCGCGGACGGCGTGCCGCGCGACGAGTCGCACCTGGTCGTCCGAGCCATGAGGGCGGCCTTCGACCTGATGGGCGCCCAGCCGCCCGGCCTGCGGCTGTCGTGCCACAACGTCATCCCGCACGCGCGCGGCCTCGGCTCGTCCTCTGCTGCGATCGTCGCCGGTGTCGTGCTCGCCCGTGCACTCGTCGCCGGGGGCCAGCTGCTCGCCTCCGACGAGGCGCTCTTCGACCTCGCCGCCGACCTCGAGGGGCACCCCGACAACGTCGCCCCGGCGTTCTACGGCGGCTTCGTGATCTCGGGGCGCGAGGACGGCCACTGGTACGCCGTCCGGGTCGGCGTCGATCCGCGGGTCACCGCGGTCGTGTTCGTCCCGCCGACCGGCGTCGAGACCGCGGTCGCGCGGGGACTCCTGCCCGACGCGGTGCCGCACGCCGACGCGGCCGCCAACTCCGGGCGCGCCGCGCTCCTCGTCGCGGCCCTCACCGGCCAGCCCGAGCACCTCCTCGCCGCCACCCGCGACTGGCTCCACCAGGAGCAGCGGGAGCCGGCGATGCCGGAGACGCTGGCGCTCGTACGCCGCCTGCGCGCCGACGGCGTACCTGCCGTGGTGTCCGGAGCCGGACCGACCGTGCTGGCCTTCGGCACGAGCGACACCTCGACGCTCACCGGACGCTGTCCCGACGCCTGGGAGTGTCACGACCTGGCGATCGAGTCCGTCGGCGCCACCCTGCTAACCTGACGGCACGCCGTTCGGCGTATCCGCCCGCCGTAGCCCCTCTGCACTCTCGAGGGCCGCGCGCATGGGCACCACCATCCGCCTCGTAGGCCGCTCCTCGCGCCTCGCAGGTGACGCAACGTGCGAAGGACCCACGTGACCGAGACCCCCACTGCTGCTCCCTCCGACGCCCCGGAGAAGACAGCGGAGAAGAAGCCGGCCAGGAAGGCCGCCGCCAAGTCGGCCGGGCTGAACTCGATGCTGCTGGCCGACCTCAAGTCGATGGCCGCCGGCCTCGGCGTCGCCGGCGCCGGCTCGATGAAGAAGGCGCAGCTGGTCGACGCGATCAAGGCGACCCAGTCGGGCGCGCCCGCGAAGACGGACCCGGCTCCTGCCGCCGAGGCTGAGCCCGAGCAGACCGCACCCGAGCAGTCGGCACCCGAGCAGTCGGCACCCGAGCAGACCGCGCCCGAGCAGCCGGCACCCGAGCCGACCGCCGCCCAGCCGACGGTGCGGACCCGCACGCGCAAGCAGCGCCAGGCCGAGCAGGCCGCCGAGGCGAAGGCCGAGCAGCCCGCCGCGCGCGAGGAGGCGAAGGACCAGCCCAAGGACCAGCCCAAGCAGCAGGACCAGAAGCCGGCCAAGCAGGGCCAGAAGCAGCCGCAGGGCAAGCAGAACCAGCAGGACCGGCAGCAGCAGGACCGCAACCAGCAGGATCGCAACCAGCAGGACCGCAACCAGCAGCAGGACCGCCAGCAGGACCGCAACCAGCAGGCCCAGAACCAGCAGAACCAGCAGGACCGCAACCTGCAGGACGACGACGAGGACGACGAGGGCGGCAGCCGTCGCAACCGGCGCCGTCGCGGCCGTGACCGCACGACCGTGCGCACCGGCAGCCGCAACGAGCCCGACACCACGATCCTCGAGGACGACGTCCTGGTGCCGGCCGCCGGCATCCTCGACGTGCTCGACAACTGCGCGTTCGTACGGACCTCGGGATACCTGCCCGGTCCGGAGGACGTCTACCTCTCGCTCTCGATGGTGCGGAAGTACCACCTGCGCCGCGGCGACGCGGTCGTCGGCCAGGTACGCCAGCCCCGCGAGGGGGAGCGTCGCGAGAAGTTCAACCCGATGGTCCGCATCGACAGTGTCAACGGCACCGAGGCGGAGGGCGCCAAGGAGCGTCCCGAGTTCGCCGACGCGGTGCCGGTCCACCCGCACCAGAGGCTGCGCCTGGCCACGGACGAGGCCAACCCGATCGGTCGCGTGATCGACATCGCCGCGCCGGTCGGCAAGGGCCAGCGTGGTCTCGTGCTCGCGCCGCCGCGTACGGGTGCCACGTCGCTGCTGCAGTCGATCGCCCAGTCGGTGACGACCAACAACCCCGAGTGCCACGTGATGGTGGTGCTGGTGGACACCCGCCCCGAGGAGGTCACCGACTTCCAGCGTGCCGTGAAGGGCGAGGTCGTCGCCTCGACCTTCGACCGGCAGCCGGCCGACCACACCCTCGTCGCCGAGCTGGCCATCGAGCGGGCCAAGCGGTTGGTGGAGCTGGGCCACGACGTGGTCGTGCTCCTCGACTCCCTGACCCGCCTCGGCCGGGCCTACAACCTGGCCGCTCCGGCCAACGGCCGGATCCTCGGCGGGCTCGTCGACGCGTCCGCCGTGCACCCGACCAAGGAGTTCTTCGGCGCCGCCCGCAAGCTCGAGGACGCCGGATCGCTGACGATCCTGGCCACGGTGAGCGTGGGCACCGGGTCGGCCACGGACGAGTTCTTCCTGGAGGAGCTCGAAGGGACCGCCAACCTGGAGCTGGTGCTCAGCGCGGACCGCGCGGCCAAGGGCATCGTCCCGGCCGTCGACGTCGCCGCGTCGGGCACCCGACACGAGGACAGGCTGCTCGCGCCCGCCGAGGGCGCAGTGGTCGGCAACCTGCGCAAGCAGCTCGCCGCAGCCGACTCCCCGCAGGCCGTGACCAAGGTCTTCGGCTCGCGCTGATCGCGGGAGCACCCCGACCACGCTCCCGCGAGGGAATGCACCGATTGGCGCCGCTGTTGAGAGCGGTGGCACACTGAGCCGGTTCCGGTTCACGTCCTGAGCGATCCACGCGGACGACCCGGAACCCACCCGAGAGGAACACCATGAAGAAGGACACGCACCCCGACTACGTCGAGACCGCCGTCACCTGCACCTGTGGCGCATCGTTCACGACCCGCAGCACCGCGACCTCCGGCAAGCTCCACGCCGATGTCTGCTCGCAGTGCCACCCGTTCTACACCGGCAAGCAGAAGATCCTCGACACCGGTGGCCGCGTCGCCCGCTTCGAGGCCCGTTACGCCAAGAAGACCCCGGCCGCTGCTGCCGAGGCTGCCTCCGCCGAGTCGGTCGAGAGCAAGTAGTCCACGCCAGGCGCCGGTCGCCCGCTTCGTGCGGGTGGCCGGCGTCTTGTCGTCTGTCCAGGTCCGCCCAAATCTGCTGAGTCGAGGAGGAACGGTGTTCGAGGCCGTCGAAGGCATGCGTCAGGAGCACCTCGAGATCGAGCAACGGCTCGCCCTCCCCGAGACCCACGCCGACCAGCGCCTGGCCAAGCAGCTCAACCAGCGCTACGCCGAGCTGACCGCAGTCGTGACGACGTGGCAGGACTGGCTGCAGCTCGGTGACGACATCGAGGCCGCCCGCGAGCTCGGGGCCGACGACCCGGCGTTCGCCCAGGAGGCCGAGGAGCTGGCCGTGCGGCGCGAGGTCGCCTCGGAGCGGCTGCGCCGACTCCTGGTGCCGCGCGACGCCGCCGACGGCAAGGACGCCCTGCTGGAGATCAAGTCCGGCGAGGGCGGCGAGGAGTCGGCCCTCTTCGCCGGCGACCTGCTCCGGATGTACTCCCGCTACGCCGAGACCCGCGGGTGGAGCGTGGAGATCCTCGATGCCACCGAGTCCGACCTCGGCGGCTTCAAGTCGGTCACTGCGGCGGTGAAGGCCCGGGGGACCGTCGAACCCGGCCAGGCGCCCTACGCCCTGCTCAAGTTCGAGGGTGGCGTGCACCGCGTCCAGCGGGTGCCGGTCACCGAGTCGCAGGGCCGCGTGCACACCTCGGCCGCGGGAGTCCTCGTGTCGCCCGAGGCCGAGCCGGTCGACGTGACCATCGACGACAACGACCTGCGCATCGACGTCTACCGCTCCAGCGGGCCCGGCGGCCAGAGCGTCAACACCACCGACTCGGCCGTGCGCATCACGCACGTGCCCACCGGCATCGTGGCGAGCTGCCAGAACGAGAAGAGCCAGCTGCAGAACAAGGAGTCCGCGATGCGGATCCTGCGCTCGCGGCTGCTCCAGGCCGCGCAGGACGCTGCCGATGCGGAGGCCAGCGACGTGCGGCGCTCGCAGGTGCGTACGGTCGACCGCTCCGAGCGGATCCGGACCTACAACTTCCCCGAGAACCGGATCTCCGACCACCGCACCGGCTACAAGTCCTACAACCTCGACCAGGTGCTCGACGGCGACCTCGCGCCGGTGCTCGAGTCGTGCGTCGAGACCGACATGGCCGCCCGCCTGGCGGCGCTGGAGTCCTGAGGTGGAGGGCAAGGTGCGCGCGAGCGTGGCCCGGCGCGACGCGTCATCACTGCTGCGTGCGGCCGGAGTCGCCTCACCCGAGCGCGACGCCGACCTGCTGCTCGCCCACGTCCTCGACGTCGGGCTGGGCCGGTTGCCGCTGGTCGACGACCTGACCCCGCCCCAGCAGGAGCAGTACGACGTCCTGCTGGCGCGGCGGGCTGCCCGTGAGCCGCTCCAGCACCTGACCGGCACCGCTGCGTTCCGCCACGTCGAGCTGGCCGTCGGCCCCGGGGTCTTCGTGCCGCGCCCCGAGACCGAGCTGCTCGCCGGCTGGGCGATCGACGCGGCGTCGGCCCTCGACCGGCCGGCCCTCGTCGTGGACCTCTGCACCGGGTCGGGAGCGATCGCCAAGGCAGTCGCCGACGAGGTCCCCGACGCCGACGTCCATGCCGTCGAGCTCGACGAGGGCGCGCTGGCCTGGGCCGAGCGCAACCTTGCCGGCACGGGCGTCGACCTGCGCCACGGCGACCTCGCCACCGCCTTCGACGACCTCGCGGGCACCGTCGACGTGGTGGTCTGCAACCCGCCCTACATCCCGCTCGAGGCGTGGGAGTCGGTGGCCGCGGAGGCTCGCGACCACGACCCGCACCTGGCGCTGTTCTCCGGGCAGGACGGCCTCGACGCGATCCGGGTCCTCGAGCAGCGCGCCGCCCTGCTGCTGCGGCCCGGGGGAGTGGTCGGCGCCGAGCACGCCGACGTGCAGGGGGAGTCGGCACCGGGTGTCTTCGCGGCCTCGGGCCGCTGGGTCGACGTGGCCGACCACCGAGACCTCGCGGGTCGGGCGCGCTACCTGACCGCTCGACTGGCACGATGAGCCACGTGGACAGGCTTGCGACCTCGACCGAGGAGGAACGGGAGGCGGCAGTGACCGCCGCCGCCGGTGCCGTACGACGTGGCGAGCTGGTGGTGATCCCGACCGACACCGTCTACGGCATCGCCGCCGACGCGTTCTCCCACGACGCCGTCCGGAGCCTCCTCGAGGCCAAGGGCCGGGGTCGGGAGATGCCGCCTCCGGTGCTGGTCTCCGCCGCCACCACGCTCGACGCGCTCGCCGAGGGCGTACCTGCGTGGGCGCGCACCCTCGTCGAGACGTTCTGGCCCGGCCCGCTCACGCTGGTCTGTCGCCAGCAGGGCTCGCTGGTGTGGGACCTGGGCGAGACCCGCGGCACCGTCGCGGTCCGGATGCCCGACGACGCCCTCGCGCTGGCGGTCCTCGAGCGCACCGGACCCCTGGCCGTGTCGTCGGCCAACCTCACCGGCCGCCCGGCCGCGACCGACGCCGACCAGGCGGAGGAGATGCTGGGCGACGTCGTCGCGGTCATCGTCGACGGCGGCGACTCCCCGGGCGGCGAGGCCTCCACGATCATCGACGTCACCGTCCCGGAGGGCCGCGTCCTGCGTCTCGGCGCCCTGTCGCTCGAGGAGCTGAACGCCGCCATCGAGGAGCACGGCGTGGTGCTCTCGGACGAGGGCTGACGGTTGCGGGAGTACCTCCTCGTCTTCCTGGTCGCCCTGTCGGTGACCTACCTCCTCACTGTCATCGCCCGCGAGATCGCGCTGCGCACCGGCGCCGTGGCCGCGGTGCGCGACCGCGACGTCCACGCGGAGCCGATCCCCTACCTCGGCGGGCTGGCGATGCTCGGTGGCCTCTGCGCCGCCTACGTCGTCGCGCGCGAGCTGCCGTTCCTCACCCGGAGCGAGGGCTTCGTCTTCGAGGATGCGGGCGTCGTGCTCATGGCGGGCGCGCTGGTGTGCGCCGTCGGGGTCGTCGACGACATCTTCGAGCTCGACGCGCTCACCAAGCTCGGCGGGCAGGTCCTCGCCGCCGGTCTGCTGGTCGCCATGGGGGTGCGGTTCTACTACTTCCCGAGCCCGGACGGCGTGCAGTTCTCCCTCGACAACGCCCAGGGTGCGCTGCTGACCCTCGTCGTGGTCATCGGCACGATGAACGCGGTCAACTTCGTCGACGGCCTGGACGGCCTGGCCGCGGGCATCGTCGGCATCGGCGCAGCCGCCTTCTTCGTCTACTGCTACGCGGTGTCCGCCACGAACAACCTCACCCTGGCGACGACCGGCGCCCTGCTGAGTGCGGCGCTGGCCGGCGCGTGCGCCGGGTTCCTGCCGCACAACTTCCACCCGGCCCGCCTCTTCATGGGCGACTCGGGCTCGATGCTGATCGGCCTGGTGCTCTCCGCAAGCGCACTGACCCTGACCGGCCAGTTCGTGGGCATGCCGGCCACCGGAGGCAACAGCCTCTTCGTGACGGTCCTGCCGGTGCTGCTGCCGATCGCGCTGCTGATGGTGCCCATGGCCGACCTCGTGCTGGCCGTCGTACGCCGCACGCGGGCGGGCCGCTCGCCGATGAGTGCGGACAAGCAGCACCTGCACCACCGCCTCCTCGAGATCGGCCACTCCCAGCGCCGAGCCGTGCTGATCATGTGGTTCTGGGCCTTCACCGTGGCGTCCGGCGCGGTGCTCGTCAGCCTCTACGACGACCCGTGGGTGTGGTGGAGCCTGGGCTCCATGCTCGCCCTGACGATCGTGATGACCTTCGTGCTGCCCCAGGTGCATCGACCGCGCAAGACCGGGCTGGGCGACACCGGGCTGCCCGAGAACGCGATCATCGAGGGGCGGCTGGACGAGGCCCGGACCGACGCGCAGGAGGCGGGGGAGACGGTCCACGAAGTCTGATTGGAGCCCCTCCCAGACTTTGTGATAACTTTCACGAGCACTGAAGATGACCTCTCCCAGAGACAGGCCGCCGCCATGACGACCGAGTCGAAGCCAGGCACCCGCACCGGGTTGTCCCCGCTCCTCGGTGCCGTGGGCGCAGGCGCGGTCGCGGTGCTCGTCCTCGTGGTCGCTGCGGCGCTGACGGACGGCCGCGCGGCCGTCGTGGGCGCATCCACCGGGGGAGTGCTCACCCTGGCCGTGTTCGCCCTCGGCATCGCCGTCGTGGGCGTCGTCGCGCGCCTGATGCCTGCTGCGTCCTTGCTCGTCGCGCTCATGACGTACGCCCTCCAGCTCCTGGTGCTCGCGCTCTGCATCACCGCGATCGACCGCGCCGGCGTGGGCGCCGAGACGCTGTCCCGCGGCTGGTTCGCGGCCGGCGTCATCGCGGTGACGCTCCTGTGGATGGTGGGCCAGCTGGTCGCCGCCACCCGCCAGCGGATCCCGGCGTTCGAGACCACACCGGCTGACGCATTGGTCGATCACCCCGGGGGTGAGCGATGACCGAATCCGCTGCTAGTGTGCGGACCGCGATGGCTCGACAGCTTCCCCCGACGGCCGGACCCGACGACACCTCCAAGGGCGACCCCTGGCACGCCTTCGGCTACGTCGTGTCGGGTGTAGCCGTCTACGGTCTGGCTGGCTGGGCCCTCGATCGCTGGCTGGGAACGACCTTCCTCGTGGCGATCGGCATCCTCATCGGTGCCGGCTTCGGGATCTACATGACGTACGCACGGTTCAACAAGGCAAGCGCAGACGACAAGCCAGTAGGAGACTGACTCGATGTTCGGCATCACGATGGCTGAGTCCGAGGGTGGCGAGTTCCTCGCTCCCGGACCCAACAGCTTCGACTTCAGCGAGGTCCCGCTGTTCCACATCGGTGGCCTCGCGGTCACCAAGCCCATGGTCCAGCTGCTGCTCGGCGCCGTCATCGTCTTCGTGTTCTTCTACGCCGCCGCGCGCCGCGCCACCCTCGTGCCGGGCCGCCTGCAGTTCGCCGGCGAGGCCGCCTACGGCATGGTGCGCAACTCGATCGGCCGCGACATCATCGGCAGCAAGGACTACGCGAAGTTCGTCCCCTACCTGGTGACGCTCTTCTTCTTCCTGCTGATCAACAACGCGTTCGCATCGATCCCGGCGATCCAGTTCCCCACCTTCTCGCGTGCGTCGATGGCCTACGCGCTGGCGGGTCTGAGCTGGGTCATCTACAACGGGGTCGGCATCCACAAGCACGGGCTCCTCGGCTACCTCAAGCTCCAGAGCGTCCCGTCCGGCGTCAGCCCCGTGATGTACCCGCTCCTGGTGCCGCTGGAGTTCTTCTCCAACATCCTGGTCCGCCCGGCCACGCTGGCCCTGCGTCTCTTCGCCAACATGTTCGCCGGCCACCTGCTCCTGATCCTGTTCTCGACCGGTGGCCTGTTCCTCCTCGAGTACGGCGGCATCGGCTACGTCGCCGGCCCGCTCGCGTGGGTGCTGGCGATCGCGATCTCGTTCCTCGAGCTCCTGGTGCAGTTCCTCCAGGCCTACGTCTTCACCCTGCTCAACGCGATGTACATCTCCGGTGCGCTCGCCGACGAGCACTGATCCACCCGCACCACCTGCCCGACCCCCTGATCTGCTCCACCCCTACCTGTGAAGTAGCACCAACCGAAAGGAAACTGCCGTGGACGGCAACCTCAACATGATCGGCTACGGACTCGCGGCCATCGGCCCCGGCGTCGGCATCGGTCTGATCTTCGCGGCCTACATCTCCGGTGTCGCGCGCCAGCCCGAGGCGCAGGGTCGCCTCCAGTCGATCGCCATCCTGGGATTCGCCCTGGCCGAGGCGCTCGCCATCATCGGTATCGCGCTCGCGTTCGTCCTCTGACACGACCCGCTTGCACGACTGACGAAGGACTGCCATGCAGAATCTGATCTTCCTCGCGGAAGGAACCGAGCCCACCGAGGGCGGCCACGCCCCGGAGAACCCGCTCGGCTTCGTGCCCGTCGAGTTCGCCCTGTCGCTCGTGACCTTCGGCATCCTGCTGTTCCTCATCTGGAAGTACGTCGCTCCTCGTTTCGAGCAGACCTTCGCCGAGCGCACCCAGGCGATCGAGGGTGGCATCGCTGCGGCCGAGACCAAGCAGGCCGAGGCCGATGCCAAGCTCGCCGAGCTCGAGAAGCAGCTCGGCGACGCCCGGCACGAGGCAGCGCGCATCCGCGAGGAAGCGCGTGAGCAGGGCGCCCAGATCGTGGCCGAGATGCGGGAGACGGCCCAGGCCGAGTCCGCGCGCATCGTCGAGCACGGCAAGGCCCAGATCGAGGCCGAGCGCCAGCAGGCGGTCACCTCCCTCCGTGCCGAGGTCGGCGCCCTCGCGACCGGCCTGGCCGGTCGCATCGTCGGGGAGAGCCTGGAGGACGAGGCTCGTCAGAGCCGCGTCGTCGAGCGCTTCCTCACCGACCTCGAGGCGTCCAACGGTGCCGCATCGGGGAGCGTCAACTGATGATGCGAGGTGCGTCCGCAGACGCCTATGCCGCAGCCGCCGCAGTGCTTCCGGGCACCGGCGACCTGGGCCGGGTGGGTCAGGACCTGTTCGGGACGGCGGACCTGTTCCGCGCCGAGCCGGGCCTGCGCCGGGTCGCCACCGACGTGTCGCTGCGCGGTGAGGCCAAGGCCGACCTGCTCCGCGGCGTGCTCGGCGACAAGGTCTCGCCCGAGGCCATGGACGTCGTCGCCACGGCGGTAGCTCAGCGGTGGACCTCGGGTCGTGACCTGAGCGACGCCCTCGAGCAGCTCGGTGTGGTCGCCACGGTGCGGTCCACCGGCGGCGACGCCGGTCGACTCGAGGACGAGGTCTTCGCCGTGGGCCGGCTCATCCAGGCCAACCCGGAGCTGCGCGACGCGCTCTCCGACCCGGCCCGCAGCCGCGCCGACAAGTCAGGCCTGGTCAAGGGCCTGCTGGGCGACAAGGTCCTCCCCGCCACGGTGGCGCTCGTGCAGCAGTCGCTGTCCGGCAGCCACCGCACGGTGGCGGTCGCCCTCGCCGCCTACCAGAAGGTGGCCGCCGAGGTCCGTGGCGAGGGAGTGGCGACCGTTCGCGTCGCCCGCCCCCTGGCTGACGCGGACCGCGAGCGACTGGCCGGTGCGCTCGCGCGCACCTACGGCCGCGACGTGCACCTCAACGTCATCGTCGACCCCGAGGTCCTCGGTGGCATCCGCGTCGAGATCGGTGACGACGTCATCGACGGGACGGTGTCCAGCCGTCTCGACGACGCCGGCCGCAGGCTCGCCGGCTGACGCAGCCACGACCGACATCCAAGAACTTTTCGAGCAGCAGCAGACCCAGAGAACAGGTGAATGAAATGACGGAGCTGTCCATCCGTCCGGACGAGATCCGGGACGCGCTTCAGCGCTTCGTGTCGGACTACAAGCCCGACTCGGCGGCCAAGGAAGAGGTCGGCACGGTCGCGGAGGCTGCCGACGGCATCGCCCGCGTCAGTGGCCTGCCCTCGGTCATGGCCAACGAGCTGCTCGAGTTCGAGGACGGCACGCTCGGCATCGCGCTCAACCTCGACACGCGCGAGGTCGGTGTCGTGGTCCTGGGTGACTTCGACAAGATCGAGGAGGGCCAGGTCGTGCGTCGCACGGGCGAGATCCTCTCGGTCCCCGTCGGTGACGGCTACCTCGGCCGCGTGGTCGACCCGCTCGGCACCGCGATCGACGGCCTCGGCGAGATCACCCCGCTCGAGGGCCGCCGCGCGCTCGAGCTGCAGGCTCCCGGCGTCATGGTGCGCAAGTCGGTGCACGAGCCGCTCGCGACCGGCATCAAGGCGATCGACGCCCTGACGCCCATCGGCCGCGGCCAGCGCCAGCTCATCATCGGCGACCGCTCGACCGGCAAGACCACGATCGCGATCGACACGATCATCAACCAGAAGGCCAACTGGGAGTCCGGCGACCCGGACAAGCAGGTGCGCTGCATCTACGTCGCGATCGGTCAGAAGGGCTCGACCATCGCCGCTGTGCGTGGCGCCCTCGAGGAGGCCGGCGCGCTCGAGTACACGACGATCGTGGCCTCGCCCGCGTCCGACTCGGCCGGCTTCAAGTACCTCGCCCCCTACACCGGCTCGGCCATCGGCCAGCACTGGATGTACGACGGCAAGCACGTCCTGATCGTGTTCGACGACCTCACCAAGCAGGCCGAGGCCTACCGCGCCGTGTCGCTGCTGCTGCGTCGTCCGCCGGGCCGCGAGGCCTACCCCGGCGACGTGTTCTACCTGCACAGCCGGCTGCTCGAGCGGTGCGCCAAGCTCTCCGACGAGATGGGCAAGGGCTCGATGACGGGCCTGCCGATCATCGAGACCAAGGCCAACGACGTCTCGGCCTTCATCCCGACCAACGTCATCTCGATCACCGACGGGCAGATCTTCCTCCAGTCGGACCTGTTCGCGGCCAACCAGCGCCCCGCCATCGACGTGGGTGTCTCGGTCTCGCGCGTGGGTGGCTCGGCGATGACGAAGGCGATGAAGACCGTCACCGGTTCGCTCAAGGTCGACCTGGCGCAGTTCCGCGCGATGGAGGCGTTCGCGATGTTCGCCTCGGACCTCGACGCGGCCTCGCGCCAGCAGCTCGACCGCGGCCAGCGCCTGATGGCGCTGCTCAAGCAGCCGCAGTACTCGCCCTACCCGGTCGAGGAGATGACCGTCTCGCTGTGGACCGGCACGTCGGGGCGCCTGGACAAGGTGCCCACCGACGACGTGCTCCGCTTCGAGAACGAGTTCCTCGACTACCTGCGCCGCAGCCACGAGGGCATCCTCGCGGGCATCCGGGAGACCTCGAAGTTCGAGGACTCCACCGAGGACCAGCTCGCCCAGGCGTACGACTCCTTCCTCGACCAGTTCGAGACCTCCGACGGCCAGAGCATCAAGGCCGGCAAGGAAGAGCACGTCGCCCTCGAGGACGAGGACGTCGAGCAGGAGCAGATCGTCAAGCAGAAGCGGGGCTGAGGAATGGCTCTCTCGGTACGCGAGTACCGCGCGCGGATCAAGTCGACGGAGTCGATGAAGAAGATCACGCGTGCCATGGAGCTCATCGCTGCGTCCCGCATCATCAAGGCGCAGCAGCGGGCCCAGGCCGCAGCGCCCTATGCCCGTGAGCTGACTCGTGCGGTGTCGGCCGTGGCGACGTTCTCCAACGTCGACCACGCCCTCACCCTCGAGCCGGAGAACCCCAAGAAGGCGGCGATCCTGATCGTCACCTCCGACCGCGGGCTCGCCGGCGCCTACTCCTCGAGCGTGCTCAAGGAGGCCGAGCGCCTCATCGAGAAGCTCAGGGGCGAGGGCAAGGACGTCGACATCTACACGTCCGGTCGCAAGGCGGAGGCCTACTTCAAGTTCCGTCAGCGCCCCGTGGCGCAGTCGTGGACGGGCTTCTCCGACCAGCCGACGTACGACGTGGCTGCGGAGATCGGCGCCACGCTCATCGAGACCTTCCTCGCGGAGGAGGGCGACGACGTCGCAGCGGTCGACGAGGTCCACGTGGTCTACACGCGGTTCCGGTCGATGCTCAACCAGGAGCCCACCGCCGTACGCCTCCTTCCGCTGGAGGTCGTCGAGGGCACCGAGCCGCCCGAGGAGGGCGACCTGCTGCCGCTCTACGAGTTCGAGCCCTCGCCGAGCGACGTGCTCGACTCGTTGCTGCCGCGCTACGTCCAGAGCCGGATCTTCTTCGCCCTGCTCCAGGCTGCGGCCTCGGAGCTGGCGGCACGCCAGAAGGCGATGAAGGCCGCGACGGACAACGCCGACGAGCTCATCAAGAAGTACAAGCGCATTGCCAACCAGGCCCGCCAGGCTGGCATTACCCAGGAAATCAGCGAGATCGTCGGTGGCGTCAACGCGCTCGCCGACGCACAAGCCGGGAGTGAATGAGATATGACTGCCACCATCAACGAGTCCGCGGAGACCACCTCCGCAGCCGGCGTGGGCCGCATCGCCCGCGTCATCGGCCCGGTCGTGGACATCGAGTTCCCGTCCGACTCGATGCCCCCGCTCTACAACGCGCTCACGTGCGACTTCGAGCTCAGCGGCGAGCACCACTCGATCATCCTCGAGGTCGCCCAGCACATCGGTGACGGCATGGTCCGCGCCATCTCGATGAAGCCGACCGACGGCCTGGTCCGCGGCGGCCAGGTCAAGGACACCGGTGCGTCGATCACCGTGCCCGTGGGCGACGCGACGCTCGGCAAGGTGTTCAACACCACCGGTGACGTGCTCAACCTCAAGGAGGGCGAGACCTTCGAGCCCGCCGAGCGCTGGGGCATCCACCGCAAGGCGCCGGCGTTCGACCAGCTGGAGTCCAAGACCCAGATGTTCGAGACCGGCATCAAGGTCATCGACCTGCTCACCCCCTACGTGCAGGGCGGCAAGATCGGCCTGTTCGGTGGTGCCGGTGTCGGCAAGACCGTGCTCATCCAGGAGATGATCGCCCGCGTCGCCAAGGACCACGGCGGTGTGTCGGTGTTCGCCGGGGTCGGCGAGCGCACCCGCGAGGGCAACGACCTCATCGTCGAGATGGAGGAGGCCGGCGTCCTCGGCCAGACCGCCCTCGTCTTCGGCCAGATGGACGAGCCGCCGGGCACGCGCCTGCGGGTCGCCCTGTCCGCCCTCACGATGGCGGAGTACTTCCGCGACGTGCAGAAGCAGGACGTGCTGCTCTTCATCGACAACATCTTCCGCTTCACCCAGGCCGGTTCCGAGGTCTCCACGCTGCTCGGGCGCATGCCGTCCGCGGTGGGCTACCAGCCCAACCTGGCCGACGAGATGGGTCAGCTGCAGGAGCGCATCACCTCGACGCGTGGTCACTCGATCACGTCGCTGCAGGCGATCTACGTCCCCGCAGACGACTACACCGACCCGGCTCCGGCCACGACGTTCGCCCACCTGGACGCCACGACCGAGCTGTCGCGCGAGATCGCCTCGCTCGGCATCTACCCGGCCGTGGACCCGCTGACGTCGACGTCGCGCATCCTGGACCCGCAGTACATCGGCGAGGACCACTACCGCTGCGCGGTGCGGGTCAAGCAGATCCTGCAGCGCAACAAGGAGCTCCAGGACATCATCGCGATCCTCGGTGTCGACGAGCTGTCCGAGGAGGACCGCATCATCGTCTCGCGGGCCCGCCGCATCCAGCGCTTCCTGTCGCAGAACACCTACGTCGCCAAGCAGTTCACCGGCATCGAGGGTTCGACCGTCCCGGTGGCCGACACCATCGAGGCGTTCAACAAGATCGCTGACGGCGAGTACGACCACGTGGCCGAGCAGGCCTTCTTCATGTGCGGCGGTCTGGACGACGTCGAGCAGAAGTGGGCCGAGATCCAGAAGAGCCTCTGATGGCCGAGTCGACCGACAAGGTCCTGCAGGTCGAGCTGGTCGCTGCCGACCGGCTCGTCTGGTCGGGCCAGGCCACCATGGTCATCGCCCGCACCACCGAGGGCGACGTCGGCATCCTCCCCAACCACGCTCCGCTGCTGTCCTCGATCATCGAGGGCGTCGTGGACGTGCAGACGGTGGAGGGTGAGACCTGGATCGCGGCGGTCGACGCCGGCTTCCTTTCGGTCGCCGACAACCGGGTCTCGATCCTGTCGGAGCGGGCCGAGATGTCGCACGAGATCGATCTGGAGAAGGCACGCCAGGACCTCGAGCGGGCCAAGGGCGCGGGTGAGAACGACGACGCTGCCCAGGAGGCCGTACGTCGTGCCGAGGCACGCGTGCGTGCCGCGGAGCGGGCTTCCTGACCGCTCCTCCCACACGACCGCTAGGGTGAGCGCACGGACCTTCGGGTTCGTGCGCTCATCTGTCGGTGGGCCAGGACGCGGGAAGGACATGGATGCCGGTCTGGCAGTGGCTGCTCGACCTCGTCGGGCTCGTGCTCCTGCTTGCGCTGCTCTACGGCATCGCGCTCATCTTCCGGCGCCGGTTCCTCGCCCGCAACGGCGGGACCTTCGAGCTCAGCTTCCGTGCCCGCTCCGACCGCCCCGGACGGGGCTGGCTGCTCGGCATCGGGCGCTACTCCGGACAGTCGCTGGAGTGGTTCCGGATCTTCTCCCTGTCCCCGCGCCCCAAGCGGGTCTGGGCCCGTGACCTCCTGGACTACTCCGGACGCCGCGCGCCGGCCGGCGCCGAGGAGATGTCCCTCTACGACGGCCACGTGGTCGCGTCCTGCCACTACGGTGGCGACCCGCTGGAGATCGCCATGAGCGAGGCATCCCTCACCGGCTTCCAGTCATGGCTGGAGTCCGGACCCCCCGGCACCGACTGGAACCGGCGCTGACCCCGGGCTGAGGTCGCCTCAGGCGGGACCCGTCGAGTCGCCGATGCGGAGCTCGACCGGGAGCACGACGTCGTCGACAGCCGTCCCCCGGATGCGGGCGAGCGCCGCCTCCGCCGTCGTACGCCCCTTGCCCGCCAGCGGCTGCACGACCGTCGTGAGCTCGAGGTCGAGCCACGGCGTGGCCACGCCGTCGAACCCCGCGACGCTCAGGTCCTCGGGAACCCGGATGCCACGTCGTCGTGCCTCGAGGACCACGCCGGCAGCCTGGACGTCGCTCTGGCACACGATCGCGGTGGCGTCTCCGCTGCGCGCGAACCAGCCGGTCACCAGGGCCTGGGCCGCGGCGACGTCGCTGTCGCACGCGCCCACGACGGTGGCCTCGGGGAACACCTCGCGCAGGCCCGCCTCGCGCTCGCGCTGCGGATGGGAGGCAGCGAGGGTCACGGTCCCGACCCTGCGGTGCCCGAGGTCGTGGAGGTGGGCCGCCAGGGCCGCCGACCCACTGCGGTGGTCGATGTCGATGTGGGTGGCGCCGGGCCACGCGGGGCCCTCCACCACGACGAGGGGTACGTCGCGCGCGACGAGGTCGTCGTAGGCCGCCCAGGTCTCGCGCCCGCAGATGTCGTAGATGACCGCGTCGAGGGGGAGCCGGGCGTGGTCGTCGTCGTCGCTCATCAGCAGGAGCCCGAGCCCGGACGCTCCGAGCACCTCCGAGATCGCGTCGAGCATGGCCAGCGCGGCGGGGTCGCGGAACGCCGTGCTCAGCTGGCCCACCGCGATGCCGACCACACCGCTGCGGCCCTGCCGCAGGTTGCGCGCCAGCGGGTTGGGTCCGGAGTAGCCCAGCGCCGCGGCGGCCGCGACGACCCGTTCGCGGGTGGCCGCCGACACCGGCTTGTTGCCCGAGAAGGCCAGCGAGGCGGTCGACAGCGAGACTCCCGCCGCCGTCGCGACGTCGGCCAGGGTGGGGGCGCGAGATGGACCGGACACGAGTGAGAAGGTAGCATCGAATCGATTCGATCGAAACGATTCGCCGGTGCGTCCCGCACTGTGCCCCGAGGAGTGCTGTGCCCACCCTGACCGCCGCCCGCAACGCCGTCGGCCTCACGTTCTTCCTCAACGGACTGGTGTTCGCCAGCTGGGTCTCGCGGATCCCGGAGGTCCGGTCGAGCTTCGGGCTGACCAACGGCCAGCTCGGCCTCGTTTTGCTGGCGATCGCCGTGGGATCGGTCGTGGCGCTGCCCTCCACGGGAGCGGTGATCAACGCCTGGGGCACCGTACGGGTCGTGCGGATCGGCGCTGCCGCCGCGACGCTCGGGATGGTGACCGCCGCCCTCGGCCTGGGGCACGCCCTGCTGGTGACCGTCCTCGGTCTCTTCGTCTACGGCCTCGGCATCGGCGTGTGGGACGTCGCGATGAACGTCGAGGGCGCGGAGGTCGAGCGCGGCCTCGGTCGTACGATCATGCCCCGATTCCACGCGGGTTTCAGCGGCGGCACGGTCGTGGGCGCCCTGCTCGGTGTGCTGCTGATCGAGCTGTCGGTGCCCGCACTCGTCCACCTCGTCGCGGTCGTGCTGCTGTCGATCGTGCTGGTGTGGCGCACGTCCCCGGCGTTCCTGCCGGTCGCCGAGACGCACGAGGAGCACCGCACGTCGGCGGCCCGCGCATGGCTCGAGCCCCGCACCCTGCTGATCGGTGTGATGGTCCTGGCGCTGGCGATGACCGAGGGCACCGCCAACGACTGGCTCGCCGTCGCACTCGTCGACGGCCACGACGTCTCGCACGCGACGGGAGTCGCCGGCTTCGCCGTGTTCGTGCTCGCCATGACGGCGGGCCGGTTCGCGGGCACCGGCCTCATCGACCGCTTCGGCCGGGTCGCCGTGCTGTGGGGCACGATGGTCGTCGCCGGTGCCGGTGTGCTGATGATCGTCTTCGTCGAGCAGCCCGCGCTGGTGGTGGTCGGCATCGTGCTGTGGGGTGTCGGCGCCTCGCTCGGCTTCCCCGTGGGGATGAGCGCCGCGGCCGACGACCCGCTCCGGGCGGCGTCGCGCGTGAGCGTCGTCTCCACCATCGGCTATGCCGCCTTCCTCGCCGGCCCGCCGTTCCTCGGCTTCGTCGGCGACGAGGTGGGCACGCTCAAGGCGCTGCTGGTGGTGGCCGTGCTGCTGATGCCGGCGGCCCTGGTCGTGCCCGCGGCGCGCGAGCAGCGGGTCGTCGCAGCCCACCAGGAGTGATGCTCACGCGGGCTCAGTCGAAGAGCCCGCGGATGTCCTCGGCCGTGATGCCCGTGCTCGCAGCGCCCCCACCGTCCATGACCTTGGCGAAGAGCTCGGCCTTGCGGGCCTTGAGCGCCATCACCTTCTCCTCGATCGTGTCGGTCGCGACGAGGCGGTAGACGTTGACGTGCTTGTCCTGCCCGATGCGGTGCGCGCGGTCCACGGCCTGGGCCTCGGCTGCAGGGTTCCACCAGGGGTCGAGGACGTAGACGTAGTCGGCCTCGGTCAGCGTGAGGCCGACGCCGCCCGCCTTGAGGCTGATCAGGAACACCGGTGCCTCACCCCGACGGAACGCCTCGATGACCGCCTCCCGGTCACGTGTGCTGCCGTCGAGGTAGACCGTCGCGATGCCCTCTGCCGTGAGCCGGTCGCGCACGCGTCGCAGGAACGTGGTGAAGGTGCTGAACACCAGCGCCTGGTGGCCCTCGGCCGTCACCTCCGCCAGCTGGTCGGCCAGCAGGTCGAGCTTGGCGGAGCCCACCCGGTCGTGCTCGGGGTCGACCAGCGCCGGGTCGAGGGCGAGCTGGCGGAGCTTGGTCAGCGCGCTGAAGATGGCGACCCGGTTGCGGTCGAACTCCTCCACCAGCCCCAGGATCTTCTGGCGCTCCTTGGCGAGGTGGGTGTCGTAGATCTTGCGGTGCCGCGGCGCGAGCTCGATCTCCAGCACCTGCTCCTGCTTGGGCGGCAGCTCCGCGGCGACCAGCTCCTTGGTCCGGCGCAGCATGAAGGGCCTGATCCGTCGGCGGAACCGGTCCAGCGCCGCCGCGTCGCCGTCCTTCTCGACCGGACCCACGACCACGTCACGGAACCGGCGCGGTGCGGGGTAGAGCCCGGGCGCGGTGATGGAGAGCAGCGACCAGAGCTCCATCAGCCGGTTCTCGAAGGGCGTGCCGGTGACCGCCAGGCGGAAGTCGGCGTCGAGGGCGCGCACGGCGGCGTAGGCCTTGCTCTGGTGGTTCTTGACCTGCTGCGCCTCGTCGAGCACCAGTCCGCCCCAGTGCAACGGCGCGAACTGCTCGCGCTCGAGCCGGAGCAGCGCGTAGGTCGTCACCACCACGTCGTGGTCGCGGGCGATCGCCGCGACGTCGTGCGTGCGGCGGCCCACCACGCCCACCCGCAGCCCGGGCGCGTGGGTGGTCGCCTGCTGGCGCCACGCCGTCACCACGCTGGTGGGTGCGACGACCAGGAAGGGATCGCTCGCCCCGCCGGCCACGGCGTGCTGCACGAGCGCAAGCACCTGCAGCGTCTTTCCCAGCCCCATGTCGTCGGCCAGGATCCCGCCCAGGCCGTGCTGGTGGAGGAACGCCAGCCACCAGAAGCCCTCGAGCTGGTACGCGCGGAGCTCGGTCACCAGGCCGACCGGGGCGGGCTGGGGGATGTCGGCGAGGTCGCGCAGGGCGGTGGCCCGCTCCACCCACGTCGCGGCCTGCGCGTCGACCACGCCCAGCTCGGCCAGCTCGGCCCACACGCTGAGGTCGGTGGCCCCGACGCTGACGCGGCCGGGCTCGCCCTCGCGCAGCTGGGCGGCGAGGGCGACGACCTCCTGGAGGCGGTCGAACTCGGGCCGGTCGACGGCGACGTAGAGCCCGCTGGGGAGGACGAGGAACTCGTCCTTGCGGGTCAGCGCGGCCAGCACGTCGGGCAACGGGACGAGCTCGCCGTCGATGCTGACCTGCACCTCCAGGTCGAGCCAGTCGGTGTGGTCGGGTTGCTCGTCGGCGAGGGCGAACGCGATCTGAGGGGCCGTGGTCGACTCCCGGAAGTCGGGCCGCTCGTCCTCGACGACGTCGATGTCCGCCAGGGTGCGCAGGTGCGGCAGGTCGTGGAGCGCGAGGGCCAGGGCGTCCCCGTCGCGGACCGAGGTCGCCGCGGACAGGGCGCCGGGGACCGTCGCGAGGACCCCTCGCTCGAGCGAGGGGTCCCGGACGCCGCCGAGCGGGTCCGTCGAGGTGAGGGCGCAGCTGGCCGCACCGTAGGCCCACTCCCACCCGAGGGAGGCGTGGGTGGGCGAGTGCCAGGTGACGTGGAGCCGTAGGCGCGGTGGCGGGGGAGCAGGCACCTCCAGCGAGCCGTCCGACGAGCTGATCGCCAGCCGGCGGCTCAGCGGTCCGAGGGCGCCGAGGAACGGGTCGAGGTCCTCGGCGCCGACGACGACGGGGGGACCGAGGAGCAGGTCGAGCAGGCCCTCGTCCAACGGCTCGACCAGGTCGGTGAGCAGCACGTCGTCGCCCTCGACCAGGACCAGGGTCGTGGTCGGCCTCCCGACGGGCATGACCTGGTCACCGCGCCAGCGCCGCCCGCCCACCTCCGCGGCGACCTCGAGCACGGACTCCTCGCCGCGGGTGGTGAGGTCGGCGGTGACCTGTGCCGGCTCGTGGCTCAGCGCCAGGGAGTCGACGCCGGCTCCGGGGAGCAGCGTGACCCCGGCGTCGACGGCTGCGCGCAACGACGGGACGAGCCGGTCGCCGTAGTCGTCGAGCATCGGCGCGGCACCGGCCGCCAGGTAGGTGTGGAGCCCCACGAGACCGCGGTGGAGCGTCAGGAGCGCGTCGGCCTGCGCCGGCACGAACCGGCTGCGGGCCGCCGGACCGGACAGGTCGGTCCACTCGGCACCACTGCGCACCCAGCCGGAGCGGGCGCCGGGGCGCATCGGGCGCATGGAGAAGTCGCCGGGCGTGCCGCGGGACCACCGGGTGGCCGGGCGGCGGGAGATCTCCAGCCCGAGGCGCGTGCCCACGAGCGTCGACCGGGCCCGTTGCGCCAGGTCGTCGTTGATCCGGGCCAGGCGCTCGCGCCAGACCGGTAGAGGTGCTGGACTCGACGCCCCGCGCAGCCGGAGCGCCACGGCGGCGCCGTGCTTGCACAGCCTGGCGACCGGGCAGGAGCAGGCACTGAAGACCCAGTCGGAGGTCTCGTTGACCTCGGCGTGGAACTGCACGTCGTAGGGCACCTGCGCCGAGCCCAGGACCTGCGCGGTGGCGGTCAGGCTGCTCGAGGACTCATGGACGACCTCGAGCCGGAGGACGTGGTCGAGGATCCCCGCGGCGCGAGCCATAGTCCCCGCGTCGTAGAACTGGGCGAGGTAGACGTCGTTCAGCGCGTCGCGGATGTCCATGGCGCCGTCATCGTCGCACCGACGGCCGACATCGTGCGGTCGTCATCCACAGCCGTCCTCAGGCGTCGGCGGCCGTCTCCCCATCCGTCTGGCCGCGCTCGCCCCCGGGCACCCAGAGGATGTCGCCGTTCTCGCGGTTCGCGTGGCGGGCGAGGATGAACAGCAGGTCCGAGAGGCGGTTGAGGTAGGTGATGGCGAGCACGTTCATGGTGTCCTCGTGCTCCTCCCACGCCGCCCACCCGGCCCGCTCGGCACGGCGTACGACGGTGCGTGCCACGTGCAGGTGGGCCGCGCCGAGGGTGCCGCCGTTGAGGATGAAGGACCGCAGCGCGGGCAGCTCCGCGTTGTAGTGGTCGCACCAGGCCTCGAGCCGGTCGACGTAGTCCTGCTCGACCCGCAGCGGTGGGTAGGCCGGCTCGGCGACGACCGGGGTGGAGAAGTCCGCGCCGACGTCGAAGAGGTCGTTCTGCACGTGCGTGAGCAGCGCGACGACGTCGTCCTCGAACCCGCCGTGGGCGAGGGCCACCCCGATCTGGGCGTTGCCCTCGTCGACGTTGGCGTAGGCCTCGAGCCGCAGGTCGGTCTTCGAGGTCTCGCTCATGTCGCCGAGCCGGGTCTGTCCGGCGTCGCCGGTGCGGGTGTAGATGCGTGTCAGGTTGACCATGCTGCGGAGCCTAACGTCGGGACTCGCCGGAAAAGATCAGGCATGGACGCAACCGAAGGGGGTACAACATCGTCATAGGAGTGACACAGGTCACGCTAGCGGCGTCGGGGGACGTCGGGGAGGAGCACCCGATGGACATCGTCCTCGACGGACAGGCGCTGGTGCTGCACGGCGCGTTCGACGTGCGCAGCACGTGGGAGGTGCGCAACGCGATCTACGAGCGGCTCGAGTCCAGCGACTCCGACGTGGTGATCGACATGACCGACGTGTCCACGATCGACGTCACCGCGCTGCGCCTGCTGGCCGTGGCCACCCGGCACGCCTGGCTCACCGGCCACCACCTGACGATCCGCAACCCGGGCCCCGCCGTACGCCGGATGGTGCACCTGACCCGCCTCGCCCATGCCATCGAGGTCGAGCGCGCCGCGGCCACCGCCTGAGCGGAGGCCACGGCGCGGCCCGTCACGCCGCCGGCACGACCTCGATCGCGGAGATCTTGGCCTGGTTGACCACGGAGTCGAGGTCGACATCGACCTTCCCGTCGCTGACCTGCACCGTGTAGGACTTCACCACTGCTGTCGCAGAGCCGACGTCGGCGACGATGTCGTAGTTGTCGAGCCGCAGCTGCCCCTCGACCGCCACGTCGAACGTACGCCGACCGGTCCCGCCCGGGCCGCCGCCCGGAGCGCCGAAGTAGATCTCGGCGAAGTGCAGACGGACGGTGTAGGCGCCGTTCTGCACAGGGATGTCGTAGTCGATCGCCCCGGTCGCAGTGGAGTACTCCGACTGGTAGAGCACGTCGTCGGTGGTCCCGGCGATGGCGACCGCACTGGTGAAGGTCTTGCCACCGGTGCCGTACTGCTGCGCTCCCCAGGCGACGCCACCGGTGGTCACTGCTGGCCCGCCGGCGTTGATCCGGATTGCCGCCTGCGGTCGCGGCGGCGTGGTGACACCCGCCGTCGCCGAGGGTGCTGAGGCGTTCTGCGAGGTGTCCACCGCGATCACGCGGTAGGCGACCTGGGTGCCGCCCGGCGCCGTCGAGTCGATCAGCGACAACCCGGCGACGGGCGTCGCGTTGACCCGCGTCCAGGTGGTCGCGCCGGCGGCCTGCCGCTCGACCACGTAGCCACCGAGGTCCGCCAGCGCGACGGCGTTCCAGGAGACCTGCACGTCGTTGCCCGTGACCGATGCCGAGACGCCGGTCGGCGCCGAGGGCGGGGCGGTGGTGTCCGCCGGCGCGACCGGGGCGATGTTGGTCATCAGGAACACGTTGTCCTGGTAGTCGCAGTTGGCGCTGCCACCACCGCACCCGTTCTGCACGAAGTCCTGGCCGACGAGGTAGGCGCCCGGGACGGTCCGCCCGCCGATCTTCACCGGCCACACGCGGATGCCCAGGTTGGCCGGATCGGTCGACGTCGGGGCCTTGTTGCTGGTGTAGCCCGCGATCGTCAGCGCGAAGCTGCCCGTCGGGTTGGCCTGCCCCTGCTGGAAGGGAGCTGAGGCCGGCGCGGTGCCGGTCTGCGCGACGCGGGGGTAGAACGACTGGCCCCACGCGCCGTCGTGGGAGCCCGAGATCGGGCTCGCGATGCTGTCGCCCGTCTCGCCGCAGCACCCGTGCAGGGCGGTCAGCTGGCGCGCGGTGACCGGGCGTGACGCGTCCAGTCGCTTCCAGAGGAGGGACCGCACCTCGTCACCTTGGAGCGGGCCGTCGTAGGCGTCCTCCAGCGGCTCACCGATCGCCGTCGACCACCCGAACACCCGGGCGACCTCGGTCATGGTCGGCTCGACCCCACCCTCCGGCTGCGGCTGCCAGTAGCCGCGCAGCTGCACCGGCAGCTCGGGACGGTTGGCGGCGTTGGACGTGATGGTCATCGTCGCACCGTAGGAGCCGCGGCTGCCCGCGCCACCGAACTGCACGCGCAGGTCGTAGCTCGCGCCCGGTGCGATGGTCAGCGGAAGCGTGGTGCCCGGGACGGTGAAGTTGGTCGTGCTGGTGCGCACGCCCGGGGTCGGGTCCACCGGGGCCGACAGACCGAGGCCGGTCACCACCAGCGGGTCGTCCGGATCGGTGTTGCTGAGCCGCAGGGTGGCCGTGTCGTGGGTGACGGCGGCCGCGTGGGTGGACGTGCTGGTGGTCCGGTTGTTGAGGTGGTGCATGACGAGGAAGTCCTCGGCCATGCCCGGCACCACCGTGCCCCCGACGCGCTGGGCGTCCTGGTTGGTGATCGCGATCGCGGCCACGCTGCCGTCCACGATGGTGAACGTGCGCGTCGCGGTCGTGTCGTTGCCGGCGGCGTCGGTGGCCGTCACGGTCACCGTGTGCGCGCCGATGCCGGTGACCTCGAGCCGGTCGCCGGTCGGACGGGGCACCTCCGCGCCGTCGACGGTCCAGTCGACGAACTCGGTGCCGGAGCCGCCGCGGTCGACGACCTCGGCGACGACCGTCGCCGCACCGACGTAGCCGCCCGGGCCGGCGACGCCGCTGACGGACAGGTCCACGGTCGGCGGGATGACGTCGACCTCGGAGCCCGAGGCGACGCTGATCCACTGCACCTTGGTGTTGCTGCCCGTCGAGGCGAGGGTGAGCCGACCGTCGGTCACGTCGACCGATGCCGTGGCGACGCGGTAGTCGCCAGGACCGGTCGGGACGAACCCCGAGACGAGGGGCACGCCCTCGGCTGCGAGGCCGTGCGAGGAGTCGGCGAAGCCCGCGTCGCCCACGGACACCGACACGGTGTAGGTGCCGTCGGCGACGGCGAGCTCCCACTCGCCGTCCACCACGCTGGCGACCTCGGTGTCGTCGACGATCATCAGCGTGCTGGTCAGTGGGTCGGGGTCCTGCGTGCGGGCTCGGGTGTCGGCGGTCTTGGTCGCCCCGCCCTCGGTCCGCACCCAGCCGTAGCCCCGTGCCTCGGTGAACAGCTGGCCGCTGTCGGCCGACCAACCCGCCGGGGTGGGGGACGCGACGGGCTGGAAGCTCACCTGGGCCACCGTCTCGCCGCCGCCACCGGTGACCGGCGTGACCTCGATGTAGTCGATCTTGGTGTTGGTGCCGCCCACGGCGTCGAGGGTGAGCTCGCCGTCGGACACCGTGACGACCTGCGTCCCGGTCGCGTGGTGGCCGGCGCTGCCCGCCGCCCCGCTCGGGACGTGGGGGGCCGCGAGCAGCGGCACGCCCTCGACACGGACCTGGTGGGCCTCTGCGTCGGAGTTGGTCGCCGCGTCGCCCACGGCCGCCGTCACCTGGTAGGTGCCGTCGCCGAGCGCGAGCTCCCACGTGCCGGTGTTGCAGTTGTTGGCGGTGCAGTTGGGCGCGGTCTGCTGCTGATACTGCATGTGCATGAAGGTGTCGAGGCGTTGGTCGCTGTTGAGGTTGCGCTCGCGGCCGGACGTGGTGCGGGCCTCGGGGGCCAGCGTGGTGGCGTTGCGCCAGCCGTAGGTCAGCCCGCCCTGGTCGGCGAGCGTACGAGCACCGTAGGCCTGGCCGAAGTCACGCAGGTGTCCGGCAGGCACCGGCGCGGCCTCGTTCTGGAAGTTGACCCGGATCGTCTGTCCCGGCGGCTGGGTGCCGCCGGCAGGATCGACGTTGCGGACGATGAAGACGATGTCGTTGTAGTCGAATCCCGACGTGTGCTCCTCGGTCGCGACGACGTACGCGTGCGACACGGGCTGCCCGTTCTCCACCAGCGGGTAGACACGGACGTGGTTGCCGATCGCACCGGCGAACGTGTTGAGCGAGTCTTGGCTGTGGACCAGTCGGTTGGCGAAGAACGGCCACCGCGAGACGAACCCGAACGTCGACGGGCCGGGGTCGAACTGCAGCGCACCGGTGGTCGCCGGGGTCAGCGTCTGCCCGTTGGAGGTGGGCGAGTTCGACACCGAGAACAGCGCGTTGCGGGTCGCGGGTGCGGCGTCGTCGTACCACGACACCTCCGTCACCGGCGTGCTGTCCGTGGGCCCGAACACCGAGATCGGCTCGACCGTGACCGGGCCGTCGGCGAAGCGGGTGAAGGTCTCCACGTCGATGCTGTCGCCGAGGGTCGGCGAGACGCGCTCGCTCGAGCTGGAGTGGATCTCGTTGGTGGCGTCATTGTCGTCACCCGTGTCGATCCCCAGCTCCCAGGCGTCGAGGACGTACTGGAGCGAGGGCTCCGCGGAGCCGCCGAGCCCGTCGGTGCCGAGCCCACGCAGTGAGACGTTCGGTGCGCTCCCAGTGCTCAGGCTCAGCCCGAGCGAGGCGGGAGCCACGCCCTCGCTGCTCGGGTCGAAGCCGACCTGGACGGTGAACGAGGCGCCGGGGGCGAGCGTGACGGGTAGCGGCGAGCTGGTGGTTCGCGTGTACGCCGCCGCGCCGGCGCCGGTGACGGTCGCGCCGGTCACAGTGGTGGCCTCGTTGCCGTTGTTGGTCACCGTCACGGTGCCGAGGATCCGCGAGCCCGCGCTCGTCACCTGGTTGCCCACCAGGCGACGGGAGCTGACGGACACGTCCGCGCCACCCTGCCCGTCGGGTACCCGCAGCAGGTAGAGCCGCGGCTGACCGCTGCTCTGGTCGTAGGAGTTGACGTAGAGGTTGCCCGTGTCGAGGTCCTCGACGATGTCCAGCGGGTCGTCGAAGCCCGAGAAGCCACCGATCGTCGAACCGGCCTGGCCGCCCTCGATCTGCCCGTTGGCCGCGGCCTCGAGGGTGAAGACGTCGTCGAAGTTGGAGAACCGGACCACCATCAGGCGACCCTTGAGCTCGCCGCCGAACGTGTTGGAGCGATACTCGATGACGCCGTTGGGCGACTTGTTGAACTCGAAGTCGTAGGCCCAGCCGCGGTAGTTGCGGTCCGGTGCCACGGAGGCGGTGTACTTCGACCCGCCCGAGCCGGCGCCCTCGGGGTTGCCGCCGTTGTTGAGGACCCACTCGCACCGGGAGGGGTTCGGGTGCCCGTAGTAGCCGCCCGCCTCGACGTCGAACAGGAAGTCGCGCTGGGTGTTGTGGTTGGTCACCGCCGGCACCGTCGGCGCCGTGTAGGGCGCACCGTCGATCCGGCGCGTCGCGCACTCGGAGGTGACGTTGCGGCCGGGCACCTGGCCCGTGCGGGTCAGTGTGCCGCCGCTGGCAGTGACGCCCGGGCTGTTGCCGCCGCTGGCGGTGCCGTTGGTCGGCACGTAGAGGCTGCCGTTGGACGCGAAGACGAGGTCGTAGGCGTTGCGGATGCCGGTGGCGTAGATCTTCAGGGGGGCGGCCGCGGCATAGGGGTCGTACGAGCCGCCCTTGTCGACGGTCTGCACGTCCACGGGTCCGGATGCCTGGACGCGCTGCCACGTGGCGGCGGGGTCGAAGGTCAACATGGCCGCGGTCAGCAGCGTCTCCCCACGGTCGCCCCAGGCACCGTCGGGGTCTCCAGCCGCCTGGTTGGAGCCCTGCAGGAAGTAGAGCCTGCCGCCGGGACCGTAGGAGATCGAGTTGGACAGGTGGTCCTTCTGCGAGCGGGGCAGGTTGACGAAGACGTCGGAGATGGCCGGGCTCGTCACGCTCGCCGAGAAGTCGACCCGGCTCAGCTTGGAACCGAAGGCCTGGGACTCGTTGCCGATGTTGGCCGTCGCGTGGGTCACCCACGCCACGTCGGGGTTCGCGCGGTCGAACACGAAGCCGACCGCAGCCCGGCCCAGGAAGGCATTGATGGGCTGCTCGTCGCCGAGCGTGCCGTCAGCGTTGATCGGGTAGCGGAACATGCCCTGCCCGATGGTGGTGGCCCACAGGTGGCCGTCGTGCACCACGAGCGAGGCGTAGTACTTGCCGTTCTTGCCCAGGTCGACCTTCTGGAAGTCGACCCCGTTGACGGGGTCGAAGGTGCCGTTGGGGGGCTGCACCTCCCCGGTGCCGGTCGTGAAGAGCGACCGGAAGGGGACGAAGGTGCGACCTGTCGTGTCCTTCACGCCGTCGACCACGAAGCGGTAGGTGGTGGTGGCCTTGAGGTTGCCGCTCTGCTGGAAGTTGATGGAGTCACCGCCGCCGGTCGTGTTGCGGTTGCCCGCGACCTCGACGTCGGGAGCGCTGCCCGGGACGACCTCGAAGAGCCGCACCGTGGCGTCGGTGACGGTCGCCGGGTCGACCGGTCCCGGATCGGCGTTGGTGCCGACCAGGTGGACGTCCGCAGCCACGCCCTCGCCGAGGGAGGAGCCGAGCGACCGGTTGGCCGGCCGGGTCTGCACGACGAACGGAAGCGGGTCGGCGACGGTGGTGCTGGCCGACCTGATCTCGACGTAGGCGATCTTGGTGTTGGTGCCGCCCGTGGCGTTGATCGTGAGCTCTCCGTCGACCACCCCCACCCGCGTGGTGGCGGTGTCGAACTCGGCCGATGCGCTGCCCGTGAAACCCTCGATCAGCGCGGAGTTCTCCACGTTGACCGCGTGCAGGCTGTCGTAGCTCGTGGCACCCGGCTGGTCGCCGACCGCCACGGTCACGTCGTAGGTCCCGTTGTCGACGGCGAGCTGCCAGTCGCCGTCCTCGCACACGTTGGGCGGGCAGGCGGCGTTGGGCACGTCCGCGAACTGCATGTGGACGATCGAGTCGAGTCGTGCGTCGACACCGGCCCGGCCGCGTACGCGACCGTTGCCGACGAGCGAGAGCTCCTCCTCGCTGTTCTCCTTGACCCAGCCGAAGACGTGCTCGCCGCCGCCCTGGGAGGCCCCGCTGCGCTGGCCGTAGGGCTGTCCGTAGTCCTTGAGGTAGCCCGCGGCCGGGCTGCCTGCCTCGGAGGTGAAGTCCACCTTGACGTCGAGCGGGGTGTAGGGCTCGACCACGCCACCGATGAGCTCGGCGGAGAAGTCGGCGAAGGACACCACGACGTTGTCGGACGCGGCAGCGGTGCGCTTGGTGGCGTAGAGGCCACCGAAGGCGACTGGTCCGCCCGCCCCGGAGGGGAGGTCTGCGCCGGCGAGGAAGGCCGCCGGCACGGGGAGCTCCGTGGACCCGGCCGTGTTGGCCGGGTCGGTCAGCACGCCGAGCTGGCCGTCGCCCACGGCGTACGACCCGCGCACCACAGGCTGGGCGCCGGACGCGTCGACCTGGAGGACCAGACGGACCCGCTGGCCGCTCGGGAAGGCGGCCGAGTTGAGCTCGTACGTCGTCGCAGGCTGCGCGATCCCGCCGACCTCCTTCACCAGCTGGACCTTGTTGGTCGTGGCGGTCACCCGGACCACCGCGAGCTTGACGTAGTTGTCCTCGTCGAGGCCGAACCAGAGGCCGCCCTGCTGGCTCTGCGTGCCGGTTATCGAGCTGGGGAACGCCGGGTCGACGACCGTCGTCTCGAGCTCGTAGCCGTCCGTGCCACCGGCGAGGCCCACTCCCAGCATGTTGAGCTGGGAGTTGGTGCCGGCGCTGTCGGCGGGACGCCGGTAGGCGATGCCCTTCGTGGCGGCGATCTCCAGGTTGCCGGCCGGGCTCAGCGCGAGCAGGCCGGGCTCGAGCCCGGGCACGCCCGCGGTGCTGGGTGTGGTGGGCGCCGGCGCCTGGTCCACGTTGCCGCGGGCCGAGGGGTCGTCGACCATGGTGAACCCGGTACCGTCGAGGCCTCCCTGGGGACCGCCGAAGCCCAGGACGTAGGGCGTCTCGACCCGCACCGTGGAGCAGGGCTCGGTGCTGACCGGCAGGCAGGGTGCGCCCGCCTCGGCCACCGTGATGCTGAACGTGCGGGTGCCGCTCGCCCTGCCGTCGCTCGCGGTGACCACGACGGTGTAGGGGCTCTGGGCGGCCGTCCCGGCGCCCGGCGTGCCGGCCAGGGTGGCCGTGCCGTCACCGTTGTCGGTGAGGGTCAGCCCTCCGACGGCGAGGTCCGAGCCGATCGTCACGTCGTCACCCTCGGCGTCGGTCGTGGTGACCGTGACCGGGGCAAGGGCGGCGCCCTCGACGGCCGCGACGTCCGCGACCGCTGCGACGACGGGCGCGGTGTTGGGGACCTCGTGCGCCTCGACCATGAAGTCGCTGAAGGTCACCGTGGTGACGTCGGAGACCGGCGCGTTGCGCTTGGTGGCGAGGAGGCCGGCGAAGCTCTGCGGTGCCTCGTTGCCGACCGTGGTCCCGGTGAGGAAGGCGTCCGGCACGGGGACCGCGTCGGTGTCGACCGTGTTGGCCGGGTCCGCGAGCAGGGTCCGCTGGCCGGCGCCGACGGTGTAGTGGAGCACCGCCTGGCCTCCGGCGCCCGGGGTGTCGACGACCTCGAGCTCGAGCTGGACGTCCTGGCCCGAGGTGAAGCCGGCGCTGTTGAGCTCGTACGCCGTGCCCGGCGTCGCGACGCCACCGACCTCACGGAGCAGCTGGACCTTGTTCTGGGTCGCGGACACCCGGGACACGACCGCCTTGACGTAGTTGTCCTCGTCCAGGCCGAACCAGAGGCCACCCTGCTGCGAACCGTTGGTGGTGCCGGGGAAGGTCGGCGCCAGCACGGTGGTCGAGAGGTCGTAGCCGGTGGTCGAGCCGCGCACGCCGACACCGAGGGCGTTGAGCTGGGCGTTGGGGGAGGTGGCCGCCGGGCTCTGACCCGGGGCGCGGTACATGATGCCCTTGGTCGCGGTGAGGGTGAGCTGGCCGCCACCCGCGGCGACGAGCCCGGGCTCGAAGCCGGGCACGTCGGTGTACGTCGGCGTGGTGGGAGCCGGCGCCTGGTCGATGCTGGAGCGCAGGGACGGCCGGTCGACCATGGTGAAGCCGGTGTCGTCCAGCCCGCCCTCGGTGCCGGCGAAGCCGAGCGCGAAGGGCAGGTCGACGGCGATGTCGCCGCACGGCAGGGTGGACCGCTGAGGACACGGGTTGCTCGGGGCGGGCGCGACGACGACCTGGAAGGTCGCCGTGTCCGACCCGCCGTTGCCGTCGGTGACGGTGACGGTCACGGTGGACGTGCCGGAGACGGTCGGCGTGCCACCGAGCGCGATGCCGGTGGCGGTGCCGGTGCCGGTCATCCCCGAGGGGAGGCCGCTGACGGTGCGCGTGAGCGGGTCCCCCTCCTCGTCGGTGGCAGGCACCAGCACGGTGGCGTCGACGGCCCGGCCCTGGGTCGCCTGGACCGTGGCAGGGCTCGGGTCGCCCGCGACGGGGGCGTCGTTGACGTCGGTGACGGTGAGGACGAACGTGTCGCTCGCCCTCCTCCCAGCGGAGTCCTCGGCCGTGACGGTCACCGAGAAGGTGCCGCCCACGGTCGGCGTGCCGCTGATGGTGCCCGTGGCGGCCAGGTAGGTCACACCTGCGGGGAGGCCCGAGACGCTCACGGACGGCTTGCCGTCCTCCTCGTCAGTGGACACGACGGAGATCGCACCCATCGCCTGGCCCTCGATCGCGGTCGCGTCGTCAACCGGCACGAGCACGGGGGCGTCGTTGACCGCCGTGACGGTGATGGTGAGTGTCTCGGCAGAGGACAGGTTGCCGTCGGAGGCGCTCACCCTGACGGCGAAGGTGCCGGAGGCCGACGGGGTGCCCACGATCGTCCTGCCGGAGATGCTCAGCCCGGCCGGCAGGCCGGTGGCGGACAGTGTGACCGCCTTGCCCTCGGGATCGATCGCCTCCACCGCGATGGCGCCCATCGCCTGGTCCTCGACGGTGGTCACGTCGTCGAGCGGCGTGATCACCGGGGCCTCGTCGACGTCGGTGACCGTGACGGTGACGGTTGCCTCGTCGTCGAAGGTACCGGTCGTGGCGCGCACCGTCAGCGTGTAGGTGGTGACGCCCTCGAAATCGACCGCGCCGGCGAGGGTGAGCGCACCACTGGCCCGGTCGATGGCGAACCGACCGGAGCCGTTGCCGCCGGTGATGGAGAAGGCGATCGTGTCGCCGTCGGCGTCGGTGGCGACGACGGAGTCGACCACGGAGCCGACGGCCGCGTCCTCGGCCACCTCGAAGTCCTGGTCGTCGATGACGGGCGGGTGCTCGACGTCGCGCACGCGGACCGTGATCGTGGCAGTGGTGCTGAGGTCGCCCGCGGTGACGGTCGCGGTGAAGTCCCGCTCGCCCACCACGGCGGTGGCCTCCGGCCGCTCGACCGTCACGACGCCGCCGTCCGACACGGCGAAGTCGAGGCTCGCGGCGGAGAACTGCAGGTCCTCCAGCGTCGTCTCCTCGTCGGTCGCGACCAGCCTGCCGACGACCGTGCCGTCGCCGGCGCCCTCGAGCACGGTGAAGACCTGGTCGGTCATGACCGGGGCGTCGTCCACGGCGGTCGTCGTGATGGTGAAGACCTCCGCGACCGGCGTCGACGTGCCGTCCGTCGCTGAGACCGTGACCTGCGACGCGCCGCCGACGCGCGGCGTGCCGGTGATCCGGCGGGTGGCAGCGTCGTACGACAGGCCGGTCGGGAGACCGGTCACGGTGACCGTGACCTCCTCGTCCTCAGGATCTTCTGCCGTGATGGTGATCGGGGTGATCGCCTCGTCCTCGGTGACCGTCACGTCCGGCAGGGCCGTGATGACCGGCTCCTCGTCCACGTCCGTGACCCGCACGGTGACCTCGGCGTCGTCACCGAGTGCGCCGTCGCTGACGCGGACCTCCAGTGTGTGCGCCGCCTTCGCCTCGTGGTCGAGCGCCGAGGTGGCGGTGATGATCCCGGTGCTCGGGTCGATGGAGAAGCCGCCGCCGCTGACCAGGCTCCACGTCAGGCGGTCCCCGTCCGGGTCGCTGCCCCGGACGGCACCGACGATGGTCCCTGCCGGTCCTTCGGCGACCTCGAGGGTGATGTCGTCCACCGCGGGTGCGCGGTTGCCCGGCGCCGGCTCGCGCACGACGCCCAGGGCGAGGGTGCGCAAGGGGGAGGTGTCACGGCCGTCGTCGGCACGGAAGGCGGGTGCATAGGTGCCGGCCGATCCGGCCGGCGGCGTGCCGGACACGATGCCGGTCCTCCGGTCGAGCGTCAGCCACGCGGGCAGCGTCCCCGGCTCGACCAGGTAGGACACGGGTTCGGGCGCGCTGTCGGCGTCGGCGCCGATCAGCTGCAACGAGAACGGCGTGCCGATGACAGCGGTGCGCGCTCCGGGCGGGTCCAGCGTGGGGGGCTGGTTGCGGACGGTCAGGCGGTAGGACACGGAGGCCACCGCGAGGCCGTCGGACGCCTGGGAGGTGACCTGCCAGGCCATGCCGACGGCAGGGGCGGGCGCAGTGCCCGTGGTGGACCCGGTGGTCGTGGAGGTGGTCAGCCACGACGGGGGAACGGCGGGGGTGCGGTCGTTGGCCGGGGCAAAGGTCGTCACCCAGGCCAGGTCGCGCGGACCGTCGTCGGAGTCGGTGCCGACCGGCAGGACCCGTACGACGGTCCCTGCGTCAGCCACCACGTCGGCGATCGGTGCGACGGCGGGCGCCCGGTTGTTCCGGACCCGCACCTTGAAGGTCTCGCGGTCGGTGGCACGGCCGTCACTCACGATGAGGACCAGCGTGTAGCGGCGACCGGCGGCGGACTGGGGCGCCCGCCCCTTCAGCACACCGGTGCGCTTGCTGAAGCGCACCCAGGAAGGCTTGTTGCGGATCTGGTATCGCAGTCGGGTGCGGGGTCCGTCCGGGTCCTTGGCGCGCGGTCGCACGACCATGCTGTGACCTACCGCGGTGGTGACGTTGGCGATGTTCTTGATCCGCGGAGCCTTGTTGCTGGGCGCGGCGGCCGCGACCGGACCGAGTCCGGCCAGCACGAGCGCCGCGAGGAGCAGGACCGTGAGCACTGGGCGCAAGGCCCGGGACGTGACGTGACGACTGACAACCGACATCGGCTGGTTCCCCGATATTTCCCCCGTGGAGGAGCCCCCGCTCCTCGCTGAGCGGTCATGGCACCACGCTGGCGCGAGCAAAAGATCACAGGAACTGCCTAGGTTTTGCCGAGATTCCCGTCCGCTACACCCCGTCGGGGGTAATTGAGACCTGACGCGCCACGCCTCCGTGAGGTCCGTCTCACACGCCGTTCCCGGTGACTGGTCAGTAACCGAAGTCCTACTGTGTCGCCATGACCGAGACCGAGGACCGGCAGCCGCAGGACCGTCCCGTGAAGGACCGCCCCTGGGTGATGCGCACCTACGCCGGCCACTCCACGGCCGCTGCGTCCAACGCGCTCTACCGCACCAACCTGGCCAAGGGTCAGACCGGCCTCAGCGTCGCGTTCGACCTGCCGACGCAGACGGGCTACGACCCCGACAGCCCGCTGAGCCGCGGCGAGGTCGGCAAGGTCGGTGTGCCGGTCCCGCACCTGGGCGAGATGCGCACGCTCTTCGCCGACATCCCGCTCACCACCATGAACACGTCGATGACGATCAACGCGGTCGCGATGTGGATGCTCGCGATGTACCAGGTGGTCGCCGAGGAGCAGAACCCCGATCTGTCGCCCGAGGACGTCGCCTCCCAGCTGGCCGGCACCACCCAGAACGACATCATCAAGGAGTACCTGTCGCGAGGGACGTACGCGTTCCCGCCCGAGGCCTCGATGCGGCTGATCGCCGACATGATCGCCTACACCGTCCACCAGATCCCCAAGTGGAACCCGATCAACATCTGCAGCTACCACCTGCAGGAGGCCGGCGCGACGCCCACGCAGGAGCTCGCCTATGCGCTCAGCACCGCGATCGCCGTGCTCGACCAGGTCAAGGACTCGGGGCAGGTCTCGGAGGACGACTTCGAGAAGGTCGTCGGGCGGATCTCGTTCTTCGTCAACGCCGGCGTCCGGTTCGTCGAGGAGACCTGCAAGATGCGGGCCTTCGTCCAGCTGTGGGACGAGATCACCCGCGAGCGCTACGGCGTGGGCGACCCGAAGATGCGCCGCTTCCGCTACGGCGTGCAGGTCAACTCGCTCGGGCTCACCGAGGCGCAGCCGGAGAACAACGTCCAGCGGATCGTGCTGGAGATGCTGGGCGTGACGCTGTCGAAGAACGCGCGCGCCCGTGCGGTGCAGCTGCCCGCCTGGAACGAGGCGCTCGGTCTGCCGCGTCCGTGGGACCAGCAGTGGTCGCTGCGCCTGCAGCAGGTGCTCGCCTTCGAGTCCGACCTGCTGGAGTACGACGACATCTTCGACGGCTCGCACGTCATCGAGGCCAAGGTCGCCGAGCTGGTCGAGAGCGCGAAGGCCGAGATCGCACGGGTGCAGGACATGGGCGGCGCGATCGCCGCCGTCGACTACATGAAGTCCGAGCTGGTCTCGTCGCACGCGGCTCGCAGGGCCCGCATCGAGTCGGGCGACGAGATCATCGTCGGCGTCAACAAGTACGAGTCCACCGAGCCGTCGCCGCTGACCGCCGACCTCGACGGCGCGATCATGGCCGCCGACCCGGAGGCGGAGAAGACCGCCCGCGCCAGCGTCGAGGCGTGGAAGGCAGAGCGGGACGAGGCGGAGGTGGCCGAGTCACTGGCTGCGCTGGCGGCGGCCGCCGCGACCGACACGAACCTGATGGCACCGACCCTGGTCGCGGCCCGCGCCGGCGCCACGACGGGGGAGTGGGCGGCCACCCTGCGCGGGGTCTTCGGCGAGTACCGCGGCCCCACCGGGGTCGCGGGCGCGGCCACTGTGTCCCTCGGGGGCTCGGGCGGTGCCGACCTCGTCGCGGTCCGGGAGCGGGTGAGGGCCACCGGCGACGAGCTCGGCGGCCGGCTGCGGCTCCTCGTCGGCAAGCCGGGCCTCGACGGCCACTCCAACGGCGCCGAGCAGGTCGCTGTGCGAGCGCGCGACGCGGGCTTCGAGGTGATCTACCAGGGGATCCGGCTCACGCCGCAGCAGATCGTGGCTGCTGCCGTCGCTGAGGACGTGCACTGCATCGGGCTCTCGATCCTGTCCGGCTCGCACATGGAGCTGGTGCCCGACGTCCTCGACGGACTGCGGGAGGCGGGGCTGGACGACATCCCCGTCATCGTCGGCGGGATCATCCCGGAGTCGGACGGACGGCGGCTCCGCGAGCTCGGCGTGGCAGCGGTCTACACGCCGAAGGACTACGGCCTCACCGAGATCATGGGCAGCATCGTCGACGTCATCCGCACGGCCAACGGGCTCGCCTGACGCGTGCTTGGATGGGCGGGTGACCCTCGCCCAGGACCACCTCGCGACGATCCGCAAGGCGATCGGGGGCGTCCTGCGCCCACGCGGGTTCCGCGTCGCGTCGAAGCGCACCTGGATCCTCGGTGACGACGGGTCCGGATGGGTGGTCGTGGCCTGGCAGGGTGACAAGTGGAACACCCAGCAGGTCGCCGAGGCCTCCCTGGAGGCGGCGGTGTGGCCCGCCGGGACGCGGGAGCACCAGAGCGAGGTGCGGGGCACGGACCTGCCGGCACATCCGTGGGGAGGCGCACCGGTCGAGGCCACCGGCGAACGCGTCGCGGGTGACCGCGCGGCCGACCGGTTCACGGTGTCGGCCGACATGTCGCCCGAGGAGCTGGCTGCGGAGTCGGCGCGCGCCCGGTCGTACGCCACCGCGCTCACCGAGTGGGCGGACCGCATGCTCGACGCCCGGAGCTCCGCGCCCCTCATGCGTGGCGGCAACGCCGTCGCGGCGCTGATGGCGCGGCACCCCTCGTCGCCCGACCTCGACCCGGCGCTCGACCGGCTGACCGCGCGCTTCCAACGCGACCCGCGCCCCATCGAGCTCGCGGCGATCATCCGGCGGTGGCGTGCGGAGCGTGGCCTGCCCGAGGTCCCGCTCCCACCGTGGTCGCGCTACGCCTCGCGCCCCTACGCCGTCGGCCGACTGCCCTCGCCCCGGGAGGAGCTGCTCGCCGGGATCGGCGGCGGGGTCGAGTTCCACCACGCCGACGGCACGGTGCGACCCCCGCGACCCGAGGACCTGCCCGACGTGGCCGACCTCGCGCGGTGGCGCGAGGAGAGCCGTCGGGCCCCGCTGCCCGACGGCGTGCTGACGCACCTGCCCGAGTGGCTGCCGTACGTCGACTGGCTGGAGCTGCCCCAGCCCGGGCCCGGGCCCGATCCCGAGCCCGATCCCCTTCCTGCTCGACGCCGGTGGTGGCGACGGTGAGGCGGGTGATCGTGGTCGGTGCCGGCGTGGTCGGCCTGACGTGCGCGGTGCGCCTGCTCGAGGCCGGCCACCGGGTCGACGTGGTCGGCCGCGACCTGCCGCTGGAGACGACGTCGTCGGTCGCGGCGGCGGTGTGGTCGCCCTACTCCCAGCCCCAGGAGCACGTCGTGCGCTGGGCACGAGCGGCGTACGACGCCTTCGCGGAGCTCTGCGCGGACGAGTCGGCCGGGGTGGTCATGCGCACCGGCACCGAGCTGTTCCGTGAGCCGGCCGGTGACCTCTGGTGGCGCGACGCGCTGCCACCGGGGGCCGGGCCCGACCGCGAGACAAGCCTGCCGCCGGGATACGCGTCCGGCCTGACGATGCGCACACCGGTCATCGAGATGCCGGTGTACCTCCACTGGCTGGCAGCCCGTGTCGAGGCCCTCGGCGGCACGGTCACGCGGATGAACCTGTCGGCCCTGCCGACCGGTGACGTCCTCGTGGTCAACGCCAGCGGCATCGGTGCGCGCCTGCTCGGCGCCGACCCCACCGTCGGCCCCGTGCGCGGCCAGGTCGTCGTCGTGGAGCAGGTCGGGGTCGACCGCTGGTGGATCGACGCCGAGGCGCCGTCGTACGTCGTGCCGCGTAGCCGCGACGTCGTGCTGGGCGGCACCGCGGACGAGGGGGAGTGGAGCCGTACGCCGGACCCGGGCACGGCTGCGTCGATCCTTGAGCGGGCAGCAGTGATCGAGCCCCGCCTGGCCGGCGCCCGGATCCTGCAGCACAAGGTCGGCCTGCGCCCCGGGCGACCCGCGGTGCGCCTCGAGCGCGCGGACGACGTGATCCACTGCTACGGCCACGGCGGGTGCGGTGTCACCGTCTCCTGGGGCTGCGCCGACGACGTGGTGGACTTGGCGCGTGAGTGACCTCCAGTGCGCCGCCCGGGTGTTCGTCGCCCGGCACGGCGAGGCCGACTACGAGAGCGAGCTGCTGAGCGACGCGGGTGGCTGGCTCACGCCCCTGGGGCGCGACCAGGCAGGCGTGCTGGCCGCGTCGGTGTCGGGCGAGCGGATCGCCCGGGTGTGGACCAGCGACATGGCCCGGGCCGTCCAGACCGGCGAGATCGTGGCGGCGCAGCTCGGCACCGACGTGATCGTGCGCACGGGCCTGCGTGAGTTCGGTGTGGGCGACGCCGCAGGCACGACGGGAGATCCCGATCCGTTCGCCGAGACGTTCGCGGCGTGGCTCGACGGGGACCTGGCGGCCCGGATCCCCGGTGGGGAGAGTGGCACGGAGGTGGTCGAGCGCTACGCGGCCGTGCTCGACGAGATCGCGGACAGCCACCGCGGGGAGTCGGTGCTGGTGATCAGCCACGGCGGGGTGATGTGCATGGCCCTGTCCGCGCTGGCCCGCAACCTGACGCTCAGCCACTCGCGCGACCTCCCGGTGCCCCACTGCGAGGTGGTGGCCGTGGAGGCCGACGCGGACGGGTGGGTCGCCCGCTCGTGGGCGGGCCGGCCGATCACCTGGAACGACAGGTAAGCCTTGCCTAAGTGTCCTGTACGCTTCGCATGTGGGTTCGTCCAAGGGGTCGCCGAAGAAGTCCGGCAAGCTGCACACGAAGGTGGCCAAGCTGCCGAAGAAGAAGTGCTGCGTCTCCAGCAAGAAGTGCGCCCGCTGCCCGCTGCGGATGCTGAAGGAGGGCACGCTCCCGCCCGGCTACACGGTCAAGAAGCGCAGGCTGGTGAAGGTCGAGGTCGTGACCGGCAAGAAGGCCGCCTGAGCCCCCGCCTCACAGGGCGACGAGCACGAGCACGGCGACCAGCACCATCACCGCGAGCGCGATGCCCATGCGCACGGCCATGCCCGTGAGCCAGAGCGACAGCAGCGTCTCCACCCCGCCGCGCCGGTTGAGCGGTGACACGTCGACGACCGCGCTGCGGTTGATCGGCCCGTAGACGTGCGGGTAGGTGTCCTCGCCGACCGGCTCGACGCGCACCTCGGCGTCGGTGAGCCGGGTGGGATCGATCCTCAGCAGGACGAGGTGCTCGCCGAGGCCGCGGTAGTAGCGGTCGAACACTCCCTGCACCTGGTCGCGGCGCGAGGCGTGGATGAAGCCCTCCTCCTCGAGCGTCCGGCCCACGGTGGAGGTGGTGTAGGTCCCGGTCCCGAGGGTGCGGCGCCAGTCCGCGGCCGTGGCGATGTGGAAGATGCGCTCGGGCGGCGTCGCGGTCACCGTGCGAGGGTAACGACATGGTGGAGCGCGTCTACGTCGTGACCGACATCGAGGTCGACGGGTTCGTCCCCGGCGCCCACTCGATGCTCGCCCTGGCCTCCGTCGCGGTCACCGCGGCGGGCGAGCAGATGGGGGAGTTCGAGGCGGTGCTCGAGCGGCTGCCCGGTGCCCAGCCCCACCCTGACACGTGGGCGTGGTGGCTCTCCCAGCCGGCCGAGGTGCTCGCCGCGGCGACGGACGACCCGCGGCCGGTGCCCGCGGTGATGGCGGACTTCGTGTCGTGGGTGAAGGGACTCGGCGAGGAGCGTGAGTTCGTCGCGTCGCCCCTCGGCTTCGACGGGACCTACGTCGACTCCTACCTGCGCCGCTTCACGCCGTACGGCCTGGCGCAGGGACCCGACGAGACCGACCGCCTCTTCCACGGAGCCGGCCTGTGCCTCAAGAGCCTCGCCTGCGGGGTGAGCGGCGGTGACCCCGCGACGTTCTCCGTCCACGACCTGCCGGGCGAGTGGTTCGGCGACGTCGAGCACACGCACCGGGCCATCGACGACGCCCGCGGCTACGCACACCTCCTGGTCGAGGTGCTGAGGCGCTCGCGCGAGGGCTAGAAGAGCCGGTGCTCGGCGCCGTCGTCCATCCCGCGGAGCACGTCGTAGTCCACCAGGGCGCAGGCGATGCCGCGGTCGGTGGCGAGGACGCGGGCCTGGGGCTTGATCTCCTGGGCGGCGAAGATGCCCCGGACGGCGCCCTTGCGGGTGAGGGCGGGGTCGCGGTTGAGGAGGTCGAGGTAGCGGGTCAGCTGCTCGACGCCGTCGATGTCGCCGCGGCGCTTGATCTCGACGGCGACGGAGAGGCCCTCGGCGTCGCGGCACATCAGGTCGACCGGCCCGATGGCGGTCATGAACTCGCGCCGCACGAGCGTGAGCCCGTCCGACAACGTGGCGGGGTGCTCGGCGAGCAGCTCCTGGAGGTGCTTCTCGACGCCGTCCTTCTGCAGGCCGGGGTCGATGCCGAGCTCGTGCGAGGTGTCGTGGAGGACCTCGTCGATCAGGATGCGCAGCGTGTCGTCGGTCTTGCCGGCCGTCACCACCCACTCGGGGCGGCCGTCCTCGGCGACGCCCTCGCGGACGGTGCAGGGCGGCGACATCCAGTTGAGCGGCTTGTAGGAGCCACCGTCGGAGTGGATCAGCACCGAACCGTCCGACTTGAGCATCAGCACTCGCGTCGCGAGGGGCAGGTGGGCCGAGAGCCGACCTGCGTAGTCCACCTGGCAGCGCGCGACGACGATCCTCACGACGGGCGAATCTACAGTGGTCGCGTGACCGACCACGCAGTACGCCCCGCACGGGCGCGCGACCTCCCGCTGATCGCCGCGATCGAGGACTCCGGTCTCGCGATGTTCGAGGCCGTGCTGGGCGACCTGACCGGCGACGTGCTCGCCTCGCCGGCGCCCAGTGGGCACGAGCGGATGTCGCAGCAGGGCTTCCTCCTGGTCGCCGGCGACCCCGCGATCGGCTTCGCCCACGTCGTCGACATGGAGTCCCACGCCCACCTCGCCCAGATCTCGGTCCACCCCGACCACGCCCGCCGCGGCGTCGGGACGGCGCTGCTGGAAGCGGCCGCGGAGCGGGCTGCGACCAAGGGGCACGGCTCGCTCACGCTCACGACGTACGCCGACCTGCCGTGGAACGCGCCGTTCTACGCGCGGCACGGCTTCGTCGAGGTCGCCGAGGACGAGCCTCGGACTGCGGCGCAGCTCGCGATCACCGAGGAGGAGGAGCGGCTCGGCCTGTCCCGGCACGGTCGGCGCACCTGGATGCGGCGCCCCCTGCGCGCCCACCGGTCCACCGCCGAGCTGACCGCCTTCCTCCCGACCATCGACGAGGCGCCGCGCGACGTCGGCACCCTCCGGGCCGTCGTCCGCAGGCCTGCCGTGGGAGAGCGCGAGGTGCTGGAGGTCGGCCACCTCGACGTCGACGAAGGTCTGGTCGGCGACACGTGGGTCGCTCGCGGCAGTCGCCGCATGCCCGACGGCTCGGCCCACCCCGACATGCAGCTCAACCTGATGAGCCACCGGCTGGTGGAGTTCCTCGCCCAGGACCCGGAGCGCGAGGCGCTCGCCGGCGACCAGATGTTCCTCGACCTCGATCTCTCCCACGACCACCTGCCCGCCTGGAGCGAGCTGCACATCGGCGGCCCCGGGGGCGCCGTGGTCGTCGTGACCGACCAGCCCCACAACGGGTGCGGCAAGTTCATCGCGCGCTACGGCAAGGACGCGATGGCCTTCGTCAACGGACCCGAGGGCAAGCCGCGTCGCCTGCGGGGGCTCTGCGCCAGGGTGGCGCGCCCCGGCCCGGTCCGACCGGGCGACGAGGTGGTCGTCGTACGTCCCGGGACGTGACGGTTCCCACACCCGCGAGGCCGCACCCGCGTGGGAGCATGCGTCCATGAGCGACGAAACCACCCGCGAGTTCACCACCGTCGGCGTCATCGGCCTGGGCACCATGGGCGCCGGCATCGCCGAGGTGTTCGCCCGCAACGGCTACGCCGTGATCGGCGTCGAGGTCAACGAGACGGGTGTCGAGCGCGGTCGCCAGCACCTCGAGCACTCCACCGGCCGCGCCGTGAAGCGCGAGAAGATGACCGAGGAGCAGCAGGCCGAGCTGCTCGGCCGGATCACCCTCACCACGGAGATGAAGGACCTCGCCGTCGCCGACCTCGTCATCGAGGCAGTGGTCGAGTCGCTCGCGGTCAAGAAGTCGATCTTCCGCACGCTGGACGACATCGTCCGTGACGACGCGGTGCTCGCCACCAACACGTCCTCGCTCAGCGTCACCGAGATCTCCACGGCCAACTCCAAGCCGGGCCGCGTGGTCGGCGTGCACTTCTTCAACCCGGCCCCGGTGCAGAACCTCGTCGAGATCATCCGCACCGTCGTCACCGAGCCCGACGTCCTGGCCGACGTGCAGGGCCTGCTCCGCAGCCTCGGCAAGAACCCGGTCGTCTGCGGGGACAAGGCCGGGTTCATCGCCAACACCCTCCTCTTCGGCTACCTCAACCACGCGGTCGCGATGTACGAGGGCAAGTACGCCTCGCGTGAGGACATCGACGCCGCCATGCGCTTCGGCTGCGGCTATCCGATGGGCCCGCTGGCGCTGCTCGACCTGATCGGCCTCGACACGGCCTACGAGATCCTCGACACGATGTACAAGCAGGGACGCGACCGCCTGCACGCACCGGCGCCGATCCTCAAGCAGTACGTCACCGCGGGCCTCCTCGGCCGCAAGTCGGGCCGCGGCTTCTACACCTACGAGGCGCCCGACTCACCCGTCGTCGTCGACGACGCCCAGACCCCCAGCGCCGACGACAAGCCGCAGCTGAGGCACGACATCCGGCTCGTCGGAGTCGTGGGCACGGGCACCATGGCCGCCGGCATCGTCGAGGTCTTCGCCAAGGCCGGCCACGAGGTCCTCTTCACCGGACGCGGCCAGGACAAGATCGCCGGCGTCGTCGCCGCGATCACCAAGAACTTCGACAAGCAGATCCAGCGCGGCCGCGCCACCGAGGAGCAGAAGACCGAGGTGCTCGGCCGGGTGCGCGGCACCACCTCGCTCGAGGACCTCAAGGACGTCGACCTCGTCGTCGAGGCCATCGCTGAAGACCTCGCCGTCAAGACCACGCTCTTCGAGAACCTCGACGAGATCTGCAAGCCCGGGGCGATCCTCGCGACGACGACGTCCTCGCTGCCGATCATCTCCATGGCCCGGGTGACGAAGCGCCCCCAGCACGTCATCGGCATGCACTTCTTCAACCCGGCGACCATCATGAAGCTGGTCGAGGTGGTGTCCACCGTCGCGACCGACGAGGCCGTCACCGAGACCGTGCTGGCGCTGTGCGACCAGGTCGGCAAGGTGGCCGTGAAGTGTGGGGACCGCGCCGGCTTCATCGTCAACGCGCTGCTCTTCCCCTACCTGAACGACGCGGTGAAGATGCTCGAGGCCCACTACGCGACCGCCGACGACATCGACCTCGCCATGAAGCTCGGGTGTGCGCTGCCGATGGGTCCCTTCGAGCTGCTCGACGTGGTCGGCAACGACGTGTCGCTGGCGATCCAGAAGGAGCTGTACCTCGAGTTCCGCGAGCCGGGCTTCTCGCCCGCTCCGCTGCTCGAGCACCTGGTCACTGCCGGCTACCTCGGTCGCAAGGCCGGTCGCGGCTTCCGGGACTACAGCGCGCGCTAGTCGGTCCCCGCTGGCCGACCCCCGCTGGTCAATCGAGGCAGAACTCGTTGCCCTCGGGGTCCGCCATCCAGAGGTGACCGGCGGTCATCGGCGGCGACGGCTCGTGCCGCTCCACCCGGGTGGCCCCGAGGGCGACCAGCCGCTCGCACTCGGCCTCGAGAGCGGCCATCCGCTCCTCTCCCTGCCGTCCCGGGGCGGCGCGCAGGTCGAGGTGCACCCGGTTCTTGGCGGTCTTGCCCTCCGGCACCCGCTGGAAGAACAGGCGCGGGCCGGCGCCGTCGGGGTCCTCGGCCGCGGACGCTGAGTTCCACTCCGACTCGGGCACCCCGACCTCGGCGAGGAAGGCGTGCCACGCATCGAACGGGTCCTGTCCCGGCTCGAGCTCGCGCCCGGGTGGGGGCGGGTTGACGTAGCCCATGGCGTCGGCCCAGAAGCGGGACAGCGCCTGGGGGTCGTGGGCGTCGAAGGTCACCTGGATGGTCCGGCTCATGGATCCATCCTGACGACGACCACCGACAGCCGCCACCGACAGCCGCCACCGACCGGCTACTGCGAGAAGGTCTGCTCCATGACCAGCGCGGCCAGGCGGGCGCGGGTGTTGATGTCGAGCTTGCGGTAGATGTGGGTGAGGTGGGCGTCCACCGTGCGCGGTGACACGAAGAGCTCCTCCGCGATCCTGCGGCTGGTGAGCCCCTGGGCCACCCGCTGCGCCACCAGCCGCTCGGCAGCCGTGAGGGCGTCGAGCGCAGAGGGAGGTGCGGACGCGGGGCGGTTGAACACGGCGGTGATGAGGCCGACCGACTGCGCCGACAGGTCGTCCCCCTCGATCCAGTCCTCCGGCGCCCGGCCGGCAGGCAGGACGTCATAGTCGGCGGAGTAGCCCCAGCGCACCGCCATCCGCGGGGTGCGCAGCGCGAAGGCAGCGGCCGCGAGGGCACGCGCCTCCGGCAGCTCGCGGGCGTGGGCCACTCCGGCGAGACCGTCGAGGACGTCGGCCGCACGCAGCGGCAGGTGCATGGTGCGGCAGTGCTCGAGTGCCGTCAGGTAGGTCGTGGTCGCCTGGTCGAGGTCGCCGAGCTGCACGAGCGCCCGACCGAGCAGCAGGCGCGCCTCCACGCCGTCACGACCGAGCCTGGCCGAGTCGGCCAGGGCGACGACGTCGGCGGCCAGCCCGGCCGCCTGCCGCGCCTCGCCGCGCGCCAGCAGGTCCCGACCGTCCTGGGCCAGCACGGGCAGCCGGACCGCCCACGGCAGGGTCTCGCGGACCACCTCGGTGGGTGTCCACGTGGGGTCGATGCCCCGGAGCAGCGTCTCGGCCAGCAGGCCGACCCGGTCCTCGGCGAGCTCGCGGGCCTCGAGCACCACGGCACGCGCACCGGCCACTGCCTCGGCGGTGCGGCCCTGCTCGAGCGCGATGCGGGCCAGGACGGTGCGCGCGGAGAGGTCGATCCAACGCTCGTCGCGGGTGATCCGGCCCGGCATCGCGTCGCTCGCCGCCTGGGCGGCCTCGGCGAAGCGTCCCTGGGAGGCATAGACGTCGGCGAGCGTGCGGGTCGCCTGACGCCGGATCGACCCGTCGGGATCGAGGTCGATGGCGCGCCGGGCCTCCGCCTCCGCGCGCTGCATCTCGCCGGCGTCGAGGTGCATCTCGGCGCGGATCGAGGCGGTCTTGGACAGCTGCTCCTCGGGGCGGGGCGCGGACGAGGCGTGCTCGTCGGACCGGTCGAGCAACCACATGCCCTCGTAGGTGCCGCGCATCTCGGAGGCCGCGATCCCGGCCCGTCGCGCGACCTGGGCGCCCATCCAGGGCGGGCCGTCGCCGCTCGCGATGGCCGCCTCGAGGATCTCGAGGGCCTCGCGCGCCCGCATCGAGGTGTAGAGGGAGGAGAAGATCCGGTTGGCCACCGAGTAGCCGTCGGCGCGCGTGTCCGGGTTGGCGCACGCGGTGAGCACGGCGTGGCGCATGGCCGGCAGGTCGTGGAGCCACTCGGCGTCGGCGGCGCCGTAGTTGTCGTGCTCCGGGGCGTTGTCCTGCGCCCAGCCGAGCAGGCCGGCCTCGACCGCAGCCACGTCGACCGGGCTGGCCAGGGCACGCGCGCGCCCGCGGATGGGCGAGAGCATGTCGAAGCGCCCGCGGGCGTCGACCTCCAGCAGGCTGCGGCGTACGAGGTCGCCGGCCAGCTCTGCGGTGGTGGGGACCGACTCGTCGAGCACCCGGGCGAGCACGCCGAGGCCGGCCGGGAAGTCGAGCACGCCGATGCGCCGCAACGCGGTCGCGCTCGCCTCGTCCAGCAGCGCGTGGGCCGAGTCGACGGCCTGGTCGAGGCTGACGGTGGACATGGCGTTGCTCAGCCCGACCAGGGCCGACTGAACGGCCACCTGCTCGATGAGCAGGGGCAGTCCACCGGTGGCGCGCAGCAGGCGGCGTACCTCGTGGGACTGGGTGGTCAGGTCGACCGCCTGTCCGCCGGCCGAACGGATCCGGCGCAGGAAGAGCTCGACGGCCGGGCCCTCCAGCGGCGAGCGGTTCGTGGGGACCGGCAGCGGCCCGACGCGTACGACCGACTCCAGCGGCTGGCCGGCCGTGGTCCGCGCCGTCACCACCACGCGGGCGTCGGTGGTGCTCTCCAGCATCGACTGGAGCATCGGGCCGGCCCGGGTGACGTCGAGGTCCAGACCGTCGAGGACGAGGAGGCACTCGCGGCCGTCGACGGCACGTCCGAGGGCACCGCTGAGGGAGTCGCCCGGGGCGGTCTCCGACTCGAGGCTCTCCAGGGCGGCGACGAGCACGTCGTCGAGGCTGTGCAGGTTGCGCGCGTCGACCCACGACGCGGGCGAGGCGACCGCGGCATGGCGCACGAGGAGCGTCTTCCCGCTGCCGGGCGGACCGACCACGGTGACCCAGCGTGACTCGTCCATGGCCTGGCCCAGCACACGCTGGACCTCGGCACGACCGAGACAGGGGGACAGCACGAACTGAACCTATCGCTCTCCGCGAGAGAGATACGTAGGACTACGGATGCCGACACCCACAGGTTCGCGGGAGTCTTCTCGTACGCCGAGGGTGGCGGGGCCCCACAGGGGAGGGTCCGGCAGCCCACCGGCCGCCTCTCAGAGCAGGCCGTACGTCGTCGGGGGTCGACGTACGGCCTGCTCGGGAGTGCGCCCGCACCGGCTCCGGGACCTTGCCGCCGCTCGATAGGCTGTGGCCATGGAACTCGTCCTCGTGCTGGTCGTCCTCGGCGGTCTCGTCGCGGTCGCGGTGAGCGCGGGCAAGACGGGCAAGAAGCGCGAGCTGGCCAAGGCCGAGGCCGCGGTGGCGCCGGTTAAGCGGCTCGCCGAGGAGGACGTCACCGCCCTCGGCGTGGAGCTGCAGGACCTCGACATCGACCTGGCCGGCGAGCAGCTCGACCCGGGAGCCAACGCCGACTACCAGCGTGCCCTCGACGCCTACGAGTCCGCCAAGACGGCCGCCGCCGCGCTGACCCGCCCCGACGACGTACGCCACGTCACCGAGATCCTCGAGGACGGCCGCTACGCGATGGCGTGCGTGCGTGCGCGGGTGGCCGGGGAGCCGCTCCCGCAGCGCCGCCCACCCTGCTTCTTCGACCCGCGGCACGGGATGTCGGTCGCCGACGTCCCGTGGGTGCCGCCGGGCGGCGCCCAGCGGGACGTGCCCGCCTGCGCCCTCGACGCAGAGCGCGTGCGCGCCGGCGCCGAGCCCGACATCCGCAAGGTCATGGTCGGCTCCCGGCGGGTGCCCTACTGGCAGGGCGGTCGCGCCTACCAGCCCTACGCCCAGGGGTACTTCGGCAACTTCGGCCCGATGGAGTGGATGTTCATGGGCATGCTCTTCAGCGGCGGCTTCGACGGGCTCGGAGACGGCATCGGCGCCCTCGGTGAAGGCCTCGGCGACATGTTCGGCGGGATCGGCGACGGCATCGGCGACCTGTTCGACGGCTTCGACTTCTAGCCGTGGGCCTGCACACCACGGTCCTCGGCGACGACCACGCCGGGGCGACGATCGCCTTCTGCCACGGGCTCTTCGGCCAGGGCAGGAACTGGACGCAGGTCGCCAAGGCGCTCAGCGCCGTCCACCGGGTCCTGCTGCTCGACATGCCCAACCACGGCCGCTCGCCGTGGACGGAGTCCTTCGACTACGTCGAGCTGGCCGACCTGGTCGCCGACGAGCTCCGCGGTCACGGGCCCGTGGTCCTCGTCGGGCACTCCATGGGCGGCAAGATCGCGATGTGCCTGGCCCTGCGCCACCCCGAGCTGGTCGAGCGCCTCGTCGTGGTCGACGTCGCTCCCGTGGCCTACCCGAGCGGTCGCGAGTTCGTCGGCTACATCGACACCATGCGCGCGCTCGACCTCGCGGCCCTGCAGACCCGCGGCCAGGCCGACGAGGCCCTGCGTGAGGCGGTGCCCAACCCGGTCGTGCGCAGCTTCCTCCTGCAGAACCTGCGCCGCGCTGACGACGGGTGGCACTGGCAGCTCAACCTCGACCTGCTCGGGGCGTCCATGGACGGGCTCACCGGCTGGCCGGCCGAGCGCCTGGGCGAGGCGTCGTACGACGGTCCGGTGCTGTGGGTCGGCGGGGCGAGCTCGGACTACATCGACGACGAGCACTCCGCGGAGATGGACCGACGGTTCCCGCGCAACCGGAGGGTGCTGATCAAGGGCGCCGGGCACTGGGTGCACTCCGAGCAGCCGGAGATCTTCCTCGAGGTGCTGCGCCGCTTCCTCGCGTGAGGCGAGCCTGACTCAGGCCTTCTGGCGGGCGCGGTAGGCCGCCACGGCCTCGCGGTTGCCGCACGTGGTCGAGCAGTAGCGGCGCGACCGGTTGCGCGAGAGGTCGAGCACGACGTCGTCGCAGTCGTCGGCCGCGCAGCGGGCCAGCCGCGACATCTCGTCGGCGCGGATCACGTCGATCATCGCCATGGCCGTCTCGACGACCACCCGCTCGTCGAGCGGGTGGTCGGGGTCGACCGCGTGCACGTGCCAGTCCCACTGGTCGTGCCGCTGGAGCTGGGGGAGCGCCCTGGCGCGCGCGAGCATCGTGTTGACGATGCCGGCCGCCTCGTCGCGCTCGGCGAGCAGCAGGTCCTTGAGCGCGGGGCGCAGGCGCCGGAGGGCCTGGAGCTCGGCGGGGGTGGCGTCGTGGCGCCCGGTGTAGGTCCAGGCGGTGAGGAAGGCGGAGAGGTCCTCGACCGTGCCGAGGGGGTCGCCGGGGGCGTCGGTCGAGTTCACCAGCGCGACAGCGGCCTGCAGCGCCGCGTCCGTGTCATCCGTGAAAAGCACATTGACACATTACACGACCGCGCCATAGTGTCATGACCGTGACGGCTTTGACGCATGACAGCAGATCGTCGCGGACGACCACCGGTCTGCTGCTCGCCCTTGCGTCCGCCACCAGCTTCGGCCTGTCCGGGGTGCTGGCGCGCGGACTCCTCGACACCGGGTGGAGCGCCGGCGCGGCGGTGACCGTGCGCACCGTCATCGCCGCGACCGTGCTGATCGTGCCGGGCCTGCTGGCGGTGCGCGGTCGGTGGCACCTGCTCCGCGACAACGCCGGCCTCGTCACGGTCTACGGCATCTCGGCCGTGGCCGGGGCGCAGCTCTGCTACTTCTACGCCGTCACCTACATGCAGGTCAGCGTCGCGCTGCTCCTCGAGTACACCGCTCCCGTCGCGGTGGTGCTCTGGCTGTGGCTGCGCCACGGCCACCGGCCCTCCGGGCTGACCGTCCTGGGGGCGGCCATCGCCGCGTCCGGCCTGGTGCTGGTGCTCGACGTGATCTCGGGCGCCGAGCTGAGCACGGTCGGCGTCCTCTGGGCGCTCGGCGCGATGGTCGGCGCTGCGTCCTACTTCGTGATCTCCGCCGACGAGGGCAACGGCCTGCCGGGCATCAGCCTGGCCGCCGGCGGCCTGCTGGTCGCCAGCGTGGTGCTCGGCACCGCCGGCGCGGTCGGCGTGCTCCCGTTCCGTGGCTCGACCGCCCCCGCCGTCTACGACGGCCACTCCGTCCCGTGGTGGCTGCCCGTCCTGGCCCTCGGCCTGGTCACCGCAGCCTTCGCCTACGTCACCGGCATCGAGGCCGGGCGACGACTCGGCAGCCGGCTGGCGTCCTTCGTCGCGCTCGGCGAGGTGCTGGCGGCGGTGATCTTCGCCTGGCTGCTGCTGGGCGAGCTGCCGCGCCCCGTGCAGATGACCGGCGGCCTCCTGGTGCTCGCCGGAGTCGTCGTGGTCAAGCTGGGGGAGGGACGCGCGCCACTGGTGGTCGAGCCCCTCCCGGAGCCGGAGCCCGAGACGCTCAGCGAGAGTCCTGCCGCTTGAGGAAGACCTCGCGGTGCAGCAGCAGCAGCGCCGCCGCCACCGGCACGGCCAGCAGGGCACCGATGATGCCCAGCAGCGAGCCACCCACGAGCGCGGCGACCACGGTCACCGAGCCCGGGATGTCCACCGACTTCTTCATGATCCGCGGGTAGATGAAGTAGGACTCCACCTGCTGGTAGGCGATGTAGTAGACCAGCGCCACCAGGGCGACCGTCGGCGAGACCGTCAGGGCCAGCAGGGTCATCAGAGCGCCGGACACGAAGGCGCCCACGACCGGGATGAGCGAGAACAGGCCCACGACGAAGGCCAGGGCGAAGGCGTAGTCACCGAGCCCGACGACGAACGAGAAGACCAGCGTGCTCACGCCCGCACACATGGCCACGAGGAACGCGCCGGCGACGTAGGCGCCGGTCGAGCGGATGATCTTGTCGCCGAGCTCGCTCACGCGGGGCCGCTTGGAGGCCGGCGCGAGGGAGTAGCCGGCGTGCTTGATGCTGGGCAGTGAGGCCAGGAAGTAGATCATCAGGACGATCACGATGAAGCTGTTGGCCACCGCGGACAGCACCTTGAGGCCGACGCCGAGGGCGCCGCCGAACACCTTCTGGCCGAAGTCGCCGTTCTGGATGTAGTCGCGGGCCTTGGCGATGATGTCGTACTGGTCGTCGAGCTTCTGGACCTGACGGTTGCTCTGCAGGTCGTCGAGCCAGCCGGGCGCGTTGCGCGTGATCAGGGCGATCTGCTCGCTGATGACGGGGGCGATCGCGACCACGAAGAGCGCCAGCACCCCGATCACCACGACGAGCACGAGCAGGACCGACAGGCCGCGCCGCATGCCGCGGCGCATGAAGAACTCCACGACAGGGTTGAGCCCGATCGCGAGGAACATCGACATCACCAGCAGGATCAGGACCGAGGAGATGCTGAGCAGCTGCTGGGACAAGAAGATGGCGACGAGGGCGCCCAGCGCACCGAAGAAGCCGATGTTGAAGGGCGTGTGCCGCAGCAGCGTCGGGTGCGGAGCCGGCTCGGCGGGGACGTAGGGCGCGGGACTCGCCTCGTCGACCACCAGGTCCGTGGAGTCGTCGATGTGCTCGGCGATCTCGGCGGCCGACCTGGCCGACTCCTCGGCGGACTCGGCCGCGGCCTCGGCGCGGTCGGCGTCCTCGCTGACCTGGTCGACGACCTGCTCGAGGACCTCGGGCTCCACCTCGGCGTCCGGGGAGGACAGGGCCTCCCGGAGCCGGGTGCGCCAGCTCAGGACTCGTCCTTGTCGAACCCGGCGACGACGTCGCGCAGGGCCCCCAGCTGGGCGGTGATCGCGTCGCGACGCTTCGTCACGCGCTCGATCTCGGCCTGGATGTTGGCGAGCTCGCGCTCGGCCTCGGCGACCCGGGTGGTGCCGATGGAGTCCGCCTGGGACCGCGCCGAGGCGACGACCTGCTCGGCCTCGCGGCGGGCCCGGCTCAGCAGCCCCTCGGCCTCGGCCTGGGCCTGCTGGCGGTGGGTGTTGGCCTGCGCCGTGGCCTCGCGGGCACGCTGCTCGGCGGCGTTGGCGCGCTCCTCGGCCTCGGTGACGAGGCGCTGGGTCTCCGCCGTGGCGTTGCTGTGGTGCTCGGTGGCCTCGCGGGCGAGCCGCTCCTTCTCCACCGCCAGCGTGCGACGGGCCTCCTGCACCTCGCGGTCGGCGGCGGCGCGGGCCTGCTCGGCCTCGCGCGTCGCCGTCACGCGCAGCTCGTTGGTCTCCTGCTGGGCGGCCAGCCGCAGCTGGTCGGACTCGCGTCGCGCGGCGGCCAGGATGTCGGCGGCCTCCGCCTGGGCGAGGTTGCGCTCGGTCTCGGCGTCCGCGGTCAGTCGCGACCGCATCTCGTCGAGCTCCTTGAGCTGCACCATGCGCATGTCGTCGGCCTCGCGGGCCGCGTCGGCGCGGATGCTCTGGGCGTCGCGCTCGGCCTGCGTGCGGATCTCGTCGGCGTCGCGGCGGCTCGCCGTGCGTACGTCGGTGGCCTCGTCCTCGGCCAGCTTGAGCATCGAGGTGGCGCGACCGCCGAGGCCGGCGTAGGTGGGGTTGGCGTTCTCCTGCAGCTCGCTGCGCATCCGCTCGAGGTCCGCCTCGAGGTCGATGACGCGCTGCTCGCTGCTCGCGAGGCTGGAGGCCAGGCCGGACTTCTCGGTCTGGAGCTGGCCCACGCGCTGGTCGACGGCCGCCTTGTCGTAGCCGCCGCGGCGAACGAGGGGCAACGGGGCGGAGGCAGGCGCGGGTGCGGCCGGCGGGATCACCGGCGACGGGCGTGAGGGCTGGGGGGCAGCGGCCGCGACCGGCGCGGCTGCGGGAGCCGGCTCGGGCTCGGGCGTCGGCTCGGCCTTCGGTGCCTGCTCCGGCGTCCGCCTGGGCGCGGGCTGCATGGCCTGGGTGGCCTCGCCCGGGTCCTCGGCCTGCTCCTGGCTGGCCGGCGGGGACTTCGGTGCGTCCTTCGGGGTGACCGGGAGCACCTGCGTCTCCTCGGCTGCGCTGTCGGCGGACTCCGGCTCGTCGAAGATGGACAGGCCCTGGTCGCGGCTCATGCTGCGGCACCCTCTCTCGGTACGTGTGGACTGGTTCGGGGCCAGTCTGTCCGATGGCCGGGGACAAACACACCCCGGCTCGCGGAGAGTCCGCGAACCGGGGTGGAGGCCATCCCTGGGGGTGGGTGTCTCAGACGCCGCGGAAGCGGTTGATCGCCGTCTCGTGCTGGGCGCGCATCTCGTGGTTGAGGACGCCGAGCCCCTCCTCGGGCGCGAGGCACAGCACGCCGACCTTGCCCTGGTGGGTGTTGTGGTGGACGTCGAGGGAGGCCTGGCCGACCTCGTCGAGGGTGTAGGTCCGCGACAGGGTCGGGTGGATCTTGCCCTTGGCGATGAGGCGGTTGGCCTCCCACGACTCGCGGTAGTTGGCGAAGTGGCTCGAGATGATCCGCTTGAGGTTCATCCACAGGTAGCGGTTGTCGTACTCGTGCATGTAGCCCGAGGTCGAGGCACAGGTGGTGATGGTGCCGCCCTTGCGGGTGACGAACACCGAGGCGCCGAAGGTCTCCCGACCGGGGTGCTCGAAGACGATGTCGATGTCCTCGCCGCCCGTGAGCTCACGGATGCGGGCGCCGAAGCGCTTCCACTCCTTCGGGTCCTGCTGGGTGTTCTCGTCGTTCCAGAACTTGTAGCCCTCCTCGGAGCGGTTGATGATCAGCTCCGCGCCCATGCTGCGGGCGATGGCGGCCTTCTCCTCGTTGGAGACGACGCACACGGGGGTGGCGCCGCCGTTGAGGGCGTACTGCGTGGCGAAGCCGCCGAGACCGCCCGAGGCGCCCCAGATGAGGACGTTGTCGCCCTGCTTCATGTCGCCGCCGTTCTTGGAGACGAGCTGGCGGTACGCGGTGCAGTTGACGAGGCCGGGGGAGGCGGCCTCCTCCCAGGTCAGGTGCTCGGGCTTGGGCATCAGCTGGTTGGCCTTGACCATGGCGACGTCGGCGAGGCCGCCGAAGTTGGTCTCGAAGCCCCAGATCCGCTGCGACGGGTCGAGCATCGTGTCGTTGTGGCCGTCGGGGGCCTCGAGCTCGACCGAGAGGCAGTGCGCGACGACCCGGTCGCCGGGGTGCCACTTGGTCACGCCGGGGCCGGTGGCCAGCACGACGCCGGACAGGTCGGAGCCGACCACGTGGTAGGGCAGGTCGTGGCGCTTGCCGAGGTCGGACTCGCGGCCGTAGCGCTCGAGGAAGCCGAAGGTGGAGACGGGCTCGAAGATCGAGGTCCACACGGTGTTGTAGTTGATGGCGCTCGCCATCACCGCCACGAGCGCCTCGCCCGGGCCGAGCTCGGGCAGCGGGACCTCGTCGACGTGGATCGACTTGCGAGGGTCCTTCTCCTTGGCGGAGAGGCCCTCGAACATGTCGACCTCGTCCTTCTTCACGAAGGCGGCCCGGTAGGACTCGGGCAGCGCGAGGGAGGAGAAGTCCTCCGAGGTGGCGTTGCCGGACTGGATGGCTTCGAGGATGTTCTGCACAGGTGTCTCCTGGAATCAGGGGGTGAGGCAGCGGTGGCGCGACGGTCGATCGGGTCAAGATACCGGTGGGTAACCTTGCGTGGAACGAGGTGTGACGTACGTCGCTAGTGCGCCGTCCGCGCGGGCTCGACCAGCTCGACGAGCACCCCGCCGGCGTCCTTGGGGTGGATGAAGTTCACCCGGCTGTCGGAGGTGCCGCGCCGCGGGGCGTCGTACAGCAGGCGCAGGCCGCGCTCGCGGAGGACAGCGGCCACGTGCTCGACGTCCTCGACCCGGAAGGCGAGCTGCTGGATGCCCGGGCCGTTGCGGTCGAGGAACGTGGCGATGGTCGACTCGGGGGAGAGTGGTGCGAGCAGCTGGATGCACGACCCGGAGCTGCCCACCCCGACCATCGCCTCGCGCACGCCCTGCTCCTCGTTGACCTCCTCGTGGAGGACCTGCATGCCGTAGATGTCGCGGTAGAAGGCCATGGCGACGTCGAGGTCGGGCACCGCGATGCCGACGTGGTCGATCGCGGTAAAGAGGTGCTGGACGTCCTGGAGTGGCTCGGGAGCGCTCATGGGCACATGGTGGCCGAAGGTGGCGCGACGCGCGAGGGGGTGTGACGTGTGCCTCACGCCGCCCCGGAGACTCCCGTCAGAGGGTGGGGTCGGCCACGTAGTGGCCGATCACGGCCGCCGCGTCGATGTCGCCCACGAAGCCCAACGGGCTGCCGCACGGTCCGGCGTAGTCGCCGAGGAGGAAGTCCTCCCCGTCCGGCAGGCCGTAGCCGATGCCGACCGGGGAGACGACCGGGCTGCCCACCTGCACCCCGTCGACCCACAGCCGCACCGACTGCCCGTCGTACGCGCCCGTCACCCGGTGCCAGCGACCGTCCCAGATCCCCGCGCCGGCGTCGGCGGACAGGGTGTAGGTGCTGCCGTCGGATACGTAGAAGCGCAGGCCGCCCTGGGCTCCGGTGTAGAGGCCGTAGGACGCCGTCTCGCAGGAGAGCGACCCCTTCGAGGCGAGGTAGCGGAAGGTCCCGCCCGCCGTGCCGCGTACGCGCGCCACCACGGTCACCCCGTCGGGCTCCAGCGACGGTGCGTTGGCGACGCGGAGGTGCTGCGAGCCGGCGAAGCGGAGCGCGGAGCGACGCAGCAGGAGGCTCGGCACGGAGACCCACGCGGGGTCCTGGGCGTCGGCATAGGGAGTCGACCCGAGCTGGCCACGGTTGCCGCTGAAGGACCAGTCGTAGGCGACTTGGCCGGACCCCTCGTCGAGGAACCAGAGGCCGGCGAGGTCGCTGCCGGCCGCGCTGGCGGGCGGGGCGCACAGTGTGGTGCCCAGCACGGCCGTCGTGGCGAGGGCGACGAGGGTGGAGAGGGTGCGGCGGGCTCGGGACATGGTGCGCTCCTCGGACGTTCGGGGGTGGGCCTCCCGAGAAGGTGCCCCCAGCCCACCACCGCCGGGACCCGGACGGGTGCCGCGAGGTGGCCGGCTCCCACATTTTGGGGAGGGCCATGGCGGCTCGACGGTGTGACGTGTGCCTCACGGCGGGCGGGCCGCAGCCCCTGCCGCGTCGCATGCAGGAGTGGGTATCGTCGCCAGACGTACACCTCACCCGCATCGCTGGAGGAAAGCTCATGACCGGTTCTGTCATCGTCGCTGGAGCGCGCACCCCGATCGGCCGCCTCCTGGGTGGGCTCAAGGACCAGTCGGCAGCCGACCTCGGTGGCGTGGCCATCGCCGGCGCGCTCGACAAGGCCGGGGTCAGCGGGGACCAGGTCGACTACGTGATCATGGGCCAGGTCATCCAGGCCGGCGCCGGGCAGATCACCGCGCGCCAGGCCGCGGTCAAGGGCGGCATCCCGATGACCGTCCCCTCGATCACCATCAACAAGGTCTGCCTCTCCGGCCTCAACGCGATCGCGATGGCCGACCAGCTCATCCGCGCGGGGGAGCACGAGATCGTCGTCGCGGGCGGCATGGAGTCGATGACCCGGGCGCCGCACCTGCTGCCGAAGAGCCGTGAGGGCTTCAAGTACGGCGACACCGCGCTCGTCGACTCGATGGCCTACGACGCGCTCTACGACCAGTTCACCGACCAGGCGATGATCAACCTCACCGACGGCTGCAACGCCGCCGGCGCCCACCTGACCCGCGAGGAGCAGGACGCGTTCTCGGCCCAGTCGCACCAGCGTGCGGCGCTGGCCTGGAAGAACGGTGTCTTCGACGACGAGGTCGTGCCGGTGACGATCAGGACCCGCAAGGGCGACCTCACCGTCGCCGAGGACGAGGGCATCCGCGGCGACACCACGGTCGAGTCCCTCGCCAGCCTCCGTCCGGTGGCCAGGGACGGCAGCATCACCGCCGGCTCCGCGTCCCAGATCTCCGACGGCGCCTGCGCGGTGGTCGTGATGAGCAAGGCCAAGGCCGAGGAGCTCGGCCTCACCTGGCTCGCCGAGATCGGCGCCTCCGGGCAGGTCGCGGGTCCCGACTCCTCCCTGCAGCTCCAGCCGGCCAACGCGATCACCAAGGCGGCGCAGAAGGAGGGCATCGCGGTCTCCGACATCGACCTCTTCGAGCTCAACGAGGCCTTCGCGGCGGTCGGCATCGAGTCCGCCCGTCAGCTCGGCGTCGACCAGGACCGCGTCAACGTCAACGGCGGCGCGATCGCGCTCGGCCACCCGGTCGGGATGTCCGGCGCCCGCATCGTGCTGCACCTGGCCCTCGAGCTCCAGCGTCGCGGTGGCGGCGTCGGGGCGGCCGCCCTGTGCGGTGGCGGTGGCCAGGGCGACGCCCTGATCATCCGGGTCCCGCAGGCGTGATCGCCTCGTGACGCGGAGGGGTGCCCACGCGGTCCCCGACCTCGTCGCGCGAGCCCGCGAGGGTGATCCCGCCGCCGTCGCGCGGCTGATCACCCTCGTCGAGGATGCCTCACCCGTCCTGCGCGAGGTGATGTCCGCGCTCCGCGAGCACACCGGTCGGGCCCACGTGCTCGGCATCACCGGCGCGCCCGGGGTCGGCAAGTCCACCTCGACCAGCGCGCTGGTCTCGGCGATGAGGCGAGGGGGTCGGCGGGTCGGCGTGCTCGCCATCGACCCGTCCTCGCCGTTCTCCGGTGGCGCCCTCCTGGGCGACCGGGTGCGGATGGGCGACCATGCGCTCGACCGGGACGTCTACATCCGCTCCATGGGCGCCCGCGGGCACCTCGGCGGTCTCGCCTGGTCGACCCCGCAGGCCGTGCGCGTGCTTGACGCGGCCGGCTGCGACGTGGTGATCGTCGAGACCGTCGGCGTGGGGCAGAGCGAGGTCGAGGTGGCCGGCCTGGCCGACACCACCCTGGTCCTGCTCGCGCCCGGGATGGGCGACGGGATCCAGGCCGCCAAGGCCGGGATCCTGGAGATCGGTGACGTCTACGCCGTCAACAAGGCCGACCGCGAGGGCGCCGACCGCACCCGCCGCGAGCTCCGGACCATGCTCACCATGGGGGAGCGGCGCGAGGGTGCCTGGCGCCCACCGGTCGTGAAGACCGTCGCCAGCACGGGCGAGGGCATCGACGAGCTCCTCGGCGAGGTCGACCGGCACGCCGCCTGGCTCGGGGAGTCCGGCGAGCTCGCGCGTCGTCGTACGGTCCGGGCGCGACGCGAGGTCGAGGCGATCGCCCTGTCTGCCCTGCGGGCCCGCTGGGAGCGCGCCGATGACGGTGCCGACCTCGACGCCCTCGCCGGTCGCGTGGCGCAGGGCGACCTCGATCCCTACGCCGCTGCCGACGAGCTCCTCGACCAGGGGTAGTGGTCAGCCCAGCCGCAGCGTCTGGCCGGTGATCCGTGAGGCCGAGCTGCTGGCCAGGAACAGGGCGGCGTCGGTGACGGCCTCGCTCACCCGCTGCTGCTGGGTGCGCACCAGGGTGCCACCGGCAGCCCGGCTGCCACCGGACGGGACCGGTGGCGGGGCGTACTGGCGGGGCAGCACGGAGCGCGGCGCCTGGAGCACGGAGTTGACCCGCACGCCCAGCCCGGCCCACTTGTCCCCGGCGCGGGCGGTCGACTCGATCACCTCGGCCTGGGCGGCCTCCGTGGTCGACGACAGCTCCAGCCACGTGCGTACGGCGCCGGTGTTGACGACGCAGCCGCCTCCGAGCGCCGGGCTGTGGCTGAGCTTGAGCCGCAGCCGGGTGGTGAGGAAGGTCGGTCCCAGCAGCCCGGAGCGGGCGGCTTCGGCGATGAAGGCGTGCTCGCTGTCCGGGAGCCCGTAGGGCAGGTTGCAGGTGGCTGCGAGGACCAGCACGTCGAGGTGGTCGATGGCGCCGACGAGGTGGTCGATCGACGGCTGGCGCGCGAGGTTGACCGACTCGTAGTCGAACGGCGTGAGGTCGGTGTCGTAGAGGGAGCGGAGCATCATCGTGCCCGTCACGGTGACCGAGGCACCAGCCTGCGCCATGGCTGTCGCGATGGCGTGGCCCTCGCCGCGTGTACCGCCGACCACCAGCACCTGATAGCCGGTGAAGTCGTATGACCCCGATGTCATGCCGTGGCGCCCCTCCCGATGAACTCCGGGCTTGTTCTACCACGCCACGGGAGCCTCAGACCACCTCGTCCTCGGCCAGCACCTCGTCCTCGCGCAGGGGGTCGGCGAGGTCGGGGTGACCGGTCCGCACGGCGGCGAAGGTCCAGAGCTTGTTGAGCACGAAGGACAGGGGCGTGACCAGCACGATCACGACCAGCTGGGCCCAGTAGAGCCGGGTGCGCAGCCCGGTCGAGTCGTCGAAGACGCTCGTCGGCAGGCCCACCGGGGAGCCCGGGTGCATCAGCAGGGTCAGCAGGGCCAGACCCACCACCTGGCCGCCGAGGCCGACCACGAGGAACGGCCAGTACTCGGTCCACCAGCGCGAGGCCCGGGTGCTCCGGAAGGTCCAGGTGCGGTTGAGCTGGAAGTTGGACAGGTTGGCGACGAAGAACGCGATCGTGGAGTAGACGTGGTACCAGCGGACGTTGAAGTCGGAGGTGCCCAGGCCGATCACCGCGTCGTCGAAGTGGGGGCCCAGCTTGCGCAGCACGACGAGCGTGAGCAGGTTGACCAGCACGCCCGAGGCACCGACCAGCACGAAGCGGAACAGGAGCCCGAAGTTGCGCCGGTGGCGCGTCAGGAGAGCGCTTCCCCGGGATGGCATGCGCCGAGGCTACCGACCCCCGACACCTCGCGTGACCGGTCTCCCTAGGATTGAGCCATGACGCAGCAGCCGTTCAGCCGCCCAGGTGCCATCGACCTCTCCGGGCTGGGGAAGCCCGCGGCTCCGCCGCAGCCCACCGCGCCCGCGGGTGGCGGTTCGTCGTACACCGTGGTCGTCGACGAGCAGAACTTCCAGGACATGCTCGAGCAGTCGATGACGGCGCCCGTGCTGCTGGCGTTCTACTCCCGCACCCGGATGCCCGAGAGCGGCCAGCTCGCCGACGACCTCGAGACGGTGGTGGGCGAGCACGACGGTCGCTTCCTGCTGGGCCTCGTCGACATCGACGCGGTGCCGCAGATCGCCCAGGCCATGCAGATCCCGTCGATCCCGCTCGTCGTGGCCGTGGTGGACGGCCGGCCGATGCCGCTGATCCAGGACCCGCTGCCGATCGAGGAGCTGCGCACCGCGCTCACCCAGGTCGGCCAGCAGCTCACCGCCCAGGGCATCACCGGCCGCCACCAGCCGCGCTCCAGCGCTGCTGCGGTGGCGGAGGGCGAGGAGGAGGTCGTCGACCCGCGCTACGCGCCGGCACAGGACGCCCTCGCCGCCGGTGACGTGGACGCCGCGGTCGCGGAGTACCAGAAGCTCGTCGACTCCAACCCCGCCGACGTCGAGGCCGCCGGGGGGCTCGCGATCGCCAAGGTCATGCAGCGCACCCAGGGCGTCGACCTCGCCCAGGCGCGGGCCGCCGCGGCCGAGAACCCCGACGACGTCGACGCGCAGACGATGGTCGCCGACCTCGACATGCTCGGCGGTCATGTCGAGGACGCGTTCACCCGGCTGGTGAACCTCGTGGCCCGCACGGTCGACCCCGACAAGGCGAAGGCGCGCGACCACCTGCTCGGCCTCTTCGCAGCCGTCGGCAACGACGACCCGCGCGTGCTGGCGGGGCGCCGCAACCTGGCGTCAGCGCTGTTCTGAGGTCCCCTCTGGTCAGCCCCTCTTGATCAGCCCCTTTGGTCAGCGCTGCTCCAGCACCGACCGTCCGGCCTCCAGCCGCGCGACGGGCACGCGGAACGGTGAGCACGAGACGTAGGTGAGCCCGACCCGGTCGAAGAAGTGCACCGACAGCGGGTCGCCGCCGTGCTCCCCGCACACGCCGACCTTGAGGTCGGGCTTGGTCTCGCGTCCCTTCGTCGTACCCATCTCGACCATCCCGCCGACGCCGCGCTGGTCGAGCGACTCGAACGGTGAGACGTCGAAGATCCCGTGCTCGAAGTAGCGGGAGAAGAACGAGGACTCCACGTCGTCGCGGGAGAAGCCCCACGCCATCTGGGTCAGGTCGTTGGTGCCGAAGGAGAAGAAGTCCGCGGCCTTGGCGATCCGGTCGGCGAGGAACGCCGCGCGCGGCAGCTCGATCATCGTGCCGATCGCGATGTCGAGCGTCACGCCGCGGGCCTCCTCGACCTCGGCGATCACCCGCTCGATGGCGGTGCGGACGATCTCCAGCTCCCGGACGCTCGCGACCAGCGGCACCATGATCTCGGGTCGGGGGGTCCCGTGGGCGGCCAACCGGTCGGCCGCCGCCTCCGCCATGGCCCTGGCCTGCATGAGGAACAGACCGGGGATCTGGATGCCGAGGCGCACCCCGCGCAGGCCGAGCATCGGGTTCTGCTCGTGGAGCCGGCGTACGTGCGTGAGCAGCGTCGCGGCCCGCTCGTCGACCTCGCCGCGCTCCTCGGCGAGGGCCACCTCGACGCTCAGCTCGGTGAGGTCGGGCAGGAACTCGTGCAGCGGCGGATCGAGCAGCCGGATCGTCACCGGCAGGCCGTCCATGGCCTCCAGGATCCCGGTGAAGTCCTCGCGCTGGAGCGGCAGCAGCGCCGCGAGGGCCTCCTCCACCCCGGCCGCGTCCTCGGCGACGATGAGCTTCTCGACCAGCTCCCGGCGCTCGCCGAGGAACATGTGCTCGGTGCGGCACAGGCCGATGCCCTGGGCGCCGAAGCGGCGGGCCCGGGCGGCGTCCTCCGGGGTGTCGGCGTTGGTGCGCACGCGCAGGCGCCGCGCGCCGTCGGCGTGGGCCATGATGCGGGCGACCGCGTGGGCGAGGTCGTCGTCGAGCTTCTCGCCCTCGAAGTGGCGCACGACGACCGAGTCCGACACCGGCACGGCGCCGGCGAAGACCTCACCGGTGCTGCCGTCGATGGAGATGACGTCGCCCTCGCTCACCGTCACCCCGTCGCGGACCCGGAACTCCTTGGCGCGCGCATCGACGTCGAGCGACTCGGCGCCGCACACGCACGTACGTCCCATGCCGCGCGCGACGACGGCGGCGTGCGAGGTCTTGCCGCCCCGGCTGGTGAGGATGCCGCGCGCCGCGACCATGCCGCGGAGGTCGTCGGGGTTGGTCTCCTTGCGGACCAGGATCACGTCGTCGCCCCGAGCGGCCCACTCGACCGCGGTGTCGGAGTCGAACACCGCCTTGCCGACCGCCGCACCGGGGGAGGCGTTCATCCCCTTGGCGAGCAGGGTGCGCTCGGCGGAGTCGTCGAAGCGGGGGAACATCAGCAGCGCGAGCTGGTCGCCGGTGACCCGCAGGACTGCCTCGTCCATCTGGATCAGGCCCTCGTCGACCATGTGGACGGCGATCCGGAACGCGGCCTCCGGCGTGCGCTTGCCGACCCGGGTCTGGAGCATCCAGAGCTTGCCGCGCTCGACGGTGAACTCGATGTCGCACATGTCGCGGTAGTGCCGCTCCAGGCGGGTCATGATGCCCATCAGGTCGTCGTAGGACGTCTTGTCGATGTCGGACATGTCGGCGAGCGAGACGGTGTTGCGGATGCCGGCGACGACGTCCTCGCCCTGGGCGTTCTGGAGGTAGTCGCCGTAGACGCCCTGCTCGCCGCTCGCGGGGTCGCGGGTGAAGGCCACGCCGGAGCCGGAGTCCATGCCGAAGTTGCCGAAGACCATCGCCTGGACGTTGACCGCGGTGCCGAGGTCCTCCGGGATGCGCTCCTGACGGCGGTAGAGCCGGGCACGGTCGGTGTTCCAGGAGTCGAAGACCGCCCGGATGGCGAGGTCGAGCTGCTCGCGAGGCTCCTGCGGGAAGTCGCGCCCGGTCTGCTCCTTGATGATCGCCTTGAAGGTCTCGACCAGGGCGCGCAGGTCGTCGGCGTCGAGGTCGAGGTCGGACTCGCTGCCCCTGGCCCGCTTGGCCTCGTCGAGCGCCTCGGAGAAGAGCTCGGAGTCGACGTCGAGGACGGTGCCGCCGAACATCTGCAGCAGGCGACGGTAGGAGTCGAGGGCGAAGCGCTCGTCCTCGCTGCGTGCCGCCAGCCCGCCGACCGAGGTGTCGTTGAGACCGACGTTGAGGACCGTCTCCATCATCCCGGGCATCGAGAACTTGGCGCCGGAGCGCACGGAGACGAGCAGCGGGTCGTCGGCGTCGCCGAGGCGCTTGTCCATCGCCTCCTCGAGGCTCGCGAGGTGGGCGCTGACCTCCTCGGCCAGGCCCTCGGGCTCACCACCCTCGGCGAGGTAGGCCCGACACGTCTCGGTGGAGATCGTGAAGCCCGGCGGCACCGGGAGACCGAGGGTCGTCATCTCGGCGAGGTTGGCCCCCTTGCCGCCGAGAAGGTCCTTCTGGTCCTTGTTGCCCTGTGAGAATTCGTAGACCCAAGCCATGGAGGCATCCTGCCTCAGCGGCCGGACTCCGTATATGGCTGCTGACCGCCGACCGCGGCGCGCACCCGGCGTGCGGTGAAGTCTGCCGCCAGCTCGTCGACCTCCTCGAGCGTGCAGAACCGGACGTCGCGGATCTCCCGCTCCTGCTTCACGATCTCGTCGAGGGTGTCGGCGCGACGCGTCCCGCCGTCGAAGACCAGGCACACGGCGTCGTCCCAGCCGCCCCACGGCGGGAGCCAGTCGGTCAGGAGCAGCTCGCCCGGCTCGATGGCCAGGCCCAGCTCCTCCTCGACCTCGCGCTGCACGGCGACCCGCGGGGACTCGCCGACCTCGACGACGCCACCGGGCAGGTCCCAGTCGCGCTTGTAGGTCAGCTGGCACAGCAGCACCCGGCCCTCGGGGTCGCGCACGAGCATCTGGGAGATCGCCCGCTTGCGGGGCAGGAAGGAGTTGAGGAGGGAGCGGAAGCCGCCGGGCTCCGTCAGCGGCTTGTCGGTCACGAGCCGCGAGAACACGACGTAGCCGGTGGTCTCGGGTCGATCGCCCATCCCCGGCACGACACGCTGGACGCCCTCTCGGTGCATGCCCGCTCGCGTGGCCACGCTGAGGGAGCGGGTGTTGTCGGGGTCGACGCGTGCCTCGACCCGCTGCAGGCCTAACCCGCCCTGGGAAGCGTCGGTCAACGCCCAGTCGATCAGCACCCGGACCGCTCGCGTCGCGAAACCGCGGCGACGGTGTCCGGCGTACGACGTCCAGCTCAGGCTCGCCCCTGACGTCCCCTCGCGGGTGAGCTCGACGCTCCCGACGAGCTCACCGTCGTGCTCGACCACGAAGGACGCCTGCTCGCCCGTCGCCCAGCGGCTGCGCCACTGCTCGATCGCGGCGAGATGCCGTTCGGCGCTCACCTGGTCCGGGTCCCACCCGAACCAGGTCGCCATCTCGGAGTCGTGGCCGGCCACTGCCTCGGCGACGTCGTCGTCGCGCCAAGGGCGCAACGTGACGGTCCCGTCGTTCAGCGTGGGCTGGTCATCGGGCACGTTGCCACCCTAGCCAGTCCGACAACGACACCATGAAGGCAGTTGCGGCCGTGCGGACGCCCCGCCACGCTCAGCCTCGCCGTGCAGGTGGCGAACTGCCTGCACGGTGTCGTCAGGGGACGACGTCGAAGCGGGCCATCATCCCGTGGTCCTCGTGGTCGAGCATGTGGCAGTGGATCATGAACGGCCCGGTGTAGTCGGTGAACCGGGCCGCCACCTCCACCTCCTCTCCGGGCTCGAGGCGCCACGTGTCCTCGAGGCCGCGCTCCCACGGTGGGGGAGCCTGGCCGTCGCGCAGGAGGGTGCGCCACTGCTCGGCGTGGATGTGGACGTAGTGCGTCACGTCGCTGGTGTTGCGGAAGCGCCACCGCTCCACGGTCCCGAGCCGGGCCCGGTGGTCCACCCGCCCGGGGTCGAAGGCCTTGCCGTTGATGGACCAGAAACTGCCGTGGTGCTCCTCGTCGTGGAGCCCGAAGGTCCACGTCTTCGACACCTTCGACGGGACCGGGGAGACCAGGGCGGGTGAGGGCAACCGCGACGGCAGCCGCGAGGGGTCGCGCGCGCGGTCCCCGACCCGGAACTCCATGACAGCGGTCTCGCGGGCGTCGTCGCCGGTGGTCCCCGGCTTCGCGGGAACGGACTCGAGCACCACCCGCTGGCCGGTGGCGCCGCCGAAGTCGACGACGACGTCGGCGCGCTGGCCCGGTCCGAGGAGCACGCTGGTGCGCACCACCGCCTTCGGGAGCAGCCCGCTGCCGGTGCCGACCTGGAGGAACGGGCGACCGTCGGAGAACGTCAGGTTGTAGCTGGAGAACGGCGAGGAGTTGAGCAGCCTCAGGCGGTGGCGCGTGGCAGTGACGTCGAGGTAGGGCGCGTAGCGGCCGTTGACCAGCACGGTGTCGCCCACCGTCGCGTCGTCGGGTGGTGCCTGCGGACCGACCCATGCCATCTGGCCGTGGTGGCCGACCATCTCGGGGCCGTCGGCGAAGGGGTCGGTCAGCTGGTTGTCGGCGCGGAAGGAGCGCTCCGAGATCATCAGCGGGACGTCCCGGTCGCCGGTCGGCAGCCGGACGCCGGACAGCGGCGGGTCGGTGACGATGAACATCCCCTGCAGCCCGCGCCAGTTGTTGCGGGCGGTCCGGTCCATCCGGTGGTCGTGGTACCAGAAGAACGAGCCCGGCTCCGCGCGGCCGTCGACGGTCAGCGGGTAGTCGTAGGTGCGGCTCGCGCCCGGGCGGATGAGGTACGTCGTGGGCTGGCCGTCGTGCTGCGAGGCGTGGTGGTCGCCGTGCAGGTGCGTGGACATCGACCCCGCCTCGCGGGGGAGTCGGTTGACGATGGTGACCCGGGTCCCGCGGCCTCCGCGCCGGCGGATCGTCGGACCCGGGTACGTGCCGTCGTAGGTCCACATCGAGGTGCGTGGCCCGTCGGGCAGCGTGCGCACCAGGGCGCGTCGCATGACCAGCCGGATCTCGGCCCCGCGACGCGTCGGCGGGACCACGAGCGGCTGGTCGAAGGTCGGGCGCTCGGGTGCCACGCCGCCGCCGGCGCCCTCGACGGTCAGGACGCCCCGCATGCCGGGGTGGAACTTGCAGTAGAACGCCCACTCGCCGGCGGCCAGCGTGTCCACGCCAGGGACGGTCGCCGACGTCCCCGCCGCGATCCGGACGTCGAAGACCGGCAACCCGTCGGCACCCGTCGCCACCGAGGTGACGGTGTGGTCCATCGAGTCCAGGTTGACGACCGTGACGACGCCCCCGGTGATGCCGCCGCCCCCGGAGACGCTGACGTCCGGCGTGGCATAGCCCTTCCGGGCGCCGCCCTCCTCGATCACGATCGTGGCGTTGCGGACCGGTTCGGCGTACGCCCGAGTGGCCTCGGGCGCCGGCCCCACGACGTACGCCACCAGGGCCGAGGCGCTGAGCAGGACCGCGGCCACACCGGCCGCGGTCCGGCTCCTCGACCCCCGCATCCGACCGAGTCTGCTCCTCTGTCGGGAGGTCGGCACCTCCTATTTCGCGGTGGTCTGGACCTCAGTGCTATTGCCGATGACGTCGACAGTCAACCGTGCCTTTACTGGACTGTTGTGCCGACGAGTGTCGGCACAGCCCACCAAGAAGGGTTGGTCCACTCATGCAGATGGTGAAGAAAATGAAAGGGGTCGTCGCGGTCGTGGGTGCCACGGTGCTCGCCTGTACTCCCCTCCTGTCGTCGCCGACCGTGGCCGGTGCCTCGTCCGCGGCGACATCCAGCGCGGCGATGCCGCACATCACGGCCAAGGTGACCAAGCAGGGGATCGTCGTGCGTGGCACCGCCGGCCTCCGGGCCGGTCGCGTCCACCTCACGGTGAAGGGTCCGGGCACCGTCGAGTTCGTGTCCTTCGACCCCGGCTACACCGCCGACGACTTCGTCTCGGACGTCAACAAGTGCGGCGAGAAGTGCAACGTCAAGGCTCTCAAGCGCGCACTCGCCAACGCCACGATCCATGGAGGCATGACCGGCGGCACCGGAACCATCGTGCTGCCGACCGCCGGGTCCTACACCCCGTTCACCATCGGTGAGCGCGGTGCCGTCGTCGGGCAACCGTTCCGGGTCAGCGGACCGCCGCGGAAGTCCAGTGCTCCGAGCGTCGACGGCAAGATCCTCGCCAAGAAGGGTCTGTCGTGGGGCGGCTCCTCGATGCTTCCCGCCGAGGGGAGGTTCCTGTTCAAGAACAAGCGGGATTCCGGGGTGCCCCACTTCGTCCAGCTCCAGCAGGTCGAGGTCGGGACGACGGCGGACCAGGTCATCGATGCGCTGTTGGCGGGGGAGAACGGTCCTCCTCCGCCGTTCCTGGAAGCGGGGTTGCTCACCGGGACGCTCAGCCCTGGCCACAGCATGACGGTCGACTACGACCTTCCCCCGGGGCACTACGCGGTCATCTGCTTCTTCCCGGACCCGAACATGAAGGGCATGCCGCACGCGTTCATGGGCATGGTCAGGGTCATCCACCTCATGTGAGCCGCGCAGATGGACCCGGGGGATGCTGACGCCGTCCCCCGGGTTCTCCTGCTAGACGTCCTTGCGGAACCACAGCGTGGCCAGCGGCGGCACCACGATGTCGGCGTACGCCGGCTGCCCCTGGTGGTCACCCGCGGTGGCCGTGATCGAGCCCAGGTTGCCCACGCCGGAGCCTGCGTAGGCCTCGGCGTCGGTGTTGAGCACCTCGGTCCAGGTGCCGGCTGACGGGAGGCCGAGGCGGAAGCCCTCGTGCGGGTGGCCGGCGAAGTTGGCGACGCAGACCAGGTCGGGGTGACCGGGGGAGCGGCGCACGAACGAGAAGGTGTTGCGTCCCGCGTCGTTGGCGTCGATCCACGCGAACCCCGCGGGGTCGTTGTCACGGCCCCAGAGGGCGCCGCTGGCCTTGTAGGTGGCGTTCATGTCGCGCACCATCGCGTGCACGCCGGCGTGCTCGGGGTGCTCGAGCAGCCACCAGTCGAGCTCGCGGCTCTCCGCCCACTCCGACTCCTGGCCGAACTCGCAGCCCATGAAGAGCAGCTGCTTGCCCGGGTGCGCCCACATCAGGGCGAGGTAGGCACGCAGGTTGGCGAGCTGCTGCCAGCGGTCGCCCGGCATCTTGCGCAGGAGCGACCCCTTGCCGTGGACGACCTCGTCGTGGCTGATCGGCAGCACGTAGTTCTCGGCGAAGGCGTAGACCAGGGAGAACGTCATCTCGCCGTGGTGGTGGCTGCGGTAGAGCGGGTCCTTGGCGGCGTAGTCGAGGGTGTCGTGCATCCACCCCATGTTCCACTTGAAGCCGAAGCCCAGTCCGCCGTTGCTGGTCGGACCCGTGACGCCCGGCCACGCGGTGGACTCCTCGGCGATCGTGACGATGCCGGGCACCCGCTTGTAGACGGTGGCGTTCATCTCCTGGAGGAACTGCACGGCCTCCAGGTTCTCCCGGCCGCCGTGGATGTTGGGCGACCACTCGCCGGCCTCGCGGGCGTAGTCGAGGTAGAGCATCGAGGCCACGCCGTCCACGCGCAGGCCGTCGGCGTGGTACTCCTCGAGCCAGTAGACGGCGTTGGCGTAGAGGAAGTTGCGGACCTCGTGCCGGCCGAAGTTGAAGATGTGGGAGCCCCACTCCTTGTGCCATCCGCGCTGCGGGTTGGGGTCCTCGTAGAGCGGTGTCCCGTCGAAGCGGGCGAGCGCCCACTCGTCGGTGGCGAAGTGGCCGGGGACCCAGTCGAGGATCACGCCGACACCGGCCTGGTGCAGCCGGTCGATGAGCCGCTTGAGCCCGTCGGGGTCGCCGAAGCGCGCGTCGGGGGCGAAGTAGGACGTCACGTGGTAGCCCCAGGACCCGCCGAACGGGTGCTGCATCACCGGCATGAGCTCCACGTGGGTGAAGCCCAGGTCGGCGACGTACGGCACGAGCGCGTCGGCGATCTCGTCCCAGGAGTAGAGGCTGTCCTCGGGGGAGCGGCCGAGGTGCTTGCGCCAGGAGGCCAGGTGCACCTCGTAGGTCGACATCGCCTCGTCGACCGGGTGGCTGGTGCGTCGCGCCTCCAGCCAGGCGTCGTCGCCCCACTGGTGCTCTGAGCGCCAGACCCGCGAGGCTGAGCTCGGCGGCTTCTCGGCGTACTGGGCGAGCGGGTCGGCGCGGTCGGCCCACTGGCCGTCGGCGCCGCGGAGGCGGTACTTGTACTGGGAGCCAACGCCGGCGCCCTCGACGTGGACGTGCCACACGCCCGACCCGTCGAGGCGGGTCATCGGGTGGCGGGAGCCGTCCCAACCGGCCCACTCGCCGGCCACCTGGACCTCCTGCGCGTTGGGCGCCCAGACCCGGAAGGACGTGCCGGACTCCGTCACCTGGGCCCCGAGCACCGTCCAGAGCTCCTCGTGGCGGCCCTCGCCGATCAGGTGCAGGTCGAGCTCACCGGGTGCGTACGGGTCGGTCGTGCCGGTTGAACCGATCGGGTCACTCATGTCGACTCCTCCAGGGCTGCGAGCGGGATGGACAACCACCCGGGGCGGTTGCGTGCTTCGTAGACCGCCTCGTAGACGACCTTGTCCGCGAGGTAGGCGTCGAGCAGTGCGCGGGCCGCGTCGCCCAGGTCCGCGCCGCGTTGGGAGACGTAGGCATCGAGGAACGCCGCCCGGTTGCGGGCCGCCCACTCCGACGCTCGGTAGTCGCGCTGCTCGGCCTCGGCGCCCAGGTCGAAGCCGACCCCGGTCATGCCCACCACGCGTGGGGCGTAGTCGAAGGACCGGAGCATGCCGGCGACGTCGCGCCACACCGAGTCGGGCTGCAGGCGTACGGCGAGGGGCTTGGCCGGCTCGCCCTCGAAGTCGACGATCTTCCAGCCCTTGACGGTCCGCAGCGTCTGGCCCAGGTGCAGGTCGCCGTGGACCTGCTGGACCTCGACCCCGTCGAGGTCGCGCAGGCGGGCGAAGGTGGCCCGCAGTCCTGCCTCGTAGCGCGCCAGGTCGGGCACGACGTCGAGCGCGGCGTCGAGCCGTCCCTCCATCGCCGAGGCCAGGTCGCCGGTGGCGGCACCGTCGCGCTGCTCGACCGGGAAGTGCGCGGCCAGGTCGGCGTGCACCTCGGCGAGCGCGACGCCCAGGCGGGCGGCCTCGCCCGCGAAGTCGCCACCGACCTCGTCGGCGTGCAGGTCGGCCTCGGCGAAGAGGTTGCGGACGCTGGCCAGGGCCAGGTCCCAGCCGTCGCTCGCCGTGCGCAGGAACTGCTGGAGCATCGCCAGCTGGATGGTGGTGTTGGTCTCGTCGTCGACGAGGTCCAGCCAGCCGTAGAGCGCCGCGACGTGCGAGGACCCGGCCTCGGTGAGGACCTGGTGGATCGCGATGTCGGGGTTGACGCCCGGCGTCACCTTGCGGAAGACCTTCATCAGCGAGTCCTCGCCGAAGGCCACCGAGGAGTTGGACTGCTCCCCGGAGAACAGGGTGGAGTGGGCCTCGAGGTCCAGGTCGTGCCCGGGGACGCGGTGGAAGGCGAGCTGGCCGCGGACGTCCGTCGGTCGAGCAGAGTCGAGACCGGCGGTCGCGAAGGCCGCGAGCCAGAGCGCCATCGACTCGCGGTCGTGGAGGGCGTCGTAGACGAACGACCGGCCGAAGTCCTCGTCGTCCCACTCGCCGACCCAGGCGTGGCCGATCCGGTCCTGCGGCTCGCTGTAGTAGGCCAGCGGGAGCTGGTAGAGCTCTGTCTCCGCCGCTTGTCCTGAGCCCGTCGAAGGGTTTGCGAAGGTGAGCTCGGCCAGCTCGATCGCGACCCGCAGCCCGTCGGGTGCGTCGGGCAGCTCGCCCACGCGGCGTACGCCGGTGAGCGACCAGTCGCGGCCCTTGCCGCCGAACCAGCGGGCCTCGGCGATCAGGTTGCGCAGGGCGTCGTGCTTCACGGCGCCACCCCCGTCGAGGAGTCGGTGAGCCTCAGCCACATGAAGCCGTACCCACCGAGCGTCAGCAGGTAGGGAAGCTCACCGATGGCCGGGAACGGCACCCCGCCGAGCAGCTCGACCGGGACCATCCCCTCCCAGTGCCGCAGGTCCAGCTCGACCGGCTGCGGGAAGCGGGAGAGGTTGTTGACGCACAGGATGACGTCGCGGCCCTTCGGCCCATTGTGCTCGCGGACGTACGACAGCACGGTGCTGTTGGAGCCGCCGAGGTCGGTGAAGTCGCCCAGCCCGAACGCCGGGTGCCGGCGGCGGGCGTGCACGAGCCGCCGGGTCCAGTGCAGCAGCGAGGAGGTGTTCTCCAGCTGCGCCTCGACGTTGACCGACTGGTAGCCGTAGATCGGGTCCTGGACCGCCGGCAGGTGGAGCTTGCCGGGAGTGGCGGAGGAGAAGCCCGCGTTGCGGTCCGGCGTCCACTGCATCGGCGTACGCACCCCGTCGCGGTCGCCGAGCCAGATGTTGTCGCCCATCCCGATCTCGTCGCCGTAGTAGAGGACGGGTGAGCCGGGGAGCGAGAGCAGGAGCGCGGTGAAGAGCTCCATCCGGTTGACGTCGTTGTCGAGCAGCGGCGCCAGTCGACGGCGGATGCCGATGTTGGCCTTCATCCGCGGGTCGTGGGCATATTCGGACCACATGTAGTCGCGGTCCTCGTCGGTCACCATCTCGAGCGTGAGCTCGTCGTGGTTGCGCAGGAAGATGCCCCACTGGCAGCCGTCGGGGATGGCGGGGGTCTGCTCGAGGATCTCCGAGATCGGGAAGCGCGACTCGCGGCGCACGGCCATGAAGATGCGCGGCATGACCGGGAAGTGGAAGGCCATGTGGCACTCCGTGCCGATCCAGCGGCCGTCCTCGGTCTGCTCGGGCCCGAAGTACTCGACGACGTCGGCAGGCCACTGGTTGGCCTCGCAGAGCAGCACCCGGCCGGGGTAGTTCTCGTCGACGAAGGTGCGGCACTTCTTGAGGAACTCGTGCGTCTCCGGCAGGTTCTCGCCGTTGGTGCCGGGCCGCTCGTAGAGGTAGGGGACCGCGTCGAGCCGGAAGCCGTCGAGGCCCATGTCGAGCCAGAAGGCCATGGCCTCCAGCATCGCGTCGTGGACCTTGGGGTTGTCGAAGTTGAGGTCGGGCTGGTGGTGGAAGAAGCGGTGCCAGAAGTACTGCTGGCGCACCGGGTCCCACGTCCAGTTGGACGGCTCGGTGTCGACGAAGATCACCCGGGCGTCCTGGTAGAGCTCGTCGGTGTCGGACCAGACGTAGAAGTCTCCGTACGGTCCCTCGGGGTCGCTGCGGCTGGCCTGGAACCACGGGTGGGCGTCGCTCGTGTGGTTCATGACGAAGTCGATGATCACCCGGATGCCGCGCTGGTGGCAGGCGTCGAGGAACTCGTGGAAGTCCTCGACGGTGCCGCACTCCGGGAGGATGTTGTTGTAGTCGGCGACGTCGTAGCCTCCGTCGCGCAGCGGCGAGGTGAAGAACGGCGGCACCCACAGGCAGTCGACGCCGAGCCACTCGAGGTAGTCGAGCTTCTCGATCAGGCCCTGGAAGTCGCCCGTGCCGTCACCGTTGGAGTCGCGGAAGGACCGGACCAGCACCTCGTAGAAGACTGCCGTGCGGAACCAGTCCGGTTCGGCGTTGAGCACCGCGGTGGCTGCTCCGGCGTCCGTCGGCATCTGAGCTGACGTGGGGTGGTCGGTCAACGGGTCCTCCTGACACTGATGATGTGGGCGGGTTCCCAGCCGGGATCGAGGCGTACGTAGTCGTGCTGGCTCCAGCTCCAGTCGGCACCCGTGATCTCGTCGTGGGCGACGAAGGAGTCGTGCCAGTCGAGCCCCAGGGCCGGCATGTCGAGGTGGATCATGGTCTCGCGGGTGCCGTGGGGGTCGAGGTTGATGACCACCAGCACGACGTCCTCGCCCGAGTCCCCTCCACGCTTGCTGAAGACCAGCACCTGGTCGTCGTCGCTGTGGTGGATGGAGACGTTGCGCAGCAGCTGCAGGGCCGGGTGCGCACGACGGATCTCGTTGAGCCGGGTGAGGTAGGGCGCGAGGGTGTGGCCCTCGGCGTCGGCCTTCTCCCAGTCCCGGACCCGGATCTGGTACTTCTCGGAGTCGAGGTACTCCTCCGAGCCGGGCTTCACAGCGACGTGCTCGTAGAGCTCGTAGCCTGCGTAGACGCCCCAGCTGGGCGATCCGGTGGCGGCGAGGGCGGCCCGCACCTTGAACGCCGCCGGCCCGCCGTACTGCAGGTAGGAGTGCAGGATGTCCGGGGTGTTGACGAAGAAGTTCGGCCGCATCAGGTGGTCGGACTCGGCCGAGACCTCGACGAGGTAGTCCTCGATCTCGCGTTTGCCGGTGCGCCACGTGAAGTAGGTGTAGCTCTGGTGGTAGCCCACCGCACCGAGACCGTGCATCATCGCCGGCTTGGTGAACGCCTCGGAGAGGAACAGCACGTCCGGGTCCGTACGACGTACTTCCGCCAGCAGCCACTCCCAGAAGGCGAGCGGCTTGGTGTGGGGGTTGTCGACGCGGAAGATCCTTACGCCGTGCGCCATCCAGAGCTTCACGATGCGCAACACCTCGCGGCAGATGCCGGCGGGGTCGTTGTCGAAGTTGATCGGGTAGATGTCCTGGTACTTCTTCGGCGGGTTCTCGGCGAAGGCGATGGTGCCGTCGGCCCGCGTGGTGAAGAACTGCGGGTGCGTGGTGACCCACGGGTGGTCGGGCGCCGCCTGGAGCGCGAGGTCGAGGGCGACCTCGAGGCCGAGCTCGCCCGCCCGCGCGACGAACGCGTCGAAGTCCTCGAAGGTGCCGAGCTCGGGGTGGATGGCGTCGTGGCCGCCGTCCTTGCTGCCGATCGCCCACGGCGAGCCGGGGTCCTCGGGGCCGGGCGTCAGGGTGTTGTTGGGTCCCTTGCGGTTGACCTCGCCGATCGGGTGGATCGGCGGCAGGTAGACGACGTCGAAGCCCATCTCCGCGACCCGGTCGAGCCGCTTCGTGGCGGTGCGGAACGTTCCGGTGGTGACGGTGCCGGTCTTCTCGTCGCGGGTGGCGCCCTCCGATCGGGGGAAGAACTCGTACCAGCTGCCGAAGAGCGCGCGGGTGCGGTCGGCGCGAAAGCGGTAGGGCCCGCTGACCGACGTCATCTCGCGCAGGGGGTGCGCGAGGAGCACGGCGTCGAGCTCGGGGTCCTGCAGCGCCGCGAGGCGCGCGCCGACCGGTCGCTCGGTGTCGCCGGCCGCAGCGGTGGCGCCGCTCACGACGCCCGCCTCGCGCGCGTCCAGCGCGTCGGTGCCGGTGCCCGCAGCGACCCGCTCGAGCAGCAGCCGCGCCTCGGTGAACATCAGCTCGACGTCGACGCCGGCGGGGATCTTGATGCCGCCGTCGTGCTGCCAGGTGGCGATGGGGTCGGACCAGGCGTGGATCTCGAAGGTCCACTCGCCCTCGACGTCAGGGGTGACGTGGGCGAGGTAGATGTTGGGCTGGTCGCCGGCGAGGTGCATCCGCACCGGGTCGCGGCGTGCGCCCGTCGGATCGATGGCCACCACCTCGGCCGCGAGCTGGTCGTGCCCCTCCCTGAAGACGGTCGCGCGGACCGGCATCGGCTCGCCCACGGTCGCCTTGGCCGAGAGGCGACCGAGGTCGACGACGGGTGAAACATCCATCACGGGTATGCGTCCAACCATGGCCCCCACACTTGCGAAGGTTGGGTCACGGGCGCAAGCCGGGTGGGGCTGAGTCTCACCCCTTTGACTCCGGAGCGACTCAGCGACCGGTGACCACGATCCGCTTGAGGCCGGACCGGGCGGGCCGGAAGGCCGTACGGTCGGCCGGACGGAAGCGCACCCGCACGGTGTGGCGTCCAAGGATGAGACGGCGGGTCACCAGGACCGTGCGCTCGCCGGCCGTGGTGCTGACCGTCTTCCACTTCCTGCCGTCGACGAGGATCACCAGTCGCCCGGCCTCGGGGGTGGTGCCCTCGGACTCGACACCGATGACCAGGTTCGGGGCAGCGTTGCGCCGGGTCTGGAACTTGCGCAGCACCTTCAGCGAGACGGTCGGCCGCAGGCGCACCGTGGTCGGCGTGGCCGTGGTGGTGTCGTTGCCGGACCCCGTGCCGGACCCCGTGCCGGACCCCGTGTCCGTGTCCGAGCCCGTGCCCGAGCCGGTGCCCCCCGCGCCGCCGGAGCCTGCGCGGGGCGGGGTCGGCTGCACCGGGAGCGTCGCGTCCGCTGAGAAGACCTGCAGCTCGGAGGCGTGGACGATCGTGCCGCGGTCCGAGCCCACCTTGCAGTCGGTCAGCACGGTCGTGCTCGCGGTCTGCTGGCCGGCGTAGGCCCCCTGACCGGTGCACTGGTTCTCCAGCGTCACCAGCCGTACGCCGGCAGCAGCGGTGTCAGGCACGTCGAACGCCCGCATGGTGAGCGTCGGTGCCACCGGGCGGGGCAGCTCGCTCGGGAAGGCGTCTGCGGGCGAGGTGTAGAACCGCGTCCATGACGCGTCCGGGGAGTCGCAGCCGGCCGTGCACGCCTCGAGGGCGAACTGGCGCAGCGCCGTGAATCGCGAGCCCGAGTCCGGGTCCTCCTGGGCGAACGGGAGGTCCGTCCCTGAGGCGGGGGCCGGGGTGAGGTAGGCGCTCACCTGTACCCGCGTGACGGTGCTGACGTCGCCGGCGAGGTCGACGGAGACTGACGGGTGCGACTCGTCCACCTGGGCGGCGCTCACGCCACCCCAGTTGGTGGCTTCGGTGCCGTCGATCAGCGCCTCTGGGTTGAGCGAGCCGTCGGTGGCACCGATCACCGAGCCACCGGCAGCGGTGCTGGCCAGGTTGACCACGTCGCCGATCGTCTCGGCGCGGGCTGCCCTGTCCGCCAGGACCGTCATGGTCCAGCGGGTGAAGCCGCGGTCGGGGGAGACCGCCACCATCCGGTAGGTGCCCGGCGAGAACGAGGCGGTGGCTGGGAGGGGACTCGCGGGATCGGTGTCGGCCACCGGCGTCACACGGGCCTCGTAGTCACCGACGTAGATGTCGGCGGTGCCCGTGGTGGCGAAGGTGATCGCGGAATTCGGCCCGGTGGGGGTGGCGAAGCTCGGGGTGGGCTCGTCGTTGTCGGCGTCGAGGGTCGATGCACCGGCACCCATGCCGCGGCGGGCGAAGGCGGCCCACATCACGTCCCTGTTCGCGCCGCCGAAGCGCAGCTGGTCGGCTGCGATCATCGCGTCACGGGCGTCGAGCATCGACGTGGCGCCCTGCTGCAGGAGGAACGAGTCGAACATCAGCTGGACCCAGCGGCGGTTGCCCGGGCAGCCGTCTGCCGGGCGCGGCGTGGTGGTCGCGGTGGCGTCAGCGCAGTCGAGCTGGAGGGCCTTGTCGGCGTACGGGAACTGGGCGTCGTACTTCTCGACGAGGGCCTGGCGGACCTCCCACATCGTGCCGTTCCAGATCTCACCGTCGGCGTGGACCTCGGCTCCGGTGGTGTCGAATCCGTAGTCGGAGTAGTTGAGCGGGTTGTCGTCGATGGAGTAGTCACGGATCGCGGTCTCGGTGTTGCCGGTGGCGTAGGCGCCGACGGCCCAGACGTTGCCGCCGTTGCTGTAGCCGTGCGCGAACTGGTACTCGCCGGCGACCAGGTCGCCCCACGACTCGCCCATCGCGCCGCCCTGCTCCGAGGTGAGGCCCTCGTCCGGGCCGGCGACCATCCGGTTGCTGATGGCGTGGGTGTACTCGTGGCCGACGATGCCCATGTCGAGTCCGCCGTCGGTGCACGGGGCGTAGAAGGCGCCGGCGATCGGCTCGAAGAGATACTGGTTGGTGATGCCGGGGGTGCCGTCCTGCAGCGTGACCTGGTTGGCGTTGTCGCGGCCCTGGAAGGTCGGGCTGCCACCGGAGATCGCGCCTGCCTGGGCGTTGCCGATCTCTTGGTCGCCGGCGACGCCGCCGCGGCTGCCGTTGTCGAGCTGGAGGTTGTAGTTCTCCTCGGTAAAGCCGAGGTAGTAGGAGTAGTCGTGCATCCGGTTGTGCGCGACGAACAGGTTGCCGACGGATGCCTCGATGTCGTTGCCACCGGGCACGAGCTCGGCGACGTCGCACCGGCTGTTGTTCCAGCGGTCCTCGAACTCGGGCGAGTACTCACGCGTCGGGGAGACAGGTGCTTGTGCCAGACCACCCGGGGTGAGTGGGCTGGCCCACGCCTCGTGAGTGTTGGCGTTGTTGCCGACCGTCGTGAAGGTCGACAGAGGCCCGACCGTGTCCCACGGTCCGAAGGCCGCCACGTTGCGCAGCTCGCCCGGCGGCGTGGTGCACGCCGCGTCGAGGAGCCGCCAGCAGCCGACGACCGAGTTGGTCGGCGTCTCGTCGGGGGCGTCCAGGGTCGGGTTGGCGGTGAAGTAGCGCCACATCGGGTTGCCGGTCAGGTCACCGGTGCCGGGGGCCGCGGTGTCGCTGGTCGTCACCGCGAGGGCGTACTGGCCGACGACGATGGACGCGGCATCGAAGGGGCAGACCTGCACGGAGTAGGTGCCTCCCGGGATGCTCGCGTTGGCGTACGTCGCCACCTCGGGGTTGGTCGCGGTGTCGCCTGCGGTCAGGAGGGTGTCGCCCTGGAAGATCTTGACCACGAAGTCATCGGCGGGGATGCCGGTCGCGACCGCGGTGATCGAGCGGGTGAGGTCGTCCTCGAGCTCGAAGCTGTGCTTGATGCCACACGCCTGCGCCGTCACCGAACCGGTGAAGACGTCGTTGTAGGCGAAGTTCTCGGCCTTGTTGTGGCGCGCAAGGACCTCACCGGTGACGCCGTCGACCAGGCTGGTGAAGGCCAGGGACGCGCCGCCGGCGACGTTGACGACATTGGCCTCGAGGACCGGTCGGACCGACCCGTCGGCCATCGGCAGCGCGCGCAGTCGCACCTGCTGCTCCTGGGCGAAGCCGGGCACGACGAGTCGCGTCCAGCCGCCGCCCACGCTCGTCGTGATCGCCGCGACCTGCGCGGAGTCGGGCGCGACCGAGAGGTCGGTGGCGGCCTTCAACCAGCCCTGCAGCGGTGTCAAGGTGGCCGCGGGAAGCACCCCGGTGGTGCGGGCGAGGGACGAGGAGACGTAGGCCACCTTGCCGTCGGCGACGCCGACCGTCACCAGGCCGCCGAGGGCGGGGGCGAGCCCGTCGAAGTCCTGACGGAAGAGCACTGCACGGGCGTCGGACCGGGCCAGCTTCTGCGAGCTGACCAGGGCCAGGCCGTCGACGTCGGAGGCCGACATCGCGAACAGGTCGGCGTGGTCGCGCAGCCACCCACGTGCGGCGTCGACCGGTGCACCGGTGGCCACGCCGAGGCTGCCGCTCGCCGGCAGGATCGAGGCAGGGGTGCCGAAGTCGTTCCACCGCGCAGCGACGCCGCCCAACGCACGTACGGCCTCGCGCTGGGCGTCACTCGGTAGGACCGTGCCGCGTTCGTCGATGTCGCGGGGGCCGGCCACCGGGTCGCCCAAGGTGCGGACGTCGGCGGGAGTCTCGCCCGGAGTGATCGTCTGCTGGTCCTGGGAGGACTCGGCGGTGGCCGGCGAGGCGATCGTGGAGAGGGTGGAGATCGCGAGGAGCGATGCGGCCGCGAGGGTGGTGCGGCCGAAGGTGCGACGGGGCGAGGTCATGACCGCATCAACGCCGCGACGGGCGCGAAGGTTACTGACGAGTGTCTCGGGGAGGGTTGGATCGTTCCAAGAAATGCCCTAGCGTGCTCGATCGTGCGAGCGTTCAGACGATTCACCGTCCGCCCTGTCCTCCCCGAGCCGCTGGGAGCCCTGGCCGTCCTGGCCGGCAACCTGCGCTGGTCGTGGCACCCGCCGACGCAGGATGTGTTCTCCAGCATCGATGCGCAGGTCTGGCACGACGTGGCCGGTGACCCGGTCAGGTTCCTCGGCGCCGTCGGTCGCGAGCGGCTCGACGCCCTCGTGGACGACGCCGACTTCCGCGCTCGGCTCGACGCCGCGCACGACGACCTCCAGCGCTACCTCACCGAGGACCGCTGGTACGCCCGCAAGGCCGGTGACGACGCGCCGCGCGCCATCGCCTACTTCTCCTCCGAGTTCGGCATCGCCGCCGTGCTCCCGCAGTACTCCGGCGGTCTCGGCATCCTGGCCGGGGACCACCTCAAGGCGTCCTCCGACCTGGGCATCCCGCTGGTCGGCGTCGGCCTGTTCTACCGCCACGGCTACTTCAAGCAGGCGCTGGACCGCGACGGCTGGCAGCAGGAGAGCTACCCCGTCCTCGACCCCGACGAGCTCCCCCTGACCCAGCTCCGCGAGGCCGACGGCAGCCGCGCCACGGTGTCGATCGCGCTCCCCGACGGTCCGGACCTGGTGGCGCGCATCCTCGTCGCGCAGGTCGGCCGGGTGCCGCTGCTGCTGCTCGACACCGACATCGAGGAGAACAGCGCCCACTACCGCGACGTCACCGACCGCCTCTACGGCGGCAACTCCGAGCACCGGCTGCGCCAGGAGCTCCTGCTCGGCATCGGCGGCGTCCGCGCGCTGCGCGTGTGGTCACGCATCACCGGCGCACCGGCCCCGGAGGTCTTCCACGCCAACGAGGGCCACGCCGGCTTCCTCGGCATCGAGCGGATCCGCGAGCTCACCGTCAGCGACGACGGGCCGCACCTCGACTTCGACACCGCGCTCGAGGTCTCCCGCGCCGGCACCGTCTTCACCACGCACACGCCCGTGCCGGCCGGCATCGACCGCTTTCCCCGCGAGCTGGTGTCCCAGTACTTCGGTGGCAGCTCGCCGACCCCGGGCGTGCCGGTCGACCGGGTGCTGTCGCTCGGCGCCGAGGACTACGACGGCGGCGACGCCGGCGTCTTCAACATGGCCGTCATGGGCTTCCGGCTGGCGCAGCGCGCCAACGGTGTCTCGCAGCTGCACGGCCACGTCTCGCGTGGGATGTTCAACGGCCTGTGGCCGGCCTTCGACGAGGCCGAGGTGCCGATCACGTCGATCACCAACGGCGTCCACGGCCCGAGCTGGATCGCCCGCGAGGTCATCGAGCTCGCCGCCAGCCGCGGCGCCGACATCGAAGGCGACGACACCGACGCGCTGTGGCCCCTGGTCGACCAGTTCGGCGACCGCGAGATCTGGGACCTCAAGCGCACCCTGCGCACCCGCTTCATCGAGGACGCCCGCGACCGGATGCGTCGCTCCGCAGCCAAGCGGGGCTTCGCTCCCGCCGAGCGCACGTGGATCGACACCGCCCTCGACCCCGACGTGCTGACGATCGGCTTCGCGCGTCGTGTGCCGACGTACAAGCGGCTCACCCTGATGCTGCGCGACCCGGCCCGCCTCAAGAAGCTGCTCCTCGACCCCGAGCGCCCGATCCAGCTGGTCATCGCCGGCAAGGCGCACCCGGCCGACGAGACCGGCAAGCGGCTCATCCAGGAGATGGTGCGCTTCGCCGACGACCCGGAGATCCGCCACCGCATCGCGTTCCTGCCCAACTACGACATCGCCATGGCGCAGCCGCTCTACCCCGGTTGCGACGTGTGGCTCAACAACCCGCTGCGCCCCTACGAGGCGTGCGGCACGTCGGGCATGAAGGCCGCGCTCAACGGCGGTCTCAACCTGTCGATCCTCGACGGCTGGTGGGACGAGTGGTACGACGGCAACAACGGCTGGGCGATCCCGTCGGCCGACGGCATCGACGACACCGACCGCCGCGACGACCTCGAGGCCAACGCGCTCTACGACCTGCTCGAGACCGACGTCGTGCCGCGCTTCTACGAGCTCAACGACGAGGGTGTCCCGCCGCGCTGGCTGGAGATGGTGCGCCACACCCTGAAGTCGCTCGGGCCGAAGGTGCTCGCCACCCGCCAGGTACGTGACTACGTCCGCGAGCTGTACGCCCCGGCGGCGCACACCGCGCGCTCGCTCAACTCCGACTACGCCGGCGCGCACGAGCTGTCGGCGTGGAAGCAGTCGGTCCGCGCCGCGTGGCCGGGCGTCCGGGTCGAGCACATCGACTCCGAGGGCGTCGGCGACCAGGCCGAGGTCGGCGCCACGCTGGCCGTCCGCGCCTGGGTGGCGCTCGGCTCGCTCTCGGCCGACGACGTCGAGGTCCAGGTCGTGCACGGCCGGATCGGCGCGGACGACGAGCTCACCGCCACCGCGGTCACGCCGATGCTGGTGGGGGAGTCGTACGACGGCAACCGGCACCGCTTCGACGCGGCGGTCCCGCTCCGGGTCTCCGGGCCCTTCGGCTACACGGTCCGGGTCGTCCCGCGCAACGAGGCGCTCGCGTCCGTGGCCGAGCTGGGGCTGGTCTCGGAACCCGCCTAGCCGCAGCTGTCGGGCCGGCTCGCGACGGGGCGTCGCAACGGGGTGCCCGAGGGCCGGCGTGGATCTCCCCCAAACTCGCGAGACGTAGTGCGCCGGACGCCCTACTGTCGGCCCATGAAGATCCGTTCGCACGTCGTTGCGCTCGCCCTGCTGGGATCAGTGGTGGCAGCGGCCCCACCAACTTCGGGGGCCGTGGCGCCGGATGCGGTGAGCGTGACCGACCGAGCGGGTGACGTGCGCATCGCTCGCAGGGCGACGGGTCTCCCTCGTGCGCAGCGCACGTCCATCGACCTGAGGCGCGTCGACGTGGAGCCCATCGCGGACGCAGCTCGCTTCACCGTGCGCCTGCGCACGGTGCTCCGCACGCGCGCCTTCGACCAGATGGTGTTCCTGCGTCTGGTGCCGCCGGCCGGGTCGTCGGAGACCTGGAGCGGGGACATCGGCATGAGCGCGCAACGGCGGGACCTCGCCTACGCCAACTACTTCACCGACGGCAGCGGGACGAGCTACGAGGTCTGCGACCCGCTGCGGGCGCGGGTCCGCCACCGCACCGACGAGATCGTGCTCGACGTCCCGCTCCGGTGCTTGCCGGAGGGCGAGGTGCTCGTCAAGGTCCTCAGCCTCACGGGCTACTTCCGCTCCGACGCGGCCCGTCCGTGGTCACAGGACCGCGCCCGGTTCCCCGCGCCGATCGTGCTGCGCTGAGACGGATCACGACATGGTCACCGTCCCGCCCACCATCCTCGAGCCCTTCCTCGCCGCCGCCGACGAGGCGGCGCAGCAGCGCGACGACGTCGACCAGGACGTCGCCCGGGAGCTGATGGAGGAGGCGGCCACCATGCTCCACAACAGCCTCGCGCTGGATGATCTCGACGAGCACGACCTCGCAGTCGTGGTGGCCGGTCTCAGCCGGGCGCTGGTAGCGCCCGATCCCACGGAGGCCGTACGCGCGCTCCCGGACGCGGTCTCGGACCAGGACGTGCACGACCCGGCGGGGGTGCAGGCGGCCTACGTCGTCGCGGCGTCGGTGCTGCAGCTCTGAGGAACCTCAGCCGAAGGTCAGCCAGAGCCCGATGGCGGTCGGGACGACTCCCAGCAGCAACCAGGGAGACGGGATCCGCCTGCCGTGGATGGCGAGGCCGGTCGCGACCGCGATCGCGCCGAAGACGCCGGCGATGACGTTGAGGCCGATCCTCGAGCTGTCGGGCGCGTCGTCGAGCAGCACCGCGGCGACGACCAGGCCGACGACGAGGTGGCAGATCGTGGTCACCGCGAGCACGGACATGACCCACTTCTGCACCCGGGCGAGGTCACGGGCGTCCTTCTCCGGGTCCTGGACGACCCGACGGGGCGCGTTCATGTCGAGGAGGTGGCCGCGGCCCTTCTCCTGACGACGGGACGGAACGCTGCTGGCCATGGGGCCATTGTCGCAGGTCAGCCGGGGCGTCGTCACGTCGGGCAGACTGCGCAAGTGCGATCAAGCGCGACACCCGGAGCGCGGGCAAGGTGGTGGGCATGACGACAGCGGCCGACACCTTCGCTGCCTTCCTCGACGCCCTCTCCGGGACGCTCGAGCTGGGCAGCGAGGAGCGCGCCAGATGCCTCCACCTGTCCCGCTTCCACCTCGACCGGGTGGTGTCGGCGACCGGGGGCGAGCCGCCGGAGCGGATGCGCCGCCGCCTGCTGCTCGAGCGGGCGGCCTACCGCCTCGCGACCGGTGACCAGCCGGTGGTGGACGTCGCGTTCGAGGCCGGGTTCGGCTCGCACGAGGCCTTCACCAGGGCGTTCGCCCGGGAGTACGGCGCGCCTCCGAGCCGCTGGCGTCAGCACCCGACCCGCACCCGGATCGAGGGGCCGAGCGGCGTGCACTTCCACCCACCCGGCAGCCTGCGGCTGCCGACCCGACGACAGGTGACCCCGATGGACCTCATGACACGGATGATCGAGCACCACGTGTGGCTGACCGGCGAGATGCTCGAGCGGGCCGAGCGACTCGACGACGAGCAGCTCGACGCCCCGATCGAGGTGCCGATCGGCACCATCGACGACGACATGAGCATCCGGTCGGTGCTCGGCCGGCTGGTCGGGCAGCTTGCCCAGTGGAACGCCGCCGCGTCCCAGCGTCCCTACGACTGGGACCAGGAGCGCGGGAAGTCGATCAGTACGCTGCGTCGCGAGCTGGCCGAGGAGGGGCCGGCCTTCCTCGCCCAGGTGCGTACGACGGTCGAGGAGGGCCGCCTCGACGACACCTTCCTCGACGTCACCTGCGACCCGCCGCGCGTCTTCACCTACGGCGGGATGATCGCGCACGTGCTGACCTTTGCGGCCGTACGACGGCTCGTGGTGCTGGGTGCCTACGAGACCCTGGGGATCACCGACCTCGACGCCGGTGACCCGGCGCAGTGGGTGGCCGAACCGGCCTGAGCCGAGCAGGTCTAGGTCTGCCGCAGCACCAGCACCGAGTGGGCCTGCAGCTCCATCGAGCTGCCGGCCACCACCGGCGTGCCGATGGCGATCTCGGCGTTGGTCGAGAGCGCCACCTCGCCGTGGTGGACCCACTGGTTCTCGGGGAACGTCAGCGTGACGTCGTCGCTGCCGGCGTTGAGCCAGATCATGAAGGACTTGTCGCGGATCTGCTCACCACGCGGTCCGGGATAGCGCAGCGGGGCGCCGTTGAGGAACATCCCGACGGTCCGGCGGTCGTCGTCGTTCCAGTCGGCGGTCTCCATCTCGCGGCCGTCGGGGTGGATCCACACCAGGTCCTTGATGCCGCCCCTGATGGTCGGTCGCCCCTCGAACCAGTGCCGCTGGCGCAGCACGGGGTGCTCGCGACGCAGCCGGAGGGCGGTCTTGGTGATGTCGTAGACGTCGAGCCAGGCATCCTCGGGCCGCCAGTCGATCCAGGAGATCTCGTTGTCCTGGCCGTAGGCGTTGTTGTTGCCGCCCTGGGTGCGCCCGCGCTCGTCACCGGCGGTCAGCATCGGCACACCGCTGGAGAAGCACAGCGTCGCCATCAGGTTGGCGGCCTGGCGACGCCGCATCGCGACGACCTCGGCGTCGTCGGTCTCACCCTCGACCCCGCAGTTCCAGGACCGGTTGTTGTCGGTGCCGTCGCGGTTGTCCTCACCGTTGGCCTCGTTGTGCTTGCCGTTGTAGGACACGAGGTCGCGCAGGGTGAAGCCGTCGTGCGCGGTGACGAAGTTGACCGACGCATAGGGGGAGCGGCCGTCGTCGGCGTAGAGGTCGCTCGAGCCCGCGAGCCGTGTGGCGACCGTGCGTACGCCCTGCGAGTGGCCGCGCCAGAAGTCGCGGACGGTGTCGCGGAACTGGTCGTTCCACTCGACCCACGGCGGCGGGAACTGGCCCACCTTGTAGCCGTCCATCGAGGCGTCCCACGGCTCGGCGACGAGCTTGACGTGCCGCAGCACCGGGTCCTGCCCGATCGCGGTGAGGAGGTGGCTGCCCATGTCGACGACCTGGTCGGTGCGGGTGAGGGCGCTCATCAGGTCGAACCGGAAGCCGTCGACGTGCATCTCGGTGACCCAGTAGCGCAGCGAGTCCAGGATCATCCGCAGGCTCTGGGTGTGCGTCGCGTCGACGGTGTTGCCGCACCCGCTGACGTCCCAGTAGGTGTCGGCCATCGGGATGTCGTCGGGCTTCTTGACGGGCGGGTGGACCACGCGCTGGTAGTAGCCGCGGTCGTCGAGGCCGCGGAAGCTCAGCGTCGGGCCCAGTGGTCCGGCCTCGGCGGTGTGGTTGTAGACGACGTCGAGGATGACCTCGAGGCCGGCCTCGTGGAACGCCTTGACCATCTGCTTGAACTCGGTGACCTGCTGGCCGCGGTCGCCGGAGGCGCTGTAGGCGTTGTGCGGGGCGAAGAAGCCCAGCGAGTTGTAGCCCCAGTAGTTCACCAGGTCGCGCTCGGCGAGGGCGGGCTCGGAGAAGAACTGGTGGATCGGCAGCAGCTCCACGGCGGTGATGCCGAGGTCGCGCAGGTAGTCGATGACGGCAGGCGTGGCGAGGCCGGCGTACGTCCCGCGCAGCTCCTCGGGCACCCGGTCGTGCAGCTGGGTCATGCCCTTGACGTGCATCTCGTAGATGACCGTGTCGCGCCACCGGCGGCGCGGCGAGGTGTCCGCTCCCCACTGGAAGTCGTCGTAGACCACGACGCTGCGCGGGACGTAGGGCGCGGAGTCGAGGTCGCTCGCCTTCTCGGGCTCGCCCACGGCGTAGCCGAAGATCGCGTCGTCGACCACGAGCGAGCCGGAGACCGCCTTGCCGTAGGGGTCGAGCAGCAGCTTCTCGGCGTTGAAGCGCATGCCGGCGGCAGGGTCCCAGGGGCCGTGGGCGCGGTAGCCGTAGCGGGTGCCGGGTGACACGTCGGGCAGCGCGCCGTGCCAGACGCCCAGCGAGTGCTCGGTGAGCTGGTGGCGCACCTCGACGTCGTCGTCGTCGAAGAGGCAGACCCACACCTCCTCGGCGCTGGGCGCGTAGACGGCGAAGTTCGTGGCGTCCTTGTGCCAGGTCGCTCCGAGGGGGTAGTTGCGCCCCGGCCAGACCGTCATCGTCTCGCCGTCGTGGTGCCAGGTTCCGGGGGTCACGGGAGCCATTGTGGTGGAGATCCGGGGTCACGGCAGAATGCGCCCACGACACGCACCCACACCGATGAGGAGCCACCATGGAGTTCGTCTCGATCGACGTGACCGACGGGGTCGCGGTCCTGCGGCTCGACCGGCCCAGGATGAATGCGATCAGCATCCAGGTCCAGGCCGACCTCCGGGAGGCGGCCGCGGAGCTCGGCGAGCGCGACGACGTACGGGCCGTGGTGCTGTGGGGCGGCGAGCGCGTCTTCGCCGCCGGCAACGACGTCAGGGAGATGGCCGACCTCACCTACTCCGACATGGTGAAGGTCTCCACCTCCGTCAGCTCCGCGACCACGGCGATCGCCCGGATCCCCAAGCCGGTGATCGCCGCGGTCAACGGGTACGCCCTGGGCGGGGGCTGCGAGCTGGCGCTCTGCGCCGACCTGCGCTTCGCCGCCGAGGACGCGGTCTTCGGCCAGCCCGAGGTGCTCCTCGGCATCATCCCCGGCGCCGGCGGCACCCAGCGCCTGACCCGCCTGGTGGGCACGGCGAAGGCCAAGGACATCATCTTCACCGGTCGCTTCGTCAAGGCCGACGAAGCGCTGCGGATCGGGATGGTGGACCGGGTCGTCCCCGCCGAGAAGGTGCTCGAGGAGGCCGTGGCCTACGCCTCGCAGTTCAGCAACGCTGCCGCGCTCGCCATCCGGGCCGCCAAGGAGTGCATCGACCGGGGCAGCGAGGTCGACCTCGACACCGGTCTGGAGATCGAGCGCCAGCAGTTCGCCGGAGTCTTTGCCACCGAGGACCGTACCCGCGGCATCACCTCGTTCGTTGAGAACGGACCGGGCAAGGCCACATTCGTGGGACGGTGACCCGGCCGCAGCGACAACTGATCACGTGACTGAAGGAGACAAGACCAGTGGCAACGAAGATCCGGGTGAGGGTGGCTCAGCTCCTGTGGTTGGTGTGCGCCTTCGCCGCACTGCTGCTGGCGGTGGGCGCGCTGCTCATCGCCCTGGACGCCAACCAGAAGAACGACCTCGTCGACTTCGTCCTGCGTGGCGCCGACTTCGTCGACCTGGGTGTCTTCTCCCGCCAGGACGGCATCAAGCAGTTCCGCGGCCAGGGGGCCGAGGTCAAGAACGCCCTGTTCAACTGGGGTCTCGGCGCGATCGCATGGCTGGTCGTGGGCCGGGTCCTCGACCGGATCGTGAAGCCCTGATCCGATGCTCGCACCGCTGACCGTCCTTGCCGCCGCGATGGTGCCTGCCGTCGCGCTCGCAGGTTCCTCGACCACGACCGTCGCGCTCAGCGCGCCCGAGTCCGCCTACGGCCAGAGCGTGACCGCGACGGCGACGGTGGCCGCGAGCTCCGGGGCCGCCGAGGGCGACGTCGTCTTCTCCGTCGACGGGCTGGCCAGGAAGGTCAACCTCGGTGCCAACGGGACCGCCACGCTGGTCCTGCCCAGGGCCACGGTCGGCGAGCACTCGATCTCGGCGACGTACGTCCCGTTCCCCGCGAGCGACCAGGGGAGCGCCTCGCCCATTCAACGCTGGGTGGTCTCGCAGGTCCGGACCCGGCTCCAGGTGCGGGTGATCGGCCGGGGTGCGCGGATCCCGACCTCGGTGCAGGTGAGTGCGTCCGGCGAGTACGGCACGCGGCCGACCGGTCGGGTGAAGGTCGTCGTGCGCCGGATCGGCACCCGCGACAGCACGCGCGTGGTCACCCGCCTGAGCACCACGGGGGGCGCCCTGGCCGCGCTCGGACGCCTCGACCAGGGCCACTACCGGCTGGCGGTGACGTACGTCGGTGACTCCCAGCACCTGCGGGAGACCAGCTCCGGGACGTTCTACGTCCGGCGCCGCTGAGCGTGCCGCACGACCGTGACAGTGTCACTGTGAGCGACCCCACCCCGATCGCCATTCCTTGTCGCGTGAGGGACTTGTAGCCTCACCAGCACATCCGACTGCACAGGAGGGGCCGCGAGGCCACACCACCATGAACATTGTTGTCTGTGTGAAGTACGTGCCGGACGCCACGGCCGATCGCAAGTTCGAGGACGACTTCACCGTCGACCGCGTCGGCGTCGACGGCCTGTTGTCCGAGCTCGACGAGTACGCCGTCGAGCAGGCCCTGCAGTTCCGTGAGAAGCGCGAGGGCGAGGAGATCACGGTCACCGCGCTGACCGTGGGTCCCGAGAAGGCCGTCGACGCAGTGCGCAAGTCGCTGCAGATGGGCGCCGACTCCGGCGTCCACGTCCTTGACGACGCCATCGCGGGCTCCGACTACATCGCGACCTCGCTGGTGCTGGCGAAGGCGATCGAGAAGATCAAGGCCGATGCCGGGGTGGACCTGGTGATCTGCGGGATGGCGTCGACCGACGCGTCCGGCTCCGTGGTCCCCGCGATGCTGGCCGAGCGCCTCGGCATGCCGCAGGTGACGTTGGCGTCGGTGATCGAGTCGCAGGGCGACCAGGTCCGGATCAAGCGCGACAACGAGGGCTCGACCGAGGTCATCGGCGCGACGCTCCCGATCGTGCTGAGCGTGACCGACCAGTCGGGCGAGGCCCGCTACCCGTCGTTCAAGGGCATCATGGCGGCGAAGAAGAAGCCGCTGGAAACCTACTCGCTGGCCGACCTGGGCGTCGACTCCGGCGAGGTCGGCCTGGCCGTCGCGTGGTCGCAGGTTGAGGACACCACCGAGCGTCCGCCGCGCACCGCCGGCGAGATCGTCACCGACGAGGACGGCTCGGGCGCCGGCGCGCTGGTCGACTTCCTCGCGTCCAAGAAGTTCATCTGAGCACCGGGAAAGAGGAGCGAGCACATGTCTGAAGTCCTGGTAGTCATCGACCACGTCGACGGCGAGGTCAAGAAGCCCACCTATGAGCTGCTGACGATCGCGAAGCGCATCGGCGAGCCGTCGGCCGTGTTCTTCGGCTCGCCCGAGCAGGGCGACGCGGTGGCCGAGAAGGTCAAGAAGTACGGCGCGGCCAAGGTCTACGTGATCGACGACGCGCAGATCAAGGGATTCCTCGTGGCACCCAAGGCCGAGGCCCTGCAGCAGCTCGCCGAGAAGAGCAGCCCGGCGGCGATCCTGCTCCCGTCGTCGTTCGAGAACAAGGAGGTCGCCGGTCGCCTGGCGATCAAGCTGGGCTCGGGCCTGATCACCGACGCCGTCGACGTGCAGGAGGGTGGTGTGACCACCCAGTCGGTCTTCGCCGGCAACTACACAGTCCAGGCCAAGGTCACCCAGGGCACGCCGATCATCACGGTCAAGCCCAACTCGGCCGCCCCTGAGGAGTCCGAGGGAGCCGGCACGGTCGAGGCGTTCGCCGCGACCATCTCCGACGTCGCCAAGACCGCACAGATCGTGGCCACCCAGCCGCGTCAGTCGACTGGTCGCCCCGAGCTGACCGAGGCCGCGATCGTGGTCTCCGGCGGTCGTGGCACCGGCGGCAACTTCGAGCCCGTCGAGGGCTTCGCCGACTCGATCGGTGCCGCCGTGGGTGCCTCGCGTGCCGCGGTCGACTCGGGCTGGATGCCGCACGCGTTCCAGGTCGGCCAGACCGGCAAGACGGTCTCGCCGCAGCTCTACGTCGCCAACGGCATCTCCGGTGCGATCCAGCACCGCGCCGGCATGCAGACGTCGAAGACGATCGTCGCGGTCAACAAGGACCCCGAGGCCCCGATCTTCGAGCTCGTCGACTTCGGCGTCGTGGGCGACCTCCACACCGTGCTGCCCGCCGCGACCGAGAAGGTCAAGGAGCGCAAGGGCTGACCCCAGCCCCCCGTACGCACGACGGCCCGGCAGCCCTGCTGCCGGGCCGTCGGCGCGTCACCAGCGCTCGTGCCGGGTCGTCCACTCGCCGGCACGCTCGACGATCCGCACCGTGTAGCCCTGGTCCCGACGGCCAAAGACGTCGAAGGCGTCCTGCTGGACCCATGACGTCTGAGCGAAGCGGCAGTCGCGGGGCGGTGTCGGCAGCGAGGTCCGGCCCAGGCGGGTCCATCCCTGACCTGACGAGTGCTGGAGCACCGTCGGCCAGCCCCGGCTCCGCCCTGCCGACGTCAGTCGCACCGCACCGGCCGGACCGTCGGGCACGACCATGTCGCATCGGTCGGCGACGCCGCCGGGAAGGGCGAGGACGCCCAGCTCGCGCGAGATGATGTAGGTCGTGCTGCGAGCGGGGATGGCCACGTACTGCCCGTCGGCGGAGAGGCCGCGGGGATTCCGGCTTCCCCGGACGACCTGCCAGGTGCTCCCGTCGTTCGTGGTGAGGGTGACCCGTCGACCGTGGTCACCGCACCTGAGGTCGGCCACCAGCACACCGAGCGACTCGGCGGTCCAGGTGTCGTCCCAGTAGCAGCGCTCGCGGGTGCGGAGGACGGTGACGGGCGTGGCCCAGGTCTGTGTCGAGGGGTCGTAGGACTGGGCCATCACGGAGCGCCTGTCGGTGGAGCCGAGGGCGAACAGGGGCAGTCCTGGTGCGGTGAAGAAGGTGCGGTCGAGCGCCCGCCAGGTCTGGTAGAGCCCCGGAGCGGTCGCTGGCGCGATCGCTGTCAGCCCCCATGGTGAGGACGCGTCGGCCCGGGAGACGACGGCACGCTGCGCGGGGGAGGACGGGTCGCCGTACCAGACGGTGTCGCTGTCCACGTTGGCGAGCGCGACGTCCGAGCACCCGCCGGCGACCTGCAGCTCCTGCCGGGCCGGCGTGGCGTCACCGGTCCGTGTCTGCACGACCAGCCGGCACCGACGGCCGAGCTGCGCGAAGTAGAGGTACGACACCCGGGCGTCGTCGTCGATGGTCGCCGTGACGGTGTACTCCTGGCCGTCGGTGTCGAGGTCGTGCTCGGTGAAGCCGCCGGCGGTCCGGGCGGTGTAGCGGCTGTGCAGCGGCCACACGGCGTTCTGGCCGTCGGGGGAGATGCCGGGCTCCTCGTAGGCCTCGCCCTCGAGCGTGTACGACGACCAGGTGACGCCGTCCGGAGACCACAGGGCCCGCGACGAGACGGGTGCGGTGTCCTCGGAGTAGCCGTAGCGGTCGCAGAACGCGATGGCGGCCACGGCGCCGTTCGACGTACGCGCGTCGACCCCGCCGCAGGAGAGGTTCTTCCTGCGTACGACCTCGAGCCGCGGCCCCCAGACGCCGGTGGCTGCGTCGAGGCGTCGGGAGAAGACGGCGCGATGGTTCTCTGCCGCCCACAGGCGCAGCAGGTCGCCGTCGGCGAGCGTGAGCTCGACGCCACCGGGGATGTCGCGCGGCATCTCGGCCGTCGGGGGAGCCGCTGCGGGCAGTGCGTGACCTCCGGTCGAGCCGGTCAGGACCGCTGCTGTCGTCGCCAGTGCGACGATCACCCCCGTGATGCGAGACATGGATCCAGCGTAGGCCGGATCGGCCTACGCTCGCCTGCATGGGCACTGCCGAGGAGGAAGCCGTCCGCGAGGTCGCCGGACGGGCCAGGACCGCGAGCCACGCGCTCGCGACGGCGACCCGGACCACCAAGGACGCCGCGCTGCACGCGATGGCCGACGCGCTCCTCGCCTCGTCGTCCGTGGTCCTCGCGGCCAACGCGGAGGACGTCGCCCGGGCCGAGGCCGCCGGCACCGCGGCCAACATCGTCGACCGCCTCCGTCTCGACGACGGCCGGCTCGAGGCGATGGCACAGGGGCTGCGTGACGTCGCCGGCCTGCCGGACCCGGTGGGCGAGGTGCTGCGCGGCAGCACGCTCGCCAATGGTCTCGAGCTGCGCCAGGTGCGGGTGCCGTTCGGGGTGGTCGCGATGATCTACGAGGCTCGCCCCAACGTGACCGCCGACGCCGCCGGCATCTGCCTCAAGGCCGGCAACGCGGTCCTCCTGCGCGGCTCGTCGAGCGCGCGCTCCAGCAACGCCGCGATCGTCGAGGCGATGCGCGGCGCACTGGTCGGCAGCGGCCTGCCGGAGGACGTCGTGCAGCTGGTGCCGGGGGAGACCCACGAGAGCGTCAGGGCGTTGATGCGCGCCCGCGGGCTGGTCGACGTGCTGATCCCGCGCGGCGGTGCGGGCCTGATCCGCAGCGTGGTCGAGGAGTCGACGGTTCCCGTGATCGAGACCGGGGTCGGCAACTGCCACGTCTACGTCGACGCGTCCGCCGACCTCGAGCAGGCGCTCGCGATCGTGCTCAACGCCAAGACCCAGCGCACCAGCGTCTGCAACGCCGCCGAGTCGCTGCTCGTGCACGAGGACGTCGCCGACGAGTTCCTCCCGATCGTGGTCGAGGCGCTGCAGGCCGCCGGTGTGCTCATCCACGGCGACAGCGCCTTCGCGGAGTACGACGACGTGGTGCCGGCGACCGACGAGGACCACGGCACCGAGTTCCTGGCGCTGGAGATCTCTGCGGCCGTCGTGCCCGACGTCGAGGGGGCGATCGCGCACATCCGCCGCTTCTCGTCCGGTCACACCGAGGCGATCCTGGCGCGGGACCAGGCCACCGTCCGCCGCTTCGTCGCGGCCGTCGACTCGGCTGCGGTCGTGGTCAACGCCTCCACCCGCTTCACCGACGGCGGCGAGTTCGGATTCGGTGCCGAGATCGGCATCTCCACGCAGAAGCTGCACGCGCGGGGGCCGATGGGTCTGCCGGAGATGACGTCCAGCAAGTACGTCGTGGTCGGCGAGGGCCACGTGCGCTGATGCCGGTAGGCTGACGCGCATGCTGAGCACCATCACCCTCTTCGCTGCCGAGTCCGCCGAGCACAGCGAGCCCGCGATCCACCCCTACTGGATCGGCGTGATCGCGCTCGGGCTGTTGATGGCGCTGCTGCTGGCAGTCGTGTCCTTCGGTGGCGGCCGCGAGCACAGCTGAGGCCGGCGACCCTGTGAGTGCCCCGGTCGCCGGGCGTCGTGTCGGTGTGATGGGTGGCACCTTCGACCCCATCCACCACGGCCACCTGGTGGCTGCCTCGGAGGTCCAGGCGTGGTTCGACCTCGACGAGGTCGTCTTCGTGCCGACGGGCGACCCCTGGCAGAAGAGCGACCGCGACGTCACCGAGGCCGAGCACCGCTACCTGATGACGGTGGTCGCCACGGCCGCCAACCCGCGCTTCAACGTGTCCCGCGTCGACATCGACCGGCACGGACCGACGTACACGATCGACACGCTCCGCGACCTCAAGGCCGAGATGCCCGACGCGGAGCTGTTCTTCATCACCGGGGCCGACGCGCTGGCCGACATCTTCACCTGGCGCGACGTCCAGGAGCTCTTCGACCTCGCGACGTTTGTGGGTTGCACGCGTCCGGGCTACACCATGGACCCGGAGACGCTGGAGAAGATCCCCTCCGACAAGGTCACCATGGTGGAGATCCCGGCGCTGGCGATCTCCTCGACCGACTGCCGCGACCGGCACCGGCGCGGCGAGCCCGTCTGGTACCTGGTGCCGGACGGGGTGGTCCAGTACATCGCGAAGCACGACCTCTACGCCTCACCTCCCAGCCCCACCGAGGGCACGAACACCAGCAAGGACACTGCATGACAGCCACCGACCACGCCCTCGAGCTCGTCGCCGTCGCGGCCCAGGCCGCGCACGACAAGAAGGCCGACCAGGTGCTGGCCTTCGACGTCAGCGAGCAGATCGCGATCACCGACGCCTTCGTGCTCGCGAGCGCCACCAACGAACGCGCCGTGGGCGCCATCGTCGACGAGGTCGAGGACAAGCTCCGCGAGGCCGGCGCCAAGCCGATCCGCCGCGAGGGGCACCGCGAGGGTCGCTGGGTGCTGCTCGACTACGGCGAGATCGTGATCCACGTGCAGCACGAGGAGGAGCGGATGTTCTACGCCCTCGAGCGGCTCTGGAGCGACTGCCCGGTGATCCCGCTCGACCTGACGTGAGCCTGCGCCGCACCCTCGTGGTGCTGCGCCACGGCCGTACGGCCTGGAACGACGCCGGTCGGGCGCAGGGGCACGCCGACATCGAGCTCGACGAGCTCGGTCACGCGCAGGCGTCGGCCGCGGCGACCGAGCTCGCCCTGCTCGCCCCGACCCGGATCTGGTGCAGCGACCTCTCCCGGGCGCGCCAGACCGCTGCGCCGCTCGCCGGGGCGACCGGGCTCGTCCCCGAGGTGGTCCCGGCGCTGCGCGAGTACGACGTGGGCAAGCGCACCGGCATGACCTTCGACGAGTTCGCGGCCGCCTTCCCCGACGAGTACGCCGCCTGGCTGGCCGGGGACGAGTCCCTGACCGTGCCGGGGGCCGAGACGACCTCCGACGTCCGGGCCCGGATCGTGCCCGCCATGCGCGCCTGCCTCGACGCCCTCGGGGCGGGGGAGACCGGCATCGTGGTGACCCACGGCGCCGCGCTGCGCGTCGGCGTCGCCGGGCTGCTCGCCTGGCCGGACGAGATCGACGAGACCCTGGCCGGGATGGACAACTGCGGCTGGCTGCGGCTGCGCGAGCACACGCGCTTCGGCCACCTCCAGCTGGCGTCGTACAACCAGTGCGCCGCCACGTGAGCGACCGCGCCCGCGAGGTCGACGTCACCATGAGCCGCCAGCTGGCGCGGGTGATGGACGACGCCGTGACCGTGCCCGGCACCCACATCGGTCTCGGCCTGGACGCCCTGATCGGGCTGATCCCCGGCATCGGGGACGCGTTCGGCAGCGCGTTGTCGAGCGTGATCGTGCGCGACGCCATCCGGGCGCGGGTGCCGATGGTGGTGCTGGCGCGGATGGGGCTGAACCTCATCATCGACGCCGTGCTGGGCCTGGTGCCCGGCCTCGGTGACCTCCTCGACGTGGCGCACCGCGCCAACCGCAAGAACCTCCGGCTGCTGATCCGGGAGATCGAGCGAGAGCCCCTGCGGGAGCCGCCGACACCGGTCTACGTCGCCGGCGCGGTGGCCCTGATGGCGATCCCCGTGCTGGCCGGGCTGGCCGTCGCGGTGCTCGGATTCTGGCTCCTGGTGCGCTGGCTGACGTGACCCCGGACCCCGATTTCACCTCGCCCCACCTGTCGGCTAAAGTTCTCGGCTGTTGGGGGTGTGGCGCAGCTGGTAGCGCATCTGCATGGCATGCAGAGGGTCAGGGGTTCGAGTCCCCTCACCTCCACCAACACCGAAGAGGCCGGACCCGCTGGGTCCGGCCTCTTCTGCGTCCCGGCCCCTGGACTCGGCGTTCCCGAGTTGTCGGTGGCACCATGTGTCCATGACCGCGACCGACCTCACCACCAGCACCGCCACTGCGGCCCACATCGAGACCACCGAGCGCTACGCCGCGCACAACTACCACCCCCTTCCGGTGGTGCTCGCCGAGGGCGACGGCGCGTGGGTCATCGACGTGGACGGCCGCCGCTTCCTCGACTGCCTGGCGGGCTACTCCGCGCTCAACTTCGGTCATTCCAACGAGCGCCTGGTGGCCGTCGCGCGTGAGCAGCTGGGGCGCCTGACGCTGACCAGCCGCGCCTTCTACAACGACCAGCTCGGCGACTTCGCCGAGGCGCTGTGCCGCCTGACCGGCAAGGACATGATCCTGCCGATGAACTCCGGCGCGGAGGCCGTCGAGACCGCGATCAAGGTCAGCCGCAAGTGGGGCTACGAGGTCAAGGGCGTCCCGGCCGGCCAGGCCTCGATCGTCACCATGGAGGGCAACTTCCACGGCCGTACGACCACCATCGTGAGCTTCTCCGACGACGAGGTCGCCACCTCCGGCTACGCGCCCTTCACGTCCGGCTTCCGGCGTGCCGCCTACGGCGACATCGACGCGGTCGCCGCGGCCATCGACGACACCACCGTCGCGGTCCTCTTCGAGCCGATCCAGGGTGAGGGCGGGGTCGTGATGCCGCCCGAGGGCTTCCTGCGCGACCTGCGTGCCCTCTGCACGGAGCGCAACGTGCTGATGGTGGCCGACGAGATCCAGTCCGGCCTGGCGCGCTCGGGCAAGACCTTCGCGTGCGACCACGAGGACGTCGTCCCCGACATCTACATCATGGGCAAGGCTCTCGGCGGCGGCATCTACCCCGTCTCCGCCATCGCCGCGGACCACGCGATCATGGACGTCATCACGCCCGGCTCGCACGGCTCGACGTTCGGCGGCAACCCGCTGGCTGCCGCGATCGGCACCGAGGTCGTCGCGATGCTCGAGGAGGGCACCTTCCAGGCTCGCGCCGTCGAGATCGGCGCGCTGATCGAGGCGGGCTTCCGTCCCCTCGTCGGCCAGGGACTGCTCGGCGTACGCGTGCGCGGAGCGTGGGCCGGCATCGACATCGACCCTGCCCTCATGACCGGTCGGCAGATGTCGGAGCGCCTGATGGACCGCGGCATCCTCGCCAAGGACACCCACGGCTCGACCGTCCGCTTCGCGCCGCCGCTGGTCGCCAGCGACGACGACATCGCCGGGCTCGTCACCGCCGTCACCGAGATCCTCGCCGCGGGCTGAGCCACACGCAGGTGAGCGCCCGCTTCGACCACCTCGTCATCGCCGTCGAGGACCTCGACGAGGCGGCGTCCCGGTGGGGAGCGGCCGGCCTGCCCGCGTCCCGCGGCGGTGCGCACCCCGTCGGCACGGAGAACGTGCTCGTCCGCGGCCCGAGCCCGGCGTACGTCGAGCTGATCGCCGCCGGCTCGGGGGAGTCCAATCCGTGGCTCGACCGGGTCCGCTCGGCCCCCGGCCCGATCTCGTGGGCGATCGCGGTCGACGACCTCGACGCGGCTCGGACGGCGCTGGTGGCGGCCGGCTTCGACCCTGACCCGCCGGTGCCCGGCTCGCGCCGCACACCCGACGGCGACCTGCTCGAGTGGCGGGTCTGCGACGTCGGATCCGGGCCGTACGACGGCGCCCTGCCGTTCCTCATCGAGTGGACGGCGCCGATGGGACCGGGACCTGCGGACGGTCCGGTCGTCGAGCACGTCAGCCTCACCCCGCCGGACCCCGAGCCGCTGGCCGACCTCCTGCTGGCCCTGGGGTTCGTGCCGTCCGAGCACTGGCCGCGCCGGATGTTCCACTCGGCGCAGGGACCGGCGATCTCGCTGCTGCCGGTGGGGACGCCAACTGTGGGCGAGCCGGGTGCGTCGTGGTTCATGTCCTGGGAGGACGGCGGGGACGAGCCGGCGGTCTCGCTCACGCTCGCCGTCCCCGGCGGGGAGCTCACCGGCCACCCGCTGGACGGGGTCGCCGTGTCGACCCGGCCGGACCGTCGTCGGTTCGCCGCTGCCGCGCTCCTGCCGGCGGTGGACGAGGCCTTCGCCCGGCTGCGGGGCGACCTCGCCGACTGGCCCGACCCGCACCCGGGCGGGCGCCGTCCTGCGGAGGACGAGTACTCCCGGGTGACCGATCCGTCCCGCTACCGGTTGCTCGGGGTGCGCGCCGACGCGTGGGTGGACGTGCTGACCTCCACCGGCCTCGGGGTCGCCGAGACCGTCGACCCGGCAGCCGCCACCTGGCTGGGCGAGCACGTGCTGACGCCGTCGCGCGTCACGCTCGTCCGCGGCCGGGAGGGCACCCAGCCGGTCGTCGTCGCCCGGTGCCCGTCGAGCGAGGCCGCGGAGGCCTTCGTGCAGGTCGGCGTCGGTGAGCCCACCGAGGTTCTCGATCGGCAGCCCGACTGCGGTTGCGATGCCTGCGACACGGGCTCGGCCGATCTCCTGGAGACGGTCGACACCGCGTTCGTCCTGGCCCTGTCCGGGGGCGTGTACGCAGTGCGGGAGGGCGACCAGGTGGTCAGGCGGACGCTCGACGGCTGGGGGAGCAGCGGCAGGTTCGCCCGCGGCGAGCAGGCGGCCTGGCTCGCCGAGGCGGCGGAGGGCCGGCGTACGGCCGGGGTCGTGCGCGGGGAGGCCTGGCTCTAGGCGAGCCGCTCGACCACGCGGCCGAGGCCGGCGGCGCGAGCCGCCTCCAGCGGTGTCGTCCCTTCGAGTGGGGACCGCAGGGTCCTCGACGCGCCGCGCTCGAGCAGCAGCAGCGCCACGTCCTCGCGACCCTCCTCGATCGCAGCCACGAGTGCCGTGGACTGGAGCTCGGCGTGGATGAAGTCGACGTCCACCCCGGCATCGAGGTGGTGCTCGACCAGGCTCACGTCGCCGGCGCAGGCGGCGGCGAAGAACGCCTTGTAGTCACCGTGCGACATCGCCGTCGGCCTCCCGATGGTGGAGCAGGGGGACGGTAGGTCCGTCCGGGCACTCCACTGTCGCCACCACCTCAGGCGATGGTCAGTCCGCCGTCGACCGGGATCATCTGCCCGGTGACGTAGCCGGCGGCGTCGGAGGCCAGCCACACCGCAGTTGCCGCGAGCTCGCGGGGGTTGCCGGTGCGGCCGGACGGCACGCGCTGCATCGCCAGGTCGAGGTAGCCGTCGGGGTAGGTCTCGGTCATCTCCGAGGCGAAGAAGCCCGGAGCCAGCGCGTTGACCCGGATGCCCTTGCGACCCGTCCACTGCTGGGCGAGGTCGCGGGTGAGGCCACCGAGACCGGCCTTGGAGGCGGAGTACGCCGCCTGGGGCAGGCCGCCGGTGGTGATGCCGAGGATCGAGGAGATGTTGATGATGCTGGATCCGGGCTGCATCACCCGGCCGCAGGCCTGGGCCATCCAGTAGCAGCCGTTGAGGTTGACGTCGACGACCGAGCGGAACTGCTCGGGCGTCTCCCGGGTGGCGGGTACGGCGGTGCCGATGCCGGCGTTGTTGACCAGCACGTCGACCCGGCCGAAGGTCGCCATCGCCTCGTCGACGAGCCGCTGGCACTGGTCGGGGTCGGCCACGTCGGTCTGCACCGTGTGCACGCGGCGGCCGATGGAGCGTACGGAGTCGGCGACCCGCTCCAGCCTGTCGACGCGGCGCGCGCCGAGCACCACGTCCGCGCCGGCCTCGGCGAAGCAGTGGGCGAACGCGACGCCGAGGCCGCTCGAGGCGCCGGTGACGATGACGACCTTGTCGTCGAGACGGAAGAGGTCCATGACGGTCATGGCCCGACCTTACGGCCGCTCACTGCGGACCGGACCCGGGGGAGCGGTGATCCAGCCACAGTCCGGGCAGCGGGGAGTGTGGCTCAGCCACCGCTCGGGGCGGGTTCCTCGGCGACCGGCTCCCGCACGTCGACCGGGGCGCGCGGCAGGGTGCGTACGGACCGCGAGCAGAGCACGAGTGCCACGACTGCGACGTACGCCACGGCGGAGGCGATCAGGACGGGACGGAAGCCGAACGCCACCGCCAACGGCCCGTACGCGAGCTGCCCGATCGGGATCGCCACGAACGATCCGAGGGCGTCGTAGGAGTAGGCCCGCGAGAGCATCCGGTCCTCGATGTTCTCCTGCATGGCGAGGTTCCATCCCATGCCGAACACCTCGGTGCCGGCACCAGCCACGAAGGCCGCCACGACCAGGCCGACCAGGTGGGGCGAGACCCCGAGGATCAGCATCGGCGGTGCCATCATCAGCACGCCGAGCATCCCGAGCAGCAGCGGGCGCTCGAGGCGGACCCTGAGCAGGACGACAGTCGTGATGAGCAGTCCCGCTGCCTCCGCGGACAGGACCAGGCCCCAGCCCTGCCGACCGATCGTGTCGTCCGCGATCGCGGGGCCGAGGGTGAACCAGGCCCCGGCGTGGATGAGGTTGAGCACACCGAAGCCGACGACGACGGTCCACAACCACGGAGTCGCCCAGAAGAAGCTCCAACCCTCGCGCAGCTCACGCATCGTGTCGGCAGGCTCACCCGCGGACTCCTTGGGCGGGATCGTCACCGGCATCAGGAGCAGGGCAGCCAGGAGCCACGTGCCGGCATCGACGGCCAGCGCCCACCCCGAGCCCACCGTGACGACCAGCAGCGCACCGGCGGTGGGGCCGAGCACCATCATCCCGTTGCGCGTCAGGGAGATCAGTGCGTTGGCCGGCTGGAGATCCGAACGGGGCACGAGCTGGGGGAGCACGCTCGCCATCGCCGGGAACCCGATGCCGGACACGGCACCGTGGACGATGCTCAGCACCACGAGCATCCAGATCTCGGCGTGTCCTGCCAGCACCAGCACGGCGATCGCGCCCTGGCTCAGTGCCGACGCGACGTTCGAGAACTGCAGCACCAGCGTGCGGGGGAACCGGTCGGCGATGACGCCGCCGTAGAGCAGCAGCGCGACCATCGGGATCGTGTGGGCAGCCAGCACCTGGCCGAGCGCCGTGGGGGAGTCGGTGATGTCGAGGACCGCGAAGGCCAGCGCGATGCTCGCCATCATGTTGCCGAGCGTGTTGACGAAGCGCGAGGAGAAGTACCACGCGAAGTTGCGGTTGCGCAGGGGTGCGAGCGCGCCGGACCAGGTCACGGCCGCCACCGCGCATCCTCACCGGTGAGCCCACCGGACATCGTGAACGCGTTGCTCGTCGCGCTGATGTGCACCGTGTCGGGAGTCCCAGCCGGGCGGGCCTCGGCGTGCAGGAGGTGCGAGGCCTCGTGCATGAGGTCCAGCGCGCGGCGCCAGACGTCGAGTGGCACCCAGGCCTCGAGGTCGCTCGACGAGCCGCCGCCCCGCGCTGCGTCACGCAGCCGCCGCTCGATCTCGAGCGCGTTGGCGCGGGCGTGGGCGATCCGGTCGTCGACCGCGCTCGTACGGTCGGCGACCTCGCGCGAGGCGTCGTACCGGTAGCGCTTGGCCACCCCGCCGCGGATCTTCTCCTCGCTGTCCACGACGAGCTCGCCGACGTCGTGGAGCACCCGCAGGTGGTAGGACGCATTGGCGTGGGTGAGGTCCAGCGCACGGGCCACCTCGGCCGCACTCATCGCCTCGGCGGTCAGCAGCGACATGATGCGCAGCCGTACGGGGTGCGCGCTGGCCCGCAGCCGTGCCACCGCATCGTCGTCGGTCCCGGTCGTCGCATCCACGCTCACCCTCCAAGAGTGCTTGGGGAGTGAGTGTGCCCGGCGGTCGGGCCGACTGTCAAACACTTCTTGGGCAGTGGGGGAGCAGGCGTCCCGGATCGACCCCTGACCCGACCCTGACTCCACCCCGGGACGGGATGAAACCCCGCTCGCGGAGTGGTTGAGTGGGTGTCAGCACAGGGCACCCGGCCCGCCGAGGAGTGAGTGAGATGTCCGACCAGTTCCCGCAGTACCCGCAGGACCCGCAGCAGACGCAGGCGCACCAGCAGGCCTACGGCCAGCAGCCCCACACCCCAGCGCCGCAGACCGCCTACCAGGCCCAGCCGCCGACGATCTCGGCCGAGGACGAGCGCACGTGGGGAGCGATCAGCCACGCCGGCGCCGTCATCGCGATGATCTGCTCGGCCGGGTTCCTCGGCTTCGTCGCCTCGGTCGCGGTCTACATGATCTACAAGGACCGCGGTCCGTTCGTCCGTGCCCACGCCGCGAACTCGATCAACATCCAGATCACCATGTTCATCTGGCTGGTCGTGCTCGGCATCCTCACCATCCCGGTGGCGCTGCTGACGCTGGGCATCGGCCTCGTCGTGATGCTGCCGGCACTCGCCGCCGCGTTCGTCGTCGCAGGCGTCCTGCACGTGATCGGTACGGTCAAGGCCTACAACGGCGAGTGGTGGAACCCGCCCTTCACGCCCAGGTTCGTGAAGTGACGCTGCGTCAGGTGAGCTGAGCCAGGACCTCGTCCTGCCACGCGAACGCTGCTCGCGACCGGACCGTCAGCAGCTCGTGCGGGGACGACGTCGCCCGAGCAGCAGAGCCGGCCGGCCCGGGCAGCAGTGCCTCCACCCGCTCGGCCATCCCGGCCGGCAGGTCGGTGCGCAGGTAGCGCAACCCGAAGTCGTGGCGCGCGGGGCAGTGCTGGATCCGCAGCAGCCGCACCAGCGGCTCGACCGCGAGGCGCAGGTGCAGTGCGGTCGCCTCGGCCTGGTCCCCACGCGCGATCGCCCGCTCCACCAGCCAGGCCGCCGTCTGGCGCCGCGCCACCGCCTGCTGCACGGCCTGGTCCCGCTGGGCCTGCATCTGCGCCTCGTCGTCGTCCTCGAGCAGGAGGAGGCCATTCGGGTCGTGCAGGACCATCGGCGTGCCGTGGCGACGGGTGTCCATGGTGAGCCGCTCGGGGGTGGTCTGGACGACCACGTCGACCAGTCGGGTCGGCCGGGACAGGTCGGCGGCGTCGGGCTGCAGGTGGATGAAGCACTGCCGACCGGTGGGCCAGGTCGCCTCCGGCAGCTCCCAGACGTGGTCGACGTCGAGCGCCGCGCGCACCAGCGCCAGCACGGCGTCGTACGTCGTCGCGGCGTCGCCGCTGCACCAGGCCTCGACGTCGAGGTCGGAGTGCTCGTCCCACCCGCCGGTGACCGCCGAGCCGTTCACCACGACGACCTGCAGCGCCGGGACGTGGTGGGGGAGCGCGGCCAGCAGCCGAAGGACGTCGTCGTACCTGCTCAGGTCAGCAGCCATGGAAGCGAGTATGATGCACACGTGCACCAGGACCTCCTTCTTCCTCAGCCGCGTTGATCGCCTCTCCCACCCACGGAGACCGACGCGCGGCTACCCCTCCATGTGAGGGGTTTTTTCATGCCAACACCCAGCAGCACGCACCACGCCAGCAACAAGAGGACACGCCATGAGCAGCCCAGACACGAGCGACACCGGAGCCCACGAGGCCGAGCGCGCGACGTACGACATCGCGGCCGCGGAGACGAAGTGGCAGCGCGTGTGGGAGGACCTCGACCCGTTCAGGGCCGACGACGACAGCCCGCGCGAGAAGCGCTACGCGCTGACGATGTTCCCCTACCCGAGCGGCGACCTGCACATGGGTCACGCCGAGGTGTTCGCGCTGCACGACGTGGTCGCGCGCTACTGGTGGCAGCGCGGCTACGAGGTGCTGAACCCGATGGGCTTCGACTCCTTCGGCCTGCCCGCGGAGAACGCCGCGATCCGCAACGACGAGCACCCCGACACCTACACGCGCGCCAACATCGCCAAGTCCATCGAGTCGTGCAAGAAGTACGCCGCGTCCTTCGACTGGTCGCGGACCTTCAACACCTCCGACCCGGACTACTACCGCTGGACGCAGTGGCTGTTCCTGGAGTTCTTCAAGCGCGGCCTGGCCTACCGGAAGAACAGCCCGGTCAACTGGTGCCCGCAGGACCGGACGGTGCTGGCCAACGAGCAGGTCGTCAACGGCGCCTGCGAGCGGTGCGGGGCGGAGGTGACCAAGAAGGAGCTGACCCAGTGGTACTTCAAGATCACCGACTACGCCCAGGAGCTGCTGGACGGCCTGGACGAGCTGGAGGACACGTGGCCGGCCCGCGTCGTCACCGCGCAGCGCAACTGGATCGGCCGGTCCGAGGGTGCGCACGTCGACTTCGCCATCGACGGGCGCGACGAGCCGGTCACGGTCTACACGACCCGGCCGGACACGATCTTCGGCACGACCTTCATGGTGGTCGCGGTCGATGCCGCGCTGGCGGACGAGCTGGTCACCGACGCGCAGCGGGAGGCCTTCGAGACCTACCGCGAGGAGGTCCGTCGCGAGACCGAGATCGAGCGCCTGTCGACCGACCGTCCCAAGACCGGGGTCGACCTGGGTGTCACCGCCACCAACCCCGTGACGGGGCAGCAGATCCCGGTCTGGGCGACCGACTACGTCCTGGCCGACTACGGCACCGGCGCTGTGATGGGCGTGCCCGGCGGCGACCAGCGTGACTGGGAGTTCGCCACCGCGATGGGGCTGCCGATCGTGCGCACCACCGAGGTGCCGGACGACTTCGACGGCGAGGCCTACAGCGGTGAGGGGGCGACCATCAACTCGCCCGCGCCGGGCGAGGACGCCCCGCTGGACATCAACGGGCTGCCGGTCGCGGAGGCCAAGAGCACGACGATCGAGTTCCTGGAGGGGCAGAGGACCGGCCAGGGCACCGTCAACTTCCGGCTGCGCGACTGGCTGCTGAGCCGCCAGCGCTACTGGGGTGCCCCGATCCCGATCATCCACTGCCCGGTCGACGGCGAGGTCCCGGTCCCCGAGGACCAGCTGCCGGTCACGCTGCCGATGCTGCGCGGCGCCGACCTGAAGCCCAAGGGCACCTCGCCCCTGGGCGGGGCGGCCGAGTGGGTCAACGTCGCCTGCCCGACCTGCGGCGGGCCGGCCACCCGCGACACCGACACCATGGACACCTTCGTCGACTCGTCCTGGTACATGTTCCGCTACTGCTCGCCGCACGACGACACGCAGCCGTTCGACTCGGCGAAGGTCAACGCGTGGATGCCGTCCAACCTCTACGTCGGCGGTGTCGAGCACGCCGTGCTGCACCTGCTCTACGGCCGGTTCTTCACCAAGGTGCTCAACGACATGGGCCTGGTGGACTTCCGCGAGCCGTGGTCGGCCCAGCTCAACCAGGGCTTCGTGATCAACCAGGGCAAGAAGATGAGCAAGTCCCTGGGCAACGGCGTCAACCTGGGGGACCAGCTCGGTGCCTTCGGTGTGGATGCGGTGCGCCTGACCCTGGTCTTCGCGGGCCCGCCCGAGGACGACATCGACTGGGCCAACATGTCGCCGGAGGGTTCGCTGCGCTTCCTGCAGCGCGCCTGGCGGCTGTCCGGTGACGTCACGTCGTCGCCCGGCGCCGACGTCACGACCGGAGACCTGGCGCTGCGGCGTACGACGGCGCGGACCGTGCACGACGCGGCCGAGCTGGTCGAGGCCTACCGCTTCAACGTGATGGTCGCCCGCGTGATGGAGCTGGTCAACGCGACCCGCAAGGCCATCGACTCCGGGTGCGGCCCCGCCGACCCGGCAGTGCGTGAGGCGACCGAGGCGGTGGCGATCCTGCTGTCGCTGGTCGCGCCCTACACGGCCGAGGAGATGTGGGAGCGGCTGGGCCACCAGCCCACCGTCGTACGCGCCGGCTGGCCGGAGGTCGACGAGGCCCTGCTGGTCGAGGACACCGTCACGGCGATCGTCCAGGTCAAGGGCAAGGTCCGGGCGCGCCTGGAGGTGGCCTCGGACATCTCGGAGGCCGACCTGGAGGCCGCCGCCCTGGCCGACGAGGGCGTGCAGCGCGCCATCGACGGAGCGCCGGTCCGCAAGGTGATCGTGCGCGCGCCGAAGCTCGTGAACATCGTCGTCTAGGTCTTCGGTCCGCCAGTAGGGTCTCGCTATGCCTCGCGTGGTGGTCGTCACCGACTCGACCGCGAGCCTGCCCGCCGAGGTGGCGCAGGCTCGCGGCATCCGGGTCGTGCCGCTGCAGGTCGTGATCGGCGCCAGGGTGCTCGACGAGGGGCCGGACGGTGCCACCCCCGACGTGGTCGCGCAGGCGCTGCGTGACTTCGTGCCGGTCAGCACGTCGCGACCGGCGCCGATGCTCTTCGCCGACCTCTACCGCGAGCTCGAGGCCGACGGCGTCGACGAGATCGTGTCGATCCACCTCTCCGGCGAGATGAGCGGCACCTTCGAGTCCGCGCAGCTGGCGGCGCTCGAGGTCGAGCTGCCGGTGCACGTCGTCGACTCGGGACAGGTCGGCATCGCGACCGGCTATGCCGCGCTCACCGCGGCCGATGTGCTCGACGCGGGCGGCACCGGCCAGGAGGCGGCCGAGGCCGCGCTCGCCCGGGGCGAGGCAGCCACGTCGTTGTTCTACGTCGACACCCTCGAGTACCTCCGTCGCGGTGGCCGGATCGGTGCCGCTGCCGCGATCCTCGGCAGCGCGCTGTCGGTGAAGCCGCTGCTGGAGATCGCCGAGGGCAAGGTGGTCCCGCGCGAGCGGGTCCGTACGGCGTCGCGCGCGCTCGCCCGGCTGGCCGACCTGGCGGTCGAGGTGGCCGGCGACCAGGTCGTCGACGTGAGCGTCGCCCACCTCGCCAACGGCGACCGGGCCGCGGAGCTCGCAGCGATCCTCGCCGAACGGCTGGCCGAGGGGCTCGAGGGTCGCGAGGTGATGTGCGGCGAGCTCGGTGCCGTGCTGGGCGCGCACGTCGGGCCGGGGATGGTCGCGGTCTGCGTGTCTCCGCGCCCCTGAACCCCGGCGGGGCCTGTCCACAGATCGCGCAGGCCCCCTGTTGCGGCCCCGTCGTCGTTCCTAGCGTGGAGGGATGCGCCGATCCCCGTCGTCCTCCGAGCACGCCGAGGCGGTGTCGCGCCGACTCGCGACGCTGAGTGCGGAGCTCGCTGCCGTCCGCGGCGAGCCGGACGACGCCTCGACGCACACGCGGGTGCGCGAGCGCGTGGACGCGGGTCCGCCTCCGGTCGTCCTTCCGGTGCCGGGGCGACACGCGTCGCGGCGCCTGCGCATCGGGGGTCTCCAGCTGGGGCCGGTGCACCTCGCGCTCGTCGCCGTCGTGGCGGCGCTGGCCGTCGGTCTGGCGGCGTGGTGGGCCGTACGCGACCAGGCGGAGGCCGTGCCGATGGCGCCGGTGGGCTCCGCGGCGGGGTCACCGTCGCCGCTGGCCGACGTGAGTCCCGAAGCCGGGACCGCATCGTCAGAGGAGGCCGCCGACCTCGTGGTCGACGTCGCCGGCAAGGTGCGCACGCCCGGCATCGCCGTGCTCCCGGCCGGGTCACGGGTCGTCGACGCGCTGGAGGCGGCTGGAGGGGCGCGCCGCGGGGTCGACCTCACGTCCCTCAACCTGGCCCGGCCCGTGGTCGACGGCGAGCAGATCCTCGTCGGCGTCGCGCCGGTGCCCGGGGTCGCCGGCACCCTCACCGCTCCGTCGACAGGCGACGCGCTGGTCAGCCTCAACACCGCCGACCAGACCACGCTCGAGACGCTGCCCGGGGTGGGGCCGGTGACCGCCGAGTCGATCATCGCGTGGCGCACCGACAACGGCGGGTTCACCTCCGTGGACGAGCTGCTCGAGGTCGACGGCATCGGCGAGGCCACCCTCGAGGACCTCGCCCCGCTCGTCACCCTCTGACCCGTGCCCGACCTGCGCGCGCTGGCCCTCGGCGCGGGGGCGTGGGTGGGCGCCCTGCTGGTCCTGCTGCTGCCGGGGTGGGTGGCGCTGGTCGCGGTCTGCACGGTCGTCCTGGTCGTGGCTGGTGGCGCACGTGGTCGACGCTGGTCTGCCGCCTGGCTGGGTCCTGTCGCCGCCCTCGCCGCCGTGGCCGGGATCGCCACGCTCCAGCAGACCCTCGTCGAGACGTCACCGCTGACCGGGCTCGCCGACGACGGCGCCGTCGTCTCGGTCCGGCTCCAGGTCACCTCGGACGTCCGCGTCGTCGCCGGCCAGTACGGCGACCTCCAGGTCGCGCAGGCCCGGGTCCAGCGGGTCGAGGGGAGGGGGCGCGCGTGGCACCTCGACGCCCCGGTGGTGCTGATGGCCTCTGCGGACTGGCCACGGTTCGCGCTGGGCACAGCCGTCGAGACCACGGCCCGGCTGGTGCCGGCCGAGGACGACGTGGCCGCACTCGTGCGCCCCACCGGCGAGCCACGGGTGGTGGCCGAGCCGGACGTGTGGTGGGACGCCGCCGCAGCCGTACGCCGTTCGGTGCGCGCGGCCGTCGCCGGACGGGACGCCGACGCCCGCGAGCTCGTCCCGGCGCTGGTCGTGGGTGACGACGGCGGGCTCGACCCTGCCCTCGCCGACGACTTCCGGACGACCGGGCTCACCCACCTGCTGGCGGTGAGCGGCACCAACCTGACCCTGGTGGTCGGTTTCCTCCTCGTCCTGGGACGGTGGCTGGGCGTGCGCGGGCGATGGCTCTACGTGCTGGCGGCCGTCGGGATCGCCGGCTTCGTGATGACCGCACGGGCCGAGCCCAGCGTCGTACGCGCAGCCGCGATGGGCACCGTCGCCCTCGTCGGGATGGCGCGCAACGGCCGCTCGCGCGGCACCCGCGGGCTCGGCGTCGCCGTGCTCGGCCTGCTGCTCCTCTGGCCACGGCTCGCGGTCACCGCGGGCTTCGCCCTGTCGGTCCTGGCGACCGCCGGCATCCTGCTCCTGGCCCCGGTCTGGCGGGATGCGCTGATGCGCTGGACGCCGCGGTGGGTGGCCGAGGCCGTCTCGGTGCCGCTGGCCGCCCAGGTCGCGTGCACGCCTGTGGTGGCCGCGCTGTCCGGCCAGGTGAGCCTGGTCGCCGTCGGCGCCAATCTCCTCGCGGCTCCGGCTGTCGCGCCGGCCACCGTGCTCGGGCTGGCCGGAGGGCTGCTCGGCCTGGCCTGGTCGCCGCTCGGGGTGCTGGCGGCCGCTCCCGCCGCGTGGTCTGCGCAGTGGATCATCGCGGTCGCGCGGTGGGGAGCCGACGTGCCGACGGCAGCGGTCGACTGGGGGACCGGCCCGGCTCCGCTGGTGCTGCTGACCCTGCTGTGCACGGCGTCCGTGCCGCTGGCACCCCGGGTGCTCCGCCGTCCGGGCTCCACGCTGGCCTGCACCGGACTGCTGGTGGTGGTGATGCTCGTCAGGCCGCCGAGCCCCGGGTGGCCACCGACGGGGTGGGTGTTCGCGGTCTGCGACGTCGGGCAGGGCGACGGACTGGTGCTGCGGGCGGGCGAGCACGCGGCGGTGGTGGTGGACGCAGGACCGGACCCCGAGACGATGGACGCCTGCCTCGACCGGTTGGAGGTCCGGTCCGTGCCGCTGCTGGTGCTGACCCACTTCCACGCCGATCACGTCGACGGGGTCGCAGGCGTGCTCGAGGGCCGCGAGGTCGCCGCGATCGAGGGCTCGGCCCTGCTCGAGCCCGCGGCGGGGGTGCAGGAGGTGGAGTCCGCGTTCGGCCGCCACGCCGCCCTGTCGTCGTACGGCATGACGCGACGGGTGGGTGGGGTGACCCTGCAGGCGGTGTGGCCCCGTCCGGACGGGACCGGCGGCGACCCGAGCGAGAGTGCACCCAACAACGCCAGTGTCGTGCTGGTCGCCGAGGTGGCGGGCCTCCGGATCCTGCTCACCGGCGACGTCGAGCCGTCCGCCCAGGCGGCGCTGGCGCGGGACCTCGCGGGGCTCCGGGTCGACGTCCTCAAGGTGCCGCACCACGGCAGCCGGCACCAGGACCTCGACTGGCTGACGTCGCTCGGAGCCCGGCTGGCGGTGGTGTCGGTGGGGGAGGGGAACGACTACGGCCACCCCGCGCCCGACCTGCTCCTCGCGCTGTCCGCCGCGGGCGCGCGGGTGTGGCGTACGGACACCGCCGGCGACGTGGTCGTGGTGGTGAGGGACGGCGAGGTCGGTGTCGTCACCCGCGGATAGAGTGACGGCACCATGGCACGCACCCCCTCCGCCGCGCAGGTCCTCGGCCACGTCGTCCTCGTGACGGGCAAGGAGGAGTACCTCTCCTCGCGCACCGTCGTCTCGGTCCGCGACGCCGTTCGGGTGCACGACGCGGACGCCGAGTTCGCCGAGTCGCCTGCCTCCGACCTGACCCTCGCCTCCCTCGGGGAGATGTCCGCGCCGTCCCTCTTCTCCTCGATCCGCTGCGTGACGGTGCGCGGGCTGGAGGACCTGCCCGACGAGTCGGTCGACGGGCTGCTCGCCTACTGTGCCGACCCGGTCGACGACGTCGCGCTCGTGCTGGTGCACTCCGGCGGCGCCAAGGGCAGCGGCGTGCTGGCCAAGCTGCGCAAGCTCCCCGCGGTGACCGAGGTGAAGTCCGAGGAGATCAGGGCCAGCGAGATGCCGGGCTTCGTGACCTCCGAGGTCGCCACGCACGGGGCGAAGATCGACTCCGACGCCGCCACCTTCCTCGTCCAGGCTGTCGGCACCGACCTGCGCTCGCTGGCGGCTGCAGCCGACCAGCTGACCAACGACTTCCACGGTGAGCAGCTCACCGTGGAGAAGGTGCAGCGCTACTTCGGTGGTCGCGCCGAGGCCAAGTCGTTCACCGTCGCCGACGCGGCGTTCGCGGGCAAGCGGGCGCTCGCCCTGGAGGAGCTGCGGTGGGCGCTCGACTCCGGCACCGCCGCGGTGCTGGTGACCTCGGCGATGGCAGCCTCCGCGCGCAGCCTGGCCCGCTACCTCGGCTCACCGCGGGGAGCGCGCGACGGTGACCTCGCCCGCGACCTCGGCGTCCCGCCGTGGAAGGTCCGCACGGTCCGCGACCAGTCGCGGTCGTGGAGTCCCGACGGCATCGCTGCGGCAGTGCGCGCGGTCGCCGTGGCCGACGCCGACATCAAGGGGCAGGCGCACGACGCGTCCTACACCCTCGAGCGGCTGGTCCTCACCGTCGCCGGGCTGCGCGACCCCCGCTGACCGACCCCCGCTGACCGACTGGGCCCGAAATGCAAAACACCCGCCACGAGGGCGGGTGTCCAGCGAGGAGGCTCGGGTCAGAGCGACGCGGCCTTCTTGGCGATCGAGGACTTGCGGTTGGCGGCCTGGTTGTCGTGGATGACGCCCTTGGCAGCGGCCTTGTCGAGCGCCTTCATGGCGTCGCGGCCCGCGGCGACGGCCGCGTCCTTGTCGCCGGTCTCGGCGAGCTCGCGGAACTTGCGGACGGCGGTCTTCAGGCGCGACTTGACGGCCTGGTTGCGCACGCGCGCCTTCTCGTTCTGCTTGTTGCGCTTGATCTGGGACTTGATGTTCGCCACGTGTGGGTCCTCGATGTTGTGGAGCTGGTCAGGGTGAAAGTCTCGTGCTGTCGGCTGCCTGGCAACCGCTCCTGCCGATGAGCACAGGAGGGTCGGGCGCCGGACATGCAGTGAGAAAGACTACCGGCACCCGTCCCGAGCGCCCAAATCCGCCTACAGCGAGCGACCGGTGCGCCTGCTCACTGCCTCCAGCATGCGCCTCGACTCGCGGGTCCGGAACTCGTTGAGCGTCGGCAGGTTGACGTCGACCGCGACGACCGACCTGACCGCGAGGTGGGCGCCGAAGCCGGCGAGGAACGCGGTGACCGTCTCCTCGCCCGCCTCGAGGAGCGTCGGGGAGGACGCGATGGAGGTGTCGAACCAGGGCTCGTCCATCCGCTCCAGCCGGGTGAGCAGCGGGTCGGCCCAGGCCGGGCCGCGTGCCGCGGCGCCCCAGTCGATGAAGACGATCTCCCCTCCCGGTCGCCGCAGCAGGTTGTCGACGCGGATGTCCCAGTGGGCGAGGTGGGGCATCGGGCGCGAGCCGTGGTCACGCAGCACTGTGGCCCAGCCGTGCGGGTCGGTCCGCAGCCACGCGGGCACCGGCACCTCGGCCGGTGCGTCGCGGAGCGTGTCGAGGGTGTCGGCCCACCTGCGGAGCACGAACCCCACGTCGACCAGGTCCACCGACTGAGGCACCTCGAGTCCCTGCAGGACCTCGGACAGCCGGTCGGTCCCCTCGAGGACCGCGTCCAGCTCCGCGTCGTCGCTGAAGTCGGGGTGGCGCCCCTCGACGTCCTCGATCAGAAGCGCGACCCAGTCCCCGTCGTCGTACGACCCCAGTAGCTGCGCCCACAGCTCGTGCGCGCCGATGTGCGTGAGCACGCCGATCTCGCGCCGGAAGAGGCTCGGGGTGTCGGGATTCAGCGAGGCGCCGACAGCCTTGACGAACGCGCGGGTCCCGTCGGCGCAGGTCACCCGCGTGGCGCAGCCCGGCGACATGCCGCCCACCTGCTCGGCCACCTCGACGACCGGGGAGCCCAGCGACCGGTCGACCCAGGCGCGGACCGCAGCGGGCACACCGTCGTACGGCAGGCGTACGCCGACCGCGCGGGGCGCGGTCACGACCAGCCCCGGCGCTCGGACAGCCAGTCCCAGCAGACCTCGCCCTGCCAGCGCTGGTGGTCGCGGATGTGCGGGGACGTGTGCGGGGCGGGCAGCTCGCACTGGGTGAAGAAGTAGCCGACGTAGAGCGCGAGGTTGATGTCGTACGCCTCGGGGTCGACGTCCTTCAGCAGCCGGCGCCCGGCGATCACGCGGTCCACGTCGATCCCCTCCGCGCGCGGGCCGATCAGGGCGGCGAACGAGTCGAACCAGGCGGCACCGCGCACGGGCCAGTTCCAGTCGCACACCAGCGCGCGTCCCTCGGGGTCGATGAGCACGTTGTCGGAGCGGATGTCGGTGTGCACCAACGTGTCGCCGCCGACGACCTCGGCGTAGCGCCGGGCGAGCGCCTCGGTCTCGGCGAGGTGGGTGGGGTCGAGGTCGGTGCGGGTCTCGCGCAGGCTGGTCCAGCCGTCGAGGAGCGGGGCGAAGTCGACCTCGGCGGTGTCGAGGTCCAGCCCGGCCGGGGGTGGGGTCAGCAGGTCGGCCGCCTGCTCGAGGGAGTCGAGGAGCGCGTCGAGGTCGTCCTCCTGCCAAGGCCGGTGCGGCGCCCGGGCGGCGACGTACTCGATGCCGAGCACCACCCAGTCGTCGTCCAGGTGCCACAGCAGGCGCGGGGCCGGCACCGACGCGGGCAGTGCGGCGAGCTTGCGGGCCTCCTCGCGGTAGGAGTCGGCGAACACGCGCTGCGCCTTGACCGACGCCGCCTTGGCGAAGTGGCGGGAGCCGTCCTCGCACACGAGGACGGACGCGAAGCCGGGCGTGAAGCCGCTGGTCTGCGAGATCGCCGACACGACGGGGGAGCCGCACCTGCGCTCGATCCACGCCCGCAGGTGCGGCGGGAGGAAGGGCCACTCCAGGCGCCTGGCGGTCTCCCCGTGCGGGGCTGGGTAGGGCGGCAGCGGCGTGCGGGACATGGCGGCATCCTTCCCCACCGGTCGCCGCGCCCGACACCGGATATCGGGCTGCGCCCGCGGCTTCGACCTTGGCAGGATGGCGCCATGCCCGAGCTCGTCCTGCCCACCACGTCCGTGCGCGAGTCCTTCCTGGAGGCGATGGACGAGTTCGTCGCCGAGGGCGCGGAGTTCAGCCAGACCGCCGCCTGGATCGAGCACAACGCCCCCGGCTGGCAGGACCCCGACGCCTTCGCGGTCTTCGTCGAGGCGGTGAAGGCCGACGCCCTCCTCGAGACGCCTCGCCTCGAGTGGCACGTGCCGTGCACGACCCTGTGGTGGGTCGACGGCGACGACTACCTCGGCCGGCTCGCCATCCGCCACGAGCTCAACGACTTCCTCCTCGACGTGGGCGGGCACATCGGCTACGACGTACGCCCCACCCGTCGGCGCGAGGGGCACGCCACCGCGATGCTGACGAAGGCGCTGCCGTGGGCGCTCGCTCTGGGCATCGACCCCGCCCTGGTGACCTGCGACGACGACAACGTCGGATCGATCCGGGTGATCGAGGCGGCGGGCGGCGTGCTGGAGGACGTACGCGGCACGAAGCGGCGCTACTGGGTGCCGACGTCCTGAGCCGCAGCGGGCACCGCGGTCGGGGCGGGCGCGGCCCGGGTGCGCGTGGCGGCGCCCACGCCGACCACCGCGACCACCAGCCCGACCAGCTGGGTGGGCGAGAGCGTCTCGTCGAGGATCAGCCACGCCAGCACGGCCGTGACCGGTGGGCTGAGGAAGAACAGGCTGGCCGCCGCGCCCGAGCCACCGCGCAGCACCAGCAGCGACAGCAGCACCAGGCCGATGATCGAGTTGACGATCGCCAGGAACAGCACCGAGATCAGGGCCTGCCGGCCGTCGGTGACCGGCCACGCGCCCTCCGTGAGCCAGCCGAGCACCAGCAGGGGAGGTGCCGACACGGCGAACTGGACGGCCGCCGACCAGAGCAGGTCGGGTTGCGCGCCGATCCAGCGCTGGCCGAGCGTGCCGAGGCTGAGGGTGAGCATGCTGAGCGCGCCGATGACCACCGCGACGGGGCCGCCCGCGTGGCCCAGGTCCGCACCCAGGACGAGCAGCACGCCGGCCACCCCGACGCCGAAGCCGAGGACCTGCACACGGGAGACGCGCTCGCCGAGGAGCCCGGCCGCCAGGAGGGCGGTGAGGACGGGGCTGAGTGCGTGGAAGAGCGAGGCGAGGGTGGCGCCCAGGCCGAGGTCGAAGGCGACGTACATCAGGCCGAACTGCAGCGCATTCATCACCAGCCCCACCAGGGCCACCCGGCCGAGCGTCGCGCGGTCCATCCGCGTGGGTCGACGCAGCGCCAGTGACAGCCCGGCGGCGATCAGGGCGGCGACGACGAAGCGCCAGCCCAGGACCGAGAACGGCGCGGCGGCGTGCACGGCGGCGGGCCCGGAGATGTAGCCCGACGACCAGACGAGCACGAACGCGGCGGCCGGCAGGAGCGGGAGGTGGTTCGCGTGGGCCGGCCGAGTCACCCCCGCACGCTAACGCGCCGGTTCGGCGAGGCTCGCCCCGCGTGGGAGAATGGTCCGATCCCTCCGTCGTACTCCTGAAAGCAGTCCGTGAGCCTCAAGAACGCGCCGAAGCCTGGCTCGACCGACCCATCGATCATCCGCAACTTCTGCATCATCGCGCACATCGACCACGGCAAGTCGACCCTCGCCGACCGCATGCTCCAGCTGACCGGGGTGGTCGACGAGCGCTCGTCCCGCGCGCAGTACCTCGACCGGATGGACATCGAGCGCGAGCGCGGCATCACCATCAAGAGCCAGGCCGTGCGCCTCCCGTGGACCGTGCCGGCCGACAACGCCGAGGGCGTCGAGCCCGGCACCTACGTGCTCAACATGATCGACACCCCCGGGCACGTCGACTTCACCTACGAGGTGTCCCGCTCCCTCGAGGCGTGCGAGGCCGCGGTCCTGCTGGTCGACGCCGCCCAGGGCATCGAGGCCCAGACGCTGGCCAACCTCTACCTCGCGCTCGGCGCGGACCTCCACGTCATCCCGGTGCTCAACAAGATCGACCTCCCCAACGCGCAGCCGGAGAAGTACGCCGCCGAGCTCGCCGGCATCATCGGCTGCGACCCGTCCGACGTGCTGCAGACCTCGGCGAAGACCGGCCTCGGCGTCGAGGCGCTGCTCAACGAGATCGTCAAGCAGACCCCCGCCCCCGTCGGCAACGCCGACGCCCCGCCCCGCGCGCTCATCTTCGACTCGGTCTACGACACCTACCGCGGGGTCGTCACCTACGTCCGCGTCGTCGACGGCAAGCTCAGCCACCGCGACCGCATCAAGATGATGTCCAACGGCGTCGTCCACGAGATGCTCGAGGTCGGCGTCATCAGCCCCGAGCCGATGAAGGCGAGCGACCTCGGCGTCGGCGAGGTGGGCTACCTCATCACGGGCGTCAAGGACGTACGCCAGTCGCGCGTCGGTGACACCGTCACCAGTCAGCACCACGGGGCGACGGAGTCGCTGGGCGGCTACAAGCACCCCAACCCGATGGTGTTCGCCGGGCTCTACCCGATCGACGGCGACGACTACCCCAACCTCCGCGACGCCCTCGAGCGCCTGCAGCTCAACGACGCCGCGCTGGCCTACGAGCCCGAGACGTCCGGCGCGCTGGGCTTCGGCTTCCGCTGCGGCTTCCTCGGCCTGCTCCACATGGAGATCGTGCGTGAGCGCCTCGAGCGCGAGTTCAACCTCGACCTGATCTCGACGGCCCCCAACGTCGTCTACTCGGTCGCGATGGAGGACGGCACCGTCATCGAGTGCACCAACCCGAGTGAGTACCCCGACGGCGGCAAGATCGCCGAGGTGCGCGAGCCGGTCGTGCGCGCCACGATCCTGTCGCCCTCCGACTACATCGGCACGATCATGGAGCTCTGCCAGGCCAAGCGCGGCAACCTGCAGGGGATGGACTACCTCTCCGAGGACCGCGTCGAGATGCGCTACACGCTGCCGATGGGCGAGATCGTCTTCGACTTCTTCGACCAGCTCAAGTCGCGCACCAAGGGCTACGCCTCCCTCGACTACGAGCGCGACGGCGACCAGGCCTCCGACCTCGTCAAGGTCGACATCCTGCTCCAGGGCGAGCCGGTCGACGCGTTCAGCGCGATCGTGCACAAGGACGCGGCCTACGCCTACGGCGTGATGCTGGCCGGCAAGCTCAAGGAGCTCATCCCGCGCCAGCAGTTCGAGGTGCCGATCCAGGCAGCCATCGGTGCCCGGGTGATCGCGCGCGAGAACATCCGCGCCATCCGCAAGGACGTCCTCGCCAAGTGCTACGGCGGCGACATCACCCGCAAGCGCAAGCTCCTGGAGAAGCAGAAGGAGGGCAAGAAGCGGATGAAGATGGTCGGCCGCGTCGAGGTCCCCCAGGAGGCGTTCGTCGCCGCGCTCTCCACCACGCAGCCGGCCGAGAAGTCCGGCAAGAAGTAGTCGTGCCCCCGATCGTCCGCAGCGACGAGGTGCCCCCGCGGCCCTGGGGCAACGGTGGAGGTACGACGCGGGAGCTGGCGACGGCCGACGACGGGGCCTGGCGGATCAGCCTCGCCGACGTCGACCGCGACGGACCGTTCTCCACCTTCCCCGGCCGGCACCGCCTCCTGACGGTCGTCGACGGACCGGTGCTCGGGCTGGAGGTCGACGGCGAGACCCACGTCGTCGAGCCGCACCGACCCTTCGCGTTCTCCGGGGACGCGGCGGTCGTCGCGTCGGTGCCCGAGGGCGCGGTGCGCGCGCTCAACGTCATCGCCTCGCCCGACGTGGACTCCTTCGTCACCGTCCTCGAGCTCGGCCGGACCTCGGTCCTGCCGCTCGCCGGCGACCAGGCGGCGTACGTCCTGAAGGGGACCGACGCCGGCTGCCTGGTCACCGGACCGGGTGAGGTCGCGGGCCGCTGCACGGTCGCCGTCATCACCCTGCAGCGCAGCTGACCCGTCCGCCTGACCAATCCGACGGGGGTGGCCGTCGCGAACTGCGACCGTGACGCCAGGGGACCGGTTGCGGGTCGAGATGATGCGGGCGACTGCGAGGTTCACGGTGTCGTACGGAGACGGGCTGAGGTTCGCGGGCCGCGACCTGCCGGCTCCCGACCGCGTGCTCGTGCCGACCCGCCACGGCAAGGTGCCGGTCTTCCTCTACCGGCCGGCGCCCGGCCCGCTGCCGATCCACGTGCACCTGCACGGCGGTGCGTTCCTGATGCGCTACCCCGCGATGGACGACTGGTGGTGCCGCTACGTCGCTGCCACGGCGGGCGTGGTGGTCGCCAACGTGGACTTCGAGGTGGCACCCCGCGTCGCCTACCCCGTCGCCCAGCAGCAGGCGCACGACGTCGCCGCGGCGCTCGCGGGCGACGGCACCCCGGTCTCGGTCGGCGGCTTCAGCTCCGGCGGTGGCCTGGCCGCGTCGGTGGCGCTCCAGGCGCGCGACTCCGGCTCCTTCACCCCGACGCTGCAGGTGCTCGGCATCCCGTCGCTCGACCTGTCGGCCGAACCCCGCGACGGCGAGCCGGGCATGATCTCGCCGGAGCTGCGCCGCCTCGTGCGCCGCGTGTACCTGCCCGATCCGGCGACCCGGCTGGAGCCGTACGCCTCGCCGCTGCTCGCCGCTGACCTGACCGGGCTGCCGCCGGCGGTCGTGCTCACCGCCGAGCGGGACGTCCTGCGCGCGGAGGGCGACGCCTACGCCCACCGGCTCCGGGCCTCCGGCATCCGGGTGGTGCACGACGTGACGCCCGGCGTCGACCACTACTTCCTCACCGAGGACCCGGTCCGCGCCCGCTCGACGATGGCGATGGTCGCCGGCGAGATCCGGGACGCCGCCTAGGCCGACTGGGCCGCCTGGGCCGCTTAGGACTGCCGAACCGGCTCGGGGCGCCAGCCCGGGTCCCGGCCCAGCCGGGCCAGCAGGCGGTCGGAGGCGGATGCGTCGTCGGACACCTCGACCGCCTCCCTGCAGATGCCCTCGGAGTAGAGGGCGTCGCCCCAGCCGTCGGCCGTGGTGTGCAGCTGGGTGGCCTCCTCGTCGCTGATCGTCCACTCCTGTCCCGTGGCGCGGGCGATGTCAGAACCGTGGACGACGAGGTCCCAACCGTAGAAGTCGGCCATCGTGGCCGCGATCGTCGTGCGGCCGAACCAGCCGTCGTACTCCGTGTCGGCGACGCCGTCGCGGGCAAGCACCTCGGCGACGGCCGCGGCATGCTGGCGCCAGGCCCCGACCGGATCGCTCCGGTCGGGCGAGGGCCCGGGGCCGAGGTCCTGCCGCTTGAGGAACTCGCGCTCGGTGTCGATGACGTGGTCGACCACGTCGCGGACCGTCCACGCCTCGCAGGGGGTCGGTGCGTCCCACGCGGGCCAGGCCCGGCCGACGATGGTGGCGAAGACGTCGGCTCGCTCGGTGAACTTCAGTGAGGTCTCGGTCATGGGTCCACGTTCGCAGCGCGGGTGTCGGTGCCTCTTGTGATAATCCGACACGTGCAGGCGTCACGGGGATCCCGGAAGGTCGATCCGGTCGACCGCGCGCACCTGACGGGCGTGAGCCGTCCCTCACCGCCCATCCACCGCTATGCCCCGAGCCCCCACCTCACGGACCTGGTGGACCGTTTCTGGATCCCGGTCTGGTCGCTGGCCGAGCCGTCGACCCAGAGCACCCTCCAGCACCCGGTGTGCCTCGTCGTCGTGAGCAACACCTATGCCCGGTTCTACGGCGTCGCCCGCGGCCGGTCCAGCGTCACGCTCGAGGGCGACGGCTGGGCCGTCGGCACCATGCTGACCCCCGGCGCGGGTCGGCTCCTGCTGGGCCGGTCGGTCGCCACGGTCACGGACCGCTGGATCGAGCTCGACACGGTGCTGTCTCCCGCGCACGCCGACCTCGTCGACCGGGTCCGCACCGCGATGGAGCCCGACCCGGGCGTCCCCGCCGCCCACGCGGCGGCGATCGAGGCGACGGAGCGGTGGCTGGCGACGCACCTGCCCGTCGACGGGCAGGGACTGCTGGTCAACGAGCTCGTCACCTGGCTGCGCGACCACCCCGACGTGACGCGGGTGTCCGACATGGCGGCGCACGTCGGGCTGACGGAGCGCAGCCTCCAGCGACTCCTCGAGCAGCGGCTGGGACTCGGCCCCAAGTGGCTGGTCCAGCGACGCCGCCTGCACGACGCCGTCGAGGGGTTGAAGGCGGGCACGACCGGGCTGGCCGACATGGCCGCCACCCTCGGCTACACCGACCAGGCGCACTTCACCCACGACTTCCGCACGGTCGCGGGCATGACGCCCGGGGAGTTCCTCCGCGACCAGCCCGGCGCCCTCACACCACCTCGCGGCTGAGCGAGACGTCCGTGACCGTGATGCCGAGGGCCGCCTCGAGCGCGGCGACGGGCGCGTCGAGCTCCGCCCTGCGGGGCCGCCGGGTGCCGGCGAACCACACCACCTCCAGTGGTCGCCTCCTCGCCGATCCTGTCGCCCGCCAGTAGCCGGTGATCCGGCCGTCGACCATCAGGGGCGGCAGCACCAGCCCGTTGGCGCCGCTCCACAGCCGGGTGAGGTGGGCAGGCGCGGCGAACCGTTCGCGGCCCGCGGGGTCGTAGCCGCACATCAGCGCGTCGAACTCCGGCAGCAGTCGTACGCCGGCCAGCGTGCGTGGCGCCGGCGGATCGGCCAGGTCGACGTACGTGCGGCCGTCGGGGCCGTCCGCGGCGACGAGCCCGAGCCGCTCGCCGAGGTCAGCGAGGTGCTCGTCGACCACGCGCAGGCCGACGCCGGACCACCAGGCGAGGTCGTGTCGCGAGGCCGGACCGTGGCTGCGCAGGTGCAGCTCGATCGCGTCCGCGACGCTCGCGTCGACGACCGGCGGGAGGGTGCGGTACTCGGGTGCCCCCTGGCCCGACCAGTCCCCGTTGACCGGACGCCGCACGAGGCCACCGTGGCCGAAGGCGAGGTAGCGACCCGCCTGTTGCCCGGTCACGTCGTCGCGTCCCTCGTGCTCCATCAGCCACCGGTGCAGGTGGTCGGCCAGCTCGTCGGTCGTGCGCCACGCGGTCGCGAACTCCTCGGTGGCCCGCCACAGGTCCTCGAGCGTCGATCGCTCGAGGCGCAGCATCCGCTGCCACAGGGTGCGTTGACCGACCCGCGTCGCGGCACCTAGGGCGGCGTACTGCTCCGGTGTCGCGGTGTGGACGGTGCCTCGGACCGTGCTGCCGCGCACGACCGCCCCGGACTCGTAGGCCGCGGTGAGGTCGTCACGGGTGGTGCCCGGGAAGCGTGCGGCGAGCGCGAGGATGGGGGAGCGGGCCGTCTGGGACTGGATCGGCCCGACCGCCGCGAGTCGCCCGACGAGGTCGGTGGGTGCCTCGGGGAACTGGCGCGCCAGGGCCAGCTGGCCCAGGTCGTCCCACGAGAAGCCCACGCCTGCACGCTAGTGGGCGAGGGGTGGTCGGCGGTCCGACGCTGCGGTTGACTGGCGACATGCCGTCACCGCGCACCCTCCGGGCCAGCCGCACACTTCCCGTCGAGGTGGGCGCCGCCTTCGACGCGGTGCTGCCGATGCCGTTGCCGCGGATCTTCTGCCGGCGCTTCGCGGCGCTGCCGCCCATCAAGGACGTCCGCGACCAGTCGGGCGTGTGGGGCACGGTCGGCCAGACCCGCACGATCGTGCTGGCCGATCGCGGCACCATGCGCGAGACGCTCACCGCAGTGAGTCCCGGCGCGAGCTTCGGCTATCGCATCGAGCCGATGACCGGTCCGCTCACACCCCTCGTCTCGGCGGCCGAGGGCACGTGGGCGTTCGCGCCGGCCGGCACCGGCGTCGAGGTGTCCTGGCAGTGGGTCGTGGAGCCGACCCGCGCAGGGAGCATGGTGATGCCCGTCTTCGCCCGCATGTGGCAGGGCTACGCGCGCCAGGCGCTGGAGGAGATCGAGCGCGCCCTGGTCCCTCGGTGAGGGACTAGTCGAGCATCGGTCCGCCCGGCCGGCCGTAGGCCTCGGCCACGATCTCCGCCACCACGGACAGGGCGATCTCGCCGGGCGCCCTGCCGCCGAGGTTGTGACCTGCGGGCACGTGCAGCGCGGACACGTCGGCACCCTCCTCGACGAGCTCGTCGAGGAGCGCACCGGCACGACGTCGACTCGCCATCATGGCGACGTACGACGCCTCCGAGCCGAGTGCGGCCCGCAGGACGGCCGGTGCATCGGGGGCGTCGTGGTCGCACAGCACCACTGCGTCGCCGGCGCGCGGGGCGAGCCCAGGACCACCGTCGTCGGCCGCCTCGACGAGCACCTCACGCCCGACCGCGCCGGCGATCGTGGCGATGGCCTGCGAGATCGGGTTGTCGCTCAGGACCAGGATCCGGCCGTGCTCTGCCTGCTCGTCCGACCACGGTTGCTGACGCATGCTCATACGCGTACTCGCTTCGCTCCGTGCGCGCATGAGGCACATGTCGCGCTGTTCTCGATGATGAGCTCGCTGACGCTCGCTCGTGTGTGCACCCTAGGCTCGCCCCATGCCCGTCGCCATCCCGCTGGGACTGCTGTCCCAGCGGAGCCTGGGGGAGGACTGGTCGCGCTGGCTCGACCGGTTGCCGCGGCTGACCGACGACCTGCTTGCCGACTGGCACCTCGTGCCGAGCGCAGAGACGCTCCACGGCTTCTGCTCGCTGGTCGTGCCCGTCCGTGACGCCGACGGGGCGCCTGCTGGCCTCAAGGTCACCTTTGACGGCGACGTCGAGTCGCTCCACGAGGGGTTGGCCCTGCAGCACTGGGGCGGGCGCGGCGCCGTACGCCTGCTGCGGGCCGACCCGCGCCGGCGCGCGCTCCTGCTCGACTGGCTGCCCGGACCGGACCTCGGTGACAGCTGGGACGTCGAGGCCTGCGAGGTGGTGGGCGGCCTCTACGGCCGACTTCACCAGCCGGCGATGCCGCAGCTCGCCACTGTCGCGTCGTACGTCGAGCGCTGGCTGGACGACCTCGCCGGCCTGGGCCGCGACCTCCCGATCCCGCGCCGCTACGTCGAGCAGGCCCTCTCCACCGGACGTGACCTGCTGGCCGACGACGGAGGCCGGCCTGTGGTCGTGCACGGCGACCTCCACTACGCCAACGTCATGGCGGACGCGGCCGGGGAGTGGCTCGCCATCGACCCCAAGCCGATGAGCGGCGACCCGCACTACGAGCCTGCCCCCATGCTGTGGAACCGGATGGACGAGCTCGCCGGGCCGGGGGCGGTGGGCTCGGTCCGGGACGGGCTGCGGCGCCGATTCCACGCGATCGTCGACGCGGCCGGTCTCGACGAGGCGCGCGCCCGCGACTGGGTGGTCGTGCGCATGGTGGTCAATGCGGGCTGGACGGTCCAGGACGCGGCCGCTGCGGGTCGGCGACTGACGGCCGACGAGCAGGAGTGGGTCACCCGGTGCATCGCCATCACCAAGGCCGTCCAGGACTGACTTTTCTGATCCGGGGCGAGACAAATGGGGTGTTTGCTACCGCTGGGTAAACATAGTGATCTAGGTTACAGCCCAAGTCAGCAGCACGCCCCCGCTGTGTGACGCGGTCGCGTCACGCTCCGACGAATGAGTAGGTAACAGATGGCGCTCACGATCGACACGGCCTTCCTCGACACGATGCCGGCCAACGTGGCCGTCCAGTTCTTCGACCGCGTGGCCGCATCCCCCGACAGCGAGGCCTTCCGCTTCCCGCGTGGGGAGGCGTGGGAGTCCGTCACCTGGAAGCAGGCCGGCGACCGCGTCGAGGCGCTCGCCGCCGGCCTGATCGCGCTCGGCATCGAGTCCGAGCAGCGCGTCGGCATCGCCTCCGGCACCCGCTACGAGTGGATCCTGGCCGACCTCGCCATCATGTGCGCCGCGGGCGCGACCACCACGGTGTACCCGAGCACCAACGCCGAGGACACCGTCTACATCCTCGGCGACTCCGAGAGCCGCGTCGTCTTCGCCGAGGACGACGAGCAGCTCGCCAAGCTCACCGCACACCGCGCCGAGCTGCCCCACGTCACGAAGGTCGTCACCTTCGACGGAGCCGCCGACGGTGACTGGGTGATCACCCTGGACGACCTGGCCGCGCTCGGTGCCGCCAGGCTCGCCGAGCAGCCCGACATCGTGCGTACGACGTCCGAGGCGATCGCTCCCGACCAGCTCGCGACCCTGATCTACACCTCCGGCACCACCGGCCGCCCCAAGGGCGTCCGGCTCCGGCACTCGTCGTGGGTCTACGAGGGCGAGGCCATCCGTGCGCAGGGCATCCTGTCCGAGAGCGACCTCGAGTTCCGCTGGCTGCCGATGGCCCACTCGTTCGGCAAGGTCCTCATGTCGACCCAGATGGCGTGCGGCTTCGCTGCCGCGATCGACGGTCGCGTCGACAAGATCGTCGACAACCTCGGCGTGGTGAAGCCGACCTTCATGGGTGCGGCCCCCCGCATCTTCGAGAAGGCCCACGGCCGCATCGTCACGATGCAGGCCGCGGAGGGTGGCGCCAAGGAGAAGCTCTTCAAGGCAGCCTTCGCCACCGGCCTCGAGGTCGAGCGCCTCAAGCGCGAGGGCAAGTCGGTCCCGATCGGCCTCAAGGTCAAGCACGGTCTCTTCGACAAGCTGGTCTTCAGCAAGGTGCGCGACCGCTTCGGAGGACGCGTCCGCTTCTTCATCTCCGGTGCCGCCGCGCTCAACCGCGACATCGCCGAGTGGTTCGGCGCGGCCGGCATCACCATCCTCGAGGGCTACGGCCTGACCGAGACCTCCGCGGGCTCGTTCGTCAACCACCCCGACCAGAACAAGTTCGGCACCGTCGGTCCGGTCTTCCCGGGCAGCGAGGTCAAGCTCGGTGAGAACGACGAGGTCATGATCAAGGGCCCCGGCGTGATGGACGGCTACCACAACCTCCCCGAGGAGACCGCGAAGACGCTGACCTCCGACGGCTGGCTGCACACCGGTGACAAGGGCGCCCTCGACGAGGACGGCCACCTGGTCATCACCGGCCGGATCAAGGAGCTCTTCAAGACCTCCGGCGGCAAGTACATCGCACCGCCGGCGATCGAGTCAAAGTTCAAGGCCGTGTGCCCCTACGCCAGCCAGTTCATGGTCTTCGGCGAGGAGCGCAACTACGTCGTCGCGCTCGTCACTCTCGACCCCGATGCGATGGCGGGCTGGGCCGAGGCCAACGGCATGAGCGGCGCGTCCTACACCGACATCGTGCAGTCCGACGCCGTGAAGGCGATGGTCGCTGAGTACGTCGACGAGCTCAACAGCCACCTCAACCGCTGGGAGACCATCAAGAAGTGGAAGCTCCTCGACCACGACCTCACGGTCGAGTCGGGCGAGCTCACCCCCTCGATGAAGGTCAAGCGCAACGTCGTCCAGGGCAACCACCAGGGCCTGATCGACGAGATGTACGCCTGAGGCGAGCACTGCTCGCGGGGGCACGCGTGGTTTGATGACCCGCGTGCCCCCCGCGCAGCCCGACGGCGACGTCGCCCCCGAGGACGGCCTGCTGCCCGACGAGGCGTGGGCCGAGTTCGGCCGCAAGCCCTTCGGCCTCTACGTCCACGTCCCGTTCTGCAGCGTCCGTTGCGGCTACTGCGACTTCAACACCTACACCGCGCACGAGCTCGGTGACGAGGTCGGCGCCAGCCGGTCGACCTACGCCGAGGCTGCGATCCGCGAGATCCGCTTCGCCCGCCAGGTCCTGGGGCACCGCGACGTCAAGATCGAGACCATCTTCTTCGGCGGAGGCACCCCGACCCTGCTGAAGCCGGCCGACCTCGGTGCGATCGTGGCCAGCGCGGCGGCCGAGTTCGGCCTGGCCGACGGGGTGGAGATCACCACCGAGGCCAACCCCGACAGCGTGGCTGCCTGGGACCTCGACGAGCTGCGGACCGCCGGGTTCAACAGGATCAGCTTCGGCATGCAGTCCGCCGTCGACCACGTGCTGCGCACGCTCGACCGTACGCACGACCCGATGCGGGTGCCGGCCGCGGTCGACTGGGCTCGTCAGGCCGGCTTCGACGACGTCAGCCTCGACCTCATCTACGGCACGCCGGGGGAGTCGCTCGCGGACTGGGAGACCTCGGTGGAGGCCGCGCTGTCGTGCCGGCCCGACCACATCTCGGCGTACTCCCTCATCGTCGAGGAGGGCACCGCTCTTGCCCGGCAGGTCAAGCGCGGCGAGCTGCCGATGCCCGACGAGGACGACCTCGCCGACAAGTACCACCTCGCCGACGAGCGTTTCTCGGCCGCCGGGCTGGGCTGGTACGAGGTGTCCAACTGGGCCACCTCGCCCGACCACTGGTGTCGCCACAACCAGCTCTACTGGACCGGCGGCCACTGGTGGGGAGTCGGCCCCGGCGCGCACTCGCACGTCGGCGGCACGCGGTGGTGGAACGTCAAGCACCCCACGGCGTACGCCGACCGGCTGGGCCGCGGCGTCTCGCCGGCCCTGGCCCGCGAGGTGCTGGGCTACCGCGACCAGAAGGTCGAGCGGATCCTGCTCGAGATCCGTCTGGTCGAGGGACTCCCGGTCACGGCGCTGGAGGCCACCGGCCGCTCGCACGTCGCCCGCCTCGTCGCCGACGGCCTGGTCGAGCTCGTGGCCGAGCGCCTCATCCTCACCCAGCGTGGCCGGCTCCTCGCCGACGCAGTCGTGCGCGACCTCGTCGACTAGCGCCTCCGCTTCGCTTCGGTCCGGAGACTGGCAGCCGGTGTGAGTTCGCGGCGCGACCGGGAGTGCAGGAGGAGGGCTGCGTCCGGAGGAGCGAAGCGGGGGAGGGCGCGGCAACGACGACGAACGAGCGGGCTCAGGCGCCGCGGACACGCGCCGAAGCGAAGTGGAGGCGCAATATCAGCCCGTGGTGAAGTCGATGAGCTCCTCGACCCGACCCAGGAGCTCGGGCTCGAGGTCGGCGAAGGAGGAGACCCGGCCCAGGACGTGCTTCCAGGCGCGGGCGATGTCGGCCTGGTCGCGGTGCGGCCAGCCGAGCTGCTGGCAGGTGCCGGACTTCCAGTCGATGCCCTTGGGCACGTGGGGCCAGCGGGGGATGCCGAGCCGCTCGGGCTTGACCGCCTGCCACACGTCGATGAACGGGTGGCCCACGACCAGCACGTGCTTGCCGATGGGGGAGCGGGCGATGCCCTGGGCGATCCGCGCCTCCTTCGACCCCGGCACCAGGTGGTCGACGAGCACACCGACGCGGCGCTGCGGGCCGGGCTTGAAGTCGCGCAGGTGGTCGGCGAGGTCGTCCACGCCGCCGAGGTACTCCACGACGACGCCCTCGATCCGCAGGTCGTCGCCCCAGACCTTCTCGACCAGCTCGGCGTCGTGCCGTCCCTCGACGAAGATCCGGCTGGCGCGTGCGACGCGTGCCTTGGCGCCCTGCACGGCGACCGAGCCGGACGCCGTACGCGTGGGGGCGGCCGGTGCGCCTGCCCGCACCGGGCGGGTGAGGATGACCGGCTTGCCCTCGAGGAGGAAGCCGGGCCCGAGCGGGAACGTACGCCGCTTGCCGCGCCGGTCCTCCAGGGTCAGCGTGTCGATGTCGCGGTCGACCGCGACCACCTCGCCGCACCAGTCGGTGGTGACCTCCTCGACGACCATGCCGATCTCGGTGGGCGTCTCGACGGCGCGGCCGTTGGCCGGCTTGCGCCAGTCGGTGGAGAGGACGTCGGTTCCGTAGCGATCCTGAGGCACTGGACCACGTTATGGATCTCGGGAACAGCATCGGGGGAGGCCACGCCGTGCAGGACGCACAGCTCCTGCGCGACACGCCGATGACCCGCTCGGGACTCCGGGTGACGGCGCCACGGGGCCCGGACGCCCTACCGTGGCGTCCGACATCGGGGGCATTCGGGGGTGGCACGACGTGGCAGTACGCGACGACTACGAGGAGGACGGCGTGTTCCGCCCCGTGCGGCTGCCGTTGCGGACCGAGCTGATGATCTCCGCTGCGATCGTCGCGTTCGTGGCGGGCAGCTTCGGCGGCTTCATCTACTTCCTTGCCCAGACCCAGGGGCGCTGACGTGCCGAAGCGCTCACGCCCCACCCAGCACTCGACCATCGCCCGCTCCTTCGGCGGCCGGAGCGGGTTCGTCTCCCAGGAGCTCGACCACCGCGACCGGCCCGAGGCGCCGATGAGCCGATGGGAACGGGCGTCGGCCCGACTCACGTGGGACGAGGTGGCCAACCACTACGAGGAGTACGAGGACGAGAACCACTTCCGCATCGGCAGGCTGGTGCCCTCGACGGAGCTGCTCATCAGCATCGGCATCGTGCTGTTCTTCTTCGGCAGCTTCGCGGCCTTCATCGCGGTCCTCGCGCTCACCCGCTGAGGGTCAGCTGCCGGCGCCGCCGCCGGACTCGGTGTCGCCCTCCTGGTCGGGCGCTGCGCTCGCGCCGTCGTCGTTGCCCAGGTCCTCCTGGGTGGCGTCCATCTCGAGCTCCTCGCGGCTCTTGGTCTCTTCAGCGTCGGGGTCGAGGGGCTCGGCGAGCGGGTTGTCCTCGCCGGGCTGGAGGTCCTCGGGGAGCTGGTCGTCCGAGATCCCGCCGAGGGTGGCGGAGTCGGGGGACGTGGTGTCGCCGGAGTGGTCCGCGTCGGCCGGGCTGGTGCCGGCACTGGACTGAGGGGTCTCGGTGGAGGCGGCAGGATCGGGCTGGGCGTCGCTGGTGTCGGTCATCCTCCAGTCCTACCGGCCCCCGGCGCGGCGGACCAGCCCCGTCGGGGTGTGCTGCACCTGCGGCCCTCAGCAGATGCCGGCGTGCAGGTGGGAGCGCAGGGCGGCGCCGAGCTCCTGCGGCGAGGAGACCGTGCGCAGGAAGTCGAGCCGTTGCGTGTGGCCACCTGCGTCGTCGAGCCACGACACGTCGACGCCGGCCGCATCGACGCGCAGCAGGCTCGCGGCGAGCAACGACTGCAGAGGCAGCCCGAAGGTACTGGCCATGGCGGACCGCAGCTCGAGCTCGTGGGCCTCGTTGGTGTGCTCGGCGGTCCGCTGGAGGTAGCCGGGGTTGAGCACGTGCCCGCGGTCGCGGAACAGGGCCACGTCGACCGGCACGGGGCGGTCGTCACGGAACAGCGTGACCCGGGAGACCTCCAGCGCGACCAGCGCGCGCGGGTCGCCGCAGCACTGGCAGCCCGAACCACGCTGGGTCAGTCGTCCCTGCAGGAACAGGTCGGTCCGCGGCTCTCCAGCGCCGGAGGCGCCGAGCCCGCTGCCGATCTCGACCACCCCGCCGGCCCCGCTGCGTGCGGCCGCCAGGAGTGCCGAGGCGTCGGACGCGCTGAAGACCGGCGAGCCGTGCACGTCGCACGTGACGTCGTACGCCTCGTCGGTGAGGGCGTCGCGCTGCTCATCCACCCGCAGGGTGATCGAGTCGGGGCACGACAGCACGCTGCGGGCGAGCCGGGCAGCATCGGCAGGGGTCATCACGTCTCCACTGGTTAGGTAAGGCAACCCTAACTGAACGTGGGCGGTCAGACCAGTGGCAACCGCTTCTGGCTGCGGGGGAGGTGCTCGTAGCCCAGGCGTACGGCGCTGGCGAGGCGCTCGCGCTCCCACGGCCACTCGCCCTCGGCCAGGGCCTGCGACTGGGGCACGCCGCGCGAGGCGAGGTCGCGGATGGTCTCGGCGATGATGCCGAGCTCGACGCGCTGGTCCTGGACGAAGTCCTTGTCGACCACCTGCCCGTGGCCTGGCACGACGACGGTCCGGTCGGTCATCAGTCCGAGGACGAGGTCGATGGTCAGCGGCCACTCCATCGGCCACGAGTCGTCACCGATGAAGGGCGGGTCGGACTCCTCGATCAGGTCGCCGCCGAGCAGCACGTCGGCGTCGGGGACGCGGACCACGAGGTCTCCCGCGGTGTGCCCGCGACCGGGGTGGATGAGCTCCACGGCGCGGTCCCCTAGGTCGAGCTGCACCGCGGAGGAGAAGGTGTGCGTCGGCAGGAGGACCTCGGTCGCGAGGATGTCGTCGCGATGCGGGTGGTCGGCCTGCCCGTCGTACATCTCGAAGGTGTGGCGGGCCGACTCCTCGACGTGGTCGCGCGCCCAGTCGGTGGCGTGGATCGGCATCTCGCCGAACTGCTCGACCATCGTCGCGTTGCCGAAGTGGTGGTCCCAGTGCTCGTGGGTGTTGACCAGGCCGGTCAGCGGGCCCGCGCCGAGGCGTCGTACGTCGTCGGCGACGATCCGCGCCTGCGCGGCCGAGCCGTGGGTGTCCACCATGAGCAGCCCGTCGGAGCCGCCGATGAGGGTGATGTTGACGTGCATCCAGTCGTAGTGCGCCACCCAGACTCGCGGCGCCACCTCCGTGAAGTCGGGCATGCTCGGGACACTACGGGCTGCTAGTAGAGTTGGCACTCAGGGCGAACGAGTGCCAACCCAGTGAGAGTCCAGTGCCGGCGAGGAGGGAATCCATGGTCGACGACCGCAAGCTCGACGTGCTGCGCGCGATCGTGGAGGACTACGTCGCCACCGAGGAGCCGGTCGGCTCCAAGGCGTTGGTCGAGCGGCACGGTCTCGGCGTCTCCCCGGCGACGGTGCGCAACGACATGGCGGCGCTGGAGGAGGAGGGCTACATCCACCAGCCCCACACCAGCGCGGGCCGCGTGCCGACCGACAAGGGCTACCGGCTCTTCGTCGACAAGCTCGCCACCCTCAAGCCGATGAGCATGGCCGAGCGCCGCGCGATCTCGACGCTCCTCGACGGTGCCGTCGACCTCGACGACGTCGTGCAGAAGTCGGTGCGCCTGCTGAGCCAGCTGACCCGCCAGGTCGCGATCGTCCAGTACCCCTCGCTCTCGCGCTCCACGGTCCGCCACGTCGAGCTGGTCGCGCTGACCCCGACCCGCGTGATGGTGATCCTGATCCTCAGCACCGGCCGGGTCGAGCAGCGTCTCGTCGAGCTGGACGCGGAGCTCGCCGACACCGACCTCGCGGAGCTGCGCGCCGCGGTCAACCGGGTCAGCGCGGGCGTGCAGATCGCGGCCGCAGCCGCGGCGGTCGTCGACCTGCCCGAGGCCGTACGCCCCGAGCAGGCCGACGCGACCCGCGCGATCGCGACGGTCCTCGCCGACGCCATGTCCGACCACCGCAGTGACGAGCGCGTCGCGGTGAGCGGCACCGCCAACCTGGCCCGCTACGGCGACTTCGACACCGCCGTCCGCCCGCTCCTCGAGGCGCTGGAGGAGCACGTCGTGCTGCTCAAGCTCTTGGGGGAGTCGGGCGTGGACGCGGTGACGGTGCGCATCGGCCACGAAGGCCCCTACTCCGAGCTCGCGGCGACCAGCGTGGTCGCCACCGGCTACGGCCCCCAGGAGTTCCACCTCGGCTCCCTGGGCGTCGTCGGCCCCACCCGGATGGACTACCCCGGATCCATGGCAGCCGTACGCGCCGTCGCGCGCTACGTCTCGCGGATCCTCGATGAAGGAAACCAGTGACCCAGGACCCCTACGAGATCCTCGGCGTCTCGCGTGACGCCAGCGCCGACGAGATCAAGAAGGCCTACCGCAAGTTGGCCCGACAGCTGCACCCCGACGTCAACCCCGACCCGGAGACGCAGGACCGCTTCAAGGACGTCTCGCGCGCCTACGAGGTGCTGAGCGACGCCGGCAAGCGCCAGGCGTACGACCGCGGCGGCGACGCCTTCAGCCAGGGCTTCGGCGGTGCCGGCCAGGGCTTCTCGTTCACCGACATCATGGACGCGTTCTTCGGTGGCGGTGCGGGAGGTGGCGGTGCCCAGCGTGGTCCGCGCTCGCGTGCGCGCCGCGGCCAGGACGCGCTGATCCGCCTCGACGCGACGCTCGCCGAGGCGGCCTTCGGGGTGACCCGCGAGATCAAGGTCGACACCGCGCTCACCTGCGAGGCCTGCTCGGGCGAGGGCACCGCGCCCGGCACCTCGCCGACCACGTGCGAGACCTGCCACGGCCAGGGCGAGGTCGCGGTCGTCCAGCGGTCGTTCCTCGGCGAGATCCGCACCCTGCGCCCCTGCGCGGCCTGCCGCGGCTTCGGCTCGGTCATCCCGGACCCGTGCCGCGAGTGCTCCGGCGACGGCCGCGTCCGCACCCGCCGCACGCTCACCGTGAAGATCCCCGCGGGCGTCGACCACGGCACCCGCGTCCAGCTCACCGGCCAGGGCGAGGTCGGTCCCGGCGGCGGCCCGGCCGGCGACCTCTACGTCGAGATCCACGTGGCGCCCCACAAGACCTTCACCCGCCACGGCAACGACCTCCACACGACGATCTCGCTGCCGATGACCGCCGCAGCGCTCGGCACCCAGCTGACGCTCCCGCTGCTGGAGGCCGACGTGGCCTCTGCCGACTCCGAGACGTCGACGACCTTCGACCTCGAGGTCAAGGCCGGCACCCAGTCGGGCACGGAGCAGGTGATCCGCGGCTTCGGCGTGCCGAGCCTGCGCGGTGGTCGCGGCGACCTGGTCGTGAGCATCTCCGTCGACACCCCGACCCGCCTCGACCCGCGCCAGGAGGAGCTGCTGCGCGAGCTGGCGGCGATCCGCGGCGAGGAGACGCCCGACGGTCAGGTAGAGGCGCCGCACACGTCGATGTTCGGCCGACTCCGCAACGCCTTCCAGGGCTGATCGGAGGGCTGGGCACGGTGTCGCTCCCCGTCCACCTGGTCGGCTCGCTGGACGGAGCCGCGGTCGGCTCCGTCGTGGAGGTCACCGGTGACGAGGCGCACCACGCGGTCGCCGTACGACGACTGCGCGAGGGCGAGCAGGTCGTGCTGACCGACGGCCTCGGGACCTCCGTCACCGGCTCGGTCGCGTCGACGGGCAAGCGGGTCTTCGCCGTGCGGGTCGACTCGGTCCGCCACGACCCGCGTCCCGAGCCCGCGATCACCGTTGTCCAGGCGCTGCCCAAGGGCGAGCGCGGCGAGCTCGCCGTCGAGGTGCTCACCGAGGTGGGCGTGGACCGGATCGTGCCGTGGGCCGCCTCGCGCTCGGTCGCGGTGTGGAAGGGCGAGCGGGCCGTGAAGTCCCACGCCAGGTGGCAGGCCACCGCTCGCGAGGCCGCCAAGCAGTCGCGCCGGTCGTGGCTGCCGACCGTCTCGGCCCTCGCCTCGACCGCCGATCTCGTCGCGCTGATCGCCGACGCCGACCTCGCCGTGGTGCTCCACGAGGACGCGACCGCACCGCTCGCCGGCTTGGCCGTGCCGACCTCCGGGCGGATCGTGGTCGTCGTCGGACCGGAGGGCGGCATCGCCCCGGACGAGCTGGCCGCCCTCGCCGAGGCGGGAGCGGTGTCGGTCCGGCTCGGCGCCGAGGTGCTGCGTACGTCCACCGCCGGCGTCGTCGCGGTCGGCGCGCTGCTCGCGCGTACGGGTCGCTGGGCCTGAACCCCCGTCTGTCCCGCGGCCCCCGGGTGTGTCGGACAGGACGAACCCGGCGTACGCCCGACGCCTGAGCGTGGCCGGGTCCCCGATCTCCGACTTTGTCCTGTCCGACACGCAGGGGGTGGGTCGGACAGGACAAAGTCGGCGTACGGGCGCGGGCTGAGCGTGGCCGGACCCCCGATCTCCGACTTCGTCCTGTCCGACGCGCACGCCCGCGTGGGCGAGGAGACGGCTACTGGACCGTGATCGTCTTGGTGTCGATCGCCGGCCCGTTGCCCTCGGCACCGCCGGAGGGGTCGTCGGTCTCGCACTGGACGACCGCCTCGCCCGTGACGCCGTCGAGCGGGAGCTCCACCTCGAACGGGAAGAGCTTGTCGTCCATCCAGCCGTCGGACTGGTAGCCCTCGAGGGCCACCTCCTGCCCTCCCACGACCAGCCGGCACGGCCCCGAGGCCTCGAAGGAGTTGGCCACGCCGGTCACGGTCAGGGTGTCGCCGGTGACGGTGTCGCCCTCGGCGGGGGACGTGATGTTGACGAGGTTGAGGGTGCGCAGCGCGCTGGCAGCCTCGAACGGCGCGTCGGTCGGGAGCCCGAAGAGGGGGAGTCCGCCCTCACGCTGCACCATGACCGGCACCCGCTCCTGCTGCACGCCCTGGAGCGAGTAGACCAGCTGCTGCACGGCGAGCCCGGCCTGGCGCTTCGACATGCCGTCCGGGCGCTCGGTGAAGGCGTCGGACGCGACCTCCACGAGCAGCACCCCGTCGGTCGCGGTGACGGACGTGATCTCCACCGGCGGCCAGAGCGTGCGGTAGTCGGGGTCGTCGGGGGTCCCGCCACCGGCGACGAGGCGTGCGGTCTCGAGCAGGGGGTCGCCCGAGACCCGGTGGAACTCCCGGAAGAGCGCGGGACCACGCGGACCGTCCCCGGCGAAGTAGACCGGCACCGCGGTGCCGTCGTCCTCGGTGGGCGTCTCGCTGGGCGTGCCGGACGGCTCCTCCGACGGGGACGTCGACGGCTTCGGCGTGCGCGTCGGCTCGTCGGTCTCGCCGGAGGCCGGCACGGGGTCGTCGTTGCTGCAGGAGGCGAGCGTGAGGCCGGTCGCCAGGACGACGGCGGTCACGCCCGCCCATCGTCGTACGGACGGGCGGCGTGCGGGGAAGGTCATGATGTCCACGGTAGTTGGACGTCGACCCCCCTCAATCGGTTACACGCCGCGGGGAGAGGTCCTAGGCTGACCCGATGAGCGAGACGTCGGCCGACTGCATCTTCTGCACGATCGTCGCCGGTGAGATCCCTGCCGACGTGCTGGCCAGCAACGAGCACGCGATCTCCTTCAAGGACCTCAACCCGCAGGCGCCGTTCCACGCGCTGGTGGTGCCGGTCGACCACCACGAGAACGCTGCCGCCTCCGCAGCGGCCGACCCGGCGATCATCGGGCACCTGGTGTCCCTCGCCGACGAGGTCGCGAAGGCCTCGGGCAACGAGGAGTACCGGCTCATCGCCAACACCGGCGTCGGTGCCGGACAGAGCGTCTTCCACACCCACTTCCATGTGCTCGGCTCGACGCCCGCCATGACCGAGTCCCTGATCTGAGCCGCCCGACATGCCCCGCACCCGCGCCGTCCTCGCCGCACTCCTGACCACCGGCCTGCTCGCGCTGTCCGCCTGCGGCGGCGGCTCGGACGCCGGCTCCGACGGCGAGAGCCGCGCCACCCAGCCCGCCGACTCCGGGGACACCTCGCCCGTCGCCGAGGAGGCCGCGGCCGGAGGTGCGGGCCACAGCGGCCACTACGCCGAGCCGGCGAAGTCCCGGCCGCTGCGCGCGGGAGAGACGCGTACGACGATCGCGATGCCCGGCAGCTACACCCCGTCCGCGCCCTACGGCACCGGCACCGACGACTACCGCTGCTTCCTCCTCGACCCCGAGCTCGACCGGGACACCTGGCTCACCGGCACGCAGGTGCTGCCCGGCAACCCCGAGGTCGTGCACCACGTGATCCTCTTCCAGGTGCCACCCGAGCAGGTCGCGGCTGCCGAGGCCAAGGACGACGCCGAGGAGGACGAGGGCTGGACCTGCTTCGGCGGCACCGGGCTCGATCGCGTCACCAACGTCGACCAGTCCTCGTGGATCGGCGCATGGGCGCCCGGCGGCAAGGAGTCCGTCGTCAAGCCCGGCTTCGGCGTCCGTCTTGCCCAGGGCAGCCGGATCGTCATGCAGGTGCACTACAACCTGCTCGCCGGCGTGCAGCCCGACACCTCCGCCGCCCAGCTGCGCCTCGCCCCCGGCAAGCGCCCCTACGAGGCGCTCAGCACGATGCTGCTGCCCGCCCCGGTCGAGCTGCCGTGCCGCGCGAAGCACGACGAGGGGGCGCTGTGCGACCGCGCCGCGGCTCTGGCCGACGTCAAGGAACGCTTCGGTGCCGAGGGCAACACCGCCGACCTGCTGCACCTCCTGTGCGGGGGCGAGCCGGAGCCCGGCCAGACCCAGTCGTGCCTCCGTACGCTCGGCGAGCCGATCACGATCCACGGCGTCGCCGGCCACATGCACCTGCTGGGCCGCTCGATCAGGATCGAGGTCCGACCCGGCACTCCCCAGGCGCAGACCGTCCTCGACATCCCGGTCTGGGACTTCGACGACCAGGGCAGCCGGCCGATCGAGCCGATCACCCTGCAGCCGTTCGAGCAGGTCAAGGTGACGTGCACGCACGTCCAGTGGCTGCGCGACAAGCTGCCCGCCTTCGAGGGCCAGCCCGACCGCTACGTCGTGTGGGGCGAGGGCACCACCGACGAGATGTGCCTCGGGATGCTGCAGGTCACGCGGGGCTGAGGCGCACCTCGCGCCGCAACTGAGTGGGCCGTACGCCACCCGCTCGGTAGCATGGAGGGGCTCACGCCAACGACCCGGAAGGCCGCCCGTCACGGGCATCCATGACTGACACGACCCGCCCCGACGCCCAGCAGGACACCCCGACCCACACGGTCGTCGTCCCCAACAGCATCGACATGGTCTCGGTCCTGGGGCCGGGCGACGAGCACCTCCGGCTGATCGAGCGGGCCTTCGACGCCAGGATCCATGTGCGCGGCAACCGCATCACGCTGTCCGGCGACTCCGCCGAGGTCGCGATGGCCGAGCGGCTGCTCGACGAGGTCGTCACGCTGGTCCGCACCGGCCAGGGCATCACCGGCGAGACGGTCGAGCGGATCATCCTGATGCTGCAGACCGAGACGCAGGAGCGTCCGGCCGACGTGCTGAGCCTCAACATCCTGTCCAACCGCGGCCGCACCATCCGACCGAAGACGCTCAACCAGAAGCGCTACGTCGAGTCGATCGACACGTCCACGATCACCTTCGGCATCGGCCCCGCCGGCACCGGCAAGACCTACCTCGCGATGGCCAAGGCCGTGCAGGCCCTGCAGGCCAAGGAGGTCAACCGGATCATCCTGAGCCGTCCGGCCGTCGAGGCCGGTGAGCGCCTCGGCTTCCTGCCCGGCACGCTCAGCGAGAAGATCGACCCCTACCTGCGCCCGCTCTACGACGCGCTGCACGACATGGTCGACCCCGACACCATCCCCAAGCTGCTCGCGGCCGGCACCATCGAGGTCGCACCGCTGGCGTTCCTCCGTGGCCGCTCGCTCAACGACTCCTTCATCATCCTCGACGAGGCGCAGAACACGACGCCCGAGCAGATGAAGATGTTCCTGACCCGGCTGGGCTTCGGCTCGCGGATCGTCGTCACCGGCGACACCAGCCAGGTCGACCTCCCCTCGGGCACCAAGTCCGGGCTGCGGGTCGTCGAGGGCATCCTCGAGGGCGTGGAGGACATCACCTTCTGCCGCCTCACCCCGACCGACGTCGTACGCCACCGGCTGGTGGGGCGCATCGTCGAGGCCTACGAGGTCTTCGACGCCGCCAGCGAGACCCCGGGTGCGGGGCAGGGCCCGTCGCAGGCCCAGCGACCGCGCACCGCGCCGACCAAGTCCGAGCGGAGCACCCGATGAGCATCGAGGTCCTCAACGAGTCCGGCCTCGAGCTCGACGTACGCCGCCTGTCCCGGCTGGCGCGCTTCGTGATGGACGAGATGCGCGTCCACCCGCAGGCCGAGCTGTGCATCAAGGCGGTCGACGAGGACACCATCGCCGAGCTCAACGAGAAGTGGATGGAGAAGGAGGGGCCGACCGACGTGCTCGCCTTCCCGATGGACGAGCTGCGCCCCGGCAAGGTCAACGAGGAGCCCGAGGAGGGCGTGCTCGGCGACCTCGTCGTGGCCCCGGCCGTCGCCGAGCGGCAGGGCGAGGAGGCCGGTCACGGGCGCGAGGCCGAGATCGACCTGCTCACCACCCACGGCATCCTGCACCTCCTCGGCTACGACCACGCCGAGCCCGACGAGCACGCGGTGATGTTCGGCCTCCAGGCCGAGCTGCTGGAGAAGTGGCGCGCGAGCCAGGACCGTGCCGACCAGGACCGCGCCGACCAGGAACCTGGCTGACGATGACCGCCGACATCTGGCAGCTCGGATCGGCAGCCCTGCTGGTCCTGCTGGCCGGCCTCTTCTCCGCCGCCGACGCCGCACTCGGGAGCTTCTCGCGGGCCCGCGCGGAGGAGATGCGGGCCGAGGGACGCAGCGGTGCCGCCCGGCTCGTCAAGCTCCTCGACGACCCCACCCGCTACCTCAACACCGCACTGCTGCTGCGGCTGCTGTGCGAGATCAGCGCGATCGTGCTGGTCTCCACCTGGGCGCGCGACGCCTTCCAGGACTCCCTGCTGCCCAGCATCCTGACGACGATCGGCGTGATGCTGGTCGTCTCGTTCGTGGTCATCGGCGTCGCGCCCCGCACGATCGGCCGTCAGCACGACGCGCAGGTCGCGCTGATGTCGGCCGGCCCGATCTCGCTGGTCACCACGATCCTCGGCCCCATCCCGGCGCTGCTGATCATGCTCGGCAACGCGATCACCCCTGGCAAGGGCTTCAGCGAGGGCCCGTTCTCCACCGAGACCGAGCTGCGCGAGCTGGTCGACCTGGCCGAGGCGTCCGCGGTCATCGAGTCCGGCGAGCGTCGGATGATCCACTCCGTCTTCGAGCTCGGCGACACCACCACCCGCGAGGTGATGGTGCCGCGCCCCGACATGGTCTACATCGAGCGCCACAAGAACCTGCGCCAGACCCTGTCCCTCTTCCTCCGCAGCGGCTACTCCCGCATCCCGGTGACCGGCGAGAACCTCGATGACATCGTCGGCATGGCCTACCTCAAGGACCTCGTGCGGCGTGACTTCGAGGCTCCCGACGTGGAGTTCACCCAGCGTGTCGACGAGGTGATGCGCCCGGTCCACTACGTCCCCGACTCCAAGCCCGTCGACGCCCTGCTCACCGAGCTGCAGGCCCGTCGCCAGCACATCGCAGTCGTCGTCGACGAGTACGGCGGCACCGCCGGGCTGGTCACGATCGAGGACGTGCTGGAGGAGATCGTCGGCGAGATCACCGACGAGTACGACGCCGAGGAGGTCGAGGTCGAGCACCTCGACGGCGGCGTCATCCGGGTCTCCTCGCGCTACCCGGTCGACGACCTCGACGAGCTGGTCGGCTTCTCGGTCGAGGACGACGACGTCGACAGCGTCGGCGGCCTGATGGCCAAGCACCTCGGCAAGGTCCCGATCCCCGGCTCGGTCGTGGAGTGCCACGGACTGCGCCTTGAGGCCGAGCGGGCCACCGGTCGCCGCAACAAGATCGACGCCGTGCTGGTGTCGGTGCTGGGGGCCGAGGGGGAGGGCGCCGACGACGATCCGTCCTCGCGCACCCCCGCCCACGTCACCTCCGGCGGCCGCTGACCACGACGTACTCCCAGCGCATCCGGCCGTCGCCCTCGTCGGCAGCGGCGGCCAGGGCGTCGAGGGCTGCGTCGAGCTCGGCGGTGCGCTCCGGCTGGTCGGCCAGCCCGCGATAGGCCATCAGCGTCGGGCCGTAGTTGTCGCGGAAGTAGGTCCGGAAGTCGGTCGGGCCGGTGAAGTGGTCCACGTCGACGTGGTCCTGGGTGAAGGTGAGGTCGTCGACGCGGTCGCCGAACAGCTCGCGCACGTGGTCCTCGCTGCCCCACAGCGGCGGCGGCTGCACGCCGGCCGGCGGGGCCGGCACGAAGTCGCGCATGGTGGCGAACAACCGACCGATGAACCCCTCCGGCGTCCAGCTGAGGATCCCCAGCCGACCGCCCGGGCGCAGCACCCGGAGGATCTCGTCGGCCGCCGCCTGGTGGTGGGGCGCGAACATCACGCCGACCGTGCTCAGCGCGACGTCGTACGAGGCGTCGGGCCAGGGCAGTGCCTCGGCGTCCGCGACCTGCCAGTCGATGTCGAGGTCGGGGTGCTCGGCGCGGCCGATGTCGAGCAGCTCGGGGGTCAGGTCGGAGGCGACGACCGTGGCGCCGGTCCGGGCGGCCGGGGCGGCCGCGTTGCCGGTGCCGGCGCCGATGTCGAGGACCCGCTCGCCGCTGGTGATCCCGAGCGAGGCGACGAGGCGCTCGCCGAGGACCGGGATGATCTCCCGCGCGACGCGGTCGTAGTGGCCCGAGGCCCACATGGAGCGGTGGCGCGCCTTGAGTGCGGCATCTGCTGGCGGTGCGGTGGTCGTGGTGTTCATGCTGGGTTCCCTCCGTCGGTGCCAGCCCCTCCCGGGCTGGTGACCCCACGCTAGGAACCCGCGGGCAGACCGACGAGTGCATGATCTGTACCACCCGTCCGGGTGGGCGTAGCGTGCCAGCCATGGGCGCGAGCTATCGCCAGTTCTGTCCCATGGCCAAGGCCATGGAGCTCCTCGACGAGCGGTGGACGCTGCTGCTGGTGCGGGAGCTGTTGCTCGGCAGCGAGCGCTTCAGCGACCTGCGGCGCGGGCTGCCGCGGATGTCGCCGACGCTCCTGTCCCGCCGGCTGCACCAGCTGGTGGCCGCCGGTGCGCTGACGCGTGACGACAGCGGGGGAGAGGTGCGCTACCGGCTCACCCCGGCCGGCCAGGAGCTGCGTCCCGTCGTGGAGGCGTTGGCGGTGTGGGGCACCCGGTGGATCCCCGAGCTCGCCGACGAGGAGCTCGACCCCAAGCTGCTGGTGTGGGACATGCACCGCAACATCGACCGGACCCACGTCCCGCTCGGGCGGTCGGTCGTGCGGTTCGACTTCTCCGACGTCGAGCCCAAGGTGGCGCACTGGTGGATCGTGATCACCACCGACGACGTGGACGTGTGCGACGTCGACCCCGGCGACGAGCCGACGGCAGTGGTGCGGACCTCGCTGCGATCGCTCACGGAGGTCTGGCGTGGAGATCGCACCTGGGCGCACGCGCACCGGGCCGGCACCCTCGACGTGCTCGGCACCCGCGACGTGCAGGGGTCGCTGGCGGAGTGGTTCACGCTGTCACCGTTCGCGGGCATCCCGCGCCCCGTCAGCAGCTGAGCACCGCACTAGGGTTGGGGGATGACCGACCTGTCCGCCGAGGACGCCAAGCTGGTGACCCTGGCCCGCTCCACACGCGCCCGGACCCGCGCCGCGGAGGGCGCCGCCGTACGCGACCTCGACGGCCGGACCTACGCCGGCGCCAGCGTCCGCGTCGCCCACCTGGACCTCACCGCCCTCGAGGTCTGCGTGGCGATGGCGATCGCCTCGGGCTCGACCGGTCTGGAGGCTGCCGTGGTGCTGGGGGAGGGTGACGACGTGGACGTCCGTGCCGCCAGCGCCTTCGCGGGCCCCGGCGTGCCGGTGCTCCTCGGGGACGCGAAGGGCTCGATCCACTCGCGCACCAGCACGCAGGGTGCGGACGAGCCCGCGACGTGAGCACCCGTGCCGCCCAGTTCGAGGCGACCGTCCGCAGCCGTGAGCCGCTCACCGACCACCTGGTCCGGCTCGTGCTCGACGGACTGGACGGCTTCGAGTCCACCGGAGTGCCTGACGAGTGGGTGGGCCTCGTGGTGCCCGGCCAGTTCCAGAGCCGCTACTACACCGTCCGCAGCTTCTCCGACGGCGTGCTGACCCTCGACGTGGTGGTGCACGACGTCGGTCTGGTCACCGAGTGGGCGATGCGCGACTGCATCGGCGACACCGTCACGATCACCGAGCCCAGGTCGTCGTTCGCCCCGCCGCCCGGTGCCGGGTGGCTGCTGCTCGTCGGTGACCTGACGGCCATGCCCGCGATCGCCCGCATCGTCGAGAACCACCCCGACCTGCCGACGTACGTCCTCGCCGAGGTGTCCGACGACCTCGCCGGCTACCTCCCCGACCACGCGCAGGTGACGTGGCTCGCGCCGCCGTCGTCGGGACAGAGCGCGCTGGCCCACGTGGTCGAGGGGATCGACTGGCCCGCGGGCGAGGGCTACTTCTGGATGGCGGGGGAGTCGGCGCAGATGCGCGCGATCCGCAAGCACCTGATGCGTGAGATCGGCCTGCCGACCAGCCACTACGACGTGATGGGCTACTGGCGCGCGACCGCTGGTCGACAGCCGCGGGCGGTCGATCCGGGACCCATCTGGCGGGCGGGCAAGGCGGCAGGGAAGAGTGACGAGCAGATCTGGGCCGAATACGACGCAGCGCGAGAGGCGACCGATGGCTGACGAGCAGGACGACATCAACGACGACGTCAGCGAGGACGCCCCCGAGGATGCTGCGGAGGACGTGGACGACCTCGACGACGACGGCGATGAGGACGACGAGCTCGACGACGACTTCGACCTCTCAGGGGTCGCCCCGGCGAGCGCCTTCTACACCGCTCCCGAGGGCTACCGGAGCGGCTTCGCCTCCTTCGTCGGCCGCCCCAACGCGGGCAAGTCGACGCTGACCAACGCGCTCGTCGGGCAGAAGATCGTCATCACGTCCTCCAAGCCGCAGACCACCCGCAACGTGGTGCGCGGCATCGTGCACCGCGAGGACGCCCAGCTGATCCTCGTCGACACCCCCGGTCTCCACCGGCCTCGGACGCTGCTCGGCGAGCGGCTCAACGACCTGGTGCGTACGACGTGGGCCGAGGTCGACGTGGTGGCCTGCTGCTTCCCGGCCAACGAGAAGATCGGGCCTGGCGACCGGTTCCTGGTCACCGAGCTGGCCAAGGTCCGCCGGACGATCCGCATCGCCGTCGCCACCAAGACCGACCTCGTCACCCCCGAGCAGCTCGGCCAGCACCTGCTGGACATCCAGAAGCTCGGCGAGGAGACCTCGACCGAGTGGGCCGAGATCGTCCCCGTCTCGGCGGTGTCCGGCGACCAGGTCCAGCTGCTGGCGGACCTCCTCGTCGGGCAGATGCCGGAGGGCCCGCCGCTCTACCCGGACGGCGACCTCACCGACGCGCCGGAGGAGGCGCTGGCCGCCGACCTGATCCGCGAGGCCGCGCTCGAGGGCGTGCGCGACGAGCTGCCGCACTCGATCGCCGTCGTGGTCGAGGAGATGGGCCTGCGCGAGGGCCGGCCCGACGACAAGCCGCTGCTGGTGATCGTGGCCAACCTCTATGTCGAGCGTGACTCCCAGAAGGGGATCATGATCGGCCACAAGGGATCGCGCCTGCGCTCGGTGGGCACCGTCGCCCGCAAGCAGATCGAGGCGCTGCTCGGCACCCCGGTCTACCTCGACCTCCAGGTGAAGATCGCCAAGGACTGGCAGCGCGACCCCAGGCAGCTGCGCAAGCTCGGCTTCTGACCCGTCACGCAGCTCGCGCCGCCTGCTCGCCCAGCGCCTCGACGAGGCGCCTGATCGCAGGTCGACGCGACGTGGCCGCGCGGTGCACGGCAATGAAGCGGCGCGTCGGCACCGACCCCTGCAGCGGGATGACCCGGACGGTGTCGGGCAGGGCAGGACGGCCCAGCCGGGGCAGCACCGCCACGCAGAGCCCGGCAGAGACCAGCGCGACCTGGGAGGCGTACTCCTCTGCTCTGAAGTCCACGCGGGGCTGCTCGGTCGCTGCACGGAGCATGTCGAGGATCCAGCGGGTGCAGATGCTGTCGGAGACATCGGTGACCCACACGTCGTCCACGGTCTCGGCGAGCGCCACCGTCCGGCGTCCTGCGAGGCGGTGGGTCGCGGGGACGACCAGGTCGACCGGGTCGTCGGCGAGGTGCACGGCCACCAGTCCGGCTGCGAGCGTGGTGCGGTCGTCGACCCAGTCGTGGACGACCGCCACGTCGGCGTACCCGCTCGTCACCGCGTCGAGCCCCAGCTCCGGCGCCAGCTCCCTCAGCCGGACGCGCAGGCCCGGGGCGGCCTTGGCCAGCGCGCCCAGTGCGGGTGCTGCGACCCCGCGGATCGCGGAGGGGAAGCACGCGAGGCTCAGCGTCCCGGTGAGTCCGCCCGCCAGCTCCTCGAGGCGCCCCAGCGCGACGTCCCGTGCTGCCTCGACGGACACCGCCGCGTCGACGAGGACCAGCGCGGCGTCGGTGAGGACGACACCGCGCCCGACGGGCTCGAGCAGACGCACGCCTGCCTCGCGCTGCAGCTTGCCGATCTGCTGGCTCACGGCGGAGGACGTGTAGCCGAGCTCGCGCGCCGCGGCAGCCACCGAGCCGCGGCGGTGGACGGCGCGGAGGAACACGAGACGCGTGAGGTCGATCATGTAGCAACGCTAACGGGTGCAGGCGTCGTATGGGCGCTGGTCCTTACTGGTCGGTGCCGTCGATCATGGACCCATGACAGCCCTCGCGCAGCAGTCCTGGCTTCCTGACCACAGCAGGGACTACGTCCACGCACTGGCGACAGCGGCTGCGGAACGCACAGGCCCCGCCGCACTGGCCGAGCTGGACCGCCTGGTGGAGGCCAACCGGCAGATCCACGACCGCGACTGCGTCAACCTCAACCCGGCGACGAACATCATGAACCCGCGTGCCGAGGCGATGTTGTCCGCCGGGCTCGGGTCGAGGGCGTCACTGGGCCACCCCGGGGACAAGTACGAGATGGGGCTGGAGGCCATCGAGCAGATCGAGGTCATGTCGGCCGAGCTCGCCGCGGAGGTGTTCGGAGCACGCCACGCCGAGATCCGCGTGCCGTCGGGTGCCATCGCCAACCTCTACGCCTTCATGGCGACCTGCGAGCCGGGCGACACGATCATCGCGCCGCCCGCGAGCATCGGTGGCCACGTCACCCACCACGCCGGCGGGTCGGCCGGGATGTACCGGTTGCGCACCATCGCCGCGCCGGTCGACGCCGACCGCTTCACCGTCGACGTGGCGGGCCTGCGCGACCTCGCGCTCGAGCACCGACCCCGCATGATCACCATCGGCGCGAGCATGAACCTCTACCCCCACCCGGTCGCCGCGCTGCGGGAGGTCGCCGACGAGGTCGGAGCCGTGCTGCTCTTCGACGCCGCCCACCTGTGCGGCCTGATCGCCGGCGGAGCCTGGCCCAACCCCCTCGAGGAGGGCGCGCACCTGATGACGATGAGCACCTACAAGAGCCTCGGCGGCCCGCCCGGAGGCCTGATCGTCACGAACGAGCCGGAGATCGCCCAGCGTCTCGACTCCATCGCCTATCCCGGCCTGACTGCCAACTTCGATGCCGGCAAGGCCGCCGCCCTGGCCGTGACCATGCTCGACTGGAAGGCCACCGGCAGGGACTACGCCGAGACGATGGTGGAGACCGCTGCTGCGCTGGCGGCCGGACTGCTGGAGCGGGGACTGCCCGTCTTCCGGGCCGGACGCGGCGCGACCGAGTCCCACCAGCTCGCCCTCGAGGCGCGCCGGTGGGGCGGTGGCCAGAGCGCGGCGAAGCTCCTGCGTCGGGCCAACCTGCTGACGTCCGGCATCGGGCTCCCGGTCGAGGCCGTCGACGGCGACATGAACGGGTTGCGCGTCGGCACGCCCGAGCTGGTCAGGCTGGGCATGCAGGCCGACGACATGGACGAGCTCGCCGGCCTCATCGCCGAGGGTCTGTCTGTGGACGTCGACCACGACGACTTGGCTGCGCGGGTCACAGCGTGGCGATCGCGCTTCTCCGGCGTCCACTTCGTCGCCTGACCCGACGCACCATGAGGGTGAGGAGGGGAACACTCCGCGTCCCTCGTCGGTTGGAGGCATGGTGAGCGCCCCCGAGATCACCCGAGCGAGCGTCGGCCTCCGCAGCGAGCGCGGGCCGCTCCTGCTCGCCGTCATGCTCAGCATCGGCCTGGTCGCGATCGACGCGACGATCCTGGCCACCGCGGTCCCGGCGGTGGTCGACGACCTCGGCGGGTTCACGTCCTTCCCCTGGCTGTTCTCGATCTACCTGCTGGCCCAGGCCGTGTCCGTCCCGATCTACGGCAAGGTCGCCGACCTCTACGGACGCAAGCCGGTGATGCTGCTCGGCATCGGACTGTTCGTGCTGGGGTCCCTGCTGTGCGGCATCGCCTGGAGCATGCCGGCGCTCATCGTCTTCCGGCTGGTCCAGGGCCTGGGCGCCGGCGCCGTGCAGCCGATGGGCATGACGATCGTCGGTGACATCTACTCGCTCGAGGAGCGTGCCAAGGTGCAGGGCTACATCGCCAGCGTCTGGGCCCTCGCCTCGGTGGTCGGTCCGACGCTGGGCGGGATCTTCGCCGACTACCTGTCCTGGCGATGGATCTTCTTCGTCAACCTCCCCCTCGGCGTGGCGGCCGCGTGGGTGCTGTGGCGTCGCTTCGACGAGAACGTCGAGCCGCGCAAGCACGCCATCGACTACGCCGGTGCCGTGCTGCTGGCGGCGGGAGGCTCCCTGCTGCTGCTCGGACTCCTGGAGGGCGGGGTGCGCTGGGACTGGAGTTCGGCCCCCAGCATCGCGATCCTGGCGGCCTCGGTGGCCCTGCTCGCGGCCTTCGTGGCAGTCGAGGCGCGTACGCCCGAACCCGTGCTCCCGCTGTGGATCTTCCGCCGCCGCGTCCTGAACGCGGCGAACTCAGGCGCGTTCGTCGTGGGCGTGCTGATGTTGGGGCTGACGTCGTACGTCCCCCTCTACGCGCAGGCCGTGCTCGGCCACGGTGCCCTCGTCGCCGGCCTGGCGCTGGCGTCCATGACCATCGGGTGGCCGATCGCCGCGTCGACCAGTGGCCGCTTCTACCTCACGATCGGCTTCCGTCGCACGGTGCTGATGGGCGCGGTGTTCGTGATCGCCGGAGCGGCGCTGCTGCTGCCGGTGGGCGCCGACAGCGCCCTGTGGCAGCTGGCCCTGCCGTGCTTCGTCATGGGCATCGGGTTCGGGTACGTCGCCAGCCCCGGCGTGATCGTGGCCCAGTCGAGCGTCGGCTGGGAGCACCGCGGTGTGGCGACGAGCACCAACATGTTCGCCAGGTCGATGGGCAGTGCAGTGGGCGTCGCGGCCTTCGGTGCGATCGTCAACAGCCGGGTTGCCAGTGGCGCTTCGCAGGGAAAGCCCCTGGACCTCGAGCACCTGTCGGCCGGCGTGCTCGCACCCGCGATCCACGCGGTGTTCGTGTGCACCGCGGTGGTCGCGCTGGCCCTGGTCCTCTCAGGTCTCCTGATGCCCCGGGACGCCGGGGAGGAAGCGCTCGCCGACGCCTGAGGACCGCTCGACGACGTACGCGGGGACGGGGCGACCCGGGCCGAGGTCGGGCGCGTCGAGGGGAGCGCCGCGGACCACCTCGAGCGGGACGACGCCAGCCCACACGGGCTGGTCGAGGTCCTCTGCGGGGTCCTCGGAGAAGCCCGTGCTGACCTTGACCGACCACTCGTCGAGGGGGAGGCGCAGCACCATCGTCGCGGCCACCTCCTTGGCCAGCGGCGCGCGGAGCTCTGCCCAACGGCCGGGCAGCAGGTGCTCGGTGAGCACCTCCAGTGCACGGAGCCGCTCGTCGGCCGGCACCTCGGAAGCAACACCCAGGACGCTCGCGCTGCGGTATCGCATGCTCGACTCGAAGGCGGACCTGGCATAGACGAGTCCGTCGAGGTGGGTGACGCTGACGCACACCGGCGCTCCAGCTGCGACCGCGCGCATCAGCCGGCTACCGGTCGAGCCGTGCAGCAGCAGGGCGTCGCCGTCGCGGGCGCATGCCATCGGCAGGACGTAGGGCTGTCCGTCGACCTGGATGCCGACCGACGCCTGCAGGGCGTCGTCGAGGATCGCGTGCAGGCTCACGACGTCGTGCACCTGCTTCTCGGGCAGGCGTCGTACGTCGGTGCGCAGGGCACTCCTCGTCGGCTGGTCCTCCGTCATGGGCAGATCATGCCGCAGACCTCGGTCGACGCCCCTCCCGTGGACCAGGAGCGGTGGACGTCTCAGAACCCGATCGGGAGGCCGGCGTAGTTCTCCGCGAGCCCGGTGGCCCCGGCCTCGCTGGTGGCGACCCACCGCAGCTGCGAGAGCTGGAGCTGCTGGTCGAACTCGTCGCCGCTGGTGTGCAGCATCGTCGTCATCCACCACGAGAAGTGGGTGCAGCGCCACACCCGGCGCAGCGCGGTGTCGGAGTAGGCGTCGGCGAGGCGGGAGTCGTCGTTGCGGACCAGGTCGACGAGCGCCGGCGCGAGCAGGCCCACGTCGGCGACGGCGAGGTTGAGCCCCTTCGCGCCGGTGGGCGGCACGATGTGGGCGGCGTCGCCGGCCAGGAACATGCGGCCGTGCCGCATCGGGGTCTGCACGAACGAGCGCATCGGCAGCACGCTGCGTTCGGTGATCGGCCCCGGCGTGAGGGTCCAGCCGTCCTGCCCGTGCCCGAGGCGCGTGGCCAGCGAGGACCAGATCCGGTCGTCGGACCAGTCGTCGAGGTCGGTGCCGTTGGGGACCTGGAGGTAGAGCCGGGACACCGTCTCCGACCGCATCGAGTGCATCGCGAAGCCGTCGGGGTGCCACGCATAGATCAGCTCGTCGGTCGACGGTGCGACGTCGGCCAGGATGCCGAGCCACGAGTACGGGTAGACCTTCTCCCAGGTCTGGCGGATCGTGTCCGGGACCGAGGCCCGCGACGGCCCGAAGGACCCGTCGCAGCCGACGACGACCGAGGCGGTGACGCGGGTCGGCGCGCCGTCCGCGGACGTGAAGGTGACGGAGGGGGAGTCCGACTCGAGGTCGTGGAGCGCCGTCCCCGAGACCCCGTAGTGCACCTCCTGGCCGCCGGCCGTGCGCGCCGCGACGAGGTCCTTCTGCACCTCGGTCTGGCCGTAGACCCACACTGACCGACCGGTGAGGTCGACGAAGTCGAGGTGGTGGCGCTCCTCGGGCCACTGCAGGTGGATGCCGCGGTGCTGGTCGCCCTCACGCGCCAGCCGCTCGCCCAGCCCCGCGGCGTGCAGGAGGTCGACGGACGACTGCTCAAGGATGCCTGCGCGGATCCGTGAGGCGACGTAGTCCTCGGTGCGCGTCTCGACCACCACCGACTCGACGCCCTCGGCCGCGAGGAGGTGCGACAGCAACATGCCGGCAGGGCCGGCGCCGATGATCGCGACCTGCGTGCGCACCTCGTCCATGGCCCCAGTCAACGGGGCGGTACGACGGCCCGGCGAGAGCCGCTTTCCGCTGGACGGAACCTCAGGTCGAGCGCGCGGCGTCGAGGGCGCGCCCCACGCCGCGAGCCGCCACCTGCAGGGCGGCGACGAGGCGTGCGCGGTCGCGCTTGAGCGACGGCACGACCAGTCCGAGCGCCGCCACGACCTCGCCGCCGCGGCGTACGGGCACGGCGACCGAGCACGCGCCCAGGCTCATCTCCTCGGTCGTGGTGGCGTGGTCGTCGCGCAGCGCCTGGGCGAGCTGTCTCCGCAGCCGTCCGGGCTGGGTGACGGTGTAGGCCGTGATGCGCGGCAGTTCGGCCAGCACCCGCTGCTGCACCTCGAGCGGGGCGTGGGCGAGCAGCACCTTGCCCACCCCGGTCGCGTGCATCGGCAGCCGGGACCCGATCGTGCTCACCACCGGGACCGAGGCGCTCCCACGCAGCCGGTCGAGGTAGAGCACCTCGGCGTCGTCGCGCACCGCGAGGTGGACCGTGGAGCGGGTCGCGCCGTAGAGGTCGTGGAGGTAGGGCGAGGCCAGCTCCACCAGTCCGGCCTGCAGGGGAGCGAGCAGGCCGATGTCCCAGAGCCGGCGGCCGATCACGTAGTCGCCCGAGCCGGTGCGGGTCAGTGCCCCCCACTCGACGAGCTCGGCCACCAGCCGGTGCGCCGTGGGCACCGGCAGGTCGGCGCGCTCGGCGAGCTCGGTGAGGGTGAGCCGACGGTGCTCCTCGTCGAAGGCGCCCACCAGCGCCAGCGCCCGGCTGGTGACCGAGGCGCCGGGCGACGCGGAGTTGCCGGCCATGGGCTGCATCCTTCCACTAGGCGGAAGGGGTGTCCTCCATCGTCGCCGGGACCGTGGCGAGCGCGGCGACCGCGACCAGGGCCGCGACCGCGAAGGCGTAGAAGCCCCAGGGGTACGCGATGCCGGCCGTGACGAGGGCGCCACCCAGGGACGGACCGACGATGGCGCCCACCCGACCGACGCCGGCAGCCATGCCGAGGGCAGTGCCCCGGATCTCCGGCGGGTAGAGGTGGCCGACGAAGGCGTAGACCAGCACCTGGGCGCTGAAGACGAAGATGCCGGCGAGGAGCACCGCGGCGTAGACGAGGGCGGTGCTCTCCAGCTTGATGGACAGCAGGGCGAGGAAGGCCGCCGCCAGGCCGAACCACACCAGCACCGTCGGCTTGTTGCCACGCGAGTCGGCGATGCGTCCCGCCAGCATGAGGCCGAGGACAGCCCCCACGTTGGGACGAGGAGCAGCCCGATCCCGCCCTCGATGGAGTAGCCGGCCTCGCCCATGATCGTCGGCAGCCACGTGTTGAGCCCGTAGACCAGCAGCAGGCCGCAGAACGACGCGACCCACAGGCCGAGGCTCACCCTGAGGTAGCGGCCGCGGACGACCTCGCTGCTGCGCGAGACCGGAGCCTCGCCGGTGCCGCGCGCCTCCACGGCACGGACGTACGCCTCCGACTCCGGCAGCCGCGCCCACAGGAGCGGGACGGTCAGCAGTCCGGCGACGCCGCCGACCACGAACATCGACTCCCACCCGTGGTCCTCGACCAGCCACAGCGCGAGGAGCGCGGTGAGCACCGCACCGACGTGGTAGCCGGTCATGGTGCGGGTCACTGCCGACGAGCGGCGCTCGCTGGTCGCTTGCTCGCTCATGAAGGCCAGGGCGGTCGGCAGGCAGGCGCCGAGGCCGAGCCCGGCCAGGAACCGCAGCACGGTGAACTGGGTGACGTCCTGCGCCAGTGGCACCGCGAGGGTGAGCAGCGAGAACCAGGTGACGCACCCGATCAGGCTGCGGCGGCGACCGAAGCGGTCGGTGAGCGGACCGATCGCGACGGCACCGATGCCGACGCCCACCAGGCACATGGTGGCCGCCGTCGTCGCGGACGAGGCCGTGAAGCCGAGGTCGCCGCTCTCGATGAGGGTCGGGATCACCGCCCCGATGACGACGAGGTCGAAACCGTCGAGCGCGACCGCCAGCCAGCACAGGACGACGGGCCAGTGGGGGGACCGGGACGTGGAGGTGGAGGGGGCGGATGTGGTGCCGAGGGACATGCGTGCGCTCCTGACCGAGAGAGGGCGTGCCGAGATGCCGAGTCGTCCCACCGTGACAGTGGTCACGACGCGGACCGACGAGACCTTTCCGTCCAGTGGAAGTCTCGGAGGTCTCGGCCGGGCGCCGGCGTCGTAGCCTCCGTCTCGTGACCCAGACCCACGCGGAGCAGACGCAGGCGCAGGTGAGTGCGGAGATGACCGCCCTCACCGAGGCGTACGACGCGTCCGCGACCGTCGAGACGCAGACCCGGCTCGACTACCCGCCCTACCGCAGCAGCCTGCTGCGCCACCCCACCAAGGACCTGCACCACGCCGACCCGGAGGGCATCGAGCTGTGGAGCCCGGTCTTCGGCGAGCGCGACATCGATCCCCTCGAGGCCGACCTCACCCTCCAGCACGACGGGGAGCCGATCGGCGAGCGGATGAAGGTGACCGGCCGGGTCCTCGACGGTGACGGGCGCCCGGTGCGCCACCAGCTGGTGGAGATCTGGCAGGCCAACGCAGGCGGGCGCTACGTCCACAAGCGCGACCAGCACCCGGCCGCCATCGACCCGCACTTCACGGGCGTCGGCCGCTGCCTCACCGATGCCGACGGCACCTACTCCTTCACCACGATCAAGCCCGGCCCCTACCCGTGGCGCAACCACCGCAACGCCTGGCGCCCGGCCCACATCCACTTCTCGCTCTTCGGCTCCGAGTTCACCCAGCGCATGGTCACCCAGATGTACTTCCCGGGCGACCCGCTGTTCGCCCTCGACCCGATCTTCCAGGCGATCGTCGACCGGTCGGCCCGCGAGCGGCTGGTCGCGGCCTACGACCACGACGTCACCGAGCACGAGTGGGCGACGGGCTACCGATGGGACATCGTCCTCACCGGCACCCACCGCACCCCGCTCGAGGAGGACGAGTCATGACGCTGGTCCCGACGCCCGGCCAGACGGTCGGCCCGTTCTTCGCCTTCGCCCTCGTCCACGACGGCGGGGCAGAGCTGGTCCCGCACGGCCACCCCGGTGCGATCCGCTTCACCGGTCGGGTGCTCGACGGCGCCGGCGACCCGGTGCCGGACGCCCTGGTGGAGATCTGGCAGGCCGCGCCGGACGGCAGCGTCGTACGAGCACCAGGCTCGTTGCACCGGGACGGCTTCACCTTCACCGGATGGGGACGCGCGCCGACCGACCGCTCGGGCCGCTACACCTTCACCACGCTGACCCCGGGCGCCACCACGCCCGGCGCAGCGCCGTACGTCGCCGTCACCGTGTTCGCACGTGGCCTGCTCGACCGGCTCCTCACCCGGGCCTACGTCCCGGGCGACGACGCCGCGCTGGGCGCCGACCCGCTGCTCGCGTCCGTCGAGGAAGCCCGGCGCGCGACGCTCGTCGCCACCGCCGACGAGCACGGGTTCGTCTTCGACATCCGGCTCCAGGGCGACGGCGAGACCGTCTTCCTCGACCATCGGCGAGACTGACCACGTGAGCGACCTCCACTGGCCCGACCTCTTCTGGCCCGGCGACGAGCGGGCAGGCGACCACTTCGGCCAGGAGGCCTTCGTCCGGGCGCTCGTCGCCGTCGAGGAGGACTGGCTCGCGCGGCTCGGACAGCCGGCCGACCTGCAGTCCCTCGTCAGCCGGCGCCACCTCGAGCGGCTGGCCAACGAGTCCGAGGGGGGCGGCAACCCGGTGATCGGACTCGTCGAGATGCTCCGCGACGGGCTCACCGGTGACGCGGCCCGGTGGCTCCACCGCGGGCTCACCAGCCAGGACGTGCTCGACTCGGCCCTCATGCGGATGGCGGAGGACGCCGTCGACGACCTGCGCGCCGACGTGTCCCGGCTCGGCGGCGCGCTCACCGCGCGCGCGACGGCCCACCGCGACACCCCGATGGTCGCCCGCACCCTCACCCAGCACGCCGTCCCCACGACCTTCGGGCTCCGCGTCGCGCAGTGGCTCGCCGCCGTCGTCGACGCTGACGAGCAGCTCGCAGCGCTGAGGTTCCCCGACCAGCTCGGTGGCGCCGCCGGCACCCGCGCCGCGATGGTCGAGCTCGGCCTCGAGGTCGACCTCGAACCGGTCCCGTGGCACACCGTCCGCACGCCCGTCACCCGCCTCGGCGACGCTCTCGTCACCACGACCGACGCGCTCGCCCGGATCGCCAACGACGTCCTCGTCATGTCGCGCCCAGAGATCGCCGAGCTCGCCGAGGGCATGCCCGGGGGCTCGTCGACCATGCCCGGCAAGGCCAACCCGGTCCTGTCCGTGCAGGTCCGCCGTGCCGCGCTGACCACGCCCCAGCTCGCCGCGACCCTGCACGTCGCCGCCGCCTCACAGGTCGACGACCGTGCCGATGGTGGCTGGCACGTCGAGTGGGCGACCCTGCGCGACCTCGTACGCCGGACCCTGACAGCGGCCGGCCAGTGCGAGGAGCTCATCAGCGGTCTCGAGGTCCACGCCGACCGGATGGCCGCGACCCTGGCGGCTTCCCACGACGCGGTCCACGCCGAGCAGCGCTCGATGACGACGCTGACCGGCCGCCCCCCGCTCCCGTCGTACGACGGGCAGGCGGGCGCGATCGTCGATGTCGTCGTCCTGCGCGCCCAACGCCACTGGAGGACCCCATGATCCCCGTCGTCACCGCCCTGCGCCTGACCCCTGTCGAGGACCGCGACGCGCTGCCGCTGCTCGTCCTCGGTCCCTCGCTCGGCACGTCCGCCGCGACGCTCTGGGGCGATGCCGCGACCCACCTCGCCGACCACTTCGACGTCGTCGCGTGGGACCTCCCCGGCCACGGCCGCAACCGGTCCGTGCCCGAGGAGCCGTGGTCGATGGCCGACCTCGCAGTCGGCGTGCTGACGACCGTCGACGAGGTCCTCGCCGAGCGCGGCGACGTCGGTGGCACCTTCGGCTACGCCGGCGACTCCGTCGGTGGCGCGGTCGGCCTCCAGCTCCTCCTCGACGCGCCGAGCCGTGTCTCGGGTGCCGTGCTGCTGTGCACCGGCGCCCAGATCGGCACCGCGGAGTCGTGGACCGAGCGGATCGACCTCGTGGGCTCCGCCGGCACGCCCGCACTGGTGACCGCCTCCGCGCAGCGCTGGTTCGGCCCCGGCTTCCTGGACCGCGAGCCTTCCCGTGGCTCGGCGCTCCTGCACGCGCTGCAGGAGGTCGACGACACCGGCTACGCCCAGGTGTGCGCCGCCCTCGCCGGCTTCGACGTCCGCGACCGCCTCGGCGAGATCAGCGCTCCGGTGCTGGCCGTCGCGGGCTCCGTCGACGTGGCGACGCCGCCGGACAAGCTGCGCGAAGTCGCGGACGGCGTACGACACGGGCGCTTCGTCGAGCTCGACGGCGTGGCCCACCTCGCGCCCGCCGAGGCTCCGGAGGAGGTCGCCCGGCTGGTCCGCCGGCACCTGGTCGGCGATCCGGACGGCGATGGCAGCCGGACGCTCGACGAGGTCCACGCCGCCGGCATGGTCGTACGCCGCGAGGTGCTGGGCGACGCGCACGTCGACCGGGCCACCGCCGCCACGACCGACCTCGACCGCGACTTCCAGGAGCTGATCACCCGCTACGCCTGGGGCAGCATCTGGACCCGCACCGGCCTCGACCGCCGCAGCCGCTCGCTCATCACCCTGACCGCGCTGGTCGCGCGCGGGCACCACGAGGAGCTCGCGATGCACCTGCGGGCCGCGCGCACCAACGGCGTCACCGTCGAGGAGATCAAGGAGCTGCTGCTCCAGACCGCGATCTACTGCGGCGTCCCCGACGCCAACACGGCCTTCCGGATCGCCCGGGAGGTCCTGTCCGAGGAACCCGCCGAGAAAGAGGCACCCGACGCATGACCGAGTCCTACCTCTACGCCGCCGCCCGCACGCCGTTCGGCCGGTTCGGCGGCGCGCTGGCCGACGTACGCCCCGACGACCTGGCTGCGGTCGCCCTGACCGGCGTGCTCGACCGGGCGCCCGGCCTCGACCGCGCCGCGGTGGACGAGGTGGTGTGGGGCAACGCCAACGGCGCCGGCGAGGACAACCGCAACGTCGGGCGGATGGCTGTGCTGCTCGCCGGGCTGCCGGTCAGCGTGCCTGCCACGACCGTCAACCGGCTGTGCGGGTCGAGCCTCGACGCGACCATGATGGCCTCGCGCGCCATCGAGACCGGCGACGCCGAGATCGTGGTCGCGGGCGGTGTCGAGTCGATGACGCGAGCGCCGTGGGTGCTGCCCAAGCCGTCGCGCGCCTTCCCGGCCGGCAACGTCACCGCGGTCTCCACGACGCTGGGCTGGCGGCTGGTCAACGACCGGATGCCTGCCGAGTGGACGGTCTCGCTCGGCGAGGCCAACGAGCAGCTCGCCGAGAAGCACGGCATCGGCCGCGCCCGGCAGGACGAGTTCGCCGCACGGTCGCACCACCTGGCCGCCGCGGCCTGGGACGCAGGGTTCTACGACGACATGGTCGTCCCCGTCCCCGGCGTCGACCTGGCGCGTGACGAGGGGATCCGCCCCGGCAGCAGCGCCGAGAAGCTCTCCGGCCTCACGCCCAGCTTCCGCCCCGGCGGCACCATCACGCCGGGCAACGCCTCCCCGCTCAACGACGGCGCGGCGGCCCTCCTGCTGGGCTCGGAGGGAGCGGCCGGCACCCTGGGGCTGGAGCCGCAGGCCCGGATCGCGGGGCGGGGGTCCTTCGCCCTCGAGCCGCAGCGCTTCGGCTACGCACCCGTCGAGGCCGCAGGGATCGCGCTGCGCCGTGCCGGCGTCACGTGGGCCGACGTCGCCGCGGTCGAGCTCAACGAAGCCTTCGCGGTCCAGTCGCTCGCGTGCGTCGACGCCTGGCTCGACCAGGGACTGGCCGATCCCGGCCTCGTCAACGCCCGGGGCGGCGCCATCGCGATCGGCCACCCGCTCGGCGCCTCGGGTGCCCGCGTCGTGGCCACGCTGGCCAAGCGGCTCATCGAGTCGGGGGAGAGGTGGGGCGTCGCGGCGATCTGCATCGGCGTCGGCCAGGGACTGGCCGTCGTCCTCGAGAACGTCCGGACGGAGCCCTCGTGACGCTCGTCGTGGAGACCACGGACGAGGCCGTGGACGGCATCGCGGACGGGTCGACCGTCCTGGTCGGCGGCTTCGGGATGGCCGGCATGCCGGTCGACCTCATCGACGCGCTCATCCGTCAGGGGGCGAGCGACCTGACGGTCGTCTCCAACAACGCCGGCAACGGTGACACCGGGCTCGCCGCCCTGCTCGCTGCGGGTCGGGTGCGCAAGGTCGTGTGCTCGTTCCCGCGCCAGTCCGACTCGTGGGTATTCGACGGCCTCTACCGCTCCGGCGACATCGAGCTCGAGGTCGTCCCGCAGGGCAACCTCGCCGAGCGGATGCGCGCCGCCGGTGCCGGCATCGGCGCATTCTTCTGCCCCACCGGGGTCGGTACGCCGATCGCCGAGGGCAAGGAGACGCGCGAGATCGACGGCCGGACGTACGTCCTCGAGTACCCGCTCCGGGGCGACGTGGCCCTCATCGGCGCCCACGTCGCCGACCGCGCCGGCAACCTCGTCTACCGCAAGACCGCCCGCAACTTCGGGCCGGTGATGGCCACTGCCGCGACGACCGTGGTCGCGCAGGTCGGATCCGTGGTCGAGGTCGGTGAGATCGACCCCGAGCACGTCGTCACCCCGAGCATCTACGTCGACCGGGTGGTGACCGTATGAGCGAGCCAACGTCCGGCCCGGTGGTCGAGCACCTCGACCGCGGACCCCTGTCGCGCGACGAGATGGCCGCGCTGGTCGCCCGCGCCATCCCGGCCGGCGCCTTCGTCAACCTCGGGATCGGCCAGCCCACGCAGGTCGCCGACCACCTCGCCGCGGACTCCGGCGTCGTCCTGCACACCGAGAACGGCATGCTCGGCATGGGGCCGGCGGCCGTCGGTGACGCGATCGACCCCGACCTCACCAACGCCGGCAAGGTCCCGGTCACCGAGCTGCCCGGGGCGTCCTACTTCCACCACGCCGACTCGTTCGCGATGATGCGCGGCGGGCACCTCGACGTGTGTGTCCTCGGCGCCTTCCAGGTGTCCGCGACCGGCGACCTCGCCAACTGGCACACCGGCGCCCCCGACGCGATCCCCGCGGTCGGCGGCGCGATGGACCTCGCCATCGGCGCCAAGCAGGTGCTGGTGATGATGACGCTCTTCGCCAAGGACGGCACGCCCAAGCTGGTGCCGACGTGCACCTACCCGCTCACCGGGGTCGGGTGTGTCGACCGGGTCTACACGGAGGTCGCGGTGTTCGAGGTCGGCCCCGGTGGCGTACGGGTGCTCGAGACGTTCGGCACGAGCGTCGCCGAGCTGGCCGCGCGCCTCGACGTACCCCTGCGCAGCTGAGCACCCGTCAGGCGGGCACCCAGCAGATGCCGTAGCGCTGGCCCGCGTCCCACTGCTCCCCGGTCGGGATCTCCTGCGTCCAGGTGAAGTCGAGCGGGTCGTCGGCCCGGGCCCGGGCGACGTCGCCGCAGGGCGCCTCCATGCGGTCGGCGACCGCCGCCTGCGGGGGCAGCCGCCTGCCGGGGATGTCCACGGTGGCGACCGCGGCCCACGCGTGCTGCGCGCCGCAGGACACCCGTCGGAAGGCCTGGCTGCCGGGGGCGGCGGTGGCGCACATCGCCAGCACGGGTGCGTCGCCCCAGCCCTTCGTCCGCCGGGGTTGTGGCAGCAGCGCGCGGGGCCCGGCGACCGCGACCACGTCGCAGCGGAACCAGTCGGCACCCGCCTCGGCCCTGGTGGCGCTCGGGGTGAACCACACGGCCTGGGCCATGGTCAGGCGCAGCTCGCGCGGCGTGATGCCCAGGTGCCGCGGCAACCGGGACTGGCACGTCGTACGCGCCTGCCGCTGCGCCGCGTCCGAGTCGACCCGGCGGGTGCTGCCGGCCGGGGTCTCCAGCCGGAGCCGGCCGACGAAGTAGGTCTGCGCGGTGTGCTTCCTGCGGCACGCGACGGCCTCGGTGCGCCCGACGACGGCGACGGCCTGGCGGAAGGTGAGGGCGTGGCACTCGCCGACCCTCGGCGTCGGCCCGGGGTCGGGCGGCACGGCCTCGCTCGGGGTCTCGGTGACGGACGGCGAGGGCGAGGCACTCGGGTCGGCCGGCTCCGAGGGGGAGGCGCTGCAGCCCGTCAGGATGAGCGCCGCGACCACGGTGGCGGCCCTCGCGCGCAGCCGCGTCATCCCATCACCAGGGCGGCGAGCGTCCCGCCCAGGTCGTACGCCGACTCCCGCTCGGCCTCGCCCACGTCACCCAGCACCTCGAGCACCGGGGCGGCCTGGCGCCACGACAGCGCACCGACGATCGCCTGCACGGAGCGCACGGCGCCGGTCGTGTCGTAGCGGCCGTGGACGTAGAGGCCGTACGGCTTGGGGCCGCCGTCGGCTGCGGCAGCCGATCCGTCGTCGCTGAGCGCGCCGCCCGCCTGCAGGAAGATCGTGTCGAAGAAGTGCTTGAGCGCACCGCTCATGTAGCCGAAGTTGGCGGGGGTGCCGAGCAGGAAGCCGTCCGCTGCCAGCACGTCGTCGGCGTCGGCCTCGAGCGCCGCGCGGACCACGACCTCGACGCCCTCGATCGCGTCGTCCGAGGCGCCCGCGACCACCGCCTCGGTGAGAGCCACGACCGACGGGGTGGGGGAGTGGTGGACCACCAGCAGTCGAGGCATGGCCAGAGCCTACGAGGGCGAGTAGCGTCACGTGGCGTGACCTTCGAGGTGGCAGGCGAGGCGTACGACCGGTTCATGGGTCGCTACTCCCGTCCGCTCGCCGCCGACCTCGCCGCCTTGCTCGCGCCGTCCACCGGGCAGCGCGCGATCGACGTCGGCTGTGGTCCCGGGGCCCTGACCGGGGCGCTCGTCGAGCGTCTCGGCGTCGACGCCGTGGCGGCGGTCGATCCGTCGGCCCCGTTCGTCGAGGCGTGCGGGGCGCGGTTCCCGGGCGTCGACGTGCGGCAGGGCACGGCCGACTCACTGCCCTTCGACGACGACACCTTCGACCTGGCGGCGGCCGGCCTGGTCGTCCACTTCATGCCCGACCCGGTGGCCGGACTCACCGAGATGGCCCGCGTGACCCGCGCTGGCGGGTGGGTCGCCGCGACGGTCTGGGACCTCGCCGGGTCGAGGGCCCCGATGTGGCCGGTCTGGGAGGCGTTCGGGGTGATCCGCCCGGGCGGGCTCGCCGAGGAGCGGCTCCCGGCCGGCACCGACGGTGAGCTGCGGCGGATGTTCGAGGCCGCCGGGCTCCGCGACGTCGAGGCTGCGGAGATGCCGGTCACGGTCACGCACGGCACCTTCGAGGAGTGGTGGACGCCCTACCTCAAGGGCGTGGGACCGATCGGCGAGGAGCTCGCGGCGCTCGACACCAGCGACCGCCAACGCGTCGAGGACCTGTGCCGTGACCGGCTGGGTGCCGGGCCGTTCGACCTCACCGCAGTGGCGTACGCCGTCCGCGGTCGCGCCTGACCTGTCTCAGGTCGCGGGAGCCGGGGAGCGAGATCTCGCACCCGGGGCTAGTCTGGTGGAGTCATGATGCGCAGCCTGCTCCTCCTTCGTCGCCGCAACGAGGCCTAGACCCGGCCCCCTCGTTGCGGAGTGCGGCGCGTGCCGGTCGCCCCTTCAGCACACCGAGGAAGAGTCATGACCCACCTGAGCAACACCGCCAACACCCAGGGCGCCAGCCCGATGCCGTTCGGCCGCTACACCCCGTTCGCGCCCGTCGACGTGCCCGACCGCACGTGGCCGACGAAGAAGGTCGAGAAGGCTCCGCGCTGGCTCTCCACCGACCTGCGCGACGGCAACCAGGCGCTGATCGACCCGATGACCCCGGCCCGCAAGCTCACCATGTTCGAGCTGCTGGTGAAGATGGGCTACAAGGAGATCGAGGTCGGCTTCCCGAGCGCCAGCCAGACCGACTTCGACTTCGTGCGCAAGCTCATCGACGAGGACCGGATCCCCGACGACGTACAGATCTCGGTGCTCACGCAGGCCCGCGAGGACCTGATCGAGCGCACCGTCGACTCGCTGGTCGGCGCCCCGCGCGCCACCGTCCACCTCTACAACGCGACCGCGCCACTCTTCCAGCGCGTCGTCTTCAACGTCAGCCCCGACGAGTGCCGCAACATCGCGGTCCGCGGCACCGAGATGGTGATGAAGTACGCCGAGGAGCGTCTCGGCGGCATCGTCGGCAGCCAGGACTTCGGCTACCAGTACAGCCCCGAGATCTTCACCCAGTCCGACACCGACTTCGCCCTCAGCGTCTGCGAGGCGGTCTCCGACGTGTGGCAGCCCGAGACCGGTCGCGAGATCATCCTCAACCTGCCCGCCACGGTCGAGATGTCGACGCCCAACACCTACGCCGACCAGATCGAGTACTTCGGCCGCGGGCTCACCCGCCGCGAGCACTCCGCGATCAGCCTGCACCCGCACAACGATCGCGGCACCGCCGTCGCCGCGACCGAGCTGGCGCTGATGGCCGGTGCCGACCGCGTCGAGGGCTGCCTGTTCGGCCACGGCGAGCGCACCGGCAACGTCGACCTGGTGACCCTGGGCATGAACCTCTTCAGCCAGGGCATCGACCCCCAGGTCGACTTCTCCGACATCGACGAGGTGCGCCGGACGGTCGAGTACTGCACCAACCTGCCTGTCCACCCGCGCCACCCCTACGCCGGCGACCTCGTCTACACCGCCTTCTCCGGCTCCCACCAGGACGCCATCAAGAAGGGCCTGGAGGACCTCGAGAAGCGGGCCGCCGAGCAGGGCATCGACGTGCGCGACATCGACTGGGAGGCGCCCTACCTGCCCATCGACCCCAAGGACGTGGGCCGCACCTACGAAGCGGTCATCCGGGTCAACAGCCAGTCCGGCAAGGGCGGCGTCGCCTACGTGCTCAAGTCCGAGCACAAGCTCGACCTGCCGCGCCGCGCGCAGATCGAGTTCAGCCGGGTCGTCCAGCAGCACACCGACACGGAGGGCGGCGAGATCACGCCGGAGGAGATCTGGTCGGTCTTCCGCGGGGAGTACCTCGACCGTCGTACGCCGCTCGAGCTCGACTCCGTGCACACCTCGAGTGCCGCGGGGGAGAAGGACCAGCTCACCGTCGGCGTCTACGTCGACGGCGAGCGGCAGGAGCTCTCGGGTGAGGGCAACGGCCCGATCGCGGCGTTCGTCGACGCCATCTCCGGCCTCGGCCACGACGTACGTGTCCTCGACTACGCCGAGCACGCGCTGTCGGCCGGCGGCGACGCCATCGCCGCGGCGTACGTCGAGTGTGCCGTGGGCGAGAAGGTGCTGTGGGGCGTCGGGCTCGACGCCAACATCGTCACCGCCTCGCTCAAGGCCGTGATCAGTGCCGTGAACCGCGCCTGACGGGTATGTTCCAGACATGCTGGTGAGCGAGCGGATCGGACAGTTCTTCGTCGAGTCCGACGGTGGGCGCGACCGGCTCGAGTACACCGAGTACGGCGCCGGTGACGAGTGGGTCGTGCTGCTGCACGGCCTGCTCATGCCGCGGCGCATGCAGCAGCCGCTGGCGCGGGCGATGGCCGCCCAGGGCCTGCACGTGGTGACGCTCGACCTGCTCGGCCACGGCCGCTCGGACCAGCCCGCCGACCCGCTCGTCTACTCGATGACGTCCTTCGGCGAGCAGGTCGTGGCGCTCCTCGACCACCTCGGCGCCGAGCAGGCCGTCATCGGCGGCACCTCGCTGGGCGCCAACGTGTCCCTCGAGGTCGCGGTCATCGCGCCCGAGCGGGTCAAGGGCCTCATCGTCGAGATGCCGGTCCTCAACCACGCGCTCGTGGCGGGGATCCTGGCCTTCGTCCCGATCATGCTGGCGGCGCGCTACCTGCCGTTCACGGCCAACACGCTCCAGAAGCTCTCGCGGTCGGTGCCCCGCGGGATCGTCCCGTTCTGGGCCGGCATCGGGCTCGACACCGTCGACCACCGGGCCGACTCGATCGCGTCGGTGCTCCACGGGGTGATCTTCGGACGCCTCGCGCCGTCGTCGAGCCAGCGCCGCCGCATCCACGCGCCGGTCTTCCTCGTCGGCCACCCGATCGACCCGATCCACCCCTTCGTGGACGCCGACATGCTGGCCGCCGAGCTGCCCAACGTCCGCTTCGAGCGGGCCACGTCGATCCTCGAGTGGCGTTTCCGCCCCGACCGCCTCACGGCGGCGGCCGCCGACTTCGCCCTCGACTGCTGGCGCGTCGCCGCTCCTGCCACGGCCACCGCCAAGCGCACGCGGAAACGCTGACGTCCAGCCGTCCCGGGGCGGCCGTGTGGGGGAGGATGTAGGCGTGCCCCTCTACCGCGACGAGGCGGTCGTGCTGCGCACCCACAAGCTGGGCGAGGCCGACCGCATCATCACCCTCCTGACGCGACAGCGCGGCAAGGTGCGCGCGGTCGCCAAGGGAGTGCGGCGTACGACGTCGCGCTGGGGCTCGCGCCTCGAGCCGTTCGCCCACGTCGACCTGCAGCTCGCCGAGGGCCGCAGCCTCGACGTGATCACCCAGGCCGAGACGCTCGAGCCGTTCAACTCCCGCCTCGGCATGGACTACGACCGCTACACCGCCGGCACCGTGATGCTGGAGACCGCCGACCGGCTCGTCACCGAGGAGGGAGAGCCGGCCGTCCAGCAGTTCCTCCTCCTCGTCGGCGGGCTGCGCGTGCTGGCCGGCGGCGAGCACGGGGCCAAGCAGGTCCTCGACTCCTACCTCCTGCGATCCCTCTCGGTCGCCGGCTACGCGCCGTCCTTCGACCACTGCGTCCAGTGCGGGATCGAGGGACCCCACCGCTTCTTCAACCCGTCAGCCGGCGGCGTGCTGTGCACCTCGGACAAGCTGCCCGGATCCGCGACCCCCGCGGCCCAGACGGTGCTCGTGCTGGGTGCGCTGCTCGTCGGTGACTGGCCGGTCGTGCACGCCGCCGACCCGCGTCACCTGCGCGAGGCCAGCACCCTCGTCTCCGCCTACCTCGCCTGGCACCTCGAGCGCGGCCTGCGCTCCATGGCCTACGTCGAGCGCTGACTAGGCTCTCCACCGTGAAGCGATCCGTCCGCCCGCCGACCCCGCACCCGTCCGGCGCGACGCCCCCGCCGATCCCCCGCGACCTCGTGCCCCAGCACGTCGCGATCATCATGGACGGCAACGGCCGCTGGGCCAAGGACCGCGGCCTGCCCCGCACCAAGGGCCACGAGCAGGGGGAGTCGTCGCTCTTCGACGTCGTCGAGGGCGCGATCGAGGTCGGCGTGAAGGCCATCTCCGCCTACGCGTTCTCCACCGAGAACTGGTCACGCTCGCCCGACGAGGTGCGCTTCCTGATGGGCTTCAACCGCGACGTGATCCGCCGCCGCCGCGACGAGATGCACGAGCTCGGCGTACGCGTGCGCTGGGCCGGTCGCGCACCGCGGCTGTGGCGCTCGGTCATCAAGGAGCTCCAGGTCGCCGAGGAGATGACCCGCGACAACGACGTCCTCACCCTGACGATGTGCGTCAACTACGGCGGTCGCGCCGAGCTCGCCGACGCCGCCCGCTCGATCGGGCGCGAGGTCGCCGCGGGCCGGCTCAACCCCGAGAAGATCGACGACAAGGTCTTCGCCCGCCACCTCTACGTCCCCGAGCTGCCCGACGCCGACCTCGTCTGGCGCACGTCGGGGGAGCAGCGGCTGTCCAACTTCATGCTGTGGCAGGCCGCCTACAGCGAGATGGTCTTCACCGACGTGCTCTGGCCCGACGTCGACCGCCGGCACCTGTGGGCCGCGGTCGAGACGTACGCCCGGCGCGACCGCCGCTACGGCGGCGCCCTCCCCAACGCCTGACCCCCCGCCCGCCCCGCCGAGCGGTGGTCCAGCCACATTCGGCTTTCGCCGAGTGTGGCTCCGTCACCGCCCCAACCGGGTCGGACCGCGTCAGCGACAGGCCGGGCAGGTCCCGAAGATCTCCAGCGTGTGGCTGATGTCGGCGTAGCCGTGCTCGCCTGCGATCGCGTTGGTCCAGCGCTCGACGGCCGGGCCCTCGACCTCGACGGTCGCCCCGCACGTACGACACACGAGGTGGTGGTGGTGGGTGTCGGAGCAGCTGCGCCAGATGGCCTCGCCGTCCTCGTTGCGCAGCATGTCGACCTCGCCGGCGTCGGCGAGCGCGGCGAGTGTGCGGTAGACGGTCGCGAGGCCCACCGAGTCGCCCTGCTGGGAGATGAGGTCGTGGATCTCCTGCGCACTGCGGAAGTCGTCGAAGCCGGCGAGGGCCGCTGCGACCGCCAGTCGCTGACGGGTGGGCCGGACCGTCGGCCGCGAGCCGTGGTCAGTGCTCGTCATAGTGCTCTCCGTGGGGTGCGTGGCGGTGGCCGTCGTGGACGTAGTCGACGTGGTCGCCGTGCGGGACCGCCGGGTGTCCGCAGTCGTTGCCGTGCTCGTGGACGTGCTCGTCGGCGGAGCGGTGCGGGGCTGCGGTGACCTCGGGGAACGGTGCCATCAGCCGGCTGCGCCGCCGCATCCAGACCCCGATGGGCCAGGTCGCGGTGAACATGGCCAGCGCGAGCAGCACGATCGTCGGCCCGGGGGCGACGGCCACGCGGAAGGACAGGGCCGCGCTCAGCAGCAGCCCGCCGACGGAGGCGACGCAGCCCACGAGCATCGCCCCGACGAACGTCGCCCGGAAGGAGCGTGCCAGCTGCTGCGAGGTCGCGACCGGCACCACCATCAGTGCCGAGACCAGCAGCAGGCCGACGGTGCGCATGGCGACCGTGATGCTCACGGCGGCCAGCACCGCGATCAGCAGGTTGTAGCCACGGACCCGCAGCCCCGCCACACGGGCGAAGTCCTGGTCGCTGGAGACCGCGAAGAGCTGCGGGGAGAGGCCGAGCGTGAGGACGAGGACCACCACGGTGAGGACCGCGGTGAAGACGACGTCGGTGAACGAGATGCTGTTGAGCGAGCCGAAGAGGTAGGCCTGCAGCGTCGCCGCGCCCTGCCCGGCGATGCCGGTGATCAGCACGCCGCCGGCCAGGCCGCCGTAGAAGAGCAGTGCCAGCGCGACGTCTCCGTTGGTGTGGCCGCGCTCGCGGATCACCTCCATCAGCACCGCGCCGAGCACGGCGACCACGACGGCGGTCCAGGTGGGGGAGGTGCCGGTGAGCAGGCCGAGCGCCACGCCCGTCACGGCGACGTGGCCGATGCCGTCGCCGAGGAGCGCCAGCCGGCGCTGGACGATGAAGGTGCCGATCGCGGGCGCCGCGAGCCCGGTGAGCAGGGCCGCGACCAGCGCGCGCTGCATGAAGTCGAGGGACAGGAGGTCGAGGAAGCTCATGCGGGGTCCCTGCGGCGTTGTTCGGGGGAGCGAAGCGGAGGAGAGGAACGTCGTGGGGTGCTCATGGTCGGTTCCGCCGCTCCCAGTCGAAGGGCGAGGAGACGTGGGGAGCGTGGTCGTGCCCACCCGGTACGTCGTGCTCGTGCGGGTGGTGGTGCGTGTGAGAGGCGACCTCCTGCGTGAGCGGCGGGCCGTCGTAGGCCACCCAGCCGTCACGCATCACGACCGTGCGGTCGATCAGCGGCATCATCGGGCCGATCTCGTGGGCCACCAGCACGATGGTCGCGCCACGCTCCTTGAGCCGGCGCAGCGCATCGGCGAGGGCCTGCTGGTTGGGCAGGTCGACGCCGGCGGTGGGCTCGTCGAGCACGAGCAGGTCCGGCTCGCCCGCCAACGCCCGGGCGATGAGCACCCGCTGCTGCTGGCCGCCCGAGAGCTGGGAGACACCGTGTGACGCGCGGTCGGCGAGGCCGACGACGTCGAGCGCGGACTCGACGGCGCGCCGGTCGGCCGCACTGGTCGGGCGCAGCAGGCGGCGGCGTCCGACGCGTCCGGAGGCGACCACCTCGCGGACCGTGGCCGGCACGCCGCCGGTCGCGGTCGAGCGCTGGGGCACGAAGCCGACCCGCTGCCAGTCACCGAAGTCGTCGAGCGGTGTGCCGTAGAGACGCACCTCGCCGCGCGCCACCGGCAGCAGCCCGGTGAGCGCGCGGACGAGGGTGGACTTGCCCGACCCGTTGGGCCCGAGCAGCGTCACCATGTCCCCGGCATGGACGGTCAGGTCGACGTCGCGCAGGATCGGTCGTCCGCCGATGGCGACGGAGACCTGGTCGAGGACGACGGGGACGGTGACGTCGTACGGGAGGCCGGCGGGAGTCACGAGCAGCCGTTGGCCTGCTGGAGGGCCGTCAGGTTCTCGCTCATGAGGGAAAGATAGTCCTCGTCGGTCGTGTCGTCCGACAGGCCCTCGATGGGGTCAAGGATCGCGGTGGACACCCCGAGGTCGTCGGCCAGCGTCTCGGCCATCTTCGCGCTGACCAGGCGCTCGGAGAACACGGTGGTCACGCCGTCCTCGGTGATCAGCTCCTGGAGGCGGGCAAGGTCGGCGGCCGTGGCCTCGGCGTCGGGGGAGAGCCCGGCGATCGGCTCGAAGTCCAGCCCGTAGCGCGCCATGTAGGCGAAGGCCTGGTGGCTCACCACGGTGGTGGTCCGCTCGCACGACGCGAGTCCGTCGGTGTAGTCCTGGTCGAGGGACTCGAGCTCGGTGCGCAGCGCTGCCGCGTTGTCGGCGTACGTCTGGGCGGCGTCGGGGTCGACCTCGCCCAGCTCGTCGGCGACGGCGTCGGCGAAGTCGGCCACGAGGAGCGGGTCGAGCCAGAAGTGCGGGTCGAAGTCGCCGTGCTCGGCGTGCTCCTCCGCGGTCTCGCCCTCGTGCTCCTCGCCCTCGTGCTCGTCCTCGGTGGCCGGCAGCAGGTCGACGACCGCGGCGGCGTCCAGCACGGGAGCGTCGGCGCCCTCGACGGTGGCGTCCACGGCCGGCTGGAAGCCGTCCTCGAGGACGATGAGGTCCGCATCCTCGAGGGCCGCGGTCTGGGCGATGGTGAGCTCGAGGTCGTGCGGCTCCTGGCCGGGCTGGGTCAGGTTCTCCACGGTCCAGTCGTCGCCCGCCACCCGCTCTGTCACCCAGGCCAACGGGTAGAACGACGCGACGGCCCGGCGACCATTTCCGGAGGCGTCGTCACCCAGCTGACCACACCCGGCAAGGAGGACGGTGGCGGCCAGGAGGCTGGGAAGGGGAAGGAGGCGAGTGGCGAGCGACATGAGAACGATTCTCAGGGCAGTTGAGAACGATTGTCAAACCGACCACGGCCTAGTCTGGGCAGATGCTCGTCGTCACCCGCCTCCGTACGCCCTCTCCCGACCCCACTGCCGAGCAGGAGCTGCGCGGCGGGCTGCTGCACGCGCTCGGCATCCTGGCCGCGAAGCCCGGCTACGACGGGGGCGAGGTCGGGCGCAACGTCGATGACCCGACCCTGTGGGTGCTCACCACCCGCTGGGAGAACGTCGGCTCCTACCGCCGCGCGCTGGGGTCGTACGAGGCCAAGATGCACATCCAGCCGCTGATGGTGCACGCGCTCGACGAGCCGAGCGCCTACGAGGTGGTGGAGGAGGGGACCGACCTCAATGAGGCCCAGCCCCGATCGATAGGGTGATCGCTCCTCCCAGTGAGGAGAAGCACTGCACGAGCCGACAGCCAGCCGGCCCGACCTGCCCCCTGTAGAAGGAATCACCGTGGCCAAGCCTGCCCCCACCGCCCTGGACAACGTCGTCTCCCTCGCCAAGCGCCGGGGTTTCGTCTACCCCTGCGGTGAGATCTACGGCGGCACCAAGTCCGCCTGGGACTACGGCCCCCTCGGGGTGGAGCTCAAGGAGAACATCAAGCGCCAGTGGTGGCGCTTCATGGTCACCCGCCGCGACGACGTGGTCGGCCTCGACTCCAGCGTCATCCTGCCGACCCGCACCTGGGAGGCCAGTGGCCACCTGAGCACCTTCAGCGACCCGCTGACCGAGTGCCAGTCCTGCCACAAGCGCTTCCGCGCGGACCACATGCAGGAGGACTACGCGGCCAAGAAGGGCATCGAGGACCCCGACACGGTCGACATCAACGAGTCGATCGCCTGTCCCAACTGCGGCACGCGCAACGCGTGGACCGAGCCGCGCAACTTCAACATGATGCTCAAGACCTACCTCGGTGTCATCGAGGACGAGTCCGGCCTGCACTACCTCCGCCCCGAGACCGCGCAGGGCATCTTCCTCAACTTCTCCAACGTCGTCACGAGCAGCCGCCAGAAGCCGCCGTTCGGCATCGCCCAGATGGGCAAGAGCTTCCGCAACGAGATCACGCCGGGCAACTTCATCTTCCGCACCCGCGAGTTCGAGCAGATGGAGATGGAGTTCTTCGTCAAGCCCGGCGAGGACGACGAGTGGTTCCGCTACTGGATCGAGGAGCGCACCCGCTGGTACGTCGACCTCGGCATCAACCCCGACAACCTGCGCCACTACGAGCACCCGCAGGAGAAGCTCTCCCACTACTCCAAGGGCACGACCGACATCGAGTACCGCTTCGGGTTCTCGGGTCGGGACTTCGAGGAGCTCGAGGGCATCGCCAACCGCACCGACTTCGACCTCAAGCAGCACAGCGAGTTCTCCGGCAAGGACCTGTCCTACTACGACCAGGCCGCCGACGAGCGCTACCTGCCCTACGTCATCGAGCCGGCCGCCGGCCTCACGCGGTCGCTGATGGCGTTTCTCATCGACGCCTACACCGAGGACGAGGCGCCCAACACCAAGGGCGGCGTGGACAAGCGGGTCGTGCTCAAGCTCGACCCGCGCCTGGCTCCGGTCAAGGTCGCCGTGCTCCCGCTGAGCCGCAACGCCGACCTCTCGCCCAAGGCCAAGGCGCTGGCCGCCGAGCTGCGCCAGAACTGGAACGTCGACTTCGACGACTCCGGCGCGATCGGTCGCCGCTACCGCCGCCAGGACGAGATCGGCACGCCGTTCTGCGTGACCGTCGACTTCGAGACCCTCGACGACAACGCGGTCACCATCCGCGAGCGCGACACGATGGTCCAGGAGCGGGTCAGCCTCGACGGCATCACCCGCTGGTTCGCCGAGCGCCTGGTCGGCTGCTGACGCCTGCGGGCCAGTCGTACGCCGGCGGCGGGGCTCCGTCGCCGACGTACGCGCCGTGCCACCATGGCGCCATGCGGCGCACGGTGCTCCTCCCGACTGTCCTCGCGGTGGCACTGTCCGCGTGCTCGGGGACGGACACCGACACCGGGCCCGAGGTGGGCGGCACGACCAGCAGGGTCGTGAGCACGCCTGCCGGCACCGATCCCGGCTCCGACCTCGGGGAGGCGGCGGTGCTCGTGTGGCAGCCCGCCACCAGCGTCACCGGCGTGCTCGAGCTCAGCGTGGACGCGGTCGCGGAGCAACGCCGGTCGGTCTTCGACGGCTGGGTGCGCGACGACGCGATGGCCGCGTCCCGCCCCTACTTCGTCACGGTGTCGCTGAGGAACACAGGGGAGTCGGACCTCGGTGGCTTCGACGTGCCGCTCTACCTACGCGACGACACCGGCGCACTGGGTGCCCCGTGGACACTCGGCGGCGACTTCACCGCCTGCCAGAGCGGGCCGCTGCCGTCGCCGTTCGAGGCGGGCGCCGAGACCGAGATGTGCCTAGTCTACCTCGTCCCCGACGGCGCGCGGATCGATGACATGGTCTTCGAGCCCACCGAGGGGTTCGACCCGATCTCCTGGACCGGTGAGGTCGCGCGCCCGCGCGGCAACGGCTGATTTGGGTCGGACGCCGGACCGCTCGACAATGGGGACATGACCGCCGTCCCCGCCTCCCTCACCCTGGGGTCGTTGCGCGTCGACACCCCGGTCGTGCTGGCGCCGATGGCCGGCATCACCAACGCGGCCTACCGCCGGCTCTGCGCCGAGCAGGGAGCCGGGCTCTACGTCAGCGAGATGATCACCAGCCGCGGCCTCGTCGAGGGCGACGAGGTCACCAGGAAGATGCTCGTCTTCGACGAGCTCGAGACGGTCCGCTCGGTGCAGCTCTACGGCACCGACCCGGTCTACATCGGCAAGGCCGTCGAGATCCTCTGCGCCGACCACGGCGTGGCCCACGTCGACCTCAACTTCGGCTGCCCGGTCCCCAAGGTGACCCGCAAGGGCGGCGGGGGAGCGCTGCCGTGGAAGCGCGGCCTGCTCGGCGAGATCCTCACCGCCGCGGTTGCGGCAGCAGCGCCGTACGACGTCCCGGTGACGATGAAGACCCGCAAGGGGCTCGACGACGACCACCTCACCTATCTCGACGCGGGCCGGATCGCGGAGGAGACGGGCGTGGCGGCCATCGCCCTGCACGGCCGCACCGTCCAGCAGGCCTACTCCGGGCAGGCCGACTGGGACGCGATCGCGGCCCTCGTCGAGCACGTCGACATCCCGGTCCTCGGCAACGGCGACATCTGGGAGGCGGCGGACGCCCTGCGGATGGTCGAGCAGACCGGTGCCGCAGGCGTGGTCGTCGGCCGCGGCTGCCTCGGCCGCCCGTGGCTCTTCCGCGACCTGGCCGCTGCGTTCCACGGCGACGACGTCGCGACCCTCCCGACCCTCGGCGAGGTGCGCACCATGATGCGTCGCCACGCCGAGCTGCTCTCTGCGCACATGGGGGAGGAGCGCGGCTGCAAGGAGTTCCGCAAGCACGTCTCCTGGTACCTCAAGGGCTTCGGCGCCGGCGGCGACCTCCGCCACAGGCTGGCCCTCGTCGACTCGCTGGCCACGCTCGACGACCTGCTCGTCGGCCTCGACGGCGACGAGCCGTTCCCGGTGCGTGAGCTCGGCACGCCGCGCGGTCGCCAGGGGTCGCCCCGGGCCAGGGTGGCGCTCCCCGAGGGGTGGCTCGATGACACGGACGGACGCGGCGCGCACCTGCGCGAGGACGCCGACGAAACCACTGGCGGGTGAGCCGGAACACCCTCGTTTTTACCGTGGACAATTGGGACAGGCCGAGAATCCTGTGCTTCACTCGATGATCGCGTCGGCGTGGGCACGGGCCCCGAGTCAATTTCGGCCCCGTGGATCGACGCACTGTCCCCCGTCAGCAACTGCAAAGGATCAGCGCTGTGGCTCAGCATCGCCACAAGCGGGAAACCCCTGCTACCCCCGGTCCCCGTCCCTCCCGATTCTCCCGGATCCCTCGATCCGTCCTGGTCTCCGCACCGATCGCCGTCGTGGCGACGATGTCGGCCGTGACCATGGGCGTGCTCGCTGCGGCCCCCGCGACCTCGGACAACACCCTGCTGGCCTCCACCAGCACCACGTCCACCAAGACGCCGACCGAGGCGCCCACCGACACGGCGGCCGTCGCGCAGTCGTTCGCCAACGCCACGTCCCTCGCCCGGCGCGGCGAGGCGACCGTGTCGCGCTCCCAGATCCGCACCGCGGCGAAGGCCGAGTCGGCCGTCCGTGAGGACCTGAAGATCGACCGTCTGGCCCGCCAGACGGCCAAGAAGGTCGGCAACAAGCTGTGGACCCTCGAGGTCCTCAACCTGTGGGACGGCCCGAGCGAGAAGGCCGAGAAGCTCGGCGAGATCGGCGCCCTCGAGCAGGTCTCGGTCACCGGCCGTCGCCAGCTGGGCCGCGCACAGGTCGTCATCGACGGCCAGTCGCGCTGGGTCAGCGCCGACTACCTGGCCCAGGACAAGCCCGAGCCCGAGCCGGCCGGTCCGAGCCTCGGCGGCGCGTGCGCCAACGGCTCCACCATCGACGCCGGGCGTGCCTCGCTCTACGAGATCCACGACGTGGTCTGCGCCAACTGGCCCGAGATCACCAGCTACGGCACGTGGCGCAGCGACGGCGAGCACGGCCAGGGTCGCGCGATCGACATCATGATCAGCGGCGAGACCGGCTGGGCCATCGCCGAGTTCCTGCGCGCCAACTACTCCGCGCTCGGCATCGAGTACATCATCTACTCCCAGCAGATGTGGTCCGTGGAGCGCAGCGGCGAGGGTTGGCGGGGCATGTCCGACCGTGGGTCGACGACGGCCAACCACTACGACCACGTGCACGTCACGGTCTACTGACGCCCACCGCCAGCCTGTCCGGGTCGTGTCCTCGGGGACGGCTAGGCTGACCGGCCGATGAGCATCGAGGACCTGTACGCCGACGAGGCGCGCGAGCGCGTGGTCGCCGAACCTCCCAAGCGGGTGGACGCGCCCGTGCGCCTGGCGTTCGAGCGCGACCGGGCGCGTGTCGTCCACGCGGCGGCGTCACGCCGGCTCGCGGCCAAGACCCAGGTCGTCGGGCCGCAGACGGACGACTTCGTCCGCAACCGGCTCACGCACAGCCTCGAGGTCGCGCAGGTCGCCCGCGACCTGGCCCGCGCGGTGGGCACCCATCCCGACATCGCCGAGACCGCGGCGCTGGCCCACGACATGGGCCACCCGCCCTTCGGCCACAACGGCGAGCGCGTGCTGGCCGAGCTCAGCGCCGACTGCGGCGGCTTCGAGGGCAACGCTCAGACCCTGCGCCTGCTGACCCGGCTGGAGTCGAAGACCTTCGACGCCGACGGCCGGTCGGTCGGTCTCAACCTCACCCGCGCGACGCTCGACGCCTGCACGAAGTACCCGTGGCTCCGCACCGACGCCACCGGTCCCCACGGCGTCCACGCCGACGGCACGCCGCGCGTGGTCGTGAAGTTCGGGGTCTACGACGACGACCGTCCTGTCTTCGACTGGCTGCGCGCCGGCGTCGACGGCCGACGCCGCTGCCTCGAGGCACAGGTGATGGACCTCGCCGACGACGTCGCCTACTCGGTGCACGACGTCGAGGACGGCATCGTGGCCGGTCGACTCGACCTCACCCGCCTCGACCGCGACGCCCTCTGGGAGACCGTGCGCTCGTGGTACCTGCCCGGCATCGACGACGCCGCGCTCGACGCCGCGCTTGCCGACCTGCGAGCGGTGGGGAGCTGGCCCCGCACGTCGTACGACGGCAGCAGGCGCAGCCTGGCCGCCATCAAGAACCTCACGAGCGACCTCATCGGCCGGTTCTGCGGCAGCGCCCAGCAGGCCACCCTCGCCGCGTCGGCCGGCGAGCCGCCGGTGCGGCACCGGGCCGACCTGGTGGTGCCGGCGCGCACCGAGGTGGAGATCGGGGTCCTCAAGGGCATCGCGGCCCTCTACGTCATGCAGGCCGACGACCGCGTCACGTTGATGAAGCGCCAACGCGAGCTGGTCGCCGAGCTCGTCGAGGGCATCTGGGCGCGCGGCGTCGAGGCCCTCGACCCGGTCTTCGTGGAGGATTGGGACGCTGCGACCGACGACGCCGCCCGGCGCCGCGTGGTCATCGACCAGGTGGCGTCGCTCACCGACGCCAGCGCCGTCACCCGCCACGCAACGATCACAGGTCGCTCCGCCAGCTGAGCAGCCAGCGCGAGGCCCCCCGCCGATCGGGCAGCGAGCCCGAGGCCCCCGCCGGTCGAGCAGCGAGCACGAGGCCCCCCGCCGATCGGGCAGCGAGCCCGAGCCCCCCGCCGGTCGAGCAGCGGGCGCAGCGAGCCCCCGCCGGTTGAGCAGCGAGCGCAGCGAGCGTGTCGAAACCTAGGGCAGGTCGCCCTGCGGGTACGGGTTGTCCTGCAGCGCGACGTTGTCGGGGTTGAGCTGGTCCTCGAGGTCCGCGCGGTGGCTGCTGCCACTGCCGGACGGCGTCACCTTGTCGGCGGCGGTGCCCGCCGCGGCGACGACCTTGTCCTTGACGACCGGCGCCTTCTCCTTGGCGAGGTCGGCGGCCTGGGTGGCCTTCTCCTGCACACGCGGGTCGTTCTTGACCCGCGTGGCGGTCTTCTTGATCTGCTCGTAGCGCTCGCGGCCGGCGCGGGCGCCGAGGACGTAGCCGACGAAGCCGGCGGCGAGGAGGGAGAGCTTCTTCATGGGGTGTGCTCCTTCAGGGCTGGGGACTGCAGAGGGGAAGTCAGTGGGTGCGGCGGTGGCGCCAGAGCAGCAGCACGACGGCCATCGCCGCCAGTGATCCTGCGGCAGCCAGGACCTCGGGTCGGGGTGCACCCGACTCCGTGGTCGCGGAGCTCTTCAGCTCGGCCACCTTGTCCTGGGCGCGCGACTTCACGTCGAGCTTGGCTGCCAGCTCGTCGACCGTGCCGGCCAGCTGCTCGCGCTGCAGGACGATCTCGGCCTCGATCTGCTCGGGGGTGCGTGCGTCAGACATGGCGGCCTCCCTTGACGGTGGCGAGGTCGTCCTTGATGCCCCGGATGGCCTTCTCGGGTGCTGCCGGAGTTGCCTCGGCGACCTTGTTCTTGCCTGCCAGGCCAGCCACGGCTGCGCCGATGACCAGGACGATCGCCACGACGAGGGCGGCGAGCCACGTGTCCAGCACCGTGGCGAGACCGAGGATCGCGGTGGTGACGAGAGTGCCGACGGCGAAGAAGCCGAGCAGTCCGGCGACGCTGAACATGCCGATCCCGACGCCGGCGCGCTTCCCCTTCTCGGCCACCTCGGCCTGGGCCAGGCGGATCTCGGACCGGACGAGGTCGGGGATCTGCTGCGAGAGCTGATGGACGAGGGCGCCGAGTGTCTGACTCTCGGGAGCTCCCTGCTGTTGAGTCATCTCCCGACCATCCCAAACCTCCGGTCCGATCACCAGCGGCCTTCCCCCGAAGGGGTGGCGGCCCCCACCCCCGCGGGTATGTGGAGACTCGGCGCGGCAGGTGGGCGGGCGCCCGTAGACTCCCCGACGTGGCTGGCCGGATTCGCGACGACGACATCGCCGAGGTGCGCGAGAAGGCGCGGATCGACGACGTCGTGTCGCAGTACGTCACTCTCAAGCGTGCCGGCGGCGGGTCGCTCAAGGGCCTCTGCCCCTTCCACGACGAGAAGACGCCGTCGTTCAACGTCAATCCCGCGCGACAGTTCTTCCACTGCTTCGGCTGCCAGGAGGGCGGCGACGTCATCGCCTTCATCATGAAGGTCGACGGCCTCACCTTCACCGAGGCGGTCGAGCGGCTGGGGGAGAAGTACGGCGTCACGCTGCGCCGTGAGGACGGCGACGACGAGCCCGCCCGGCCCCGTGGGCCCGCCCGCGGCCGGCTCATCGAGGCGCACAAGGTCGCGCAGGCGTTCTACGCCGAGCAGCTGGCCTCCGCCGACGCCGTGGTGGCGCGACAGTTCCTCCACCAGCGCGGCTTCGACCAGGCGGCCGCCGAGCTGTTCGGAGTCGGGTTCGCGCCCCGTGACGGGGAGGCGCTGACCCGCCACCTGCGCGGTCGCCGGTTCACCGACGAGGAGTCCGTCGCCGCCGGGCTCGTGGCGCACGGCCGCTCCCACTACGACCGCTTCCGCGGTCGGCTGGTCTGGCCGATCCGCGAGGCCAACGGCGACACGATCGGTTTCGGCGCGCGGCGGATCTTCGACGACGACCGGATCGAGGCGAAGTACCTCAACACCTCCGAGACCGCGATCTACAAGAAGAGCCAGGTCCTCTACGGCATCGACCTGGCGCGCACCGCGATGAAGGACGCCCAGCAGGCCGTCGTGGTCGAGGGCTACACCGACGTGATGGCCTGCCACCTCGCCGGCGTACGCACTGCCGTGGCGTCGTGCGGCACCGCGTTCGGCACCGACCACGCGCGGGTCCTGCGTCGTTTCCTCGGCGACCACGGGGCCACCAGCGGTGAGGTCATCTTCACCTTCGACGGCGACTCGGCCGGCCAGAAGGCCGCGATGAAGGTGCTGGAGAGCGACCAGGTCTTCGCCTCCCAGACCTACGTCGCCGTCGCTCCCGAGGGCATGGACCCCTGCGACCTCCGCATCAAGGAGGGGGACGAGGCGGTCCGCGAGCTGGTCGCCAAGCGTCAGCCGCTCTACCGCTTCGCCCTCGACAACATCCTGGCCCGCCACGACCTCGACCGCGCCGACGGCCGCGTCGACGCCCTGCGCGACGCGGCCGGGCTGGTGGCCAGCATCCGCGACAAGACCAAGGTCGAGTCGTTCTCGCGCGAGCTCGCCCACATGGTCGGCGTCGACCTCGACGAGGTCCGCACCGAGGTCCGCCGGGCGGCCAGCCGACCCGCTCCGTCGCCCGCGGACGAGCGGCGAACGACGCGTCACGAGGTGCCCGCCGCGCCCGAGCCGCCGCGCCAGGTGCTGCCGAGCCTGTCCGACCCGCGGTTCCTCATCGAGCGCGAGCTGCTCAAGCTCGTCATCCAGCACCCGTCGGGCGTGGGGCGCACCACTGCCCACGTCACCACCACCGACTTCACCCACCCGACCTTCCAGGGAGTGTGGGAGGCCGTCACGGCCGCCGACGGCCCGGCGGCCGGCGCGGACGACCCGGGCTGGGCCAACAAGGTCCGTGAGGCCGCCACCGAGCCCGCCGTCGTCGCCGCGATCACCGAGCTCGGCGTCGAGCCGGTGCGCGGCACGTCCGACCCCAACCCCACGTTCGCCGTGGCCTACGTCTACCGCCTCCAGGAGCTCACCACGTCCCGCCGCATCGCCGACGTCAAGGCGCGCCTCCAGCGCACCAACCCCGTCGACAACGCCCTCGACTACAACAGGATGTTCGGTGAGCTCGTGATGCTCGAGCAGCACCGCCGCAAGCTCCGCGAAGGTGCCGTCGGCCCCGGAGCCACGGCATGAGCCCGTCGTGGGGCAGGAGCCGCGGACGTACGTCGTCGCCCGCCCTCCCGGTCGCCCGCGGCGAGAAGGTGCTGGCGTCCGCCGAGGCCGCGGACGGCACCGTCTTCGCCGGCACCCGCGACGCCTTCTACGTCGCCGCCGACGGTGAGACCCGTCGTGTCCCGTGGGAGGAGGTCGAGGCGGCTGACTGGGACCGTGACACCGACACGTTCCGGCTCTCCGAGGTCGGCAGCTGGGGCGACCTGCGTCCGGTCCACACCGCCACCCTCGCCGATCCAGGGCGACTCCTCGAGCTGGTCCGCGAGCGCGTCACCGCGAGCGTGGTCCTGCAGCGCCACGTGCCGGTCGCGGGACGTCGCGGACTCCGGGTCATCGCGCGGCGAGCACCGTCCGGATCGGGTGGCGTCCAGTGGGTCTACGAGTACGACGAGGGTGTCGACCCGGACGACGAAACCGTCCGCGAAGCGGCCCGCGAGGCCCTCGAGGTCATGCGCCGTGACGTCGGCCTGCCCTGATTTCCCCACCCCGGCAGAGGCTTGCTAAGGTTTGCCACCGCTGCTGAAGCGATCCCCTGTAGCTCAACTGGCAGAGCATTCGACTGTTAATCGGAGGGTTGTTGGTTCGAGTCCAACCGGGGGAGCCACCGAAGGCCCCTGACCTGCGACGTCCGCAGGTCAGGGGCCTTCAGCATGTCCGGGTACGGCGCGGGGCACCGCGCTGCCTCACGGGATTCGGGTGAGGTGCCGCGCGCCGTGCCGACCTAGCGTCGAGCAGCGGCGCACCTCGCCCGGGTCGCCCCGACGCACATCCCCGGAGGTCCTCGTGAACAAGGCCGTACTGCACTCGTTGACGGAGCCGGAAGGCAACCTGGTCCGCGAGGCCGAGCCTGCCGCCCTGCGGGAGCTCGACGAGGACCAGCTCCTCGAGCTCCAGACCCGCGTCCAGCGCGCGCGCACCAAGTACATGAAGATCTACCGGCGTGGCGCCAGCGCGTCGGTCTCCGAGGTCGGCGGCCGCGGGAAGTCCTTCGCCCGCAACCAGCGGGCCCGCGACAAGGCCGAGGTGTTCGAGACGGTGCTGGCCCAGGTCAGCCGCCAGGTCAGCGTGGTGGCCCGGCAGACCGCCACGGAGCTGCGTGCCGAGAGGATCGCCGAGGCGCGTGCGGCCAGGTCCGCGGGGCCGTCCTCGACGGGCGGCGCGACGGGACCGGCGTCGGTCCCCAGCGGTCGCCGCGCAGCGACGAAGACGACGGGCGGGGTGAAGCGCGACGCCTCCTCGCAGGCGCAGGGAGTACGCCGCCAGGCCGCGCGCGACGCCCGCTGACACCCCAGGTCGGGAGGTCGGCCGTCAGGGCGCGGCGCGCATGCTCACTCCTGAGCCGAGGCCCAGGAAGGCGCCGACCGCCAGTCCGAGCAGCACCCCGAAGGCGATGCCGAGCATCGAGCCGCCCGCTGCCAGCAGCGACGTGACGCCGTCGGCGCGCTGGTCGCCGAGGTACTTCGCCACCCCGGCGAGTCCGGCAGCGCCCGGCACGAGCAGCCAGAACGCCGGCATGAAGGTCACCAGCGTCGGCGGCCCGGTGGGGAGCTCGGCGACCAGCATCGCCAGGGGTGTCATCACCAGTGCCCCGGTGAACGCGGAGAGGTCCTCACCGAGCAGGGTCCCGCCGACGACCTGGCCGGCGTACGCGACGAGCAGGATCGAGACCACCCACCGGGCCATCGGCAGCTCGACGCTGCTGGTCAGCACCACCCCTGCGCCGAACACGAGCACCCCCAGCCAGGGGGAGAGGACCCCGAACCCGTCCAGGGAGGGTTCCGGGAGGCTGTGGGCAGGGACGCCGACGAGCTGGGACGCAGTGACGATCCCGATCGCCAGGAGCGTCAGTGTCATCAGTCCGTGGGCGAGCCGCCCGACCCCAGCCACCATCTGGCCCGTGGCCAGCTCGATCACTGCGGTCGTGAGCTGGGCACCGGGCAGGAACGTGACCAGCACCGCGAGAAGTGGCGCGAACACGCCGATGTCGGCGCCGGCACGGATGAGCAGGAACACGCTGAGGGAGCACCCGAACGCAGTGGCGACCGGCAGGAACACCCGGTAGGCCGCCGGGACCTCGCTGCGGTGGAGCTGCAGGGTGCCCGCCCCGGTGGCCAGCACGACGGCCGTGAGCATCTCCCACCAGGTGCCGCGCACGATCAGGATGAGTCCGGCTGCCAGGAGCGGATAGCCGGCCAGGCGCAACCACGGGGCGTACGGCGCCGGGCGGGCTCCTGCCGCGACCAGCGCGGCCAGGCCGGCCTGTGGGCCGATGAGGGCGGCCTCGGCGTCGTCCACGACCGCGAACACGGCGCCCACCTGGTCCAGGCGGAGGCTGTCACCCGCGGGCGCGATGGCGGTCTGCACCGACTCCGCCCCCGGCATCGAGACGAACAGGGCGGTCGGCAGGACCGCGATCGCGATCTCGGGCACGCCGTTGACCGCCGCCACGCGACGCAGGGTCGCGGTCACCTGCGTCACCGACGCACCTGAGTCGACCATGGCCACACCGAGGGCGATGACGAAGGCGATGACCAGTGCCTCGTCACGCGGATCCGGGCTCTCCCACACGGCCGCCACGTCTGCCGTCCCGCTGCCCGCCGCCGCTCCGGAAAGGACACCCGGACCCGAGGGCGGCTCGGTCACCGACGTCGACCGCCGGCGCGCGACGGCTTCGCGGCGGTGGATGCGGCGCACCGCCAGCACGGCGACGACCAGCACCGCCAGCGCTGCCCACGCCGACGCAGCGGGGACAGGACTGTCGGCCAGGGCGGACCCGTCGCCGGCAACCTGGACCGATGCCACTGCCTGGGGGGCCTCGCGCACGTGGCGACGGTAGGCCGACAGAGGTCCGTCAGGGCTCACCCGATTGTCGTGAGCGGCGTCCTCAGGACTCGCGGGCGGCGGCGAAGGCGCCGATGAGCTGGGCCTCGGCGGCGTCGAGGTAGGCCGCCATCACCGACTCAGCCGCGTCGAGATCGCCCGCGGCGAGCAGCTCGAGGATCGTCCGGTTCTCCGGGAGATAGGCCAGGTGGAACGCCTGCGGGGCGTCCATCACGTGGAAGACCAGGCGCAGCTCTGCCAGGAGGTGCCCCATCGCCTCCGAGACGCGCGGGCTCTGCGCGAGTGCGGCCACGGCCTGGTGGAAGTGCATGTTGGCCGTGCCGACCTCGACCCACTGCTCGCGAGCAGCGGCCGCCTCGCCCTCCTCGACGGCCTCGCGGACCGGGGCCAGCAGCTCGGCCCACCGGTCGTCGGAGGAGCCCGCACGACGCCGTTCGGCGGCGCGACGTACGGCGCCGCACTCGAGGATGCGACGCAGCTGGTAGAGGTCCCGGACGTCGTCCACGGTCAGCTCGCGGACGAAGACGCCGCGGTTGAACTCGTGCACCAGGAGGCGCTCGTGGCCGAGCAGCCTGAACGCCTCGCGCAGGGTGTTGCGCGAGACCCCCAGGGCCGCGCCGATGTCCTCCTCGGACAGGCGGGTGCCCGGGCGGAGATGGCCCTCGGTGATGCGGGCCCGGAGCACGTCGGCGACCCGGCCCGACGTGCTGGCACGGCCCAGTCCGGGACGCTCGGCCCGGAGCCCGTCGAGCCAGCTGGTGGTGGTCACGCTCGAAGGCTAGCCGATGAGGGGTATTGACGGATTGTTCAACAATCCCTCATGGTGGTGTGACGGGGACCACTTTCCGACGGACCACTCGGGACCGACACAGATGGGCACGACATGACCGACGAGACCAGGCAGACCGACACCGGGGCACCGGCGCAGGCGACCCCGGGCAAGGCCGGCGCAGCGCGCGGGGCGTTGCTCGGCGCGATGTTCCTGATGGCCACCAGCGCCATCGGCCCCGGCTTCATCACCCAGACCACCGTCTTCACCGCCCAGCTCGGAGCGGCGTTCGCCTTCGCGATCCTCGTGTCGATCCTCGTCGACATCGCGGTCCAGCTCAACGTGTGGCGCGTCATCGGGGTCTCCGGCATGCGCGCCCAGGAGCTGGCCAACACGGTGCTTCCCGGTGCCGGCTACTTCCTGGCGGCCCTCGTCGTGCTGGGCGGGCTGGTGTTCAACATCGGCAACATCGGCGGCACGGCGCTGGGCACCAACGCGATGTTCGGCCTCGACGTCAAGATCGGCGGCGCGATCTCGGCGCTGATCGCGATCGCCATCTTCCTGAGCAAGCGGGCCGGGATCGCGATGGACCGGATCGTGGTGGTCCTCGGCGTCGTGATGATCGCGATGGTGCTCTACGCCGCCGTCGTCTCGGGACCGCCCGTGGGCGAGGCGCTGCGCCAGACCGTGCTGCCCGACGAGGTCGACTTCCTGATCATCACCACGCTCATCGGTGGCACCGTCGGTGGCTACATCACCTACGCCGGCGCCCACCGGCTCGTCGACTCCGGCATCACCGGTCCCGAGCACGTCCGCGACATCACGCGCGGCTCGGTGACCGGCATCCTGGTGACCGGCGTGATGCGCACGCTGCTGTTCCTCGCGGTGCTCGGCGTCGTCGCCGGCGGCGTGACGCTGGCTGCGGACAACCCGCCTGCCTCCGCCTTCCAGGCCGCCCTTGGCGACGTGGGCGTACGGGTCTTCGGCATCATCCTGTGGGCCGCGAGCATCACCTCGGTGATCGGTGCCTCCTACACCTCGGTGTCGTTCCTGTCCGGCTTCTCACCGCGCCTCGAGGCCCGCCGCAACCTGGTGACCGTCGGCTTCATCGTCTTCTCGGCAGCGATCTACCTCGCACTGGGCCAGGCACCCGTCACGCTGCTCGTCGTCGCCGGCGCTCTCAACGGGCTCATCCTGCCCGTGGGCTTCGCCATCATCCTGTGGGTCGCCGCACGCCGGATCGACCTGCTCCGGGGCTACCGCTACCCGAAGTGGTTGCTGGCCGTCGGGGCAGCCGTGTGGGTGCTCACGGTCTACCTCGGCTGGAACTCCCTCGGCGGCATCGCGGACCTGCTGTGACCGGGCCCCGGATCGACCTCAACGCCGACCTGGGCGAGTCCTTCGGCAGCTGGACCCTCGGCGACGACGACGCCCTGCTGGAGGTGATCACCAGCGCCAACGTGGCGTGCGGCTTCCACGCCGGCGACCCCACCGTGCTGCGGCGTACGTGCGCCCGGGCCGCCGAGCGCGGCGTGGTGATCGGCGCACAGGTGGGCTACCGCGACCTCGCCGGCTTCGGGCGCCGCTTCATCGACGTCGAGCCCCACGACCTGACCAACGACGTGCTCTACCAGCTCGGCGCACTGGAGGCCTTCGCCCGGGTCGCAGGGACGCAGGTCCGCTACGTCAAGCCGCACGGCGCCCTCTACAACGCGATCGTGCACCACGAGGCGCAGGCCGAGGCGGTCGCCGACGCCGTACGTCGCTACGACCCGACCCTGCCCGTGCTCGGCCTACCCGGCTCCGTGTGGCTCGCGGTCGCCGGTGCCGCCGGGCTGACGACCGTCCCCGAGGCCTTCGCGGACCGCGCCTACACGCCCGAGGGGACCCTGATCCCGCGGCGCGAGCCCGACGCGGTCCTGCACGACCCCGGCCACGTGGCCGAGCGCACGGTCCGGATCGCCACCCGCGAGGAGGTGGTCTCCTCCGACGGTTCGCTCGTCCCGGTCCGCGCCGCGTCCGTGTGCGTGCACGGGGACAGCCCGGGGGCCGTGGTCATGGCCACGGCCGTACGCCGCGGGCTCGAGGAGGCGGGAGTGCAGGTGCTGCCGTTCGTCGGCGGTGGGCCGGGATGAGGCTGCTGCCCTGCGCCGGGTCCGGCCTGCTGGTCGAGCTCGACGACCTCGACGCCGTGCTCGCGCTCTACGCCGAGCTCGTCGAGGACCCTCCCGAGGGCGTCGTCGACCTGGTGCCGGCCGCCCGCACCCTGCTGCTGCGGATCGACCCGGCACGGACCGACCCGACGCAGGTCGCCAGGGCCGTACGTGCCGTCGAGCCGCGATCGGGGCACCGTCCCGACGCCGGTCGCCTCGAGGTGCCGGTGACCTACGACGGCGAGGACCTCGCCGAGGTCGGCCGACTGACCGGGCTGGGGGAACGGGGCGTGATCGAGGCCCACACCGCGCAGGAGTGGACGGTCGCGTTCTGCGGCTTCGCTCCCGGCTTCGGCTACCTGGTCGGGACCGACGACCGGTTCACGGTGCCGCGCCGCGCCGACCCACGCACCCGGGTGCCGGCCCGGTCCGTCGCGCTGGCCGGCGAGTTCACCGGGGTCTACCCCCGCGAGTCGCCCGGAGGGTGGCAGCTCATCGGCCGCACCTCGGTGGATCCCTGGGACCTCCAGCGTGATCCGCCCGCCCTCCTGGTGCCGGGCCTCCGCGTCACCTTCGTGGAGGCCTCGTGACTGCGTGGCTGGAGGTGGTGAGGCCCGGTGCGCTGAGCACGGTGCAGGACCTCGGGCGTTCGGGCCTGGGCGCCCTCGGGGTCGGTCACGCGGGCGCTGCGGACGTGCCCGCCCTGCGCCTGGCCAACCGCGTGATCGGCAACCCCGAGTCCGCGGCCGCCGTCGAGGTCACCTTCGGAGGACTCGAGGTGGTGGCGCGAGGGGGCGCCACGATCACCCTCACCGGCGCGCCCTGCACGATGACCGTCGACGGCCGCACCCACGGTTCCCACAGCGTGGTGTGGGTGCCCGACGGCGCGACCCTGCGGCTCGAGGCCCCGACCTCCGGGCTCCGCAGCTACCTCGCCGCACGCGGGGGGATCGAGGTCCCGCCCGTGCTGGGCTCCCGGTCCACCGACACCCTGTCCGGCGTCGGACCCGCCCCGCTGGCCGCCGGCGACCGGCTGCCGGTCGGCCGCGCCACGGCCGCACACCCGGGCGTCGACGTGGTGCCCGTGCAGGTGCCCGCGGCAGGCGACGTCACCCTGCGCGTCGTCGACGGCCCCCGCGCCGACTGGTTCACCGGGGCCGGACGGGCCGCCCTCCTCTCCGGTGCCTACGAGGTCACCGCCGACAGCAACCGGGTCGGCATGCGGCTCTCCGGGCCCGTGCTCGACCGCGCGCGCGACGACGAGCTCCCGAGCGAGGGCATGGTCTGCGGAGCGCTCCAGGTGCCGCCTTCGGGCCAGCCGACGCTCTTCCTCGCCGACCACCCCGTCACCGGCGGCTACCCCGTCATCGCAGTCGTCGTCCACGCCGACGTACCCCTGGCCGCGCAAGTCCGCCCGGGGCAGCGCCTCACCTTCCGCCGAGTCCCGTCCCCGTCGCCCGTCCCAGGAGCATCCGATGACTGACGTCGCCGCCCTCACCCCCACCGAGGCCCGCGCGAGGTTCCGCGCCGGACTGCGCGTGCCGACGTCCGGCTGGAGCGCCGGCTGGACCCAGGCCAACCTGCTCGCCGTGCCGCGCGACCTCGCCTACGACTTCCTGCTGTTCGCGCAGCGCAACCCGGCACCGTGCCCGATCCTCGACGTGACCGAGCCCGGGGAGGTGAGCAGCCTGCGGTTCGCCGGCGACCTGCGGACCGACCTCCCTGCCTACCGCATCTACGAGCACGGCGAGCTGGTCGCCGAGGTCGACGACGTGACCGATCGCTGGCGCGACGACATGGTGGCGTTCCTCATCGGGTGCAGCTTCACCTTCGAGGCCGCGCTCCTGGAGGCGGGAGTGCCCGTACGCCACCTCGAGCAGGGGCGCAACGTGCCGATGTTCCGCACCTCCGTGGCGTGCCGCCCGGCCGGGTCACTGTCGGGACCGCTGGTCGTCTCGATGCGTCCGATGCCCGCCTCGCAGGTGGCCACGGCGGTCCGGGTGACCTCGCGCTACCCCGCCGTGCACGGGGCGCCCGTCCACATCGGATCCCCTGCTGAGCTCGGCATCACCGACCTCGATGCACCCGACTTCGGGGACCCCGTGGAGGTGCGCCCCGGGGAGGTCCCGGTCTTCTGGGCCTGCGGTGTGACCCCGCAGGCCGCGGTCATGCAGTCCCGTCCGGCCCTGGCGATCGGCCACGCCCCCGGCCACATGGCGATCACCGACATCCGCGAGAGCGAGCACCTCGTCCCGTGAGTCCCGGGAGGGCGGACCGGCCGGACCCGCAACGAAGGGCCCGACGCAGCACGCGTCGAGCCCTTCGCCTCCTCGCACGCCGTTGTGCGATCCGGACTCGGGTCCGTCAGCCGACGGACATGTCCCCGAGCTCGTAGCCCTGCTCCGCGTGGACCGTGGCGTCCAGTCCCGCGTGCTCGAACTCGTCCGCCACGCGCAGCCCCATGATGCGGTCCAACGCCTGCGCGATGACGTAGGTGACGATGAAGGAGTACGCCAGCACGGCCAGGGCGCCGACGACCTGGCGCCAGAGCTGGTCGGTGCCGCCGCCGTAGAGCAGACCGTCGATGCCGGCAGGCGCCGCCGCAGTGGCGAGGAAGCCGATGGCGATGGTGCCCCAGAGGCCACCGACGAGGTGCACGGCGACGACGTCGAGCGAGTCGTCGTACCCGAGGCGGTACTTCACCCCGATGGCCAGCGAGCACAGCACGCCACCGCCCACGCCGACCAGGATGGCGCCGACGGGTGAGACCGCCGAACAGGCCGGCGTGATGGCGACCAGACCGGCGACGAGCCCGGACGCGGCGCCCAGCGAGGTGGCGTACCCGTCCCGGATCTTCTCGGTGAGGATCCAGGCCAGGCTCGCGGCCGCCGGGGCGACGAGCGTGTTGACCCACGCGACCGCGGCGGTGTTGTTGGCCGCCAGCGCCGAGCCGGCGTTGAAGCCGAACCAGCCGAACCACAGCAGGCCCGCGCCCAGCATCACCAGCGGCAGGTTGTGGGGGCGCATCGCCTCGGTGCCGAAGCCGCGGCGGGTGCCGAGCACCAACGCCAGCGCGAGTGCGGCCGCGCCGGCGTTGATGTGCACGGCGGTGCCGCCGGCGAAGTCGATGGCACCGAGCGTGTTGGCGATCCAGCCGCCCACGTGGTCGCCCACGCTGAAGTCGAACACCCAGTGCGCGACCGGGAAGTAGACGAGGGTCGCCCACACGCCGGCGAAGACCAGCCAGCTGCCGAACTTCATCCGCTCCGCGACCGCACCGGAGACGAGTGCGACCGTGATGATCGCGAAGACCGCCTGGAAGCCGACGAAGGCCATCGTGGGCAGGCCACCGGCCTCGGACGTCGTGTCCTCGAGGAGGCTGCTCAGCCCGAGGAACTCGGTCGGGCTGCCGAGCAGGCCACCGCCGACGTCGTTGCCGAAGGCCAGCGAGTAGCCGTAGAGGACCCACAGCACGCTGATCAGGCCCATCGCGCCGAAGGACATCATCATCATGTTGAGCGCACTCTTGGCGCGGACCATGCCGCCGTAGAAGAGTGCGAGGCCGGGGGTCATCAGCAGCACCAGGCTGGCGCTGGCGAGAACCCATGCGGTGTCTCCGGTGTTGACCACCAGGGACCTCCTTCGATTGTGGGGCCCGAGGGCGGGGACGCGGAAGCAGGCCCGCCCGAGTGGCCTGAGGCCCACGATCGGTCCCGTGGGTCCGGGAGAGGTTCCGGGCCGGTGTCCGGGGCGTAACGTCTCGACCCCGCGTGTGAACGTTGGGTTACGCGACCACCCGCCGCCTCCACCCCGGGAGAGGCTGGCCGCATGAGCGCGGAACCGACGACCGACCCGGAGCACCAGGGCGAGTTCCTGGTGCGCCCGGACGGCACCGTGCGGGGGGACGACGGCGCCTCGGGTGCGCTCGCCGCGGCCCTGCCCTACACCGGACGACTGGCCCGTCGGATGGGGGAGCTCGTCGAGGCGGGCGACCTGCGCGTGATGGAGGCCTTCGGGGCCCAGCGACTGACGGTGGGGGTGACCTGGACGCCGGCCGGCGAGGGCACGTTCCGCGCCGTGGTCACGCCGCTCGAGCCGCGCGCGCTGCCGTCCTTCATGGTCGTCGGCGGCGCCGACACCGCGGCGACGGTCAGCCACTGCGTCAACCGCCTCGCTGCCGTCGAGGGCGTCGCGTGGAGCTCGATCGTCACCGCCGACTCCCGGGTGATCGCGGCGGTGGGGGAGCAGCAGGACCTGCACCACCTCGCCGAGGTCGGCAACCGAATGCTCGCGATCCTGCGCTCGCTCGAGGACCAGCACGCCACCGGCTTCATGCGGCTGCGCTTCGAGAAGGGCGCCGTCATCGGCGCCTCACTCGGGCGGCACGCGCTGGTCGCCTTCGCCTCGACCGCCGAGGACACCGACCTGGTGACCATGATCGACGAGATCCGCGCGATCCTCGCCGACCACGACCTGGGCACGGTCACCACCGAGTTCGAGCCGGGGTCGGAGGAGCCCGACGAGCCGGTCGTCGACGCGACACCCGACCCCGCAGCACCCGCGCGCCCGGCGCTGCCGGTCGGCGCTCGCTACCGGGGCGCCGCAGCGCGTCCGGACAAGCCGCCGAGACGGTCGCTGTTCGGCCGCTGACGGATCAGCCCCAGCCGAGCGGGAACACCTCGAACGTCGCCGCGTGGGTGACCCCGAGGCCCTGGCCGCCCCCGCGGAGGATCCCGTCGAGGAACTCCTCCGGGTCCCAGCCCTCCCACCCGAGGCCCTCGATGTAGGCCCGGTGCTCCTTCAGCGAGGCGACGCCGGCCTGGAAGGTCTCGGTCACGTCGACGGCGTGCGTCGCCTGCGGTGACGACCCCGACCACACCGCTCGTACGCCGCCCCAGGGCTCGAGGCCGTCGGTCAGCTGCTCGGGGAAGATCCACCGGTTGCCCGCATCGCGTACGGCGTCCAGCAGCGCCCTGCCCACGGCGATGTGGTCGGCCTGGTTGAGGTTGGCGCCGCCGAAGGTCTCGCGGAAGTTGATGGTCATCGCGATGTCGGGCTGGTGCCTGCGCACCACCTCGGCGATCGCTCGCCTCAGCTCGACGCCGTACTCCAGGGTGCCGTCGGAGAGCCGCAGGAACTCGACCTCGTCGACGCCGACCACGTGCGCCGACGCGATCTCCTCGGCCTCACGCAGGGGTCCGCTCTCGTCGGGGTGGATGCCGTCGATCCCGGCCTCGCCGCTGGTCACCATGCAGTAGACGACCCGCTTGCCCTGCCCGGTCCAGCGCGCCACCGCGGCGGCGCCGCCGTACTCGATGTCGTCGGGGTGCGCGACCACGAAGAGCGCGGTCTGCCAGTCCTCGGGGAGGGGCTCGAAGCTCGGTGGGGTCGCCATGGGTCGAGCATGGCACCACGAGTGTTGTGTAGTGAAACCGGTGACTTACTCGTATAAGGTCGCGGGATGACCTCGATCGCTCCGACCCGTCGCGGGTTCCTGACCGCTGCCGCCGTCGCCGGCGCCACCGCCCTCGCCCCGGCGTCCGGGTGGCGCGCGGCGCCCGCCCGCGCCGCCGCGCCCTTCATCCTCAAGCCGACGCCGCCGGCGTACTTCACCGACTTCGGCACCAACGCCGAGATGCTGTGGAGCTCGGTGGACCCGAAGGCCTACCTCACGCCGCAGTCCCGGCTGTTCGTGCGCAACCACACCCGCACACCGCAGATCACCCGCGCCGGCTACGCCCTGCGGGTGTACGGCGACGGGCTGGCCACGTCGCGCGCCGAGGGCGAGGCGCTCTCGCTGACCCTCGACGACCTGCAGCGCCTGCCCCACCACGAGCACACCGCAGTCCTCGAGTGCACCGGCAACGGCCGCCGGCTCTTCAAGGACCAGCAGGGCCAGACCGTCTCCGGCACCGCGTGGACGCTGGGCGCCGTGGGGACGGTGCGGTGGACCGGCGTACGCCTGCGCGACGTGCTCGCCTCGATCGGCCTGGCGCCCGACGCCGTCTCGATCGAGGCCGCCGGGCTCGACGACCCGTTCGTCTCCGGCGGCACGGACTACGGCCGCGTGCGCCGCCCGTTCCCCGTCTCGAAGGCGCTCGACGACGCGGTCCTCGCCTGGGGGATGAACGGCGAGGACCTCCTGCCCGACCACGGCTACCCGCTGCGCCTCGTCCTGCCCGGCTGGGTCGGCATCGCGAGCATCAAGTGGCTCGGCTCGCTCGAGGTCTCGCGCTCCGCGCTCACGTCGCCGTGGAACACCACCTTCTACCGGATGACCGGGCCGGAGTGGCCCGTCGACTCACCGCCGCTCACCGTCAACCCGGTGCGCTCGGCCTGGGAGCTGGCCCGTGACGCGGTCCTGCCCTCACGCCCGGTGACGCTCACCGGTCGTTCGTGGAGCGGCGCGGGCCGGATCAGTCGCGTCTCGGTCAGCCTCGACGGCGGCACGAGCTGGCGCCCGGCCGTGCTCGACCGCAGGTCGCGCCAGGACGAGGGGTGGACCCGGTGGTCGGTGCGGTGGGGCAACCCGCGACCCGGACACCACGAGATCCTCGCGCGCGCCACCGACGAGCGGGGCCGCACCCAGCCGCTCGAGGCCGTCTTCAACACCCAGGGCTACTTCTTCGACGCGGTCGTGCGCCACCCGGTCCGGGTCGTGTGAGCCGTCAGGCCATCACGCCGATGGCCGACGGCGCGAAGCCCGGGAAGACCTGCGCCACCGAGACCCCGAAGCGACGCGTCACGACCTCCGTCAGGACGCTGCGGTAGTCGGTGGTGACGAGGACGTCGGCGTCGAGGGAGTCGGTCAGCCCGGGCCACGAGCCGTAGTAGCGCCCGCCCTTCACCCCGGCGCCGGCCACGAACATCACGTTGCCGTAGCCGTGGTCGGTGCCGTAGTCGTCGTTCTCCTTGACCCTCCGGCCGAACTCGCTCAGCGTCACGAGCGTGACCCGGTCCGCAGCGGGTCCGAGGTCGGCGAAGAAGGCAGCGATCGAGGCGGCGAGGTCGCCGGCGTTGCGCCTCATCTCTCCCCACTCGACCGTGCCGAGGTCGGTGTGCATGTCCCAGTCGCCCTGGTCGACGGTGATGACCTCTGCGCCGACGCCGGAGCGCACGATGCGCGACACGTCGGAGAGGGCCTTGCCCAGCCCCGTGCCGGGGTAGGCGGTGGCGGGGGTGCCGGCAGGCAGGTCGCGCGCGGCACCGAAGGTCTCCGCGCCGGAGATCGCGTCGCGGACCGCCCGGCTCATCGGTCCGCTGCCCTTCCAGGCGTGGGCCAGCGATGCCAGTCGGCGGCCGTCCTCCTCGGTCCCGGCGACCTTGGCCTGGTCGACGCGGCCGACGACGAAGGCCGGGTTGCTGCCGAAGAGCGACGTCGGGACCTGGTTGCCCATCGCCGTGCCCTGCAGCGGCGAGGCGCCGGGGAGGTCTCCGAGGAGCCGGTTGAGCCAGCCGTTGCGCTCGGTCGACCCGGGTGCGGCGTCCTCGATGGCCTCCATCGCCGCGAAGTGCGACCGGTTGGGCGTCGCCATGCCGGTGGCGTGCACCGCGGCCAGCGTCCCGGCGTCCCACATCGGGAGCAGGGGCGCGAGCGCCGGGTGGAGCCCGAACATCGCGTCCGGTGCCAGGAGCGAGGCCTGAGGTATGCCGATGCGCGGGCGCGCGGCGTAGTAGGCCGGGTCGCCGTGCGGCACCACGAGCGAGAGTCCGTCAGCAGCACCGCGCAGGGAGAGCAGCACGAGCACCGAGCCGGTCGCCGATGACAGGCGGGTGGCCGGTCGCCCGGTGACGGCGTACGCCCGGGGGCCGGAGCCGCCGAGACCCGGTCCGAGGGCCATCGCCCCGCCGGCGAGAGCCGTGCCGAGCACGGCGCGGCGGCTCAGGAGCGTGCGCGCCTCGTCGTAGTCGGGGCAGCCGCAAGAGCCGGAGCTGGTGGTCGTGGGGTCAGGAGTCGTCATGTCAGCACGCCAGGTGGTCGGGGGAGTCGAGGACGGCGGCGAGCAGCCGCGGGAAGCCCCACTGGTAGAGGCCGTGGTCGCGGTCGATCTTCTCCCTGGCCTTGCAGCCGGTGGCCAGGCACGCCGTCGCCAGGAGGTTCTTGCCGGCGGGCCGGTGGAGCAGGTCGCGACTGACCTCGTCGACGAGGTCCTTGAAGCGGATCGGCTTCTTGGCAGGCACCCAGGCGCTCGGCCTGCGGTAGTCGAGGTCGACCGTGGGCCACCACATGCCGGCCATCGACCAGTGCATGCTCATCGACCCGAGCGCCCGCGCGGGCGAGGCCCAGATGTCGTCGTGGACCGGGGTGCCGTCGGGGCGTGGCCACGCGTGCGGGGAGAGGCCGAGCCCGGAGGCCTGCCAGAGCATCGCGTTGACGCCGGAGTCGGCGCTGCTGGGGCGCTCGATCCCGACGCCGAGTGCGCGGTAGGTCGCCACCACGTCCTCGCTGGGGTCGCGCAGCTTCGCGCCCGCAGAGGACCGGAACTCCTTGCTGGCCACGAGTGCGCGCAGCACCGGCACGATCTCGGTGTCGTTCTTGAGGTAGACCTTCGCCAGCCGCTTCACCAGCGCCTGCGGCGGGTCGTCGCGGACGAACTTGGTCGCCAGCCGCTCGGCGATCTTGTGGGCGGTGTCGGGGTGGTGCGCGAGGTACCGGAGGTAGTCCTTGGTGACCTGGCGCCCGTCACCCTTCGCGTTCTTGTCGCTGAACCCGCGCACCTGCACCCGGCCGCGGTAGTGGTCCTCCTTGACGTACGACGCCGCCCAGCTCTCCCAGAGGTCGACGTGCCAGCCGGTGAGGATGCGCGAGGAGGCCTTGACGTCGTCCTCGTCGTAGTTGCCGGCGCCGAGCGTGTGCAGCTCGAGCAGCTCGCGGCCGAGGTTCTCGTTGGGCGCCCGCTTCGTCGACGTCGCCGCCGACAAGAAGATGAGCATCGCCGGGTGCGTCGTGGTCTCGACGAGCAGCTCGTCGAAGCGGCCCAGCGCGTGCTTGCGGATCGTGTCGCCGTAGTCGACGCGCCAGGTGAAGTGCGCGTCGCCGCTCACGGGCACGTGGAGCATGCCCTCCCAGAACTCGGTCATCTTCTCGAGCACGGGTCGGCGGGTGCGGATGCGCCGCACCAGCAGCCACCGGCCGTAGTCCTCCATGACCTGCCAGCCGCCGCGGATCTCCTTGGCCTGCCGCTGCCACAGCTCCGAGGGCCCGCGGTCGAGGTCGGGCCACCAGCGGCGGACCTGCTCGGCGTCGCCGTCCGGGAACGACCCCGGCCGCGTGAGCTGCAGCTCGAACCACTGCTGCGCGCTCCCCGCACGGCGTACGTCCTTCGCGAGCGCGGCGTCCACGCCGTATCCGAAGCGCGTCACCAGGTGACGCTGCGACGGGGTCAGCAGCTCTGCACGATTCCTTGCCACCCAAGGACCTCCCATCCCGAGACGGATCACTGTCCCACGCCGCGCGCCGCCGGCGAAGCCGAACCCCGATAACGACTTGCCCACGACCTCACGGGCGGGATCGGATGGGGAGGTGGACATCCGCGAGCTCGACGTCAGCGATCCCGCCGCCCGCCGCGCCTGGTACGACGTGCAGGAGGCCTCGGCCCGCGCCGATCGACCGCACGCGCTGCTCCAGGCCTTCGACGCCTTCGAGGTCTCCGCGACCCGGCCGGGGGCGTACGTCGACCGGCTCCGCCTCGAGGCGCGCGACGGCGACCTGCTGGTCGGGGTCGCCGACCTCGAGCTCCCGTTGACCGAGAACCTCGACGTCGCGTGGGCGGAGGTCAACGTGCTGCCCGCGCACCGGCGCAAGGGCACCGGCCGCTCCCTGTGGGAGGCGGTGGTCGACCGCGCGCGGGCAGCCGGTCGTACGCGGGTCGGGGGAGAGGTCAGCGTCGACCTCGAGGTCTCCGGGGCGGGAGCAGCGTTCGCCACAGCGATGGGCGCAGTCGAGAAGCACCGCGAGGACCACCTGCTCGCCGAGCTGCCCGTGCCCACCGTCCCGATCGCCGCGGACTACGAGCTCATCGCCTGGCGCGGACGCTGTCCCGACGAGCACCGCGCGGACTACTTGGCGATGCGCAACCAGATGAACGCCGACATCCCGACCGGCGACCTCGACCTGGAGGCGACGGTCCTCGACGACGCCCGGCTCGCAACGTCGGAGCAGCGCCTCGGCGCGTCGTACGACGTCCGCGTCGCCGCCGCGCGCCACCGGCCCGACGGCGTCTTCGGCGGCTACTCGCTGCTCTTCGTGCCCCACGGCGCCGACCACGGCTGGCAGGACGACACCCTGGTCATGCCCGAGCACCGCGGCCACCGCCTCGGTGCCGCGCTCAAGGCCGCCAACTACGCCGACCTGCCCGCGCACGTCCGCCTCGTCCACACCTGGACAGCTCCCTCCAACACTGCGATGCACCACACCAACACGGCTCTCGGCTTCCGCGTGGTGGAGCACATGTACGAGATGGAGGCGAGCATCGACACCAACCGGTGAGCCCGTCACGGAACCCCCGATAGGGTGCGCCACGAGGGGCGGTAGCTCAGTCGGTCAGAGCAGAGGACTCATAATCCTTGGGTCGTGGGTTCGAGCCCCACCCGCCCTACGAGGTGCCGATCTGCGAGGTCAGCCCTCGCCGGCGATCAGGTAGCCGTCGCCGCTCTGCTGGAGCTGCAGCCGGCCCTGCTGCGTGGTGGTGCGGCCGGACGTGGTGACGTACTGGACCGTGTACGACGTGGTCAGGGCCTCGGGATCTGCGCGCACGTCCGAGACGCTCGCCGACTCGATGGTGCTCCAGAAGCCGGAGTAGCGACCGAACCCACCGCTCTCGGTCTGGAACCCCGGGGTGAGCATCTCGAACGTCACCTGCGGGTCGGACGTGACCTGGGAGTAGTAGTCCTCGACGAACACCTCCATCGCTGCGGCATCTCCCTCGGGAGCCGCGTCGGTGGTCGGTTCCGTCTCGGTGGGCTCCGCCGTGGGCTCCTCCGTGGGCTCCGCGCTCGGCTCCTGCGTCGGTTCCTGCGACGCAGAGGGCTGCTCCGAAGGCTGGCTCTGACCAGTGCCGGCCCCCTCGGCAGCGGTGTCGCGGTTCGCGTCCTCGGGCCACCACAGCCAGGCGCCGAGCCCGACCAGCACGACGAGGGCGGCCACCGCGGCGAGGCGCGCCAGCGGACGCCGCCCCGACGGCGGTGCGTTGCTCGCGGCGACGGGGGTGGGGCCAGCGACGGGAGTGGGCGCGGCAGGGGCCGGCACGGTGGCCATCCCCACCGTCGCCTCACGGTCGGGGTCGTCGCCGGGACGCGGCTCGGGGCCCGGACCACGCGCGACATGGCGCAGCTCGTCGCGCGCCCGCGCGACCGGCCACCGCTGGTCAGGATCCTTCTGCATCATCCCGGCCAGCGGCGTCGCCAACGGATGGTCGTCGGGCAGCCGCGGCGGACCGTCGTGGACGATCCGGTAGAGACCGCCGAGCACGTTCTGGCCCATGTCGTACGGCGCCCTGCCCATGACCGCGTGCCAGAGCGTGGCGCCGAGCGACCAGACGTCGCTGGCAGCTGTCGCGTCCGACCCCGACGCCACCTCCGGGGCGAGGTAGGCGGGGGAGCCGGTGACGAGCCCCGTCCTGGTCAGCGCCGCGTCGGTCGCCGACCGGGCGATGCCGAAGTCGCCGAGCTTCGCGTGGTCGCGGTCGTCGACCATGATGTTGCTGGGCTTGACGTCACGGTGCACGATGCCGGCCTGGTTCGCCTCGACGAGCGCGTCGGCGGCCTGCGCGATGATCCCGGCCGCGCGGCTCGGCGACAGCGGGCCCTCGGCCACGATCAGCTCGGTGAGGGTCCGTCCCTCGACGTGCTCCATCACGAGCCAGTAGCAGTCGTCGTCCTTGACGAGGTCGAGGATCGACACCACGTGCGGGTGGTTGACGCCGGCGGCGAGGCGCGCCTCGCGCTCGGCGCGCGCCACGTCGTCCTCGGTCGTGCCGGGGAGGAGGCCCATCCGCTTGATGGCGACCGCCCGGCCCAGCACCTCGTCGCGCCCGAGGTGGACGACGCCCGCTCCGCCGCGGCCGATCTCGCGTTCGAGGGTGTACCTACCTGCAATCACGTCTGAGTCGCCCCTTCCTGGCTCCGCCACAGGCTAGACAGGTTCGGGGGGACATCCGCACCACCCGTGGGGACCAGTGCCGTGTGAGGCACCGCGCACCGAGGGGGTACTAGCACCATCGGACATCTGTCCGCCGCCGCTCGCCACGACCACGCTGGACCCACCTACCCAGGAGGATCCATGACCACCACCACGCACCGCTCGAGGACCGCCCTCGCCCCCCTCGCCCTCGTCACGATCGGCCTCGTCGGGGCCGGCACGACCGCGGCCTCCGCGCACAGCGACGACGACGACCGCGTCATCGTCACCGGCGCCTGCAGCGCCGGCGCCGACTGGAAGCTCAAGGTGAAGACCGACGACGGTCGCCTCGAGGTCGAGGGCGAGATCGACAGCAACACCGTCGGCCAGCAGTGGCGCTGGGCCATCCGCCACAACGGTTCCGTCAGCGACCGCGGCTCGGCCACCACGACGGGTCGCAGCGGCTCGTTCAGCATCGAGCGCCAGGTCGTCGACCTCGCCGGCACCGACCGGGTCGTGTTCCGAGCCGTCCACGACGGCCAGACCTGCCGCGGTGTGGTCAACTACTGATCTTCACCGGAAGGCCCCCCATGCGTTGGCTGACGAATCCCGTGGCGCAGTTCCTGGCCGCGGGATTCGTCACGCTCGTGGTCGTCGTCCTCGTCACCAGCGCCCTCAGTCGAGAGGCCGCCGACGAGGAGGCCATCGCCGATGCCCGCTCGCTCACCGGCGTGCTCGGCCGCTCCGTGGCCCAGCCGGCCATCCCGGAGGGCCTGGTCACCGGCGATGCCGCGGCCATCGACCGCCTCGACCGCACGGTGCTCGACCGTCTCCTGGTGGACGACGTGCGCCGGATCAAGGTCTGGGCGGCCGACGGCACCATCCTCTACAGCGACCGCACCGAGCTGATCGGTGCGGTCTACCCGCTCGGCGACGACGAGCTCGACGTGATCGAGGAAGGCGGGACGGACGCGGAGCTCTCCGACCTGACCCGGCCCGAGAACCGCTACGAGCGCGAGCTCGGAGGTGACCTGCTCGAGGTCTACACGAGGATCCGGTCGCCGGAGGGCGAGCCGCTCCTCTTCGAGGCCTACTTCACCGCCGACGAGCTCGGCCAGCAGCGGGCCGCCGTGCTCGACCGCTTCCTCCCGATCACCATCGGCGCGCTGGCGGCGCTGGTCGCCCTCACCACGCCGCTCATCTGGCTTCTCGCCCGACGGCTCTCGCGCGGCGCCCGCGAGCGCGAGCGCCTGCTCGAGGCGGCCGTACGCGCCTCCGACGCCGAGCGCCTGCGGATCGCACGCGACCTCCACGACGGCGTCGTGCAGGACCTCGCCGGTTCGTCGATGGCGCTCTCGACCCTCGCCGCACGCGGTGTCGGGCCCGTCGCGGACGAGCTCGAGGACGTCGGCCGCTCGCTCCGGGTGAGCATGCGCTCGTTGCGGTCACTCCTGGTCGAGATATACCCGCCGGACCTGCACACCGCCGGTCTCTCCGCCGCGGTCCACGACCTCGTCGCACCGCTGGTGGCCGCCGGAGTGGAGGTCGACGCCGACATCAGCGGTGACGAGGACGCCCCGCCGGCCGCCGTGGCACTCGTCTGGAGGGTGGCTCAGGAGTCCGTCCGCAACGTCGCCCGCCACGCGCAGGCCACCCGGATGTCGCTCACCGTCCGTCGAGAGGACGATGCCCTCGTGCTGGAGGTCGTCGACGACGGGGTCGGGTTCGACGTGACCACCGCCGCGGGGGACGAGCACGTCGGGCTGCGCGCTGCCGAGAGCCTGGTGCGTGAGCACGGTGGCGCGATGGAGGTGGAGTCCACGCCCGGCTCGGGCACGATGGTGCGCGTGGAGGTCCCGGTCGCATGATCCGCGTGGTGCTGGCCGACGACCATGCCGTCGTACGCCGTGGGCTGACCGGCCTGATCGAGTCCACCGACGACCTCGTGGTGGTCGGCGTCGCCAAGGACGGGAGCGAGGCGGTGGCGCTCGTCCGCGAGCACCGCCCCGACGTGGCCGTCATGGACCTGCAGATGCCCGTCCTCGACGGGGTCGAGGCCACCCGCGCGATCGTGTCCGAGCAGCTCGGCACCGAGGTCCTCGTGCTGACCTCCTTCTCCGACCACGCCCGCATCGACGCCGCGATCGAGGCGGGAGCCGTGGGGTACCTGCTCAAGGACGCCGAGCCCGAGGTCCTGCTCGACGGCATCCGCGCAGTGGCCAGGGGCGAGTCGCCGCTCGACCCGCGCGCGGCGCGCCGGCTCATCAGCAGGGCGAGCCCGGCGCGGACCGACGTGGGCCTCCACGAGCTGTCCCCGCGCGAGACCGAGGTGCTCCGGCTGGTGGTGTCGGGCCTGCTCAACAAGCAGATCGCGTCCCGGCTCGGCATCACCGAGCGGACCGTGAAGGCCCACCTGACCTCCGTCTACCAGCGCATCGGCGTGGCCGACCGCACCCAGGCCGCGCTGTGGGCCGAGCGGCACGACCTGGGGGCCTAGCCCTCTCCGGCGATCAGGTACTGGTCGTCCTGGCGCTGCAGCTGCAGCCGGATGCTGTCGGTGTTCTCGGCGCCCGACTTCATGACGTAGTCGACGGTGTAGCCCACGGTGAGGTCCGACGGGTTGCTGTCGACGCTCTCGAGCTCGGCCGAGCGCACCTTGCTCCACCACCCGATGTAGCCCTCGTAGCCACCGCTGGCGTCCTGGAACTCCGGCGTCAGCTGGTCGAACGCTGCGCGGGGGTCGGTCGTCACGGTGGAGATGTAGGAGGTGATGAAGGCATCCATCTGCTCGCGGGTGTCCTCGGCCGTGAGCGGGGGCGTCGTCTCGGTGGGCTCCGGAGTCTGCGAGGAGGACTCGGCGGCGGTGGTGTCGTCGGGGAGTGCCTCGGGGGTGTCGCGCCCGGCCCAGACGTACGCCAGCACGACAGCCGCGACCGCCAGGACAGCTCCTGCCGCGACCAGTCCCCAGCTGAGCGACCCGCGTCGCGCGGGTCGTGGGGTCGACGGCGGAGTCGGTGCGGGGGAGACCGGCGGCAGGACACCGGTGTGCCCGGGAGCCTGCGGTACGACGGGCGCCGGGACCACCGTGGACCGCTGTCCTCGTGCCAACCGGGCCAGCTCGTCACGCACGCGGGGCATCGGCCAGCGCTGCTCGACGTCGCGGTTCATCATCACCGACACCAGGCCCGCCATCGGGTGGTCGTCGGGCAGTCGTGGCGGGTCCTCGTGCACGATCTTGTAGAGCGCGCCGATCAGGTTGTCGCCGACGTCGTAGGGCGGCTTGCCGGTGACCGCGTGGTAGAGCGTCGCGCCGAGGGACCAGACGTCGCTCGCCGGGGTCGCCGACGAGCCCGAGGCGACCTCGGGAGCGAGGTACGCCGGCGACCCGGTCACCAGGCCGGTCTGGGTGAGCGACGCGTCGTCGGCCGACCGGGCGATGCCGAAGTCGTTCAGCTTGGCCGCTCCGTGCGCGATCAGGATGTTGCTCGGCTTCACGTCACGGTGCACGATCCCGCTGCGGTGCGCCTCCACGAGGGCGTCCGCCGTCTGGCCGAGCAGCGTGGCGGCCTCGGCGGCGTCCATCGGGCCGCTGGACCTGACGCGTTCGCTCAGCGTCTCGCCGTCGACGTACTCCATCACCAACCAGCGGACGTCGTCCTCGTCGACCAGGTCGAAGACCGACACGACGTGCGGGTGGTTGAGCGCGGCAGCGAGGCGGGCCTCGCGCTGGGCACGTTCGACCTCGGCGTTGTCCGAGCCGGGGATGACGCCGATGCGCTTCATCGCGACCTGTCGGCCCAGCACCTCGTCGAGTGCCAGGTGCACCGTCCCGGAGCCGCCTCGACCGATGACTCGCTCGAGCGTGTACCTGCCTGCGATCACGTGCCGTCCTTCCTGCATACCGGCTCTAGGCTAGTGCCCGACCACCAACGCGACCCCACCCGAAGGAACTCACGTGACGACCCCCAACGTCCTCGACGAGCTGGAGTGGCGCGGCCTGATCGCGCACTCCACCGACCGCGACGCGCTGCGCGCTGCGCTGGGCGAGGGGAGCGTCAAGTTCTATGTGGGCTTCGACCCGACGGCGCCGAGCCTCCACATGGGCCACCTGGTGCAGGTGCTCACCGCGAGGCGGCTGCAGGAGGCCGGTCACACGCCGTACGCCCTCGTGGGCGGCGCGACCGGGATGATCGGCGACCCCAGGGACTCGGGTGAGCGGACCCTCAACAGCCTCGACACCGTCAAGGACTGGGTGGACCGGGTCCGCAGCCAGATCGAGCCGTTCTTGTCCTTCGAGGGCGACAACGCCGCCACGATGGTGAACAACTACGACTGGACCGCCTCCATGTCGGTGATCGACTTCCTGCGTGACATCGGCAAGCACTTCCCCGTCAACCGGATGCTGGCCCGCGACGTGGTGAAGAGCCGGCTCGAGGCGGGGATCAGCTACACCGAGTTCTCCTACGTCCTCATGCAGTCCATGGACTTCCTCAACCTCCACCGTGACCACGGCGTCACGCTGCAGTTCGGCGGTTCCGACCAGTGGGGCAACCTCACGGCCGGGGTCGAGCTGATCCGCCGGGCCGACGGGGCCCACGCGCACGCCATCGCGACGCCGCTCATGACGAAGGCGGACGGCACCAAGTACGGCAAGACCGAGGGCGGTGCCCTGTGGCTCGACCCGGCGATGCTCTCGCCCTACGCGTTCCACCAGTTCTGGCTCAACGCCGAGGACGCCAAGGTCGGCGAGCTCCTGCGGGTCTTCACCTTCCTCACGCGCGAGGAGATCGAGGACCTGGAGCAGCAGACGGCGGACAAGCCGTTCCTGCGAGCGGGTCAGAAGCGCCTGGCCGACGAGGTCACCGCGCTCGTCCACGGCGCCGAGGAGGTCGAGCACGCCAAGGCCGCGGCCGCCGCGTTGTTCGGCGGGGGAGACCTCGGGGCGATCAGGCCGGCCACGTTGGCTGCCGCGCTCCGCGAAGCAGGAGGTACGACACTCCCCGCGGGTGACATGCCCGGGATCCTCGACCTCCTGGTGGCCGCCGGGCTGGCCAAGAGCAAGGGCGAGGCACGCCGCACCGTGACCGAGGGAGGCGCCTACCTCAACAACGTGCGCGTGGAGGACCTCGAGCTGCAGCCCACCCGGGAAGACCTCGTCGCCGGCTCGTGGCTTGTGCTGCGCCGCGGCAAGAAGAACTTCGCAGGCGTCGAGGTGGCCTGATCCGAGGCCGTGTCGGGCGGTGCTCACGACCGCCCGACACGCTCGAATGATCGCACCACCTGCCACAACAGGCCTCTGACCTGCGAAAACACCACTGTGCGCGCGGTCACACCATCTCGATTTGCGCGTTCCCACCGTGCCGTCTAATGTTCTCTTTGTCGCCAGGGAGCGGCGGGGAGCAAGACCGGTCAGGTCGGGCTCTCGGCCCCGGGAGGACAACCTGAAGCGGTCATCGGTCACGATGACACCACCGGGTCAGAGCGAAACAGTCGAGGATTTGCCACGACAGAAAGTCGCTCGCTAGGTTTCACCAGTTGCCTCACGCAACCGAGATCCTCACCGGGTCGCGATGTGGGTGCGTCTGATTCTTGAGAACTCAACAGTGTGTTTGATTAGTCGACGAATTAGTTTGTTTTGCCCCGTTGGCATTCATGGTTGTCTGGCCTCTTTTTTGGGGTTGGGTGGTTGTGGTGTCAGTGGTTTCTTTGACAATGATTCTGACAATTTGTCAGTTTCGTTTTTTGTCAGGGGATGTGGCTCTCTTTTTCCTCGTGCCTGGTTCTGGCCTTTGGGTTGGGGTGGGTGTGGGGTGCAAGTTTTCAATGGAGAGTTTGATCCTGGCTCAGGACGAACGCTGGCGGCGTGCTTAACACATGCAAGTCGAGCGGAAAGGCCACTTCGGTGGTACTCGAGCGGCGAACGGGTGAGTAACACGTGAGTAATCTGCCCCTGGCTTTGGGATAGCCACCGGAAACGGTGATTAATACCGGATATGACCACGTACTGCATGGTGTGTGGTGGAAAGTTTTTCGGCCAGGGATGTGCTCGCGGCCTATCAGCTTGATGGTGAGGTAATGGCTCACCATGGCTTCGACGGGTAGCCGGCCTGAGAGGGTGACCGGTCACACTGGGACTGAGACACGGCCCAGACTCCTACGGGAGGCAGCAGTGGGGAATATTGGACAATGGGCGGAAGCCTGATCCAGCAACGCCGCGTGAGGGATGACGGCCTTCGGGTTGTAAACCTCTTTCAGTACCGACGAAGCGCAAGTGACGGTAGGTACAGAAGAAGCACCGGCCAACTACGTGCCAGCAGCCGCGGTAATACGTAGGGTGCGAGCGTTGTCCGGAATTATTGGGCGTAAAGGGCTCGTAGGCGGTTTGTCGCGTCGGGAGTGAAAACGCCGTGCTTAACACGGCGCTTGCTTTCGATACGGGCAGACTAGAGGTATGCAGGGGAGAACGGAATTCCTGGTGTAGCGGTGAAATGCGCAGATATCAGGAGGAACACCGGTGGCGAAGGCGGTTCTCTGGGCATTACCTGACGCTGAGGAGCGAAAGTGTGGGGAGCGAACAGGATTAGATACCCTGGTAGTCCACACCGTAA
>NZ_FOKC01000006.1 GCF_900112035.1 Nocardioides alpinus | reverse complement strand
TCCTCCGCGACACGACGTGCGTGTTCCCGTGGTGCACCCGACCCGCACGAGGCTGCGACATCGACCACATCACCGCCTACGACCATCAAGCCGACACCGAACACACGCCACAACCCGGCCCAACAGACACCCGCAACCTCGCGGCACTCTGTCGCTTCCACCACCGCCTCAAGACCCACACGGCCTGGCGCTACGAGATGACCGAACCCGGCACCTTCGTCTGGACCAGCGCCCACAGCCACCGCTTCGTCCGAGACCGAGACGGCAGCACCGCACTCGACCCACCCGAACCACCCGGCCTTCCACGACCCCGCCGACCATGACCCCGCCCCACACCCCGCCGACACCACCGTGGCGGGGCCACAGGCATGTCCGGCGTCCGCTGATCCACACCGCAGGGACCACGCAGGGCGCCCTCAGAGGTTCTTGCGCAGGTGCACGTCGTCTCGGCCGGGTGTCGGCACCGAGTCCCAGCGGAAGATCTCCTCGTACCCCAGTCGCTGGTAGAACTCCGGCGCCTGGAAGGTGAAGGACGTGACGAAGACGTGCGTGCAGCCTCGGTCGGCCGCCTCGCTCTCGAACGCTGCCAGCAGGCGTGCCCCGACGCCGGCTCCGCGCTGATCCTGCCGAACCCAGGTCATCGCGATGCCGGCCGCCTGCCCCCACGTCCAACCGGAGGCTCCCGCGATCAGCTCGCCCTCCGTCTCCATCCGGACCGTGAGCTCCTCGGCCGCTGCGACGCCGGGTGTCGCTGCAGCGTTGAAGGCGCTCAGCTCGTCGCTGAGCCGCTGGTCCAACTCCGGGTCGGCGCCGGCCGTCGTGGTGATCGCTTCACTAGGGGACGGCGACCGGGAGGAAGACGCCGACGCAGGCACCTCCGGGACGGGCGCGTCGAGCACGCGCTGGATGAGCTGGCTGGTGGAGATGCTGCTCGTACGGGGAACCGTCACGTACGTTCCCGCGGCGACAGCTGGTCCGTAGACGGTCTCCGCGCCCTCCGGTGACAGGTCGTCGCCGTGCACCACGGTCGTGATCGCATGGGCGGCGAGGAAGTCCTCGGTCACGTGGAACGGCGCGTCGGCCACGACCTCGTCGACGTACCGGCAGGCCTCGATCACGGCGACGCGCTCGTCGAGCGTCATGATCGGGCGCCGCTTGTAGGCGGCGACGGTGTCGTCGGACAGCACACCCACGACGAGCCGGTCGCCGTGGCGGCGCGCCTCGTGCAGGAGCGTGACGTGCCCCGCGTGGAACAGGTCGCCCACCATGTCGACGTAGACCCGCGCCGTCCCGGGCGGGGACGCGACGCGCTTGACGTACCTCCGGCACGGTGACACGAACGTCTCCCCGGCCGCCGTCACCTCGTACGGCAGGTCCCCGCTGTCGACCCAGCCGTGCTTGTCGTAGAAGCGCCGCGCCCGCGCGTTGCCTGCGACCACCGCCAACCAGGCCGACCCATGGCCACCCGCGGCGACCTGGCGCTCCGCCTCGGCCAGCAGGTCCGCAGCCACGCCGGAGCCTCGAGCTGACGGTCCGACGAACACCTGCTCCACCTCGTCGCCGACGACCATCACGAAGCCCAGCAGCTCACCGGCGTCGGAGACCGCCACCGTCGTGTCGGCCACCCGCGACGGGGTGCGCTCGTGGAAGGCCTCCGAGGTCCGCAGTGCAGTGAGCCTGTCGGGGACGTGGCCGGCGTGGCCGGAGTGCCAGGCCTCGTGCCACAGGTCCGCGACGCCAGCCATGTCGGCCGCGGTGGCCGGTCGGATCGAGGTCATGGCGTCCACCCTAGGATCGACGACATGAGTGACGACGGGCTCGAGCGCATCTGGACGCCCCACCGGATGGCCTACGTCCGCTCGGCCGTCGACGACGAGGGCTGCCCGTTCTGCGCGATCCCGAGCCACCCCGACGCCGAGTCGCTGGTCGTCGCGCGCGGCGAGTCGACGTACGTCGTGCTCAACCTGCACCCCTACAACCCCGGCCACCTGATGGTGCTGCCCTACCGCCACGTCGCGGACCTCACGGACCTCACGCCCGAGGAGTCGGCCGAGCTGATGGTGATGACGCAGCAGGCGCTGCGGGCCGTACGCCGGGTGAGCAGCCCGCACTCCTTCAACGTCGGGCTCAACCTCGGGCGCTCGGCAGGCGGGTCGCTGGCCGACCACCTGCACCAGCACGTGGTGCCGCGCTGGACCGGCGACGCCAACTTCATCACCGTCGTCGGCGGCGCCAAGATCCTGCCGCAGCTGCTCGAGGACACCCGCGACCTGCTCGCGGCCGCCTGGTCGGACGACCAGGCGGACGCGAAGGGTCAGCCGACCAGGTAGGGGTGCTCCGCCGACCGACCCTGGAACGCCAGGATCGCCGGGTTGCAGATGCGCCCGTCGCGGATCTCGATCGCGCGGGTGAGGGTCTCGTCGGCGTCCCAGCTGCTCGGGCCCGACAGGACCTTCTCGACGAACGGCAGGAGCGCCTCGCTGTTCTCCCACGTGGCCGAGTTCCAGAGGTACGACGGGCTGTGGTCGACCGCGTAGTAGTGGACCCGGTCGCCGACGGTGAACATCGGGGCGTCGAACGACGTCGGCACCGCCCACTCGAAGCCCATGCCCTCGTCGCACGACACGTCGACGATGAGGCTGCCCTGCCGGAACGCCCCGACCTCGTCGGTCTGCAGGTAGGTCAGCGGCGCCGCGGTGTCCTGCAACGTGCAGTTGACGATGATGTCGTTCTCCGCGAGGTAGGCCGCCAGCGGCTCGCGTCCCCGGTCGGTGATCACGTGGCTGACGCCGGGGGAGTCGGGGTCGTGGTCGAACTGGCGGATCCGCACCGAGTGGATCGGTGACCCCACCGCCGCGACACCGCGGGTCGTCAGGACCGCGACGTCGCTGACGCCGTGGGCCTTGAGGGCCGTCACGGCCCCGCGCGCGGTGGCGCCGAACCCGATGACCACGGCGCTCAGTCGACGGCCGTAGTCGCCGGTGATGCCGGCCAGCTCCATCGCCTGCAGCACCGAGCAGTAGCCGGCCAGCTCGTTGTTCTTGTGGAAGACGTGCAGGCCGACGTGACCGTCGCGGGTCCAGTGGTTCATCGCCTCGAACGCGATCAGGGTGAGCTGGCGGTCGATGGCCAGCTGCGTCATCTCCGGGTCCTGGACGCAGTGCGGCCAGCCCCAGAGGACCTGGCCGGCGTGCATCGCGGCGACGTCCTCGTGCTGCGGCTTGGGCAGCACCACGACGTCGGACCCGGTGATGATCTCCTCGCGGGACGCGAACCCCGCGACGTACGGCGCCAGGTCGGCGTCGCTGACCCCGAAGTGCGCGGCATAGCCGTGCTCGAGCGTGGTGCGCGCCGCGATCTCAGGAGCCAGGCGCGACAGGTGCTCGGGGTGGATCGGGAGACGGTGCTCGTTCTCCTTGGCCGAGGTGCCGACGATGCCGAGGCTGAGCAGGCTCACTTCTTCTTGGGCGTGAAGGGGTCGACCGTGTCGCTCTTCCCTGCCGCCTTGGCGTGCTTGTCGGCACGCTTTTCCTTGAGGGACTTGCCGGACTTCTTGGTCATGCCTTGCCGTGGCGACTTGTCGCTCATCGGGGCTCCCTGGTCGGAAGCCTGGATGGCTCCGTGCTGTCACAGTACGCCCCGGCGCTAGCGTTGCGGTCGTGCCAGACCCCCAGCTCGCCGCCGATGCCGCCCTCGCCACCGACCTCGTACGCGAAGCAGCCCTCCTGGCCGCCCGGATCCGGGCCGAGGGGCTCGACATCTCGCACAAGACCAGCGCCTCCGACATCGTCACGCAGGCCGACACCGCCGCCGAGCGCCTCATCGTGCAGCAGCTCACGGCCGAGCGACCCGACGACGCGATCCTGGGGGAGGAGGGCACGTCACGGCCCGGCACCTCCGGACGCACCTGGGTGATCGACCCCGTCGACGGCACCTACAACTTCTCGCGTGGCAGCGACTGGTGGTGCAGCGCGATCGCGCTGCGCGACGAGGACGACGTGCTCCTCGGGGCGGTCCACCACGCCGCGTCGCTGCGGACCTGGGTCGGTGGCCCCGACCTCCCCAGCACGTGCGACGGCCACCTCCTCGCGCCTCTGCCCGAGACCCCACGCGAGTCCCGGTGCGCTGTCACCTACCTCCACCCGCCGTTCTACGGCAGCGCCGTGGGGGAGGCGTTCACCCGGGCGCTCGGCCAGGTCGGGACCCTCCGGATGCTGGGCTCGGGGACGATGGACGTGATGGCCATCGCGGCCGGCCAGTGGGACGTGCTCTTCCAGCATTCCGTGGCCGACTGGGACCGGCTGCCGGGGGCCGCGATCATCCGCGGGGTCGGCGGCGAGTCGCTCGTCGTACCTGCTGCGGGGGTCGACTGGACCGTCACCGGGGCACCGGCGGCGGTGGCGGACGTCCGGGCCGCCCTGCTCGACCGGTAGCCTGCGGCCGTGCTCGATCGGTTCAAGGCCTTCTGGCAGGGCGTCATGCTCGCCCCCTTCATCAACCTCTTCATCAGGCTCGGGATCAGCCCCGACGTGGTGACGCTGGTCGGCACCCTCGGCGTCAGCGTGGCCGCGCTGGTGTTCTTCCCGATGGGCCTGGTCTGGCAGGGCGTCCTGGTCATCACCGCCTTCATCTTCAGCGACCTCGTCGACGGTGCGATGGCGCGCAAGATGGGCCGCAAGGACGACTTCGGCGCCTTCCTCGACTCCACCCTCGACCGGGTCGCCGACGGCGCCCTCTTCGCCGGCCTCGCGCTCTTCTTTGCCTGGCAGGCCGAGAGTCGCCTCTACCTCGCGCTGTGCCTCGTCATCCTCGTCATGGGAGCCGTGACGTCGTACGCCCGCGCCAAGGCCGACCACCTCGGCTACGACGCCAAGGTCGGCATCGCGGAGCGTCCCGACCGCCTCGTCGGCATGCTCGTCCCGGCCTTCTTCGCGGACGTCTTCGACCTGTGGATCCTGCTCGAGGTCGCCCTCTGGGCACTGGCGGTCGCGGCCACCGTGACGGTCGCCCAGCGCATCTGGGTCGTACGCCGCCAGGCGCTGGCGCGCGCCGCTGCCGACGGCTGATCCCGCTCCCGGTCCACGCCCGTCCCGATGCACCCTCCGGGGTGGGCGCGGACTACGATCTGGGCATGGCTGAGCACACCCCCGAGACCCCCATCGAGCACGGCACGAGCCGCGTCAAGCGCGGCATGGCCGAGATGCTCAAGGGCGGCGTCATCATGGACGTCGTCACCGCCGACCAGGCCAAGATCGCCGAGGACGCCGGCGCTGTCGCCGTGATGGCCCTCGAGCGGGTCCCCGCCGACATCCGCGCCCAGGGCGGCGTGTCGCGGATGAGCGACCCCGACATGATCGACTCGATCATCGAGGCCGTCTCCATCCCGGTGATGGCCAAGGCCCGCATCGGTCACTTCGCCGAGGCGCAGATCCTGCAGAGCCTGGGTGTCGACTACATCGACGAGTCCGAGGTGCTGACCCCGGCCGACTACGCCAACCACATCGACAAGTGGCAGTACACCGTGCCGTTCGTCTGCGGTGCGACCAACCTGGGTGAGGCGCTGCGCCGCATCACCGAGGGCGCGGCGATGATCCGCTCCAAGGGCGAGGCCGGGACCGGTGACGTCTCCAACGCGGTGATGCACATGCGCACCATCGGCGGTGAGCTCCGTCGGCTGCACTCCATGGCCGAGGACGAGCTCTACGTCGCGGCCAAGGAGCTGCAGGCCCCCTACGAGCTGGTCAAGGAGGTCGCTGCCGCGGGCAAGCTCCCGGTCGTCCTCTTCACCGCCGGCGGCATCGCCACCCCGGCCGACGCCGCGATGATGATGCAGCTCGGCGCCGAGGGCGTCTTCGTGGGCTCGGGCATCTTCAAGTCCGGCAACCCGGCCGAGCGCGCCGAGGCGATCGTCAAGGCCACCACGTTCTACGACGACCCCGACGTGGTCGCCAAGGTCTCGCGCGGCCTCGGCGAGGCCATGGTCGGCATCAACGTGGACGAGATCCCGCAGCCGCACCGGCTGTCCGAGCGCGGCTGGTAGTCCGCTCCCACCCGGGACCGCTCAGCGGAGCGCCTCGGTCAGCACCGTCGCGGCCCTGACGAACCCGTAGGCCTCCTCGCCCGGCTGGGCGGGGAGGCCGAGTCGGATCACCATGGTCTTCGTCGACGGGTCGACGAGCAGCACCTGGCCCCCGAAGCCGAGCGCGGCATAGAGGTCGGCCGGCGCGAACGACGCCAGCTGTCCGCTTGCCGGTGCGACCGGCTGCCCCGCTGCGTCGACGACGTCGGTCGCGCCTCTGAGCTGGCCGGGTCGGTTGAGCCACCACAGGTAGCCGTAGGCGGCGTTGTGCGTGGTCGAGGCGCGACCGACCGCCCGCTCCACCCAGCTCGTGTCGAGCAGGCGCGTGCCGCGGACCTTGCCGCGGCCGAGGTAGAGCGAGCCGAAGCGCGCCAGGTCGAGGCACGTCGTCTGGAGGCCGTAGAAGACCGCGGCGTCGTCGGCGCGATCGGTGATGAAGGTCGAGTGGCTCATGCCGAGCGGCTCGAACAGGCGGGTCCGGGCGAACCTCGCGACGCGCATCCCGGTCGCCTTCTCCAGCACCGGCTCCAGGACCTGGATCGCCGCGTTGTTGTAGGCCCACGCGCTGCCGGGGGCGTACTGCTGCGGCAGCCCGACGGCGTACCTCGTGCGGCTCCGGGCGCGCAGCAGGTCGCCGTAGTCCGACTGGAGCGACCAGAAGCGGCCGCTGTCGTTGGACAGCAGGTGGCGCACGGTCACGGTCGCGGACGGGGTGCCGCGCCACTGCGGGACGTACTGCGAGACCCGGTCGTCGAGGCGCAGGTCGCCGTCGCGGACCGCGATCCCGACCAGGGTGCTGGTGATCGACTTGGTGATCGAGAAGACCTCGCGCGGCACGTCGCGTCGGGTGCCCCAGTTGGACTCGTGCGCCAGCGTGCCGTTGCGCAGCACGGCGAAGCAGGTGGAGTCGAGGCGCCTGGCCTCCGATGCGCCGCGCTCGATCGCGCGCCCCGCAGCCCCAGGCTGGACGGCGTACGCACCGGCCAGCCCTCGACGGTCCGCGGTCCGGTGCGAGCGGCGGTGTCGTCCACCTTCGCCGACGTCGCCGCGGGCGCGCCGCCGGTCACGAGCGCGGCCACGAGCACGACCGCGCACCACGCGCTGGACCGGGGGAGCCTCATGGGCGCCGAGCCTACGTCCGGGTCCCCGCCCTAGGATCGGCGTTCGTGAATCCGACCATCGGCGTGCTGGCCCTGCAGGGCGACGTGCGCGAGCACCTCGCCGCGCTGCGCTCGCTGGGTGCCGACCCGATCTCCGTACGACGACCTGCCGAGCTCGCGGCCTGCGACGGCCTGGTCATCCCGGGTGGGGAGTCCACGACGATGATCAAGCTGGCCCGCATCTTCGACCTGCTCGAACCGCTGCGCGAGGCGGTCGGAGGTGGGCTGCCCGCCTTCGGGACCTGCGCCGGCATGATCATGCTGGCTGACCGGATCGAGGACGGAGCGGTCGGCCAGGAGACGATCGGCGGCCTCCACATCACGGTGCGTCGCAACGCCTTCGGCCGCCAGGTCGACTCCTTCGAGGAGGACCTCCACGTCGACGGCCTGGACGAGCCGGTGCGCGCCGTGTTCATCAGGGCGCCGTGGGTCGAGGCCGTCGACGACGACGTCGAGGTCCTGGCTCAGGTGGAGGACGGACCCGCCGCAGGTAGGATCGTCGCGGTCCGCCAGGGCCGCCTGATGGCGACCTCGTTCCATCCCGAGGTCGGCGGCGACGCCCGGATCCACGGCATGTTCGTGGACCTGGTGCGCTCATCCTGACCCGGACCACTGCACGGCACACGCACCGAGACTGATTGAGGGACTCATGTCAGGCCACTCCAAGTGGGCAACGACCAAGCACAAGAAGGCCGCGGTCGACGCCAAGCGCGGCAAGCTCTTCGCCAAGCTGATCAAGAACATCGAGGTCGCGGCGAAGCAGGGCGGCGGCGACCCCGCCGGCAACCCGACGCTCTACGACGCGATCCAGAAGGCGAAGAAGAGCTCGGTCCCCAACAAGAACATCGACTCCGCGCTCAAGCGCGGCTCCGGTGCCGAGTCGGGCGGCGTGGACTACAAGACGATCTCCTACGAGGTCTACGGCCCGCAGGGTGTCGCGATCCTCGTCGAGTGCCTCACCGACAACACCAACCGTGCCGCGATGGAGGTCCGCACCGCTGTCACCCGCAACGGCGGCACCATGGCTGACCCCGGCTCCGTCTCGCGGCTGTTCACCCGCAAGGGCGTCGTCGTGGTGCCGAAGACCCAGGACCACGACGGCACCGAGCGCGAGGTCACCGAGGACGACGTCCTCGAGGCGACCCTCGACGCGGGCGCCGAGGAGGTCAACGACCTCGACGAGGCGTTCCAGGTCCAGAGCGAGGCGACCGACGTGGTCGCCGTACGCTCCGCGCTCCAGGACGCCGGCATCGACTACGACTCCGCCGACGTCGAGTTCGTCGCGAGCCTCGAGATCCCGGTCGACGCCGACGGGGCCGCCAAGGTGCTGCACCTCGTCGACGCCCTCGAGGACCTCGACGACGTCCAGGACGTCTTCACCAACGTCGACATCCCCGCCGACGTGGTCGCCGAGCTCGAGGCCGCCGACGCCTGAGCCGCGTGCGCGGTGCGGTGGGTGCGGTGCCCCCAAGTCGCCAACTCACGAGTTGGCCCGCCAACTGGTGAGTTGGCAGGTTGGGTGGACCTGGGCACCCCCTTTCGGCCCCCAACCCACCAACTGGCGAGTTGGCGGGACGGGGTTCGGGGGAACATGGCGGCGCGCCCCAATTCGCCAACCGACGAGTTGGCGGACCAACTGGTGAGTTGGCCAGCCGGGAGGACCCGACCGGCCCCGGATCCCCACCCGCGCCGCGTGTCGTACGCCGTCGCGCTGGCGCCGCGGGTTAGCGTGGTCCGAACGAACAGGTGTTCGGACGGACCGGTCGGCGAGAGGTGGACGGCGTGCGCGTGCTCGGCATCGACCCCGGACTGACCCGGTGCGGCGTGGGCGTGGTCGACGGCAGCCTCGGCCGCCCCCTGACGATGGTCGACGTGGGCGTGATCCGCACCAGTGCGTCGCTGCCGGTCGCGGAGCGACTCGTCACCATCGAGCGTGGGCTGGACGCGTGGATCGAGGAGCACCGCCCCGATGCGGTCGCCGTCGAGCGGGTGTTCGCGCGCTCCGACTCCAGCACCATCATGGGCACCGCCCAGGCCAGCGGGATCGCCCTCGTCGTGGCCGCCCGCCGCGGCCTGCCGATCGCGATGCACACCCCCAGCGAGGTCAAGGCCGCCGTGTCCGGCAACGGTCGCGCGGACAAGGCCCAGGTCGGCGCGATGGTGGTGCGCATCCTGCGCCTGACCGAGCTGCCCAAGCCCGCCGACGCCGCCGACGCGCTGGCGCTGGCCATCACCCACGTGTGGCGCGGAGGCGCCCAGGCCCGTATCGACGAAGCAGTGGCCGCGACCCAGCGGGCGCACCGACCAGTGAGGACCCGATGATCGCCTTCGTCCGCGGCGAGGTCGCCGCCGTCACGCTCAACAGCGCGGTGCTGGAGGTGGGTGGCGTCGGCCTGGAGCTGATGTGCAACCCCAACACCCTCGCCACGCTGCGCGTCGGCCGGCAGGCGATGCTCCCGACCAGCATGGTCGTGCGGGAGGACAGCCTCACCGTCTTCGGCTTCCTCGACGACGACGAGAAGCAGGTCTTCGAGATCGTCCAGACCGCCTCCGGTGTCGGCCCCAGGGTCGCCCAGGCCATCGTCGCGGTGATGAGTCCCGACGACGTACGCCGTGCCATCACGACCGAGGACGTGAAGGCCCTGACCCGGGTGCCCGGCATCGGCCAGAAGGGCGCCCAGCGGATCATCCTGGAGCTCAAGGACCGCATCGGACCCCCCGTCGGCACCCACCACGTCGCGACCGCGGGTCACGCGGGCGCCCCGTGGCGCGACCAGGTCCACCAGGGGCTGGTCGGCCTCGGCTGGTCCTCGAAGGAGTCCGAGAAGGCGGTCGACGCGGTCGCTCCCGAGGCCGAGGACATGCCCGACGTCGGTGCCCTGCTGCGGGCCGCGCTCCGCACGCTGAGCAAGGCCTGAGCGGGGACGTCGATGAACTGGGACGACACCGAGACCGATATGGACGACGACCTCACGCAGGCCGAGCTCACCCACCTCCAGCGGCTCACCGACGCGGATGCCGACGGTGACGACCGCGCGGTGGAGGCCGCGCTCCGCCCCAAGACCCTCGACGAGGTCATCGGGCAGGTGCGCGTACGCGACCAGCTGGGGCTGGTCCTCGAGGCCGCCCGCCGCCGTGGCCGCGCGCCCGACCACGTCCTGCTGTCCGGTCCGCCCGGCCTCGGCAAGACCACGCTGGCGATGATCATCGCGGCCGAGATGAGCACGCCCCTGCGGCTCACCAGCGGTCCGGCGATCACGCACGCCGGCGACCTCGCCGCGATCCTCTCCGGCCTCAACGAGGGCGACGTCCTCTTCGTCGACGAGATCCACCGGATGTCGCGCCCGGCGGAGGAGATGCTCTACATGGCCATGGAGGACTTCCGGGTCGACGTGGTCATCGGCAAGGGCCCCGGCGCGACCGCGATCCCGCTCGAGATCCCGTCCTTCACCCTGGTCGGTGCCACCACCCGTGCCGGCCTCCTGCCCGGGCCGCTGCGCGACCGCTTCGGCTTCACCGCGCACCTCGAGTTCTACGAGGCCCACGAGCTCGACCGGATCGTGCACCGCTCCGCCGGGCTGCTGGACGTACACCTCACCGCCGAGGGGTCCAGCGAGATCGCCTCCCGCTCGCGCGGCACGCCGCGCATCGCCAACCGGCTGCTCCGCCGGGTCCGCGACTATGCGCAGGTCCGGGCCGACGGCGTGCTGACGCTGCCCGTCGCCAAGGCCGCGCTGGAGATGTTCGAGGTCGACGAGTCCGGCCTCGACCGCCTCGACCGTGGCGTGCTCGACGCCCTGTGTCGCCGCTTCGGCGGGGGACCGGTCGGCATCTCGACCCTCGCCGTCGCGGTCGGCGAGGAGCGCGAGACGGTCGAGGAGGTCGCCGAGCCGTTCCTGGTCCGCAGCGGACTGCTCGCTCGCACTCCGCGCGGACGCGTCGCGACCCCGGCCGCGTGGCGACACCTCGGCCTGACGCCTCCTGCCGTGCCCACGGTCGACTCCACGCTCTTCGACGAAGTGTGACCTGCGCCGTGGCTGCGTAGACTCGTCGCGCTCACGCACCCCACACCTAGGAGAGCTTCGACCGTGACTGACCTCGCTGCGCTACTGCCCCTGGTGGCCATCCTGGCCCTGTTCTGGTTCATGGTGGTCCGCCCCCAGCGGCGCCGGCAGCAGGAGATCGTCTCGCTGCAGAACAGCATCGAGGTCGGCCAGCGCGTGATGATGTCGTCCGGCATCTACGGCACCGTCACGTCGATCATCGACGACCGCGCCCGTCTCCAGATCGCCCCCGGCACCGAGATCGAGATCGCGCGTGCCGCGATCGCCAAGGTGGACGCGCCCGTCACCGACCCTGTGGTCGACGACGCCGCGTCCGACGATGCCTGATCGTCGCACCGCCCAGGAGGCGCTGGAGCGGCTCACGGTCGACGTGGTCGACTGGCCCGAGAAGGGCGTCACCTTCAAGGACATCACGCCCGTCCTGGCCGACCACCACGCCTTCTCCGCGATCATCACCGCGCTGGCGGCCGCAGGCCGCGACGACCACGGCAACCTCGTGGTCGACAAGGTCGTCGGCATGGAGGCGCGCGGCTTCATCCTGGCCGCGCCCGTCGCGCTGGCCCTCGGCATCGGGTTCGTGCCGGTCCGCAAGGCCGGCAAGCTCCCGCGCGACGCGCACGCGGTGTCGTACGCCCTGGAGTACGGCGAGGCGACCCTCGAGCTCCACCGTGACGCCATCGAGGAGGGGGAGCGGGTCCTGATGGTCGACGACGTGCTCGCCACCGGCGGCACCGTCGTCGCGACGCGCCAGCTGATCGAGGCCTGCGGTGGCGTCGCGACCGGCGTCTCGGTCCTCATGGAGCTGGGGTTCCTCGACCCGCGGTCGGTCACGGGCGACCTGCCGATCGCCACCCTGCTGACGCTCTGAGATCCACGGCTCGTCAACGGAGTCGGCGTCGGCGCGCGTCGGCGTCCGAGGCCTCACTAGACTGAGCAGATGGCAGAGGAGCAGGTCCCCGCGCAGGAGGCGAAAGCGCCCCTGACCGCGCGGAGCATGCGCGCTCGTCTCGCCCGCGTCGGCACCAAGCCGCCCTCGTCGAACCCCGTGCTCGAGCCGCTCTTCCGCGCGGTGAAGACCAACCACCCCAAGGCCGACCTCGCGCTGCTGGAGCGGGCCTACGCCGTCGCCGACAAGTGGCACACGGGGCAGATGCGCAAGAGCGGCGACCCCTACATCACCCACCCGCTCGCGGTCACGACGATCCTCGCCGACATCGGCATGACCGAGCCGACGCTCGTCGCGGCGCTGCTGCACGACACCGTCGAGGACACGCCCTACACGCTCGACGCGCTCCGCGCGGACTTCGGCGACGAGGTCGCGATCCTCGTCGACGGCGTCACCAAGCTCGACAAGGTGCAGTACGGCGCCTCGGCGCAGGCCGAGACCATCCGCAAGATGATCGTGGCGATGTCGCGCGACATCCGGGTGCTCGTGATTAAGCTCGCCGACCGGCTGCACAACATGCGCACCCTGCGCTACGTCCCGGCCGCGTCGCAGGAGCGCTCGTCGCGCGAGACGCTCGACATCTACGCCCCGCTGGCCCACCGCCTCGGCATGAACACGCTGAAGTGGGAGCTCGAGGACCTCGCTTTCGCGACGCTCCACCCCAAGATCTACGACGAGATCGTGCGGATGGTTGCCGAGCGCTCGCCGTCTCGCGACCAGTTCCTCGCCGAGGTCGTCGCCGAGATCGAGCAGGACCTCAAGGCCTCGCGGATCAACGCGAAGGTCACCGGTCGCCCCAAGCACTACTACTCGATCTACCAGAAGATGATCGTCGGCGGCCGCGACTTCTCCGACATCTACGACCTGGTCGGCATCCGGATCCTGGTCGACGAGGACCGCGACTGCTACAGCGCGCTCGGCGTCATCCACTCGCGGTGGAACCCCGTGCTGGGGCGCTTCAAGGACTACGTCGCGATGCCGAAGTTCAACATGTACCAGTCGCTCCACACCACCGTCATCGGCCCGATGGGCAAGCCGGTCGAGGTGCAGATCCGCACCTTCGCCCAGCACCGCCGCGCCGAGTACGGCGTCGCCGCGCACTGGAAGTACAAGGAGAACACCAAGGACGGCGTCGACACCGACCGCCTCGGTGACCGCGACGACCTCACCTGGCTGCGCCAGCTCCTCGACTGGCAGAGCGAGGTCGACGACCCGGGCGAGTTCCTGGAGTCGCTGCGCTTCGAGATGAACCAGGCGCAGGTCTACGTCTTCACCCCGCGCGGCGACGTCATCCCGCTGCCGATGGGTTCGACCCCGGTCGACTTCGCCTACGCCGTGCACACCGAGGTCGGCCACCACACGATCGGCTCGCGGGTCAACGGCCGGCTCGTCCCGCTCGAGTCCAAGCTGGAGAACGGCGACGTGGTGGAGGTCTTCACCTCCAAGTCGCCGACGTCAGGGCCCTCGCGTGACTGGCTCAACTTCGTCCAGTCGCCGCGCGCCCGCTCCAAGATCCGCCAGTGGTTCACCAAGGAGCGGCGCGAGGAGGCGATCGAGCGCGGCAAGGACCAGATCGCCAAGCTGATGCGCAAGGAGGGGCTGCCCCTCACCCGGCTGATGACCCACGACGTGCTGGCCCTGGTCGCCGAGCACTTCCACCACGCCGACGTCTCCGCCCTCTATGCCGCGGTCGGGGAGGGCAACCTCAGCGCCCAGGCCGTCGTACGCCGCGTCATCGACCTGCACGGTGGCGACGACGGCGCCGCGGAGGACATGTCCGAGGGCGTCACCATCACCGGGCGCTCACGCCCCAAGCGCGCGCCCACGGACGCGGGCGTCATCGTCCCCGGCGTCGACGACCTCTGGGTCAAGCTCGCCAAGTGCTGCACCCCGGTGCCGCCCGACCCGATCCTCGGCTTCGTCACCAAGGGCGGGGGAGTGTCGGTCCACCGTCGCGACTGCACCAACGCCTCCAGCCTGCTCGGCCAGCCCGAGCGCGTGCTCGAGGTCGAGTGGGCGCCGACCTCGCAGTCGACCTTCCTCGTCAACATCCAGGTCGAGGCCCTCGACCGCGCGCGCCTGCTCTCCGACATCACGATGGCGCTCTCCGACGCCCACGTGAACATCCTCAGCGCCACGCTCTCCACCACCCGCGACCGGGTGGCCAAGAGCCGGTTCTCCTTCGAGATGGCCGATGCCGCGCACCTCGACGGCGTGCTCCGCGCCGTACGCGCCGTGCCCGGCGTCTTCGACGCCTACCGCGTCACGAGCTGACGCTTGCGCGCACGCAGGACCCGCCGAGCTGACGCTTGTGCGCACGCAGGGCCCGCCGAGCTGGCGCTTGTGCGCGCGCAGGACCCGCCGAGCTGGCGCTCGTACGCACGCAGGGCTCGCCGAGCTGACGCTCGTACGCATGCAGGACCCGCCGAGCTGACGCTTGGGTGCACGCAGGTCCCGCCGAGCTGACGCTTGTGCGCACGCTGGACCTGCCGAGTTGACGCTTGGGTGCACGCAGGTCCCGCCGAGCTGGCGCTTGTGCGCACGTGGGGCCTGCCGAGTTGACGCTTGCGTGCACGCAGGTCCCGCCGAGCTGACACTTGTGCGCACGCAGGACCCGCCGAGCTGACACTTGCGCGCATGCGCGTCCACAAGCGCCAGGTCGGCACCTTGGGCGAGTCAACAAGCGTCAGCTCGGCACCCCAGGCGCGTCAACAAGCGTCAGCTCGGCACCCCAGGCGCGTCAACAAGCGCCAGCTCGGCACCCCAGGCGCGTCAACAAGCGCCAGCTCGGCACCCTGGGCGCGTCAACACGCGTCAGCTCGGCACCCGGGGCGCGTCAACAAGCGCCAGGTCAGCCGAACTCGGCTGCCGCCTTCTTCGCCATGTCGAGGAAGGCCTGCTTGTTGGCGAGCTCCGACTCGAGGTCCTTGACCTTGCGGGCATCGCCGGCGGCGGAGGCCTTGTCGAGCTTGGCCTGCGTCTCGGCGATGCCGGCCTCGAGCTTGCCGATCATGTCGTCGGCGCGGGCCGACTTCTCGGGGTCGCTCCTGCTCCACTGGTCGTCCTCGACGGCGCGGATGGCCTGCTCGACCTTCCGCATGCGCGCCTCGAGGTCCTTCATCCGGTCGCGCGGCACCTTGCCGGCCGCGTCCCAGCGGTCGGCGAGGTCGCGGAAGGCCTTCTTGGTCGCGTCGAGGTCCTTGACCGGGACGAGCGTCTCGGCCTCGGCGAGGATCTGGTCCTTGACGTCCGCGTTGGCCGCGAACTCCTCGTCGAGCGCGGCGTTGGCGGCGTCGCGGGCGCCGAAGAAGGTGTCCTGGGCGCCGCGGAAGCGCTGCCAGAGCCGGTCGTCGACGTCGCGCGGCGCGGGGCCGGCGGCCTTCCAGTCGCGCATCAGGTCGCGGTACTTGCCGGCGGTCGGACCCCACTCGGTCGAGGTCGACAGGGCCTCGGCCTCGGCGGCCAGCCGCTCCTTGATCACGCGGGCGCCGTCGCGGCGCTCGTGCTCCTCGGAGAAGTGCGCCTTGCGGTGCCGGGTGTAGGTCGTGCGGGCGGTGGAGAAGCGTCGCCACAGCGCGTCGTCGGTGGCGCGGTCGAGGCGGGGGAGCTCCTTCCACGTGGTCAGGAGCTCGCGCAGGCGGTTGGCGCCGTTGCGCCAGTCGGTGCCCTCGGCGAGCTTCTCGGCCTCGGCGACCAGCTTCTCCTTCTCCGCCTTGGACTCGGCGGCCTTCTGCGCGCGCTCCTCCTTGCGGGCGGAGCGCTGCACCGCGATCACGGGCGCGAGGGCGTCGAGCCGCGCGGCGAGGGAGACGAGGTCACCGACGGCGTGGGCGTCGACCACCTGCTCGCGCAGGGCCTTGCTCGACGAGGTGGCCTCCTCGGGGGCCAGTCGGCCCGATGCGACGCGCTGCTCGAGCAGGCGGACCTTGCCCTCCAGCTCGTCGAAGCGCTTGGTGAAGAACTCCAGCGCCTCCTCCGGCGTGCCGGCCTCGTAGGACCCGACGGAGCGTTCTCCCTCGTTGGTGCGGACATAGACGGTGCCGTCCTCGGCCACCCTGCCCCAGGCCTTCTCACCTGGTGCCGAGTCGTCTCGGGACTGCTGGTCGGAGCTCATGGTCGCCCATCGTAGTCATGGCGCGGAGTGCCCTCGGTAGGCTTCCCACCCTGTGCACGACAGGACCGACGCACGACCCGAGATCAAACCCGCGAGACAAGCAAGGACTGACGCCTGTGTTCATCGCTGGCTTCCCCGCCGGCCCCTGGGGGACCAACTGCTATGTCGTGGCGACGGGTCCCGGTGCCGAGTGCGTGGTCATCGATCCCGGCAAGGACGCCGCCGCGGGCGTCGACGAGGTCGTGCGCGAGCACCGGCTCAAGCCGGTGAGCGTGCTGGTCACCCACGGGCACGTCGACCACATGTGGTGCGTCGCCCCGGTGGCCGGCACGTACGACGCGACGGCGTGGATCCACCCGAGCGACCGTCACCTGCTCAGTGACCCGATGGCCGGGATGAGCCCGGAGACGACCCAGATGCTGCTGGGTGGCAGCTACACGTGGGCCGAGCCCGACGACGTACGCGAGCTCGCCGACCTCGCCGAGCTCGAGCTCGCCGGACTGCGGTTCGTCGTCGACCACACGCCCGGCCACACCGAGGGCTCGGTGACCTTCCGTGCGCCGTACGACCAGCTGGACGTCTCGGAAGTGATGTTCTCCGGGGACCTGCTCTTCGCCGGCTCCATCGGTCGCACCGATCTCCCCGGCGGCGACCACGCGACGATGCTGCGCAGCCTCACTGGCAAGGTGCTGCCGCTGGCCGACGACATCGTGGTGCTCCCCGGCCACGGCGAGCAGACCTCGATCGGCCGCGAGCGTGCCACCAACCCCTATCTCCTCGACCTGACCCAGGACCCTGCATGAGCAAGATCAACCCGCTGAGCGGGTTCCCCGAGCTGCTGCCTGCGCAGCGCACCGTCGAGCGCGACGTGATCGCGTCGCTGGCGAGCACGTTCGAGCTGCACGGCTTCGCCAACATCGAGACACGCGTCGTCGAGCCGATCGAGCGGTTGGCCAAGGGCGGCGAGGTCGACAAGGAGATCTACGTCCTCCAGCGCATCGCCGCGGAGCCCGACGCGAAGGCCGAGCTCGGCCTGCACTTCGACCTCACCGTTCCCTTCGCCCGCTACGTCCTCGAGCACGCCGGCCACCTGGAGTTCCCGTTCCGGCGCTTCCAGATCCAGCCCGCCTGGCGCGGTGAGCGGCCGCAGGAGGGCCGCTACCGGCAGTTCACCCAGGCCGACGTCGACATCGTCGGGCGCGACGAGCTGCCCTTCCACCACGACGTCGAGGTGATGTCGGTGATGGTCGACGCGCTCGCCCGGCTGCCCATCCCGCGCGTGTCCTTCCAGTTCAACAACCGCAAGCTGATCCAGGGCTTCTACCGGGGTCTCGGCATCGGCGACGTCACCGACGCGATCCGCGTCATCGACAAGCTCGACAAGCTCCCGGCCGACGAGGTCGCCGCGATGCTGGTCGACCGGGTCGGTACGACGCCGGAGCAGGCGCAGAAGTGCCTCGAGCTCGCCACCATCCGGGTCGCCGACACCTCCTTCGTGGAGCGGGTCCGGGCGCTGGGGGTCGCCGACGAGCTGCTGGACCAGGGCCTCGAGGAGCTCGCCGCCGTGGTCGAGGGCTGCCGCGCGGTGGCCGGCGACCGGGTCGACGTCGAGGCCAACCTGCGCATCGCCCGCGGCCTGGACTACTACACCGGCACCGTCGTCGAGGTCTTCATGGAGGGCTACGAGCGGCTCAAGTCGGTCGGGGGGGGAGGGCGCTACGACGCGCTGGCCAGCGACGGGAAGACGACCTACCCGGGGGTCGGCGTGTCCTTCGGCGTCTCACGCACCCTGATCCCGCTCGTCACCGACGGTGTGCTGTCCGGCAGCCGGCCGGTCCCGAGCGCCGTGCTCGTCGCCCTCAACACCGAGGACGACCGCGCCACCAGCACGGCAGTGGCCGCCGCTCTCCGCGCGCGCGGAATCGCGTGCGAAGTCGCCCCCGCACCTGCCAAGTTCGGCAAGCAGATCCGCTTCGCCGAGCGTCGCGGCATTCCCTACGTCTGGTTCGTCCAGGCCGAGGGCACCCACCAGGTCAAGGACATCCGCAGCGGCGCGCAGGTCGACGCGGACCCCGCCGGCTGGACCCCACCGGAGGCCGACCTGCGGCCCCGCACCATCAGCACCGTCAGCACGACCACCAGTGTCACCGACAGCTTCACCGAGGAGAACCAGTGATCCGCACCCATGACGCCGGCGCCCTGCGCGCCGAGCACGTCGGCCAGACCGTCACGCTCGCCGGGTGGGTGGCGAGGCGGCGCGATCACGGCGGCGTCGCGTTCCTGGACCTCCGCGAGGCGAGCGGCGTCGTCCAGGTCGTCGTACGCGACGAGGCGACCGCGCACAGCCTGCGCAGCGAGTACTGCCTCAAGGTGACCGGCGAGGTCGTGGCCCGCAAGGCCGGCAACGAGAACCCCAACCTCGCGACCGGCGAGATCGAGGTCGTCGCGCTCCAGGGCGAGGCCGGCGTCGAGGTGCTCTCCACCTCCGACCCGCTGCCGTTCCCGATCGACGACGCGTCCGGCCACAAGGGCGGCGAGGTGGGCGAGGAGGCCCGCCTCAAGCATCGCTACCTCGACCTGCGCCGCTCCGGCCCCAACGCCGCCCTGCGCCTGCGCAGCAAGATCAACAAGGCGGCCCGCGACGTGCTCGACACCCGCGACTTCGTCGAGGTCGAGACCCCCACCCTCACCCGCTCCACGCCCGAGGGCGCGCGCGACTTCCTGGTGCCGGCCCGCCTGGCCCCGGGGAGCTGGTACGCCCTGCCGCAGAGCCCGCAGCTGTTCAAGCAGCTGCTGATGGTCGGCGGCATGGAGCGCTACTACCAGATCGCGCGCTGCTACCGCGACGAGGACTTCCGCGCCGACCGGCAGCCCGAGTTCACCCAGCTCGACATCGAGATGAGCTTCGTGGACCAGGAGGACGTCATCACCCTCATGGAGGACGTCCTCGAGGCGATGTGGGCGCAGGCCGGGCACACCATCGAGCGGCCGCTGCCGCGGATGACGTACGCCGACGCGATGGCGCGCTTCGGCTCCGACAAGCCCGACCTCCGCATGGGCCTGGAGCTCGTGGAGTGCACCGACTACTTCAAGGAGACCCCGTTCCGGGTCTTCCAGGCCGACTACGTCGGCGCCGTCGTCATGCCGGGCGGTGCCGGTCAGCCGCGCCGCCAGTTCGACGCGTGGCAGGACTGGGCCAAGCAGCGCGGGGCCAAGGGCCTGGCGTACGTCACGGTCGCCGAGGACGGCGAGCTCGGGGGGCCGGTCGCCAAGAACCTCACCGACGCTGAGCGGGACGGCCTCGCCGCCCACGTCGGCGCCCAGCCCGGGGACTGCATCTTCTTCGCGGCCGGTGCCGTCAAGAGCAGCCGCGCGCTGCTCGGGGCCGCGCGCCTCGAGATCGGTCGCCGCGGCGAGATGCTCGACGACTCGACCTTCGCGTTCACCTGGGTCGTCGACGCCCCCTTGTTCGAGCCGAGCTCCGACGCGGTCGCCAGCGGTGACGTCGCGGTGGGTGCAGGCGCCTGGACCGCGGTGCACCACGCCTTCACCAGCCCCAAGCCCGAGTTCGTCGACACCTTCGACACCGACCCCGGCAGCGCTCTGGCCTACGCCTACGACATCGTGTGCAACGGCAACGAGCTCGGTGGCGGGTCCATCCGTATCCACCGCGGTGACATCCAGAAGCGCGTGTTCGCGGTGATGGGTCTCAGCGAGGAGGAGTCCCAGGAGAAGTTCGGCTTCCTCCTGGACGCCTTCAAGTTCGGCGCGCCCCCGCACGGCGGCATCGCCGTGGGCATGGACCGCATCGTGGCGCTGCTCGCCGGCACCGACTCGATCCGCGACGTGATCGCCTTCCCGAAGTCCGGAGGGGGCTACGACCCGCTCACGGCGGCCCCTGCGCCCATCACCCCCGAGCAGCGCAAGGAAGCCGGTGTGGACGCCGCACCCACGAAGGAACTGCCGCCTGCGGAGTGATCTCCGCAATGTTTCCACCCGCGCCGCGTGAAGTCGTCGTGACGAGATCGTTACGCGTCAGTGATCGTTCATGCGGCGCGGGTCACATAGAGTCCCGTTTCGGCGCAGGCCCCGGGGGATCCTCGGACCGCGCCGTCAACGTCCCGAACCAGATGGGGAGAGCATGTCGGCAGATACCGCAGGGCCGGAGACGCTCGGCTCGTTGAGTGACGAGCCGCAGCAGCAGGATCCCAACAGCCAGCAGGCCAAGGAGATCGCCGGCAAGTCGCCGATGCGGATCGCGCTGGGTCGTCTGGCCAAGGACAAGATCGCCGTCGTCTGCGCGCTCGTCGTCCTCTTCTTCATCATCTGCGCCGTCTTCGCCGGTCCGATCTGCGCCCTGTTCGGCGTCGACCTCGTCACCCCGCTCGCGAGCGAGCGCGTCGACGGCCTCAACAAGGGATTGCCCAAGCCCGAGATGGGCCCGCCCAACGGCCCGTTCACGTGGGACCACCCGATGGGTGTCGCCCCGCGCACGGGTGAGGACAACCTCGCCTACTGGCTGTACGGCTGCCGCGTCTCACTCCTGATCGCGACCACGGCGACCATCTTCGCCAGCATCGTCGGTGTGGTCATCGGGCTGCTCGCCGGCTTCCTCGGCGGGACGGTCGACAAGGTGCTGTCGTTCTTCATCGACATGTTCCTGACCATCCCGTTCCTGCTGGCCGCGCTGACGATGGCCCCGATCATCAACGACCGGTTCAACACGGCCGACAACTACTCGACGATCCAGAAGGTGGCCCTGGTCATCGTGCTGTCGATCTTCGGGTGGATGGGCACCGCACGCCTGATCCGCGGCGAGGTCATCACCCTGCGCGAGCGTGAGTTCGTCCAGGCGGCCCGCGTGATGGGCATGCCGACCTCGCGCATCCTCTTCAAGGAGCTCCTGCCCAACCTCGCGGCGCCGATCATCATCAGCGTCTCGCTGATGCTGCCGACCTTCGTGGCGCTCGAGGCGGGCCTCGCGTTCCTCGGCATCGGCGTGACGGACGGCATCTCGTGGGGCCAGACGATCCTCAAGGCGACCAACCTCACCTTCTTCCGGGAGTACCCGCAGTACCTGTGGCAGCCGCTGCTCGGCATCGTCGCGCTGGTGCTCTCCCTCAACCTCCTGGGCGACGCGGTCCGCGACGCCCTCGACCCCAAGACCCGACGCTGAGCACTCGCTCGGCCAAGGTTCCATGCACGTCGCCGGAGACGCCGTCCTCGGTGAGAACAAAAAGGAAAGGCTGGACAGCATGAAGCGGAACAAGCCGCTCGCGCTCGTCGCTGGCGCCGCTCTTCTGACCCTCGCTGCCTGTGGCGGCGGGTCGTCGGACGACGACGGTTCCAACGACGCAGGTGCCGAGAAGACCTTCGGCGGTCAAGAGGGTGGATCCAAGGACCCCGAGCGCCAGGGTCCCGCCGAGGAGATCGCCGACGCGACCGCCGGGGGCACCATCACGGTGTACCTGCCGGGCGACCCGGGGCCCGACTCGCTCGACCCCACCGGTGGTTGGTCCGTCACGGGCAACTCGATCCAGCAGGCGCTCACGAGCCGCTCGCTGACCCAGTACGTCCGCGACGAGGAGGGCCAGCCCGTTCTGGTCCCCGACCTGGCGACCGACCTGGGCACGCCCAACGAGGACTACACCGAGTGGACCTTCACGATCCGTGAGGACGCCACGTGGGAGGACGGCCAGCCCGTCACCGCCGAAGAGGTCGCGTTCGGCATCTGCCGCTCGCTCGACTCCGAGGCGTTCCCGTCGGGTCCGGGCACCGAGTACTCCAAGGCGTTCTTCGCGGGCGCCGAGGACTACGAGGGTCCCTACACCGGCAAGGACCCCAAGTGCGAGGCATGGGACGGCATCGCCGTCGACGGCCAGGACATCACCATCTCGATGGCTGTCCCGTTCCCGGACATGGACTACTGGGGCGCCTTCATGGCGATGGGCCCGGCTCCGCTCGGCAACGCCTCCAAGCCCCCGAACTACGGCAACCAGCCGCTGGCCAACGGCCCGTACAAGGTCGAGAGCTACAAGCCCAACGAGGAGCTGGTCCTGGTCAAGAACGACCAGTGGTCCGCTGACTCCGACCCGGGTCGTCACCAGTACGCCGACGAGTTCGTCTTCAAGTTCAACCAGGACCAGGCCAAGGTCGACGAGATCATGCTGTCGGACAACTCCGACAGCCAGACCGCCGTCTCCACCGCCCTCGGCTCGGACAAGTACACCGACGCCAACGGCCAGCTCGGCGAGCGCCTCGTGCAGCAGACGTCGCAGTGTGTCTCCACGCTGACGCCCGACTACACCAAGATCACCGAGATCGAGGTTCGCAAGGCCCTGGCCTACGCCTACCCGTACGAGGACGTCTGGATCGCCAGCGGTGAGGTTCCGGGCGTGACCCGCGTCCCCGCCAACGGTGTGATGCCCCCCGGCATGGCCGGCAAGGTGGACTTCCAGGTCGACGGTGAGCAGATCACCTACGACCCCGAGAAGTCGAAGGAGCTCCTCGCGGAGGCCGGTTACGGTGACGAGCCCTACGAGATCACCATGGTGGTCTACGAGGTCGACCCGCTCGCCGTGGCTGCTCAAGACCAGATCACCAAGGGCTTCGAGGCCGGCGGTTTCTCGGTCAAGGTCATCCCGGTCCAGGAGTCGCCGTACAACATCTGGCTCGACCCCGACAACAAGGTCAACAAGACCCTCAACCTCCGTGGCGTCAACTGGTGCTCGGACTGGCCCGCCGGTTCGACCATGCTCCCGCCGCTGCTGAAGGGTGGCGCTGTCTACAACACCGCCGGCTTCGACGAGGCTTCGGTCAACGACGAGATGGACCGCATCAACACCCTGCCGCTCGATGAGCAGGCTGACGCGTGGGGTGCGCTGGACGAGAAGATCATGACGGAGTACTTCCCGATCATCCCGACCGCGTTCCGCAACGACCTGTTCGTCTTCGGCACGAAGATCGGCAACCCGACGGGCGATGGCTCGATCGGTGCTCCGAACTACAAGGACCTGTTCGTCATTCAGTGATCCTGGCGCTCACCGGGTCGCCTCGCGACCCGGTGAGCACCGCGTAGCAACGAGTAGCAACCTGTAGCAATCACTGACGGGTGGGGGCTCCCGAACCGGGAGCCCCCACTCGCCAGCCCGGACCCGAGTAGGCTTTCCTGCCTGGGGGATCCGACTCATCCACCATCCCCGGAGAGTGACCTGCGATGTTCGCGTATGTCGTGAAGCGGCTGATCTCGGGAGTCCTCGTCTTGACCTTGGTCTCGATGGGCATCTTCCTGCTGTTCTGGTTCGGCCCCTCGAGCCCCGCCCAGCCGATCTGTGACCGTGAGACCAGCAACCGGTGCACCCAGGAGAAGCTGGCCGTCTACGAGAAGACGCTGGGTTACAACAACCCCGTCTACGAGGAGTACGGCAAGTTCGTCAAGGGTGTGTTCGTGGGTCGTACGCTCACCATCGCCTCCAACGAGTACCCCTGCGCCGCTCCGTGCCTGGGCGTCAGCTTCCGCACCAAGCAGCCGGTCAAGGAGGAGCTGGTCTCGCGCATTCCCGCGACCTTCTCCGTGGCCATCGGCGGTGCGTTCCTCTACCTCCTCTTCGGCATCCCGATCGGCGTCGCGGCAGCGCGCCGACGCGGCACCGTGGCCGACAAGGCCCTGGTCTCGAGCTTCCTGTTCATCAGCTCGATCCCCTACTACCTCTTCGCCCTGCTGACCTGGCTCTACCTCACGATCACGTTCGAGGTGCCGCTCTTCAGCGACACCGGATACTTCGCGATCACCGAGTACGGACCCTTCAAGTGGTTCAGCGGCCTGTTCCTGGCCTGGGTGGCGCTCGGCATCTTCGGCTGCACGCAGTACACGCGGTTCACGCGCGGTGCGATGGTCGAGGCCCTGAGCGAGGACTACATCCGCACGGCGAAGGCCAAGGGCCTGCCGTCGCGGACGATCGTCTACCGACACGGGCTGCGCGCCGCGCTGGTGCCGGTCGTGACGATCTTCGGTATCGACTTCGGCACCCTGCTGGCCGGCACGATCTTCACCGAGCGGATCTTCGAGATCCAGGGCATCGGCTGGTGGAGCCTCGAGGCCGTCCAGGGCAGGGACCTGCCCGTCGTGATGGCGACCGCCCTCTTCAGCGCCGTCGTCCTGATCATCTCCAACCTGCTCGTCGACGTGATCTACAGCGTCCTCGACCCGAGGGTGAGGCTTTCGTGACCAGCGTTCCCATGACCCAGTCGTCCGCCGCCGAGAGGGACCAGCACGAGGGTCCCTTCCTGCAGGTGGAGAACCTGAAGGTCACCTTCCCGACCCAGGACGGTCCCGTCACCGCGGTGAGCGGGCTGACCTACTCCGTGGAGAAGGGCAAGACCCTCGGCATCGTGGGCGAGTCCGGCTCGGGCAAGTCCGTCTCCAGCATGGCCGTGATGGGCCTGCACGACGCGAAGTCCGCCCAGATCTCCGGCTCCATCCGGGTCGGCGGCACCGAGGTCGTCGGGCTCAGCGAGTCGCACATGCGTGGCCTGCGCGGCAACTCGATGGCGATGATCTTCCAGGACGCCCTGGCCGCGCTCCACCCGTTCTACAAGATCGGCGGACAGCTGGAGGAGGCCTACCTGGTCCACCACTCCAGCGCCTCCAAGCGCGACGCCCGTCGCAAGGCGATCGAGATGCTCGACCGGGTCGGCATCCCGCAGCCCGACCGCCGCGTCGACGACTTCCCGCACCAGTTCTCCGGCGGCATGCGACAGCGCGCCATGATCGCGATGGGCCTCATCAACGACCCGTCGCTGCTCATCGCCGACGAGCCCACCACCGCCCTCGACGTCACGGTCCAGGCCCAGATCCTCGACCTGCTCCAGGACCTGCAGCGCGAGTTCAACTCGGCCGTCATCATCATCACCCACGACCTCGGCGTGATCGCCGAGATGGCCGACGACGTGCTCGTGATGTACGCCGGCCGCTGCGTCGAGTACGGCACCGCCAAGCAGATCCTGACCTCGCCGGAGATGCCCTACACGTGGGGGCTGCTGTCCAGCATCCCGGACGTGACGGCGTCCACCGACGCCCGCCTGATCCCGATCCCCGGCAACCCGCCCAGCCTGCTGCGGCCGCCGCCGGGATGTTCGTTCCACCCGAGGTGCGTGCACTCCTCCAAGGTCGCCGGCGACCTGTGCTCCACCGAGCTTCCCGAGCTGTTGCCGGCCAGCTCCGGCACGGCCCATCTCAAGCGCTGCCACCTGACCGACCCCGTCGGGGTCTACCGCTCCGAGGTGCTGCCTGAGATCGCCCCCGAGCTGGTCGAGGAGACCCGATGACCCAGGACCCCAACGCCCAGGCCCAGATTGAGCCCACCGAGCTCGGCGCCAACGCCGCCGAGACCGGCGATCGCCAGCTCACCGACGAGACCAGCGACGCCTACGGCTCGCACGAGGTGGGGGTCGGGAACCTCGACTTCGCCACGGTCGCCGAGATGGGCCACACGGCCACCCAGCTCGACCCGCTGGCGCCCGCGGTCCTCTCGGTGGACAACCTCAAGATGTACTTCCCGGTGAAGTCGTCGGGCGTCGTCCGACGGACCATCGGCCACGTGCAGGCCGTCGACGGCATCTCCTTCGAGGTCCCCAAGGGCGGCTCGCTCGGGCTGGTCGGCGAGTCCGGCTGCGGCAAGTCGACCACCGGTCGCCTGATCACCCGGCTCTACAAGCCGACCGGCGGCTCGATGATGTTCGAGGGCCAGGACCTCGCGCAGCTCAACAACAAGCAGATGAAGCCGCTGCGCCGCGACGTGCAGATGATCTTCCAGGACCCCTACACCTCGCTCAACCCGCGCCACACCGTCGGTGCGATCGTCGGTGCCCCTCTCGAGGTGCACAAGATCGTCCCCAAGAACCAGGTGCTCAAGCGGGTCCAGGAGCTGTTGGAGGTCGTGGGCCTCAACCCCGAGCACTACAACCGCTACCCCAACGAGTTCTCCGGCGGTCAGCGCCAGCGCATCGGCATCGCCCGCGCCCTGACCCTCAACCCGAAGGTGCTGGTCGCCGACGAGCCGGTCTCGGCCCTCGACGTGTCGATCCAGGCGCAGGTGGTCAACCTGCTCCAGGACATCCAGACCGAGTTCGACGTGTCGTTCCTCTTCATCGCCCACGACCTGGCGATCGTGCGCCACTTCTGCCCCGAGATCGCCGTGATGTACCTCGGCAAGATCGTGGAGATCGGTGACCGCGAGACCATCTACGGTCGTCCGCACCACCCCTACACGCAGGCGCTGCTCTCCGCGGTGCCCGACGTGAAGCAGGCGGCGATCGGTGGTCGGCGCGAGCGCATCCGCCTCGAGGGCGACGTGCCGAGCCCGATCAACCCGCCGTCGGGGTGCCGGTTCCGCACTCGGTGCCAGTTCGCCCAGGAGATCTGCGCCAAGGTCGAGCCGCCGCTCCTGCAGATCGGCCAGCGCCACAAGGTCGCCTGCCACTTCGCGGGCGAGCTCGGTGCCCACCCGGCCACCCCGGTCACGACCGCGCTCCTCGGCGTCGACGACCAGGGCAGTCCCGTCTCCGGCGCGGCTCCGACCAACACGCAGCTGACGATCCCGGGCTACGAGGAGACCTGGTACGACCTCAAGACCAGGCAGACCACGGGCGTCTGAGACCACCCCCGGACCGGGCCGACGACCCGATCTGGTCCCGGGGGATACTCACCGACGTGGATGGCTTGTTCGAGATTCCGGGCGCGGGGCAACCCGCGCCCTCCCAGTTCACGAACACGGCCATGCCCGGAGCCGGGTCGCTGGGCGCCAACACCCACGCCTCGGCACCCCTGGCGGTGCGGATGCGGCCGCGCACGATCGACGAGCTCGTCGGCCAGCAGCAGCTCCGCGCCGCGGGGTCGCCGCTGCGCCGCCTGATCGAGGGCGACCAGTCGATGTCGCTGCTGCTGTGGGGACCTCCCGGCACCGGCAAGACGACCATCGCGGCGATCGTGAGCCAGCAGACCCGACGGCGCTTCGTCGAGGTGTCGGCGGTCGCGGCGGGCGTCAAGGAGGTGCGCGCTGCCATCGACGGTGCCCGCGCCGAGCTCGTCCGCAGCGGGCAGGAGACGGTGCTCTTCGTCGACGAGGTGCACCGGTTCACCAAGGCCCAGCAGGACGCGCTGCTGCCCGGTGTCGAGAACCGCTGGGTCACCCTCATCGCCGCCACCACGGAGAACCCGTTCTTCTCGGTCATCAGCCCGTTGCTCTCACGCAGCCTGCTGCTGCGCCTGCAGTCGCTGACCGACGACGACGTCGCCGAGGTCATCGACGAGGCGTTGACCGACGAGCGCGGACTCGCCGGCACGGTCGAGCTGGACGAGGAGGCCCGCGCCCACCTCGTACGCCTGGCCGGCGGCGACGCGCGCCGGGCGCTGACCTACCTCGAGGCGGCGGCCGGCGCCGCGGCAGTGGTCTCCACGGGCTCGAGCGACGAGAAGCCCCTCATCGACCTCGCCACCGCCGAGACCGCGGTGGACCAGGCTGCCGTGCGCTACGACCGCCAGGGCGACCAGCACTACGACGTGATCTCGGCCTTCATCAAGTCGATCCGCGGCTCGGACCCCGACGCCGCACTGCACTACCTCGCCCGGATGATCGAGGCAGGCGAGGATCCCCGCTTCATCGCGCGTCGCCTGGTGGTGCACGCGAGCGAGGACATCGGGCTCGCGGACCCGAGCGCGCTCCAGGCCGCCGTGGCAGCAGCCCAGGCGGTGCAGCTGATCGGCATGCCGGAGGCGCGCATCAACCTCGCGCAGGCCACCATCCACCTCGCCGTCGCGCCGAAGTCCAACGCCGTGATCGTGGGCATCGACGCGGCCATCGCCGACGTGAAGGCCGGGAAGATCGGTCAGGTGCCGTCCCACCTGCGCGATGCGCACTACGGCGGGGCGAAGGACCTGGGCCACGGGAAGGGCTACGCCTACCCGCACGACGAGCCGTACGGCGTCGCCGAGCAGCAGTACCTGCCGGACGTCCTGGCCGACGCCACCTACTACGAGCCGACCAGCCTCGGCGCCGAGGCCGGCGTCAAGGAGCGCTGGGAGCGCGTACGACGTATCGTTCGCGGTCGCTAGTCAACAACAGACGGGACAGCATGAGGGGGAACCGGCCACTGGCCTTCGTGATGGGTGCTGCCCTCCTGGCCCTCGCGGCCTGCAGTGGGACGCCGGGGGAGAGCAGCCCGCTCGGTGCGCCCGCGACCAGGACCGGCACCGGCCAGGGGACTGACACCGTCCAGGAGACCGACACCGTCCAGGAGACCGGCGCCAAGGACCCGAAGCAGCAGGCTCCCGCCGCCCCGGTGGCAGGTGCCGTCGCGGGCGGGACCCTCACGGTCTACCTCCCGGGGGCACCCGGCCCCGACACGCTCGACCCCACCGGCGGGTGGTCCTTCACGGGCAACGCCATCCAGCAGGGCCTGATCAGCCGCTCGCTCACCCAGTACGCGCGTGACGACGACGGCCAGCCGGTGTTGGTCCCCGACCTGGCGACCGACCTGGGCTCGCACAACGAGGACTACACGGAGTGGACCTTCACCATCCGTGATGACGCGACGTGGGAGAACGGTCAGCCCGTCACGGCCGAGGAGGTCGCCTTCGGGATCTGCCGCTCTCTCGACTCCGAGACCTTCCCGTCGGGTCCCGGCACGGAGTACTCCAAGACCTATTTCGCAGACGCCGCGGACTACGACGGCCCCTACACGTCGAAGGACCCCGACTGCAGCGACTACGACGCGATCTCGGTCGACGGCCAGGACGTCACCATCACGATGGAGAAGCCCTTCCCGGACATGGACTACTGGGGCGCGGTGATGGCGATGGGCGCGGCCCCGCTGGGCGACGCCTCCGATCCGGTGGCGTACGCCCAGAAGCCGCTGGCCAACGGCCCCTACAAGGTCGAGAGCTGGTTGCCCGGGGAGGAGCTGGTGCTGGTCAAGAACGAGGAGTGGTCCGCCGACTCCGACCCGGCGCGCCACCAGTACGTCAACCGGTGGGTCTTCAAGTTCAACCAGGACCAGGACCGGGTCGACCAGATCATGCTGTCGGGGAGCTCGGACGGTCAGGCCGCCGTGTCCACGTCGCTGACCCCGGGCCTCTACAAGCTGGCCGACATCGATCTCGACGATCGCCTGGTCCTGGCGCCCTCCCAGTGCGTCGCGGTCCTGGCGCCCGACTACACCAAGATCACCGACATCAGGGTCCGCAAGGCGCTCGCCTACGCCTATCCCTACGAGGACGTCTGGACCGCCGGAGGCGACGTCCCGGAGCTCACCCGCGTGCCGGCGAGCTCGGTGATGCCGCCCGGGATGGTGGGTCGCCAGAGCTTCCAGGTCGACGGTGAGCAGATCACCTACGACCCGGAGCGATCGCGTGAGCTCCTGGCGGAGGCCGGCCACGGCGACGAGCCCTACCGGATCACGATGGCCTACAACGAGCTCGACCCGCAGGCCGCGGCGGCTCAGGACCAGATCACGAAGGGCCTCGAGGCGGGCGGCTTCTCGGTCAAGGCCATCCCGCTCCAGGCGTCGCCCTACACCGTCTGGCTCGACCCCGACGACAAGGTCAACAAGACCCTCAACGTGCGCGGCTCCAACTGGTGCCCGGCCTGGCCCGCCGGCTCGGCCATGCTCCCTCCTCTGCTGAGTGCCGGCGCAGCGTTCAACACGGCCCGCTTCGACGAGCCCTCGATCGAGGACGCGATGGACGACATCGCCACGCTGCCGGTGGACGAACAGGCCGACGCCTGGGGGGCGCTGGACAAGCGGATCATGACCACCTACTTCCCGGTCATCCCGACCGGCTACGTCAACCGGCTCTTCGTCTTCGGTGACCGGGTCGGCAACCCGACCGGCGACGGCGCGACGGGCACGCCCAACTACAAGGACCTCTACGTCGAGCAGTGACTCGCGGCGTCGTCCATCCGTGGCTTCTATAAGGTGTCCCGGTGACGACGGAGCAGGTGTGGACGGGCGCAGCGGGCGCGGTGGCGCTCGTCGCCCTCGTCGTGGCGTTGCTCGCACTCCGACGCGCCCGGCGGGCCGAGACGCGCCTGGCGTCCGTCGTCGAGCGCGTGGCCGTGCTGGAGTCGCCTGCCGTCGCAGTGCCTGACCCACCGGCCGCAGGCGCGCACGCGAGCACCTTCGTGATCACCGGGATGGGGTCCGAGGAGGCCCCCGCCGTCGCGGTGCCGGTCGCGCGGGACATCGACGGGCGGCTGTTCGCCGACATCGTGGCCCGCGAGACGATCGTCAAGGCAGCCTCCTGGACCCACGGCGTACGTCGAGCCCTCTCGGCGGAGAACCGCAACCGGATCCGCTTCGAGGTGCGGCGCGAGACCCGTCGTGCCGGGCGGGACCGCAGGGCCGAGACCAAGCAGGCGCTGCGCGAGTTCCGCGCCCGCGAGCGCGCCGCCGGTCCGTCCCGGGCGCATGACGTCAGGGAGGACGTCGCCTGATGGGCCGCCCCCTCTGGTTCGTCGCCGGGGCGGGGGTCGGGGTGTACGCCGCCGCCCGGGCCCGCCGCGTCGCCGACTCCCTGACCGCCGACGGCCTCCGCGACCGCGTACGCGGGTGGCAGGTCGGTGCCCGCCTCTTCGCCGAGGAGGTCCAGCACGGCCGCGCCGAGCGCGAAACCGAGTTGCGCGAACAGCTCGGACTCAGGCCCACTGGCAGCCACGCAGCCACACCCGAGCTCACGACCAAGGAGAACGAGAACTGATGGACACCGCCGAGATCCGACGCCGCTTCCTCGCGCACTTCGAGGCCGCCGGACACGCCGTGGTGCCCTCCGCCTCGCTGCTCGCCGACGACCCCAACCTGCTGTTCGTCCCTGCGGGCATGGTGCCCTTCAAGCCCTACTTCCTCGGCCAGGAGACGCCGCCGTGGCCGCGCGCCACCAGCATCCAGAAGTGCGTGCGCACCCCCGACATCGAGGACGTCGGCAAGACCACGCGGCACGGCACCTTCTTCGAGATGTGCGGCAACTTCTCCTTCGGCGACTACTTCAAGGAGGGCGCCATCGAGCTGGCGTGGAACCTCCTCACCAAGCCCGTCGCCGACGGGGGCTACGGCCTCGACGAGTCGCGGCTCTATCCCTCGGTCCTCGTCGGTGACGACGAGGCGATCGGGCTCTGGATGAAGGCCACCGGGCTGCCCCGCGAGCGGATCGTCCAGCTCGGCCCCAAGGAGAACTACTGGTCCATGGGCGTGCCCGGACCCGGCGGACCCTGCTCCGAGATCCTCTACGACCGCGGTCCCGAGTGGGGCCCGGACTTCGACGTCGCGACCCTCGGTCCCGACATGCCGTTCGAGCTCGAGGACCGGCTGCTGGAGATCTGGAACCTCGTCTTCATGCAGGACGAGCTCTCTGCGGTGCGGTCCAAGGAGGACTTCGACATCGCGGGCCCGCTGCCCAAGAAGAACATCGACACCGGCATGGGCCTCGACCGCGTCGCGCTGCTGCTCCAGGGCAAGCAGAACATGTACGAGATCGACGTCGTCTACCCCGTGATCGCGAAGGCCGAGGAGCTGACCGGCAAGCGCTACGGCGCCGACCCCGCGGACGACGTACGGTTCCGTGTCGTCGCCGACCACGTCCGCTCCTCGATGATGCTCATCGGCGACGGGGTCACGCCGGGCAACGACGGTCGCGGCTACGTCCTGCGCCGGCTCCTGCGCCGCGCCGTCCGCTCGATGCGGCTGCTCGGCTGCGAGAGCCGTGTCCTGCCCGAGCTGATGCCCGTCTCGCGCGACAAGATGGGGGAGACCTACGACAACCTCCTCAGCGACTGGGCGCGGATCTCGCAGGTGGCCTACGCCGAGGAGGACGCCTTCCGCAAGACGCTGCAGGCGGGCACGCAGATCTTCGACACCGCCGCCGGCGACGTGAAGGAGGCGGGCGGCTCGACGCTGTCGGCCGATCGGGCGTTCGCGCTCCACGACACCTTCGGGTTCCCGATCGACCTCACGCTGGAGATGGCCGCCGAGCAGGGACTTCAGGTCGACGAGCAGGGCTTCCGGAGCCTGATGGCCGAGCAGCGCGAGCGCGCCAAGGCGGACGCGCGGTCGAAGAAGGGCGCGCACGGCGACACCGGCGCCTACCGCGGCGTCCTCGACGAGTTCGGACCCACCGAGTGGCTGGCCTACGAGACCCTCGAGACCGAGTCGCGTCCGTTGGCGCTGCTCAGCGGCGGTACGGCCGTGTCGCGCCTCACCGAGGGCGAGATCGGCGAGCTCGTGCTCGACCGCACCCCGTTCTACGCCGAGTCCGGCGGCCAGGTGGCTGACGCGGGCACGATCGCCTTCGACGGCGGCCGGCTCGAGGTGATCGACGTGCAGCGCCCGATCAAGGGCCTCGTCGTGCACCAGGTCCGGGTGCTCGAGGGGGAGTACGTCCCCGCTCGCGAGGTCCACGCGCAGGTCGACCCCGAGTGGCGCATCGGTGCGCGCCAGGCGCACTCCGGCACCCACGTGGTGCACGCGGCGCTGCGCGAAGTGCTCGGCCCCACCGCGCTGCAGTCCGGCTCCTACAACCGGCCCGGCTACCTCCGGCTCGACTTCGGCTGGACCTCGGGCCTGAGCCCCGAGCAGGTCCGCGACATCGAGCTGGTCTCGCAGCAGGCGCTGCGCGCCGACCTCGCGGTCGCGTGGGACTACATGACGCTCGAGCAGGCGAGGGAGTGGGGCGCGATCGCGCTCTTCGGCGAGACCTACGACAACACCAAGGTGCGGGTCGTCGAGATCGGCGGCCCCTGGTCGCGCGAGCTCTGCGGCGGCACGCACGTCGACCACGCCTCGCAGATCGGCACCGTGGTGGTGACCGGTGAGACCAGCGTCGGCTCCGGCAACCGCCGGATCGAGGCGCTGACAGGCGTCGAGGGCTTCGGCTACCTCGCCCGCGAGCGTGACGTGGTGGCGCAGCTGACCACGCTCCTCAAGACCCAGCCCGACGACCTCGTCGGTCGCGTCCAGGGGCTGACCGAGCGTCTCCGCACGGCTGAGAAGGAGCTGGAGAAGGCACGCGTCGCGCAGCTGCTGGGTGCGAGCGCCGAGGTCGCCGCGGGTGCGACACAGGTAGGACCGGTCAAGGTCGTGGCCCACCGCGCCGACGGCGCCGGCGGGGGCGACGTACGCAACCTCGCGATGGACGTACGCGGTCGGCTGCCGCAGGGCGAGCCGGGCGTCGTGGTGATCATCGGTCAGGCCGACGGCAAGGTGTCCGTCGTGGCCGCCACCAACGACGAGGCCCGTGCGCGCGGGCTGTCGGCCGGTGAGCTGGTGCGCGCGATCGGCCCGCTGCTCGGCGGCAAGGGCGGCGGCAAGGACGACGTCGCCCAGGGCGGTGGCTCGGACGCCTCGCGGATCGACGAGGCGCTCGCGCTGGTGTCGACCGAGGTCGCCCAGCGCGTGGGCGAGGGCTGAGCGTGCGGTTCGGCGTGCGGCTGGGCATCGACCCGGGTGATGCCCGGATCGGCGTCGCCACCAGCGACCCCTCGGGCTTCCTCGCGACCCCGGTCGAAACCGTGCGGAGCGGCAGGGGAGACGTACGCCGTCTCGCCGAGCTCGTCGCCGAACGGGAGGCGATCGAGGTCGTGGTCGGGCTGCCGCGCTCGTTGAGCGGCGCAGAGGGCCCGGCGGCGGCGAAGGCGCGGGCCTTCGCCGCGCGGCTTGCCCGCCGAGTTGCACCCACACCCGTCAGACTGTGTGATGAACGACTGACCACGGTGTTCGCCGAGTCGATGCTGCGCGAGCAGGGTCGGCACGGAGCCAAGCGACGCGCCGTGGTGGACCAGGCAGCCGCGGTGCTGATCCTGCAGACGGCGCTCGACACCGAGCGCTCGAGCGGGCAGGCACCGGGAGAGATCGTCGAGGTAGCAGATGAGTGAGCACGAGTCCGGGCAGGACCCTTCGACAGGCTCAGAAGAGCGCCTGCTGAGTGAGGACGACCACGACTACGTCCCCGGTGGACGGCGACGCAAGGGTCGTGGCGGCAAGGGCTGCCTCGCTGTCCTCATCGCGCTGGTCGTGCTCGCGGGCGGCTTCTGGTTCGGGCTGACGCGCGGCGTGGACTGGGTCTCCGACCAGTTCCAGGGCCCGGAGGACTACCCCGGACCCGGCTCGGGCTCGGTGAAGTTCGCCGTCAACGAGGGCGACACCGTCGCCCAGATGGGCCGCAACCTCAAGGCCGAGGGCGTCACCAAGTCCGTGCAGGCGTTCATCGACGCCGCCGCCGGCGAGCCCGACTCGGCCGGCATCCAAGTCGGCGACTACGAGCTCCAGAAGGAGATGAAGGCCGCCGACGCGCTGGAGGTCCTCATCGACCCCGACAACCTCATCAGCTTCCCCACGGTGACCATCCCCGAGGGGCTCCGGCTCGTCGACATCGTCTCGACGCTCGCCGAGAACACCGACTTCACCGAGAAGCAGTGGAACGCGGCGCTGGCCAAGCCCGACAAGCTCGGCCTCCCCGACTACGCCGAGGGCAACGCCGAGGGCTACCTCTTCCCGGCGACCTACGAGATCAAGCCCAACCAGAAGCCCGTCCAGATCCTCAGGACGATGGTCAGCAGGTGGGAGGAGGCGGCCGACGCCGCCGGCCTGGAGGAGAAGGCGGCCGAGCTGGGCCACACCCCGGCCGAGCTGATGATCATCGCCTCGCTCGTCGAGGCCGAGGGCCGCGGCGACGACATGCCCAAGATCGCGCGGGTCATCTACAACCGGCTCGACGGCCCCGGTGACAAGGGCGGCACCAACGGCACGCTCGGCATCGACGCGTCCAACGCCTACGGCCTCGGCAAGTCGGGCACCACGGCGCTGACGACCGAGGAGCTGGCGGTCGACACCCCCTACGACACCCGTCGGCGCGCCGGCCTGCCGCCGACGCCCATCGAGGCCCCCGGCGACGACGCCATCGCAGCGGCCGCCAACCCGGCGGACGGCCCCTGGTACTACTACGTCACGGTCGACCTCGAGACGGGCGAGACCAAGTTCTACGAGGACTACGACGACTTCCTCGTGGGGCGCGACGAGTACCGCGCCTACTGCGAGACCTCGGACCGTTGTTGATGCCGAGGTGACCGTCGAGAGTGGGCGGGCGCGGCGCTGTGGCGTGCTGGGCGACCCGATCGCCCACTCGCTGTCGCCGGTGCTGCACCGCGCGGCCTACGCCGAGCTGGGACTGAACTGGACCTACGACGCGGACCGGGTGCCGTCCGGGGGCCTGGCGACCTTCCTCGACGGGTTGGGCCCGGAGTGGCGGGGGCTGTCGCTGACGATGCCGCTCAAGCGCGAGGCCCTGGGCCTCGTCGACCGGCTCACCGACCGCGCGCGCCTGGCGGGGGCCGTCAACACGCTGCTGCTCGGTGAGCACGGGTCCGAGCGGGTGGGTGACAACACCGACTTCCCCGGTGCCGCGGCCGCGATCCGGGAGCGTACGACGACCTCGCTGGCGTCGGCCGTCTTCCTGGGCGGCGGTGCCACCGCGAGCTCGATCGGGCTGGCGCTGCTCGACCTCGGCGTCCGGTCGATCGAGGTGCTCGTGCGCGACGAGGTCCGTGCCGCCGAGACCGTCCAGGTCCTGCGGGCCCACCCGGTGGGTGCGGAGGTCCGCACGGGGCGGCTCGACGCGCCGGATGCCCTGCGGGCGGACATCGCGGTCTCGACGATCCCGGCGGACGCGCAGGACGCGGCGCTGCTCGCGCGGTGCGCCGGCGTACCCGTCGTGTTCGAGGCGCTCTACGACCCGTGGCCCACCCCGCTGGCCGCTGCGGCGCGCGACCGGACGCTGATCAGTGGGCTGGACCTGCTGGTCCACCAGGCCGCGATGCAGTTCGATCTGTTCACCGGGCTCCAGGCACCGCTGGAGACCATGAGGGACGCGGGCCGGACGGCGCTCGCCGAACGGAGCGCGTGAGTGGACGACACCCTAGTGGCGGCGCTGCTGGGCGCGCTCGTGGCCGCGCTCGGCGGCCTGATGGTGCCGACGCTGGTCGCGCGGGTGCCGGAACCTGAGCCACCCACCGCGTCCGAGCCCGATGCCGGCGACCCGGCCGACCCCGTCCCCGACGCCGTCCCGGACGACGAGCCGCCGAAGATGCTCTACGTCGACATCGCCGAGCGACCGGGCCTGGGCTGGCGCAGCGCGGTCATCGCGGCGGTTGCCGGTGGCCTGCTCGGCGCCTCCACCGGCCTCGACTGGCCGCTGCTGTGGCTGATCCCGCTCACCCCAGTCGCGGTCGCGCTGTCCGTCATCGACTGGCACACCCGTCTGCTCCCGCGCCGCATCGTCGTACCGGCCACCCTCGCCGCGATCGCTGTCGTGACGGTGGTCGGGCTGGCCACGGGGGAGCGCGACGCGCTGGTGCGCGCCCTGGCGGGCATGGTGGTCGCGCGGTCGTTCTTCTGGGTGCTGTGGTTCCTGCGCTCGGCCGGGATGGGCTTCGGCGACGTACGCCTGGCGGCGCCGGTCGGGCTGGTGCTCGGCTGGGTGGGCTGGGGCGCGCTCGCGCTGGGGCTGTGGGTCGGCTTCATCGCCTTCGCCCTGCCTGCCGTCGGGCTTGCCGTCGTGCGCCGCGACAGGACGGTGCTGAAGAAGTCGTTCCCGTTCGGCCCGTTCATGGTGATCGGCGCGCTGGTGGGTCTCGTCTGGGGGACCGCGCTCGCTGGGCGCATCTGGGGCTGAGAGACTTGCCCCATGCTCCGATGGCTCACAGCAGGCGAGTCCCACGGTCCCTCGTTGGTGGCGATCCTCGAGGGGCTGCCCGCCCATGTCCGCGTCACGACCGACGACCTCGCCGACTCGCTGGCGCGACGCCGGCTCGGCTACGGCCGAGGCGCGCGGATGAAGTTCGAGCAGGACGCGATCCGCGTGCTCGGCGGCGTCCGCCACGGTGAGACGCAGGGCGGCCCGGTGGCCATCGAGATCGGCAACACCGAGTGGCCCAAGTGGGAGAAGGTCATGTCGGCCGACCCGGTCGACCCGGTGGAGCTCGAGGCGCTGGCCCGCAACGCCAAGCTGACCCGGCCGCGCCCCGGCCACGCCGACCTCGCCGGCATGCAGAAGTACGACTTCGACGAGGCCCGCCCGATCCTCGAGCGCGCGTCTGCCCGCGAGACCGCCGCCCGCGTGGCGCTGGGTCGTGTGGCCTCGAACTTCCTCGAGCAGGCCACCGGCGCGCGCATCGTGTCGCACGTGGTGTCGCTCGGTGGCGTGAAGGCGCCCGCGGGCGTCGTACCGGCTCCCGACGACGTCGCGCGCCTCGACGCCGACGAGGTCCGCTGCCTCGACCCCGATGCGAGTGCAGCGATGGTCGCGCGCATCGACCAGGCCCACAAGGACGGCGACACCCTCGGGGGCGTCGTCGAGGTGGTCGTCCACGGCCTGCCGCCGGGCCTCGGCTCGCACGTCCACTGGGACCGCCGCCTGGACTCCAGGCTCGCGGGTGCGCTCATGGGCATCCAGGCGATCAAGGGCGTCGAGGTCGGCGACGGCTTCGAGCTCGCCGACACCCCGGGCTCGCTCGCGCACGACGAGATCGTGCCCACCGACGAGGGGCTGCGGCGCACGTCCGGTCGCTCCGGCGGCACCGAAGGCGGCATGTCCACCGGTGAGATCCTGCGCGTGCGCGCGGCGATGAAGCCCATCGCCACCGTCCCCAAGGCGCTGCGCACCGTCGACGTCGCGACGGGAGAGGCGACCGTCGCGCACCACCAGCGTTCCGACGTGTGCGCCGTCCCGGCCGCCGGGATCGTCGCCGAGGCGATGGTCGCGCTCGTGCTCGCCGACGCGGTGATCGAGAAGTTCGGCGGCGACTCCGTCGGGGAGACCAAGCGCAACGTCGAGTCCTACCTCGACACCCTCCGGTACCGCTGAGATGCCCCCACGCGTGGTGCTGGTCGGGCCGATGGGCGCCGGCAAGACGACGGTGGCCGGGCTGCTCGGCGACGCCTGGGACGTGCCGGTGCGTGACACCGACGCCGACATCGTCGCCTCCACCGGGCGCGAGATCTCCGACATCTTCGTGGAGTCGGGCGAGGACGCCTTCCGGGAGCTCGAGGGCGCGGCGGTCACCGCCGCGCTGGCCGAGCACGAGGGCGTGCTCGCCCTCGGTGGCGGGGCAGTGATGCGGGAGTCGACGCGCGAGCTGCTGGCCGAGGCGCCGGTGGTGTTCCTGCGGGTCGGCCTGACCGACGCGGTGAAGCGCGTCGGGCTCGGCGTCGGGCGCCCGATGCTGCTCGGCAACGTCCGCTCGCGGATCAAGACCCTCCTCGACGAGCGCACACCCGTCTACGAGTCCGTCGCCACCCACGTGGTCGAGACGGACAACCGCACGCCCGACGAGGTCGCGGCCGAGATCCTGGAGCTGCTCGCGTGAACGACACCGTGATGCACGTCGGTGGCGCGTCCCCCTACGACGTCGTGGTCGGCCACGGCGTCGCCGCGCGACTCCCCGCCCTGCTCGGCCCGTCGGTCGAGCGGGTGGCGGTGCTCTACGCCGGCTCGCTCGGGGCGCTCGCCGACCCGATCGTCGACGCGCTGGTCGAGCACTACGACGTCCTCGCACTCGGCCTGCCCGAGGGCGAGCGCGCGAAGACCGCACCGGTGGCGGCCGACTGCTGGGAGGCCCTCGGCGAGGCCGGCTTCACCCGGTCCGACGCCGTCGTGACCCTCGGCGGAGGCTCGGCCACCGACCTGGGTGGCTTCGTGGCCGCGACCTGGCTCCGTGGCGTACGGGTGGTGCACCTGCCGACGACCCTGCTCGCCATGGTCGACGCGGCGGTCGGCGGCAAGACCGGCATCAACACCGGCGCCGGCAAGAACCTCGTCGGCGCCTTCCACGAGCCCGCCGGGGTGCTGTGCGACCTGTCCCTGCTGGCGTCGCTGCCACGGGAGGAGCTGGTCGCGGGCCTGGGCGAGGTCATCAAGTGCGGCTTCATCGCCGATCCCGAGATCCTCGAGATCGTCGAGCGCACCGATCCTGACGTCCTGAACGCCGACTCGGCCGAGCTGCGTGAGCTCGTCGAGCGAGCGATCCGGGTCAAGATCGACGTCGTCGTCGGCGACCTCCGCGAGGAGGGCGGCGCCGACGGACACCCCGGCCGTGAGGTGCTCAACTACGGCCACACCCTGGCGCACGCGATCGAGCGCACCAGCGACTACACCGTCCGCCACGGAGAGGCCGTCGCGATCGGCTGCGTCTACGTCGCCGAGCTCGCTGCGCGCGCCGGGTCCCTGGAGCCTGCAGTCGTGGCGCGGCACCGCGCGACGCTGTCGCGCGTCGGGCTGCCGACGTCCTACGACGCCGCGTCCTTCGACGACCTCCACGCGGCGATGAAGGTCGACAAGAAGGCGCGTGGCTCGCAGCTGCGCTTCGTCGTGCTCGACGACCTGGCCTCACCGCGGATCCTCGCCGGCCCCGGCGAGGCCGACCTGCGGGCGGCGTACGAGGCGATAACCTCCGCCGGGTGACTGACTCGGACGTCCAGGTCTCCGAATCCGGGGGCACCATGCAGCGACTCACGGAGCGTGCTGCGCCTCGCCCCGTCGACCTGGGCATGCTCGAGTCCGAGCGCCTCACCGGGATCGGCGCGGGTTGGTGCGAGGCGGGCAACGGCCCCTTCCTGGAGCACGGCACCTCCGTGCAGTGGTGCTACGGCCGTCAGGTCGAGCCGATGCGCGTGGTGAGGGACGACGAACGCGGCCTGGTCGCCTGGCTGGCCGAGGACACCGAGCTGGTCGCCTGGCGCCCCGCGGACGGCCGATCGCTCCGCGAGCTCCCGCTGGTGGACCGCTTCGCCGCGGAGCTGGTGCCGACCATCGGCCGGTGGCAGGGCAGCGGGGTCCTGAGGATCGCGCCTACGGCGCGACCGTGGTCGGTGTGGCTGTTCTGGGAGGACGACGGGACCTTCGCCGGGCACTACGTCAACCTCGAGCTCGCCCATCACCGGCGCGCCCACGAGACCGCCACCCGCGACCTGACGCTCGACCTGTGGCTGGACCCCGACGGGACGCTCTGGCTCAAGGACGCCGACGAGCTCGCGGCCGGCGTCGCCAGCGGGCGCTACTCGGCCCCGATGGCCGACGAGATCCGCGCCGTCGCCGAGTGGGCGCAGGCCGATCTGGTCGAGGCCGCCGACTGGCCCCTCGACGAGGAGTGGACGACGTGGCGCCCGCCCTCCGACTGGACCGTCCCGGCGCTTCCGGACACCCCGCTCGTCACCGAGGCGCGTCGCACTACGCTGCCCCGATGAAGGTCTTCGTGCTCAACGGCCCCAACCTCGGCCGCCTCGGACGCCGGCAGCCGGAGATCTACGGCACCACGACGCATGCCGAGCTCGCCTACCAGTGCGTCGGCTGGGGGACCGACCTCGGTCTCGAGGTCGAGGTGCGCCAGACCAACCACGAGGGCGAGCTCCTCGACTGGCTCAACACCGCCGCCGACGACGGCGTACCGGTGGTGCTCAACGCCGGTGCGTGGACCCACTACTCGCTCGCGCTCCACGACGCCTGCGCCCAGCTCACCGCGCCCCTGGTCGAGGTGCACATCTCCGACCCCAAGCAGCGCGCCGAGGTGTTCCGGCACACGTCGGTCGTCGAGCCGCACGCGGTCGCGACGATTGCCGGCCAGGGCATCGACGGCTACCGGCAGGCGCTGGGCGTGGTGGCGGACTCCGCGGATGCTCACCCCTAGGGGTGTATCACCCGCCAGCCTGGCACCTCCTTTACTTTGAGGGCGCCGAGGGAGCGCCCACCCGGAGGTGCTTCCCATGTCCACGAAGGTCCAGTCCTGGCGCAGGCCCGCCGTCCCGGTCCTGATCTCGGTCCTGACGGTCCTGCTGCTCGTCCCGGGCGCGGCGTCCGCGGCACCGCCGGTGGCCGAGTCCGGTCCCGACGTCACGGTGGTCGCAGGGACCGATGCCCAGCTCTCCGGCAGTGTGAGTGACCCCGACGGCGACGCACTGGAGATCCGCTGGCTGGTCACGGTCGTCAGCGAGGGCGACGTCTCCTCGTGCACGTTCAGCGGCCCGTGGAGCTGGGCGCCGGTGACCGCGCAGGGGCTGTCCCCGTCACTGAGCTGCACCCAGCCGGGGTCCTACCTCCTGCAGCTCGTCGTCGGCGACGGCACCTCCTCGGACGACGACACCGGTGCCCTGATCACCTTCACCGACCCGGACACCAGTCCCGCGACCTGCACGTTCCGGCCGTGGATCAAGCGCCTGACCAGCCTCCGGATCGGCGACGCGCAGTCGGGGCTGGCGTCCTACACCGTGCTGCACACCTACAACATCGCCGTGGCGCCGATGTCCGGCACCTGGTCCCCGCCGACCTCGTCACAGACCCTGCAGTGGTTGCGGACGAGGCGCGGTCCGGGGCTGGCGCTCATCAGCCACACCAACGGCGCCGGGCGCAGCGGCGAGTGCGTCCTGTTCGTGCGACGCGACGGCACTGCCAGGGTCGTGGGCTGACACGGGTCGCCCGCGACCCCACGTCGGACTGGCAGGATCGGTCCATGGACGCACCTTCCGTCGAGGTCAGCGCGATGGCGATCAACGTGGTCATCCCCGAGTCGATGAGGTGGCGCGACACCCGGCGCGACGAGGAGTTCGAGCTCCAGTCGTTGACCATCCGGATGCTGCCCGACGGCACCCTGGCAGCGAAGGCGTACGGCCGTCCGGTCGCCGGCGGTCGCGGGGCCTACGTCTCCTTCCCCGTGCCGGACCGGCCCGAGCTGGCGGCGCTGGTCGCCGCCGCTGCCGACGAGGCCGGTCGTCGCTGGCGTGCCCACGCCTGAGGCTGTGCTTGGATCGTCGGCGTGCTGTCCTTCCGCCAGGTCGATGTCTTCAGCGCCGAGCCCTGGCTCGGCAATCCGCTCGCGGTGGTGCATGACGCCGACGGCGTGAGCGAGGAGGAGATGGCGCGGTTCGCGCGGTGGACCAACCTCTCCGAGACGACGTTCCTGTGCGCGCCGACCGCCCAGGGCGCCGACTACCGGGTGCGGATCTGGACGCCCGGCGGTGAGCTGCCGTTCGCCGGGCACCCCACGATCGGCAGTGCGCACGCGTGGCTGGAGTCCGGGGGAGTGCCGCACGGCGACACGATCGTGCAGGAGTGCGGCGCCGGGCTCGTCGACGTACGCCGCTTCCCGCGGCTGGGCTTCGCGCCACCCCCGCTGCGCCGGTCGGGCCCGGTGGAGGCGCCGCTCCGCGCCCGGGTCCTGGCCGGGCTCGCCGTCGAGGAGGCTGCGGTCCGGGACATGGCATGGATCGACAACGGGCCGGGCTGGATCGGCGTCGACCTCGGGACCGCGGACGCCGTCCGGGCGGTCGTCCCGGACATCGCCGCCTTCACCGACCTGAAGGTGACCGTGCTCGGGCGCTGGCCCTCGTCCCGCGCCGACGAGCTCGGCGCCGACGTCGAGGTGCGGGCGTTCTACGCCGACGGCCGCGACTTCGGCGAGGACCCCGTCACCGGCAGCGCCAACGCCGGCCTCGCCCAGTGGCTGATCGGCACGGGCGCGCTGCCGTCGGCGTACACCGCCCGGCAGGGCAGCGTCATCGGCCGCGAGGGACGGGTGCACATTGAGGCCGACGGGGATCAGGTCTGGGTGTCCGGCGACGCGGTCACGCGGATCCTCGGCGAGGTCGACCTCCAGCTCACAGCGTGGTGAGCCAGTCGTCGATCGCGACCTCGCCGTCGCCGAAGACCAGGGTCTGGCGCGACGCCCGCGGGTCCGCGAGCACGGCGAGCGCGACCTGGGCCACGAGCTCGCGTGAGGTCTCGTCGCCGTCGTTGAAGCCGGCGTCGGGGTTGACCTTGCCGGTGCCGGGCTCGAGCGTGAGGGTGCCGGGGGCGAGGATCGTCCAGTCGAGGTCGCTGGCGCGCAGGTGCTCGTCCGCGTCGATCTTGGCGTCCTGGTAGTGCCGGAACGGGTTGTCCTCGGGCACCAGCACGTCCCGCGACGAGCCGGAGAACGAGACCATCACGTAGCGGCTCGCACCGGTCGCCGCCGCGGCGTCCATGGTGCGGATCGCTGCGTCACGGTCGACGGCGTACGTCCGCTCGGGGCTCCCACCGCCCGCTCCCGCGGACCAGATGACCGCGTCCTGGCCCGAGAGGAGCGCGGTGAGGGTCTCGGCGTCGGCGTCCTCCACCGAGGAGACGACCGCGGTCGCGCCGGTCGCCTCGACGTCGCCGGCGTGGTCGGGGTTGCGGATGATCGAGGTGACCTCGTGGCCCGCGTCGACCAGCATCGGAGCGAGGAGGAGGGCGATCTTGCCGTGGCCGCCGAAGAGGGTGATCTGCATGCGACCGACGCTACCGTGGCCCCGTGCAGACCTCGACCCACGGTGTGAGCATCGGGGAGACCGAGGTCCGCAAGCAGTTCGTCGCCGACCACGAGGCGCAGGCCCAGCGCGAGTGGGACTGCCTGGTCCTGCTCGCCGAGCACGCCCCCGGGCTCGCGCCGCGGCCACTGCGCCGTGAGGACGGCGAGACGCCGGTCATCGTGATGGAGCGGATCCCGGGTGGGCCGCTCGCGCCGCGCCCGCTGTCAGCCCGGCAGACGGTGGCGCTCGGGGCGTCACTGCGCCGGCTGTACGACGTACCGGTGCAGGCGGTGACCGACGCGGGCATCGGGCCGCGCAACGGTGGTGCCGCCGATCCACCGTCCGCGATCCACCCCCGACTGGCCGACCACCACGACCTGTCCGCCTGCCGGGACCCGGAGCTCGTGCGGACGGCGCGCGCGGTCGCCCGCGAGTGGCTGAGGGACCCACCGCTGCCCGAGCCGCGCCGGAGCGTCCTCGGCATCGCCGACCTCAACCCCGCCAACGTGCTGTGGGACGGCGAGCAGTGCCGGCTCGTCGACTTCGAGGACGGCGGCCTCAGCGACCCGGCGTACGAGCTCGCCGACCACGTCGAACACCTCGGCAGCCGCCTGCACGGGGTCTACGACGACCGCGCACTGGTCGACGCCGTCGGGCTGGATGCCGAGGAGCGTGAGCGGATGACGGCCTACCGCCCTCTGTGGGCGGCGTTCTGGCTGGCGATGCTGGTGCCGGAGAGCGGCTCCTGGCACCGCAACCCGCCCGGCACCGCCGAGGCACAGGCCGCGCATTTCATGGCTCTCGTCGGCCACGACTAGACTGCGCTGTCGGCGCGGGCACGCCCCGCCGCACCCCTTGACATCTAGAAACTCGTGACGAAGGCGGAGATCGAGCATGGCAAGCACCAACGACCTGAAGAACGGCATGGTCCTCAAGATCGAGGGCCAGCTCTGGGCCGTCGTCGAGTTCCAGCACGTCAAGCCCGGCAAGGGTCCGGCCTTCGTGCGCACCAAGCTCCGCAACGTCGAGTCGGGCAAGAACGTCGACAAGACCTTCAACGCCGGCACCAAGGTCGAGACGGCCAACGTCGACAAGCGCACCATGCAGTACCTCTACAACGACGGCTCGTCCTACGTCTTCATGGACACCAGCACCTACGAGCAGCTCGAGGTGACCCCCGAGGTCGTCGGCGACGCCAAGAACTTCATGCTGGAGAACCAGGAGGCGATCGTCGCCACCAACGAGGGCCGCGTCCTGTTCATCGAGCTGCCCGCCTCCGTGGAGCTCCTGATCGCCGAGACCGAGCCGGGCCTGCAGGGCGACCGCTCCACCGGCGGCACCAAGCCCGCCACGCTCGAGACCGGTCACCAGATCGCCGTCCCGCTCTTCATCACCTCCGGCGAGAAGGTCAAGGTCGACACGCGCGACTCCTCCTACCTCGGCCGCGTCAAGGGCTGAGCGCACCACGTGGCTGCCCGTTCCAAGGCCCGCAAGCGCGCGCTGGACATCCTGTTCGCCTCCGAGCTCCGCTCCGAGGACCCCGTCGTGGCGCTCGACCGCGCCATCGAGGCCGGCGAGGGGCCGACGAACGACTACACCAGCACGCTGGTGCGGGGCGTCGTCGAGCACCAGGCCCGCATCGACGAGGTGCTGACCACCTACAGCAAGGGCTGGACGCTCACCCGGATGCCGGCGGTGGACCGCAACGTGCTCCGCATCGGCGTCTACGAGCTCCTCTGGGGTGATGCCGACGTGCCGGTGACGGTCGCGGTCAGCGAGGCGCTGCACCTGGTGCAGGACCTGTCGACCGACGAGTCGCCGACCTTCGTCAACGGTCTGCTCGGCTCGATCATGCGCGACCGCGCCACCCTGGTCTGAGCCGCCTCACCCCTTGGGGCGCCACCGCTACTCAGCACCTGCCCGGCAGGTCTAGGTTGGCGCCATGAACGCCGCCGCAGACACCGCCGAGTCCGTCCACCGCAGTCCCTGGCTCGACCACGCGATCCGCGCCGGGCTCATCGCGTACGGCGTCGTCCACCTGCTCATCGCCTGGCTGGCCGTCCAGCTGGCGTTCGGCGAGAAGGAGGACAGCGCCTCCAACAGCGGCGCCCTCCACTACCTCGCCCAGCAGCCGATGGGGAAGGTGCTCGTCTGGCTGATCGCGGTGGGCATGCTGCTGCTGGTCATCTGGCGGCTGCTCGAGTTCGCCTTCGGCTTCCCGGAGGAGTCCGACGACACGAAGCGGTGGCGCAAGCGCGCGACGTCGCTCGGCAAGGCCGTCATCTACGGCGCGCTCGGCTGGAGCGCGGTGAAGACTGCGACGGGCGACGCGTCCAAGGGCGGCACCGACGGGACGACGGCCAAGATCATGGACCTGCCGGGCGGCCAGTTCATCGTCGGTGCCATCGGCCTCGCGATCATCGCCTACGGCATCTCGCTCATCGTGCGCGGATGGACCGAGAAGTTCCGCGAGCACCTCGACGCCCAGGGGCAGTCGGGCCAGGACGGCTCGGCGTACATCCTGCTCGGCAAGGCCGGTTACATCGCCAAGGGCGTCGCGATCTCTGTCATCGGCGGCCTCTTCGGCTACGCCGCGATCACCCACGAGGCCAAGAAGTCCGGCGGTCTCGACCAGGCGCTGCAGACGGTGCTGGAGCAGCCGTTCGGTCCGGTGCTCCTGACCGCGATCGGCCTCGGCATCGGGGCGTACGGGCTGTTCTGCTTCGCCCGCGCCAAGCACCTGTCGCGCTAGGCGCGGCTCAGTCGGCGGGGCGGCCGGCCGCCAGCGACAGGGCGGTGGCGACCATGTGGTCGCGGACCTGCTCGGCGGTGACCCGGCTGATCCGAGGTACGCCGGGCGCGTCCTCGCTGACCTGCATGGCCACCCGGCCGAGCTGGAGGGTGCCGAGCCCGCTGGCGTAGAGCATGTTGGCCAGCAGCTGCGGGTCCTCGACGGTGAAGGCACCGCTGGCCGCGCCGGCCTCGATGGTGCGGGTCAGCACCGACAGGCAACCGCTGATCGACTGGCCGAGGCGATACATCGCGCTCTCGCTGACCTCGGCGAGGAGGTCCCCGCCGGGGCGCCGCATGATCGACTGGGCGCAGTCGACGAAGGCCGGGTGGGCCAGGCCGTAGGCGACGAACGCCTCCACCAGCCGCTCGAGCTGGGCACGCGGCTCGTCGGTGGTCCCGGCCGCCTCCTCGAGCGCCACCCGCAGCTCGTCGAGGTACTGCACCAGCGTGAGGCTGAAGAGCTCCTCCTTGCCGGTGAAGTGGCGGTAGATGATGGCGCGGTTGATGCCGACCGCCTGCGCGATGTCCTCGATCTGCGCGTCGCGGACGCCGCGCTCGTCGAACAGGCGGCGGGTGGCGGTGATGATCTCGGTCTCCCGGAGCCGCCGCCGGGCGGCCGCGGTACCGCCGCGCCCGGTGGCAGGCGGCGACGTGGGCTGAGAGCTCATGGGCCCAGTCTAGGGAGACGGCCACCTCGAGCCGCGCAGTGTGGTTCGATGCCCGGCATGGCACTCCCCGGTCGCCGTCTCCTGATGGCCCTGCTCGTCGCGCTCCTGGGCGCCACCCTGGTCCCGCTGTCGCCCGCCACCGCGTCGGTGTCCGGCTCAGCTCCCGGAACCGCTCCCGGCACCGCTGCGGGCGAGGGTCGGTTCGCCGGCACCGCCCGGCTCCCGGGCTGCTCGGGCGCGGTGGTGCGGTGGGCGTCCGCCCTGGACGACGACCCGGCGGTGGTGCTGACCAACGCCCACTGCGTCCGCTACCCGTTCCTCGGGGCGCGGGACGTGCTCGTCGACGTCAAGCAGTTCAAGCCGATCGAGCTGCTCGGAGGTCGCGGGGACATCGCGATGACGGTTCGCGGCACGAGCCTGCGCTACGCGTCGATGTATCGCACGGACCTCGCCGTCTACGAGCTCCGCGAGACGTACGCCGACCTCGCCGCAGGCGGCGTCACGCCGATCGCGCTCTCCGCCACCGGCCCCTCGCGCGGAGACGCGATCCGGATCCCGTCGGGCTACTGGACCGAGCAGCGCACCTGCACGACCACGGGCACGGCGTACCGCGTCCACGAGCGCGAGTGGGACTGGTGGCGCTCCATCCGGCTGCCGGCCCTCGACGGCTGCCGGATCCGCGGCGGCTACAGCGGATCGCCGATCGTGTCGCAGTCCACTGGTGAGGTGGTGGGGATCGCCAACACCGGCTACATCGGCGGCCGTCGCTGCATCGACTCGGCCTGCGAGGAGAACAGGCGCGGGACCGTGCGGATGGTGCGCGACATGAACTACGGCCAGCAGACCTGGTGGCTCAACACCTGCATCGGCGCGGACCGTCGTTTCGACCTCTCCGTCGCGGGGTGCAAGCTCGCGGAGCCGGGGGAGCGCTGAGGAGCCTGTCAGCCGGTGACGTGCGCCCGGACCTGCTCGATCGTGTCTGCCTCGGCGGCCGACTTGTCGTCGCGGTAGCGGATCACCCGCGCGAACCTCAGGGCCACGCCGCCGGGATAGCGCGTCGAGCGCTGGAGCCCGTCGAACGCGATCTCGACGACCTGTTCGGGCCGCACGTGGACGACGTAGGAGCTGCGGTCGGTCGGTGACGTGGCCAGCTCGGTGAACCGCTCGGTCTGCCACGCGAGGACCTGGTCGGTCATCCCCTTGAACGTCTTGCCGAGCATCACGAAGCCGGTCGGCGACGATTCGTCGCGTGCGCCCAGGTGGATGTTGGAGAGCCAGCCCTCACGGCGCCCGGATCCCCACTCCACGGCCAGGACGACGAGGTCGAGGGTGTGGACCGGCTTGACCTTGACCCACGCGGACCCGCGACGGCCGGCGGCGTAGGGCGCGGACAGGTCCTTGAGCACGACGCCCTCGTGGCCCGCCGCGACGGTCTCCGACGCGAAGGCGTCGGCAGCTGCGGTGTCGGAGGTGACCAGGCGTCGTACGCGGTGCTGCTCGGGGACTAGCGCGTCGAGCTCTGCGAGGCGTTCGTGACCGGGGGAGTCGAGGAGGTCGCGCCCGTCGACGTGGAGGACGTCGAAGAAGTGCGGTGTCACCGCCACGCCTGTGTCCTGGGCCGTGCGGCTGGCCGTGTCCTGGAACGCCATCGGGCGGCCGTCGTCGGAGAGTGCGAGCGCCTCTCCGTCGAGGACGAAACGCTCGGCCGGCAGCGAGCGAGCGACCTCGACCACCTCGGGCAACCGGCCGGTGATGTCGTCGAGGCTGCGTGTCACGACGAGCACCTCGTCGCCGTCGCGGTGGACCTGGATCCGGATGCCGTCGAGCTTGGCGTCGATCGCGACCTCGGTGGTCCCGTCGGCCGACAGGCCCGCCATCGCCGCGGCGACGTCGGGCGCGCTGGAGGCGAGCATCGGCATGATCGGCCGGCCGACCTCGAGCCCGATCCCGGCCAGCGCCTCCTCGCCGGCGAAGGCGGCTGCGGTGGCGGCGACGGTGCTGCCGGCAAGCATCGCGGCACGGCGTACGGCGGTGAGCGGGACGCCGGCGACCTGGGCCACCGCCTCCTGGGTGACCGCGTCGAGCGCGCCCTGGCGGAGATTGCCCGTGACGACCGCGCGCAGCCACGCCTGCTCGGGCTCGGTCGCCCGCCCGAAGAGTGCCTCGACCGCATCGCGGCGCACCTGCTGCGACCCGGCTCCGGCGATGATGGACATCGCCTCGAACGCTTCGTGGACCTCGAGCACCGTCAGCGACGGCTCGTCAGCCGGCGGCGGCAGGTCGCTGACGCCGCGCCACCCCAGGCCCGTACGCCGCTGGCGCAGCGCGCCGCCGAGGTAGGACACGACGATCTCGAGCTCGGCCGGCTCGACGAGCGCGAGCGTCTCCGCGAGCGCGGCCACCTTGGCCTTGCGGGACCGCGTGGCGGCCACGGAGGCGGAGGTGGCGACGAGGTCGGCGAGCAGCATGCCTCCATCCTGCCGCCCACCACCGACATCGGATCACCCCAACGGGCAGGATGTCGGCATGAGCCCGAAACCCGCAGAGGCCCAGCTCTACGTCCCGCGCTTCAACGTGATGGCGCCCGACGACGTCCGCCCCTTCGTGGACGCCGTCGCGACCGCCCAGCTCGTGACCGTGGGCGCCGACGGCCTCCCCGACGCGACGTTCCTGCCGGTGATGTGGGAGGGCGAGCGCCTCGTCGGCCACCTCGCCCGCGCCAATGCTCATTGGCGCCGCATCGTCGACGGATCGCCTGCGCTGGCGATCGTCACCGGGCCGGACACCTACGTCAGCCCGAGCTGGTACGCCACCAAGGCCGAGCACGGCAAGGTCGTCCCGACGTGGAACTACTCGGTGGTCCACCTGCGCGGACGGATCCGGGTCCACGACGACGCGGAGTGGGTGCGCGCGCTCGTCACGCGTCTCACCGACCGCCACGAGCAGCCGCGCGACGAGCCGTGGGAGGTCACGGACGCGCCGTCCGACTACGTCGACAAGAACCTGCGGCCGATCGTGGGCGTCGAGCTCGAGGTGGAGAGCGTCGAGGCGAAGGCGAAGCTCAGCCAGAACCGGTCCGACGAGGACCGCTCGGGTGTCGCGGCCGGGCTGGCGGCGGACGGTGTCGATCCGTCCTCGCTCGTGCAGCAGTGAAGCCGGGCCGCGTCCGCGAGCGCTTCACCGGCCGGATCGCCGGAGTCGGCAGCACGAGCGGCGTACGCCTCGTCGTCGGCCGCTGGGACGACAGCCCGTGGGGCTCCTTCGCCGACGTGATGGTCGAGGACGCCACCGGCCACCGCGTGCTGTTGGCCCCGGCCGATCGCGTGCGGGACTTCGTGGCCGCGACGTACTCCTTCGACGAGCACGTCATCGAGCCGGTCGACGTCTCGGACACCTCGGACGGGTGGCAGGTCTCGACACGGTCCCTCTCGCTGCGCCTGGTGGTGGGAGGCCGTACGCCGCTGGGCGCGGCCCTCGGTCTCGTGCCGGCGCGCGTGGCGACTGCCCCCGCGTGGTGCGCTGCAGCGGACCCGATCGCGCGGGTGGCGTTGAAGGGCGTGCGCACTCGCGGGACGGCCGGGGGAGACCGGCGGGAGTGGTACGGCGCGACCTCTGTCGTCGCGGTGACGGCGATCGACGGCTCGTGGCGCGGTGCCGACCTGGGGACGCTGGCACCTGTCGAACCGCCGTGCCGGTTCGGATTCTCAAGTACGCCGAAGCGGCCGTCGGTGACGAGCGTGGTGACGACAATCGAGCGGTCGGCGTAGCCCAGCCCGCCCACTATGACGCGGCAAACCCCGAGCCGCGTTGCGCGTGTCCTCGTGTTCTACGGCAGCGTTGCCAGTTCTCGGATGGCCTCGCGAGCGTCCGCCTCCAGCCAGAAGCCGAGCTCCACCGTCTGCTTCGCTGCTGCTGCGAACTGTCGCTTGTAGTCGGCAGAGCTCGTGTAGAGCGACGTCAGCACGGAGTTGCTCAGAGGCGTGCTCCACCCGATGCTCCAACAGAAGGCAGGTCCGTCGTCGATCACGTGGAACGCGCTGCGAGGGACCGTCAGCTGGGGAGTTCGGACGCCACCGCGGGCATTGCCGAATCGATCCCTCATGATGGTCTGCTTCGAGGGATTCGAGAGATCGGTCTGCTCGATGTGGGAGGCGTGTGGAGGGCTGCTTCCGGTCGTGACCCAGTTGACCAGCGCGTCAGCTGCCGCGTTGGCCACGTAGCCGTAGCGGAAGTCTGTGGGAGACACGTGAGGTGGGTCCTTGTGCGCACATTCGCTGGGGAACGAGACCGTCCCGAAGAGAGCCATGTTGCTCGGGTCCGAAAGGGTCTGCTGGTCATCGTGACTGGCGCCAGGCACCTCCCACCCGCGGTATCGATCATGGGGGGCGTCGCTGTCCGGTCTGCGCCAGGAGATCGGAATCGGCAGCGCCAACTCCGTCTCGGTGTTGACCTTGATGACTGGCGCATCGCGGGAGCCCATGCGCAGGCGAGGATCACCTTCAGGGAGATAGCCCGTGGGCCATGGGTTGAGGGGGACCATGTCTTGAGCCCAAGAACCTTGGGGAAGGTATCCGTCGTAGATGCCGCCTCCGCCGGGCATGCGTAGGAGGTTGTGGAAGATGTTCGCCTGCGTGAAGGTCAGGCCTCCGTCGTAGGAGAAGCCAGCCTCAAACACACGCTCGACGTCGTAGCGGTGGAGAGGGCTGTCTGGGGTGTTCTCCTTCAGCAGCCGTCCCAACTGTGCGGCAACGTCGTAGGCAATGCCGTCGTACGGCGTGCCCACCCGGCGGGGGTCGGACGGCCAGTGCAGCGCCGAGTAGCGCTGTGGGTCGTGTTGCTTCAGCGCGTCAACGGCCCAAGACGCTGCCGTCCACATCACGTAGGCGTTGCCCTTCCGCACGTGGTAGCGCTGCGTGCGGTTCCAATCCACTCGCATGTCGTATCCCGCGGACGGGTTCAGTGGATTGACCCACACGTTTCCCGAGAAGTCGCGTGGCTGCTTGGGCATGGCGATGAGGATGCGGGTCGTGTAGGGGAGTCCGCTGCAGGAGGGCCTGGCATCGCCCGTCACGCTGGCAGGGCAAGGGGAGACGACCCGGACACCGGTGTCCGAGTATTCGTAGATGCTTGCCGTTCCCGAGATGAAGTACTCCTTCTCGGTATAGCCAGCGGGCATCGGCCACTCCGCGAAGACGCCGTCGGCGCTGAATGGCGTGCTCGAGGACGTCCACGCCACTTCCGCGCTCACAGCGGCTCGTGGTGTGACGAAGGGCTCGACGTCCCCGGCCGCGGTCCAGGCTGCTGGCGCAGACCCCCCGAAGCCGATCGCCAAGAGCAGCGACAGGAGCAAGGCGACGGCGACCGGACATAACCTCCGCAGGTGCCGGGCGCCCATGCTCCGGCGCGGCCTCAGTCGCGAGTCAAGTCCTGCGGCTGGCTCAAACTCTCCCGGGGGTTCCCCGGCGCGCCCGGTGGACGGCTTGGGCATGTGAGGCTGCTTTCTTCAATGGCCCGCCCACCCGTCACGGCGCTGGAAACCACATTCCTCCCCTCAACCCCGGGCCGTCAATGCCCCGATGACCTGGCTGTACCAGTCCGACCTTGCCGAGGCGTAGCGCCCGTCGTGATCTGCGTCGATCCGCCGCGTGGCGGCCTAGCTCGAACGTCCGCAGATACCGTGATCAGCGTGGCCCAGTGCCGCGCGGTGCGGACCTAGTAGACGGACGCCGAGACGTTCGGAGCGCAAGATTCATGACGCCATGTCGGGGCAAAGGTGCGTGACTCGAATCAGTGGCCTGGGACCGGATCGAAGGCCCTCGATCCAGTCAGCACCGCCGACCGTGCGGTCAGTGGATCGACCCCAAATAACGCAGTTCGGGACGAACTGCTCAGTCTGGATCCCCCCGCGCTGTCTTCGTCTTGGCGTTTGCGGTGGAGCCCAAGTACCTGATGTCGCCGGTAGACCCGCGAAACCACCAGTCGGTGATGTGACGGGTCCCCGACATCGGCCCAGTGCCACCGATCCAGCCTCCTCCGCCGCTGACGTTCGGGTCAGGCGCGCGCGTGGTCGGCTCGATGTCGCCGAAGCGGTCGCCTCCACCCCCGCCAGGCGCGGGCCTCGATGGCAACCTGCCGTTGGCTGGAGGAGGTTGAGGATTGGGGTCGAAGTGGACCACCGTCGTTTCGCTGGTGATCAACTCCCCGTGGGCGTTGACCACCTTGGTAGTGGATGTCACCGTGCCGTCTCTTTGACGAATCGTCTCGATTGTCTTGTACCCGTCACTGCCATCCCCGATCAGTACGTGCTCGCGGACGTCACCGACCGGTGCGCCGTCCGGGGAGAGTTGCCACTGCGTAGTCGCTACCTCTCCGGTACGCCATTCGACCTGGGATACCTCCGCTGAGCCGTCAGGGAGGTAGTGCCAGTGCGTGGTGTCCCGCGTGTGCGTATGTGCATGCATGATCGTGGCCCGGCCGTCGACGCTGAAGCCTGCAGTCAGGAAGGTGTCGTCCGGGTAGCGCAGATTCCCGTCGACCATGACGACGCCGTCCTCATTCGTGCCGACGAGGTCCGTTTTGCTCCCATCGCTCAGCACGACGCTGATCAGCGCCGTAAGGAACTGGCCATTCGGGTCGAACCAGAACTGTCGCGTTTCGATATAGCCGTGTCCCACGACCTGATCGCTGCGCTCATGGGCGTATGTGAGATCCATCGGCCACCTTTCTCGCTGGCTGTCGCGGACGCTACTCCTGGACCCACGACGCTGCCAGAAGGCCTAGTCCACGCCTGCGGTGCTTCCCGGCGCCCGCAAGGACTCGAGCCATGGACTCCTCTCGCGTCGTGATGCTCACGCAAGCCCCCGTCTCCATGCCCTCACCTACGTCAGGTAGTTGGTACTTTTCACGTGGCACCCGCCGCGACGCAGACGTTGCCCCCTACGCGGTGCGTCATTCCGCCGCCTACGTCGCCGGCGTGTGACAAGACGGTCGGGCCGCAGGTCAGATCCGTCCAGGTTGACGCCCTCGGCTCCCTAGAACGACAAGAGCCTCGTCGCTGACCCGGAGTCGTATTTCCTCGTAGGCCCCCATCGGCGACCTAGGCCATTCGACGTCAGAACGCCATGTAGGCCAGCATGAACTCCATGGCAGCCGGTGCAACGATGTACGTGTTCGAGATTGAGTTGGCCGACACGGATCGCGGCGTATACGAGCAGTTCACGCTTCGCGCGGCGCGGCATCCGTCAGAGACCGACGCGTACCTCGTGACGCGTGTGCTCGCCTACTGCCTCGAATTCGAAGACGGCATCACGTTCAGCGACGGAATCTCGACGACTGCGGACCCGGCGGTCCTCGTGCGCGACCTGAGCGGGAAGCTGCTGGCCTGGATCGAAGTCGGGGCGCCCGATGCCGCGCGCCTTCACACGGGCAGCAAGGCGGCCGAGCGCACGACGATCTACACGCACCGCGACCCGACCAGGGTGCTGGCGCAGTGGACGGGGGCGAAGATACATCGCGCCGAGGAGATCGTCCTGCACAGCTTCGAGCCCGGGTTCATCGATTCCGCGGTGGGCGCGATAGAGCGCCGCAACGCGCTCACACTTACTGTCACCGAGCGACAGCTGTACCTCGAGCTGAACGGCCTACACCTCTCATCGGCGGTCCACGATCACCCGATCAGCTAGCGGTGCTGACCTACCCCGCCCCAACTTCGCTGTCGCCGCGCGGCACTTCAGCGCCGCGATCCAGCAGGACTGAAGAGTCTGCGGCACGAACGGGCCTGCCGCACCAATCGGCGCCAACAGACCTGGCCCATTCCGCCGCCTGTCGGCGCGCGGCGGGGACGACGTGCTGATCGGCGGTATCGCGCCGACGTGCTCGGTGGCGGCGCCGGACGCGACCGTCTGGACAGCAGTCGGGCTCGAGAGCGCTGCCTACGCGGCGCGCGGCAACGTGCGCGCGAGGTTCCGCGTCGATCACCGGCGGCCCCTTGGACGACGATGCCGAGCAGAAGTTCATAGGCACCACTTCGCCAGGCAGCGGAAGATCAGGGATGAGCTCTGCTTCATCGGTCCGTTCGGGAACTACTGTCTGCTCATGAGCGCCGCGAATGAGCCTGTGCCGTTTGAGGCTTTCGAGGGCGGTGCTTACTTGCACGGCACGAAGGCGGATCTTGCTGCCGGTGATCTCTTGGTGCCCGGCCGCGAGTCGAACTTCGAGCAGGGACGACTGACGAACTTCGTCTACTTCACCGCGACCCTCGACGCCGCAGCGTGGGGGGCCGAGCTTGCTGCAGGCGAGGGTCACGGGCGCATCTACATCGTCGAGCCGGTAGGCGACTTCGAGGACGACCCCAATGTCACCCACAAGAGGTTTCCCGGGAACCCCACGATGTCCTTTCGCAGCCGCGAGCCGGTTCGCGTGGTGGGCGAGGTCCGCGACTGGGTTGGCCACTCGCGCGAGAAGATGCGTGCCATGCGGGACGGACTCGATGCGTTGAAGCGACAGGGCTCAGCGCAGATCGAGGACTGACCGAGGAGTGGCGCGTTTGCCTTGCGACCAGGCGCCCATTCGATCGAAGCCACCGGTCGCGTTGAACCATGCAATCGCGCTTAGTCATGCTGCGGCATTCCGGCGGGAAACGGCCCGAGCCCGCGCCCTACACCCGGAGGTTGGGGCCTATCGGTGTTGCATCGCCGGTCATGGTGACCGAGGCGGCATGCCGCCGCCGGACCTGTGTGGTTCCGTCGGCTCGCTGCTATTGCTCGAGCCTGCGTAGTGCGAGGCCCTGCGTGCCCGCGAACTGCCCGGTTTTCCTGGCCCAGTCAGAGACGTCGGCGTCCCGCAGGCTTGCGAGCTGGTGGGGGTCACGCTCAAGGTCGTAGAGCTCCCACTCCCCGGTGCCGCGGTGCTCGACGTAGGCATGGGAACCTTCCCGGAGCAGCGTCCAGTCGAGGTTGATGTTCTCGATGATCAGGCGCCTTCGCCAGGACGACCAGTCGCCTGACCTGAGCGGCCCGAGCATGGATCGGCCGTCGAGCTCGCGCCCGGTGTCCGGGTCCAGGTCGGCGATTTCGAGAGTGGTGGGCATCAGGTCGACCTGTGAGACCAGCGCATCAACGGTGCGCGGCTCGACACCCGGCCCGCGCACACTGAAGGGGATGCCCGCTGCCTCCTCGTAGGGCTGGGACTTGGAGAGCAGTCGGTGCTCGCCCAGCAGGTAGCCGTTGTCGGAGACGAAGAAGATCCACGTTCTCCTGAGTTGGCCCGTCTGGCGCAGGGCGTCCAGGATCTTGCCGATCTGGTCGTCGACGTCCTGGAGCTCCTCGAGCTTGCCCTCGTAGATCTGGCGCATCCGGCGACGGTCCTGCGGCGGGAGGTCCCGCAGCCACGTGGGCTTGTCGCTCATGTCGGCCTCGTTGAACGACGGCGGGTCCCAGGCAACCTCGTCGAAGTCATCGGCATGCTTGGGGCTCGGCGTGTACGGGCCGTGGGGCGCCGTCGGCGAGTACACGGCGAACCACGGCCCGGTGTCCTGGTGGCGACGGATGAAGCGGCGCAGCCTCTGGGCGGCGAAATGGTCGAACTCCCGCTTCGAGGCGACCTTCCGCACCGCGCCGTCGACGTTGATCCGGGGGTCGTCGATCATGCCATCGAGCAGCGTCACCCACCGGTCCCAGCCGGGGGCGACGTACGACGGCTGTTCGCCGAGTCCGTTCATGTACTTCCCGAAGTAGCCGGTGTCGTAGCCGGCCTCCTTCATCCTGGTCGCCGCTGTGTCCCGGTCGTGCCCCTGAGCCACGAAGGGCTGGTGGGTCATGTTGGTGTCGCACCCGTGGTTGTGGGGGTAGCGACTGGTGAGGATCGAAGCTCGCGCCGGTCCGCACAGGGGCATCGCGCTGTAACCCTGCCGGAAGTGCACGCCCTTGCGAACCAGTCGCCGCCAGGTGCGGTCCATCGACCGCAGCGTCGAGCGCATCTGGTCGTCCGTGACGATCCACAGGACGTTGTCGGGCACGTCCACACCATACGCACGCCGAGTCCCGCCGTGCGCCACCATGGTGCCGCGCGGCCGACGCATCGCGGCTCAGCCGGTGCGCTGTTGGGAGTTGCACCTTCCGTAACGTCATGTGGTCCGGTGGTCTCACGTCTCGTCCCATCGAGGAAGGCCCCGCCCTATGTACTCGTCCTTCGTTCCGCCACGTCAGGTGAAGATCGGGGACGCGGCATCGTTCGTCGGCACCACACCGCGGGCGATCCGTCACTATCACGAGATCGGCCTGCTGCCCGAGCCCGATCGCGGCAGTGACGACCGCCGCCGCTACGGGTACGCCGAGATGATCCGGCTGCTGTGGATCAGGAAGATGGCCGACGCCGGGATCGCCCTGGACGACATCCGTGACGCCTTTGCACACACGCCTCCTGCTGGTGCCGGAAGCGACCACGACGTCGCCGGCATCCTGGATCGGCTGGAGACAACCCTCGCCGCCCAGGAAGCAGAACTTCAGCGTCAGCGGGCTGCGGTGCAGCGCATGCGCACCCAAGGCAGCAGGATGGGTCTGCTCTCCCGGGTCGTCACCGCCCGCCTCGAGAGCCTGCCGGAGGGCTCCCTGCGCCAGGCGGACCTCGACAACCTGCTGGTGATCGAGCGGATCTTCGGTCCGCTGGGTGCGGCCCTCAACGCCTCGCGCTACATCGCCTTGGCCACTCACCCGGGTATGCGGGAGGAGTCCGACCGCGTCGATGCCGCCGAGGAGGCGCTCGACGACACGATCGCTGTCGACGACCCCCTCGTGGTACAGGTGGCGGCCGAGCGGCACGCGTTCGAGCTGGCACTGCACGCTGTGTTTGAAGATTCCGGCCTGAATCAGGTCGACGAAGCGCTCGTCGACTCCTGGGACGCCTTGCACGCTGCTACCGCTGATGACGGCGGGGAGGGGGCCGGGCAGGAGTCCATGAGCGCATTCGTCGACGCGGCTGGAAAGATGCCGTACGACTTCTCCCCGGCCCGCCTACGTTGCATGGAGCTGGTCGAAGAACTGGCCGCCCACGAGTCACGAGCGGGTTAGGTTCGATCGGTGCTCGTACAACTCTCTGGGGTGCCCGGTTCGGGCAAGTCCACTCTGGCCAGATCTGTCGCGGAGGCCACCGGCCTCGTGGTCGTGGACACCGACGTCCTGAAGAGCTCGATCATCGAGTCCGGTGTGTCCGTCGCGGCCGCAGGGCGCGTCACGTACGCCGCCGCCCTGGCGCTCGCGGGGGACGTGCTTGAGCAGGGGCGAGGCGTGCTCCTCGACTCGCCATGCAGGTATCACGAGCTGCTCGACTCCGGCCGGCAGGTCGCTCATGCGAACGGGGTGCGGTACGCATTCATCGAGCTCTGGGTGCAGGACTGGTCGCTGGTGCTGGCTCGTCTCGACGCGCGGTCGCCACGGCTCTCGCAGGTGGCGTCGGCAACGGCACCGGTCCCAGGGACTGAGTGGGAGTTCGGTACAGCCGAGGAGACACTTGCGACCTGGCAGACGCAGCTCGTGCGTCCGGAGCGTGACTGGCTTCGACTCGATGCCGAGAGTGCGGCAGATGAGAATCTCAGCGCAGCTCTTCGCTACCTCGAGCCCCACCAGTAGGACGAGCGGCAGCACCTGTCGCGCCTCGTGCTGCGAGGCGTACGTCGACCACCGAGTGCGTCGCTCATTCCAAGGCAAGACCCTCAGCGTGCGTGCTGCTGGACGACGTTGAGCACGTTGCCGTCGGGAGCGCGGACGAAGAACCGAGTCACGCCCCATGCCTCAGTGGTGAGGGGATGCACGATCTCGTACCCACGTTCCTGTGCTTGGAGGTAGGCGGCTTCGACGTCGTCGACCATGACCGTGACCACGGGGTCCACGGGTGCAGTGGCGTCGCTGGTCATCACCTGGAGCGTCGCCCTGGATCCCGGCGACGTGTGGCGGGCCACCCAGCCCAGGTTGAACTCCTCCTCGGCCAACCCGAGGTAGTCGCTGTAGAAGCGCCTGGAGGCGGGGAGGTCCGGTACGTGGAGGTCGGCGATGATCTGCGTGACGCGGATGCGCGACGGGTCGGCACTCCCCACCTGGCCGGTTTCGCCCGGGGTCTGCTCCGGCGCGGCGCCCAGGAGGTGGATCCAGCGCGGGTCCTGCTGGCCCGAGCGACGCTCGAGCTCGCGCACCAGCGGTTGCGCGCGGCTCGCCATCCGGCGCAGGCACTCCTCGACCTGGCCGCGGTCGGCGAACCCGTGCAACCGCTGGGTGCGGGTGCGCAGCTCACCCGGCGCCTGGGCGCCCCGGAGCAGCAGCACCGTGAGCAGCGCCCGCTGGTCAGGCTCGAGGGCGAGATGCTCATCGAGGATCTGGTGGTACTTCAGTGTCCGGCGCCCGGTGTCGGACCACACGATCCGCAGCAGCCCGCGCTCCTTGAGCGACTTCGCGGTCCGCTCGACGACCTGCTGGTCGAGGTCGGTGACCGGGTCGCGGCTGCTCGACTGGTTGCACGCCGACACCAGTGCGTTCGCGGACAGAGGATAGGTGGCGGGCACGGTCGTCTGCTTCTCCAGCAGGCTGCCGAGGATGCGCTGGTCGGTCGCATCGAGGACGGGGAGTTCTGTCACGTCACGACTTTAGAGCCCAGTTGCCGTGGAAGCCGGTGGGCACCCGGCCGGGGAGGTGCACGGCGGCGACGTCCTCGAGGGTCTGGGCGTCCAGCAGCACCAGGTCACTGCGATCGGTGGCCCGGTCGTGGACGTAGCCCATGAGCACGCCGTGGTCCTCGCCGTCGGAGCCCGGGTCGGGCACGAAACAGAACTCTCCGGCCTCGCGGCCCGCACCGAGCCTGCGGCTCTGGGTGGTGCCGGCCACCACATCGTGCTTGAGCACGGTGTCGCCGAATCCGGCCCCGACCATCCCCACTGTGTAGCCGAAGCGGTGCGGCTTCCCGGTCAGCCGCTCGTCGTAGCGCGGGAACTCCTGGGCGTGCTCATCGAAGCGGTGTTCGCGGGCCTTGCCCGAGCTGAGGTCCAGGGTGAAGCGCACCAGTGATGCGAGGCCCTCGTTGGGTCCGGTGTAGTCGGTGGCGAACATCCGCGGGTGGCGCACCACGTCCAGGACGACCTCGGGGCTGCCCGGCGATCCGCTCTCGTAGGCGTTGAGGGTGTGGAAGACGTAGCAGGGGTCGATCTCGAACCAGCGCACGTCGAATCCGTCGCCGTCGCGGGGCACCAGGCCGATCCGCGCCACGTGGTCGGGGTCCCACGAGTAGGGCAGCGGTGCCGCGGGGTTGGTGACGGACTCGCCGCGGGCCACGGCGTCGACGATCCACTCGGGCATCGGGTTGCCCCCCAGCGCGTCGCGCTGCTGCCCGGGTGTGAGCCGTGCCAGGCGTGGGACGCCGTCGGTCACCATGCCCATGTCGAAGGTGACCGGCAGGTCGTAGATCACCACGTAGTGCTCGGTGAGGGCGCAGTCGTGGATCATCGGCATTCCGCCGGTCTCGATCTCCACGTGCTTGACGACGGTGCCGTCGGCGCCGACCACGGTGTAGTCGACCTTGGTGCCCCGCACCCAGTTGTACGAGATCGCGTGCAGGTCGCCGGAGACGGGGTCGGCATGCGGATGAGCGGTGTAGCCCTGCGACCCGCCGAAGTCGAGGGTGCCGCCGAAGTCGCAGCGACCGACACTGTCGAGCTCGAAGGTCAGCTCGTACGGCGCGGGCCCGGACTCGACGATCGCCAAGGTCTTGCCGGCGTGCTGGACCACGTTGGTGTTCGGTCCGTGGTCCTCGCCCTCCGGCTTGACCCACCTGTTGCGGTACCACTCCGCGCGTCCGTCGGCGATCCGGACACCGTGCACCATGCCCTGGCCGAGGAACCAGTGGTGTTGCGGGCCCAGGTCCTCGGCCGGATTGGGTCCGTTGCGCAGGTAGCGGCCGTCGAGGTGCTCGGGCAGATGACCGGTCACGGGCAGGTCGAAGGCCGTCAGCTCTGTGTGGACCGGCGCGAAGTTGTCGGTGAGGTATCGGTTCGGCATGGTGCTGCACTTCCCATCCATAACGCCGTTATGATTGGACCGTAACCCCGTGACAGGAGGCTGGCAAGGGTGGCAGGGAGAGTGGACCAGACAGTCGCAGGCCGGAGCGCGTCCTCCGCGGAGGTGCGTCGACGGCTGCTCGAGGTCGCCGCCCACATGGTGCGCGACCAGGGCCCCTCGGCGCTGTCCGCACGGAAGCTGGCCACCGCCACCGGCACGTCCACCATGGCCGTCTACACGCATTTCGGGGGCATGCCCGGTCTGGTCCGCGCCATGGTGGGCGAAGGCTTCCGCCGGCTCTTCGCGCGAGTGGCGGAGGTGCCGATCACCGAGGACCCGCTACTGGACCTGCGCAACGCGGCTGCTGCCTATCGCGCGCACGCCCAAGCGGACCCCGACCTCTACGCGGTGATGTTCGGCTCGGCCACGCTCGGCGACTACCGCCTCCACTACGAGGACCGGATCCTGGGGCTGGACGCCTTCGAGCAGATCAAGCAGTTCATGGAACGCGGCATGGTGGCGGGAGTGTTGCGGGAGGGAGACCCTGCGGCCGTGGCAGCACAGTGGTGGACCGCCCTGCACGGCTTCGTGATGCTCGAGCTCAGCAAGTTCATCGACGTCGTCGACGACGCCGAGGACACCGTGCTGTGGCCTCTGATGGACCACCTGCTGAGCTCCCTCATGGTGACGCCCGAGGCGCCACGGAGGGACGGCTAGCGTCGGACCACGACATCACGGCCTGATGGAGGTGACGAGCGGCGCTCGACTGGCGCCGTCCACTCAGGACGGGCGGACGCACGTCCACACCACAGCCGTACGCCTCGGCCTCCGGGCCCGGCACGGCCACGCGTGGTTCGATGGCGCGGTGATCGCGGACATGTCAGACGCGGACGTCGCACTGGCGGCCGCACGTGCGGGCGCTGCCGCTCTGATGGACCGCTACGGCTCAGCTCTGACGCAGCAGTTCAAGACGGGAACTGACTTCGCCACGGAAGCAGACCTGGCCTCCGAACGGGCCATCTTGCAGGTCATCGGCTCGACGAGGCCGCAGGACGGATTCGTCGGGGAGGAGCTGGGACAGGTCGGTGCCACGGACCGGGCGCGTGTCTGGCGGGTCGATCCGCTGTGCGGCACGGTCAACTACGCCGCGATGACGCCGCACTTCTCCGTCAACGTCGCGCTCAGGCACGGTGGCGCCACCACGGCTGCAGCGGTCGCTCACCCGCCGAGCGGCGAGGTCTACTGCTCGGGCGCCGACGGCTTCACGATCGAGGGTCGAGACACGGTGGGTCCGGCCGCGCACAACCGCATCGTCGACATCAATGCCGATGGGCCGCTCGACCGCCCGTTCGTAGGAGCGCAGCTCGCCGCGGACCCCGACCTCCGCGCGCACTTCAGCCCGAGGATCGAATCCACGACGCTCGCCCTCGCCTGGGTGGCAACGGGCCAACGGCTCGGCTACGTCACGGACGGGCACCATCAGGACAGCGTCCACTTCAGCGCCGGTCTGGCGATCTGCGAGGCTGCCGGATGCACGGTCACCGACTTCGACGGCGGCCCGGTTCATTCCGGTCCGGGATCATTGCCGCCGCCGATCCGGCGACCCACACAGCCCTGATCGCCCTGGTCGCACGTCACAGGACGGCGTGAAGCCCTGGCATCGCTCCGAGTGGCGCGGGCGGCGGGACCTTCTCCATGTTGTCCGCCGACGTGCTCGTCTCGCTCGCAGATGGCCTACGACATTCCGGGGGAGCCCGGCGGCACGATCGTCGGCGGCACCTCCACCCGCAGGAAGAACACCACCGTGACCGACCAGGCGCTGTTCGTCTCCTCCATGCGGACACCCTCGACGAGGCGCAGGGCGTCGCAACTCCCTGACCACCATCGCCGTGGGCGCGCCCGCCCGGTTCGGGCCCGCGACCCCGATAACGTCCGTGGGTGGCCAGCACTCGACGAACCGGTGCTCGTCGACGCAAGCCCGCGTCGCCGCGCCGCGGCGGCCCGCGACAGCAGCGGCCGTTGCCGACCGTCGGGCCCGGCGAGCGGCTGTGGGTGCTCGACATCCCGTACGGGACGCAGGTCGACGGCGCCACGTGGCACTCGGCGGTCAAGACCCACCTCTACGTCGGTCGCGACCTGCCCGCGCACCTGGCGCCCTGGTCACCGGGGCCCTACACGCTCGGTCGGTTCATCGAGAACACCCTCAATCCCGACCGTCCGACGCCCGACCCCGAGCCCACCGACGAGCTCGAGCCGCGGCGGATCCAGTTCGAGGCGGCCGACGCGATCGCGGCGCGCGCCGCAGCGGGCGGGCGGCAGTTCCTGCTCGCGGACGAGCCCGGTGTGGGCAAGACGATCTCCGCGGTTCTGGGGGCGACGGCGGTGGGTGACCTCCGCGGCGCGCGACGGGTGCTCGTCGTGGCCGACAGGCCTGCCGCGATCACGATCGGCCACTGGTGCCGGACGATCACGGCGCTGGGGCACGGCGGCCTCGAGTGGGTCGTCATCACGTGGGACCGGCTGGACAAGGTCACGGACCACACCTGGGACGTGATCATCGCCGACGAGGCGCACGCCCTGCGGCGTACGACGACGAAGCGGTGGAAGCTCTGGGCCCGGATCTCCGGACACGGCAAGCCGCACGACACGGCACCGTTCGTCATCTCGACGACCGCGACGCCCGGACACACGCCGCTCGAACTGCCCTACCTCGCTCCGGCCTACGCCCAGGTGCTGGGCGAGTCGATGAAGGAGTGGACGTCGGCGACGCGTCCCGGGGACGCGTTCGCCGCCGCGCTCGAGCGCCACGGCGTCGGGTTGGAACCGGGACGCTACGGCGCGACGTGGACAGTTGACCCGGCGCGCCGTGCGGCAGACCTCAAGCTCGTCCGCGGCTGGCTCGACGAGGAGCGGCCACCGGCGATGCTGCACCGCGCCGCGCCCTGGGGTCCGGTGCCGATCTCCGGCATGCCGGTGGCGCTCACCCCGGCCGAGCGGACGGCGTACGAGACCGAGTGGGGCGAGTTCTGCCGAGAGATGGACATCGCCCGTCGCGGTCGCAACAAGGCGTTGGGTCGGGCCGCACTCCTGCGCTTCCGGCAGAAGGCCGGGCTCATCCGCGTCGACTCGACGGTCGCCTGGATCGCCCAGCAGGTCCAGGCCGAACGTCAGGTGGCGTGCTCGGTCGAGTTCGTCGCGACCGCCGCCGACCCGATCGCGGACCGGCTGCGGGACTCCGGCATCGAGGTCGCCACGATCTACGGCCGCGACCGGTTCGACCCGGAGGCCGAGCGGCTGAGGTTCCAGACCGGGCAGGCGAAGGTCTGCGTCTTCACCACGGTCGCCTCGATCAGCCTCCACGCCGGCGAGACCCTCGCCGACGGCCACTGCGCGAGCACGGAGCCGCGGGTCGGCGTCTTCCACCAGGCCCGCTTCTCGGGCATCGCCGGGCGGCAGGTGACCGGCCGCACCCACCGCGACCACCAGGTCTCGCCGTGGCACATCGCCTACGCCGAGGACACCGTCGAGGAGCAGGTCGGCAAGGTCATGGTGGAGCGGATCGCCGCAGCGTCCGACACGGTGGGCGGCGACACCACCGGACTCGCCGACGTCGCCCAGCTGCTCGGCGCCGACTGGCTGCCCGTCACGACCCTGACCGAGGACGGCGCCTGAACCGCCCGGTGACGTCTAGGGTCGCAGCATGCCCGAGTTCACCTGGCTCCCGGCCAACCAAGCATCGACCCAGGACGTCGAGGCGGTCTTCGCCACGAGCGGCGCCGCCAAGTGTCGGTGCCAGGCGATGAAGGTGCCGGGCTGGATCTGGCGCGACACCAACCAGGACCAGCGCGACGCCGCGCTGATCGAGCAGACCGCCTGCGGCACCGCCGGTCCGACCTCCGGGCTGATCGGGTACGTCGACGGCGAGGCGGCCGGCTGGGTCGCGGTCGAGCCGCGGGAGAACTACCCCCGGCTGTGGAGCCGGAAGCAGCCGTGGATGCGGATGGACCCCGAGCGGGAGGGCGTCTGGTCGGTCACGTGCTTCGTCGTGCGCAAGGGCTGGCGGAAGGCGGGGCTGACGTACGAGCTCGCCGCCGCCACTGTCGCGTACGGCCAGCAGGTCGGCGCCCGCGTCCTCGAGGGATACCCGATCGAGCCGCCACCGGGCAAGACCGTGATCTGGGACGAGGCGTCGGTCGGCCTGCTCCAGGTCTTCCTCGAGGCCGGCTACGAGGTGACGGCCTCGCCCACCCTGCGGCGGCGCGTGGTCCGGCTGGAGATCCCCGCTGGGGAGGCATCGTGAGGCTGCTCCTGACGTCCGGGGGAGTCACCAACCCGAGCATCCGCTCGGCGCTGGAGGAGATGCTCGGGAAGCCGGTCGGCGAGTGCACCGCCCTGCTCGTCCCGACCGCGATGTGGGGTCACCCGATGTGTGGTCCGGCGTCGGTGCAGAGGTCGGCCGCCGGTGGGACGTCCTCGCCGCACTTCTCCGGCCTGGGCTGGGGCTCCGTGGGCGTCCTCGAGCTCACCGCACTGCCCACCATCGGGGAGGACCGTTGGATCCCCTGGGTCCGCGAGGCCGACGTCCTCCTGGTGGACGGCGGCGACGCGACCTACCTGTGCCACTGGGTGCGCGAGTCAGGGCTGGCCGACCTGCTGCCGTCTCTGCCCGACACCGTCTGGGTCGGCGTGAGTGCCGGAAGCATGGTGATGACGCCCCGGATCGGGAGCGACTTCGTCAGCTGGCCGTCCGCGCCGGATGACCGCACCCTGGGGGTCGTCGACTTCTCGATCTTCCCGCACCTGGACCTGTTCCCCACGAACACGCTGGCCGACGCCGAGCGGTGGGCGGCCGACATCGGCGGACCGGCCTACGCCATCGACGAGCAGACCGCCATCTCGGTGGTCGACGCCACAGTGGAAGTGGTCTCCGAGGGCCAGTGGGTGGCGTTCGGGACGGACTGAGCGCTGCCGCGGATTCGACACGGGCGCACGACCAATGTTCTGGTGGAGGCGCTGCAGGCACTGCCCCTCGTGGACGAGGCGCCCCCCATCGCGAGGCGAGAGCAGGCCGCGGCCTCGACGCCTGACCGGACGGCGTCGCGTCCGAGCGCCCCCGATGCGCCCAACATGTGAGGTCTGACGCACGTGCGTGCCACCACCACACCTGCCCTGTTCACCCGCCCGCGCAACGTCGCTGCCAGCGTCGCCGCGGCTGCTCTCGCACTCACCCTCGTTCCCGGCAGCGCGTCCGCGCAGCAGGCGGACACCGAGCCCGTCGACGTACGCCTCAAGGTGGCCGACGCGGCCCCCGTCGAGGTCGCCACCACACCCCAGGCGTGGCCCGGGGAGCTGCTCGAGGCCTACGGCGTGAGCGTGGACGGCAACGACCTCGTCGACGTCGTCCGCGACGGCGACGAGGTCTCGGGGGAGCGAAAGCGGCTGCGCCAGGGCGACGTCGTACGCCTGACCGACGTGGTCAAGGAGCGGAAGACCAAGCGCGAGCGCGTGCGTCGCGGCACCGTCGAGGTGTTCACGACCGAGCTCAAGCCCGGCGTCCGCAAGGTCGTCCGCGAGGGCCGGCCCGGCACCCGCGTGGTCGTCGCGCGCAAGACGTTCCACAACGGCGAGCCCGTGAAGTACCGCGTCATCAAGCGCAAGCTCGTGAAGGACCCGCGCCCGCGCCGCGTGCTCGTGGGCCGCGAGGCGTACGCCGTCGCCGGTGCGAACGGCCTCAACTGGGGCGCCCTCGCCAACTGCGAGTCCGGCGGCAACCCCGATGCAGTGAACCCGGCCGGCTACTACGGGCTCTACCAGTTCGACCTCGGCACGTGGCGCAGCGTGGGCGGCTCCGGTCTGCCGACCTCCGCCTCGGCCGGCGAGCAGACCTACCGCGCCAAGCTGCTCTACAAGCAGCGCGGGCGCTCGCCGTGGCCCACCTGCGGCCGCCTGCTCTGACCGGACCTACTGGGCGCCGGGGAACCCGTGCTGGCGCCAGGCCTCGTAGGTCACGACGGCCGCTGAGTTCGACAGGTTGAGCGACCTGCGGCCGGCGATCATCGGGATCCGGAGCCGATCGGTGACCCGCTCGTGGTCCAGCACCGCGGGTGGCAGGCCGGTCGGCTCCGGCCCGAACAGCAGCACGTCGCCTGCCTCGAACTCGACGTCCGTGTGCCAGCGGGTGGCGTGGGCGGTGAAGGCGAACACCCGCGAGGCTGCGACCGCAGGGGTGGCCAGGGCCGCGTCGAGGTCCGCGTGCACCTCCACCGACGCCAGGTCGTGGTAGTCCAGGCCGGCGCGCCTGAGCTGGGGCTCGGAGAGGTCGAACCCGAGCGGCTCGACCAGGTGCAGGGTCGCTCCCGTCCCGGCGACCATCCGGATCGCGTTGCCCGTGTTGGGCGGGATCCGGGGCTCGAGGAACATCACGTGGAACACGGCGTCAACGTAGTCGCCGACCCGGCTCGCGGCTGCGCGGGGGAGTGGTCCACACTTGTCACCTGCCGGGCTCGTCAGAGGCCGGCTCTGCGGACGTGGTGTAGTTGCAGCACGCCTCCCTTCCAGGGAGATGGTCGAGGTTCAAATCCTCGCGTCCGCTCCAGACTTCTCAGAGTGCCCGCGTGCGCACCATCCGCAGCACCGCCTCGGAGCGCTCGGTGAGCGAGCTGACCACCACGGGGGCGGCCTCCGCGGCTGCGACCTCGCGGGCGCGCCCCACCCAGGCCTCGTCGATGGCGTAGACCGGGAAGAGGCTGGCGGTGAGCGTGAGGCCGGGGATCATCCCGCCCTCGTGCAGGGTGGGCAGCGCGTCGAGGTAGCGCTCGGCGTACGGCGCCAGCACCTCGGCCTGACCGGGCCGCCAGAAGGCGCCTGCGATCGTGCCGGCGGCCTGGATGGGCGCGGTGCGGTCCACCAACGCCTTCCACGCCTCCTCCTTCGCCTCCGGGGAGGGCGAGCTCGCGCGGACGCACAGCGCGCGGATCCAGGCGTCGGGGTCGGGGTCGCGCTCCTGCAGCGCCCGTACGGCGTCGGTGTCGACGTCGCCGAGCTCGGCTCGACGCTGGAGGATGTACCACTGCAGGTCGAGGTCGTCGCCGGCCTCCTCGCGCAGCGCGGCGAGGTCGTCGTCGCCGACCGCGGTCCGGGCCAGCGTGCGCAGCGCCGACTGCCGTGACACCCCCGCGGCCACCAGGTGGCGCGCGGCGACGGCCACCTGCGCCTCGAGGCCGACCCGCTCCGACTCGGGCGCCCATCGCTGGGCAGCGGTGAGGGCGAGGTCGAGGCACGGCTCCGCGACCGTCTCCACGGTCTCCACCGACAGCACGTCGGTGAAGGCGCCCACGGCCTCCGCGGCCGTCGCCTCGGTGTTGGACAGCATGTCCCACACGGTGGCCATCGCCACGGCGCGTGCCAGCGTCGTGGGCAGGCCCGACGGGTGGCCGAACAGCATCTCCCGCCCGGCAGCGTCGGGCCGGGTGGTGGCGAACGTGGTGTCGTCGTGGTTGACCAGGTAGAGATCGGCCTCGGGGAGCCCCTCGACGACGGTGCGCGCGCCGTCCACCTCCACGACGACCGAGCCCACCTCCTCGAGCGACTCACCGGCGCGACGGTAGGCACCCACGCCCACTACCTGCGGGTGGGGGGCACCGTGGGCGCCGACGGCGGTGAGCACCAGTCCCTCGTCGGTGTGCTCGATGCCCAGCCGGTCGACGCCGGCCGTCTCCAGCCACGCCGTACGCCACGGCTGGAGATCGCGCCCGCTGGCCTGCTCGAGCGAGCCGACGAGGTCGTCGAGGGTGGTGTTGCCCCAGGCGTGCTCGGCGAAGTAGGCGCTCATGCCCACGCAGAACGTGTCCTCGCCGACGAAGTGCATGAGCTGCTTGAGGACCGCCGCTCCCTTGGGGTAGGTGATGGAGTCGAAGATCGACTCGGCGTCGGCCACCGTCGGCACGGGCTGGCGGATGGGGTGCGAGCTCGGGCCCTGGTCGGCGAGGTAGGCGTTGAGCTTGTCGCCCACCAGGTTGTTGGCGGCGGTGTCGCCGTAGGCGGTGGCCCGCTCGGCCGCCCACATGCAGGCGAACTCGGCGAAGGCCTCGTTGAGCCAGAGGTCGTCCCACCAGCGCATCGTGACGATGTTGCCGAACCACATGTGCGCCATCTCGTGGAGCAGCACGTTGGTGAACAGCTGCCACTCGCCGGTGGTGGGCTCGTGGCGGCGCAGGATGCTGTCGGCCCACGTGACGCAGCCGTAGTTCTCCATCGCCCCGCCGAACTCCGGCAGGAACACCTGGTCGTACGAGCGCTGCGGGAACGGCATGCCGAAGCGCTCGCCGAAGAACGCGAGACCCTGCGCGGTGAGGGTGAACACCTGCTCGGCGTCGCGCTCGAGCGCGGACGCGAGGGTCTGGCGGGCGTAGAGGCCGAGCTCGTAGCCGTCGACCTCCCGGCGCACCTCCACGAACGGGCCGGCCACCACCACCGGGTTGTACGTCGACAGCGGCGGCGTGGGCTCGAAGGTCCACCGCCTCCCGCCCTCGACGTCCGCGACCACCGGGTCGCCGGAGTTGCTCACCACGGTCCACGCCGCCGGCGCTGTGACCGTGAAGGCGTGCGGCGCCTTGAGGTCGGGCTGGTCGAAGCACGCCCACGCGTAGCGCGCCTCGTCGGGCTCGAAGGAGGTCCACAGGTAGACGTTGTCGTCGCCGGGGTCGACGGCGCGGTGCACCCCGCGCCCGTGCGTGGTGTCGCTCTGCACGGTGGCCACCACCAGCTCGTTCTCCTCGGCGAGGTCGGTCAGCGCGATGCGCCCCTCGTACGCCGCGGGCAACGGCGTGCCGTTGAGCGTCGCCGACTCCACCTCGGCGCAGCAGTCGACGAACGTCGACGACCCGACGGTGCTCGTGAAGCGCACCGTGCTGACGGCCCGGAAGGCGGGACCGTCGACCAGGCCGGTGAGGTCGATGGCGATGTCGTAGGACGTGACCGACAGGAGGGCCGCACGCTCGACGGCCTCCTCCTGTCGAAGGCTGCGGACGGGCACGGGGTGGTCCTCACTCGAGGTCGGATGCTGCGGACGACGCCCGAGGCGAGCGACGTTCGCAGCCTAGGCCGCGGTGCGCATGAGGGCGAGAGCCGCTACTGCCCGATCCGCGTCCGCACCTCGTACAGCTCGGGGAAGAACGTGAGCGACAGGGCCCGCCTGAGGAAGTCCACCCCCGACGACCCACCGGTGCCGACCTTGTGGCCGATGACCCGCTGGACCACCTGCAGGTGCCGGAAACGCCACTGCTGGAAGGAGTCCTCGATGTCGACGAGCTCCTCGCAGGTCTCGTAGACGCCCCAGTGCTCGGCCGGTGCGGAGTAGACGCCGGCGAAGACATCGACCAGGTCGGGGTCGGAGGTGTGCGGCTGCGACCAGTCGCGGTCCAGCAGCCGCTGCGGCACGGCGTACCCCTGCCGGCCGAGGTGGGCGAGGAACTCGTCGTAGAGCGACGGCTCGTGCAGCAGCTCCTCGAGCGAGGCTCGCGCGGCCTCGTCGTGGGAGAAGACCGCGACCATGTCGGCGTTCTTGTTGCCGAGCAGGAACTCGACCTCGCGGTACTGCGCGGACTGGAAGCCGGAGCTGGTCGCGAGGAACGGCCGGATCTCGGCGTACTCGCTCGGCGTCAGCGTCGCGAGCACGGACCACTGGTCGGTGAGGGTGTGCTGGATGTGCTTGATCCGCGCCATCCGCTTGAGCGCGGGGGAGAGGTCGTCGGAGCGCAGGAGCGCGCGCGCCGAGCGGAGCTCGTGGATCATCAGCTTGAGCCACAGCTCGCTGGTCTGGTGCTGCACGATGAAGAGCAGCTCGTCGTGCTGCTGCGGGTCCGACAGCGGCTGCTGCGCCGAGAGCAGCACGTCGAGGCGCAGGTAGTCGCCGTAGGACATCGACCGCGAGAAGTCCTGCTGGATGCCGTCCTCGAGGTCGCGCTTGTTCGGAGTCTCGCCCATTCCTTCTGACATGGACCGCAACCTAGTCGGTGGCCTCGTCTACCGTCGCTCCATGGCCCCGTCGACCGCAGGTGAGCTGACCCGCACCTGGGTGCCCGCGTGGCCGTGCTCGGTCGCGCAGGTGCTGCGGCCGCAGCGACGCGGTGCCGGCGACCCGACCCAGCGCGAGGACGACGCGGGACGCTCCTGGCGCGCCATGCGTACGCCGACCGGGCCGGCGTCGCTGTGCATCCAGCCGCGCCCGACGACGGGCGACGTGCTCGGGCGGGCGTGGGGTCCGGGTGCCGAGTGGGCCCTCGACCGGATGCCGGCGCTGCTCGGTGCCGACGACGACCCGACCGGCTTCGAGACCCACCACCACCCGCAGGTGGCCGAGGGGTGGAAGCGGCACCGGCACTGGCGCATCGGCGGCACCGGGCTGGTGATGGAGTCGTTGGTGCCCTCGATCCTCGAGCAGAAGGTCACCGGCAAGCAGGCCTTCGGCTCGTTCCGCGACCTGGTGCGCCGCCACGGTGAGCCGGCGCCGGGACCGGTCGCGACGTTGCGCCTGATGCTCCAGCCGACCCCGGAGACGATCGCGGCGATCCCGTCGTGGGAGTGGCTGCGGCTCGGCGTACAGCCTGCGCAGTCGCGCACGATGGTCACCGCCTGCCGGCTGGCGTCGTCGCTGGAGCGGGTGTCCGGCGTGCCGGTCGCGGCGGCCGACAAGCGGCTGCGGTCGGTGCGCGGGATCGGCGTGTGGACCAGCGCCGAGGTGCGCATGCGGGCGCTCGGTGACGCCGACGCGGTGAGCTTCGGCGACTACCACCTCGCCAACTGGGTCGGCTGGGCGCTGGTCGGGCACGACATCACCGACGACGAGATGGCCGAGCTGCTCGAGCCCTACCGGCCCCAGCGCGGACGCGCCGCGGCGATGGCGATCGCCGGCGGCCGGACGAGGCCACGTCGCGGTCCGCGGATGAGCGTCCCGACGCACCTGCCCACGCGCTGACCCGGGGCGTCGGTCAGAGGAGGGGACGCAGCGGCGCCAGGAAGCTCTCGGTGAACTTCCGGTTGAGGTCGCGCGCCTCCCACTCGGACAGGGTCAGCTCGAGGCAGTTGGTCGCGTCGGTGCGGAAGACGTCCTCCATCACCGAGGCGAAGTCGGGGTCGATCACCTCGAGGTTGATCTCGTAGTTGCCCTGCAGGCTGAGGCGGTCGATGTTGGCGGTGCCGACGGTGGACCAGCTGCCGTCGATGGTCGCCGTCTTGGCGTGCACCATCGCGTCCTTGAAGCGCAGGATCCGCACCCCCGACGCGAGCAGCTGCCCGTAGTAGCCGCGCGAGATCCAGTCGGCCACGATGTGGTTGGACTTCAGCGGCAGCAGGATCCGTACGTCGACCCCGCGGCGCGCCGCGTCGGTGAGCGCGTCGACGAAGTCCTGGTCGGGGAGGAAGTAGGCAGTGGTCAGCCAGATGTTGCGGCTGGCCCGGTTGATCGCCTCGAGGTACATGCTGCGGATCGGGAAGTTCCACTGCCTCGGGACGTTGCGGTGGATCCGGATCTGCGGGTCCCAGTCGGACGCGGTCTCGAGCAGGAGCGGCCGCTCGCTGCGGCGCAGCCGGTGGCGGCGGTTGAGGTTCCAGAAGTCCGCGAACGCCCGCTTGAGGTCCCACACGCCCGGGCCGGTGATCCGCACGTGCGTGTCACGCCACTCGGTGGCGTACGCCGAGCCGATGTTGTAGCCGCCCAGGAAGGCGACCTCCTCGTCGACGACCAGCATCTTGCGGTGGTCACGGCCGTAGCGGCGCAGGTCCCAGACACGGAGACCGGCCGTCCACACCGGGTAGCGCAGCACCTTCATCGAGGGCGAGAAGCGCTTGAAGGCCGGGGACACGACGAGGTTGGCGAAGCCGTCGTAGGTGCAGTGCACGTCGACGCCGCGGTCGGCCGCGGCGGTCAGGGCGGTCTTGAACTTCCACCCGATCTCGTCGCCCTTCCAGATGTAGGTCTCGAAGAGGATCTGCTTCTTGGCGCCGTCGATCGCGGCGAGCATGTCGTCGTAGAGGTCGCGCCCGAAGGTGTACGTCGTGATCTCGCCGCCGCCCACCGCGACGGTCTCCGGGCTGGTGACCGGGAACGGCTTGGGCTTCTTGCCGCGGCGTCGGTAGGAGTCGACGAGCGAGAGCGCGATCGCGAGTCCGAACTGGAGCGCGAACAGCCCGAGCAGCCCCCGTCGTACGGCGGTCAGCAGGCGGGCGGTCGTCACGCGCACAATCTAGCGAGCATCAGCCAGCGTCGTGGCTCAGGCCAGCCCGAGGGCGGCGTAGCGCGCCACGTCGCACGGCTGGTCGGAGAAGATCCGGAAGAGCGCGGCCCGCAGCATCGCCTGCCGCTCGACACCGCTGCGCCAGTCGTCGAGGGCGGCCCGCGCGGCGCCGTGCCACAGCACCGCGTCGAGCACGCAGATCGCCTCGGCCCACAGCGGTGAGCGCCAGGCGAGGGAGAGGTCGATGACGAACGGGATCCCGTCCGCGTCCAGCAGCACGTTGCCGGCGAGGTCGGCGTGGACGAGCTGGTCGCGGCCGAGGTCGGTGTCGTCGAGCCCGGCGACCAGCGCGGTGACGAGCGCGCCGAGTCCCGGCTCGGGTCGCTCGGCCGCCGCGCGGAGGGCCGCGTCGCCGTCGTACGCCAGGCGCTCGGCCACCGCCCACTGGTCGGTGCGCAGGTCCAGGGCGTCGGGTCGCGCCGGGACGGCGCTGGCCAGGCGGGCGTGGAGGAGGTGGGCGGTGGCTCGCAGCGCCGCGAGGTCGCGGCAGGGCGTCGTACCCGGCTCGAAGCGGGTCGCGGCCCAGCCGTCGACGACCAGGCTTCCGTCACGGGCCGGGACGGGCAGGCAGAGCCGGATCGAGCGGGGCACCTCCTCGTCGAGACGGACCGCGAGCCGGGCCTGGGCGAACGCCAGCCAGGCGAGCTGCGTCACGTCGTGACCGGGGGAGAGCACGAGGTCCCCGGCCCGCACGCTCGTGCCCCGGCCACCCGCGAGGGGCTCGAGCGGCCCGTCCGCGACAAACAGGTCCAGCACGTGTGCCGGTGGCAGGGCGGCGTCCGAGGGCATGGCCATGAACGTAGGGGGTGTGTGTCGGACAGGACAAAGTCGTCGGGCGGACCGCCGCTGAGCGTGGGCCGACACCCGGACCCGGACTTCCTCCTGTCCGACGCGTACGCCCCGCCGCCCCGGCCCCCGGTGACCGGTCCTCGAGAGAGCCAGTGTCGGTGGCGGCCCGTACGCTCGACCCATGCGTCCGATCACCGATCTCGAGCGTCGTGTGGCGCCCTTCAAGGTCGTCTCCGACTACCAACCTGCAGGCGACCAGCCGGCCGCGATCGAGGAGATCGTCGAGCGTCTGAAGGGCGGCGTGGAGGACATCGTGCTCCTCGGCGCGACCGGCACCGGCAAGACCGCCACCGTCGCGTGGGTGGCGGAGCAGATGCAGCGTCCGGTGCTGGTGCTCCAGCCCAACAAGACCCTCGCCGCCCAGTTCGCCAACGAGCTGCGCCAGCTCTTCCCGGACAACGCGGTCGAGTACTTCGTCTCCTACTACGACTACTACCAGCCCGAGGCCTACGTCCCCCAGACCGACACCTACATCGAGAAGGACTCCTCCATCAACGAGGAGGTCGAGCGGCTGCGCCACAGCGCGACCAACAGCCTGCTCACCCGCCGCGACACGATCGTGGTCTCGACGGTGTCCTGCATCTACGGCCTCGGCACCCCCCAGGAGTACGTCGACCGGATGCTGCGGCTCAAGGTCGGCGAGGAGCACGACCGCGACTCGGTGCTCCGCCGGCTCGTCGAGATCCAGTACACCCGCAACGACATGTCCTTCACCCGCGGCACCTTCCGGGTCCGCGGCGACACCCTCGAGATCTTCCCCGTCTACGAGGAGCTCGCCGTCCGCGTGGAGTTCTTCGGAGACGAGATCGAGCGGCTGATGACGCTACACCCGATCAGCGGCGAGGTGATCTCCGACGACACCGAGCTCCACGTCTTCCCCGCCACCCACTACGTCGCCGGTCCCGAGCGGATGGAGCGGGCGATCAAGGGCATCGAGCTCGAGCTCGACGACCAGCTCGCCACCTTCGAGAAGCAGGGCAAGCTGCTCGAGGCCCAGCGGCTGCGGATGCGCACGACGTACGACGTCGAGATGATGCGGCAGGTCGGCTCCTGCTCCGGCATCGAGAACTACTCGATGCACATGGACGGCCGCACCCGCGGCAGCGCGCCCAACACGCTGCTCGACTACTTCCCCGAGGACTTCGTCCTGGTCGTCGACGAGTCGCACGTCGCCGTGCCGCAGATCGGTGGGATGTACGAGGGCGACATGTCGCGCAAGCGCAACCTCGTCGACCACGGCTTCCGGCTGCCGAGCGCGATGGACAACCGGCCGCTCAAGTTCGAGGAGTTCCTCGACCGGATCGGCCAGACGATCTACCTCTCCGCCACCCCGGGCAACTACGAGCTCGACAAGGTCGGCGGTGTCGACGAGACGGTCCAGCAGATCATCCGCCCGACCGGCCTGGTCGACCCGGAGGTCGTGGTCAAGCCGACCAAGGGCCAGATCGACGACCTGATCCACGAGATCCGCACGCGCGCCGACAAGAACGAGCGCGTCCTGGTGACCACGCTGACCAAGAAGATGTCCGAGGACCTCACCGACTACCTCCTCGACGCCGGCATCCGCACCCGCTACCTCCACTCCGAGGTCGACACGCTGCGTCGCATCGAGCTGCTGCGCGAGCTGCGGATGGGGGAGTACGACGTCCTGGTCGGCATCAACCTCCTCCGCGAGGGCCTCGACCTGCCCGAGGTGTCGCTGGTCGCGATCCTCGACGCCGACAAGGAGGGCTTCCTGCGCTCCGACAAGTCGCTCATCCAGACCATCGGTCGCGCGGCGCGCAACGTGTCCGGCCAGGTCCACATGTACGCCGACAAGATCACGCCGTCGATGGAGAACGCGATCGGCGAGACCAACCGTCGCCGGGCGATCCAGGTCGCGTACAACAAGGAGCGCGGCCTCGACCCCCAGCCGCTGCGCAAGAAGATCGCCGACATCACCGAGATGCTCGCGCGCGAGGACGAGAACACCGAGGAGCTGCTGCGCACCTGGGCCGACGTCGGCCAGAAGGGCCGCGCCGGTGGCGTCAAGGCAGGCAAGTCGCCCACCCCGGCCCTCTCGCGGATCCACAAGGAGATCCCGGACACCGCCGGCATCCCCAGCAGCGACCTGGCCGAGCTCATCCAGGGGCTGACCGACCAGATGAAGACCGCCGCCGCCGAGCTGCACTTCGAGGTGGCCGCCCGTCTGCGCGACGAGATCTCGGACCTCAAGAAGGAGCTCCGTCAGATGATGGAGGCGACGAAGTGACGCGGGAAGGCTGAGGGATCCGGCAGGGGATCGTCCGGGTCGCGTCCTACAGTGCTTGGCATGACAGGTCCCGGGGCTGCCTGGCGGTGGCTCGACGGCGTGGCGGCGGCATGGTTCGACGCGCCGTCGCTCGTCGAGGGCGCCGCGCTGGCAGGACGGATCGTGGACCTGTCGCCCGACGCCGCGGTCGACGTACGTCCGTCGGGCGTGCGGGTGCGCCTCGACTCGGCCGCGCACGCCGAGGCGGTCTCCGCGCTCGCTCGCGACGTCGGGCTGGCGGCCGATCCCGCGGCGCTGCAGCAGGTGAGCGTGGTGATCGAGTCCGTCGACCCGACGCAGGTGAGGGACTTCTGGCAGCGCGTGCTCGACTACGGGCCCGGCGAGGACGGCGGTCTGGCAGATGCCGTGGGTCGCGACCCGGCCTTCCGGATCCGGCAGTCCACCGAGTCGCGTCCTCTCCGCAACCGCATTCACCTCGACCTGGTGCGACCGGCCGCGTCGGTCGAGGCGCTCGGTCTCGGCGAGGGAGCCGGACCGTGGGGCCTCTGCCACGCCGACCCCGACGGCAACGAGGTGGACCTCGTGCCGGGAGACCCGGTCGGCGACGGCCCCGGCACCTCCGACTGGGAGGGCGTGTGGGGCGCGATGGCGTGCTACCGCACCACCTCGCAGACCCAGCAGCACGGCCTGGCGGTCGCCGCAGCGGTGCTGGCCGACGAGGCGGGCTTCCCCCTGCTGGTCGACCTGCGCCCGGGCCTCGTGGTCATCGACACGGGCAAGGACCAGTCCGACCCCGACGCCCACGGCCTGGATCTCGTCTTCGCCGACCTCGCTGCCGGCATCCAGAGTGCCGCCCGGGACCTCGGCGCCGCGGCGGACCCGGGACTCCCGCGCCTCGTCCAGCTCTTCGTCGACGCGGCCGACGTCGACGCGGTCCGCGCCTTCTGGCTCGCCGCCCTCGGCTACGTCCCCGACCGTCGCGACGGTGTCAGTGACATCCACGACCCGCGACGGCTCGACCCGGTGCTGGTCTTCCAGGACATCGACGTGTCGGAGACGGTGCGGCGCCGCCAACGCAACCGCATCCACGTCGAGCTCGCCGTCCCCTCGGACCTGGCGCGGACACGCGTCGACGAGGCCGTCGCCGCCGGTGGTCGGGTCCTGGACGAGTCGGGCGGGCGGTGGCGGATCGCCGATCCCGAGGGCAACGAGATCGTCGTCGTGAGTGGGGACTGAGCCGGCTGCTCAGCCGAGCTCCTCGCGCCGACGCAGCTCCTTGAGCTCCTTCTTCTCGAGCTCGCGGACGTGCTCGTCGATGATGTCCTGCTTCCGCGCGACGACGCGCACGAGATTCATCAGGGCGAAGCCCATGGGGAAGAGCGGCCACGGAAAGCCACCCCACATCGTGGCGGCCCAGATGGTCCACAGCAGGGTGGAGAGGCCGATCAGCCCCAACAGTGCCTCGCGACGATCACTCTCCCATCGCCGGACGGCCTGGCTGCGCCTGTCGTCCTCGGTGGAGCGCTTCGCACGGGTGACCGGTAGGTCGTCGACGAGCGGCATCAGGTCGCCGAGGGTGCGGCTCGCGAACGCCGCCTCCGTGCGCTCGTCGTACTCGGCGCGGGTGATGCGTCCCTCGGCGAAGGCGTCGGCGAGCACGCTCTCGATGACGGCGCGGTCGCGGTCCGACGCGCGCATGCCCACGTTGGCGGGTTTGCGGGGGTCGTGGTCGAACTGGCTCCACACCTCGATGTCGGACGACATGCCGCCAGCATAGGTCGGGCCCCACCCCTGCGGAGGTGGGTGGAGTGCCGATGCCGCGGCGGGAGGACTAGCGTCACCGCCATGAGCACTTCCATCGACCTCGGTCGCCCGATCTCCGGCGACGTCATCGACCTCATCCTCGAGGACCACCGCCGCTTCGAGGCCCTGATGCGCGACCTGCGCGACAGCACCTCGGACCGCGACGCCGTACGACAGGCCCTGGCCGCGCTGCACGTCGCCCACGCCGAGGCGGAGGAGAAGCACGTCTATCCCACGCTCCGGCGCAAGGACGCGATCACCGACCACGAGGCCGAGCACGGCGAGGAGGAGCACGCCGAGGGCCACGAGGCGATGCTCAAGGTGCTCGAGCTCAAGGGCACCGACACGCAGGCCTTCGACGACGCCGTCGAGGAGCTCGCCACCGCCCTCAACCACCACCTGACCGAGGAGGAGCTCACCATCCTCAACCCGGCCAGGGAAGAGGTCGGTGAGCACGTGCGCGCCGACCTCGGCAAGGCCTTCGCCACCGAGCGCAACGCGCAGCTGGACGCCGACTGCGGTTCCATCGACAACGTCCGCCGCATCGTGAAGGTCGCCGAGAAGGAAGGCCTCCTCGACGACGAGGACGAGGAGTCCGACGACTGAGGGATGGGCGCATAGACGCGGCCCGCGACGACGAGCCGGTCAGCGGCGGTGGCGCATCATGGTGAGGCCGACCATGCGCGCCACCACCATCGCGATGTAGAACACGCCGACCATCATCTCGACCATCAGCACGGCCCGCGCCTCCTCGCCGACGGCGACGATGTCGGAGAGGCCGACGCTGGTCAGCGTCGAGAACGACAGGTAGAGCAGCTCGAACCACGAGTGGTCGAAGCCGCCGGCGTTGGTGAACGAGTTCGGCCACACGACCTGGACGACGGCGAAGAGGTAGGCGAACGCCCACGCGACCACGGTGAAGGCCGCCCCGGTCGCGTAGTACTCGTCGGTGGTGATCTCGTCGTCGTGGAACAGGTAGCGCAGCATCGCGTAGGAGACGTAGAAGTAGAACGGCGCGTGCAGCAGGCCGGACACCAGCACGATCGCGTCGTTGTCGGAGAAGACGGCCTCGAGCAGGGTGAAGACGATGGTCGGGGCGCCCAGGAAGAGGACGACGCGGCTCACGTGGGGCGTACGCCGCACCGCGAGGACGGCCGAGCCGACCGCGAGCATCCCGATCACGCCGAGGAACGCGCCGCCGATCGTCGAGCCGCCCAGGAACGGCCAGGCCAGCACCTGCAGCAGCTGCGCGCCCAGCAGCATGGCGGACGGGTGCGCGGTCAGGTGCTGGATCGGCCGGGTCACGTCGACAGAGTCTAGGCAGCGCGACCCGACGGGGGGATGAGCGACGCGGGGACGCCCGGCTGGGCTAGGTTCGCGTCGTGGGAGCACGCGGTGGGACCTGGGTGGTCGGCGGCCTGGCGGTGGCGCTGGTCGGACTGATGGTGGCCATCGGGGTGCTCCTGACCTCACGGGCATCGGTCGACGACGACCTGACCGCGTCCCAGCGCGAGGTCGCCGAGGCCGCCCGCACCGAGGCGCTGGCCTTCCTCACCGTCGACCACACCGACATGGACCCGCTCATCGACGCCGTCCTGGCAGGTGCCACGGGTGAGTTCAAGGAGCAGTACGAGTCCCAGCGCGAGATGCTGGCCAGCGAGGCGGTCCGCACCGAGGCCACGTCGGCCGGCGAGGTGGTCGCCCTCGGCGTCGGCGACCTCGACGACGAGACGGCCACCGTGCTGATCGCGGCCAACAGCACCGTCACCAACACGAGCACCGGCAGCGAGGGTCAGGTCCGCTACTACCGGCTGCGGCTCGACCTGGTCCGCGAGGACGACCGGTGGCTCACGAGCAACGTGCAGTTCGTGAGGTGACGGCCATGACGACGCAGAAGCGCATCGCGTGGGTGCTGGCGGTGCTGGTGCTCGCGGCGGCCATCGTCCTGCTCTGGCTGGTGCAGGCGGGCGAGCGGCAACCGGAGGGGGTCTCGACCGCCGAGTCCGACCGGGCCGTCGTGGCGTCCGCTGCGGTCAAGGACGACGTGCTCGACGTCGCCGCGGAGGCGGCCACCCGTGTCTACAGCTATGGCTGGGAGACGCTGGCCGACGACAAGGCCGCCGCCCGCGAGCTCCTCACCGGCGACATGCTCAGCCAGTACGACCGCACGATGGCCGGGGTCGCCACGTCGAGCCGTCGCGACCGCACCGTCGTCTCCGCCGAGGTCGTCGGCACCTCGCTCGTGACGGCGACGACGTCGTACGCCCGGGTGCTGGTGTTCGTCAACCAGCGCACCACCGGTGACGACCTCGCGAAGCCGACCCTCGACCTCGACCGGGTGCTGATCACGCTCGTGCGCACCGACGACGCGTGGAAGGTCAGCGAGCTCGATGCCCTGTGAGAAAGCCTTGTGAGGCTGCCTCCCGGACGGGAGGATCGCGGCGTGGATGACGTGACGACCGACCTGCTGATCATCGGCGCGGGCCCGACAGGGCTCTACTCCGCCTACTACGCCGGCTTCCGCGGCCTGAGCGTCGCCGTCGTGGACTCGCTGCCCGAGCTCGGCGGGCAGATCACCGCGATGTACCCCGAGAAGGCGATCCTCGACGTCGCCGGCTTCCCCAGCGTCAAGGGTCGCGACCTGGTCGAGGGCCTCGTCGAGCAGGCTGCCACCGCGCACCCGACGTACCTGCTGGACCGCACGGCCACCACTCTCGAGCACCGCGACGACGACGTGGTCGTCACCCTCGACGACGACACGCGCATCGTGGCCGGCGCCGTGCTCATCACGTCCGGCATCGGCAAGTTCAGCCCGCGGCCGCTGCCCGCCGGCGACGGCTGGGTGGGTCGCGGCATGGAGTTCTTCGTACCCAGCTTCGCGCCGTACGCCGGCAAGGACGTGGTCATCGTCGGCGGCGGCGACAGCGCCTTCGACTGGGCCCAGCACCTCGAGCCCGTCGCCGCCTCGGTGACGCTCGTGCACCGCCGCGACGCGTTCCGCGCGCACGAGCGGACGGTCACCGAGGTCAAGGCCTCCAGCGTCGAGATCATCACCAACGCCCAGGTGACTGCGCTCCGCGGGGAGGCGCACCTCGAGGAGGTCGAGATCAGTGTCGACGGCGAGGAGCCGCAGGTGCGGCCCGCGCAGGCGCTGGTGGCGGCGCTCGGCTTCATCGCCGACCTCGGTGCGATCCAGCGGTGGGGCCTGGTGACGGAGAAGCGCCACGTGGTCGTCGACTCGGCCATGCGGACCAACCTGCCGCGCGTGTTCGCGGCCGGCGACATCACCGACTACCCCGGCAAGGTGCGGCTGATCGCGGTCGGGTTCGGTGAGGCCGCGACCGCGGTCAACAACGCCGCCGTCACCCTCGACCCGTCGGCCCACGTCTTCCCCGGTCACTCGAGCGAGGCCTGAGGCGTCGGCATGGGGTTGTTCTCACGTCCCGCCACGGGTGTCGACATGCGTGACCGCGACTACGTGCTCACCGGCTGTCCGGTGGTGGCACGCGACGACATGCTCGTCCTGGTCGACCTCACCGTGCGCCTCGCCGTGCGTCCGCCACGCGACGACGAGGCCGACGCCCTGGGCTACGACCCCGGCGACGAGAGGTCGGTCCACGCGGTCTGCGTGCTGGTGCTGCGCCAGCTGGGTGCTGACATGCCGTCCGACGAGCTGCTCGTGGGACGTGCGCGCATCGTGGAGGCGGTGGAGCAGGGCCTCGCGTTCGCGCCGGTCGGCGCGGGCGTCGCCGGCCGTGTGCTGAGCGCCGAGGTGCGGCCGTACGATTCTGCCGGCGCGGTCCTCGATCACGAGTACCGGCTGGTCGCCGGTTCGTGAACCCTGCTCCCGGCGCAGCCCCTACCCGCCAGTAGGCATAATGGGTGGCTCACCGAGCGCCACCCCGGAGCAGGACCGAAAGGCAGAACACGTGCGCATCGCCATGCTGTCCTACCGGAGCAAGCCGCACTGCGGCGGTCAGGGCGTCTACATCCGGCACCTGAGCCGGGAGCTCGTACGACTCGGGCACGACGTCGAGGTCTTCTCCGGGCAGCCCTACCCCGACCTCGACGAGGGCGTCCGCCTGACCAAGGTGCCGAGCCTCGACCTCTACCGCGAGCCCGACCCGTTCCGGGTGCCGAAGCTGCGTGAGTTCCGCGACCGGATCGACGTCGAGGAGTTCCTCACCATGTGCACGGCCGGGTTCCCCGAGCCGAAGACCTTCGGCTCGCGCATCGCGCGGCTGATGAAGGAGCGGGCCGGCGACTTCGACATCGCCCACGACAACCAGGTGCTCGCACCGGGGGTCATGGAGCTGGAGTCCTACGGGCTCCCCGTCGTCGCCACGATCCACCACCCGATCACGATGGACCGCCGGATCGACCTGCAGACGGCTCCGAATCGACGCAAGCGGCTCACGCTGCGCCGGTGGTACGGCTTCCTGCGGATGCAGACCAAGGTCGCCAAGCAGCTGCGCAAGGTGCTGGTGCCGTCGGAGTCGTCGGCCCGCGACATCGCCCGCGACTTCGGCGTCGACCCTGCGCGGATCGAGACCATCCTGCTCGGCGTCGACGACATCTTCGCGCCGCCGACCGCGCCGCGCGTGCCGGGCCGGATCCTGGCGATGGCCAGCGCCGATGCCCCGATGAAGGGCATCGCGACCCTCCTCGAGGCCTTCGCCAAGCTGGCCGTGGAGCGCGAGATCTCGCTGGTCCTGGTCACCCGTCCCGAACCGGGTGGTCGCACGGAGCAGCTGATCGACCAGCTCGGCATCGCCGACAAGGTGAGCTTCGTCAGCGGGGTGAGCGACGCGGAGCTGGTGGAGGTGATGGGCTCGGCCGAGGTGGCGTGCGTGCCGTCGCTCTACGAGGGGTTCTCGTTGCCGACCGCCGAGCTGATGGCCTGCGCCACGCCGCTGGTCGTGTCGCGCGCCGGAGCCATCCCGGAGGTGGTCGGCCCCGACGGCGAGTGCGCCGACCTGGTCACCCCCGGCGACGTCGGCGAGCTGACGTCCGCGATCGCGGCGCTGCTCGACGACCCCGAACGTCGTACGACGATGGGTGCCGCCGGTCGCGCCCGCGTCCAGGAGCTGTTCAGCTGGCGTGCCGTGGCCGAGGCCACCGCCGCCGCCTACGAGGAGACCATCGCCGCCTTCCGGTTGGAGCAGGGCGCGCGCGAGCAGGAGGAGCACCACCGTGCTGACCGTTGACTTCGACCGGCTCGGGCTGCGCCCGGGCGATCGCGTCCTCGACATGGGCTGCGGCGCCGGGCGCCACGCGTTCGAGATGTACAAGCGTGGCGCCGACGTGATCGCCTTCGACATGGACGCCGACGAGCTGGCGACCGTGCGCGAGTGGTTCGCCGCGATGCGCGACGCCGGTGAGGTGCCGGTCGGCGCCGAGGCCGACGTGAAGGAGGGCGACGCCCTCGCCCTGCCCTTCGCCGACGGCGAGTTCGACCGCATCGTCGCGGCCGAGGTGCTCGAGCACATCCACGCCGACGTCGACGCCATCAAGGAGCTCGTCCGCGTGCTCCGCCCGGGCGGCACGCTCGCCATCTCGGTGCCGCGCTGGTTGCCCGAGATCATCAACTGGAAGCTCTCCGACGACTACCACAACGCCGAGGGCGGCCACATCCGGATCTACACGGCCGAGGAGCTCGTCGACAAGGTCACCAAGGCGGGCCGCTCCAACGACGGCACGCCGGGAGACGCGATGGTCTTCACGGGCAAGGACTACGCCCACGGGCTGCACACGCCCTACTGGTGGATCAAGTGCGCCGTCGGCGTCACCCACGACGAGCACCCGCTCGCCAAGGCCTACCACCGGCTCCTGGTGTGGGAGATCATGAAGAACCCCCGGTCGCTGCAGGTGGCCGGCAAGGTGCTGGACCCGCTGATCGGCAAGAGCATGGTGCTCTACTTCACCAAGCCCGACGCCCTCCCCCTCACATGAGCCAGGCGCCCCGCGCGATCGACGAGATCCTCACCTGGTCGCAGGTCGAGCAGACGGCAGCCACCATCGCGGCCGTGCAGGAGCCGTCCGGCGCGATCCCGTGGAGCGCCGGCGAGCACACCGACGTCTGGAACCACCTCGAGTCCGCGATGGCGCTGATGGTCGGCGACCAGCGCGAGGCGGCCGGACGTGCGTTCGCCTGGGTCCGCGAGACCCAGCGCGCCGACGGCTCCTGGCCGATGAAGATCGTCACAGGTGAGGTCGAGGACCACTCCGGCGAGTCCAACATGTCGGCCTACGTCGCTGTCGCGGTGTGGCACCACTGGCTGGTCGCCCAGGACGAGGCGTTCGTCCGCCTCATGTGGCCGACGGTGCGGCGCGCGCTCGACTTCGTCGTGTCGCTGCAGCTGCCCTTCGGCGGCGTCGCCTGGTCGCAGGAGTGGTACGACGGCAGCCCGGCCGCGGTCAACGAGGGCGCCCTCCTCGCCGGGTCGTCCAGCATTCACCACAGCCTGCGTGCCGGCATCGCGCTGGCAGACCTGGTGAGGGAGACGCAGCCCGAGTGGGAGCTGGCCGCCGGACGCCTGGGCCACGCCCTGCGCGAGCACCGCGACCTCTTCCTCGACAAGTCCGAGTTCTCGATGGACTGGTACTACCCCGTCCTCGGCGGGGCGGTGCGCGGTGAGGCGGCGTACGCGCTGCTCGCGACGCGGTGGGACACCTTCGTCGAGTCCGGGCTCGGCATCCGGTGCGTCTCCACCAACCCGTGGTTCACCGGCGCCGAGACGTGCGAGCTGGTGCTGGCGCTCGAGGCGATCGGCGACCGGGAGCGGGCGCTGCGCCTGCTCGCCGACATGCAGCACCTGCGCACCGACGAGGGGTCCTACTGGACCGGCTACGTTTTCCCCTCGAGCCCGGATGAGCAGGGCGTCAACTGGCCCGTCGAGCAGACCACCTACACGGCCGCCGCGGTCGTCCTGGCCGTCGACGCGCTCTCCGACCGCACGCCGGGCGCCGACATCATGCGCGGCACCACGCTGCCGTCGGACGTCGCAGAGATCGGTCTCGGGTGCGGGTGCGTCGCGGGCGAGGGATCAGGCGAGCGGGTCGCCGGCCTCGCCCGACGTACGGCGTAGCACCCGCATCGAGCCGACCACCTCGACCTCGGTGAAGGCGCCGCTGGCCAGGGCCGGCAGGTAGATGTCGTCGTGGGGCGGTCGACCACCGTCGGCCGGGTCGGGGAACACGTCGTGGATGACGAGGACGCCGCCCGCCATCACCCAGTGCGGCCAGCCGCGGAAGTCGGTGCGCGCAGGCTCCACGCCGTGGCCGCCGTCGATGAAGAGCAGCGACAGGGGAGTGTGCCACCAGCGGCTCACGGTCTCCGACCGTCCGACGACCGCGACGACCTGCTCCTCGAGTCCGGCGTCGGCGATGGTGCGCCGGAAGGTCGGCAGTGTGTCCATCACCCCGAGGTCGTCATCGACCAGGCTGTCGTCGTGGTGCTCCCAGCCGGCCTGGTTCTCCTCGGACCCGCGGTGGTGGTCGACGGTGAAGACGGTCCCGCCGACCTCGCGGGCCGCGCCGCCGAGCCAGATCGCGGACTTGCCGCAGTAGGTCCCGACCTCGAGGGCCGGTCCGTGGACGAGCCGTTCGCGCGCCCAGTGGTGGAGCAGGGCGCCCTCGTCCTCGGGCATGAAGCCCTTGGCGGCGCGGGCGTGGTCGAGCAGGTCGGCCGGGAGCGACCGGTGCAGCGTCACCTAGGCGCCCCGGTCCGCGCGGGCGTCGTCGTCCAGGTCGGCCGACATCTCACCGGGCTCGACCCCGCTGTCGGCCTCGAGGCCGTGGCGCCAGGTGTTCCAGTGCCAGGTGAGGTAGCGGTCGACGGCGCGGACCGCGTGCGCGCTGCGGATGGAGTGGAAGACGTCGAAGGCGTGCTGGGCGCCCGGCAGCTCGGCGTAGACCACGGACTTCCGTGACGTACGCCGGAGCTCGGCGACGAACATCCGGGCCTGGTCGACCGCCACCAGGCTGTCGAGCTCGCCGTGGATCACGAAGAAGTCGGGTGCGTCGGGGGTGATCCGCAGGATCGGGGACGCGGCCTCATAGGTGTCGGGGGCGTCGGCCCACGTCGTCTTCATGACCTTGGGGCCGAGGAAGGCGTCGCGCATGCCGATCGCGTTGGTGAGCCCGGTCGAGCCGGCGAAGTCGTAGACGCCGTAGAACGGCACGGCCGCCTGCACGCGGGTGTCGGCGTCCTCGAAGCCGGGCTGGAACGCGGGGTCGCCCGGGGTCAGTGCAGCCAGGGCGGTCAGGTGGCCGCCGGCCGAGCCACCGGTGATCGCGAGGTAGTCCGGATCACCGCCGTAGTCAGCGATGTTGTCCTTGATCCAGGCGATGGCGCGCTTGACGTCGACGATGTGCGCGGGCCAGGCATCGCGCGGGGAGAGGCGGTAGTTGATCGCCACGCAGACCCAGCCCTTGGCGGCCATCTGGTTCATCAGCGGGCGCCCCTGGTGCTCCTTCTCGCCCACCGACCAGGCACCGCCGTGGACCTGCAGCAGGACCGGAGCGTCCTTGATCGCGTCCTTGCCGGCCGGGAGGTAGATGTCGAGCCGCCCGCGCTTGCCCGCCTCGGAGTAGGAGAGGTTGCGGATCACCCGCACGCCGTCGTCGGCGAAGTGGAACGGCCGGGCCAGACGCCGCCACGGCGTGGCCAGGTCGGCGGGCGTGGGCGCCTGGTCGAGCTGCTCGACGTAGTCGACGCCCAGGCCCTCGACCAGGGCCTCCTCGAAGCCGGCACCCGCCCGGCGGCTCTGGTGCACCATCCGCGCGAGGCCGAGCGCACTCGCCCCGGCGAGCGCGAGCCCTGCCTTGGCCCGGAACCCCTGACGCCGGCCCTTGGTCAGGTGTGCGGCTGCGTCGAGCGCGGTCAGCGCGAGCAGCTGCGGCGCGGTCTCGTTGAAGACGAAGCCCGCCGCGAACGAGCCGACGCCGCTGCGCTGCCCGCGCGAGGGGCGTACGGCGTTGACGGTCAGGGCGGCGATGACACTCTGGCGACTCAGGAAGCTCACCCGGCCAACCTACTCGTCAGTACGTTCCGTCCCAACACGGTCCGGACTGTGACCTCAGCCCGTTGGACGGAGGTGGGCGGCGAGGAAGTCGAGCACCGCGTCGACGGCGACCTGCTGGCGGTGGGCGGTGACGGTGGAGTGTCCTTTGCCCTCGAGCTCGACCCGGATGAACGCGTCGCCGAGCTGGGTGGTCAGCGTGTCGAAGCGCTTCCCGACGGCCGGGTCGGACCGGTAGCGGATCCCGAGCACCTGCTGACCGGCGGCGCACCGGCCCTTGACGATGTCGAGGTCGCCGGGGGAGAGGTTGACGTCGCGCGAGCGGGAGGGCGTCACGGGGAAGGGGGCGCTCGGCTGGCAGAGCACCGGCGCAGCGACGGAGTCGTCGACCATCATCGCCAGCGCGAACCCACCGGTGAAGCACATCCCGAGGGCGCCCACGCCCGGTCCGCCGAGCTCCGCGTGGAGGGTGCGGGACAGCGAGCGCAGCCAGCCTGCGACGGGTGTGGTCTCGCCCGTGCGGAGCTTGGTGAACTCCTTGCTGACGCACACCTGGCGCAACGTCCTTGCGGTCGATCCCGCTGTCATCGGCGCGCCGTCGGTGCCGAAGAGGCTCGGCATCACCACGGTGTAACCGGCGTCCACCAGCTCCTGGCCGAACGTCGCGACCTCCGGCGTGATGCCGGGGATCTCGTGGATGACGACGACCCCGGGACCGGTGCCCCGTCGGTACGTCGGGTGGCTCACGCCGTCGTACGTGTGGGAGTCGCGGACCCATCCGTCGGGGAAAGTCATGTGCGCAGTGTGGCGCACGGGTCCCGGGATCCCTCGCGAAGACGCCTGCCGCTGAGGGTCTAACGGATTCCTGACCGGGCGGTTAGGTTGCTGAGCTACCCAATTCCCACAGAACAGGTGATCCCCCGGATGCGACACTCACGTTCCCTGCGGTCTCTCGTGGTGGCCGGCTCGATGGCGCTCGCCGCCACGACGCTGTCCGCGACCGCTGCCGTCCCTGCCACCGCGTCGGGCGCCTCGCCCCAGGCGGCTGCCTGCGAGGACGGACACTCCGACCACGCGGCCGAGGCCCGCGTGCGCAAGGGCTCCAAGAAGCTCGAGCCGGCCGCGTTCGCCGGCACGGGCGAGGAGTACGCCGTGCTCGCCGACTCGGCCACGCTTGCAGGCGGCTCCGTGACCATCCCGACCTACTTCCACGTCGTGCTCCCCGAGGCGGAGGAGGCCAACGGCAGCGCCGCCGAGGACCGGCTCAGGACGCTGGTCGACCGGCAGGTCGCAGTACTCAACGAGGCCTTCGCCGGCCGCACCAAGAAGCGGACGTCCGCCACCACGCCCTTCCAGTACACGCTGGCGGGCGTCGACTTCTCCTACAACGACGCGTGGTCGACGGTGACGCCCGGCCCGGTCGAGTCCGAGATGAAGGCCGCCACACGTGTGGGCGGCAAGGAGACCCTCAACGTCTGGACCGCCAACATCGGTGACGGCCTCCTCGGCTGGGCGACCTTCCCGACCAAGAGGCTCAGCTCCAACGACGGCGTGGTCATCCTGGACGAGTCGATGCCCGGTGGCACGGCCGTCCCGTACGACGGCGGCGACACGCTGACCCACGAGGTCGGCCACTGGCTGGCGCTTTACCACACGTTCCAGGGCGGTTGTAACGGCCAGGGCGACCGGGTCTCCGACACCCCGGCCGAGGCCGCACCGCAGTTCGGCTGCCCGACCGGGGCCGACACCTGTGCTGCACCGGGGCTCGACCCGATCCACAACTACATGGACTACACCGAGGACGACTGCATGTACCAGTTCACCCCCGGTCAGGCCGCTCGGATGAGCGACGCCTGGACCCAGTACCGCGCCAGCTGATCCCAGCACCACCAGAACACCCGGACACCGGGTCAGGCAGCCGCCTGGCCCGGTGTTCTGACTCCCCGTACAGGGGGGCCGGACTGCGGCTCAGAACGTGTAGCCGAACGCCTCGAGGTCGGCGGCGTACACGTCGGCGACCTTGTCGCGCGTCGTGTCGGAGTAGTAGTCGCGGTAGCTGCCGTGCGGGGACCTGTTGCGGTGGGGGACCCGCGTCGGCTCGCCGCCGAGCCGGCGCTCGACCTCCTCGAGGTCCTCGGCGAAGGACTCGGTGCGGCCGACGAAGTCGACCTCGCGGCCCGGAGCGCGGAGGTAGTCGACCTGGGGCCGTCCCACGCGGGGCAGCTCCTCGGTGCCACGCAGCACGAACTCCTCGAACCCCGCGTACGCCGACGCAGCGCGCCACATGTCGTTGCCGCGCATCTTGACGGCGTCCTCGCCCTGCGGCTTCCCGCTGGACGGTCCCCACTCACGGTCCCAGTCCTGGATCATCGACCACCACGAGACCATCCGGGCCCACGGGTTGCGGACGAAGGCGAAGGACCAGTAGTCGACCGTCTGCGGCTCCGCACGCAGGATCCGCTCGTAGGGCGCGTGCCGACCCAGTGGTGGCTTCACGCCGGGGGTCTTGCTCCGTGCGTCCGGACAGCAGCGCTCGAACGCCACTCCGACCGAGACCCCGCCCGTCTTGGGCACGTGCACGAACAGCGCGCGCCTGGCGTCGGAGATCAGCACGGCGAGAGGCTAACCCACGCACAGGTGGCAGGCGGGACCGGCAGCGTGGCGCCGGCGAGCCGGTGCGGCATGATCGGCCGCGTGATGACGTTCCTCGGACGCGGTCCCGGCCGCGACTTCGTGCTCCTCGCGCTGCCGAAGACCGCGAGCACGTCGCTGGAGCGGACGCTGACGCCGTACGCCACGGAGGTGGTCAGCGCGCCGCCGCACCGCAAGCACCTGCCTGCGCGGGGTTTCGTCCACACCGTCGCCCACGACCTCGATGCGGCGGGCCACCCGCGCGAGTCCTACGAGCTGGTCACCATGTTCCGCGAGCCGATCGCGTGGCTGGAGTCGTGGTGGCGCTACCGCGCCCGCGACGACAGCCGCCGGTCGACGGCCGACATGACCTTCGAGCAGTTCGCCCGGCACTACCTCGCCGGCGACGGTGACGCGCCCGTCCCGAAGGGCCGCCCGGCGAAGTTCATCCACGCCCAGGGAGCCGTCGCGGTCGATCGCCTCTTCAGTGTCGATCGCCCCGACGTGTGGGCGGCGTGGTTCAGCGAGCGGGTCGGGGCGCCACTCGAGTTCGAGCGCCGCAACACCTCCGCGGCCGAGCGGGGCGAGCTCTCAGCCGCCACCCGCGCAGCGCTGACGGCCCACTTCGCGCCCGAGTACGACGTGTGGCGCCGGGTCGTCGACACGGGTGAGTGGGCGGGTGCGCGCGGCACCCTCCTGCCGGACCTGGCCGGTCCGGGCCCGGCTCAGGATCAGGATCAGGTTCAGTAGGTGTAGCCGAAGAGCTCGATGTCCTCGGCGTAGACCTCGGCGATCCGCTGGCGCGTCTCGTCGTTGAAGTAGTCGTGGTAGGTCCCGTGCTTGGACTTGTTCTTGTGCGGGGGCACGGTCGGCTCGAGGCCGAGCTGGACCTGCACCCGCTGGAGGTCCGCGACGAAGTTCTCGGTGCGGCCGACGAAGTCGACCTCCCTGCCGAACTTGGGCGCGCGCAGGTAGGTGATCTGGGGGGTGCCGACCCGGGGGAGCTCCTCGGTGCCGCGCATCACGAACTCGTCGAAGCCGGAGTAGGTGGCAGCGGTGCGCCACATCGCGTTGCCGTCGCGCATGGAGTTGTGCTTGACGTCCTGGGGCTTGCCGCTGGACGGTCCGTGGCGGCGGTCCCAGGCGGCGATCATCGAGTACCACGAGACCATCCGGGCCCACGGGTTCCGGACGAAGCCGAACATCCAGTAGTCGGTGACCTGCGGCTCGTGCTTGAGGATCTTGCCGAGCGTCGCATGCCGGCCGAGCGCGGGACGCGCCTTGCGAGCGTCGGGGCAGGCCTCCTTGACCGTCTCCTCGACCGACACCCCGCCGGTCTTGGGGACGTGCACGAAGAGGACCTGCCGGGAGTCGGAAATCAGCACGCGCCGAGGCTATCCCAGCGACCGGTCAGCGGATGAACGCCGTCCGGGCGCCGACGTCGCGAGCCGCGGTCAGGCGAGATTGAGCCGCTGGCCCTACTGGTCCAGACCACCCGTGGGCGTTTGTAAAGAAAGGTCGTATGAAAGGTCAAGTGCGAGCAATTCGACCGCGAGATCCCGAAGATCACCCCTAGCGTCAGCCAAGTCATCGTGGGGATGGCATTCGAAGGACAAGACCGTGGGGGTCACACATGTCGCAGTACAGCCGTCGCACGTTGGTACGTGGAGCAGCGTGGAGCATTCCAGTCATCGCGGTCGCCGTGAACGCGCCGGCCTTCGCCGCGTCGCACGACGCGCCGTCGCCCGGGTCGCTGGTCATGGACTGCAGGACGAATGGGCAGGGCGGTGGCAACTGCCAGGGCTATCGCCTGGTCGTCAACTTCAACGTGCAGGGCACGACGAGCTGGAACATCCGCATCACCACCGCTCAGATCACCAGCAGCGCGGGTGTCACCGAGTCGATCAACCTGCCGACGGCCTTCCCGTACGTCGTCAGCCCGACGAGCCAGGCCATGAACCTGTGGTTCTGCTCGGCGTCGAGCCCCAGCGGACTCACGCTGAACATCAGCTACTCGGCCTGGCGGGTCGGCTCGAACGAGTCGACCGCCGTGGTGCAGTCCTTCCCGCAGGCCGTGTACGCCGGCGGGTCCATTCCCGTCTGCTAGCCCGCCGCGCGTCCTCGCCAGCATCCCCGGATGCCGACAACCGCTGTCCGGTGCCTGACCGGAGGCTCGGCCGGAGGCTGGGTCAGCCCTCGAGCGGCCAGCCGCGCTGGGCCCAGCCGCCGGTCCCGCCGGCCACGTTGATCGCGGGCAGGCCCTCGGCGCGCAGGTGGTCGACGACCTGTCGGCTGCGACCGCCGACCGCGCAGATGACGAAGAACGGGGTGTCGCGCGGCAGCTCGGCGATCCGCCCGGGGATGTCGTTCATCGGGATGTGGACCGCGCCGGGCACGCGCCCGCCGGCCACCTCGTCGGCCTCACGGACGTCCACGACGTACGCGCCCTGGCTGTGCGCGGCGGCGAAGTCGTCGAGGTCGACCTCGTCCTGCGGGCCGTTGGCGGCGGCCTCCTGGGCGGCCTGCGCCTCCTGGCGCACGGCGTCCATGTCGAGCTCGCGGGCCTGGGAGATCACGCCGGCCAGCGCCTGGGGCGGCAGCGCGCCGGCCTGGTTGAAGAGGAGGACGCCGTCGCGGAAGAGCATCAGCGTCGGGATCGAGGAGATCGCCGCCATCTGGGCGAGCTGCTGCTCGGCCTCGGTGTCGACCTTGCCGAAGACGATGTCGGGGTTGTCCTCGGCGGCCTTCTCGTAGACGGGGGCGAACTGCCGGCACGGGCCGCACCAGGCGGCCCAGAAGTCGACGAGGACGATGCCCTCGCCGCTCACGGTCTGCTCGAAGTCGGCCAGGGTCAGCTCACGCGTGCTCATGCGCCAAGCCTGCCACGGAGGGTCTGCCGACCCACATCGACGGACTCACCAGCCCCGCGCGCGCCACTCCGCCAGGTGGGGCCGCTCGTTGCCGAGCACGCCGTCGCCGCCGTGACCGGGGTAGAACCACGTCTCGTCGGGGAGCCGCCCGAAGATCTTCGTCTCCACCTCGTCGATGAGCTGGGCGAACAGGTCGGCGTCGCCGCGCGTGGCGCCCACTCCGCCGGGGAAGAGCGAGTCGCCGGTGAAGAGGTGGGGAGTGGCCGAGACCGAGGAGTCGTCGATCAGCAGGACGATCGAGCCGGGCGTGTGCCCGGCGATCGGGATCACGTGGAGGTCGCACGTGCCGACGGCCACCTTGTCGCCCGCGCCGACCCGACGGTCCACGGCGACGCCGGTCTGCTCGGTGATGGCGTCCGCGTCCGGTTCCCCGGCGACCACGACCGCCCCCGGGTGCGCCGCCTTCACCGCGGCCAGGCCGCGGTGGTGGTCCCAGTGCTGGTGGGTGGTGACGATCGACGTGAGGGAGCGGTCACCGATCAGCTCGAGCAGGCGCCCGGGCTCCGCTGCGGCGTCGACGAGCACCAGCTCGTCGGTCTCGCTGCAGTGGAGCAGGTAGCAGTTGTTGGACATCTCGGGGTCGACGGCGACCTTGGTCATTGTCAGGCAGCCGAGGGTCCTGGTGTCGGGCGGGCCGCCGGGCGACACGTCCCCGGTGTAGCTCTCGTTGTCGTCGGTCACCACGACTCCACCTCCGGGAGGGTTCCTGCGTCGGTCGTGAGCCCCTCGCCGGCACCGCGGCCGGTGAGCCACCAGCCCAGCTCGTACGACGTACCGCTGACGACGGGACCGCCCTCACCCTCGCCGTAGTGCCACGAGCGGTCGAGGTCGGTCGGCCGGACGGTGAACGGCGCGGGGTAGGGGCGCTTGGTCATGGACTCGAGCAGGAGCAGCCGGAAGTCCTCGGGCCAGTCGGCGGGGGAGTAGCCCGCGTCGAGGTCGGCGTGGTGGATCTCCAGCTCCCGCACCCTCATCAGGGCGACGTTGACGAGGGCGAACTCCGGTCCGCCCGGCGTGCGCTCGAAGCGGCCCGCCCAGTCGTCCTCGTGCATCGCGCCCAGGGCGTCGGCGAACTGCGTCGTGGAGGCGAGGAAGCGCTCCCGGAGCGTCGCGGGGTCGGCGGTGGCGAGCTCGGCGATGTCGGCGTCGCGTCCCTCGGGGGAGGCGTACATCGCCTGCGGCTGGCCGAGGTGCGCCCCGTGCAGGACGCCGGCCAGGCCCTCGGCGTTGAGCGTGAGGTGGGCGATCACGTGGCCGCGGGTCCAGTCCGGCAGCAGCGAGCCACCGGCGTAGTCCGCGTCGGGGAGCCCGTCCACGGTGCGTACGAGGGACTGGTCGGCGCGGGCGATCTGGTCGGGCGAGGGGCGCGTCAGGTCGGTCACATCCCCATCGTGCCACCTCCCTGCGGGCCACCCGCCCGGGTGGACGATGGGCCCGCTGTCGGTGCTGCGTGAGAAGGTGGAACGGTGCGTCGGCTTGACCGCGTGCGCGACCGAGACGAACATGTGTTCGACTCCATCGATCTGCCAGAACGAGGACCACAGTGGCCGACCAGCTCATCATCCGGGGCGCCCGCGAGCACAACCTCAAGGACGTCTCGCTCGACCTTCCGCGCGACGCGCTCATCGTGTTCACGGGGCTGTCCGGCTCGGGGAAGTCGAGCCTCGCCTTCGACACGATCTTCGCCGAGGGCCAGCGCCGCTACGTCGAGTCGTTGTCGGCCTACGCGCGCCAGTTCCTCGGTCAGATGGACAAGCCCGACGTCGACTTCATCGAGGGCCTCAGCCCCGCGGTCAGCATCGACCAGAAGTCGACGTCCAAGAACCCGCGATCCACCGTCGGCACCATCACCGAGGTCTACGACTACCTCCGTCTCCTCTATGCCCGCGCCGGCCGCGCGCACTGCCCGACCTGTGGGGCGCCGATCGAGCGCCAGACGCCGCAGCAGATCGTCGACCGCATCCTCTCCCTCGAGGAGGGCCGCCGCTTCCAGGTGCTGGCGCCCGTCATCCGTGGCCGCAAGGGCGAGTACGTCGAGCTCTTCCGCCAGCTGCAGCAGCAGGGGTTCAGCCGCGCCCGCGTCGACGGCCAGGCCCACACGCTCGACGAGCCGCCGGCGCTCGACAAGAAGCTCAAGCACACGATCGAGGTCGTCGTCGACCGCCTCGCGGTGAAGGAGACGTCCAAGCGTCGCCTGACCGACTCGGTCGAGACCGCGCTGGGCCTCGCGGGCGGGCTGGTCGTGTTCGACTTCGTCGACCTCGACGCCAAGGACCCGGGCCGCGAGATGAAGTTCTCGGAGAAGATGGCGTGCCCCAACGACCACACCATCGACACCGACGACCTCGAGCCGCGCTCGTTCTCCTTCAACTCGCCCTTCGGCGCCTGCACGGTGTGCTCGGGCCTGGGCACCAAGATGGAGGTCGACCCCGAGCTGGTCATCCCCGACCCGGGAGCCACGCTCGGCGAGGGCGCGATCTCCCCGTGGAGCGGCGCCCACGTCGCCGACTACTTCCTCCGCCTGGTCAACGCCCTCGGCGAGGAGCTCGGCTTCGACCTCAACACGCCGTGGGACCAGCTCACCCCCCACGCGCGCACCTCGCTGCTCGAGGGACACAAGACCAAGGTCCACGTCGTCACCCGCAACCGCTACGGCCGCGAGCGCGCCTACTACGCCGCCTTCGAGGGTGTCCGCCCCTATGTCGAGCGCCGCCACAAGGAGGCCGAGTCCGACACCAGCCGGGAGCGCTTCGAGGGCTTCATGCGCGAGGTGCCGTGCCCCGCGTGCCAGGGCACCCGGCTCAAGCCGGTGTCCGTCTCGGTGACCCTCGGCGCCAAGGACGAGGGCGGCAAGAACATCGCCGAGGTCTGCGCGCTGCCGATCAACGAGGCCGCCCACTACCTCCGCACCGTCGACCTGTCGGTGCGTGAGCGCCAGATCGGTGAGCGGGTCCTCAAGGAGATCCAGGAGCGCCTGCAGTTCCTGCTCGACGTCGGTCTCGACTACCTCTCCCTCGACCGGCCCAGCGGGTCGCTGTCGGGCGGCGAGGCGCAGCGGATCCGGCTGGCCACGCAGATCGGCGCCGGCCTCGTCGGCGTCCTCTACGTCCTCGACGAGCCGTCGATCGGTCTCCACCAGCGCGACAACCAGCGGCTCATCGAGACGCTGATCCGGCTCAAGGAGCTCGGCAACACCCTCATCGTGGTCGAGCACGACGAGGAGACGGTCCGCGTCGCCGACTGGGTGGTCGACATCGGTCCGGGTGCCGGCGAGCACGGCGGCCAGGTCGTCCACTCCGGCTCGGTCGAGGACCTGCTGACCCACCCCGACTCGATGACCGGCCAGTACCTCAGTGGTCGCCGCGAGATCCCGATCCCCGCCGTACGCCGTCCCCGCACCGTGGGTCGCGAGCTGACCGTCCACGGCGCCCGCGAGCACAACCTGCAGGACGTCGACGTCAGCTTCCCGCTCGGCGTCTTCACCGCTGTCACCGGCGTCTCCGGCTCCGGCAAGTCGACGCTGGTCAACGACATCCTCTACACCTCGCTCGCCAAGCAGATCTACAACGCCCGTACGGTCCCCGGCCGGCACACCAAGATCAGCGGGCTCGAGCACGTCGACAAGGTGATCCACGTCGACCAGTCGCCGATCGGTCGCACCCCGCGGTCCAACCCCGCGACCTACACCGGCGTCTTCGACCACGTCCGCAGGCTCTTCGCCTCCACCCCGGAGGCAAAGATGCGCGGCTACCTCCAGGGCCGGTTCTCCTTCAACGTCAAGGGCGGCCGCTGCGAGGCCTGCTCCGGTGACGGCACGCTCAAGATCGAGATGAACTTCCTGCCCGACGTCTACGTCCCGTGCGAGGTCTGCCACGGGGCTCGCTACAACCGCGAGACGCTCGAGGTCCACTACAAGGGCAAGACCATCGCCGAGGTCCTCGACATGCCGATCGAGGAGGCGGCCGACTTCTTCGCCGCGGTGCCCGCGATCTCGCGGCACATGAGCACGCTCTGCGAGGTCGGCCTCGGCTACGTCCGGCTCGGACAGCCCGCCACCACGCTGTCCGGCGGCGAGGCGCAGCGCGTCAAGCTGGCGACCGAGCTGCAGAAGCGCTCGACCGGGCGCACCGTCTACGTCCTTGACGAGCCCACCACCGGCCTGCACTTCGAGGACATCCGCAAGCTGCTCCACGTCCTGTCCGGACTGGTCGACAAGGGCAACACCGTCCTGGTGATCGAGCACAACCTCGACGTCATCAAGACCGCCGACTGGCTCATCGACATGGGCCCGGAGGGCGGTTCGCGCGGTGGTTACGTCGTCGCGGAGGGCACGCCCGAGCACGTCGCCGGGGTCGAGGCGAGCCACACCGGCACGTTCCTCAAGCCGATCCTCGAAGGCCGCGGGGCCAAGCAGCCCCGGGGCATGGTCAAGCCCGTCGAGGTCGTCCGACCGGTCACCAAGGCTGCCGCCAAGAAGGTGGCGGCGGCGGAGCGGGCGGCGAGGAAAACAGCGGCTGCCAACGCTCCTGCCAAGAAGGCGGTCGCCAAGAAGGCTGCTGCCAAGAAGGCACCGGCGAAGCGAGCAGCCGCCAAGAAGGCGTCCGCCAGGAAGTAGACCGCGTGGTCTCAGGTGGCTCACAGGTGCTCTGGTTAGGCTCCCGGAGCATGACCGCCATCAACAGACGTCGTGCCCTGTCCGGAACTGCGGCCGTCGCCGTCGGCGTGCCCCTGCTCGCCGCCTGCGGTGGCGACTCGGACACCACGGCCACCGACCCGGCCACCTCGACCAGCCCCGAGGAGGGGTCCGCCTCGCCGAGCGAGGACGGTGCCGCCTCGGGCGGCGGAGAGGCACTCGCCAGCGCCGCCGACGTACCCGTGGGTGGTTGCTTCGTCGTGGCCGCCTCCAAGATCGTGGTGACCCAGCCGACCGAGGGCGACTTCAAGGCCTTCACCGCGGTCTGCACGCACCAGGGCTGCGTCGTCGAGTCCAGCTCCGACGGCGACATCCCGTGCCCCTGCCACGGCAGCACGTTCTCGCTCGAGGACGGATCACCGCTGTCGGGACCGGCATCCAGCCCCCTCGCGGCCGTCGAGATCGCGGTGGACGGGGACGCGATCTCCCTCGCGTAGCTCGAGGACGCCCGGCGTGGGACACAATGCTCCCGAGTTGCCCTGACAGGGGGCATGCGCAGGGGGAGCACCACATGTCTTTTCGGGCACTACGAGCACGCGTCACGCTCGCCACGGCAATCGGCCTCACGGCCGCCCTGCTGGCACCGACGCAGGGCAGCGCCGTTGCACCGGCCCGGTCGGCGAGCGACACGCTCGACGTCACCGGCACGGTCCAGGTGCTGGCGGGGGAGGACGGCGAGGCCGACCGCTACTCGCTGCTCCTGCCGTCCGGCCGCACGCTCGAGCTGGCGGAGGGCTTCACGGCCGAGCCGCTGTCACGCTTCACCGGGAAGGTCGCCGTGCCCGGTGCGGGCAGCGGTCGCACGTTGGCCGGATCGTCGCGAGCCAGCACCCTGCGGCGGGTGGCCGTCTCCGGTGCACGGCTCGAGGTGGTCAGCGCCCGCGTGGCCGAGCCGGCGCCGTCACCCGGCCCGACCCACCACACGACGTACGTCGCCAGGGTGACCAACTTCGGTCCGATCGGCCTGACCGACGCGCAGATCCTCGCCAACATCGACGCCTCCCAGGCCTACTGGGTCCGTGAGTCCGGTGGGCAGATCCCCGCGTGGACGCGGGCCACCGGCGTCGCGGCCGTCGCCTCGACCGCCGGGTCGCCCACCACCTGCGGCCTGGGTGGCGGCGGTGCGGACTTCGCGGCCATCACCGCGAGCGTGGGCGGCCAGGCGTTCCCCGGCGTCGACTTCTCGGGCGCGTCGCCGAACCACCTCATCGTCGTCGTCCCGGAGAACTGCGGCGGCACGGAGGCCACTGGGCGGGCCCGTGTCGGATCGTCCTTCGCCAGCGGCGGCCCGGTGATCATCGACGCGCGGCAGCAGCCGCAGCCCACGATCGACCACGAGCTCGGCCACAACCTCGGGCTCCAGCACGCGAGCAGCATCAATGACGAGTACGGCGACAACTACGAGGTGATGGGCGCCGGACCTGACGACAAGGTGAGCCCCGTGCTCGGCACGGTCTACCGCTGGGAGCAGGGCGTCATCGCTGCCGGCGAGGTCGTCGACGGCACCGCGGGCGGCGCCTGGACCCTGGCTCCGCGTGCGTCGGCCAGCGGGCTGCGCAGCGTCGTCTTCATCGACCCGGACAACGGGCGTCGCCACTTCGTCGACTACCGGGCCGGTGAGGCAGGGACCTTCTACAGCGCCGGAGCCCCCGCCTACTACGGCCAGACCTACCGGCCCGGCATCACGGTGGAGCGCGAGAACGAGGCGAGCGGTGCCTACCTCCTGCCTGCTGCCGGCAACGACGGAGCGCTGCAGTCGGGCGAGGTGTGGTCCAACTCGAGCGGCACGTTGACGGTCACCGGCAACGGTGCCGGTGTGGCAGTCACCCGCGTGCCCACGGCCAACACGGTCGCCGGCGGTACGGCGTACATGTCCGCTCCGACGGCGCTCCGCGACGTCACCGCGTCCGCCTCCGGCTTCGCGCCCGCGCCCGCGGGCTACCGCTACCAGTGGACGTTCAACGGCCAGCCGATCCCCGGCGCCGAGGACGACACCATCCGTCCCACCGCAGGCATGGCCGGCGGGCAGCTCGCCGTCGTCGTGACGGCGTACGCACCCGGCCACAACCCGGTGTCCCGGACGACGGCGGCGCAGACGATCGGACGGGCGGAGTGGTACGCCAACGGCACGCGTCGCTATCCCGAGATCTCCGGGAAGGCGCGGGTGGGCGTCAAGCTCACCGCGCTCGGCCTCGACTGGGTCAACTACTACGGCGAGCGGCCGGCCGACTTCGCGCCGGTCTACAGGTGGACCCGCAACGGCAGGGCCATCAAGGGCGCGACGTCGAGCACCTACCGGCTCACCGTGAAGGACCGCGGCAAGCGGATCCAGGTCTCGGAGTTCCCGCGTGCCGGGGGCTTCGTCACCTCCGACTTCGCGAGGTCCGACACCACCCGCAGGGTCCGCACCGGCAAGCTGATGAGCCCGCGACCGAAGATCGGCGGCAAGGCCAGGGTCGGCAAGCGCGTGGTGGCGCAAACGTTGGGCTGGACCCGTGGCACGAAGTTCCGCTACCAGTGGTTCGCCGGCAAGAAGGCCATCCGCGGCGCGACCGGCAAGAAGCTGCGGATCTCGCGTGCGATGAAGGGCAAGAGGATTGCGGTGAAGGTGACCGGCCGGAAGAAGGGGTTCAGGTCCGCGAGCGCGAAGTCGCGCTCCGAGAAGGTGCGCTGAACGCACCGCGTCATCACTGACCGGGCGGTCCCCGCTGTCGGGGGCCGCCCGTAGGGTTGGCGGGTGGCCACGCCGAGCTCCTATCGACCCGCTCAGGGGTCGATCCCGACCAAGCCGGGGGTCTACCGGTTCCGCGACGCCAAGGGTCGCGTCATCTATGTCGGCAAGGCCAAGAGCCTGCGCCCGCGCCTGTCGTCCTACTTCCAGGACATCGGCAACCTCCACCCGCGCACGGCGAGCATGGTCACGACCGGCGCGAGCGTCGAGTGGACCGTCGTCGACACCGAGGTCGAGGCGCTGCAGCTGGAGTACAGCTGGATCAAGGAGTTCGACCCGCGCTTCAACGTCAAGTACCGCGACGACAAGTCCTACCCCTGGCTCGCGGTCACCGTCGGCGACGAGTTCCCGCGGGTGATGGTCGGGCGCGGCGCCAAGCGCAAGGGCACCCGATACTTCGGCCCCTACAGCCACGCGTGGGCGATCCGCGAGACCGTCGACCTGCTGCTGCGGGTCTTCCCGATGCGCTCGTGCAGCAACGGCGTCTTCAAGCGCTCGGCGCAGATCGGGCGGCCGTGCCTGCTGGGCTACATCGACAAGTGCGCGGCGCCCTGCGTCGGCAACGTCTCGCCCGACGAGCACCGCGAGATCGTCGACGACTTCTGCGACTTCATGGGCGGCAACACCACCGCGTTCACCAAGCGCATCGAGCGCCAGATGTACGCCGCCTCCGAGGCGCTCGACTTCGAGAAGGCCGCCCGGTTGCGTGACGACCTCGGCGCGCTGACGAAGGCGCTGGAGAAGCAGGCGGTGGTGCTGGGCGACGGCACCGACGCCGACGTGATCGCCCTCGCCGAGGACCCGCTCGAGGTCGCCGTCCAGATCTTCTACGTCCGCGGCGGCCGGATCCGCGGCCAGCGCGGGTGGGTGGCCGACCGCACCGACGAGGGCGGCACCCCCGAGCTCGTGCAGGACTTCCTGCTCCAGCTCTACGGCGGCGTCGGCGTCGACGACGGGGGAGAGACCATCCCGCGCGAGGTGCTGGTGCCGGCGCTGCCGCCCGACGCCGACGTGCTCGAGGTGCTCCTGGGCGAGCGACGCGGCAGCAAGGTCTCCATCCGGGTGCCGCAGCGCGGCGACAAGCGCGACCTGCAGCAGACCGTCGCCAACAACGCCTCGCAGGCGCTCATGCTCCACAAGACCAAGCGCGCCAGCGACCTGACCACCCGCAACCGGGCGCTCGAGGAGATCCAGAAGGCGCTCGCGCTCGACGAGGTGCCGCTGCGCATCGAGTGCTACGACGTGTCCAACCTCCAGGGCACCGAGGTGGTCGCCTCGATGGTCGTCTTCGAGGACGGCCTGTCCCGCAAGTCCGAGTACCGCCGCTTCGTGATCCGCGGCGTCGACGGGCAGAACGACGTCGCGTCGATGCACGAGGTGATCACCAGGCGCTTCAAGCGGCTGCTCGACGAGCAGGCGCGGAGCGAGACCGTGTCGACCGACTCCGGTCCGATGCTGGTCGACCCCGAGACAGGACGGCCGAGGAAGTTCGCCTACGCACCGGGCCTGGTCGTCGTCGACGGCGGACCGCCCCAGGTGGCCGCGGCCCAGGAGGCGCTCGCCGAGCTCGGGGTCACCGACATCCCGGTGTGCGGCCTGGCCAAGCGGCTCGAGGAGGTGTGGCTGCCGGGGGAGGAGGACCCGGTGATCATGGCCCGCACCAGCGAGGGCCTCTACCTCCTCCAGCGGATCCGCGACGAGGCCCACCGGTTCGCGATCAACCATCACCGCAGCCGGCGTTCCAAGTCGATGGTCGAGAGCATGCTCGACGACGTGCCTGGTCTCGGCGAGGTGCGGCGCAAGACGCTGCTCAAGCACTTCGGGTCGCTCAAGAAGCTCCGTGAGGCCGATGCCGACGCCATCGCGCTGGTGCCCGGGATCGGCCCCCGGACCGCCACCGCCATCAAGGACGCGGTCGCGAAGGCCGACGCGACCCGCAAGACTCACGCCACGTCCCCGGCGGTCAACACGGCCACCGGCGAGCTCATCGAGGAGGACTGAATGTCTGAGCCCACACCCGGCGAGCTGGTCATCGTCACCGGCATGACCGGCGCCGGTCGGAGCACGGCGGCCAAGGAGCTCGAGGACCTCGGCTTCTTCGTGGTCGACAACCTCCCGCCCACGCTGGTGCGCGACGTCGTACGCCTCGTCGACGACAGCCGGGGCATCCAGCAGCCGATCGCCGTCGTGGTCGACGTCCGGTCCGGGTCGTTCTTCGACACCCTGCAGGCCAACCGTCACCAGCAGGTCACCGGTCGACCCACGACGCTGCTCTTCCTCGAGGCCACCGACGACGTCCTCGTACGCCGTCAGGAGGCGGCCCGGCGACCGCACCCGCTGCAGGGGAGCGGGCGGCTGCTCCACGGCCTGCAGCGCGAGCGCGACGTGATGGCCGACATCCGCGGCGACTCCGACGTCCTCCTCGACACGTCCAACTTCAACGTCCACCAGCTCCAGGACCGGATCGCCGAGCTGTTCGGCACGGCCGCCACCACGCGCCTGCAGGTGACGGTGATCAGCTTCGGCTTCAAGTACGGCATCCCGGTGGACGCCGACTGGGTCGCCGACATGCGGTTCCTGCCCAACCCGCACTGGATCCCCGAGCTGCGTCCGCAGAACGGCCGCGATCCCGACGTCGCCGCCTACGTCCTCTCCCAGCCGGGTGCGGGCACGCTCCTCGAGCAGTACCTGCCCGTGCTGGAGACCGTGGCGCAGGGCTACCTCGGCGAGGGCAAGCGCTTCATGCAGGTGGCGGTCGGCTGCACCGGGGGCAAGCACCGCAGCGTCGCGATGACCGAGGCGATCGCGGGCCGGCTGCGTGAGGCGGGCTACGACGTGAGCACCGCCCACCGCGACCTCGGCAGGGAGTGACGTGGCCCGCGACACCGCGCAGGCCGCCGTCGCCCTCGGCGGCGGGCACGGGCTCGCCGCCACGCTGTCGGCGTTGCGCCGCCTCAAGGACGACCTCACCATCGACGACCTGACCGCGGTCGTGACGGTCGCCGACAACGGCGGGTCCTCCGGCCGGCTGCGCGGCGAGTTCGGCGTACTTCCTCCCGGCGACCTGCGGATGGCGCTCGCCGCCCTCTGCGGCGACGACGAGTGGGGCCGCACGTGGGCCGACGTCGTCCAGCACCGCTTCGCCGGGCACGGTGAGATGCAGGGCCACGTCGTCGGCAACCTGCTGATCGTGTCGCTCTGGGAGCTCATGGGCGACCCCGTCCGCGCGCTCGACTGGGTGGGACGCCTGCTCGGCGCCCACGGGCGGGTGCTGCCGATGGCCACCACGCCCATGGACATCACCGCGCGGGTGCGGGGGGCCGATCCTGCGGACCCGGACGGCGTGAGCGTCGTACGCGGCCAGGTCGAGGTCGCGACCACCGTCGGGCAGATCGAGTCCGTCGCTCTCGTGCCCGAGGACCCGCAGGCCTGCGACGAGGCCGTCGAGGCGATCCGCACCGCCGAATGGGTCGTGCTGGGGCCCGGGTCGTGGTTCACCTCCGTCATCCCGCACCTCATGGTTCCCGGGCTGCGGACGGCGCTGGCCGAGACCCGGGGCCGGCTGGTCGTGGTGCTCAACCTGGAGGCGCAGCTGGGGGAGACCACCGGCTTCGGGCCTGCCGACCACCTCGCCGCGCTGTTCGAGCACGCGCCGGACCTGACCGTCCACGCCGTGCTCGTCGACGCCTCGTCCCTGGCCGATGACCGCGACCGCCTCGAGAAGTCCGTGGCCGATCGGGGGGCGCGCCTGGTCGTGGAGGACATCGCCGTGCCCGGTGAGCCGCGCCACGATCCCGACCGTCTCGCGGCCGCCTTCGCGCGGATCGTCGAGGAAGCGGTCGAGGGTCGTTGACCAGCCCTCAGTCGATCGCGGGGAGGGCCGGTTTCGGTAGTTGACCAGCCCCGCCTCGATTCGAGGGAGTGCCGATTTCGGTAGTTGACCAGCATGGCAGGATTCCGCCCATGGCAATGACGGCACAGGTGAAGGCCGAGCTCGCCTCCACCCAGATCACCAAGACCTGCTGCCGCAAGGCCGAGGTGGCCTCGATGCTCCGCTTCGCAGGCGGGCTCCACATCGTGAGCGGCAAGATCGTGGTCGAGGCCGAGCTCGACACGGGTGCGGCCGCGCGACGGCTGCGCAAGGACATCTCCGAGGTCTACGGGCATCCCTCCGACGTGGTGATGGTGCAGGGCAACGGCATCCGCAAGGGCAGCCGCTACATCGTGCGCGTGACCAAGGACGGTGAGGCGCTGGCGCGCCAGACCGGCCTGCTCGACCAGCGCGGGCGCCCCGTACGCGGCCTGCCGCCCGCCGTCGTCAGCGGAGGCGGCTGTGACGCCGTGGCCGCGTGGCGCGGTGCCTTCCTGGCTCACGGCTCGCTGACCGAGCCCGGTCGCTCCTCCTCGCTGGAGATCACCTGCCCCGGTCCCGAGGCCGCCCTCGCGATCGTGGGCGTGGCCCGCCGGCTCGGCATCTCCGCCAAGGCGCGCGAGGTGCGCGGGGTCGACCGGGTCGTGATCCGCGACGGCGACGCCATCGGTGCGCTGCTCACCCGTCTCGGCGCCCACGAGTCGCTGATGGCCTGGGAGGAGCGTCGGATGCGCCGCGAGGTGCGGGCCACCGCCAACCGGCTGGCCAACTTCGACGATGCCAACCTGCGACGCTCGGCCCGCGCGGCCGTGGCTGCGGGGGCCCGGGTCGACCGCGCCCTGGAGATCCTCGGCGAGGAGATCCCCGACCACCTGCGCCAGGCCGGACACCTCCGGCTCGAGCACAAGCAGGCCTCGCTCGAGGAGCTCGGCCAGCTGCACGACCCGGTCCTCACCAAGGACGCGATCGCCGGTCGGATCCGCCGGCTGCTCGCGATGGCCGACAAGCGCGCCGAGGACCTCGGCATCCCCGACACCGAGGCATCACTGACCCCGGAGATGCTCGCCGAGGATGAGTGAACAGCGGCGGCCGAGGGACGAGGCCGGCGCGTGGGTTCACCAGGTTGAGCGAGCCCGCGACTGAGCCTGCGAAGTCGCGTCAGGCGTGTCGAAACCATAGTGAACAGCGGCGGCCGGCCCGTCAGGTCGCCACGCCTCTTGGATCGATCCAAAGTTACCTGTCCGTACCGCGAACGACCAGGCCCTTCGGCCCTGTCCGCACCCGATAGGGTCGGCGATGCTGGTCACCGAAGGCCAGAGTTGTCGACGGGGTCACCGAAGGCCCCACACCAAGGAGACATGCACCCATGACTGTCCGCGTAGGTATCAACGGCTTCGGCCGCATCGGCCGCAACTTCTTCCGCGCCGTGCGCGCCTCGGGCGCCGACATCGAGATCGTCGGGATCAACGACCTGACTGACAACGCCGTCCTGGCGCACCTGCTCAAGTACGACTCGATCCTGGGCCGCCTCGACGCCGACGTGTCGAGCGACGAGACCTCGATCAAGGTCGGCGACCAGACGATCCGTGCGTTCGCCGAGCGCGACCCGGCCAACCTCGGCTGGGCCGAGCTCGACGTCGACGTCGTCGTCGAGTCGACCGGCTTCTTCACCGACGCCACCAAGGCCAAGGCCCACATCGACGCCGGCGCCAAGAAGGTCATCATCTCCGCGCCCGCCTCCAACGAGGACATCACGATCGTGATGGGCGTCAATCACACCGACTACGACGCCGCGTCGCACCACGTGATCTCCAACGCGTCGTGCACCACCAACTGCCTCGGCCCGATGGCGAAGGCACTCAACGACGAGCTCGGCATCGTCAAGGGCCTGATGACCACTATCCACGCCTACACCGCCGACCAGAACCTCCAGGACAACATCCACAAGGACTTGCGTCGCGCCCGCGCCGCCGCGCTCAACATCATCCCGACGTCGACGGGTGCGGCCAAGGCCATCGGCCTGGTCCTGCCCGAGCTGAAGGGCAAGCTCGACGGCTTCGCGCTCCGCGTGCCCGTGCCCACCGGCTCTGCCACCGACCTCACCTTCGAGGCCGGTCGCGAGACCACCGTCGAGGAGGTCAACGCGATCATCGAGAAGGCCGCCGACGGTCGTTTCCTCAGGTACTCGACCGACCCGATCGTGTCCTCCGACATCGTCACCGACCCGGCGTCGTGCATCTTCGACGCCCCGCTCACCAAGGTGATCGGCAACCAGGTCAAGGTCGTCGGCTGGTACGACAACGAGTGGGGCTACTCCAACCGCCTCGTCGACCTGATCGGTTACGTCGGCGAGACGCTCTGACGTCGATGGCATCCCACACTGCAGGCATCGAGTCGCTGGGTGACCTGACGGGCAAGCGCGTCCTGGTCCGCTCGGACCTCAACGTGCCCCTCGACGGCACCACGATCACCGACGACGGCCGGATCCGCGCGAGCGTGCCGACCATCCAGCAGCTCTCCGACGCGGGTGCCCGGGTGGTCGTCACCGCCCACCTGGGCCGCCCGGACGGCTCACCGGACCCGAAGTTCTCCCTGGGACCGGTGGCCGCCCGTCTGTCCGAGCTGCTCGGTCGGCCCGTGGCGTTCGCGACCGACACCGTCGGCGCCAGCGCCTCGGAGACGGTAGCCGCCCTCCAGGACGGCGAGATCGCCGTGCTGGAGAACGTCCGCTTCAACGACGGAGAGACCAGCAAGGACGACGCCGTCCGTGGCGGATTCGCCGACCAGCTGGCGCAGCTGGCCGACGCCTTCGTCTCCGACGGCTTCGGCGTCGTCCACCGCAAGCAGGCCAGCGTCTACGACGTCGCGCTGCGGCTGCCGTCCGCGATGGGCGGCCTGGTCGCGGCCGAGGTCGACGTGCTGCGTCGTCTCACCGAGAGCCCCGAGCGCCCCTACGTGGTCGTGCTCGGCGGTTCGAAGGTGTCGGACAAGCTCGGCGTCATCGACAACCTGATCGACAAGGCCGACAAGATCCTCATCGGCGGCGGCATGGTCTTCACGTTCCTCAAGGCCCAGGGCCACGAGGTGGGCAAGAGCCTGCTCGAGGCCGACCAGCTCGACACCTGCACCCGCTACCTCAGCGAGGCGGCGGACCGCGGTGTCGAGATCGTGCTCCCGACGGACGTCGTGGTCGACACGGCGTTCCCGTCGGGCGACCGCGAGCCCCAGCCCAGCGTCGTACCTGCCTCGGAGATCCCTGCCGACGCGCTGGGTCTCGACATCGGCCCGGACTCCGCCACCGCGTTCGCGGCGGCGCTGGCCGATGCCAGGACCGTGTTCTGGAACGGACCGATGGGCGTCTTCGAGGTCGACGCGTTCGCCGACGGCACCCGTGCCGTCGCGCAGGCACTGACCGAGGTCGACGGGCTCTCCGTCGTCGGCGGCGGCGACTCGGCCGCGGCCGTGCGCCAGCTCGGCTTCGACGAGGGCGCGTTCGGTCACATCTCCACGGGCGGTGGCGCCTCGCTGGAGTTCCTGGAGGGCAAGGAGCTCCCGGGCATCGCCGTACTCGAGAGGGACTGAGCCATGGCTCGCACGAAGAACGACCGCACCCCGCTGATGGCGGGCAACTGGAAGATGAACCTGAACCACCAGGAAGCGGTGGTGCTGGTCCAGAAGCTCGCGTGGACGCTGTCGGACAAGCGCCACGACTACGCCAAGGCCGAGGTGGTCGTGGTGCCGCCGTTCACCGACCTCCGTTCGGTGCAGACGCTGGTCGACGGTGACCGGCTCTCGATCGGCTACGGCGCGCAGGACGTGTCCGTGCACGACAGCGGTGCCTACACCGGCGAGATCTCGGCGGCGATGCTGGCCAAGCTCGGCTGTTCCTACGTCGTGGTCGGGCACTCCGAGCGCCGGATGTTCCACAACGAGAGCGACGAGCTGGTCAACGCCAAGGCGCACGTGTCGCTGCGCGCCGGCATGACCCCCATCGTCTGCGTCGGCGAGGGGCTCGACGTACGCCAGGCGGGCGAGCACGTGCCCTTCACGCTGTCGCAGGTCGACGGGTCGCTCGACGGGTTCACGGCCGAGCAGGTCGCCGGCCTCGTGGTCGCGTACGAGCCCGTGTGGGCCATCGGCACCGGCGAGGTCGCGACCCCGGACGACGCCCAGGAGGTGTGCGCGGCCATCCGCGAGCGCATCCGCGAGGTGCACGGTGACGGGGCGGCCGAGGGCCTGCGGATCCTCTACGGCGGGTCCGTGAAGGCCGCCAACGTCGGCGGGATCATGGACAAGGCGGACGTCGACGGCTGCCTCGTCGGGGGCGCGAGCCTGCAGGTCGACGAGTTCGGCGGCATCTGCCGGTTCTACGACATGCCGGTGCTGTGAGCCGCCGACCGGTTCGTCACCGTCGTGACGTAGGCTTCCGCTCGTGATTCTGCTCTTCACCATCCTGCTCGTCATTGCGAGCGCGATCATGATCCTGCTGGTGCTGCTCCACAAGGGACGCGGCGGTGGCCTCTCCGACATGTTCGGCGGAGGTGTGTCCAGCAGTTTGGGGGGATCGTCGGTGGCTGAGCGCAACCTCGACCGGTTCACGGTCGGTGTCGGCGTCATCTGGTTTGCCTGCATCGTGGCACTGGGCCTTCTGAAGGCCTACCAGTAACAACCTGAGTCCCCCGAACAAGGAGTAGTGCTCGTGGCTGGTGGTGGAAACGCGATCCGAGGAAGTCGGGTCGGGGCTGGCCCCATGGGCGAGGCCGAGCGCGGCGAGGCTGCGCCTCGGCAGACAGTGACGTACTTCTGCAGTCACGACCACCGCTCGGTGGTCACCTTCGCGATCGAGGCCGCCGCGCCCGATTCGTGGGACTGCCCCAAGTGTGGCCTGCCGGCGAGCCTCGACAGCGAGAACCCGCCCCCGGCGCCGAAGATCGAGCCCTACAAGACGCACCTCGCCTACGTGAAGGAACGACGTAGCGAGACCGAGGCCGCCGACATCCTCGACGAGGCCGTCGCCCAGCTGCGCAGCCGCCGCAAGGCCGGCGAGATCATCTTCTGACCCGCTGACCTGTCGCTTGTGTGCACGCACAAGGCGCCGAGCTGGCGCCTGTGTGCGCGGCGGGCGCGCCGAGCTGACGCTTGTGTGCGCGGCGGGCGCGCCGAGCTGGCGCTTGTGTGCGCGGCGGGCGCGTCGAGCTGACGCTTGAGTGCGCGGCGGGCGCGCCGAGCTGACGCTTGTGGTCACGCAGGGCGGCGTCGCGTACGTCGCACGGCCTCGGCGACGACGGCGAAGATGGCTTCCTCGACCCGTTGATGGTGACCATAGACATCGACCGAGACCAGCGGCTCGATGACCCAGTCCTCGTCGCGGTCCAGCCACGATCGTCGTGCCGCGTCGTGCTCGCGGGCAACGTCGTTGTCGTGCCACTCCTCGCCGTCGAACTCCACCCCTGCGCGGATTCCGGCGGCTCCGACGTCGATCAAGGCCAGTCGAGGTCCGGACCGAACCTCGACCTGCGGCTCGGGCGGCGGGACCGGCAGCTGGATCCAACGCCAACGAATCACGCTCTCCCCGCCCGACTGCGAACGTCCGTCTGTGTGAGGAGCGACGAGTCGGAGCGTGGTCACCCACCGCATGCCCTTGAAGCGGTCGATCTCAATGAGCAGCTCACCGAGCGAGAACGCGTCCAAGCCGTGCAGGGCGTCGAGTGCTGTGATCGCCGGCTCCGGCCACCGCTGTCGACCGAGGTCGAGCGCGGTTCTGAGGGGCGTCGTCAGCCTCAACCCGTGCAGCTCCGTGACGTCGCGGGGAAGCAGCTCGCGCTGGCCACCGTCGACCAGCTTGTTGCGGAGCCGGCCGCGACCCAGCGGGAGGTCCATCGTCACCGGCATGACGTTGAGGTGCTCGTTGGGAAGCAGGAGCATGCTCGCTCCCCACAGCCATCCCGCGTGACGATCGACCACGATCGCATCGGGCGGGACCACGAGGCGTAGGCACTCGCACCGGGTGGCGATGTCGTCAGGCAGCTGCGCGGGCACGTAGCAGTTCCGGATCGGGTGGCGCAGCAGGCCGGCTCCGACCAGAGCGGCCAGGTCACGCGGCCCGACACCGTTCTCCGCGGCAGTCCGCGCGGTGAAGGGTGTGCCAGTCGGCAGCGGGAAGGTGTCGTCGAGGAACGGGAGATGCAGCCACGGGGTGAGGTCCATCCCCAGACGGTTCCCGCAAGGCCGCGAGATCGAACCGGGCGCTTCTTACCTGTGGATATCGTGCGAGCAAGCGTCAGGTCGGCACGTGCTGCGTGCGCACAAGCGTCAGGTCGGCACCTGCTGCGTGCGAGCAAGCGTCAGGTCGGCACCTGCTGCGTGCGCGCAAGCGTCAGGTCGGCAGTTGCTGCGTGCACGCAAGCGTCAGCTCGGGGTGGTGTCGGGGTCGAGCCAGAAGATCGTCTCGACCGTCCCGCGGGGCACGCGGGCGGGGCACTCGACTGCCTCCGGGGAGCCGATCTCGGCGGGGCCGGACAGGGCGCGAGCCACGGCCTCGGCCTTGTCGGCGCCGGCGGCGACGAACCAGACCGCGCGGCTGTGCTCCATCGCCTCGAAGGTGAGGGAGACGCGTTCGGGCGGAGGCTTGGGCGAGTCCTCGACGGGTACGGCGATCGCGTCGCGGACCTGGGCGGCCGGGTGTCCGGGGAAGAGCGAGGCGACATGGCCGTCCGGGCCGATGCCGAGCATCAGCACCTCGAAGGACCCGGCCCCGTGCTCGCGCATCGTCTCGGAGTAGGCAAGCGCGGCCTCGGCGAGGGACAGCCCCGCGTCGCTCGCAGGCACCACGTGGACGTTGGCCGGGTCGACCCCGACCTCCGAGATGAAGGCCTCGTGTGCCTGCACCTCGTTGCGGTAGGCGTCGCCGGCCGGCGCCCAACGTTCGTCGCCCCACCAGAGCACGACCCGTGACCAGTCGACGGGCGACTCGGGGGAGAGGCGGGCGAGCTCGCGGTGCAGCTCGTCGGCGATGGTCCCGCCGGTGAGGCCGACCTGCGGCACCTCGCCGCGGGACTGCGCGTCCGCGAGCCGGTCCAGCAGCGCGACGGCGACAGCGGTCGCGAGCGCGGACCGTGAGGCCGAGGAGCGCACCTCCGGTGCCGCGCTCACTTGCCACCCGCCAGCTTGACGAGCCGCGCCGCGGTGGCGGCGTACACATCGTCCTCGTCGAGGCGGCGCAGCTCCTCGGAGAGCAGGGCCGGGACCTCGCGGCGCTTGAGCGCCACCGGTCGGTCGGGCCGGTGGGGGGAGGTGAAGGTGGCGAGCGCCCCGTCGGCACGTGCGATGCGGATCGGACCCTGCTTGGTCTCCATGCTCACCTCGGTGATGCCCGGGCCGTCGGAGGTGCCGCGGGAGACCTCGACCTTGAGCCGGTCGCAGAGCCAGGCCACCAGCAGGTCGGCGCTAGGGCTGATCCGTTCGCCGGTGACCTTGGCGCTCGTGACCTTCAACGGGTGCTGGTCGAGCGACGCTGCCAGCAGCGCCCGCCACGGGGTGAGCCGGGTCCAGCTGAGGTCGGTGTTGCCGGGTGCGTAGGCGCGGCACTGGTGGAGCATCGCGGTGGACTTCCCGCGCGAGACCGACGCCGAGTCGGTGATCCGCCGCTGGGCCAGGGCGCCGAGCGGGTCGGCGGCGATGTCGGCGGGTGCGGCGGTAGGCCACCAGATGGCGACGGGGGAGTCGGGCAGCAGCAGGGGCAGCACGACGGACTCGGCGTGCTTGACCACCTCGCCCTTGAGCCGGATGAGCGCTGTCTCGCCGCCCCAGCCGTCGCCGCTGCCGACCTGGGCGTTGACGTGGCCCGAGCCGCGGGCGTCCCCGAGGATGACCCCCAGGACGCGCGAAGGGTGCTCGCGCGAGGCCCGCTTGGCCGCGAGCATCGCCTCCGCCGCGTCCTCCTCGGGCGCGACGATGATCAACGTCATCACCATGCCCATGGCCGGGCTGCCGGCCCGGGTGCGGGAGCGTACGAACTCCGCGGCGATCTTGGCCGCGTTGGTGTCGGTGAGCTCGATCATCTCGGGGTCCCCTCGAAGGCGTGGGTGGACGGAGCGGAGCGGGAGGAACGCGCGGCTTCGTGGGGTGAGGTCATCAGGGCCTCCTCCAGACTCGTCCGTCGCGGGCCATCATCGCGTCGGCGGACGGCGGCCCCCAGGTGCCGGAGTCGTAGTGGTCCGGCTTGCCCTTCTTGGCCCAGTGCGCGATCACGGGGTCGAGGATCTTCCACGAGAGCTCCACCTCCTCGTGCCGCGGGAACAGCGGCGGGTCGCCGAGCAGGACGTCGAGGATGAGGCGTTCGTAGGCCTCGGCGCTGGCCTCGGTGAACGAGCCGCCGTAGGCGAAGTCCATGTTGACGTCGCGGATCTCCATCGCGGTGCCCGGGACCTTGGCGCCGAAGCGCATCGTCATGCCCTCGTCGGGTTGTACGCGGATCACGAGCGCGTTCTGCGAGAGATCCTCGGTCGCGGTCTGCGAGAACGGCAGGTGCGGCGCCCGCTTGAAGACGACCGCCACCTCGGTGACGCGACGCCCGAGGCGCTTGCCGGTGCGCAGGTAGAACGGCACCCCTGCCCAGCGGCGGGTGTCGACGTGCACGGTGATCGCGGCGAACGTCTCGGTGGTGGAGGTCTTCTTGATGCCCTCCTCCTCGAGGAAGCCGATGACCTTCTCACCGCCGGCCCAGCCCGCGTCGTACTGCCCGCGCGCGGTGGTCAGGTCGAGTCGCGGCGGCAGCTGCGCGGAGGCCAGCACCTTCTGCTTCTCGTGCCGCAGGCTCTCGGCGTCGAAGGCGATCGGCTCCTCCATGGCGACCAGGGCCATCAGCTGGAGGAGGTGGTTCTGGATGACGTCGCGCGCGGCGCCGATGCCGTCGTAGTAGCCGGCCCGGCCGCCGATGCCGATGTCCTCGGCCATGGTGATCTGCACGTGGTCGACGTAGTTGGAGTTCCAGATCGGCTCGAACATGTTGTTGGCGAAACGCATCGCCAGGATGTTCTGGACCGTCTCCTTGCCGAGGTAGTGGTCGATCCGGAAGATCGAGCCCGACGGGAAGACGCCGGCCAGGATGTCGTTGAGCTCGCGCGCGGACTCGAGGTCGTGGCCGAACGGCTTCTCCACGACCACGCGGCGCCACTGGTCGTCGCCCTCGAGGTCGGCGAGCCCGTGCTCCTTGAGCTGGCCCACGACGGTGCCGAAGAACCCCGGCGGGATCGCGAGGTAGAAGGCCATGTTGCCGCCGGTGCCGCGCAGCTGGTCGAGCTCCTCGACGGTGCGGCGGAGCTGCTCGAAGGCCTGGTCGTCGTCGAAGTTGCCGGGCACGAAGCGGAAGCCCTCGGCCAGCTGCTTCCACACCTCCTCGCGGAACGGCGTACGCGCGTGCTCCTTGACCGCGTCGTGCACGATCTGGGCGAAGTCCTGGTCCTCCCAGTCGCGGCGTGCGAAGCCCACCAGGCTGAAGCCTGGCGGAAGCAGGCCACGGTTGGCGAGGTCGTAGATCGCCGGCATGATCTTCTTGCGCGACAGGTCGCCCGTCACGCCGAAGAGCACCATCCCGCACGGGCCGGCGATGCGCGGCAGCCGCCGGTCCTGCGGGTCGCGCAGCGGATTCGTCGCGGTCATCAGTGTCGGTTCTCCTGGTAGTAGCCGATCAAGGACTGCGTGGACCGGTCCTGCTGCGACGCCACGTCCGCGTCGCCGGACACCGCCGGGCGCAGCTGTTGCGCGAGCTGCTTGCCGAGCTCGACGCCCCACTGGTCGAAGCTGTCGATGCCCCAGACCGCGCCCTGGACGAACGTGATGTGCTCGTAGAGCGCGACCAGCTGCCCCAGTACGGCGGGGGTGAGCGCGGGCGCCATGATCGAGGTGGTCGGACGGTTGCCGGGGAAGGTGCGCGCGGGCACCAGCTCCTCGGGCACCCCCTCGGCGCGCACCTCGTCGGCGGTCTTGCCGAAGGCGAGCGCCTGCGTCTGGGCGAAGAAGTTGGCGAGCAGCAGCTCGTGCACGTCAACGCTCTCGCCGTCGTGGTCGTCGACGAGGGCGTACGCCGGGCGCGCGAAGGCGATGAAGTCGGCCGGCACGAGCCGGGTGCCCTGGTGGATGAGCTGGTAGAACGCGTGCTGGCCGTTGGTGCCCGGCTCGCCCCAGAACACCTCGCCGGTCTCGTAGCCGACCGCCGCGCCGTCCCACCGCACGCCCTTGCCGTTGGACTCCATGGTGAGCTGCTGGAGGTAGGCCGGGAACCGGTGCAGCAGCTGCGCATAGGGGAGCACGGCGTGGGTGTGGGCGCCGAGGAAGTTGGTGTACCAGACGTTGAGCAGGCCCATCCGCAGCGGCACGTTGGCCGCGGGAGGAGCCGTGCGGAAGTGCTCATCCATGGTGTGGAAGCCCGCCAGGAGGTCCGCGAAGTGGTCGGGGCCGATGGCGATGACGAGCGACAGGCCGATCGCGGAGTCCATCGAGTAGCGACCGCCGACCCAGTCCCAGAAGCCGAAGGCGTTGTCGGTGTCGATGCCGAAGTCGGCGACCTTGTCGAGTGCCGTGGAGACCGCCACGAAGTGCTGCGCGACCGCATCAGCCGGGTCGCTACCGGCGGGCAGGTGCTCGAGCAGCCAGGCCTTGCAGAGCCGGGCGTTGGTCAGCGTCTCGAGGGTCCCGAAGGTCTTGCTGGAGACGATGAAGAGCGTGGTCTCGGGGTCGAGCCCGGTCAGCTTCTGGCCGGCGTCGGTCGGGTCGATGTTGCTGATGAACCGGCAGGAGAGCCCGTCCTGGCGGTAGGGCTCGAGCGCCTCGTAGGCCATCACCGGGCCCAGGTCGGAGCCGCCGATGCCGATGTTGACGACCGTCTCGATGCGCCGACCCGTCACGCCGGTCCACTCACCCGACCGCACGCGCTCGGCGAAGGCGTACGCCCGGCCCAGCACCTCGTGCACGTCGGCCACCGCGTCCTGGCCGTCCACCGTCAGTGACGCGTCGGCCGGGAGGCGCAGCGCGGTGTGGAGCACCGCGCGGTCCTCGGTGACGTTGATGTGCTCGCCGGCGAACATGGCGTCGCGGCGCTCGGCCACGCCCACCTCGTCGGCGAGGCGCAGCAGCGTGGCGTCGACGCCGTCGTCGAAGAGGTTCTTGGACAGGTCGACGAACAGGTCACCCGCCCGCAGGGTCTGGTGCGGCACCCAGTCCGGGTCGTCGGCGAGGTGCCGGCGCAGGTCCAGGTCGTAGCCGTCGGCGAGGCGGGCCAGCTGGGCCCACGCCCCGGTGCTGGTGGGGTCCACCGGCCCGCTCCCGCTCATGCCCGTGCGGCCTCGAGCGACGCCGCCAGCGTGGTCTGCAGCTCGTCCCAGGCGACGACGAACTTGTCGACGCCCTCCTTGATCAGCACGTCGATCACGTCTTCGTAGTCGATCCCGGCGTCGGCCAGCGCCTGCATGTGGGCGGCGGCGTCGTCGTAGAAGGGCCGGATCCGGTCGCCCCGCACCTCGCCGTGGTCGGCGACGGCCTCGAGCGTCTTCTCCGGCATGGTGTTGACGGTGTCCTCCACGACGAGGTCGACGACGTACATCGTGTCGTCGTAGTCGGGGTTCTTGACCCCGGTCGAGGCCCACAGGGGGCGCTGCTTGCGGGCGCCCTCGGCCTCGAGCTTCTCCCAGCGGGGACCGCTGAAGAACTCCTCGAACATCTGGAAGGCCAGGCGCGCGTTGGCGACCCCGGCCTTGCCCCGGAGCGCGGGGTCGGTGCCGGGACCCTCGGTGGTGGCCTCGAGCCGCTTGTCGATCTCGGAGTCGACACGCGAGACGAAGAAGGACGCGACCGAGTGGATGTCGGCCAGGTCGTGCCCGTTGTCGAGGGCCTTCTCGAGGCCGGAGACGTAGGCCTCCATGACGTTGCGGTACTGGTCGAGGCCGAAGATCAGCGTGACGTTGACAGAGATGCCGGCGCCGATCGTCTCGGTGATGGCCGGCCAGCCCTCCGGGGTCCCGGGGATCTTGATGAGCACGTTGGGCTCGCCCACGATCTTCCACAGCTCGGCCGCCTCGCTCACCGTCGACTCGGTGTTGTGCGCGAAGCCGGGCGAGACCTCGATCGAGACGCGACCGTCGACGCCGTCGGTGGCGTCGAAGACCGGGCGCATCACCTGGCACGCCTCCCGCACGTCGTCGGTCGTGATGGCCTGCGTGGCCTTGTCGACATCGGCACCCGCGGCCGCGAGCTCGCGGACCTGGGCGTCGTAGCGCTCGCCCTTGGCCAGCGCGGCCTGGAAGATGGCCGGGTTGGTGGTCACGCCGACCACGTTGCTGGTCTTCACGAGGTCGGCGAGGTTGCCGGTCTCCAGGCGCTCGCGCGACAGGTCGTCGAGCCAGATGGACACCCCGGCGTCAGCCAGGGCCTTGAGACGGTCGTTCATGGAAGCCTCCGTGGTCGTGCGTCGGGAGTGGTCTGTGGCGGGTCAGGCGTTGACGACGGCGATGCTGTCGCGCGCCGCGTCGGCGACCGCCTGGGCGGTGATGCCGAACTCGGTGTAGATCCGGGCGTAGTCGGCCGATGCGCCGTAGTGGTCGATGGAGATGATCCGGCCGTTGTCGCCGACGAGCTCGCGCCAGCCCTGCTTGACACCGGCCTCGACGGAGACGCGGGCCTTGACGGTCGGCGGGAGCACGGTGTCGCGGTAGGACTCGTCCTGCTCCTCGAACCACTCCAGGCACGGCAGCGAGACGACGCGCGCGTCGACGCCGTCCGCGGCGAGGAGCGTGCGCGCCTGGACCGCGAGCTGGACCTCCGACCCGGTGCCGATGAGGATCACGTCGGGCGTCGCCTTCTCGGCGTCGATCAGGACGTAGCCGCCGCGGGCGACGCCCTCCGTCGACGCGAAGCCGTCCTCGCCACGCGGGAAGACCGGCACGTTCTGCCGGGTCAGCGCGAGTGCGGCCGGCCGGTCGGTGTGCCCCAGGATGGTCTGCCAGGCGGCGACCGTCTCGTTGGCGTCCGCCGGTCGTACGACGTCGAGGCCGGGCATGGCGCGCAGGGCCGCGAGGTGCTCGATCGGCTGGTGGGTCGGGCCGTCCTCGCCGAGGCCGATGGAGTCGTGGGTCCAGACGTAGGTGACCGGCAGCCTGCTCAGCGCCGCCACCCGCACGGATCCCCGCATGTAGTCGGAGAAGGTGAGGAAGGTGCCGCCGAACACTCGGGTGAGCCGGTCGGCCGCGATGCCGTTCATGATCGCGCCCATGCCGTGCTCGCGGATGCCGAAGTGGAGGACCCGGCCGGCGTGGGGGTCGGTGCTCCACTCGCCCACCTCGGCGACGACGGGACCGACCGACGGGGCACTCGTGATGGTGGTGTTGTTGGAGCCGGCCAGGTCGGCCGAGCCGCCCCAGAGCTCGGGAAGCACAGGAGCCAGGGCGTTGATCACCTTGCCGGAGGCGGACCGGGTGGCGACGCCCTTCTCGTCGGCGGGGAACGTGGGCAGTGCATCGCCCAGGTCGGCGGGCATCTCACGGTGCTCGAGCCGGTGCAGCAGCTCGGCCGACTCGGGGTGGGCCGAGGACCACGCGGCGAACTTCTCGTCCCACTCCGCCTTCCACGCTGCGCCGCGCTCACGCAGCTGGCGGGTGTGGTCGAGCACGCCCGGCGGGACCTCGAAGGTCTGGTCGGGGTCGAAGCCGAGCACCGTCTTGGTGGCGGCGACCTCGTCGTCGCCGAGCGCGCTGCCGTGGGCGGCCTCGGTGCCCTGGGCGCTGGGGGCGGGCCAGGCGATGACGGTGTCGAGCACGATCAGCGAGGGCTGGTCGGTGACCGAGTGCGCCTTGCGCACCGCCTTGTAGAGGGCGGCCACGTCCTCGACGTACTCCGTGCCTCCGTTGGTCCAGTCGACGGTCTGCACGTGCCAGCCGTAGGCGACGTAGCGCGCAGCGACGTCCTCGGTGAACGCGATGTCCGTGTCGCCCTCGATCGAGATCTGGTTGCGGTCGTAGATGAGGGTGAGGTTGCCTAGCTTCTGCGTGCCGGCGATGGAGCTCGCTTCGGAGCTGACGCCCTCCTCGAGGTCGCCGTCGGAGGCGATGGCGTAGACCTGGTGGTCGAAGAGCCCCTCGCCCGGCGTGGTGTCGGGATCCAGCATGCCGTGCACGCGGCGACCCGACAGGGCCATGCCGACAGCGTTGCCGACACCCTGTCCGAGCGGTCCGGTCGTCACCTCGACGCCGGCCGTGTGGCCGAGCTCGGGGTGGCCGGGAGTCTTGGAGCCCCAAGTGCGCAGGGCCTTGATGTCGTCGAGCTCGAGGCCCCATCCACCGAGGAAGAGCTGGTTGTAGAGCGTGATGCTGGAGTGACCGCACGACAGCACGAAGCGGTCGCGGGCCAGCCACTCCGGGTCGGCGGGGTCGTGCCGCATCACCTTCTGGAACAGCAGGTACGCCACGGGTGCGAGGCTCATGGCGGTGCCGGGGTGGCCGTTGCCGACCTTCTGCACAGCGTCCATCGCGAGGACCCGGGCCGTGTCCACGGCACGCTGGTCGACGTCGTCCCACTCAAGGGTGGCGGGCAGTGCGGACTTCTCGGTCAACGCAGTTCCTCTCGTGGAGTGCAAACCTTGAACAGGCAGGGTGCAGCCGGGATCACATGCGGATCGGGTGGCCTCGACTGCGAGCCTATCGCCGTGGCCGAGTAGACTCGACCCCACCCGAGGGTCCCTCCGGACGCCGCATTTGAAGGCTGTTCATCCTTCGGTTCCCAGAAGCTCGCGTCCTATCCCAAGAGGTCCTCATCGTGTCCCAGGCCGGTCCGCACGCCGATGCGTCCGCCCGGCCGACCGGTGACGACGCCGTGGGCGCGGACGGGACCGCGGCGGAGGAGTCGAAGAGCTGGCGCGACGTCATCGGTGCGTACGTCGGGCTGACCAAGCCGCGGGTCATCGAGCTGCTGCTGCTCACGACCGTCCCGGTGATGTTCTTCGCCGAGCGCGGCATCCCGGCACTGGGCCTGGTGGCCGCGACCGTCGTCGGCGGCGCGCTGTCGGCCGGGTCGGCCTCTGCCTACAACTGCGTCTACGACCGCGACATCGACGAGCAGATGCGTCGTACGCGTCGCCGCGCACTGCCGCGCCACATCGTCTCCCCGGTCTCGGCGCTGGTGTTCGCCACCGTGCTCGCCGTGCTGTCGACGGTGGTGCTCGGGCTGTGGGTCAACTGGCTCTCCGCCGGCCTGTCGGTGCTGGCCAACGCGTTCTACGTCTTCGTCTACACGATGCTGCTCAAGCGGCGCACCACCCAGAACATCGTCTGGGGCGGGCTGGCGGGCTGCTTCCCGACGCTGATCGGCTGGACCGCGGTCACCGGCGAGCTGGCGTGGACGCCGGTCGTGCTGTTCCTCGTCGTCTTCTTCTGGACGCCCCCGCACACGTGGGCGCTCGCCCTGCGCTACCGCGAGGACTACCGCAACGTCGACGTGCCGATGCTGCCCGTGGTGAGGTCCGCGTCCGAGGTCGGTCGCCAGATCGTGGTCTACAGCTGGGTGATGGTGGCCACCTCGCTGCTGCTGTGGCCGGTCGCCGGCACCAGCCTGGTCTACCCCGTGGCTGCTGCCGTCCTGGGCGCGGTCTTCCTCGTCGAGGCCCACCGCATGTGGTCACGCGCGCGCAGGTCCGACGCGCTCAACGAGATCAACCCGATGCGCCTCTTCCACGCCTCGAACCTCTATCTCTCGCTGCTCTTCGTGGCGGTGGCGCTCGACCCGCTGCTCGGCCGCTAGTCCATCTCGCGACCTAGCACGCGCTGGTACTGCCTCGCAGCCGAATCCTGTGGTCTCGGAGGAACCCTAGAGAACTCCTTGAGAGTTCCTTCCGTGTTCAGGACGCAGATGTCTCGTTCAATCGTTGACACGGGGGAGACGCAGGGTCTGCCCCGGCAACCTGGGGAGCAACTGCACCATGACATCTGCACCACACGCACGTCCGTCCGAGCCTTCGGACACCCAAGGAACAAGCTCGAGCCGGCGTGGGGAGAACGCCGGCCACCGTCGCGTCCCGCGGGCGATCAGCCGGGTGCTGACGCTCGTCGTCGCCGTGGGCTTCGCGGTCGTCGGCATCGCCGGTGCCGCCAGTGCCCACCACAACACCATCTCCGGCAAGGTCGCGTGCGCGTCCAGCGGTGGCTGGGCCGTCACGTGGACGGTCGTCAACAGCGAGCAGATCACCGAGACGATCACGTCCTCCAACCGCGGCGTCGTGGCGGTCGGCACCCAGCTGGGCGCCCGGCAGACCAAGACCTTCACCGAGACCGTCACCACCAGGCCGGGCTCGCCTCTCACGCTGACGCTCGGGGCCAGGTGGAGCAACAACACCACCGCGAACAACTCCGGCAGCATCCCGGTCGTCGAGTTCAAGGACGACTGCATCGTCACCCAGGTGACTGCGCCGACCGTGCCGGTCATCGACGACTGCGGCCCGGGCAACGCCCGCTTCGACACGGTGCCGAGCGGCCCGTGGACGTCCGTGCTCAACGCGGACGGCAGCCTCACCGTCACGGCCAACCAGGGACACCGGTTCACCGACGGTCAGTCCTCGGTCACCTACCCGACCCCCACCGACAGCAACCAGCCGTGCCCGGTGGTGACCCCGCCGGTCGTCACCCCGCCCGTCGTGACCCCGCCCGTCGTGACTCCGCCGGTCGTCGTCACCCCGCCCGAGGTGCTCCCGGCCCAGGTCCGCGTCATCAGGGCCGCGGCCAGGAACATCGACAAGTGCGGCCGCGCCAGTGACCTGTTCAAGGTCGCCGAGCGGACCGGCGTCGTCTACCGGGTCAACGGCAAGGTCGTGCGCCAGGGCGTCTGGGTGAAGGCGAAGACCCGCACGGTCACCGTCCGTGCCACGACGGTCGATGCGTCCTACGCGCTGAAGGGCAAGCAGGTCTGGAAGATGACCTTCACCCGCAACGCGTGCGCGCAGGCGCCGGAGGTCTCTCCGAGCACCGGTTCGTGATGCGTCGCACCGCGCTCGCGCTCGTGGTGCTGTGCGCGTCGGTGCCGATGTCGGTCGGTCAGGGTGCGGCGCATGCCGCCGCCCCTGACCGGCTGCAGATCGCGAGGACGGGCACCGACGCCGCCGTCATCAAGGTCCCGGCCCGCAACGACACGCTGGCCGTGGGGTCGCGCCTCAACGGCGCCGTCTACACCTGGGCGCAGGGCGATCCGCCGTGCGACCCGACCGGCAGCACCGTGTACGCCGGCCACGCCTGGCGGGCCGGCAACGGCGTCGCCGACAGGTGGGGGCAGCTCCGCCGCGGCGACGTCGTCCGGGTCGCCGGCTGCCGCTTCAAGGTCACCGCGCGCGAGTTCTGGCCGGCGAAGCGCCGGATGGGATCGCTCTACTCGGTCTCGGGCCCGGCCCGGATCGTGCTCGTCGGGTGCAAGGCCGACGACTACTCCAAGCGCACCGTGGTCTTCGCCCGCAAGATCGGGCGCTGACCGCGGTCGACCACGGCCGACGCCGCGACCGGGACGCTACGGCGTCCGGGTCGCGGCGTCGCTCTGTGCGTGGCCGTCGGCGCGTGCCTCGAGGCCCGCGTCGTGGGGCAGGACGGCCAGTGCGACCCGGGCCAGCCCGGCCGCGAGGAGGGCGGCCCCGAGCATGTGGAGGGCGACCAGCGCGATCGGCAGGTCCAGCCAGTACTGGACCCACCCGAGCACGCCCTGCAGCACCTCGATGAGGAGCACCAGTCCGGTGACCCTCGCCAGCCACGTGTGCCCGCCGCGCACGGCGACCGCCAGCAGCACGACGGTCAGCGCCACGAGGACGTAGACCGAGAGCGCGTGCGCGTGGGAGATGGTGGACGGGTCGAGGCCGTTGCGCGGCGACTCAGTGTCACCCGCATGCGGTCCGGCACCGGTGACGACGGTCCCGAGGTAGAGCACGACCCAACCCGACGCCAGGGTGGCCCAGGCCAGCCCCCGCGGCAGGGGCGGCGCGGCGTCACGCTGCGGACTGCGCAGCTCGTCGACCAGCGCGACGCAGACCATGATCATCGCCATCGACAGCAGGAAGTGTCCGGCGACGATCCAGGGATTGAGGTCGGTCAGCACCGTGATGCCGCCGATGACCGCCTGCAGCGGGATCCCGAGCCCCACCACCAGCGCCAGCCGGGTCGCGCGGCGGTGCCGGGCGCCGAGTGCGGCGAGGAAGCACAGCACCGCCACGGCGGCCAGCGCGAAGGTGAGCAGCCGGTTGCCGAACTCGATGGCTCCGTGCAGGCCGAGCTCCCCGTGCGCGACGTACGACGCGTCCGTGCACCGCGGCCAGGTGGGGCAGCCGAGCCCCGAGCCGGTCAGGCGCACGGCCGCACCGGTCACCACGATGCCGATGTTGGCGACCAGGTTCGCGATCGCGAGCGGCCAGAGGTACCGGGCAAGCCGGTCGAGCACGACGTTCATCATTCCCACCTGAAGGTGCGGGCCGTGAGCACTGTGCCGACGACGGCCCAGGCCGCCAGCACGAGGAGTGAGCGGCCGTCGATGCTGGCGTCCACGAGTGCCGCGCGCATCGCCTCGCCCAGGGCCGCGGACGGCAACCAGGCGATGAAGGACGACGCGGCGCCGTAGGTGCTCGTCGGCAGGACGACCCCGCCGCCGGCCATGAGCAGCAGGTAGACGAGGTTGGCGAGGGCCAGCGTCGCCTCGGCGCGGAGCACGCCGGCGACGAAGAGACCGAGCGCGGCGAAGGCCGCAGTCCCGAGAGCGACCGCGAGCAGGACCCCGACCAGCGTGCGCGGGGGGTGGGTCAGTGTCGGCTCCCAGCCGAGGACCAGGCCCACGACCACGAGGACCACGAGCTGGAGAAGGACGACGTTGAGGAGTGCGAGGACCTTCCCGAGCAGCAACCCGTGACGTGGCAGGGGCGAGGACCCGAGGAGCTTGATGACGCCGTAGCGACGCTCGAAGCCGGTCGCGATCGCGATGGAGGTGAAGGCGGTCGACATCACCGCGAGGGCGAGCACGCCCGGGGTGAGGACGTCGACGGCCCGGTGGCCGTCGAGGTCGATCCCGATGCGCCCGGCTGCAGCCACGCCCCCGACGAGCACGATGACGGGGATCACGATCGCCAGCAGCAGCTGCTCACCGTTGCGCAGCATCAGCCGCGCCTCCATGCGCGACTGGGCGAGCACCATCCGCGACAGGGGCGCCCCGCCGGGAGCGGGTGTGAAGGTGCTGCTCATGAGGCCAGCTCGCGTCCGGTGAGCTCGATGAAGACGTCCTCGAGGTTGCGCTGACCCAGGTTGAGGGTCTGCGGCAGCACGTCGTGCTCCTCGCACCAGCGCGACACCCGACCGAGGGTCATCGCGTCGGCGGGCCCGTGGATGAGCATGCTGACCTCGTCGAGCTGGCGCACCTCGGTGCCCGGGCCGAGCTCGGCGCGCAACGACTCGGGCGCGCCGTCGGGGAAGGGCCGGTTGACGACGAGGCGGATGGTGGCCGAGCGCCCCTCGCGCGTGAGCTCGGCGGGTGTGCCGCTGGCGATCACCCGGCCGTGGTCGATGATGTGGATCCGGTCGGCGAGGTGCTCGGCCTCGTCCATGTGGTGCGTGGTGAGCACGACGGTCACCCCGTCGGCGCGGATCTCCTCCATCAGCTCCCACGTCGTACGCCGGGCCTGCGGGTCCATCCCGGCGGTCGGCTCGTCGACGAAGACCAGCTCCGGGCGACCGACCAGGGCGATCGCGAGGCCGAGCCGCTGCTGCTGGCCGCCGGACAGGCGCCGGTAGGGCGTCTTGCCGCAGTCGGCCAGGCCGAGCCGCTCGCTCAGCATGGCCGTGTCGAGGGGGTGGGCGTGCAGGGCGGCCATGTGCTCGAGCATCTCGTGCGCCCGTACGCCGCTCCAGGCACCGCCGGCCTGCAACATCACGCCGATGCGGGGGAGGAGGGCAGCGCGCTCACGCTGCGGGTCCAGGCCCAGCACCCGGACGGTGCCCTGCTGCGGCACGCGATAGCCCTCGCAGGTCTCGAGGGTGGTGGTCTTGCCGGCGCCGTTGGGGCCGAGCACAGCGGTGATCGAGCCTCGGGCCACCTCGAGCGACAGGCGGTCCACGGCCACCTTGTCGCCGTACGTCATCACCAGACCGTCGATCTCTACGGCGGGGGAGGCGGCTGACACCTCACCAGTCTAGGGAGGGCTTCGCACCCCGAAGGCGGGGGTGCCGGTCAAGATCGAGCGTCAACCGTCACACAAGTCTTGACGGACCCGCGCCCATGCCTTTGTGTGAGGGGGCTCGCGACGGGTCGCAACCCGGCCCTCGCGTGTCCGGTGAGCCGTGGGCTCCCCGGCCCCGGAAAAAGCTGGAGGAACAGTGTCGATCCACTTCACCCGGCGAGGCGCGCAACGCGGCCTCGCCCTCCTGACGGCAGCCGCCGTCGTCTGCGGCCTCGCCGCCGGCGTGCAGAGCGCCAACGCCGCGCCGAGCAAGTCCGACCAGGCGCTGACGGTCGCCCCGGCGCCCAAGGCCGCCAACCTCAGTGCCGGCCGCTACGTCGTCGTGCTCGCCGATCCCGGCGCCGCTCGCTACGACGGCGGTGTCAAGGGCCTCAGGGCCACGGCCGCGGCCAACGGCAAGAGCTTCGACGCCCAGTCGGCGAAGGTCGCCGACTACTCGGCCTACCTGACCGGTCGGCAGAACGGCATCGCGCGCAGCGTCGGTGCTGAGGTGATGAGCCGCTCCACGCTCTCCGCCAGCACCTTCACCTCGCGCCTCTCCAGCAAGCAGGCGACCGATCTGTCCCAGTCGCGCGACGTGCTGATGGTCGTCAAGGACGAGGCCTTCAGCCTCGACACCTACAAGTCCCCCGAGTTCCTCGGCCTGGTCGGACCCAACAACACGCCCGGCGTGTGGGCGGACAAGGGTGGCGTCGCCACCGCCGGTGAGGGCACCGTCGTCGGCATCCTCGACTCCGGCATCTGGCCCGAGTCCGCCTCCTTCGCGGGCTCGAAGATCGACCGGAACCCGACGGGGCCGTTCGGCCTCTACCGCAAGGGCAACACGATCTACATGAAGAAGGCCGACGGCGGCACCTTCCGCGGCGTCTGCCAGCCGGGTGAGAAGTGGAACGTGGACGACTGCAACAGCAAGATCGTCGGCGCGCGCTACTACGCCGACGCCTTCCTCGACAGCGTGCCGCCGCAGGAGCGGTTCGGCGCCGAGTTCATCTCGACCCGCGACGGTGACGGACACGGCTCCCACACCGCCAGCACCGCCGCCGGCAACTACGGCGTCCCCGCCTCGGTGGAGGGCCGCACGTTCGGCAACGTCAGCGGGATGGCGCCGGCGGCCAAGATCGCGGCCTACAAGGTCTGCTTCAGCGACCTCGACCCCGACACCGGTGGCTGCTACACCTCCTCGACCCTCTCCGCGGTCGACGACGCCATCGCCGACGGCGTGGACGTCATCAACTACTCGATCTCCGGTGCGACCGACACGGTCGTCGACGCTGTCGAGTACGCCTTCCTGGGTGCCGCAGACGCCGGCATCTTCGTGGCCGCGTCCGCCGGCAACAGCGGACCGACCGCCTCGACCGTCGCCCACAACAGCCCGTGGCTGACCACGGTCGCGGCGTCGACCCACGTGAACTACGAGAACACCGTGGTCCTGGGCGCCCCGTCGAACGCGAAGTTCAAGGGCGCGTCGATCACCGACCAGACGGTCCCCTCCACGACGATCGTCAACGCCAGTGCGTCCGGCGTCGCGGGAGCCGATGCCACGGCTCTCGACCGCTGTGGGCCGAACGTCCTCGACCCGGCCAAGGCCGCCGGCAAGATCGTCGTCTGCACCCGTGGCACCTATGACCGCGTCGCCAAGAGCGCCGAGGTCAAGCGGGCCGGTGGCATCGCCATGGTCCTCGCCAACCCCGATGCGGGCCAGAGCCTCGACGCCGACTTCCACTCCGTGCCGACGATCCACGTCGACAAGGCGGCCGGTGACGCGATCAAGGCGTACGCCGCGACGGCCGGGGCCACCGCCTCGTTCGAGCTCACCAACACGACCGGCGTCGAGACGCCGCTCCCGCAGGTCGCCGGGTTCTCCTCGCGCGGCCCGGCCATCGCCAACAGCTCCGACGTCATCAAGCCGGACATCTCGGCCCCCGGCGTCAGCGTGCTGGCCGCGGTGGCACCGCCGTCCGGTGGGGGTCGCAACTTCGACCTCTACTCCGGCACCTCGATGTCCAGCCCGCACGTCGCGGGCCTGGCGGCCTTCATCCTGGGTGAGAACCCCGGCTGGAGCCCGATGGCGGTGAAGTCGGCGATGATGACGACGGCCTACGACCTCAAGAAGTCCGACGGCACGCCCGACACCAACCCGTTCAACCAGGGTGCCGGACACGTCGACCCGGAGAAGTTCTTCCGGCCCGGCCTGGTCGTCGAGTCCCGCAAGGCCGACTGGGACCGGTTCATCGTCGGCCAGGGTCTGCCCCTGCCCGGTGTCGCCCCGATGGCGGCGACGGACCTCAACATCCCGTCGATGGCCAAGGGCCAGGTGACCGCGAGCATCGCGATCTCCCGGACCTTCACGGCGCTCGAGGCCGGCACGTGGGACGTCGCGGCGGTCGTCCCCGGGTTCGACGTGGTGATCGACAAGCCGAGCATCACGCTCGCGAAGGGTGCGTCCGAGACGGTGAAGTTCACCTTCACCAAGAACGACAGCGCCGTCCTCGGGCAGTTCTCGTCGGGCTTCGCCACGCTCACCGGTCCCACGACGCTCCGGCTGCCGGTCGCCCTGCGACCGGTGTCGGTCTCGGCCCCGGCCGAGGTCACGGCCTCGGGTGCGGGCGGTAGCGCCGACGTGGCCATCACGGCCGGCTTCAGCGGTCAGCTCGACGTCAAGCCGAGCGGGCTCGCCCTGGCGACGTCCAACGCGGGCAACCTGGCGGTCGGCACGGTCTACGACGACGCGGTCACGATCGAGGCGGGCACCAAGTTCGCCCGGTTCGACGTCGACGCCACCAACAACGGGGCGGACCTGGACCTGTACGTCTACCGCCTCAACGACGCGGGCGTCCCGGTCGCCCTCGCCGGCCAGTCGGCCACGGGGTCGGCGGACGAGCGGGTCACGCTGACCAACCCGGTGGCGGGCAAGTACCTCGTCGAGGTCGACGGCTACGCCACGGCCACCGGCGAGAGCACGATCGCCTACCGCTACGACCGCTACCTGGTCACGCCGGCGACGGTGCTCGGCGGGTTCAAGGCCGACCCCGACCCGGTCACGGTCGTGCAGGGGCAGCCCACCACCTTCAAGGCGGTGTGGTCCGGTCTGGGTGCCGGTCGCTACCTGGGCGCGTTCGAGTACGACGGGGCGCTCGCCCCGACGTTCGTCACGGTGACCGTGCCGTGACCTGAGCACCACCAGCACCACGCCGGCGGGCGTGACTCCTCCCAGGGGTCACGCCCGTCGGGCGCACCCGGGCCCAGGCAGTTAGGTGACCCTTGCTTGAACGGGCCCGGGTATTAACGTCACACTGGCGTTGTGGAATTCACCAGGACGGCCGCGACCCCCGACGGGGACGCTCCCACGCGTGACCGTGTGGCGCGCACGATCCTGGAGAACGGGCCGTCCACCGCGGCCGACCTGGCGGGTCGTCTCGACCTCACGCCCGCTGCCGTACGACGTCATCTCGACCACCTCGCCAGCGAGGGCACGGTGGAGTCGCGTGAGCAGAAGGTCTACGGCGCGCGCGGCCGGGGCCGACCGGCCAAGGTGTTCGCGCTGACCGAGTCGGGCCGCGACAGCTTCGACCAGCAGTACGACGACCTCGCCGTGCAGGCGATGCGCTTCATGGCCGAGACGCAGGGCGAGGAGGCGGTCGTGGCCTTCGCCCGCCGCCGGGTCGCCTTCGTCGAGCGCGACTACGCCGCCGTGGTGGCGCTCGACCCCGAGCTGACCCCCGCGGAGGCGCTGGCGAAGGTCTTCACCCAGCAGGGGTACGCCGCCTCGGTGCGCGAGCTACCCATGGCCAACGGCCAGAGCGCAGGGGAGCAGCTGTGCCAGCAGCACTGCCCCGTCTCCCACGTCGCCCACGAGTTCCCGCAGCTCTGCGAGGCCGAGACCGAGGCGATCGCCGCCGTGCTCGGCACTCACGTCCAGCGGCTGGCGACCATCGCCCACGGCGACGGCGTGTGCACCACCTGCATTCCCCAGAACCTGAAGACAGACCTCAAGACGGACCTCACCAAGGAGCAGTCATGACCCAGAACCTGAGCATCGAAGAGCGGAACCCCGACCTCAAGGGCATCGGCCGCTACGAGTTCGGCTGGTCGGACTCCGACGCCGCCGGCTCCGTCGCCAAGCGCGGCCTCAGCGAGGACGTCGTCCGCAACATCTCGGGGCTCAAGAGCGAGCCGCAGTGGATGCTCGACCTGCGCCTCAAGGGGCTCAAGCTCTTCCACCGCAAGCCCATGCCCACGTGGGGCTCGGACCTCAGCACGATCGACTTCGACAACATCAAGTACTTCGTGCGCTCGAGCGAGAAGCAGGCCGCCACCTGGGACGACCTGCCCGAGGACATCAAGAACACCTACGACAAGCTCGGCATCCCCGAGGCGGAGAAGCAGCGCCTCGTCTCCGGCGTCGCCGCACAGTACGAGTCGGAGGTCGTCTACCACTCGATCCGCGAGGACCTCGAGGAGCAGGGCGTCATCTTCGTCGACACCGACACCGCGCTGAAGGAGCACGAGGAGCTCTTCAAGGAGTACTTCGGCACCGTCATCCCGGTCGGTGACAACAAGTTCTCGGCCCTCAACACCTCGGTGTGGTCCGGCGGCTCGTTCATCTACGTGCCGAAGGGCGTCCACGTCGACATCCCGCTGCAGGCCTACTTCCGGATCAACACCGAGAACATGGGCCAGTTCGAGCGGACGCTGATCATCGCGGACGAGGACTCCTACGTGCACTACGTCGAGGGCTGCACCGCGCCGATCTACTCCTCGGACTCGCTGCACTCCGCGGTCGTCGAGATCATCGTCAAGAAGGGCGCCCGGGTGCGCTACACGACCATCCAGAACTGGTCGAACAACGTCTACAACCTCGTCACCAAGCGCGCCACCTGCGAGGCCGGCGCCACGATGGAGTGGGTCGACGGCAACATCGGCTCCAAGGTGACGATGAAGTACCCCGCCATCTACCTCATGGGCGAGCACGCCAAGGGCGAGACGCTCTCCATCGCGTTCGCCGGCGAGGGCCAGCACCAGGACGCCGGCGCCAAGATGGTGCACGCAGCCCCGCACACCTCGAGCTCGATCCTGAGCAAGTCGGTGGCGCGCGGCGGCGGTCGTACGTCCTACCGCGGCCTGATCCAGGTCAACGAGGGTGCCTACGGCTCCAAGTCCAACGTGCTGTGCGACGCGCTGCTGGTCGACCAGATCAGCCGCAGCGACACCTACCCGTACGTCGACATCCGCGAGGACGACGTGTCGATGGGCCACGAGGCGAGCGTCTCCAAGGTCTCCGACGACCAGCTCTTCTACCTCATGTCGCGCGGCATGGAGCAGGACGAGGCGATGGCGATGATCGTGCGCGGCTTCGTCGAGCCGATCGCCAAGGAGCTCCCGATGGAGTACGCCCTCGAGCTCAACCGCCTCATCGAGCTGCAGATGGAGGGCGCGGTCGGCTGATCCTCCGGGATCCGCACCGCCCCGCCGTCCACGCAACGTTCCCACGAAAGAGAAGTAGTGACAGTCACTGAATCCGTACGCTCCGCGCTGGAGCAGGACAAGGTCGAGAGCCACCTCAACCCCGTCGGCTCCTTCGACGTCGCCGACCACCCCGTGCCCACCGGGCGCGAGGAGATCTGGCGCTTCACCCCGCTCAAGCGGCTCAAGGGCCTGCACGCCGACGCCGAGTTCATGCCGTCGGCCACCTCGTGCACGTGGAACACCCCCGCCGGTGTCCACATCGAGGGCGTCTCGGGCGAGGAGGCCCGGACCCTGCGCGGCATCTCCGGCCTCGTGCCCAACACCCGCCACGCGGCCCGGATCCTCGCCGAGGTGCCGGCCACGCTGCTGATCGACGTGCCGGCCGACACCGAGGTCTCCGAGCCCGTCGTCGTCGACCTCCACGGCGAGGACGTCGCGGTGACCGAGGCCGGTCACGTGGCCATGCGCTTCGGAGCCCACAGCAAGGCCATCGTGGTGCTCAACCACACCGGCTCCTCCACCGTCGCCGCGGTCGTCGAGATCGTGGTCGGTGACGGTGCCGACGTCACGGTCGTCTCGATCCAGGACTGGGCCGACGACGCCGTGCACCTGGCCCACCACCAGGCGCTCGTGGGACGCGACGCGACCTACAAGCACGCGGCGATCTCCTTCGGTGGTGACCTGGTCCGGATGGACGCCAACGTGACGTACGACGGCCCCGGTGGGTCCGCCGAGCTGCTCGGCCTCTACTTCGCCGACGCCGGCCAGCACATCGAGCACCGGATCTTCGCCGACCACAACGCGCCGCACACCAAGTCCAACGCCATCTACAAGGGCGCGCTGCAGGGCGACAAGGCGCACACCGTGTGGGTCGGCAACGTGCTGATCCGCAAGGTTGCCGAGGGCATCGAGACCTACGAGGAGAACCGCAACCTCGTCCTCACCGACGGCTGCCGCGCCGACTCGATCCCCAACCTCGAGATCGAGACCGGAGAGATCGAGGGCGCCGGGCACGCGTCGGCCACCGCCCGCTTCGACGACGAGCAGCTCTTCTACCTCCAGTCGCGCGGCATCTCCGAGAAGGAGGCGCAGCGACTGGTCGTGCACGGCTTCTTCAACGACCTGATCCGCAAGGTCGGCGTGCCCTCGATCGAGGAGCGGCTGCTGAGCACGGTCGAGGCCGAGCTGGCCAAGAACGTCCTGAAGGAGCTCTTCTGATGGCCTTCGAGCGCGTGTGCGCGCTGGACGAGGTCCCCAGCGACCAGGCCCTGGCGATCACCCTCGGGCGCTACGACCTGGCCATCGCCCGTGACGGTGACGAGGTCTTCGCCGTCGAGGACGTGTGCAGCCACGCCGAGGTCGCGCTGAGCGAGGGCGAGGTCGCCCGCAACGACGGCGGCTGCCAGATCGAGTGCTGGCTGCACGGGTCGATGTTCGACCTGCGCACCGGCAAGCCCACCAACTTCCCTGCGACCGAGCCGGTCGCCACCTTCCCCGTCGACGTACGCGCCAGCTCCAACGGCACCAGTGACGTCTACGTCGACACCGAGACCACCCTGAACGGAGTCACCCCCGCATGAAGCTCGTCATCACCGACCTGCACGTCACCGTCGAGACCGAGGACGGCCCCAAGGAGATCCTGAAGGGCGTCACCCTCACCATCAACGAGGGTGAGACCCACGCGATCATGGGCCCCAACGGCTCCGGGAAGTCGACGCTGGCCTACTCCATCGCCGGCCACCCCAAGTACACGATCACCGGCGGCTCGGTCACCCTCGGCGACCAGGACGTCCTCGCGATGTCGGTCGACGAGCGGGCCCGCGCCGGCCTGTTCCTCGCCATGCAGTACCCCGTCGAGGTCCCCGGTGTCTCGGTGTCGAACTTCCTGCGCACCGCCAAGACCGCGATCGACGGCGAGGCCCCCAAGCTCCGCACGTGGGTCAAGGACGTCAACGCGGCCCTGCAGCAGCTCAACCTCGACCCGACGTTCGGCACCCGCAACGTCAACGAGGGCTTCTCCGGTGGCGAGAAGAAGCGCCACGAGATCGCGCAGCTCGAGCTCCTCGACCCGCAGGTCGCCGTCCTCGACGAGACCGACTCCGGCCTCGACATCGACGCGCTCAAGGTCGTCTCCGAGGGCGTCAACCGCTTCCGGGCGCGCGAGGGCAAGGGTGTCCTGCTGATCACCCACTACACCCGCATCCTGCGCTACATCGAGCCCGACTTCGTCCACGTCTTCGTCGACGGCAAGGTCGCCGAGTCCGGCGGCAAGGAGCTGGCGGATGCGCTCGAGGCGAACGGCTACGACAAGTACCTCAACCCGGCATCGGCCTGACACCTCCGTCGGTCGAGGAGGTCGCGCAGCGACCGTCACGAGACCAGGTGCTGAGAAAGGAATGACCATGGAAGGACTGCTCCCGGATCTCGACGTGATCCGCAAGGACTTCCCGATCCTCGAGCGTGTGCTCGCGGGCGGGCAGCCGCTGGTCTACCTCGACAGCGCCAACACCTCGCAGAAGCCGCAGATCGTCATCGACACGATGGTCGACCACCTCGAGCGGCACAACGCCAACATCGCCCGCGCCATGCACCAGCTGGGCGCGGAGTCGACCGAGGCGTACGAGTCGGCGCGCGACAAGGTGGCGGCCTTCCTCAACGCCCCGTCGCGCAACGAGGTCATCTTCACCAAGAACGCCACCGAGGCGCTCAACCTGCTCGCGCGCACGATCGATCTCGGCCCCGGCGACAACGTCGTGATCACCGAGATGGAGCACCACTCCAACATCGTGTCGTGGCAGCTGGCCTGCGAGCGGTCGGGCGCCGAGCTGCGGTGGTTCGGCCTCACCGACGGCGGCGAGCTCGACCTGGGCAACGCCGACCGGCTCATCGACGAGCACACCAAGGTCGTCGCCTTCACGTGGGTGTCCAACATGCTCGGCACCATCAACCCGGTCGTCGACCTGGTGGCGCGCGCCAAGGCGTTCGGTGCCCTCTCGGTGATCGACGCGTCGCAGGCGGCGCCGCAGCTGCCGGTCGACGTACAGGCAGTGGGCTGCGACTTCCTGGTGTTCACCGGCCACAAGGTCTGCGGACCCACCGGCATCGGCGTGCTCTGGGGCCGCGAGGCGCTGCTCAACGAGCTCCCGCCCTTCCACGGCGGTGGCGAGATGATCGAGACGGTGACCATGGCGCGCTCGACCTACGCCAAGGTGCCGCACCGCTTCGAGGCCGGCACGCCCCCGATCGTCGAGGCGGTCGGACTCGGTGCGGCCGTCGACTACCTCGGCCACATCGGTCTCGACGCGATCCACACGCACGAGCAGACCATCACGCGCTACGCCCTCGAGGGGCTGCAGAGCATCCCGGGGCTGTCCGTGATGGGCCCGCTCGACGCCACGCAGCGTGGTGGCGCGATCTCCTTCGAGCTCGAGGGCGTCCACCCCCACGACATCGCCCAGGTCCTCGACTCGCGGGGCGTGGCCGTACGGGCAGGCCACCACTGCGCCAAGCCTGCGCACGCGCGCTTCGGGGTCCAGAGCTCGACGCGGATGTCGTCGTACCTCTACACGACGCCCGCCGAGATCGACGCTCTCGTCGAGGCACTCCACCACACCCGCAGCTACTTCAAGGTGGGCTGACCCATGAGTGCCGAGCTCGACAACCTCTACCAGGAGATCATCCTGGACCACTACAAGAACCCGCACCACAAGGGCCTGCGCGAGCCGTTCGAGTCCGAGGTGCACCACGTCAACCCGACCTGCGGCGACGAGGTCACCCTGCGCGTGCACCTGGCCGGAGGGGTCGTGGAGGACGTGTCCTACGACTCCGTCGGCTGCTCGATCTCGCAGGCGTCGGCCTCCGTGCTGGCCGACCTGGTGATCGGCAAGCCGGTCGACGAGGCGATGACGATCCACCAGACCTTCCTCGAGCTCATGCAGGGCAAGGGGCAGGTCGTGCCCGATGAGGACGTCCTCGAGGACGGCATCGCGTTCGCCGGTGTCGCCAAGTTCCCTGCACGCGTGAAGTGCGCGCTGCTCTCCTGGATGGCGTGGAAGGACGCGACCGCCCAGGCCCAATCCGAAGGAGTGACGTCATGACCGAGTCCGTTGACCAGCAGATCGACCACAGCGACCTGCCCGAGGTCCCCGAGGCCACCGGTGGCGGGACGTCGACGGTGACCGTCGACGACGTCACCGAGGCGATGAAGGACGTCGTCGACCCCGAGCTCGGCATCAACGTCGTCGACCTCGGCCTGGTCTACGGCGTGCACATCGACGAGGGCTCCAACGCCGTGCTCGACATGACGCTGACCTCGGCCGCCTGCCCGCTGACCGACGTGATCATGGACCAGACCAACGCCGCCCTCGAGGGCCTGGTCAACGACGTCGCGATCAACTGGGTCTGGATGCCGCCGTGGGGTCCGGACAAGATCACCGACGACGGTCGCGAGCAGCTCCGCGCCCTTGGGTTCAATGTCTGACACGGCTCTGGCCTGCTGATATTGCGTGGCGGCGGGGGTCGGCACAGGCGCACACTTCAGCCGTGCTCAACCCCCACCCCACGCGCTACGCCGACCTCAACGGCGTGCTCCACGACCTCGTGACCGGCGCCCAGGCAGCGCTCGGCGAGTCGTTCGTCGGCGCCTACCTGCAGGGCTCGTTCGCCCTCGGTGCGGGTGACCTGCACAGCGACTGCGACTTCCTCGTCGTGGTCCGTGACCGGCCGGACGCGGAGCAGGAGGCCGCCCTGAGGGCGATGCACCGTGACATCCCGCACCGCGGCGGCTTCTGGCACGAGCACCTCGAGGGGTCGTACGCCGTCCTGGACGACCTGCGCACTGTCGACGGGCTGGGCCGCGAGTGGCTCTACGTCGACCACGGCTGGGACGAGATGTCGTGGTCCGAGCACTGCAACCAGCCCTGGACGCGGTGGATCCTGCGCGAGCACGGCATCACGCTGGCTGGGCCGTGCCCGGTCGAGCTGGTCGACCCGGTGCCGACCGACGTGCTGAGGGGCCAGGCCCGCGCGGGGCTCGCGAGCCTCAGCGACGACGTCCTCAGCTGGTGCCCGCCGAGCCTTGCCTGGTGCCAGCGCTACCTGGTGATCCAGTCGAGCCGCAGCCTCTACACCGTGCGCACCGGCGAGGTGGCCAGCAAGCGCGACGCGCTGCGGTGGTCGATGATGCACGCCGACCCGCGGTGGCGACCGCTGCTGCAGCAGGTGCTGGCCGACCGCGAGCTGGGCTGGGACCCGGAGGACCCGCCGAGGCCCGGCTCGCTCGACGCGGCGCGGGAGTTCGCGGCCTACGTCGCAGCCGTCGCGTGAGGCTCGGCCCACTACCCTCGGTGCATGAGTGAGCCCGAGGTCGACCCCAGCAACGTCGAGGTCAGCGAGATGGAGTTCGACCACGAGGAGCTGCGGGTCTTCTGGGAGCTGGCCCGCTACCACGCCAAGCTCAACGCCGCGCCGACCTACTTCGGGCCCACCACGCTCGAGTCGGTCCCGCCTCCGGCGTGGGCGTACGGCGACGCGGCGGGGGAGTCCGACGCCTTCGTCGCCCAGGTGCTGGCCGACGACCGCGGCGAGACCAGGGCGACGGCCGAGGAGTACGCCGGGGAGCTGCCGCAGGTCGGCGTGCTGTCGATCCTGTGCGACGGCTCCGGGGTTCCGAGGGCCCTGGTCGAGGTCGACCGCGTGCGTGTCACGGGTGACGACGTCGTCGAGTCGTTCAAGGTCGTCTACCGGGCCTGACTCCCGTCGCGGCCGGTGTGGGAGAGTCCTCGCATGGCCGAGCGGATGACCTACCTCCTCGTCGACGGGGAGAACATCGACGCCACCCTGGGCACGTCGATCCTCGGTCGGCGCCCGCGACCCGAGGAGCGCCCCCGCTGGGACCGGCTGCTCGAGTGGGCCGAGCGGGCCTTCGACCAGGACGTCACCGGACTGTTCTTCCTCGCCGCCACCACGGAGATGCCGACCAGCTTCGTCCAGGCCCTGCTGGCGATCGGCTTCAAGCCGATCCCGCTGAGCGGCGAGGGCAAGATCGTCGACATCGCCATCCAGCGCACCGCCGAGGCACTCGTCCACCGCGAGGCCGACGTCGTCCTCGTCAGCCACGACGGCGACTTCGTCGACCAGGTCTCGGCGCTGTGCGACGGCAGCCGTCAGGTCGGCGTCATCGGCTTCACCGAGTTCGTCAGCTCGCAGTTCCGCAACCTGCCCGGGCTGCGGATCTTCGACCTCGAGTACGACCTCGGCGCCTTCAACACGCCGCTGCCGCGGGTCCGGATCATCCCGATCGACGAGTTCGACCCGTTCGACTTCCTCTGACCCCGGCGAGGCAGGGTCGCCGAACGGGCCGGAGTGACTAGCTGCGGCCGCCGCGGACCTGGGAGATCCAGTAGTCAGCGGGCTGCGTCAGCGGGGCGGACGCGTCCCGGAAGCGCGCGTTGGGGAGGTAGAGGCGCTTGCCGAATCCGGCCACCGTGGTGGGCACGTCGAAGTCGGGCGAGGTGATCGTCCGCACCCGCTCGCCGGTCAGGCCGGTGCGGTCGAGGCGGATCACGTCGACCTCGTTGTCGCGGTTGCGCACGACGTAGAGCAGGCGGCCGTGACGCAGCATCCCGTCACCCCTGGTGAGGGACGTGCCGCCGAGGTCCACCTCGGTCGCCGCGCCGGTCGCCGGGTCGACGCGGTAGAGCAGGCCGGACGTCGAGTTGACGACGAGCAGGGCCTTGCCGCCCGGAGCGGTCGCGATCCCGTTGGCACCGAAGCCACTCCCCTGCACCCACTCGCCGGTGAGGGGCACCGGGGTGGCCTCCACCGCAGGGGAGCCGCCCGCACCGCGGGCGAGGCGGTAGAGCCGGGGCTGCTGGGAGTCGGTGAACCACGCGGCCTGGCGGGTCAGCACCACGTCGTTCACGAAGCCGCCCTCGAGGGCGTACTGGGAGACGGCGCCGCTCCGCGTGTCGATCACCCGGGCCGTGCCGGACTCGCCACCGGCGACGTAGAGGCGCCCCCTGCCGTCGCGCTTCAGGCCGACCGCGGGCGTGCCGTCGCCGGTGACGACGACCTCGCCCTCCCCGGTGCGCAGCGACACGCGGTAGATGTCGCCGCTGTCGAGGGAGCCGAGCCAGGCGGTGGCACCGGGGCCGATCGCGATGCCCTCGGGCTGGAAGCCGTCGGGCAGCTCGATGCGAGCAGGGAACGGCCGGTCGCCTGCGGGGGCGCTGCTGACGGCCGGCGAGGCAGTGGTCAGCGCGCTGAGCCCGAGTGCGGCGGCGAGAACAGGGACGAGAAGACGTCGCACGGTGAACCTCCGAGAGTGGGGACTTCGACCGTAGCGCCGCCCTCAAAGCGACAGGTCGCGGAGTCAGGCTAGGTTGCCACCGTGCCCCTCGTCCTCGTCCCGCCGTCGCGCTGGGAACGCTGGGTCGACAACTTCTCCGCGAGCCACGGCGCGACGGAGCTGGTCACGGCGGACGCGGCGCTGCGCGGCACGGGCGAGGACGGCTCGCACTTCGAGGCCCACCTGCCCTTCGCCGCGACGTACGACGGTCCCGCGGAGGTCGGCGCGTTCGCGACCGCCGCGGTGGTCCCGCCGCAGTGGGGGGTGCTGCTGGTCCGCAAGGGCGGCTTCGCGATCGCCCGCATGGAGGGCGGCGCGATGGTCGAGCACAAGATCGGCCAGCGCCACGTGCAGGGACGCACCAAGGCGGGCGGGCAGAGCCAGCAGCGGTTCGCGCGCAGGCGCGACAACCAGGCACGGCAGGCCTACGAGGCGGCGGCCGAGCACGCCGTCCGCATCGTCGGCGGCACGAGGACACTGGTGACCGGCGGCGACCACGGGGCCGTCGACGCGGTGCTGACCGATCCACGGCTGGCGCGGGCGGTGGTGGTCGGGCCGTGGCTCGCGGTGCCTGACCCTCGGCGCGCGGTGCTCGACCAGGCGATCGCCGATGCGCAGGCGATCCAGGTCGAGGTCACCAACGCCTGATCCCACCGCGGTCTACGGTGGAGAGGTGAGCAACCCGATCGAGGTCCACGGCCTGGTCAAGACCTTCGGCCGGGCCAGGGCGCTCGACGGGCTCGACCTCGTCGTCTCACCGGGGGAGGTGCACGGGTTCCTCGGGCCCAACGGCTCGGGCAAGTCGACGACCATCCGGGTCCTGCTCGGTCTGCTGCGCATCGACGGGGGTCAGGTCGGTGTCTTCGGCCTCGATCCGTGGCGCGACGCCACCGACATCCACCGTCGCCTCGCCTACGTCCCGGGCGACGTGAGCCTGTGGCCCAACCTGACAGGTGGGGAGACGATCGACCTGCTCCTGCGGATGCGAGGGGTCGACCCGCGCGGCACGCGTCGGGCGGAGCTGCTCGAGAGGTTCGAGCTCGACCCGACGAAGAAGGGCCGTGCCTACTCCAAGGGCAACCGGCAGAAGGTCGCGCTGGTGGCCGCCTTCGCCGCCCCCGTCGAGCTGCTGGTCCTCGACGAGCCGACCTCCGGCCTGGATCCGTTGATGGAGCAGGTCTTCAACACCTGCCTGGCCGAGCACAAGGCGGCCGGTGCCACCGTGCTGCTCTCGAGCCACATCCTCAGCGAGGTCGAGCGACTCGCCGACCGGGTCACCATCATCCGCACCGGCCGCGCCGTCGAGTCCGGCACGCTCGAGGACCTGCGCCACCTGCGTCGCAACCGCGTACGCGCCGAGGTCTCCGGGACGGTGCCTGCGCTCGAGGGTCTCGACGGTGTCCACGACGTCGAGGTCGACGGCCGGCTCGTGTCGGCCTCGGTCGATCCGGTCGGCCTGCCGCTGCTGCTCGACGCGCTCAGCACGGCCGGCGTCGTCTCCCTGGTCAGCACGCCGCCGACGCTGGAGGAGCTGTTCCTCGACGCGTACCGGAGCACGCCGTGAGCCAAGGGCTCGAGGGCACCGGTCTGCTCCTGCGGTTCGCGCTCCGGCGCGACCGCGTCCTGGCCCCCGCCTGGGTGCTCGCGCTGTCCGGGATGGTGCTCGTGAGTGCCGCCGCGACCGGTCCGCTGTATGGGAGCGAGGCAGAGCGGGTGGCCGCTGCCGAGGCCCTCAACGCCAGCCCGGCCGTGGTCGCGCTCTACGGCCCGATCCTCGACACCAGCAGCCTCGGCGAGCTGTCCATGACCAAGATGACGGTGCTCTACGCCGTGTTCGTCGCGTTCATGGGCGTCGTCCTCGTACGCCGTCACACGCGGGTCGAGGAGGAGACCGGTCGTGCCGAGATGGTGGGGGCGACCGCGGTCGGCGTCCACGCGCCGACCGCTGCAGCACTCGCGGAGGCCGCGCTCGCGTCCTTGGTCGTCGGCCTGCTCGCGGCTGCGGGCAACATCGTGGCCGGGCTCCCGGTCGCGGGGTCGGTGCTCTTCGGCGCCTCCTGGACCGGCATCGGACTGGTGGGGGCGGCGATCGCGCTGGTGGCCGCGCAGGTCTCGAGCAGCGCCCGCACCGTCGGCTTCCTGGCGTCCACCGCGATCGGCGCCCTCTACCTGCTCCGGGCGGTGGGGGACACGTCGGTGTCGTGGCTGTCCTGGCTCACCCCCTTCGGGTGGGGCACCCGGCTGAGCGCCTGGTCCGAGCCGCGGGTGTGGCTGCTCGTGGGCTACCCGCTGCTGGCCGTCGGACTGACCGGGGTGGCGCTCGCGCTGCGCCGCCGCCGCGACCTCGGCGCAGGCGTCCTGCCGGACCGCCCGGGCCCCGCCGAGGGCTCGCCGCGTCTGCGTGACGTCGCGGCGCTGGTGTGGCGCGAGCAGTCCGCGGCCCTGACGGGGTGGACGATCGGCATCGCCGTGATCGGCATCCTGATGGGCTCCATCATCCCGAGCATCGGCTCGATGCTGGGGACCGGTGAGGCCCGCGAGGTGATCGAGGCGATGGGTGGCGTCGGTGCGCTCCAGGACGTGCTGGTGTCCGCGCTGGCCTCGGTGATCGCGGTCGTGATCACCTGCTACGGCATCTCGGCGGTGACCCGGGCGGCAGGCGACGAGCGGGACGGCCGGACCGAGACGCTGCTGGCGACCGCCACCTCGCGGCGCGGGTTGCTCGTCGCCGTGGCCGGGAGCGCTCTCGTCGGCGCCACGTGGCTGCTGCTGGTCTCCGGAGCGGCCACCGCCGTGGGGCGTGGGGAGGGCTTCGACCCGGTCGGGGCGGCGCTCGTCCAGGCGCCGGCGGTGTGGCTGGTGCTCGCGCTGGGACTTCTCCTGCTGTCCCTGCGGAGCCGGTGGGCGGTGGCCGGGTGGGCGCTCGTCGCCGCCTGCGTGACCCTCGGCCAGGTGGGCGAGAGCCTCGACCTGCCGGGCTGGCTCGTAGGGCTCTCGCCCTACCACCACGTCTCGCGCTATCCCGCCGAGGCCGTTGCCTGGAGGCCCGAGCTCGTCCTCACCCTGCTCGCACTCGCCGCGCTGGCGGCGAGCTGGACGCGCTACCGCGGCCGCGACATCGGCTAGCGTCACGCCCATGTGGCAACCGGAGCCGGGCTGGCGCTCCCTCCCCGGGGCCGGGCCGGCCACCATCGGTGTCTGGTCAGCGACCCGCGGCGGGCGCGAGGTCGTGGTCAAGCGGCTGCGCTGTCCCGACCCCCGTGACGCGCCCGGCGCCCTCACCCCGGGCGACGTGAACTACTGGCGTCGCGCTGCCGACGTCGCCCTCAGCGGCGTCGTCGCCGAGGCGCCGGGGCTGTGCGAGGCACCGGTCGTGGGCGTGGAGGAGGACCCCGAGGGCATCACGCTCGTGCACGAGCGCGTCGAGCACCACGATGCACCGGGCCTGTGGCTCGCCGCCTGCCTCGGCCGCTTCGCCGCCGTCGACCTGGGCCGGCACGCGTGGCTGGCGCGCGACCAGCTCCGCAGCCGGCTCGGCCTGGTCCAGCGACGCGGCGGCTGGCTCACCCTGGCGCGCACGCCGATGGCCGACATCGCCGACCACCTGTGGTCGCACCGCACGCTCTGGCTCGACCGCTGTGACGCCCTCCCGCAGGTGGCCCAGCACGGCGACCCCTCCGCGGCGAACATCCCCGGGCGTGCCGGCGACGGCGCGGTCGCCGTCGACTGGGCGCACCTCGGACGGGGCCCGGTGGGTTCCGACCTCGGCTACCTCTCCCTGGCCACGCGCGAGGACATCGAGCCGCTCGTCGAGGCGTACGTCGCCGTGCTGCCCGCCGGTCTCGCCACGGTCGACGAGGTCGTGACCGGTGCCAGGGTCATGGCCGTCTACACCGCGCTGACGCGGCTCGACTGGGCACTCGCCCGGGTCGCCGACGGAGAAGGTGCGCTCGCCGGGAAGTTCCGCCACCCCAGCGTGGCGCCCTACATCCGCGCCATGCAGCGGCAGGTCGACCAGATCGAGGCGCTGCTCGCCTGAGCCCGACCGGGCCGGTCCTCAGAGCCGGTCGGCGGAGAAGGTGTCGCAGGCCTCGAGCGTGCCTTCCTCGAAGCCCGTGGTGAACCACGCCATCCGCTGCTCCGACGAGCCGTGCGTCCAGCCCTCGGGGTCGACGCCCTGACCGGACTTCTGCTGGATCCGGTCGTCGCCGACGGCCTTGGCGGAGTCGAGGGCCTCCGTGATGTCGCCCTCGTCGAGGTCGGCCAGCAGGGCGTCACCGTCGCTGGCGTCGCGCGTCCACATGCCGGCGTAGCAGTCGGCCTGCAGCTCCAGGCGTACGGCGTCGGAGTTGGCGCCCTGCTGAGTGCGGACCTGGCCCATCGTGCCGAGCAGGTTCTGGATGTGGTGGCCGTACTCGTGGGCCAGGACGTAGGGCTCGACGAAGTCACCGCCCTGACCGCCGAGCTGGCCCTCGAGCACGTCGGCGAAGAAGGTGGTGTCGAGGTAGATCTTCTGGTCCGCCGGGCAGTAGAACGGCCCGACCTGCGAGCTGGCCTGACCGCACCCGGTGTCGACCGCGCCGCTGAAGGTGCGCATCATCGCCGGCGAGAACGAGGTGTCCGACTGCTCGGCGAGCGTCGTCTCCCAGAACGCCACGAGCGAGTTCTCCACCCCCACCCGGGCGCAGTCCTCGTCGTCGTTGGCGTCCGCCCCGGTCTTGCAGTTGGCGTAGCGCTCGGTGTCGTCCATCCGGCTGGCGTCGGTGCCCGCCGACGTACCGCCCGTGTCGGGCAGGCTGCCGCCGCCACCGCCCATGCACTGCGTGAGGACCACGAACAGGATGATGATGACGAGACCGCCGATGCCTCCGCCGGCACGTGTCCCACCGGGGATCGGGATCCGCATCGGGCCACCACCACCCGCGCCGCCGCCACCGTCGCCCACGCGGGAGGTGTCGAGACGGGCCTTCGGGTTGAACCGCATGGGAGTGCCTTTCCGCAGGTCGTGACGCTGGCGTGCCGCTCGGCGCAGCCTTGGCGCACATTAGCGCCTGCATCGCCGATGGGGCTCTCTGCTCCACCCCTTCGTAGGATGGGGACCCTGATGATCACCGCCCAGAAGCTCGAGGTCCGAGCCGGCGCGCGGCTCCTCATGGAGGATCTCTCCTTCCGGATCGCCGCAGGCGACAAGGTGGGCCTCGTGGGGCGCAACGGAGCCGGCAAGACGACCCTCACCAAGATCCTCGCCGGCGAGGCGCAGCCCGCGTCGGGCGCTGTGCTGACCTCTGGCGAGGTGGGCTACCTCCCGCAGGACCCGCGCACCGGCGACCCCGAGGTGCTCGTCCGGGACCGGATCCTGTCCGCGCGCGGGCTCGACGACGTCGTACGCCGTCTGCGTGCCGCCGAGGTCGACATGGCCCACGAGGACCCGAAGATCCACGAGCGCGGCATGAAGCGCTGGTCACGTGCCGACGCCGACCTCCATGCAGCCGGGGGTTACGCGGCTGAGTCCGAGGCCGCCCAGATGGCCGACTCGCTCGGCATCGAGTCGCGCATCCTCGACCAGAAGCTCGGGACGCTCTCGGGTGGTCAGCGTCGTCGCGTCGAGCTCGCCCGCATCCTCTTCTCCGGTGCGGAGATCCTGCTCCTCGACGAGCCCACCAACCACCTCGACGTGGACTCGATCGTGTGGCTGCGCGACTACCTCAAGGCCCACGCCGGTGGGTTCGTGGTGATCAGCCACGACAACGCGCTGCTCGAGCAGACGGTCAACAAGGTCTTCCACCTCGACGCCAACCGCGCGGTGATCGACAGCTACAACATGGGCTGGAAGGACTACCTCGCGCAGCGGGAGTCCGACGAGCGCCGTCGCAAGCGCGAGCGGGCCAGCGCCGAGACCAAGGCCAAGACGCTCACCGACCAGGCCAACAAGATGCGTGCCAAGGCCAGCAAGGCCACGGCCGCGCAGTCGATGCTCAAGCGGGCCGAGAAGATGATGGCCGGCCTGGAGGGGGAGCGCGCCGCCGACAAGGTCGCCCGCATCAAGTTCCCCGCACCCGCGCCCTGCGGCAAGACGCCGATCATGGCCCGCGAGCTGTCGAAGTCCTACGGCTCGCTCGAGGTCTTCACCGACGTCGACCTCGCCGTCGACCGGGGCAGCCGCGTCGTCATCCTCGGCTTCAACGGTGCGGGCAAGACGACGATGCTGCGCATCCTGGCGGGAGTCGACGCCTCCGACACCGGCGAGGTGATCCCGGGCCACGGCCTCAAGGTCGGCTACTACGCCCAGGAGCACGAGACCCTCGACACCTCGCGCACGGTCCTGGAGAACATGCAGTCGGCCGCGCCCCAGCTCACCGACTCCGAGGCCCGCAGCGTGCTGGGGTCGTTCCTCTTCTCCGGAGACGACGCGCACAAGAGCGCGTCGGTGCTCTCGGGTGGCGAGAAGACCCGTCTCGCGCTCGCCAGCCTCGTGGTGTCCTCGGCCAACGTGCTGCTCCTCGACGAGCCCACCAACAACCTCGACCCCGCCTCCCGCGAGGAGGTGCTGGCCGCGATCCGCACCTACGAGGGCGCGATCATCCTGGTCACGCACGACGAGGGCGCCGTGCGCGCGCTCGAGCCCGACCGCGTGCTGCTGCTCCCCGACGGCGACGAGGACCTCTGGAACGAGGACTACGCCGACCTGGTCTCGCTCGCCTGAGGTTACTCGCCGGTAGTAGCCTGCCGTCATGACTCCCGCAGACCTCGCAGCCGTCGGCCTCCGTCTCGAGATCGAGGGCCCCGTCGCGACCGTGACGCTGGACCGCCCCGAGGTCCGCAACGCCCAGACCCCCGCCATGTGGCTCGCGCTGGCCGAGCTCGGCCGGACCCTGCCCGAGGACATCCGCGTCGTGATCGTGACGGGTGCGGGGGAGACCTTCTCCGCCGGGCTCGACCGCGCCATGCTCGACCCGGCGACCTCCGGCCAGGAGAGCGTCGTCGGGCTGCTCGCCCTGAGCGACGAGGACGCGGCTGCCCGGATCGACGACTTCCAGGGCGGCTTCACCTGGCTGCGCGACCCGCGCTTCGTCTCGATCGCCAAGGTGCGTGGCCACGCCGTCGGTGCGGGCTTCCAGCTGGCGCTGTCGTGCGACCTGCGCGTGGTGGCCGACGACGCGAAGTTCTCCATGAAGGAGTCCGCGCTCGGCCTCGTGCCCGACCTGACCGGCACCAAGCCCCTGGTCGAGCACGTGGGCTACGCCCGTGCGCTGGAGATCTGCGCCACCGCCCGCGTCGTACCCGCCGACGAGGCGGTCGCGATCGGCCTCGCGACCACGATGGTCCCGGGGGCCGAGCTGGACGCGGCCGTCGACGTCCTCGCCGCCGCCCTGGTGGCGCCGATGCCGGGCGTGGTGTCGGAGACGAAGGCGCTGCTGCAGGGGGCCGCCGACCGCGACCTCGACGAGCAGCGCCGCCTCGAGCGGGAGGCGCAGGTACGCCGCTTCCGCGCCGTGGCGGCCGCCTTCGCCGGCTGAGCCGTCTGGACCGGTCCAGAGGGAGTGGACGCGGGGGCAGGTCCGTGACTGTTGACGGGTATGACTCCCTTCTCCTGCCCGTCGACCGGGCGCACGTACGCACTGACGACCGCGGCAGCGGTCATCGCCCTGGCCGGCTGCTCGTCGCCGGAGGTCGACCGGGCCGACCCTGCTGCTGCGTCCCCGCAGCCGCGCGTGCTCTTCCAGGCCGACGGTCCGGACCACATCCTCATCGCGGTCGGTGACCTCGACGGGTCCGAGACCAGCTATCCGCTCGCGGACCTGCCGGGCGGGCACCAGATGAACCCGGACTGGTCACCCGACGGGTCGCAGATCGTCTTCGCCGTCAACGACGGCACGCGCGACGACCTGTGGGTCTCGGGCGCCGACGGCAGCGCGCCCCACCTCCTCCTCGACTGCGCCGGTGCCTGCCGCTACCTCGACGACCCGTCCTGGTCGCCCGACGGGGCGAGCATCGTCTACAGCCGTACGGTCGCGCGCGGCCGCACCGGGCACGGATCGTTGGAGGAGGTGGACGTCGCGACGGGGGAGGTGTCGGTCATCCTCGCGCCGCGCGTGCGCACCTTCACCGCCGGCGCCCGCTGGTCGCCGGACGGCTCACGGATCGTCTTCGAGAGCGTGCACAAGGCCGGCCCCGGGGTGGAGGCCGAGGTCGACGGCGTGTCCCTGCGGATCGCGGACCGGGAGGCGCGCAGGGCCGGGCCGGCGCTGACCGAGCCGGACCTCTTCGCCGCGACCGCCGACTGGAGTCCCGACGGCACCACGATCGTCTACTCCGCCCTGGCCCAGCCGGACGCCGGGAACCCGGACCTCTTCGTCATCCCGGCCGCCGGCGGCGAGCCACGGCAGGTGACGACCCTGGCGGACGCGGGCGGCTACGCCGTGGAGCCGACCTGGCGCGCCGACAGCACTCGCATCGTCTTCAGCGGCAAGCTGCCCGGGGCGTTCGAGGAGGGGGTGCTCCTCACGGTGTCGGCGGACGGCTCGGCGGTCGAGGAGCTCGGCGCCTCGACCATCGTCGGCCGGCACCCGCGGGTCGAGCCCGGCGCCTGACGCGGCCGGACGTCAGCGGGTGAACGGCACCGTGTCGTAGAGCAGGCGCTGCCACGCCTCGCCCGGCACGCCGATGTCGTTCTCGCCCTCGGTGGTGGAGCGGAAGTCCAGCGTGAGCTCGTCGCCGACGACCGACCAGGCGTGCACGGTCTCCGCCGAGAGGGTGCGGGGGCGGAGGATGAGGAGGTCGCCCTCGACGGCGACGGACTCCTCGTCGAGGAGCTCACGTCGCCCTCCCCGCCCCTCGACGTACGTCGTCAGGCCGGTGCCCCGGATCACGGCGACCACCCGGAAGGGCGCGCGCGGGAGGTCGGTCAGCATGGTCGCGGCGGCACCCGGAGCGTCGGCGGCGCGCGCGGCGGCCCGTACATCGGACGTACCCAAGGGACCCGAGGTCCACCGGCCCTCGATCGGCGTCGTCGATGCCGAGGGCATCGGGGACGGCGCGGCCGGCTCGACGCCGCGGGGGCCGGTGGCGTCCTGCACGACGAGCGCCATCACCGCAGCGGCGGTCGCCACCAGCGTTCCGGCCGCCAGACCGCGTCGGGTCATGGTCCGACGTCGATGACGGCGGACCACGGCTCCGAGCGCGGCGCGGGTCTCGACCGCCCAGGGGTCGTCGTCGGGGCGGAAGGCGTCGCGCAACAGGTCGTCGACGTCAGGCATCGGACACCTCCGAACGCAGGGCCTGCGCCAGGTGCTTGCGCGCAGTGTGGAGCTGGCTCCAGCCGGTCGACTCCCGGATGCCGAGGATCTCGGCGATCTCGGTCATGGGTCGGTCCTCGAGGTAGAAGAGCACGACGACCGCGCGCTGTCCCGGGGCGAGCCGGCGTACGGCCTCGAGGACCTCGGGTGCCGGCGTCGGCGGTGGTCCCACCACCTCGGGTGGTGCAGCGAGTGCCTCGAGCTCACGACCCCGCCAGCCGCGGCGACGCTCGCGCTGCGCCTTGCGGATGGCCACGCGGCGCAGCCACAGGTCGGGACGGTCGTAGGCGACGACGGTCCGCCAGTGTCGCAACAGCTCCACGAAGGCGTCCTGGGTGATCTCCTCGGCGCGGGCCCGGTCGCCGACGACGTGGTGGACGACCCGGGCGACCCGGGGGAACTCGTGCGCGAACAGCGCCTCGAAGTCGCCTTCGTCGCGCATCGCCACACCTCCCGACCTGACACAGTCCCGAGAGCCGCCCGACCTCCACTCGGAGGGACCGGCAATTCTCCTCCCGGGCCCGGGCGTGTGCCACCGAGGAACAATCGTCGGTGGCTGGTGGTTCGATGGATGACAACAGAAGGAGCATGCATGTCGATGGGTCCCGGAGCCGGCGGACCGCCGTGGCGGCACCTGCGCAGCGACCGGAGCGTGGTCGACAACAAGATCGAGCGCAAGACCCTGCGCCGGGTCCTGGAGTTCGCGCGACCGCACCGCAGGCTGATCACGGCGTTCCTCGCCGTCACCGTCGTGGACGCCGCGCTCGTCGTCGCGCCGCCGCTGCTGCTCAAGACGATCATCGACGACGGCGTCAGCTCGGGCGACACGACGCTCGTGGTCTGGCTGGCGCTGCTGGTGGCCCTCGTCGCGATCGTGGATGCCGCCTTCGGGCTCGTCACCGGGTGGCTGTCCAGCCGGATCGGTGAGGGACTGATCTACGACCTCCGCACGCAGGTCTTCGCCCACGTCCAGCGGCAGTCGCTCGCCTTCTTCACCCGCACGCAGACCGGCGCGCTCGTCAGCCGGCTCAACAACGACGTCATCGGCGCCCAACGCGCCTTCACCTCCACCCTGCAGGGCACGGTGTCCAACATCATCGCGGCCGTAGTGGTCGGCGTGACGATGCTCTTCCTCAGCTGGCCGGTGACGGTGCTGTGCCTGGCGCTCTTCCCGATCCTGCTGATCGCCTCGAAGCTCGTGGGCGCCAGGCTCGCCGACCTCTCCCGCGCCCAGATGGACGGCAACGCCGACCTCGGCAACGCGATGACGGAGCGGTTCAACGTCGGCGGCGCGATGCTGCTCAAGCTCTTCGGTCGCCGCGAGGCCGAGGACATCGCCTACGCCGAGAAGGCCGCCGTGGTCCGCGACCTCGGCATCCGGATCTCCCTGCTGACCCGCATCTTCTTCGCCGCGATGACGCTCGTGCCGTCGCTGGCCACCGCGCTGGTCTACGGCATCGGCGGCTACCTCGCGATCCGTGGCGACCTGTCCGTGGGCACGATCGTCGCGCTCGGTGTGCTGCTCACCCGGCTGCTCGGCCCCCTCCAGGGGCTCTCCAACGTCCGCATCGACGTGATGACCGCGCTCGTGAGCTTCGACCGGGTCTTCGAGGTGCTCGACCTGCCCTCCTTGATCCAGGAGAAGCCCGACGCTGTCGCGCTGCCCAGCACGGCGTCGAAGCTCGAGTTCGACCACGTCGCCTTCACCTACCCCCGCGCCGACCAGATCTCGCTCGCGTCGCTCGAGACGGTCGCCCGCACCGAGTCACGCGACTCCGGGCAGGTGCTCCACGAGGTCACCTTCACCGCCCAGCCGGGCCAGATGGTCGCGCTCGTCGGTCCGTCGGGCGCCGGCAAGACCACGATCACGCACCTCGTCGCCCGGCTCTACGACGTCGAGTCCGGCACCGTCCGCGTCGACGGGCACGACGTGCGCGACGTCACGCTCCAGTCGCTGGAGGACGTCGTCGGCTACGTCACCCAGGACGCGCACATGTTCCACGACACGATCCGCGCCAACCTGCTCTACGCCCGCCCCGGGGCCGACGACACCGACGTCTGGGCCTCGCTGGAGGCCGCACAGATCGCCCACCTGGTCCGCTCGCTCCCCGACGGCCTCGACACGGTCGTGGGGGACCGGGGCTACCGGCTCAGTGGAGGCGAGCGCCAGCGCCTCGCGATCGCGCGGCTGCTGCTCAAGGCGCCCTCGATCGTCGTGCTCGACGAGGCGACGGCCCATCTCGACAGCGAGTCCGAGGCGGCCGTCCAGCAGGCGCTCGACGCGGCGCTCGAGGGACGTACGTCGCTCGTCATCGCGCACAGGCTGTCCACGGTCCGCGACGCCGACCTGATCCTCGTCCTCGACGACGGCCGGGTCGTCCAGCAGGGCACCCACGCCGACCTCCTCGCGGCGGGCGGGCTCTACGCCACCCTGCACGCGACCCAGTTCCGTGAGGTGCCCACCGCTCCGGTCCCCGGCTGAGCCTCCGCCGCGTCATTCCTGACGGGCGTGGTGCGCCTTGTCGACGGTGGTCTTCCTCGCGCGCTCCGAGCGCCCCGCCTCGCCGCGGGTCGTGCCCCACGGTCCGCGGCCGCCGCGCCACTCGTCGTACATCAGGTAGAAGAACCCGAAGATCGCCAGCGCACCGAAGAACCACCACTGCAGGCCGTAGAAGAAGTGCGGACCGTTGTTGAGCTCGGGCAGCTCCACCGGCAGCAGGGGTGTCTCGGGCTCGGGGGACTCCGACCGGAGGTCGATCCAGCCGCCCGCGACCTCGCGGCCCAGCGCCTCGCCGATCTGCTCGCTGTTGACGGCGCGGGTGGACTGGTCGGTGACCGCGGTGCTGTCACCGTCGGCGTCGGCGCGCACCCAACCGGTCACCGTGACCTCGCCGGCCGGCGGGTCGGGCACGTCCTCGGACGTGGCGCCCCGGTTGTCCGTGCCGAACCACCCTCGGTCGACGAGGACGCTCGAGCCGTCGGCCAGCTCCAGCGGCACGACCACGTCGACGCCTGCCGCACCGTCGCGCGTGCGGTAGCGGACGATGACCGTGTCCTCCACCGCGTACGTCCCGGTGGCCTCGACGATGCGCCACTCCTCGGTCTCCGCGACGGGCTCGCCGGGCGCCATCACGTCCGCCACGGGGTCGGCGCCGGCCTCCTCGTTGCGCTCGATGATCGCGTTCTGCTCCTTGCGGTCCTCGAGGCGGTGGAACTGCCACTCGCCGAGACGCCAGGCGACCCAGGCCAGGCCCACGACGACCAGTGCGAAGACGATCCAGCGGCGCGAGACCAGGAACCGCAGCTTGTGCACGCGCCGAGGTTATCCGGGACGTCCTGAGCCGCTGAGGGGTACCTCGATAGACTCCTGCAGGTGACGACACCTCTGGCTGACCGCTTCGGCCGCGTGGCGACTGACCTCCGGGTCTCGCTCACCGACCGGTGCAACCTCCGCTGCAACTACTGCATGCCTGCCGAGGGCCTGGACTGGCTGCCGACGGATCAGACGCTCACCGACGACGAGGTCGTGAGGCTGATCACGATCGGAGTCGAGAAGCTCGGCGTGCGGGAGGTGCGCTTCACCGGTGGTGAGCCACTCCTGCGCCGCGGGCTGGTCGACATCGTGGGGCGTACGCACGCGCTCGGCGTGGAGACCTCGCTGACCACCAACGCGCTGGGCCTGACCCGCACCGCCCAGGCGCTGGCCGACGCCGGTCTCGACCGGATCAACGCCAGCATCGACACCGTGCGCGCGGAGACCTTCCACACGATCACCCGCCGCGACCGGCTCAAGGACGTCGTGGAGGGCCTCGAGGCAGCCAAGGCGGCCGGGCTGGGCCCGATCAAGCTCAACGCCGTGCTCCTGCGCGGCACCAACGACGACCAGGCCGCCGAGCTGCTCCGGTGGGCCGTCGAGCACGGCTACGAGCTCCGCTTCATCGAGCAGATGCCCCTCGACGCCCAGCACGACTGGAGCCGCACCGAGATGGTGACGGCCGACGAGATCTACGCGCAGCTCACCGCCGAGTTCGTCCTGACCCCGCACGGCGAGCCGCGTGGCAGCGCCCCGGCCGAGCTCTTCGACGTCGACGGGGGACCCTCGACCGTCGGTATCATCGCCTCGGTCACCCGTCCCTTCTGCGGCGACTGCGACCGCGTGCGGCTCACCGCCGACGGCCAGGTCCGCAACTGCCTCTTCGCCCGCGAGGAGTCCGACCTCCGTACGGCGTTGCGCTCCGGCGCCACCGACCAGGAGATCGCCGAGCGCTGGGTCATCGCGATGCTCGGCAAGCGGGCCGGCCACGGCATCGACGACGTGACGTTCCTCCAGCCTGATCGGCCGATGTCGGCCATCGGCGGCTAGGTCGCCGGTCCGAGGTCGAGGCTCAGCGTCGCGATCCCGTCGACGGGCCTGAAGCCGAGGCGCTTGTAGAGGGCGAGCGCGACCTGGTTGTCCGGCTCCGTCACGAGCGACAGTCGTACGGCACCTGCCGCACGTGCCGCATCTCGGGCCGCGCCGACCAGGGCGGCTCCTGCTCCGAGGCGTCGGTGCGTGGGGAGCACGTAGAGGTCCCGCACCTGCCAGAACCGTCCCAGGGCGAGCGAAGCGGGGACTGCGTGGCAGGTGGCGAGGCCGATCGGTGAGGTGTTCGCCGATGCGGCATCAGATGCGGTGAAGACAGTGAGCATGCCGGACCGGACCATGTCGGTGAGCCAGCCGAAGGTGCGGTCGTCCTGGTCGGGGCGTTCGCCGTAGTGGTGCCGATAGTGGTTGACGAGGTCGCTGGCCGCAGCGAGCGCCGCGTCGGTGTGGCACACCTCGACGCGCACCCTGTCCTCGGGGACCGAGCTCCCGACCATGTCTTCCTCTCCTCTTCTGACGTGTCCTCTTCTGGCGTGCACGAGGACCTAGGCTCCCACCCGTGCCTCGGATGACGGTGAAGCTGCTCCTCCTCGATGAGGAGGATCGACTGCTGCTCATCAACGGCCGGGACCCACGATCGGGAGACACCCACTGGTATCCGGTCGGAGGAGGCATCGAGCCGGGGGAGTCGTTGCAGGAGGCCGCCGCTCGTGAGGCCCACGAGGAGACCGGTCTCGCGGCGTTGTCGCCCGGTGTGCCCGTGTGGACCCGCGACCACACCTACCGGTACGACGGCCGCACGGTGGAGGTCCACGAGGACTGGCTGGTCCACACGGTGCCGCACTTCGACCCGGCGCCCGCCGCCATGAGTGCCTACGAGGCCCGCAGCGTGGTCGGCTTCCGCTGGTGGCGTGCCGACGAGCTGTGCCAGACACGCGAGACCGTCTATCCACCAGCTCTGGGTGAGCTGCTCACCGCGCTGTTGCGTGACGGTGCTCCACCGGAGCCGATCGACCTCACTCATCGCGCTGCCGACTGAGGACGACCTGCACCAGTCGTGGGTGCGTCGGTGGAGCCTGCGGTCGCCGTTGCGGCACCGCCCGGTGCGAGCGGGGGACTCAGCCCTCGTGCGCGACGACGTCCTTCAGGAACCCGCGCGCACCGAGGAAGTCCGAGAGCGAGACCCGGTGCTCCTCGCACGCCAGCCAGCTCTTGCGGCGCTCGGGCGTGTGGATCTTCGGGTTGTTCCACTGCAGGTCCCACACGGCGTCGGCCTGGCAGCCCTTGGCCGAGCAGATCGCGCGGTCGGGGTCCATCGGTGCCTCCCGCAACGTCGTGGTCGGGCTGAAATGAGAGGTGCCGGACAGCCACGGGGGGAAGCTGTCCGGCACCTCGATTGCGATTCGCAGACGGGGGATGCTGCGCTCGCGTGAGCGATCATGGCATGCAGGTTCGTGAAAACCAAACCTCCGGCGCGCCGCGCGTCAACAAATTTTCCTCAGTGTTCGTCGTCCCTGGCCGTCAGTTCATGGGCGCCAACCCCACCCGGAAGCGTGAATCCGTCGTTTCGCTGGTCGGTGGCGTTGGCCAGCACGACAGCGAAGAGGGGGAGGAAGACGGCGCCGGCGATCAGGAGCCACATGAAGACCCCGGACCCGACGATCACGGCGGCGAGGAAGCAGACGAGGCGGATCGACATCGACCACGCGTAGCGTCGCTTGCGCAACTTCATGTCGTCCGCCGCGCTGCTGCGCGCGGTGGTGATGCGAACGGCGTCGGGCTGGGCCATACGGTCGACTCTACGTCGCTAGGCTCCACAATCCACGGGCCGTGTCACAGCCCACACAGGCCCGCCGTGCACGGCGTCCAGGAGGAACCATGACCAACCGCACCTACCGCGTCACCGAGATCGTCGGCACCTCGCCCGACGGCATCGACCAGGCCGTCCGCAACGGCATCGAGCGCGCCGGCCAGACCCTGCGTCACATCGACTGGTTCGAGATCACCCAGATCCGTGGCCAGGCCAAGGACGGTGCCGTGGAGCACTTCCAGGTCGGCATGAAGGTCGGGTTCCGCCTCGAGGACGAGTGATAGCGACGCCGTCGGATTCCACGTACCCCTCAGTAATCACTAGCGTCGGAGCGTGAGCGAGATGCCCGGATCCACCACCCCCCGTTCCGTCCTGGTCACCGGCGGCAACCGCGGCATCGGCCGCGCGATCGCCGAGGCCTTCCTGGCCCAGGGCGACAAGGTCGCCGTGACCACCCGCAACGGCGGGGCCCCTGAGGGCGCCCTCGACGTGCGGTGCGACATCACCGACCCGGACGCCGTCGAGGCGGCGTTCAAGCAGGTCGAGGAGGCGCACGGCCCGGTCGAGGTGCTGGTGGCCAACGCCGGCATCACCAAGGACACCCTCCTGCTGCGGATGAGCGAGGAGGACTGGTCGTCGGTCATCGACACCAACCTGACCGCCACCTTCCGGCTCACCAAGCGCGCCGCCAAGGGCATGCTGCGCCTGCGTCGCGGCCGGATCATCCTGATCTCGTCGGTCGTCGGGCTGCTCGGCTCTGCCGGCCAGGTCAACTACGCCGCGTCCAAGGCCGGTCTCGTCGGCATGGCCCGCTCGCTGGCCCGCGAGCTCGGCAGCCGCTCGATCACCACCAACGTCGTCGCCCCGGGCTTCGTCGAGACCGACATGACCGACGTCCTCACCGAGGACCAGAAGGCGCTGATCAAGACGCAGGTGCCGCTCGGTCGCTACGCCTCGCCCGCCGAGGTCGCGGCAGCCGTCACCTGGCTCGCCTCCGACGGCGCCGCCTACGTCACCGGAGCCGTCATCCCGGTCGACGGCGGCCTCGGCATGGGGCACTGACCCACCCGCTTCGCCACACCACCCGCACCGGCCGCGACTGGCCAGACTGGAAGGCACACGCACATGGGAATCCTCGACGGCAAGCGCATCCTCGTCGCCGGCGTCACGATGGACAGCTCGATCGGCTTCGCGACCGCCCGGGTCGCGCAAGAGCAGGGCGCCACGGTGCTGATCTCCAACTTCGGCCGCGCGCTCAACATCACCAAGCGCATCGCCAAGCGGCTGCCGCAGGAGGCGCCGGTCCTCGAGCTCGACGTGACGGACGAGGACCACCTCGCCGGTCTCGCCGACCAGGTGCGCGAGCACGTCGACGGCCTCGACGGCGTCGTCCACTCCATCGCCTACGGCAACCCCGAGACGCTGCTGGGTGGCAGGTTCATGAGCGGTCCCTGGGAGGACGTCGCGCAGGCCGTGCAGGTCTCTGCCTACTCCCTCAAGTCGCTGGCCGTCGCGACGCGCCCGCTGATGTCGCGCGGCGGGTCGATCGTCGGACTGACCTTCGACGCGACCACCGCGTGGCCGGCGTACGACTGGATGGGCGTCGCGAAGGCGGCCCTGGAGAACACCTCGCGCTACGTCGCGCGCGACCTCGGCCCCGAGGGCATCCGCTGCAACCTGGTCTCCGCCGGACCGCTGAAGACCCTCGCCGCGAAGGCGATCCCGGGCTTCGAGGACCTCGAGTCGGCGTGGAAGGACCGCGCCCCGCTCGGATGGGACGAGACCAATCACACGCCCACCGCGCAGGCCGTGTGCGCGCTGCTGAGCGACTTCTTCCCGGCGACCACCGGCGAGATCGTCCACGTCGACGGCGGCTTCCACGCCATGGGGCTGTAGGGCCACCAGCGCCCTTCGGTAGTTTCCTCGCGTGACCTCACTCGTCGAGCTGCGCATCCTCGAAGGCCCCAACCTCTACTTCCCGCGCGCTGCGGTGAAGCTGACGCTGGACGTCTCCACGATCAGTGATGCGAGCGACGAGGCGGTGCTGCGCTTCGCGCGTCGCATCGGCCTGCGTACGACGCGCCCGGGTGCGCCCGGGTCGGGGTTCCGGCAGCGCTTCGCGGTGCGTGCGGTCGAGCGCCTCGTACGCGCCATCGCGAGCGAGGCGGGCACCCGACGCCTCGCCGTCCGGGTGCGGCCCACCTCGGACCCCCAGGTGCTCGTCGTCGCCTTCCCGTGGCGCAACCGCGAACGCGCGCGTGCACTGGGCGAGGCCGTGGCGCACGCCCTCGACGCCCTGCCGACCCCCGACGTGGAGTCCGCCGTCAGCACCGCCGCTGCCGAGGTCGCCGCCGCGCCCCGGGGCACCCGGCCGACGACCATCGTCCCGAGGATCCCGGTCGTCGCGGTGACCGGCACCAACGGCAAGACCACGACGAGCCGGATGATCGCCCACATCGCCCGCACCAGCGGGCTCGTGGTCGGCTGGTCCAACACCGACGGCGTCTACCGCGACGGCGTGCTCGTCGAGGCGGGGGACTACTCCGGACCCTCCGGCGCCGTCCGCGCCCTCGGCCTCGAGGGCGTCCAGTTCGCCGTCACCGAGACCGCCCGCGGCGGCATCCTCCTCAAGGGCATCGGCATCACCCGCAACGACGTCTCCGTGGTCACCAACGTGACCGCCGACCACCTCGGCATGCAGGGCATCGACACCGTCGACCAGCTCGCGGAGGTGAAGTCGGTGGTCCCGCGGATCACGCGCAAGGACGGGTGGTCGGTCCTCAACGGCGACGACCCACGCGTGCTGGCCATGCAGTCGGTGATCTCCGCCCAGCCGTGGATCTTCAGCCGCGACCCAGACTCGCCCGCGGTGCGCGAGGTGCTGGGTCACGGTGGCGGGCGCGCCACCACCGTGATCGACGGCTGGATCACGGTCCTCGCCCCGGGCGTCGACCCCGATCCGCTGGTCGAGCTGGTCGACGTGCCGATGACGCTGGCCGGGCTCTCCCGCTTCAACATCGAGAACGCCCTCGCCGCGGCCTCGGCGGCCCTGGCGATCGGGCTCTCGCGCGACGACGTGATCACCGGTCTGAGGACCTTCCGCCCCGACGCCGAGCACAACCCGGGCCGGATGAACTTCTTCTCGCTCCCGGGGGACGTCTCGGTCGTCATGGACCTCGCCCACAACGAGGCCGGGCTCGAGGCGCTGCTCGAGATCATGGCCGGCGTACGACGTCCCGGCGCGCGTCTCATGCTCGGCCTCGGCGCCGTCGGTGACCGCACCGACGAGCTGATCGACGCGCTGGGCGAGATCGGTGCCAAGGGCAGCGACGTGGTCGCGATCGGCCACAAGGAGTGGTACCTCCGGGGCCGCACGATGGATGAGATCGACGGCCTGCTCCGGGCCGGTGCCGCCCGCGTGGGGGTCACCGACATCGACACCTACCGCACCGAGGTCGAGTGCCTGGCGGCCCTGGTGGCGCGCGCCGAGCCCGGCGACGTGGTCGGGCTGATGTGCCACGCCGAGCGGCAGGAGGCGTACGACTGGATCGCCGGGCACGGCGGCACCGCGGACACCCCGGAGACGCTGTCCGAGAAGGTGCGCGCGGCCCAGGCCCGAGCCGCGGCGGGCTCAGACGTCGCCGGGGTCGACCTGCTCGCCGGGCGCTCCGATGTCGAGGTCTCCCTCGACGATCATCCCCGACATCCCACCCGGTGACCGCGTCTCGTGCAGCTCACCGGGCTCCCAGACAGCGGCCTGTCCGGCCGTGAGCCGGCGTACGGTCCCCTCGGCACCTGCCACCTCGGCCTCGCCGGAGAGCACGACCAGCAGCTGACGACCCGCGGCCGGGTGACGACCGATGGTGCCGCCCGGCGTGAGGGAGACCGCGATCAGGTGCGCGTCGGCGCTGATGCCGAAGGCGCCCACGGAGAACCCGCGGCTCCCGTGGCCCTCGATCGGACGGTGGGGCAGGTCGGCGAGGTCGAGGATCCTCACTCAGGCCGCTCTCTCACGAGTCGGACGTCGGGGGTGTGTAGTCCGGGTCGGCCGAGGGTGCGTCGGGGTTGCCGCCCGAGCCCGCCTGCGCCACGTCGGACCAGTTCTCGAGCTCGGTCATCACCTCGGCGTGCTTGTCCACGCAGACCACGACGAGGTCGCCCGCGTTGGCTCGGCTCATCGCGTGACGGACGGCCTCGATCTCGTCGAGGACCATCTCGGCCTGCTTGCAGCGGGCGCCGGCGTCCATCGCGGCCCGTACGCCGTCGAGCACGAGCTGCGCCGTGGCACCGCGCTCACGGCCCCGGAGTGCGACGTCCTCGCGGATGATGCACACGTCGAAGTGCTGGGCGGCGATCGTGCCGAGCTCGACCATGTCCTGGTCACGGCGGTCACCTGCGGTGGCGATGATGCCGATCCGCGAGGGGCGGGCCAGGTCGTGCGAGGACTCCAGCGAGTCACCGACGCGGTCCACGAAGTCGCCGAGCATCTTCATGCCGGGGGCGTTGTGGCAGTAGTCGACGATCACGTTGACGCCGTTGACGTCCACCTCGTTGAGGCGACCGGGGGAGAGGTAGTAGTTGGTGGAGAACGTGCGCAGGCCCTGGCGGATGTCGTGCAGCGGCGCACCGGCGGCGAAGGCGGCAGCCGCCGCGGCCAGCGAGTTCTGGACGTTCATCCGCGCCCGGCCGTTGAAGGTCGCCGGCAGCAGGTGCGTCCATGCGAGCTGCATCTCGCGGCGGCCGTGCTGCACGACCATCATCTCGCCGCGCTCGGTAGGGTTGAGCACGATGGCCTTGCCGCCGCGACGGCAGTGCGCGTCGATCATGTCGCGCACCTCGCTGCCGGGCTCCTCCATCGAGAACCACACGACCTGGCCCGAGCACTTGCGTCGCATCTCGCGCACCAGCGGGTCGTCGGCGTTGAGCACGGCGTGCCCGTCGCGCGGGACCGCCTCGACGATGACGGCCTTCACGTCCGCGAGCTGCTCGACGGTGTCGATGCCGCGGAGCCCGAGGTGGTCGGGCTGCACGTTGAGCACCACGGCGACGTCGTTGCGCTCGTAGCCGAGGCCCTCGCGCAGGATGCCGCCTCGGGCGACCTCGAAGACGGCGAAGTCGACGCGCGGGTTCTGCAGCACCATCCGCGCCGAGCGCGGGCCGGAGGCGTCGGCCCGGATCACCAGGCGCTCGTCGATGACGACGCCGTCGGTGGAGGTCATGCCGACCTTGCGGCCCATGCCCTTGAAGATGTGGCTGATCATCCGGCTGGTGGTGGTCTTGCCGTTGGTGCCGGTCACCGCCACGATCGGGATCCGCGACGGCGCTCCCGGCGGGAAGAGCATGTCGACGACGGGCTTGGCGATGAACTGCGGCTCGCCGATCGTCGGGTGCGTGTGCATCCTGAAGCCGGGCGCTGCGTTGACCTCGCAGATCGCGCCGCCGGCCTCGCGCACCGGCTCGGTGATGTCGGGGCAGATGAAGTCGATGCCGGCGATGTCGAGGCCGACCATGCGGGCGGCCTCCTCGGCGATCTCGACGTTCTCCGGGTGCGCCTCGAAGGTGCGGTCGATCGAGATGCCACCGGTGGACATGTTGCCGGTGAGGGCCAGCTTGACCATCTCGCCCTCGCCGGGCACCGAGGTGAGGGTGTGGCCCTGGTCGGCGAGCACCTCGATCGCGGCGTCGTCCACCTTGATGCGGGTGAGCACCTTCTCGTGGCCCACGCCGCGGCGCGGGTCGGCGTTGGTCAGGTCGACGAGCTCCTCGACGGTCATCCTGCCGTCGCCCGTCACCGAGGCGGGGACCCGCTCGGCGATGGCGACCATCCGGCCGTCGATGATGAGGCAGCGGTAGTCCTTGCCGGTGACGAAGGACTCGACGATGACGGACCCGCGGCGCGACTGGCCCTCCGCGATCGTGAACGCAGCGCGTACGTCGTCCTCGTCCTGCAGGTCGAGGCAGACCCCGCGACCGTGGTTGCCGTCGAGCGGCTTGAGCACGACGGGGTAGCCGATCCGCCGGGCAGCGGCGACCGCCTGGTCCGCGGATCGCACCGACTCCTGCTTGGGCACCGGGAGGCCGGCGGCACCGAGGAGCTTGGTGGTGAGGTCCTTGTCGGAGGCGATGTCGACGGCGATGGACGACGTCTCCGACGTCATCGTGGCGCGGATCCGCTTGGCGTGGACGCCCTGCCCGAGCTGGACGAGCGAAGCCTGGTTGAGCCGGATCCAGGGGATGTCGCGCGACACGGCCTCGTCGACGATGGCCTGCGTCGAGGGGCCGAAAGCGGTGCGCTCGGCGCGGCGGATGAACTCGTCGCGCGCGGTCTCCCAGTCGAAGTCCGGGTCGCCCTCGACGAGGTGGTTGACCAGGCGTACGGCGAGGCGGCCCGCGGTGAGGCCGACGTTCTCGTCGACGTAGCCGTAGATGATGTTGTAGTGGCCCGGCTGGCCCTTGACGGCACGGGTCTTGCCGCGCCGGATGTCGTGGCCGACCAGCTGCTGGAGCGCCAGCGCGGCATGCTCGGCGACGTGGCCCAGCCACGTCCCCTCGTTGAGCCGCTCCAGGAAGCCGCCCCGACGACCGCGCGAGCAGGAGTGCTCGCGCAGGCCCGGCAGCATCGCGACGAGGTCGTCGGTGAAGCCGGGGATGGTGTTGCTGGGGAACTGCTCGAGCGAGCCGAGGTCGACGACCAGGTGGATCGACTTGTCGTACGACCAGACGTTGGCGCCGCGGTAGACGCGCGTCTCGGTGATCTCGAGGTCCGGGGTGGGCCGCTCACTCATGCACGTACTCGCTTCGCTCCGTGCGCGCATGAGGCACATGTCGCACTGTGTCGGATGATGACCTCGCTGCGCTCGGTCATGCGTTGTCTCCCTGGTTGAGGCTCGGGGGCAGGTCGATGGACGGCCGGGAGGCACGCCGCATCTTGAGGCGGCGGCGGATCGCGGCCGGAGCAGCGTCGGCGGCCGCGATGTCGCGGGCCAGCTGGCGCAGGTCGCGACTGGCCTCGGCGAGCTCGTCGGCATCCTCCGCGGCGATGTCCGGCTCCTGGGCGACGAGCTCGCGCGTCGACAGGTTGAAGACGGCCTTCTCGGGCAGCACGTGGAAGAGCACGCCGCTCGCCAGCAGCGGCGAGGACCGGGTGGCCTCGTAGGCGTTCGACACCATCCGGGAGCCGTCGAAGATCGTGACCGCACCCTTGCCGAGGACCCGCATGACCATGTCGCCGTCGATGTCCTCGACCAGGCCGCAGGTGTCCTCGTCCACGCCGATGCCCAGCAGGTGCGGGCTCTGCGCGACGATCATCAGGAGCCGGCCGTAGCGGTTGCGCTGGTCGAAGTGCTGGTCGATGACGGTGGCGTCGACCAGGCCGAGACCGGCTGCCACCTGGGTCATCCGCTGCTTCGGCGTCGCGCCGCCGACGCCGAAGGCGACCATGTGCGACGACTGGATGCTCGCGCCCGCCGAGGTGCCGGCCACGACGGCACCGCGCTCGTGGGCGCGCAGGATCGCGTCGCCCACCGGGGTGCCGCACACGATCGACGACAGCTTGAGCTGGTTGCCGCCGGTCATGAAGATGCCGGTGGCCTCGTCGAGCGCCTTCACCAGCGCCGGGTCCTGCGCCTGCTCGCGGCTCTCGGGTCGTACGGCGTCGACGCGGTCGGCACCGAACTTGGTGAAGAGGGCGTCGTAGACGTCGACGACCTCCCGCCCGAGGGAGGACGCGGTCGGGATGACCGCGATCCGGGAGTCCTTGCCTCCGCTGAGGGCGACGAAGTGCTTGAGGATCGTCGGCTTGCGCACCTTGTCCTCGGCACCACCGATGATCATGAGTGGTCCGTTGGGCATGACACGCAGGCTAGCGGCTGCAAAGGTGTGCCGATGCAGCAACCATCCAGCGAAGGACTCCGACGGCTGGTCGTGATGCGTCACGCGAAGGCCGAGCCGACCGCTCCGTCCGACCACGACCGAGCCCTGGCGGCCCGCGGTCGCGGGGACGCAGCGCACGCCGGGCGCTGGCTGCGCGAGCAGGGGATCGTCCCCGACGCCGCGCTCGTGTCGGACGCCCTGCGCACCCGGCAGACCTGGGAGGAGGTCGCGCTCGCTGCCGACTGGGAGACGACCGCCGACCTCTCCGGGGCCCTCTACGCCGCCGGTCCGGACTCGGCCTTCGACCTGATCCGCGATGTCCACGCCACGGTGACGACGCTCCTCGTGATCGGGCACAACCCCACGATGGCGTCCATCGCCGAGCTGATCGACGACGGCGAGGGCGACCCTGCCGCCACGACCGGCCTCGTCACCCGGGGCTTCCCGACGTCTGCCCTGGCCGTGTTCGCGATCGCCGGCGAGTGGGCCGACCTCGGAGCCGGCGCCGGCCGGCTCGAGGCGTTCCACGCCGGGGATGCGTGAGCGGTCCGGACCCCGCTCCCGACCCCGCTCCCGACCCCGTGGTCGTGGCGCGTCTGCGCGCCGCCGGATGCGTGTGGGCCGAGGACGAGGCCGCACTGCTGCAGGCCGCGGCCGGGACCGTCACCGAGCTGGACGCGCTCGTCGCACGCCGCGTCGGCGGGGAACCGCTGGAGACCGTGCTCGGATGGGTCGCCTTCCTCGGCCGCCGGCTGTCTGTGGCGCCGGGGGTGTTCGTCCCGCGCCGCCGCACCGAGCTGCTCGCCCGTACGACGCTCGCCCGCGTCGCCGCGGTGGAGGGCCGGGTCGTCGTCGTGGAGATGTGCTGCGGGGTCGCGCCGGTCGCGGCCTGCCTCGACGGCACCGCGGCCGAGGTGCACGCCGCGGACCTGAGCCCGACGGCGTTGGTGTGCGCCCGCCACAACGCGCCGGGTGCAGCGCTGCACGCAGGCGACCTCTACGACGCCCTGCCGCACTCCCTGCGGGGCCGGGTCGGCGTACTGGCGGCCAACGCCCCCTACGTGCCCACCGACCGGATCGGGTCGATGCCGGTCGAGGCGCGCGACCACGAGCCCCTGAGCGCGCTCGACGGCGGCGCGGACGGCGTCGACCTGCACCGCCGGCTCGCGGCGGGTGCCGCGGACTGGCTGGCGCCCGGGGGAGTCCTGCTCATCGAGACCAGCCGGGCGCAGGCGCCGCTGACGACTGCGGCCATGGCGGCGGTCGGCCTGATGACCGAGGTCGTCGTGGACGACGAGATCGGCGGGTGCGTCGCGGTCGGCGTGAGGTCCGTCAGTCGATGACCGGGGCCGGCGTGACGATCCCGGCGTCGGCGTCGGCGTCCTCGATCTGCTCGCGGGAGATGCCGAGCAGGTAGAGGACGGTGTCGAGGTAGGGGACGTTGACCGACGTCTGCGCCGCGTCGCGCACCATCGGCTTGGCGTTGTAGGCGATGCCGAGGCCGGCCTCGTTGAGCATGTCGAGGTCGTTGGCGCCGTCCCCGATGGCGATCACCGCGTCCAGCGGAACCCCCACCTCCGCGGCGAACTCGCGCAGGGCCGTGGCCTTGCCGGCGCGATCGACGACCTCGCCCACGATCCGGCCGGTGAGGCGGCCGTCGACGATCTCGAGCTCGTTGGCGCGGGCGAAGTGGATGCCCAGGTCTGCGGCGAGGCGGTCGGTGATCTGGCTGAAGCCGCCCGAGACGATCGCGAAGCGGTAGCCCAGGCGCCGCAGCGTACGCACCATCGTGCGCGCGCCGGGTGCGAGCGCGATGGAGTCGTAGACCTCGTCCAGCGCCGAGACCGGCACGCCCTCCAGCAGCGCCACCCGCTCGCGCAGCGACTCCTCGAAGTCCAGCTCTCCCCGCATCGCCGCCTCGGTCACCCGGGCGACCTCGACCTCCTGGCCGGCATGGGCGGCGATCATCTCGATCACCTCGCCCTGGATCAGCGTGGAGTCGACGTCCATCACGATCAGGCGCACACCGCGGCGGTGCAGCGACTCGCGCTGCACGGCGAGGTCGATGCCGAGTCGCACGGCCTCCGTGGACAGCAGCGGGCGGAGCGTGTCGGCCGGCGCACCGGAGACGTGCAGCTCGATCGCGGTCACCGGATAGCGCGCCAGGCGCTCGATCCGGTCGATGTTGGCGCCGGAGTCGGCGATCCGGCCGGCGATCGCGGCCATCGCGGACGCCTTCAACGGACTGCCGATGAGCGTGATGTGCGACCGGTCCCCGCGCCGGCTCCTGTTGTCGCCGGCTCCGCGGTCGACCTCGACGTTCATGTCGAGCGCGGCGGCGGTGCGCTCGATGACGTCGCGCAGCTTCTTCCAGTCCCGCGGCGCGGTGACCAGGATGCCGAGCAGGAGGCGGCGGCGCAGCACGATCTGCTCGATGTCGAGGACCTCGACACCCGCCGCGGCCAGCACGTCGAACATCGCGGAGGTGACGCCCGGCCGGTCCTTGCCCGTGAGGGTGAGCAGGAGAGTCTTCGGCTCGTCTTCCATGGTGGGGGAAGGCTAGTCGCGGCACCCGGCCGACCGCGGGGCAGTCCGTCCATCGGTCGAAGTCCCGCTCCGGTGCGGCCGCGACGCTGGATCACACCCCCGGCGATGCCCTACGTTGCTGCCGCTGGCGGTCCACCCACGGCACCGCCCGAACCCAGGGGGTTATCCATGGACTTCATGACAGCGGTCCGGACCTGCTTCGCCAAGTACGTCGGTTTCAGCGGGCGCGCGCGCCGGTCGGAGTTCTGGTACTTCGTCCTCTTCACCTTCCTCGTCGGGATCGTCACCAGCATCCTCGACAGCATCCTCGGCACCGACTACGACGGGAACACGAGCGGTGGCCTGATCAACACCCTCGGGAGCCTCGCCCTGTTCCTGCCCTCCCTGGCCGTGGCCATCCGCCGGCTGCACGACATCAACAGGAGCGGGTGGTGGATCCTCCTCGGCATCATCCCGATCGTCGGCTGGATCATCGTGATCGTCTGGTACTGCACCGACACCAAGCCGGGCGACAACCAGTACGGTCCCGACCCCAAGAACGGCCCGACCGGCGCCTACCCGCCGCCCCCGCCGGCCGAGCCCTACGGCACCGGCCAGTACGGCGGCTGACGCCCACCGCACACCGCCCACCACGCCACGCCCGGGCGCGGCCCTCTCGGCCGCACCCGGGCGTTGTCGGTGGCCCGTCGGGCCTACCTACTCCGGCGCCCGTGCCCCCGTCCGGTGACGGCGAGGTCGGCGGTCTCGACGCCGGCGGCACGCCCAGTCCCGGTGAACCGCTCGTCCTGCTGTTCTCGGACGACGTGAGGGATCCGACTACCGGTCGGGCCACACCTCGGGCGAGCACGCCGCCACGACGGCACGCCGCGCCGCACGTCCCAGCGGCTGCAGCAGCCCGCGGCGGCGCTCCACCTCGTACGCCGAGATCGCCCCGCCGTCGTCGGCGAGCGCCAGGTCGACGATGGCCCAGGCCTGCAACCCGCGGGCCGCGAGGTCCACGCACCGCGGCGGCGTGCCGAGAGGTGCCTCCAGCGCCGGTCGGTGGTGCAGGTTCATCAGGGCATCGGCGGCCTCCGGGCGCCACCGCGCCACGTCCAGGTCGGCGAGGTCGCCCGCCGCGCCGATGAGTGACTCGCGCAGTCCACGGTCCGCCTCGCCCACGTCCGGCAGCTGCCGCGGTGCCGCCTCGAGGACGCGCCACTGCACGGTCTCGCCCCGTTCCTCCGGCACCAGCCCGACCGCACCCGCCACCACGGCCTGACCGGCGTCCATCGCCGCCTCGTTGAAGGCGCGGGGGCCACCGAGGCCCAATGGGTCGCCGTCGACGGGAAGCGCCAGTCCGGCGTACGTCGCGCCGCCGGCGCGCGTGCGCGCCAGGAGGTCGAGCGCCGAGCCGCCGTCCAGCAGGTGGGTGTCGTCGGCCAGCACATCGAGGACGTGGTCGGTCTGCTCGTGGCCGCGCAGCCAGGCGGTGAGCCACCAGGCGAGGACGGCCGAGTGGGGCAGGGCCAGCGAGGAGGACGACATCGCGGGCGAGGCTACTCGCTCCTGCATGACCGTCGTGTCCGGCCCGGAGCGGGCCCGGACGCTGGATAGGGTGCGTCACATGGTCGCCGTCATCGAGTTCGCAGGGGTCACGGTGCGCCGTGGCCGGTCCCTGCTGCTCGACGACGTGAGCTGGGAGGTCGAGGAGGACGAGCGCTGGGTGGTCCTCGGACCCAACGGCGCCGGCAAGACGACTCTCCTCCAGGTCGCCGCCGCGCAGCTCCACCCGACCTCGGGTGTCGCCGGCATCCTCGACGAGGTGCTGGGCACCACGGACGTCTTCGAGCTCCGGCCCCGCATCGGGCTCACCAGCGCTGCGCTGGCCGACCGGATCCCCAGGTCGGAGCTGGTCAAGGACGTCGTCGTCTCCGCGTCGTACGGCGTCGTCGGCAGGTGGCGCGAGCAGTACGCCGACCTCGACCACGACCGCGCCGGTGAGCTCCTGGCCGAGGTCGGTGCCGCCCACCTCGCCGAGCGCACCTTCGGCACCCTCAGCGAGGGGGAGCGCAAGCGGGTCCAGATCGCGCGCGCGCTGATGACCGACCCGGAGCTGCTGCTGCTGGACGAGCCGGCTGCCGGTCTCGACCTCGGTGGCCGCGAGGACCTCGTCGCCACGCTGTCGGAGCTCGCCATGGACCCCGACTCACCGGCCACCGTGCTGGTCTCGCACCACGTCGAGGAGATCCCTCCCGGTTTCACCCATGCCCTGCTCCTGCGGGAGGGACGCGTGGTCGACGCGGGACCGGTGGACGACGTCGTCACCGCCGAGACGCTGTCCGACGCGTTCGGCATGCCGCTGCTCCTGAGCCGCGCCGACGACCGTTTCGCCGCGCGCCGTCGCCCGGCCCAGCGGATCCTCAGTCAGTGACTGGTTAGGCTCTGGACATGGACTGGATCCGCGACCACCTCTGGGAGACCTGGCTGGCGCTGTCGATCGCGCTCGGCGTCGCCGAGATGTTCAGCCTGGACCTGATCCTGGCGATGCTGGCCGCCGGTGCCGTCATCGGGATGGTCGCCGCCCTGATCGGGCTGCCGGTCGTCGCCCAGATCCTGCTCGCGCTCGCGGCGTCGGTGGCCGCGCTCGCGCTCGTGCGTCCGACGGTGCTCAAGCAGCTGCACAGCGGCCCCGAGCTGTCGCTCGGCCACGGCAAGCTGGTCGGCACCCGGGGCACGGTCACCGAGGAGATCACCGGCCTCTCCGCGGGCCGCATCAAGGCCGGTGGCGAGACCTGGACCGCCCTGCCCTACGACGAGAACCTGCGGATCACTGCCGGCGAGACCGTCGAGATCCTGCAGATCAAGGGTGCGACGGCCTACGTCCACCCCGTGGCCACGCTCGAGTCCTGAGCACGGCACCGCCACACCACCGCACCACAACATCTGGGGGAGAACCGAATGACCGCACTGTTGGTCCTGTTCCTGCTCATCATCGTCTTCGTCGTCGTGATGCTCGCCAAGACGGTGAAGATCGTGCCCCAGGCACGCGCCGCCGTCGTCGAGCGGTTCGGCAAGTACAAGTCGACGCTGCCGGCCGGACTCAACATCCTGGTGCCGTTCATCGACAAGGTGCGCTACCTCATCGACCTGCGCGAGCAGGTCGTGAGCTTCCCGCCGCAGCCGGTGATCACCGAGGACAACCTGGTCGTGTCGATCGACACCGTCATCTACTTCCAGGTCACCGACCCGGTCGCGGCGACGTACGAGATCGCCAACTACATCCAGGCCATCGAGCAGCTCACCATGACCACGCTGCGCAACATCGTCGGCGGCATGGACCTCGAGGAGACGCTGACCAGCCGCGACTCCATCAACTCCGGCCTGCGCGGCGTCCTCGACGAGGCCACCGGCAAGTGGGGCATCCGCGTCAACCGCGTCGAGCTCAAGGGCATCGACCCGCCGCCCTCCATCAAGGACTCGATGGAGAAGCAGATGCGCGCCGACCGCGAGAAGCGCGCCGTCATCCTCACCGCCGAGGGCCAGCGCCAGGCTGCGATCCTCACCGCCGAGGGTTCGAAGCAGTCGCAGATCCTGAACGCCGAGGGTGACCGCGAGTCGCAGATCCTGCGCGCCCAGGCCGACCGCGAGGCCTCGATCCTGCGGGCCCAGGGTGAGGGCCAGGCCATCCAGACCGTCTTCCAGGCGATCCACGACGGCCAGCCCGACCAGTCGCTGCTCGCCTACCAGTACCTCCAGATGATGCCGAAGATCGCCGAGGGCAGCGCCAACAAGGTGTGGGTCATCCCCTCGGAGATCACCAAGGCGATGGAGGGGCTCGGCTCATCGATCCACGAGATCGCCGGCATCCCGCGCGACGCCACGCCGCGCACCCGCGTCGACATGGGCCCCTCGGAGCCGCAGCTGCCGAAGCCCTCCGGATCGGGCACCAGCAAGGTCGTCGAGGAGGCCATCGCCGAGGCAGAGTCGGTGGCGCAGGCCCCGACGCGGACGACGCCCGCACCCGTGGTCGACGCTCCCGCCGAGGGTGGACCCCCGCGGGAGTGAGTCCGCTCGAAGCCGTCCTGATCACCCTCGCGGGGGTGGCCGCCGGCACCATCAACACCGTGGTGGGGTCGGGAACGCTGATCACGTTCCCGACCCTGCTGGCGTTCGGCGTCCCCCCGGTGACCGCCAACGTGAGCAACACGGTCGGCCTGGTCCCCGGCAGCATGTCGGGGGTCGTCGGCTACCGACGCGAGCTCGCCGGGCAACGCTCCCGTGTCCTGCGGCTCGGGTCCGCCTCGCTCGTCGGGGGCATCGCGGGCGCGTTGCTCCTGCTCGTCCTGCCCTCCGCGGCGTTCGACACCATCGTGCCGGTCCTGATCCTGCTGGGCGTGCTGCTGGTGATCTTCGGGCCCCGGATCCAGCGCGCCGTCGCGGCGCGGGCCGAGTCACGCGGCGGCATCCCCGACCACGGCGTGTGGTGGGTGTGGCCGGCGGTGGCCGCAGCCGGGGTGTACGGCGGCTACTTCGGTGCCGCGCAGGGGGTCCTGCTCATGGCGATCCTCGGCATCGGGCTGGCCGACTCGATGCAGCGCCACACCGCCACCAAGAACGTCCTCGCGCTGATCGTCAACGGCGTCGCCGCCGTCGTGTTCATCGCGGTCGCCGACATCGACTGGGCGGTGGCGGGCCTGATCGCGCTCGGCTCGGTCGTCGGGGGCCAGATCGGCGCCACCGTCGGGCGTCGGCTCTCGCCGGCACTGCTACGCGCCGTGATCGCCGTCGTCGGGCTCGTCGCCCTCGTGGTCCTGCTCGTCTGACGGCGCCCCCGGTGGCTCCACCCACGCCCGCAACCACGTGGCGATCTCGGTGTAGGCCCGCGCCCGCACCTCCGGCCGGGACAGCACGACGTCGTGCATGGCGCCGTCGACGGCGATCGAGGTGACGTGCCGTCCGACCGACGACGCCCACCGCCTGATCTGCTCGACGTCGAGGACGATGTCGTGGGTGGAGGCGGTGACGTCGGTCTGCTCCCCGAAGTGCGAGCGCGCCGACGACAGCACCAGGGTCGGGCACGCGACATCCAAGCCTGCGTGCAGCATCGCGTGCCCACGGCGTACGGCCCGGAGCCAGCCGACGTAGACCGGTCGGGACTCGAGCGGTTTCCAGCCCAGGTCGTAGTCCCACTCGCCCCCGTGCTCGCGGTGCAGCGAGCGCCCGTAGACACCGCTGATCTTGCGCGGGATCGCCTGCATCGGGCGGGTGGTGCCGAACCGCTCGATCGCGACCCGGGCCGCCGGGCTGCGCAGCCAGGCCGACCCCTGCATGTCGAACCACGGCGAGTTGAGCACCATCGCCAGCAGCTCGGGAGGCCGACGCTCGTGCGCCCAGAGGGGCACGGTCAGCCCGCCGGTGGAGTGGCCCGAGGCGATGACCTCACGGTGCCCGTCGCGCTGGGTGATCCGCCACCACGCCAGGTCGATCTCCGCGTAGTACTCGTGGAGGTCGCCGACGTAGTTGGGGGTCTGGTGCTCACGCAGCGACCGGCCGTACTTGCGGAGGTCGAGGGCGTAGAACGTGTAGCCGCGGTCGGCCCACCAGCGGGCGTACTCGGTGTGGAAGAAGTAGTCGGCGAAGCCGTGGACGTGGAGCACCGCGCGTCCGTTGGGACGGGTGGGCTCGAGGGTGACGAGCGTGGCGACGACGGCGCCCTCGCTGTCGGGCGGGAGCGAGATCGTCTCCACCCGGTAGTCAGGTCCGAGGACGTCGGCCTGCGGCGGCACCAGGGGCATGACCCGACCCTATCGAGCGGCCTACGATTTCGTGGTTCGACCTCGGGGCCGGGTGGCTGGCCTTTACCCTTCGCCTGTGTCGAACGCGCTGGGGTCCCTGATGCGCGGGTTCTCGACCTACGTGCAGCAGCGCGTCGAGGGCTGGCGCACGGGTTCGCGGGGCAGCCAGGCCTTCATGCTGACCATCATGCTCGCGCTGGTCGCGCTCGCCGTCGGCATCGGTGCCCTGGTCGAGCGGGTGGTGCCGGTCTCGCTGTGGTTCCTCTTCCTCATGCTCGGCACGATGCTGCTGCGCTTCCTCCCGCTCGTGGTGCTGGGCCTGGTCCTCATGGGCGTCGCGTGGTGGACCTCCGTCCAGAGCAGCTTCGCGACCGCCAGCAGGGGAGCGGCGCTGGTCATCTTCGCCATCGGTCTCCTGCTCGCCGTCTACCAGGCGAGCAAGCAGCGGTCCGGGCTGCCGATGGCGCTCAGCGAGGCCGTGCTGACCCAGCTCCGCGACCGACTGCAGCGCCAGGGGGTCGTCCCGCCGCTCCCCAACGGGTGGCGCACCCAGTCCGCCACGATCACCGCCAACGGCCCCAGCTATGCCGGCGACTTCCTGGTCGCCGACCTCCGCGAGGGCCGGTGGCTGGAGATGGCCCTCGTCGACGTGTGCGGCAAGGGCACGACGGTCGGACCGCAGGCGCTCCAGTTCGCCGGTGCTCTGGGCGGGCTGATCGGGGCACTGCCGCCGGCCGACCTGATGGCCGCCGCCAACAACTTCCTGCTGCGGCAGGAGTCCGACGAGTCCCTGGCCACCGCCGTGCACATCAAGGTCGACCTGGTCACCGGCGACTACACGATCACCAGTGCGGGCCACCCGCCGGCGCTCCACTGGCACCTCGGGGAGCGCGGGTGGTCGATCGACAACGCCCGCGGCATGGCGCTCGGCGTCATCGAGGAGGCCGACTTCACTCCGAGCCGTGGGCGCCTGCGCCCCGGGGAGGCGTTGATGTTCTACACCGACGGCGTGATCGAGACCTCCGACCGCGACCTCGACGACGGCATCGACTGGCTGCGCGAGGTGGCCCTCCAGGCCGTCGACGCGCGCGGCTTCACCGGCATGCCCAAGCGGGTCCTCAAGAAGGTCCCGCGGGGCGACGACGACCGCGCGATGCTCGTCCTCGAGCGCCAGCCGCTGACCTCGCCCGAGCGCGACTCCGAGCAGTTCCGCGGACTCGGGGCCTGAGCCCTCGTCCAGCGCGCAGGTCAGGCCTGCGCGCCCCGTGAGTAGAGGTCGCGGATGACGTCCTCGATGTCGGGCTCTTGGATCGACAGGTCAGCGACGTCGTACGCCGACGCCACCGCGGCGACGATCGGCGCCGCGCTCGCGTCGCTCGGGAAGGACAGCCACTGCCGCGGTCCCTCGACGCGACGCACCTCGGCGCCCGGCACGTCGATGGGCGGGGCCTCGTCGACGAGGTCGACGACGAGCGTCCGGGTGGACCCGCCCTGGGCGTGCAGCCCGGCCAGCGAGCCGTCGTAGACGCTCGTGCCGTGGTCGATGACGATCACCCGCTCGCAGAGGGCCTCGATGTCCTGGAGGTCGTGGGTGGTGAGCATCAACGTGGTGTTGCGCTCGGCGTTGAGCGAGCGCAGGAACTCGCGCAGACGCCCCTTGCTGACCACGTCGAGGCCGATGGTGGGCTCGTCGAGGTAGAGCACCTCCGGGTCGTGCAGCAGCGCCGCAGTGATGTCGCCGCGCATCCGCTGGCCCAGGCTGAGCTGGCGCACCGGGGTGTCGAGCTGGTCGCCGAGGTCGAGGATCTCGATGAAGCGGTCGAGGTTCTCGCGGTAGCGCGCGGGTGGGATGCGATACATCCTCTGGAGCAGCTCGAAGGAGTCGATCAGCGGCAGGTCCCACCAGAGCGTGGAACGCTGCCCGAAGACGACGCCGATCCGGCGGGTCAGCTCGACGCGGTTGCGGCTCGGATCGAGGCCGGCGACCTGCACCCGGCCCCCGGTGGGCACGAGGATCCCGGTGAGCATCTTGATCGTGGTCGACTTCCCCGCGCCGTTGGGGCCGATGTAGCCGACCATCTCGCCGGGCCGGACGGAGAAGGTGAGGTCGTGGACGGCCACCACCTGCTCGCGGGAGCGACGGCGGCGACCCTCGACCCGTCGGCGCACGTCGAAGGTGCGCTCGAGGTCCTGCACCTCGATCAGCGCCCCGGCCTGCGTGGGGTCGTGGCGGTCTGCGTCGGTGGACATGTCAGCTCCCGGTGGAGGTGTAGTGGCGGACGCCGGAGCGCCACACGAGCAGGGCCGCGGCCATCGTGAGCACCCCGGCCACCGGGGACGCGAACTGCAGCGCGTACGGCATGCCGGACGGGTCGCTGCGTCCCAGGAGGTAGAGGCAGGGATACCAGTTCACGAAGGCCACCGGGATCACGAAGGTCAACCCGACGAGCACCTCGCGGGGGAAGATGTTGAGCGGGTACTGGGTCACGGTCGCGCCGCCGTAGGTGAAGGCGTTGGCGAACTCGGTCGCGTCCGTCGTCCAGAACTGGATGCACGAGAAGCCGACGAACAGGCCGAAGAACACGAGGCCGCCGCTGATGAGCATCGACACCGCGACCACGACGCGCAACGGCGTCCAGTCGACGTAGGTGCAGGCCCAGCCGAAGACGATGCTCGCCTGGGTGAGCCGCCCGAGGCGACGCAGCGTGAACTGGTCGGCGCACACCTGCACCAGCAGCGGGACCGGCTTGGTCATCATCTGGTCGAGCCGGCCGGTGCGGATGTAGGTGCCGATCCGTTCGACGCTGCCGATGGCCGTGTCGGCGATCGCGAGGGCGAGGGAGGCACTGCCGTAGAGGAGTGCGACCTCGTGGAGCGTGAAGCCCTTGAGGTCGTCGAGGTGGGCGAACATGATCCACAGCCCGACGAAGTCCAGGCCGGTGATCAGGCCGTTGCCGATCGCCAGCAGGACGAACGACGTGGGGTACTGCCAGGCGGCGCGGATCCAGAGCCACGCGATCTGGCCGTAGGTGCGCAGGTGCTGCAGCCCTCCGACGACGGCGCCGCCGGTTGCGGTGTCAGCCACCCTGGACCACCACCTTGCGGGTCGCCAGGCGCAGCACGCCCTGGCAGGTGGCCAGAAGGACGACGGCCCAGAAGACCTGGAAGCCGAGCGCGGTGAGCAGGCCGCTGCCGGTGTGCTTGCCCAACCAGATGTCCGCGGGCACCTGGACGTACGACGCCCACGGCAGGACGTTGGCGACGGTGCCGAGCCAGCCGGGGAAGAGCACCAGCGGCAGCATCATCCCGCTGAAGAAGATCGCGAAGGCGCCGCTCATCACCTTGACGCCCGACTGGTCGAGCAGCCAGAAGGCCGTGCTCGCCACGAGGAAGCGGATCGCGAAGCTCACTACGACGGCCAGGACCAGCGACACCGCGAACGCGAACGCGTTGACCACCGAGGAGGGGAGCGCGATGTGGAACACCAGCACGCCGATGAGCGTGGGCCCGAAGCCGCGGGTGAGGAGGTGGTAGGCCGCGCGCCCGAGGTCGCTGGCGAGGTACCAGCCGACGAGGCCGACCGGGCGGTAGAGGTCGATCGCGACGTCGCCGGTGCGGATCCGCTCGGCGAGGTCGTCGGTGGTGCCCCCGCCCCAGAGGGCGATCGTCATCAGCAGTGCCTGGCCGAGCCAGACGTACGTCACCGCGTCCTGGGCGTCGTAGCCGCCCGCGGTGGGGTTGGCGTCCCAGAGCGCGAGGTAGGCGTAGGAGTAGATGATCCCGAAGACCGAGTTGGTGAAGATCCCGGCGAGGGTGGCGGCACGGTAGGTGGAGTAGCGGCGGAAGGCACGGGTCGCGATGGCGACGTGCAGCATCTCGTCCCCCTCGTGCAAGATCGATCCCCGGCCCACCCACGATGGGGGCCGGGGATCGTCTCACAGATCGGGGGTGCCGCGCACCACGCTCAGTTGTGGCGCACCAGGTTCACGACGCCGATGACGCGGCCCTGCGGGTCCTCGGTGACCGCCACACCGGCGCGGCGCGCACGGGGGCTGAGCAGGATCTCGCGGTGGCCGGGGGAGTTGAGCCAGAGCTCGACCATGCCCTGCGGGGTGAGTCCCGCGCCGCGGACGAGGGTCTCGCCGGCCCAGGAGTTGTTGCACCTGCGGATGACCTCGTTCTGGTCGCGGTGCTCGAACACGCCGGTGCGGGCGATGCGGGAACCCCACTGCTCGGCCATCTGGTCGGTGCAGACGTCGAAGTTCCAGATCTTGCGGAGCCCCTGCTGGTCGCGAGCGATGTTGATCTCGACCATCAGCGCGTCCTCGAGGTCGTCGCTGCTCAGTGTGCCGGCGTCCTTGACCGCGACCGTGGTCGGCACGGACCAGGTCTTCGCCTCCGCGGCGGTCGGCAGACCGCACAGCAGCGCCGCAGCGACGCCGAGCGTCGCCAGGCGGCAGAGGGTTCGGGGGTGGCGCACGGGGTTCCTCCCAAGAAGATCCGCAATCGGGGGTTGAGCGAATCTTGACGGAATCTAAGAGATTCGGCCTGAAGAGTACCCCTGGAGGTGGCTCTGTGGCCGACTTTTGTCCTGTGGAATCCGCTTGCGCCCGTGGTGGGTGACTTTTTCGTAGCAAGAGCGCGGAAACCGTCTGGTGTAGATCCAAACGCCTTGACGCTTTCTTCGAGGGCCGAATGCGCGAAAAGGAGACCCGCGGTCTGGACCTGTCGGCCCAGATCACGAGTCTCCTGAGGTGGGTGGGACGTGTGTGGCGTATGTGGCGCGTGGGACGAGTCGCAGCCCCGGCGACGTCAGTGCTGGTAGGTGCCGTGGAGGATCGCGCGCCCCAGCGTCTTGAAGGCGAGGTTGAAGGACACGACGGCGTTGGAGGCGTCCGCGTCCACGCCGAGGGTCGCGTCCTTCACCGCGTGCACGACGAAGAAGTAGCGGTGCGGCTGGTCGCCCTCGGGCGGCGCAGCACCCATGAAGCCGGCCTCGCCGCCGTCGTTGCGGACGTGGAAGGCGCCGCCCGGCAGGCTGCCGGCCGCGGCGCCGGTGTCCAGTGACGTGACGTCGGCCGGGAGGTCCACCAGGCCCCAGTGCCAGAACCCGCTCGGGGTGGGGGCGTCGGGGTCGAAACAGGTGACGACGAAGGACTGGGTGCCCTCGGGCGCACCCGACCAGCTGAGCTGGGGAGAGGTGTTGCCGAGGTCGGCGACCTGGTCGTCCTTGAGGGGGGCTCCGTCGGTGACGTCGTCGCTGGTGACGCTGAAGGACGCGGTCGCCGGGAGGTAGTCGTAGGGATTCGGGGCCACGGGTCGTTCGATGCCTGTGCTCATCCCTCGAACCTAGCCACCGCCCGGCAACGCCGGCCAGAGACAATGGGCCATGAGCGAGAGCAGGTCCGCCCAGGAGTCACCCGAGGTCCATCCCTACCTGGCCGGCCTCGTGCTGGTCGGACGCAAGGTCGTCGTCGTCGGTGGCGGGCACGTCGCGCAGCGCCGGGTGCCGACCTTCCTGGCCGCCGGTGCCGCGGTCACGTTGGTGAGCCCTGAGGTGACGCCCGCCCTCGAGGGCCTCGCGGGTGAGCTGACCCTCGTGCTGCGCGACTTCACCGAGTCCGACGTCGACGGGGCGTGGTACGTCGTGGCCGCGACCGACGACCCGGAGGTCAACGCCCGCGTCGCCGCGGCCGCCGAGGCCCGGCACACCTTCTGCGTCCGCGCCGACGATGCCCGTGGCGGTTCCGCCTGGACCCCTGCGGTGGGCCACCACGGCAGCGTCACCGTCGGGGTCCTGGGCAACCGTGAGCCGCGCAAGTCCGCGGCCCTGCGCGATGACATCGTCACCGCGCTGCGCGACGGCCACCTCACCGCGACCGACGCCCACGACCGCACGCCCGGGGTGGTGCTCGTGGGCGGTGGACCGGGGGAGCCGGAGCTGGTGACCGTGGCCGCGCGGCACGCGCTGGCCTCGGCCGACGTGGTCGTCGCGGACCGCCTGGCGCCGCGTGAGCTGCTCGACGAGCTCGGCCCGCACGTCGAGCTGATCGACGTCGCCAAGCTCCCGCGCGGGCGCTCGGCGTCGCAGGACCACATCAACGCGGTCATCGTCGACCGCGCCCTCGCAGGGAAGCGCGTGGTGCGCTTCAAGGGCGGCGACAACTTCGTCTTCGGCCGCGGCTTCGAGGAGATGCTGGCCTGCGCGGCCGCCGGAGTGCCCGTCACCGTCGTCCCGGGACTCACCTCGGCGATCGCCGTCCCCGCCCGCGTCGGCATCCCGGTCACCCACCGCGGCGTCGCACACGAGTTCACCGTCATCTCGGGGCACCTCCCGCCCGGGCACCCCGAGTCGCTGGTCGTCTGGGAGGCCCTGGCCGCGCTGCGGGGCACCCTGGTCCTGCTGATGGCCGTCGACAACGCTCCGGCGATCGCCGACGCCCTGCTCGCCGGAGGTCGACCTGCCTCGACACCGGTTGCCGTGATCGTCGACGGCACCATGCCGACCGAGCGCACCGTGCTCACCACCCTCGAGGCTCTGGGCGCCGACCTCGCCCTCCACGAGGTCGTCCCGCCGGCCATCATCGTGATCGGCGACGTGGTGGCAGTGGCGCGTCCGGGACACTACGCAGATCGTGGGCAGGGGCGTGGCTGACCTCGTCGAGCTCTCCGACCCCGACGATCCCCGTCTGGCCGACTACCGCGACCTGCGCGACGTCGAGCTGCGCAAGAGCCTCGAGGCCGAGCACGGGCTGTTCCTCGCCGAGGGCGCCAAGGTCGTCCGTCGTGCGGTCGAGGCGGGCTACGACGCGCGCTCCTTCCTGATGGCCCCGCGGTGGGTGGAGGGACTGGACGACGTCCTTGCCCGCAGCGCAGGTCCCTGCTTCGTGCTGTCCGAGGCACTGATCGAGCAGGTCACCGGCTTCCACGTGCACCGAGGCGCGCTCGCCTCCCTGCACCGCCGCCCGCTGCCCGGGGTCGAGGAGGTGCTCGCGGGTGCCCGCTCGGTGCTCGTGCTCGAGGACCTGGTCGACCACACCAACGTCGGTGCCGTCTTCCGCTCGGGTGCGGCGCTCGGCTTCGACGCCGTCCTGCTCGCGCCGCGGTGCGCCGACCCGCTCTACCGCCGCTCGATCAAGGTCGGCATGGGTGCGGTGTTCACGACGCCGTGGACCCGCATCCCGGACTGGTACGGCGCGCTGCCGGACCTGTCGCGCAGGGGGTTCACCACCGTCGCGCTCACGTTGTCGGACGACTCGGTGCCGATCGAGGAGGCCGTGGCCGGGGTGGACCGGCTCGCGCTGGTGCTCGGCTCCGAGGGGCACGGCCTGTCGTCACGGTGGGAGGACTCCGCCGACCGGCGGGCGATCATCCCGATGCGGGCGGGCATCGACTCGCTCAACGTCGCGGCGGCCAGCGCGGTCGCCTGCTACGCCGCAGCGCGCCGCTGACTCCTCAGGTGCTGCGGAGCCGGTGCCGGAGCCGGCGTGCGACCACGACAACGAGCACCACCGCGAGCAGCACGTAGACGACGTTGCCGATCCCGCCGACGTACGTCTCGACCACGTGCCACCGGGCGCCGAGCTCGTGGCCCGCCAGGATCAGGGCCGCGTTCCAGACCAGGCTCCCGGCAGTGGTGAAGACGCAGAAGCGCAGCAGCGGCATCCGGTCGACCCCGGCCGGGATCGAGATCAGGCTGCGCACGCCCGGCACCAGGCGGCCGACGAACACCGCCGTCCGTCCGTGTCGACCGAACCACACCACCGCGCGTCGTACGTCCTCGGCGTGCATCAGCGGGATCCGGTCGGCCAGCGCGCAGATGCGTTCCAGGCCCCACGCGGCGCCGAGCCAGTAGAGGACCAGCGCTCCCAGCAGGGAGCCGGCGGTCGCCCACGCGATGGCCGCGCCGACGCTGTAGTAGCCCTGGCTGGCGGTGTAGCCGGCGAGCGGCAGCACGAGCTCGATGGGCAGCGGCGGGAACACCGTCTCCACGGCGGTCGCCAGGCCCACCCCGGGCGAGCCGACGGTCCGCATGACCAGGACGACCCAGTCGAGCACTGCCTCCATCAGCCGCGCTGCCGGAGGGCTTCGTGCAGGATGATCGAGCCGGCGACGGCGGCGTTGAGCGACGACGCCGAGCCCACCATCGAGATGCTGGCGACGTCGTCGCAGACCGCGCGCCAGCCCGAGGAGAGTCCGTGGGTCTCGTTGCCGACGACGAGGACCACCCGGCCGCTGAGGTCGACGTCGGCCAGTGCACTGCCCTCCTCGTCGGTGCCGATGATCCGGTAGCCGTGCGCTTGCGCCCACTCGACGACCGGGCCCGGACCGGGCACGCGCAGGACGGTCAGGGCGAACAGCGACCCGGTGCTGGCGCGGACGGCCTGCGGGTCGTAGGGGTCGGCGGCGTGGCCGGTGACGACCAGCGCCGACGCCCCGAAGGCGTCCGCCGAGCGCGCCAGGGTCCCGATGTTGCCGGGGCTGGTCGGCCGGTCGAAGACGACGATCGGGCCGTAGGGACGACTCGAGTCCGAGAGTCGCTCCACGCCGTCCTCGGGCATCTCGACCACCGCGACGAGCTCGGCGCCGTCCTCCTTGCCGCTGAGTCGCGCGTGCAGGTCGGGGGAGACGACGACACGCTCGCCCTCGTCGCTCGCCCAGAGGTCGTCGGCCCAGGTGGACGTCGTACCGTCCGCGCGCAGCAGCGCCCGCACGGTCCAGCCCTCCTCCACCGCCCGCGTGATGGGGCGGACGCCCTGCACCAGGAACTCGCGGTTGCGGTGGCGCTTGGAGCGGTTGGTCAGCAGCGCCTCCCACTGCTGGAAGCGTGCGTTCTCGCGGGTGATGCGCAGCTCGTTCACTGCGACGAGCCTGCGGGCCAGGTGAGGGGGTACTCGTCAGCGGCATCGTCGTGCTTCTTGCCGAGCTTCTTCCGCGACTTCGCCGAGAGCCGGTCGCCGAAGACGGTGCCGAGGGTGTGGTCGGTCTCGTGCTGGAGGCAGCGGGCGAGGAGTCCGTCACCCTCGAACACCACCGGTTCGCCGTCGAGCCCGAAGCCGTCCACGCGCGCCCAGTCGGGGCGCGGGCAGGGCTCGAACGAGCCGGGGTAGGACAGGCAGCCCTCCTCGTCGTCCTCGAGGCGCCGGTCGCGGCCCTCGGGCAGCGTGAGCACCGGGTTGCAGACGACGCCCACCGTGCGGATGCCCTCGTCGTCGGGGCAGTCGAAGACGAACATCGCCACGTCCTCGCCGACCTGGCAGGCCGCCAGGCCGACCCCGTCGGCGGCGTACATCGTCGCCACCATGTCGGCCGCCAGGGTCGCGAGCGCGTCGTCGTACGACGTCACCGGCTGTTGGGCGCGGTGCATGACCGGCGTGCCCCAGCGGGTGATCGCCCGCACCGTGCCACCCTCGGGGAGGGGGCCGTGCGGTGCCCGGGGATCGGTGGGGACGTCGGTGGACTGCTCGTCGGACATGCGCCGGATCCTAGCGAGGAGGCGGTGGGTGACGGGCACCACGGGGCATGCTCTGGTCAAAGGTGTAACTCGCAGTTACATTTACGTCATGTCCTTCATGAGCAGCCTCCGGCCGGGCGGTCGCCACGGGTTGTCGTCCCGTGAGACCCGAGACCCCATCGGCCTCGCCGTCGCCGCCGTCAACCGGCTCGCCCAGAGCGACCTCATCGACCGCGTCGGCCTGCGCAAGCAGACCGAGCACGCCGTCTACTCGACGACCCGCAACGGGTTCCGCGCGGCCACCGCTGCCGGTCGTACGTTCGCCCGGGCCGGTCGGCGCACGTCCGGCGCGCGACCCGCCCCCGCGGCGACGCGCGGCGTCTTCGACCTCACGCCCACCGAGGACGAGCAGATGCTCCTCGACGTGGTGAAGGAGCTGTCCGCCGAGCTGCTGCGACCCGCCGCGGCGGAGGCCGACGACGTCTGCACGGCGCCCGCCGAGGTGCTCGCCGCCGCCCAGGAGCTCGGCCTCCCGGGTCTCGGCGTGCCCGAGGCGCTCGGCGGGATCATGGAGGAGCGCTCCGCGATGGCCGGGACCCTGGTCGCCGAGGCGCTGGCCCACGGCGACATGGGCCTCGCCGTCGCCACCCTGGCGCCCGGGGCGGTCGCCACCGCGATCGGCCTCTGGGGCACCGAGGCCCAGCAGCAGACCTATCTCCCCGCCTTCACCGGCACCGACGTCCCGGCGGCGGCGCTCACGATCGCCGAGCCGACGGTCCTCTTCGACCCCTTCACCCTGTCGACGACCGCGCTGCGCGACGGCGACGGCTTCGTGCTCGACGGCGTGAAGTCCGCGGTGGTCCGCGGCGCGGAGGCCGAGCTCTTCGTGGTAGCGGCCCAGCTCGACGGGACGCCCGCGCTCTTCCTCGTGGAGTCCGGTGCCGAGGGCCTCGAGGTCGAGGCCGACCCTTCGATGGGCGTGCGCGCCGCGGGACTCGCGCGGCTGCACCTGACCGGCGTACGCGTCGGCGCGGACGCGTTGCTCGGCGACTCCGACGGCCGGGCCTACCGCGAGTGCGTACGGCTCTCGCGACTCGCGTGGTGCGCGCTTGCGGTCGGCACCGGCCAGGCGGTGCTCGACTACGTCAAGGAGTACGTCAACGAGCGGCAGGCCTTCGGCGAGCCGATCAGCCACCGCCAGTCGGTCGCGTTCATGGTCGCCGACATGGCGATCGAGCTGCAGGCGATGCGGCTGCTGACGTGGAAGGCCGCCTCGCGCGCCGCCCGCGGCCAGGACTTCGCGCGCGAGGTGGGGCTGGCCCGCCAGCTGTGCACGGAGAAGGGCATGCGGATCGGTCTCGACGGCGTCCAGCTGCTCGGTGGCCACGGCTTCGTCAAGGAACACCCGGTCGAGCGGTGGTACCGCGACCTGCGGGCCGTCGGCGTGATGGAAGGCGTGGTGATGGTCTGATGATCAACCTCGAGACCCCGAAGAAGCAGGCCCAGCTGATCGACCAGGCCCACCAGCTGGCGATGAACATGCTGCGACCGATCTCCCGCAAGTATGACCGCGCCGAGCACGAGTACCCGAAGGAGCTCGACATGCTCGCCGCGCTGATCGACGGCGTGTCCGAGACCGGCGCGACCGGCGGCGCCGGCGCGGGCGGCGTACGTCGTGACGACCGGGCGACCGACGACCCCGCGACGGTGCGCAACGGTGCCAACCTGGCCTCCGTCCTGTCGGTCGCCGAGATGTGCTGGGGCGACACCGCCCTGCTGCTCTCGATGCCGCGCCAGGGGCTGGGCAACTCCGCCATCGCCTCGGTCGCCAACGAGGAGCAGCTCGAGCGCTACAAGGGCACCTGGGCCGCCATGGCGATCACCGAGCCCGGCATCGGCTCCGACTCGGCGAACCTCACGACCACGGCGGTCAAGGACGGCGACGAGTACGTCATCAACGGCGAGAAGATCTACGTCACCTCCGGTGACCGCGCCGACAGCGTCGTCGTGTGGGCGACGCTGGACAAGGAGCTCGGCCGCGCCGCGATCAAGTCCTTCCTCGTCCGCAAGGACAACCCCGGCCTGAAGGTCGAGCGGCTCGAGCACAAGCTCGGCATCCGCGCGTCCGACACGGCGGCGATCACGTTCACCGACTGCCGGGTGCCGGCCGAGGACCTGCTCGGGTCGCCCGAGATCGACACCAAGTCCGGCTTCGCCGGTGCGATGGCGACCTTCGACAACACCCGCCCGCTGGTGGCCGCGATGGCCGTCGGCTGCGCACGCGCGTCGCTCGACCTCACCCGCGACCTGCTCGACCAGGCCGGCGTCACGATCGACTACGACCGCCCGGCGCAGAACCAGAGCGCGGCGGCGGCGACGTTCCTCCAGCTGGAGGCCGACTGGGAGGGCGCCCAGCTGCTGATGATGCAGGCGGCGTGGATGGCCGACAACCGCGTGCCCAACTCGCTCGAGGCGTCGATGGCCAAGGCGAAGGCCGGCCGGGTGGGGTCCGACGTGACCCTGTCCTGCGTGCAGCTGTGCGGCACCCTCGGCTACAGCGAGGTGGAGCTGCTGGAGAAGTGGGCGCGCGACTCCAAGATCCTCGACATCTTCGAGGGCACCCAGCAGATCCAGCAGCTGATCGTGGCCCGCCGGATCCTGGGGCTGAGCAGCTCCGAGCTGAAGTAGCTGCTCCTGCAGGAGTCACCGCTGAAGCGGTGACTCCCGCGCGGGTAGGCCGTTGCAACGGCCCAGAAGCGCAGGACTCCGCACACCTGCCCCGTCCGGACGTACGACGAAGCCCCTCCCGGTCCATCCGGGAGGGGCTTCGTGCTGCTTGAGGCGCTGGGTCAGGCGGACTTGTACGGGTCGTGCTGCGCGAGCAGCTTGTCGAGGCGGGCCTGGTCGAGGCGGTGGACAGTGGTGCTGTCCTCTTGCATGTCGCGCACGACCTTCGCGAGCGTGAAGGTCGACGTCGTGAGGTAGAGGGTGCCGAGGGCGAGGAAGCCCTTGATCCACGGGTCGGTGTCCATGAAGTAGATCGCGACCAGCATCGCGAAGAGAGCGGCGCCGAAGGAGATCGCGGCCTGGGCGGCGAAGGCGGTGGTGTTCTTGGCGGTGGAGGCGAGTGAGGAGGTCATGGGGCAAGCCTCTTCGGGATGCGGCCGGGCGGGACCTGTCGACGTACCTGACCTGTGCTGAGTACGACGACCCAACCCGCCCGGTACGTTCGGGCCATGCCAGACCAGCAGCCAGACGAGCACATGGGCGGCCACATGTCGCCCGAGGAGTTCCGCCGCCAGGGCCATGCCGCGATCGACTGGATCGCGGACTACTGGGCGTCGCTCGACGACCTGCCGGTACGCGCGCAGGTCGACCCCGGCGACGTACGCCGTCTCCTGCCGGCGTCGGCGCCGGAGGTGGGCGAGTCGTTCGACGCCGTCCTGGCCGACCTCGACCGGGTCGTCGTACCGGGCCTCACCCACTGGCAGCACCCGCGCTTCTTCGCCTACTTCCCGGCCAACTCCTCGCCGGCCGCGATCCTCGGCGACCTCATCTCCAGCGGCATCGGCGCCCAGGGGATGATCTGGGCGACCAGCCCGGCGGTCACCGAGGTCGAGCAGGTCGTCATGGACTGGTTCGCCGAGGCGCTGGGCCTGCCCGACGCGTTCCGCAGCGACGGGCCGGGTGGCGGCGTCATCCAGGACACCGCATCCACGGCGACCTTCACGGCCCTGCTCTCCGCGCTCCACCGGGCTAGTGGGGGAGACGTGCGCGTGCACGGCCTGGGCGAGGCGCAGTGGCGCGTCTACGGGTCCACGCAGGCGCACTCGTCACTCGTGAAGGCGGCGATGATGGCGGGCCTCGGCGAGGACGCCGTCCGCGCGATCGACGTCGACCCCGCGACCCAGGCGATGGACGTCGACGCCCTGCGCGACGCGATCGTCGCGGACGTGGAGGCCGGGCTGCGTCCGGTGATGGTGCACGTCGCCGCGGGCAGCACCTCGACCGGTGCGATGGACGACATCGCGGCGGTCGCCGAGGTCGTACGCGAGTGGGGCGTGTGGCTGCACGTCGATGCCGCGTGGGCCGGTGTGGCCGCGGTCTGCCCGGAGCTGCGCGACCACCTCGTCGGGGTGGAGGCGGCCGACTCGTTCGTCACCAACCCGCACAAGTGGCTGCTGACGACCTTCGACTGCAGCACCTTCTGGGTCCGCGACCGCGCGGCGCTGACCGGCGCGCTGTCGATCCTCCCGGAGTACCTCCGCAACGCCGCCACCGAGTCGGGCGAGGTCGTCGACTACCGCGATTGGCACCCGCAGCTCGGTCGGCGGTTCCGCGCGATCAAGCTGTGGGCGGTGATGCGGACCTACGGGCTGGAGGGCCTCCGTGCCCACATCCGCAGCGGCGTCGAGCTGGCCGAGCGCGTCGCCGACCTCGTGGCAGCGGACGAGCGCTTCGAGATGGTGACCGAGCCGGCGCTCTCGCTGGTGGTGTTCCGGCTCAGGTCCGGGGACGAGCAGACGCTCGCCGCCATGGAGGCGGTCAACGCCTCCGGCGAGGCCTACCTCAGCCACACCACCGTCAACGGTCGGGCTGCGATCCGACTCGCGGTCGGCAGCTGGCGTACGACGGAGGCGGACGTCGACCGCACCTGGCGGGCCCTGCAGCGGGCGGCGGACCAGGGCTGACGGCCCACGACGACGTGCAAGCCGGACGCAGCGTCGACGGAGTGCGTACGTGCGGTCTGACGGCGGTCACCTGCACGGAGTACCCCGAGAGCACCCATGCGCGACAGTGTGGTCCATGAAGCTCTTCGCCGACACGCCCGTCCGTCGCACCGTGCAGGTGCTCGTCGACCTGCTCTTCGTTGCCTGGCTCGTGCTCTGGGTCTGGATCGGGATGGCCGTCCACGACGGGACCATGGAGCTCGCCGGTCCTGCGCGCCAGACCGACTCGGCCGCCACGTCGATGGCGGAGCAGCTCCGCGACGCGGGCGGCAGGCTCGGCGAGGCGCCGCTCGTCGGGGACGAGCTGTCGGTGCCGTTCGACAAGGCCGCGGACGCCTCCGACGGCATCGCCTCCGCAGGTCGCGACACGGTCGACGCGGTGGAGCGGCTGGCGCTGCTGCTGGGCCTCTCGGTCGCGCTGATTCCTATCCTCATCGTCGCCGTCATCCACCTGCCGCTGCGGTGGCGCTTCATCCGCGAGGCCACGGCGGGTGCGAGGTTCATCGACGCCCACGAGGACCTCGACCTCTTCGCCCTGCGTGCACTGGCGCACCAGCCGATGCGGGTGCTCGCCCGGGTCAGCGACGACCCGGCGGGTGCGTGGCGCGCGCAGGATCCCGAGGTCGTACGACGTCTCGCCGAGCTCGAGCTCGCCGACGTCGGTCTGCGGCCGAAGAGGATGCCTGCCGCGTAGAGTTCGGCCACGTGCAGTTCCTCAACTCCGATTCCGGAGAAGCCCCCGGCCACGACCTCACCTACGACGACGTCTTCATGGTGCCGCGGCACTCCGACGTGGCCAGCAGGTACGACGTCGACCTGGCCACCTCCGACGGGACCGGCGCGACGCTGCCGCTCGTCGTGTCCAACATGACCGCGATCGCCGGCAAGCGGATGGCCGAGACCGTCGCGCGGCGCGGCGGGATCACGGTCATCCCGCAGGACATCCCGATCCCTGTCGTCGCCGACGTGGTCGCGTGGGTCAAGCAGCGCCACCACGTCTTCGACACCCCGATCGTGCTGCGGCCCGACCAGACCGTGGCCGAGGCGCTGTCGTTGATCCCCAAGCGCGCCCACCGCGCCGCGGTCGTCGTACGTGACGGGCGTCCGGTCGGCGTGGTCGCCGAGAGCGACTGCGCCGAGGTGGACCGCTTCGCCCAGGTCGGCTCGGTGATGAACCCGGCCGTGGTCACCGTCTCTGCCACCACCGACCCGCGCGAGGTCTACGACGCCATCGAGCGCGCCAAGGCGCCCCTGGCCGTCGCAGTCGGCGAGTCCGGTGAGCTGGTCGGCGTGCTGACCAGGCTCGGCGCCCTGCGCGCCACGCTCTACTCGCCGGCCCTCGACGCGTCCGGCGGGTTGCGGATCGCCGCTGCAGTCGGGGTCAACGGAGACGTCGCCGACCGTGCCGCTGAGCTGCTCGCTGCGGGGGTCGACTGCCTCGTCGTCGACACCGCGCACGGTCACCAGGACCGGATGGTGCAGGCGCTCCAGGCCGTACGCGCCCTGTCGCCCACCGTGCCGATCGCTGCGGGCAACGTGGTCTCGGCCGAAGGAACGCGCGCGCTGATCGAGGCCGGCGCCGACATCGTCAAGGTCGGTGTCGGTCCCGGCGCCATGTGCACGACGCGGATGATGACCGGCGTCGGCCGCCCCCAGTTCTCCGCGGTGCTGGAGTGCGCGACCACCGCCCGCGAGCTCGGCAAGCACGTGTGGGCCGACGGCGGCGTACGCCACCCGCGCGACGTGGCGCTCGCCCTGGCGGCGGGTGCGTCCTCTGTGATGATCGGCTCGTGGTTCGCCGGCACGCACGAGTCGCCCGGTGACCTCATGCAGGACGCGGACGGCCGTCCCTTCAAGGTGTCCTTCGGTATGGCGTCGGCCCGCGCGGTGGCCAACCGCACGTCCGGCGAGTCGTCGTACGACCGTGCCCGCAAGGGCCTCTACGAGGAGGGCATCTCGTCCTCGCGGATGTACCTCGACCCGGCCCGCCCCGGTGTCGAGGACCTGATCGACCAGATCTGCTCGGGCGTCCGCTCCTCGTGCACCTACGCCGGTGCCACCACGCTGGCGGAGTTCCACGAGCGGGCGCTGGTCGGTGTGCAGTCCGCGGCCGGCTTCCACGAGGGCCGGCCCCTGGAGAAGTCGTGGTGATCCCATCGTGAAGGAGGTCGACCACGTCTTCGTGATGACCTACGGCAGGTCGGGATCAACGCTGCTGATGGGCATCCTCAACTCCATCCCGGGGTGGCTGCTGCGCGGCGAGAACCGCCACGCGATGCGTCACCTCTACGAGTTCCACCGCAGCGGGATGGCGGAGAAGGCGCGCGTCGACGCCGGACGGGCCAGTCAGCCCACGCATCCGTGGTTCGGCATCGAGGGCTTCCCCGAGGCGACGTCCCTGCAGCACATCCGCGCGTTGGCCGAGGCGACGCTCCTGCGGCCGGAGCCCGACACCCGCGTCACCGGCTACAAGGAGATCCGCTGGTATGACGAGGACCTCCCCGACTACCTTGTCTTCCTCCAGCAGGTGTTCCCGGGCGCGCGGTTCGTGCTCAACACGCGCAACCTCGAGGACGTCGCGGCCAGCAACTTCTGGACCCACAAGGACGACCCGCTCGGTCGGGTGCAGCGCATCGAGGAGCGGATGCTGAGTGCCGCCGAGGGCCTGGGTGACGCGGTCCACCGCGTGCACTACGACGACTACGTCGCCGACCCCGAGGTCCTGCGTGGACTCTTCGACTGGCTCGGCGAGGACTTCGACGTCGACGCGATCCACGACGTGATGGCCACCCCGCACTCACGCCGGGGCAAGCACCGAGGCGACTCCGAGTGAGCTCCTACCTGGTCGTGGCCGCGACCGCAGCAGAGGCGGCGTACGTCCCGGCCGACCTGCCGCTCGTGATCACGGGCATGGGGAAGGTCGCCGCCGCGGCAGCGACAGCGCGGGCCCTCGCGGCGTACGACGACACCGCTGGGCTCACCGTGCTCAACATCGGCACCGCCGGGGCGCTGCGCCCTGGCTTGGCCGGGCTCTTCGAGCCGGGCGTCGTGCTCAACCACGACCTGAGCGCCGACCTCATCCGGGCGTTGGGGCACGACCCGCAGGAGAGGCTCGAGGTGGGCGACTCGGACCTGGTGCTCGCGACCGGCGACGTCTTCGTCAGCGACCCGGTCGTGCGTGACGCCCTGGCGGAGCGCGCGCACCTCGTCGACATGGAGGGGTACGCCGTCGCCTGGGCAGCCCGCGAGGCCGGCGTCCCGGTGCGGCTCGTGAAGCACGTCTCCGACACCGCCGACGAGGCCGCCATCGACTGGCCCCGCCTGGTCGACGCCTCGGCGGTCGTGCTGGGGGAGTGGCTGCGGGAGCACGCGACCACCGCGGGCTGAGGAAGGACCGCAGCAAGCCTGCCCGCCGGTCGAGCAGGGCCGCCGCCGGTTGAGCAGGTCGCGCAGCCAGCCCCGTCCTCTGGTTGAGCAGGTCGCGCAGCCCGCCACCGCCGCTGGTTGAGCAGGTCGCGCAGGCCGGCCTCCGCTGGTTGAGCAGGTCGCGCAGCAAGCCCCGTCCGCTGGTTGAGCAGGTCGCGCAGCGACCGTGTCGAAACCAAGGAACCAGTGCGATGCCTCAGGGGACCACCTGTTCGATAATACTTATCCACACCAGTCTTCCTGCAGGCCCGAGTGTCGGTGGGTCCTGCTTGACTGGTACCCATGACCACCACCCAGGACCTCCGCTCCCCGACCAGCAGCCCGCTGGTCGAGGACCTGGACGCGTCCGGGATCCTCACCTCGATCCGGTCTGGCCGGGCGGCCGAGGATGCGGCCGCTGCCGGCGTGCTCGCCCTCGCCGCCGCCTGGGCCGACCTCCACCCACCCGAGTCCCTCCACGGTGCCGCTTCGTTCACCACCACCGGCGGTCTGGGTCATGAGCACGAGGAACCCATCGCCGGCCCCGGCTGCCCGCTCGTCGCGGAGTTCTGCATCGCCGAGCTCGGCACCGTCCTGGGGATCACCACCACCTCGGCGAAGAAGCTCATCGGCCACGCCCTCGAGCTCCGCCACCGCCTCCCAAGGTTGTGGTCCCAGGTCCACGCCGGTGCCGTCCCCGCGTGGCGAGCCCGGGCCACGCCCACTTCGACGCGTCCACCGTCGGTGAGTCCACTGTCTTCGGACCCACCGATCGGCTCGCGAACGGCCAACGCCTCGCGCTCCTCGAGCAGCTCAAGAGCTGGTGCGCCGACACACGCACCACGATCACGATCAAGCCCGTCATCGACCTCACCCAGCACCTGACCGCACCCGGGTACGCGATCCCCGACCGGATCCGCGAGCACGTCATCCTCCGCGACACGACGTGCGTGTTCCCGTGGTGCACCCGACCCGCACGGGGCTGCGACATCGACCACGTCACCGCCTACGACCATCAAGCCGACACCGAACACACGCCACAACCCGGCCCAACAGACACCCGCAACCTCGCGGCACTCTGTCGGTTCCACCACCGCCTCAAAACCCACACGGCCTGGCACTACGAGATGACCGCACCCGGCACCTTCGTCTGGACCAGCCCCCACAGCCACCGCTTCACGCGAGACCGAGACGGCAGCAGCGCACTCGATCCACCAGATGCACCGGGTCTCGCGACAGGACCTCGTCCTTCCTCGACCAACGACGGTGACGAACCACACGAGCGACCATGAACCCGCCCCACACCCCGCCACCCACCGGTGGCGGGGCACCAGGCACGTCTGCGTCGGCGGTCGGGAACGGCTCTGTCGTGGCATCCTGAACGAGTGAGCGACGAGCTGCCCCGGCCCGTGCGGGTCTTTACGCCGGCCGACCTCTTCTCGGCGGATCCGACTGCTGGCATGCACCGTTCCCGCGCCTTCGAGCTGCCGATGCTCTGGGCCGGCCAGGTCGAGACCGAGCCCGGCGCCGTCTCGGGCTGGCACCACCACGATCGCAATGAATCGAGCCTCTACGTCGTCCGCGGCATCCTCCGACTGGAGTTCGAGGGCTACGAGGGCTACCTCGATGCTGGCCCGGGCGACTTCGTCCACGTCCCGGCATGGACCGTTCACCGCGAGTCCAACCCCTCGAGCGAGCCGTCCCTCGCGGTCATCGCGCGTGTGGGTGGTGGCATCCCCACCGTGAACGTCGACGGCCCGACCGACCGCCACGGGCGGGATGACCCGACGCAGACCTGATCGCACGTCGACACATCGCCGAGCCACGACAGGGCGCGGGTCCGGTGACTACTGCCCGGCGTCGACGAACGCGACCGGAGGTGCCGCGGACTCCCGTCGCCGAGCAAGCCCGGTCCACCCGACCACAGCCAGCAGGGCGCCGAGGACCGTCGCGAGGAGGATCGACAGCCCTGAGGCCCGCATGACGACGTTGCACGCGGACGCCACCCGACGCTCGTCGGCCGTGGAGGTCGGGCCCGGAGTCGTCGGATCGGGCGTCCCGGAGACGAGCCACGACGCCGGGATCGATGGCCCGCAGCTGTGGGTCCGCCCAGAGACGACCGTCGAGCGCTCGACTTCGGTGCCGACCGCGAAGGCGACGACGACCAGCAGCAGACCACCCACGAGCGCAGCCCTGGCCCACACCATCCATCGAGTATGGCCCGGTCTGCGGGTGCTAGCGCGAGGACCGCGCCGTACGCCCCTTCGTCACCCCGACGAACGTCTGGGTCACCTCGTCGTCACGGTCGAGGAGCCAGACCAGCGCGATCGTGGTCGGGTCGAGGTCAGAGACCACTCGGGTCACGACGTCCTTGCGCTGGTGCAGGCGTGCGACCGCCATCGGCATGATGGCGATCCCGGTGCCGGCGGCGACCGTCTCGATGGCCTCCTGCTCGCTCATCGGCGGCCACTCGAGCTGGGTGGCATCGGGCGTCCAGCCGCTCGCGTGAGGGCGTACGAGCTGTTCGTCGACCAGGTCTGCGGTGCCGACCTCGTCGTCGGTCGCGGCGATCATGTGCTCGCGGGAGGCGGCGACGACCTGCACCTCGTCGTAGAGCCGCACACAGTGCAGTCCGTCGGTGTTCACGGGCAGTCTGACCAGTGCCATGTCGAGGCTGCCGTCGCGTACACCGTCGAGCTGGTCGGACTCCGTCACCGGCACGAGCTCCAGGGGCTCGCGTCGCTGGGTGCGCCAGCTCCGCGCCCACTTGTCGGGGGTCGCGCCGGTGACGAAGCCGATGCGCAGGGGGTCCCTCATGGGGGCGACCCTACGGCGCGAGGACGTCTCAGGCCTCAGGGTCCTTTTCCACCGACAGCACGAAGTCGTCACCGTGCTCGGTCACGCCGGCGACCACGGCTGCCTCGACGGCCTCGATGGCGTACTGGCGGCGTACGACGAGGGGGTCGCTCGACAGGTCCTTCACCAGTGCCACGGCCAGGGTGACCATCACGAGCACGAACGGCAGCGCCGCGATGATCGTGATCGTCTGGAGGCCGCTCAGCGCGTCCTCGCCGCCCGCGAGCAGCATGACCATCGCGACCAGGCCCATGGCGACACCCCAGAAGATGACCGTCGTACGACGCGGCTCGAGGGTGCCCTTCTCCGAGAGCGAACCCATCACGATGGACGCAGCGTCCGCGCCGGAGACGAAGAAGATCGCCACGAGCACCATCACCACGATGCTCGACACCGTCGCGAGCGGGAACTGGTCGAGCACGGTGAACAGCTGCGACTCGATGCCGCCGGCACCCGCGATGTCGACGCCCTCCTGCTGGAGCTTGATGGCGGTGCCACCGAAGATCGCGAACCAGACCAGGCTCACCAGGCTCGGCACCAGCAGCACGCCGGTCACGAACTGACGGATCGTGCGACCACGCGAGATGCGGGCGATGAACATGCCCACGAACGGCGTCCAGGAGAGCCACCAGGCCCAGTAGAAGACGGTCCAGCCGGCCAGCCACTCGCTGACCTCGCTGCCCTCGGCGCCGGAACGGGCAGCCATCTCGGGCAGCGCGCCGGCATAGCTCCCGAGCGCGGTCGGGAGCAGGTTGAGGATGAAGACGGTCGGGCCGACGACGAAGACGAAGGCGGCGAGCGCGAGCGCCAGCACCATGTTGATGTTGGAGAGCCACTGGATGCCCTTGGCGACGCCCGAGACGGCCGACAGGACGAAGGCGACCGTCAGGACGGCGATGATGCCGACCAGGACGCGGTTGCCGTCGACGCCGATGCCGCCGACGATCTCCAGGCCGCTGCGGATCTGGAGCGCGCCGAGGCCGAGCGAGGCCGCGGAGCCGAAGAGCGTCGCGAAGATCGCGAGCATGTCGATCACCTTGCCGGCAGGGCCATGGGCGCGCCGGCCCAGGAGCGGCTCGAAGGCGGCGCTGATCAGCTGGACGCGGCCCTTGCGGTAGGTGCCGTACGCGATCGCGAGGCCGACGACCGCATAGATCGCCCACGGGTGCAGCGTCCAGTGGAACAGCGTCGTGGCCATCGCGGTCTGGGCGCTGCCCTCCGCGCCCGTGCCCGGCGGCGGCGTCACGAAGTGGCTCACCGGCTCGCTGACGCCGTAGAACATCAGGCCGATGCCCATGCCGGCGCTGAACATCATCGCCACCCAGGAGATCGTGTTGAACTCCGGCAGCTCGTCGTCGCGACCCAGCGGGATGTTGCCGAAGCGTCCCATCGCCAGCCAGATCACGAAGACCACGAAGGCCGACGCGGTGAGCACGAAGATCCAGCCGGTGTTGGTCATCGTCCACGCCAGGCCCTTGCCCGACGCGCTGCTGAGCGTCGCCGTGCTCGCGAGTCCCCAGACCAGGAAGCCGACGGCGATCAGGGCGGTGACGCCGAAGACGACCTTGTCGAGGCCCGAGCCTCGTGCCTCGCACGGCTCGACGTGGGCGTCGAGTGCCGGGTGGAGCTCGTCAGCAGCAGGCGGGCCGTGGTGCGCTGCCTGCTGCTCGGTGTCAGGTTCTGCGGTGCGGAAAGCCATCCGAGGACCAGACCAAGGATCGCGGGGGCAAAGCAAACCGGGAGTACGTCACCCCGCTCAGGACGAGAGGAGCCTCACACGATCGGCGTGCCCGGCCGCGAGGTCGCGCCCCCAGGCGCGGGCGCGATCCAGCTCGCCGTCCACCAGGGGACCGGCGGAGTCCTGGACGAAGAAGGACTCGGTGGCGACGACCTTCCCGACGTGGTGGCGCTCGGCCAGTCTGCCGGCCGCCCGGGCCGCCGACCCCGGCAGCATGCGCACCTGCGTGACCCGCGTGTCGAAGGTGGCCACGTCGGGGGACGTGGTCGGTGGCGGCAGTGCGTCCAGCCACTCACGGATGCCCTTCAGCTGGTGACCTGCCTCCGCACCCTGCGTGCGGGCGTCGCGTCGGGTGGAGGAACGACTCATCGAGAAGGCGTGGGTCGGGCCGCCGACGACGAGGAGATCGACGCCGGTGGGCAGGGGGGACGGTGCCTCGCCGACGTCGAGGATCGTCACGGGACCGCCGTGAGTGCTGGCGATGCCCTCCGCGATCGCCTCGCCGATGGCGCGGGTGTTGCCCCAGTGGGACTCGTGGACCAGCAAGGTGTTCATCGTGGTGACCTCTCGGGGTGGGGTGCGGGCGCGGGGTGTGGTGGTGCGGAGGCCGCGAAGGAGCTCAGCCACTGGGTCGTGAGCGCCACACTGGCGACCAGCAGGAGCAGGCTCGGACCTGCGTCGGGGCCGAGATGGACGTCCGCCCCCGTCGCGAGGGCCACCAGGGGCCCGGCCCACAGCGCTGTGAAGAGCGTGACGATCTTGATCAGGGCGACGGTGGCGAGCGGGGGTGCCGAGGCGTGACGACGCAGCAGGAGCACGCCGACGGCGACGACGAGCGGCAGCACGATCGCGAGGTCGAGCCAGAAGACGGGGTAGGGCGCCCCACCGACTCCCTCGGGCTCCGGCCGGTCACCGCCGAGGGCGAAGGGCAGCAGTGCGGACAGCCACAGTCCGCCGAAGAGAAGGCCGGTGACCACCAGGATCCATCCCGTGGCGCGCGCAAGGCGCTCCGACGCCGCACTGGCGGGAGGACTCCCCACCGCCACGCGGACCAGGCCGGTGAGGAGTCCCGCGCCCGAGAGGGCCACGATCGCGACGTAGACGAGGAACATCCGGTTCATCGGGACGCCGGTGACGTAGATCAGGTAGCTGTAGACGAGGTAGCCCAGCAGGCCCAGGCGGACCAGGTCCTCCGCCGTGCTGAGCACCGGGCGACGCACCAGCGCCACCAGCAGGACGGCAACGAGGATGCTGCACGCGTCCTGGGCACGCGCCGCGAGCACGGTCGCCTCGGGAAGCGAGCGGTAGGGCGACGTCGCGAGGAGGCCGAAGACGGACGCGGCCACGACGAGGGCGGACAGCAGCACCGTGGACCAGAGCACCGCGCCGGTCCGCGCGACACCCGGGACTGTCCACGACGGCTGCGTGGGACCCGAGCCGGCCGGTGCGGAGGGGGAGTGGGTACGACGACCGGGGCCTGTCAGCGCGGGCCAGTCGGCCACGGCGCTCGGCACGAGCACGGCGAGAGCGGGCACGCTCCACAGCCAGAACCCGAACCCGAACGACATCAGCAGCACGTGGAAGCCGATGACGCCGCTCCAGCCGGCACGGGCGGCGACGCCCCCGCGGAGCAGCAGCAGACCCAGCACGATCTCGCCGGCGGCCAGCAGGAGGAACCACGGGAGGGGGTGCGACATCACGACGTCGTGCCACGCATCGGTGACGAGGGGCCAGAACGCACCGTCCGCGAACGTCCGGTAGGTCTCGGGTTCGGCCGCGACGATGCCGGCGTTGATGCCTCCCATGACGAGGTAGAAGCCGCCGACGAAATGGCGTACCGAGGCAGCGCGCGGACGGCTGCGCCGCACCTCGCCCGCAGTGACGGCCGTGGTGGTGTGCTCGAGCGTGGAGCTCACGGGTGCCTCCTTGCCTCCACGACCAGCCTCCACGGGACCGCTGAGTGGGGGCAGGGGCGTTGGTAGGCGGCAGTGAGGACCTAGGTCCCGGGCTTGCCCGCTTCGGCGTAGGACCGCACGACGGAGATGGTGAGCGGGAAGTCGACGTCGAGCTCGCGGAACAGCAGCGCTCCGGCGGACGCGGCAGCCGAGGTCATCGCCGCGGCGACCTCGTCGGCCAGCGCGGCAGGTGCGTGCACGACGACCTCGTCGTGCAGGAACAGCACCAGATGAGGTCGTGCGTCGACCGGGCCGCCGTCACCCAGCCGCCAGAGCCGGTTGCGGAGGTCGGCGATCCAGCAGAGCGCCCACTCGGCTCCCGTGCCCTGCACGACGAAGTTGCGTGTGAAGCGGCCGTAGGAGCGTCGGCGTCGGTCCTGGTCCTCCAGGTCGGTGGGCGGCGCGTCAGGCGACTCGTCCCACGTGCCGCCGAGTGCCGGGCTGCCGCGGCCGAGGAGCGTACGCACGACCTGTCCGCGCTCGCCCGCGCGCGCGGCCTCCTCCACCAGACCGAAGGCCGCGGGGTAGCGCCGCGTCAGCCCGGCGACCATCCGTCCGCTCTCGCCGCTCGTCGCGCCGTACATCGCGCCGAGGAGTCCGAGCTTGGCGTCCTGCCGGGTCGCGACGGCGCCGTCGTCGACCATCCCCTGGTAGAGGTCCGCACCGCGGGCGGCCCGGGCCAGCGCACGGTCCTGGCTCATGCCGGCCAGGACGCGGGGCTCGAGCTGGGCGACGTCGCCCACCACGAGCACCCAGCCGTCGTCGGCGACGGCGGCGGATCGGACCTGTGCGGGGAACGACAGCGCGCCGCCACCGTTGGACGACCAGCGGCCGGTCGTCGAGCCCGCGGGTTGGTAGGACGGACGGAAGCGTCCGCCGCTGACCCACTCGTCGACCCACGCCCAGCCGTTGGTCTGGAAGAGGTGCGCGAGCTTCTTGTAGCGCAGCATCGGCTCGATGGCGGGGTGGTCCACCTCCCGCAGGGTCGACGCCCGGATGTCGGCCACCTCGATGCCGGACCGTCGCAGCGCGGCCAGGACGTCCGGGCGCGAGTCCGGGTTGAGGGTGGGTGCGTCGAACGCCGCGCGCACCTCGGCCACCAGCTGGTCGAGCAGCTGCGGTCGACCTCCCCGCGGAGGGCGCGGGCCGAGCAGGTCGGTGAGCAGCCTCTCGTGGACCTCGCTGCGCCACGGCACCCCCGTGTAGGTCATCTCGGCAGCGACGAGCGCGCCCGCCGACTCGGCCGCCACCAGCAGTCCCAGGCGTGCCGGGTCGGTGGACCCGGCGATCGCGCCGAGCTGGCGCGCGTCCTCGAGGTCGGCGCGCAGGTGCTCGGCCGTGTCGTCGGCGCTGAAGAGCGTGGGATGGGTCGGCGCCGCCGCCGGACCCAGCCGGTCCCAGTGCGTCGACTCGGAGCCGTCGAGCAGCCGGCCGTCCACCGCCGGCGCCCGCCGGAGCAGGTGGTGGCACAGGCGCAGGTCCTGGCAGCGAGCCACGCGCACCCCGGCGGCGAGCAGCGGGGGATACCAGCGCGCGGTGTCGTCCCACACCCACCGCGGCGACGCGGACGCGTCGGCCTCGCGCGCCCGGACGTACGCCGGCAGCTCGGTGAGCGCGATCACCGTCTCCGCGCCGTCGTCGATGACGAGCACGCGCTCGCCGTCGAGGCGGGAGAGGGAGACCCGGGTCATGGGGACAGCCTCGCGGACGCCACCGACGGAGCGCTCGCCGCACCGCCGAGTCCCTAGGGTGACGTCATGCCGACCGACCCGCGTGGCCTCCGAGGAGATGCGCCGCTCCTCGACTCCTGGCTCCGCTTCCACGAGCACCCGCCGACGCCGTTCACCATCCCCGGGCACAAGCAGCGCACCGACCTGGTCGGAGACGTGGTCGCGGGGGACGTGCCGCTCTATGCCGGTCTCGACACGATGAAGCTCGCCACCGGCGTCCTCGCAGATGCCGAGGCACGCGCCGCTCGGTTGTGGGGCGCGGACGTCTGCCGCTTCTCCACCGGCGGCGCGACGCACGCCAACCAGGCCGTCGCCCTCGCGGTGGCAGGTGACGGGGACACGGTCGTCGTGAGCCGGACCCTGCACCGATCGATGCTCCTCGGGCTCGTCCTCGCCGGCCTCACCCCGGTGTGGGTGCAGCCGGAGGTCGACGCAGCCACGGGCCTCCCGCTGGGCGTCGCGCCCGAGACCGTACGTCGTGCGCTGGACGCGCACCCCGAGGCCAGGGCCGTCTTCGTCGGCGACCCGTCGTACGTCGGGACCGTCGGCGACGTCGCCGGGCTCGCCGACGCCGCGCACGAGCACGATGTGCCCCTCGTCGTGGACGCTGCCTGGGCCGCGCACTTCGGCTTCCACCCCGACCTGCCCCGTCATCCGCTGCAGCTCGGCGCCGACGTGATGGTGACCAGCGCCCACAAGACGCTGCCGGCCTGGAGCCAGGCGGCGATCATCCTGGCCCGGACCGAGCGCATCGACCCCGCACGGCTCGACGCAGGTGTCGAGGCCACCGCCACCACCAGCCCCGCGGGCGCGATCCTGGCCAGCACCGACGCGGCTCGAGCACTCCTGGCGCGCGACGGTGACCAGCTCCTGGGCGAGGCGATCGCCGCGACCCGCGCGGCACGCGAGCGGTTGCGTTCGGTCGCCGGCCTGGTCGTGCTCGACGGTCCTGCGGTCGACCCACTCAAGCTCACCGTGGTGCTGTCGGCCACCGGCGCGGACGGCAACGCCGTCGAGCGGGACCTGCTCGCCGCCGGGCTGCCCGTCGAGTCCGCCGACCGCGACGTCCTGGTCGCCGTCGTCTCGCTCGCCGACACCGCGGAGACGGTGGGGACCGTCGCGGAGGCCGTCGCACGTGCGGTCGAGCGCCACCGCGGACCTGCGCGACCGGTCGTGGGGGCCGCCGTCTACCGCGTCCGGCCCACCACGGCCGTGCCGCCCCGGCAGGCGTTCTTCTCCGCGGCCGAGACCGTGGCACTCGGGGACGCCGTGGGCCGCACCAGCGCCGAGCTGATCGCGCCCTACCCGCCGGGCATCCCCGCGCTCGCCCCCGGCGAGCTCATCACGGCGGAGACGCTCGAGGCGCTCGAGCAGGCGCGCGACGCCGGGATCCGCATCGCCTACGCCGCCGACCCGAGCCTGGCCACGTTGCGGGTGACGCTGGACTAGGGCCTGACCCGGATGATGGTCGTGTGCTGCACCGACATCCGTTCCTGAGCCTGATGACCGTCCTTTACCTCGGCTTCGTCGGTCTGGTCACCCTGACGCCCGGGTCCGAGCAGCCTGACTACTCCGGGCTGGCCGAGCGTGTCCTGGCCCGGTTGGGGCGCTATCCCGACCTCGACCCGATCACCAGTCGGCTGAGTGTCGAGCGGGTCGAGTTCCTCGCGAACATCGGGCTCTTCGTCCCGGTGGGCGTCTTCCTGCTGCTCCTCGTGGGCACCCGGCTGTGGCTGGTCGCCCTCGCCGCGGGCATCGTGCTGACCTCGGTGATCGAGAACGTCCAGCGCTCGATCCCCGGCCGGGTGTCGGACCCGCGTGACGTGGCGGCCAATGCGATCGGCCTGTTCATCGGCGTCGCGCTCGCCGTCGTGCTGACGCTGCCCGCCACCCTGCGGCGGCGCCGCGAGCAGCGCGCCTAGTCCCCGGCTCGTACGGCGTGGGCGCGCGCGGCCTCGACCAGGCCTGCCATCAGGCCGACCTCCACGCGGGTCTCCGGGTGCCACTGCACCGCGAGGCAGAAGCGGTCGCCGGCGGCCTCCATCGCCTCGACCGTCCCGTCGCTCGCGCGAGCGACTGCGGTGAAGCCCGGGTGGGTCGCGACGGACTGGTGGTGGTGGCAGCTCACCTCGACCTGCGCCCCGACCAGGGTGGCCAACCTCGACCCGACGGTGGTCGCCACCTCCACGGTGCCGTAGGCGTCGCCGCCGGGGGAGTGCGTCTCGTGCCCGACGAGGTCCGGGGTGTGCTGGTCGAGCGTCCCGCCGCCGTGCACCGCCATCAGCTGCATGCCGCGGCAGATCCCGAGCACCGGCAGTCCGGTCTCCTCGGCCGCTGAGAGCAGCGCCAGCTCCCAGACGTCCCGCTCGGGTTGCCACCCTGACGTCCGCTCGTGCGGCTCCGCGCCGTACTGGCCCGGATCGACATCGGCTCCGCCCGAGACCACGAGCGCGTCGATCCGCGACACCACCCGATCGGCCGCCCCGGGCAGCGACATCGGAGGCAGCAGCAGGGGTATGCCGCCGGCAGCCTCCACGGCAGCGGCGTACTCCGTGGGCAGCAGGTCGGCGCGGGTGTGCCACACGCCCCACGCAGCCTGCTGGCGGTAGGTCGTCAGACCGATGAGCGGGGCATCCATCAGCGCGGCGATCAGAGGGGCGTGACGTACGCGCCGGAGATGCCGCCGTCCACGAGGAACGTGTTGGCCGTCATGAAGCTCGACTCGTCCGAGGCGAGGAACAGCACGGCGTTGGCCATCTCCTCGGGCTCGGCGAAGCGGCCCATCGGCACGTGCACGAGCCGGCGTGCTGCGCGCTCCGCGTCGCTGGCGAAGAGCTCCTTGAGCAGCGGAGTGTTCACCGGGCCGGGGCACAGCGCGTTGACCCGTACGCCCTCGCGTGCGAACTGCACGCCCAGCTCGCGCGACATCGACAGCACGCCGCCCTTGGAGGCGGAGTAGGAGATCTGCGAGGTCGCGGCACCCATCACGGCCACGAAGGACGCGGTGTTGATGATCGAGCCCCGCTTCTGCTCGAGCATGTAGGGCAGCGCCGCCTTGCAGCACAGGTAGACGCTCGTGAGGTTGACCTCCTGCACCCGGCGCCACGCGTCGAGGTCGGTGTCGAGGATCGAGTCGTCCTCCGGTGGGGAGATGCCGGCGTTGTTGAAGGCGATGTCGACCGAGCCGTAGGTGTCCTTCGCCGTCCTGAAGAGCGCGTCGACCTCCTCCTTGGAGGTCACGTCGACGTGGACGTACGTCACCACCTCGGGGCCGCCGAGCTCGGTCACCAGCGCCTCGCCGGCGGCGTCGTCGATGTCGCCGATGACGACCCGCGCGCCCTCCTCGACGAAGCGTCGTACGGTCGCCAGGCCGATGCCGCTGCACCCGCCGGTGACGACTGCGGTGCGGCCCTCGATGCGTCCTGCCATGTCTGCTGACCCCTTCCAGTGGGACGTGCGGGTGTGACTGTGGGTGCTGCTCAGTGTGCGATGAAGACGTTCTTCTCCTCGGTGAACGCGTTCGGCGCGTCCGGACCGAGCTCGCGGCCGAGGCCGGACTGCTTGTAGCCGCCGAAGGGCGTCCAGTAGCGGACCGACGAGTGGCTGTTGACCGAGAGGTTGCCGGCCTCGACAGCGCGCGCGACCCGTAGCGCGCGGCTGACGTCGGCGGTGAAGATCGAGCCGGAGAGGCCGTAGTCCGAGTCGTTGGCCAGCGCGACCGCCTCGGCCTCGTCGTCGAACGGCATCACCGCCACGACAGGGCCGAACACCTCCTCGCGCCACACCGGCTCGCTGGTGTCGGTCGACTCCACGACGGTCGGCGGCAGCCACCAGCCGGGCCCGTCCGGCGCGCTGCCGGTGAAGGCCACGGTGGCCTCGTCGAGGTAGCGCTGCACGGAGTCGCGCTGGCCCGACGACACCATCGGGCCCATCTCGCTCTGCTCGTCTGCGGGGTCGATGACCTTGAAGGCCCGGACCGCTGTCTCCAACCGCCCCACGAACTCGTCGTACGCCGATCGCTGCACGAGGATGCGCGAGCGCGCGCAGCAGTCCTGGCCGGCGTTGTCGAACACGGCGTACGGCGCGCTGGCGGCCGCGGCTGCCACGTCGGTGTCCGCGAAGATGATGTTGGCGCTCTTGCCGCCGAGCTCGAGCGTCACCCGCTTCACCTGGTCCGCGCAGCCCCGCATGATCTGCTTGCCGACGCCTGTCGAGCCGGTGAAGCACACCTTGCGCACGAGGGGGTGCGTCACGAACCGCTCGCCAACGACCGAGCCCTTGCCCGGGATCACGTTGAGCACGCCCTCCGGCAGGCCGGCCTCGAGGGCGAGCTCGCCGATCCGGATCGCGGTCAGGGGCGTCAGCTCGGCCGGCTTGAGGACCACGGTGTTGCCGGCCGCGAGCGCGGGCGCGAAGCCCCACGCGGCGATCGGCATCGGGAAGTTCCAGGGCACGATGATCCCCACCACGCCGAGGGGCTCGTGGAAGGTCAGGTCCGTGCCGCCGGCGACCGGGATCTGGCGTCCGAAGAGCCGCTCCGGTGCCGCCGAGTAGTAGTTCAGGCAGTCGCGGACGTTGCCGGCCTCCCAGCGCGCGTTGCCGATGGTGTGGCCCGCGTTGAGCACCTCGAGCTGGGCGAGCTCCTCGACATGTGCGTCGACGATCGCCGCGAAGGCGCGGAGCAGCCGGGCCCGTTCGCCCGGCGCGACGTCGCGCCAGGCGGGGAAGGCCTCGTGGGCACGCGCGATGACGGCATCGGCCTCCTCGACGGATGCCGAGGCCGGGGAGTGTTCGAGCTCGACGCCCGTGGTCGGGTTGATCAGGATGCTCACGTCTGTCACAGCCTCTCGAAGCCGCGCACGAGCTCCCAGTCGGTGACGGCGGCGTTGTAGGCCGCCAGCTCGATGGCGGCCATGTTGGCGTAGTGCTCCACGACCTCGTCGCCCAGGGCTGCCCGCACCACCGCGGAGGAGTGGAATCGCTCACGTGCCGCGCCCATCGTGCTCGGCACCCGAGGCTTGTCGGAGGCGTACGCGTTGCCGGTCAGCTCCGGCTCCAGCTCGAGCTCCTCGTCGATGCCGTGCAGGCCGCCCGCGATCATCGCGGCCAGGGCGAGGTAGGGGTTGGCGTCGGCACCGGGGATGCGGTTCTCCATGCGGGCGCCGGCGCCGCGGCCCACGAGCCGCATCGCGCACGTGCGGTTGTCGAGGCCCCAGCCGAGCGTGGTGGGGGCGAACGACCCGTCGGCGAACCGCTTGTAGGAGTTGATGTTGGGCGCGAAGAAGAGGGTGAAGTCGGCCGCCGTCGCCAGCACGCCCGCGATGAAGCGGTCGTAGAGCGGCGTACGTGCGCCGGTCTCCTCGTCCCAGAAGACGAGCTCTCCGTCGGCGCCGCGGAACGACATGTGGATGTGGCACGAGTTGCCCTCGCGCTGGTTGGGCTTCGCCATGAAGGTGACGGACCTGCCGTGCTGGGCCGCGATCTCCTTCGCCGCGTTCTTGTAGACGACGTGGTTGTCGGCGGTGGTCAGCGCGTCGGCGTAGAGGAAGCCCACCTCGTGCTGGCCGAAGTTGCACTCGCCCTTCGCGCCCTCGACCTCCAGCCCGGCGGCGTACATGTGGTTGCGGATGTCACGGAGCAGTGGCTCGACGCGGGTGGTCCCGAGGATGGAGTAGTCGACGTTGTACTGGTTGGCCGGCGTGAGGTCGCGGTAGCCCTTGCGCCAGGCCTCCTCGTAGGTGTCCTCGTAGATCACCAGCTCCAGCTCGGTGCCCGCCATCGCGACGAGGCCACGCTCGCCAAGCCGGTCGAGCTGCGTCCTGAGGATCGCGCGCGGACTGGCGGCCACCGGGCGGTGGTCGGTCCACTCGAGGTCGCACTGGACCATCGCTGTCGCCGGCAGCCACGGCAGCAGCCGGATGGTCTGCTCGTCCATGACGAACTCCATGTCGCCGTAGCCCTGCTCCCACGACGTCATCGCATAGCCGTCGACCGTGTTCATGTCGACGTCGACGGCGAGGAGGTAGTTGCAGCCCTCGGTGCCGTGCCCGACGACGTGGTCGAGGAAGTAGCGACCGTGCAGCCGCTTGCCCTGGAGACGGCCCTGCATGTCGGTGAAGGCGAGGACCACGGTGTCGACCTCGTCCGCCTCGATGCGGCGGCGCAGGTCGTCCATGGTCAGGTGGCGGTCGTTGCGTGTGGTCACAGGGTCTCCCGTGGATCGTGGGCAGGCGGGCTGTCAGACGAGCAGGCCGCGCAGCAGCGCCGCGGTGTCGTCGCAGTGGTCCTCCATCACCTTCCGGGCCCGGTCGGGGCGCCCGTTGAGGATGGCCGTGCAGATCTGGCGGTGCTGGCGGTGCGAGTGGCCGATGTTGGGCTCCAGCGCGGGGATCGCACCGAGCATCGAGTCGAGGGTGGACTGCACCGACGTGACGGCCTCCTGGAGCCGCGCGGACCCGCTCAGGGAGGCGATCGTGAGGTGCAGCCGGGAGTCGGCCTGGCGGTGGCCGCGCTTGCCGGAGGCGTCGTGCACCGCGACCTCGGTCGCGGTGAGCCGCTCGCGGTCCGGCGCCGACAGGTCGTGGCTGGCCGCCAGGTGCGCGGCACCCGGCTCGACGACACGACGGAACTCCAGTGCGTCGAGCCACTCGGTCTTGGTGGCGCTCGAGACGCGTGACAGGCCGCCACGGAAGCGACCCCGGGCCTGCGAGGTCACCGTCGAACCACCACCGCGGCCGCGCTTGGTCTCGATGAGGCCCGCCTGGCGCAGTGCCGCGATGGCCTCGCGCAACGTCGCACGGCTGACCGCGAGACGCTCCGCGAGCTCGCGCTCGGGCGGCAGCAGGCTGCCGACGGGATAGACGCCGAGACGGATGGCCGTCGCTAGCTGCTCGACGCAGCCCTCGAACGCATGGTGTCCGCGCACCGGCCGGAGCACCGCATCGGTGAGGTGCTCGTGCGGCTGGGCGGACATGCGGACCAGTTTGTGCGTGACCACTCCCACACGTCAATGGTCGGAGTTCAGACCATTTTTGGTCAGTTCTGCCCCGGACCCTTTACGTCCACCGCGGGGCGGGTCTACGGTGCCGAGCATTCACTGACGCCGCGAGAGGTGCGCCCATGTCCGCTGCAGAGTCTGCTCCTGAACGTGAACTGACCGACGACGAGAAGCACCTCGCCAAGCTGGGCTACTCGCAGGAGCTGAGCCGCAGCTGGTCGAGCTTCTCCAACTTCGCGATCTCCTTCTCCATCATCTCGATCCTCGCCGGGTGCTTCACGACCTTCGGCCAGGCGTGGAACAACGGCGGACCGATCGCCATCTCGTGGGGGTGGCCGATCATCTCGGCGTTCATCCTCATCATCGGCTTCACCCTCAGCGAGCTCGTCTCGGCCTACCCGACGTCGGGTGGCATCTACTGGTGGGCCGCCAAGCTCGGTGGCCCGGCGGCCGGATTCTTCACCGGATGGCTCAACCTGATCGGGCTGCTGGCCGTCACCGCGAGCGTGGCCTACGGCGCAGCGACGTTCCTCGACCTGACGATCAGCACGATCAGCACGAGCTGGGCGGACGGCTACTCACTCACACGCGTCTTCCTGCTGTTCGTGGCGATCCTGGTCCTCGCGTCGGTGCTCAACATCTTCAGCGGTCACCTGCTCGCCGTCATCAACAACATCTCCGTGTGGTGGCACGTCGCCGGCGCCGCCATCGTGATCCTGGTGCTGATCATCGTGCCGCCCACGCACCAGAGCTTCGACTTCGTCTTCACCGAGCGCATCAACAACTCCGGCTTCAGCAGCGGCGCCTACTGGTTCCTCGTGCTGCCGCTCGGCTTCCTGCTCACCCAGTACACGATCACCGGCTTCGACGCCTCGGCCCACCTGTCCGAGGAGACCCAGGGTGCGGCCGAGGGCGCAGCCAAGGGCATCTGGCGCTCGATCTTCTACTCCGCCGTCGGCGGGTACGTCCTGCTGCTCGCGTTCCTGTTCGCCGTGCAGGACCCGCAGGGGGTCAGCGACGGCTTCGGCGCCGTGGACGTGATCTTCGGGCAGGCGCTGCCCGACGGCTGGCACTTCCTGATCCTGCTGATCTCCACCGCCGGCCAGCTCTTCTGCACCACCGCGTGCCTGACCAGCGCGTCGCGGATGACCTTCGCCTTCAGTCGCGACGGCGCGATCCCCGGCTCGAAGTGGCTCTCCACCGTCAACAAGACCACCAAGATCCCGGCCAACGCCGTCGTCTTCGTCGCCGTCATCGGCGCGATCATCACCCTGCCGGCGCTGAAGAGCATCGGCGGCGTCCCGATCGCGTTCTACGCCGTCGTGTCGGTCGCGGTGATCGGCCTCTACCTCTCCTTCATGATCCCGATCTACCTGCGCTGGCGGATCGGCGACGCGTTCGAGGAGGGCACCTGGACCAACGGCCAGAAGTACAAGTGGATGAACCTCCTCGCCGTCGCGGAGATCGCGATCATCTCGGTCTACTTCATCCTGCCGTTCACGCCGGCCGGCGTGCCGTTCAGCGACGAGTTCGCCTGGAGCAGCGTCAACTACGCCCCGGTGCTGACGATCGGCACGCTGATCGTCCTCGCGATCTGGTGGAACGTGTCGGCCAAGAAGTGGTTCACGGGTCCGAAGAACACGATCGACGAGGCCGTCGTCAAGGCGTTCGACGACTGACCACGACTGCCCAACCCGCCGCGCTGCCCCACAGAACTGCGGCCGCACGACAGCCCGGAGACCCCCGGCGCAGTCGTACGGCCGCAGTTCTTCTGTGTGTCGGGGACCACGCCCTGAAATGAAGAAAAGGCCCCGTGGAGCCGGAGCCTTCTCAGTGTCCGAGGGGGGACTTGAACCCCCACGCCCTAATACGGGCACTAGCACCTCAAGCTAGCGCGTCTGCCAATTCCGCCACCCGGACGAGTGCTGGAGAACAGTAGCAAAGCGAAGGGCTCGACATTCAATCGGGGGCAACGTGCCTCGTGGGGCAGGATGGACGGCATGGACGACCGCTCCGCACAGCCTTCCCGGGACCTCGCCTACGACCCTGCCGCCGAGGTCGTGCAGCTCTGCCAGGAGCTCATCGGCATCGACACGTCCAACTACGGGACCGACGACGGCCCGGGGGAGCGCAAGGCGGCGGAGTACGTCGCCGCGCTGCTCGACGAGGTCGGCATCGAGAGCCAGATCATCGAGGCAAAGCCCGGTCGGGCCAACGTCGTGGCGCGCTGGGGCGGCGGCGACGGGCGCGCACCCCTGCTGGTCCACGGCCACCTCGACGTCGTACCGGCCGAGGCGTCCGACTGGCAGGTCGACCCGTTCGGCGGGGAGATCAAGGACGGCCAGGTCTGGGGCCGCGGAGCGGTCGACATGAAGGACTTCGACGCGATGCTGCTCAGCGTCGTACGCGCCCGCGCTGCTGCCGGCGAAGCGCCCGACCGCGAGGTCGTGCTCTGTTTCACCGCCGACGAGGAGGCGGGCGGCGGCCACGGCGCCAAGGTGCTCGTCGAGGAGCACGCGGACCTCTTCGCCGACTGCACCGAGGCCGTCGGCGAGGTGGGCGGATTCTCCGCCACCGTCCGCGGCCGCCGGGTCTACCTCATCGAGGCCGCGGAGAAGGGCATGGCGTGGATGAACCTGACCGCGCGCGGTCGTGCCGGCCACGGCTCGATGATCAACGACGACAACGCCGTGACCCGGCTTGCTGGTGCGGTGGCCCGGATCGGCGCCCACCAGTGGCCGGTGCGCCTGACCCCGACGATGGAGGTCCTGCTGGCCACCGTCGGTGAGCTCGCCGGCACGGAGGCCACCCCGGACAACGCCGAGACGCTCGTCGAGGAGTTCGGTGACGCGGCCCGGATGATCGGCGCGGTCATCCGCAACACCGCCAACCCGACGATGCTGCGCGCCGGCTACAAGACCAACGTCATCCCGACCGACGCCCAGGCCACCGTCGACGGCCGCTTCCTCCCGGGCTACGAGGACGAGTTCTTCGCGACGCTGCACGAGCTGGCCGGACCCGGCATCGAGTTCTCCTTCGAGTCCAAGCAGGACCCCTGGGAGACGCCGTACGACGGCGACCTCGTGACCGCGATGAGCCGCAGCCTGCTCGCCGAGGACCCCGAAGCCCTCGTCGCGCCCTACCTGATGAGCGGGGGCACCGACGCCAAGCACTTCCGCAAGCTCGGCATGCGGTCCTACGGCTTCGCGCCGCTGCGGCTGCCGGCCGAGCTCGACTTCACCGCGCTCTTCCACGGGGTCGACGAGCGCGTCCCGGTCGACGCCCTCGAGTTCGGCGCGCGGGTCTTCGACAAGTTCCTCGACCAGGTCTGAGGCAACGCCGATGACGGGCTCGGAACTGTTGCGCACGTCACGACCGGACACCGGTGAGGGAATGCGCCGGGCTGTGGCACAGTTGCGCCCACGAAGAGCTTGCGTGCTCTGGGGGCGGTGAAACTCCGCACCGGCGGTCACAGTCCGCGACCCGGCCACATCCAGTGGCCGGTTGACCAGGTGGAAATCCTGGACCGACGGTCACAGTCCGGATGAGAAGTGCACGCGGACGGCTCGGCGCACTGCCTGCAGAGGTGGCGCGCCCCGTCCACCGCCCCCCTGAGTCCGCGTCGACGGACCGGAGGCGGAAATGACGATCAGCGAGGCAGAGCGCAGCGCCATGCGGCGCGCGCTGGCGCTCGCCGTCACCCCGGGCGTGCCTCTGGGACCCAACCCGCGGGTCGGTTGTGTGCTCCTCGACGCGGACGGTACGACGGTCGCCGAGGGCTTCCACCGCGGAGCCGGAACCCCTCACGCCGAGGCAGCCGCGCTCGCCGAGGCCGGTGACGCGGCCCGGGGCGCGACGGCCGTGGTCACTCTCGAGCCCTGCAACCACACCGGGCGCACCGGACCCTGCAGCGAGGCGCTGGTCGCGGCCGGCGTACGCCGCGTCGTCTTCGCGCAGCCCGACACCAACCCGGTCGCCGTCGGCGGTGCGGCGCGGCTGCGTGACGCGGGCGTGGACGTGGTCGGCGAGCAGCTGGTCGACGAGGCGGCGGCGGTCAACCGCGCCTGGACCTTCGCGATCACGCACGGTCGCCCTTTCGTCACCTGGAAGTTCGCCACCACGCTCGACGGTCGCAGCGCCGCCACGGACGGTACGAGCCGCTGGGTCTCCAGCCGTTCGGCGCGCCTCGACACCCACCGGCTGCGCGCCCTGTGCGACACAATGCTGGTGGGCACGCACACCGTCGAGGTCGACGACCCCGAGCTGACGGTCCGCGACGAGGTCGACCAGCCGGTCGCGATCCAGCCGCTGCGGGCGGTGATGGGGCTGCGCGAGCTGCCCGGTGACCGACGGATCTTCAACGACCGCGCCGAGACCGTCCACCTGCGCACCCGCGACCCCCGCGAGGCGTTGGCCCGGCTCCACGAGCTCGACCGGCAGCACGTGTTCCTCGAGGGCGGGCCCACCCTGGCGCGGGCGTTCCTCGCCGCCGGGCTGGTCGACGAGGTCGTCACCTACGTCGCCCCCATGCTGCTCGGTGCCGGCAGCAGTGCCGTGGGCGACCTCGGCATCACCACCATCACCGACGCCCTGCACCTGCACGTCACGGACGTGACCGTGCTGCAGGGCCACGACGGTGAGGACACCAACGTGCGCCTCACCATGACGCCACTCCCCAGGAGGAACTGATGTTCACCGGAATCGTCGAGGAGCTCGGCACCATCGCCGAGATCATCGACCAGGGCGACGCCGTCCGGCTCACCCTCGAGGCCGCCACCGTGCTCGAGGGCACCGGACTCGGGGACTCGATCTCCGTCAACGGGTGCTGCCTCACCGTCGCCGAGCTCGGTGACGGTCGATGGACCGCCGACCTGATGCAGGAGACCCTCGACAAGACGTCGCTGGCCGGTGTCGTGCCTGGCGACCGGGTCAACCTCGAGCGCGCGGTCACGGTCGACAAGCGGCTCGGCGGCCACATCGTGCAGGGTCACGTCGACGGCGTCGGCGAGGTCATCTCCCGCTCGCCCAGCGAGCACTGGGACGTCGTAGAGATCTCGCTGCCCGCCCACCTCGCGCGCTACCTCGTCGACAAGGGCTCGATCACCGTCGACGGCGTCAGCCTCACCGTCGTCGAGGCCCGCGAGTCCAGCTTCACCGTCAGCCTGATCCCCGAGACCCTCGCTCGCACGACGCTCGGCGCCCGTCGGCCGGGTGACCTGGTCAACCTCGAGGCCGACGTGATCGCCAAGCACGTCGAGAAGCTGCTCGGCGCCTACATCCCCAAGGAATCCTGATGACCCTGATCGAATGGCTGATCCACGGCACCATCCCCGTGGGGGACGGTGCCCTCAGCGTCCGCGAGGTGGTCGGCAACCTGTTCGGCCTCGCCAGCGCGGTCCTCGGCATGAGGCGCTTCGTCTGGGCCTGGCCCGTCGGCCTCGTCGGCAACGTCCTGCTCTTCACCGTCTTCGCCACCGGCGAGCTGTCCGGCACGGTCGCCGAGCCGCTCTGGGGCCAGGCGGGTCGGCAGGTGTTCTTCGCCGCCGTGTCGGTCTACGGCTGGTGGCGCTGGTCGCAGCTGAGCAGCGCCGGTGGTGCGTCCGACGGCGGGGCGATCGCTCCCCGCTGGGCGACGTGGCCCGAACGGATGCAGCTGGTCGTGCTCGGCGTCGTCGGCTACGCCGTGGCGTACGCCGTGCTGATGCAGATCGGGTCGTGGGGGCCGACGACCGAGGCGTGGATCCTGGCCGGTTCGATGCTCGCCACCTACGGCATGGCCCGCGGGTGGGTGGAGTTCTGGCTGGTCTGGGTGCTCGTCGACATCGTCGGCGTCACCACCCTCATCAAGGCCGGCTACCTCCCGACGGCCGGCATGTACCTCGTCTACGCCGTCTTCGTCGTGATCGGGTTCTTCGTGTGGTGGCGCGCCAGCCGGACCGTCGTCGAGACCACCGACACCGACGAGGTCCAGCGCGAGCAGGTGCCCGCATGAGCACCCCCAGCGGATCCGTGCGGCTCGACCCGGTCGAGCGGGCCATCGCGGACATCGCTGCCGGCAAGGCGGTGGTGGTCGTCGACGACGAGGACCGGGAGAACGAGGGCGACATCATCTTCGCCGCCTCCAAGGCCACGCCGGAGCTGATGGCGTTCACGATCCGTCACTCGAGCGGCGTCATCTGCGTGCCGATGCCGGGCGACATGCTCGAGCGGCTCGAGGTCCCCCTCATGACCCCGCACAACAAGGACAAGCTGCGCACCGCCTACACGATCTCGGTGGACGCGCGCGACGGCGTCAGCACCGGCATCAGCGCCGCCGACCGGGCGCACACCGCGCGCACCCTCGCGGACTCGGCCACGGAGCCCGGTGACCTCACCCGGCCCGGCCACGTGTTCCCGCTGCGCTACCGGGAGGGTGGCGTCCTCGTGCGCCGGGGGCACACCGAGGCCGCGGTCGACCTCGCCAAGCTGGCCGGGCTCACCCCGGCCGGCGTGCTGGTCGAGGTCGTCAACGACGACGGCACGATGAAGCGTGCGCCCGAGCTGCGCGCGTTCGCCGACGAGCACGGCCTGGCGATGATCTCCATCGAGGACCTCGTGCGCTACCGACGCCGGCACGAGCGCCACGTCGTACGTGTGGCCCAGACGCGCCTGCCCACCCGGCACGGCGAGTTCACGGCGTACGGCTATCGCATCACCATCGACGACAGCGAGCACGTCGCCCTCGTCCACGGCGACATCAGCGGCGACGAGCCCGTGCTCACCCGGGTGCACAGCGAGTGCCTCACCGGGGACGTCTTCGGCAGCGAGCGCTGCGACTGCGGTCCCCAGCTCGACGAGGCGCTGAGCACCATCGTCACGGAGGGCAGGGGAGTGGTGGTCTACCTCCGTGGCCACGAGGGGCGCGGCATCGGCCTCGTCGCCAAGCTGCAGGCCTACCAGCTCCAGGACGGCGGTCGCGACACCGTCGACGCCAACCTCGACCTCGGGCTGCCCGCCGACGCGCGTCACTACGGCACCGCCACGCAGGTGCTGCGCGACCTCGGCGTCGCCTCGGTGCGGCTGATGACCAACAACCCCGACAAGACCGCCAGCCTGGAGGACTTCGGGATCCGGGTCACCGAGCGGGTGCCGCTGACGCCGCACCCCAACGACCACAACCTGACCTACCTCCAGACCAAGCGCGACCGGATGGGGCACGACCTGCCCGACCTGGCGCGTGACAGCACCGATGAAGGAGCATCATGAGCGGAGCCGGAGCACCGACGTCCCAGCCGTTCGACGCGAGCGGCCTGCGCGTCGCCGTCGTCGCGGCCACGTGGCACACCCGGGTGATGGACGGACTCGTCGCGGGTGCCGAGCGCGCGCTGGCGGCGTACGGCATCAGCGAACCGGAGGTGATCCGGGTCCCCGGCGCCTTCGAGCTGCCCGTCGTCGCTGCTGCCCTGGCCAGGGCGGGGTACGACGCCGTCGTGGCCCTGGGTGTCGTCATCCGCGGCGGCACCCCCCACTTCGACTACGTCTGCTCCGCCGCCACCGACGGGCTGACCCGGGTGAGCGTCGACCACGCGATGCCGGTGGGCTTCGGCGTGCTGACGTGCGACACCGAGCAGCAGGCACTCGACCGCGCCGGGCTCGAGGGCTCGGTGGAGGACAAGGGCTGGGAGGCGACGTCCGCCGCCCTCGACACCGCGCTGGTCGTGCGCGGGATCCGCTAGCGCCAATTGCTCGGTGGCGGGGTCAGGCCGTCCGGTCGCTGGCGCCCTGCAAGCGGTCGATGTGCTCGGACGCCTGCGCCTTGGTGAGGTCGCCGGGCAGCTCCTCGCCGGCCTCGCGCGCCAGGGTGTCAAGATAGCTGCGCTGCGCGCCGGTCATCGGCTCGTCGCCGGTGACCCACTCCTCGGGGTCCTTGCGCGTGCTGTCCCCCTGGGGGCCGCCCAGGGTCTCGGGCGTGTCCGCGGGGTCCGAATGCGTGTTCGATTGAGTCATGACTCGACCCTAGGCACGCCCTCGCCGCCGGACAACCCCTCCTAGGGGTGGGTCCCGTCAGGCGACCACTCGTCGGCGAGCAGGGCGTAGGTGAGCCCGTCGTACCACTCGCCGTCGCGGTGCAGGGCGTCCCGGACGGTGTGGGACTCACGGCGCATGCCGAGACGCTCCATCAGACGCCATGACGGCTCGTTGTCGGCGAAGCAGGTGGCCATCACCCGGCGCAGCCCGAGGCCGGCGAACGCGATCGCCAACAGGTCGCGCACGGCCTCGGTGGCCAGGCCGTGGCCCTCGTGGTCGGGGGCCAGGCACCAGCCGATCTCCGCGAAGACGTTCGAGGCCCGCTCGCGCACCTCGGCCTGCGCCCAGGCGTCCTCGGTCTTGAGGAACAGGTCGCCGATGGGTGCGTCGTCGAGAAGGACCATCAGGGCGAAGGGGTGGCGCTTGTGGAAGTCGACGCGCCACGACTCGAGGTCGCTCGGCAGCTGGGTCATCCAGCGGGCGACCGACGGGAGGGACCGGTAGGCGAACATCGCCTCCGCGTCGTCGGCGGTCGCGGGTCGCAGGGTGAGGCGCTCGGTGGTCCGGGGCCAGGCGAGGCGGCCCCAATCGGGTGCGCCGGTGATCTCGTCCATGCGGCCAGTGTCACCGATGGCACCGACGCGCCCTAGGCTTGCTCCTCGTGAAGACGTTCGAGGACCTGTGGGCAGAGCTCTCCGCCAAGGCCGTGGAGCGCCCCGAGGGGTCCGGCACGGTGCAGCAGCTCGACGCCGGCGTCCATGCCATCGGCAAGAAGCTCCTGGAGGAGGCCGCCGAGTCCTGGATGGCCGCCGAGCACGAGGGCAAGGACGCGACGGCGCTGGAGATCAGCCAGCTGCTCTACCACGCCCAGGTGCTCATGATCGCCTCCGGCCTGACCCTCGACGACGTCTACGCCCACCTGTGAGCACCACCCCCAGAAGCCGGTGAACCCCGCATGACCCTCCGCATCGCCGTCCCCAACAAGGGGGCGCTGTCCCAGGCCGCCACCGAGATCCTGCGCGAGTCGGGCTACCGCCAGCGCAACGACTCCAAGGAGCTCGCGCTCGTCGACTCCGAGAACGATGTCGAGTTCTTCTACCTGCGCCCGCGCGACATCGCGCTCTACGTCGGTGAGGGCACGCTCGACGTCGGCATCACCGGCCGCGACCTGCTGCTCGACTCCGGCGCCAAGGCCGACGAGGTCATGAACCTCGGGTTCGGCCGTTCGCGCTTCCACTTCGCCGGCCCCGTCGGCCGCTACTCCTCGCTGGAGGACCTGCACGGCCTGCGGATCGCGACGTCGTACGTCGGTGTGGTCGAGGACTACCTCTTCCGCCACGGGGTCGACGCGAGCGTCACCCGCCTCGACGGCGCGGTCGAGACGAGCATCCAGCTCGGCGTCGCCGACGTCATCGCCGATGTCGTGGAGACCGGTTCGACGCTGCGTGCGGCGGGCCTGGAGACCTTCGGTGAGGTCATCCTCGACTCGCAGGCGGTGCTCATCACCCGCGGCGGCCAGGTGCCCGACGACTTCGAGATCTTCCGGCGTCGGATCGAGGGCGTGCTGGTCGCGCGCAGCTTCGTGATGATGGACTACGACATCGAGCAGCAGTACCTCGACGCAGCGTCCGAGCTCGCGCCCGGTCGCGAGGGGCCGACGATCTCGCCGCTCGGCAAGGCCGGCTGGGTCGCCGTGCGGGTGATGGTGCCGCGCGCCGGCTCGCAGCGCCTCATGGACGAGCTCTACTCGATCGGGGCCCGCGCGATCCTGCTCACGGACATCCATGCCTGCCGGCTCTGACGACGCCCGGCCCGCCGGCCGGCCCCTGCCCTCCCTGCCGCACACCTGGCGCCCACTGGGCGTACGCATCGCGGTGCTCGGCTTCGGCGGGATGCTGCTCGTGGTCTGTGCCGCGGCCTGGTTCGGCTTCGACGAGTCGGTCCGCGACCGCTTCACCTGGCTCCAGCGCTCGACGCTCCTGGTCATGGGGGCCGCCTTCGCCTCCTGCGGCTGGGCCCTCGCCCGCGCCCGCGTCACCGCCGAGGTGGACGCGCTCGTCGTGGTCAACGGCTTCCGGACCCGGCACCTCGCCTGGGAGGAGGTGCTCGGCATCCACCTGGCCGGAGGCGCCCCGTGGGCCACCCTCGACCTCGCCGACGGCACGACGATCTCCGCGATGGCCTTCCAGGGCTCCGACGGCAGCCGGGCGCGAGACGGTGTACGAGCGGTGCGCGCGCTGATCGACCGCGAGGACCCCGGCGAGCGCTGACCCAGCCGTCGCCCGCCCGACGGCTGGCTGTTGCCCGCTGGTCACCGGGCGCCTGTTGGCTCGAAGCATGACCCTCGGACCTCGCACGCTCGCACTCGCCACCGCACTCGCCGTCACTGCCCTCGGCGCCCCGGCCACCACTGCCTCGGCCATCCCGCACGGATCCGAGGTGGATCCCGGTGGAGCGGTGCTCTCGGCCTGGTCCGTGCTCCCGGCGACGACGTACGTCCCGGGCAGCGAGCGCAGCGGCCACTGGACGTCCGGCAGCGCCGTGGTCCCGGCGCCCTATGTCGGCCAACCGGTCCAGGGCTTCTCCGGCACGCACGCACTCGCGGACGGCGCCTTCCTCGTGCTCTCCGACAACGGTTTCGGCGCGAAGGCCAACAGCGCCGACTTCCTCCTGGCCGTGCACCGCATCACACCCGAGCCAGACGACGTGGACGGGTCGGGCGAGACCACCTACGACCGCACCGCACTGACCTTCAGTGACCCGCGGAGCCTCATCCCGTGGACGACCTGGCGAGATGGCGGCTGCGCCGCGGCCGACGTCGTCCCGGCCGGCTACTCCTGCCCGGAACCGGATCGTCTGCTCACCGGCTGGGATTTCGACCCCGAGTCGTTGCAGGTGGCCGACGACGGCACGTTGTGGGTGGGCGAGGAGTTCGGTCCCTACGTGCTCCACTTCGATGCCAGGGGTCGCCTGCTCGAGGCGCCGCTCCCGACGCCGGGCGTCCGCAGCCCGTCCAACCCGACGTTGGGTGCCGGGATGCCGAACCTGCCGAACTCGAAGGGCTACGAGGGCATGTCGATCAGCCCCAACGGGCAGGTGCTGCACCCGATGCTCGAGGGCGCAACGGACGAGGACAAGGCAGCGGGGCTCGCGGACGCCCTCCGCATCTACACGGTCCGCAAGGGTGAGTTCGACGACCGGTTCCTGCGCTACCGGATGGAGAGCCCGGCCCATGCGCTCGGTGACTTCATCCAGGTCAACAACCACGAGGCACTCGTCATCGAGCGCGACAACGGCCAGGGTCCGACAGCAGCCTTCAAGAGGATCTACCTCGTCGACCTGCGCGACACCGACCGGGACGGATGGGTGTCCAAGACGCTGGTGGTCGACCTGATGGACGTCGCCAACCCCGGAGGGCTCTCGCCCTACGGCGACCCGTTCACGTTCCCGTTCTTCACGATCGAGGACGTCGAGATCCTCGACGCCGACACCATCGCTGTGATGAACGACAACAACTTCCCCGCTGCAGGTGGGCGGTCGACGACGCAGCCCGACCAGAACGAGTACCTCGAGATCACCCTGTCCGAGCCCCTGCGGGTCGACCACAGGCTGATGCCCCGGGGCTGAGGTCGCGCGTCACGACCCGTGGATGCCCCACGAGACGGACAGCTCGTCGCCGGGGCCACCGGCCGGAGCGAGGGTGACCAGGTCGGTGCCGGAGTTGAAGGCGTCTGCGGGCGCGGTCATCGGCTCCACCGCCAGTCCTGTTCGCCGGCCCTCCACGGGCGGGGGAGTGAACACCTGCAACCAGTGGTGGCGCTCGTCCACCCACAGCGCCACCCCACGGTCGAGGACAGGATCGCGCAGCGTCACGGTCGTCCGGCCGCCCTCGCGCGCCAGGTCGCCGTACGCCTCGTCGAGCACGGCGTCACCGACCGGGCGCGGGCGGGTGAAGTCGTACCCCCCGGCGACCGGCTCCGCGCCGATCGGCAGCTGTCGGTCGTCGACCAGGAGGCGCGTGCGCGCCGGGACCCGCAGCTCCAGCTCCTCGATGGCGTCCCCGACCTTCAGGTAGGGATGCGCTCCGCTGGCGTAGGGCGCGGGAGACGGGGACAGGTTGGTCGCCGTCTGGGTCACCACCAGGCCGTCGGCGGACAGGTCGTAGAGGACGTGCAGGTCGAGGGACCACGGATATCCCGTCTGCGCCATCACGCGGTAGACCAGTGAGACCGAGGTCGCGGTGTGCTCCTCGAGCGTCCACGCGGCCCAGCGGGCGAGCCCGTGCGAGGCGTTGCCGCGGCTGGGGTCGGTGAGACCGAGCTGGAGGTCGCGACCACCGAACGCGTAGCGACCGTCACGGATCCGGTTGGGCCACGGCGCCAGGAGCTGGCCCCGTCCACCCGACGACATCTCGTCCGCCGCGAACCCGTCCACGAGCTCCCGGCCGTGGAGGGACAACCCTCGAAGCGCCGCCCCGCTCTCGGTGACGACGGCGGCGTAGCCCGCTGCCGCGATCTCGTACTGGTCCCCGCTCGGCAACACCATGACGGCCACACTAGACACGACCAGCCCCCGCGCACGCCAGGACTTCTACCCGCTCGGGGAGTCGCCGGCCCGAGCCGCCTCCGCGGTGTCGACGACCACGTCGGCGCGCTCACGGGTGCCGAGGCGGGCGAACAGGGCGTCCTCCTCGAGCCGCCACCGCTCCCAGTGGGCTCGCATCCCTTCTCCGTCGCGGGCGATCCCGCGCTCGAGGCGCACCTCTGACGCGACCTCGACCCACACCAGGACGCCCACCAGGTCGGCGATCGCGGGGGACCAGCTGCCCACGCCCTCCAGCACGAGCAGTCCGCCCGGCGCGACCTCGTGGGTCTCGGCCCAGTCGTCGGCGAGCCAGTCCCACCGTCGCCAGCTGCCGGTCCGTCCGGCGGCCAGAGGCGTCACCAGCCGCTCGACGGTCGAGGCGAGGCCCGGCAGTCCGTCCCAGCCCTGCAGGAGCTCGTCGCAGTGCACCACCGTCGCGCCCGGCACGACGGCCTCGAGGCGCTCGGAGAGCGTGGTCTTGCCCGACCCTCCGGGGCCGTCGATGCACACCAGCCGGCCGGCACCGAGCGTCGGCGGTGCGGCCTTTACCCGGTCGGCGACCTGCCGCGCGACGTCGTAGGAGTCAGAAGGCACGGTCGCAGCCGCGGTACGACGGCACCACCTCGGTGACCGACTCACCGCGGACGAGGTGCACGTCGCGCACGTGCTCGAACAGCTCGCCGGACTTGGCGTGGCGGAACCACACGAGGTCGCCGATGGCGAGCAGTGCGGCGGGGTGGCCGGTCAGCGGTGTCTGGACCTCGCCGGCGCCCTCGAGGTTCGTGAGGTGCAGGCCGGGCGGGGCCCAGGGGATGGGGGAGCGGTCCGCACCGGTGGCGCCGCTCGCAACCAGGCCGCCGCCGTGGACCGTCGCCGTCGCGGGCGTCGGCTTGCGCGACACCCGGAGGCCGAAGAAGGCGGACGGGCGGGGCTCGAAGGAGGCGTAGTGGTCGAAGATCCCGGGCACGAGCAGTCCCGACCCCGCGGCGATCTCGGTGACCGCCGGGTCGGCGGCCGTGGCCTCGACGGAGCCGGAGCCGCCGCCGTTCCAGAACTCGAGCTCGGTCACGCGCGCCAGCGCGTCGGAGATCTCGCGTCGCCGCACCTCGAGCTGTGCCATGGAGGCCTGCTTGAGGCGGCGTACGAGGAGCGACCTGGTGCGCTGGTCGGGCACGTCGTCGGGGACACCGGCGACCTGGCCCTCGTACGTCATCACGCCGACGAGGCGGAAGCCGTCCCGCTCGACGACCCGGCGGGCCAGGGCGATGACGTCGGCGGTGTCGAAGAGGGGAGAGCGCTTGGGCCCGATGTGCTGCCCGCCGAGCCTCAGACCGGCGTCGAGGTCGAGGGCGATCCGGATCTCGACGTCGAGCGAGTCGCGGACCGCGTCGACCGCGTCGAGGTGCGCGACGTCGTCGATCATCAGGGTGATCGCCGCTGCCGCCGCCGGGGAGGCCGCGAGCCGACGCAGCGCGCCGGCGTCGACCGACGGGTAGGCCACGACGATGTCGTCGCTGACGCCGTTCTCGTGGAGCCACAGGGCCTCGGCCACGGTGTAGCCGAGGACGCCGGCGAAGCCGTCCGTGGCCAGGGCCCGCGAGATGAGGGCGGGGACGCGGAGGGACTTGGACGCGACCCGCACCGGCTTGCCTCCGGCACGGCGCACGAGGTCGGCGGCATTGGCGTCGAACACGTCGAGGTCGACCACCGCGATCGGCGTCGACGGGGGCTCCGGGAGCGCCGCGACCGCTGCGTTGAACCGCGACCACAGGCGGTTGCGGTCGACGAAGTGGTCGCTCACTCGATGCCGCGCTTCTTCAGCAGCGCCTCGATGTCGGCCATCTCGTCGTCGATGGGCGAGCCGCCCTTCGACTTCGCCGAGGCAGGCGGCAACGACGTACGCCGTCGGGGTCCGTCGACGCCTGCCTGCGGGGTGGCCTGCGTGGCGCCGCCCTGCTGGGCGCGCGCCAGCTGGCGGTCCCGGATGATGCCGCTGACCAGGAAGAGGACGACAGCGAGCCCGGCCAGCCCGACACCGGCCCACGTGAAGATGTCGAAGACCAGGCCGGTCGCCCAGTCGGTGACCGAACCGGCGATCTCGACGACCACCTCGAGGGTCCCGGTCAGCCAGGCGGCAGCCGGCAGCAGGGTGAAACCGAGCGCGCGCAGGCCGTTCGCCGCCCCGCGGCGCTGGAAGGCGATCCACGTCCAGATCGCGCCGGCCACGGTCAGTGCTGCGGTCAGGGCCGCCCAGGTAGTTCCGTCCACCCCGCCACGATCCCACAAGCCGAAAGGGGACAATGGGCACGTGGACCTCGACGACGCACGCACGATCCCTGACCCGGGGTTCCCCGACGACTCGGGACAGAAGGACGCGGTCCTCGCCGGGCTGCTGGCCGAGCGAGCCCTGGGCCGTGCCACGTCGGGCCAGGTGCTGGCCGTGCTCCAGGACTGCCGGCTGCTCGTGCCTGTCGTCGCCGTGCTCGGTGAGGTCGAGGTCGACGAGCACGGGCTCGCCCACGACAAGTCCTCGGACATGGCGGCGGTCCTCGTGCGCGCGGCCGACGGCAGCACCGGTCTGCTGGCCTTCACCTCCGTCGAGACGATGGCGCAGTGGGATCCGCAGGCGCGCCCGGTGCCGGTCACCGCGGCGACGGCGGCGACCGCGGCAGTGCAGGACGGTGCCGATGCCCTGCTCGTCGACCTCGCCGGCCCGGCGTCCTACGTCGTCGACGGGGAGGACCTGACCCGCCTGGCCGCCGGGTGGCGGCTGGTGGCCCTGGGCGACGGGGCGGGCGGCAGCGCGGGGCAGGGGCACGGCTGGATTGGCCCGCGAGCGGAATGATCGGCTAACCTTCCGTGTTGACCGATCAGTGACATGAGTGGACTCTCCGGATTCCGCGACTGACACCGATCCAGCCAAGCGGAGGCAGCACCACCCGTCTCCCACCCGCATCGATCGCCCTGCACCACAGATCGTCGGGTCCGGTCCAGTGACACACCTGTGTGACACCCACGATTTCTCCGCGAGGGGAGACGTGTCGTGACTGGCTCCCGCTTGGCACCAGCGGGAGCCATTGTTCATTTTCTGACCAGTCCGTGCGGACCAGTCCGGAGGGCAAGGGGTTCCCACCCACCCGAACTACTGGAGGACCCATCAGCACCGAGCTGCGCATCAACGAGCGGATCCGCGTACCCGAGGTCCGGCTCGTCGGACCCAACGGTGAGACCGTTGGCATCGTGCCGACCGACCAGGCACTCAAGCTGGCCCAGGAGGCCGACCTCGACCTCGTCGAGATCGCCCCGCAGGGACGCCCCCCGGTCTGCAAGCTCATGGATTACGGCAAGTTCAAGTACGAGAACGCCCAGAAGGCTCGCGAGGCCCGCCGCAACCAGACGAACGTGATCATCAAGGAGATGAAGCTTCGTCCCAAGATCGACCAGCACGACTACGAGACCAAGAAGGGTCACGTCGTGCGGTTCCTCGGTGCAGGCGACAAGGTCAAGATCACGATCATGTTCCGCGGTCGTGAGCAGCACCGCCCCGAGCTGGGCTTCCGCCTGCTGCAGCGCCTCGCCGAGGACGTCGAGGAGCTCGGCTTCGTCGAGTCCTCGCCCAAGCAGGACGGCCGCAACATGATCATGGTGCTCGGCCCGCACAAGAAGAAGGCCGACGCCAAGATCGACGCCGACGCCGCACGTGCCAGCCGGGCCCAGGTCCGCGCCGAGCGCCAGGCCGAGGAGGACGCCGAGCGGGAGGCCGCCCACCTCGCCGGCCCGGTCGCGCAGAAGAAGGAGCGCGGCCGCTCCGAGAACCTGGATCCTGAGATCGAGGCCTGAGCGAAGCGAAAGGGCTCGATCGAGCAGCTCGCGGCGAAGCCGTGACAGCCACCTGAGCCTGGCCCCGGCCCTACTGGCCCCGGCCCCCCAAGACACACGAGCAACCGAAGGAAGAGACACATGCCGAAGAACAAGACCCACTCGGGCACCAGCAAGCGCTTCAAGGTGACCGGCTCGGGCAAGATCATGCGCCTGCAGGCCGGCCGCAAGTCCGGCGCTGCGTTCGCGTCCGCCCCCACCACGGGCAGCCGCAAGAAGCACCGTCGCAACGCCGGCATGGTCGAGCTCGAGAAGGCCGACGTCAGCCGCGTCAAGAAGATGCTCGGCATCTGAGCTTCCTGCCCCACAGTCCTGGTGGCCCAGCCGCCGTCCCTTTGCACCAAGGAGTAGCACCATGGCACGCGTCAAGCGCGCAGTAAACGCTCAGAAGAAGCGTCGCACCACCCTCGAGCGGGCCAGCGGTTACCGCGGCCAGCGCTCGCGCCTCTACCGCAAGGCCAAGGAGCAGGTCACCCACTCCCTCGTCTACAGCTACAACGACCGCCGCAAGAACAAGGGCAACTTCCGCAAGCTGTGGATCCAGCGCATCAACGCCGCGGCCCGCGCCAACGGCATGACCTACAACCGCTTCATCCAGGGCCTCGGCCTGGCGGGCATCGAGGTCGACCGCAAGATCCTGGCCGAGCTCGCCGTCCACGACGCGCCGGCGTTCGCCGTGCTCGTCGAGGCCGCCAAGGCTGCGCTGCCCGAGGACGTCAACGCGCCCAAGGTCTCCGCCTGATCGGTCCGCTGGTCGAGGAGGTCGCCCCGCGACCCTCACGAGACCCGGAAAGTCACACATGAGCACTTCGCCGACCGACGGCATCCCCCTCACCGTGGGGAACAGCCGCGTCAAGGAGGCTCGCAAGTTGAGCCGCCGCTCGGTACGCACCGAGCGGCGGCTCTTCCTCGCTGACGGCCCGAAGGCCGTCGAGGGCGCCCTGTCCGTCGAGGGGTGCGTGGTCGAGGTCTTCGCGACGCAGGGCGCGCAGGCGCAGTACGCCGACCTGCTGGACGGCACGCCCGTCACCCTCGTCGACGACCGTGCCCTCGCGTCGCTGTCGGACTCGGTGAGCCCGGCGGGACTCGTGGCCCTCTGCCGCCACATCGACTCGCCCCTCGCCCATGTGGTGACGGTGGCCCCGCGGCTGCTGGTCATCTGCGCCGACGTCCGCGACCCCGGCAACGCCGGCACGGTGATCCGCACCGCCGACGCAGCCGGCGCCGACGCCGTGGTGCTGGCGGGACAGTCCGTCGACGCCTACAACCCCAAGACCGTCCGCGCCACCGTCGGCAGCCTGTTCCACCTGCCGTTCGCGGTGGAGCCGGACCCGGCCGCGGCCGTACGCGCAGCCCAGCAGCGTGGCCTGACCGTTCTCGCCGCCGACGGCGCCGGTGAGGTCGACCTCTTCGACGCCGACCTCAGCGGTCCGACCGCCTGGCTCTTCGGCAACGAGGCGTGGGGGCTCCCCGACGAGCTGGCTGCCCTGGCCGACCAGCGCGTCGCGATCCCGATCCACGGCCGCGCCGAGAGCCTCAACCTGTCCACCGCTGCCGCGGTGTGCCTCTATGCCAGCGCGCGTGCGCAGCGGTCGCCCCGATGATGCTGATCGACCCGCCGGCCGTGCCGCGCTGGGACCGGCTCTGGTCGCACCTCGCCAGCGACACGTCCTACGACGAGGCGCACGCGTTCGCAGCGGCCCACGGCATCCCCTCCCGGGGGTGGGACCGCGACCACTATGACGTCCCGGCCGAGGCCTACGACGCCATGGTGGCGGCCGGTGCGGTCCCCGTGTCGTCCCGCGAGCTGGTGGTCGCCCTGCGCGCCGCGGGGTTGCGTCGACCGAAGCCGATGCCGCGGGCCTAGGGTGGCGACCATGTCCGGGGAGAGCAGGAGGGTCGACGGCACTCCCAGCCGGTTGCGCTCGCTCGCCGACTTCTACCCCGACGGCATCCTCGGAGCGACCCGGGACGGCGTCGTCACGATCCTCAACGCCCAGGGGGCCGCACTGCTCGGCGTCGACTCCGAGCAGGCACTCGGGCTGCCGTTCGACGAGGTGCTCAGGCTCCTCGACCAGGACGGACGGACCTGGCTTGGTGTCAATCGGCCCTTCGAGAGCATCTCGATCGTCCGGGGCATCCCCGAGCAGACCTGGCTCAACGCCTTCGGCGAGGAGGTGCTCACCACCGCACGGCTGGTCCGCAACGACCCCCTCGGCCCCGTGGTCGGCATCGCCGTCGGACTGCGCAGCGGTCGAGGTCGCGCGCTGATGGACCGCGAGCGCTCGGACCTCGTCGCGACGGTCGCCCACGAGCTGCGCTCGCCGCTGACCGGCGTCAAGGGGTTCGTTCAGGCGCTGCTCAACCGCTGGGACAAGCTGAGCGACGACCAGCGCAAGCTGATGCTCGAGACGGTCAACGCCGACGCCGACCGACTGGCGCGCCTGATCGCGGAGCTCCTCGACGTGGCCCGGATCGACACGGGTCGCCTGCAGCTCTACCCGCGCGAGTCGTCCGCCGAGGTGCTCGTCGGCCGCGTGGTCGGATCCATCGAGGCCGGCACCGCGCGGGGCATCTCGCTGGAGGTCGAGGAAGGTCTTCCGGAGGTGTTCGCCGACCCCGACAAGTTCACCCAGGTCGTGACCAACCTCGTCGAGAACGCGATCCGCCACGGCCAGGGGCAGGTCAGCGTCCGACTCGAGGCGCTGCCGAGCATGCCCGGCGTACGCATCACCGTCGACGACGAGGGCGACGGCATCCCCGTCGAGCTGCGCCGCCGCGTCTTCACCAAGTTCTGGACCACCGGCGAGTCCGGCGGGAGCGGCCTCGGGATGTACATCGTCGGCGGACTCTCGCGCGCCCACGGCGGGCGGGTCACCATCGAGGACGCGCCCGGCGGCGGCGCCCGCGTGATGGTCGACTGGCCCAGCGACGACCTGCGCCCGGACTGACCGCATGGCGACCTCCACACAACCTTCACGAGTCGCCCCCACCTCCCACGCCCTCCGGCTCCTAGGGTCGGGGCATGACTTCCACCACGGCTGCCCGGATCGCGTTGGTGGTCGAGGACGAGCGCACCATCAACGACGCGCTGGCCCAGCGGCTGCGCGCCGAGGGCTACCAGGTCGAGCAGGCCTTCGACGGGCCCTCGGCGGTCGACCTCGCCGCCTCGGTCCGCCCCGACGTCGTCCTGCTCGACGTGATGCTGCCGGGCTTCGACGGTCTCGAGGTGTGCCGGCGGATCCAGGCAGAGCGACCGGTCCCGGTGCTGATGCTCACCGCTCGCGACGACGAGGCCGACGTGCTCGTCGGGCTCGGCGTCGGCGCCGACGACTACCTCACCAAGCCGTTCTCCATGCGCGAGGTGGTCGCCCGCGTCGCTGCCCTGCTGCGCCGCGTCGAGCGGGCCGCGGCCCTGGCCGACGAGCGCCCTGCGGCCCTCCGGGTCGGCGGGGTCGGCATCGACCCCGGCACCCGGCGTACGACGGTGGCCGGCGAGCCGGTGCACCTCACCCCGACCGAGTTCGACCTGCTGCTGTGCCTGGCACGGGAGGCCGGCCAGGTCCTGAGCCGCGAACGGCTGCTGCGCGACGTGTGGGACTGGGGTGATGCCTGGGGGAGCGCGAGCGCCACCCGTACCGTCGACAGCCACGTGAAGGCGCTCCGCGCCAAGGTCGGCGCCGCCCGGATCCGCACGGTGCACGGCGTCGGCTACGCCCTCGAGGACCTCCCGTGACGGCTCCGCTCGACGTGGTCTCCAGCCTGAAGACCAAGCTCGGCCTGCTGGTCGCCGCATCCGTCGTCACGGCGGTGCTGCTCACCCTGCTCGGCTCCGCAGCAGACGTCTCGCCGTTGCTCGTCCTGCCGGTCAGCGTGGCGCTGGCGCTCGGTGTCACCCAGCTGTTGGCCGCGGGGATGGTCGCGCCCCTGCGCCGGATGACCGACGTGTCGCGGGCGATGGCGCGCGGCGACTACTCCGGCCGGGTGCGGACCTCCGCGACCGACGAGGTCGGCCAGCTCGCCGCCGCCTTCAACCGCATGGCGGAGGACCTCGCCACCGTGGACCGCGAGCGCCGTGACCTGATCGCCACGGTGTCGCACGAGCTCCGCACGCCGCTCACGGCGATGACCGCGCAGCTGGAGAACCTCGCCGACGGTGTGGTCGAGCCCGACCCCGCCCACCTCGGCGGGGCCCTCGACCAGGCCCAACGGCTGGGGCGCCTGGTCGACGACCTCCTCCAGCTCTCGCGGCTGGAGGCGGGCGTGGTCGAGCTGGACGCCCAGCAGGTCCGCCTCGCCCCACTGGTCGAGGATTCCGTCGCGCAGGTGGTCGCTGCGGGACGGCCGGGTGCGTTCGACGTGGACATCAGCGCCGACCTCGTCGTGCCCGGCGATCCCGCCCGGCTGCAGCAGCTCCTCGTCAACATCGTCGACAACGCGGGCCGTCACGCACCCCCGGACACGTCGGTCCGAGTCGTCGCCGGCACCGCCGAGGCGGGATGGTGGCTCGAGGTGACCGACGCCGGCGGGGGAGTCGCGCCCGAGGACCGCGAGCGCGTCTTCGACCGGTTCGGGACCGACCGGGCCGGCGGGACCGGTCTGGGCCTCGCCGTCGCCCGCTGGGTGGCCCAGCTCCACGGCGGAACGTTGCGCTTCCTCGACCCCGCCTCGGGCCGCGGAGCGCGGCTTCGCCTCGAGGTGCCGGCGCCGACCGCCGGCCGCCAGACCGTCCCTTCCCCCACCGAGGAGCCCGTGATGACCACCACCGCCCCGCCCGCCAGCCCTCCGGCCGCGGCGCGCCCCCAGCCGGGGCTCGACACGCTCTTCGGTCGGTTCTGGCCCGAGTCCGGGCTCGCGCCCGGCATCCCCACCGTTGCCGCAGCCGCGGTGGCCGGACTCGTGGCCGGCTTCGCGCTCTCCTTCACCGCGGTGGGAATCACGTGGACCCTCGTCGCCGTGGCCAGCGGCACCGCCGCCCTCCTCACGGCGCGCCGCCGCCGCGACACCTGGACGCTCGTGTGCTCCGCCCTCGCCCTCCTGCTCGTGCTGCCCATGACGTTGCTCGACGCCTGGTGGATCCAGATGCTCGGTCTCGTCGCCGCGACGGCCGTGTTCCTGTGCGGTGTGACGGGCGCCCGCTCCATGCCCGGCATCGTGCTGTCCGGACTCGCCTGGCCGTTGGCCTCGCTGCGCGGGCTGCCCTGGTTCGGCCGCTCGCTGCGGATCGCGGGCACCGGCTCACGCACGCCCGCGCTGGTGCGTACGGCCGTGTGGTCGCTGCTGGGGCTCGGGGTGTTCGGCACGATCTTCGCCAGCGCCAACCCGGTCTTCGGGTCCTGGGTCGACCAGCTGGTGCCCAACCTGACCTTCAACGACCTCGTCGGGCGGGCCTTCCTGGCCTGCTTCGTCTTCGCCACGACGCTCGGTGCCGCCTATCTCGCGCTCAACCCCGCGGACGTGGAGGTGCTGGGCGGACGCCGCCCGACCGCGCTCGCCAACCGGTTCGAGTGGCTGGTGCCCGTGCTGGTCGTCGACGCGGTCTTCCTTGCCTTCATCGCCGCCCAGGCCCGCGCGTTGATCGGCGGACGCGACTACATCGAGGCGTCCACCGGGATGACGTACGCCGACTTCGTCCACCAGGGCTTCGGCCAGCTGACCCTTGCCACCGCGCTCACCGTGCTCGTCGTGTGGGTCGCGTCGCGGCGCGCCGGCGACTCGACCGAGGACCGACGCTGGCTCTTCGCGTCCTTGGGGCTGCTGTGCGTGCTCACGCTGCTGGTGGTCGCCTCCGCGCTGCGCGGGATGAGCGTCTACCAGGACGCCTACGGCTTCACGACGCTGCGACTCTTCGTCGACGTCTTCGAGGGCTGGCTCGGCTTCGTCGTCCTCGCGATCATGGTCGCGGGAGTTCTCGGTCGCGGCCAGTGGCTGCCCCGCATCGCCCTGGTGTCGGGCGCCGTCGCGCTGGTCGGTCTCGCCGCGATCAACCCGGACGCCTGGGTCGCGGACCGCAACCTCGACCGCTACGACGCGACGGGTGACCTCGACCTGCGCTACCTGCAGACGCTGTCGGCCGACGCGGCCCCCGCTATCGTCGAGCGGCTCCCCGCCGAGGTCGCGCGCTGCGTGGTGCAGGACCTGCCCTACGGCTCCCTACGGCCCGAGGCGCTCGAGGATGCCCGGGCCTGGAACCTTGGCCGATCCCGCGCCGAGGACGCGTTGGAGGGGATCGACAGGGTCGAGCGCGGCACCCGACCGGACGAATGCGCTGGCATCTGGACCGCCTTCGGCGAGTAGCATGGTGGCCGTGGACACGAGCTTGCGATTTCTGCGCCCCGGACCTGGTCCGTCGGGCAGCTGACGTCGTGGGTCCGGGGAGTGCCCCGTCCGACCCGAAGCCCCTCCACTCCTAGACTTCGTGGCGACCTGCCGTCGCCAGGCGAGAGCCACCTGCTGACTCTCCGCCGATCTGGGTAGCGCTACGCGAAAGAGAGCCATGTCCGGCCCCAACACTGACTACGACCCTGTCGAAGTGACCCCGCTCAAGGCCGACCAGGTCGAGGCGATGCGCGAGGCGGCCCTCGCCGCGATCGCCGCTGCCCCCGACCTCGATGCCCTCAAGCAGGTCCGGATCGACCACGCGGGGGATCGGTCGCCGATCGCCCTCGCCAACCGCGAGATCGGGGCCCTCCCGCCCCAGGCCCGCAAGGACGCCGGTCAGCGCATCGGCCAGGCGCGCGGCGCGATCAACCAGGCCCTCGCCGCCCGTCAGGTCGTGCTCGAGGCCGAGCACGAGGAGCGGATGCTCGCCGAGGAGACGGTCGACGTCTCGCTGCCGACGACCCGTCGCCGTCCCGGCGGCCGGCACCCGATCACCCTGCAGTCCGAGCTCATCGCCGACCTCTTCGTGGCCATGGGCTACGAGGTCGCCGAGGGTCCCGTCGTGGAGGCCGAGTGGCTCAACTTCGACGCCCTCAACCTCGGTCCCGACCACCCTGCGCGCACCATGCAGGACACCTTCTGGACCGAGCCGGCCGACCACCACGTCGTGCTGCGCACCCAGACGTCGCCGGTGCAGGCGCGCACCATGCTGACCCGCAAGCCGCCGATCTACGTCGTGTGCCCGGGACGGGTGTTCCGCACCGACGAGTACGACGCCACCCACTCGCCGATGTTCCACCAGGTCGAGGGCCTCGTGGTCGACGAGGGCATCACCATGGCCCACCTCAAGGGCACGCTGGACCACTTCGCGTCCCAGCTCTTCGGCGACGGCATCACCACGCGGTTCCGCCCGTCCTACTTCCCCTTCACCGAACCGTCGGCCGAGGTCGACGTGAAGTGCTTCGTGTGCCGTGGCGTCGAGTCGGACGCGTGTCGCACGTGCCGCGGCGAGGGCTGGATCGAGTGGGGCGGCTGCGGTGTGGTCAACCCACGTGTCCTCGTCGCGTGCGGCGTCGACCCCGAGGTCTACAGCGGGTTCGCGTTCGGGATGGGCATCGACCGTTCGTTCATGTTCCGCCACAACCTGGAGGACCTGCGACCGCTCTTCGAGGGCGACGTCCGGTTCAGCAGCGCGTTCGGCACCGAGATCTGAGAAGGGAGTACTGACATGAAGGCACCCCTGTCCTGGATCCTGGACCACGTCGACGTACCCGCAGGCACGACCACCGAGGAGATCACCGATCGCCTGACCCTGACCGGTCTCAAGCTGGAGGCGATCGAGAGCCCCGGGCGCGACATCACCGGTCCGCTCGTGGTCGGGCGCGTCCTGACGATGGAGCCCGAGCCGCAGAAGAACGGCAAGACCATCAACTGGTGCACCGTCGACGTCGGTGATGCCAACGGCACCGGCGAGCCGCAGGGCATCGTCTGCGGCGCGCACAACTTCGAGCCCGGGGACCTGGTCGTCACGGTCCTGCCCGGCGGCGTGCTGCCCGGCGGCTTCGCGATCGGCGCCCGCAAGACCTACGGACACCTGTCCGCCGGCATGATCTGCTCGGCGGCCGAGCTCGGCCTGGGTGACGACCACGACGGCATCATCGTGCTGCCTGCGGACGCCGGCGCGCCCGGCGAGGACGTACGTCCTCTGCTCGGCCTCGACGAGGAGACCATCGAGTTCGAGATCAACCCGGACCGGGCGTACGCCCTGTCGATCCGCGGCATCGCCCGCGAGGTGCTGGTGTCCGTGGAGGGTGCGAGCAGCTTCCGCGACCCGGTGCTCCGCGACACCCCGCCGGCCGACGACGCGGGCCACCCCGTCGTGGTCGAGGATGCCGAGGGCTGCCCGGTCTTCGTCGCCCGAAGGGTCAGCGGCTTCGACCCCACGGCGCCCACGCCGGACTTCATGGTCCGCCGGATCACCGCCGCCGGCATGCGCCCGATCTCGCTCGCCGTCGACGTGACCAACTACGTCATGCTCGAGACGGGCCGCCCCATCCACGGCTACGACGCCGACAAGGTGCGCGGCGCGATCGTCGTACGACGTGCGCGCGACGGCGAGCGGCTCAAGACCCTCGACGGCACCGAGCGGTCGCTTGACCCGGGCGACCTGGTCGTCACCGACGACTCCGGCATCATCGGCCTCGGTGGCGTCATGGGCGGCGAGACCACCGAGATCTCGGACTCGACCACCTCCGTCCTCGTCGAGGCGGCCCACTGGGACGCCGTGTCGATGTTCCGCACCGGACGGCGCCACAGGATCACGTCCGAGGCCGGCAAGCGCAACGAGCGCGGCGTCGACCCGACCGTCTGCGAGGCCGCGGCCGACCGCGTCGTCGAGCTGCTCGTCGAGCACGGTGGCGGCCAGGCGGACCCGGGTGTCACCGTCGTCGGCACTGCGCCGACGATGCCGGTCATCGAGGTCCCCGGCGACCTCGCCGCCCGTGTGTCCGGCATGTCGATCACGGAGGAGCAGAGCATCGCGTGCCTGCGCGCCGTCGGGTGCGACGTCGCCGGGTCGGCGACCCTCGCGGTGACGCCTCCGCCGTGGCGCCCCGACCTCACCGATGCCCAGGACTTCTCCGAGGAGGTCATCCGGCTCGTCGGCTACGACAAGGTCCCGTCCGTGCTGCCGACGCCGCCCTCCGGCCGCGGGCTCACCCGCTCTCAGCAGCTCCGTCGTCGCGCCGGTCGCACGCTCGCGGGTGAGGGATTCGTCGAGGTGGTGAACTTCCCGTTCGTCGGCGTCGCCGACCTCGATGCGCTCGGTCTCACGGCCGACGACCCGCGCCGCGACCTGCTCCAGCTGTCGAACCCGCTGAGCGCCGAGGCCGGGTTCATGACCTCGACGCTCCTGCCGGGGATCCTGCGGGCCGCCGGCAGGAACGTCGGCCACGGCACCACCGACGTGGCGATCTTCGAGACCGGCACGGTCACGCTGCCGCGCCATTCCGGCCCGGCCGCGATCCTGCCGGTCGACCGCCGACCGACCGAGGAGGAGTTCGCCGCGCTGGACGCCGCGCTGCCCGCGCAGCCGCTGCACCTGGCCGTCGTGGCTGTGGGCGACGCGGTCGCGGGCGGATGGTGGGGCGAGCCACGTCCCGTGGTCTGGTCCGACGCGGTCGAGGCGGTTCGCTCGGTGGCCGCCGCGCTGGGCCTCGAGGTCACCGCCTCGTCGGTCGAGCTGGCCCCCTGGCACCCCGGCCGCTGCGCCGAGCTCTCGGTCGAGGGAGAGGTGATCGGCCACGCCGGCGAGGTGCACCCCACCGTGTGCAAGGCCTTCGGGCTTCCGAAGCGCACCGTCGCCGCGGAGGTCGACCTCGACCTCCTCATCGCGCGCTCGGTCCACCTGCGGCAGGCGCCGAGCTTCTCGTCCTACCCCGTCGCCAAGGAGGACGTCGCCCTCGTGGTCGACGCCTCGGTGCCGGCGGCCGACGTCGAGTCGGCGCTGCGCGAGGGCGCGGGGGAGCTGCTCGAGTCGATCCGGCTCTTCGACGTCTTCACCGGCGACCAGGTCGGTGAGGGCAAGAAGTCGCTCGCCTACGCCCTGCGCTTCCGCGCTCCCGACCGGACCCTCAAGGAGGGCGAGGCCGCTGCCGCCCGCGACGCAGCAGTGGCACTCGCCGCCGAGCGCACCGGGGCGGTCCAGCGGGCCTGATCATCACCAGTGGAGCCCGCGGACGGACGTGGCGTCCCCGGGCTCCACTGTCGCCCAGGCGGCTCAGTTGATCGGCGACCCGACGATCGCGCGGAACCGGGCGAGGGTGGCCTCGTCCCCGACCACCGAGATCTCCGTGTCGTCGCCCCGGTTCCACAACCAGAGGTCCAGGGCAGCCGCCGGTCCGTCCACCACCACGTCCGGCTCGACGTCCCCACCCGGCGGCTCGACCACGTGGAAGTCCTCGTCGTCGACATACGTCGTCCCGCTGTCGGGATCGGTGCCGGAGAACAGGCCGAACCTGACCCAGAACCCGTGGCCCGTGTCGGTGGCGTCGACGCGCACCAGGCCCTCGCCCGGTGCCCACGACCCCCACGGCGGGCACCCGCCGTACATCACGGCCAGCACCTCGTGGACCCCGTCGGCGGCGAGCACCGGGTCAACCTCCGACGAGACCCCAGCGGAGAGCTCTGCGTCGACCCGGTGGACCAGCGCCTCGTGCGCCTGCCGACGCAGGATGAAGCCCACCGTGTGGTCGTCCGACCAGTTCCACGCCGGCTCGGCGGGATCCGCGGCCTCCAGCACGTCTGCCAGGTGCGCCGACCACTCGTCGTACGCCGCCAGCAGTCCGTCGTACGACTCCGGCCGAGGCGGCTCCACCTCCTCGGGTCGCTCCGGCCGGGCCACGAGCACCTCGGCCCACCAGCGCTGGACCGTGGCGAGGTGCCACAGCAGGTCGGCGGCGCTCCACTCGGGGCACGACGGCACCCGCGCCTCGGGGGCGCAACCGGCGAGGACCTCGCGGAACCGGGCGGACTCGGAGCGCAGGTGCGACAGGTAGGTCTCGGCAGGGAGTCTTGTCATCCCAGCACCGTAGGGGAGGAGACTGACGACGCGCCTCGCCTTTCCGACCCGGTTCGGCAGTACATGCAGAGCAATGTATAGTCATGCAAATGTCCGTGAGAGTTGCCGTCGCCGGAGCCAGTGGGTACGCCGGGGGAGAGGTCCTGCGCCTCCTCCTGGGCCACCCCGACGTCGAGATCGGAGCCCTGACCGCCGGCTCCAACGCCGGTGAGCGCCTCGGCGCCCTCCAGCCGCACCTGGTCCCGCTCGCCGACCGCATCCTGGTCGAGACGACCGTCGAGACGCTCGCCGGGCACGACGTCGTGTTCCTCGGCCTGCCGCACGGCCAGTCGGCCGCGATCGCGCAGGCACTGGGCGACGAGACGGTGGTCATCGACTGCGGGGCCGACTTCCGGCTGACCGACCCTGCTGCCTGGCAGACGTTCTACGGCGGCGAGCACGCCGGCTCCTGGCCCTACGGCCTTCCGGAGCTGCCGGGTCAGCGCGACCTCCTGCGGGGAGCACGCCGCATCGCCGTCCCCGGCTGCTACCCGACCGTCTCGACGCTCGCGATCGTCCCTGCTCTCGTCGCCGGCCTGGTCGAGCCCGACGTCACCGTCGTCGCCGCCTCCGGCACCAGCGGCGCGGGCAAGGCCGCCAAGCCGCACCTCCTCGGCAGCGAGGTGATGGGCAACGCCAGCGCCTATGGCGTCGGCGGCACCCACCGGCACACCCCTGAGATCGTCCAGAACCTCACCAGCGCCCACGGCGCGCCCGTCGCGGTGGGCTTCACGCCCCTCCTCGTGCCGATGTCGCGCGGGATCCTCGCCACCGTCCAGGCGCCACTGCTCGACGGGGTCACGGCCGAGCAGGCCCGCGACGCCTACGTCAGGGCGTACGCCGACGAGCCCTTCGTCCACGTGCTGCCCGAGGGCCAGTGGCCCCAGACGCAGTCCGTGCTCGGTTCCAACGCGGTGCACGTGCAGGTCGCCGTCGACGAGTCCGTACGCCGCCTCGTGGCCGTCGCGGTCGTCGACAACCTCGCCAAGGGCACGGCCGGCGCCGCCGTCCAGTGCATGAACCTCGCCCTCGGCCTCGACGAGGTCACCGGGCTCTCCACGATCGGACTCGCACCATGAGCGGACAGACGCACGAGATCGAGCAGTTCCCCGAGAGCCTCGCCGTGGTCCGGCTGGCGGCAGGGGCGGAGATCCCGACGTGGGCGGAGTCCTCCTCGATCTTCTCGATCACCGCCACCAGCACCGAGACCTCGCTCGTGTGCGCTGCGCGTGGCGTGCCCACCAAGTCGGCGCACCACGGCCCGCTGACCGGCTTCGCCGTCAAGGGTCCGCTCGACCTCGCCCTCGTCGGGGTGCTGCACGACCTGCTCGGACCACTGGCGGAGGAGCAGATCAGCGTGTTCACGCTCTCGACCTACGACACCGACTGGATCCTCGTGGCCCAGGGCGACGCGGACCGCGCGGCGGAGGCCTGGCGACGACAGGGCCACACCGTCGCCCCCGCCCTCCCCGACCGGAAGAACCACCCATGACCATCACCCACCCCAGCGGCTTCACCGCCGCCGGCGTCGCGGCCGGACTCAAGTCCACCGGCGCCCTCGACCTCGCCCTCGTCGTCAACCAGGGCCCCACCTTCGACTCCGCCAGCGTCTTCACCGCCAACCGGTGCAAGGCCAACCCGGTCCTGTGGAGCCAGGAGGTCGTCAAGGACGGCGTCGTGCGCGCCGTGGTGCTCAACTCCGGCGGCGCCAACTGCTACACCGGGCCGGAGGGCTTCCGGACCACCCACGCGGTCGCCGAGAAGGTCGCCGACGGCCTCGGGATCGGCGCGATCGACGTCGTCGTCTGCTCGACTGGCCTCATCGGGCTCGCCAACGACCGGGACGACCTGCTCGCCGGCGTCGCGGCCGCCACGGCCGCGCTGTCCGCGGACGGGGGAGCGCAGGCAGCGCAGGCGATCATGACCACCGACTCAGTGGCGAAGAACACCGTCGTCGAGGGCGCCGGCTGGTCCATCGGCGGGATGGCCAAGGGTGCCGGCATGCTGGCGCCCGCGCTCGCCACGATGCTGGTCGTGATCACGACCGACGCCGTCGTCCCTGCCGCCGTGCTGGACGCTGCGCTGCGTGCCGCGACCCGGGTCAGCTTCGACCGGCTCGACTCCGACGGCTGCATGTCGACCAACGACACGGTCACCGTCATGGCCAGCGGCGCCAGCGGCATCACGCCGACCCCCGAGGACTTCACCGCCGCCCTCGCCCAGGCCTGCACCGACCTGGCCATGCAGCTGCTCAAGGACGCCGAGGGTGCGGACCACGAGATCGCCATCACCACCCTCCACGCCGCCACGGAGGACGAGGCCGTCGAGGTCAGCCGCAGCGTCGCCCGCAGCAACCTCTTCAAGGCCGCCGTCTTCGGCAGGGACCCCAACTGGGGGCGTGTCCTGGCCAGCATCGGCACCACCTCGGCCCGGTTCGACCCCGCCGACCTCGACGTGGCGATGAACGGCGTGTGGGTCTGCCGCACCTCGACCCCGGCCGAGGACCCGACCGGCGTCGACCTCACCGGCCGCGAGGTCAGCGTGACGATCGACCTCAAGTCCGGCGACGCCCGCGCCACCGTCTGGACCAACGACCTCACCCACGCCTACGTCCACGAGAACAGCGCCTACAGCTCATGACGACACCCAACGCCCATCCCACCCGCCCCGACCCCGCCAAGGCCCGGACCCTCGCGGCCGCGCTGCCCTGGCTCAAGCGCTACCACGGCCAGACGATCGTCGTGAAGTACGGCGGCAACGCGATGACCGACGACGCGCTCAAGGTCGCCTTCGCCGAGGACATCGCGTTCCTCCGCTTCGCCGGCTTCAAGCCGGTCGTGGTCCACGGCGGTGGCCCGCAGATCTCCCGGATGCTCGACAAGCTGGGCATCGAGTCCGAGTTCCGTGGCGGCCTCCGCGTCACCACCCCCGAGGCGATGGACGTCGTCCGGATGGTGCTCGTCGGCCAGGTGCAGCGCGAGCTCGTCGGGCTGATCAACCAGCACGGTGCTCTCGCGGTCGGACTGTCCGGCGAGGACGCCGGTCTCTTCACCGCCGAGGCCATCAACACCGTCGTCGACGGTGAGGAGGTCGACCTCGGCCTCGTCGGCGAGGTTGCCAAGGTGCGTCCCGAGGCGGTCCTGGACCTCATCGAGGCCGGTCGCGTCCCCGTCGTGAGCTCGGTGGCGCCCGACGTCCACGGAGTCGTCCACAACGTCAACGCCGACACCGCAGCAGCCTCGCTCGCCATCGCCCTCGGCGCCGAGAAGCTCATGGTGCTGACCGATGTCGAGGGTCTCTACCGCGACTACGGCCACTCCGACGACCTCATCCAGGAGATCAGCCCCGAGGCCCTCGGCGAGATGCTGCCGTCCCTCGACGCGGGCATGATCCCCAAGATGCGGGCCTGCTACGAGGCCGTCACCGGGGGCGTCCCGCGCGCCACGGTGGTCGACGGCCGCGAGCCCCACGCCGTGCTCCTCGAGATCTTCACCGACGAGGGTGTCGGCACCCAGGTGCTGCCCGGCGTCGAGACCAAGCTGCGCAAGCCCTACCAGGACCAGGAGGACTGATGACCACCCCGATCCAGGAGCGCTACGCCGACGCCGTGATGAACACCTTCGGCCCGCCCGCCCTGGCCCTGGTCCGCGGCAAGGGCGCCCATGTCTGGGACGCCGACGGCAAGGAGTACGTCGACCTGCTGGCCGGCATCGCCGTCAACGCCCTCGGCCACGCACACCCCGCGCTGGTCGAGGCCGTCACCGCCCAGCTCTCGACCCTCGGTCACGTCTCCAACTTCTTCGCCACCGAGCCCCAGGTCTCGCTCGCCGAGCGGTTGCTGTCCCTGCTGGGCTGGAACGACGGTCGGGTGTTCTTCAGCAACTCCGGCGCCGAGGCCAACGAGGCCGCGCTCAAGCTCACCCGGCGCACCGGCCGCACCCGCATCGTGGCGGCCGAGGGCTCGTTCCACGGCCGCACCATGGGGGCGCTGGCGCTGACCTCCAAGGCGGCCTACCGCGAGCCCTTCGAGCCGCTTCCCGGGGACGTCACCTTCGTGCCCTACGACGACCTGGCTGCGCTCGCTGCCGCCGTCGACGAGACCGTCGCCGCGGTCGTCCTCGAGCCGATCCAGGGGGAGGCCGGCGTCGTCGTCCCCTCCGCGGGATACCTCGCCGGAGCCCAGCAGGTCGCGCGTGACCACGGAGCGCTGTTCTGGCTCGACGAGGTGCAGACCGGCATCGGCCGCACCGGCGCGTGGTTCGCCCACCAGCTCGCCGAGGGCGTCGACCCCGACGTCGTCACCCTGGCCAAGGGGCTCGGCGGAGGCATCCCCATCGGTGCCACGATCGCCCGGGGAGCAGCTGCCACGCTGCTCCAGCCGGGCAACCACGGCACCACCTTCGGCGGCAACCCCGTGGCGGCGGCTGCTGCGCTGGCCGTGCTCGACACGATCGTGTCGGACGACCTCCTCGCCGCGACGGTCGAGCGCGGTGACCAGATGGCCTCCCTGCTCGCCCAGCAGGCCGGCGTCGTCGAGGTGACCGGAGCCGGGCTGATGCGCGGCGCCGAGCTCGACGGCCCCTACGCGGTCCAGGCCGTCGCCGCCGCGCGCGAGGCCGGCTTCATCCTCAACGCCACCGGTCCCACCCGCCTGCGCTTCGTGCCGCCGCTGGTCATCACCACCGACGACCTCGACGCCCTCGGCGTGGCGCTCCCCGCCATCCTCGACCTCGCCCGCAGCACTGCCCAGGAGACGCAGCCATGACCCGCCACTTCCTCCGCGACGACGACCTGTCGCCGGCCGAGCTGATCGAGGTCCTCGACCTGGCCGACGCGATGAAGGCCGCTCCGTTCGACCACAAGCCGCTCGCCGGCCCGCGGACCGTGGCTCTGGTCTTCGACCGCCCGACCCTGCGCACCCAGGTGTCCTTCGCCGCGGGCATCGCCGAGCTCGGCGGCAACCCGATGACCGTCGACGGCGGCCTCGCGGCGATGGGCTCGCGCGAAGGCGTCGAGGACGTCGCCCGCATCCTCGGCAGGCAGGCCGCGGCCATCGTGTGGCGCACCGCCCACCAGAGCGACGTCGTGACGATGGCCGACCACGCCGGCGTCCCTGTCCTCAACGCGCTCACCGACGAGTTCCACCCCTGCCAGCTCCTGGCCGATCTCCAGACCGTGCGCGAGCACAAGGGTCGCCTCGCCGGCGTACGAGCGGCGTTCGTCGGTGACGGCGCCTGCAACATGGGCAACTCCTGGGTGCTCGCCGGCGCGGCGGCCGGCCTCCACGTCGTGATCGGCGCCCCGCAGGGCTTCACGCCCGACGCCGACGTCGTCGCCACCGCTCGCGAGATCGCCCAGGACACCGGCGGCTCGATCGAGCTCACCACCGACCCGACCGAGGCGGCGGCCGGCGCCGACGTCGTGATCACGGACTCGTGGGTGAGCATGGGCCGCGAGGAGGAGTCCCAGGACCGCCTCCGGGTGTTCCCTCCCTACGGCGTGACCGAGGAGCTCCTCGCCCATGCCCAGGCCGACGCCATCGTCATGCACTGCCTCCCGGCCTACCGCGGCAAGGAGATCTCGGAGGGCGTCATCGAGGGTCCCCAGTCGGTCGTGTGGGACGAGGCCGAAAACCGGCGGCACGCCCAGAAGGCCGTGCTCGCCTGGTTGCTGGAGCGCTCATGATGAGCACCCCGCTCACCAAGAGCGCCCGCCACCAACGGATCATCGACCTCGTCACCGCCCACCCGGTGCGCTCGCAGACCGAGCTCGCCGACCTGCTCGGCGACCTCGGCGTCCGCGTCACGCAGGCCACCCTGAGCCGCGACCTGGTCGAGCTCGACGCGGTCAAGGTGCGCGGCGCCGACGGTGCCCTCGTGTACGCCGTGCCGGGCGAGGGCGGCGACCGTACGGTCCTCGCCCCCCGCGAGAGCGCGGCCGGTCGCGACCGGCTCGCCCGGCTGTGCGGGGAGCTGCTCGTCAGCGCCGAGGCCAGCGCCAACCTCGTCGTCCTGCGCACTCCACCGGGGGCCGCCCAGTTCCTCGCCAGCGCCTTCGACAAGGCTGACCTCGGCGACATCCTCGGCACCATCGCCGGCGACGACACCCTCCTGGTCATCGGCCGGGACCCCGAGGGCGGCGACGCCCTCGCCCAGCGCTTCCTCGACCTGGCCAACCACCCGCACCACCACGCGAACCACCACGCGGACCACCCGTCCGGCCCCACCACCTCTGCAAAGGACATCCTGTGAGCAAGGTCCTCACCTCCCTCCCCGTCGGCGAACGCGTCGGCATCGCCTTCTCCGGCGGCCTCGACACCTCGGTGGCGGTCGCCTGGATGCGCGAGAAGGGTGCGGTGCCGTGCACCTACACCGCCGACATCGGTCAGTACGACGAGCCCGACATCTCCGGCGTGCCCGCCCGCGCCAAGGAGTACGGCGCCGAGGTCGCCCGCGCCGTCGACTGCCGCGCCTCGCTCGTCGAGGAGGGCCTGGCCGCCATGGCGTGCGGCGCCTTCCACATCCGCTCCGGCGGGCGCACCTACTTCAACACCACTCCGCTCGGTCGCGCGGTCACCGGCATGATGCTGGTGCGCGCCATGCACGAGGACGACGTCGACATCTGGGGCGACGGCTCGACCTTCAAGGGCAACGACATCGAGCGGTTCTACCGCTACGGCCTGCTCGCCAACCCCGCGCTGCGCATCTACAAGCCGTGGCTCGACGCGGACTTCGTCCACGAGCTGGGCGGTCGCGACGAGATGAGCCAGTGGCTCACGGAGCGCGGTCTGCCCTACCGCGACAGCAAGGAGAAGGCGTACTCCACCGACGCCAACATCTGGGGTGCGACCCACGAGGCCAAGACGCTCGAGCACCTCGACGTGTCCCTCGAGACCGTCGAGCCCATCATGGGCGTCAAGTTCTGGGATCCCTCGGTGGCGATCGAGACCGAGGACGTCACGATCCGCTTCGACCAGGGTCGCCCGGTCGCGATCAACGGCGCGACCTTCGCCGACGCCGTGCAGCTGGTGCTCAAGGCCAACGAGATCGGCGGTCGCCACGGCCTCGGCATGTCCGACCAGATCGAGAACCGCATCATCGAGGCCAAGTCGCGGGGCATCTACGAGGCCCCGGGCATGGCCCTGATCTGGACCGCCTACGAGCGGCTCCTCAACGCCGTCCACAACGAGGACACGATCGCCAACTACCACTACGAGGGCCGACGGCTCGGACGCCTGCTCTACGAGGGCAGGTGGCTCGACCCGCAGGCGCTGATGATGCGCGAGGCGATCCAGCGGTGGGTGGCCTCGCTGGTGACGGGCGAGGTCACGCTGCGCCTTCGCCGCGGCGAGGACTACACCGTCCTGGCCACCGACGGCCCGGCCTTCTCCTACCACCCCGACAAGCTGTCGATGGAGCGCACCGACAACGCCGTCTTCGGTCCCACCGACCGGATCGGCCAGCTCACCATGCGCAACCTCGACATCGCCGACTCGCGGAGCAAGCTGGAGCTCTACGCCAGCCAGCCTCAGGACCAGGGCCACGTCCTGGTCGAGAACGGCAACCTCTTCGGCGAGATCGAGCCCGGCGGGGCCGACCGGATCGCGCGTGCCAACGGCGCGGACCGCCTCGACGACGAGGCGCTCGACCACGCAGCCATGGACGTCGGGACCGACTGATGGCTGGTGCGACAGGCTCCACCAACGAGGGGTCGTTGTGGGGCGGACGGTTCGCCAGCGGCCCGTCGCCCGAGCTGCAGGCGCTCTCGAGGTCGACCCACTTCGACTGGCAGCTGACGCCGTACGACCTCGCGGGGTCGCGCGCCCACGCCAATGCGTTGCACCGCGCCGGGTTGCTCACCGACGACGACCACGACGAGCTCCTGCGCGGACTGGCGTCTCTGGGGGAGCGGTACGCCGCCGGCGACCTGCTGCCAGCCGAGTCGGACGAGGACGTGCACGGTGCCCTCGAGCGGCTGCTGCTCGAGGAGGTCGGGCCCGAGCTCGGCGGCCGGCTGCGGGCCGGGCGTTCGCGCAACGACCAGGTGGCGACGCTCTTCCGCGCCTACCTCCGCGACCACGCCCGGGTGATCTCCGGCCTCGTCCTCGACCTGGTCGACGTGCTCGCCACCCAGGCGGCCGGCCACCTCGACCCGTCCGGGACGGGCACCGTGATGCCGGGACGTACGCACCTCCAGCACGCGCAGCCCGTCCTGCTCTCGCACCACCTGCTGGCACACGCCTGGCCCCTGCTGCGCGACGTCGAGCGGTTGCGCGACTGGGACGCGCGGGTCGCCGCCGACTCGCCCTACGGTTCCGGCGCGCTCGCCGGTCAGACGCTGGGACTCGACCCGGAGGCCGTGGCCGCCGAGCTCGGCTTCTCGGGCTCGTCCGCCAACTCCATCGACGGCACCGCCTCGCGGGACTTCGCCGCGGAGTTCGCCTTCGTGGCTGCGCAGATCGGGGTCGACCTGTCCCGGCTCGCGGAGGAGGTCATCCTCTGGACCACCCGGGAGTTCGCCTTTGCCACGCTGCACGACTCCTGGTCGACCGGGTCGAGCATCATGCCGCAGAAGAAGAACCCCGACATCGCCGAGCTCGCGCGCGGCAAGTCAGGTCGACTGATCGGCAACCTGTCGGGCCTGATGGCCACCCTCAAGGGGCTGCCGCTGGCCTACAACCGGGACCTCCAGGAGGACAAGGAGCCGGTCTTCGACTCGGTCGAGACGCTCGAGGTGCTCCTGCCCGCGGTGAGCGGGATGGTGGCGACGTTGACGTTCCATCGCGAGCGGATGGCCGAGCTCGCCCCCCAGGGCTTCTCGCTCGCGACCGACGTCGCCGAGTGGTTGGTCCGCGAGGGGGTCCCGTTCCGTGACGCCCACGAGATCGCGGGAGCCTGCGTACGCCGCTGCGAGGAGCTCGGCTGCGACCTGCCCGACCTCACCGACGACGACCTGGCCGCGATCTCCGCGTCACTGACGCCCGAGGTGCGCTCCGTGCTGACCGTGGAGGGTTCCGTCGCCTCGCGTGCCGGTCGCGGCGGTACGGCGCCGGTGCGGGTGCACGAGCAGCTCGACGAGCTGCGGTCCCGCAGCACCCACCACCGTGACCGACTGGGCTGAGGGCGACCCGCTCGAGGTCGCGCCGAGGCTGCTCAACGCCGTGGTCAGCCACGGCGGCGTCTCCGTGCGGCTCACCGAGGTGGAGGCGTACGCCGGCCCCGACGACCCCGGTTCCCACGCCTTCCGTGGCGAGACCGCCCGCAACGCGGTGATGTTCGGCCCCCCTGGTCGCTTCTACGTCTACTTCGTCTACGGCATGCACCACTGCGCCAACCTGGTCACCGGCCCCGCCGGCGATCCCGGGGCGGTGCTGCTGCGCGCCGGCGAGGTCGTGGCCGGACTCGACGTGGCGCGCGCACGCCGTCCCGGCAGCTCGGACCGCGATCTCGCCCGCGGTCCGGCACGCCTGTGCCGCGCGCTCGGCATCGACCTGACGCACAACGGCGTACGCCTCGACGTGGTGGCGGGGGAGGGACCGCTCCAGACCAGCAGCGGACCCCGCGTCGGACTGCGCCGTGCTGCGGAGCGTCCTTGGCGGTTCTGGGTCACCGGTGATCCCACGGTCAGCACCTACCGCCCAGCCTCAGTACGCCGTCCCGCAGGCGCCTGACCTGCAGCTATGCGTTCGAGGCACCCCCGGTTTGGCATGGTCCCGGGGAAGGGTCTACAGTTCTTCTTGTCGCTGCAAGTGGCGCCGCCTCCTGGCCAGAAGGTCAGATGAAGCGGAAACCTGGCACCGACCACCGAAGCACGAAGCCCGAGAGTTTGACTCACGGGTGGAGGGCCCGGTAAGTTTCTGCAGGTTGCCCCGCGGCCGATCCAGTCCAACTGGTGAGGAACGGGTGCGTCTGATTCTTGAGAACTCAACAGTGTGTTTGATTAGTCGACGAATTAGTTTGTTTTGCCCCGTTGGCATTCATGGTTGTCTGGCCTTTTGGGGTTGGGTGGTTGTGGTGTCAGTGGTTTCTTTGACAATGATTCTGACAATTTGTCAGTTTCGTTTTTTGTCAGGGGATGTGGCTCTCTTTTTCCTCGTGCCTGGTTCTGGCCTTTGGGTTGGGGTGGGTGTGGGGTGCAAGTTTCAATGGAGAGTTTGATCCTGGCTCAGGACGAACGCTGGCGGCGTGCTTAACACATGCAAGTCGAGCGGAAAGGCCACTTCGGTGGTACTCGAGCGGCGAACGGGTGAGTAACACGTGAGTAATCTGCCCCTGGCTTTGGGATAGCCACCGGAAACGGTGATTAATACCGGATATGACCACGTACTGCATGGTGTGTGGTGGAAAGTTTTTCGGCCAGGGATGTGCTCGCGGCCTATCAGCTTGATGGTGAGGTAATGGCTCACCATGGCTTCGACGGGTAGCCGGCCTGAGAGGGTGACCGGTCACACTGGGACTGAGACACGGCCCAGACTCCTACGGGAGGCAGCAGTGGGGAATATTGGACAATGGGCGGAAGCCTGATCCAGCAACGCCGCGTGAGGGATGACGGCCTTCGGGTTGTAAACCTCTTTCAGTACCGACGAAGCGCAAGTGACGGTAGGTACAGAAGAAGCACCGGCCAACTACGTGCCAGCAGCCGCGGTAATACGTAGGGTGCGAGCGTTGTCCGGAATTATTGGGCGTAAAGGGCTCGTAGGCGGTTTGTCGCGTCGGGAGTGAAAACGCCGTGCTTAACACGGCGCTTGCTTTCGATACGGGCAGACTAGAGGTATGCAGGGGAGAACGGAATTCCTGGTGTAGCGGTGAAATGCGCAGATATCAGGAGGAACACCGGTGGCGAAGGCGGTTCTCTGGGCATTACCTGACGCTGAGGAGCGAAAGTGTGGGGAGCGAACAGGATTAGATACCCTGGTAGTCCACACCGTAA
>NZ_FOKC01000016.1 GCF_900112035.1 Nocardioides alpinus | reverse complement strand
GTCGGCTCGGGCGGCTCGGTCGGCTCGGGCGGCTCGGTCGGCTCGGTCGGCTCGGTCGGCTCGGTCGGCTCGGTCGGCTCGGTTAGTTCCACCGTCTCGATCCGTTCCTCAATTGAATCGGACGCCTCCACCGCCGCGACCACTTCCTCAAAGGCGCGACGGAGAATGCCGACGTCTTGAAGCTCTTCGAGTGTGCTCAAAGACCGAGCAGCTTCGGTAGCAACTTCGAGCAGAAGTTCTTCGGAGATGTTTCGGGAGGCGAGTCTGGCGAGGTCGCGTCCAAACGGCACTAGGCCCTTCTCGAGGAAGACATCCGACACTGAAGTGGACTCGATCGCATCCGCGACGTCTCCGACACCGTCGAACAGATGTGGAAGTTGGCGAAGCTGGTCGCCAACCTCAGGGAGGAAGCGATCGAACACATCGGCAAGTTTCACCGGTGACCATGATGTCTGAATCCCGGGCCTGGCAATCCGGGCATAGACGGAATACGTCGAGCCCGCGAATAGGACCCTGCGAACGTCCTTCCAATAGAGCGGCAGCTCTGTCACGCCAGCTAGTTGTACCTCCTCTGCCTCGCGATCGAGCACGCTGCCATCGCTAATCATCGACGCGTCAACCAGCCAGGACACTGTGTCAACCACGACGAGACGGTGACTAGTCACGCGAGCTTGAATGGGGACGAGATCCACGAGGAGGCGTGACACGAGTTCAAGCAAACGCTGTACCTCAACAACGGTGCTCTCCTCGATGCCAAATTCTGCCGCCCTCCCCTCGACAAGGTCGATCATCGAAGAGACGGCCGCGGTGAACTGGTAACTCCACTCGGGGCTTAGTTCGACCTGGACTTCAAGCACGTCTCCGCGAAGCAGGTCTTGAGTACGAACTGCGCGATGTTGCGCCTCAAGCCTGACGAGGTGTGACGCCAGATCCTTCGCAGTGTCGACAGCCGCCGGCTTGGGACGCTTTGGCTGATCTTCGACCGAGACCCTCAGATCAGTGTCACCGATTCGCAGGGCACGAAACGTCCCTTGGACCACAGCACGTCGCACTACCTCCTGTGACGTCGTTCGAGACGATGCCGATCGCGTCGAGATCCCCACGCTAGGAACGGCAGGGGTGGATGGGGCCGCTACTGACGTACCCGTTTCGGACGAGGTGGTGGCACTCAGGGTGTCCTTGAATGACTCAGATATTGCGCCATGCCGAGCGGCCATAAGGCTAGTAACACTGGTCTCGTCGAGGTACACGAACTCACGGCGCTTGTGCTCCCACTCTCGCGTCCGCAATCGCGTCCGCCAAGCACGTCTGATGGCGCTAAAGGGCACCTTTGCATAAGCGATCGGACTCACTGTTGCTCCCCCTGGCGCCGTGACACTTCGCGATTGCGAGCAGCTCGCGCGAGCCCACCCATGACATCCTCCCCGCAGAGCTCAAGGCGCTCGTCCAAGACGGCCAGCACGCCTGCCTCAGTCCAGATCATGGCGAGTTCAGCCGCACTCCACCCATCTGTCGCCTCGACCAAGAGCGGCCAGTCGGCATGCTGGGCGCCTCGAACACCGCGAGCAGAAGCTTGCAGGATCCTCAGCCGGTCATCAGGGCTCGGGTGACCGTTGAACTCGAGCTTGAACGTAAGCCGACCGGGGCGAAGCAGGGCGGTGTCGAGAGCCCCCGGCAGATTTGTGGCGGCAATTACGAGCACTCCTCGGCTGGCTTGGAACCCGTCCAAGACGGTTAGAAACTGACCGACGAAACGGCTCGCATATTCCGGAGCATCATCTCCACGGCTAGCCACGATGCTGTCGAGCTCGTCGAAGAAGATGATTGCTGGTGCATGGTCCTCGGCATGCCGAAACAACTCACGAAGCCGCTGTTCGCTCTCGCCCACCCACTTGTTGATGATCTCGGGCCCGTCGACTAGATAAAACCTCGTCCCAAGCACCTCGCTCAGCACGCGCGCCAAGTGCGTCTTACCGGTGCCCGATGGCCCGCTGAAGAGCATCCCCTTCACGGAATTCACGCCGAGCTGCTCGAGTCGTTGCTGAGGATCAAGGGCGACTTGAGCGAGCTCGATCGCTCGCTCCACCAGCGCGCGCGACCCGCCAAAGTCGGCTAGCGACACGCCCCCCGGGTCAACGAGGAATGACTCTGGATCGACCTCATCGTCCCCGCGTCCGAACCGATCGACAGGTTTGCTGCTAAGTACCGCTCCCGGCCGACCATCGGCATCGACAGCAATCGTCTGACCTTTGACGAATGGCATCTCGACCCGCTGTGCGAAGGTTTGATGCCTACCGTTCACGTCCAGGACGGCCGTCGCCCCGTCCTCGCTGATCAGGCTGACGGTCGCTACGTCACCGCCGCGAATGAGCCAGTCTTCCTCAGACAGAAGTCTGACGGGATCGTCTTCGTCAACTTCGTTTGGAACGTAGAGAATCTGGCCCGCCTCGACGTCATCTAACAACGAGCGGCTGAACCATCCGGAGGCTCCATCGCGACGGTCAAACCAGACCCGACCCGCCGCGTCATCTACCCGCCGAACTCGCAAGATGGAGCCGTAACTGAGATTGCTCTCGCTTCCTGTGGTGCTCACACCTAGGGAGGCTAACCGCAGGCAATGACGGCGTTCAGATCAAGGAACACAATGTGTGAACCTCGGGGCACGCGGACTCCCGCAGGTTTCAACCCGTGCTTGCGCGGCGACCCGCATCACCCCTGCATCGCGGGTTGGGGCCAAGGAAGTTCGGCTGCGCCCGCCCCGCGGCGGAATGATGCACGCCGATGCATCCGACTGCGTGACGACTGCTCGCAGGGAGGTGTTGATGATGGCGCCGGTCAAGATGCGCTGCCCCCGGTCGACACTCGACGGGCCGCCCGTAGATCCCCCAACGGCGGCGAACCAGTCCGGGTCCGCCTCTGGGACGCACATACCGCGCTGCGCTGCATGCAATGTGACAGCATCCCCTTGGCATAGTCACTAGGTTGGGGGATGCGTGGAGCCGATTGCAGAAGTGACATCGGTCGCGGAGTACGCCAGCACTTTGCGAGTCATGGGTAGCGGGGCGTCCGGACTGCCGCGGCCCTTCTGGTTCCGTGGGCACGCGAGTGACAGCTACCGCCTCTCAGCCTCGGCCATCCGAGAAGAAAGGTTCCGCGCGAACGAGAGCGTGATGCTGAAACGCTTCATGCAAGACGCGCAGAGCATGTTGGCGGACGCGCCGAGTAGCCCATGGGAGTGGCTGTTCTTAGCGCAACACCACCATGTCCCGACGAGACTTCTCGACTGGACCGAGAATGCCCTTGTGGCATTGTATTTCGCCTGTGAGCCACAGAAGTCGCCGGTAGAAGGTGTCGCGCCTCCGAATGGCGACGTCTGGGTCCTGCTCCCGACGGCCATGAACAAGGCGGTTGGAAGCTGGACCGGGATTCATGCGGAGGACTTGCCCATGATCGGCGTGGATTCAACATTCGACAAATACCATCCATTCCCGCTGCCAAACCGGCCACCGCCGCAGGAGCCGAGGCACCCAATCGCCGCTATTGCCGTTCGCAACTTCCCCCGAATTGTGAACCAGTGGGGAACCTTCACTGTGACAGATCAGGTGCTTGCGCTCGAAGATTACGATCAAGCCTCGACATTTTTACGCCGGGTATCCGTTACGGCGGACTCAAAGGCCGACTTGCTGGACGAAATGAAATCCTTGGGAATTGAGGAGCGGATCATTTATCCCGACCTCTATCGCCTAGGGGATCGCGTCAAGGGAATGTTCTCGTGAGCCATATAATGATAAAGCGCGTCTCTTGGACCGTCGCGGAACTCCTCCGCTCCATTCAGGTGTTTCAGCTCGACCCGGGATACCAGCGCGAGGGGGGCATCTGGACTAGGGACCGACAGCAGCTGTTCATCGACAGCATCCTGAACGGCTTCGACGTCCCTCCTCTATACCTCCACCGACTGCAGCCTCCAGAGTTCGTAGACGACGTGGCATCAACCTATGCCGTCATCGATGGCAGGCAACGGTTGGAGGCGCTGACTGGATTCGCTAACGACGGGTACGGCCTATCCTCAGACTTTCGCCTCCTGGAAGAGGTCGAAGAAGCGCAGCCAGCACTTACCGAGGAGCTCGCCCTTCCGCCCTCGCGGTATGCGGGCATGCGTTTCGGGGAGCTGAAGCAGTACTCGACGTCCTTGGCGTACCGGTACCTTGATTACCACTTTCCCGTGACGATCGTTGAAACCGAGGATCCCGACGTCATCGAAGAACTGTTCTTTCGGCTCAATGAGGGGGTGCCACTCACATCGGCAGAGAAGCGGAGTCGCGGAGCACTTCTCCGAGAGGTGGTGTTGCCACTCATTCACGAAGAGGAGATCTTCCGGGCGGCTCGGTTCAGAAGTAAGCGACGCACGCACGAGGACCTACTAATCCGTCTGCTGTATCTAGCGGACGTTGGGGCAAGCGTGTACGAAGTCCCAGACTTGAAGAAGCGAGCCCTGGACGACTTCGCGGCATCCTTTCGTCCCGCTCTAGGACAGACGTGGAATGCCCCACAAGAGGCTCAGGTGCGCGGTCGATTGGATTCTCTGTTGAGTCAAACGGTTCCCGTCCTGAAGGCAATGAACGACACCTTCCACCCCGGTGACTCGCTCCTGTCGACTGTCAACAGCTACACAGCTCACTATCTAGTCATCCAAGAACTAATGACGAAAGGCTCATCGCTTCCAGCGCGCCAGCCGTTTGAGCGTTTCGCAGAGGAGCTTGCATCTCTACGCGGATTGCCTGAAGAGGATCTCAGCGATGACCAGGTTGAGGCGTTGGACTTCGCAGCGCCGATTCAGGGTTCGACCACGGGGTCCTACTTCAGCCGCAAAGCCACCATCCTTTACCGCTACATTGTGGGCGACCTCAAACTCCGCTGACCGCAGGTCGCTAGTGGACGTGGGGGTGGCGACCCGCTGACGCATATGTTGTCAGTTGGTCCCTGTTCCAACGCTCGAACTTCGGATCAGCCAGTCGTCGGACCGGCATCGGCGAGGGTCAGCTGCTGGGTCCCAGGTTGCAGAGTCGTTCCTAGCTTCGTATTGGAGGCTCAAGCACGGCCTACGGGATTGACCAGGTCTCCGAGGCCGCAGCTCGCTAATTGCGCTCGCGGCTGCTACCCGCGCTGCCGACTTACTCGAGAAGCACCTTCGGGCTACGACCCTGCTCCGAGGTTGTGCGGGAGTTCGTCCGGGAGCCACGCAAGCGGCCGAGGCTGAAGACGCGAGGGCGCATGGGCGACGCACGCGAATTCTCCGACCTCGCGATGTCCCATTCTGGGCTACTAGAGACTCGCGCCAAGGTCGGGGCACAGTTGAGTCTCCGCATCGAAGGCGCGAGCGGTCATGCCGGCCGGCAGCATGTGATCCTCAGAGCCCGAGGCCCTGACCTGAACCTGGACCGGATTCGTCAGGCTCCGGTGGTCGAAGCGATTCGAGAATCTGCGCCGTCCTCGGGTCGACCAGCTTCCTCGGCTGGACGTAGTGCGCGCGGGTCACGGCAGTCGACGAGTGACCAAGGAGTTCGGCGGCTAGGTCCGTGCCGGCCGCCGCGTCGAGCGTGGTGGCAACGGTCTTGCGAAGCGTGTGAGGAACGACCGTTGCGAGGTCCATGCCCTCGGGCAACAGGTCCGCGTTGGCGTCGCGGATCGATCGCCAGAGGCGACGAACGTTGGCGGGACTCAGGGGCGCGCCGGCCTTGGTGTGGAAGATCGTCTGCTCGGGGTCCATCTCGCCGGTCGCGGCGAGGCGGTCGCGGAGCGCGTCGGCGGTGAAGCTCGGGACGGTGACGGTGCGCCAGTACTTCGAGTGCTTGGGGTGCGGCTGGCGCAGGAAGCCCTGGCCGCGGACGTAGACGATCGTGCCCGTGATCGTGACGAGTGGTTGCGCGGCATCGAGGTCCACGTCGCAGCGGCGGACCGCCAGGGCCTCGCCGATTCGCGCTGACGTGCCAAGCATGAGCTCAAACAGCTGGGCGAGCTGACCATCCGGGGGCGGGCCGGGAAGCCCGGAATCGGTTCGATGCGAGCGAACGATGCGGCGGATCTCGGCCAGCTCGTCGAGTGTCAGCGATCGGATCTCCGACCGCGACCGGCGCAGCGGCGCGGTGGAGCGCACCGGGTTCCGCGGCAAGGCGTCGTGGCGGACCGCAAGGTCGATGATCTGAGCGAGTACGACGCGGGCGGCTCGTCCGCGGGAGTTGCCACGGGCGGCCTCTGCCTTGAGGAAGCGGTCGAGGGTGCCAACCGTGAGCTCGTTGAGCCGCAGCTCGCCCACCGCCGGCAGGATGATCCGCCGGACGATGTCGCGGTAGACCTCGATCGTCTGGGGCGCCTGCTCCTGGCGTTGCTCGATCTCGTCGAGCCAGACGTCGGCCACCACCGAGAGCTTGGTCTGGCCGTTGAGATCTCCCTCGGCCGTCGACGGAAGCCCGGCGGCGATCTTCGACTTGAGCTCGTTCTCCGCGGTGGTGGCGGTTGGGCCACTGGCGCTCACACGCCGGTAGGCACCGGTCAGCTCCCGAAAGCGGGCGCTGGCGACGTACCCATGCTTCGTGCGTCTGACGGTGATCACGCCGTAGGTGCCAAGCGGCTGGATGGGCCTAACCATGGAGCTTCTCCTCGAGCCACGTGCGGACGCATGACTCGGGATAACGCAGGGCGCGGCCGAGCTTGACCGCTTGGGGGCCGACCCCGTCGACGCGCCAGTCGTACAGCGTGGCGACGGGGATGCCCAGGTAGTCGGACAGCTCGGCAATGGTGAGGAGTCGCTCGAGTCCGGAGTGGGTGGGTGTGGTGGTCATGGCTACTAGGTGGGCACGGCTCCCCGAGGAGACCCGGCCACACCTCTGGAGCGGGGTGGAGTGCCAGGCACCTACCCGCCAGGAGGCTGTCGTTGAGCGGACCATCCAGCCATCATGCTTGACATTTACTCGGCACAAACCCCCCTCCAAACGACTCCGAATCAGTCCAGAGCCACCCAGCCCCAAGTCACTGTTTCCGCAGGTCAGACGCGGTTTTGGTGCTCGTCTCCGGGCGCTCCACAATGACCATTTTGGCCTCAGAAGGTTTGGGGTTCGAATCCCTACAGGCGCGCAAACAGAAAAGCCGCAGGTCACACCCGCTGACCTGCGGCTTTGTGTTTCTCGCGCAGCTTCCAGTTTCCATCAATTGCGCGCTCGTTGTTTGGCGGACACACCTGGGACACAGTGCGTATCGTCGCGCCGCTGACGAGGACGTTCACGGTTGGTTTGGCTTCGGCCCCGAGATGGCGCGTAGCGGCTCAGGCCTAGGTCCCCGATGCAGTAGCAGGCCCTGCCTCGGATGGAGACTTTGCTCAAGTGGGCTTGCTCGCCGGCCACAGCCACGCCTCGCGGGGGCAGATACCATCGCTCGTCAGAAACAGCCAACAAATTGCCCTTGTAGGTGCGCCGTCAGGCTACTTCAGCCACTTCTTGGGACTAGGGGGCTACCCCGCGCGCCCCCGGCCATCGGTCACTGTCGAGAGAGGAGGACGCGGCGAAGTTCCTCGACGATCGGCGTGACACGTTCCTCCGGGATGGGACCCATTACACTCGGCAGGAAGGCGAACCCGACTCGCGCGTCTCGGTCCGCGAAGACCAAGGCGCCGGCCGCGCCGTCGTGGCCGAAGCTCGAAGGTCCGAGCATCGGCCGCACGACGGAGGAGAGCATGAGCCCGGTCCCCCATCTCGGGAAGGCGGCGAGCGGCGGGCCCAGCACCGGCTGACCTTCAGTCTGGACCCGCGTGGCGTCGTCCAGCGTCTTGACGCTGAGTCCCACCTTCGGGCCCTCCGCGCCCTGACTGTCATCGGCACGACCGTCCCCCACGTTGGAGACCAAGGCCGCGTGGAGCTTCGCGAAGCTTCGGGCGGTGCCGATGCCGTTGGCGGCAGGCAGCTCTGCGGCCCAGAACGCGGGATCGTTCATCGAGTTCTCTGTGACGAGTCCAGGCACCGGGATTCCGAGTGCCCCATTGAGGGTCAGCGCGCGGAGGGGCCTAGGGTCCTCGGAGTTCATGGTCTGAAGTGCTTGGACCAGCTCGTACGAAATGGTCGTGGGATCGCTGGGCAAGGTCAACGCCACGCGGGCATGCTCGGATGGAGGAAGGCCAATCCATACGTCCAGCCCGAGTGGGTCGGCGATCCGCTCGCGGAAGACCTCGCCGAACGGTCGTCCGGTCACGCGGCGAACTACTTCTGCAGCGATGTGACCGACGGTGATGGCGTGATAGGCGTGCGCCCCTCCTGGGGCCCAGAGGGGTGCCTGCGCCTCGAGTGCTCGCAGCACAGGACCGCCGTCGATGACTTGCTCCCGAGTAAGAGGCGCATCTACGAGAGGGACGCCAGCCCGATGCGCGAGCACCTGCCGCAAGGTGATCTCGGCCTTGCCGTGTTCGGCAAACTCTGGCCAGTACGTTCCTACCGGCTCATCGAGCGTCAGCAGCTCGTCCTCGACCAGGTGCAGAACTGTGATAGCCGTGACGCTCTTGCTTACCGAAAACGCCAGTGCCAAGGTGTTGCGCTCCCACGTCCTCCCCCTGACGACGTCGGCCATCCCACCCCAGACGTCAACGACGAGCTGCCCGTCCACGTAGATGGCGAGAGCCGCTCCTCCGTAGGGCGTGCTCACGAGGTGACTGCGGAAGGCACCTATCACTCCGGCGAATGCTTCGTCGTGGTGACCAGCGATGGCGGGGGTCATGGGCGCTCCTTGTGAGGTGTCGTGGGTCTGCGGTGACGCGGTCAGTTCTTGAGATCTGGAAAGTCCTCGTCGCGGAACTCTCCAGGCGACCGGTCGCTTCCCGCCTGGGTTTCGCGGGTGCGCAGCTCGACCCGGCGGATCTTGCCTGAGACGGTCTTGGGAAGGTCGAAGAACTCGATCCGGCGCACCCGTAGGTACGGCGCTAGGTGCGTGCGGGCATAGGACAGGATTGACCGGGCGGTGTCCGCATCCGGGGCAAAGCCCTCGACGAGGGCGATGTACGCCTTCGGAACCGCGAGTCGCACAGGGTCGGGGGCGGGGACTACGGCCGCTTCGGCGACGGCTGGGTGCTCGAGGAGCACGGACTCGAGCTCGAAAGGACTGATTTTGTAGTCAGAAGCCTTGAACACGTCATCGGTGCGACCGATGTATGTGATGTAACCGTCTTCGTCGCGAAGGGCGACGTCGCCGGTGTGATAGAAACCGCCCGCCATCGCTTCGTCGTTGCGTGCGGCGTCGCCCTGGTAACCGGTCATGAGCGTCAGCGGTTCGGTCGCGAGGTCGAGGCAGATCTCCCCCTCCCCCGGTCCATCCACCACAGTGCCGTCAATCTGGTCAACCAGCGCGACAGGGACGCCGGGCAATGGGCGGCCCATGGAGCCGGCCCTGACTGGCTGGCCGGGAGTGTTAGCGATGCAAGCGGTCGTCTCCGTCTGCCCGAACCCGTCCCGGATGGTCAGGCCCCACTGTCGTTGGACCTGGCTGATGACCTCTGGGTTCAACGGCTCCCCAGCGGCGATGGCCTCGCGCAGGAGCCCGGGTCCGGCACTGAGGTCCGCGTTAATGAGCATGCGCCATACGGTCGGCGGGGCACAGAAGGTGGTCACACCTTCTTTGCGGATCTGGTCGAGGAGCGCTTTCGCGTCGAAGCGCCCGTAGTTGTAGACGAAGATCGTGGCCTCAGCGAGCCAGGGCGCGAAGAAGTTCGACCACGCGTGCTTGGCCCAGCCTGGGCTGGAGATGTTCAGATGCACGTCGCCCGGCTGCAGTCCGAGCCAGTACAACGTTGAAAGGTGGCCCACGGGATAGGACGTGTGCGTGTGTTCAACGAGCTTGGGGCGGCTCGTCGTGCCTGAGGTGAAGTAGAGAAGCATCCGGTCGCGGCTGGTGTTCCCAGGGTGCTGCACAGGCGGGTCGGCGATACCGTAGGCATTTGCGTACGCCTGCCACCCCTCCGGACGTGGGGCAGCTCCAACCACGAGCCTGACGTAGTCCCCAGGCACGTCGTTGAATTTGGCTGTCTCGTCGCTGTTGCAGATGACCGCTCGCGCTCGGCCGCGGTCGAGCCGGTCGAGCAGTTCGGTGCTTCCCACCGCCGTCGTGGTCGGCATGACGACGGCGCCGAGCTTCACGATTGCGAGCATGCTTTCCCACAGCTCGACCTGGTTCCCGAGCATCACCATGACACTGTCTCCCTTGCGGATCCCGGCCGAACTCAGGAGAGAGGCCACCTGGTCGGAACGGGTGGCCAGCTCGTCGAAGCTGTACGCCTGTCGTGAACCGTCCTCCTCGACAATCACCAAACCGAGGTCCTGATTGCCACGAGCAAAACCGTCGAACCAGTCGTGGGCGAAGTTGAACGTGGCGCCAACATCGGGCCAGGTGAACGAGTCGACGGCCCCGGCGTAGTCGGTGCGGCGAGCGACGAGGTCGTCACGGGCCTGCCGAAGGGCGGCCGTTGCTGCAGCGCTCATGCCACGGAGCTCCCCTGCGGTGCTGTCTCGGCTGGTGATGTCGGCGGGGCCTCGCTCTTCCACTCGGGGAACCGGTGGCATGCCACGGACACGCCGTTCGATGCCTGGACGAGCGGAGGCCGCGTCGTGCGGCAGCGGTCCTGCACGAAGGCACACCTCGATGCGAAGGGGCAACCCTCCTCCGTGGCGCCTGTTGCCGTCGCCGTGCCCGTCCGCACCTGAGCGGCACGACGTGCCGCTTGCCGCTCCGGATCGGCGACCGGGGCGGCGTCCAGCAGGGCCCGGGTGTACGGGTGCGAGGGGTCGGCGACGACCTGGCTCGTCGGGCCGGACTCCATCACCTGTCCGCGGTAGAGGACGGTGACGTCGTGGCACAGGTGCCGCACGACGTTCATGTCGTGCGAGATGAACAGGTAGGCCAGTCCGGACTCGTCCTGGAGGTCCATGAGCAAGTTGAGCACCTGGGCTTGGACGGACAGGTCGAGGGCGCTCACCGCCTCGTCGCACACCACGACCTGCGCCTGTGTCATGAGCGCCCTAGCGATACAGATGCGTTGCCGCTGGCCACCCGAGAAGTGGCGCGGCAACCGGTCGGCGGCGGACGGGTCCATCCCGACCCGCACGAGCGCCTCCTCGACACGCGCGCGGATCTGCCGACGAGCGACACCCTGTGCGACCAGTGGCTCGCCGAGGCTACGGCCGATGGTGTACGACGGGTTCAGGGATCCTGTGGGGTCCTGAAAGACGGCCTGGAGATCACGAGCCAGGCGCTTGTGGCTGAGATGCCGCGAGGCTGTGATCGAGACACCAGCGACCTCGATCGTCCCGCCGTCGACGGCTTGCAGCCCCATCACGGCCCGGGCCAGGGTCGACTTCCCCGAGCCGGACTCCCCCACCAGACCGGCGGTCCTGCCGGGACGGATGCTGAGGCTCACGCCGTCGAGGGCCCAGAAGATAGGTTCGCGCCGCTTGCGACGGAACCCGACCTTGATGTTGCGCACATCCAGGACGGTCTCGGTGCTCATGCGCGTTTCTCCAGCTTCAGTAGGTCAGTGTGTAGGCACCGCGACAGCGCTTCGGACGTCTTGATAAGCGGTACACGAGCTTCGCTGCATGCCTCTGTCGCGAGTCGGCAACGCGCTGCGAAGCGGCAGCCTTGAGGCCACAAACCCGGCGCGGGCACTCGGCCGGGCAGCGTCGGCAGTCGACCTGAGTGCTCGATCGACGGATCTGCTGCGAGGAGTGCCGCTGTGTAGGGATGCGTGGGGGCGGTGAAGACCGTGTGCGCGGGCGCTACCTCGACGACGTCGCCGGCGTACATGACGACTGCCCGGTCGCAGATGTCTGCAACGACACCCCAGTCGTGCGTGATGAGTAGGAGCGCCAACCCGGTTGTCTCCTGGAGCTCGTGGAGCAGGGAGAGAATCTCGGACTGCACCGTGACGTCGAGCGCCGTCGTCGGTTCGTCGGCCACGAGCACCCGCGGTCTGCCCGCTAGGGCGATGGCGATGCTGATCCGCTGGGCCATACCGCCTGAGATCTGGTGCGGGTACGACTTCAGCACCCGTTGCGGATCGGCAATGTGAACCTGGGACAAAAGCTCAAGGGCACGCTCACGCCGCGCCGCTGACGAGCCGACACCCCGGAGCTTCAGGACTTCGTTCAGGTGGCTGCCGACGGTGTGCACAGGATCGAGCGCGGCCATCGGGTCCTGGGAGATGTACCCCAGCCCCGAGCCGCGGATCCGTCGGTAGGCGGCCTCGCCGCCGGCCACGAGGTCGGTGCCGTCGAAGTACACTCCACCCCCAGCGATGCGAATGCCGCCGGGTGTCAGTCCCAATACCGCCAGGGCGGTGATGCTCTTGCCGCAGCCGGATTCTCCGACGAGCCCGACTGTCTCACCTGCGGCGAGGTCGAAGCTGATGTCAGTGATCAGCGGCACCCCTGACGTGGTGTGCACGTGGAGTTCGCGCACGCTCAGCACGTAGTCCGATGGGTCCGGTAGCGCTGCGGAGGTGGCGGTGCTGGTTCTGGGCGAGGCAGCCTCCCGCGATGCCTTAGCCGTGGCGACCGCGTCGGTGTCGGCCGAGGCGTCGCGGACGGCGTCGCCGAGGAAGCCCAAGGCGAGCACGGTGAGAGTGATGGCTACCCCGGGCGGAATGAGGAGCCACTGCGACTGGGTGATGACGGTGGACGCCTCACCCATGATGGCTCCCCAGGTGGGCCGATCGGGGTCGAGCAGACCGAGGAAACTGAGACCGGCCTGGAAGAGCAGCGCGACGCCACCGAAGAGCGAAGCCTGCACGACAACGGGACCCCGGATTCGGCGCAGCACGTGGGTACGCATGATGCGCAATTGAGAGACACCTGAGACCTTGGCGGCTGTCACGAATAGCTCGTCGCGTACCGCTGCGGACGCAGCTCGCACCACACGGATGAGGCCCGGCGCACCCAGCACTCCGAGTGAGGCCATGGCGGCGACGGGACGACCCGCTGAGACCACGATGACGACCAGCACGATGATGATGGGCGGAATGGAGAGGGCGAGATCCGCGACCCTGGAAATCACTTGGTCTGCCAGGCCCCCGCGGTAGCCGGCGATCACCCCGAGCGGAATCCCGAGAGCCAAGAAGACGATAAGGGCTTGCGCCGCACCGGATGCCGTAGGCGAAATGCCGTAGAGCATGCGGCTGAGCACGTCGCGCCCGAGGGTGTCCGTGCCCAACCAGTGCTCGGCCGACGGCCCCTGAAGCACCCTTGTCAGGTCCTGCAACCCCACTGGGTAGGGCGCGCGAGCTGTTCGGCGAAGACGCCTGCCAGCACGACAAGGCCAAGGAACACGAGCGCAAGAGTTGCCACAGGACTCCGCAGTAGTCCTGGTTTGCTTGTTCCGCGAGCGCGGCGCGAGGTGAGCAGCTCACTTTCGGGACCAATGGGCGAAACAATGGCTGGAGACGTTGTCATGACACACGCACCCGGGGATTGAAAAAGGCGTAAGCGAGGTCGACCAAGAGGTTGACCGCGATGACAATGACGGTGAAATAGATGACCACTCCTTGGATGAGTGGCAGGTCTCCAGCGGCTGTTGCTGTCACAGCGGTGCCCCCGAGGCCAGGTAGGGCAAAAATCTGCTCGATCAGCACGGCACCGGTGAGCGCACCTATGAAGGTGAGTCCCACGATCGTCAGGATGGGTACAGCCGCGTTCTTAAGTGCGTGCCGGGCGATGATGGCTCTCTCCGGTACGCCAGCGGCGCGCAGCGTGCGCACGAAGGGCCGCTGCATGGCATCTGAGACTGCGTCCCGGGTCACTTTGGCGACGGAGGCTGTGGCTGGAACCGCGAGTGTCACGACCGGAAGGAAGAGGCTGGCCATCCACTGGGACGGGGACTGCCCCAGTGGCGTGTATCCGAGCGCCGGAAAGGCTGCCACCTTGACCGCCAAGAGCACGACGAGGACCAGAGCCAACCAGAAGGTGGGCACGGCGAAGCCGATCAGGCTGGCCGCGTCGACGGTTCGACCGAGCCAGCCACCGCGGGCACCCAGGACTCCAAGGGTGACACCGACGACAGCCGCGACCACAGTCGCGCCGATGATGAGCGACATCGTCGCCCCCAGGCGGGCGTTCAGCTGTTCGGTCACCGCCTGCTGATTGATGAGAGAGGTGCCTAGATCACCGTTTATCGCGGATCCGAGCCAGTCGATGTACTGCGTCCACACGGGACGATCGAGTCCGAGTTCCGTGCGTACTTGGGCCACCTGCTCAGGCGTCGCGTTGCGGCCGGCGATAGACCGCGCGGCGTCGCCCGGGACGAGGGCCACCAGCAGGAACGTGGCAGCTGAGACGACGAGGAGAAGGGGGACCGCGGCCACCACCCTGCGCACCAGGAAACGGGTCATGGCGCTGACCTCCGGCTTCTCATGGGCGCGTCAACTGGGCTCGCGTACTCCCGGACCAGCTTATTCAGCGCGGCCGCTACTTCACTGGCCGCGCGGTCGGCGACGGACGACTGTCCAGTCATATCCAGGCACCCGTGGATGAGTCCCGGCAGCTCGATGAGCTGGACTGGCACTCCGGCAGCGCGCAGAGCGTCGGCGTAGCCGTTGCCCTCGTCGCGAAGCGGATCGCAGCCCGCTGTGACCACGATCGTGGGCGGAGCGGCCGCAAGTTCTGTGGACAGCCCCGGGGAGACACGCGGGTCCGTACGGTCTTGTGCCCGTGGGGCGTACGCCTGTACAGCGATCTCGAGTGCGTTGGGCTCTAGCCCGAAACCTTCCTTGTACTCCGCGCGCGACGGCAGGCCAGGCGGTTCCGCGTCAAGACGCACGGCCGGGTAGACCAACACTTGGCCCCCCAGTACGTCCTTCAAGTCTGGCTCGAGGGCGATCACAGCCGCGATGTTCCCGCCTGCACTGTCGCCGCCGACGAGGACTGGGCCCGGGAGCTCTCGCGACCGTACCTTTTTGGCCACCCAATTCACTGCGTTGCGTGCGTCGTCCACGGCAGCGGGCCACGGGTGCTCGGGTGCCAGCCGGTAGTCGACGGACACCACGACAAGACCTGCCCTGGCACACAGGGCACGCGCAACGACGTCAGCCGTTTCGAGGCTTCCAGTCATCCAGCCACCGCCGTGCAGCCACACGAGCGTGCCCTGCCCGTACGCATCTGGTCGGTAGATGCGAGAAGCTACGCGGGCGCCCTCTTCGTCCTCGAGACCAATGTCCTCAACGTCCGAAACCCGGTCGCGAACGGCTGGAGGGGTCATCCACTGCACCCCCTCCTCGTGCTGTCGACGCAGCTGCGCCAGAAGGCCTTGCATGTCTGTGGTTTGCTCGTCCGCGCGTGGGCTGCGCGCGCGCTGCTCCTCGAGCACTCGCGCCATGTCAGCATCGAGGGTCATGTCGTCCTGCCTTTTCGCAAGGTTGGCTCATTGGCGGTGGTGGACTGGCGAGCCGGCTGTGCCGGCTCGCCAGTCCATATGTGTCAGCCGCGACGCAGTTCCGTGAAGTGAGGGACGGCAGAGTTCAGCGCCGTCGCTTCGAGCCCCTTGAAGCCGTCCGCGACGTAGTAGCCGAGGGGCGTGCCAAGCACGGGCAGCGCCCATCCCTGGTCGACCAGGCGTTGGTTGATCGCCTGCTCCAGCTCGCCCGCTTCCTCGCTCGGGGTCGCAAAGTACGTGGCGTAGAGCTTGTCCAGCTCAGAATCGGAGTAGTGCGCCGGATTGAACGGCCCCTGAGGATTGATGAAACCCGCATACAAGCTATTCGCGTCGTTGAGTCCGTAGCCCAGAGCAATGGCCGGGTACTCGTTGCTCAGCATCGCCTGCAGGTAGTCGTTCGGCGTGGGCTTGCTGGTAATTTCGAGCGTCACTCCTACCTTGGCGAGTTCACCGGCGATAGCCTCAGTGATCTTGTCCAAACCGCTGAACGGGGTGGTGAGGGTCTTCAGCGTGAACCCGTCCGGGTATCCCGCCTCAGCCAGAAGTTGGCGGGCCTTGTCCGGGTCGTAGGCCATCTCCTCCTCGAGCTCCGGCAGGAACCCCGGGGTGTCGGGAAGCGCGAATTGAGACAGGGCGAGGCTCTCGTCGCCGAGCAGTCCTTGCGCGATGGCTTTGCGGTCCACAGCCATCTGAAGGGCCTGACGGACTCGGACGTCTCCCATGGGTTCGCTGAGCTCCCCGGTTCGATCCGTGAAGTTGAGACCCACGAGCGTCTGCGGCGCCGAGACCACGTTGATGCCATCCGACTTCGCTGTCTGCAGCGTGGTGATGTCCGCAGAGGCCGCCTGGATTTGTCCGGACTTCAACGCCTGCAGCATCGAGGAGGCGTTGGCGATGATCTTGACCACGACCTTGTCGAACTGGATGGCGTCCTGGTCGTAATAGTTTGGGTTTTTCTCAAACGTGTAGTGATCCCCAGTGACCGTCTCGCCCGGGACGGCCGTGTACTGGCCGGCGCCAGCGGTGCCCGTGTTGAGAGTGTCTGGGTCCTTGATCGCCTTGGGGCTGATGACGTTGCCTGCACCGAAGGCCTGGGCAAAGTAGAAGCTGAAGCCGGGGTCGCTCCGACCCAAGGTCAGACGCACTGTCAGGGGGTCAGTCACCTCCATCGACTCGACGGAGCCCAGCAGCAGACCGGCGCTGCTGCTCTGCTTCTTCTCGTAGGTGAAGAAGGTTTTCAAGGCCTCCGCGTCGAGGGTCTCGCCGTCACTGAACTGCAGGTCCTCGCGCAGGGTGACCTCGTACACCTTGTTCTCGTCGTCGGTGTAACCGAACTTGTCGGCGAGTCCGGAGGAGTACGTGCCGTCGGGCTCGAGGACCACAAGGGGCTCGTAGGCCCACTGGTACAAGGGGTTGTACGCGGGGTCGCCGAGTGCCGGGTTGAGGGTGGGCGGCGCGCCGATGATGCCGAAGGTGAACGTGCCGCCCTTGCCGGAGTCGTCGCCCCCAGTGTCGGCATCGTTCGTACTGTTGCTGCACGCCGCCAGTGCGGCGCACAGGATGACTGCCAGGGTTGCGGCCGCGTTGCGACGCCAACGGCTGCGAGTGCTGATTCGGTCGTGAACTTGAAGCATGGTCATGTCCCATCTGAGGTGTGACGTGGCTCAGGTGCGACTGCGGAGTCGCCCTCACGTGTGCTGCGCATCACTTACACGTGTAACCAGAGTGTGCGCAGCGTCACGTCAGTTCGTCAATCCCCATGTGACGTAGATCACTTACACGTGTCAAACCAGCAGGACTCGCGACTGCGATGAAAACGTAGTGCAGTCCATTGACACGAGTAACCATCGCACCCACACTCTGTTGCGCAGGGGCACGTTCACCGTGCCTAAGCGCACAATCGAACGCTGGCAGCAGCGAGGAGCAGCCCGTGCCACAGAGAAGCTTCGACGACCGAAACTACGGAGCCCCGCCGAGGTACCGGAGCGTGTACCCGCTCTTGAGCCGAGCGCTCCGGCTACCCGGTGCCTCTGGGCACGCGAGGCGTGAAACGGATCTAGAAATCCCCATGCGGGACGGCACCATCCTCTTAGCGGACCACCTAGCGCCGACCGGGACAGCCAAAGGAACGATCCTCGTGCGCTCCCCGTACGGGTGGAACTTCCTTACCACGGCAATCTTCGGAAGCTTCTTCGCCCGCAACGGCTACCACGTCGTCCTGGCCCGGACGCGAGGCACTTTCGGGTCCGGCGGGAAATTCGAGCCCGTCGTCCATGAGGAATCAGACGGCGCAGACACGGCGGCATGGCTGCGGCAACAGCCCTGGTTCGCCGGCAACCTAGCCACACTGGGGGGGTCCTACTTCGGCTTCACACAGTGGGCGCTGCTGATGGACCCGCCGCCGGAGCTTGTCACCTCCGTCATTTGGGCAGGTCCAGCCGACTTCAGGCGAGCCCTGTACGCCCAAGGCGCGTTCAACCTTGAGCTAGCCCTGACATGGAGCGAGCAGCTCGCACATCAGGAAGACTTCTCAACGTTGCGCTCAATGGTCCGGGGTTCGCGCGTCGAGCGCCGTGTCACGCCCGCACTTTCGACCCTGCCCCTAAAGGAGGCGGCGGACGAGATCACGGGACACCGCTGGTCCTGGTTTAGCGAGTGGGCGACCCGGCGCGATCCGGACGACTCGTTCTGGTCCAGTTACAACGTAAACAGTGCGCTAGACCGGGTCTCCACTCCCGTGATGCTCGCCGGCGGATGGCAGGACCTCTTCATAACCGACACCCTCGAGCAGTACCAACACTTGCGTCGCCGAGGTGTCGATGTGGCTATGACGGTGGGTCCCTGGACTCACGGTGAGATGGGCACCAAAGGGGTGGCCCGCTTGTTGGGCGAGGCTTTGGACTGGTTGGACAAACACATGATCGGAGCTACCTCGTCGCGTCCCAGCCCAGTGAGCATCTGCGTCGCCGGGGACAACACGTGGCGCAATCTGGAAGCGTGGCCGCCTCCGACGACCGCACACGTTGTGCACCCGCACGCAGACGGAGCCTTGGCGCTCACGCCAGCGGCCGCCGGCGAAGGCGCCACGTTCTGCTATGACCCATCGGACCCGACCCCCGCTCTGGGCGGCAGGATGCTCACGCCGTCTCGCTCGGGTTACCAGGACGACAGTGCCCTTGCGATGCGCGATGACACGGTCTCGTTCACTGGCGCGCCCCTGGACTCGGCCCTCGAAGTCATCGGAACACCGTACCTCGAGGTCAACCACACGAGCGACAACCCACACTGCGACCTCTTCGTCCGGGTGAGTGACGTGTCACCCGACGGCAAATCACGCAACGTCACCGATGGATTCGTCCGATTGGACCGACTCCCCAACCATCCGTTGGTCCTTCACCTCGACCCCACGGCCTACCGCTTCGAGGTTGGCCACCGACTACGCCTCCACATGGCAGGAGGGGCCTTTCCCCACTACGAGCGACACCTAGGCACCGCTGAGTCGCTCGGATCAAGCACCACGCTGGTGGCCACCCACCACACCATCGATCTTGCATCGGCCCGCCTCGTCCTGCCCGCCGTCCCGAGCAAGCCCGGCGGGTCCGACGACTCCCACGTTGCATAATCGTGGCACCCTGAAGGGGATTACTTGTGCTCAGACTTCCGTCTTCTTGGACCTGGGACTTCTGGTTGATCCGAGACGAGTCGACCTACCATCTGTTCTTTTTAAAAGCATCGCGCGCCCTGCATGATCCCGACCGTCGGCATCTGCGCGCAACCATCGGGCACGCGATCAGCGAAGACCTTCGCTCATGGACGGAAGTCGCGGACGCACTCGTCCCATCCGACGCTCCGGCAGCAGACGACCTCGCCGTTTGGACGGGTTCGGTCATCCGGGACGACCAAGGCGGATGGTGGATGTTCTACACCGGCGTGGCCCGGCGCGAGCACGGTCTCGTCCAAAAGATCCTGGCCGCCACCTCGACCGACCTGATGACATGGCACAAACGTCCCGGCCTGGTGCTCGAGGCCGATGCCCGTTGGTACGAGAAACTCGATGACGACGGGTGGCACGAGGAGGCGTTCCGCGACCCTTGGGTTGCGCGCACCTCTACCGACGGACCCTGGCAGATGCTGATCACGGCGCGCGACAAGGACGGAGCGCCCGACAATCGAGGCGTGGTGGGGGTCGCAACCTCTTCCGACCTGAGGAGCTGGCAACAACAAGCCCCGCTCACTCTGCCCGGCGCCGGCTTCGGACACCTCGAAGTGCTCCAAGCTGAGGTCGTCAACGGCCGAGCAGTCCTCATCTTCTCGTGTCCCACAGCAGCCCTGAGCGGTGAACGCCGCGCGAGGGGCCAACGGGGCGGGATTTGGTACGCGCTCACTGACGGCAAGCAAGCCTTCAATATCGACGAAGCACGGCGCCTGACCAACGAGACGGTCTACAGCGGTCGCCTCATACAAGATCCGACGACGGCATGGTCCCTGCTGGCCTTCCGCAACCTGGACGAGAGCGGTGCCTTCGTCGGGGAGCTCGCTGATCCTGTCCGGGTCGCCTGGTCCAACGACGGCGCGCGCCTAGAGCTGATCGACGCCCCGGACGACTGGTTGCCACAACGCCAGCAGCGGTAATTCACGTACGCGTGTCCTCAGCGAGGCGCTGCCCCTCGGCAACATGTCGCGGAGCAGAATGAGCACGAATCCACTCAGCCACCGGGCTCGAACCGGCGCCCACCCACCTCGACCGAAAGAAGTTTCCGTGTCCAAGACCGCCCCGACCAGCGCCGACGTGGCGCGGGAGGCCGGCGTGTCGCGCGCGACGGTGAGCTACGTACTAAACAATCGCAGCGATGTGCGGATCACCCCCGCCACCCGCGAGCAGGTCCTTCTGGCGGCCCGTCAGCTCGGCTACCAGCCGTCCCCTGCGGCCCGGGCTCTACGCGCCGGCCGCGGTGACGTTGTGCTCTTCCTCCTCCCGGACTGGGACACGACGGGTGAGCTCGGCCATTTTCTAGAGGAAGTTGGAACTCTGATTTCCAAGGAAGGCTTCGTCTGCTTGAGGTACGAGGGACCACAATGGCACGGACACCTGGGGTCGCTGCTGGGCAAGGTGACTGCGGCCGCCGTGGTCACCTTTTCTCCCTTGTCTGACGCTGACAGGGATGCGATGGCGATGTCCACCATCCCCGAGGTCCGCGCCTGGCTACTGGACGGACCCGAAGGACACACCGTACGCATCGATCAAGCGACCGTCGTGCAGCTCCAGCTCGACAGGCTCATCGCCCGTGGCTACCGCAGAATGATCTACGCGGTCATCCGCGACCCGCGCAACCAGCGATTCATCGACGCACGTGTCAGGGCGTTCCGAAACCTCACCGTCGCCGCCGGCATCGGTGACGCAGATGTTGTGGTTCTCGACGGCGAACTTGACGGGTTCGTAGACGCGCTGACCGCGGCGCGAGCAGTGAACGAGTCCCGCATCGGAGTCTGCGCCTGGAACGACATGACCGCCGTCGGCATCCTGAGTGCCGCTCAAACCCTGGGGATCTCCGTTCCCGAGGATTTAGGCGTCATTGGCGTTGACGACACACCTATCGCTTCGCTCACCGCACCTCCGTTAAGCAGCGTCCGGTTCGACTTAACCCAGGACGCGGCCGTCATTGCGGCGAACGTGGCCGAGACGCTCGGCGTGGGCAGCAAACAGCCTGCAATCACTAGCGCACCCGTGACACTCATCGCGCGCGCGTCCGACTGAACAGAGCAACGGCAGAGCGCAACCCGAAGCCTCGCGCAACGCGAGTAGCCCCCACACGAATCGGCCCCATCGGCTGCTAGCTGTGCCAGCAACTGGCCCGGGTGCTTGCGCGGCACTGGACACCCTCGTTGCGCCTTCTTCTGAATCAAACAAAGTGTCGGAGAAGGCCGATAGCGACACTAGGGCTGCAAACCGTGCACGCCCGCAGCCCTGGATGGAGTCCGAAACCATGACGGATCGACAGCCGCCCCCCGGACGAGCGTCTTGGGCAACGCCAGCGAAGACCGGTTGGTCCGTGGTTCAGTCCGCCATACGTGTGCTTTGCCAGGACTGCGGAGAACGACTTGAACGTTGCGCGGGTTGCTCAGAAAACCGATGCCTAACGTGCGAGCCATACCTCTCGGACGACTGCCGATGGGTCCTATGAGTGGCGGCGCTGAGCACGCGGTGCGCTGATGAGGTGAAACGCAGCAGTGACCTCCGAACGGAGGTTAGCGATCGTTAACCTCCTGGCTACGGTTCGGGTATGTCCTTCGAGTTGTCCCGCGAGCACGAAGATTTCCGTCAGAGCGTGCGCGAGTTCGCGCAGGCTGAGATTGCGCCTCACGCCGCGCGCTGGGATCGAGAGCGCCACTTCCCAGTAGATGTGGTGCAGACGATGGGCAGACTTGGCCTCTTCGGCCTGACCGCTCCCGAAGAGTACGGCGGTGCGGGAGAAGACGGCGACTTCACCAGTCTGTGTCTTGCGATCGAAGAACTCGGCCGAGTCGACCAATCGATAGGCGTCACCCTGCAGGGCGCAGTCGGTCTAGGCATCAACCCGATCCTGACTTACGGGACCGCCGAACAAAAGGACCAGTGGCTCCCCGACCTGGTCGCTGGGAACACGCTGGCAGGGTTCGGGCTGACCGAGCCGGGCGCGGGATCCGACGCTGGCGCCACCAAGACCAAAGCCGAGTTGCGTGACGGCCAGTGGGTGGTCAACGGCTCCAAGCAGTTCATCACCAACTCAGGCTCCGACATCACCAGCCTGGTGACGGTCACAGCGCGTACGGGGACACGCGATGACGGATCCGCAGAAATCTCGGCCATCATGTTGCCCACTAAGACTCCAGGTTTCGTGGCGGAAAAGGCCTACGACAAGCTTGGTTGGCACGCCTCTGACACGCACCCCCTTTCGTTCCAAGACGTCCGCGTACCCGCAGACCACCTGTTGGGTGACCAGGGCCGCGGGTACGCCCAGTTCCTTGCGACACTCGACGACGGCAGGGTCGCCATCTCCGCCCTGAGTGTCGGCTGCATTCAAGCGTGTCTCGACATGTCGCTGCAGTACGCCGGGGAGAGACAGACCTTCGGAGGCCCGATCGGCCGCAAGCAGGGCGTCGCGTTCCAGATTGCCGACCTCGAAGTCATGCTGCAGGCAAGCCGCATGCTGACCTACCGCGCGGCAGCCATGAAGGATGCTGGAGCGCCCTATGGCGAGTTCAAGCAGGCCGCCTCGGTCGCCAAGGTTTACGCCACTGAGTCAGCCGTCACCGCGACCCGGATCGCTACCCAGGTCTTCGGCGGCTACGGGTTCATGGAGGAGTACCCGGTCACTCGCTTCTACCGCGACGCGAAGGTGCTGGAGATCGGCGAAGGCACTTCGGAGGTTCAGCGCATGCTCATTGCGCGCGGTCTGGGTCTCCCTGTCGAGTAGGGCGAGTGGACTCTCCCTTGAACTGGCGCATTACGCACAACGAGGAGCAGGGATGACACAGGACGACGCGGGTCGACGAGTGGTGCTTCAGCGTGGACTTTGGTTCGAGGAGTTCGAGGTGGGCACCACCTATGAGCATCGACCTGGGCGCACCGTCACCGAGGCGGACAATGTCCTCTTCACGACGTTGACGATGAACACGCAACCACTCCACCTCGACGCGGCGGCTAGCGCTGAGATCGGCCCTTTCAACGAGAGGCTGGTCAACTCCATGTTCACGTTCTCGACCTTGGTCGGCCTATCTGTAGCCCAATTGACCCTGGGCACGATCGTGGCAAACCTGGGCTTCACGGAAGTTTCCTTCCCGGCGCCGGTGCGTATTGGAGACACGCTCTACGCGGAGACGAAGATCCTGAACAAGCGCCCCTCTGCCAAACGCACCGGCGAAGGCATAGTGGAGCTGGCCCACACCGCCCGGAACCACAAGGGCGAGGTCGTGGCGCTTGCGACTCGCAGCACGTTGGTCCGGATGATCCCCGATGAGTGAATGGCGGCCCGGCCCAGCCTGGTTGTTCTGCCCGGCAAGTCGCCCCGACCGTTATCGGAAGGCGCTCAGCCTAGCCGACGTCGTCATCCTGGATCTTGAGGATGCCGTGGCCCCAGAGGACAAGGCTGCGGCTCGGATTCAAGTCCAGCTCCTGGCAGACGCTGGCGCCCTTGCGGTCGATCGGACCGTGCTGCGACTGAACGCTGCCGGCACTGCCGATCATGCCGCAGACGTCAAGCTGGCAGCAGCGGCGGGCGTGCGCGTGGTGATGCTCGCCAAGACTGAGAAGCCGGAAGACATCCTCGCGCTCGACCACGACGTCATAGCGCTCGCCGAAACCCCGCGTGGTGTCGAGTCCGTGGCTTCGCTCGCTGCGCCGGACAACGTCGTGGCCGTGATGTGGGGCGCCGACGACCTCGTCGCCGGGCTGGGCGGAGTCAGCAGCAGGCATCCTGACGGGACCTACCGGGACACCGCTAATTACGCACGACAACGAGTCCTGATCACTGCAAAAGCCCACGGACGCTTGGCCCTCGACGGGGTGCACATGGACATATCGGACCTCGACGGGCTTGCAGCAGAGTGTGAGGACGCCGTCGCTGTCGGATTCGATGCCAGCGTGGCCATCCACCCGTCCCAGGTTGACGTCATCCGGGCCTCGTACGCCCCTTCCGCGGACGCGCTGGCGTGGGCGCAGCGACTCCTTGCCCATGTTGGCGGCTCCCGGGGCGTCGCCACTTTCGAGGGTCGGATGGTGGACGGCCCCATCTTCAAGCAGGCCGAGCGGGTGCTGCGGCGCGCAGCTTTGGCGGGACAAGCAGAAGATGACCATGAGTGAAGCCCGCACGATGCACGAACTGGTCGCCGACCTCAGGGAACGGCTGTCGGTCGTTCGTCAAGGCGGCAGCGAGACTGCCCGGACCAAGCACGCCGACCGCGGCAAGCTGCTCGTGCGTGTCCGCATCGACCGCCTGCTCGACCCCGGCAGCCCGTTCCTCGAGCTGAGCTCGCTCGCCGCCAATGGAATGTACGGCGGCGAAGTGCCTAGCGCAGGGGTCGTCACTGGCATCGGTCGGGTGCAGGGCCGCGAAGTTGTCGTCGTAGCCAACGACGCGACCGTCAAGGGAGGCACCTACTACCCAATGACGGTGAAGAAGCACCTTCGCGCGCAGGCTGTGGCCTCCGAGAACCGCCTCCCTTGCATCTATCTCGTCGACTCCGGGGGCGGCTTCCTGCCCCTGCAGGACGAGGTCTTTCCGGACCGGGAGCACTTCGGCCGGATTTTTTACAACCAGGCCAACCTGTCGGCCCGCGGCATCCCCCAGATCTCCTCGGTGATGGGGTCTTGCACCGCCGGAGGCGCCTACATCCCCGCCATGAGCGACGAGACCGTCATCGTTAAGGACCAAGGCACGATTTTCCTCGGCGGTCCACCGCTGGTGAAGGCCGCGACCGGTGAAGTGGTCACCGCCGAAGACCTCGGTGGCGGCGATGTCCACGCCCGCAAGTCCGGCGTCGTCGACCACCTGGCCGACGACGACGCCCACGCCATCGCCATCGTCCGCAGCATTGTGGAGACCCTGCGACCCGTTGCGGGCGCGCCGTGGGAAGTCCGCGAGCCCGAGGAGCCCGCGCTCGACCCCGTGACCCTCTATGACGTCGTCCCCACTGACACCCGAACTCCGTACGACGTCCGCGACGTCATCCGGCGCATCGTCGACGGCAGTCGCTTTCATGAGTTCAAGGCCCTGTACGCGGAGACGCTAGTGACCGGCTTTGCCCACGTGTGGGGTCACCCGGTCGGCATCGTCGCCAACAACGGCATCCTCTTCAGCGAATCGGCACGAAAGGGCGCGCACTTCATCGAGCTCTGCAACCAACGCGGGATTCCCATTGTCTTCCTGCAGAACATCACCGGCTTCATGGTCGGGCGCGAGTACGAGAACAATGGGATCGCACGTGACGGCGCCAAGCTCGTCACCGCCGTGGCGTGCAGCGTCGTTCCAAAGTTCACCGTGGTCATCGGCGGCTCTTTCGGCGCCGGAAACTACGGCATGTGCGGGCGCGCCTACGACCCGCGCTTCATGTGGATGTGGCCCAACGCACGCATCTCGGTGATGGGCGGCGAGCAGGCCGCCTCGGTGCTTGCCACCGTCCGCCCTGACCTCCATACCGACGAACAGGTCGAAGCCTTCAAGGCGCCGATCCGCGAACAGTACGAGACCCAGGGCTCGCCCTACTACGCCACTGCCCGCCTGTGGGACGACGGCGTCATCGACCCCGCCGACACCCGCCGCGTGCTCGGCATGGGCCTCGCGGCCGCCGCCAACGCCCCCATCGCGGCCCCCAGCTACGGCATCTGGAGGATGTGATGACCACCATCAAGACGCTGCTCGTCGCCAATCGCGGAGAGATTGCGCTGCGCGTGTTCCGAACAGCATCGCGCCTCGGCATCCGCACCGTCGCGGTCTTCACAGACCTTGACGCAGCCGCCCCCCACGTGCGTGCCGCCGACGACGCGATCCGCGTGGACAGCTACCTCGACGTGGCCGCCGTGGTTGCCGCCGCACGCGCCGTCGGCGCGGACGCTGTCCACCCTGGTTACGGCTTCCTGTCCGAACGCGCGACCTTCGCGGCCGCCCTGGAGGACGCCGGTGTGCGGTTGGTCGGGCCGAGCTCGACGATCATGGAGCAGATGGGTCGCAAGGACGCAGCTCGTGAAATAGCCCTCGCAGCCGGTGTGCCGGTGGTTCCCCGTGGCGAGGACGCAGGCTTCCCCGTGCTGGTCAAGGCCGCAGCAGGCGGGGGCGGAAAAGGCATGCGGGTCGTGCGCGACGAGGCCGATCTCCCCGAGGCCACCGCAGCCGCGAAGCGCGAAGCCAAGGCCGCCTTCGGCGACGACACCATGCTCATCGAGAAGTACGTCGAGCACGGCCGACACATCGAGGTCCAAGTCATGGGCGACGCCCAAGGAAACGTCCTGCACTTTTTCGAAAGGGACTGCTCCACCCAGCGCCGGCACCAGAAGGTCCTCGAGGAGGCCCCTGCACCGACCCTGGATGAGTCCACGCGTCAGCAGGTACGACAAGCAGCGGTCAACCTCGCAGCGCATGTCGGCTACACGAACGCCGGCACCGTTGAGTTCCTGCTGGACAATGCCACCGGCGAGTTCTACTTCCTCGAGATGAACACGCGCCTCCAGGTCGAGCACCCCGTCACAGAGGCAATCACGGGTCTCGACCTTGTGGAGCTGCAACTGCGGATTGCCAGCGGCGAGCCCCTGGGCCTCACACAGGACGACATCCACCTCGACGGTCACGCCATCGAGGCCCGGGTCTACGCCGAGGACTCCTTCGGCGGATTCTTGCCTCAGGCTGGCGCCGCGTCCATCGTGCGTTGGCCGACCGGCCGACCCGGTATCCGCGTGGACCACGCCCTCGAGTCGAACCAAGTAGTCTCGACGTCCTTCGACCCCATGCTTGGCAAGGTGATCGCGCACGGCCCCGACCGCGAGAGCGCCCGCCTAGCTCTGGTCGGGGCGCTGGACGCCACATCGATCCTTGGCCTGACCACGAACGCGGGATTCCTCCGCGCCCTCGTCGACTCCGTGGAGTTCCGCGACGCCACCATCGACACCGCTTGGCTCGACACCGCGGAGGTCCCGGAACCCTCGAACCAACTCCCTCGAGCGCTTGTTGCATGGGCATCCGCCACCAAGATCGCCGTCGGCGGGCCACATCCCTTTCAGCCGGACGGCTTTCGACTCGCCGCGTATCCGGCGCCGATCCTGGTCGAGCTGGACCAGCCAATCATGGTGGATGTCGGCGCGGGCACGGTCGACGGACGGGCCGTGCAAACCCTTTCTTTGCACTCCCACGGCCACGACCTGGACCTGCTCGTGGATGGTCGGCGCGTGCGCGTGGTAGTTGATGTGCGAGCGGGATTGCTCGAGATCGCCTGGCAGGGACATCGGCACGTATTCGTCGCCCCCGACCGCCTTGCCGGTTCGGTGCCAGTCGGGGACGGCATCATCAATGCCCCCATGCCTGGCACAGTCCTGGATGTCCGTGTCGTGCATGGGGAGCACGTCGATACCGGAGCGGTGCTAGGGGTCATGGAGGCCATGAAGATGGAGCTGAGCCTCAGAGCTCCGTTCGCAGGCACCATCTCAAGTGTCGATGCGATGGTGGGAGCGCAAGTACCTCTCGGTGCTGCGCTCTTCGTGGTCCTCGAGGAGGAGTAGTCATGGACAAGGTTGTGAAGAACGCCCACACTGCCGTGGCTGACATTCCGGACGGTGCGAGGCTCGCGGTTGGCGGTTTCGGACTGTGCGGCATTCCGTCGGTCCTCATCGAGGCGGTGCTGGAGGCCGGCACGACCGACCTGGAGGCGGTCTCGAACAACTGCGGGGTGGACGAGTGGGGCCTCGGTCGGCTGCTGTTCGCGAAGCGGCTGCGGCGGATGATCTCGTCCTACGTCGGGGAGAACAAGGAGTTCGCCCGGCAGTACCTCTCCGGTGAGCTCGAGGTCGAGCTGACGCCGCAGGGGACCCTGGCCGAGCGGATGCGCGCGGGAGGTTCGGGCATCCCGGGCTTCTACACCGCGACCGGTGTCGGCACGCAGGTCGCCGAGGGCGGCCTGCCGTGGAAGTACGACACCGAGGGCAACGTCATCGTCGCCTCGCCGCCGAAGGAGACGCGCGTCTTCAGCACGGCCGAGGGTGAGCGGGAGTACGTCCTGGAGGAGGCCATCGTGGCCGACTTCGCGCTGGTGCGGGCCCGGAAGGGCGACCGCCACGGCAACCTCGTCTACCGCGACTCCGCGCGCAACTTCAACCCGCTCGCCGCGATGTGCGGGCGGGTCACGATCGCCGAGGTCGAGGAGCTCGTCGAGCCCGGCGAGCTCGACCCCAACGACGTACACACCCCGGGGGTCTACGTGCAGCGCGTGGTCGCGCTGACCCCGGAGCAGGCGAAGGACAAGCGGATCGAGAAGGTCACCACGCGGCCCCGACCCGAGCCCGCGAGGGCTGGTTCGGCCGGGGACGCCCTGGTCGACGACGTTGCGACGCACGGACTGGGAGGCTGATCCGGATGGCAGGGAGCACGGGCTGGACGCGTGAGGAGATGGCCGCACGGGCGGCCTCCGAGCTCAGGGACGGGTCGTACGTCAACCTCGGCATCGGCCTGCCGACGCTGGTGCCCAACTACGTCGGCGACGACGTGGAGCTGGTGCTCCAGTCGGAGAACGGCATCCTCGGGGTGGGGGCGTACCCGTTCGAGGGTGAGGAGGACCCCGACCTGATCAACGCGGGCAAGGAGACGGTGACGCTGCGCAAGGGGGCGTCGTTCTTCGACTCCGCGCAGTCGTTCGGAATGATCCGCGGTGGCAAGATCGACGCCGCGATCCTCGGCGCCATGCAGGTCTCGGCCGCGGGCGACATCGCGAACTGGATGATCCCCGGCAAGATGGTCAAGGGCATGGGCGGCGCGATGGACCTGGTCCACGGCGCCAAGCGGGTGATCGTGCTGATGGAGCACACCGCCAAGGACGGGTCGCTGAAGATCCTCGAGGAGTGCGACCTGCCCTACACCGGCAAGCGCGTCGTGCAGCGGATCATCACCGACCTGGCGGTCATCGACGTGATCGACCCCGCGACCGGTGAGGTCGCGCCGTCGGGCACCCTCGGCGACCGCGCGCTCAGGCTCGTCGAGCTCGCCCCCGGCGTCACCGAGGACGAGGTGCGGGAGAAGACGCAACCTCTTTTGGTGACACCATGATGTCCCCGCAAAGCATCTCCACCGCAGTTGCGACAGCACCCTTCTCGAGCGCACACGCAATCGACGGTCATGTCGTGAAGATGCCGGTACCGCCTGTCCACGGCAAGGAGATGGGCACCACGATCACGCTGTGTGGAAAGTCCGCGCTGTCGTGGAACAAGTTCTTGACCCTGCCATTCGAAACACTGGAGGGTGAACGGTGCCCACGATGCGCGAGCGCTGCCGAAGCACCGCCCAAATCAATGGGGCGGCGCGTCTGATCGGCGACGATTTCGGGTTGCTCAGGCCTAGCCGATCCAGCCAGCATCGCGTGCGTAGGCGATCGCTTGCACCCGGTTGGCGCATCCCAGTTTGCGCATCAGGTCTTGCAGGTACGACTTGACCGTGTTGGGGAGCAGCCCAAGATGCTCCGCTATCTGCCGATTCGTGTGCCCGCGCGCAGCCTCGACCAACACCTGCATTTCCCTGCGGGTCAACTGCGTCCCATCCGGCAGCACGGCGCCGCGACGCACGGAAGGACCACCTCCCAGTCGCTGCCGGATCAGCTCTAGCCGCGCAGCGACGGCAGGGTCGGCCAGTTCCTCAGACAGATCCCCAAGCTCCCGGACGACAGCAGCAAGCTCGGCGGCCCCCGGTCCCGACTGCGGGGGGACTTGGGTGGCCATCTGTGCCAGGCGAGCGTGCACCGCATCCTCGACGAGGATCTCGTGCTGAAGGCGCCGCCGGAGGGGATCGAGAGCGTCGAACCAGCGATCACCCAGGGAGAGCTCGGCTGTGCTGCACAGGTATACGACCGCCCGCGGCCTTCCATCGACCACGATGGGAACCGCCGCCGCCGTGACCAGGTTTTCGCTGCGCACCGCATGGTCGTAGTGGTGAGTGATACCTCTTGCGGACTCGTAGCGGGCCACGCTCGTCGGCCGCGATAGGGCCAGCGCCCTTCCCCCGAGCCCCGTGCCTGTGACTATTTCCAGGTTATTCAGCGCCTGCGTCTTCGCGCCTACAACACAAAGGATCCGGCCTGTTCCGGACTCTGGGTCGACGATGCTCCCAAACGCCAGGTTGGTCCCAGCGACGCTGCGCCACGATGGCAAGGCCGGAGCCAGACGGGTAAGTACCAACTCGATCGCCGACGGCACAGGCACGCCTCCTTCCTAGCCCAAGGTTGTGTGACAGGCGCCACGTCAAGCATGCAACATCGCGGCCTCGACCGCACCTCTGATCGGAGGTGTCTCCGCATCATGGTCGTATCTAAAGTCCAGACATGACGAACAATCCGGCCTACGAGAGCGCTCTGGGTGAGGGTCGCCTTTTGGAAGAAACCATTGGTGCCAACTTCGAGCGGACGGTCGCTGCGCACGCCGACCGAGAGGCACTCGTCGAGGTGGCCAGCAATCGACGCTGGACATGGGCCGAACTCGACGCCGATGTGAACGCCTTCGCCCGTGGACTGCTGGCCGCCGGCATCGAGAAGGGCGACCGGGTCGGCATGTGGGCACCGAACTGCGCGGAATGGACCATCGTGCAGTACGCCACGGCCAAGCTCGGCATCGTGCTGGTCAACATCAATCCCGCTTATCGAACCCACGAGTTCGCGTATGCAGTCAACCAGTCCGGGATGCGGATGCTGATCGCCGCGACCGGATTCAAGACCAGCAACTACCGTGCGATGGTTGAAGAGACCAGGAACGAGTGCCCCGCCCTCGAGAGGGTGGTGTTCCTCGACACGGCGGACTGGGCAACGCTTGTCGCAGAAGGTTCCTACGTCGGGGACAACGCGGTCGCGCAACGCCTCGAGTCGCTTGAGGCGCACGACCCCATCAACATCCAGTACACCTCAGGAACGACCGGTCGCCCCAAGGGCGCCACCTTGAGCCACCGCAACATCCTCAACAACGGCTACCTAACGACCGAGCTCATCAAACTAGGACCGGAAGATCGTCTCTGCATCCCGGTGCCCTTCTATCACTGCTTCGGCATGGTGATGGCCAACCTCGGGTGCACGTCCCACGGCACAACCATGGTGATTCCAGCGCCAGGCTTCGACCCGGAAATCACTCTGCGGACCATCGCGACAGAGCGATGCACCGCCGTGTACGGGGTCCCCACCATGTTCATCGCGATGCTGAACCACCCCACCTTCACCGACCACGACCTTTCCTCCCTGCGTACCGGCATCATGGCGGGCTCCATCTGCCCGGCGGAGGTGATGAAACGCTGCGTCGACGACATGCACATGAGCGAAGTGGCGATCGCCTACGGCATGACCGAGACATCTCCGGTGTCATGCCAGACCCGCGTCGACGACGACCTCGACCGACGCACAGCCACGATCGGGAAAGTCCACCCGCACCTAGAGATCAAGATCATCGACCCCATCTCAGGAGAGACGGTCGAGCGCGGCCAGGCGGGGGAGTTCTGCACCCGCGGCTACTCCGTGATGCTCGGCTACTGGAACGACCCCGAGAAGACTGCAGAAGCCATCGACTCCGAAGGGTGGATGCATACCGGAGACCTCGCCGAGATGCGAACGGACGGCTACTGCAACATTGTGGGTCGCATCAAAGACATGGTCATCCGCGGTGGCGAGAACATCTATCCGCGTGAGGTCGAAGACTTCCTCTACACCCACCCCAACGTTGAGGACGTTCAGGTCATCGGCGTGCCGGACGAGAAGTACGGCGAAGAACTCTGCGCCTGGATCCGGCTCAAGGCGGGCGCACCCGCACTCGACGCTGCCGGAGTTCAGGCGTTCTGCCACGGCAAGCTGGCGCACTACAAGATTCCTCGCTACGTACGAGTGGTCGAGGACTTTCCGATGACGGTGACCGGCAAGGTGCGCAAGGTGGAGATGCGCGAGACCTCTGCGCAAGAACTGGGATTGTGATCGTGACCTCTCCAGCTGCAACAGGCGTCGTCCCCTCCCTGGTGATCGACCTGCGTGACGAGGTGGCCTCGGTTTTGCCCATTCTCGACGGACTGGCACGGGCCGACTGGCAGACACCCACTCCCGCGGTGGGGTGGAACGTTCACGACCAGGTGTCGCACCTCGCTCACTTCGATCACCTGACCCGGCTCAGTATTCAGAGCCCTGTCGAGTTCGCCTCGCTCCGTGACGGCCTCACGGACCTGCAGGCCTACATTGACGGCATCGGTCGAGGCAATCAGTGGCGTGACGGAGAAGCGACCACTGCTTGGTGGCGCTCGGAGAATCGAGAGCTCCGCGACGCCGCGACCGTCGCGGAACCGTCGACGCGAGTGCCTTGGTTCGGACCGCCGATGAGCCTGGCATCCAAGCTCACGGCAAGGATTGTGGAGACCTGGGCGCACGGCCAGGACGTCGCCGACACGTTTGGCGTCACTCGCGAGCCAACCGCGCGGCTCGCACACGTGGCGCGCATCGGGGTGCTTGCCTTCGCCAACAGCTTCAGGACGCGCGGGTTGTCTGTTCCTGATGCCAACATCCGCGTTGAACTGTCGGCTCCTGACGGCTTCTCTTCGTGGTCCTGGGGACCCGAGGATGCAGATGAGTCCGTGGTCGGGGACGCGAAAGAGTTCTGCCTCGTCGTCACGCAGCGCTGCCACATCGCCGACACCGCTCTAGTGGTGAGAGGTCAGAACGCCCAGCGGTGGATGACCATCGCTCAAGCCTTCGCGGGCCAGCCGGGCGTCGGGCGGTCGCCCAACAAGACAGTACCGAAAGCTTGACAGATCATCCACGCTGCCCGACCTAGGCGTTTACCTAATTGCGTAGCTCCCTGCTCGGGGCTTCCAGAATGGACGCAGCCCCGACACCCACATGGCGTGGGACCATGTTGAAGTGCACTTCACCGTCGATTCTCTGATCGAGGACCCATTGGTCCGCACACGGCTCGTCGCCGGCGGAAGCGGGCGCAACCGGCAGGTGACGTGGGCACACACCTGCGAGGTCGAGGATCCTTGGAACTGGCTCGGCAGTGGGGACCTGTTGATGACCGACGGGTACAGCTTTCCATCTGATCCTGATGGCCAGACGGACTTTGTCCGTGAGCTCGCGCAGGCCAACATCGCGGGATTAGCCCTTGGTGAGGGTTTCGTCGCACCGCCTCTGACGAGTGAGGCCCTCAGGACAGCAGACGACCTCGGCTTCCCCATCCTGCTCACGGCTCGAAGCGTCCCGTTTGTCACGATCGCACGCCTCGTCGCAGAAGCCAACGGAGGCCAGGGGAGCTCGCGTGCCTCACGGGTGCTGCGGCTATACAACATTTTGCGCCGCACGCAGATGGCGGGTGCCGGAGACGACCTTCTCGACCTGTGCGCCGCTGAGCTGCGTGCGGACCTCAATGTGTTGGATCTCAAGCGAGGCCGTCAACTCCTACCGAGCCGCAGCGACATTCCAGAGACACTTCGCATGGAAGTGCTGGATCGTGTCGCGCGGCAGGACGGCAAGTTGTCTGCGTTCAATCGCATCAAGGACGGCCAAGTCTCCGCTCTGCTGGTGCCTATCGGCACGAACGATGCGGCTGCTCTTGTTTTGCGGACAGCTGAGACCAGAGAAGCCCCAGACCTCGTCCTGGCCCAGCATGCAGCGACTATCGCAGAATTCGAGGTCGAGCGGCGGGCTGCGCGGGCGTCGCGGGTGAGGGCTCGTGCCGCGGGACTTGCTCGAGACATGTTGAACGGGACCATCGCTCCCGAGGCGGCCGTTTCCCAGATGGCAGCGCTTGGGCTTGGTGCAGGACCGTGGCGAGTGACGGCATGGCGAGCAAGAACGGCTTCGGAGGGCCACGATCCCTCGTCCAGCCCCGTCGTGGATGCCTTGGCGTTCGTCTCGTGGCCCCATCTTTATGCCTACGTCGACGACACTCATCTCGTTGCCGTTCTGCATGAGCAGTACGAGCAGGGGCTCGACTTCGAGAACCTCGGCGCAACGCAGGGCGTCAGCCAACCGTTCTCGGCCGTTTCTCGCTTCGCGGACGCGTTCCGGGAAGCCCGATGGGCACTAGAGAGTGCTAGGCAGGCCGGAACCGATTCGGCGGTCTACGGGTCACACGGGTCCTACTTCATGCCTAACACGGTCGCAGAGGGTGAGCTCGTGGTGCGACGCCTTCTTGGCACCTTGATTCAGTACGACGACGAGCACGATGCGGAGCTGGTTCGGTCGTTGCAGGTCTACTTTGAGGCGAATCGATCATGGCAGGAAGGTGCCAAGCGCCTGGACATTCACAAGCAGACGCTCGTGTACCGAATCAAAAAGATTGAGAAACTCACGGGGGCCGACCTCCAAGACTTCGGAGTTCAGGCCGAGCTTTATCTGGCGCTGCGTACCTTGAGCCTTCTCAGGGCCGAATGAGCCACCTGCGGAGTTCACCGTCTTGCTAGTTCTCACCCAAGACAATGTGTGCTCCCGCCGCAGCGTTCACGGCGTCCGGGTACCAGTCCGTTTCACCGTTTGGGGGATCCCACTCGGGCGGGATCGTCCACCTGTAGCTCATCGGAAAACCACTGTTCTCGTGCCATTCATCAAGACCTTGTGCTCAGCGTGCGCCATCACAGCTCGTGCCAGAGCGAGGGCTTCCAGGTCTCGACCGACGGCGGTCAGGTCGGCTGCCGAGTGCAAGTGATCGACGCGAATGAAGTCCTGCTCGATGATTGGCCCCTCATCCAGGTCACCTGTCACGTAGTGGGCCGTCGCGCCAATGACCTTCACCCCACGTGCGTGCGCCTGAAAATACGGGCGAGCACCCTTGAAGCTAGGCAGCAAGCTGTGATGGATGTTGATGGCTCGGCCGGCAAGATCCTTACAGAGCTCGTTGGAGAGGATCTGCATGTATCGGGCAAGGATGACCGACTCGGCGTCATAGGACGACACCAGCTTCCGTAGCTCCGTCTCCGCCCAGTTCTTGGTCTCGGGCGTGACCGGGACGTGGTGAAAGGGAATGCCATGCCACTCCACCAGCTCTCGGAGGTCGTCGTGGTTGGAGACCACAGCAACAACGTCGGCTTGCATCGAGCCAGTCCGGACGCGGTGCAGCAGGTCGTTGAGGCAATGACCCTGCCGCGAGACCATGACGAGCACCCGATGTTTGTGACGGGGATCATGGATCGCCCAATCTGCCTTAAGGACCTCGCCAACGGACTCACCGAACTCAGCTCGGACCTGATGAAAGTCGATGGGCCGGTCTGGGAGAAGTGCCGCGTGGACCCTCATGAAAAAGAGGTTGGTCTCCTCATCACCGAACTGCTGGCTGTCGCGGATGGTGAAACCCCGGTCAGCCAGGAAGCCTCCCACCATGGCTACGATTCCCTGCCTGTCGCTGCAGGCGAGGGTCAGGATCAGATCGTGCATCAGCTCTTGGGCCTTTCGGACTTGGGGTCGTACATAGGGCTGAGAGACGCCCGGGCCGGTACTCGTCGCCCACCCACTTCGATCTCGTACGGCTGCGCCTCGAACCAACCGCGGGGGACGATCTCAGGAGCTTGGACCCAGCCGAGCGCCACAGCACCGCCAAGGGCGTGTCCGTACTGGGCTGATGCCACTCGTCCGACCAGGTGGCCCTCTCGATAGATCGGCTCGTCGTGGAAGAGGAGGGCATTGGTGTCTTCCAGCAGGAACTGCACGAGACGTCGGTCAACGCCCTCGCTCTTTACCTTCAAGAGGGCCTCTCGGCCAACGAACCCAGACGGCTTGTCCCACTTCACGGTGAACGACAGGCCGGCCTCAGTCGGGTTGTCAGCGGCGGAGATGTCGTGGCCCCAGCTGCGGTAGGCCTTCTCGAGCCGCAACGAGTTCATGGCGTGATATCCGACGGGCGACAGCCCGTGCGGTGGTCCAGCATCTTGAAGCACATCCCAGATGTGGCGGGCACTCTCAGCCGGAATGAGGAGTTCCCATCCCAGTTCGCCGACGTAGGTCACTCGGGTGGCACGCACGTAAGTCAGGCCGAGGTCGATCTCACGCGACGCACCGAAGGGAAAGTTTTCGTTGGACAGATCGGCGTCGGTCAACGGCGCGAGCAGGTCGCGTGCGAGCGGTCCCATCACCGCGAGCATGGCCAAACTGCCACTTATGTCCGCGACGGTGCAGTACTCATCCCCGCGGATGTGCCGCCGAAGGTGCGCACAATCGCGGTTGATCGTGGCAGGCCCCGACAACACGAGAAACTGGTCGTCAGCAATGCGCGTAATCGTGACGTCGGCCTCGATGCCGGCGTGCTCGTTGAGCCACTGCGTATAAGTGATACGACCTACCGAGGTGTCAACGTTATTCACCGAGAGGCGGTTGAGAACGTGGACCGCATCTCGACCCTGGACGAGGAGCTTTCCGAAGGACGATGTGTCGATCATGCCAACGGACTCACGGACGGCACGGTGTTCCCGCGCCGAGTGGTCGAACCAGTTGGGACGGTCGAATGAGTACTCATAGCGGCGTTCGATGCCAGCCGGCGCGTACCAGTTCGCCCGCTCCCACCCGGCGAGCTCGCCGAACACCGCGCCCGCCTGTGACGTCGGCTCGTAGAGCGGACTCATCCGCAGCGGTCGGGCGGAGGAGCGCTGCTGGAACGGCCAATGAATCTCGTATGCAAGATCCAACGACTCGACGACCCGCTTTTCTAAGAAGCGACGATTCGTCTCATGGCGCTGGACGCGACCCAGATCAGTCTCGGGAAGGTCCACCGGGCTGCGCCCGTCGACGATCCAGTCCGCCAAGACCGAGCCGGCGCCGGGTCCAGACAAGAAGCCGACAGAGTTGAAGCCCGCAGCAACGAAGAAGTTGCGCAAGTTTGGAGCCTCGCCAAGGTGGTACTGCCCATCAGGGGTGAAGCTCTCGGGTCCGCAGAAGTGCAGTCTGATGCCTGCATCGGCGAGGATCGGGACACGTTCGATCATCTTCTCGTAGAACTGTCCCAAGTGATCCCAGTCCTCGGGGAGCTGGATGTAGCCATCCGTCACCGGGATCCCACGCGATGCCCAGGGGTAGCTGCCCGGCTCGAAGAAGCCGACCATCAGTGCGCCAGCCTCGTCCTTGACGTAGGAGTACTCGTCACCACTCTTAACAGTGGGCAGGTTTCGCGGGAGGTCCGGAATCGCCTCGGTCACGACGTAGTAGTGGGCCAGCGCTTGGAGTGGAACTTCTACGCCCGCCATCGCACCGAGTTCCCGCCCCCACATACCGCCCGCGTTTACGACGTACTCGGCCTCGATGTCGCCCATGGTCGTGCTAACGCCGGTGACCCGTCCACCAGCTGTCTGCACGTCCGTCACGACGGCTCCTTCGATAATCCGCACACCTCTCTGAGCAGCCCCTCGCGCCAACGAGATGGTCGTGTCCGTGGCACTGCCCCGCCCATCCTCGGGGAAGTGCAGGCTGCCGTGGAGCCCGTCAGGGTTCAGGAGAGGGTGCAGCTCCAGAGTGCGGTCCGTGTCGAGCAGCTGGACATCAATGCCGTTGCCGCGCACGACACTGGCGAGGTGCTTCATTTCCTCAAGCCGGTCGGCGGACGTCGCCAAGTTGATGGTTCCGGTTTTGACGAAGCCCGTCGAGAATCCGGTGTCCTCCTCCAGTGTCCGAAACACTTCGAGGCTTCTCTGCACGACCTCACGCGTTCCCCAGCTACCCCGCGCCTGGGTCACGAGACCGGCTGCGTGCCAGGTCGTACCTGATGTCAATGTGTTGCGCTCGAGGAGGACTACGTCGGTCCACCCCCGACGAGCGAGGTGATAGGCGGTGCTGGTCCCGATAATGCCCCCGCCCACGATCACGACCTGCGCCCGGCCAGGCAGTTGCTGGGTTCCCATGAAGCCACCTTTCGTTACGCGCACGGTGCCGCACCAAAACGCCGCTCGCCATGCGTCGGTGCATCGACACGAGGCACCACGGCTGTGCCATCGAACAATGGTGCAAACGCGTCGAATCAGGAACGGTGAACCATGCTCGTGCCGGGTCGCGCCGGTAACTCGGCACGCGGGAACAGGGCGCAGCGCGCCTTCATCCTTGATTGCTGTCCACTGGCACGGTGTATCAGAAAGGCCCAGACCTGATGGACCGAAAGGCCCTCGTCCTGGACGGTAACCTTGCAGCCGGAGGCGTTAAGGACTCACTTGTGCCGCGGATTGCCGCCGTTGAGGCGCTCGGTCAACGCCCGGGTCTTGGAACGATCCTCGTCGGAGACGACCCCGGCTCGCGCTCCTATGTGGGCGGCAAGCACCGCGACTGCGCCGAAGTGGGCGTGGAGTCGATCCGTATCGACCTCCCGTCAGATGCTTCCCAGACTTCTGTGCTCGACGCAGTGAAACAACTGAATGAGGACCCGCGGTGCACCGGGTTCATCGTCCAACTTCCGCTTCCCTCGCACATCGACACGCACATAGTGCTGAACGCGATCGATCCAGAAAAGGATGCTGATGGGCTTCATCCCGTCAACCTTGGTCGATTAGTTCTCAATCAGCCTGGGACACTTCCCTGTACGCCGCGTGGGATCTTGGAACTGCTTCGAGGCAACGACGTGCCGATCACGGGATCACAGTTCTGCGTCATCGGGTGCGGTACTACGGTTGGTCGTCCACTGGGGTTGATGCTGACACGTCCGAGCGAGCACGCGACCGTCACCATGGTCAACGAAGCAACGGTTGACGTGGCCGCGCACACCCGCGTGGCGGATGTCGTAATTGCTGCCGCCGGTGTGGCCCACCTCGTGCAGCCCTATTGGATCAAGCCTGGCGCCACCGTGCTCTCCGTAGGGATCACGCGAACGGTCGAGGGCATTCTTGGCGATGTGCATCCGGACGTTGAAGGTGTCGCGGGACGCTGGACTCGCGCAACGGGCGGAGTAGGACCTATGACAAGAGCCATGTTGCTGAAGAATGTCGTTGAGCTAGCAGAGCGCCGAGTCGGTATCGCAACGCCGCTCGTCGCGATGGCTTCATCGGTCTCTCGATCCGCCTGACGAGTCCGGTCGTTCGCCACCTCGACGTTCCACGGCCGTCGGCTGCTTAGTGTTGCGTCGGCTGGTGAGTACTGCGCCCGCCCGCGGCATCAGTCTCCATCGCTACGGCCCACAGCTCTGAGGTCTTCCCACGTCAGCAACTTGACTCGGCTGCGCCCTTGGCCGCGCCCAGCCGCCAACTCGGTCTCATCGATCCGCTGCCACCCAGCAACGTCGAGCACGTTCGGCTGCCGTTCCCGTATCAAACGCACGAGCGCACCAGTATCGTGAGTGGGCGCCTTGAGATTTCCCCTCTCGAAGTCTTCGAGCAACGAAGTCACAGTCTCCGCGGAATCGACGCGGTTTGTGCCGATGACCCCAGATGGACCGCGCTTGATCCATCCGGCGCAGTAGATCCCGCGAACAGGGCGACCGTTTTGCGGATCCACGACGCGACCAGCGTTGTTCGGCAGAACTCCTCTTTCGATGTCGAAGGGCATCCCTGGCACGGGGCGCCCCCGAAAACCTACGGCACGGATGACGAGCGACGTCTCGAGCTGCTCGGACGTTCCGTCGGGGCCAGCAACCACCAGACCTGTCACTGCTTCGTTACCTAGTAAAGCCGTCGGTGAAGCCCGGTAACGCATGATGATCCGTCTCGGCTGCGTCGGCGTGCGGTTTGCCGCGTCGTCGATGATTGCGCGGCGTCGCGCCAGAGCCCATGAGCGGCCGGAGAGCGCGGCTGCTTCAAGCTCGTCGTCGGTGACGCCGACCTCGCTTGGCTCAGCGAGCAGGTCCACCTCGGGCAAACGCGTCAGTGCCGCCAGCTCAGCCGTGCCGTACGCGGCAAACACTTGGGCCCGCCGCCCGATGACCATCACCTCGTCGATCGTGCTCGTCGCCATCGCCTTCAGCGCATTGTCCGACACAGACGTTGTCGCATATGCGAGCGCTGGCTGGACAAGCAGGCGCGCAACGTCCAAGGCTACGTTGCCGTTGCCAATGACGATCGCGCGTCTGCCGCTCAGACTGTAGTCACGGGCGGCACTATCAGGGTGGCCGTTGTACCAGGACACGAACTCCTGCGCGGACACTGAGCCGACGAGATCCTCGCCGGGAATGTTGAGCTTGCGATCCGCCGATGCGCCGGTCGCCCACAGTACTGCGTGGTGATGCTCCAGTAGCTCGGCCGCTGACACGTCGCGTCCTACTTCGACATCGAACAGGCATTGAACGTTGGGTCGGACCAGAACCCGGCCCAGCCGCTCAGTGATGCTCTTGGTCGCGTCATGGTCGGGGGCCACTCCCGCGCGCACCAGGCCGAATGGGGTGGGGAGGCGCTCGAACAGAGTGACCTCGACACCATTCAGCTCGCTCAGTTCGATCGCTGCATACAGCGCCGCCGGGCCCGCCCCGACGATGGCAACTCTCAACGTCGGGAGACCGGGCGGCAGACGATGACGAGCCACGGGAAGCGGGCTCACGTCAATTAGGGGATGGGCCGCAAAGTACTCGGCATTGATGGCGCTGAAGTCAGTCAGCGCTGGCGGCAAGTCACTTTCTGGGAAGATGGCGTCCACCGGGCACGCGGTTGCACAGGCTCCGCAATCAATACAGCTCAGCGGGTCGATGTAGAGCTGCTCTGTGCTGCTGAAGTCAGGGTCCCCCGGACGAGGCCGTATGCACTGCACGGGGCAGACAGGAACGCAGGCTGCATCGTCACAGCACCTTTGCGTGATGACGAAAGTCACCGTCTCAACTCCCTCGACCAAGTGTTGGTTGCGCGACGGCCCCAGCCCCGCCGCCGACGACATTCTTAACCCAGCCGCGCAACCTGCGGCGTTGCTGATAACCAACAAACAGGCGAGCAACTTTGCATGCCACAGTGCAGGTCCTCGGCTCGCCGCGGTCCTAGGTTGGCCAGATGAATGCCACGTTGCGGTTCGTCGTCCGCCACGTGGGCCCAGCACACGCGGTCGCACGTTCCGGCCGAGCTGCCCGGTGAGTCAGACATGGAGAGTCCCGCAGGTTCGCGCTCTGGATAGTGCGGACGCAGGAGTCCGATCGTTCTGGATGGCCGACGCGCTTGTCGATGAGGCCAATCTCCCAAAAGCGGAAGCGCTTACCTCGTCGGCAAGGGCCGACGTGTGCATCGTGGGTGGCGGGTTTACTGGCCTATGGACGGCAATCGAGCTCAAGTCACGCATTCCCAGTATCGATGTGGTCGTCCTCGAAGCCGGACTGTGCGGTTGCGGCGCCAGCGGAACCAATGCAGGTATCTTGATGAACCTGTGGCCGAAGCTTCCCGCGCTTGTGCGCGCTGGAGGCAAGGACGAGGGCGCAGACGTTGCCCGGGCTTCGGTGGAGGCGATTGATCACATCCGGCGCTTCTGTCTTGAGCACGGAATCGACGCACAAGTGGAGCCAAATGGTTGGCTGTGGGCCTCAAACAACAGCAGTCAGGACGGCGCTTGGGTCGAGACCCTAGAGACCGCGGCCGCCCATCGGGATTCTCCGTTTGTCGAGGTGGACGCGGAAGAAGCGACCCGGTTGGCGGGCGCTCCGGCGCGCGGCGGTGTCTTCGACCCGACTTGCGTTGGCCTCCACCCCGCACGCCTGGTCCGAGGTCTCCTGCGAGTGGCTCGGGCCCTTGGGGTCATCGTGCATGAACACAGCCCCATGACGGGCTTGACTCGAGAGCACGCTGGTACAACGGTGTCCACCAGCACAGGCTCGGTCCAAGCCTCTTCCGTGATTCTGGCGATCAACGCGTGGTGCAATCAGTTCCCCCAGCTCCGCGCACACTTGGTGACCACTGCATCCGACAACGTCGTCGTACGCCCGCGGCGGACGCTGGGTGAGCCGCCTTTGACCAATGTCTCCGACGCGGGCCGCCTCCTGGACTACTGGCGGCCAATGACGGGAGGGAATGTTCTCTTCGGCAAGGCCGGTATGGGACTGGGTTGGGGTATCCGCGGCACCAACACGCTTTACGCCTCCGTCCCCCGTCCTGATCGGCTCGTGACGCAGATGACCCGCGCCGTGCCTAGCTTGAAGGACTCCACGGTCCTGTCGTCGTGGCGAGCGCCCGTCGAGTACTCCTTGTCCTCACTGCCCTTTTTCGGCGAGCTCGGCGGATTCCCGGGCGTCTACTTCGGCACGGGGTACTCAGGGGACGGCATCGGACCGTCAGTCATCGGCGCCCAGATCCTGGCAGGCCTAGCCACCGAGACCCGTGACGGAATGACCACGTCCTTCTTGGCGAGGATGCCGTCGGGACGGGGACTCCCGCGCGAACCCATTCGCTACGTCGGCGGCCAACTGGTCAAGACGGCCATGATCCGTCAGGACCTCAAACAGGACGCGGAAGACAAGGTCGATCTGGCAACTCGCCTAACGGCTCGCATCGACCCCACCAGCTTCCTGGGATAGCCGACAGCAAGGAGACAACCCGTGCGAGACATCTTGGATCACCTCGTCACATGGTGGGAGAGCGGAGACTCGATCGGCCTGGCCACCGTCGTTGACACCTCAAAGTCCGCGCCCCGTGAGCCCGGCGCGGCGATGGGCGTCGGCCCTGACGGGTCCGTCTTTGGCTCTGTCTCGGGTGGCTGCGTTGAGGGCGCCGTCTACGAGATTGCACGCGAGGTCGTGGTCGGTGGCATTCCGGTGCTCGAGCACTACGGGTACTCCAACGATGAAGCGTTCGCGGTCGGCCTCACGTGCGGAGGAGAACTCGACGTCTTCATCGAACGACTGGACCGTCAAACATTCCCGCAGTTCTCAGAAATCGCCGACGACATTCGCGGCAACCGACCTGTGGCGTTAGCGACGATCGTGGATCACCCGAACCCGTCGTGGCGCGGTCGACGGATAGTGCTTCACCCGGAGGAGTCAGGCCTGCCAGTGAGTGGCACCTTGGGCAGCAGCCGGGCGGACTCGGCAGTCGTCGACGACGCCCTCGGTTTACTCGCAGCCGGGCACAACGGCATCTTGAGCTACGGCCCCGACGGTCAGCGGCTCGGCGACGGCATGCGCGTATTCGTGCAGACCTTCGCGCCGCAGCCTCGCCTGCTCATTTTCGGTGCCATCGACTTCGCGGCGGCAGTGGCTTCTATTGGCTCCTTTCTTGGCTACGCGGTCACTGTGTGCGACGCGAGACCTGTCTTTGCTACGCCGGCGCGGTTTCCCCAGGCAGACGAGGTCGTCGTCGACTGGCCCCACAGATACCTTGCGGAGGAACATCAGGGCGGTCGAATCGACCGGCGCACAGTCATCACGGTCCTGACTCACGACCCCAAGTTCGACGTGCCCCTTCTGACCGTCGCCCTCACACTTCCGGCCGCGTATGTCGGGGTCATGGGCTCACGCGTCACCCACGAGGACCGCCTTGCACGCCTGCGAGAGGCGGGCGTCACGGAGCACCAGCTGGATCGGATGTCGAGCCCCATCGGTCTAGATCTGGGCGCTCGTACCCCCGAGGAGACAGCGGTGAGCATCGCGGCCGAGATCATCTCGACACGTTGGGGTGGAACAGGGGTACCTCTGGGCGCAACGGCTGGCGCCATTCACCATGCGGCACATGGAGCTACGCCATGATTCCGGGAGACCTACTCGACTCCCCGGATGATGTGAGGCGGTTGCTCGAAGGAACCGGCTACTTATGTTCCTCTGAACTAGCAACCGTTGTGTTCTTTGCGATGAAGATGCACCGACCGTTGCTCCTCGAGGGCGAGCCGGGTACGGGAAAAACTGCCCTGGCTGAGGCCGTAGCGACCGCTTGGCAGCTGCCGCTCCTGCGACTTCAGTGCTACGAGGGCATCGATTCCACGCAAGCCCTCTACGACTGGGACTTTCCTCGTCAGATCCTGCACCTGCGAGCCCTGGAGGCGGCGGGCGCTGTCGACGCATCGGCAGCAGAAAAGGGACTGTATGACGAGCGCTTCCTTCTTTCGCGTCCCGTGCTCAAAGCGCTACAGCAGGCCCCCACCGTATTGCTCGTCGACGAAGTCGACCGAGCGGATGACGAGTTCGAAGCCTTCCTACTCGAAGTCCTGTCCACGTACCAGGTGAGCGTGCCTGAGCTCGGGACGGTCCAAGCTGTCATTCCGCCGATCGTGGTATTGACCTCGAATCGAACGCGTGAGCTCCACGACGCCCTCAAACGTCGATGCCTCTATCACTGGATCGAGCACCCTGGACCGGAACGTGAGCTGGCCATTCTCCGGTCCCGAGCTCCGGAGGTCCCTCACGCGCTTGCGACGCAAGTCGTGGGCGTAACGCAGGAAATTCGCAACGAGGTACATGGGCTCGTCAAGCCTCCGGGCGTCGCGGAGACCCTGGACTGGGCACGCGCGCTGAAGCACCTGGGGGCTGTCGAGCTTGACCTCAAAGCAGCCGCAGCGAGCCTGGGCGCACTGGTGAAGTATCGCGAGGACGCGGAACGTGTGCACCACGCGATCAAGCAGATCCTTTCCTGAGACTGAATGCACCCCGCCGACTTACATCCGATCTCAGGTGGCGAGCTGGACTGGATCCCCTACCTTCACCCGCCCTGATAGCACTACGTCTGCGTAGGCCCCGAACAGCACTGACGGGCCCCACCGGCTCGGGGTTGCACCCCGGACCTCTCGGATGCGTCGCTGGACCTGGAGGGCCCTGTCGCCGTCATGGGGACGGTTCTCGACGGCCACACATCGCGGGATTCCACCACGGAGTCGTAGAACACAGTTTCCGACTGTGATCGAGCGCCCCGTCCACGTGTCTTCGCGAAAGGGAGTCGTTCCGACGTCCAGCGTCAGATTCAACCTGAACCGACGTACGTCCACAGGCTGGCCGTCTGCCTCCGTGCCTAAAGACGCCAGGGAGGCAGTGGACAGGATCGTGACCGGGTGGATGTCCCCGCCGCCACCGGGGCGTGCACATCGCACGAGCCGCAAGTTCCGTCCGGCGACATCGGAAATGAACGCATCCCACGGACCTGGGACCCACCTGCCGTCGACCGTGCGCTCGTCGAATCGAAACCGGCGGACCGGACCCGCGGCGCGCACCTGGTCGGCGCACTCGATCGCCGCTCCTCGACCCACCTGGAACAGGTTAAGCAAAGGGTCATAGGACGTCCAGTAGCCCAGAAAAATGGGATCTCGAGGAACCGAGTACAAATGCTCGTCGACGTCGACTAGAAAGAAGTCTCGATTTCCGACAATTCCCGACGGTGTGACCTGAATGCTTTGAGTCTCACGGAGAGCAAACCCCTTGGTCACGGCCGTGTGCAACTGAGCGACCGTGCCGACGGTCTCCATCTGAGAGTTCACCTGACCCTCGATCCTTGAATGGACGCGCAAAACGTGAATAAAGGCTTGCAGCAAGTCGCTGGCGCACGCCGCTAGGCTTCATGCGTTGCGAGCGCCCAGTTCTAACGCAACTACACCGCTGACGATCAGAGCCATTCCCAGGACTTGTGCACCAGTGAGGCGTTCGTCGAGGAACACCGCTCCGATGACGGCGATAGCGACGATTCCCGCCGCGGACCACAGTGCGTAAACGACAGCCACGTCCAGACCTCGTTGAAGCACCAAGGACAAGAGGATGAACGAAAAGCCGTATCCCCCTAGCACCAAGAGACTCGGCACAAGCTTGCTGAAACCTTCCGACGCGCGCAGCGACAACGTAGCCATGACCTCCACCGCTATGGCCAGTCCCAACAGCAAGTACGTCGCCATCTGTCTCCATCCTCGTTCCAAGTGACACCGCCCTGTCGGACGGACGGCACGACCGTAAGCCTGCGTCAGACTCTCGTCTTCGCTGCTCCTGTTACAAACGACCGGCGGACTTGACGCTTTCCGGCAACTGGCTCAGCGGGCAAGCCGCTTGTCCGCCAGCTCGCGTCTCTGCCCGCCACGTCGTCCGGTGGGTCACAAAGGCGGCGGCCGCACCGACCGCACAACTCCTGTCATCGACGGCGCATTCCATCCGACCGGGCCTCCGTTGAAGTCGTGAGCTCCGTCTTCGACAACCGGCCACCGTCCAGGAGGGGGTCGGGTCGAGCGCCTGCTGCAGCTTTAAGAAGTGGTGGCGCTGCGCGATCTGTGTCCGCGCACATCGCTCAACGCGTTGTTCGCATTAAACACAACCTCGGGGCTGGACAATATCAATCGTCACGCGGTCATCAAGGCCGCCCAGCGAGGTCAACCTTCCGCGTCGGCTCCGAACTCAGCCAGGTCGGCAGCTTCGTCCAAGGCCTTGCGAGCGGACTCGACGATCTGTTGGTACCCGGTGCACCGACAGAGGTTGCCGGAGATCGCATCCCTTATCTCGTCGTCGGTGAGTCGACGCGCCTCGTTGTAGATCGGCAACAGGGTCATGAGCATTCCGGGCGTGCAAAAACCGCACTGAAGGCCGTGGCAGGCCGTGAACGCCTCCTGCAGCCCGTGCAGGTTCTCCTCGCAAGCCAGGCCCTCAACCGTGGTCAGACGGCGCCGATCGCTCTGTACCGCGAGCATCGTGCAGGAACGCACGGGTTCTCCGTCGAGAAGCACGGTGCAACTGCCACACACGCCGTGCTCACAGCCGACGTTGGTGCCAGTGAGCCCCAGTTCATGGCGAAGGAAGTCGGAGAGAAGCATGCGCGGCTCGACGTCACGCTCGTATCCCTCGCCGTTTACGGTCACGTGAGTCTTCATGCCGATCTCCTCTCGTCCTGAGTTCCACCGAGGTCGAACGCTTGATGAAGGGCGCGTCGCAGGGACTCTGCGACCACCGCCCGTCGGTATTCCTTGGAGCCGTGGACGTTGCTCTCTGGGCTGAGAGACCGTTCGCACTGGGCAACTGCGGCGTCGACGGCAGACTCGTCGACAAGGTGACCGACCAAGGTTTCCTCGAGACCTTCGGCCGAGGTCGGACCGGGGCCGGCAGCGATGAGCCCTGCGCGTACGGAGGTGCACTCGCCGTCTTCGTTGAGTCGAGCACTCACGGCGGCCCCACCGATCGCGTAGTCGCCCTTGCGCCGCGCAAATTCCGAGAATCCCCACCGGCTGAACCGATCGGCGGTCGGGACCTCCACGGCTACGACCAGTTCGCCGTGCTGGAGAGCGGTTTGGAAATGTGCTCCGAAGAACTGTGTGCTCGGGATGCGGCGCTCACCGCTGCTAGAGCGAGTGACAATCGTGGCCCCCATTGCAAGAAGCGCCGCTGGGAACTCGGCGGCGCTATCGCTGTGGGCGACTGCCCCGCCGAACGTGCCCCGGTTACGGATCTGCGCGTGAGCAACCCATCCGGCAGCCGCGGAGAGCAGCGGTGCGCATTCTCGAACGACAGGGAGCCGTTCGATGTCGGCGTGACGAGTGGAAGCGCCGATGTTCAGTGCATCGGCCACGCTACGGACGCCTCGAAGGACTGAGAGGCGAGAGATGTCCACCAGAAGCGTGGGTCGGGCAAACCTCAAGCTGAGCAGGGGAATGAGGCTCTGCCCCCCTGCTATGAACTTCGCGTCCTCGTCGGAGCTAACTAGATCAATAGCTTGGTCAAGTGACGTGGCGACAACATAATCAAAGGGCGGTGGCTTCACGGGCGTCCCTCTCGCGGAAGGTCGTGAGGGGTGCGACGCAGGTACGCGCTACCCATGGACGATCCATTGTCTGACGACTGTCCAAAACAGTTTGTGACCCTGAAAGCGAAGTGACCACTACGCAGTCAGGCAAAGTCATCCGCAGCTTGGTCGACACCTGACAAGACGGTGCGCATGGGTCGTGTCAGGGAGAGCCAGCATCCGGGTCCGGCCCAAGTCCCGCGTCTGCATGCTCGTCGAGGTCTTGCAGCTCATTGTCCGACGCCTGGTTGAAGAGGTTCGCGAGCCGAAGAGCCACGGCGAGTTCGTCGCGGCGATCGCTTATGGTCACTCCCAGCCGGGACTCAATGGAGCGCAACCGGTAGGCAACCGTCCGTTCGTGGACATGGATGGCTTGGGCAGTAGACGCTGCATTTTGTCCGCACTGGAAGTAGGCCTGCAAGGTGGCTTTGAGAAGTTCGCCTCGCGAGTCTTCCTCGTGGAGTGCACCGAGCTCGCGGGAGACGAAGTCATGAACGGCTTGGCGATCCTTGAGCACCAAGGATTCCAAGGCAACGTCGCCGTAGCGGACGACTCCCGAGGCGCGCAATCTGCCTACCCTGTAGGCCTGCCACGCTTGGCGGTGGCTCAACCGGAAACCTTCGATCCCATGCTCCACGTCGCCCAGCGCCAGATGCGTTTCAGGCATGGAACGAATACTCTCCGGTCGCGCTTCCAGCACTCGATACAAGGCGGAGGAGCCCAGCCAGCCCAGGTACGTCCCGGAGGTGCCGCTCACGGTCAGATGTCTCGCATCCAGGGCAACAGCCAGGGCTCGGATGTTGGCCTCGGGCGAGCGCCCCCATGCGACGACAGCCAAGTGACCGGCGCGCAGGCTGTATCCCAGTTGTTGGACGTCGGCAGGCACTCCACGCAGGATGTCGCTCACCACCGCCCGCCGCTTCCGATCTTGGCTCCTGAAGAAGTAGGCGTTGTGCTCAGCCTGATAGGTCGCGATGACGGACTCGGTCACCTTGTTGTTCCACGCGTACTGGTAGTCCGAGGCTTGCCTGAGGATGGTGATGCGCTGCTCATCCGAGTCGACCGCACGGAGCGTCTCCTCCAGGATGACGTCCCAAAGGATCGATTGACCCACACGGTAGGTGCGCAACAGCGAGTGCAGATCGATGCCCGCTTGTGCCGCCACGCGTGCCTCTTGAAGTGCCGCGTCAGAGGCACGGTCGGGCGGACGTCGTCCCCGCGCTAAGCCATCAATGATGCTGGTCAACGCAGAGATGATGCTGGGACGTTCTGCCTCGGCCAGGACCGGATCATCCTTTTCGTGGATCTCGGGTACCTCTTGCAAAGACATCCGCTCGATAGCAGACACAAGTTCCGGAATGCGTGCGCGGACTGCATCAGCCACGGCCCGCAGGTCCGTCTCGATCGTCATTGGGCGATCCTAGGCCCGCTCTGTAAACACGTTGCTGGCAGGCGCTCGCCGCACCTGCCAGGGGCTGCTACGCATCGACGGCGTCAAGAACTGCGTCCGCCCATGACTCGTCGTATTGCTCGAATCGGGGGAATCCCTCGCCTGGGCGGGCCGTCCAGTGGTAGTCCACCCCGGGATTGTGCTCGGCGTAACGATCCTTCACGAAGATGTGCGGGCTGCCTTGCACGGGTAAGGCTTCAGCTGTACGCCAGTGGGTGAACACCGTCGCATAACCTCGCCCCTCCTCGAGAGCCGATTCCAGTGCTGGCAAGTACAGGGACGGGCACCCTTCCGCCGCGGCAAGAATCTCCGAGTGGACGCTGATCGACCGACCGCGTACATAAAACGCCTGACGCAAAGCATGGTCGAGCTCGTCGCTGGCACGCAGACCTCCGACGCTGAGTGCCTTGGCAGCCTGCACAGCCGCCATCGCTGGGACGGTAGACACTGCGTACTGCCAATCCGGCGCGCTCCAAGGCTGCCAGCCCAGCGCAGGCACGAGGCCGGCGATGGCCGTCACTTCCACATCGACGATCCCCTTGGGAGTACCACGCTTGTTGAAGAGCTCCAGGGGAAAGGCTCGGTGGTCGATGATGACGTCGACGTCCCGCTGAAGCACGCGTGAACGCAGAGTGTGGAGTGCCAGGCTCGCCCACGGACAGCCGATGTCTGACCAGACGGTGACAACCCCGTTGCTGGGGTTGATCAGTTCTGGGTCCTGAAACGGATCGGTAGGGCGCACAGGATCGTGATCGTCCGTGGCGAGCACCATCAGGTGGTCCGCCGGCGGTACAGAACGGTGGCCAGTGCGACTCCAGCAATGAGAGCACCGCCGTTCACGTAGTCGTTGACATAGGGGTCGACTCCGGAAAGGTTTAGCCCGTTATTGAGGACGGCCAAAAAGTAGACCGCGATGATCGTGCCCCACACGTTGAATCGCCCCGGGCGGACCGACGCAGCGCTGAGGAAGGCCGCCGCAAAAGCAGGCAGCGTGAACGTCGCGCCCACGTTGGGCGACGCTCCCCCGGCGCGTGAGACATAGAGCAGCCCGCCCAGCCCACAGAGAAGGCCGGCCGCCACGAAGGTGGCAGCACGCAGCCCGTCGGTTCGGAGACCGACGAGCTTTGCTGCCTCCATATTCGACCCCACCGCATAGATCTGGCGACCCAGGGACGTGTGGCTGAGCACGAAGTAGGTGATTGCAGCGATGACCAGCAACGTGATGAAGATGACCGGGACGCCGGCAACCAGCCCCGTCCCGAAATTCGTCAGCGACTGCGGGATGTTGCTTGCAGGCGCAAGCCCGCCTGTGCGCTGCAGGATGATGCCGCCCAAGATTGTCGACATGCCGAGTGTCGCGATGACACCGTTGACGTGCAGGCGGGTGACGATCAGCGCGTTCACGCCCCCGATCACGAGACCAATGGTGAGGGCGAGTGCGACCGCCGCTAGGACGTTGCCGCTCTCGGACACGGACGCAGCGACCATGATGGCGGCGAGCCCGGCGATGTTGCCCACGGAGAGATCAAACTCCTGGCAGAGCAGGGGCAGAAGTAGTCCCAGCGAAATCACACCGATCACCGCTTGGCTGGCGAGCAGGATGCGCATGTTTGCGAGGGTCGGGAAGGTCGAGGATGTCTCTGACCAGAAGCAGAAGAACACCGCAATCAGAGCCAACAGGACCAGAAGCGCGTAGGCCTCTAGGAAGTTGATAAGGCGAGCTTTCCCCGTACGCGACTTTGCGGCCTTGAGCTTCTGCTCCGTCTCAGGGGATGCAGTTGGAGATACCACCGTGGTGGTCTCCGAGGCCCCCCCGGGTCCACTCGTTTCTTGGATGTTGCTCATAGTGACTTCTCCTGTGCGTATACGACGTCATTGAGGATGTCCTCGGTCAGCGGACCGTCGATGCTGTCGACGATCTCGCTGCCGCTCATTACTACGGCACGGTGAGCCAGCGACGCCAGCTCCCCGAAGTCCGAGGAGACCACCAGCACGGCGGTCCCGGCGGCTGCTGCGGCGCGCACGAGCTCATGGATCTCGTTCCGCGCACCGATGTCGACGCCTTGGGTTGGCTCATCAAGGAGCAACACAGTCGGTCGTCGTTGCAACCACCTGGCCAAGATCACTTTTTGCTGATTTCCTCCGGAAAGGGCTGTCAACGGCGCTGACGCACTCGGCGCTCGCACGCCGAACTCCTTAATCAACCGCTGAGCGGCCTTTCGCTCTCGGGAAGGCTTGATCCATCCAGCACGCGAGTGGTCGCTCAGGCACGTCACCGAAAGGTTTTCTGCAATGCTCAACTCCGGAAGAGCCGCCTCACGCAAGCGATTCTCCGGAACAAAGGCAATACCTTTCTTCATTGCGGCTCGCACGTCGGACGGAGGCACAGGACCCGAGTTCAGGGTGACTTCAAGGTCGTCCCGCGGCACAGCACCGAAGATCTGCTTCAGGAGGCGGGAACGACCGGACCCGAGCAGACCTGCGACACCGACGATCTCACCGGCGCGGAGCAGCAGAGTTTCATCGTCGACCTCTGTGAGCGACGGGCGGCGGAGCGTCAGCGCCGTTTCGCGAAAACCCGCCACGTGGGACAGGTGGACCCGGCTGTCGACGACCCCGCTGCCACGAGGAACCGTTCCGGCCTGCTTGGCCGCGACCGACCCGGTGATGCCGGCTACCAACGAGTCGTGACTGATCTCGGCGCCCACCAGACGCGATGCCACACGACCGTTGCGTAGGACCGTGACCTCGTCGGCGATAGCGGTGACCTCTTCGAGACGGTGCGACACGTAGATGATCGTTTGGCCGTCCGCGGCATACCGTCTCAAAGCCGTCAGCAGGACGTCCACCTCGTGCTTGGGCAAGCTGGCAGTCGGTTCGTCCAGCACCAGCACGCCGCGCTCATCGGTCTCGTCCTGGTCCTGAAGGGCACGGGCGATGGCAACCATCATCTGAGCTGCCGGAGACAAGCGGACCATGTGGGTGTCGGCGGCGACGTCGATCTCAAACCGGTCCAGAACTCGCCGAGATCGTGCCTTCTGGGCCTTCCAGTCGATCGACTTCAAGGTGGTCGACTCGAAGCCACGCCCCAGCGCGAGGTTCTCGGCCACGGTCAGGTCAGGAAAGGTCGAGTTCTGCTGATGGACGAAGTGCAGCCCCGACGCCTTTGCCCGTGCCGGCGTGTGCGACCGCGCTTCGATCCATTCCCCCTGAAGCGCCAGTCGTCCCTGATCGGGCGTCACGACTCCGGCCAGCATCTTGATGAAGGTGGACTTGCCCGATCCGTTTCCGCCCATCAGACCGTGGATCGCACCGGATGAGACCTCAAGCGAGACCTCGTCAAGTGCGCGCGTCGCACCGTAGGTCTTGCTGATGTCCTCAGCAGCGAGCGCCACCCTGCTGCCGGGTTCGGCGCTGGCGGACTCACTCCTCATGTGTTCGTTCATCGCTACTCCTGAATGGGTCCCAGCTCAGCGGACGGTTCGCAACCGGCTTTGCCAGTCGCTCGGCGTGGCCGGCGGGACGGACGAAGCTAACGGAACTGTGCTGCCGAGCCAGTCGGTGGGGCTATTCGATTCCGGACAATGCGCGAGCACCCTTTGGCACCATCCGGGTGTTTCGACTCACATGGATCGTGCGTCGACGTCCGAGTTGGGATGGGACCTGCGCCACAGGGTCTCGGGGGTGACCGGCACCTTGGTTGTGATCACACCTTCGCCAAAGGCGTCGTCGATGGCACCGGCCACGGCCGCACCGACGGCGATCAGACCTACTTCACCAAGTCCCTTGGCCCCGAACGGGTTGTTCGGCGTCGGCGCGTCTTCCGTCATGAAGAAGTCGATCTCGGGGACGTCCAGAGAGGTTGGTAGCAGATAGTCCATGAACGATGTGGCCAGCGGTTGTCCGGACTCGTCATACAGGAACTCTTCGTAAAGCGCCCCACCGATACCCTGAGCTGCTGCCCCGATCACTTGACCGCGCGTCGTCATCGGATTGATGGCTCGCCCAGCTTCGGTGCTGGTGACGAAGCGACGAAGTGTGTGCCCGCCCGTGGCGGGATCGATCTCGATCTGAACCAAGGTCACGCCATAGGGATAGTTCATGTGCTCGTCGAGGTAGACCGCTTGCGCGCCCAGCCCAGGCTCGTCGTAGGCCAGGCGTGCCGACCAACCGTCCCATCGGCCAGCGATCTCGGCGAGGCTGAGCCCCTCGTGCGCTGCCCCAGAAACCACGATCCGGCCGTCGACGAGGATCAGGTCGTCGACGTTCGCCTCCAGCATCTCGCCGGCGAGCCTCTTGGCCTTGGCCAGGGTGTCAAGCGCGGCCTGGCGAGCTGCCCCACCCGCCAGCACTGTGGAACGACTGGACCATGACCCCACACCCTCCGGCACGAGCTCGGTATCGCCGTGGATCACGTCAATCAGGTCAGGTTCCACCTGTAGCTCCTCGGCGACGATTTGCGCGAGAACCGTTTCAATCCCCTGGCCTACAGAGGACGCCCCTGTGCGCACCCGAATGCGGCCCGACGGATCGACGTCCACCGCGCTCGTCTCGTAGAGCCCCAGGCCGGCCTTGTCCATGAGCATGCCGATGCCGTTTCCGACCAGGCGCCCTTGGGCCCGCAGGTCGGCCGCTTCCTGCTCCCAGTCAGCGAACCCCGCTGAGTCGAGCGCCTTGTCGAGGTGGTCCACAACGTCACCCGAGTCAAAGTGGTACGGCTCGAAACAGATGTCCATGCCCGGCACAAATGGAAGATCAGCCGTGGTCAAGAGATTGCGGCGGCGAATCTCGACCTGCGAGAGGCCGATTTGCTCGGCAGCCTGGTCGAGGAGGCGCTCGCGCGCGAATGTCCCTTCGTACCTCCCCGGAGCGCGGTAGGCCGACAGGGGAGTCTTGTTGGACACCACTACATGCAACAGTCCGTCGTACGCGGGCACACGGTACGGACCGGGCACCATGCCAACGGTGATATCGCTGACGAGTGGCTCTGCCTGCCGAATGAACGCTCCATGGTTGTGCCAAATCTCGTCCGTTAACGCCAGAAGCATTCCGTCTGCGTCGAATGCAGCCGTCATCTCATGAACCTGTTCGCGTGCATGTGCGGTCGCCACCATGTGTTCGAGGCGGTCCTCGGTCCACTTGACTGGTCGACCGAGGTGCATCGCGGCCCAGCCCACCATGATGTATTCGGGAAAGACCCCGCCCTTGACGCCGAAGCTGCCCCCGATGTCGACGTGCTTCATGCGCAGATTGGCCAGTGGCATCCCAAGCACCTGCGCGATCAAACGCTGGCAGTCGTGGGTGTGCACCGGCCCCCACATGAACAATTGGTTCCGCCCACGGTCAGGTTCTGCGATGCAGCCCCTGGTCTCCATCGGCACTCCGGAGTGGCGACCTACGACGTAGCGGCCCTTGACGACGTGAGTCGCCCTCTCAAACGCTCCACCCACGTCTCCGTACGACTTGACTATGCGGACGGCCTCGTTCGGCTGCCCCTCGAACAGAAGCTCCGCCTCGTCCGTCAACGCGTACTGCGGATCAAGCACGGGAGGGAGGCTGTCGTAGGTCACCTCCACCAGCCCTGCCGCATCCTCGGCCAAGTACGGAGTGTCAGCAATGACCGCGGCCACCGGCTGACCCACGTAGCGGACTCGATCCGAAGCGAAGACCGGATGCAGGTAGTCGTCAATCTGTGGATAAACCTCGTGGTAGCCGATCTGTTCCAGCGGTACCTCGGCAGCAATGTCTTCCGCAGTGATGACCAACCGGACGCCGCGCGCTCGCCGGGCCGCTGACGCATCGACGGACACGATGTGCGCATGTGCCTCGGACGACCTGACCACGCTCAAGAACAGCTGACCGTGAAGGTCGACATCGTCGACGAAACGCGCATCACCTCGCAGTAGTCGCGGGTCCTCACGACGACGCACCGATTTTCCCACGAACCGCTTCGCTGAGGGTCCGAGTCCGCCGGAAGCTCCAGGTTTACCCACTGTTCGTCCTCACTCCGTTGCGATGTTCAAGAGCCGCAGTGTCGTCGCTGTGCCGCTTTCCTCGCTGCTCGCTGGGCGTAAGGCGCGCCACTCAAATGGGCAGAACCTGTACACGAAGCTGCTCTTTGCTAGGTGGCGGCAAAGAGACCCACTGGATTCGCGGAACATGTAGACCGTGAACGGGCCCGCACTCGCGAGGATGCTGCGACCCCGAAGGATGGAGAAGAGATGACGACCGAGACACCGCAGATTCCGACGGCGGAGGAGGAGATGCTGAACTGGGGCCGCCTGCTCATGGACGGCCTGCCATTTGCCGATCTGCTTGCCGCCCAGCGCCGGGACTCCGATACGTCATGGTTCGCGTTCTGGATGGCGAAAGCCGATGACTACGAGTCGATGGGCGACGAGGCGCTCAGGGATGGAAACACGCTCACTGCGGGCTACTGGTTCTGGGTGGGATCCATGGCTGCGCAGTACGCGCAGTTCCTGTGGTTCGACGAGCGTCGCCCTCGCGGTCAGCTCCGCAAGGCGGAGCTCTACCACCGAGCTGCCCCCCTGCTCGATCCCCCGGCCGAGCGGGTCGACCTGCCAATCGATGACACAGTCATCATCGGGTACCTGCGGAGGCCGAAGGGAGCGCAGGGACCAGTGCCCTGCGCCGTCCTGCTGGGAGGACTGGAGAGCACCAAGGAGGAGAGCTACATGTTCGAGAACCTCCTTCTCGAGCGAGGTGTCGCAACATTCACCTTCGACGGCCCGGGACAAGGGGAGATGTTCGAGGACGTGGCCCTTGCCGACGACTACCACCGATACAGCTCGCGGGTCGTGGACTACCTGGAGACCCTCAGCGACACGATCGCCAGTGACCAGATCGGCGTGCTGGGACGCAGCCTGGGAGGGCATTATGCGCTCCGCGCAGCCGCGATGGACGGCCGATTCAAGGCATGTGTCACATGGGGCGGCTTCGTGCAGATGGATGACTGGGACTTTGAGTATCCGATGACGAAGCTCAGCTGGCAGTACGTCACCAAGTCGCCTGACCTGGCGACCGCCCAGCGCCGCGTCCGTGATGCCATCGACGTCCGGCCGGTGCTCGCCGGCCTCAAGGTCCCGACCTACGTCCTGCACGGCGGCAAGGACGAGACCCCCATCACGGAGCTCGACCTTCTGCAGGAGTACGCCGTGAACGCCGACATCACCCTCGATCTCGAGCCGGAGGGTGATCACTGCTGCCACAACCTCGGCCCCGCTCCCCGCCTCCGCATGGCCGATTGGCTCACGCACCAGCTGCACCCCTGATCGGGTCCGCGCGGCGTGTGTTGACGCGGCGTCGCGCGGGCCACACCATTCCTCAACAGCAGCCAGCCGGCTGCGGAACGGCAGGAACCTCATCATGGACGAAATCAAGGTAGTGGAATCCGCCACCGTGGAGCTCGAGTCGTGGCAGCCGGAAGGCGTAACTATCCTCGACGGAGACCCCGCAGGGCGCGGCTATACCTTGTTCGAGGACTATGACAAGGGCGCGCGGGGGACCGGAGTGTTCGAGTGCGAGCCGTCGAAGACCACGTACACACTGGAGTTCAACGAGATCATCTACGTCCTTGAGGGCGAAGTGACAATTGAGCTGGAGAACGGCTCCAAGGTCGACCTGAAGGCGGGAATGCAGGCCTTCCTGCCTGCCGGACACACGTCGACGTGGACCTTTCACACCAAGTTCCGCGAGGTCTGGGTGCTCGCAGACTGACACTGGAGCATCCGGCGTCGCGCTGCCCTAGTCCTTGAGTTCGTCTCCGGACGAGGGTAGGGCAGCGCGAAGTCATAGGTCCATCAGCGCGATCAGCTCAGCGACGAACGCCTCATACGTGGTGCCGCTAGACACCAACCGACGCACCCGGCTCGGCTCCGTGAGCACCACCACCAATTGGTCGAAGACGTCCCGAAAGAGCTGGCGTTCATCCGGGTTGAAGGCGATGAGTGCTACTAGGTTTACGGGCGTACCACCCCAGTCGATCGGATCCTTCGAGACCAGCACGGCGATCGCGCTCCGATCCGCGTTCATGGTCATGGAGTGCGGAAGAGCGACAATGTCGTTCAATGCGGTCGAGGACATGCGCTCCCGCTCCTGAACCTCTGCGTGGAAGCTCGGCGGGACCATGCCAGCCTGTTCGAGAGCGGCGGTGAGTCGCAGGAGGACTTCGTCGCGCGTGCTTGTGCCCGAATCGGGGAAGAAGATGCTTCTGTCCATGAGTTGCTGGACCTGCGTCACGGCCCTGACGAACGTCGATCGGCGTTCATAGTCGCGCACCTTCGCTTCAATCCGGTCGATGTCGTGACGCGTCAGCATCGGGCTCACGATCACGGTGCGGGTGAGGTCGAAGCCTTTGAGCTCGACAGGCGAGACGACGATGTCCGCGGTGATGTCGGCGGGGGTGATGTCGACGGTCGGGAAGACCTGGACCAGCCGGGCTCGGTGTTCCAACGCGCGAAGGATTCGGAAGGACAGCTTTTCGTGGTACCGCACGGTTGTCGCTTCCAACGGTGGAACGCTGTGAAAGGATGCCCATGACTCGCCGCTGCGTGACCGTAGGCTCGGTCGTAGGTCTGCACGCAAGGCCGCCACGTTGATCGCCGAATTCGCGGCTAGCTTCGACGATGAAGTTCACCTGGCCGTGGGTGACAAGGACCCGGTCGACGCTCGCTCACCGCTGCTGATTATGTCGCTCGGGGTCGGCTTCGGCGAGACCGTCGAGGTGATCGGCGACAGCCCCGGAGCTGTCGATGCCATCGCGACCTGATCACTCTCGACCTTGACACGTGACGATTGGGTGGCAACGGACCCGTGACGTCACCACCGCTGCTCGTGAAGAACCTCCGGTGCCTGAGCGCACGCTTCCCGTGATGGTCACGGTCTACTGTCCGACGCGGGCTCAGTAGCCGAGCGTGGAAAGCCTGCGGTCGGCCAGGACCGGAAAATCCGCCCGAACCCTCTTCAACAGATCGAGATCAAGCTCTGCGACCAGCGCGCCTTCACCACTTCCGAGCTCGGCAAGGACCTCCCCCGTAGGCGCGACGATCTGACTGTGCCCCCCCATCTCCACACCGCTGTGCGTGCCGGCCGTGTTGCACTGGAGCACCCACGTTTGGTTTTCGAGGGCGCGCGCGCGACCCAGAAGACGCCAGTGCTCTACCCGGGGCATGGGCCACGCCGCCGGCAGGAGAACCACCTCCACGCCTTGATCTCCGAGCTGCCGGAAGAGCTCAGGAAAGCGCAGGTCGTAGCAGGTCGCCATGCCCACCCGGACTGATCCTGAGTTGGCCTCCAGATCCACGACGGCGAGGTCCGTGCCGGCTTCCAGGAGCCGGGGTTCTCCATCCCCAAAGCCGAAGCGGTGAATCTTGCGGTATGTCTTGTGGACCTCGCCCTGCGGGGAAAGCAGCACAGAGGTGTTCCAAAGCCCCCGGCCCTCAGACCCGCGGTCCGCGCCCTCATCGGCCTTCTCGATGACGGACCCCGCATGCAACCACGTCCCAGTCTCGCGGGCGACCGATGCCATCTGGGCGATGGTTTGTCCACTTACGAGCTCCGCGGTCGTGCGCCACGACGCCGACGCGAAACCGCCATGAGCCCACAACTCCGGGAGAAGTACGAGGTCCGTGGGTTCCAGACCGCGGACCCACTGGCTGACTCGCTCGACTCGGTCACGCAGCGGCTCGTCATCGCCGTACGAGACCTGAAGCAGAGCCACCTTGAGTCCGTTCACGCGTGTCCCGTCTCGCCCTGCGTCGACGTCGCTTCCTGCTGCGCAGTCGACAATTCACCAGACATGGCTTTAAGCACCCTCTGGGGTGTCAGAGGCAGGTCTCGCAGAACCACGTTGAAAGGTGTCAGCGCGTCGTTCACCGCATTCAGCACTGCGGCGGGCGCTGCAATCAGTCCTGACTCCCCCATTCCCTTCACCCCCGATGCAGAGTGCGAGGAGGGCGTCTCGAGGTGGTGGATCTCGAACGGAGGAGCGACGTCCATGGTTGGAAGTCCGTAGTCGAGGAACGTGGTGGTCAGAATCTGACCTGACTCGTCGTAGGCGAGTTCTTCGAAGACTGACGCTCCTATGCCCTGGAGGACGCCACCGCGGATCTGTCCTTCCACGATGTTGGGATTGATGACCGTTCCGCAGTCCTCCACAGAGTAGACCTTCTCAAAGCGAACGAATCCCGTTTCCGGGTCCAGCTCGACGAGAATGGCGTGGCCGCCGTTGCTGAACATCGCCTGAGCCGGGTCGTATGCCTGAGTGGCTTCGAGCGAGGGCTCGAAGTCCTCAGGCCATGAGCTGGTGTCGAAGTAAATCGAGGTCGCAACGTCGGCAATTGACACAGAGGCATCAGCGACGCCCTTGACGGAGGCGAGACCGTCGGTCAGCTGGATGTCGTCGACCGAAGCCTCCAGCATGTTGGCAGCCACGAGCCGCACCTTTTCCCGGACCACGTCGGCGGCTCGCGCGACCGCTCCGCCCGCAACAACGGCTCCTCGGCTACCGATGGTGCCGGAACCGTAGGCGTGAGAAGTCGACCGCGCTGTTTGGACGCTGACGTGTTCGACGTTTATCCCCAACGTGTCCGCGGCCATCTGTGCCATCGTCGTGGCAAGCCCCTGACCCTGCGCCGACAGACCGATAGTGACGTTGGCGGTGCCGTTCGGATTCAGGCGGACGGTAGCTGTGTCGTGGTAGACGTCGCCCAGACCGTGCTCCTGGCTGGTGGCAGTGCTCTCGCCGCTGCTCTCGACGAAGACACTCAGTCCCAGACCGATGTAGCGACCCTGTTCCCGCAGCTCGGACTGCCGCTGGAGGAACGCTGGGTAGTCGACCATCTTCTCCAGCACGTTGATCGTCTCAAGCCAGCTGCCCTCCTGGTAGACGATGTCTTGTGCGTTGGTCCAGGGAAAGTCCCGCACCACGTTGTGTCGGCGGAACTCGAAGGGAGACATTCCCAAAGCGCGAGCAGCGTCGTCGGCGAGGCACTCTCGAGCGAGCGTCCCAGCCATGTAGCCCACCCCGCGATAGGCCCCCACGGGGGTCTTGTTAGTGGCCACGGCCGAGTAGGTGTACTCCGCTGCCGGGATGTCGTAGATGCCGGTGGGTGTCATCACGACTGCGCACCAGGGTTCAACGGCCATCGACCACGGGGGCATGTGGTAGGCGCCGCCGTCCCCCAGGGCGTCAGTACGCACGCCCGTGATCTTGCCGTCGGCATCAAGCGCATAGGCGATGTCAACGAACTGCTCGTGTGCGTGAGCGCCGGCGATGAGGTTCTCTCGACGGTCCTCGATCCATTTGACCGGTCGGCCGACCTCCCTCGCCAGCAGCGGGAGCAACATCTCCTCGGGATAGACGTGCGCCTTCTGGCCGAACCCGCCCCCAGTGTCTGGCGTGATGACCTCGACACCTTGTTCTGGGAAGCCGAGGTAGGCAGTGAGCATGTACTTGAGGTAGTGCGGCATCTGGGTGTTGGACCACAGGCGTAGTCCCTTCGACGCCCACTCGTAGTCGGCGATCACGCCGCGTGTCTCCATCGGCGCTGCAGACACGCGACAGGTGTAGAAGCGTCCCTGCACCACCTGATCGGCCTGTTCGAAGGCCTCAGAGACGTTGCCGAAGCTTGCTCCTCCCTTCAGGCCCAGGTTGTCGGATAGCTGAGGATTGGCGACGGGACCACCGGCCAGTGCAGCGTCCGCGTTGGTCACTGCCGGCAGCTCCTCGAAGTCCCAATCGATGAGCTCGCAGGCATCCTCAGCGGCATACCGCGAATCAGCGACCACGACCGCGATGGGCTCACCGACGTACAGGACCTCGTCCTTGGCAAGGAGCGGCATCGTGGTCGGGAAGCATCCCTCGACTGCCATCTCACCGACAAGCCCCTCGCAGAGGGGAGCGACGTCTTGTCCGGACCAGGCCAGCGCAACGCCGTCGGCGTCACGGATGGCTGACAGGTCCATGTGGATGATCCGCGCGTGCGCGACTGGACTCCGAACGAACGCCACGTGGAGCTGGCCGGGAAGGTTGATATCCGCGATGAACTCGCCTCGGCCGCTGAGCAGCCGCGGGTCTTCCGACCGCAGCACGCGTGTGCCGACCGAACGAGCCGCAATCACAGGCGTTGTCATGTGCTGGTGACTGTCGAGCTTCTTCACTGGGCCCCGTCCTTCGCGTCGTCGTTGCCCTCGGCACCGTCGGCAGCTGCTTGCTCGATGGCGGCGACGATGGTCTCGTATCCGGTGCACCGACACAGTGAGCCCGAGACCGTCTCGACGATGTCCTCTCGTGTGGGTGCCGGGTTCTCCTCCAACAGCGCTGTGGCTGTCATGAGGAAGCCAGCAGTGCAGAAGCCGCACTGGAGGCCGTGCTGCTCACGGAACGCGCGCTGAAGCGTGTTCAGCTCCTGGCCGTCGGCCAGGCTCTCGACCGTGCGGATTTGGCGCCCCTCCGCCTGAACAGCAAGGGTGAGGCAGGAACGCGCCGGAAGATCATCGAGCAGCACGGTGCACGAGCCGCAGACACCGTGCTCGCAGCCAAGCTTGGTGCCCGGAAGCTGGGCATCCTCACGGATGAAGTCGGCCAGCGTCTTTCGTGCCTCGACGCCGGCGCGATACCTACGTCCGTTGATCGTCATAGCGACATTGAGGCGCTCTTCGGGGGTGATGGACACGTCAGGCTCCGTTCTTGAGTTCGACTACGGCGCGGCGAACGAGTGATGCGACCAGCTTGCGGCGGTAGTCACTGCTGCCGTGGATGTCTGAGATTGGCTTCACCGACTCGGCCGCGGCCACGGCTGCCTCTTCGGCGAGTTCATCTGTAAGAGGTTCGTCAGTGAGGATCCGCTCGACCGCGACGAGCCTCGTCACCGAACCGACCGCCGCGCCCACAGTGACCCGCGGATCGACGAGCACGCCACCTCGAGGCGTACCGGTAGCCGCGATCAGAGCCAAACCATAGTCACCCTTCTTCACCGCCGCCTCCTGGAAGGACCACGCGGTGCGCGTCGTAGGAATCGACACGTGGGTCAGGATCTCGTCGTCCCGCAGCGTGGAGGTGAACGGCCCCACGAAGAAGTCGTCCGCTTCGATCGTCCTGTTGCCGTGGGGACCCACGGCCTGCATAGTTGCTGAAAGTGCAAGAAGAATGGTGGGCCATTCTCCGGACGGGTCCGCGTGAGCCGTGCTGCCGCCGAATGTCCCCCGGGAGCGGATCTGCGGATGGGCGATGTGAGACGCCGCCGCCGACAAGATCGGCAACCGGTCCGCGAGCAGCGCTGAACGCTCGATCTCGCGATGCGTCACGCGAGCTCCGATGCGGATGTGGTCGCCGCGGTCCTCGATGTCGCTGAGGTTCGGCACGTGCTGAAGATCGACCAAGATCGAGGGAGCCGCTAGGCGCATAGCGAGCAGCGGCATCAGGCTCTGACCACCTGAGAGCACCTTCGCGTCGGGATCAGAAGCCAGGTGCTTCAACGCATCGTCGAGCGTCGTCGGTGCTACGTAGCTGAACTTGGGTGGTTTCAAGGCCTACTCCCTCAATCAAGGTGAACGATTCGATTCAGCGATTTCCCGAGCGAGCCCGCGCCGAGGCGTAACCCGCTGCAAAGACACTGATTAACGCAGCCACGACGCTGACAAGCGTTCCCCCGGCAGGTAGGGCCTTGGCCCATGACATGCCGCCCGCAAGAGCCAGGACATCGAGCACCTCGTCGTCGCGGTCAGGACCACGCCGAGCCGCCGCCGCCGGTGACGGTGACGGTGACGCACTGAGCGGCGCCGAGCTCATATTGGATCCCTGGTCTTGTCCCTGGTCTACGTCGTGCGCCGCGGCGGAGTTGGACCCCGCGGAAGGCACTGGATCCGATCCGCCCTCCGCTGCCACCATCTCCTGCAACCGCTGGGCAAACATCGTCATAAGCGCCCCACTCACATCAGCCAGCACGCCTCGCCCGAACTGGGCCACCTTGCCGGTGAGCGCCAGCTCGGTCTCGACCAGCACGCGAGTGCCACTGCCCTTCGGGACCAGCGTCGCTCGGACGTTGGCAGTTGCGTCTCCCTGACCGCGGGAATCCTTGCCTCGCGCGAGCAGCACGGCGGTGTGGGTCTTCTCGTCCAGCTCGGTGAACTGCGCGATGCCCTTGTACTCCGCTGTGATGGGGCCAACCTTGATCTTGGCGCGGCCATGGAAGTCGTCACCCTCGACCGAGGTGATCGAGGCGCCAGGAAGGCACGGAGCCACCTTCTGTAGGTCCGTAAGCAGGACCCACGTCTCCTGCGGTGAGAGCGCTACCTCGAACTCGTTGAGCAACTGCATCGGGTTTCTCCTTCTGCGCTAGGCGCGGTAATCCAATAGTGCGTCAATCGCAACCTGCTGGCACCCTCAGGGTGAAGGCGGAGTCAGCATCACGCAGGTCTGGGCAGACCGAACCTGAATTGGGGTGAGCCCGGCGGGAAGTCGCCGCCGTGCTGTAGAGCGGAGGCCATGGCCCGCACCTTGGCCAGATACGCCTGTCCCACGGCCAGGCGTTCCGGTTCCCAAGCTTTCAAGGCTTGGGGGACATCGCCTGAGTAGGCGATCAGTCGTTCGGCGAGAGTCCAGGCATCGGCGGCAGCCTTCGCGGCTCCTGCTGCGGCGTGAGGTCGAGGCGTGAACGCGGCGTCGCCGATTAAGACGAGCCGGTCGAACGCCATCTGGGGGACGTCTGCGTCGGAGACGATCGTGACGAATGGCTTGGCTGCCCCAGTGATGAGCTCTCGGAACGCCGGCGCCAGCTCGTCGGAGGCGCGCGTGCGGAAGGCTTCGAGATTGGAAGCAGCCAGTGCCGGATAGTGGACGGAGACCGGTCGTCGGGCCCCGTCGTTGCCGGTCATCAGAGCGTCCAGCTCGTCTCCCGCCACGTTCCAGTACCACTGGAAGTTGAGCCGGGTAGCGCCCGTCACCTCCCCCTCGGAGGACACGTGGCTGATGGGGTAGGCGATGATGTGGCTGTCGGGTAGCAGCCCATAGGTGAAGGCGTCCTGAAAGAATTCCCACGTCTCATGCGTGACGTCGGCCTCGTCCACCATGCCACGCCACGTCACGTACCCGGCGTACTCGGGGCGCCTGCCGAGCAGCTGCGCTCGAGCAACCGAACCCCCACCATCCGCGCACACGAGAAGGTCAGCGGTGACCTCGGTGCCGTCAGCGAACGTAGCAGTCGACCGCTCCAGTCCCGGTTCCACTGCGACGAGTTCCTTGTCGAGGTGGTAGCGCTGTGTTCCGAACGCGTCAAGCAGCTTTTGGTAGACCGCGTTATAGGCGGTGAAGCGCCATCCAGCGTTGACCCCGCCCTTGCTCTCCCCTGTGGCGGCATCGAAGTACCGCATCCAATGGCTCGGAACGCTGATGTCCTCCAACGTGGTGGGAGTGCGCTCGAGCAGGTATCGAACGAGCTCGGGCTGGACTACGATCCCAGTGCCGAAGCCCGAAAGAAGCGTGCTGCTGCGCTCGTAGACGTCCACCTCACAGCCAGCGTCGCGCAACACATTCGCCGCGGTCAGACCCGCGATCGAACCACCGATCACAGCGATCCTTGGCATGCTCATCCCGTTCCTCCTCATCGCGCCGTCGTCGGGATCAGTTGTCGCGCAAAGGCAGGGCGATGGGGCGCAGCGGCGCTCCACTTGCACCGCGCAGGCGGATCGGCGCCGCGATGAGGCAGAACTCCACTACGTCGTCGCGAGACAGCTCCTCCAGGTTCACCAGCTCGATCATCGGAACCCCGGCCTCTGCCAGGAAGTGACAGTGGCCAGGGAGCCAGTTGTCTTCGTGCTGCGAGGGGCCGACCTCGACACATTCCTGATCGGCAGCGATCGCAGAGATGCTCTGGCTCGTCAGCCACTTAGCGGCTTCAAGGCTGAGTCCAGGGGGATTACCCAGCACCTTCGAACCGTCGGGCCAAAAGCCCATCCGTCCTGTCCGGACCATCGCGACATCACCAGGCTGCAAAGTGATCCCCGCATCCTCGAGCACCTTCTTGCAGTCCTCGACGGTGATGGCGTAGGAGTCAGGCAGGCAGTCGACCCCACGGCTCTTGGCCACGTCCAGCAGAACACCGCGGGTGATGATCGGCGGAATCACTTCTGCCCCACCCTTGGTCCATCCGCGACTGCCCAGGTTGTCCTCGGCCGAGAAGCCGTTGTAGATGTGGCCGTCGACGCCGAAGTGGCTCAGCGAGTCGATGTGAGTTCCGGTGTGGGTGTACATGAAGACAACGTCGCCGGAGTAGCAGACGTGCCGGTTTCCGGCCTCCCCCGCTCCGTTCATGTTGTCGACGACCGTTCCGGACGGCGTATGACTCATGAACAGCTGGTAGCTCGGGTCTCCGGCCGCCTGGAAGCTTGGCATCCCCACGAAGTAGTCGATGCTCAGGTCGTAACTACGCGTGCCGTCGACCCGCGCGAGGATCGCGGCGGAACCCTCGGGGCTCAGGTGGTTGAGTGCCCCGAGCTGATCATCGGGTCCCCAGGGACTTTCGGCGACCTTGATGTCTGCCCTTGGACCCATCAGGACTCCTCACGCACGAAGTCCACGACGGCGCGCTCGGCCAGCTTGGGCTTGAGCTTCGCCACGACCTCGAGGTGGAACTCGTCGACTGAGTACTTCTGCAGGTCATCCCAGGACTCGAAGTCGTTGATCAGCACCCCACTGAAGGGCTGGCCGTTGTCGCCCGGGTCGCCCTCGTGCGCACCGAGCTCCCAGTACTGGATGTAGGGGTACGGCTCACGAAGGGTGTTCAGCAACTCGATGACGTCGTCGTTGCTGTGGCCCTCGGCCACACGCCAGGAAAAGACATGGCGAATCATGGGGAACTCTCCTTTGCTAACGCGTGAGTGCGCGACTGCGCTGCGTCAGTTTGGAAGCCACCCATCAAGAACGCCTCTGCATGCTCCGACAAGATGGAGGGTCGTTTTGTGGGATTGCGGACGTGCTGTCTGCGACTGCGCTCAGTCCCCCCGCAAGCCCAGAGCTTTTCGTGTTGGCCTCAAATGCCTGTCTCGCCAGGGCTGTTTTCACCGATCATGGACAACTGATGGTCACTGGCGTCATGCAGCACCTCGGCGAGACGCAGCGCGACTGCAAGCTCGTCGCGTCTCTCGTTGATGGGGAAGCCAAGCCGTTCCTCGATCGACTTCAGCCGGTAGGCGACCGTCCGTTCGTGTACGCGAATTCGACCAGCCGTTGCTGCAGCGTTCTGGCCAGTCTCGAAGTAGGCCCGCAGCGTTTCTCGTAGGAGTTGTGTGCGCGAGTCGTTCTCACCGATCGGCCCCAGCTCGCTGACCATGAAGTCTCGTGCAGCCGGAGCGTCGCGCAACACGACGCTCTCAAGAGCAACGTCGCGGTAGCGCGTCACCGCGCTGGACCGCAACCGCCCCACGCGGCACGCTTGCCAAGCTTGCCTGTGCCCACGACGGAAACCTTCAACGCCGTTCAACGGTCCACCCAGGGCGACGTAGGTGGCTGGAGGTGGCTGGATTGCCGGGAAATTCTCCTCGAAGGATTCGCTGAGTCGGCTGTTGCCGAGCCACGCCAGGGATGTCCCTCCGGTACCTTCCACCACAAGCAGGGACGCGTCGAGCATGGTCGCCAAGGACTTGAGTGCAGCTCGCGGAGCATTTCCCCAAGCCACTACGGCGAGATGATCAACCTTCAGGTTGTAACCCAGTTGCTCGGTGTCAGTCGGCACACCGTTCAGTAGATCCGTGACGACGGCGCGTCGCTGGCGGTCCCTGCTGTGGAAGAAGTACGCCGACTTCTCCTGCTCATACGTGGCAACGACGTCGTGGGTGATGCGGTCGTTCCAGGCGAAGTGGAATTCTGCGGCCTGCTTCAATACCGCAATCTGGCGAGGGCCAGCAGGGACGACACGAACAGCTGTGTCGAGGATCCAGTTCCAGAGGACGAGTTGCCCGATCCGCCTCGTCAACAGCAGGTCGGTCAGCTCGACACCCGCCTGCGCGGCGACCCTCGCCTCCTCCAGGGCGCCCTCAGAGGCGCCGTCCGGGAGGTGGCGAGCGTTACGCAGCCCATGGATGATGCTCGTAAGGGCCCCGGTGATGCTGGGAAGCTCGGTCTCAAGCAGCATCGGGTCATTACGGCGGTAGTAGTTCGGCGCGCCTGAGCGGCTGCGCTCTCGGATCTCCCCGCTGATGGCGGGGATCTTCAGGATGAGTTCGTCCGCGACCGCTCGTAAGTCGTGCTCGATCGACATATCCGAATTGTAGAGCGCTGCTCCCCGCAGCGAGACGGCGTTTCAGCGAACCAGGGCCCGTGCTAGCAAACGCAGAGGAGGGCACAGGCGCAAACCCGTGCCCTCCCCCCGGCGCCAACGGTCAGGAAACGCCCCACAGCGTCTTGAAGACGGGTTCGTAATCGATACCCGTCGACCAGCCCTCACCCTCCGGCGGCAGGTCGTGGTCGTGGTCGAACATGGAGATACCCACCCCCGAAGGGACACTCTCCTCGCCAGCGAAGAACCGGTTGATCATGTCGGCCGCCGACCAGGCCTCGTACGCCCCGTCGTAGGTCCAGCCAGCATCCTGCCCCTTGTTCCGGCGGACGAGGTCGATGTTCGCGGCGTAACCGCTGCCAGATACGACCTCCATGCTGTCGTTGCGGCCGGATGCCATCACCGCCGCGGCGCCGCCAGACGTCACCAAGTCGTCGTAGGAGAGGGCCATCCCGTTGGCCGCCGGGTTTCGGAGAAGAGCCGTCGAGATCTTCTCCTGCAACACGGGCCCGAAATCGGCCAGCCGGATGTTCAGGGTCGTGACCTTGCAGTCGGGGCACTCCTCCTTCATGGCCTTCTGGAAGCCATCGTGCACGGCTTTGGTGATGACGAGCTCCGTGTTGCTGACCTCGATGATGTCAGCCTTCGATCCCAGCTTGGACAGGAGCCACGTCGCTTCAGCTGCGCCGAGACCCTCGCCCCAGGCGATGAAGTCACCTTCGACGAATTCCAGGCTCCGCTCGTAGTACGACGGCTCACTTGGGTCGACGTCACTGCAGTCGGCGGCTTCTTGAGAGAAGACCGGGATGCCGGCCTTCTTGGCCTCGTCCAGCGCGGTCTTAACCAGCGGACAGTCGATTGAGTACAGCCAGATGGCATCGGCGTCCTGGGAGATGGCCTGACGGATTCCCTCCTGGTACTCAGACGGCTCGTACTTGCCGTCGTACACGGAGAAGTCCCAGCCCAGGAGCTTTGCAGCGGCCTTGGCGCCGTTGGCCATGGAGGTGCCGGTGGGGGATTGGACACCCGAGCTCACGAGCGCGACCTTGTAGCCGGATTGCGCCTCTGGTCCGGTTGACGATGGTTCTACGAAGGTTCCGTCGCCGTAGAGCTTCTCGATGGCGGCGGTTGCGTTCTGCGCCACCTCGTCGTCGCTGGACGCACTAGTGGCCGGGCCCCCGGATTCGGTGCTGCAGCCGCCAGTGGCGCCCAGCACCGCCAGCACGAGGACGGCACCGGTTAGGTGGCGGGCCCGCGAGCCAAATGTTGAAAACATGTCGTTCCTCTTTCGAGTGCTGTGCGGGACAGGTCGGGACCTGTTTGGTGCAGCGGGCTCACACCATGAGATGCGGCCGCTGGTTGGTGCATGTTCCGAGATTCAGACCGACATGGGGGTCAGATAGGTGCTCTGACTCTCGGCCCGCAGCGCTGTGGTGTGTGAGCGCATGGGTTGAGCACGAAGCGGGGATCAGAAGTCTGTGCTTTTGAGTTGGAGTCCCGAAGTCATGTACGGCTCGGGGACGCGGACTTCGACTGCACAGACCTGGTGCGTCTCACGGCTCGTCTTATCGTTCGGTGAGAGACATATTGAGGGCTAACAGTGACGAGACTCGTTGCCGAGATTCGACGAATTCGCCGTGATCCCTGTCACCATCCTGCAATCGACATCGGTGCCGTTGCTCCACGACGCGACGGAGCGCTGTCATACGCCCCCGTTTCCGCAGTGATGCGAGGGCTCGGCTGAGCTTCGCGACCATCGCTAGCCGGCTCGGCGTAGCTGCGCTGACCGTAGATGGTCGACTCAAGTGTCTCGGTAGCGCGCTGTGCCCCTCGTCCGCGCGTGGCCCCGACGTGGTGGTCTCGTTGGATTCCGTGCTGCGAGCCGCTACCGCGGTCATCACAGCGATGGTGTCGCCTACCCCTAGCGTGGTATGCCGCCTGGTGGCATGCATCGAACGCATATCGATTCCTCTGTCTCGTGCTACAGGGCACGGTTCGGCGACCCGAGGCGCGTTGTCGAACGGCGAGGCGCACGTCCGACTGCCGAGTAGTGAAAGGCACCAGTTGTCGCTCGAAAAGCAGAGGTTCAGTCGCTGACTTCCGCTAGAACCCGGTCGGCCGTCTCGAGAGCACCTTCGATGTAGCCGGGGAACTGCAGAGACACGTCTGATCCAGCGAAGTGCATGCGCCCGTGCTGCTCGCCGAGCGACTTGTGAGCGCGAGTTGCCTGACCGATGCGGGGCGACACCCAGGGTGCGCGCACGTGGGGGTCCTCGCACCAGTCGTGGTAGTCGGTGCCCACCACCACTGCGTCGGGCAGGTAGTGGTGCACCGCGGCCTCAATCGCGTCGCTGTCGGTCGGGTCGAAAGAGTTGCGGTCGGTGAACGCGACAAGGATGCGGCCACCGTCGGACGCCGGCAAGTAGTCGTACAGCGTGGGGAAGATTCCATCGCCCGTGCACGAGATGCCTTCGGGCACGCCCTGCGCATGGATGAGGAGCTTCAAGCCTCGCCCTCCGTGACCTTCAGCGACAACATCAGCCCGGGGTCCCTTGAAAGGCGGCTCGAGCTGCAGCTCCCGCATGCAGTTCAAGGGCGTTGCCACGACGATGTGGTCGGCTCGGAGGACTCGTCCTGCACCGTAGGTGACATGGACTCGATCCGCGTCCTGACGGATGGACTGCACAGCTTCGCTCAGGCGGAGGTCGGACACCTCATTGGCCATGGCGGATGTCAGGGCGCCCGTACCGCTGGACATGACCTCGTCGAGGGACAGGATGACGCCCAGGACGGAGTAGTTGTGCGAGGCGATGAACTGGAGGACCCAGAGTGCTGATGCCTCCTCCACGCGCTGCCCCATCATGTTCCAGATCCACGAGCGCAGGAGTTGGCCAGTGACGGGAGGAGGATCCAGGGACTGCAAGTAGTCCCGCGCCGAGATGTCGAGGTCTTCAAGGCCTTGATTCTCCAGGCCAGCCTGCGGATCGATGCGGCGCGCGTCCCTGACAAGGCAGAACAGGATCCGCTCGGCTTCGACGAACTCCTCTGCCGGGATCGGGAAAGCGGAGTTGTGCTCACCCGGCGCCAACCGGTTGCGGAACACCTTGAACGGCGCAGCGGGTTGTGTCTCGATGCGGTAGCGGTCGACCTCAGCGGCAAGACGCGTGTGGTGGTGCCGGTGGAAATAGGCGCCGCCCACCTCCACGATCGTCCCGGGGTCAGTAGTTGACTCACGACTGTAGGCCCGGCCGCCCACGCGGTCCGCTGCTTCGAGTAGGACCACGGAGCGGCCGGCGGCGCTCAGGTCGCGTGCCACCCGAAGGCCGGCAAATCCCGCTCCGACGACCGCGATCTCGGCGCTGTCCACCATGTTGTTCCCTCTCGTTCGCGTGACAGACATCTTGGCGAACCCCCAGGCGATCCCGTTACCCGGTTCTGACGAAACCCACGTGACCGCTATCACCTTCCTGCAATGTTTCCTCGCCGACAACTGTCGAGGCACGCCCTGCGATCGCTCCTAGTCAGCAGGTCACCCTGAGAACGGGCGAGTACCTCCTGTACGAACGGATGGAGCGGTCCATCTATTCATACGGCGCGAGCAATGACGGATCAGCGGCTTCTGCCTAACGTCGATGACGACCCCCTCTTCAAAGGATCAGCATGACCCTGCCGAACGCCGACCGTGCTCGCCACTCCCTGAGCGACTCGCGTTTGCCGGATCCGGCGGGCGCGCGACGAGGAGAAGTCACGCGCGCCGCTACCCCGACTGTTGCCGTGCTGGGAGCGGGGCTGGCTGGACTCGCTGCAGCTACTCGCCTCGTCCGCGAGGGATACGACGTCACGGTCTTCGAGGCCCGCGAACGCGTCGGTGGACGCGTCTGGTCCGACTCGATCGACGGACCCGACGGCTCCCTCGCCATCGAGCGGGGTGCCGAATTCGTGCTCTACGGATACGAAGAAATGCGCGGCCTGTTGGACGAGTACGGTCTCCAACTAGTCGAGACTGGGATGAGCTACTACGTTCGGGAGGTCGGCGACGTCGGTGGCGTCACCACGGACAACATCGTCGCGGCCGGACGGCGGGCCATCCAGCTCGTTGGCGACGACCCCGACGTCCAGACCTCAGCTGAGGAAGTGCTCCAACAGGTGGGCGACGATGAGCTCGTCGACGCCCTCCGGGCGCGCATCGAGATCTCTGCGGCCGCAGAGGCGCGAGAAGTCAACGCTTCTGCCCTCCGTCACATAGCGTCCATCGAACCTCGGCCCAGTTGGCGCGTCGCGGGAGGCAACCAGAGCCTTCCCAACGCAATGGCCGACGCGATCAAGGACCGCGTGCGATTGGGGCAGAAAGTGCTCCAACTCGAACAGGACCCGACAGGCGTGGCGGTCACGACGGATACCGACACCAACCGATTCGACGCCGTAATCGTTGCGCTCCCCTTGGCCACGCTTCGGGGAACGCGATCACCCGTGCTCGATATGCCTGACTGGAAGCGCCAAGCGTTGGACCATCTTGTGCAGGGCCATGCGGCCAAGCTCCACATGCCTCTCTCCCTGTCACCCGGGACATCAGCGGTCATGTCCGTCGGGGATCGTTTCTGGACCTGGACGGCGCGCTCCGAGGACGGCAGCGTCGGGGCAGTCCTCAACTGTTTCATGGGGAGCGCCCCGGCGCTTGCGGCGTATGGTCAAGACGCCCTGAGCGTTGGCTGGGCGGCCGCGGTGCGCGCGCTCCGTTCGGATCTTGACTTCGCGCCCGGGAGTGACGCGGTCCTCACCACGTGGTCGGATGACCCGCTGGCCCGTGGCGCCTACTCGGCCATGGGCGCAGACGCCTCCTCCGCCGACATGGAATCCATCCGACGCCCCGTAGGCCGCGTGTTCTTCGCTGGCGAGTACGCCGACCCGGACTTCACCGGCTTGATGGAAGGGGCAATTCGCAGTGGCCACCATGCCGCTTCGGACGTGGCCGTGGCCCTGTCGGCCCATACGAACCGATCGCTGTGAACGGATTGGACTGTCGATGCTTTCGGTCGCCTCGACAAAGGGCACACTGGCGTGATGACTAGCGCAACCTGCGGCCCGCTGCCGCCGCGCGAGGGTCCGATGCCAGACATCATTGGCCCGGCTCCGCACGCCCAACGGTCGCAGATCGCTCCTGTCATGGTGCAGGAAGAACTGTGGTCACGCATGCGCTCGCTGCCATACGCCTACATGGCCCCGACATTGGTGTCCGTGTCTCATGCACGGGCGCTACATCTCGTCGAGGACTTCGGTTCTGCTCCGCCAAATCGGTTCCAAGGCGGGCGCGAATTCGCGCACCTTCACCCTCATCACGATGGAAGCTTGCATCTCTCTCTTCCTGATTGGGTGATAGACCAGGCAGTTCGTAGCGGGTGGGGGGTCCCTCATCCGGTGCAAGATGCATTCCTTGTCTTCGGTCCTCGGGACCGAACCGAGCTAGAGATCGTGTGGCACCTGGTTCAACTGAGCTATGCGTGGGCTATTGGCGACCTCGTTGCGGACACCTCGCAGTAGTCATCTCACCGGCATGTCGGCGGAGGCATCGCGGATCAGTCGGGTCGCCGTAGCTGTCGCTCCCGGCCCGCTGCGCGGCGACGGGCCGGAGACGTTCTCGTCGTGCCAACGATGCAGAGATCTGGCAGCAGGCTGCACCGCTTTGTCGCTTCGCGACAAGGCGCTGGAGGGAAGTCCGGCTAGCTTGCGGTCATGGCCAGGAAGTCGGGTCTCTAAATTGGAGAGCGCCACCGATGCCGCCTCGGTTCCGCAGAGAAAAGGGGTCTCCTTCATGTCCCTCGCCGACCATCACAAGATCCTGTTCGAGCCGGTTGCCATTGGCCCCAAGATCCTTCGAAATCGTTTTTACAACGTGCCTCACGGCACCGCGTACGGAGTTCTCCGCCCCTCCACGTGGGCGTCGTATCGGGCGGTTCGTGCTGAAGGCGGATGGGCGGCTGTGTCGGCAGAGTTCTCCAGTGTCGGCCCCAGCAGTGATGAGTTTCCGCTGCACTCAAGTGACATCTGGGACGATGAAGACGGCCGGCGCCACAAGCTGATGGTCGACTCTGTCCATCGCCACGGCGCCCTGGCCGGCATTGAGCTGCACCACGGGGGCGCCCACGCGATGCGTCGAGTGTCCCGAGAGCCAGCCTTCTCCGCCTCCGGCCTTGCGCCGGAGCTACCCCCGCCGGCCGGGCCGCTAGGCACCCCGAAGGTCATGACTGTGGACGACATCGAAAGGATCGAGCAGGCCTTCGCAGACGCAGCCGTTCGCGCTCGCGACGTGGGCTACGACATCGTGGAGGTGCTCGCCGGCTACGGCTACCTTTTCGCGCAGTTTCTGTCAACGTTCCACAACCGCCGCACGGACGAGTACGGCGGTTCCTTGGAGAACCGCGCGCGATTCTGGTTGGAGACGCTCGGTCGCGTTCGCGACGCCGTGGGTGACGACTGCGCCATTGCTACGCGCTTGTCGATCGAGACCCAAGGTCCCTGGGGGCACAGCATCGACGACAGCGTCGCTCTGGTCCGTATGGCTGATCCTTTGGTCGACCTCTGGGATCTGAACGTGGGGTCCGTCCTTGACTGGGGCAGCGACATCAGTCCGTCTCGGGTCATTCCAGAAGGGCGCAACCTCGAGCTCTTCGCGCGCGTACGTCAGGCGACGAAGAAGCCCGTGGTGGGAGTGTCGCGGTGGACAAGTCCTGATCTCATGGCGCAGGCCGTGCGGTCTGGGGTCATTGACATTGTCGGATCTGCCCGTCAGTCGATTGCCGATCCCTTCTTCCCCCAGAAGGTCCGGGAGGGCCGCATCGAAGACATTCGCGAGTGCATGGGGATCAACCACTGCATCAGCAGTCTTGACCGAGGCAACATGACTTGTGCTCAGAACGCCACCGCGGGGGAGGAGTACCGACGCGGGTGGCACCCGGAGCGCTTCGAACCCCTTTCCCGTCCTGATGTCAGCGTCCTGGTGGTAGGCGCGGGCCCGGCGGGCATGGAGGCCGCGATCGGTCTGGCGAAACGAGGAGCCGACATGGTGCACCTCGTGGATTCAGTGGATCAGCTGGGTGGACATCTTGGGCCAGTCGTCCGACTGCCGGGTCTGCGAGAGTGGGGACGGTTCATCGATCACCGGATGATCCAGATCGACAAGCTGCCGAACCTGCAGTTCATCCCGTCGACCAGACTGAGCGCCGACGACGTCCGCGACTACGGAGCGTCGCATGTCGTCGTGGCGACGGGCGCTCGCTGGTTGGGCACGGGGCTCACGCCCGGCACGCACGAGCCGCTGCAGGGGGTTGTCGAAGGCGCGAGCTGGGTGTTCACGCCCGACGAATTGCTCGTCCGGGGCAAGCGGCCTGCCGAGAAATCTCACGTCACTGTCTATGACGCTGAGGGCGGCTACATGGGGACCAGCATCGCCCAGCTGCTCGCCGACGAAGGGTACAAAGTCTCCGTTGTCACGCCCCATTCGCAGGTGGCGGCAGAGGGGGATCTCACGCTGGAGGGGCCCGCGGTGCGCGCGTCCCTTCACAGCAGCGGCGTGGCTATGTACCGCGAGGTCTCGTTGACTTCAGCCCGCCCGGAAGGCGTCATCGGAGTGGGTGAGTTCGATCAGCCCTTCTCGTTGAAGAGTGACGCTCTTGTGCTGGTGACGATGAGGTCCCCGATCGACGACCTTTACCAGGAACTCACCATTGACCGTGAGGCGTTGCACGAGGCGGGCATCGAAGCCGTCTACTGCATCGGGGACGCGCTCTCGCCCCGTCCGCTTGCAGAGGCTATGTTCGATGGGCACCGCCTAGCTGTACCCGGCCACGACATTGGTAGCGGCGAGCCTGGTTGAACGAGTGAGAACCTCCGGATGGGATGTGGCTTGTCTAAGGCCCACTC
>NZ_FOKC01000021.1 GCF_900112035.1 Nocardioides alpinus | reverse complement strand
ACACCGACTCCTGGCAGGAGATCAAGCCGTGAACGACCTCACCCCCTCGCCGGACGACAAGTTCTCCTTCGGTCTCTGGACCGTGGGTTGGCAGGGCGTCGACGTGTTCGGTCCGGCGTCCCGGGAGCTGCTCGACCCCGTCGAGGCGACGTACACCCTGGCCGAGCTCGGCGCGTCTGCCGTCACCCTCCACGACGACGACCTCCTGCCCGACGAGGGCCAGCGCGACGCGACGCTGGAGCGCTTCGAGAAGGCGCTTTCCGACACCGGCCTCGCCGTCGAGATGGTCACCACCAACCTCTTCAGCCACCCCGTCTTCAAGGAGGGTGCGCTCACCGCCAACAACCTGCAGGTGCGCAGGTACGCCCTGTCGAAGGTGCTGCGCAACGTCGACCTGGCGGCTTCCCTGGGCGCGAAGACGTTCGTCCTGTGGGGCGGTCGCGAGGGCGCCGAGCACGGTGCGGGCAAGGACGTCCAAGCCGCCCTCGACCGCTACGCGGAGTCGCTCAACCTGTTGTGCGCGTACGTGCGGGAGCAGGGGTACGACATCCGCTTCGCCCTCGAGCCGAAGCCCAACGAGCCCCGCGGCGACATCCTCCTGCCCACGATCGGGCACGCACTCGCCCTGATCTCCGAGCTCGACGAGCCGAGGATGGTCGGGCTCAACCCCGAGGTGGGGCACGAGGAGATGGCCGGGCTCAACTTCGCCCAGGGCATCAGCCAGGCGCTGTGGCACGACAAGCTCTTCCACGTCGACCTCAACGGTCAGCACGGACCGCGCTTCGACCAGGACCTCAGGTTCGGCGCGGGCAACCTGCGCGGGGCCTTCTGGACCGTCGACGCGCTCCTCGGCGGCGGCACGACCAATGCGTACGACGGCTACATCCACTTCGACTACAAGCCCCCGCGCGCCGAGGCCATGGACGGCGTGTGGGACTCCGCGCGGTCGTGCATGCGCAACTACCTGGCGCTGCGGGACCGGGTGCAGGCGTTCCGCGCCGACCCCGACGTCCACGCCGCCCTCGACGCCGCCGAGGTGGCCACCCTCCGGACCCCGACGCTCGCCGACGGCGAGTCGCTCGCCGACCTGCGTGCCGCGACGTACGACGTCGACGGCCTCGCCCGACGCAGCGTGGGGATGGAGGCCCTCGACCAGCTCGCCCTCGAGCACCTGATGGGACTCCGCTGACCTACCGACCACCCGCACCACGACCACCCGCACGACCGAACACCGCACCAGCACCACCTAGGGCCGAACGCCCGGGGACCCGCCCCGGAAACCGATGGAGCGCAATCCATCACCAACGAAGGGATCGTGATGAACCGAATCATCACGCGGCCGAGCAGGCGCTCACGCACCCTGCTCGGCTCCACCATGGCCATGCTCGTGGCGCTGCCACTGGGCGCCACCCTGGGCATGGGCACCGCGGCGAGCGCCGCAGCGTCAGGTCCGGACACGCCGGAGCGCACGTCCACCAGCACCGCCAACACCTCCACCGACAAGCCGGCCAAGGCCGAGCTCCCGAGCACCCCCCTCGCCGAGGCGGTCCCGTGGACCGTCGACCCGAAGGCCCCCGCGGCCGCCGCAGCAGCCGGCGATCCGTTCAAGGCCCTGGTCTTCTCCGAGACCGCTGCGTTCCGGCACTCCAACATCGACGAGGCGACCACCGCCATCCAGCAGCTCGGTGCCGCCAACAACTTCACGGTGACGACGTCCGAGGACAGCAGCGTGTTCACCGACGCCAACCTCGCGCAGTACGAGGTCGTCATCTTCCTCTCCACCACCGGTGACGTGCTCACCACGGTCGAGCAGGCCGCCTTCGAGCGCTACATCCAGGCCGGCGGCGGTTACGCCGGCATCCACGCGGCCTCGGACACCGAGTACGACTGGCCGTGGTACGGCAACCTGGTCGGCGCCTACTTCAACAACCACCCCAACGGCACGCCGACGGCGACCGTGAAGGTCGAGGACCCGGCGCACGCCTCCACCGCGGGCCTCCCCAAGCGCTGGGAGCGCACGGACGAGTGGTACAACTTCCGCACCCCGAACAACCTCACCGCGCGCAACAAGCTCCACGTGCTGGCCTCGATGGACGAGACCACCTACGCCCCGGGCACCGGCGCCAACGGAGTCGAGCACCCGATCTCCTGGTGCCAGGACTACGACGGTGGCCGCAGCTGGTACACCGGCATGGGCCACACCGAGGCCAACTTCACTGACGCCAACTTCCTCAAGCACATCCTCGGCGGCATCCAGACCGCTGCCGGCGTCGTGGCCTCGGACTGCAAGGCCACCCTGCAGCCCAGCTTCGAGAAGGTCGCGCTCGACGAGAACACGACCAACCCGATGGAGCTCACCATCGCCAAGGACGGTCGGGTGTTCTACATCGACCGCGCCGGCGCGGTGAAGATCATCCTGACCAACGGCAGCGTCGTCACGGCCGGCACCGTTCCCGTCTACACGGGTCAGGAATTCGGCCTGCTGGGCATCGCCCTCGACCCGAACTTCGCCACCAACGGTCACGTCTTCCTCTACTTCGCACCGCAGGGCACCGAGTCGATCGACCGGATCTCCCGGTTCACGGTGACCGGCAACACGATGAGCCTCGCCTCCGAGGTGAAGATCCTCGACGTCCCGGTGCAGCGCAACGAGTGCTGCCACGCCGGTGGGTCGATGGAGTTCGACCAGGACGGCAACCTCTACCTCGCCACCGGTGACAACACCAACCCGTTCGACTCGGGCGGCTTCAACCCGATCGACGAGCGCGCGGGTCGCAGTGCCTGGGACGCCCAGCGCACCTCGGCCAACACCAACGACCTCAACGGCAAGGTGCTGAAGATCAAGCCCGCTCTCGCTGGCGGCTACACCATCCCCGCAGGCAACCTGTTCGACGAGGCTGCCGACGCCACGCAGAAGACCCGGCCCGAGATCTACGCCATGGGCTTCCGCAACCCCTTCCGCATCGGTCTCGACGAGCAGAACAACAAGCTCCTCGTCGCCGACTACGGTCCCGACTCGGGCTCCACGAGCGCCACCCGTGGACCCAACGGCCGGGTGGAGTGGAACATCCTGGACCAGCCCGGCAACTACGGCTGGCCCTACTGCGTGGGCAACAACACGCCCTACAACGACTACAACTTCGCCAGCAGCACCGCCGGTGCGACCTTCAACTGCGCCGCCCCGGTGAACGACTCGCCCAACAACACGGGCCTGACCAACCTGCCGCCGGCGAAGCCTGCCGTCATCTGGCAGAGCAACAACGCGGCGACCACGGGCACCCCGGAGATCGGGGCGAGTGGTGCGCCGATGACCTCGGGCACCTACAAGTTCGACCCGAACCTGGTCTCGGACCGCAAGTGGCCTGCGTACTTCGACAGCAAGGCGATCTGGGCCGACTGGAACAACAGCCGACTCTTCACCGTGCAGATGAACGACGGCGGCACCAACTACACCGACATCAACCGGTTCCTCCCGAACCTGGCCATGTCGCGCCCGCACGCGCTGCAGTTCGGCCCGGACGGTGCGCTCTACATGATCGAGTGGGGCAGCGGCTTCGACGGCAACAACGCCAACTCCGGCATCTACCGGATCGACTACGTCGAGGGGGAACGCTCTCCGACCGCACGCGCGACGACCAACAAGACGTCGGGCCCCGCGCCGCTGGCCGTCACCTTCGACGGCACCACGTCGATCGACGGTGACAGCGGCACCAACGCCGGTCTCACCTACGCCTGGGACTTCACCAACGACGGCACCGTCGACGCCACCACGCCGACCGCGACCTACACCTATGCCACGGCGGGCAACTACACCGCTCGTCTGACGGTGACGTCCACGAACGGCAAGACCGGTACGACGAACATCGACATCGTGGCGGGCAACTCCGCTCCCGTGGTGGACCTGCAGCTGCCGCTCAACGGCGGCTTCTTCGAGTTCGGTGACACCATCAAGTACACGGTGTCGGTGACCGACCCGGACGGCGGCACCGTCGACTGCACCAAGGTCGTCGTCCAGCCCGGCCTGGGCCACGACCAGCACTCGCACGGCTACGAGCAGTACACGGGCTGCAGCGGCAGCTTCGTGCTGCCCGGTGACGCCGGGCACTCGGGCGCCAACGTCTTCGGCACCGTCACCGCCACCTACACCGACGCCGGCAACGGCGCGGCAGGTCCGTTGACGGGCGTCGACGGCGCCGTGCTGCACACGAAGAAGAAGGAGGCGGAGTTCTACGACCAGACCGGTCGTACGGGCTCTGAGACCGCCGGCACACCGGGGGTCATCACCCAGACGACCACCGACACCAACACCGGGCTCAACATCACAGGCGTCGAGACCGGTGACTGGTTCGGCTGGGACGTCATGAACCTCACCAACATCACCGGCGTCACCATGCGGGCCGCTTCCACGACGGGTGGCACCTTCGCCGTCCGCCAGGGGTCGCCCACCGGCACCACGATCGGCACCCTGACGGTGCCCGCCACCGGCGGCGCCCAGACCTGGCAGGACGTGACCACCACCTTCACCGGGGCGACGACGACCAGCGTTCCGCTGTACGTCGTCGCGACCACCGGCGGTGTCAACGTCAACTGGTTGCAGTTCAACGGACGTGGGGTCACCGACAACACGCCGCCTGCGGTCACGATCGCGGCCAGCAAGCTGACGGGGTCCGCCCCGCTGCCCGTGGCCTTCACGAGCACGGTCACCGACGCCGACAACGACACCCCGGTCACGTATGCGTGGAACTTCGGTGACACGACGACGTCGACCGAGGCCAACCCGAGCAAGACCTACACCACCCCGGGCAAGTACACCGTCTCGTTGACGGTGACCGACGCCCGTGGTGCCAAGACCACGAAGACGCTGGAGATCAACGTCACCGTCGCGGAGAACATCTGCTTCAGTGGCCGCTCCGACGACTTCCTGGGCACCGAGCTGGACGTGACGCGCTGGAACAGGAACGTGCGGGTCAACCAGGGCCTGACCGTGGCCGGCGGGTCGCTCAACATCCCGCTGACCAACTCCGACCTCTACCAGACCACCAACACGACGCCCAACATCGTCCTGCAGGACCTGCCGGCCGGTGCGTTCGAGGTCACGACCAAGGTCGACCTGACCGGAGCCAACAAGGGCTACCAGCAGGGCGGTCTGATCATCTACGGCGATGACAACAACTACCTGAAGCTCGTCTACTCCGGTCGTTCGACCGCAGCGGCCGGCAGCAAGGCAGCCAACGTCATCCAGTTCACCAAGGAGACCAACGCCACCGCTTCGGAGACCAACTCCGCCGCACTCGGCGCGGCCTTCCCCGACACCGTGTGGCTGCGGATGTCGAGCACCAACGGCAGCTCCGTCACCGCGTCCTACAGCAGCGACGGCGCCACCTGGCTCCCCGTCACTGCCGCGAACGCGGCACGCGACCTCACCGGCATCACCGCACCCAAGGTCGGCCTGCTGGCCCTGGGGTCGACGACTGCCGGTGCGGCCGACAACCTGACGGCGAAGTTCGACTACTTCACCCTCACGCCCGACGACACTGCCGTTCCTTGCGCCACCCCGTGCCAGGCCGAGCAGTTCAACGGGAGTGCGCTGGACGCGGCCACGTGGAACGACAGTGTCCGGCTCAACTCGTCGCTGACCGTGGCCGACGGGACGCTCAACATCCCGCTGACCAACTCCGACCTCTACCAGACCACGAACACGACGCCCAACGTCGTGCTCCAGGACCTCCCGTCCGGGAAGTTCGTGGTCACCACCAAGGTCACGCTGAATGCCACCAAGGGCTACCAGCAGGGCGGTCTGATCATCTACGGGGACGACGACAACTACATCAAGCTCGTCTACTCCGGCCGCTCGACCGCAGCAGCGGGCAGCAAGGCGGCCAACATCATCCAGTTCTTCAAGGAGACCAACGCCGTCGCATCCGAGACCAACGGTGCAGCACTCGGCGCGGACTTCCCCGACACCGTGTGGCTGCGGCTGTCGAGCACCGACGGCAACGCCATGACCGCCTCCTACAGCAGTGATGGGGCCACCTGGCTCCCGGTCAACGCAGCCAACGCCACCCGCGACCTCACCGGCATCACGGCACCCAAGGTCGGCCTCGTCGCCCTGGGCGCCACCACTGCCGGTGCTGCGGACAACCTCGTCGCGAAGTTCGACTACTTCACCCTGGGCAAGGACGACACGTGCGTCCCCCCGGCAGGGCCGTCGGACACCACCGCACCGACGACGACGCTCACCATCCCGGCGGCCACCGGCCAGGCCGGTTGGTACACCACGCGTCCGTCGTTCACGCTGGCTGCTGCCGACGGAGCGGGCGGGTCGGGCGTCGCCTCGACCGAGTACCGCATCGCCGGAGGCGCCTGGACGCCCTACACCGCAGCGGTCTCCGTGACCGGTGAGGGCACACGCCTGGTCGAGTACCGGTCCACGGACTCGGCAGGCAACGTCGAGGCGATCAAGTCCGAGTCGGTCAAGGTCGACACGGTCACCCCGACCGTGTCGGGCGCCGCGACCGGCGACACCACCAAGACGGTCACCCTGACCGCCACGGATGCCACCTCCGGCATCGCGAGCATCGAGCACCAGATCGGCGACGCCACGACGTGGACGACCTACTCCGCGCCGCTGACGTTCGACCAGCCGGGCACCTACGTCGTGCGCTACCGCGCCACCGACGTGGCGGGCAACCGGTCCACGGGCCAGCTCGAGGTCGTCGTCCCGCAGCCTGCGGACACGACGGACCCCGAGGTGGACGCCACGGTGCTCGGCTCGTACGCCGGTGTGCTGGTCGACCAGGCCAGCACGGGTGTCAGCGGCAAGGCCACCATGGTCTCCACCGATGACGGCACCACCGTGGAGCTGACGCTCGCGGGTCTCGACCCCACGCAGGACTACGAGTCCCACCTGCACGTCGGGACCACCTGTGGCGGGTTCGCGGGTCACTACCGCAACGACCCGGCCGGCGACGGCACCCCGCCCAACGAGCTGTGGCCGACCAACCCCGGTTGGGTCGCTGGCTCCGGTGACGCACGGATCGAGGCAGCGGCCGACGGCACCTCGTTCGCCACCGCCACGGTCCCGTGGGCACCGCGCATCGAGGGCGGCATCCTGGCCCTGCACCGTGAGGGCGCGATCATCGGTTGTGTCGATCTCGACCTGACCGGCCCCGGCACCGTCGTGCTGGACGCCACGGACAACGTCGACGTCACCTCGCTGACCTACACGGTCGACGGGGGAGCAGAGACCGAGTACGACGGTCCGTTCGAGATCACTCAGCCCGGCGAGCACGTGGTGGCGTACACGGCCACCGACGCGGCGGGCAACGAGACGATCGGTGAGCTCACGGTCGTGGTCCCGGAGGAGCCCGTCGTGGAGCCCCCGGTCGAGACGGCGAAGCCCACCGTGTCGATCAGCACGGCTCCCGCGGCGGCCAACGGTCGCAGCAACTGGTTCACCTCGCCCGTCACCATCACCCTCGCGGGTGCTGGCGGCACGGGGAAGGTGACGGTCGAGTACCGCATCGGCAACGGTGCCTGGACGGCGTACACCACGCCGTTCCAGGTGGCCGCTGACGGTGTCACCCTCGTCCAGGCCCGAGCGACCGACGAGGCCGGCAAGGCCTCGGCGGTGGCGACGACCACCATCAAGATGGACGCCACCGCTCCGGTGGTGACCATCAGCGGGATCGCTGACAAGGCCAAGCTCGACCTGGCCGCGGTCCGTATCGCTCTGGTCACGGCCGTGGACGCGACGTCGGGAGTCACCGAGCGGATCATCCGGCTCGACGGCGAGGTCGTGTCCTCACCGGCGCAGATCGACGCACTGTCGCTGCGCAGTGGGAAGCACAGCCTCGAGGTCACCGTGACCGACGAGGCGGGCAACCAGACGTCGAGGACGATCACTTTCAAGGTGGTCGCCTCGATCGGCGGGGCCAAGAAGCTCGTCAACCGGCTCGACGACGAGAACACGATCGGCGCGAAGCTCGGCACCAAGCTCAAGCAGGAGCTGAAGGCCGTGAAGCGCGCTGACAGGAGCGGCACGGAGCGTGAGGCCCGCATGGCTCTCAAGCGCTTCAAGAAGCTCGCCTCCAGGGTCAAGGACGACGAGGCCCGGAGGGCTCTCAAGAACCTGGCGCGCACGCTCAAGTCCGAGCTGTAGGCGTCGGGTCCGAGAGAGAGGAGAAACGTCCGCAGACAGGAGGCTCGGCCGCGTGGCACCACTCAGGTGCCGCACCCGGCAGCTCGCAGGTTCGGCCCTGCGGGCGGCCGGTGGTCGGGCCCCCTGTCCGGGCGGGGTGGCGGCGCCGCAAGGCGTCGCCCCCCGCGGCCGGTGCCGGGACAGTGCGCTCCGTCCCGGCACCGGTTCGCACCAGTGTCACCGCCGACCAGTCCCAGCACCACCCACACCAACCCTGAGGAGCACGCATGCCACGCCCAGTCACCTTGTTCACCGGCCAGTGGGCCGATCTGCCGTTCGAGGAGGTGTGCAGGCTGGCCTCTGGTTGGGGTTATGACGGTCT
>NZ_FOKC01000001.1 GCF_900112035.1 Nocardioides alpinus | reverse complement strand
AGTGGCCTGGTTCGCCGAGCGTGGAGTCACCGTCCAGCGGGTGTTGAGCGACAACGGCAGCTGCTACAAGTCGAACCTGTGGCGCGACACCTGCCACGACCTGGGCATCACGCCGAAGAAGACCCGGGCCTATCGGCCACAGACGAACGGCAAGATCGAGCGCTTCCATCGAACCCTCGTCGAGGGCTGGGCGTTCAAGAAGTTCTACAACTCCGAATCCGCAAGACTCGCCGCTCTGCCAGCATGGATCCACGAGTACAACCACCACCGGCCCCACTCAGCAATCGCTGGGCGCTCACCCATCACCAGGTTGGACAACCTGGCTGGGCATCACACCTAGGACGCCAGGGACCCGCCGAAGATCTGCCAGGCGAGCGCCGACTTGGCGACGAGGCTGAGCACGAGGTAGGCCCTCTCCCCGAACGCATAGCTGCGCCACGGCCCAACCTGGCGGTACTGCAGCCACTGGTTGAGGGCGAAGGTGTTGAAGAACAGGAAGAGCGACACGAAGATCCCGACCACGAACCCGGGCACCTCCTCGGCGGCGACGAGGTGGTAGCCGATGGCCACCCACGGCGTCGCACCGGCGACGCAGCCGAACCAGAACGGCATCATCGTCCGCGTCGCGCTGCCGGGAGGGTTGGCTGATTCTTGGAGCCAGCCGAAGAGGATCATCGCCACGTTGGCGCCGATGATGCCGATGAGCGCCGCGATGTCCACAACACCTGCGTAGAGCGCGATGAGGACGACCATGATCGTCGCGCTGAACGAGTACTCCACCCAGCGGAACCGGTTGATGCCGACGCGCAGGTCGCGCTCGTACGTCCCGCGCATGACGGTGCCCGTGAGCAGGTGATCGAGGCACGCCAGCCCCAGGAAAGTCGCGATGGCGACACCGATCGGCAGGTCGAACACGCCCTCCGGTGGAGCGATGGCGGTGCCGGGCGGACCCGTCGGCAGTGACTGGGTGACCGTGATGGCGAAGTCCGTCGCCAGCGCGACGACGGCGACCGCCTGGACGAGGTGGAGGGCCACGAGGGCGAGGTTCCAACCCTTCAGCGACCGCAGGGCCCGGTCGTCGACGCCGGGTGCGGTCACATCGGAGGTGATCATGGCTCCATCATGGAGCACGCCGCATGGGGGAGGCGTCGGTCGTGTGGCTCTCGACGCCCCCTCGGGTGTGCAGGACCGGTCCGGTCGTTTGCGATCATCGCCCGGGCAGCACGGGCTGTCACCCGCCCAGCGGCACGGTCCGCGAACTCTCGGAGGACGATGCTGTGACCACGGACCGTGAACAGTCGTCGCTGCGACACAGGCTGGAGGTCGGCCGCCTGCTGATCGGCTCGGTCCTGGAGCTGGGGATCAAGGCCTACGGCGCGGGCGCGGCGGCGAGCGTCGCGCTAAGCGACGCGGAGACGGTGGGCGGCAAGGCTCAGGACGCGGTCGCTGCCGTGCCCAACCTGATGGAGCGCTACCGCGCTGCGAAGTACGTCGTCGACCACCGGCAGGAGATCCAGTCCGCCCTCGACTACGTCAACGGACACACGCTGCCCCAGGCGGAGCTCGAGGCGACGCTCGAGCGGAGCTCGGTGACGCTGCGTGACATCCAGACCACCAACGACCAGGTCGTCGCGGCGAAGGAGGCCGCGGACGAGGCCCTCGACGTGGGCGTGGACCTCAACCCCTTCAACGGCTACGACGGGATCGACGGGATCGACATCGGCAAGACGCAGGAGGCGTTCGGCCACGTGCGTGCGGCGTGGGCAGCCAAGCCCGACCTCGAGTCCATCCGCGACCTCGCCGACGCGGCGGAGCAGGTGAGTCCCTACGTCGACCAGGTCGAGGTGCTGGTCCCCGTCTACTACGGCAACGTCCTCAACGTGGCGGACAACTTCGCGAGCGACGAGATCGCCGCCACCCTCGGCGTCATGGCACTTGCGCTCGGGATCGCCTTCGTCCTCGGCACGGCCGTCGGGTTCTGGGTCCGCCGCGGCCGGCCGGGACTGGTCGCCCGCACGCTGCAGCGATGGGGAGCACGCACGTTCCGACGCTGGTACGTCCGCAACCTGCCCCACGCCCTGAGCCCGGCGCTCTACTCCGCCGCGCACGAGCGCATCCAGCGCGACATCGTCGCGGACCCGCAGGACGCGCTCAGCCCGGAGGCCTTCCGCGAGCTCGAGCGCTGGTTCGCAGGCCGGGGCAGGGACACGCCTGCGCCGTGAGCCCGTCAGGGCCAGCGGCTCACAGCGCCGCCACGACCTCGGTCCCCTGCTTGATCGCGCGCTTCGCGTCGAGCTCGGCCGCGACGTCGGCGCCGCCGATGAGGTGGACCTTGGTCTCGACACCGGCTCGACCCTCGCCCTGCTCGACCAGCGGTGAAAGCGCGTCGTACAGGCCGCGCACCGAGTCCTGGCCGGCACACACCACGACCGTGTCGCACTCGATCACGTGGGACGAGCCGTCGACGGTGATGTGCACGCCGTCGTCGTCGATGCGGTCGTAGGTCGCACCCCGGACCTGGGTGACCTTGCTCTGCTTGAGCACCGCGCGGTGCGCCCAGCCCGACGTCTTGCCGAGGCCGATGCCGATCGGCGTGGTCTTGCGCTGGATGAGCGTCACCTCGCGGGCCGGCGTACGCGGCTTGGCCTCGGTCAACCCGCCCGCGGTCAGGGCGGGGTCGCCGACACCCCAGTGCGCCATCCAGTCGTCGAGGTCCTCGTCGGTGTGGGTGAGCCAGACGCTGACGTCGACGCCGATGCCGCCGGCACCGATCACCGCGACGCGCTTGCCCGGCACGACGCGCCCGCTCAGCACGTCGGCGTACGACGCCACGCTGGCGTGGTCGATGCCCGGGATCGCGGGCATCCGGGGGACGACGCCGGTCGCGACGATCACCTGGTCGAAGCCGGCGAGGTCGTCGGTGGACGCCTCGACCCCGAGGCGTACGTCGACGCCGAGGACCTCGAGGCGGCGGGTGAAGTAGCGCAGCGTGTCGGCGAAGTCCTCCTTGCCGGGCACGGCCATGGCGAGGCGGAACTGGCCGCCGAGCTCGGTCGACTTCTCGAAGAGGGTCACCGCGAAGCCGCGCTCGGCCGCGCTGGTCGCGGCCGCGAGGCCGGCAGGTCCGGCGCCCACGACGGCCACCGCCTGCTTGCGCATCGTCGGCACGAGGACGAGCTCGGTCTCGTGGCAGGCGCGCGGGTTGACCAGGCAGGAGGCGCGCTGGTTGGCGAAGACGTGGTCGAGGCAGGCCTGGTTGCAGGCGATGCAGGTGTTGATCTCGTCGGCGCGCTCGTCCATCGCCTTGGCCACGAAGGCGGGATCGGCGAGCAGCGGCCTGGCCATCGACACGAGGTCGGCCTCGCCGGCGGCGAGGATCTCCTCGGCGAGCTCGGGGGTGTTGATCCGGTTGGACGCGCACACCGGCACGTCGACGACCTGCTTGAGCCGAGCGGTGTAGGAGCGCCAGGCGCCGCGCGGCACCTGCGTGATGATCGTCGGCACCCGCGCCTCGTGCCAGCCGATGCCGGTGTTGAAGACCGTCACGCCCGCGGCCTGGAGGTGCAGCGCGAGCTCGGCGATCTCCTCCCAGGTCTGCCCGCCCTCGACGAGGTCGAGCAGCGAGATCCGGTAGACGATCGGGAAGTCGTCGCCCACGAGCTCGCGCGAGCGGCGTACGACCTCGACGGGGAAGTGCATGCGGCGCGCGGCCGAGCCGCCCCACTGGTCGTCGCGGTCGTTGGTGCGCGAGGCGAGGAACTGGTTGATGAGGTAGCCCTCGGACCCCATGATCTCGACGGCGTCGTAGCCGGCCTTGCGGGCGAGCGCGACGCTCTTGGCGAAGGCGGTCGCGGTGTGGTCGACGTCCTTGGTCGACATCGCGCTCGGCTTGAAGGGCGTGATCGGGGACTTCTTGTCCGACGCGCTCTGCGAGAGCGGGTGGTAGCCGTAGCGCCCGGCGTGCAGGACCTGCAGCGCGATCGCGCCGCCGGCCTCGTGCACCGTGCCGGTGACCCGCTCGTGGCGCATCGCGTGGAGGCGATTGGTCATCTCCGAGGCGAACGGCTTGAGCCAGCCGCGCTTGGTGGGGGCGTAGCCGCCGGTGATGATCAGGCCGACACCGCCGCGCGCCCGCTCGGCGAAGAACTCGCTGAGCCTGCCGATGTCCCAGGGGTGGTCCTCGAGCCCGGTGTGCATCGAGCCCATCACGACGCGGTTGCGGAGCGTCAGCGCGTCGGGTCCGGCACCCAGGGTGATCGGCTCGAGGAGGTGGGGGTAGGTGGGGTGGCTCATGGTGTCACTCTCTCGGTGGTTGAGGTGCGAGCGCAGCGCGCCTCGACACCTCGTGGGCCTGCAGGTAGTCGGTGATCCAGTCGATCCAGAACTGCTCCATCCGCAATCCGCCGCGCAGCACCAGCCACTGGTCGAGCCGGGCCTCGTCGAGACCGGAGGGATCGGGGAACTGGTCGCGCTCGAACGTCGCGTAGTGCGCCAGCCGCGTCGCGTGGTCGGCGCGGAGGTCGTGGAGGTTGCGGGTCAGCGTGGCGCGGTCGCCGTACGACGCCCCGCGCAGCTTGACCGCGACCTCGCTGCGGAAGGCCTCCATCGGCATCGGTGTCGCCAGCCACTCGGCCAGGACGCGGCGGCCCTCGGCGGAGGGTGTGTGCACCCGCTTGTCGGGACGGCCCTCCTGCTCGACGACCTCGACCGTCACCCAGCCGTCGGCCTCCATCCGCGCGAGGACGCGGTAGATCTGCTGGTGCGTCGCGTGCCAGAAGAAACCGAGGGACTTCTCGAAGCGGTGGGTGAGCTCGAGGCCGCTCGCGGGTCGCTCGCTGAGAGCGACGAGGAGGGCGTGCTCGAGGGCCATGGCAGGAGTGTGGCCCACCTATGCAACGAGTTGCAAGCGTGGGGTGCGCCACGTCGTCGGCCGGGGTAGTCCAGTGAGAGTTGGTCGTCACGACGGCCGTTTCGCAGCCGTTCACCACTGGACTACCCCACGGGAGCACCCTCGCGACCCTGACAGCACCGGTGTCATGATCGGCGGCATGACGTACGAGCTGGGCCAGGGCACCGGACCACTGCGGGGCGTGAAGGTGGTCGAGATCGCCGGCATCGGCCCCGGGCCGCACGCCTGCATGATCCTGGCCGACCTCGGCGCCGACGTGATCCGCATCGACCGGCCGGGCGGGGGCATGTTCGCCCTGGGCGACAAGGACCTGCTCAACCGCGGTCGGCCGAGCGTCGCGCTGGACCTCAAGCGGCCCGAGGCGGTGGAGGCGGTGCTGCGGCTGGTCGAGGGGGCGGACGTGCTGGTCGAGGGGATGCGCCCCGGTGCGATCGAGCGGATGGGGCTCGGTCCCGACGTCTGCCACGCGCGCAACCCGCGGCTCGTCCTCGGCCGGATGACCGGCTGGGGCCAGGACGGCCCCTGGGGCCAGGCCGCCGGGCACGACATGAACTACGTCGCGATCACCGGGGCGCTCCACGGCCTCGGCCAGGACCGCGACCGGCCGCACTTCCCGAGCAACCTGCTCGGCGACTTCGGCGGCGGCTCGACCTACCTCGTCATCGGCATCCTCGCCGCCCTCCTTGAGGCGCGCACCAGCGGACAGGGCCAGGTCGTCGACGCCGCGATCGTCGACGGCACCGCCCACCTCAACGCCATCGCCTCGACCTTCGCCGCGGTCGGTCTCGACTCCGGCCGGCGCCGTTCGGGGATGCTCGACGGCGGCACCCCCTGGTACGACCTGTACGAGACCGCCGACGGCCGGCACATGAGCGTCGCCGCGCTCGAGCCGCAGTTCTGGGCGGCCCTCGTCGAACGGATCGGCGTCGACCTCCCCGACCGCGACGACCCCGCCCACCACGCAGCCATCCGCGCCGCTCTGACGGCGAGGTTCAAGGAGCGCACGCAGGCGGAGTGGAGCGAGGTCTTCGACGGCACGGACGCCTGCGTCGCGGCCGTCGTACCCCTGGCCGAGGCGCCGCAGCACCCGCACCTGGCCGCACGCGGCACCTTCGTCGAGCGCGACGGCGTCGTCCAGCCGGCGCCGGCCCCGCGCTTCTCGCGCACCGAGGCCACCGTCGGCACCACGCCGGCTGCGCCCGGCCAGCACACCCGCGAGGCGCTGACGGCGTGGGGGATCGACGACGTCGACGCCCTCCTGGCCAGCGGCGCCGCGACCCAGGCCTAGGGTCTCGCGGGTGCGCCCCTTCCTCTTCCTCGGCACCCGCGCGGAGGACGACGTCGCGCAGCAGGAGTACGACGCCGTGCTGGCCGGCTGCGGCCTCCGGCCCGACGAGCTGGTGCGCGTACGCCTCGAGCAGGGGCCGCTCGGCGCGGTCGACCTGGCCGCGTGGTCGGGGATCATCCTGGGTGGCGGGCCGTTCAACGTCTCCGACCCGGAGGGGGCGAAGTCGGCGGCCCAGTGCCGGGCCGAGGCGGACCTGAGGGTGCTGGCCGAGCAGGTGGTCGCGGCGGACTTCCCGTTCCTCGGTGCCTGCTACGGGATCGGCGTCCTCGGCGGGCTCGCCGACGGTGTCGTCGACCGCACCTTCGGCGAGCCCATCGGTGCGCTGCCCGTACGCCTCACGGAGGCCGGCCGCGAGGACCCGCTCTTCGGCCCGATGCCGGACGAGTTCTTGGCCTACCTCGGCCACAAGGAGGCGGTGGCCCGGCTCCCCGAGGGCGCGGTGCTGCTGGCGTCGACCGACACCTGCCCGGTCCACGCGTTCCGGCTCGGGCACCACGTCTACGCCACCCAGTTCCACCCCGAGCTGGACCCGGTCGCCATCTGCGACCGCATCGACGCCTACAGCTCGCACGGCTACTACGCCCCGCACGAGCAGGAGTCGCTCAAGGCCGCTGCCCGCGAGGCGCTGGTCACCGAGCCGGTGCGGCTGCTGGCCAGGTTCGTGGAGCTGTACGCGCGGGGCTGAATCTCGGTACGCCCTCGTTCCTCGAGCTGCTCGATCAGCGAGGAGTGCGTTGTAACTCACGGTTACATCCGCGCCCGACTGACCTACGCTGGAGGCGTGAGCGACCACGTCGACGTGCTGATCATCGGAGCGGGCCTCTCGGGCATCGGTGCCGCCGCCCACCTCGCCAAGGACCTGCCGGGGACGACGTACGCCGTCCTCGAGCGGCGCGCCGTCAGCGGTGGCACCTGGGACCTCTTCCGCTACCCGGGCGTGCGGTCGGACTCCGACATGCACACCCTCGGCTATCGCTTCCGGCCGTGGGTCGGGGACACCGCCCTGGCCGACGGCGCCTCGATCCTCGACTACGTGCGCGAGACGGCCCGTGAGTTCGGCGTGGACCGGCAGATCCGCTACGGCCACCACGTGACGGGCGCCGCCTGGGACTCCGGGACCGCGCGCTGGACCGTCACCGCCGAGGTCGACGGCGAGGCCCGGACCACGACCGCCGACTTCCTGTGGGCGTGCAGCGGCTACTACGACTACGACGAGGGCCACTCGCCCCACTTCGAGGGGCAGGAGCGCTTCGATGGCCGGCTCGTCCACCCGCAGCACTGGCCCGACGACCTCGACCACGCCGGCAAGCGGGTCGTGGTGATCGGCTCCGGCGCGACGGCCGTGACGCTGGTGCCGGCGATGGTCGCGAGCGGCGCGGCCCACGTCACGATGCTGCAGCGCTCGCCGACGTACATCCTCCCCGTGCCGGGCAGGGACGCCGTGAAGCGCCGGCTCACCTCGGTGGTGGGGGAGAAGCGGTCCTACGCGGTGACGCGGTGGAAGAACATCGGGCTCCAGTCGGCGCTCTACAGGCTCAGCCGCACGCGGCCCGCGGTGGTGCGCCGGATGGTCCGCAAGGCCAACGTCGCGCTCCTGCCGCCGGGCTATCCCGTGGACACCCACTTCAACCCGACCTACGACCCGTGGGACCAGCGGATGTGCCTGGTGCCCGACGGCGACCTGTTCCACGCGATCCGCGAGGGGCGGGCCGAGGTGGTCACCGACCGCATCCGCACCTTCACCGAGACCGGCGTGGAGCTCGAGTCCGGCACCCGGCTCGACGCCGACATCGTGGTGACCGCCACGGGGCTCAACCTGAAGATCTTCGGCGGCGCCGAGCTCGTCGTCGACGGCGAGGTGGTCAAGCCCCACGAGGCCATGGCCTACCGCGCGATGATGCTCTCGGGCGTGCCCAACTTCGCCTTCACGATCGGCTACACCAACGCGTCGTGGACGCTCAAGGCCGACCTCGTCGCGGAGTACGTCGTCCGGCTGCTGGCCCACCGGCGAGCCGCTGGGAAGCGCTCGGTGGTGCCGGTGCGGGATGCCTCGGTGGCCGAGGCGCCGCTGATGGACTTCGACGCCGGCTACGTCCGGCGCGCCGTCCACACCCTGCCGCACCAGGGGGACGTCGAGCCGTGGTCCCTGCGCCAGAACTACCTCTACGACGCCCGCACCCTGCGCCGCGCGAAGCTCGACGACGGCGTGCTCCGCTGGTCCTGAGGGGCCAGATGAGCGGCGGAAGTGGAAGCGCTCTCACTCATTTCGGGTGACTCCTGAGCGCGCCATTGACACTCGATGTGACGGCGACCATAGTGAGCGACGGACGGAAGTGGAAGCGCTCTCACACCCGCTGCGTCCACCTTCCCGGTCGGGCACCGCGCCCGACGTTCCGTAGGACGGCAGGAGTGCAGTGGTGCAGACATTCAGGACCAGGCGAGCACGGCTCGTCACCAGCACGATCTTGACGCTGACCCTCGCGTCGACCGTCGCCGCGTGCGGCGGCGACGCGGACGGTGAGACGTCTGACGGCAAGACCACGATCACCGTGGCGACGTTCAACGAGTTCGGCTACGAGGACCTCATCGAGGAGTACAACGCGATGCAGGACGAGGTCGTCCTCGAGCAGGTCAAGGTCGGCACGTGGGACGACGCCAAGGCCAACCTCTACACCAAGCTCGCCGCGGGCTCGGGGCTCTCCGACATCGAGGCCATCGAGGGTGACGCCATCGCCGCCGTGCTGGCCGAGAGCGACGCCTTCGCCGATCTCACCGACCCGGAGCTGGAGGGCCGCTGGCTCGACTTCGTCGCCGAGAAGGGGACGAACTCCGAGGGCCAGATGATCGGCTACGGCACCGACGTCGGCCCGCAGGGTGTCTGCTACCGCGCCGACCTCTTCGAGAAGGCCGGCCTGCCGACCGAGCGCGACGAGGTCGCGGCCATGATGGGCACCTGGGAGGACTACTTCGCCACCGGCGAGAAGCTGACCGAGGCGCTGCCCGACACCGCCTGGTACGACTCCTCCGGTGCGCTGGCGCAGGCCATGCTCAACCAGGTCGAGAACCCGTTCGAGGCCGACGACGACACGATCCAGACCGACAACCCCGAGCTCCAGGCCGTCTGGGAGGCCGTCACCGGCAACTCCGACACGCTCTCCTCCCAGCTCGCCCAGTGGGGCGACGACTGGACCGCCTCGTTCCAGAACGACGGCTTCGCCACCACCTTCTGCCCCGGCTGGATGCTCGGCATCATCGAGGGCAACGCCGAGGGCGTCGAGGGCTGGGACATCGCCGACGTGTTCCCGGGCGGCGGCGGCAACTGGGGTGGCTCCTACCTGACCGTCCCCTCGCAGGGCGACAACATCGAGAAGGCGCAGGAGATCGCCGCCTGGCTCTCCGCCCCGGAGCAGCAGGCCAAGGCCTTCGCCGCCAAGGGACCGTTCCCCAGCCAGGTCGAGGCGCTCGCGGCCCCCGAGATCGTGGATGCGGTCAACCCGTACTTCAACGACGCCGAGATCGGCCAGATCTACGCCAACCGCGCGGCGGCCATCACCATGCAGCCCTACAAGGGCCCGAAGTACTCCGACATCCTGACCGCCTTCATGGACGCAGTGCTCCGCGTCGACGAGGGCTCGCAGCAGCCGGATGAGTCATGGGAGCAGTTCCAGTCCGACGTGGACGCGCTGGGCTGAGAACGTTGTCGCAGAAGACGCTCGACCCCACCGGGGCCCGGGGCGGGGAGCCGCACGGCTCTCCGCCCCGGGCGGGGCGGTCTGACCGGGGCCAGGACCTTCCTCCTCCCGAGCTCACCTGGCGTCAGCGCCGAGCGGTGTGGGACACCCGCTGGGCGCCCTACCTCTACATCTCCCCGTTCTTCATCGTCTTCGCGATCGTCGGGCTCTTCCCGCTCGCCTACACCGCCTACGTCTCGCTCCACGAGTGGAGCCTCCTGGGCGGGAAGGGTGAGTTCATCGGGCTGCAGAACTACCGCGACGTCTGGGACAACCCGTACTTCACCAAGCAGGTCGTCAACACGGTGAGCATCTTCGTGCTCTCCTCGGGCCCGCAGATCGTCATCTCGGTCGTGCTCGCGGCCCTGCTCGACAACCAGCTGCGTGGCCGCACGTTCTGGCGGATGAGCATCCTGCTGCCGTTCGTCGTCTCCCCGGTCGCCGTCGCGATCATCTTCGGCAGCGTCTTCGGTGACCGCTACGGCCTGCTCAACGAGCTGCTGGGCACCGTGGGCATCGGCCCCATCGCCTGGCACACCGACCGGTTCGCCAGCCACGTCGCGATCGCCACGATGGTCAACTGGCGCTGGACCGGCTTCAACGCCCTGATCTTCCTGGCCGCGATGCAGGCCGTCCCCCGCGACCTCTACGAGTCCGCGGAGCTCGACGGCGCGGGCCGGATCCGCCAGTTCCTCAGCATCACCCTGCCGATGATCCGCCCGACGATGATCTTCGTGATCATCACCTCGACCATCGGCGGCCTCCAGATCTTCGCCGAGCCGCGGCTCTTCGACGAGACCACCACGCGCAACGGCGGCAGCGACCGCCAGTTCGGGACGATCACCATGCTCATCTACAACTTCGGCTGGCAACTGCGCGACCTCGGCCGCGCCTCGGCGACGGCGTGGATGCTCTTCCTGCTGATCCTGGTGATGGCCCTGGTCAACCTCATACTGATGCGCCGCATCGGGAGCCTGGGAGGCGACCGGTGACGCGACGCCCCGGCTTCCTCGTCTACGGCCTGCTCGCCGCGTTCGTCCTCGGCTCGGCCGCCCCGTTCTACTGGTCCTTCCTGCTCGGTTCGCACACCGCCCAGGTGGCGGCGCAAGGGGTGCCTCCACTGCTTCCGGGCGGGCACTTCCTCGACAACGCCAGCCGGGTGATCGACACCGTCCCGTTCTGGAAGGCGCTCGGCAACAGCGTGCTGGTGTCGTCGGTGTGTGCCACCTCGACCGTCGTCTTCGGCACCCTGGCCGGGTACGCCTTCGCGAAGCTCCGCTTCCGTGGGCGCTCGGCGCTGCTCGCCGGCGTCGTCGCCACCATGGCGGTGCCGACGCAGCTCGGGGTCGTGCCGTTGTTCATCCTGATGTCCAAGCTCGGCTGGACCGGCACCACGTGGTCGATCATCTTCCCCACCCTGGTGACCGCCTTCGGTGTGTTCTTCATGCGCCAGTACCTCGTGGACGCCGTTCCCGACGAGCTGATCGAAGCGGCGCGGATGGACGGGTGCTCCCAGATCGGCATCGTCTGGAACGTGGTGGCCCCGGCCGCCAGGCCGGCCGCGGCGATCCTCTGGCTGTTCACCTTCATGGCGACGTGGACGGACTTCTTCTGGCCGTTCATCGCGCTGCCCGCCGACAACCCGACCATCCAGGTCGCCCTCAACCAGCTGCAGAGCGGCTTCTTCAAGGACTACAGCCTGGTCCTCACCGGAGCCACGCTCGCCACCGTGCCGCTGCTGATCCTGTTCGTCCTCACCGGTCGCCAGCTGGTCGCCGGAATCATGCAAGGAGCCGTCAAGGGATGACCGTCCAGAGCAAGATCCTGAGCGACCCGGTCGCCACCGGGGAGGCCCGCTTCCCCTCCGACTTCGTCTGGGGCATGGCCACCGCCTCCTACCAGATCGAGGGGGCCGTCGCGGAGGACGGACGTACGCCCTCGATCTGGGACACCTTCTCCCGGGTCCCCGGCGCCGTGCTGGGCGGGGACACCGGCGAGGTCGCCTGCGACCACTACCACCGGATGCCGGCCGACGTGGATCTCCTCGCCGAGCTCGGCGCCACGTCGTACCGCTTCTCGGTGGCGTGGCCGCGGGTGCGCCCGGACGCCGGTCCGGTCAACGCGGCCGGACTGGCGTTCTACGACCGGCTCGTCGACGAGCTCCTCGCCCACGGCATCGCGCCGTGGCTGACGCTCTACCACTGGGACCTGCCGCAGGTGCTCGAGGACGAGGGCGGCTGGACCAACCGAGACACCGCGTTCCGGTTCGTCGAGTGCGCCACCGCGGTGCACGACGTGCTCGGTGACCGGGTGCCGACGTGGACCACCCTCAACGAGCCCTTCTGCTCCTCCCTCCTCGGCTACGCCGCCGGGCACCACGCGCCGGGACGGCAGGAGGGCGCCGCAGGCCTGGTCGCCGCGCACCACCTGCTGCTCGCCCACGGGCTGGCGACGCAGGAGCTGCGCAGCCGCGGCGCGGACCGCCTGGGGCTGAGCCTCAACCTCACCGTGCCCGACCCCAGCGACCCGCAGGACCCGGAGGACGTCGACGCCGCGCGGCGCATCGACGCGCTGCACAACCGGCTCTTCCTCGACCCGATCTTCCGCGGTGCCTACCCGGTCGACCTGCTCGAGGACACCGCCCACCTGCCGTGGCAGCACGCGCCCTGGACCGACGTCGTGCGCGACGGCGACCTGGCCGCGATCTCCACGCCCATCGACGTGCTGGGCGTGAACTACTACCACGGCAATGAGGTCTCGGGGCACCCGCGCACGGACGTCGTCGGTGTCGGCTCCGACCAGCCGGACCGGGTCGCGCTCTCGCCCTTCGTGGGCTCCGAGCACGTCACGTTCCCCAGCCGCGGGCTGCCCGTCACCGACATGGGTTGGGAGATCCAGCCCGACGGGCTGCACCGCCTGCTGCGGCGCCTCCACGACGACTACCCCCACCTGCCGATCTACCTCACCGAGACCGGTGCCGCCTTCGCCGACCAGCCCGACGAGCAGGGCGCGGTGCACGACCCCGACCGCATCGCGTTCCTCGACTCCTACCTCCGGGCCGTGCACCGCGCGGTCGAGGAGGGCGTCGACGTGCGCGGCTTCTTCCAGTGGTCGTTCATGGACAACTTCGAGTGGGCCTTCGGCTATGCCAAGCGCTTCGGGCTGGTCCACGTCGACTACGCGACCCAACGACGTACGCCGAAGTCGAGCGCGCGCTGGTACGCCGATCTGTCCCGCACCGGCGTACTGCCTTCCTCCGAACCAGACGACGACTAGCGTGGCGCGCGTGACGACACCGCGGACCGCCGGCGCGGGCTCGCCGACCCTCGACGAGGTGGCGCGCGTCGCCGGGGTCTCGCGGGCCACCGCATCGCGGGCGATCAACGGCGGCCAGCGGGTCAGTGCCCGAGCGCAGTCGGCCGTCGACACCGCGGTGCGCACCCTGGGCTACGTCCCCAACCCGGCGGCTCGCAGCCTGGTCACCCGTCGGACGGACTCGATCGCGGTGGTCGTGCCCGAGCCCGACGACCGGGTCTTCTCCGACCCCTTCTTCGCCGGCACCCTGCGTGGTGTCACGCGGGTGCTGACCGAGCGCGACATCCAGCTCGTGCTGCTGCTGGCGCGACCGGGTGCGTCGACCGCACGGACCCTGCGCTACCTCACCAACCGCCACGTCGACGGCGCCCTCGTCGTCTCCCACCACCGCGACGACCGGCTGGCCGAGCACCTCGCCGACCTCGGGCTGCCCTGCGTCTTCGGCGGCCGGCCGTGGACCGGCGGCGACCGGGTGGCCTACGTCGACGTCGACAACGTCGCCGGTGAGCGCGAGGCCACGGAGGTGCTGGTCGCCCGCGGCTGCACCCGCATCGGCACCATCGCCGGTCCCGTCGACATGACGGCCGCCGCCGACCGCCTGATCGGCTGGCAGCAGGCCATGGCGGAGGCCGGCCTGCCGGCCGAGGCCGTCGAGCACGGCGACTTCACCGAGGCCAGCGGCGAGGCCGCGGCCCGGGCGCTGATGGAGCGCCACCCCGACCTCGACGGTCTCGTCGTCGCCTCCGACCTGATGGCCGCCGGTGCGATGCGGGTGCTGGCCGAGCTCGGCCGGCGGGTGCCCGACGACATCGCGGTCGTGGGCTACGACGACCTGGGTGTCGCTGAGCGGACCACGCCACCGCTGTCGACGATGCGCCAGCCGGTGGAGGAGATGGCCGAGCGGGCCACCCGGCTGCTGCTCGGGCGCATCGACGGCGTCGACGGCGGACACCCGGTGCGGATGATCATCCCGCCGACGCTGGTGCGGCGCGCGAGCGCCTGAGGCGCGGCTCACACGGCGAAGGATTCATCGGAACACCACCAGTCCCGCTAGTGTTGTGCCCACAGTCGCCCGGCCGGTCTTGCCCCGGGCGCAGGTCGTCGCTCGAAACCGCGACACCCTTCCTCGTTTCTGAGGCACGTACGCCGCTCATCCTGATCGCGGCTCACGGTGGCGAGACGCCAACCGAAAGCAACTCACATGAACTTCGCCGAACTCGGCGTGCCCTCTTCGCTTGCCCAGATCCTGGCCAAGCAGGGCATCACCACTCCCACGCCCATCCAGGCCGCGACGCTGCCCGACAGCTTCGCCGGCCGCGACATCCTGGGCCGTGGTCGCACCGGCTCGGGCAAGACGTACGCGTTCCTGCTCCCGCTGGTCGCCCGCCTCGACGCGAGCAAGATGCCCGCGATGCCGCGCAAGCCGCGCGCCCTCATCATGGCGCCGACCCGCGAGCTCGTCGGCCAGATCCACGCCTCGCTCGTCCCGATGGCCAAGGCCGCCGGCCTCTCGACCGTCGTCATCTACGGCGGCGTCAGCCAGGGCCCGCAGACCACCGCGCTCAAGAAGGGCGTCGACATCGTCATCGCCTGCCCCGGCCGCCTCGAGGACCTCATGGGCCAGGGCTTCGCCGACCTCTCCAACGTCGAGATCACGATCCTCGACGAGGCCGACCACATGGCCGACCTCGGCTTCCTGCCCGGCGTGCGCCGGATCATGGACAAGACGCCCCGCACCGGCCAGCGGATGCTGTTTTCGGCCACGCTCGACAAGGCGATCGACGTCCTGGTCAAGCGCTTCCTCACCAACCCTGCCACCCACGAGGCCGACTCGGCGCAGTCGCCGGTGGGCACCATGCACCACCACGTGCTGCACCTGAGCCGTGAGCAGCGGGTCCCGGTCCTGGTCGACCTGACCAGCGCCCCCGGCCGTACGGTCGTCTTCACCCGCACCAAGCACGGCGCCAAGGCGCTGGCCCGCCAGCTCAACAAGAGCGGCGTCCCGTCGGTGGACCTGCACGGCAACCTGAGCCAGAACGCGCGCACGCGCAACATGGAGATGTTCCACTCCGGCCAGGCCACGACGCTCGTCGCGACCGACATCGCCGCCCGCGGCATCCACGTCGACGACGTGGCGCTCGTGATCCACGCCGACCCGCCGACCGAGCACAAGGCGTACCTGCACCGCTCCGGTCGTACGGCGCGTGCCGGCGCCGAGGGCACCGTCATCACCCTCATGACCGACGACCAGGTCCGCGACGTGCGCGACCTGACCCGTCTCGCCGGCATCAAGCCCACCACCACCAAGGTCAGCGGTCCCGGCCACGCGATGCTCGAGCAGCTCGCGCCCGGCGCCCGCAGCACCCCCGGCGGCCTCGTCGTCGAGGTGCCGACCTCGGGCGGCGGCGGTGGCCGGTCGACCGGCGCCAACGCGCAGCGCAAGCGCGCCCGCAGCACCGGCCAGACCAACGGCCAGTCGCGTCGGGGCAACCCGACCACCTACACCAGCGAGAGCGGTGGCGGCTCGTCGACCGGCGGCGGTGGCGGCCAGCGTCGTCGCTCCGGAGGCGGCCAGGGCGGCGGCCAGGGAGGCGGCCAGGGCGGCTCGCAGGGCGGCGGCAACCGTCGTCGCTCCGGTGGCGGCCAGTCCACCGGCCAGGCCTCGAGCGGCCGCGCCCACAGCGCGTCGTCGTTCAGCCGCGGTCGCTGAACCTGACGTTCCAGCCTGTTGCTTGCCCTTGAGTCTCCTGGAGACTCCTGGAGACTCAAGGGTAAGTCTCGTTGTGGGGGGCGACCGTCGGGAACCACCGGGCATCCGGTGGTTGCTGAGGTTTCCCGCCGTTGCAACGGTTGAGAAGCGCACCGAAGGGACTGTCGGAATGTCCGGGCGACGAAGTTCGTTCACCCTTCAACTACCCGGAGGAGCGACATGACTGCGCACGAAGACGGCACGTTCGACCACGCGGTGCTCGGCACGAAGGAGCACCCCACCCTCGGCCTGGACACGTTCGGCGACGCCCCCCTCGACGGCGCGCCGGGCAACCACCCCGCGACCCTGCGCGAGGTCGTCGCGGAGGCCGTGCTCGCCGACCGTCTCGGCGTCGACTACATCGGCCTGGGTGAGCACCACCGGCCCGACTACGCGATCTCCGCGCCCGACGTGGTCCTGGCCGCGATCGCCGGCCAGACCGAGCGGATCCGTCTCGGCACCGGCGTCACCGTGCTCTCCTCCGACGACCCGATCCGGGTCTACCAGCGATTCGCGACCCTCGACGCCGTGTCGAACGGTCGGGCCGAGGTGCAGCTGGGACGCGGCTCCTTCATCGAGTCCTTCGGGCTCTTCGGCCTCGACCTCGGCGACTACGACCGCCTCTTCGCCGAGAAGCTCGACCTCTTCGCCGCACTGCAGCACGAGCAGCCGGTGACGTGGGAGGGCAGCATCCGCACGCCACTCGCCGGGCAGCGCGTCTACCCGACCACCGCCGCCGGCAAGCTGCCGGCCTGGATCGGCGTCGGCGGCACGCCGGAGTCCGTCGTACGCGCCGCGCGCTACGGCATGCCGCTGATGCTCGCCGTCATCGGCGGCTCGCCGGCCGCGTTCGTCCAGTTCGCCGACCTCTACCGCAACGCCCTCGACCAGCTCGAGCTCCCGGAGCTCCCGATCGGCATGCACTCCCCGGGCCACATCGCGGCGACCGACGACGAGGCGCGCGAGCAGCTCTACCCGCACCAGGCCGAACTGTTCACCCGCATCGGCCGCGAGCGCGGCTGGGGTCCCTACAGCCGGATCGCCTTCGAGCAGGCAGCCGGTCCGCAGGGTGCGCTCTTCGTCGGATCACCCGAGACCGTGGCGCAGAAGATCGCCTGGGCGGCTCGCACGCTGGGCCTCTCCCGCTTCCAGCTGAAGTACTCCGTCGGCGCCCTCCCGCACGAGCAGCGGCTCGAGTCGGTCCGCCTCTACGGCGAGGAAGTCATCCCGCGCGTCCGTGAGCTGTTGGCCGCCTCCTAGGCTGGTCGACATGCGCTCCTTCATCCAGCGGTCGTTGTGGGACGTGGTCCCCCGCGACCAGCGCGACACCGCCGAGGCCTTCCGTCGCCGGCAGGTGGTCGCGGCCGTCGTGGTGCTCATCGGCGCGGTCGTGCTGGGGTGGTCGCTGCGCCTCGAGCCGGGAGGCAACACGTTCTACGTCGCGGCCGTCGTCCTGGCCGGCGTCTGGGCGGCCGGAGCCTTCCTGTCGGGCCGGTTGCACCTCGGACGGATGGCGCGCGCCAACGAGGTGTTCGTACGCCCGATCCTGGCGCCGATCCTTCTGGGCCTGCTGCTGGTCGGGGTCTTCGTCCTCGGCTCGCTCGTCGTGCGCGAGATCGACCCGTTGGCGGCCTACGTCAGCTCGGTGCTGGAGTACGCCGACGAGGGCTCGCTCACCCTGCTCGCGATCATCACGTTCTTCAACGGCATCGCCGAGGAGCTGTTCTTCCGCGGCGCGATGTACGCCGCGATCCCGAAGCACCCGGTCTTCTGGACGACCCTGGCCTACGTCGTCGCGACGCTCGCGACCGGCAACGTGATGCTCGGCTTCGCCGCGATCGTGCTCGGCGCGGTCTGCGGCCTTGAGCGGCGCGCCAGCGGCGGCATCCTCGCGCCGATCCTGACCCACATCACCTGGTCGCTGTCGATGCTCTTCCTGCTGCCCCTACTTTTTTCCTGATCCTGACGCCGCCTCGGCGCGCTCGGCCAGCGCCCGGCGTACGGACTCGGCGTAGGTCAGCGGCTCCCCGGGCACGACCTCGCGGATCGAGGTGTCGCGCACGACGACCTCGGTGGACATCGAGTCGATGAGGTTGCGACCCGTGGTGACGTCGACGTCGGTGACCAGGGCCAGCCAGCGCGACGACAGGCCCGGCGTGAGCAGCGGGACGACGACGATCGGGAGCTTCCGGCCGTTCATCGCCAGCGCGACGCCCTGCAGCATCTCGCGGTAGGTCAGCTGCTCGGGGCCGCCGATCTCGAAGACGCGGTCGAGGGCCTCGTCCTTGCCGACCACGCCGGACAGGTAGCGGACGACGTCGTCGATGGCGATCGGCTGCGTACGGGTGCCGACCCACTTGGGCACGACCATCGCCGGCAGGTTCTTGACCAGCTGGCGCGTGAGCTCCCACGAGATGCCGCCGTGGCCGACGACGATCGCGGCACGCAGCACGGTGACCGGCACGCCGTCGGTGCCCAGCAGGCCCTCGACCTCGCGCCGCGAGCGCAGGTGGGCGGAGAGCTCCCCGTCGTCGTCACCGAGCCCGCCCATGTAGACGATCTGGCTCACGCCGGCCGCCGCTGCCGCCGCGCTGAAGTTGCGCGCCGCGTCGGCGTCCTTGCGCTCGAAGTCGGGGTCGTCGAGGGAGTGGACGAGGTAGATCGCGGCGTCGACGCCCTCGAGCGCGGGACGCAGGGAGTCGGCGTCCATCACGTCCGCGCCGACTGCCTCGCCCGGGCCGTCGTACGTCTCCGGGTGCCGCGTCATGGCGCGGACCTCGTGCCCGGCGTCGATGAGGGCGGGGACGAGGCGGCGGCCGATAAACCCAGTGGCACCGGTGACGAGGACTGTGGACATGGACCCACTCTGTCAGGGCGTCCCACCCCGGTGCCTCATCCCTGCGAGGAGATGCGTCCCCGTCGGGCATCCAGCCGGGCCATGGCGGGCGTCGCGGTGACCCCGTGCAGCAGCACCGACGCGATCACGGTGAAGGCCACCGTGGACCACAGCCACGGCTCGTCCGGCACGTGCTCGTGGCTCGCGGCGTAGGCGAGGTAGAACAGCGAGCCGACGCCGCGGACGCCGAAGAACGCCACGGCCATCCGCTCGCCCCGGTCGAGGCCGCCGTCGCGGTCCTGGTCGCGGGCGAGCGTCGACAGCGCGACGTAGCCCGCCAGCGGTCGTACGACGAGAACGAGCGCGAGGGCCACCACGATGCCGCGCCAGTCGAGGTGCTCGAGGAGGCCACGCGTCATCGCCATGCCGAGGACCAGCAGGACCATCAGCGTCATCAGCCGCTCGAGCCGCTCGACCACGGCGTGCATCGCCCGCTGGTAGGAGTGCCCGGGGCCCGCGGAGCGCAACCGCATCGCACAGGCGAAGACGGCGAGGAAGCCATAGCCGCCGACCAGCTCGGCAGCGCCGTACGACGCCAGCAGCGCGGCGAGGGCCAGCAGCGGTTCGCCCGCGTCGGCCAGGCGGAGCTTGTCGCTGCGGGCGTGGAACGCCTGCCGGCCGAGCAGCCAGCCCGCGGCGAGGCCGACCGCGACGCCGAGCACGATCTTGCCCAGGACGTACCACCCGACCCAGGTGCCGACGTCGACGAGCGTGAAGCCGCCGGCCAGCAGCAGCAGCGCGAGGTGGACGAAGGGGAAGGCGAGGCCGTCGTTGAGGCCGGCCTCGGCGGTGAGGGAGAAGCGGATGTCGTCGTCCTCGAGCTGACGGTCCTCGTCACCGTCACCGTCCCCGCCGGGCTCGTCGACGTCCTCGGTCAGGGGTTCGCCGACCTGGACGTCGGAGGCGAGCACCGGGTCGGTCGGCGCCAGGACCGCACCTAGGAGCAGTGCGACCGCCGGCGCGAGACCGGCGACCCACCAGCCGAGGAGCGCCACGCCCAGGATGGTCAGCGGCATCGTCACGAGCAGCAGCCGCCACACCGGCGACCAGGCGCGCCAGCACGCCCACTTGCGGAGGTCGAGCGGCCGGTCGAGGGCCAGGCCGACGCCCATGAGGGAAATGAGCACGGTGAACTCGGTGACGTGCGTGACGAGCACGCGGTGGTCCATCGGGTCGAGGCTGGTGCCGTCGGGGAGCGGCAGCAGGCCGATCGCCATGCCCACGGCGACGAGCACCATGGGGGGCGAGACAGCGATGCCCCTGGTGACGTGCGGGAGGACGGTGGCGAGGAGCAGTGACAGCCCGAGCAGGAGGTAGATCGTCGCGCCGGTCATCGGGTCCGTCGCAGGGATTCGGTCGTCACGGGGCTGGGCACCCCACCAGAGTCCCAGTGGACGGGCTCCGCTGTCGCTTCAGTCACCCGGATGGGCGGTCAGTGCTCGGACGTGCGCTTGCCGTCGTACGACGCGGAGCTCTCGTCGATGGCCTGCTCGTAGGCCATCACCAGCCCGGCGATGGTCAGCGGCTTGAGCCGGTGGACGAACTCGCGCAGCTGCTCGGCGGTGCCGCCGCGCTCGCGGAACGCCGGCCACACCATGGTCCGCACGATCTCGGAGAGCTCGTGCGCGACCTGCCGGCCGTGGGCGGCGTACACCTCGGCGACGGCCTCGGCGGCCTCCGGGGAGATGCCCATGCCCGACAGCCCGCCGGGGACGTCGACGTCGCGGTCGCCGGTGACCGGGGCCAGCATCGACAGGTGCAGCGCGATGTCGGAGGGGGACGCGGTGGCGGGGATGGCGTCGACGTACCTCTCGATCGCCGACAGCGTGAAGCCGTGGCCCTGCAGCTCGCGGACGAGCTCGAGGCGGGCGACGTGGTCGGGACCGTAGTAGCCCGAGCGGCCGCGGCGGATCGGCGAGGGGACGAGGCCGCGCGAGGCGTAGAACCTGACGTTGCGCGCGCTCACCCCGGTGCGCGCGGTCAGCTCGTCCAGCGTCAGCAGCTCGCTGTGATCGACCACGGTGTCCACCGGACCATCCTCTCCTGAGTCGCAGGTGGATCGGAGTGACCCGGAACACACCTGTTGGACTGTGACAGTAATGGTGTCACAATCACCCGTATGGCAGAAGCATTCGTCTACGACCACATCCGCACTCCTCGCGGCCGCGGCAAGGCCGTCGGTTCGCTCCACGAGGTCAAGCCCGTGGACCTGGTCGTCGGACTCCTCGACGAGCTCAAGACCCGCAACCCCAGCCTGGACCCGTCGCGTGTCGACGACGTGGTGCTCGGCGTGGTGACCCCGATCGGCGACCAGGGCGGCGACATCGCCAAGACCGCCGCCCTCAAGGCCGGCTATCCCGAGACCGTGGCCGGCGTGCAGCTGAACCGTTTCTGCGCGTCCGGCCTCGAGGCCGTCAACCAGGGCGCACAGCGCGTGCGCTCGGGCTTCGAGGACCTGATCATCGCCGGCGGCGTGGAGTCGATGAGCCGCGTGCCGATGGGCAGCGACGGCGGCGCCTGGGCGATGGACCCGGCCACCGCGCTCCAGACCGGCTTCGTCCCGCAGGGCATCGGCGCCGACCTGATCGCCACGATCGAGGGCTGGAACCGTACGGACGTCGATGCCTACGCCGCGGAGTCGCATCACCGCGCCGCGAAGGCGTGGGCCAACGGCTACTTCGACGGCGCGGTCGTCCCGGTCAAGGACCTCAGCGGCGTGACCGTGCTGGACCGCGACGAGACCGTGCGCCCCGACACCTCCGTCGAGGGCCTCGCCGGCCTCAGGCCGTCGTTCGCCCAGATGGGTCGCGACGCGGGGTTCGACGACGTGGCGCTGGAGAAGTACCACTGGGTCCCCGCGATCGACCACGTCCACCACGCCGGCAACTCGTCGGGCATCGTCGACGGTGCCGCGGTGATGGCGATCGGCACCGAGGAGGTCGGGACGTCGCTCGGCCTCACGCCGCGCGCCCGGATCATCTCGACCGCCGTCTCGGGCGCCGACCCGACGATCATGCTCACCGGCCCCGCGCCCGCCGCCCGCAAGGCGCTGGCGCGTGCCGGCCTCGAGGTCGACGACATCGACCTGTGGGAGATCAACGAGGCCTTCGCCGCCGTGGCGATGCGCTTCATGCGTGACATGGGCATCAGCCACGACGTCACCAACGTCAACGGCGGCGCCATCGCGATGGGCCACCCGCTCGGTGCCACCGGCGCGATGATCCTCGGCACGCTGATCGACGAGCTCGCCCGCCGCGACCTCAAGCGCGGCCTCGCCACGCTCTGCGTCGGCGGCGGGATGGGGATCGCGACGATCGTCGAGCTCGTCTAGGCGCTGTGCCTTCGGTGCTCGCCCCGCTCGCCCGTGCTCGGCGCGCTCGTAAGCCCCGTCTTCCCTCCTCGACTCGCTCGCTGCGCTCGCTTCGCTCGTCAGTCCAGACGGGGCCGCGCGCCGAGCCCCCCGCAACCCTTCACTCGCTGGGCTCCTGACTCGACCTGAACGGATCACTCATGACCTCCACTGACACCCAGACCGCGGTCCGCTACGACCGCGACGCCGACGGCATCGTCACCCTGACCCTCGACGACCCGAACGCCAGCGCCAACACGATGAACGAGCTCTACCAGTCGTCCATGGAGAGGTGCGTCCAGCGCCTGTACGACGAGCAGGACGACGTCACCGGTGTGGTCCTGGCCAGCGCCAAGAAGACCTTCTTCGCCGGCGGCAACCTCAAGAGCATGATCACCGCCACGCCGGACGACGCCCACGTGATCTTCGCGATGGGCGAGGCCGTCAAGGCCAGCCTGCGCAGGCTCGAGACGTTCCCGCGCCCGGTCGTGGCCGCCATCAACGGCGCCGCCCTCGGCGGCGGTCTCGAGATCGCGCTGGCGGCCAACCGCCGCATCGCCGTCGACGACCGCTCGGTGAAGATCGGGCTGCCCGAGTCGACGCTCGGCCTGCTGCCCGGCGGCGGCGGCGTCACCCGCGTCGTACGCATGCTGGGCCTGCAGTCCGCGCTGATGGACGTCCTGATGCCCGGCACCCAGTTCGATCCGCAGGGGGCGCTGGCCAAGGGCCTCGTCGACGAGGTGCTGCCGACACGCGAGGAGCTCGTGCCCGCCGCCAAGGCGTGGATCCTCGCCAACAAGGACGACGAGGACAAGGCGTTGAACCCGTGGGACCGCGCCGGCTACAAGATGCCCGGCGGCACCCCGAAGACCCCCGCGCTCGCGCAGTTCCTGCCGGCCTTCCCGGCGCTGCTGCGCAAGCAGACCAAGGGCGCGATCTACCCTGCGCCGCGCGCCATCATGAGCGCCGCGGTCGAGGGCGCGCAGGTCGACTTCGACACCGCGTCGCGCATCGAGAGCCGCTACTTCACCAGCCTGGTCGTCAGCCAGCAGTCCAAGAACATGATCCAGGCCTTCTTCTTCGACCTGCAGGCGATCAACTCCGGATCCCTTCGCCCACAGGGCGTCGAGCGCTGGCAGGCCACCAAGGTCGGCGTGCTCGGAGCCGGGATGATGGGCGCCGGCATCGCCTACTCGTGCGCCCGCGCGGGCATGCAGGTCGTGCTCAAGGACGTCTCCGTCGAGGCGGCCGAGAAGGGCAAGGCGTACACCGCGAAGCTCAACGCCAAGGGCATCGAGCGCGGCAAGATCACGCAGGAGAAGGCCGACGAGCTGCTCGGCCGGATCACCCCGACCGGCTCGCCCGAGGACCTCGCCGGCTGCGACCTGGTCATCGAGGCCGTCTTCGAGGACCCGACGCTCAAGGCCAAGGTGTTCGCCGAGGTGGCGCCGTACGTCAACGACGACGCGCTGCTGTGCTCCAACACCTCGACCCTGCCGATCACCGAGCTCGCCGCCGGCATCGACCGTCCTACCGACTTCATCGGGCTGCACTTCTTCAGCCCCGTCGACAAGATGCCGCTCGTCGAGATCATCCGCGGCGCGGAGACCTCCGACGTGGCGCTCGCCAAGGCGTACGACGTCGTGCAGCAGATCCGCAAGACGCCGATCGTGGTCAACGACTCGCGCGGCTTCTACACCTCGCGCGTCATCGGCACCCAGATCAACGAGGGCCTGACGATGCTCGCCGAGGGGGTGCACCCGGTCTCGCTGGAGCGGGCCGCCACGTCGGCCGGCTTCCCCGTCGGCCCCCTGCAGATCAGCGACGAGCTCAACATGGAGCTGATGGCCAAGATCCGCAAGGCCACCGAGGACGCGGCCGAGCGCGAGGGCATCGACCTCGGGGACTACCCCGCCGGGGAGGTCATCGCGACGATGATCGGCCTCGGTCGGCCCTCGCGGCTCAAGGGCGCCGGCTTCTACGACTACGACGACAACGGCCGGCGTACGACGCTGTGGTCCGGGCTCGCCGAGACGTTCCCCGTCGCCGAGCAGCAGGTCCCGATCCGCGACATCCGCGACCGGATGCTCTTCATCGAGGCGATCGAGACCGCGAAGTGCTTCGAGGAGGGCGTGATCACGTCCGCCGCCGCGGCCAACATCGGCTCGATCATGGGCATCGGGTTCCCGGCGCTGACCGGTGGCGCCGCGCAGTTCATGACCGGCTGGCAGGCGCTCGACGAGACCGGCCACGGCGTCGGCCCGGTCGGCCTCGACGCGTTCCTGGCGCGCGCCGACGAGCTGGCAGAGGCCTACGGCGAGCGCTTCCGCCCGACGGCGTACCTCCGCGAGATGGCGGCGAAGGGCGAGTCCTTCCCCGCCTGACCGCCGACCTGACGCTTGTGTGCGCCGCAGGGCCGCCGAGCTGACGCTTGTGTGCGCCACAGGGCCCCCGACCTGACGCTTGTGTGCGCCGCAGGGCCGCCGAGCTGACGCTTGTGTGCGCCGCAGGACCGCCGAGCTGACGCTTGTGTGCGCCACAAGGGCCGCCGACCTGACGCTTGTGTGCGCCTGAGTGTGTACACAAGCGTCAGCTCGGCCGGTCTCGTGTGTACACAAGCGTCAGCTCGGCCCGTCTCGTGTGTGCACAAGCGTCAGCTCGGCCGGTCTCGTGTGTGCACAAGCGTCAGCTCGGCCCGTCTCGTGTGTGCACAAGCGTCAGCTCGGCCGGTCTCGTGCGCACAAGCGTCAGCTCGGGCCGTTTCGTGTGTGCACAAGCGTCAGCTCGGCGAGAATGGGCCGGTGAGCCAGCCCCCCGTCCCGGCCGTCGTCGTACGAGACCTGCATGTCCGCTTCGGCGACGTCGAGGCCGTGTCGGGCGTGGACCTCAGCGCCCACAGCGGTCAGGCGACCGCACTGCTCGGGCGCAACGGGGCCGGCAAGTCCACCACGATGAAGGTCCTCGCCGGCGTGGTGCCGCCGACCGCCGGCGACGTCACGGTGGCCGGTCACGACGCCGCGACCGACGCGCTCGGCGTGAAGCGGGTCGTCGGCTACTGCCCCGACGTCGGCGGCCTGGTCCCGCGGGCCACCCCGTGGGAGCACCTCCAGCTCAGCGCCCGCCTGCGTCGGATGGACGTCTGGGAGGAGCGCGGTCGCGACCTCCTGGAGCGCTTCGAGCTCGGCGACGTCGCGCACCGCGTGGTCGGCGGCTTCAGCCACGGCATGAGCCGGCGGCTCAGCGTCGTGCTCGCCGCGCTGCACGAGCCGTCCGTCCTGCTGCTCGACGAGCCGTTCGACGGCGTCGACCCGCTCGGCGTCGAAGCCACCCTCGAGGTGGTCGCCGACGCCCGCGCCCGCGGCGCCTGCGTCCTGCTCTCCACCCACCTGCGCGACCTCGCGCTCGAGGCCTGCGGCACCGCGATCGTGCTGCGCGGCGGCAACCGCGTCGCCGCGATGGCGGCGGCCGACCTCACCGGTGAGGCCTACCGTGCCCTCCTCGACTGACCCCTCGACCGACCGCTCGACCGACGGCTGGTCGCAGGCGCTCCAGGACACCCGGCACCTCGTCGCGTTCCGCGCCCGGACCGTACGCCGGCCCCGCGCCGCCGTGGCCGGCGTCGTCGTGGTCCTGCTGTTCACCGCCGCCTTCGCGCTCGGACCCACCACGCTCGACGTGGCGGCCATCGGGTCACCCGCGCTCGAGCGGGCCGTCGACAACCTCAGGGGCAACCTCGGCGCGGCGTTCGTCGTCTTCCTGCTGCTGGCCATCAGCGCGGCGATGGGCAGCGGCGGCGGCCGCGAGCTGATGTCACGCAGCGAGTCCGCGATCCACCCGATCAGCCCGGTGACCGAGCACCTCGGCGCCCTCGTGCTGGCCCCGCTCAACCTCGGCTGGCTGGTGCAGCTCTGGGGGCTGCTCGCAGTCACCGCCCTCGTCACGTCGTCCGACCGGCTGCTGGGAGCCCACCTCGTGGTGCTGGCCTGGGTGCTGGCCGCGACGGCCGTCGGCCAGGCGGTCGGCTGGGCCGTCGAGGGCGTACGCCGTACTCCGCACGGTGTCGTCGTGGTGCGCTTCGTCTCCGGTGCCGTCGTCGTCGCCCTCGCGGGGCTCCACCTCGCGGGCGTCCTGATCCCCCTGGTCCGGTCGCTCCCGACGACCTGGCTCGCCGAGACGATGCAGACGCCGCGCTGGCCCGTCGCCGTCCTCGTGCTCCTGGCCGTCGCCGTCGCGGCCGTGCTCCTCGGTGCCCGTCCCGCCGGCTGGGCGCTCGGACAGCCTGCGCGCGAGGAGCTGCGGGTCCAGTCCGGCGTCCACGAGGCGCGGCACGTGCCCGAGCCCCGATGGGGCTCGCCGGACCGCGCCCTTCTCCGTCGGCTCGACCGCGGCTCCGTCTGGCGCTCGGTCGGCATGCGCCGCGGCCTGCTCGTGCTGGGCCTCGGGCCCGGCCTCATCGCCCTCGTCGCCGGGCTCCAGTGGAGCTCGGTGATGCTGCTGCCCGGCCTCACCGCGAGCGGTGCCGCGCTGCTCTTCGGGGTCAATGCCTGGTGCCTCGACGGCAAGGGCATGGTCTGGCGCGAGACCCTGCCGGTGTCCGACGCCGACGTGTTCGACGTACGCGCGCTGGTCGTCGCGGAGTGCATGGCCGCCGTCTCCGGCATCACCATCGTGCTCGCGCTCCTCCGCAACGGGCTGCCGCCGCTCGTCACCGGCGTCACCGTCGCGACGTGCTGGGTGGTCGTGCTGGTGCAGGTGCTCGCGATCGTGATGACCTGGTCGATGCGCTCGCCCTACGCCGTCGACCTCTCCTCGCCGCGGGCGACCCCGGCGCCGCACGGCGCCATGGCCGGGTACGCCGGCAAGCTCTCGCTGGTGACCACGCTGACCGGCATGTTCTTCACCGGCGTCACGGCCCTGCCGTGGGCGTGGGCGCCGCCCCTCCTGGCCCTGCCGTTCCTGGTCTGGTCGATCCTCAAGCTCCGTCGCGCCCGCCGCCGCTGGCTCACGCCGGCCGAGCGGGCGCGGGTCGTGCTGACGGTCGCCGCGGTCTGAGCGCCACGGGGCGCGCCCCCGCCCGGGGTAGTCCAGTGGCGAACGGCTGCCCTTGCGGGGTGGTCCAGTGATTTCTGGCTGCCCTGGAGACGGGATGAGGGCCATCGGTCACTGGACTACCCCGAGGGGGCGGAGACGGCGCGCGCACCACCATGCATACGTGGTATACATACCCGGTATCCATCGCCACGGGGGCGGGGGACGGACCTCGGAGGCGCGATGTCGATCCGTCAGGCCATGCTGGCGATCCTGGAGCAGGGGCCGATGTACGGCTACCAGCTGCGGGCGGAGTTCGAGCAGCGGACGGGCGAGACCTGGCCGCTCAACATCGGGCAGGTCTACACGACCCTGACCCGGCTCGAGCGTGACGGACTGGTCGAGGTCGTCGTCGACGAGGTGGCGAGGGAGGTCGCCGGGCACGGGGGTGTCGGCGAACCTCTCTCGTCCGACCGCACGCACGTGAGCTACCGCGCGACCGAGGCCGGACGCGGCGAGGTCGCGGACTGGTTCGCCACCCCGGTGCCCCGTACGCAGCCGCCCCGCGACGAGCTCGCGATCAAGCTCGCCATCGCGGTCACGTTGCCGGGCGTCGACGTCGGCTCGATCATCCAGCGCCAGCGCAGCGCGACCATGACGGCACTGCAGGACTACACCCGGCTCAAGCGCAGCGGCCGGGCCGCGACCCCGCAGGACTCCGCCGACCTCGCCTGGAGCCTGGTCCTCGACTCGCTCGTCTTCGACGCCGAGGCCGAGGTGCGGTGGCTGGACCACTGCGAGGCCCGCCTGCGTCGCGCGGCCGCCGAGCTGTCGTCGCCGACGCGATCGACGCAGCGCGACGGGGGAGTGGCCCGATGAACGCCGTCCTCCACCTCGCCGCCGTCTCGCGCATCCACGGCGAGGGCGCCACCGAGGTCCACGCCCTGCGCAGCGTCACCTTCCGCGCCCACCCGGGCGAGCTCGTCGCCGTGATGGGCCCGTCGGGCTCCGGCAAGTCCACGCTCCTCACCCTCGCCGGTGGTCTCGACGTCCCGACGTCCGGCTCCGTCTGGATCGAGGGCACCGACCTGGCGAGCCTCGACAACGCCGGACGTGCGCGCATCCGACGTACGTCGGTGGGCTACGTCTTCCAGGACTTCAACCTGATCCCCGCGCTGACCGCCGCCGAGAACGTCGCCCTCCCGCGCGAGCTCGACGGGGAGAAGGGCAGGGTCGCGCGCCGCCTCGCGCTGACCGCGCTCGAGGAGGTCGGCATCGCCGACCTGGCCGACCGGTTCCCGGACGAGATGTCGGGCGGTCAGCAGCAGCGCGTCGCCATCGCCCGCGCGATCGTCGGGGACCGGCGGCTGATCCTGGCCGACGAGCCCACCGGGGCCCTCGACACCGACACGGGCGAGGAGATCCTGCGCCTGCTGCGGGCGCGCTGCGACGCAGGTGCCGCCGGCGTGATGGTGACCCACGAGGCCCGGCACGCGGCCTGGGCCGACCGCGTCGTCTTCCTGCGCGACGGCGTCATCGTCGACGAGACCGGCGCCGACGAGCCCGAGGGGCTGCTCGCCGGCGAGGTCGGCCGATGAGCAGAACCATGGCGGGCTGGCGCCCGGCCCTGCGCATCGCCTGGCGCGACGCCCTGCGGCACCGGGGCCGCAGCATCCTCGTGCTGGTGATGATCAGCCTGCCGGTGCTGGCCGTGAGCGCCGCTGCGGTGATCATCAAGACCGCCGAGGTGAGTGGCACCGAGGGAGCCGAGCGCCAGCTCGGCGCAGCCGACGCCCGCATCCGCACCGAGGGACGTGGCCGGGTCGTGCAGGGGGCCGACCCCAGCCGGGGCGAGTGGGCCCAGGTGGGCGAGACCGACTACGGCGATCCGGTCGCCGAGGCCGACGTACGCACTGCGCTGGGCGTCGACGCCCGGCTGCTCCCGATCGCCACCGGCTGGTCCCGCGCCCGCCTCGGCGACCGCGTCATCGACTTCCAGACCACCGGCGTCGACCTCTCCGACCCCCTGACCGAGGGGCTCTTCGGCCTCGAGGCAGGACGTGCGCCGGAGGCGGCGGGGGAGGTCGTCGTCAACGACGCGATGCTCGCCAAGGGCTTCGCCGTCGGCGACGAGCTCGAGGTCAACGGCTCCCCCCTCCGCATCGTCGGGTCCGGGCGCGATGCCACGGTCCGCGACTACCCCGTCGTGCTGGGCGCCTTCGACGACCTCCCCAGCGACTCCGCCAACGTCCGCGAGTGGCTCGTCGAGGCCGGTCCGGTCTCGTGGTCGCAGGTGCTCGACGTCAACGAGGTCGGCGGCCTCGTCACCTCGCGCGCCGTGCTGGCGGACCCGCCCGACGTGGCGTCGATGGCCGAGCAGATGGGCTACGACACCGGTCGCGACGAGCTCCTCGCCGTCGTCACGCTGATCATCGTGATGGCGCTGATCGAGGTCGTCCTCCTCGCCGGCCCGGCCTTCGCCGTCGGCGCGCGCCGCCAGGCTCGTACGCTCGCGCTGATCGCCGCGTCGGGCGGCACCCCGGCCCAGGCGCGCCGGGTGATCCTCGCCAGCGGCGTCGTGCTCGGCCTGGTCGCCTCCGCGCTGGGGCTGGTCCTCGGCATCCTCGCGGGGTGGGCACTGCTGCCCCTGGTCCAGCTCTTCCAGGGGGAGTGGTTCGGCCCGTTCGAGCTCCCCTGGCTCTACCTCCTGGCGATCGTCGCCTTCGGCCTCGTCTCGGCCTTCCTCGCTTCGCTCGTGCCTGCGTGGCTGGCGAGCCGTCAGGACGTCGTCGCGGTGCTGGCCGGTCGCCGCGGCGACCGTCGCCCGCGCGCCTCGACGCCCGTCGTGGGGCTGGTCCTGCTCGGCGTGGGCATCGCCGCGTCGGCCTACGGCGCCCTCACCTCCGACAGCGGCAACGGCGCGCTGTGGATCGCGGCGGCGGCGGTCGTGTCCGTGCTCGGCATGATCCTGGTGGTCCCGATCGTGGTGTCCGCGGTGGCGCGCGTCTCGGGCCGGTGGCCGCTGACCGCGAGGTACGCCGCCCGCGACGCGGCGCGTCACCGCACCCGCACCGTCCCGGCGGTCGCCGCCGTGGCCGCGACGGTCGCCGGAGTCGTGGCGCTCGGCATCGGCAACGCCAGTGACGAGCTCAAGAACGAGAAGACCTACGCCCCGCAGGCCCAGATGGGCACCGGCATCGTCTCGTGGGGGCCGGACCTCCTGCCCGGCGAGGAGGCCCCCGACTCCGCCGAGACCTGGACCCGCATCGAGGAAGCCGTGCACGCAGCCGCTCCCGAGGTCGAGGTGGGCACGCTGCAGGGGCCGAATGACGTCTACGACCCCAACGGCTACACCTCGACCTTCGTCGAGCTCCCGCGCGAGCTCGACGGATCGGGCTGGGGCCTGTCTCCCTACGGACCGATGATCACGGTCGCCGACACCGTCGACGAGCTCGGCCTGGACCCGTCGATCGCCGACGTCGCGGACGCGGCTCTCGCCGCGGGACGGGCCGTGGTGTTCACCACCACCTCCGACACCGAGGCGGAGGTCACGATCCGCCAGGAGACGTGGACCGCCAGCGGGACCGAGCCCGAGTCCACCTCGAGCGACCGCGTCCCGGCCCGGCTGGTCGCCTGGGACCAGCAGGAGCTCGGCCCCGCGCCCGCCTCCACCGTGCTGCCGGTCTCGATGGCCGAGGAGGTCGGCCTCGAGGTGGTCACCACCAGCCTGCGCCTGACCGGTGACCTCGACGTCGCGGCCGAGACCCGGATCAAGGAGGGCGTCCAGGGGGCGGTGGACGGCACCTACCTCTACGTCGAGCGCGGCTACCAGCGCCCCGACGAGGCGCTGATCATCCTGCTCGTGCTCGGTGCGCTGGGGGGCGTGCTGATGCTCGGCGGCACCCTGACCGCGACCTTCCTCGCCCTCTCCGACGCACGTCCCGACCTCGCCACGTTGTCGGCCGTCGGCGCGGCGCCGCGGACGCGACGCCGGGTCGCTGCGGCGTACGCCCTGGTCATCGGCTTCGTCGGTGCGGTCCTTGGCGCCGCCGTCGGCTTCATCCCGGGGATCGCGATCTCGCGACCGCTGACGTCGATGAGCTTCGTGGGTCCGGGTGGCACGGCGGAGGGCCCGTTCCTCGCGATCCCGTGGCTGCTGGTCGCGACGATCGTCGTGGCCCTCCCGCTGCTGACCGCCGCAGTGGTCGGCCTGACCGCGCGCTCGCGGTTGCCGCTCGTCGCGCGGATGGACTGAGGGCAGGTCAGCGGCTGACGTCCACGTCGGCCGAGGCCACGACCGCGGGGAGCGCCGCGGTGAGCAGCGCCTCCAGCTCGTCGATGGCGGACACCGCGTCCCGGCGGAGCCGCTGCGGGTCGCGGAGGACCGGACGTCCCGCGCTGGTCGAGGGGGCGGGAGAGGGCGACGGCACCGTCACGCTCGGTGTCTCGGTGGGCGTCTCGGTGGGCGTCGGCGTCGGGGTCGCTTCGGTGGTCGGCGGGTCGGGCAGGGGTGCCGCGACCGAGGCCCGCAGCAGGGCCGCCTGCTCGTCGACCCAGGCGCGCAGTCCGGCGAGCTCCTCGGCACCCAGCGGGGCAGCACGGTCGGCCACCAGCACGACCTGGAACGCGAGCGCCGACGTACGGCATCCGTCGCAGGCGGCCGTCAGCGAGAGGGCCCGGTTGTTGGGCACCGCCTCGGGTCGGCCGGCGAGCACCACGACCTGCACCGAGAGCGCGGTGCTCGTGCAGCCCTGGCACTCCTGCGCCCATGCGGTGGCGACGTTGTCGAGGCCTGCGCGGCGGGCGCGCGGGACGTAGACGACGTGCAGGGCAGTGCTCTCGCCGACGCACCCGTCGCAGGTGGTCGAGGTGAGGGCGGCGGTGTCGGCCTCGACGGCCGGGCCGCGCACCCGGACCGCGGCGTACGCCGTGTCGCTCACGGACGGCTCGGCCGAGGTCGGGTGCGCGCTGGCGACGAGGTCGAGGGTGCGCGCCCAGGGGTCGGGGTGCGCGGCCGGCGACGCGCCGCCGAGGACCGCGACGAGCACGAGGGCTCCCGCGACGATCGGCGCGACGGCGGTCCGTCGCTTCACGACCGGGCCCCCATCCGGACGAAGTTGTCGGCGACCGCGGCTGCGATGTCGACCAGGCTGTCCCGGGTCTTGCGGTGCAGGGAAGACATGTCGGTCAGGGCTCCTTGCTCGAGGGCGCCGTCCCACGGGACGGTGACCACGCGTTGGCATCGTTTCTCGAAGTGACGCCGCATCTTTTCCGGCGGTGCGGCGCCGTGGCGCTGTGCATTGACGACGACGACGGCCCGCGAGACGAGGTCGCCGAAGCCGTGCTGCTCCATCCAGTCCAGGGTCAGTGCCCCGGCCCGCCCGCCGTCGAGGCCGGCGCGGACCACGAGCACGATCTGGTCGGCCTCGCTGAGCAGCCCCTGGTTGGCGCTGTCGAGGATGCCGGTGCCGGTGTCGAGCAGGATCAGGTTGTAGAACTGGTCGAGCAGCTCGACGAGGCGGTGGTAGTCGTCGCGGTCCAGGGCCATGCCGATGCGCGGGTCGTCGTCGGAGGCCAGGACCTCCAGGCGCGACTCGAGGGCCTGCGAGGTGTACCTCCGCAGGGTCGCGTAGCTGGTGATCTCGTCGAGGTCGCGGAGGACGTCGGTGATGGTGCGGTCGTGAGGTGGCGCGACGCGGTGTGCCAGGTTGCCCGCGTCCGGGTTGGCGTCGACGGCGATCACCCGGTCCCCGCGCAGCATCGCGAACGTGCTGCCCAGGGCCAGCGAGATCGTGGTCTTGCCGACGCCGCCCTTGCGGCTCAGCACGACGACCCGCCGCGACCCGTGGATGGGCGTACGCAACCTCCGCTCGAGCTCGTGGCGGCGCAGCTCGGTGGCGCTCGGCCCGGGGTTGACCACCCGACCGCTGCCCTCGTAGACCGCGCGGCGCCAGCCCTGCCGCGGCGGCGGCACGCGCGGGGCGTACATGATCGCGTCGGTGAAGTCGGCGGCCGAGAGCACCGCCGGCTCGGTCGCAGGAGGCGGGGCGTCGAAGGCGCTCATCCGGTCGTCCATGGAGTCCTCCCAGCTGCGCACGCGCGCGGCGAGCCCACGTCGTACGAGGGTGGTCAGGGTCGTGGCCAGGCGCCAGAGCACGACAGTGACCCCGGCCAGCGGCACCAGGAGCAGGCCGATCGAGATGACGGCCAGGGCCATCGCCGGCCAGTCGCGCCGCTGCCAGGCCACGTCGAAGACGAGCTGCTGTAGCGCGATCCCCTCCCGGCCGTGCTGGACGAGCTGCGGCAGTGACCAGACCAGCCAGACGAGTGCGGCGCTGAGCAGCGGCACCACCAGCAGCACCCAGGCCGTCACGAAGCGACGCGCCCGGGGGCGCAGCTCGCTCACGCGGGGGTCGACGGGCTGCCCGGGGCGCAGGCTGCGCAGGACGGGGCCCACCCGGGAGAACAGGTCGGGCACGCCCGCCAGGTCGGACAGGATGAAGTAGCCGTCGAAGCGGACCACGGGGATCAGCTGCTGCACCATCTGCACCTGCAGCGCGAGGGCGGTCAGCAGCAGCAGACCGCTGCCCGTCGCGAGGTGCGCGAGCACGAGGCCGAGCACGGTCAGCACGTTGAAGTAGAGACCCCCGAGGTCGGTGCGCACCCGCCCTCCGCGACCGAGCCGGTAGGAGTCGGTGACGTCGGTGTAGAAGGCCGGGAAGACGATGTAGACGCCGACGCCGATCTCGCCGGGGTCGGCACCGCCGTAGCGGCAGGCCGTGGCGTGCCCCAGCTCGTGGATCACCGCCGACACGATGAGCATCGCGTAGATCAGCAGGGCCGTGGTCGGCGTGGCGAACACCTCGCCGACCGCCTCCCAGAATCCGCCGCCGACGACGAGGGCGACGTCGGCGACGACCAGCGCCACGAGGGCCGCCAGGACCACCGGCGGCCAGAACAGCGGCGAGAGCAGCGAGGCGACCATCCGCGTGCGGCGGGCGGGGAGGAGGGTGGCCTTCAGGCTGAGGGCCAGCAGGGGTCGGGCCCGGGTGGGACGCAGCGGCTCCTCGTCCTCCTCGGCGACGACCAGGCCCAGCGGCTCGAGCCGCGTGGTGATGAGGTGCTCGACCCCCTCGACCGTGAGGGTCCGGCCGTAGGCCGCGCTGACGGCATCGGCGACCTCCGCGGACGGGCGGGGCGGGTCGGCATGGACGACGACCAGGTGGAGGAGCTCGGAGAGCTGGACCACCTGGTCGTCGATCCGCCGGACCAGGAACGACGGGTCGCGCAGACCCGACCCCTGGACCGCACCCAGGAACTGCAGGCCCACGGCCCGTCGCCATCGCGGCCCTGTGGCTCCCGACGTGACGTCTGCGTGTGGTGCGGTTCGGGTGGTGTTCATCGCTCTGGTCTGCTCTGGTCTGCTCTGGTGTGTCGAAGCTGAGGACGGCGGGCGCGCCAGAGCAAACACGCCCGCCGCCTGGTCGAGATCACGGCATCTGGACCGAGGCGAGGTACTGCATCGCCATGGCATGGGCCTGTGAGTTGATCGTGGCGGCATTCACGGAGATGGCGAGATTGACGCCGATGACGTTGGCGACGTTGACGCAGGCGAACTGACAGCTCAGCGTCTCGCGACGGGGCAGCGCTACACCCACCTCCGCGTCGAGATCCGCCGTGGTGACAACTGGTGGTCGGGACATCCGGGTTCACCCCCTCTCCTGCTCGGCCTTCTGGTGCGTACTTCCTGTCGGTGCCGGCCCCGGGGAGCCGGCGATGCACGTGGCCCCCCGCGGTGGGGCCACGGCGTCGGCGTCAGCCCTGGGTGACCGTGATGGACTGGTAGGCAGCGCTGTTGGCCAGCGAGCCGAGCGAGGCGGCGTTGAGGGCCATCGAGCTGTTGGACGCGAAGACGTTGGCCCAGTTGGTGTTGCCGAAGGCCAGCGTCTCCCTGGTCGGGAGCAGCTCGGTGTGCTCGGTCTCGAGCTCGGCGATGGTCAGTGTGTTGCGCATGGTGTTCACCTCCTCCCGTGGCGCGGTGTGTCTGGAGGACGTAGTCGACGTGCACCGGCGTGATTCGCGCGTGACAGCGGCGTGATCGCGCCCGTCGCGGTGCACGCGGTCTAGACCTAGCCGCGAAATAGTGGGGATGTTGGCTGCTCGTCGTTCCGCGTACGGGGACCCGAGGAGCATGCTGTTGGGGCGAGATGTCGTGGCCTTCGATGCCAGTCGCATCGGTTGTTCCTCGGGGGAGGTGGCCGTCATGACCGAGTACAGCGCTGTCGCTGTCGCTTCGTCGCGCCTGCAGCTGCTGGGCGGCTGGCAGCTCCTGGTCGACGGTGCCGAGGTGGAGCTCGGGCACCGCGAGCAGCGGCTGGTCGCCCTGCTGGCCCTCGCGGACCACAGTGCCCGCGCCCAGGTCGCCAGCGCGCTGTGGCCCGACAGCACCGACGAGCGGGCCCTGGCCAGCCTGCGGCGGGCGGTGCTCCACTGCCAGAAGCGGTGTCCGGGCCTGCTGGAGGCGGCGCGGCTGACGATCGCGCTCGCCCCCGGCGTACGGGTGGACGTGGACGACCTGCGGCGCGCGGCGGGGCTGACCGGGTTGCCGATGACCGACCTCGTGGCCCACGAGCTGATGACTGCGCTGCGCGGGGGCGAGCTGCTGCCCGGGTGGTACGACGACTGGGCGGTCGAGGAGCGCGGCCTCCTCGAGCAGCTGCGCGCCGAGGGGCTCGAGCGGGTGGCCGTCCACGGCCTGGAGCAGGGCGACGCGGTGCTGGCCGTCGACGCCGCCCGGGCGGCGAGCGAGATCGAGCCGTTGCGCGAGCTGCCGCGTGAGGTGTCGATCCGGGCCCACCTGAGCCGCGGTGACGCCGCCGGCGCGCTGCACGAGTTCCAGCACTACTGCACGGTCATGCACGACGAGCTCGGCGCCGCGCCGTCGCGGAGGCTCGTCGAGCTGGTGGAGCCGTTGCTGGAGGCTCCGCAGCAGACGTCTCCGGTGACGATCCCGCGCCAGCGGGTGGCGCCGTCGGAGGAGCAGGCGGTCGATGATCCGGTGCAGGACTGGGCCCCGACGTCGCTCGACGACTTCCTCGACGGCCAGCACCGCGGCGCGGCCACTGGCGTACGACGGGTGGCGGCCGCACTCGTCGCGGTCGCGGGCGTGGCCCTGACCGTGTCGCTCGCCGTCGCGGTGGCCGGCCCCGACCTGCCGGCAGACGTGACCAGCGATCCCGGTGGCACGGTCCCCGCCGACCGGGTGCCGTCGCCCGGTGCTGTGGCGCCCGGGCGGACCGTGCGGGTGCTGCCCATCGATGCGGACACCGGAGCGGCCGCGTTCGCCGTGCGCGCCAATCAGCGGCCCGCGCAGGTCCGGCTGGTCGTGCGCGGACCCGCCGGGCTGCGCGTCGTACGCCACCTCGTCGTCCGCGACGCGGGTGGGCGCGACGTCGTGGTCCGCGGCCTGGATCCCGGCACCTACACCTGGTCGGCCACGTCCGCCACGGCGAGCCCCGTGAGCGGGCAGGTGTCGGTCTCCACGCCCGCCGCCGAGGCCCGGGAGCAGGACGTCGCGTCGGCCACCGTGACACCGGATGTCACGCAGGTCGCCTCGACCCCGTCGCAGGCACCGCTTCCCGAGCAGACGCCCTCGTCCTCGCCCTCGTCGACGCCCACCTCCTCACCCACGCCGAGCCCGACGCCGGACCCGAGTCCGACACCGAGCCCGTCCCCGTCCCACAGCCCGACCGGCACCCCCCAGGACCCCGGCACCGTGGCCCCGACTCCGGTGGGCTGATGGAGGTCCGTCATGTCCGAGACCGTCCGTCCCCGTCGAGATCGCCTGGTCCGCCTGGCTGCGCTGCTGCTGTCGGCAGGGAGCCTGGTCGGCGTCGCGCCCGGCGCCGCCGCCGCCGAGGGGGTCGAGCCCGCCACGCCGCACCGCTGGTCCGGCTATCCCATCCCCGCCACGGGTGATGCGGATGGCGGCTGGATCGGCGGCTACCGCGTGGGCCAGACCTCGCTCTACGTCGTGACACCGACGAGGAGTCCCAACCGGGCCGGCTTCGCTGCGCCGCGGGAGGTCGACGACCTGGTCGGTCGCTCCGCCTCGAGGGCCGAGACGCAGCGGGCGGCCTGGATCCTGTCCAAGTACGGCGACTACCGCGACGCCACGCAGGCGGCCGCGGTCGACGCGGCGGTCTACCACCTCCTGGCCGGCGGGAAGTGGCACCTCGGCTCGCCCCGCGGAGCACGCCGGATCCGGCAGTCCGGTGATCCCGCGTCGGTGGCGAGGTTCGCCCGGATCATGCTCCGCCAGTCGCGGTCGAGCGCCGGTGCCTACACCGCACGGCTCGTCGCCTCCAGCGCCGACCTGGGCGGGGCGGTTGCGGTCACGCTGAGCGTGGTGGACGGTCACGGAAGGCCCGCCGCCGGCCTCCCTGTCACGCTGGCGATGCCCGGGGCCGCGTCGCTGACCTCGGTCACGGGGGACGACGGACGGGCGGTCGGCACGTTCGCGGCGACCGTGCGCGGCTGGCAGGAGGTCACGGCCACCGTGCGCAACGTGCCCGACCACCGGCTCCACGTGTGGCCGCCCGAGAGGAGCGGTCAGGCCGCAGCCGCCGAAGGAGGGGCGCGGCGGGAGGTGGTCGTCGCGGCACAGGCGCCGGTGCGCGCGCCGCAGACGCTCTCGCTCGCGGCGGACCCCACCCAGCTGGTGCTCGGGGCGGCGGCGCGGGTCGTGGCCACCGTCGGTGGCGACGGCACCGCCCGGGCGGCCGGAGCGACCCTCCACGGCCCCTTCGCGTCGGCCGCGTCGGCCCACTGTGGTGGTGCCTCGATGGGTCCGGTCACGGCAAGCGTCAGCGGCGACGGGGGATACGGCCTGCCGGCCATCACTCCCGGCGCGGGCGGCTACTACCTGTGGCGCGTGGCGGTCGACGGCACCGCCACCAGCGTGCCGATCTCGGCGTGCGGTGCAGCAGTGAAGGTCCGCGGCAGGGCCGCCGTGACCCTCAGGGCGCCCCCGACCGCGGCGGTCGCCGACGTCGTCTCCGCGCAGGTGACGGTCACGGGGCTGCCGTTCGGAGGTCCGGTCGACGTGACCACGACGCTCTACGGGCCCTACGCCTCCGCGGCGGATGCCTGCACCGGCACCCATCGGGACGTCACGCAACGCCGACCCGGCAACGGGACGTTCTCGTCCGTGAGCTTCCAGGTGGACGAGCCGGGCTGGTACGCCTGGCGCGCCACGCTGCCCGACGGGGACCTCTGGCTCGGGGCGACCTCGCCCTGCGCCGTCGTCGGCACCCTCACCCAGGTCAGCAATTAAAAGTCAGGCTTGACTGTTTGTTTGTACGACGGCAGGCTGGCCCCGTGACCTCCCCCGTCCAGAGCCCGGCCCACGCGACGCGCGTGCCGCAGGCGGACCGCACCCGGGCGATGCGGGCCCGGTTGCTGGAGGCGACCGTCGACCTGCTGGTGGAGCGCGGCTTCGCCGGCACCTCGACCACGTTGGTGTCCGAGCGGGCGGGTGTCAGCCGAGGCGCCCAGCTGCACCACTTCCCGACCAAGAACGACCTCGTCGTGGCCGCCGTCGAGCACCTGACCGAGCGCCGCGGAGCCGAGCTTGCCGCGGCCTTCGACACGTTGAGTGCGGAGCCGGTCGCAACGGCCACGGGGCGTCGCACTCGACTCCGCTCCGTCGTCACGATGCTGGGTGACCACTTCGCGTCCCCGGTCTTCGCCGCCGCGCTCGAGCTATGGGTCGCCGCGCGCACCGATCCGGCCCTCCTCGCGGCCGTCGCCCCGCTCGAGCAGCGCGTGGGCCGCGAAGCGCACCGGATGACCGCTGCCGCGCTCGGCGCCGACGAGTCGCGGCCAGGTGTGCGCGAGCTCGTCCAGGCGACGCTCGACCTGGTCCGCGGGCTGGGGCTGGCCTCCACCATCTCCGACGACTCGGCGCGCCGTCGCCGGATCCTGCGCGAGTGGGCCGACGTGCTCGACAAGGAGCTGGGATGACCGTGCACTGCGACCACCGCCCCACCCCGACCGGAGAAGGACGGCCCGCATGACCGACGTACTGACCCAGGTCCTCACCGACCTCGCCGCCGAGGGCGACCGGCTCGACGCCCTCGTCACCGACCTCGACGACGCCGGCTGGCACACGCCCACCCCGGCCCCGGGCTGGGACGTCGCCACCCAGGTCGCGCACCTCGCGTGGACCGACGACGTGGCGCTGAAGGCGGCGACCGACAAGGACGCCTGGGACGCGGTCGTGATGGGCGCGATCGCCGACCCGGAGGGGTTCGTCGACCAGCAGGCCCTCGCGCTGGCAGCCGAGCCGGACCTCCTGGCCCGCTGGCGCTCCGCACGAGCTGACCTGAGGCGGGCGCTGGAGGCGTACCCCCGCGGTGAGAAGATGCCCTGGTTCGGCCCGCCGATGTCGGCGACGTCGATGGCCACCGCCCGGCTGATGGAGACCTGGGCGCACAGCCTCGACGTGCACGAGGGCCTCGGTGCACCCGTCGAGGACACCGACCGGATCCGGCACGTCGCCCACCTCGGCGTCCGTACGCGCAACTTCGCCCACGCCGTGCACGGCCTCGACGCCCCGACCGAGGAGTTCCGCATCGACCTCGTCGCGCCGAGCGGTGACGTGTGGAGCTGGGGTCCCGAGGACGCGGCGCAGACGCTGACCGGCAGCGCCGGCGACTTCTGCCGCCTCGTCACCCAGCGGCTCCACCGCAGCGACACCGACCTCGTCGCCACCGGCGCCGACGTGGACCGCTGGCTCGACATCGCCCAGGCCTTCGCCGGACAGCCCGGCGAGGGGAGGGCCGCGAGATGAGCGACGGTCTCGACTCCGCTCGACCACCGGTGAGGATCGGCAACTGCTCGGGCTTCTACGGTGACCGCCTCTGCGCGATGCGCGAGGTGCTCGAGGGCGGCCGGATCGACGTCCTCACCGGCGACTACCTCGCCGAGCTGACCATGCTGATCCTCGGCAAGGACCAGCTCAAGGACCCCACCCTCGGTTACGCCCGCACCTTCGTCCGGCAGCTCGAGGACACCCTGGGCCTCGCACTCGAGCGCGGCGTCAGGATCGTCGCCAATGCCGGCGGGCTCAACCCCGCCGGGCTCGCCGACAAGGTCCGCGAAATCGCCACCGGCCTGGGTCTCGACCCGCAGGTCGCGCACGTCGAGGGCGACGACGTACGCCACCTGTCGTTCGAGGGCGCCCTCACCGCCAACGCCTACCTCGGCGGCTTCGGCATCGCCGCCGCGCTCACTGCGGGCGCCGACATCGTCGTCACGGGCCGGGTCACCGACGCCTCCCTCGTCGTCGGCCCGGCCGTCGCGCACCACGGCTGGACGTCCACGTCGTACGACGAGCTGGCGGGCGCGGTCGTCGCCGGGCACGTCATCGAGTGCGGCACCCAGGCCACCGGTGGCAACTTCAGCGGGTTCCTCGACCTTCCGCACCGCGACCGGCCCCTCGGCTTCCCGGTCGCAGAGGTCGCGGCCGACGGCTCGAGCACCATCACCAAGCACGCCGGCACGGGCGGCGCGGTCACCCTCGACACCGTCACCGCCCAGCTGGTCTACGAGATCCAGTCCACGCGCTACCTCGGCCCCGACGTCACCGTCCACCTCGACTCGCTGCGGCTCACCGGGGACGGCGAGGACCGCGTGGCCATCACCGGCGTCGTCGGGGAAGCCCCGCCCGAGCGGCTCAAGGTGTGCGTCAACGAGCTCGGCGGCTGGCGCAACAGCGTCGAGCTGGTGCTGACCGGCCTCGACGTCGAGGCCAAGGCCGCCTGGGTCCGCCAGCAGCTCGAGCCGCGACTCACCGCCGCCGAGGTCGTCTGGTCCGACGTCGTCCCGCCAGCCCTCGACGCCGAGACCGAGGAGGCCGCGTCGACGCTGCTGCGCTGCACGGTCAAGGACCCCTCACCCGACCCGGTCGGTCGCGCCTTCACCTCCGCCGTCGTCGAGCTCGCGCTCGGGTCCTACCCCGGTTTCACGATGACCGCTCCGCCCGCGGCGGCCACGCCCTACGGCGTCTACCGCGCGGCGTACGTCGACCGCTCCGACGTCACCCACACCGTCGTCCACGCCGACGGCCGCCGCGAGGTGGTCGCCGACCCCACCAGCTTCACGCCGACCCAGGACGCCCCCGGCGCCCGACCCTCGCCCTACCCCGGCCGCACCGACTCGCTCACCCGACGGCTGCCGCTCGGCACGTTCGTTCACGCGCGCTCCGGCGACAAGGGCGGTGACGCCAACGTCGGCCTCTGGGTCGCGCGCGACGGCGCCGACCGGGAGACGTACGACGCCCGCGTGCAGTGGCTCTTCAAGATGATGTCGCCGCGTGGCATCGGTGGCCTGCTGCCGGAGGCGGCCGACCTCGAGGTCGACGTGTGGCTGCTGCCCCACCTCGGTGCCGTCAACCTCGTCGTGCACGGGCTGCTCGGCCAGGGGGTCGCCGCGTCGACACGGTTCGACCCGCAGGCCAAGGGTCTCGGCGAGTGGCTGCGCTCGCGGCTGGTCTCGATCGAGGACTCGCTGATATGACGGGTCCGGGTTTCGACACGCTCGCTCCGCTCGCTGCTCAACCAGCGAACCCGGAGAGGGACGCGCTCCGCGCCACCGCCACCGAGTTCGTCCGGCGCGAGGTCGCGCCGCACCTGCAGGAGTGGGAGGACGCGGGCGAGATCCCGCGTGCGCTCCACCGCACGGCCGGCGACCTCGGTCTGATCGGTGTCGCGTTCCCCGAAGAGGTCGGCGGCAGCGGCGGCGACCTCCTCGACTCGGTCGCGATGCAGGAGGCGATGTTCGACGCCGGCGCGTCGAGCGGCCTCATGGCCGGACTCTTCACCAGCGGCATCGCGCTCCCGCACATCGCCGCGAGCGGCAACGCCGACCTCGTCGACCGCTTCGTCCGGCCCACGCTGGCCGGTGACCTGATCGGTTCGCTCGCGATCACCGAGCCCGGCGGCGGGTCCGACGTCGCCCGGATCACCGCCCGCGCCGAACGCCAGGGCGAGCACTACGTCGTCAACGGCGCCAAGACCTTCATCACCTCCGGCGTCCGTGCGGACTTCGTGACCACGGCCGTGCGCACCGGCGGCCCGGGCCACGGCGGCATCTCGCTGCTCGTGATCGAGAAGGGCGCGCCCGGCTTCACCGTCGACCGTTCGCTGAGGAAGATGGGCTGGCACTGCTCCGACACCGCTGAGCTGGGCTTCGCGGACGTACGCGTCCCGGTCGCGAACCTGGTCGGCGAGGAGGACTCCGGCTTCGGCCAGATCGCCGACCAGTTCGTCGTCGAGCGGATCGCGCTCGCCGTCCACGGCTACGGCATCGCTGCGCGCTCCCTCGACCTCGCAGCGACGTACTGCCGCGCACGACAGACCTTCGGCCGTCCGTTGATCGGCAACCAGACCGTCCAGCACACGCTCGTCGAGATGCGCCGCCAGGTCGAGGTCGCCCGCACCTACACCCGCTCGGTGGCCGCGCGGCACGTCGCCGGGGAGTTCGTCGTCGCCGAGGCGTGCCTCGCCAAGCAGACCGCGGTCGACTGCGCGGCGTACGTCTGCGACCGCGCCGTCCAGCTCTTCGGCGGCGCGGGCTACATGCACGGCACCGAGGTGGAGCGGCACTTCCGCGACGCCCGGCTCCTGCCGATCGGGGGCGGCGCCGACGAGGTGCTCCGCGACCTGACGGCGAAGTTGATGGGTTATGCGTCATGACCCGCGAGAGAGGAATGTCGATGATCACGCTGCCGCCCCTGGGGGACCGGGTCTCGGTCTGGATGGACGCGCCGCCCGCCGAGGTCTGGGACCTCGTCAGCGACGTGACCCGCATCGGCGAGTTCAGCCCGGAGACCTTCGAGGCCAAGTGGACCCGCGGGTCGACCGGGCCGGAGGTCGGGGCGTACTTCGCCGGTCACGTGAAGCGCAACGGCGTCGGTCCGACCTACTGGAGCCCCTGCAGGGTCACGAAGTGTGAGCCCGAGAAGGTCTTCGAGTTCTCCGTCGGCACGGACGCGATCACCGTCAACAACTGGGGCTACGAGCTCGAGGCGAAGGACGGCGGCACGCTGGTCACGGAGTACTTCCGGATGGAGCCCTCGTTGCCCACCCGCCTCTACTGGACGTTCCTGGGCGCCCTGCGCGGGCGCACCAACCGCAGCGGGATGCGGACGACGCTGGAGCGGATGAAGGCGGTCGTCGAGTCATGACGAACCGGGAGTCGATGCTCGAGAAGCTGGCCGACCTCGACACGCAGCACGCGGTCGCGGTCGCCGGCGGTGGGCAGAAGTACGTCGACCGCCACCACGCCCGCGGCAAGCTGGCCGCCCGCGAGCGGATCGAGCTGCTCGTCGACCCGGGCTCCGCCTTCCTCGAGCTGTCGCCGCTCGCCGGCTGGGGCTCCGACTTCACCATCGGCGCCTCGCTCGTGACGGGCATCGGCGTCGTCGAGGGCGTCGAGTGCATGATCAGCGCCAACGACCCGACGGTGAAGGGCGGCGCCTCCAACCCCTGGACGGTGAAGAAGGCCTTCCGGGCCGCGCAGATCGCCGAGGAGAACAACCTCCCGACGATCTCGCTCGTCGAGTCGGGCGGCGCCGACCTGCCGACGCAGAAGGAGATCTTCATCCCCGGCGGCCGGCTCTTCCGCGACCTCACCCGGTCGTCGGCACGCAAGCAGCCCACGATCGCGCTGGTCTTCGGCAACTCGACCGCCGGCGGGGCGTACGTCCCCGGCATGAGCGACTACACCGTCTTCGTACGCGGCGGGGCCAAGGTCTTCCTCGGTGGTCCGCCGCTGGTGAAGATGGCCACGGGTGAGGAGTCCGACGACGAGTCGCTCGGCGGTGCCGAGATGCACGCCCGCGTCTCCGGGCTCGCCGACTACCTCGCCGAGGACGAGCACGACGCGATCCGGATCGGCCGGCGGATCGTGGCGCGGCTGAACCGGCGGCGTACGGCCCACCTCGGTCTCGACTCGGGCCTGGGTGGCACTGCTCGACCAGCGGCGCCGCTGGTTGAGCAGCGAGCGCAGCGAGCGTGTCGAAACCAAGGCCTCGCCTTCGCCGAGCCCGACGCCGACCCCGACGGCCTCCTCGACCTGATCCCCGCCGACCTCAAGGAGCCGTTCGACCCGCGCGAGGTGATCGTCCGGATCGTCGACGGCGCCAGCGCGGACAACGGTCGGCCCTTCGACGAGTTCAAGCCGCTCTACGGCACCTCGCTCGTCACCGGGTGGGCGGAGATCCACGGTCGGCCGATCGGCATCCTCGCCAACGCGCAGGGCGTGCTGTTCTCCGAGGAGGCGCAGAAGGCGACGCAGTTCATCCAGCTCGCCAACCAGTCCGACACCCCGCTGCTCTTCCTGCACAACACGACCGGCTACATGGTCGGCAAGGACTACGAGCAGGGCGGCATCATCAAGCACGGCGCCCAGATGATCAACGCGGTCTCCAACTCGACCGTCCCGCACCTGTCGGTGATCATGGGGGCGTCCTACGGCGCCGGCAACTACGGCATGAACGGCCGCGCCTTCGACCCGCGCTTCCTCTTCACCTGGCCGAGCGCGAAGTCCGCAGTGATGGGGCCCGCACAGCTCGCCGGCGTGCTCGAGATCGTGGCCCAGCAGTCCGCGGAGTCCAAGGGCGAGGTCTTCGACGCCGAGGGGTTCAAGGGCATCAAGGACTACGTCGAGGCCTCGGTCGAGGAGCAGTCCCTGCCCTACTTCCTCTCCGGGATGCTCTACGACGACGGCGTCATCGACCCGCGCGACACCCGCACGGTGCTCGCCATCTGCCTCAGCGTCATCGCCAACGCCCCGATCCGGGGCACCGACCGATTCGGGGTGTTCCGGACATGATCCAGAAGCTGCTCGTCGCCAACCGGGGAGAGATCGCCCGCCGCGTCTTCGCCACCTGTCGCCGCCTCGGCATCGAGACCGTGGCCGTGCACTCCGACGCGGACGCCTCGTTGCCCTACGTCGCCGAGGCCGATCACGCCGTACGCCTCCCGGGCAACGCACCCGCCGACACCTATCTCCGCATCGACCTCATCGTCGAGGCGGCGCGGAGGTCCGGTGCCGACGCGGTCCACCCGGGTTATGGCTTCCTCTCCGAGAACGCCGCCTTCGCCCGCGCCGTCCTCGACGCCGGCCTCACCTGGGTCGGCCCGCCGCCCGAGGCGATCGAGGCCATGGGCGACAAGGTCCGCGCCAAGGAGATCGCCGAGAAGGCAGGCGTGCCGGTGTTGTCCGCGCCCTCCGACCCGACCGAGGCCGACCTGCCGCTGCTGGTGAAGGCGTCGGCCGGCGGCGGCGGCCGCGGCATGCGCGTCGTCCGCACCCTCGACCGGCTCGAGGCCGAGATCGCGGCAGCGTCGGCGGAGGCCGGGAGCGCCTTCGGCGACGGCACCGTCTTCGTGGAGCCGTACGTCGAGGCCGGGCGCCACGTCGAGGTGCAGCTCGTCTCCAGCGCTGACGGCGCCGTCGCGCTCGGCACCCGCGACTGCTCGGTGCAGCGACGTCACCAGAAGGTGGTCGAGGAGGCCCCGGCCCCGGGACTCCCGGCAGCCACCGAGGCGGCCATGTGCGAGGCGGCCGAGCGGCTCGCGAACGACATCGGCTACCGCGGCGCGGGCACGGTCGAGTTCCTCCTCGACCCGACCACCGACCGCTGGTTCTTCCTCGAGATGAACACCCGGCTCCAGGTCGAGCACCCCGTCACCGAGCTCGTGCAGGGGGTCGACCTCGTCGAGCTCCAGCTGGACATCGCCGAGGGCCGCCGCCTTCGCGGACGTCATACGGACGGGGCAGACGGTGCCGCCGACCGCATGACGTCCGGCCACGCGATCGAGGTACGCCTCTACGCCGAGGACGCGACGTACACCCCTCAGAGCGGCGGGCTGGTGACCTTCGACCTGCCGGCGGACGTCGAGTTCGGGCCGCTGTCCTCCTCGGGCGTACGGGTCGACAGCGGTTTCACGTCGGGCGACGAGGTCTCCACGTTCTACGACGCGATGCTCGCCAAGGTGATGGCGTGGGCGCCGACTCGGGACCAGGCGATCCGGATGTTGGTCGCAGCACTGCGTCGGGCTCGCATCCATGGCATCACCACCAACCGCGACCAGCTCGTCGAGATCCTCACCGACCCCGTCTTCGTGGCTGGGGACATGACCACGACCTGGCTCGAGTCGCGCGTGACACCCGGGTCGCCGGACGTCGACCGCACGACGCTCGTCGCCGGTGCGCTGATGCTGGCTGCCGCCGACGCCTCCCGGCGTACGGTCCAGCAGGGTGTCCCGGCCTCGTGGCGCAACGTCACCAGCCAGGCGCAGCGCACCACCTTCGAGGGCCACGAGCCCGTCGAGTGGTGGGGGACCCGCGACGGCTTCGTCGCCGCGGGCGTCACCGTGCTGGAGGTCTCGCCGACGCATGCGCGACTCGAGGTCGACGGCGTGACCACGGAGACGCGCGGACATTGGTCGGCCGATCGGCCAGGGGCCCCGCGTGAGCTGTGGGTCGACGGACGGGCAAGGTCCGCGTGCCTCCGTGAGGTCCCGAGGTTCACCGACCCCGCCGACGCCGTGGCGAGCGGCTCCCTCCTCGCGCCGATGCCCGGGACGGTCGTCAAGGTCGTGGCCGGGGTCGGCGGAGGCGTGGCCGCGGGCGACGTCGTGCTCGTCCTGGAAGCCATGAAGATGCAGCACAGCGTGACCGCGCCACACGACGGCACCGTCACCGAGATCAACGTCGAGCCCGGTGCGCAGGTCGCGTCCGGGGAAGTCCTGGCAGTAGTGGAGGAACACCCATGACCAGCTTCACCGAGACCGACGAGCGCCTCGAGCTGCGCCGGCAGGTCGCCAAGCTCGCCAAGGGCTACGGCCGCGAGTGGTTCACCGAGCGCGCCCGCGCCGGCGAGAAGACCACCGAGCTGTGGATGGAGATCGCCAAGGCGGGCTACCTCGGCGTCAACATCCCCGAGGAGTACGGCGGTGGTGGCGGCGGCATCGGCGACGTGGCCGCGGTGTGCGAGGAGCTCGCCGCGCAGGGCTGCCCGCTGCTGATGATGGTCGTCAGCCCGGCGATCTGCGGCACGGTCATCGCCAAGTACGGCACGGAGGCGCAGAAGCAGAAGTGGCTCCCCGGCATCTGCGACGGCACCGGCACCATGGCGTTCGCGATCACCGAGCCCGACGCCGGCACGAACTCCCACAACATCACGACCACCGCGCGCCGCGACGGTGACGAGTGGGTGCTCAAGGGCCAGAAGATCTACATCTCCGGCGTCGACGAGGCCGCCAACGTGCTGGTCGTCGCGCGGGCCGAGGACGCGAAGACCGGCAAGCTCAAGCCCTGCCTGTTCGTCGTCCCGACCGACTCCACCGGCTTCGAGTTCACCGCGATCCCGATGGAGATCGTGAGCCCGGAGAGCCAGTTCCAGGTCTTCATCGACGACGTCCGGCTCCCGGGCGACGCGATCGTCGGCGACGAGGACGGCGGCCTCGTCCAGCTCTTCGCCGGCCTCAACCCCGAGCGGATCATGGCGGCCTCCTTCTCGACCGGCCTGGCCCGTCACGCCCTCGAGAAGGCCTCGGCCTACGCCAAGGAGCGCACCGTCTTCAAGGCGCCGATCGGGTCCCACCAGGCGATCGCCCACCCGCTCGCGATGGCGCACATCGAGAACGAGCTGGCCCGCCTGATGACCCAGAAGGCCTCGGCCCTGGTCGACGCGGGCGACGACATGGCGGCGGGCGAGGCGGCCAACATGGCGAAGTACGCCGCGGCCGAGGCGGCCGTCCACGCCGTCGACGCGGCCGTGCAGACCCACGGAGGCAACGGCATCACGCAGGAGTACGGCATGGCCGGCATGCTGGTCGCCGCCCGCGCGGGGCGCATCGCGCCGGTGAGCCGGGAGATGATCCTCAACTTCGTCGCGATGCACTCGCTGGGGCTGCCGAAGTCCTACTGACAGCGCCTGGCCTGCCTCGTGCTGGGCGTGCACCAGGCAGGCAGTGGGGGAGGTCGCTGCCCCGGCTGAGCGTGGACGTACGCCCGCGAGCCGCGAACTGCCTTCATGGTGGCGGCGCGCGGACCGGCGGTCGGGTAGTTCGGGAAGAAACGGTGGTGAGACCCCCGCTGGGACGACCAGGTCGTCCCGAACTATCCGCAGGGGGTCACGCCAGCGGCGGGATGTTGGCGTTCCCGCGGAAGACGTTGTCCGGGTCCCAGGCCGTCTTGACCGTCCGCAGCCGTGACCACTGGGCCGGGGTGTAGGCGTCCTGCACCCGGGTCTGGGCGTCGTCGCTGGTGAAGTTCACGTAGACACCCCGACTGTGCGGGGCGAGGGCGTCGAAGAAGCCGCGGACCCAGGCGCGGTGCCGGTCGGCGTCGCCGGCCTGATCCGGCAGCCATGACGCGACGATGTTGATGTCGTGGCTCGCGTCGCGGTGCCCGAAGGCGGTCGCGTCCTCGGGCACGCGGCTCATCGCCCCTCCGAAGCTGAAGATCGGGACCGTCGACAGCGGGCTGCTGATCGTCGCGAGGTGCTCGCAGATCGTGTCGATGATGTCGCCGGTGAGCGGGCCGAGCCGGTGCGACTTCCAGTAGTAGTGCCGGCCGTGCGGCACGGCCGGGTCGAGGAACTTCTGGTGCGCGACGTAGGTCTTCGCCGCGATCGTGTCGAGCACCGGGTGGCCGAGCGCGCGCACCGGCGCCAGCACGCGCTCACCCTCCTCGACAGGGCCGGCGTACGTCGCCACCAGGCCGATGATCGGCCTGCCGTGGAGGTGCTCGGGGAACAGCGGCAGCGCGGGAGCGAGCCGCAGGTTGGCCATCAGCCCGACCTCGTCGGGTGCGTCGGCGATGAAGTCGCGCAGGAAGGCCAGCACCGTCGGCGCCTCGTCCGCGGGCCACGCGACCAGGCCGGCCAGGATCGTCGGACCGAGCGGCTGGAGCTCGAAGGTGAAGTCGGTGACGACCCCGAAGTTGCCCCCGCCCCCGCGCAGTCCCCAGAACAGGTCGGGGTTCTCGGTCTCCGACGCCCGCACGATCGAGCCGTCGGCCGTCACCACCTGGCAGGAGCGCAGCGCGTCGATCGCCAACCCGGTCTTGCGCATCAGGTGCCCGATGCCGCCGCCGAGGGTCAGCCCGGCGATGCCGGTGTGACTGATGTAGCCGCTGGTCATCGCGAGCCCGAAGGCCTGGCTCTCCCGGTCCATGTGGGCGTTGAGGGCACCACCCTGCGCCGACACCGTGCGGGCCACCGGGTCCACGACGGTGCCGCGCATCCCGGACAGGTCCAGGACGACGCCGTCGTCGACGAGCGAGTGCCCGGCGATCCCGTGGCCGCCCCCTCGTACGGCCACGGGCAGGCCGCGGTCGCGGGCCCAGCGGAGGGCGGCGGCGACGTCGCTGGCCCCCTCGCAGCGGGCGAGGAGGGCCGGGCGGCGGTCGATCTCGCCGTTCCAGATGCGGCGCTGGACGTCGTACGCCGGGTGGTCGGGCGTGACGAGCTCGCCGGCGAAGTCGCCGGCCAGGGCGTCGGTGGTGGGCATCTCGAGCATGGTCATGGTGGTCTCCCTGGCATCGGACGGGACGGTGGAGGTGCTCTCCCACAGTGGGTCCGGGGACGGCAGGCCCGCGAGTATCGATCCTGTACTGGTACAGAACCCATAGCGGCCCTACCGTCGGAGTCATGGCTTCCACCTACGGTCAGTTCTGCCCCGTGGCGATGGCCTCGGAGGTGCTCACCGAGAGGTGGACGCCCCTCGTGGTCCGCGAGCTCCTGTGCGGCAGCACGCGCTTCAACGACCTCCGTCGCGGGGTCCCCCTCATGTCACCGGCGCTGCTGTCCAAGCGCCTCAAGACGCTCGAGCGCCTCGGTGTCGTGGACCACGTCGGCGGCGAGTACCGCCTCACCGCCGCCGGCAGGGAGCTGTGGCCGGTGATCGAGTCGATGGGCGTCTGGGGCCAGCGGTGGGCGCGCGGCGACGTGATCGCCAAGCACTACGACGCCTCGTTGCTCATGTGGGACATCCACCGCAACGTCGACACCGCCGCCCTGCCCGAGCGCCGCGTCGTCGTGCACTTCCACCTCGAGGGGTCCAGCGACCGGAAGAGCCACTTCTGGCTGGTGCTGGAGACCCCGACGGTGGACCTGTGCCTGACCGACCCGGGCCACGACGTCGACGTCGAGGTGGTCGGTCACGTCGAGACGATGATCGACTACTGGATGGGCCGTCGTGACCTCCTGGGTGCGGTGAGGGCCGGCGACCTCTCCGTCGCAGGGCCGCGCCCGCTGGTGAGGGCGCTGCCGACGTGGTTCACGCGGAGCACGTTCGCGCCGGTGCCGCTGCCCGAGGTCTCGTGACACGACGTCGTCCCTCCTCGATCCACGGCAACGTTGTCGGCGGCTGGTGGCAGGCTGTACGCCGTGGCTCTCGCTGACCGCCCGCTCGTGCCGCAGGAGTGGGTCCTGCGCATCGACGCCGTGCTCGGTGCCCTGCCGCGCTGCCGCCAGGAGCCCGCGTGGACCGGCACCCGCTGGCGGGTCGGCAGCGCGACGGTCGCCCACGTCTTCGGCGGCGAGGACCAGGCCTTCCGGATCACCTTCCGCGGCGAGCCCGACGAGGTCGCCGCCTTCGAGCACATGGGTGAGCCCTACTTCAGGTCGGGGTGGGGTGGCAACGCGATCGGCATGGTGCTCGACGACGGCACGGACTGGGCGGAGCTGGCCGAGCTGCTCACCGACTCCTACTGCCTCCAGGCGCCGGCGACCCTGGCCGCGCAGGTCGCGCGCCCCTGACCCGCTGCTGCGACATCGTGGAGCTCGCGAGCCAGCCCGCGGCTCACGAGCTCCACGATCCCGTGGGAACTCCACGAGGCCGAGCCGTCACAGCCAGTGGTTGTCGTGCTCACGCATGAACCGGGCGTAGGCGTCCTCGTCGAAGTCGCCGATGCCAGCGGCCAGCCCCTCGAAGTAGGCCTCGCGCGGGGCGCCCGGGGCGAAGTGGAGCAGCATCTTGGCCGCGCCGTCGGAGTTGCGGAAGCCGTGGATCCCGCCGGCCGGGACGTGGGCGAAGTCGCCGGCGTGCGTCTTGACCCAGCTCGTGCCGTCGAAGATCGTGACCGTTCCCTCGAGCACGTAGAACGACTCGGTGATCGTGCGGTGGAAGTGGGCGCCCGGACCGCTCTCGGGCCCGGCGAACTCCCAGCGGTAGAGGCCGAAGGTGCCGGAGGTCTCGGTGCCCTGCGCGAGGTAGAACACCTTGTTGCCGTTCGGGTAGACGACCGCGGGCTCGATCCCGGCCCGCACCACGTGGGCGGAGACCTCGCCGGAGTCGCCGTGGTAGATCGGCGGTGGGTAGCTCATGCGGTGGTGGCCCCTTCGTAGGTGTCCTGGACCTCCTGCGGGGGGGCCGCGTTGGGCTGGCTGATCCGGACGTGGTTGCCGAACGGGTCGCGGAGGCCGAAGTCGGTGCCGTAGGGCTGCTCGACCGGCTCCTGGGTGATCTCGACGCCGGCATCTCGCAGGGCGGCGTACGTCGCGTGCACGTCGCTGCTGTGGAGGAACAGCCCGCCGAGGGCACCCTTGGTGACGAGCTCGCGGACCTGGACGGCCGTCGACTCGTCGTGCTGGGGGCCGCCGACGAGCTCGAGCAGCAGCGAGGTGTCCTGGCCGGGGACGCCGACGGTGAGCCAGCGCATGAAGCCGAGGTCGATGTCGTCGCGGGCCTCGAAGCCGAGGTGGGTCGTGTAGAAGTCGAGGGCCTCGTCCTGGTCGAGGACGGGCACGCTGCGGATGTGGAGTGAGGTGATGTGGTTGCTCATGACGACGACGTTAGTCAGCGTCGGTCCCCACGTGCTTCTCCGAAACGACTGTCGTGTGCGGCTCCCGTGGCCGCGTCCACGCCGCGATGAAGCACGACGGCACGGCGATCGGCGCGTGCCGGGCGCGGAACTCGGTCGGTGAGAGGCCGACGACGTTGCTGAACGTGCGGCTGAACGTGCCGAGGCTCGCGAAGCCCACGTCCCACGCGATGTCGGTCACCGGGCGGTCCGTCTGCCGGAGCAGGGTCATCGCCCGCTCCACCCGGCGCCGCTGGAGGTAGCGGTGCGGCGTCTCGCCGTAGACGTCCTTGAAGACCCGACCGAACTGCGACGCCGACAGGTGCGCGATCGCAGCCAGGGTGGGTACGTCGAGGGGCTCGGCATAGCGCCGGTCCATCTCGTCGCGCGCCCGCAGCATGCGCCGATGGGTGTCCTCGCGCTTCGAGAGCTCCCGCGGCTGACCCATGCGCTCGAACCTAACGTGCACTGCCGACACCCCACCGGACAGAGCAGCGGCACGGCCCCGGGGGAACCGTGCCGCTGCGACGCGTTTTCGAAGTTCGGCTCTTCGCGACTGGGGGGATCCGGATCCCTCACGGGAGGGTGTGAGATCCGGGCACGCTGAGCCTTGCTCCGCGGAACGCGGCCGCTTCTGGTCAGGAACCAGAAGTTGAGGAGTCCTTTCCGCCACCCTGGCCGGACGGATCCGGCTTGTCGGTGGGCTTGCCAGGACCAGGCGTCTCGGTGGGTTGTTCGGTGGACGGCGTCGCCGTCTCGGTGGGCTTGCCGGTGTCGGTCGGCTTGCCCGTGGGCGTCGGCTTGTCGGTCGGCGTCGGCTTGTCGGTGGGCGTGCCGGTGTCGGTCGGCTTGCCCGTCGGGCTGGGCTTGTCGGTGGGTTTGCCGGTGTCGGTCGGCTTGCCCGTGGGCGTCGGCTTGTCTGTCGGCTTGCCGGTCTCCGGCTCGCCGATCAGGGACACGCAGTAGGTGGCGACGTCGGCGGCGCCAGCTGCTGATGCGGCGGCGGCGAGCGCGGCGAAGGCGGCGCTGTCGAGGGACTTGCCGTTGTCGGAGCGGTCCGTTGCCTGGAAGGCGTTGCAGAGCCCGGCCAGGTTGGCGCTCGGCGTGGCCGTCGGGGACGGCGACTCGGTCGCGCTCTCCGTCGCAGAGCCGGTAGCGCTGCCGGTGGACTCGCTCGACGGCTTGCCGGTGCCGGGCCCGCCTGCGGACGCCGAGCCCGATCCGCCGGGCGTGGTGCTCGAGGAACCGGGGGACCGGGTCGTGGCACCGCCCGAGGCGGCGCCGCCGTTGCCCCGGTCGGTCGTCTTCGAGACGGCCTCGGTGGCGCGGTCGGACGCCTGGCCCGGGAGCGTGGGCAGGGGGATCGAGCCGGTCAGCGCGAAGCCGCCGGACGCGAGGGCGACCACGGCCGCGGTGGCGACGACGGCCTGGCTGGCGGCGCGGCCGCCGAGCCGGACGGGAGAGACGAAGGACGTTCGACGAGCCGGCGGCGGGTTGAGCCGGGCGCTGTGGAAGGCCGCGACCGTGGCGTCCTCGCGTCGGAGCTCGTCGGGGTGCGCCGGTGCGCTCGCTGCGGTGAGGGCCCAGCCCAGGGCGCTGTCGTGCTCCGCCGGAGCATCGAGCAGGCGCTCGGCGTCAAGGCGGGACATGCGGGTCTCGGGCTCGCTCATCTCACTGCCTACAGCGCCGGGCGGGGGTGAGGTGTTACGGCTCCTCGGAAATTCTTTTCGCGAGCTGCTTCAGTCCACGGTGGGCAGCGGCTCGTACGGCCCCGGGGCGCTTGCCCAGGATCCTGGCGGAGGTCGGGCCGTCGAAGCCGAGCACGGTGCGCAGCATGATCGCCTCCGCCTGGTCGCGGGGGAGCTCCCCGATCAGTCGCAGCACCGCCTGGGAGTTCACCCTGCCGAGCGTGTCGAGCTCCACGTCGGCGTCGTCCGGCAGGTCGACGAGGTCCTCGAGCGTCTGGTCGCTCACGGGCCGTCGGCTCGCCCGCCGGAGGTGGTCGAAGGCCCGGTTGCGACCGATGGTGGTGACCCAGCCGCGGAAGCCGTCGGCGTCCCCGGTGAACCGGTCGAGGTCCCGGAACGCCTGCGACCACGCCTCGCTCGCCACGTCCTCGGCGTCGGCCGGGCCGACCAGGACGGTCAGGTAGCGCAGCAGCGGCGGCTGGACGGCGCGGTAGACGGTCCGGAACGCCCCCTCGTCACCGGCGAGCATGCGCTCGACGGCGTCATCGAGGGGATCGGGTCCGGACACGTCCGCTTTCTACCCCAGGTCCTCGCGACGCGCCCACCCACCCGCCGGGTGAAAGGGGACGCGGTCGGGTCAGCGGCGCGGCGGCCGCGGCACGAACAGCGGCACGCGGGCGGCGTACTCGTCCCACCCGGCCCGCTGCGACATCGTCTTCTCGAGCAGCTTGGCACCGGTCACGTTGCGGATGAAGTAGGTCATCGCGGCGGGTGCGAACACGGTCAGCAGCCCGGGGAGCCAGCCGAGCGACAGGGCGCCGGCGAGCCACAGGCCCCACCACACGCAGGCGTCCCCGAAGTAGTTGGGGTGGCGGGTCCAGCCCCACAGGCCCGTGTCGAGCACGGGCGGGCGCTGGTCGCGGGGACGGGAGCGGTACGCCGCCAGCTGGGCGTCGCCGACGACCTCGAAGAACACCCCGACGACCCACACGGCCACGCCGACCCACACGAGCGGCCACCAGCGGACGTCGTACGCCGCTGCCACGACGAGCGGGAACGAGATGATCCACGCGACCAGGGCCTGGGTGCCGAACACCCGGAGGAGGACCGTGGCTGCGCCCGCGTGCCAGCCGGGACCGCCGAGCATCTCCTCGTAGCGGGGGTCCTCGCCGTGGCCCTTCGAGCGCCTGGCGATGTGCCAGGCGAGGCGGCCGCCCCAGAGGGTGACCAGGACGGCGAGCAGCCACGAGTGCTCGTCCGGCCACACGATCGCCAGGACGAGCGCGATGGCCACGAAGACCGACCCCCACGCGATGTCGACGACCGCGACCCGGTCGACGCGCTTGCTGACGGCCGCGGTGACCCCCATGACGACCAGGGCCGTCAGGAGGGCGACCAGGGCCTGGGTCACCACGTGCGGACGGCCGGGAGGGTGTGCGGGGCGCCCGGGCGGACGCTGAGGATCTGGTCGACGCCCATGCGGCCGTCGCGGAAGGCGAGCGCGCCGCCGACGAGGTAGAGGCGCCACACGCGGACGACCTCCTCGCCGACCAGCTCGGTCAGCCGCGGCAGGTTGGCCTCGAATCGCTCGATCCAGCCGGCGACGGTCAGGACGTAGTGCTCGCGCATCGCGTGGACGTCGCGGACCTCGAGCCCGCCGGCCTCGATCAGGTCGACGGTCTCGCCGACCGGCCGCATGGTCATGTCGGGGGCGATGAACGACTCGATGAACGGTCCGCCACCGGGGTGCTTGCCGCCACCGGCGCCCTGGCGCGACATCTGCTGGACGAGCACCCGGCCACCGGGCCGCGCCGCGCGGCGGAGCACCTCGACGTAGGTCGGGTAGTTGGTGGCGCCGACGTGCTCGCCCATCTCGAGCGAGCCGACGGCGTCGAAGTGGTCGCGCTCGGGGACCTCGCGGTAGTCCTGGAGCCGGATCTCGACCCGGTCCTCCAGCCCGCGCTCGGCGATCCGGGCGTCGATGAACTTCTTCTGCTCCGCGGCGATGGTGACGCCGGTGACCTGCGCACCGAAGTGCTCCGCGGCGTGCAGCGAGAGCGAGCCCCAACCGCAGCCGACGTCGAGCATCTTCATGCTTGCCTCGAGGCCGAGCTTGGTGCAGACGAGGTCGAGCTTGGCGCGCTGGGCGTCCTCGAGGGACGTCTCCGGCGTCGCGTGGTAGCCGCAGCTGTAGGCCATCTGCGGCTCGAGGATCAGGGAGTAGAACTCGTTGGAGAGGTCGTAGTGGTGGCTGATCGACGACCGGTCGCGCGCCAGGCTGTGCAGGCGCCCCTTGATCCGCGCCTGCGAGGCGGGTGCGGCCGGCGGTCGGCCCAGCGCGCCGAGGCCGGAGGCGGTGCGGATCGCGTCGACCAGCGCGCGGGGCGAGAGGCGTACGCCGGACAGGCCGCGCTCGGCGCCCACCGCAAAGGCGTGCGACAGCGCGGACTCCAGGTCCCAGCCGTCCTGCTCGGGGACGTCGAGCTCACCGGTGACGTAGGCCTGCGCGGCCCCGAGCTCGCCCGGGTGCCAGAGCAGGCGCCGCAGCGCGTCGGGCGAGCGCAGCACCACGACCGGGGCACCCTGGGGACCGGCGACCGAGCCGTCCCACGCCTCGAGGCGCACCGGGAGGTCGCCGCCGATGAACGGCCGGACCGCCTCGGCGAGGCGGTCGGCGACGCCTGCGGTCGAGAGGGTCGCGGTGGAGCGTGGTGCGGTCTGGGTCACGGGGTCTCCCGGGTGAAGGTGAGCTGCGAGACGTTGATGTAGCCGCTGGCGAACCCGGCCTGCGAGTAGGCGAGGTAGAAGTGCCACACCCGCATGAACATGTCGTCGAAGCCGAGAGCCAGCACCGCGTCGCGCTGGGCGAGGAACCGACGGTCCCAGCGACGCAGCGTCTCGGCGTAGTGGCTGCCCATCTCGAGCTGCCCGACCAGCCGCAGGTCGGTCTCGCCGCGCGTGACCTCGTCGATGACCTCGACGCTGGGCAGGAAGCCGCCGGGGAAGATCCACTTGTTGATCCACGTGTGGCCGCCGCGGGTGGCGAGCATCCGGTCGTGGGGCATCGTGATGGCCTGGATGGCGACCTTGCCGCCATGGGCCAGCACCTGGTCGATGGTCTGGAAGTAGGTGCCCCAGAACTCGTGGCCCACCGCCTCGATCATCTCGACCGACACGACCGCGTCGTAGGTCCGTCCGGTCGCGCCGAGGGCGCGGTAGTCCATCAGCTCGACCTCGACCCGGTCGGCGAACCCGGCGGCGGCGATGCGGTCCTCGGCCAGCTCGAGCTGCTCGACGGAGAGGGTGATCGAGTGCACGGTGGCGCCCCGGCGGGCCGCGCGGATCGCGAGCTCGCCCCAGCCCGTGCCGATCTCGAGCACGCGGCTGCCGGCGGTGACGCCGGCCTCGTCGAGCAGGCGCTCGATCTTGCGGCCCTGGGCCTCGGCGAAGTCCTCGTCGTGCAGGAGGGCGTCGGGGTGGTCGGTGGGCTCCGGCGGGGTGGACACCAGGTGGTCGCCGACGGAGCCGGGGCCCTTCGGGGCGGAGGTGGAGGACGTGTCGAAGAGCGCGGACGAATAGCTCAGCGTCTCGTCGAGGAAGAGCGCGAACAGCTCGTTGGACAGGTCGTAGTGGTGCGAGATGTTGGCCTGGCTGTTGGCCTCGGTGCTCCGCTGGTGGTGCGGCAGGCGGGGCGTCACGAAGGCGCGCATCCGCTGCAGCGAGTCCGGGATCAGGGTGGCGATCCGGGCGGCGGGCACGGTGAGGAAGCCGGCGAGGTCGTCGGTGTCCCACGCGCCGGTCAGGTAGCTCTCACCGAAGCCGATGAGACCGTCGCGGCCGAGACGGGCGTAGAACTCGTCGGGGCGGTGCAGGCGCATGATCGGCCCGCCCTGGCCCAGGCGACGGCCGGTGGGCTCCTCGACGACGGTCACGGCGAGGCGGCCGACGGCGGCACGGAAGAGGCGCTTGGCCACGGCAGCGGACACCACGGTGCGGGGGCTGCGGACCAGCGGCTCCAGGCCGGGCATGCTCTGGCTCGCCTGCTCGGTGCGGCGCCCGGTGCCCTGCGCGAGGGCCTGGTCGTCGGGGCGGTTCTTCTCGAGTGTCATTGCACGCCCTCCTGGCGGTGGCGGGGTCGCTGTCGGATCGGCAGGCGGCGGGCCCACAGCCAGATGCCGTGTGCCCGGATCTGCAGGCTGCCGCGCAGGGCGGCGCCGAGGGTCCTGCGGACGGAGAGGTCGCTGCGGGTGCCGGTGAGGCTCGCGCTGAAGGGGGCGGACGCCCCGTCGGTCGCACCGGCGTCGTGCCCGCGGAGCGTCACGGCGACGTGCAGGCGGTCCGTGGGGATCGGCACGGCGATGTCGTAGGTCCCGTCGACCCCGTGGAACGGGGAGACGTACATCGCCTTGTCGGTCCGGGCCCGGCCCTGCTCGTCCGGGTGGACGAGGTAGGCGTGCCGGTCGCCGTAGGTGTTGTGCACCTCGACGACGACGCCCGCCTGGCGGCCGTGGTCGTCGAAGCACCAGAACACGCTGATCGGGTTGAAGGCGTAGCCCAGCGAGCGCGGCTGGGCGGCCATCAGGATCGTGCCGGGGCGGTCGCTCTCGCCGAGGGTGACGCCGTGGTCGGCGAGGAACGCCTCGACGTTGTGGCGCAGCGTGCGCTCGGGGGACCCGAGGTGGTCGCGGGCCTCGAAGCGGGCCAGGGTGCCGTGGTCCGGCAGCGCGTCGAGGTCGACCAGCCACATGGTGGAGGAGTGCTCGAAGGTGCGGGTGAACGGCGTACGTCGGGTGTGCCGGACGGTCGTCGTGAAGCGCCCGGTCTGCGGGACCGCGTGCGTCGTGCGGGTCCACGGCAGGTCGAGGTGGGTCGCCGCGACGAGGCCCGAGCGCGCGCCGTCCTCGTGGAATCCCCAGCCGTGGTAGGCGCCGGCGAAGGCGATCCGGTCGGTGTTGATCTCCGGGAGCCGTCGCGAGGCGGCCACCGACTCGGGGGTGTAGAGCGGGTGCTCGTACTCCATCCGGTCGATGACGAGGGCAGGGTCCACCAGGTCCTCGCCGCCGAGGGTGACGAGGTAGTGGGTGTCGGTGGGGAGGCGCTGGAGCCGGGTGAGGTCGTAGGTGACCGTGACGGCCCCCTCCTGGGCCCCGGAGCTCGCAGGCGCACTCCGGGGGCGGTGGAAGTTCCAGGACGCGCGCGCGCCGACGGCGTCGGGGAGCAGCGAGACATCGGTGTGCAGGAGCGCCGGGTTGCTGCTGTAGGGCAGGGCGGACAGGACCTCGCGCTGCAGGTCGCTCGGCGCCTCGAGCATGCCGAGCGCGTGCGAGGGGTGCGTGGCGATGACGATCGCGTCGAAGGTCGTGGTGGTGCCGCTGCCGTCGGTGACCTCGACCCCGTCGGGGAGCTCACGGACCGAGGTCACCTTGGTCTCGAGGCGTACGTCGGGGATGGCCGCACCGACGGCGGCGACGTAGGTCCCGGAGCCGCCGGTGACCGTGCGCCACTCGGGCGAGCCGAAGACGCCGAGCATGCCGTGGTGCTCGAGGAAGGTGAAGAGGTAGCGGGCGGGGTAGTCGAGCGACGTCGCCGGGTCGCACGACCAGACGGCCGCGACGAGGGGCTCCATGAAGTGGCGGACGAAGCCGGCCGAGAAGTCGGATTCGGCGAGGAAGTCACGCAGCGTCTGGTCGTCGTGGCCGGTCGTCGACGGGTCGGTCGCGAGGACGGCGCGGGCGCGGCGGTGGAACCGCGGGATCTCGAGGAGCATCCGCCAGTGGTCGAGCGAGCGGAGGGACGAGCGCTGGGCGAAGAGACCGCGCGCGCCCAGCGCACCGGCGTACTCGACACCGGTGCCGGCATCGCTGACCGAGAGCGACATCTCCGAGGGCTGGGTCTCGATGCCCAGCTCGGCGAAGAGCCGGAGCAGCGTGGGGTAGGTCTTGCGATTGTGGACGATGAAGCCCGTGTCGATGGCGAGCTCGCCGTCGGGCGTCGGCACGCGATGGGTGTCGGCGTGCCCGCCGAGGCGGTCGTCGGCCTCGTAGAGCGTGACGTGGGCGGTGCGCGAGGCAACCCAGGCAGCCGTCAGCCCGGCTACTCCGGACCCGACGACCGCCACACGGCGCTGCGCGTCCGCATTCACGTCGCCTCGGTCAGGTCGAAGAGGGCGATCGGCTCGGTGGTGGGCTTCTCGGACCCGCCGTCGGGCTCGACGGTGATCCCGACCGCGGACGCCGTGGCGGCCGAGCCCTCGAGGACCAGGGTCTGGTCGGCGGCGTCCGGCATCAGCCCGGCGGAGGTGAAGACACCCTCGGGCGACATCAGCCAGAGCTCGTAGACCTTGCCGGCGGGGGCGGCGACCATGTCCTCGGTCGTGATCACCGCGCGGTCCTTGTCCTTGGAGCGGACCACGGTGGCGCGACCGGCCTCGCCCAGGTCCACGAAGACCTCCTGGGCGTCGGGCGCCTCGATGACCTGCTCGGCAGCGGTCAGCTGGGGCACCTCGTCGGACTGCCACGGCTGGGTCACCGTCGCACCGATCCCGACGAAGAGCGCGAGGGCCGCCGCGACCAGAAAGGGCATCCAACCTCGCCGCCCGGCGGGCTGTGCGGACCGGATGTCGATCGGGGTGGTCGTGCGGGGGACCTCGGGAGGAAGGGGACGGACCTGGGAGATGCCGGCCAGCACGGAGCTGCGCAGCGAGTCCGGGGGCGTGACGGCGGAGGTCTCGGCCAGCAGCGCTGCGGTCTCGCGCATCTCGGCGACCTCTGCCCGGCAGTCCTCGCACTCGGCGAGGTGCTGCTCGAACCGGGCCCGCTCGATGTCGTCGAGGGCGTCCAGGGCATAGGCGCCCGTGAGCTTGTGCACGTCGCTCATGAGCCAACTCCCATCAGGTCTCGCAGGCGGATCAGTCCGTCGCGTATTCGTGTCTTTGCGGTTCCCAACGGAACGTCGAGCAGTGTGGCGACCTCGGTGTGCGTGTAGCCGCCGAAGTAGGTGAGCTCGACCGCCTGGCGTTGCACGTCGGTCAGGGTGGCGACCGCGCTGCGGACGCGTGCGGCGTCGAGCGAGGCGTGGGCGGCCTCGGAGGTCTGGTCGTGGTCGACCGGGGCCGTCTGGCGGTTCCAGGTCTCGTCACGGGTGGTGGCTGCCTCGACCGAGCGGACCCGGTCGACGGCCTTGCGGTGGACGATGGTGAGCAGCCAACCGGCCGCGCTCCCTCGTGCCACGTCGTAGCGTGCGCTGGAGCGCCAGGCGTCGAGGTAGGCCTCCTGGGCCACCTCTTCGGCGTGCGCCGGGTTGCGGACGACCCGGAGTGCGAGGCCGTACGCCCGGGCGGACGTGGCGTCGTAGAACGCGGCGAAAGCCGCCTCGTCGCCACGTCCGGCCCGGTGGAGCAGGTCGGACAGCTGTGGTGCGTCGCCCCCGGACGGGACGCCCTGGGGCGTCCCGTCCGGTACGGGCCTCACGTGATTCACGTCAGCCATCCTTGCGCAGTGTTGCTCGGATTGTGAGTCGTCAGGAGACGAATCACATCTCCGGCATCAGCACCGAGTCGACCACGTAGACGGTGGCGTTCGCCGTCGAGACGTTGCCACAGACGACGGCGGCGTCGCCGATGGTGAAGTCCTCGCCAGAGCCCTCGACGGTCAGCGTGTCGCCGGCCAGGGTCTCGTGCTCACCAGCAACGTCCTCGGGGGACAGCTTGCCGGCCACCACGTGGTGGGTCAGCACCGTGGTGAGCATCTCCTTGTCGGCGAGGAGCGCGTTGAGGTCCTTCTTCGCGATCTTCGCGAACGCGTCGTCGGTCGGGGCGAAGACGGTCAGGGCGTCGGCGGAGTTGAGCGTGTCGACGAGACCGGCCTCGGTCACGGCGGCGACGAGCGTCTTGAGCAGCGGGTTGTTCGACGCAGCGGTAGCGACCGGGTCGTCGAGCATGCCCTCGACGGAGCCCTCGCCCTCGGTGGGGACACCGGCGCAGCCGGGGCCGAACGGGCCGTCAGCGGCGGGGGTCTCGGACTCCATGGGCTCCTCGGCCGGGGCCTCGGACTCCATCGGCGTCTCCGACGTGGTGGGCTCGGCCGCCGAGTCGGTGTCGCTCTCGCTGCCACAGGCAGCCAGGCTCATGGACGCGGTCAGCGCGAGGGCGGCGAGGCCCAGGGTGCGGGTGCGGAGCTTGGTGTTCATGGGGTTGCCTTTCGTTGGAAGCATGTGAGTGGGCCGTGATGGCCCGCTTTCAGGAGGTGTTCGGTGCGGTGCCGCGGCCGGATGGGTGGTCGTGAAGAAAAAGTTGAACTGATCCGAAATGACCGCCGGGCGGTGAGTGGCGCAGGGTCCGGAAGGCTCGGAACCTGCGCCACACACCGCCCGGCGGGCAGCTGGTGGCATGTCACTCGATGGTGACGGAGATCTCCTGGATGCCCGACGACCCCTCGGGGAACGACGCCATCCGCACGTCGGTCTGCACGTCGCCGTCCTTGTTGGTCGAGCGGACCGCGAGGAAGTGCTGGCCGGGGCTGGCATCCCACTCGAAGTACCACTGGCGCCAGTAGTCGTCACCGACCTCGGGGCCGAGCTTCGCGGGCTTCCAGGCCTCGCCGTCGATGCGGACGTCGACCTTGTCGATGCCCGAGCCCTGGGCCCAGGCGACGCCGCCGATGATCACCTGGCCGGCAGGGGTCTTCGACAGCGCGCGCGGAGTGTCGATCCGGCTGGAGAGCTTGATGGGGGCGTCGATCGCCCAGTCACGCTCGGTCCAGTAGGCCTGCTCGGCGTCGTACGTCGTGAGGGTCATGCGGGTGATCCACTTGCATGCGCTGACGAAGCCGTAGAGGCCGGGCACGACCATGCGCACCGGGAACCCGTTCTCGCGCGGCAGCGGTTGACCGTTCATCCCGATCGCGATCAGCGAGTCGCGGCCGTCGAGGGCCACGTCCAGAGGTGTCGAGATGGTCATCCCGTCGACGTCGGTGGAGAGGATCTGGTCGGCCTTGGTCGAGTCGATGCCGGCCCGGGCGAGCACGTCGGCCAGCGGGACGCCGAGCCAGCGGGCTGCGCCGACATACGGGCCGCCCACCGGGTTGGAGACGCAGGTGAGGGTGATGTCGCGCTCGACGACGCCCATCGCGGCGAGGTCGTCGAAGGTCAGCGTGACCTCCTTGTCGACGTCACCGTCGATGGTCAGGGTCCACGAGTCGACGTCGACGGCAGGAACGGACAGCCGGGTGTCCACGCGGTAGAAGTCCGCGTTGGGCGTCTGCAGCGGGCTGATGCCGTCGTACATCGTCTCCAGGCCCTGGGGGACGGCGGCGGCGGGGTCGGTGGCAACCGGCAGCGCGATGTCGGTCCCGCCGAGGCGGTAGGACGTCACCCAGCGGCCGAGCGCCCCCATGGTCACTGCGGCCGCGGCGAGGCCACCGGTTGCCAGCACGACCCCGCGCCGGCTCGGTCCGTCGCCCGTGGGCGACGCACCGGTGGCGCTCCGGTCGTCGATGCGGTGCAGCCACCACAACGAGGTGGCGGCGACGACCGCGGCGACCAGAGCGGGGACGATGTCGAGGGGACCCGAGCCGGGACGCAGCACGGCGAGCACGCCTGCCACTCCGGCGAGACCCACGACGATGAGCAGACCCACGGTCTCGCGCTTGGCCGCGATGATGCCTGCGGCAGCGGCGAGCAGCAGCACGACGACCGTCACCGAGCCGACCAGGATGATCTTGTCGGCACTCCCGAACTCCCGGATGGCCCACTCCTTGAGCGGGGTCGGCGTCAGGTCGATGACCGTCGAGCCGACCGCCAGCACCGGCGAGGCTGCCGGGACGGTGAGCGCGGCGACCAGGTGCGCGGCCGCGAGGCCGACGACGGTGGCCAGCACCCCGTACGCCGCGTGGCGGAGCGTGCGTCCTCGGGACGGCGTGGGTGTGGTCTGCATGGGGGGTGTTCGGAGCCGAGGGTGTGCTGGATGGGTGGTGCGGCAGGATGACGCCCATGACCGATGCGGCCCACTCGTCCACAGAACTGGTCCACTACGCCGTCTCCGACGCGGTCGCGACCCTCACCCTCGACAGCCCGGCCAACCGCAACGCGCTCAGCCGCCGGCTGGTCACGGAGCTCTTCGCGCACCTCGAGCGCGCCGCCGCCGACGACGACGTGCGGGTGGTGCTGGTCGAGAGCTCCGGCAAGGTCTTCTGCTCCGGCGCCGACCTCTCGGAGGCCACGACCGAGGGCATGGAGGAGGGGGCCCGCCGGATCGTCGACCTGCAGCGGCTGATCGTCACCCTCGACAAGCCGGTCGTCACCAAGAACGTCGGCGCCGTCCGCGCCGGCGGCATCGGCATCATCGCCGCGGCCGACATCGCGATCAGCGCGGAGGGGGCCACCTTCGCCCTCACCGAGGTCAAGCTCGGCCTCGCGGCCGCCATCATCAGCCTCACCGTGCACCAGCGGATGAACCCGCGGGCTGCGGCCCTCACCACGCTGGGCGGCGAGGTGTTCAGTGGCGCCGACGCGGCGGCGTACGGGCTGGTGACGAAGGCGGTGCCCGCCGACCTGCTCGACGACGAGGTGGCCGCGGTGTGCGCGAGCCTGGCCACCGGCGCGGCCCAGGGGCTGCGTGAGTCCAAGCGGATCCTCAACCGCGACCTGGTCGCGCGCATCGACGCGCTGGGCGCCGAGATGGCCACCACGAGTGCGCGATTGTTCGCCAGTGACGAGGCGCGCGAGGCGATGACCGCGTTCCTGTCGAGGAAGTAGCACCGCGGATGCATCCAACGGGGGCTCCGTGTCGGAGAAGGGGATGACACCCCCGTTGGACTGGAGAGCGCATGGACCACTCGCCCCGCACGCACGCCGGGCGTGAGCTCGAGGGCGCCCGGATCGCCGTCGTCGGCGCCACCGGGGCGCTGGGCTCACTCATCGTCGCGGAGCTGACGCTCCGCGGCGCACACCTGCTCGTCGTGGGTCGCGACGCCGACCGGCTGGCGGCCCTCGGCACCGGCGTGCCCGTCGTGGCGGACGTGGGCGACGCCACCGCGGGCGACGCCGTCGTCGCCGCGGCACACGAGCACCTCGGCGGGCTCGACGGCCTGGTCAACGCTGCCGGCGTGGTCGCGTTCGGCGGCCTGGTCGACACCGCGGACGAGGTGGTCGAGGAGCTGTTCCTCACCAACGTGATCGGTCCGCTCTTCCTCCTGCGACGCGTCGTGCCACTGCTGGAGGAGTCGCAGGGCTTCGTGCTGCAGATCAGTGCGGTCGTGGCCGAGCGCCCGATGCCGCGGATGGTGGCCTACTCCGCCACCAAGGCCGCGGCCAGTGCCGTCGCGACCGCGCTGCGCACCGAGCTGCGGCGCAGCCGCGTCGACGTGTACGACGTCCGCCCGCCGCACACCGAGACCGGGCTGGCCTCCCGCCCGCTGGCCGGGGAGGCGCCCCGCCTCCCGGCGGGCAAGGATCCCGCCGCCGTCGCCCGGCGGATCGTCGACGCGCTGGCCGCAGGCGAGCAGGACCTCGGCGCGGACTCCTTCTGATGGGCCTCGGATGAGCCTCGGAGATCCGGCGCCGTGGCTCCTGCTGGTCGCCGCTGCGCACCTGGGCTTCCAGCTGACCGTCGACCTCGTGGTCTACCCCGCGTTGGGCGAGGTCCCGGCGGACGGGTGGGCCACGGCCCACGACCGGCACTCACGTCGCATCGTCGGGCTCGTGGCGGCGCTCTACCCGCCGCTCGTGGTCGTCCTCGGCTGGGCACTGGTGGCCGAGCCGCGGTCCGTGGGCACGTGGGTCGCGCTGGCCGGGGGCCTGCTGGCCGTCGGCACCACGGCGGCCGTCGCAGCGCCCACGCACGGACGCCTGGCGTCGGCCCCGGCAGCGGACCGCGGCGACCTCATGCGTCGCCTCGACCGCGCCGACCGGCTCCGCAGCATCGGAGCAGTGGTGTGCGCGGTCGGAGCCGTGTGGCTCGTCGCGACCGCCTGAGCGCGGTCAGTCCGTGACCGACACCTCGCGCCGGTCCGGCTCGGCCCACTGCGTGTGGAACGTCCCGTCGCGGTCGACGCGCTCGTAGGTGTGCGCGCCGAAGTCGTCGCGCAGCGCCTGGATGAGCGCGGCGGGCAGGCGCTCGCGACGCAGGGCGTCGAAGTAGGCGAGCGAGGAGGAGAACGTGGGTACGGGTACGCCGCTGCGCACCGCGGCCACGACGACCTCGCGCCAGGCGTCGACCCCGTCCTTCACCGCGTCGGCGAAGTAGTCGGTGGTCAGCAGGGTGGTCAGGTCCGGCTCCTGCTCGTAGGCCTCCCGGATCCGGTCGAGGAACTGTGCCCGGATGATGCAGCCGCCACGCCAGATGGTCGCGACCTCGCCCAGGTCGATGTCCCACTCGTGCTCCTCGGCGCCGGCGGCTATCTGGTCAAAGCCCTGGGCGTAGGCCACCACCTTGGAGGCGTAGAGCGCGGCGCGCACCTGGTCGACGAACACCTCGCGGTCCACCTCGGCACGATCGCCGTCGGGAGCCGTCGCGAAGACCTTGCGCGCTGCCGAGCGCTGCGCAGTGTGGCCGGAGATCGACCGGGCGAAGGTCGCCTCCGCGATGCCGGTCACGGGCACGCCGAGGTCGAGCGCGTCCTGGACCGTCCAGCGCCCGGTGCCCTTCTGCTCGGCGGCGTCACGCACCACGTCGACGAAGGGCTTGCCGGTCTCGGCATCGGTGTGACGCAGCACGTCCGCGGTCATCTCGATCAGGAAGGACTCGAGGTCTCCGCCGTTCCACTCCTCGAAGACGTCGGCCACCGCGGCCGGCTCCAGGCCGAGGACGGAGCGCAGCAGGTCGTAGGACTCCGCGATCAGCTGCATGTCGGCGTACTCGATGCCGTTGTGGACCATCTTGACGAAGTGGCCGGCGCCGCCGGGACCGACGTGGGCGCAGCACGGGGTGTCGTCGACCACGGCCGCGATCGACTCGACCACCGGGCGGAGCCGCTCGTAGGCGTGGTCGGAGCCGCCCACCATGATGGACGGACCGTTGAGCGCGCCCTCCTCGCCGCCGGAGACCCCCATGCCGACGAAGTGCAGGCCGTGCTCCTCGAGCTTCTCCTGGCGCCGCACGGTGTCGCGGTGATGCGCGTTGCCGGCGTCGACCACGATGTCGCCCTCGTCGAGGAGGGGGACGAGCTCGTCGACCACGGCGTCGGTGGCCTCACCGGCCTTGACCATCACCACGATCGCGCGGGGTCGCTCGACTGCGGCGACGAGGTCGGCCAGGGACTCGCAGGCCACGAAGTCACCCTCGTCGCCGAACTCCTCGACCAGGTCCGTCGTGCGTCGGGTCGTGCGGTTGTGCACGGCGATGGTGTGGTCGTGCCGGGCGATGTTGCGGGCCAGGTTGCGTCCCATGGTGGCCAGGCCGGTGAGCCCGATGGTCGCTCGCGCGTCGGTCGACATGACCCGAACCTACGTGCGCGGTCCGCATCAGGGCCGGCTGCGCGCCACCGCCCGGACCACCGACGGCAGGGCCAGTCCGAGGTAGGTGTCGACCGCCGGCGTCCCGGTGGCCGCCCGGAGGGTCCCGCACACGGTCGGGTCCAGGGCGAGCGTACGAGCGGTGCCGGTCGCGTCGGTGAGCACGACGACGTACGACGTCGCGCCGGGGTCGACCGGGCAGTCGGTCATGGCGCCCCGGCGGACGGCCGTCGTCGCGATCGCGCGGATCGAGTCCGCCACCGGGGAGCCCACCTGCCACTGGTCGACGAGCTCGCGGCGCCTGCCGCCGCCCGTGTACGCACAGACGTCCGCGGCCGACGCCGACAGGGGCAGCAGCGGCACGGTCGACCGCCAGTGCGACGCGGCGGTCTCGACGAGGAGGGCGGCCGAGGTCCCGTCCGTGTTGGTCGCCGCCGTCGTGAAGCGAGGCGGACAGGAGACAGGGGCGGGCAGGGCGCCGGGTGGGCCGGACGTCCCGGCGGCGTCCATGAGCAGCGTCGTCTCCAGCTGGCTGAAGAGCACCTGGTCACGCGTGCTGCACCCGGTGTCGCCGGTGAGCTCGGCCACGCGGCCGTCCGCCAGCCCGACCTCGATCCGGAACAGCCCGGTGGGACCGGCGATCTCCTCGTCAGGTGCGCACACCGGTCGGTCGACCTGCGTCTCCCAGAGGCTCTCGGCGACAGCGGCGGCGATGTCCCCGGTGATCACGCCCTGCGGGTGGCGGACGCGCTGGGTGGCACCTGCGTCGGCGATCGGGCAGAAGCGCACCCACGTGGCGGCCTGCTCGCTGATCTCGCCGGCGGGTGCGTCGGCGGTGGTCACGCACTCCGTGCTCGCCGTCGCCGGACGGGACTCGTCGTCGTCGACCAGCCGGGGCAGGGTGAAGGCACCGGCCACCACCAGGCCTGCCACCACGGCGGCGCCGAGCCACCGCCGGGCGTGTGCTCGGCCCTGCGTGTCGTCGCCCATGCGTCCCCCTGTCCGGTCCGGCTCCCATCCAACAAGACGGCAGGCGCGGCCGGCGGTTCCACGGATCGCCGGTAAGTCGGCGACCGGGACCACCCGGCGGTAGGCTTCTCGGTCTGCCCGGGAGTGTGGGCAGTGGTCATCGGGGGATGAGGAGCAGGGTGTGAGCGAAGAGCTCGAGACGCGGGAGATCGCGGCGGAGCAGGAGTACGTCGACGAGGTCTACGTCCAGCTCGATGCGTCCACCCAGAACGCCAGGGCGCTGGCCGCAGAGGGCCACAGTCGCGGCAAGCTGGAGCACGAGGGCGGCCTCGTCGAGCGTGACGCGATGGTCTTCCAGGCCGCCAAGCGGATCGCCCAGCTGGACGCGGCCCACGAGGGCCTCGTCTTCGGACGCCTGGACCTCGACCCGGAGATCGACGTGCTCCCGCGCTACATCGGTCGCATCGGCGTGCGCAACGCCGAGCGTGACGTGCTGCTGATCGACTGGCGCGCCCCGGCCGCCGGCGTGTTCTACCAGGCCACCGCCGCGACCCCGCAGGGCGTCGTACGCCGTCGCGTGCTGCGCTCGCTGCACCGCACGGTCATCGGGGTCGAGGACGAGCTGCTCGACGACCAGGCCGAGACCGAGCTCCCGATCGTCGGCGAGGGCGCGCTGATGGCGCAGCTCTCCCGCGCCCGCGACCGCTCGATGCACTCCATCGTCGCCACCATCCAGGCCGAGCAGGACCAGGCGATCCGCGCACCGGGCAAGGGTGTCGTGTCGATCTCCGGCGGTCCGGGCACCGGCAAGACCGTGGTCGCGCTGCACCGCGCGGCGTTCCTGCTCTACAACGACCGCCGCCGCTACGAGGGTGGCGGCGTGCTCGTCGTCGGCCCGAGCGGCGTCTTCATGCGCTACATCGAGCGCGTGCTGCCGAGCCTCGGCGAGACGGCCGTCGCGCTGCGCTCATTGGGCGAGGTCGTCGGCGGCGTCCGGGCATCGCGCCACGACGAGCCCGCGGTCGCCGACATCAAGGGCGCGACCCGGATGGCCGAGCTGCTGCGCCGCACGTCGCGCCAGCACGCTCCCGGCGCCCCCACGAGCTTCCGGATCTACTGGTTCGACGAGACGATCGTGCTCGACCCGGGCGTCCTCGGTCGGCTGCGTCGCCAGCTGATGTCGCAGGGCCGTCGCAACCGCCAGCTCCCGCGCGTGGCGCGGACCCTGCTCGACGCGATGTGGCGCCAGGTCAAGGGCGAGCGGGGCCGTGACCGTGGCCGCGACGCGTTCGACGACGACATGCTGTCGCACGACGGGTTCGTCGAGTTCGCCACGCAGTGGTGGCCGCCGCTCGACGCGCTCACCGTGCTCCGCTGGCTGCGCGAGCCGGAGTTCCTGTCCCGCATCGGCGAGGGCGTCGTGACCCGTGAGGAGCAGCTCCTGCTCACCAAGTCGTGGGGCGCCGGCGACCTGTCCATCGAGGACGTGCCGCTGCTCGACGAGCTGCGCTACGCCATCGGCGACGTCCCGCAGCGCACCGACGACGAGCGCGACCTCGACGACTCCGGCCTGCTCGAGGGCGGCGTGGACCTCCAGGAGCTCACGACGGTCTCCGAGCGCGACTACGCCCCCGGCGGGCTGTCCTGGTCGGCGCCGACCCACAGGATCGAGGACGACGGCTATGCCCACGTCCTCATCGACGAGGCGCAGGACCTCACCCCGATGCAGTGGCGGATGGTCGGTCGACGCGGCCGGGCCGCGAGCTGGACCATCGTCGGTGACCTCGCGCAGTCGTCGTGGCCCGACGCGCCCGAGGCGGCCGCCGCCCGGGCAGAGGCGCTCGAGGGCAAGGAGCTCCACGAGTTCCACCTCTCCACCAACTACCGCAACTCGGCCGAGATCTACTCCTTCGCCGCCGCCTACGCCGGGCGCGTGGGCCTCGACGCCGACCTGCCCGACGCCGTACGCCGCACGGGTGAGGAGCCGCAGGTCATCGGTCCGGTCGACGACCTCGAGGCGGCCGTGCGTGCCGCTGTCGCGGAGACGTCCGGGCGGGTGGAGGGCACCGTCGGCATCGTCGTACCTGTCGCCCGGCGCTCCGAGGTCAACGCCTGGCTGGCGTCGTGGCCCGAGTTCGCCGAGCACGCCGCCGGCGCCCGTGCCGCGGTCGACTCCAGCGTCACCCCGAGCGGCGAGGACCGCATCGTGGTGCTCACCGGCCTCGACACCAAGGGCCTGGAGTTCGACGGCATCGTCGTGGTGCGACCGCAGGAGATCGAGGACGAGTCGGCCACCGGCCGCTCGACCCTCTACGTCGTGCTGACCCGCGCCACCCAGCTGCTCACCATCCTCAGCTGAGCCGAGCTCATCGACGGCGGCTAGCATCGCCGCCCGACGTCCGCCCACACCGACGCACCAGGAGGACGATGTCCCGGCGCCCACGCCAGCAGCTGCTCCGGCAGCCGACGGTCCTCGCAGCGGTCGCGCTCCTCGTCGCGACCCTGGTCCTCGCGCTCGGAGCCGGGGCCGCCCGGGCGACCCTCCCGCGTGGCGACACGGTGGACTCGGACCCCGCGCCCACGTGGGGCTGGGAGCAGGTCTTCTTCGACGGCTTCGACGGGCCGGCCGGGGTGTGGCCGGAGCAGTGGCACGCCATGCTCGGCTCCAACGGGGCGGCCCAGAACGGACTGGGTCAGCTCGACGTCGGCCACCTGGCCCAGATCCGCACCAACGCCGGCTGGACGCTCCCGGCCGGGACGCAGGTGCGTGTCACGGCCAGCCTCCTCATGCCCGACACGAGCAGCAACTACGCCGCCTTCTGGGTCCAGCACCCCAACGGCACCGACCCGCGCGAGATCGACGTCATCGAGAGCTACGGACCCCTCAAGCCGACGGGCGCCCAGCTCGGCTCGCACATCTGCTACGACGAGATGGTCGGCACCGACAGCGAGGCGTGCGAGCTCTCCGGCCTGCCGCCGGAGCTCTGGCCGGTGACGCAGTCGTTCCCCGTCGGCGCCCTGCCCTGGGAGGCCAGCTGGGCCTACTCCGCCGACTTCACGATCGGCGGCGACACCGTCCTCTACTCCGCGACGGACGGCGGAGGCATCCGCACCTACGACGTGGCGTCGACGCCGGACCCGCGGCGGGTGCCGGGCAACGTCGCCCCCTTCCACCTGAGGTTGTCCAACAAGGACGTCGCGCCGCAGTACGCCCTTCCCGGCGGCACGCGGCACAGCATGCTCGTGGACTGGGTGCTGGTCGAGGTCAGGTATCCCTAGCGCTCAGTCGCTCCGATGGTCCGGCAGGGGGTCCGGCAGGGGGTCCGGGAGGACCGGCCCCGCGGCAGCGGCAGGTCTGCCGAGCCCGGCCACGGCACCCAGCACGAGCAGGATCCCGACCACCGCGACCGGTCCGAGCGACTCGCCCAGCACGACTGCCGCGACCACGGCGGCGGTGACCGGCTCGACCAGGCTGGCCGTCACGGCGGTGCTGGGGGCGACGACGCGCAGCCCGGAGTAGAGCAGAACGTAGGCCAGCGCCATCGTCAGCGCGCCGAGGTAGAGCAGCCAGGCGAGCACGGCCGGGTCGCCGGTCACGCGCGGCCCGTCGACGAACGCCAGGCACGGCAGCAGCACCGCCGCACCGACCAGCGTCATCCCGCTGGTGAGCACGAGCGGTGAGGTCCCCCGGCTGATGGAGCCACCGGCAGCGGTCGTCAGGGCGTACGTCGTCCCCGAGGCGATCGCGAGCAGCACCCCGGCCACCGGGGCCGGGCCGGTCGCGGACTCGTGCCCCGCCACGCTGACCAGCACCAGCCCGGTCAGCGCCGCAGCGAGGACGGCCAGACGTGTGCCGGTCGGCATCCGGCGATGGCGTACGGACTCGGCGACGGTCAGCAGCACCGGGGCCAGTCCGAGGCTGACGACGGTGGAGACGGCGACGCCGACCTGGGTGACGGAGACGAAGTAGAAGCCCTGGTAGGCGGCGGTCCCGACGCCGACGACGAGCAGCTGGCGCGGCCTCGTCCGGGCGAGGGCGACGAGCTCGCCACCGCGCCGCAGGGCCAGGAGCGCGACCACGAGCACCGCGGCAGCGATCGTCATCCGCCACGCACTGATCGTCACCGGCGACAGCGCCTCGTGCTCGCGGATCAGCTGGACCGCGAGCCCACCCGTGCCCCACAGGACGCTGGCGGCACCCACCTCGACCAACCCGCGGACGTGGGACCGCTGGTCCACGGAGGCGACGTACGACTCCGTGGGCATGCGCCGGATTGTGTCAGCCGCGGACCCCGACGACATCCGGGTTTCGGCCGGCGTCTCCTAGGCTGCCGCCATGCCTTCTCCCTCACAGGCCGGCGGTCGGGTCCTCGTCACGGGCGGTGCCGGCTTCATCGGTACGACGCTGGCGCGCCAGCTCGCGGACTCCGCCGAGCAGTGGGTCGTCCTCGACAACCTGCACCCACAGGTGCACCCCGGTTCCGAGCCGCCGGCCGACCTGCCCGGCTCCGTCGACCTCCGCGTCGGCGACGTGACCAGCGCCGACGACCTCGACGCGGTCGTGGCCGACCTGCGCCCCGACACCGTCGTCCACCTCGCTGCGGAGACCGGCACCGCGCAGTCCCTGTCGGAGAGCACCCGCCACGGGATGGTCAACGTCGTCGGCACCACCCAGCTGCTCGACAGCCTGACGCGCGCGGGGCACGTCCCGAGCCACTTCGTGCTGAGCAGCTCGCGCGCCGTCTACGGCGAGGGCGTCTGGCGCAACCCCGACGGCACGACGTTCCAGCCGGGCCTGCGCACCCACGCCCAGCTGGAGGCGGGCACCTGGGACCACGGCGACGGGGCCGCGCACGTGCCCAACTCGGTGGCCGGGACGCACCCGAACCCGATCAACGTCTACGGCGCCACCAAGCTCGCGCAGGAGCACATCCTCGCCGCCTGGACCGGCTCGCACGACACCCGGCTCTCGGTGCTGCGGCTCCAGAACGTCTACGGCCCGCGCCAGTCGCTGTCCAACCCCTACACCGGCATCGTGTCGCTCTTCTCGCGGCTTGCTCGCGAGGGCCAGTCGATCCCGCTCTACGAGGACGGCGACATCACCCGCGACTTCGTCCACATCGACGACGTGGTCAGCGCGCTGGTCGCCGCCATCGCCCACAAGCCGGCCGACCACATGCGGACGGTCGACATCGGCAGCGGCGTACGCACCACCATCGGTGACCTCGCCCGTGAGGTCGCCCGCTACCACTCGGCGCCGGAGCCGCACATCACCGGCCAGTACCGCGACGGCGACGTCCGGCACGCCTCGTGCGCGGTCGAGGACACCGTGCGACGACTCGACTGGGAGCCCCGCGTGAGCCTGCGAGACGGGGTCGCCGGGTTGCAGGAGTGGATTGCGACCCAGCTCGACTGAGCGGTGCGACCCCGGGCCCGGACACGCTGTGCGAATCGCCCAGGTGGGCTAGACGGGTCTAGCATGGGCTGGCCCTACGGGCCTATAGACGAGTAGCCAACTTCACGCACGGGGGCGAGAAGGATGATGGACAACGCATTCGCGCGCAGGGGAGCCCTCGCGCTCTGGGACATCGGGTCCTGGGCGCTGGCGACGGCCGTCGTCATCGGCGTGCGCCACGACTTCAACCTGACCGAGGTCCTGTGGGACTCGGTCATCGCCTACTGGCTGCTCGCGTCGGCCCTGCTCCTCGCGATCGGGTACGCCACCAAGTTCTACCGCGGCCGCTACCTGGTCGGGTCCTTCGACGAGGCCATCGGTCTCGCGCTCCTGCTCGGTGTGGTGGGTGCCCTGACGCTGGCCATGTCCGCGTCGATGACTGCCCCGGCCCCCCGCAGCGTGGTCGTCCTCGCGCCGCCGATGGCGCTGCTGATCTCCGCGGCCGGACGCCTCTTCTACCGTGGGCTGCGCGACCGGCTCCAGGTCGACGAGTCCCGTCCGGCGGGGCGACGCGTGCTGATCTACGGTGCCGGCGACGCCGGCCGCCAGGTGCTCAACCTCCTGCGCGGTGACGCCGACGAGGTCGTCGGATTCCTCGACGACAACCCCGGCAAGCGCCACCTGCGCATCAGCGGCGTCCCCGTGCTGGGTGCGGGATCGCAGCTCGCTGCGGTCGGCAGCAAGCGCGACGCCGACGTCGTCGTCCTCGCCATCCCCTCCGCCAACGGTGCCGTGATCGACCGGGCCCAGAAGGCCGCGCAGGCCGCCGGGATGGACTTCCTCGTGCTTCCTCGTGTGGCGGAGATGATCGGCGGCCAGGTCAGCGCCGCCGACATCCGCCCGGTCGAGATCGGCGACGTCCTCGGGCGCCACCAGGTCTCGACGAGCGTCACCGAGATCGCGGGCTACCTCACCGGCAAGCGCGTGCTCATCACCGGCGCAGGCGGCTCGATCGGCTCCGAGCTGGCGCGCCAGGTCCACAAGTTCGGTCCGGCCGCCATGGTCATGCTCGACCGCGACGAGTCCGCGCTGCACGCCGTCCAGCTCTCGATCTTCGGCCACGGCCTGCTCGACGAGCCCAACACGGTGCTGTGCGACATCCGCGACCGCGGTGCGCTCGAGAAGGTCTTCGCCGAGCACCGGCCCGAGATCGTCTTCCACGCCGCCGCGCTCAAGCACCTGCCGATGCTCGAGCGGTTCCCCGACGAGGGGTGGAAGACCAACGTCCTCGGCACGCTCAACCTGCTGCGCGTCTCCGAGCGCCACCGCGTGGCCCACTTCGTCAACATCTCCACCGACAAGGCCGCCGACTCCACGAGCGTGCTCGGCACCACCAAGCGCATCGCCGAGCAGCTCACCGCCTGGTACGCAGCGCGCGGCGTCGGCCACTTCATCAGCGTCCGGTTCGGCAACGTGCTGGGCTCGCGCGGCTCGATGCTGCACACGTTCAACGCGCAGATCGAGGCGGGCGGGCCGATCACGGTCACCCACCCCGACGTCACCCGCTACTTCATGACGATCCCCGAGGCCTGCGAGCTCGTCGTCCAGGCCGGCACGATGGGCCGCTCCGGCGACGTCATGGTCCTCGAGATGGGGACGCCGGTGAAGATCCTCGACGTGGCCCGGCGGATGATCGAGCTCTCCCACGCCTCGGGTGTCGACATCGTCTTCACCGGGCTGCGCCCGGGGGAGAAGCTGCACGAGCGACTCTTCTCCGACGAGGAGTGCCCGCAGGGCACCGAGCACCCGATGATCCGCAGCGTCGCCGTCCCCGCGGTCGACCCCGCGGAGCTCAGCGACCTGGCACCCGCAGTGGGGGATCGTTGACGTCTCGCACCTACCTGTCCTCCCCCGACGTGACGCAGGCCGAGGAGGACGCACTGGTCCGCGCGCTGCGCTCGGGGTGGGTCGCCCCCCTCGGACCCGAGGTCGACGCCTTCGAGGCCGACCTCGCGCAGGCCACCGACCGTGCCTACGCCGTGGCGCTGAGCTCGGGCACCGCCGCCCTGCACCTCGGCCTGCTGCACCTCGGTGTCGGGCCCGGTGACGTCGTGGTGACCTCGTCGATGACCTTCGCCGCGACCGCCAACGCGATCACCTACACCGGGGCGACGCCGGTCTTCGTCGACTCCGATGAGACCGGCAACCTCGACCCCGCCCTGGTCGAGCAGGCGATCGAGGACCAGCAGCGTGCCGGGGCCCGGGTGGGCGCCGTCGTGCCGGTCGACCTGCTCGGCAAGGTCGCCGACCACGTGGGCGTCAGCGCAGCCGCCGACCGCCACGGCGTACCCGTGCTCGTCGACGCCGCCGAGTCGCTCGGCGCGCGTCGCGGTGGACGCCCCGCGGGTGCCGACGGAGTCGGCGCGGTGGTGTCGTTCAACGGCAACAAGATCATCACCACCTCCGGTGGCGGCGCGCTCCTGTGCGACGACCCCGAGATGGCCGAACGCGCCCGCTACCTCGCCACCCAGGCGCGTCAGCCGGTCGTGCACTACGAGCACGTCGACATCGGCTACAACTACCGGCTGTCCAACCTGCTCGCTGCCGTCGGTCGGGTCCAGCTCGCCCGCCTGCCGCAGATGCTCGACCGCCGTCGCGGCTGGCGCCGCCGCTACCGCGAGCTCGTCGCCCCCGTCGACGGCCTGACCGTGTTCGGCGGCCAGGACGGCGTCGACGCCGCTGCGGGCGAGGACCACGACAACTTCTGGCTGACGTCCGTCGTCGTCGACGAAGCGGTCACCGGCTGGTCCGCCGACGAGCTGCGCCTGCACCTCGCCGAGGCCGACATCGAGGCCCGGCCGCTGTGGAAGCCCATGCACCTCCAGCCGGTCTTCGCCGACCGGCCCGCCTACACCAACGGCACGTCCGAGAGACTCTTCCGGACCGGCCTGTCGCTGCCCAGCGGCTCCGCGCTCAGCGACGACCAGTTCGAGCGGGTCGTCACGCACGTCCGTACGTTCCTCGAAAGGAAGACCCTGTGACCACCCCCCCGAGCGAGAGCGACACCTCTGTCGCGGGCCGGACCATCACCATCACCGGCGGCACCGGGTCCTTCGGGTCGATCATGGCCCGCCACCTGCTCGACGACGGCGCTGCGCGGATCAACATCTTCAGCCGCGACGAGGCCAAGCAGGACCTCATGCGACGGGCGTTCAACGACGAGCGGGTGCGCTTCTTCCTCGGTGACGTGCGCGACCCCGACAGCGTCCGTACGGCGGTGCTGGACGCCGACTTCGTCTTCCACGCCGCTGCGCTCAAGCAGGTCCCGTCGTGCGAGTTCTTCCCCCAGCAGGCGGTCAAGACCAACGTCGTCGGCAGCCACAACGTCATCGAGGCGAGCGCAGCGGCCGGCGTCCGCTCGGTCGTGCTGCTGAGCACGGACAAGGCGGTCTACCCCGTCAACGCGATGGGCATGTCGAAGGCCCTCATGGAGAAGACCGCGCAGGCCTTCGCCCGCAACCACCCCGACCACGACATGACCGTGTCGGTCACCCGCTACGGCAACGTCATGTACTCCCGCGGCTCGGTGATCCCGGCCTTCATCTCGCTGCTGCGCGAGGGCAAGCCGCTCACCATCACCGACCCGCGGATGACGCGCTTCCTGATGTCGCTCGACGACTCGGTCGACCTGGTCAAGCACGCCTTCGCCCACGCGCAGCCCGGAGACCTGTTCGTCCGCAAGGCGGCCGCCACGACCGTGGCGACGCTCGCCACCGCGGTCGGGCGACTCTTCGGCCAGGACGAGCCCGAGGTGCACCGCATCGGCACCCGTCACGGCGAGAAGCTCCACGAGACGCTGCTGAGCCGCGAGGAGATCGCCAAGGCCACCGACCAGGGCGACTACTTCCGTGTGCCGCTCGACGACCGGGGGCTGCAGTACGAGAAGTACTTCTCCGAGGGGGAGGAGGAGGTCGACACCACTGTCGACTACGCCTCCGACTCGGTGGCGCCGCTCGACGTCGAGCAGACCGTGGCCCTGCTGCGCACCATCCCCGAGATCGCCGCCGACCCGGAGCTGCGCGCGTGAGGATCCTGCTCACCGGTGCCGAGGGCTTCCTCGGCTGGCACCTGCGGTGCCGCATCCACGCCACGACCGACCACGAGGTCGTGCCCGTCGCGCGCGCGGACTGGGACCGCCTGCCCGCCCTCGCGGCTGACGTCGACGCGGTCATCCACGTCGCGGGCGTCAACCGTGCCGGCGACGCCGAGCTGGTCGACGGCAACGTCGCGGTGGCGCAGGGAGTGGCCGACGCCCTGGCGGGCACGACGGGAGTGACCGTCGTCTTCGCCAACTCGATCCAGGTGGGCAACGGGTCGGCGTACGCCGCGGGCAAGGAGCAGGCAGCCGAGGTGCTGCGGGCGGCGGCCGGCCGCAGGGACGGCCGCTTCGTCGACGTCCTGCTGCCCAACCTCTTCGGGGAGCACGGACGTCCCGGCTACAACTCCTTCGTCGCGACCTTCGTGGACCGCGCGATCTCCGGCGACCGGCCCGAGATCGCCGACCGCCCGATCGAGCTGCTGCACGCCCAGGGTGCGGCGCAGGCGCTGCTAGACGCGCTGGCCCCCGACGCTCCCGCGACGGTGCGGCCCGGGGCGCACCCCACGTCGGTGCAGGCGGTGTGGGACGCCCTCGAGCGCTTCCACTCCACCTACGTGCCCAGTGCCGACGTCCCGGCGATGGCCGACGACTTCGAGCGCGACCTCTTCAACACCTACCGGGCCGCGCTCTTCCCTGCCCACTACCCCCTGGCGCTGACGCCCCGGAGCGACCAGCGCGGCCGACTGGTCGAGACGGTCCGCACCCACGGCAGCGGCGGCCAGACCTTCGTCTCCACGACGGTCCCCGGCGTCACCCGCGGCATCCACTACCACCTCCACAAGATCGAGCGGTTCGTCGTGCTCGACGGCGAGGCGGTCATCCGGTTGCGGCGGATGTTCCACGACGAGGTCGTCGAGCTGCCGGTCACCGGCGAGCAGCCCGTGGTCGTCGACATGCCGACCATGTGGTCGCACGACATCACCAACGTCGGCGAGGGTGTGCTGACCACGCTGTTCTGGACCGACTCGCTCTTCGATCCCGACGCGCCCGACACCATCCACGAGCCGGTCGTCCGCCCGGCCCCGCAGGAGGACGCATGACCAAGGTGATGACCGTCGTCGGGACACGTCCGGAGATCATCCGGCTGTCCGAGACGATCAAGCTGCTCGACCGCACCGTCGACCACGTCCTGGTGCACACGGGTCAGAACTACGACCACAACCTCAACGAGATCTTCTTCTCCGAGCTGGGCCTGCGCGCGCCGGACCACCTGCTCGACGTCGACACCAGCAGCCTGGGCCGGGTGCTCGGCGAGGTGCTGATCAAGACCGAGGAGGTGCTGCTCGAGGAGCAGCCCGACGCGGTGCTGGTGCTGGGCGACACGAACAGCTGCCTGGCAGCCGTGATGGCCAAGCGGATGCGCATCCCCGTCTACCACATGGAGGCCGGCAACCGATGCTTCGACGAGAACGTGCCGGAGGAGACCAACCGGCGCCTCGTCGACCACGTCGCCGACTTCAACCTCGTCTACACCGAGCACGCCCGTCGCAACCTCCTCGCCGAGGGGTTGCACCCGCGTCGCATCCTCAAGACCGGCTCGCCGATGAAGGAGGTCCTCGCTGCGCACGCCGACGCGATCGACGCCTCCGACGCCGTCGAGCGCCTCGGCCTCACGCCGCAGGGCTACGTCCTGGTGAGCGCGCACCGCGAGGAGAACGTCGACAACCCCGACCGCCTCAACCTGCTGCTCGACTGCCTCGAGGGCGTGGTCGCCGAGACCGGGATGCCGGTGCTGGTCTCCACCCACCCCCGCACCCGCAAGCGGCTCGACGCGCTGGGCCGCTCCACCGAGGGCATCACCTTCCACGACCCGCTGGGCTTCCTCGACTACAACAAGCTCCAGAAGCAGTCCTTCTGCGTCCTGTCCGACTCCGGCACGATCTCGGAGGAGTCGTCGCTGCTCGAGTTCCCGGCCGTCACGCTGCGCGACTCGATCGAGCGTCCCGAGGCGCTGGACTCGGCCTCGATCCTGATGACCGGGCTCGACGCGACCAACGTCGTGGAGGCGGTCCGCTTCGCGGTCTCCGACACCGATCGTGCCTCGCGGGTGCCGGAGGACTACCGCATCGGTGACTGCTCGCGCCGCGCGGTCGGCTTCATCCTGTCCACCCACGCGCGCTACGAGAACTGGCTGGGGATCCGTCAGGCTCCGGGGGCGACGTGACCCCGGCGGACGTGGAGGTCCTCTACGTCTCGTCCGTGCCCTCGCCGGAGCAGTTCGTGGCGATGCAGGGTGAGCTGCTGCCGTCCGCGCAGCAGGTCACCTACGGCATGCCGGAGTCCGGGTTCAAGTTCCACTCGCTCATCCAGCGCGGACTCCTCGACAACGGGGCGCGGGTCACCTCACTCGTGGGCCGGAGCGCCACCCCGACCTTCTACCGCGGCGGGTGGTGGCGTCGCGTCGTGGACCGTCCGCGGCCCTCGCTGGTGGTCGACCACCGCGGTTTCCCCAACGTCCGCGTCCTCAAGCAGGCACACCTCGCGGCCTCGCTCGCGGCGGGCGCCCTCAGGTGGAGGCTGCGCACCCGTGGTCGCCAGCGGTTCGTGGTCGTCGACGCGGCGTACGTCTCGGCGCTGCCAGGGGTGCTGGCAGCGACGCGCGGCGTCACCCGGGTCGCCGTGTTCGCAGACGTCTACACCTTCATGGCCGACGTCAGTGACGCCAGCAGCCGCAGCGGCGCCCGCTACCGAGCCGTACGGCGAGTGGTGGGGCGCACCTACCGGTCCATCGACCGCTTCGTGCTGCTCACGCGCCAGATGGACGACGTGGTCAACCCGCTGGGGCGTCCGTCGATCGTCATGGAGGGGCTGGTCGATGCCGACATGGCTGCCTCCGACAACGTGCTCGAGGCCAAGGACGAGCAGCTGACCGTGCTCTACTCCGGGGCCCTGCGCCGCGAGTACGGCCTGGCCCACCTGGTCGACGGCTTCCGCGCGTGGGACCACCCGTCGGCCCGCCTCGTGGTCTACGGCGGCGGCGACTTCGCGCCCGACGTGGCGGCGGCCGCGGCGGCGGACCCGCGCGTCGAGTTCCGCGGCACCGCGCCCAACGCGGAGGTCGTCGCTGCCCAGCAGCGTGCGTGGCTGCTGGTCAACCCGCGGCCCGCCGACCAGGAGTTCACTGCCTACTCCTTCCCGTCCAAGAACATGGAGTACCTCGTCTCGGGCACCGCAGTCCTCACCACCCGGCTGCCGGGCATGCCGCCCGAGTACGACGAGCACGTCCTGACCATCGACGGGTCGTCCGCCGCTGACGTCACAGCCGCGCTCGAGCGCGCCGCCGCACTGGGACGGACCGCCCTCCACGAGCGCGGCGACCGTGCCCGGCGCTTCGTGCTCGAGCGCAAGAACCACCGAACACAAGGGCTGCGCATCGTGCAGCTCGCTCTTGGGGAGAGCCATGACTGAGACCGACACCGCGCCGCGCGCCGAGACCCGCACCTGGATGAGCGACACCGAGCGCCCCCTGGTCTTCCGCTTCGAGGGCGTGACACGTTTCGTGCCGCTCTTCGTGGCGACCGGCCTGTTCCTCGTCTCGTGGGCCCTGCTCGCCGTGGGCCCGATCGACTGGCACCTGGTGCGACCGCTGCGGGTGCACCTCTTCCTCGCCGCCGCCACGGCCGCCCTCGCGGGCGGCTACCTGTTCGCGGTGCGTCGTGGGCGGACCCCGGTGACCCGTGTCCGGAGCCCCCTCGACGCCTCGATGCTCGTCATCGCCGCGTCGGTCGTCTACCTCCTGCTGTTCATCCCCGTCTCGCGCACGACCACCGGGAGCTGGCTGCCCGACGTCTGGGGCGGGCTGAGCGACGCCGGTGCGGCGTACGCCCGCAACAAGGACCTCAACGAGTCGGCCACGCCGGTCTTCCTCTACCTGCGCATGGTCGTCGCGCCGCTGACGATCCTGATCTTCCCGCTGACCCTCTTCCTCTGGCCGCGGCTGTCGCGGGTCGCGCGGTCGCTGGGTGTGCTCTGCGTGCTGCTGTCGGTGGCCCTCACCGTGGCGCAGGGCATCAACCGGGGCGTGGCCGAGCTCTGTGGGCAGCTGGTGCTGTTCCTGGTGCTGGTCGCCGCGAGCTCGCTCTCCCGCGACCGGCGCGGTCGTCTGCTCCGCTCGCTGGTCGGCATCGTGGTGGTGGTCGGCGTCTTCTTCGCCTACTACGCCACGACCATCAACAGCCGCATCGGCGCGGATGCCGCAGCCGCAGAGGACGAGGGTGGCAGCTCGGAGACCGTCGACGAGCGCATGCGCGACACGGCGCTGATCGACGTCGCCACCACGCGCGAGGACCACATCTACTTCGCCGTCGTCCCGGAGTCCCTGCAGTCCGAGGGGCTCATCTTCAGCAGCTACCTCACCCACGGCTACCGCGGCCTCTCGCTCGCGATGGACGAGGACTTCACGCCGACGTGGGGACTGGGGTTCTCGGAGTTCTACCGTCACAACCTGCTGCGCGTGGTCGGCCAGGGCGACCGGGAGGAGGCGATCGAGGCGAGGACGTACGCCGGCAAGCTCATCGACCAGGGCTGGCCGGACGGCATGGTCTGGTCGACGTTCTTCGTCCACCCCGCCTCGGACATCGGGTTCCCGGGCGTCATCGCACTGATGGCCCTGATCGGTTTCGCCCTCGGGCGGAGCTGGCGCGACACCCTCGAGCGTGGCGACCCACTCGCCGCCGCGGTGTTCTTCTACCTCTGCATCCTGGTCTTCTACCTCCCCGCCAACAACCAGCTCTTCCAGGGCGGCGAGCTCGCCATCGGGTTCACCGTGCTGACCGTGGTGTGGCTGGTGCTGCGCCGCCGCGGACGCGACGGCGCCGCGACCGAGGAGCACCGGTCCCCGACCGGTGCTGCCGGATGAGCGGCGCCGGTCGCCGCCTGATCGGGCGCGGATCCGTCTACACCCTGGGCAGCGCCGCACCCATGCTCGCCGGTCTGCTCGTGACGCCGTTCCTGACGCGAGCGGCCGGCGTCGACGAGTACGGCCTGATCTCGGTGTCGATCACGACCATGCAGTGGTCCCTGGTCGTGCTGACCCTCGGCCTGCCGCTGATCATCACCCGTCACGTCCTCGCGGAGTCCACCGGCACCGAGGGGGCCCGCGGCCTGGTGCTCGTCGGCACGGTCGCGGCGCTGTCCACCGCGGTGGTCGTGGCGGCCCTGCTGCACGTCGTCGCGCTCGGTGGCTCGGCGACCTCCCTCGCCGTCTCGCTCGCCCTGGTCGCCGGCGGTCTGGGAGCAGGCATCGCCCTGACCCAGGCGTGGGCGGTCGCGCTGGAGCGGGCCTGGTTCTACGTCGTGCTGGCCGCGGGGCCGACCCTCCTGGCTCCGGCCGCCGGCCTGCTGGCCGTCGGAGCGGGCGAGCAGCCGTCTGCCGGTCGCTACTTCGCGGCCGTCGCTGTGGTCAACGCGCTCACCCTCGCGTTCGGGCTCGTCAAGGTCCTCGGGTCCGGGCGCGTCGTGCTGCGCTGGAACGACGTGACCGCGGCAGTCCGTACGTCGCTGCCCCTCGTGCCCCACCAGTTCGTCACCGCCAGCGCCAACGGCGTGGGGGTCCTGGTCGCCGCGGCGGTGCTGGGGCGGAGCGACGGCGGCCGCGCCCAGGTCGCGCTCTACCTCGGGACCGTCGCGCTGACGCTCACCAGCGCGGTGGCCTACGCCTGGCTCCCGGTGCTCGCCAAGGGTGCGCGCGAGACCCGCGGTGAGCAGCTGGGCGAGACGGCCGCACTGGTGACGACGCTCGCCGCACTGGCGACCGGCGGGGTCGCCCTGCTGTCGCCCTGGCTGCTGGCGGTGCTCGTCCCGGCCTCCTTCTCGGTCGGCGACATGGTGCCGCTCGTCGCTGCTGCCTGTCTGGCCGCTCCGCTCGCCGCCGTCTACCTGGCCCACTACCAGCTCGTCGTGCTCAGCGGCCGTACGGCTGTGCTGGCCGTGCTGAGCCCGCTGGCGATGCTTGTCGGCGCGGCGGTCTCGGTGCTCGCCACCCGGTCGCTCGGGCTCGCGGGCGTCGGCCTCGGGGTGGCGACGACGTACGCCTGCCTGTGGCTCCTGGTGCGCTCCCTGGCGCGCCGGGTCGGGGGAGTGACCTGGCCCGAGGCGACCGTGCTGGCGCCGCTCCTGGTCGGGCTCGTGCTCTGCCTGGCAGGTGCCCTCCTCCCGTCGTCCGGGATCGCCGCGGCGGCGACGCGCGGGCCGTTCGCGCTCCTCGTCGCAGCAGCCGGAGTGGCGGTGCTGCACCGCCTCTTCGGTCGTCGCGGGACCGTGGACGCCGTCGTCGCCGAACCGTCGGAGGGGGCGTCGTGAAGGTGGTCGTGCTGGCACCCGCCTACGTCCCGGCCCACAAGGCGGGTGGCCCCGTGCCCGGGATCGTCGGAGCCGTCGACTCGCTCCGCGACCACCAGGTGCACGTGCTGACCTCCGACCGCGACCTCGGCGACACCGCGCCCTACCCTGCGCCCCACGTCGGCACCGTCGAGGTCGACGGCACCCCCGTGACCTACCTGCCGCCGCTGTCCTGGCGCGCCCGGGGGGCGTGGCGGGCGGCGCTGCGCACGGTCCGCGCTGCGGACGTCGTCTACGTCAACTCCGTCATGTCGCAGGGATTCACCGTGCTGCCGCTCGTCGTGATGGCGCTGACCCGCTGGCGCGGCCGTCTGCTCGTCAGCCCGCGCGGGGAGCTGGCGGCCAGCGCCCTGGCCCTCGGCTCGCCGTGGCAGAAGAAGGTCTGGACGGGGCTGCTCCGCGTCAGTCGCTCGGCCGTCCGGTTCGGTGGCTCGCCGACCGTGTGGGTGGTGAGCTCCGAGCGAGAGCAGGCCGACGTGACGAGGATGTTCCCCGGCGCGCGCTCCGCCGTGGTGCCGGAGCGCCTGCGACCGGTCGGGAGCTCCCCCGCGGCCCCCCGTCCGCCACGAGGTGAGCAGCTGCGCGTCGTCACCGTGGGCCGGGTCGCACCGGTCAAGGGGATCGACGACCTGGTGCGCGGTCTGGCCCACGTCCGGACGCCGGTGCGGCTCGACGTCCTGGGACTGCTCGAGGACGCGGAGCACGTCGCGGTCGTCCGGACGCTGGTCGACCGGCTGCCCGACCACGTCGAGGTACGTCTTGTCGGCGCCGTCGGCCCCGAGCAGGTCGAGGAGGCGCTGCGCACCAGTCACCTCTTCGCGCTCCTGACCCGGGGCGAGAACTTCGGTCACGCCATCGGCGAGGCGCTCCGAGCCGGGTGCCCGGTCCTGATCAGCGACCAGACGCCGTGGACCTACGTCGGGGCGTCAGGCGCCGGCGTCGTGCTCGACCGCGCCGCGTGCGGCTCTCCGGAGGCGGTCGGCGCAGCGGTGCAGGCCTTCGCCGACATGGCGGACGCCGAGTGGGACGCGCGGTCGGCGCACGCGGCGTCCCTGGAGGCCACCAGCACCGCGTCGTTGGCCACGGTCCTGCGCGAGCTCCAGGGCTGACGGCCCGGCTCGCCACGTGCAGCCTCCGCGAGCGGTGGGCCACCCACATTTCTGAGGCGGCGAACGTGGCTCCACCACCGCTCGGACGGAGGCGGCTCAGCGTCGCTGGCCAGCCACCGCGGACTCGAGGGCCCGCGCCAGGCGGTGCGGCCCGACCCGCGGGGAGTAGTGCTCCTCGTAGAGCCCGCGCGAGCGCCGGCCCATCGCCTCCAGCTCGGACTCGGGACTCCGGAGACCGGCACCGATCGCTGAGTCGAGCGCAGCAGCGTCACCGGGGTTGGCCGCCCAGCCGCACTGCCCGTCGGTGACGACCGACGCCGCGTCACCTGCGGCGTGGACGAGCACGGGGCGGGCGGCGGCCAGGGCGGTCTGCACCTTGCTGGGCATCGTGACCCGGAGCAGCGGCGTGTCCTGGAGGGAGACGACCTGCACGTCGGAGGCAGCGATCCAGCGACCGACCTCGGAGGTGGCCACCGAGCCGGCGAAGCGGATGTTGGTGGCGCCGAGCCGCGCCGCCAGTGCCTCCAGCCGACCGCGCGCGACGCCGTCACCGACCAGCACGAGCTGCGCCTCGGGCCGTCGGGCGAACGCCTCGACGAGGGCGTCGAGGCCCTGCAGCTCGCCCAGGTTGCCGGCGTACATCCAGGTCCGTCCGGCGGAGAGCCCGAGCTCCGCACGCAGCCCCGCACCGGGGGTGACGTCGGGCAGGAGGTGGTCGTCGGAGATCCAGTTGGGCGTGTCGTGGACCAGCCGGTCGGGCACGCCGCGGTCGACCAGGACCCGACGCATGCCGGGGGAGATCACCCCGATGCCACCCGCGTGCCGGTAGGTCGCGTCGCAGAAGCGGGTGAGTGCGTTCTCGACCGCCGCCCCGGCCGCGCCTCCGACGAAGCCGCTGCCGGTGACGCTGTCCGGCCAGAGGTCCTGCACGAGCAGGAAGTAGGGCGCGCGGTGGCGCCGGAGCAGGCGTACGACGGGCAGCACCGCCGTCGCGGGTGAGGAGTAGACGAGCCACACGTCGGGCCGGGGGACACGGGTGCGGGCCACGGCGCTGGCACCCGCCGCGAACGAGAGGTAGTTGGCCATCCGCGCGACGGCACGGGAGTCGTGGTTGGGCCAGAGGGGGGCGCGGTGCACGGTGATGCCGGACGGCGTGGTCTCGCGCTGGTAGGGGCGGACGCGGTAGCCGTCCATCACCCGACCGGTGGGGTAGTTGGGGAAGCCGGTGAGGACCTCGACGTCGTGACCCGCACCCCGGAGGCCCTCCGCGATGGCCGAGGGGACGACGGTGCCGGTCTCCGGGGGGAACCACTGCGTGACGAAACCGATCCGCATCAGCCGCGGTCCCCGTGCGCGTGGGTCCCGCGGAACTCGGCCATCGTCGCCTCACCGTCCGCGGACACGCCCGTGCCGCGCACCACGTGCCGGACGGTGGCCAGCAGGATGCGGAGGTCGCCGGTGAAGCTGCGGGTGTCGACGTACTCCACGTCGAGACGCAGCTTGTCCTCCCACGAGACCTGGTTGCGACCCGACACCTGGGCGAGCCCGGTGAGGCCCGGGCGGACCTCGTGGCGGCGCGCCTGCTCGGGGCTGTAGCGGTCGAGGTAGCGCTCCAGCAGCGGTCGCGGACCGACGAGGGACATGTCGCCGCGCACGATGTTCCACAGCGAGGGCAGCTCGTCGAGGCTGAGCTTGCGCAGCAACCGCCCGGTGGCGGTGAGGCGCGACGCGTCGTCCGTGCGCCCGCGCGCGGGATCCTCGTGGTGCATCGTGCGGAACTTCACCAGCTCGAAGACCTCGCCGTCGAGCCCGGGCCGGCGCTGCCGGAAGAGCACGGGCCGACCCATCGTCAGCCGCACCGCCAGGGCGGTGAGCGCCTGGGCCGGCAGGCTCAGCACGAGGGCGGGCACCGACACCGCCAGGTCGAAGGCACGCTTGAGCACCAGTCCCCGATCCATGTCAGGTGAGTCTAGGTGTGACGGACAGGACCTCGGCCAGCCCGGCCCACGAGTCGACCGTGACGTCGGGGTCGAGGCGGTCCTCGACCTCCTGGTGGAGCTGCCCCGGCATCCGCATCCGGACGCAGGACCAGCCGAGGTCGCGCGGAGCGTCGAAGTCCTTGTGCGGGTTGTCGCCGACGTAGACGAGGTCCTCGGGCGCCAACCCCCAGGCCTGTGCCACGTGCAGGAAGGCACGGGGGTGCGGCTTCCAGCCCTCCCGGCCCCACACGTCGGTGAGGACCACCGGGCCGTCGACGAGCTCCTCGAGCCCCAGCGCGCGGACCTTCTGCTGCTGCCCGACCAGGGCGCCGTCGCTGATCACGGCCGTACGGCGTCCGGCGCCGCGCAGGTCCGCCAGCAGGTCGCGCACCCCGGGCAGCAGGTCGATCTCCGGGACGTGGTGCCGGTAGACCTCGACGAGCTCGAGCACCTCGACCCGACCGCTCAGCGCCGGGTCGGACGCAAGGAGGTCGTCGAAGTGGCTGCCCCACTCGCCACTGGTGAACCGGCGCCACAGGTGGTCCGCCACCTGCGCGGCGTCGGAGTCCGACCTCGCCGCGACGTGGGCGCCCACCGCGGCGAAGCCGGAGCGTACGTAGTCGCGCTCGAGGTAGAGCGTGTCGTCGAGGTCGAGGACCACGCCGCGCGGCGCCCCGATCACCAGCGCAGCTCGTCGGTGAAGTGCTCCACCATGTAGCGCGTCATGTAGAGGCCCTCGCGGTAGTCACCGAAGCGCTGCGGTGTCGTGGCGCCCGCGACCTGGTCGAGCAGCCAGGCCGGGTAGTCGCCGCCGGCGGCGCGGGTCAGCGGGAAGCCACCGCCGAACCGGGGGTTGACCTCGATCAGCACCGGTCCCCGCTCGGTGCGGAAGAACTGCAGCGTCACCGGACCGCGGGCTCCCAGCTCGCTGCACGCGGTGAGCACGCGCTCGATCCACGGCCCGAGCTCGTCGTGCGGCAGCGTGACTCCCTGGATGGACTCGCCGCCGAGGGTCTTGATGCGGGTGCGTGGCACGTAGTGCACCGGCCTGCCGTCGAGGTCCAGCAGCGCATCCACCGTCACCTCCGGCCCGGTCAGCCGCTCCTGGATGATCGCGTGGGGCACCACGTCCACGGTCTGGCGCACGCTGCCGCGCTCGATCAGGTGGACGTCCTTGCTCGAGCTGCCGTTGCGCGGCTTGACGACGAGGGCGTCGGGGAGCTCCGGCAGGGTGTCGCCGGCCAGGTCTTCGGGCAGCCACGAGCGGGGTACGTCGATCCCGCGGGCGGAGAATGCCTCCGCGGTCGTCGCCTTGTCGCCGCAGACGTCGACGAAGGCAGCGGACGACACCAGCGCGAGGGCGCCGGCTCGCGCCAGGTCCTCGGAGTGGCGCGCCAGCAGCGGGAGCTCCGTGTCGATCGTCGGCACGACCAGCCCGACCTCGTGCTCCCCGATGACCTCGAGAAGCCGTGGGACGTAGGCCGGGTCGGCGAGCGCAGGGACGCGCACCGCGAGGTCGACGTCGACGAGGGCGGGGGCCAGGGGGTCGGGATCGGCGGCGAGCACCTGGAGGCCGCGCTCGTGGGCCGCCTCGAGGAAGGCCCGCACGAGCGAGACCCGGCGACCGGCGCAGGTCACCAGCACATGCGTCATGGGCGTTACCTTCGCACGTGGCGGCGATGGGTCGCCACACCGTGCGCCTCGGCGCGACCTCGGCCCTCGCCCTGCTCCGGGGACGTCACGGCCGGCACGGGTCGCCGCTGCCTCGAGGAGGACAGGACGACCAGGAGGAACCAGCCCAGCGGGGTGGTCGCCAGAGGTTCGTTGATGCCGTACACGATGAGCGCGGCGGCCAGCAGCACGGTGAGGGTGGCCCAGACGTCCCGGTCCTCGGAGTGCAGCGGCGTCAGCCACCAGCGGCGTACGGCCTCCAGCACGAGCACGACGTACGCCAGGGCGAAGGCCCCCATCCCGACGAAGCCCAGGTCCGGCATGACGTCGATGAGCGAGTTGTGGCCGTGCGCCACGACCCCGGCCCCGTAGTTGGCGTTGATGTACTCGAAGACCGGGTTGGGGGGCGCCTGGACCCACGCGTGCGGCCACGTGGTCCCCCAGCCCTGCCCGAGGAGGCGCTGTCCGTAGGTCGCGTTCCAGATCGCGGTCCACACCTGGGTGCGCCCGGAGAGGGTGGCCGAGTCCCTGCCCAGCAGGACACCGATGAGCGGTAGTGCGACGACCGCGGCCACGACCGTGCCGAGTGCGAGGGCGAGGACCGTCCGACCCCGGAGGCGCTGCGGGAGGCGGTGCCTGCGGGTCGACGCGAAGGCCAGCGCCGCGACCAGCGCCGCGCAGACGAACGCCGTTGCCGACTGGGCGAGCACCAGGCCGAGGGCGAGGGTGGCGATCCCGGCGCTCCACAGCAGCCGCGCCCGCCGCCCCTGCGGGTGGTGCGCCAGTGCCGCCGCCCACGCGAGGGCGAGGGTGTAGCCGAGGATGTTGCGGTTGGCGCCGACGCCGGCGAGGAACCCCTTGGCGCCGTCCGGCACGTCGGCGAACGGGAGTCCGGCCCAGTAGGCGTAGATCGACCCGATCACGACCGCCACGCCGCCCAGGTGCAGGCCGTGGGCGATCGTGCGCAGGTCGGTGGACCACGAGCACAGCCAAGCGACGAGGGCGATCTTCACGTAGACCATCGAGACCCCCCACGTGACGTCCCAGGAGATCGTCCACGCCAGCGAGGCGTACATCAGTGCCACGACGGGCAGCACGGCCCACGGGATGCGGGGGAGGCGGATCCACGGAAGGGTCAGCACGGTTGCGCCGACGGCGACCAGGATCGAGCGGTGCAGCGAGTCGCCGAAGAACGGCACCATCGTGAGCGGGTTGCTCATGAAGAAGAAGACCGCCGCGATCGCGAACGCCCACACGACACCCGACGGGCTGCCGGGTGGTTCGGGACGGCTCCGGAGACGCACCCAGAGGTCGCTCATGTCAGCCTCCGGCGCAGCCTCGCGTTGCGCTCCCTCAGCTCGGCCACCTGCTCGCGCAGCGCCGCGACGGCCTCGTTGACCGCACCGAGGTCCTGGGCCGCCTGCTCGTTGAGCCGCGCGAAGCGGAACTTCTCCGCGGTCTCCTCCGCGAGCGCGCGGTGGAGGTCGCGCACCTCGCGTGCCGCCCCGGGTTGCAGGAGGATCGCCAGGCCGTCGAGCGTGGCCAGGACCGCCTCGCGACCCGATGCCCAGACCTGCTCGTCGTGCAGGTGCCGTGACCCCTCGCCGTCGTTCCACACGCGGTAGGTGGCGGTGACGGCCGGGGTGCTGGCCACCCCCGTGACGACAGCGGCCCGCATGAGGAAGTCCCAGTCCTCGGTGGTGTCGAGCGACTCGTCGAAGCGGTGGCCCAGGTCGCCGAACACCCCGCGCGGCACGGCGAAGGTCATCGGGGGCGAGGCGTTGTCCCAGAGGTGGTCGACCATGCTGAACGCGTCGGGCCAGATCCGGTGGGCCGGACCGGTCTCGACCGGGACCGGCCCGCGGGGGCCGTCGTCGTCGACGAGCACCGGGCGCACCTCCTGCGCCAGCGCGACCGAGCGCAGCACGACACCCGGGTGTTCCGCCTCGAGCGCGGCGAAGGCCGCCACCCAGTCGGGGGCCACGGCGTCGTCGTCGTCGAGCACGACGGCGTACCTGCCCTGCGCGACATCGAGCGCGTCGTTGAGCGGCGACGAGCGGCCCGGACGCTCGACCTCGATGAGGCGGGTCCTGGCGGCCAGCCAGGCGGGCATCGTCTCGACCACGTGCCGCACCGCGTCGACCGCGTCGTCGGCGACGCGGTGGCACGCGAGCACGACCTCGAAGTCGCGGGAGGACTGTCCGGACAGGCAGGTCAGCACCTCCTCGAGGCACTGGAGCCGGGTGCCCTGGGTCCGGGTGATCACCGTCAGGAACGGGCGCTGCTCGCGGCCGGTCGGGAGCCGGGGCGGGGTGAGGCCGGCGTCGAGGAGCACGCGGTGCAGCGTCGAGGACGGCAGCGCGGCCGGGTGCCCGTAGGGAGGGACGTCGCCGGGCGGTGCGGGGTGAGCGGGCGCCTGATCGACGAGCACGGCCGCGGCCTCGAGGCGTCGTACGTCGGTCCCGTGCGCCAGCGAGCTCGCCGCGGCCTCGGCCGCGGTGCACGCCCGCAGGTGCTCCGGGCCGGCCGTCATCGGCACCGCGACGCAGGCGTGCGGCGCGGGCACCGTCGCGCCGTCGCGCTCGAGGACGGCCGCGCCGTGCGGGAGGACGCGGGTCCCGACGAGAGCGGCCCCGCCGGCCGCGTCCGCGACGAGCAGCCGCAGGCAGGACGGTGTCGGCAGGGCGGTGGCGTCAGCGAGGACGAGCACGTCCACCGCGTCGGTCCGCGCGTCGGCAGCCACGCGCTGCACGCCGGTCTCGTCGAGCCAGCGATCGAGGTCGTCGGGGGCGTCCGCGACGTCGGGCAGCTGCAGCGACCGCAGAGGTGCGTCGACCCGCCCCAGGGCCCGGACCCACGCGTGGATCCGCTCGTCAGGGGCGTCGCCGCAGAGGCGGAGGGCGACCGCAGCGACGGACACGCGTTACCTCTTCTCTGCAGCCCTTGCCACACGGTGGGACGGCCGCGATCCTAGCCGCGAGCCGGGCCGGGCGACCGGGGCAGGCACTAGGGTGACGCGGAAGTCCGAGGAGGATCAGTGGGTCTCGACGTCAGGTCACGCGTCCGGCGCCGGGTCCTGCCGTGGTTCGAGGCGCACAACCCGGGCGACATCACCATCCGCAACCCCCACACCCGGGACCGCTTGCGGCTGCACAGCTTTCGCCACAAGGGTTACTGGTTCCACCGGCGCCGCCGCGAAGCGCCGAGCATGGCGCTGTTCGCGCGTCTGGTGGGTCCGGGCGACCGGGTGGCCGAGGTGGGCGGGCACATCGGTTTCATCACCCAGTACTTCGCACACCTCGTCGGGCCTGCCGGGTCCGTGGTGGTGTTCGAGCCGGGGCCCAACAACCTCCCCTACCTCCGGACCAACACCGAGCACCTCCCGCAGGTCACCCTCGTCCCCGAGGGTGTCGGCGAGACATCCGGGACTCTCACCTTCTACGTGGAGGCCCTGACCGGGCAGAACAACTCGTTCGTCCCGCACTTCGAGGGGTTGGAGACCAACGCGCGGGCGGCCGGCGTGGACCCCGACGTCCGGGCCGTCGAGGTCACCGTGACCACCCTCGACGCGCGCTTCCCCGAGCCCCCCGACTTCGTCAAGGTCGATGTGGAGGGCTTCGAGCTCGAGGTCCTGACCGGTGCCCGCCGCACCCTGGCCGACGGGCGGCCGGCGCTGATGGTCGAGGTGCAGTCGCACCAGGCCGAGCTGCACGCCCTCGCGGTCGAGCTCGGCTACGTCGTGGTCGACGAGCTCGGGGCGCCCACCGACCTGCCCGCGTCGTGGGCCGGGAACTCGTTCTGGCTGCACCCGGACCGCCACTCGGAGGTCCTCGAGGAGCTGCTGCGACCCCACGGGTGAGACCCGCGGGACGGGCCCGGCGCCCCGCCGTAGGGTTTCGGCCATGACTTCGACCCCCACCGTCGCCGACCTCCTGGAGCAGATCCAGGGGCACGGCGCGTGGGCGGTCATCCGGCGCAAGGCCGCACCGACGGTGGGACTCGTCGGCGGCACGCCCCACGAGGTCGCCTCGCTCCTCGACATCCCGCTGGAGACCGGGGCACCTGCGCCCGGGCGCAGCGCCGACAGGCTCGTCGCGGTGCCGTTCCGACAGGTGCGCGAGCGCGGCTTCGCCGCCATCGACGACGGCACCCCGCTGACCGTGGTCGACATCGAGGCCGAGCACGAGGTGTCGGTCGACGACCTCCTCGCCGCGCTGCCCGACGTGCCGATCGAGCTCGCCGAGCGCGGCGGCTTCGCGACCAGCGACGACGACTACGCCGAGGTGGTCGAGGCGATCATCCGCGACGAGATCGGCCAGGGCGAGGGCGCCAACCTCGTCATCGGCCGCCACTACCGCGCGGTCGTCGCCGACTGGGACGCCACCCGCGCCCTCACGGTGCTGCGTCGGCTGATGGAGCGCGAGCGCGGGGCGTACTGGACGTTCTGCTTCTTCACCGGCGAGCGCTTCCTGATCGGCGCGAGCCCCGAGCGGCACGTCTCGGTGCGCTCCGGCGACGTCCGGATGAACCCGATCTCCGGCACCTTCCGGGTCGCGGCTCCCGAGGGCGAGGCGCGCGAGGTCAAGGACCGGCTCCTCGACTTCCTCGCCGACGAGAAGGAGGTCTTCGAGCTCTTCATGGTCGTCGACGAGGAGCTCAAGATGATGTGCGACATCTGCCACGAGGGTGGCCAGGTGCTCGGGCCGTTCCTCAAGCCGATGACCCACCTGATCCACACCGAGTACCTCCTCGCCGGGCGCTCCGACCGCGACCACCGCGAGATCCTGCGCGACACCATGTACGCCGCGACGGTGACCGGCGCGCCCGTCGAGAACGCCTGCCGCCTCATCGCCGACTACGAGCCCGAGGGCCGCGGCTACTACGGCGCCGCGCTGGCGCTGTTCGGCCGCTCGCCGGACGGCACGCCCACCATGGACAGCCCGATCCTGATCCGCACCGCAGACGTCTCGCCGACGGGCGAGCTCAAGGTCACCGCCGGTGCGACGCTGGTGCGCGACTCCGACGCCGCGTCCGAGGTCGCCGAGACACGGGCCAAGGCGGGCGGCATCCTCAGCGCCTTCGGCCTCGCGCCGGTCGCCCTGTCCGACGGCGCCGACATCGCCGAGCTCGCACGCGACGAGGACGTCCTCCTGGCCCTGGGGACGCGCAACCAGCGGCTCTCGCGCTTCTGGCTCACCGACCAGGCCGGCGAGCCCGCCGACCCGGGCCTGGCCGGGCAGACGGCCGTGATCCTGCACGGCGAGGACGACTTCGTGAACATGCTCGTCCACGTGCTCGGTGTCTTCGGGATGACGTCGCGCGTCGTGCGGCACGAGGACTACGCCCCGGGCGCCTTCGACGGCGCCGACCTGGTGATCGTCGGGCCCGGACCCGGCGACCCCCGCGACGGCGACCACCCCAAGATCGCCTCCTTCCGCCGCGCTGTCGATGACCTGCTCTCCTCCGGCCAGCCGTTCCTCGCGGTGTGCCTGGGCCACCAGACCCTCTGCGAGCGGCTCGGTCTGGAGCTCGGCTACAAGGACGTCGTCTTCCAGGGCACCCAGTCGCCCGTGCGGCTCGACGGCCGCACCGAGCGGGTGGGGTTCTACAACACGTTCGTCGGCCGTGCGCCCGCCGATGTCGCCACGCTGCCCGAGGGCGTACGCATCGAGGCCGACGAGGCCACCGGCGACATCCACGCCGTCATCGGTCCGCACTTCCGCGGCATCCAGTTCCACGCCGAGTCGATCCTCACCGAGAACGGCTACGACCTGCTCCACGCGGCAGTCCGCGACCTGCTGGCGCCTGAGTCCGCAGGTGGGGGCCTGGGGTAGTTCGGGACGTTCTGGTGGGCGTTTCGGCCGTTTCTCCTACCGTCTCGTCCCGAACTACCGGACGCCGTGGAGGCTCAAGTCGAGTCATCTGGTAGACATTCGTTCGGCGTGGCAGGCAACCGAACAGTGACGTACGGCGTCACTCTGGGTAGCCGGTCTGGGGAAGCCAGCGCGGGACACGACGGGGGACACGTGGGACAACTCAAGCGAGCGTGGGTGGGCGCATGCCTGCTCGCGCTGACGGCATGCGGGGCAGCCGGGGGAACGACGACGCCCGACGACGACGTACGTCCGGCGCGGGTCACCGGCACCGCGATCGGGGAGCTGCAGCCCGCCGCGAGCCGGGCCACGCGTCCCAACATCGTCGTGGTCATGCTGGACGACTTCTCGATGGACCTCGTCCAGACGATGCGGTCGGTGCAGCGGATGCGCAAGGCGGGTGCGAGCTATCCGCACGCCTTCGTCACCGACTCCCTGTGCTGCGTCTCGCGGTCGAGCTTCTTCACCGGGCAGTACCCCCACCAGACCGGCGTCCGCACCAACACGTCCAACCAGGGGACGTCGATGCTCGGCGGCTGGCCGGCCTTCGACACCCACGGCAACCCCGAGCGGGCCTTCAACGTGCGGCTCCAGGAGTCGGGCTACACGACGGGGTTCGTGGGCAAGTTCCTCAACGAGTACGAGTGGTCACCGGGCCGCGCGCTGCCGCCCGTGGTGCCGGGCTGGTCCACGTTCAACACGGTCTTCGGGTCGGCGTACGACGGGTGGGACTTCGCCAGCACGTCCGTCGTCGACCAGCGGATGCAGATCACCCAGCACCCTGCGCCGCCCGCGAGTGCCAGTGACGCCGCCAAGGACCAGGCTTATGCCGGGACCGTGATCGGCGACCTCGCGCTGGACTTCGTCGCCAACGGCGAGGCCGCCGACGCGCCCTACTTCCTCGAGGTCGCGCTCTACGCCCCGCACAACCGCACCCAGCCGAAGGGCCACTACCCGGGCGACCCGCTCTTCCCGCCGATGTTCCGCGACCGGGAGGGCCAGCGCTCCTGCGGTCGGGTCTCCTGCGCCAAGCTCACCGTCGACGACCTGCCGGGCTACGGCGACGAGCGCGCCGACAACCGGCCGCGCACCCGCAAGGGCAAGAAGGCCCGGGCCTGGAACACCGCCTCCACCCTGCCGGCCGCCGCCGCGGTGCGCGACCTGCGCGACCGCGCGCGGATGGCGCAGTCCGCCGACCGCCTGGTCACGAAGCTGCTCGCCTCGGTCGGGCCCGACACCTACGTCGTCCTCACGTCCGACAACGGCTTCCACCTCGGCCAGAACGGTCTCGGGCGCGGCAAGGGGACGCCGTACGACACCGACGTGCGCGTGCCGCTGCTGATCACCGGTCCCGGCGTCGTCCCGGGGAAGCGCAAGGAGGTCACCAGCAACATCGACCTCGCGCCGACCTTCGAGGAGATGGCCGGGCTGGTCCCCGCGCCCTTCCGCAGCGGCACGTCGCTGGCGCCGACCCTGGGGCAGCCCGCGCTGGTGCGCCAGTCGTACGCCTTCCTCGAGCACACGCAGCAGACGCTCACGGGCAACGATCCCGACGCGGCGTTCACCGGCTCGGAGCTCGACCGGATCCCGTCCTACACCGCGGTGCGCAGCCGGACCGCGCTGCTCGTGCGCCTCGACCTCGACCCGCGGCCGCGGAAGACCTCGTGGGGCTATGAGTTCTACAGCTACAGGACCAGTCCCTTCGAGAAGAAGAACAACGTGGCCAACCCCCGGCGTCGCGACGAGGTGGCGCTGCTGATGGGCAAGCTCGCTGCCTTCGACACCTGCCGCGAGAAGGGCGACGAGGCGGTGTCGGAGGCCTGCCGCACGGTGACCCGGTGAGCGGACATGCCCTAGCCTCCGTGCGTGACGCCGGACGTGATCGTGGTCGACCACCACGACTCCTACACGTGGAACCTGGTGCACCTCGTCGCCGGGGTGACCGGCGTCCTGCCACGGGTCGTGCAGCACGACGAGGTCGAGCCCGACGCGGTCCTGCGGCACTCGCACGTGGTGCTCTCGCCCGGTCCCGGGCACCCCGCTGTCCCGGCTGACTTCTCGGTCGGCACGGCGGTCCTGCTCGCCGGCACGCGACCGGTGCTCGGCGTGTGCCTGGGCATGCAGGGGCTGGTCACGGCGTACGGCGGCACGGTGTCGCGCGTCGTGCCGGCGCACGGCGACGTCGCGTCCGTCCGCCACGACGGGCTCGGGGTCTTCGCCGGGCTGCCCCAGGGGTTCGCGGCCGTGCGCTACCACTCCCTCGCGGCCCTCGACCTGCCGCCGGACCTCGTCGCGACGGCGTGGGCCGACGACGGCGTCGTGATGGGCGTCCGACACCGCTCGCTGCCTCTCGAGGGCGTGCAGTTCCACCCCGAGTCGGTGCTGTCCGAGCACGGCGCGGCCCTCGTGAGGAGCTTCCTCTCGTGAGCACCCCACGACGCCCTCCTCCTCCGCCTCGCTCCTCCGAACAAGGCCGCGGGGACCCCGCATGACCGACCCCGTCTCCTTCTTCCGCGACGTCGCGTCGCAGCACCCGCGCTGCTTCTGGCTCGACGGGGGCGGTGCGCGCGAGTGGTCCGGTCGGCGCTCGATCATCGGCTGGCTCGAGGACGACGACGTCTCCCTCACCTGGTCGGCCGCCCGGCGCGAGGTCCGGGCGCACGCCGGCGGGTCGTCGACGGTCGTCGGCGACGATCTCTTCGAGGTGCTCGAGGAGCGGATCGGCGCGGGGGAGCAGTGGTTCGGCTACTTCGGCCATGCCACGCGCACCGACCTCCCCGCCCCGCCTGATCCCTCCCTCCCCGATGCGGTCTGGATGCGGCCGCGGGCGGTGCGGGTGTTCGAGCACGCTCCTCTGCAGGAGTCACCGCTTGAGCGGGGACTCCCGCGCGATGCGGCCGTTGCAACGGCCCAACCCCGCCAATCTCCGCCCACCCCTGTGACACGAGAGGTTCCGGAGGCGTACGCCGCCGCCTTCGCCGCCGTCCAGGAGCACCTCCACGCGGGCAACTCCTACGAGGTCAACCTCACCCACCGGCTGACCCGCGAGTCCGACCTCGACCCGGTCACGGCCTACCTCCGCCTGCGCGAGCTCAACCCCGCGCCGTACTCCGGGTTCCTCCAGCACGACGTCGTCGACGCGCGAGCGTGGCTGCTGTCGAGCTCGCCGGAGAGGTACGCCCTCATCACCCCCGACCGGTACCTCGAGACCAAGCCGATCAAGGGCACGACCCCGCGCGGGACGACGGCGGAGGAGGACGACGGGCACCGCGACCGGTTGGCCCGCGACCCCAAGACGCGCGCCGAGAACCTGATGATCGTCGACCTGCTCCGCAACGACCTGTCGCTGGTCTGCGAGGTGGGATCGGTCGAGGTGCCGGCGCTGATGCAGGTCGAGACGTACGCGTCGGTCCACCAGCTGGTGTCCACCGTCCGCGGCCACCTGCGCGACGACGTGACGACGATCGGCGCGCTGCGGGCGCTGTTCCCGGCCGGCTCGATGACGGGGGCGCCCAAGCTCCGCACGATGCAGATCATCGAGGAGGTCGAGTCGTCCCCACGAGGCGTGTACGCCGGCGCGTTCGGCTGGATCAGCGGCGACGGCCCGGCTGACCTCGGGGTCGTCATCCGCTCGCTGACGACCGACGGCGGTGGCACCTGGACCCTCGGCACCGGCGGCGGGATCACCGTGAAGTCCGAGGTGGCCGAGGAGTGGGCCGAGTCGGAGTGGAAGGCCGAGCGGCTGCTGCGGGTCTTCGACCGGCCGGAGCCGCTGTGACGCCCGGTGAGGGGCTCTACCAACCCTGATGCATGGGAGTGGGTGGTCGCACTAACCCGGCGTTACGGCGGCGGCGACCCCCGGCAGCCACAGCGAGAACCGCGCGCCACCACCCGGCGCCTCCGACACCTCGATCCGGCCGCCGTGGCGGTCGAGGACCTGCCGCACGATGGCCAGCCCGAGCCCCGAGCCGGGCATCGCGCGCGACTCCTCGGAGCGGTAGAAGCGCTCGAAGACGTGCGGCCGGTCGGCCTCGTCGATGCCGGACCCCTCGTCGTCGACGACGAGCACGCCGTCGGTGAGCCGCACGCTGACGGTGCCGTCGGCGGGGCTCCACTTGGCGGCGTTGTCGAGGAGGTTGGTGACGGCACGCTCGAGGCTGCCGGACTCACCCACGACCTGCCAGGGCTCCAGCGCGACGTCGAAGGACACCCCGTGCGCGCGGCGGCGTACGCGGGTCACCGCCCGCTCGACCACCTCGGCCAGGTCGACCGCCCCGATCCCGCGGGTCATCGGCTCGTCGCGCGCCAGCTCGACGAGGTCACCGACCAGGGCGCTGAGCTCCTCGATCTGGCCGCGCACGTCGTCGAGCAGCTCGAGGCGCGCCTCGGGCGGCAGCGCAGCGTTGCCCTCCGCCTGGCGGAGCAGGTCGAGGTTGGTGCGCAGCGACGTGAGCGGCGTACGCAGCTCGTGGCTCGCGTCGGCCACCAGCCGCCGCTGGCGGTCGCGCGAGGCGCCGAGCGCGAGAAGCATCTGGTTGAAGGCGGTGGCGAGGCGGGCGACCTCGTCGTCCCCCTCGATCCGCAGCGGCGTCAGGTCCTCGGTCACGGCGATCTGCTCGACCGCGAGCGTGAGGCGACGTACGGGTCTCAGGCCGTTGCGGGCCACGAGCCAGCCGGCGAGGAGCGCCGCGAGCACGCCGAGCACGCCGAAGACGAAGAGCACGCCGCCGAGCTTCTCGAGGGTGCGGTCGTTGGGCGCCAGGGGTTGGGCGAGGACCAGCGCCTGGCCGCTGCCTGCCTGCACGGTGGCGACACGGAACCGCTCGCCCTCGTCGGTGACCAGCGTCCGCACGTAGGACTCCCGCTGACCCGTCACCACGGCGTACTCGGGCTGGCCGAGGCGGAAGTCGGGGATGTCGGTGCCCGCCGCGCCCTCGGCCGTCACGATGATGACGCGGACGTCGGCGGCGCCCAGCACCCACGGCGGGACGCCCCGGACGGTGAGCTTGGAGAGCGCGGAGTTGGAGGTCGCCTTGTGTGCGCGGTTGAGCAGCGACTGGTCGAGCGAGCTCATCAGCTGCTGGCGCATCACCACGAACGCGGTGGCCGCCAGGATCGCGATCGTGACTCCCACGACGAGCGTGGTGAGGACGGCCACCCGCGAGGCCAGGGAGCGCCGGTAGTGCCAGCGCCCGCCGGTCAGGTCGGTGGCCGCCTTCACGAGCCGACCCTCGCGAGCGCGGTCATGATTCCTTCAGCACGTAGCCGACGCCCCGCACCGTCTGGATCAGCCGCGGCTCGCCCTCGGCCTCGGTCTTGCGGCGCAGGTAGCCGACGTAGACCTCCAGCGAGTTGGCGCTGGTCGGGAAGTCGTAGCCCCAGACCTCCTCCAGGATGAAGGAGCGGTCGAGGACGCGGCGGGGGCGCCGCAGGAACATCTCGAGCAGGGTGAACTCGGTGCGGGTGAGCTCGATCGCTCGTCCCGACCGCGAGACGTCGCGGCTCGAGACGTCCATCGTCAGGTCGGCGAACGCCAGCACCTCGCTCTCGCCCTCGGCGTCCGGGACGACGCGGCGCAGCAGCGCACGCAGGCGGGCCAGCAGCTCCTCGAGCGCGAAGGGCTTGGTGAGGTAGTCGTCGGCGCCCGCGTCGAGGCCCTCGACGCGGTCCCCGACGGCGTCGCGGGCGGTGAGCACGAGGATCGGTACGTCGTTGCCGGAGGCGCGCAGTGCCCGCGTGGTCTCGATGCCGTCGAGTCGCGGCATCATCACGTCGATCACCACGACGTCGGGGTGGTGCGACCCGACCGCGACCAGGCCCTCGGCGCCGTCACCGGCGAGCACGACCTCGTAGCCGTTGAACTCGAGCGAGCGACGCAGCGAGTCACGCACGGCGCGGTCGTCGTCGACGACCAGCACGCGGGGCTTGGGGTCAGGCACCTGTCAAGGATGCCAGTCGCCCCTGAGGGAAGCCTGAAGGTCAGAGGTAGCGCGCCGCGATCGTCCCGGCGCGGGCGCCGTAGCTGCCGCCGAACATGCAGGCGTGCACGAGCAGCGGGAACAGCTGGTGGAGGCCGAGCCGGTCCTCCCAGCCGTCGGCGAGCGGGTACGCCTCGTCGTAGGCCGCCATCACCCGCGGCAGGTGGGTGAGGCCGAAGAGGTGGAGCATCGCGAGGTCGACCTCGCGGTGCCCCCCGTACGCCGCCGGGTCGATGACGTGGAGGGCGAGGTCGTGGCCCCAGACGCAGTTGCCGTTCCACAGGTCGCCGTGCAGGCGGGCGGGCGCCTCGTCGGGGATCAGCTCGGTGAACCGACCGACGACCGCCTCGACCGCCGCAGCGTCCCCGTCGGTGATCGCCGCGCGGTCGCGGGCGAGCTTGAGGTAGGGGAGCACCCGTCGGACGGCGTAGAACTCCGCCCACGAGCCGGCCGTCTTGTTGGGCAGCGGGAGCCGGCCGATGTAGCCGTCGTGGTCGAGGCCCCAGCCGTCGGCGCCGGCGGCGTGGGTGGTGGCGAGCTGCTGGCCGAAGGCGACCGCGGCCTCGACGGGCGTCTTCGAGCTCGGCTCGATCCACGCCAGGATCAGGCAGTCGCTCGCCGCCGCGAGCACCTCGGGCAGCGGGAGGCCGCCGTCGACCTCCGACAGCCAGGCCAGCCCGGCCGCCTCGCTCTCGAAGAACCCCTCCGGAGCGTGCGGCAGGGTCTTCATCAGCGCGGTCTGCCCGCTGGACAGCCGGAGCCGCGTGGCGGTGGCGATGTCGCCTCCGGCGACCGGCGCGGTGGCGACCACGGACGAGCCGAGGAGCTCCTCGGCCCGCTTGGCGATGAGCGGCTGACGAGCCATCAGTCGAGTCCCTCGACGGGGGTGCGCAGCGTGTCGGCCAGCGCCGCCACGATCGCATCGCTCGTGCGCTCGACCATCGCCAGCACCTCCTCGAACCCGTCGTCCCCACCGTAGTACGGGTCCGGGACCGCGGCGCCCGGATCGGTCGGATCGAAGTCGCGGAACAGCCCCACGCGGTCCGTGCGCCCGCCCACGTCGGCGAGGTTGGACTCGTCCATGACCAGCACGACGTCGTACGCCGTGGGCCAGGAGGTGTCGTACTGCTGGGCCCGGTGACGGCTCGGGTCGTAGTCGGCGGCGGCGAGCGTCGCTGCCGCCCGCGGATCCATCGGGTGGCCGACGTGCCAGCCGCCGGTCCCGGACGAGGCGACCTCGACCCGGTCGTCGAGTCTGGCGTCGGCGAGCCGGCTCTCGAGGACGACGTGCGCCATCGGGGAGCGGCAGATGTTGCCCAGGCAGACCACGGCGATGCGGTAGCGGCCCGCCCTGAGAGGGGGAGGAAGGGTCGGCACCCGGGTCAGTCCCGAGCCGGCAGCGCCGTCCGGACGCCCCAGCCGACGATGGTGATGATGAGCGAGCCCACGAGCGCGTCCCAGAAGCCGTCGACGTGGAAGCCGAGGTCGAAGGCGTCGGCGAGCCGCGCGGTCAGCATCAGCATCAGCGCGTTGATGACCAGCAGCAGGAAGCCGAGCGTGAGGATGATGAAGGGGAGCGACAGCAGCTTGATCACCGGCTCGATGAAGGTCGACACCAGTCCGAGGATCAGCGCCACGAACAGCAGCGGCAGGACCTTCTCCTGCAGCTCGGCCTGCCCGGAGTCGGGACCGTCGAAGAAGATCCCGTCGAGGAGCTGGGCGGCGAGAGCCAGTCCGGCGGCGTAGGTGAGCAACCACGTCACGAAGCGCATACCGTGACATTAGCGCGCGCCGCGCGCTGGTCGAGGACTCCGCCGGTTGAGCAGCGAGCGCCAGCGAGCGTGTCGAAACCCAGGGTCCTCTGCGTGTCCAGGTGCGACACGGGCGACGGGGCGCCCTGCTCAACCAGCGAACCGCGGGTCGTTAACCTCGCCGGATGATCACGATCGGCGGGACGGGCGTGATGGTTCTCGGCGTCCTGGCCGCCGGCGTCCTCTCGACCCTCCTCGGGATGGCCCTGCGCGCACGGGTCGGCACCGTTACGGCGGTGGCTCTCGCGGGGCTGCTCTGGTCGCTGACCGCGATCGCGGTCGCGACGCTCGTCCCGACCCGCGCGGGCGTCGGGATCGTCCCCGCCGAGACCCGCAGTAACTCCTGCTCGTGGGACTACGGCGGTCCCAACGGGGCGGCGTTCGAGGGGCTCGGGCTCGACCAGCGCACCCTCAACGTGCTGCTCTTCGTGCCGGCCGGGATGTTCCTCGTGCTCGCCGTCGGGCGCTGGTGGTCGGGGGTGGTGCTCGCGCCCCTCGGGCTGGCCCTGCTGGCGGCCTACAGCGTGGCCGTCGAGCTCCTCCAGCTCCAGCTGGCCCGCATCGACCGCGCCTGCGACGTCACCGACATGGTCGACAACATCCTCGGTGCCGGTGTGGGCTTCGTCATCGGAGTGCTCCTGCTGCCGCTCACCCGCCCGTGGCGGGGGAGGAAACCGGCTCACTAAGGTCGGGGCATGGCTCCGTCCTCGACTCCCCAGCCCCGGCCCAACGTGCTCGCCATCCCGACGTACGTCGCCGGCAAGCCGCCCGTCGCCCGACCCGGGCTGACGTCCTACAAGCTGTCGTCCAACGAGAACCCCTACCCGCCGCTGCCCGGCGTGCTCGAGGCGGCCGCGGAGGCGGCGGCGCAGATGAACCGCTACCCCGACATGGGCAGCACCGCCCTCTACGCCGCGCTCGGCGAGGCGATGGGGGTGCCGACCGAGGACCTGGCGGCGGCGACGGGCTCAGTCGCGCTGATCTACCAGCTCGTGAACGCCTTCTGCGACCCCGGCGACGAGGTCGTCTACGCCTGGCGCTCCTTCGAGGCCTACCCGATCGCCGTCACCTCCGGCGGAGCGACGAGCGTCCAGGTGCCGGTGACGGCCGACGGCCGCCACGACCTCGACGCGATGGCCGCGGCGATCACCGACCGCACCAAGGTCGTCATCGTCTGCACGCCCAACAACCCCACCGGTCCGGCGGTCACGCAGTCGGAGCTCGACGCCTTCATCGCGAAGGTGCCCTCGCACGTGGTCGTCGTGGTCGACGAGGCCTACCTGGAGTTCGTCCGGATGGACGACGCCATCGACGGCATCGCGACCTACCAGCGCCACGACAACGTCGTGCTGACGCGCACCTTCTCCAAGGCCTACGGTCTCGCGGGCTTCCGGGTCGGGTACGCCGTCGCGCCGGCGCCGCTGGCCGGCGCGCTGCGCGCGGTCTCGCTGCCGTTCGGTGTCAGCCACGTCGCCCAGGCCGCGGCGATCGCGTCGCTGTCCGCGCGCGCGGAGCTCTTCGAGCGCGTCGAGGACCTGGTCGCGCGACGGGCGGACCTGCTCGCCCGGCTCCGTGAGGTCGGCTGGGAGCTCCCCGACGCGCAGGGCAACTTCGTGTGGTTCCCGCTCGGTGAGCAGGCCCTCGACTTCGCGGCGGCCTGCGGTGAGGCGGGGATCTCGGTGCGGCCCTTCGCCGGCGACGGCGTACGCGTCAGCATCGGTGAGGCCGAGGCGTTCGACCGCGTGGTCGAGGTAGCAGCCCGCTTCGCCTCCTGAGCCGTCGTAGACACGCGGACATGGGTCGATTGGCCAGTGAACTTCACGCCGGCGGGTGCACCGACGGGCTGACCATGGTCCGCGTGTCTGTGGCGGGTGCCCGGTCCATCTGCCGGAAGGACGGCACCCGCGTCGGCGCCATCGTGGTGACGAAGTACGCCGCCCCGGCGATCAGCAGCGCCGGCGAGAGGCCCAGCCCGGCGACCGCCAGGCCGCCTAGCACCCCACCGAGCGGCATCAGCGACCAGCAGATCGCGGTGTTGAGCGACGAGACCCGCCCCAGGAGGGGTGCCGGGATCCGCTCCAGGATCACCGCGCCGAGGATCGGGTTGAGGAAGCCCGACGCCACCCCCGCGACCGCCGTCACCGCGAAGACCGCCCAGATCGGCGACTCCAGCGCCATCACGACGAAGCGCGGGGCCCCGCAGACGAGGAACGCGATGACGTACGTCCGGAAGCGCGGCAGCGTCTCGCCCCACCGGGCCGCGGTCAGCGCGCCGATCACCGAGGCGCCGCTCATCACCGCGAAGAGGCTGCCGAGCACGGCGACGCCGGCGCCCGACTCCTTCGCCCACACTGGCGCCAGCACCGCGCTGTAGGCCTGGTCGACGAGGTTGGTCACCGCGACCATGGCGCAGATCGCGATCAGCACCGGCTCGGTGCGCAGGAATTCCCACCCCTGCCGCAGCTCCACGACGTACGACGTGGAGCCGGCGCCGACGGCCGCGGGCACGGGGCGCCCGAGACCGGTCGTGGCGACGGCGAACACCAGGAAGGAGAGGAGGAAGGACGCGGCATCGACGTAGAGCGCGTTCGTCGCGCCGACCGTCGCCACCAGCAGCCCGGCGAGCGCCGCCCCGCCCATCGTCGAGGTGCGCTCGACGGCGGAAGCGAGACCGGAGACCCGTTCGAGCGACCAGCCGGCGACCCGGGCGATCTCGGGTGTCATCGCGGCCTTGCCCGCGTCGCCGGGGCCGCGGAGCGCGCCGGCCACCGCGACGAGCACGAGCAACGTCGGGAAGCCCAGCATGCCGAGGCCGTGCAGGAGCGGGATCGAGGCGACGACGAGCGCCGAGAGCAGGTCGCAGGCCAGCGTCACCCGACGCGGTCCCACCCGGTCGAGCAGCGGTCCGCCCAGCGCCTTGAACAGCACGAGCGGCGTGATCTCCGCGGCGGCGACCAGACCGGTCTGGGTGGCCGAGCCGGTCGTCGACAGCACGAACCACGGGATCGCGATCATCGAGATCCGCGTGCCGAGGAAGGAGATGCCCTCGGCGACGAGGCCTCCGACGACCGGCGTACGCCGGGTCATTCCTCGCCCCAGGCCTGTCCCGGCCGCACGAAGGCGTTGAGGTTGATCGCGAAGGGCGCTGCGTCGGGGTCCTCGGACTCCTCGGCCGACTCGATGAGTCGGACGAGCTCCTGCACCAGCGCGTCGGCGCGTGCGGGCGTGAGACGCACCTCCCAGTCGCTGAGGGTGCCGACGGCGCGCCACGGCTCGGGCAGGAAGGCCATCTCGGCGACGGCGGCGCGCAGCCGGTCGCCGTACAGCTGGGCCACGGTCATCAGGTAGGCCTCGACGTCCTCGCCACCGTCCTCGCGGGTGCGGACGTCGGTGCGGGTGCTGTCGTGCGCGGCGCGCCACCACCGGTCGCGAGCGTTGCCCCGCTCGGTGTCCTCCTCGATGAAGCCGTGCTGCGCGAGCTGGCGCAGGTGGTAGGACGTCGCGCCGGTGTTGAGGTCGAGGCGTGCGGCGAGCGTGGTCGCGGTGGCCGGTCCCTCGGTGCGCAGCAGGCCGAGCATCCGCAGGCGGACCGGGTGGCTCAGCGCACGGAGGCCGGCGATGTCGGGGTTGATGGAGGAGGGCACACGCTGACGCTACGACTGCAAAGAGTCATTTGCAAACAGTTCTTGGCGATTTCTTGGACTACCCGGACAGGCGAGCCACCAGGCAGGGTCCGCCCTCGTAGATGCCCCCGTCGATGTCGAGCGCGAGCCCGTCGGCGTAGAGCCGCGGCTCGGCGTAGGAGTCGAAGGGCTCATGGAAGAGGTCGCCGATGATGCTGTGCCCGTGCACGATCCGCTCGCCGCCGAGGGTGTCGAGGAGCAGGCGGGCGGTGGCCGACCCTGACGCCCCAGCGAGCTCGTGCCGCTGGCCCATCTGCACCAGGACGTCGAACCAGGCGACCGGGTCGTCGTGGGCAAGCACCTCGCGCACGGCCCCGTTGATCTCCTCGACCGACCCGCCCCACTCGAGGTAGCCGACCGTGTCGGAGTGCATCAGCAGGTGGTCGCCGTCGCGGGCGATCGCCGGCAGCGCGGCCAGCCAGGAGAACAGCTCGTCGTCGATCCCGGCCTGGTCGGACGCGAGACCGCCGTTGCGCGCCCAGATCGAGGAGAAGGTCCGGACCGCCCCGCGGTGGACCACCTCGGTGTCGCCGAACTTCCTGGTGCCCAGGGCGATGACCTCGTGGTTGCCGAGCACGGTGTGCACCGCCCCGCTTGCGTCCGCGGCCTCGCGCGCGAGCCGCCGTACGAGTGCGATCACCCCGAGTCCGTCGGGCCCGCGGTCGAGGAGGTCGCCCAGGACCCACAGCCGCGCATCGCCGCCGGACCAGCGCACCCCGTCGTCGACGAGCCCGGCCTGCCGGAGCGCAGCGGTCAGCTCCGCGAGGTGGCCGTGGGCGTCACTGGTCGCGAAGGTGGCACTCACGCTCAGACCGTACGACGCGTGCGGGGCCCGGAGTAAGGTTGAAGAGTGAACGACACTGCGACCTACACCAAGCAGGGCGAGCCCTTCGAGCGCGACATGACCTACCTCCCCGACCGGATCCTGGCCGGTGAGACGTCCGCGGACCCGCTCGACGACACCTTCCCGGGCGGCTCGAAGGACAGCCCGCGCGACGTGCCGCGCTGGCCGGTGGAGAGCGGTCGCTATCGCCTGGTCGCTGCTCGCGCCTGCCCGTGGGCACACCGCTCGATCATCGTGCGGTCGCTCCTCGGTCTCGAGGACGCGATCTCGTGGGGCGCGCCCGGCCCGACGCACGACGCCCGCAGCTGGACCTTCGACCTCGACCCCGGCGGCGTGGACCCCGTCCTCGGCATCGAGCGCCTGCAGCAGGCCTACTTCGCGCGGGAGGCCGACTACCCCCGCGGCATCACCGTCCCGGCGATCGTCGACGTCGCCTCCGGGCAGGTCGTCACCAACGACTTCCCGCAGATCACCCACGACCTGTCCTTCGAGTGGCGCGAGCACCAGCGCGCCGACGCGCCCGACCTGTGGCCCGCCGATCTCCGCGAGGAGATGGAGTCGGTGATGAAGCGCGTCTTCACCGAGGTCAACAACGGCGTCTACCGCTGCGGCTTCGCCGGCTCCCAGGAGGCCTACGAGGACGCGTACGAGCGCCTCTTCGCCGCCCTGGACTGGCTCGAGGAGAGGCTCGCCGACCGCCGCTTCCTGATGGGCGACGCGATCACCGAGGCCGACGTACGCCTCTTCACGACCCTCGTCCGCTTCGACGCCGTCTACCACGGGCACTTCAAGTGCAACCGCAACAAGCTCACCGAGATGCCGCACCTGTGGGGCTATGCGCGCGACCTCTTCCAGACGCCCGGCTTCGGCGACGAGGTCGACTTCGAGCAGATCAAGCAGCACTACTACGTCGTGCACACCGACATCAACCCCACCCAGATCGTGCCCGCCGGGCCCGACGAGGCGGGCTGGCTGACGCCGCACGGTCGGGGCTGATCGCCCCGACAGAAGGGCCGCACGTCACTGTCCGCGGTCTGGTCCTGCGCACGGCGTGGCCGGCCCAAACCGGTCCGCCTCTTCGAGGTTGGCTCAAGGCCTCTTGCAGGTAGACCGCTACTTCGCCGGATCCCGGCCGTACGCGGCACCGCGGGCGGCATCTTGTCTCATCACATGGTCGTCCACGGGGGTGGGCGACACCGAGTGGCTCACGGTGGCCGTTTGTCAGGAGAGCAACAGTGGGAACTCCGCGTTGGGGGCGTGCCGCGCACGCACGCAGCAGCACGACCGCGCGCGCCGGCGGTGGGTCGCGGGTCGCGGGTCGCGCTGCCTGTTCTGGCCCTCCAGGCGGTGACGAGCACGTCCGCGTCGGCCGTCGACGTCAGGCCGCAGGACCAGGCGCCGCTGTCGGTCGCCGTCACTGCCACGGGCAGCGTCGAACGGGCCTACGCGTGGTCGATCGAGAAGGCCGCCGACGCGGCCGTCCGCTCGACGGACTCCACCAACACCGCGACCTTCCGCTACACCGTCACGGCTCGCGCCGGGGCGATGACGGAGTCCGGCTGGGCGCTCGCCGGCGCCCTCACGGTGACCAACCCCAACGACGGGGAGGGTGGCGCGATCACGGCTGACGCCGGCGTCGTCACCACCCTGGGCGGAGGGAGCTCCTGCACCGTGGTGGGTGGCGACGACCTGGTCGTCCCGGCGGCGGGCCAGCTCACCCTGCCCTACACGTGCACGTTCGCCTCTGCCCCGTCGGGCAGCGGCACGGTCGACGCGACGGTCTCGTGGGACCCGGCGGGCGAGGCGTCCAGCGCCTCCGCGGTCGGCTCCGCGCCGGGCTCGTTCACGGCCGCGTCCGAGACCAACCAGACCGTCGCTGTCGTGGACGACAGGACGGTCGCGGGCCAGCGCGTGGTCCTGGACCCGTCGGTGACGTGGTCGACGGGACTGGTGCGGACCTACACCTACGACCTGGCGCTCGTGGGCAGTGCGCCCGGCACGTGCAGGGCCTACAGCAACACCGCGACGCTCGACCAGCCGAGCGGAGCGGACCCCACCGCCGTCACCACCGTCCAGGCGTGTGCGCCGGAGGTCCTGCCTGCGCAGGCCTTCGGCCAGGCGACCGGGTCGGTCAAGGCCGGCTGCCAGGGCACGGTCCGCACCAGGGTCAGCAACCGCACGGCCGAGACCGTCACCTACCGGCTGCGTGTGGGCAACAAGGTCCACCGGATCGCCGTGAGGTCGCTGGGCCACAGGAAGTTCGTCACGTCCGGTCGGGCGCTGGCGAAGGTGACGTTGAAGGTGGGTTCCACCAGGCTCGACCGGATCCGCATCCCACAGCGGTGTGAGGCCCCCATGGTCCTCCCGGACACCGGCCTTCGGGCCGCCAGCAGCTGATGGCCACCTTCATCACAGGGCGGCGCAGCTAGCCGCCCGGACCTCCACCCCCCATGGAGGGAGCCGGCGTCGACGGGTACCCACGAACCCGTCGGCGCCGGCTCATCGGCATTTCTACGTCCCGTACGCCCGTCCGCAGGCCGCTTTCTGCACCGGGTGGTCCGGTCCTGAGGCGCCTGAACCCCACGGTTTTGTCGAGGAACATCAAGCCTCCCCCCAGATCGTCCTCCACCTTGTCCAAGCCCCTTGGTTGCAGGCGGTGAGGGGGTGACCCTTGTGATCAGAACGTACGGCCGTCCGTCTTGGGGGCGACGGTCGCGTGGTGGGTAAGCGCTGGGGGGCGCCGGTCACGTGTTCGACCAGTGGGATCGACTCGCAGGGGTGCGAGGGACGTACGGGGTGTGCCTTGGGGGCGCACCGCCGGGGCGTCGGCGCTGCCCTTGCGTGGGGTCGGCCCGTCCATCAAACGGCCAGCACCAGCGAAGGAAACACCATGTCTCACTACTCTCGCCGCACCCTCGTCCGCGGCGTCGCGTGGTCCGTACCGGTCGTCGCCGTCGCGGCGAACGCGCCGGCGTTCGCCACCTCGCACGACGTGCCGCCGCCGCCGATCTTCGACTTCACGAAGGGCTACAAGAACCCGGGCAACAAGTGCACGAGCGCCTGCATCCCGAAGGGCTCCTACGGCGTGCCGGTGACGGTGACCAACCAGTCCGGCGAGGACTTCTACATTCAGTTCACGTCCTACTTCATCGGAGCGACGGACATCGGCGTGTTCGGCCTCACCACGGGGATCGTCGGATGCCCCAAGAGCTTCCCCGCGTGTTCCCCCGGAGGCCAGTGCGTCACCACGCCCCCTCTGACTGCCTCGAACAGCGTGTGCGTTCCTTCAGGGACGACTCTGACGATCTATGTCACGTCGAACGAGAACGGCTCCAGTGAGCAGACAAGCCAGGCGATCGACTACAAGTGGATTCGCAAGAGTGACTGCTCGGTCGCCAGCACCGGCCGAGGCACCTCGCCGACCTCGCCGCCGAACGACGTCTGCTGATCAACAAGAAGGCCTGATCCACATGAGACGCGCATTCCTGGCCCTGCTCGCAGTCGGCCTGACCGTCGGTGGGCTGTCGGCGGTGCAGCCTCGGGCAACCGCCGACATGTCCCCGGACGTGTCGTCCACCCACGGGTCAGCGCCCTCCGGGCGCTGACCCACCCCCGCACGAGGAAGCGCCCACACGCTTCCTCCCGCGGCTGCAGCTTCATGCTGCGCCGAACCTCCACCCCCCATGGAGGCGAGCCGGCGTCGACGAGTCACCCACGAGCCCGTCGGCGCCGGCTCAACTGTGCCCGGATGCGGACGCGGCGCGCCCGTGGTGGTCTGGACGTCGTACGCCTCAAACCGCCGCGTACGTCGAGGAACGTCAAGGCCGGGGCCAGATAGCCCGGCGCCTCGTCCAAGGGCCTTGGGTACGGGCGCGCGGATTGGAACGCTTGCGCCTGGAAGCCGTCCGTCTCGGGGGCGACGGCCAGGGGTGTCCGGAGCTGGGGCTGTCGACACCCCGTCCAGCAGTGGGATCGGCTCGCCGGGAGGGGCGGGACACCTGGTGAGCGCGCGTGCGCGCCCGCCGGGCGTCGTCACCCGGGGCGAGGTGACCCCTTGGTGACACCACGCAAAGGACCAACTCCATGTCTGACTTCTCTCGTCGCACGCTCGTCCGGGGGGCCGCGTGGGCGGTGCCGGTGATCTCCGTGGCTGCCACGGTGCCCGCGTTCGCGGCCTCACGCTGCAGCGTGAACGGCGGCATCACGGTGGGTCCCAACACGACGACCGGCTACCGCGCGATCTGCAGCTCGCAGGCGCAGCAGTCCACCCCGACCACCATCAAGCAGGTGTACGGCAACGGCGAGCTGCCGCAGTACATCGACATCTGCACCTGCGACCAGATCACCGGCTGGTACCGGTGGCGCGAGACCGACACGCTGTCCGGCTTCCAGATCGAGGTCGACGGCCTGCACGTCGACCAGTTCGGTGCGAACCAGGGCTACCGTCCGGCGGTCTTCCTCGACGTCAACCCGGACGGCACGGGCGGTTGCAAGCGGTTCGCCCTCTCCTACCGCACCTCCACGGAGCGCAGCCGCACCAACCGTCAGAACTTCTCGATCACCTGGACGCTCGAGCGCAGCACGGGCGGTCAGGACGGCCCCTGGGTGCAGGTCGACCAGTTCACCCGGCAGGTGTCGATCATCCGGACCACGGGCACCAACAACAACGACGGCACCGACTTCAACCAGTGCTCGACCCAGGGCAGGATCGCCGCCGGCGCGACCGACTGACCCACGTTCCCCCTCCCCGATCCGAGGGTGGGGAGGGGGAACGGGGACGGCCCGTGAGATTGGTGCTGGCAGGCTCCGGCCGATACGTTGACCCCCATCATGTGGTCGGGGTCACACACGCCGACGACCACGCTGCAAGCCGTCGGCGTCCGGCGATCCCGCGACTGCCGCTAGCTGTTTGAAGGAGAGTGCGTTGTCCGATCCTGCCGGTTTTGGCCCCGACCTCGCGGAGGTCTTCGGGCCCTCGCAGTCCGACGGTGGCCCCGACCTCGTCCAGCTGCTGACCCCCGAGGGCGAGCGCGTCCACCACCCCGAGTTCGACCACGACTTCTCGGCCGAGGAGCTCCGCGGCCTCTATCGCGACATGGTGCTGACGCGACGCATCGACGTCGAGGCCACCGCGCTCCAGCGCCACGGCGAGCTCGGCATCTGGGCCCAGCTGCTCGGCCAGGAGGCGGCGCAGATCGGCGCCGGCCGCGCCATGCGTCCCCAGGACTACGCCTTCCCGACCTACCGCGAGCACGGCGTCGCCTACTGCAAGGGCGTCGACCCGCTGCGACTGCTCGGCCTGTTCCGGGGCGTCGACCAGGGTGGCTGGGACCCCAACGAGAACAACTTCGGGCTCTACACGATCGTCATCGGCGCCCAGACCCTGCACGCCACCGGCTACGCCATGGGCATGCAGCGCGACGGGGTGGTCGGCACCGGCGACCCCGAGCGCGACTCGGCCGTCCTCGCCCACTTCGGTGACGGCGCGTCCTCGCAGGGCGACGTCAACGAGGCCTTCATCTTCGCCGCGTCCTACAACGCCCCTGTCGTGTTCTTCTGCCAGAACAACCAGTGGGCCATCTCTGAGCCGATCGAGCGCCAGACCCGCATCCCGCTCTACCAGCGCGCGCTGGGCTTCGGGTTCCCGGGCATCCGCGTCGACGGCAACGACGTGCTGGCGACGTACGCCGTCACCAAGGCCGCGCTGCAGCGCGCGCGGGACGGAAACGGCCCGTCGTTCGTCGAGGCCTACACCTACCGGATGGGCGCGCACACCACGACCGACGACCCGACCCGCTACCGCCTCAACGACGAGCTCGAGCACTGGAAGCTCAAGGACCCGATCGAGCGGCTCAAGGTCTACCTCCGCCGCAACGGCCTGGTCGACCAGCAGTTCTTCGACGACCTCGACGCCGAGGCCAAGGAGCTGGGCCACCACCTCCGCGAGGGATGCAAGGCGCTGCCCGACCCCAAGCCGATGGACCAGTTCGGCTACGTCTTCAGCGAGATGACCGACGAGATCCGCGAGCAGCGGGACGGCTTCGCTGCCTACCTCGCTTCCTTTGAGGAGTCGCACTGATGAGCGCCAACACGCAGAAGATCACGCTCGCCAAGGGCCTCAACATGGGCCTGCGCAAGGCCATGGAGGCCGACGACAAGGTCCTGCTGATGGGTGAGGACGTCGGCAAGCTCGGCGGCGTCTTCCGCATCACCGACGGCCTGCAGAAGGACTTCGGCGAGGACCGGGTCATCGACTCGCCCCTCGCGGAGTCCGGCATCGTCGGCACCGCGGTCGGCATGGCGCTGCGCGGCTACCGCCCCGTCGTGGAGATCCAGTTCGACGGCTTCGTCTACCCCGCCTACGACCAGATCGTGTGCCAGGTCGCCAAGTACACCTACCGCTCGCAGGGGAAGGTGAAGATGCCGATCGTCATCCGCATCCCCTTCGGCGGCGGCATCGGTGCGGTCGAGCACCACTCGGAGAGCCCGGAGGCGCAGTTCGCGCACACCCCCGGCCTCAAGGTGGTGGCGTGCTCCAACCCGGTCGACGGCTACTGGATGATCCAGCAGGCCATCGCCCACGACGACCCGGTCATCTTCCTCGAGCCCAAGCGGCAGTACCACGCCGACAAGGCCGAGCTCGACGAGTCGGCGACGCCCGAGCCCCTGTTCACCTCGCGCGTCGTCCGCGCCGGCACGGACGCCACGGTCCTGGCCTACGGTCCGACCGTGAAGACCGCGCTCAAGTGCGCGGAGGCCGCCGAGTCCGAGGGTCGCAGCCTCGAGGTCATCGACCTGCGGACGCTGTCGCCGCTCGACATGGGGCCGGTCTACGAGTCCGTACGCCGCACCGGCCGCTGCGTCATCACCCACGAGGCGCACGTCAACCTCGGCATGGGTGCCGAGGTGGCAGCCCGGATCACCGAGCAGTGCTTCTACTCCCTCGAGGCTCCCGTGCTCCGGGTCGGCGCCTTCGACATGCCCTACCCGCCGTCGCGGATCGAGGAGGAGTACCTCCCCGACCTCGACCGGGTGCTCGACGCCGTCGACCGCACCTTCGCGTACTGATGGGCTCGCTCCGCTTCGCCGTGTCCGCGTCGCCGCAAGGCGCCGACGAACCCCCCCGCTGGTCGAGGAGGTCGCCCAGCGACCGTCACGAGACCCGGTCCCGAAAGGTTTCTCATGTCTGAGTTCCTGCTTCCCGACGTCGGCGAGGGTCTCACCGAGGCCGAGATCGTCGCCTGGAAGGTCAAGGTCGGCGACACGATCGAGATCAACGACGTGATCGTCGAGATCGAGACCGCCAAGTCGCTGGTCGAGCTGCCCTCCCCCTACGAGGGGACCGTCCTGGCCCTGCTCGTGTCCGAGGGCGAGATGGTGCCCGTCGGCACCCCGATCATCTCGATCGGTGCCGCGGGCGAGGCGCCCGCCGTGCAGACCGAGTCCGACCCCTACCTCGGCATGGCCCAGAAGGCCGGCAGCGAGGACGGGGGACAGGGTGCCGCCCCGGCGCCGGCCGACCTGTCCGCGATGGACCTGTCCAACCCCGCAGCCTCCGGCTCGATGGAGGGCGCGTCCCTCGTCGGTCGGATTAAGGCCGAGCGCGGCCCGATGCGCCGGGCCCGCCGCGGCTCGGCCTCGCCGAGCACCGACGCCGGCGCCCAGACGCAGCTGCAGGTCCAGGGCGCGTTCTCGCCCGGTGGCGCCCAGTCGCAGGACGTGCTGCCGGCCGACGAGTCACCGGTGCCGGCCGTCGACCAGCGACCCGTCCCCGCGGCCGCGCCCGCCGAAGCGCTGGTCCCGGCCGCCGCGCAGGCCGAGCCGGCCGACGTACGAGCACTGGCGAAGCCGCCGGTGCGCAAGCTCGCCAAGGACCTCGGGGTCGACCTGGCCACGCTCACCGGCTCCGGGCCGTCGGGGTCGATCACCCGCGACGACGTCCACAGTGCCGCGTCGGGCAGTCGTACGCCGGCCGCTCCCGCCGCTGCGCCGGCTGCTGCCAGCGCTGCGCCCGGCGAGCGCGAGACCCGCGAGCCGATCAAGGGCGTACGCAAGATGATGGCGTCGGCGATGAGCCACTCGGCCTTCACCAGCCCGCACGTCACCGAGTGGATCACCGTCGACGTGACCGCGGCCATGCAGCTCGTGGCCCGGCTGAAGAAGCGTCCCGAGTTCCGCGACGTCAAGGTCAGCCCGCTGCTGGTGCTGGCCCGCGCCGTCATCCTCGCGATCAAGAAGACCCCGGAGATCAACTCGTTCTGGGACGAGGCGGCGCAGGAGGTCGTGCTCAAGCACTACGTCAACCTCGGCATCGCCGCGGCGACGCCCCGCGGGCTGGTCGTGCCCAACGTCAAGGACGCCGACGCCCTGTCGATGACCGAGCTGGCGGGTGCGCTCGGCGAGCTCACGGCCACCGCGCGCGAGGGGAGGACGCAGCCGGCCGAGATGGCCGGAGGCACCTTCACGATCACCAACGTCGGCGTCTTCGGCGTCGACGCGGGCACCCCGATCATCAACCCCGGCGAGTCCGCCATCCTCTGCTTCGGCGCGATCAACAAGCGCCCGTGGGTGGACGAGGCGGGCGAGATCGTGGTCCGCGACGTGACCACGCTGGCGCTGTCCTTCGACCACCGCCACATCGACGGCGAGAAGGGTTCGCGCTTCCTGGCCGACGTCGCGGGGATCCTGTCGGACCCGGGGACCGCGCTGCTCTTCTGAGGCTCCGGCATCCAGGGACGATCCGGTGGGAGGAGCGGTCTCAGCGCCCACCAGTTCGTCCCTGGATTTCCGGGCGTACGCCGGTCACCGGGCGTGCCAGGCGGCCAGCACCTCGGCCTCCCGCTCGGGCGAGATCGCCACGACGGGGGAGTCGAGGCAGCCCGGCGCGGTCTCCTCGACGGACCGCAGCCGGAGTCCGGCCGCGACGGCCGGGCCGGGGTCGTGCGCGAGCATGCCGCCGTACTCCGGGCGCGGCAGCCACAGCGGCAGCGAGCCCTCGCCGGACCAGGGCTCCACGCCCTGCCCCTCGAGGAAGTCCTGGTCCACCCAGGTGAGGTCAGGGGACGGGTTGCCGACCCCGGCGCCCACTGCAAACAGCAGCTCACCCAGCGGCATCGGCGTGCCGACCGCGTCGTAGGCGCCGGTCGTCCGCGACTCGGCCAGGTCGAGCAGCCAGGTCGCGAGGTCGCGTACGTCGATCACCTGGACGACGTCCTCGGGTCGCCCGGGCGCCAGCACCTCCCCGCCGCGCGCCAGCCGCTGGGGCCAGTGCGCGAAACGACCGGTCGGGTCGCCGGGACCGACGATGAGACCCGGTCGCGCGACGACGCTCGACGCGGCCTGCGAGTGCACGACCTGCTCGCACGCCACCTTCATGCCGCCGTAGGCATCGGGATCGACGGCAAGGTCGACGTCGTCGGTGACCGGCTCCGCGAACGGACCCATTGCGGGGGACGAGTTGTCGGAGTAGACGCTGACCGTCGAGACGAAGACCCAGTGGGCCTCGGCGGTCGCTGCCACCGCACGACGGACGTGGGACGGGAGGCGCGCGACATCGATGACGGCGTCCCACACGCCCTCGCGGAGTGCGTCGGGTGCCTCGTCCGCACGGTCCCATGACAGGTGACGTACGCCGTCGGGCAGCGTCCCTGACTCCCCGCGGCAGGCGCAGGTGACGTCCCACCCCCGCGTGACGGCCTGGGTCGCGACCTCGCGGGAGACGAACCGGGTGCCACCGAGCACGAGCAGCTTCATGGGTCCACTCCACTGGTCAGGGCCGGGGACGGGCAAGGCGGTTCGCTGTCAGCGCAACGCGTGGACCCCTTTGTCAGGTGGGCCGTCGCGCTGCGAGACTGGGGCTCTCGGATCGTGCGTGAAGGGAGCGGGCCCATGGCCCTCGATGCTGCCACGGCTGCCTCAGGCGAGGCGCCAGCTGCTGCGCTGCTGGCCCGCGCGCAACAGGTGGCCGACCAGCTGCAGAGCGAGGCCCGGCAGGAGGCCGACCGGCTCACCGCGGACCTCGCCGTGCTGCGCGAGGAGGCCCGTCGGCTGATGGCCGAGGCCGACCGCGATCACGCCGAGGCCGGGCGGGCCCGCAAGCAGGCCGAGCAGGTCCTGGCCGGCGCCTCGGAGGAGGCGGCGACCATCGTCGTCGACGCCCACGAGCAGGCCGGGCTGCTGATGAGCTCGGCGGGGAGCGCGCGCGACCAGGAGGTCGCGCAGGCGAGGGTCGAGGCAGAGGAGCTGCGGTCCCGGGCGCAGCAGGACGCGCACGCGCTGCGGACCGAGGCGCAGGGGCTGCGCGACACCGCAGCGGCCGAGACGTCCTCGCTCCTCGAGGCCGCGAAGGTCGAGGCCGATGCTGCGGTCGCTGCCGCTCAGGAGACCGCCGCCCGGCTGGTGGAGGAGGGGCGTGCCACCGGCCAGCACCACCTCGACTCCGCGACCACGGAGGCCGAGTCCCTGCGCGCGAGCGCCTCCGCGGAGTCCGCGCGGATGCTCGACGAGGCCACCCGTCACGCCGAGGAGCTGCGCAGCAGCACGGCTGCCGAGGCCGAGCGGGTCCGACTGGCCGCCGACCAGACCCTCGCCGTGGCCCGCGCCGAGAGCGAGGAGCAGCTGCGCCAGGCCGCCGAGCAGACCGAGTGGGCGACCGCCACGGTCCGCTCCGTGCTCGACGGTGCCGCTGGCGAGGCCGACGTGATCCGCAAGGCCGGGCACGCGGAGGTCGGCGCCCACACCAGTGCCGTACGCCGTCGCCTGCAGGGCGTCATCGCCGCGGTCGCCGGACGGATGGCCCTCGAGCTCGCCGATGCCCGGCAGCGCGCCGACGACCTGGCCCAGGTCGCCGCCCTCGCGCTCGCCGAGGTGGAGAGCGAGGTCACGGCCACGCGCGAGCGCGCCGAGGCCGAGGCCGCACGGGTCGTCGCGGACGCGACCGACGAGTCCGAGCGTGCCGTCGCCCGTCTCGAGCGTCGTCGCGCCGAGGCGGAGTCCGGTGCGGCCAGCCTGCGCGCGCTCGTGGCCGAGGAGGTCACCCGCAGCCGCGCCGAGGCCGCGGAGGACCGTCGCCGCGCCCGCGAGGAGTCACTCGCCCTCGTCGCGGACGGACGGGCCGAGGCCGACCAGCTCCGCGACGGCGCGCGCCGTGCGCTCGAGCGGGCCCGCGCCGAGATCGCGCAGCTCCAGACCCAGCGCGACGGCATCGCCGCCGAGCTCGCCCAGCTCTCCGGCGTCATCGAGGCGCTGTCGGTCCCCGAGCGCGAGCAGGCCGCGGACACCCCCACCGTCCATGCCCCCACCCCCACTCCCACCACCCCCGACGACCTGGAGAGCTCCGATGCCTGAAGAGATGTTCACGACGGTGCGCCGTGGCTACGACCCCGCCGAGGTCGAGCGCGCGATCGGCCAGGCGCGGGGCGAGGTCGCGGAGCTGCAGAAGCGGCTGGCGGCCGCCGAGGCAGCCGCGGAGCAGGCGCGCGGCGAGGCCTCGACCTCCCGGGAGGCGCTGGTCTCGCGGGAGGCGCAGGAGCCGGAGCTGCCGACGTACGACCACCTCGGCGAGCGCATCGGCCAGATCCTCTCCCTCGCCGAGGCCGAGGCGGCCGAGATCCGCGACCGCGTGGTCGGTGAGGTCGAGGCGCTGCGCAAGGACGCCGAGGCCGCGTCACAGGCGGTCCGCTCGGATGCGGACAGGTACGCCGAGGAGACCCGACGCGACGCCGACGCGGAGGGCGCGCGGCTCGTCGCCGACGCGCGCACGGCCGCCGACTCCGAGCGTGACGCCGCCGAGCGTGACGCCTCCGCGCGTCGTGCCGAGGCCGAGGCGCTGCACGAGGACGCGCGGGCCCAGGCCGCCCAGGCCGCCGCCGACTTCGAGACGACGTTGGCCGAGCGCCGGCAGCGCTCCACCTCCGAGTTCCAGGCCCAGCAGGCCGCGACCCAGGCCGAGCTCGACGCGATGACGGCCCGCAACCGCGACGCCGAGTCGGCGATGGAGCGGACGCGCAGCGAGGCCGAGGCCAAGGTGGCGCGCCTGCTCGCCGACGCCGAGGAGCGCTCGACGACGATGGTGGCCGAGGCCCGCGCGACGGCCGACCGGGTGCGGGCCGAGTCCGAGCGCGAGCTCGCCGCCGCGTCGCAGCGCCGCGACAGCATCAACGCCCAGCTCTCCAACGTCCGGCAGATGCTGGCCACCCTCACCGGCACGAGCGTGCCGGGGGTCGGCGCGGTCGCTGCGGTCCCGGAGACGCCTAGCGAGGTCGAGGTGGCCACCGACCAAGCGCCGGAGGCCGACGACGCGCCGGTCGCGGACGACGTACAGCCCGAGGGTGACGCGCCTGAGTCCCCCGAGCAGCGGTGAGCCACGCAGGTTCTGAGGCCCCGGAACCTGCCTCACGCACCACCCATCCCAGCAGCGGTGAGCCACGCAGGTTCTGAGGCCCCGGAACCTGCCTCACGCACCGCGCGACGAGTCGGCGACCCTCAGACGTATCTGCGCGCCCGCTTCGTCGCCGACCCCGGCCCGGCGGCCAGCAGCGCGCTGAGCTCGTGCTCGAGGACTGCCCCGACCCGGCGGCAGAACGCCTCGGGCTCGTCGGCGGCGTCGGGCTTCTCCGCCACGATCCGGTCGACGATGCCGCGCCTGTAGAGGTCGAGCGCTCGCACCTGCTGGGCCCGTGCCATCTCCGGGGCGTGGTCGAGGTCGCGGTGCACGATCGCAGACGCTCCCTCCGGCGGCAACGGCGAGAGCCACGCGTGCTGCGCGGCGACCACACGGTCGGCCGGGATCAGTGCCAGCGCTCCGCCGCCGTTGCCCTCGCCGAGCATGAGGCACAGGGTCGGCGCGTCCAGCGTCACCAGGTCGGCGAGCGAGCGCGCGATCTCGCCGGCCAGTCCGCCGTTCTCCGCGTCCGCTGAGAGGGCAGCACCCTGGGTGTCGATGACGGTCACGAGCGGCAGCCCGAGCTCGGAGGCGAGGCGCATCCCGCGCCGCGCCTCGCGCAGTGCCTCCGGACCCATCGGGTGGTCGGTGGTCTGGCCGCGCCGGTCCTGCCCGAGGAAGACACACGGAGCCTCGCCGAACCTCGCCAGCGCGATGAGCAGCCCGGGGTCCGACTCGCCCTGCCCGGTCCCGTTGAGCGGCACGACGTCGCTCGCGGCGTAGCGCAGCAGACGTCGTACGCCGGGCCGGTCGGGGCGCCGCGACCGCGTCACGCAGTCCCACGCGTCGACGTCGGGGACCGACTCCTGCCCGGGGTCGGCGACCGGGGCCACGCCCTCGCGGGCAGCCATCAGGATGCTCAGCGCGCGGTCGAGGATCTCACCGATCTCGTCGGGCGGCAGGACGGCGTCGATGATGCCGTGCGCGTAGAGGTTCTCCGAGGTCTGTACGTCGCTGGGGAACGGCCTGTCGTAGAGCGCCTCGTAGACCCGGGGCCCGAGGAAGCCGACCAGGGCGCCGGGCTCGGCGACGGTCACGTGGCCGAGCGAGCCCCACGAGGCCATCACGCCGCCGGTCGTCGGGTTGCGCAGGTAGACGAGGTAGGGCAGCCCCGCGGTGCGGTGGGCCGCGACAGCCGCGGAGATCCGCACCATCTGCACGAAGGCGGGCGTGCCCTCCTGCATCCGGGTGCCACCGCTGATCGGGGCCGCGACGAGGGGCAGTCCCTCCCGGGTCGCGCGCTCGATGCCGGCCACGATCCGGTCTGCAGCGGCACGTCCGATGGAGCCGGCGAGGAAGCCGAACTCGCCCACCAGCACGCCGATCCGACGCCCGTGCAGCCGCGCCTCGCCGGTCAGCACGGACTCGTCGACCCCGGACTTCTCGGCCGCGGCGGCCAGCTCGGCGGCGTACGCCTCACTGATCCCGTCCCGCGCCGGCGGCGTGTCCCACGAGGACCACGAGTCGTCGTCGAGGACCAGGTCGATCAGGTCGTGCGCGGACAGGCGGCTCATGCAGGGACGCCCGGCTTCGGCGTACGCGGTCCGGTGATCCAGCCGTCGAAGAAGCGGGACAGCTCGCGGCCCGTCGCGGACTCCCAGTGCGCGAAGATCTGCTCGCGGGAGACCGACATGTTGTCGTGCTGCTCGAGCCACGACCGCGCGATCGCGTAGAACTCGTCGTCGCCGAGCTCGAGGCGCAGCTCGTTCCACATGAGCGCAGGCGTGTAGTAGATGTTGGACGCGCCGAACTGCTGCGGGTCGTACGCCCCGGGCGGGCCGTACTGGTCGCGCAGGGACTGATCGCCCGCGCGGGCCGTCTGGATGGTGTCGCGCAGGGGACGGATGTCGTGCTCGTCCTCGTAGATCCACTGCAGCAGCATCGTCATGCCCTCGTTGAGCCACACGTCGCGCCAGTCCGACGGCGAGACCTGGTCGCCGTACCACTGGTGGACGAGCTCGTGGGTGATCACCTGCGGTGACAGGACGTAGTCGGTGTTGCCCAGCGTCACCATCGTCTGGGTCTCCATCGCGCTCTGCGAGTCGGTGACGACGAGGCCGAGGGAGTCGAAGGGGTAGGGCCCGAGCTTGGTCTCGATCCAGTCGATCGACGCGGCGGCGGTCTGCAGGTTGTCGAGGCCCATGACCATGCCGCGCGGGGTCCAGTAGTCCACCCGCAGTCCCGACTCGGAGGCGTTGCTCGCGTGGGCGTAGTCGCCGATGGCGAGGGTGACGAGGTAGGACGACGCCGGCTCGGTGAGCTGCCACGACGTGGTGGTGGTCCCGGCGTCGGTGGTCAGCTCGGTGAGGTGGCCGTTGGAGATCCCGGTCCACGGGGCGGGCGCGCGGACCGTGACGTCGTAGAGCGCCTTGTCGGACGGGTGGTCGTTGACGGGGTACCAGGTGTAGGCGCCGAAGGGCTCCTGCATCGTCCACACCTCGCCGGAGTCGGTGATGGTGAAGCCGGTGGTGGAGAAGTCGCTGCGGGTGGTCGGGGCAGGCGCCGGCTCGGGCGTGCCGACGTAGTCGAGGGCGAGCTCGTAGCGCTGGTCCTGCTCGACGGCGGCCCGCACGACGAGGTTCTTGCCGCGCCGCGCGAACCCCACCCCCTCACCGTCGAGGGTGACGTCGCCGACGGTGAGCCCCGGTCCCAGGTCGAGCTGGAACCGCGGTGCGGTGCGGGTGGCGCGGAACGTCACGACGGCGCTGGCGGTGAGTTGCTCCGCGGTCGGGTCCCAGGCGAGGTCGAGGTCGTAGAGGAGGGCGTCGACGCGCGGGTCGCCGACGTCGGGGTAGACGCTGTCCTCGGCCGGGGTGGACAGCGCAAGGTCGAGGTCCTGTTGGGCCGCCTCGGTGACCGGCGCGGCGGAGGACGCCGCCACGCCGTCCTCACCGTCGCTGGACGCGGCGGCCGACGGCTCCGGGGTGGCCAGCTCGTCGGGGGCCTCGGCGCCGGAGGAGCAGCCGGTGAGGACGGCGAGCAGCAGCGCGGCGACGAGTCGAGTGCGCATCCCTGCGGCGGACACTGCCGCGAGCGCACTCGACCGCGCGTGGCTCACCGATCGCCCCGGAGGAGGGGCCGCGCCAGCTTCCGGCCGTGGTGGATCTGCGCCTTCACCGTGCCGAGCGGGGCACCGACGAGCGCGGCGATCTCGTCGTAGGGGAGGCCGTAGACGTCGCGCAGCAGCAGCGGCTCGACGTACTGCGGGTGGTCGCGCTCGATGCTCTCCATCGCCTCGAGCAGGTCGAGGCGGGTGCCGGCGATGACGCTGGTGGTGCGCGGGTCGGGCCGGTCGTGGGCGCCGTCCTCGAAGTCGGTGGGCGTGGCGAGGTTCTTCAACCGGCGGTACGTCGTGCGCGCGCTGTTGACCGACACGACGTGCAGCCACGTGGTGAACCGGCCGCGGCCGCCCCACGAGCCGATCTTCGTCGCGACGTTGAGCATCGCCTCCTGGCAGGCGTCCTCGGCGTCGCCGGAGTAGGGAAGCACGCCGCGGCAGATGTTCAGCACCCGAGGGCGTACCTCGCCCAGCAGCGACTCGAGCGCGTCGCGGTCCCCGTCGCGGGCGGTCCGCGCCAGCTCGTCGATCTCGTCCGGCGTCGCCGCGACCCCGTGGTCCCCCGAATTGCTCACCCCTGCACGATAATGCCCGGGTGTCCGCTCCTTCTCGTCTCGGTCGTTATCCGGTGCGCCGCCGCATCGGTTCGGGAGCCTTCGCGACCGTCTGGCTCGCCTACGACGAGCACCTCGACTCGCCCGTGGCGATCAAGGTCCTGGCCGACAACTGGACCGGCGACCTGCACATCCGCCAGCGCTTCCTGGAGGAGGGCCGCTTCCTCCGCAAGGTCGAGTCGCCCCACGTCGTCACCGTGTACGACGCCGGCGAGCTCGCCGACGACCGCCCCTACCTGGTGATGGCGTACGCCGACCAGGGCACGCTGGCCGACCGCCTCGAGCTGGCCGCGCTGGAGCCGGCGCAGGCGCTGGCCGTCATCACGCAGGTCGGGCTGGGCCTGACCGCGCTGCACGACCGCGGCGTCCTGCACCGCGACATCAAGCCCGCCAACGTGCTCTTCCGGACCATCGAGAACGCCCGCGGGTCGCAGGTCGTGGCGATGGTCGGCGACCTCGGGCTCGGCAAGGCGATGGACATGTCGTCACGGCTCACCCTGGTCGGCGGCACCCCGACGTACGTCGCCCCCGAGCAGGCGCTCGGCGAGGGCCTGGACGCGCGGGCCGACCAGTTCTCCCTCGCTGCCCTCTCCTACTACCTCCTCGCCGGCCGCCAGCCCTACCACCACAAGAGCCTCGCCGCGGCCGAGAACCCCGAGCCGCCCGCGGCCATGGACATCGACAACCCGGAGGCGGAGGCGGTCGTGCTCAGGGGGCTGTCGAAGGACCGCGCCGACCGCTTCGACGACGTCGAGTCCTTCACGACCGCACTCGTCGACGCCCTGGGCGGGGAGGTCGGCGAGGCACCCGAGGCCTGGGTCCCGGCCGACCCCGACCTCACCCGGGCCGCGCGGCGGCCCGATCCGACCGCCGACACCGACGACCTCCCCCCGCTCCCCGGCCCGTCGCGGCGCCGCCGACGCGTGCCGTGGCTGGTGGCCGGGGTGCTCGCGCTGGTCGTCGGGGGTGGCGCCGGGTGGGCCGTGGAGCGGGCCGCGACCGCCGAGCGGACCCTCGACGACGCCACCGGCACGATCTCGGTGACGGTCCCGGAGGAGTGGACCGCCCAGGTCGACCCCGAGCAGTGGACCCCGGCCGAGGGGAGCCAGGTGCAGCCCTCGATCGCCGCCGGCAGCAGGGAGGGGTGGAACACCGATGACGATCCTGCACCGGGCGTCTTCGTCGGCATCCTGGTCGGCGACAAGCTGCCCTCCCGCGTCCCCCAGCACCCGGTCTGCGACACCGCCGGCTCACTGATCGAGGACCAGCAGGACGACGACGACTCGATGACCGTGTTCTTCAACGGTTGCCCGGGCGCCGACGTCACCGTCGAGCGGGTCGTCCAGCTGACGTCCAACCGGCTCCTGTGGGTGCAGGTGCGCAGCGACGACCGGGCGACCGCCAACCGCGTCCTCGAGTCCGTCACGACCTACGGCATCTAGCTGTGGCCGGACCCGGCGCGGGTCTCAGCCCAGCTTGACGTCCGCCGCGATCCGGTCGATCAGGTCGGCCATCCCGGGGTCGTCGACGTCGCGGCCGGTGACCGCGATCTCGACCTGGGCGTTGTCCGAGCCGGTGAGGTCCAACCAGGTGAGGTAGCCGTGGCGCAGGTGGTTGGACGTGACGTAGGTGAAGTGGAGGCTGTCCTCGGTCTGGTCGAGGACGGTCAGGTTCTCCTCGTCCTCGTCGAGGTCGTCGATGCGCCGGTCGAGGGTCCAGTCGATCGAACGCCGGTTGCTCAGGACCTGCTCCACCCGCAGGACATAGCCGAAGGAGGGCTGGTCGGGCGGTCGCCACTGCCACTCGTTGAGGGAGTTGGGTGAGAAGGTCCAGCCGCGCGGCACGGGCAGGGTCATCTGGAAGTCACCGCTGCCGACCTGCTGCCGGACCAGCTCGAGGTCCTGCGCGAGGGGAGGTGTCGCCGGGTCGGGCAACAGCTCGGGCACGGGGTCCACGGGCAGGCTCGGCGACTGCGCCGAGACCGGTGCCGCCGGCCCGCCGCCGGACGGGTGCTCGGCGACGGCCATGGACACCCCGAACCCCGCCACCAGCGCGGTCGCGACCAGCACTCCGAGCACCACCAGCCCCCGCCGCGACACGATCGATGATCCGTCCACCTAGGCGCTCGATGCCCCGCGCATGCCGTCGCCGACGCGCTGGATCAGGTCGCGGGTGCCGTCGACGTCGACCTCCCTGCCGTGCACGACGATCTCGACGTCGGCCTGGCCGCTGGCATCGAGGTCGAGCCACCGCATGAAGCTGTGCCGGGCGTTGCCCTCGTTGCTGCGGTAGGTGTACTCCAGCGAGTCGGCGCCCCGGTCGACGATGAACACGTCCTCCTGCTCGTCGCGCAGCCGCCTGACACGGATGTCGATCGCGTCCTCGATGGTGATGTCCTGGCTGTTGATCTGCTCGATCCGCATGACGTAGGTGTTGTTGGACGTGCCGGGCTGCTTCCACTTCCACTCGTTGGACGCGTTGGTGTTGGTCGTCCAGCCGGTGGGGGCGGGGAAGGTGATCTCGAACTTCCCGGACCCGCGCGTGGTCGTCGTCATCGGGAGGTCCGGCTGCAGCGGCGGGTCGTCGGGGTCCTCGGCGAACGGCTGCGGTGCCTCGACCGGCTGCTCGGGACGCTGGGCGGGCACGGGGGCAGGGACGCCGACCCCGATCGTCGCGTCCCGCGTCTGCGCCGCTGCCGCGTAGCCGGTCCCGGTGCCGACCGCCACGAGCGCGACGAGCACCACCGGCCCCCGCCACTTCATGGGGCCAACCTACCGGGGGCAGCGCCGACACCCCGGCGCCACACCTCCTACGGTGGGCCCATGCTCATCCGCGACGTGCGTCTGGTGGCCCTGACCGACGACGCGACCCCTGCGCCGCTCGACGTGCGCATCGAGGGCGGGCGGGTCGTCGAGGTGGGCCCCGACCTGGGGCTCGCGGCCGACGAGACGGCGTACGACGGGGGCGGGCGCTGGCTGATGCCCGGCCTCTGGGACCAGCACGTGCACCTCGGCCAGTGGACCCTCGCGTCGGCCCGGCTCGACCTCGCCCCTGCTCGGTCCAGCGTCGAGGCGGTGACGCTGGTGCGCGAGCGGCTGGAGGAGTGGCCGGACCTGCCGGTGATCGGGTGGGGCCACCGGCCCACCGCCTGGGCCGACAACCCGGCCGTCTCCGACCTCGACGCCATCGACACCGAGCAGCCGATCGTGCTGATCGCCGGCGACGGCCACCACGGCTGGCTCAACACGATCGCGCTGCACATGCTGGCGCTGCCGACCCGTGACAGCGTGGTGACCGAGGCGGAGTGGTTCATGGCCTACGGCCGGCTGGCCGGCGTCGTCGGCTCCGACGGCACCAGTCCCGAGGCCTACCGACGGTCCATGGAGGCTGCTGCCGCGTCGGGCGTGGTCGGGCTGGTCGACCTGGAGTTCAGCGGCGGCGTGGCCGACTGGGCCGAGCGATGGGCCGACGGTGCGGACCTGCTCCGGATCCGGCACGCGTGCTACGCCGACGGCCTCGACGACGTGCTGGCCCGCGGCCTCCGCTCAGGTGATCCGCTCGACGGGGACCCCCGGCTGACCATGGGTCCGCTCAAGATCATCAGCGACGGATCCCTCAACACCCGCACCGCCTGGTGCTGCGAGCCCTACGCCGAGAAGGCCGTCCCCGGCGCCGAGGAGGGCCAGCCCAACCAGTCGCCGGACGAGCTGCGTGCCCTGCTCGCCCGCGCCGCGGCCGGTGGGCTCGACGTCGCCGTGCACGCGATCGGCGACCGCGCGGTCACCGAGGCGCTGGCCGCGTTCGAGGAGACCGGCGCCCGCGGGGGCATCGAGCACGTGCAGCTCACCACGCGCGACGACGTACGCCGGATGGCCGAGCTCGGCATCCGAGCGAGCGTGCAGCCCGCCCACCTCCTCGACGACCGCGACGTCACGGAGCGGCTGTGGCCGGGCCGCGCCGAACGCTGCTTCCCGCTGCGCTGGATGCTCGACGCCGGTGTCGACGTGGCCCTCGGCTCCGACGCACCCGTGTCGCCGCTCGACCCGTGGCTGGCGGTCGCGGCCGCGATCCACCGCTCGGGTGACGAGCGGGAGCCGTGGCACCCCGAGCTGTCGATCACGGCCCGCGAGGCGCTCGCCGCCTCCACCGACGGCTGGGGCACGGTCGCGGTCGGTCACCCGGCCGACCTGGTGCTCCTCGACGCCGACCCGCTGGCGGGGGACTCCGACCGCGAGCACGCCCTGCGGCTCCAGGCCTTCGCCGACCAGGTCGTCGCGACCTGGGTCGCGGGCGAGGCGGCGTACGAGCGCCCCTGAGCCTCGCGGCGCGCCGCGCCCTCAGGCCAGCGCCAGCGTCGCGTCCAGCACGAACGCCGGGTCCTCGAGCCGGTCGCCGTAGACCTCGCGGAGCTGGCCGACGCGGTAGCGCACCGTCTGCGCGTGGACGAACAGCTCCTCGGCCACCGCGTCGCGCCGGCCGTGGTGGAGCAGCCAGCTGCGCAGGGTGTCGGTGAGCTTCTCCGCGGTCGAGGGACGCAGGTCGGCCAGCGGCGCGAGCACCCGCGCGCGCAGGTCGGCGCGGGCGTCGGCATCGGCGGCGAGGACGAGCGCGGCGAGGTGGTCGTCGGAGTCGACGAGACCCTCGATCCCGAGGGCGTCGCAACGCAGCGCGCGGCGGTAGGACGCCGCCGCCTCGAGCCACGGCGTGCTCGGACCGACGACCGCCTCGGTCCCCTGCAGTGCTCGCAGCAACGTACGTCGTGCCGTGGCCGACCCGGCGCCGGGCGCGAGCAGCGAGGTGTGGCCTTCCGGCAGCCCGGGGACGTCGTCGGTGGGCTGGAGCGTCCGCTGGTCGAGGGCGGTCAGGGCGTGGGAGACCTGCGACTCGGGGAGCACGATCGCGGTCAGGGTCGCGGGGGGCTCCCAGCCGGCGCGCTCGGCAGCGGCGTTGACCGCATCGGCCGGTGCCCCGGTGAGCAGCGCCCGCGCCAACCGCTCGAGGTTGCGCTGCCGCACCCGGCCGCTGCTCTCGAGCTCGTCGGTGTGGCCCGCGACCGACGCTGCCGACAGCTCGTCGATGTAGGCGAAGACCAGCTCGGCGAACCTCGCCAGCTGGCCGGAGTCCACCCCCGCCTCCACCGCGGTGTCGGCCATCTCGCGCCACGAGGCGCGCGCACCGATCCGGTAGGCCGAGAGCAACGCCTCGACCGTGCGCCCGGCGCGCGCCTCGCCACGCCCGAGCTGGTAGGCACCCTCGATCGCCGGCGCCTTGGGGGCGTCGGCGTCCTGGCGCGTGGCGAGGGTGAGGAACCCGCCGAGGGCGAGCTGGACGGCGTTGCGGATCACCTCGCCCATCCGGCCGCTCCACGCGCCGGCATAGCTGGGCACCTCCTCGATGATGCGCAGCACGGCGCTGTCGGCCACCTCGGCGAGCCGCTTGCGCAGGGCGGCGGCGACGGCCGGGTCGAGCCCGACCACGGTCGGGAATTGTGTGGCGGGGCGCACAGTGCGGTGGACCATCGGGACTCCTGGGGTCACTCTTGTTCGCTACGAACAAAAGCATACCGTGGATTCACGTGCCGCAGGCAGGTAATCGAGCCCCACCTGGGGCACCTTTGTACCTATGACCACGACTCTCGAGCCGCCTGCGGGCAGCACCCGACGGAGCCGCCGCCTGGGCGACCACCTCGTCCGCGTCGCCGAGGCGGCCACCACGCCGTACCTCCCGGCCGACTTCATGGACCTCTTCGCCCCCCTCCGCTCCGGTGCCGACCTGCGCGGGCGCATCGAGGCCGTGCACGCCGAGACCGCCGACGCCGCGACCATCGTGATCCGCCCCGGCGCCGACTGGGCCGGCCACGTGCCCGGCCAGTACCTCCGCATCGGCATCGACGTCGACGGCGTACGCCAGTGGCGCGCCTACTCGCTGACCCACGGGCCGCGCCGCGACGGCCGGATCTCGATCACCGTCAAGGCCGTCCCCGGCGGCCTCGTCAGCAACCACCTCATCCACCGCGCCGAGCCGGGCACCCTCGTGCACCTCGAGCAGGCGGCCGGCGAGTTCGTCCTCCCGCCCGCAGGTGGCAAGTTCCTGATGGTGACCGCCGGATCGGGCATCACGCCCGTCATCGGCATGCTGCGCAACCTGTTCCCGAGCACCGACGACGGCGTGCTCCGCCCGGCCCGCAGCGCCGACCACGACATCGTCGTCGTGCACGTCGCGCCGAGCCACCCCGACTCGATCTTCATCCGCGACCTCGAGGCGCTCGACGCCGCCGGCGCGATCCGCCTCGTCGCGAGGTACGACGACGAGCACGGCGTCCTGGACGTCGACGACCTGGCCGACCTGGTCCCGGACCTCGCCGACCGTACGACCCTCGCGTGCGGCCCTGCAGGACTGCTCGACGCCCTCGCTGCCCACCACGAGGCGGCAGGGGTCACCCTGACCACCGAGCAGTTCCGCACGGCACGGGTGGAGCCGGGTGACGGCGGCACGCTGAGCTTCACCTCCGGCACCACCCTCGAGCTCGACGGCGCCACCCCGATCCTCGACGCCGCCGAAGAGGCCGGCGTCCTGATGCCCAGCGGCTGCCGGATGGGCATCTGCATGGGCTGCGTCCTCCCCCTCCGCGAAGGCAGCGTCCGCGACCTCCGCAACGGCGCCATCACCACCGCAGTGCCCGGCGAGACCGGCGCGATCAAGGTGCAGACCTGCATCAGCGCCGCCGCCGGCCCGTGCCACATCGACCACTGACCCCACATCCGCCGGTTGAGCAGGCGCGCCAGCGCCGTGTCGAGACCAAGGAACTGAAGGAGATCGACATGACCACGATCCAGAAGAAGTCCGCCCTCCCGGGCCAGTCCAACCCCATCGCGCACCTCACCGAGGCCGACATCGAGCAGATCGGCGTCGAGCTCGACGCGATCCGTCAGGACGTCCTGGACTCCCGCGGCGCCAGCGACGCGGCGTACATCCGCAAGGTCATCGACCGCCAGCGCAAGATCGAGCTCGGCTCGCGCGCGGTGCTGCTCTTCAGCGCCTTCCCGCCGGCGTGGGTGCTCGGCACCGCCGGCCTGAGCATCGCCAAGATCCTCGACAACATGGAGATCGGCCACAACATCCTCCACGGCCAGTGGGACTGGATGCGCGACCCGAAGATCCACTCCAGCACCTGGGAGTGGGACATGGCGTCACCCGCCGCGCAGTGGAAGCACAGCCACAACGAGGTGCACCACACCTACACCAACGTCGTCGGCAAGGACAACGACCTCGGCTACGGCATCATGCGCGTCGACGAGGACCAGACCTGGGCGCCGTTCCACCTCGGCCAGCCGATCTGGTGCTTCATCAACGCGGTCTTCTTCGAGTACGGCATCGCCGCCTACGACCTCGACCTCGGTGCTGTCATCAAGAAGAAGCAGACCAAGGACCCGGAGTTCCGCGCCCGCGCCAAGCAGGTCCTCAACAAGATCCGCAAGCAGGCCACCAAGGACTACGTCGTCCACCCGGCCCTCTCGATCCCGACCGGCTCGTTCCTGCCCACGCTGGCGGCCAACGTCACCGCCAACATCGTGCGCAACCTGTGGTCCAACTCGATCATCCTCTGCGGCCACTTCCCCGAGGGCGTCGAGACCTTCGAGAAGCGCTCGATCGAGGGCGAGACCAAGGGCGACTGGTACGTCCGCCAGATGCTCGGCTCGGCCAACATCTCCGGCTCGAAGGCCCTGCACCTGATGAGCGGCAACCTGTCGCACCAGATCGAGCACCACCTGTTCCCCGACCTGCCGTCCAACCGCTACGCCGAGATCGCGCCGAAGGTGCAGGCCCTCTTCGAGAAGTACGACCTCACCTACTGCGCGCGCCCGCTGGTCCCGCAGGTCTACTCGGCCTGGCACAAGGTCGTCCGGCTCTCGCTGCCCAACGGCTGGCTCAAGACCACCAACGCCAAGAACGCCCCGCAGCAGCTCGGCATCCTCTACAAGATGGCCACCGGTGACCGCCGTACGCGTCGCCTGCTGGGTCGCAAGCTGGAGAGCGAGTCCCGCGCGGCCGCCTGAGGCACTGGTCTGGACACATCCGTGGTCCTACGGATGTATCAGGATCGCTCTTCCCACATCCTTGGTGTCAGGAGCACAATCGGTGGGGGAGAAGCATGAAGACCAAGGATTCGAAGGGGAGGGCCCGATGATCCGCATCGGTTCCGTGGAGGAAGTGCCGTACGACGTGCGGGATGAGTCGTCGGCGCTGTGGGTCCCGCGACCGCGGGCGTCCGTCGAGAGCGGGTCCGCAGCGCACCCGCCCGCTGCCTGATCGAAGCCGGCGCCACCGGCTTCGGCGGGGCTTCGGCGAGCCCGCAGGCGACCCCCGGGCGAGGCCGGCTCCGACCGCGAGGGTCAAGGCCTGACCCCCGTTCGACGGGACACGGGCCGGTTGTCTGGACCGCCTTCCGCAGACTTGCCGAAGGCTCTTCCTAGTGGCCACCGGCGCCTCGCTCCCGCTCCTAGCCTTGTCCTCAGGCGGTCCGTGGGGGACCTGCCATGTGGGGGCGGAAGGAGCACGCCGATGAAGCGGGAGCACAACTCTCACGAGATCGACCTGGCTGGTCGACTCAAGGACCTCGAGCACTTCACGGGGACGCCGGTCGCGCGGCGCGAGGCCGAGCCCGACGCGGTGCCGATCAACGAGGCTCCGTCCACCCGGGTCCCGGTGCCCCGGCGCTCGCGCGTCTTCCTGCGCCACGGCGCGGGACACGGCGTCTTCGCCGAGCTCACCCTCACCGCACCCCGGCCTGCACTCGACTGATCACACCCGGCAGTGGCGCGCGCCACGCATGCCTGGTCGATGAGCCTCCCGGGGACCGGCCCGCCGCTCACCTAGAGTCGCCCGGTGGTCTGGCTGGTCGGCGTGCTCCTGCTCCTCTGGCTCGCCTGGGGTCCGGTCGTCCTCCTGCTCGCGGCCGCCGCGCTCTGCGTGCCCCGCGTCCGGTGGTGGGTCCAGGACCGCGCGCACGTCAGCCGGCGTACGGCTGGCTGGATCACGGGTGCCTGCGTCGCCGTCGTGCTGAGCATCCTGGCGGTCCCGGACGGTTGGCTCCCGATCCCGCCGGCTCCTGGCGCCTGGTCGGGACCGGGGTACGTCGGACGTCCGGCCGTGGAGCGGATCCCCGCCGCCAGTGGGGCCACGACCAACCCGCACCTCGCGCCCGCCTCATCGACGCGGGTCGGACCGCTGGGCCTGCAGCCCGAGGTGGAGACGTCGTGGCTCGGCCTGCAGCGGTGCGGACACCTCGAGCTGACCTCCGCCGATCGCCTCGTCGGGCTCTGCACCGACCGCACGGGTCCGAGCCTCCGGCTGGTCGACCCCGACTCGATGCGACCGACGGCCACCCGGGTCCTGCCCGACACCGCGGGTGACTGCGCCGGTGACGCGTTCCACCTCGACAGCGCAGACCGTGCCGTCGTCGCGACCACGGACCGCCGGGTGCTGGCGGTGCGTACGACGGCGGCGAAGGGTGCCGCCGAGCTGGCGGTCGACGACACCTGGGACCTCAAGCCCTACGTCCCGTTCGGTGACTGCCTCGTCGCGCTCACCCAGGACTGGGCCGGGCGCCTCTGGTGGGTCTCGCGCGACGGGCTCGTCGGCACGATCGCCACGGACACGGGGGAGGTCCGCGTCATCGACGTCGGCGAGGACGTCCGTCGCGACCTGGTCGCGGACGAGGGTGGCGTCTACGTCGTCACCGACGCTGCGCTGCACCGCTTCACCGCCGGGCCCGACGGGACGCCGCAGGCCGCCTGGCGCACCGCGTACGACGGCACCAGCGGGTCGGCGCCGGTGCTGGTCGACGGCGGCGCCGTGGCGATCACCGACAGCGCGGACGGGCGGCTGGGCGTGCTGTTCGTGGCACGCGAGGGCGGTGCGGTGATCTGCCGGCAACCCGTGTTCGGGAAGGACGAGGGCTCGACCCACAGTGACCTCGCCTCGCTCGGCGCGGGCGTGGTGGTGACGAACAACCACGGCTACACGTCGCCTCGCAGCACGGTGCTCGGCTTCGCCAGCGACCCCGGCATCGCGCGCGTCGACCTCCTCGACGGGACCTGTGTCGAGAGGTGGACCAGCGACGCGGTCTCCCCGGGCGCCGGTGTGACCGCGAGCCGTCCGCAGGGGTTGCTCTATGCCTGGACCAAGCGACCTTCGCTGCTCGGGGTGAGCGCGTGGTACCTCACGTCCCTCGACGCCGAGACCGGGCGCAGCATGTGGAGCGTGCGCACCGGCACCGGCCTGCTGGCGGGCAGCGACGACTCGCAGGTCATGCTCGGAGCGGGTGGCACCGCGTGGCTCGGCACGCTCGCCGGGCTGGTCCGCGTCCGCGACCGGGACTGATCAGGGCCAGGTGAGCCCGACGGTCTCCTCGCTCGTCTCCCAGAGCCTCCGCTGCGCCATCTCGTCGCGGGCAAGTGGCGCGGTGCCGACGATCCGCGGCCGGCCGCTGGCCTGACCCGGGCCGCCGGGTCCGACGTACGTCCCTCCCGGCAGGTCGCCGGTGGCGGCCATCAGGCTGGGCCACGCGCCGGCGGCCGCGGTCTGGGAGACCGCCTTGACGGCGGCGTCGAGGATGGCGGCCCGTCGTCCCTCGGTGCTGCCGAGCTGGCCGTTGACGGCGAGGTGGGTGCCCGCGAGGCCCGGGTGCGCAGCCAGCGCGAGCACCGGCAGGCCGGCGCGCCGGAGCCTGCGGTCGAGCTCGAGGGTGAAGAGCAGGTTGGCGAGCTTGGTCTGGCCGTAGACCATCCACCGGCTGTAGCGCCGTCGCGCTCGCGGGTCGTCGAGCGGCGCGGAGCGTGCCAGTCGGTGCATCTGCGAGGACAGGGTGACCACCCGGCCCTCGCCGGAGGCGGCGAGCTGGTCGAGGAGCAGACCGGTCAGCAGGAACGGACCGAAGTGGTTGGTCGCCATCTGCGACTCCAGCCCGTCGGCCGTGCGGCGGTACGGACTGGCCATGACGCCCGCGTTGTTGACGAGCAGGTGGATCGCGCCGAGGTCGCCGGCGGCCGCGCCCGCAGCCCGTACGGATCCGAGGTCGGAGAGGTCGACGACCAGGGTGTCGAGGAGCGCGGACGGCACCTCGGCGGTGATCGCCTCGGCGGCCGTGTCGAGCTTGGCCGGCGTACGGCCGGCCAGCGCCACGCGGGCACCGTGACGGGCGAGCTCGAGGGCGGTGTGGAAGCCCAGGCCGCCCAGGGTCGGTCCGGTGACGACCGCGGTGCGTCCGGTCAGGTCACCGATGTCGTCGGTCGTCCAGGCTGCTTCGCTCACGGGGTGACTGCCAGCGCGGAGAGGACCCGCGCGCCGAGCTCGTCGTCGCCCGAGACGCCGACGACGTCCGGCTCGGCCGGTCGGCGTCCCCCGGCCAGCACCACGAAGGTCGCCCGGTCCATCGACAGGGTCACCGTCGGCTCGCCGTCGTCCGCGGTGGCGGCGCGGCCGCGTCCGTCCTCGCCCACGGCGACGGTCACGGGAGCGTGGCCGGCCACCTCGAGACGTACGACGCTCCCGATCGGAGCCTGCGCCCGCTTGCCGACCACGAAGGGCAGGCTCTCCATGAGGTAGTCGGCCGCGTGGATCGCTGGTGCCGAGTCGAGGTTGCCGGGCAGGTCGAGCGCCCGGCGGAGGTCCTGCTCGTGCATCCACACGTCGAGGGGCCGGTTGCGCAGGAGCAGTCCCGTGGTCCAGCCGATCGCCCCGAAGACACCGGGGGCAGGCGCGGACGGGTCGGTGGGCGGGTCGGCGAGGAGCTGGGTGTGCCGCGCCGTGGTCGACTCGCGGATCTCGGTGATGAGCGCGTCGGGCGACTCGGGTCGCCGGGCGACGACGCCCTGCTCGGTGAACTGGCCCATCATCCCGCGGGCGTGCGGGGCGTCGCCGATCTCGACGTCGTCGTGGGCACGACCGGCCAGCAGCGCCTCGAGGTGGGCGGTGTGCGCCGCGACCGCGTGCACGTCCCAGCCGGGGAGGTCGGTCGGCGTGGACCACTGGTCCTCACCCACCTGCTCGAGCACGTGGGTGAAGGAGTCGACCGCCTCCCACCAGACGGAGACGAGGGTGCCGAGTCGGTCCTGGTCGGTCACGGGATCGGTCATGGGGAGAGCGTAGATGCACCCGCTGACCTCCGCCTGACGGCGCAGCCCCACTCGGCGGAGTGGGGTTGCGTCATTTCGGGACCGGCCGGTCCTACGCTTCCGGGGACGGTCGGGCCCCGAACCGACCGCGCCACGCCAAAGGAGTCGTCATGGGTATCGGAATCGGCATCTTGCTGCTCGTCATCGGCCTGATCCTCCTGTTCGCCATCAAGGAGTTCCCGCAGTCCGTCCAGGACGTCGTCGACCCCGCCACCGTCGGCTGGATCCTGGTGATCGCGGGCGTCCTGGCCCTCGTCCTCGGCCTCGTGATGAACAACCAGCGCTCGAGGACCACCCACGTCGAGGAGCGCCGCGAGCTCTGACCCGGCTCACAGCCAGCCGCGGTCCTGGGCGATCCGCGCGGCCTCGCTGCGCGTCGTCGCGCCGGTCTTGCCGATCGCGGCGGACAGGTGGTTGCGCACGGTGCCCTCGGAGAGGTGCACGCGCGCGGCGATCGTCGCCACCGGTGACCCGTCGAGGGCGTACGTCAGCAGCTCGCGCTCGCGGCCGGTCAGCGGGCTCGGCCCGTCGATCAGCGACTCCGCCGCGAGGTCCGGGTCGATCACGCGCAGGCCGGAGTGGACCCGTCGTACGGCGTCGGCGAGCTGGCGCGCCGGTGTGTCCTTGACGACGAAGCCGGAGGCCCCGGCCTCGATCGCGCGACGGACGTAGCCCGGTCGGCCGAAGGTCGTCACGATCAGGGACCGCACGCCGGGCAGGTCACGGCGCAGGGCGGCCGCGGCGTCGATGCCGTTGAGGCCCGGCATCTCGATGTCGAGGAGGCAGACCTCGGCCCCGGAGGCGCGGGCCGCCTCGACCACCTCGTCGCCCCGGCCCACCTGGGCGACGACCTCGAGGTCCGGCTCGAGGTCGAGCAGCGCCGAGAGGGCTCCCCGGACGAGCGCCTGGTCGTCGGCGAGCAGCAGCCTGATCACGGAAGTGCCACCTGGATGCGGGTCCCCGGGGTGGCCGCGCTGATCTCGAGCGTGCCGCCCGCCCCGGCGACCCGCTCGCGCATGCCCCGCAGCCCGTTGCCCTCGACCCCGGCGCAGCCGGCGCCGTCGTCGGTGACGGCGATGCCATGGGGTCCGAGCTCGATCACCACCGACTGCGCACGCGCATGGCGTACGACGTTGGTGACCGACTCGCGCAGCACCCAGGCGAGCAGCGCCCGGTGGCGCGGGTCGGTGTCGGCGACCGTGCCCGCGACGGTGGTCTCGATGCCGGCGTCGTCGAGCACGCGCGGCAGCGTGGCGAGCTCGGCCTCGAGGTTGCCGGCCCGCAGTCCACCGACCGTCGCGCGCACCTCGGCGAGGGCCTGGCGGGCGGTGGCCTGGATGGACTCCAGCTCGGCCTTCGCCCGGGCGGGGTCGGCGTCGACGAGGCGCGCAGCCAGCTCGGCCTTCACCGACATCGCGGTGAGCGAGTGGCCGATCACGTCGTGCACGTCGCGGGCGACCCGCTCGCGCTCGGCGACCATGGCGAGCTGCTGCTGCGCCTCGTGGGCCACCCGCTCGCGCTCGCCGAAGATCCGCAGCATGACGCCGCCGAGCATGACCGGCCAGATGGTGAGGAAGAAGTAGGGCGGGAAGCCGTCGATGCCGAGCAGCGACAGCAGCGGGGTCGCGGCCCAGAACCCCACCGCCCACTTCCAGGCCGGTGCGGGCAGCGCGAGCGCCGAGAGCATCGCGAGGTAGGGGGTGTAGGAGATCGCGCTGATGCCGATGACCGGGATCGTCGCCACGGCGAGCACGACCATCGCGGCGAGGTGGAGCCAGACCCGCCGGTGGCTGGCGTAGCCCATCACGTTGGCGACCGCGAAGGCGACGATGCAGGCGAAGGCGAGCACCTTGACGCCCGTCGACGCGTCGGACTCGACGACCGCGATGACCGGGTAGACGAGGAAGACCAGCCAGATGGACGCGAAGACCCAACCCCACTTCTCCCACGGGTTCGTCGGGAGCCCGGCGGGTGCCACGGCGGCGCTCACGTGCGCGCCCGGCTCCGTCGTACGCCCCACAGCGCCAGCAGCGAGAAGATCACGGTCCACGCGAGCACGTTAGCGACCGGCAGCCACAGCGGGTCGTGGTCGCCCAGTGGGAGCCACCCGTCGGTCTGCGGGTAGTGCGCCAGTGCCGCGAAGCCGTACATCGGTGTCAGCCGCCCGATGTCGAGCATGAGTCCGTCCATCGGTGTGAAGAGGTTGCCGAGGAAGGCCATCACCACGATCAGGCCCGACGCGATGCCGGGGGTGTTGGGGCCGCGGAAGACCAGGCAGATGGCCAGGCCGTAGATCGCGAACATCGCCGAGCCGATCCAGATGACCAGTGCCGAGAGCACCCAGTCGCTGGCAGCGCCGGACGCACCGGTGACGGCGCCGACCGCGAACACGAGCGTGACGGCCACGGCAGCCACCGCCATCGCGACAGCCGCCTTCATGCCGACGATCGTCAGCGGCCGGAGCGGGGTCAGCGCGAGCTGGCGGCCCCATCCCATCGTCTGCTCGACGGTCGCCGTCCCGGCGACCGTCGTCGTCGCGGTCACCGCGGCGTAGGTCGCCATGGAGGTCATGACGTACATCGCGACGTTGCCGCTGCCGACGCGATCATCCGACCCGAGGCCGAAGACGACGTACATGAACGACGGCAGCGCGACGATGAAGAACATCCCCACGCGGTCGCGCACCTGCCGGCGCAGGTCGAGGGCGACGTACGTCCCCAGAGCGGGGCGCGGGCCGCGGGTCCGGGTCGGCGCAGTGGTCGTGGCGGTCATCGGGTAGCTCCGGTCAGCTCGGGGGTCGTCGGCGCGGGGTCGGCGAGGGACGCGTCCCCGGTGAGGGCGAGGAAGGCCGCCTCGAGGCTGGCGCTGGACACCTCGACGCCGGTGACGCCGAGGGGGGTGAGTGCCTGCTCGACGCGAGCCAGCCACGCCGGGTCGAGCCCGTCAGGGCGTACGACGTCGTCCGGCGGTCGGAAGGAGACGGTGCGCCCGCCGAAGGAGGCGCGTACGTCGGCGGTGGGGCCGTCGGCGACGATGCGGCCGCGCGCGATCAGCACCGTGCGCTCGGCGAACTCGTCCGCCTCGGCGAGGTAGTGGGTGGCGAAGACGATGGTGCGGCCCTGGGCGGCGTCGGCGCGCATGGTGTCCCAGAAGTGCTGGCGGGTGGCGACGTCCATCCCGGCGGTCGGCTCGTCGAGGATCACCAGGTCCGGGTCCGGGACGAGCGCGAGGGCGAACTTGAGGCGCTGCTGCTCGCCGCCCGAGCAGGCCTGCACGCGACGGTCCGCGATCTCCGACAGCGCGGCCCGCTCGATGACGGCCGCGACCCGGTCGCTGCGCCCGTGCGTCGCGGCGATGGCGCGGACGGTCTCCTCGACGGTGAAGTCGGGCAGCAGGCCACCGGTCTGCATCACCGCGGACACACGGCCGGCACGGACCGCGGCGCCCGGCTCCACGCCGTACACCTCGACGGTGCCCGCATCCGGCCGGGTCAGGCCGAGCAGCATGTCGACGGTCGTGGTCTTGCCCGCTCCGTTGGGACCGAGGAACGCGACGATCTCGCCGGCCGCGATCGTCAGGTCGACGTCGTCGACCGCGACGACCGTGCTGCCGTCGCCGGCCCGGAAGGTCTTGCGGAGGCCGGTGGCCCGGATGGCGGGAGTGTTCATGGTCCCAGCCTGTCGCCGTACGGCGTCGAGCACAGGGGCCGGAGGTCACGACCTCGGCGTGACACCTGTCATCCCCACCTCGGTGGTCGAGGTGCCGGACCGGGCCGGCACGCCACCCCCGCGCACCAGCGGTGGCCCACCCACGCTCCTCGGCGTTCGGAGTGTGGCTGGACCACCGCTCGGTGGTGGATCAGAGGATCAGAAGGACGCCTCGTCGAGGTCCATCAGGTCGAGGTCGATGGCCTCGGCGATGGCGCGCTCGGCGCTGATCTTCGGCAGGTTGGTCTGAGCGAAGAACTGGGCGGCCGCGACCTTGCCGGCGTAGAACGTCTTGTCCTTGTCCGACACCTCGCCGCCGAGCTTGGTCAGGGCGACCTCGGCCTGACGCAGCAGCAGCCAAGCGCAGACGACGTCGCCGAGCACCATCAGCAGGCGGGAGGTGTTGAGGCCCACCTTGTAGATGTTGCGGACCTCCTCGGCCGACGACATCAGGTCGTTGATCATGTGGCCGACGATGGCGTTGGCGTCCTCGAGCGCGGTGGCGAGCAGGGCGCGCTCGTTCTTGAGGCGACCGTTACCGGCCTCGGAGGCGATGAAGGTCTCGATCTCCTTGGCCAGGTGGCCCAGGGCCCTGCCCTGGTCCTTGACGATCTTGCGGAAGAAGAAGTCCTGGCCCTGGATCGCCGTGGTGCCCTCGTAGAGCGTGTCGATCTTGGCGTCGCGGACGTACTGCTCGATCGGGTACTCCTGGAGGAAGCCCGAGCCGCCGAAGGTCTGGAGCGACTCCGTGCCCAGCAGCACCCACGAACGCTCGGAGCCGTAGCCCTTCACGATCGGGAGCAGGAGGTCGTTGACCGCCGCGGCGAGGCGGGCCTCGTCGGAGCCCTGGGTGCCCTCGTGCTCGGCGACCATCACCTGGTCCTGCCAGGTGGCGGTGTAGAGCACCAGCGCGCGCATCGCCTCGGCGAACGACTTCTGCGTCATCAGTGAGCGGCGTACGTCGGGGTGGTGCGTGATCGTGACGCGCGGGGCGGTCTTGTCGGCGGCCTGGGTGAGGTCGGCGCCCTGGACGCGCTCCTTGGCGTAGTCGAGCGCGTTGAGGTAGCCGGTCGACAGCGTGGCGATGGCCTTGGTGCCGACCATCATCCGGGCGTTCTCGATGACCTGGAACATCTGCGCGATGCCGTCGTGGACCTCGCCGAGCAGCCAGCCCTTCGCGGGCTCGCCGCCACCGACCTGCGGGTCGCCGAAGGTGACCTCGCACGTGTTGGAGACCTTGATGCCCATCTTGTGCTCGACGTTGGTGACGTAGACACCGTTGCGCTCGCCGGTCAGCTCACCGGTCTCGAGGTCGAAGTGGTGCTCGGGCATCCAGAAGAGCGAGAGGCCCTTGGTGCCCGGACCGCCGACGCCCTCGACGCCCTCGGGGCGCGCGAGGACGAGGTGCATGATGTTCTCGCTCATGTCGTGCGTCGCGCTGGTGATGAAGCGCTTGACGCCCGTGATGTTCCACGTGCCGTCCTCGTTGGGGACGGCCTTGGCGCGGCCGGCGCCGACGTCGGAGCCGGCGTCGGGCTCGGTGAGGACCATGGTGCAGCCCCACTGGCGGTCGACCATGAACTGCGCGACCTGCTTGTCGCGGTCGTTGCCGTTGCGGTGCACGACGTTGGCGAACGCCGGGCCGGCGGCGTACATCCACACCGGTGCGTTGGCGCCGAGCACCATCTCGCCGATCGCCCAGACCAGCGACGAGGGGGCGGGGGTGCCGCCCATCTCCTCGAAGACCTGCAGGCGCCAGAACTCGGAGTCCATCCAGGCCTGGTACGAGGCCTTGAACGCCTCGCTCACCGGCGCGGTGTGCGTGGCGGGGTCGAAGACGGGCGGGTTGCGGTCGCTCTCCTCGTACGAGGCGGCGACGTCCTCGCGGGAGAGGCGCTCCACCTCACGAAGGATCTCGCGGGCGCTGTCGCTGTCGATCTCGCCGAAGGGTCCGGTGCCGAGCACCTCGTCGCGGCCGAGCACCTCGAAGAGGTTGAACTCGATGTCGCGGAGGTTGGTCTTGTAGTGGCTCACGGCTTCCACCTGTTCCATGTCGCGGTCTGGGAGCGAGAGGCACGGCCTACTCGCCAGTAACTTAATGATGCCTCGCGACCGGCCGTCGCGCAACACGAACGCCCGATGTCGCGGGTCACAGGTGGAAGGTCGAGAGGTCGAAGGCGTGGCCGATCGGCATGTCGGTTTTGTCTATCAGGACATGTATGTCTACTCTTTCACCTGACAAACCACAGTCGCGCGACCTAGTGCCTGGGGGAACGTCACCCGACCTGACCGGACCAGACCTCGCAAGGAGCCTTGCGCATGCGCAATCTCATCGTTCTCGGTGTCGTGGGCCTCATCGCCCAGCTCATCGACGGATCCCTGGGCATGGCCTACGGCGTGACGTCCTCGACCCTCCTGCTCGCCGTCGGCGTGGCCCCGGCCGCTGCCTCGGCCGCGGTCCACTTCTCCGAGATCGGCACCTCGCTGGTGTCGGGCTTCTCCCACCACAAGCTCGGCAACGTGGACTGGCGCACCGTCTCGATCCTCGCGCTGCCCGGCTTCGTCGGCGCCTTCCTCGGCGCCACCCTGCTCTCCCACATGGATGCCGCGGTCGCCAAGCCGATCGTCGCCGTCATCCTGCTGAGCCTCGGCGTCTACGTCGTCTACCGCTTCCTGCGCCTCGGCGGCGCCCGTCCGACCTTCAAGGCCCGCCCGTCGGCCGCCTTCCTCGCCCCGATGGGCCTGATCGCCGGCACGCTCGACGCGGTCGGTGGCGGTGGCTGGGGCCCGGTCGGCACCACGTCGCTCCTCTCCAGCGGTCGCCTCGAGCCCCGCAAGGTCGTCGGCTCGATCGACACCTCCGAGTTCGTCGTCGCCGTCGGTGGGTCGCTCGGCTTCCTCTTCGGCCTCGGCGCCGCCAACATCAACTGGGGCTACGCCGGCGCACTGCTCGCCGGTGGCGTCATCGCCGCGCCGATCGCTGCCTGGTTGGTCAAGCACCTCGCCGCCCGCGTCCTCGGCGTCGCTGCAGGTGGCCTGATCATCCTCACCAACTCCAAGACCCTCCTCGAGGCAGTCGGCGTCCCCGGCATCGGCGTCGCTGTCACCGCCGCGGTGGTCTTCGTCCTCTGGATCACCGGCATCGTCTGGGCCGTCAAGCAGGAGCGCATCTCGCGTGCGGCCCGCGACGACGAGCGCACGCTCGAGTCGGCGACCGCCTGACGCACGCGCGCCACGTCGTACGCCGTCCCTCCCGCCACGCGCGGCGGGGGCGGCGTACGCGGCGTTCGGGGGCAGTCGCGGTCAAGCATCACTGTGTTGGCCGACATATCTGACAAACTGCACTCATGCGCGTCTCCGCCAAAGCCGACTACGCCCTGCGGGCCCTGATCGAGATCGCGGTGCGCACCGACGGCACCGCCGTGAGTGCCGAGCAGCTCGGCAAGGCCCAGGGGATCCCGCACGGCTTCCTCCAGGCCATCCTCGCCGACCTGCGGCGCGCCGACATCGTGGTGTCGCAGCGCGGCCAGTCGGGCGGCTGGCGCTTCGCGCGCAAGCCGGAGACGGTCACCGTCGCCGACGTGATCCGCGCCGTCGACGGCCCGCTGGTCTCGGTCTACGGCCTGCGCCCCGAGTCGGTCGAGTACGACGACTCGGCGAAGGTCCTCCAGCACGTCTGGATCGCCGCGCGCAGCTCACTGCGCCTGGTCTTCGAGCAGGTCAGCATCCAGGACCTCGCCGACGGCACGCTCCCCCAGGGCGTCGCCGCCCTCACCGAGGACGAGGACGCCTGGCAGCCCCACTGAGCGCCTTCGTCGCCGGCGCCCCTCACTCCTCGACCAGCGAGAGGTGAGCGAGGAGGCTCAGGCGGCCAGACGCTTGTTGACCTGCTTGCGCAGCTTGCCGATCTTGGCGATCCGCTTGTCGAGGCGCGCCTCCTCCTCGATCAGCGCGATCCTCGCCACCTGTGCGGCCAGCTGCTCGTCGGAGAGGTGCGAGGGAAGCACGTGCGTACGGCCGTCCTTGACCAGTGACATCCACGGGGCGGGCGGCTCGACGTCGAAGCCGCTCGTGACCACGAGCACGACCTTGAACCCGACGGTGTGGTCGAGGGCGAGCGCGGCCTGCTCGTGGTTCGCCCCGAAGAAGTCCGGCACGCTGACGAAGCAGTCGGCCTTCGTCCGGTAGGCACGCCGGCAGACCGAGGCCCACGCGCCCTCGACCTGCTTGCGCTTGAGGCCGGCGGCCTTGTGGGCGCGACGGATCTCGATGCCCGCGTGGGCGAAGGCCTCGGCCTCGGCGTCCGGGACGGCGATCGCGCCCAGTGCCAGCCCGTCGGTCATCGCCGAGACGTCCACCGGGTCGGGGCCGATGTGCAGGAGGAGGAGTCGCTTCGCCATGACGCCAGCATCGCCCCCGCGTGAGTCAGGGATGTGAACGCGCGCTGTCGGGCGTCGAAATTCTCTGGTCAGTCGACCTCGACGGCGCGCAGCCAGCTGACCAGCGGTCGCAGCGTCTTCCAGTCGGCGCGGACCCGGTCGACGAGCCCCGCGTCGATGGCATCGGACTCGAAGCCGTAGGACTTGTTGGCGATCAGCTGCTTGCAGCGCAGCAGGTGGATGCGCGGGTGGTCGGCGTCGTAGCCGCGCGGCGAGGTCTTGAGCCGGTCGCCGCCGATCTCGAAGCCGTCCTTCTCGAGCCGCTTCAGCACCCGCTCGAGCGCCTTGCCGGTCTTCTCGTCGGCCATCGCCTCGCGGATCGCGGCGAGACGCGGACCGTCGGCGTCGTAGAAGCCGCCACCGACGCGGGTGCCGCGCGCCGAGATCTCGACGTACCACCCGGTCGACGGCCCCGCCCCGACGTACGCCCCCTGGTGGGTCTTGTAGGGCGTCTTGTCCTTGGCGAAGCGCACATCGCGGTAGGGGCGGAACACCTTGGCAGGGCCGAAGTCCGGCTCGAGCGAGGTGACGAGCGCCTTCATCGGCGCCTCGACGGACTCCTTCCAGACAGCCTTGTTGGCCTCCCAGAAGGACTTGGTGTTGTCCATCTCGAGGTCGTCGTAGAAGTCCAGCGCGGCGACGGGGAATCCGGTGAAGCTCACGTCGACCGACGTTAGCCGAGCAGGTCCAGCACCCGCGCCACCGCGGTCTCGCGCGACCAGGAGCGCCCCTCCGCCACCAGGCTGTCGAAGCGTTCGGCGCCGAGCAGGTCGAGGGCGGGCCGCACCCGGTCGCGGAAGTGCTCGAGGTCGTGCGAGCTGGGTGTGCTGCCCATCCGGTCCAGCGCCCCGAGGCCGACTCCCATCAAGGACGCCGCTGCTGCCGGTCGATCGTGCGCCGCGAGGCGGGCGAGCAGGTGGGCCGCACTCCAGAACATGCCCTCCGACCGGCTCGAGACGAGCCCGACCGCGGCCGGGGCCGCGAGCGCCCACGCCTCGCTGTGCCGTCCCTCCTGGGCGAGGAGCTCGGCCTCGTTCATCGTGAGCGCGTCGAGACGGGCCACGTCGCCGAGGCGGGAGGCTGCGGACCTGCCCAGCTCGAGCGGGGTGCGCGCCTCGCCGGTGCGGCCGGCCTCACTGAGCTCGCGCACCAGGGCGGTGGCGGTGAGGCCGATCAGCCAGTCGTCGCCGAGGCCTTCCGCGAGACCGACGGCCTCGCGTGCGCGGTCGACGCCCCAGTCGACGCCCAGCCCGACGTCGACGCCGAGGTTGCCGCCGTAGGCGAGGAGGGCGGCGAGCGGTTCGATGTCACCCGCGGCGCGCAGCCGGGCCTCGGCATCCAGGAGCAGGTCGAGGAGCAACCGGTCGTCGACCTCGGTGTCCCAGCGGCGGCGGTAGTCCCAGTAGGTCAGCCATCCCCGGACGTGTGAGTCGCTGGGGCAGCGCGCCGCGGTGCGCTCGATGTAGCCGAAGGCGCGCGGGCCCAGCTGGTGCCACGCCTCACCGAGGTCGCTGATGATCTCGGCGGCCGCGGCCTCCTGCCCGGAGCCGAGCGCCCGGTCGAGGGCCGCCTCGACGTTGCTGCGCTCGCGGAGCAGCACCTCGGTGGCGCGGCGGCGGCTCGCCACCCGCGGGTGCAGCCGCCGCGCCAGGTCGACGTGGGCGGCGAGGTGCAGGTCGCGGGCGCTGTCGCTCCGGCCGGAGGCGGCGAGGTTGCCGGCGACGTACGCCCGGACCGTCTCGAGCATCGTGATCCGCGGCGCCCCGTCCTCGGTCACGCGGACCAGGCTGGCGTCGGCCAGCTCGAGTGCGACGGCCACGGGGTCGCGACCGTCGGTGGCAGGGAGGCGGGCGACGGTGTCGAGGTCCGCGCCGCCGACGAACAGGGCCAGCAGCTCGAGCAGGCGCTGCTGGTGGGGCTCCAAGAGGCGGAAGGACCAGTCGGTCAGGGCGTGCAGGTCGCGCTGCCGGTCGGGGCGCGAGGGTCCGCCGACCACGAGGTCGTGACCTGAGTCCAGGATGTCGGCCAGAGTCCGGGGCAGGAGCTGCCGCACCCGGGCGGCAGCGAGCTCGATGCCCAGCGGCAGGCCGTCGACGCGTCGGCAGATCCGCGCGACGGCCTCGCGGTTGTCGTCGTCCAGGACGAAGCCGGGTCGCGCCAGCTCGGCGTACGAGGCGAAGAGGAGGGACGCGTCCCGGCCGTCGGTGATCGGGTCGAGCCGGAGCAACCGCTCGCCCCGGACGCCGGTGGGGCGGCGGGACGTGGCGAGGAGGCGCACCTCCCCGTCGACGCCGAGCAGGTCCTCGATCGCCGTCGCGACCTCGTCGAGCTGCTCGACGTTGTCCAGCACGAGGAGGGTCCGGCGCTCGGCCAGCTGGGCCAGGACGGCGTCCGGTGCGGGGGTGTCGATCGCCAGGTCGAGCGCTGCTGCCACGGCCCCCCACGCGTCCTCGAGGGTGCCGGCCGTCTCGAGCGCCACGAAGTAGACACCGCCGGCCACCGTCCTGCCCACCCGGTCGGCCACCTCGATCGCCAGCCGGGTCTTCCCGGCACCGCCCGGGCCGACGAGCGTCGTCAGGCCCGAACCCGGGCGCCCGGACTCCTCGACCAGCGCAGCGAGTGCTTGGTCGCGACCCACCAGGCGTACGACCGGGCGCGGCAGGCTGCTGCGGCCACCGAGCGAGCGGGGCGGGGGGAACTCCTCGTCGGTCTCCGACACCTGGTGCAGGTGCTCGGGCTGCGCGGCGTCGGGCAGGCGGTGCCGACCGAGGTCGGTCACGCGCAACCCGTCGGCAGCGAGCACGTCGTCGCCCAGGAGCCGTGCGGTGGTCCCGGTGGCGAGGGTCTGGCCGCCCGACGCGGCGAGGGCCACCTGCAGGACGCGGTGCACCTCCCCGCCGACGTAGTGCTGCTCCACCACGCGGGGTGTGCCGGTGTGGACGCCCATCCGCACCTGCACGCGCACGCCGTGGGGGAAGGGGTGTCCGGCGAGGGCGCGGTGCCCGGAAGCGGCGGCGCGGAGGGCATCGAGGGCGGTCGGGAACGCCGCGAGCAGGCGTTCGCCGTCCGTGGGGAAGGTCAGCCCGGAGCACGCGGCGAACGCCGAGCGCAGCAGGTCGCGGTGCGTGAGCAGGGCGTCGCCGTAGGCGTCGGCGAGCTGTCCCTCGAGCGCCGCAGAGGCGTCGAGCACCGTCGCGACGAGCGTCAGCTCGCCGGAGGGGAGGGACGCGGTGAGGGCCGGGTCGTCGGTGAGGATCGCCCGCTGCAGAGCCTTGAGGGTCGGTCCGGGCTCGAGGCCGAGCTCCTCGCGCAGCTGGTCGACCACCTCGGCGTAGAGCGCGAGCGCGTCGACGGCACGACCCTGTCGGTAGAGGCCTGTCATCACCGCCGCCCTCAGTCGTTCGCGGAAGGGGAACTCACGGACCTGCGGGGTGAGCTCCTCGAGCCGGTCGAGGTCGTCGACCGCGAGGAGCACCTCGGCGAGGTGCTCCAGCCCGGTGGCGCGGAGCTCGTCGAGACGGGCCGCCTCGACCCGGGCGAACGGGTAGCCGGCGAGGTCGGCCAACGGTTCCCCCCGCCACAGCCCCGTCGCGGTGTCCAGGGAGTGCGTCGCCTCGGCGGCCCGCCCGCTGGTGGCGAGCCCCATGCCCACCGCGACGAGCCGCTCGAAGGCCAGGGAGTCGATGCGGTCCGGGCCGAGCTCGAGGCGGTAGCCCCCGCCCCGCGAGGAGATCGACTCGCGGCCGAGGCGGGACCGCAGGTGGGAGACGTAGACCTGGAGCGCGTTGCGGGCGCTGGCCGGTGGGTGGTCGCCCCAGAGGTCGTCGACGAGCCGGTCGACGGTGACGGTCCGCCCGGTGTCGATCGCCAGCCTGGCGAGCAGTGCTCGCTCGCGCGGCGCCAGGGTGACGTCGTACCCGCCGTCGACCTCGACAGGCCCGAGGAGCCGGATGGTGGGCTCGTCGAGGTCGGCGATGGTCCCCACCACGCACCCCCGGCCGAGCCGGTCGGGCGCCTGGCTCGTGCCCGCGATCGTAGGTCGTCGCGGTCCTGCCCGACAGCCGATCCCCCACGGATCGACTGCCGGGCTAGACCCCCGCGGGCCCTACTCGCCGGCGTACGCGTCGGGGTGCTCGATGACGTCCCCGATGAAGTCGTGGGCGACCTGGGTGTCCGCCCGCGTCGCCTGGTCGCTCGCCTTGCACGGGATGTCACCTGTCGTCGTGACCGCCACGACCTCGCCGGCGGCATTGAAGTGCGGACCGCCCGAGTCGCCGTAGCAGGTGCCGCCGTGGCCCCGGGCGAGGTTCATCGAGAAGGTGGCGTAGCCCGGCGTCACGTTGACGAGCGGCTGGGTGGCGACCATCCGCTGCCACGGCGGCAGGAAGGCCTGCGTCGACTTCTTCTTGTCGTCGCGCCTGATGCCGTAGCCCACCGTCGTGAAGGTCGAGCCGCGCAGCGACCTCTCGTCGAGGTGGCCGACCTCGGCGAGCACCGCCGGGGTGACGGCCACCGGTGCGTCGAGCACGAACGCGCCGACGTCGTAGGCGTAGTGCGACGTGCCGGTGTAGCGGGGGTCGGGCACCGGCGTGCCGGTCAGCAGGTCGAGGTCCGTGTCCAGCTCCCAGCTCTCGCCGTCGCTGATGCGCTGCTCGAGGGTGAACCAGACGGTTCCCCAGTCGTCGGCGTAGGCGCCACGGTCCATGCAGTGGCTCGCGGTGAGGACCACACGGTCGGAGACCATCGTGCCGGTGCACAGCTGCACCAGGTAGGGCTCGCCACCCGCGGGCTCCACCTCGACGACGAAGGAGCCGACGTTGTCGTACTCCGTGGTCGGCTTCCCGTTGGTGATGGCATGGGCAGCCGTCGGCGCCAGCAGGGCGAGCAGCGCAGCGGCCACGGCGGCGGCGCGCGCACGGCCGGATCTCAGGACAGACATGGCGGTTCTCCTCTCACCGTCGCCGCTGTGACGACGATCGGGAGGAGCCTGTGGCGAAGGGCTTAAGAGGCGCTGAAGGCGATCAGCCGACAGGTGCCCAGACGAGCTCGTCGCCCCGCTCGCCGAAGGACGAGAGCGTCAGTACGCCTCCTCCGCACGCGGGCTCGCCGAGGAAGGCGTTGCCGACGGACGCGGACTCGTAGGCGATCTCGAGGGTGTGGTCCGGGGTCCAGCGCATCAGCTGCGCCGGCTCGTCGTCGCCCTGCGGGTCGCGGACGAAGAAGACGGAGTCGCCGCAGGGGAGAGCGGTGCCCGTGGTGCCGGGGCCGAGGTCGAAGAAGGTGCCGCCGCCCGACGCGAAGAAGTGCGCCTCCTCCTGGCGTCGCGGCGCGGGCACCTCTGACCAGAGAGACCCGTCAGCGGTGGCCGCGACGTCCCAGGCCGTGCAGTCGGCGGGTCCCTCGACCGGCTGGGGAAGGCCGCTGCCGTCGAGGAGGGTGACGGTGCGGCACGCCACCGGGCGGGCGTCGTCGAAGGTCATCATCGCGACGCCGTGCTCGCTGGCAGTGAGCCCGGAGAAGCCCGAACGAGCTGGGGCGCACCAGCCGTCCTCACCGTTGCTGTCCGCCAGGGCGGAGGTGGCCAGGCAGTAGGCGTCGTCGTCGCCGTACGTCGGGTAGTAGAGGTCGCCGCCCGTGAGCGCCCACGATCCGCCGCTCGCCGGTGCCGGACCGGCGAGCGGCCGCTCCTCACCCGTGGCGAGGTCGACGACCGTGACCTCGCTGGGCGCGGTCTCGGCCTTGTCCTGCTTGACGACGACACTCCAGTCGGTGCTCATCAGGACCTCGGAGATGGTGCGGCCGGCGCCGGCGCCGATGCCGACCTGGGTGCCGTCGCGGGTGAGGTCCACGCTGCCGGCGTCCCTGGCCACGGCCTCCCACTCGGGTCCCTTGACGTAGCGGGTGCCGGCGTCGAGGCCGGAGTCCGTCCACTCCAGCAGGGCGGACGTGGGCTCGGCGACCGTGGGTGCGTCGATGGTGCCGCCGGTGGGGGCGTCGCGCGTCGGCGCGCCCGTGCTGCTCGACGCCTCGCCTGCGCCGGGGCCCGGGGTGGGCTCGTCGGACCCGCCGCAGCCGGCCAGGGTGAGCAGCAGCGCCAGCGCGATCGTCGTACGGGTCCTCATGTCAGACGCCGATGTTGTGCTGGAAGTGCTCGAGGTTGGCGCGGTAGGACTTGTAGGCGTTGCGCCACTGGACGCGGTCGATGGCCGGCTCGCTCGGGTCGAAGCGCGACTGGTCCCACGGCTCGAAATAGCCGATCTTGCGGTTGCCGTCGGGGTCCTGGTCGAAGCCGCGGCCGACCTGGAAGTGCCCGGACGCGTCGTCGTCGAGGTAGGGGTAGTACTGCTTGAGCAGCACCGGGTGGAGCACGACCGGAGCCTGGTAGTCGTGGATGTGGCGCATCATCAGGCGGTACCACTGCTTGAAGCTGAAGTCGCTGATGTCGAGCACGACGTAGGGGCCGGCGTGCGCCTTGTCGTCGTAGTCGGTCTTGTTGTTGACCACGCGCACCATGTCGGTGATCGCCGTGCCGGCGCTGGTCGTGCCGAGGCGGCGGGCCCAGTAGGACTGGTTCTTGCGCGCGCCCTCGGAGCTCCAGCCGATGGCCTGCATCGTCGCCGGGCCGCACCACCAGGTCTGGTTCTGTGCCTGGGCCACCTTGCTGGTGAGGATCTTGGACTTCGTCGGGTAGTTCCCGCCGAACCCTCCGCGGCTGCTGACGTCCGTGACCTCGGGGTGGCGCTCGGCGAAGTCGGCAGGCAGGTCGACGCCCTGGATCTCGTGACGGAGCATCCAGACCTTGCCGACCGACTGCGCAGCCATGGTGAGCTCCGCGCGCTCGGCGTCCGTCCGCTCGGTCTCGGTGCGCCGGGTGTCGCGGACCAGCACGCCGTCCGCGTCGAGGTCGCCGGTCCGCTCGCGGCCGGGGGTGGGGCTGCTCGCCATCCGGGCGGCGAGTGCCTCGCGCGACTGGTTGGTCCAGCCGAACCCGAGGCAGTAGCGCTGGCCGTCGAAGGTGGCGCACCGGACCGCGGCGGTCGCGAGGGCCGTACGTCCCTGTGCTGTCCGCAGCGCAGCGCCTTCGGCGATGACTCGGTCGATCTCCGCGCGCATGGCGGGCGTGACCCGGCCGCGCCCGTGGGCCGCTCCGGGGGCCTGCGTGGTCTCCGCGGTCGGTGCGATGCGCGCCTGGTCGTCGTCACCGTCGGGCAGGAAGGGGACTGCGCCGAGGGTGAGCGCGAGGACCGCGGCCGCGATCGTGGCGGGGTGCCGCCAGAGCGGTCGGGACAGGTCCTCGCCCGCGATGCGGTGGGCGAGGGTGCGAGGGAGGCGGGGAAGTGCAGGCATGGGGAAGGACCTTCGAGCCGAGAGCAACTGGCGTCCCACTGTCCTCTGTGGCCCCAGAAGGCGCAAGTTCCCCACTGGCCACAACGGTCACGTGGGCGCCGAGGTCCGTCTGCCCTTTTCGCGCGCTTCCCGACCGTTGCAACGGTCGAGAACCTCACGAACCACCGGGTACCCGGTGGTTGCGAAGTGGGCGCGCGCTCGGCGCTCCCCCGGAGGATGGTTGGAGGGGTAGTTGCGAAACCCCTGTGACCTGCGGCGATGCGAGAGGCCCGGAGGTCTGTTCCCACGGCCGATCCCAAAAGTTCCCGCGGCTGGTGCCCTCGGCAAGGTGCGCGCCGACTTCCCAGGCGTGGATCGAAACTAAAGATGTCTAAAGGGAACGCCTCGATCGCTTGACATAACACTCGTGCGGCCGCACGCATCGCGGCATGTCCGGACGTTCGCGCAGGTCGAACAGAAGCCCGTTGGGTCAGTTTGTGGGACGTTGCCTCTCAGGCCACGGCTTGGCCGAGTCCAACGAGGACTCCCGCGAGTGCGCAGACGCCCAGGGTGCGTAGGACGGACCAGCCGCGCCAGAAGATGAGGGCGCAGGCGAGGGCGGTGATGGCCACGGCGGCCCACTGGATCGAGCCCGGGACGGGGACCTCGAAGTTGAGCGGCCCGGTGGTGATGCGGGTGGTGTTGTCGAAAAGGGTGTGGAGGGCGAAGAAGGTGGCGAGGCTCGCGATGACGCCGACGACGGCGGCAGTGATGCCAGTGAGGGCGGTGGCGAGGGCGCGGTTGCCGCGGAGGCGTTCGACGTAGGGGGCGCCGAGGAGGATGAACAGAAAGCAGGGCACGAAGGTGACCCAGGTGACGAGCAGCGAGGCTATGAGAGCGGCGACCCACGGGTTGAGGTCGCCGGGCGCCCGGTAGGCGCCGACGAATGCGACGAACTGGACCACCATGATGAGCGGGCCGGGGGTGGTCTCGGCGAGGGCGAGGCCCCGCACCATCTCGCCGGGGGCGAGCCAGCCGTAGACGCTGACGGCCTGTTGCGCGACGTAGGCGAGGACCGCGTAGGCGCCGCCGAAGGTGACGACGGCGGCACCGGAGAAGAACAGCCCTTGGTCGACGAAGATGCTGGACCGCCCGAATACCAGGGCGGCGATTGCGACCGGGGCGAACCACAGGATCAACCCGATGACGAGGATGAGGGTCGCCCGCCGTCCGGAGGGGCGTTCGGTGTGCAGTTCGTCGTCGCTGATGAGTGGTGGGGGGCCGTCGTCTGCGGCGGCCGTCTTGGGCTTGGTGAGGTCGGGGATGGCCTTGCCGAGTCCCCAGCCGATGAGCGCTGCGAACCCGATGACGACGGGGAAGGGGACGGCGAAGAACGTCAGGGCAACGTAGGAGGCGACGGCGAGCCCGATGAGGGCTGGGTGGCCGAGACCCTTCTTGGCGACGCGGATGACGGCTTGGATGACGATGGCGATGACAGCCGGGGCGAGGCCCAGGAACAACGATTCCACGAGCGTGGTGTCGCCGAAGGCGACGTAGATGCCCGAGAGCACGAGGAGGGCGACGACACCGGGGAGGATGAACAGGATCCCCGCGATGAGGGCTCCCTTGACGCCGTTGAGGAGCCAGCCGACGTAGGTGGCCAACTGCTGGGCCTCGGGGCCAGGCAGCAGGGTGCAGTAGGACAGGGCGAACAGGAACCGCTGCTGGCCGATCCACCGCTTCTCGTCGACCAGGGTGCGTTGCATGACGGCGATCTGTCCGGCGGGGCCGCCGAAGGTTTGCAGCGAGATGGCGAACCACGCCTTGGTGGCCTCGCGCAGCGGGATCACGTCGTGGGAGTGCTTCTCCGCCATGGTGGCTCCGAGGTCTGAGCCGGTGTCTGGGCTGGTGCTCATGTCGGGGTGTCCTTTCCCAGGATGAGGCTGCGGCGGTAGTAGTCGAAGAGGCCGTCGAACACGGGTCCGGTCAGGGCGAGGACGGTGTCGTCGTCCTGGGTCATGGAGAGGCCGCGTAGGACCACGTCGAGGCCGGGTGCCTCCGGGGCGTCGTAGCGGTCGTCCTCGATGTCGGCCTCGTGGACGATGGCCGCGATGCGCCACAGGACCGGGTCAGCCAGGTCGTGGCGGCGCAGGATGGTCTCGAAGGTGCAGTCGTTGCCGTGGTGGCCGTAGGCGACGCCGCGCATGTCGAAGGGGGTCGCATCCGTGGGCACGTCGTCGGGGTCGGTGACGAACACGAACTCGGCGTCGGGGTCGATGAACCTTCGGATGAGCCAGGCGGAGGAGGCACGGTCGATGTGGATCCCGGCGCGGGTTGCCCACTTCATGTCCGGCCTCCCTGCGTCGAGACAGGGTCGGCTGCGCCGATGTCAGCCAGCCGGTTGATGGCCGCCACTGCGTGGTCGCGCTCGGCGGGCGGGAAGTAGTCGCGCTTCTGGATGGTGCGCAGGTCCTTGCGCAGTCGCTTGAGGGCACGAGCGGCCTCGGCGAGGCTCGGGCTCGCCTGCGCCACCTCGGCAGCGCGGTTGGTCAGGTCGCGGTACTCCTCAGCACGAGATCGGGACATCGCATGGGCGAGCGCTCGCTCGTCTTTGCGTGCGAGTGTCTGAGCCCGGAGGAGCAGTGCGCTGCCTCCCGCCTCGATCACCTGGTCGGCGACCCACTCCAGGTGCTCGCGAGTCCGGGCGTCCTCAGGAAGCGCGACCACTCCGTCGCCGAGTTGGGCGACGCCGAGGGCGCGCAGTTTGCGCCAGATGGCGATGCGCGGCGAGGAGGGTTCCCGGGGCACCCGATAGATCAGGGTCACCCAGTCGAGCGCTTCACCCGAGTGCTTCGTAACCACGGTTGCACGATGGTCGCTCTCGGATCGGAAGTCAAGTAATCGAATCGACTAGTGAAGGCTGTCGTGGTGCCCAATGCTCTGGTGCGGGTCGATGCCGGGCGCAGCCTCGGGGCTGACGTGGATGGTCGCGGCGGTCAGCCGGGGGACCTCGTGCAGCAGTCGATGCTGGGCGTCATGGGCGATGTCGTGCGCCGTGTGCAGGTCAAGATCGGCGGCGACGATGACCCCGGCCTCGGCGCTGATGCGGTGTCCGATCCAACGCAACCGCAGATACTCCACGTCAAGCACCCCGTCAGTGGCCCGCACAGTAGTGGTGGCCTGTTCGGTGAGGGCTGGGTCGACGGCGTCCATGAGTCGGCGGTAGATGTCGCGTGATGCGCCGCGCAGGACGAGCAAGATGGCCACGGTGATGAGCAGTCCGATGAGGGGGTCGGCGAGGGGGAATCCAGCCATGACCCCGATCGCGCCGAGGACGACCGCGAGCGAGGTGAAGCCGTCGGTGCGGGCGTGGAGCCCGTCGGCGACCAGGGCGGCAGATCCGATGCGCCGCCCGACGCGGATGCGGTAGGTGGCGACGAGTTCATTGCCTGCGAACCCGATGAGCCCGGCAGCGATGACGGCCCACGGGTAGGTGAGCGTGCTGGGGTCGATGAGGCGTCGGATCGACTCGTATCCGGCCAGCACTGCCGAGCCAGCGATCATAAGCACGATGAAGACCCCGGCGAGGTCCTCGGCACGGCCATAGCCGTACGTGTAGGTGGTGTTGGCGCGGCGGCGGCCGAGGATGAATGCGATCCACAACGGGACGGCCGTGAGGGCGTCGGAGAAGTTGTGGATGGTATCCGCCAGGAGAGCCACTGATCCCGTGATGACGACGACGACAGCCTGCGCAAGTGCGGTGACGAGTAGGGCGACCAGGCTGATCTTGATGGCACGGATGCCATCCGCGCTGGCTTCAAGGGCAGCGTCGACCGAGTCGGCAGCGTCGTGACTGTGAGGGCGGAACAGGTCGGTCAGCGCACCGCGTAGGCCCGTCAGGTGGTCGTGGTCGTGCTTGTGGTCGTCGGCGTGGGTGTGTCCGTGGTCGTGCTGGTGATTGCTCATGCGTCCGCCCTCAGGCTCTCGAACCAGTCACGGCTGAACTGGCGCAGCGCTCCCACATGGACGTTCTCGCACGACATCTGTTGTTCGAGCGTGATGGCCACGAGTTGACCGTCTGGCACGTCGCCGTTGCCGACGAGCACCTTCGCCGGGTCCTTGGCGTCAACGAACTCTTGGAGCGCGGTCACATCCTCGTCGGGGAGGTCGTCGCCATAGAGGACGATGACGTAGGCGTCGCCGAGCGAGTGCCCGAAGTCGGCAAGGGGTGCTTCTTCGTCGGGGGCGTAGAAGTCCTTGCCTGCGTGACCGCCGCCGCCGGGGAGGACCTGGGCACGTTTGCCGACGGTGCACGGGGCGTCGTCTGGCAGCGCGACGGTGGCGGCTTCATTCTCAGCGGACCGGAACTCTGCCAAGGCGAGGAACGGTGCAGTCATCGCAGCGATGGCGAACAGGGCAACGAACGCGGCCTTGATGAGGGCAGGCTCACGGTCCCTCTTGAACATCGACGAGACCACGGCGGCGATGGCGAGCATGCCCATGATGGCGGTGAGTTGCCCGATTTCGATGCCGACGTTGAAGGCGATGAGTCGCCACACCATGCCCTCGTCTGGGACACCGATGGACTGGAAACGGGTAGAGAGCCCCAACCCGTGGATGAGCCCGAACCCGAAAACGATGGCGGTGAAGATGCCCCATCGTTGGGGTCGCCCGAACATGCCGTAGAAGCCAACGAACGCGACCGACAAGACGATGACGACGTCAACGGCACCGGGGTTGACCTGCCATCCGGCGAGGGTGGCGACGATGAGGGTGAGGCTGTGACCGACGACGAATGCGCTGATGACTTTCGCGGCACGTCGGACCTTGCCTGCGAGTAGGACGATGCCTGCGACGAACAGCAGGTGGTCCCAGCCGAGGAGCATGTGCTCAATGCCGATGCCGACGAACCCGAAGATGCTTGCGTCGGCTGCGTCTCCGCCGATGCCGTGCGCTGAGGCCGGGCCAGCCGAGGCGACGGTGTACGTCAAGACGACCGCGAGCAGCGTTCCCAGTCTGGCGAACGTGGGACGGAACCGGGTGGGGGCATTCACGTGGGGCTGCACGGGTGGTCCTTGGCTCGCGAGGGGGCGGTTGATTCACCGGCAGTCTAGAACATATGACGGACTTGTCATATATCCGGTTAGGCTGGTGGACGTGGGACACCAGTCAGTCGGTCATCAGTTGCCGTCGAGCCTCGACGCCGACGCCGCTCAATCCGTCGCTGCGACCCTGCGGGCACTCGCCAACCCGAGCCGTCTTCGCATCCTCGCCACCCTGCAAGCCGGACCCGCCACCGTCGGCGACCTGATGGTCGCCCTCGACATCGAGCAGTCGGCGGTCTCTCACCAACTGAAACTGCTTCGCGACCAAGGGTTCGTGGCTGCCGAACGCCATGGACGTCACATCGAGTACAGGCTCTACGACAACCACGTAGGCGAACTCATCGAACAGGCTCTCTCGCACGCCGAGCACGTTCGCCTCGGGTCCGTCGAGCGACAGCCCGCGACCCCTCGCTCCGGGTGAGCCGACATCGGGTCCAGGCAGTCTCCGCAGATCGGCAGATCCGGCACCCGTTGCGGGTCCGATATTCACGTTTGCCCGCGGGCGAGTGGTTCCGGGTCAGCGCAAGTGACTCGTGACGACCACGGGAGCGTCGCTGATCGTCAGCGCTGTCTCGCCTTCAGCCACCGCATCGACATTCGTTGCCGTTGCGGACCAGGTGACACGAGTAGAGCCGGTCATGCGCTCGTCGGCGTACAGCGAGATGGGTTCAAGAACGAAGGACTCTCCGGGCCGGAGGTTGAAGGTCGGAAAGGTGACCGTGACGGAGCCGCCGTTCTCGATCTGTGGAGACGGTGAGAATCCCGGGCTGTTGAAGTGAGGCATCATCGGAACCGCGAAGTCCTGGCCGAAGAGCGGGTTCTTAGGGAACTCGGTCCACGGACCCCACTCGCGCGGGGGCTTGCCTGCCAGTTCGGTCAAGTCAGGAATGTCGTCGGGGTACTCCGTGCCGAACACGGCGCCCTCGATGTGAACTTGGACCTTCAGGTCCTTGTAGTTCCGGGTGCTGTTGTTGTGCACCACGAACTCGTGCTCGGATGCGTGGTGCGAGCGCAACGCTTCTAGAGCCGCTGGCAGCGCTTCGGCGGCTCGGGTCAAGTAGGCCTCGACCTGATCTCGGAACTCGCCCTCGGAGCGGGACTCCTCATGCTCGACGACGCCGAGCGCGCTCAGAGTGCCCTTCCCTAGACCGAAGTTCTTGGATTCAAGTCCCGCGAGTCCGCGACCCAAGGAGGCGAACTTGTCGTTTGCCGCTGGCGGAGCGAGCGGAGCGAGAAGCCTTTCGCGTTCGGCGTTGATCCACTGGTCGATCCAGTCCGGCTCGTACGCGATGCGCGCCACCGCAGGTCCGCTTGGCTCGACCAGAATCTCGACTGAGGAGCGATCGCCAGCGAGAAGGCGGGCCTCCAAGCGTCGCAAATCTTCGTGCCGGGCGGGCTCTGACTTCCCCGCGCGCCGCACGTAGATATGGCCGTTGATGACGTCCGTGCCGTCCTTGCTCAACACGGCAATCGGATCGCCGTACCGCGGCGGAGCGACCGTCACGACCAAAACATTCTGGCCACCGTAGTTGTGCTGGCTGCTGTCCCAACTCGGCGCAGGTGGCGCCAGATAGCGGTCGATCTGGTCGTGCAGTGCTGCCGGGTCGATCGCAAGGGTTCCCTGTACGTGACCGGGCTCCAGACCCACCACGATCAGGCCGTACCCACCTAGCCATCGCGCCGCCTGGTCGGGCGCACGGTTAGCGAAGGCGACGATCCCCTTGGCAAGGGCGGCGCCACCGGCCTTCGTGGACGGGTCGAGGCCCGCCTTGTGCTCCAACCAGTCGGTCTCGTCGCTGGCCTGGGACGCCTCGACGGCCGACAGGAGCGCAGCCCACTCACCGTCGCCCATGGGAAGGCGCTCGGCGCTGTAGTTGATAGCCATGTCGACCCTCCACGGAGCCCCAGCGATGTTCGACGTCCTGCAAGTCGGGCAGCAGCACGGTACCTCCACAGACCGCAGTCGTATCGGAGCCGAGCCTGTCCTGTTGTCGCTTTCGCCGACTATCGTGGGCAGCCGAGGGGGAGCCATGGTGACCATGAGATCGGGGCAGGCCGCGCAAGCCGCCCTGCGCGAGGAACACTGGCAAGAGATGGAGCGCTTCGGCGACTTCCTCACCGACGAAGACCTTGCCGCACTGCCCCAGACCATCCGCGACGGGCTCATCGGAGTACGGAGGCCTGGAGGCATGCGCTACCCGGCGTTCCAGATCGTCAACTGGGGTGACGGCACGAAAGAAGTACCTCCCGCCTGGCTGCAACTCGTCGAGTTGCTGGCACCCGCCGGGTGGAATGACGAATTCCTCATACTTTGGACCAGCGCCCCGAACGCGTATCTAGAAGGTGCTTCGCCCGCACAAACGATCCAGAGTTTTCCCACTGAGGTCACCGCGGAGTTGCGCTATGCAGCGGAACGAGCGATACCGACCCGGCCTGGTGGGCCAGGGTCCTGGCAGTGAGCGAGTCCCTCAATCTGCAAGGCAGATGGTGGCTGCCTGAACATGACGACCACCGGGTGTTCGGCACGTTCGAATGGAGCGTCACCGACGGAGGCACGCTTCACCTCAATGGGCAACTACTCCCCATCGAGGTGAAGGACAACGTCCTCCCCGACGGGAGCATTCAGAAATACCGTTCTCGGGACCAACTCGAAACTCAGCGCTACCCGGTCATCTGGGGCGAGGTCGAAGGCACCGGCTACACGCTGCTCGACTGTTTCCGGCGCAGTCTGCGCGAACTCAGCCTTGAGGACTCCATCGAACGCGTCCACGTCAACCGGGTGCTCGAAGGCGCCTTGTTCGACTACCCCAACGAACTGGACGGCGACCGAGTCGTCATCGATCTTCGTCACCTCACCGGGTGGGTCGACCAGACAGGTCTCAGCACCGACCACCCGCGACACTCCGACGGTGGAGACGACCGCTTCTCCATTATCACCGCCCGGACGCTCCCCACGCTCAAGGTGCAGCACGGCGATACCAGCGTGCGGTTCTTCCAGTCGCTGCAAGAACAAGGCGACCACATTCACGAACTCGGTATCCGGCAACGATGGTCGCTGAGCCTCGTGGCGGAAGAGCCGCAGCCTCTCGCGGCGTTCATGGACACCCTGGCAAGTGACGTACAGGACCTGGTGAGCATCGCCGTCGGCAGAACCGCCAACTTCGACAAGGTCTGCCTCCAGCACCCGGCACTGCCGAAGATGTCGGTCGGCGGCACACCGATTGGTGATTGGCGCGAAGACATCACCTACTACGCGCAGTGGTCCAACCATGCTGAGACCACCGACCCAGTCACCACCCACGACATGTACTTCACTCTTGACGACCTGGGAGGAATGGAAGGCATCGGACGGTGGCTCGGCGTTGCCGCCACGTATCGCACAGAACTGTCCCGCGTCATGGCCACTCGCTACAGCCCGCACATGTTCCTCGAAGACCGCATCATGAACACGAGCGCCGCTCTCGACTCCTTCGACATGGTTCGACGCCAAACGGGCAAGCACCTCGACTACGCCGAACGCATCCGCCACTGTGTAGACCTCGCAGGCGAGCCGTTCCGAAACCTCATCCACGTTGATCCCATCACCTGGGCGGAGCACGCGAGAGAGACCAGAAACGACCTCGCACACCACCGAGAGAGATTCCGGCTCAACGGCAGCATCGGTGAGCACCTCCACTCCGAGCAACTGTTCTGGCTGTTTGCCATGTGCATCCTGCGCTTGGCCGACGCGCCACCCAGTGTCTTCAAGTCCATCGACGAGCACGCACAACTGCGGTGGCTCCGCGGACAAGCCAGGGCCGGCTCGCCAGGTGCGTGACGGTGCTATGCGCCTTCACACGGCTGTCAGCGGGTTGTCCCCGAAACAACCGTCCGTGGAGCGCTATCCGACGGTCAGCACGATCTCCTGCTCAGGAGCCAGCGTGAGGTCCATGGGATCCCCCACTACGGCATCGCCGTTGCTAGTGACTTCGACCTCCGACCCGGACTCAGCACGGACTCCGCCGATCTGGCGTGAGGTCAACTTCACTCCCCACTGAACAAAGAGTTGTCCAAGCGTAAAGACCGCGCCTTCGGTGTCGGATTCGATGTGAATGGTGCCGTCACCTTCGTGGGTGTGCAGCGCCGACATAGCGCCGGTTGCAGGGTCCACGCCGATGTTCCGCGCGACCGGGACGTCAGTCCCATCGATGATGATGCGCAGGTGCGGGTGGTAGTGCTCTGCGGTTCCCATGGGACCGAGGTTCAGTCCGGCACTGGCCGCGCGCGCAGGCACGTCGGTTGGAGCGGCCCACGGTGGAAGCGATGCCCCGTCCAGACTTGGTTCCACTGCGCTGCCCCCGCTAGCGGGTTGCATGGGACCGGAGGTGGTGGTGCCGCGTTCTGCACTGCATCCACTGGTAAGCGCGAGGGCGAGTGTGAGCGCTACGAGCGCGACTGGGGTCTTCACGAATCGAATCTCCTCGGGAGGGTGTCGTTGACAGCGCGCTGACATACGTGACCTTGGAGCCTCGTGCGTGTGGCGGTCCGTCGTTGAGCAGGGGAAGGCCAGCGGGGGCGGGCGGAGGGCGCTCCCGCCGCCCGCCCCGCAACTGACTACAGAACGGTCAGGGCAGGAGCCCCTTCATCGTCTCGATCTCGGCGGTCTGGGACGTCACGATGTTGCCCGCGAGGTCGACGGCATCCTTGTATCGACCGTCACCTTGCTCGGTCTTCGCCATCTCAACTGCGCCTTCGTGGTGCTCGATCATCATCTCCAGCCACATGGTCTGGAACTCGCCGTCGGAGGCGTCTTCGAGGGCTGACATGTCGTCTGAGGACATCATTCCCGGCATGTTCTCGTCGTTCATCGAATCGCCCATGTCGTCCATGTCGTGACCGGCGTTGGCGTGGTCGCGCACGGTCTCGGGAACCTCTTCGTCCCAGTCGGTGAGCCAGTCGGTGAACGTCTCGATCTCGGGGGCCTGGGCGTCGCGGATCTGCTCGGCCAACTGCTGCACTTCGGGGTCGAGGGTGCGGTCGATCGTGAGGTCCACCATCGCGAGGGCCTGGGCGTGGTGCTGAAGCATGTTGGACGCGAACTCCACGTCGGCGTCGTTGTGCTCGGTGGTGGACACCTCCGACGACGTGTCGGTGCTGGCGTCGTCGTTGCCGCAGGCGGCAGCGGTCAGGGCCAGTGCGGTGGTGAGGGTGAGCGCGCTCAGGGCGCGGGTGGTGCGGTTGGTACGCATAGGGGTTCTCCTGAAGTCAGGCGTATCTGAGATGGGCAGGGCGTGCCGCATCGCCCCGACTGGGCGGGGTCGGCGACGTGCTGCCTGTCAGCAACGAATGACGGAGAACTGCCAGACGTACGGTGGGCCAGTCCCGAGTCGGGCTGTGACCCACTGGGTGACGGTGGTCGGGACGGCGGGGCGGTGTGCCCAGACGCGAGGCTGGCGGCGCAGGCCGAGGAGCAGGAGCAGAAGTGCTCCGGCGGTGGCGGCAAGCATGGCGAAGCAGAGCATCACCATGCTGCCCAGGCTGTGACCGTGGCCCTCCTGCGGTGCCATGCTCGACATGCCAGCGTGCGCCCCGGCGGCGGCGCTGGTGAGCGGGTCACCGGACATGTCGCCGTGTGCCCCAGCCGTAGGGCTGCTGGCCCGGCTCGTGACCGGGCTGGTCATGGCGGAGTGGTCTGTGGTGCCCATGACGCCGTGGGTGCTCAAGGCGTGCATTCCGATGATGCCAAGGACCACGGACACCACGACGGCAGCGAGCAGCGCGGGCACGGCCCTGCTCGGAGTGCTTGTCGTGGGGCGCGTCGTGGTCATCTCTTCCAGCCTACGTTCGTAGGTGATGGCGGGGCAGTCGAGGTGCGGGTGTGCGCAACCGCAAGGTCTTCGGTGGTGTCAGTCCATCATCGCCTGATGACCGGGTGAGCCCATCACGTGCTCGTGGCCCGGTGACGTCAAGAAGTGCTCGTGTCCCGGCGCGTTCATCATCACCTGCATGCCGGGCGGCATCGTGCTGCCGCCTTGCGCAGCGAGCGCCGCACCAGGAGCAGCGAGCAGTGCGATAACGGCGGCGCTGCCCACGAGTGCTGAACGAAGGTGCTTGTTCATGGTGGTTCCCTTCCTAGGTCGTGCAGGTCATGCGAGGTGTTGGCTGCGCAGGCGCAGGGCGTTAGTGATGACGCTGACTGAGGACAGGGCCATCGCCGCGGCAGCAATCATCGGGGAGAGCAGGAGTCCGGTGACCGGGTAGAGGACTCCGGCAGCGATCGGGATGCCTGCGACGTTGTAGGCAAAGGCGAAGACGAGGTTCTGGCGGATGTTGGACATGGTGGCGGCGGACAGTTGTCGGGCATGGACGATGCCGGTGAGGTCACCGTTGAGGAGGGTGACCCCTGCGGACTCGATGGCTACGTCGGTGCCGGTGCCCATGGCGAGGCCGACATCAGCGGCGGCGAGGGCGGGGGCGTCGTTGACACCGTCACCGGCCATGGCGACGACTCGTCCTTCGGTGCGGAGGCGTTGCACCACGTCGGCCTTGTGGTCGGGAAGGACTTCGGCTTCGACCCGGTCGATGCCCAGCCTGCGGGCGACGGCCTCGGCGGTGACGCGGTTGTCTCCGGTGAGCATGACGACCTCGATGCCCGCAGCATGCAACGCTTCGATTGCTGCGGGGGTGGTCTGCTTGACGGGGTCGGCGATGGCGAAGATGCCTGCGACCGCTGCGTCGATGCCGATGAAGATGACAGTGGCACCGTCGCCTCGCAAGCGGTCCGCCTCGGCGAGAAAACCAGCCGGGTCGAGGTGCTGGCTGGTCATGAAGTCGGCGCTACCCAGCATCACGGTGTGACCGTCGACGACGCCGACTACGCCGCGTCCGACGGGTGAGTCGAAGCCGGCCACCTCGGGGATGGGCAGGTGCTTGTCGTTGGCTGCGTTGACGATGGCTTGGGCCAGCGGGTGCTCGGAGGCACGTTCGACTCCGGCAGCCAGGCGCAGCAGTTCGTCGGACTCGAACCCGGTTGTTGGGCCGATGTGGGTGACCGAGGGACGTCCTTCGGTGAGGGTGCCGGTCTTGTCCACCACGAGGGTGTTGACCTTCTCCATCCGTTCAAGCGCTTCGGCATTCTTGATGAGGACACCCATCTGCGCTCCGCGTCCTACCCCGACCATGATGGAGACCGGTGTGGCGAGGCCGAGCGCACAGGGGCAGGCGATGATGAGGACCGCGACCGCGACGACCAGGGCGTGTGCCAGTCGAGGGTCGGGGCCAACGAGCGCCCACGCCGCGAACGCGACGACGGCGATGGCGATGACGACGGGAACGAAGACAGCCGCTACCCGGTCGGCCATCCGCTGGATGGGTGCGCGGGAGCGTTGAGCGTCGGAGACCATCTGCACGATGCGGGCCAGCATCGTGTCGCGTCCGACCTTTTCGGCGACCATGACGAGCGCCCCGGTCTGGTTTATGGTGCCGCCGATGACGTTGTCGCCGGTGGTCTTGGTGGTCGGCATCGACTCACCGGTGACCAGGGACTCGTCAACAGAGGAACGTCCTTCCTCGACTGTGCCGTCGACCGGCACCTTCTCGCCGGGACGGACCCGCAACCGGTCACCGAGTTGCACCTCGTCGAGGGCGACTTCCTCGTCGGTTCCGTCGGCACGGACCCGTCGTGCCGTCTTCGGGCTCAGGTCGAGCAGCGCCTTGATGGCACCAGAGGTCTGTTCACGGGCGCGTAGTTCCAACACCTGCCCCAGCAGGACCAGGGTGGTGATGACGGAGGCGGCTTCGAAGTAGACATCGACGGCGCCGTCCATGCGGAACGCTTCGGGGAAGATGTCCGGCGCGACCGTGGCGACCACGCTGAACAACCAGGCCACACCGGTACCCATTGCAATCAGCGTGAACATGTTCAGATTCATGGTCCGCACCGAGGTCCAGCCCCGTTGGAAGAACGGCCAGCCTGCCCACAAAACCACCGGCGTCGCCAACACCAGTTGCACCCAGGCTGAGGCGCGCGGGGACATGAGGTCGTGGATTGCGGGGATCAAGTCCCCACCCATCCCGAGGATGAGGACCGGGATGGAGAGCACGACACCGACCCAGAACCGGCGGGTCATGTCAAGCAGTTCTGCGTTCGGGCCAGTGTTGGCGGTGACCAGGACTGGCTCCAGCGCCATCCCGCAGATGGGGCACGAGCCGGGTCCGGGCTGCCGGATCTCGGGGTGCATCGGGCAGGTGTACTCCGCGACCTCCGCCCCTGCCGGAACCTCAGCCGCACCGGCTGCGGCATGAGGGTGACCGTCTCCGGCGTAATGGTCGGGGTTTGCCTCGAACTTCGCCTGGCAGCCAGCGGAACAGAAATGGAACGTCTCGCCATCGTGCACCGCCATGAGCGTGCTCGTTGCAGGGTTCACGTCCATCCCGCACACCGGGTCTTTGACCGTCGGTGTGGGGCGCGCATCGCTTTCGATCGGGTGACTGGTCATGCTTCGAGGATACCCCCTAGGGGTATGCGGTCAAGAGCCAGTCGGCCCCTGTCTGAGAGAGAGAATCGGTCGGTCAGAGGCGCTTGGGCTGTTCGACCGAGGGCGTCGTCGGGGGAGCGGGTGCGCTGTCGTGCATGCCGCCCATGCCTTTCATCATGAAGAACATCATCAGCGGGCAGGCCAGGAAAAACAGGAATGCGATGGGCATCCCCGCCCACACCGCCAACGCTGCACCAACGACAAGAGCAACCCCGTAGAACGGGTAGTGGTCCTTGTTCATGGCAACTCCCAACTACAACCGACGAGAGCGTCCCGTCTACCTGCATGCTCGGCGAGCAGGTGGTTCGGCGGCAGAGCAGAAGGTCCCTAGGCGGGGCCAGAGGTCCCGCGGCCGAGCCGAGACGCGGATCCTGACCGGCGCCTTGCCTTTCGAGCAGTGCCGGGGGCGTTGCCGTGACGAGCGGTGAAGTTCTAAGACCGGCCTGACAGATGAGCAATGGCGCTGTGTGCCTTTGTGACGGCTGCCAGTGGGGTGTCCCCGTCACGGTCGTAAACGGCGAGTTGATCCGCCGGAACGTTGAAGGCGAGCATGAAGTGCCCGTCTCCGTCGATAGCAGGCAGGGCGATACCAATGGTTTGTGTGTTGTCGGCCAACCCGTCAGCGATGTGATCGATCTGCTTCGCGGCGCCTTCGGACAGTCCGGCGACGAGTACGTCGTCGACCCACAAGGCCAGGGAGTCGATGTCGGGTGCGAACACGATGACGTGCTCGCTACCTCCGTCGACTCCAGGGATCGGGACCGCGAGTGGTTGCGTCATGCGCGCACCTTCCCACACTGGCCGATCAGCACGGTCGGCGCTGCGGCGGCAGGGCGATGGTGTGGATCGAGCGTCGTTCCTAGGCCCGCGACTGGGGAACGGCGCTCGGCCCTGGCTCAGAGTTGGACTCTGCCTGCGGATGGGGCCGCCCGTGCACCTCGCGGTAGACCTCCGGATCGACGCTGTCGGCGTACGGCACCGAGCCGATGAGCGCGGGGTTCGTCAGAACTGTCCTTGGGAACCTCAGGCGCACGAGGATCGGTCCAGTGTGCTGCTCGATCCTCAGCATCTGGTCGAAGGTGAACCACGACGTGCCGTTGAGGCCGCGCCCGAAGTGATCGAGCGGAAACCAGTTGTCGTCTGCGGCATGACCTGCGGTTGCGCCGACGAACTGCCTTTGTCCGACCCCGCGCTTACGTAGCCGGGTGCGCACCCGAAATGCGAACTCGTGCTGGATCTCTGCGTGCCTGAGTAGCACGAGTTCGTCGAGGGTGCCTGGCTGCTTCCAAGAGACGTCCACCTGGTGCCCGAAGACGGACGGCGCGCCGAGGATGAGGCCACGAGGGGGCGGCTTCCGTTCCGACACGGGGCGAACGTAGTTCGAACTGGGGGTCGGACCCCGGAAGTTGGTAGATTCTGGCCAAACCTCGTGCACATTCACACTATGTTCGGCGAATGAGTACGACTCTCGCCTGCTGGCGTGCCGCTGCGTGCATAGGGCACCGTCGTGAGCCACATTGCCCAGCGCGCCCTGTTGCGCGGCGCCACCGCGCGCCGCCCTGACCGCCTCAGTGACGGTGCTTCGGTCCGCGGCCACGTATCCGCTCCCCGCAGCCCGTTAGCCGGGGATGCCTGGTCTGGCGCGGACACGCAGGTCCACGCCAGCGGGCCCTCCGGCCTCCTGAGTCAAGCGACAGTTCACGACCTTCACCAGTCGCGCCGTCCGGAAGCGCGCGGCCTCGAATCGCATCGGGTCACCTCGGACGCGCTAACGAACCCACGGATGTTGCGTCCCAGCCTCTCCGTGGTTCCGCACGAGCCTGACCCGGCCCGCTCCCTCCCACTCCTCTCGGGTTCCACCATCGACTCGTCCGCCGAGGAAACTGTGACGCGCGTACGCGAGAACTACGTCCCGAAGGGGATGACGGCTGCCCGCTGGGCGCCCATCGCGGATGTCACCCGCGATGTCGTCAAGCGATGCGAAGACGCGTCGGCCTACGAGGCAAGCCAGTTGATGATTGTGGTGGCCCGCTACTTCGACCACCAGACCCACATCACCGGGCTACCGCTGGACCCGACAGTGCTGCTGCGGCGCGACATCATCGTCGCCTACGGCAACCACCTCAACGCGACCACTGCTATGACCGATGCCACCATCGGCACCTACAGGTCGCGCCTGCTGCGTGTAGCCGATGCCAACATCGGACACCTCCAGCCGAGCGCCAGGATGCCGGGCTTCCGCGGCGCGGACGGTTCGACGCCCTACAGCGACAACGAAGTTCAGGTACTCCGCGCGTGGGTGGACTACCAGGCGAGCGATGCCAACCGGGTCGACTTCAACCTGCTCCTCGCCCTCTGCGTCGGTGCGGGACTCCGCAATGGAGAAGCGCTGCGCATCAACGCCTCGCACGTGAGCGTGGACGACGAAGGCGTCCTCGTCGAAGTGGCTGGTGACAAGCCCCGGACGGTTCCGGTCCTCGCCGAGTGGGAGTCCGTCATCGCTGACATCGCACGTGCCGCTTGGAAGCCCGACATGTTCCTGTTCCGACCGACGCGGAAGGTCCGGACATCGAAGGTGCTCTCGGACATGCTGCACAAGGCGCCGAACAAGCCGTTCCCCGTCAACGTGCAGCGGTTGCGTGCCACCTGGATTGTCACCCACCTCTCCGCACAGACCCCGGTACAAGCGCTGATGGACGCCGCTGGGATTGAGACGCTCGGTGCGCTGGGTCGGTTCTACGACTACGTCCCGCCGATGGAGGCGCGGACGGCTCGCTCGGCGCTGACGATGCGCGCGCGAACCGAGGGTTGCCGCGCGTCGCACAGCGGGCGCCCGCTCCGACCGGTGGACGACGAATGAGCCACGTCCTCGGCTGGGAGGGCGAGCCGCAGGTTGCGCCGATTCTGATGGCCGACTGGTCCGAGAACAAGCGCCGACAGACTCGTCAACGGCTCAACGTCCAAGGACGAGACGACGGCAGCGACCACCGCGGCTTCATCGACCACCAACTGGTCGAGGGTGCTGTCGACCTCGTCAGGGGGAGTGCCGTGCTGCCGAAACTGGGCTACTGGCACACGCTCGAACGCAAGGGACCCGGTGGGCGGCCCGCCGTCTACGCAAGCCGCAGCGACAGCGACAACGGCCGGGTCGGGGTAGCGGGCGACGTGGAGCCCGACAGTGGGTTCGACAACCGCGACCAACTCATCCTGGTCTGCACTTACGTGCTCCAGATGCTGGGGGAGGCGCCCCAGTTGGCCTCTGTCACCGACCTGGTGCAGCACCGACTCGCTCCGGTGAGCAAGCGCCTGCTCGGCATCCCGACACAGGGCAAGGGAGCCAGCGACGTCGCTGTGATGCACCGCGTTCGACGTGCGTGGAAGCGGTTCACCGCAGTCTGCGACCCGTTTCCCACCCTCGCGGGCGGTACCCGCATGAGGCGCAGCGAGGTCGACGCACTTCAGCAACGTCTCGACCCTGACGCGAGTGAAGTGAAGATGGCGCGACTGCGCTGGGTCATGAACCGCCTCCTGGAGGCAACCGTGCAGTTGCTCGATGAAGAGACTCGCGCCGCCTGGACCGGTCACATCTCGCTGGACGCAACGCCCATCGAAGTGTGGGGCAAGCGCGGGAACCCGACCAACGATAAGAAGGTCAAGCCGACCGACAGTATGAGCCCTGAGTGGTATGCGGGCTGGTACAACCGCCACGACGACACCCAGGTCTGGGCCTACGCAATGCACCTCGCCGTCGCGACGCCCGACCCGTACAACCCAGGACCCTTCCCCGTGCTGGCGGTGGCGGCGTCGATGGACACCCCCAACAAGCGGTCCGGCGAGAACGCGACGGCGATATGCCGCTCCATCGTCGAACGAGGTCACCCGGCTGGCGACATGGTCACCGACCGAGGCTACTTCGGCCAGTGTCTTGCGGAGGACTTCAACCGCCCCATCGAGGCGCTCGGCTACCGCCTCATCGGCGACTACAAGAAGGACCAACTCGGTGTGATGGCCACTGTCCGCGGCTCCATCCTCGTCGAGGGCAACTTCTACAGCCCCAACATGCCCCAGCACCTCATCGATGCCAAGAAGACCTTCAACCAGGACAACGACTGGAAGTCGTACCAGAAGCGCATCCGCCAGCGTTCGTTCTTCCTCGCGAAGCGACACGACAAGAACCGCTACGCCTGCCCTGCCCTCGGCACCCGAGCGACCGTCTCCTGCCCCGTCCGTCCGGACGGTCCCTTGCGCATCGGTCCCGCCCCGGCCTCGAAGGAGTACGTCGTTGCACATGACGCACCGGAGCACCGAGGCGACCTCTGCTCGCAAGGCACCGTCAAAATTGAAAGCAAAGACGTCGGCCCATACGAGAAGTTGGTCCAGGACCTCCAGCACGGCTCCCAGGAGTGGGACGACCGATATCGTCCGGCGCGGTCGATGGTCGAGGGCTACAACGGCTACACCAAGGATGGCAAGCACGAGCAACTCGCCATGAAGGAGAACCGCCGAGTTCGTGGGTTCGCCGCCAACGCCCTCGTCGCAGTTGTTGGACTCGTAGCGACCAACGTCCGCAAGATCCGGTCTTTCTACAAGGCAGGTATGCCGTTGCCGAGCGAGCCGAAGACGAAGCCGGTCAAGGGGGAGTTCACCGGCCCGCCCTCGTGGATTTCTTGGCGCAGCAAGCGTCCGGACTGGGAGACAGGCGGAAGTCCGCCACTGGCAGCCTGAGTCCTGTCAACTATCAAAGAAATTCTCGGGCCCGACCGTCTGCACCTCGCGCTTCATGCCGACGGCCTGTCAACTTCTGAGAAACATCTGCCCCGTACCAGCGGTCGCCGGTACGGGGCAGAGACGCGCCCGAAATCGATCAGCCGAGCGAAGATCGACCCTGGTCGTTGACGCCGAGTTCTGTCAGACCGCTCCTAAGAGGCCGCAGACACATCGGTCGGGGCGGCGAAGGCACACGTCACGTTCCAGCCGACAGTTTCGTAACTATGGCGGCTGGGTTTCGCAAGTACCACTTGGAGCGGATGACGAGATTCGAACTCGCGACATCGACCTTGGGAAGGTCGCGCTCTACCAGCTGAGCTACATCCGCATGCCGTCCGTGAACGGCGTCGCGATGGTATACGACCGGTGCTACCTGACGCTCGAGAGGCCGGGTCGCTTCGGGGAGACAGTGTCCCCCGAGGAGCGCCCGGTGACGCGGCGGTGCACCCACGGCACGAGGAACTGGCGGGTCCACCGAGCGTTGGCGGCCCACTGCTCGCGGCGGGGGAGCAGCGGCAGCGGCGGGACGGTGACCGGTTCGAGGCTGTGCTCGACGCCGATCGCCTCGAGGACGGCGTGGGCCATGTGGGTGTGCCCGTCGCTGTTGAGGTGCATCCGGTCGGTGTCCATGACGCCGGCGATCTCGATGTCGCGCATCCGCCACATGTCGACGATCGTCGCGTCGTGCCGGTCGGCGATCTCGCGGACCCACTCGTTGAAGATGGCCATGCGGCCGCGCACGGCCCGTAGATCCCCTTGCCGCCGGGGTCGAAGATGGTGAACATCACGACCCGGGCGCCGGTGGTGGACAGGCGCGCGATGGCGTCGTCGTACGTCCGGGCGAGGGCGTCGAGGTCGACGCGGGGGCGGAGCACGTCGTTGCCGCCGCCGTGGATCGTGATGAGGTCCGGCTCGAGCGCGACGGCGGCCTCGACCTGCTCGGCGACGATGGGGGCGAGCTTGCGGCCGCGGATGGCGAGGTTGGCGTAGCCGAAGTCGTCGGTCTGCTGGGCGAGCACGTCGGCGACGCGGTCGGCCCAGCCGCGCAGGCCGTTGGGGCGCGTCGGGTCGGGGTCGCCGACGCCCTCGGTGAAGGAGTCGCCCAGGGCGACGTAACGGTGGAAGGTCACGGAGCCATTGTGGTCACCGCCTCCCCAGCGTGGAAAACGACGGCTAGGTTGGCGCCGTGCTGCTATCCGACCGCGACATCGCCCACGAGATCGACCTCGGCCGGATCGCCCTCGATCCGTGGGATCCGCAGATGATGCAGCCGTCCAGCATCGACGTGCGGCTCGACCGGTACTTCCGGGTCTTCGAGAACCACCGCTACCCGCACATCGACCCCGCGGCCGACCAGTCCGAGCTGACCCGCGAGGTCGAGCCGGAGGGCGACGAGCCCTTCATCCTGCACCCGGGCGAGTTCGTGCTGGGGTCGACGTACGAGGTGATCACGCTTCCCGACGACGTCGCTGCGCGCGTCGAGGGCAAGTCGTCCCTGGGTCGGCTCGGGCTGCTGACGCACGCGACCGCCGGGTTCGTGGACCCCGGGTTCTCCGGGCACGTGACCCTCGAGCTCGCCAACGTCGCGACCCTGCCGATCAAGCTCTACCCGGGCATGAAGATCGGCCAGTTCTGCTTCTTCCGGCTCTCCTCGCCGAGCGAGCACCCCTACGGCTCCGCCAAGTACGGCTCGCGCTACCAGGGCCAGCGCGGCCCGACCCCGAGCCGGTCCTTCCAGGGCTTCCACCGCACGCCCATCTGAGCGGCTCCGGCGTCCGTATCGCGGATTAACGCACACCCTCGTTGCGTTAATCCGGACAAGTGTGGTTAGGCTTTCCTAAGTTAGGTCACCCTCACCACCCTCTGTCCACGGAGTTCTGATGAACCGAACCCTCGCCGCGCCCACCGGTATCAAGCTGGCTGCGGCCACCCTCCTGGTCGCCGCCCTCGCCGGCTGCAGCACCGGGTCCACCAGCACCACCGACTCGGCCGCCGAGCCGACGGCCACCACGACGGCCGACGCCGACGCTTTCCCGGTCACCATCGAGCACGCCCTCGGTGAGACGACCATCGAGTCCGAGCCCACGCGCGTGGCGACCCTCGGCTGGACCGACCACGACCACGCCCTCGCGCTCGGCGTGGTGCCGGTCGGTGCCACCAAGATCACCTGGGGCGGCAACGACGGCGGCTCGACCGACTGGTTCGACGCTGCCGTCGAGGAGGCCGGCGCCGAGGCGCCCGTGCGCTACGACGACGCGGACGGCGCCCCGATCGACGAGGTGGCCGAGCTCGCCCCCGACCTGATCCTCGCGACCAATTCCGGCATCACCGAGGCGGAGTACGCCAAGCTCTCGAAGATCGCGCCGGTCGTCGCCTATCCCGAGGCGCCGTGGACCACCGACTGGCAGACCTCGCTCGAGATGGTCGGCCAGGCGCTGGGCCGTACGGCGATCGCCGACGAGGTCGCCGCCGACACCGAGGCCACCATCGAGCAGGCCAAGGCCGACAACCCCGAGCTCCAGGGCGCCGAGCTGATCTATGGCTACCTCGCCGCGACCGACCTGTCGACGATCGGCATGTACGCCCCCGAGGACCCGCGGGTCGCGATCCTGCGCGACTTCGGCATGGTCGACGCCCCGGCCGTGGCCGAGGCGATCAAGCCCGGCGAGTTCTACGGCATGGTGTCGGCCGAGCGGGCCGCCGACCTCGACTCCGACGTCTTCGTCACCTGGGTCGACTCCCCGGACGCGGTCGAGACGATCTCGAGCGACAAGCTGCTCGGCAAGATCCCGGCGATCGCCGGTGGCCACTGGTATGCCGAGACCGACAAGCAGAACGCCATGGCGTCGACCAACCCGACGCCGCTGTCGATCCCGGTCATCGTCAGCGACTTCCTGCCCGAGGTCGTGAAGGCCATCGAACGCGCCTGATGGCAGCCCTCGTCCAGACGCGGCCGGACACCTCGCGCCCCCTGGGGGGAGGCTCGAGGAGCCGGTTCGCAACGCCGACCAGCGCCGCGATCGCCATCGCGGTGCTGGTCGGTGCGGGCGTCCTCTCGCTGCTCGTCGGCGCGCGGTGGGTGCCGGTCGAGGCCGTCTGGGACTCCACCCACCCGCTGCACCCGATCGTCGAGGTGCGCTTCGAGCGCACGATGCTCGGCTTCGCGGTCGGCGCGGCCCTCGGCCTGGCCGGTGCACTCATGCAGGGGTTGACCCGCAACCCGCTGGCCGACCCGGGCATCCTCGGCGTCAACGCGGGCGCGACCTTCGCGATGGTCATCGGGATGACGGTCTTCGGTGCCAGTGCCATGGGCCAGTTCCTGCCACTGGCCTTCGTCGGGGCGGCCGCGGCCGCCCTGCTGGTCCACGCCATCGCCTCGCTCGGCCGTGACGGTGCGACCCCGATGAAGCTGGCCATCACCGGCGCCGCGCTCAGCGCCGGCCTCGCGAGCTGGACCACCGGCCTCCTGCTCGCCGACCGCAAGACCATGGAGTCCTTCCGCTTCTGGCAGGTCGGCACGATCGGCGGGCGCGGCTTCGACGTGCTGCTCGCCGGTCTGCCGTTCCTCGTCGTCGGCGCAGTGCTTGCCCTCGCCGGCGCGCGACTCCTCAACACCCTCGCGCTCGGCGAGGACCTGGCTCGCGGCCTGGGACGTCGTACGACGCGTGACCGCCTCGTCATCGCGCTCGCCATCGTGCTGCTCGCCGGGACCGCGACCGCCCTGGCCGGCCCGATCGCCTTCGTCGGCCTCGTCGTGCCCCACGTCGTACGCACCCTCGTCGGGCCCGACTACGCCCGCGTGCTGCCCTTCTCGATGCTCGGCGGTGCCGCACTGATCGTCGTCGCCGACACGATCGGGCGCATCGTCCTGCCGCCCTCGGAGGTGCAGGTCGGGATCATGGCCGCCGCCGTGGGTGTGCCGGTCTTCATCGTCCTGGTCCGCCGCACCGGGAGGGCCCTGTGACGCAGATCCTCGACCGGCGCTCCGCGACCGAGCCCGCCGCCCGCGAGGCCGGGGACGTCGTACGCCGGGCCCGTCGGGCGCCGATCCGGCACCACCGCCGGCTCGTCGCCGGGCTCGTCCTCGCCGTGGTCGCCGCCTTCGCCGCCCGCGTGCTGCTCGGCGACTACACCGTCACCATCCCTGACTTCTTCCGCATCCTCGGCGGCGAGCAGATCCCCGGCGCGACCTACATCGTGATGGAGTCCAAGCTGCCGCGCGCGGTGCTCGCCGTGCTCGTCGGCATCGCCTTCGGCATCGGCGGCGCGATCTTCCAGACCACGCTCCGCAACCCGCTCGCCAGCCCCGACATCGTCGGCGTGAGCCTCGGCGCGAGCGCCGCGGCGGTGTCCGCGGTCGCGCTGGCCGGTTGGACCGGCTGGTCGGTCTCGCTCGCCGCGGTCGGCGGTGCGCTCGCCGTCGCCCTCGCCGTCCGCTCGATCGCCGGCGACCACGGCGGGTTCCGGTTGATCCTCGCCGGCATCGGGCTTGCCGCCGCCATGCAGTCGGTGATCCAGTACGTCTTCACCCGCGTCGACGAGTGGGACGTCCAGCTGGTGCTGCGCTGGCTGACGGGGAGCGTCAACGGCGTCGCCTGGTCGACCATCGGCGTCCTCGCCGCCGTGCTCGCCGTGCTCCTGCCCGCCACGGCCTGGGCGGCACGGTCCCTCAGGGTCACCGAGCTCGGCGACGACACCGCGCGCGGACTGGGCGTCGGCACCGGCCGGACCGACCTGCTGATGCTGCTCGGCACCCTCCTCGTCGCTGTCGGGGTGGCCGCGGCCGGCCCCGTCGCGTTCGTCGCCTTCTTGGCCGGCCCGATCGCGCGCGCCCTCAACCGCGGACGTACGACGCTGCTCGCCGCCGGTCTCGTCGGCGCGGTGATCGTCCTCGTCGGCGACTACGCCGGGGCCTACGCCTTCGCCGACCTCAACCTGCCCGTGGGCGTCGTCACCGGCGCCTTCGGTGCGCCGTTCCTGCTCTGGCTGCTTGCCCGCGGCCCCCTCAACGGACACCGTGGAAGGAGGGCGGCATGACCGCCACCGCTACCGATCCCCGTACGGCCCGGCTCGAGGCGAGCGCCCTGACGCTCGGCTACACCGACACCGCCGTCGTACGCGATCTCGACCTGCAGGTGCCGCACGGGAAGGTCACCGTCATCGTCGGCGCCAACGCCTGCGGGAAGTCGACGCTGTTGCGCGGCCTGGCGCGGTTGCTCAAGCCGCGTTCGGGGTCGGTGCTCCTCGACGGCGAGGCGATCCACCGGATGCCGACCAAGCAGGTCGCCCGCACCCTCGGCCTCCTCCCGCAGAACCCCGTCGCCCCGGAAGGCGTCACCGTCGTCGACCTCGTCGGTCGTGGTCGTCATCCCCACCACGGCGCCTTCGGTCGCTGGACGAGTGAGGACGAGCAGGCGGTCGCCGAGGCCCTCGCCCTCACCGACACCCTCGGTCTCGCCGACCGCGTGGTCGACGAGCTGTCCGGCGGCCAGCGCCAGCGCGTGTGGATCGCGATGGCGCTCGCGCAGGGCACCGACCTGCTGCTGCTCGACGAGCCGACCACCTACCTCGACGTCGCGCACCAGGTCGAGATGCTCGACCTGCTCGCCGAGCTCAACGAGCGCCGCGGCACGACGATCGTGATGGTGCTGCACGACCTCAACCTCTCCGCCCGCTACGCCGACCACCTCGTCGCGCTGCACACCGGCCGGATCGTGGCCGAGGGCACGCCGCGCGAGGTCGTCACCGAGGACGTCGTCCGTACGGTCTTCGGCCTCGACAACCGCGTGATCGACGACCCCGTCTCGCACACCCCGCTGGTGGTCCCCGTGGGCCGACGGCACCAACTGCTCCAGGAGGACCGATGACCGTGACCGCATCCGCCCTGCCCATGCTGCTCGCCGACGTCGAGGTGGTCTCGGTCGAGCGGCTCACCCCGACGTTCGTCCGCGTCGAGCTCGGTGGGCCCGCGCTGGCCGACTTCGGTGTCGACGGGCCGCGCTACGACCAGCGCATCAAGCTGATCTTCCCCGACCCCGAGACCGGCGGCATGACGTCGACCGAGGGCGCCGACGAGTCCTGGTGGGCGACCTGGCTCGAGCGCCCGGCCACCGAGCGCGGCCACATGCGGACGTACACGATCCGCGACGTCCGTGGCTCCGGTGCCCGGACGACCTTCGTGGTGGACATGGTGCTGCACCTCGAGGGCGACCTCGTCGGACCGGGGTCCACGTGGGCCTCGCGAGCGGCCCCGGGCGACCGGATCGTGCTGCTCGCACCCCGCCGCGGCTTCCCCTACGGCGGGATCGAGTTCACCCCGGCTCCCGGCGCGGACCTGCTTCTCGTGGGCGACGAGACGGCGGTGCCGGCGATCCTCACGGTCCTCGAGCAGCTGCCGGACGACGCCCGCGGCACGGCGTTCGTCGAGGTTCCGGTCGCCGGCGACATCCAGGACGTACGCCGTCCTGCCGGTGTCGACGTCGTCTGGCTGGCCCGCGAGGGTGACGAGCTCGGTGTCGGGCTGCACGATGCAGTGGTGGCCCACCTCGGGATCCCGGGGGCTCAGGTCGAGGTGGCGCCCGACGAGGTGGACCCCGACCTGTGGGAGACGCCGTTCTACTCCTCCTCCGGTGAGCAGGTGGCCGGCGAGATCACCGGCTCCGAGGGCACGTATGCGTGGATCGCCGGTGAGTCGAAGGTGGTGACGGGCCTGCGTCGGCACCTGGTCAACGAGCTCGGCTTCGACCGGAGCCGGGTGGCGTTCATGGGCTACTGGCGCCGCGGCGTGGCCATGAAGTCCTGACCGGAGTCCTGACCGGAGTCCTGACCTGCGGCTGTCCCTCGGGGGCGGTGGTTCAGCGGCGCCTGGGGTGGCGGGGGGACAGGCGCACGCGCTCGGCGATGCGGTGGCGGGCGATGAGCTCGATGTCGGTGAACGACTCGTACATGGTGGTGCTCCTCGGATTCGTGGGGGGTTGTGTTCAGCTCTGGTGGAGGGTGACGTCGCCCGAGGCCGTGGTGGCACGTACCTCGAGGTAGGGCTGGCCGGGCTCGGGCTCCCCGGTGGCGGGCAGGGTGGAGGCGAGGCGGCCGCTCGCGGTGCGGACGTCGGTCCACACCGGGGTGCCGGGGCGTACGCCGATGCGGATGTCGCCGCTGGCGGTCCGGGCGGTCACCTGCCCGGACGCGGCCTCGCCGATCACGAGGTCTCCCGACCCGGTCGTGAAGACCAGGTCTGCCTGCAGCATCCCGACCTGAATGTCGCCCGACCCGGTCTTGACGGCCAGCTCGCCGCCGGTGGCCCCGCCGACGCGTACGTCGCCGCTGCCGGTCGTGACGAGGAGGTCGGAGTCGGCGCGGTTGACGCGGACATCGCCCGAGCCACACTTGATCCGGGCGTCGCCCGAGAAGTGCTCGGCGACGATGTCGCCCGACCCCGACTGCACGATCGTGTCGCCGTCGACGACGTCGAGGGTGACGTCGCCCGAGCCGGTGTCGATGCGGGTGTCGTCGAAGCGGCCGTGGGTCACGACGTCGCTGCTGCCGACCTTGGCGGTGAGGGCACTGGTGACAGGGACCTCGATGACGATCTCGGCGCGTGGGTCCTTGCCGAAGAAGCCTCCGTCGCGCTTCGGCGCGATGATCGCGATCCGGTGCGGACCGTGGCCGTCTCGCAGGTCGCGTACGTCGTACTCGTCGGCGCGGTCGCCGGTGATCTGGATGGTCGTCTCGGTGACGCTGCTCGCGGTCACGCTGACGAGGCCGCGGCCGTTCTCGACGTAGAGGTCGACCGGTTCGGGGCTGTCGAAGGTGCGGTCCAGGTGGTTGCTCATCGGGGTCTCCGGTCTGAGGGTGTGCTCGTCTACCGGACCGGCAGCCCGGTCCGCTGGGGCGGTGCGTGGCCGGTCCTGTGCCGGCCGGATCGGGTCAGGAGGTCAGAGCCAGCCGGTCATCCGGCGGTTGTTGCCCTGCCCCTTCCTGCGGTTGGCGGCGAAGGGGTCGTAGCCGACGAACGGGACGCTGCTCAGGTCGATGTCGACGTTGATCGCGTGCTCGTTGGTGGCGCTGCGCACCACACCGACCATCCAGGTGTTGAGGCTCTGACCGGCGGCGGCCGCCTTCTCCTCGGCGCGGGCCTTGACGGCCTCGGGGATGCGCAGGGTGATGCGGGCCAGGTCGCCGTCGTCCTCCTCGGGCACCGGCGGCGCCGGCGGCGGGGGCGGGGCCGGCAGGGCGCTCGGCGGGGCGATCTCGACCACGAAGTCGAGCTCGCGACCGACCAGGCGGACGTCGACGCTGCCCTCGGGGAGCTCGGCGGTGATCTCGGCCGCGGCGTGGGAGATGGCCTCCATGAGCGCCAGGCGGGCGCTGGGGTCCAGCGCATACGTCAGCCGCTCGGCCGCCTGCTTCAGCTCGTCGCTGCCGGCCTCCGCCGCGGCGACCAGGTCGCGGCGGAGGGAGTCGACGTAGGGGGTGATGTCCATGCGCACCACTCTGACATCACCGTGACGTCCAAGTCAACGGTCTGATGACATCGGATGATGTCATTTTGGCGGTGGAGTGACATCACCACCCCTTGCCCGCAACCACCGGGTACCCGGTGGTTGCCGAGGTTCTCGGCGGTTGCAACGGCCGAGAACCGCACCGAGAGGACTGGCGGACGCGCCCTCAGAGGTCGAAGAGGGAGCCCGTGCCGCTGATGTCGACGTCCGTACGCGGGGTGTGCCCGGGTGTGTCCGTGCTCGTCGCCTTCGCGGCCGGCCTCTCCTCGGGGGCCGACACCTTCTCCGTCTCGGTCTCCGGCTCGGTGGCGGACTCCGGCGCCGGGGCCTCGGCCGGGTCGTCGGAGTCGAGGATCGTGTCCGGGTCCTCGTCCTTGCCCTCGGCCGGGCCGCCCGACTCGGCCGCCTCGGGTGCGTCGGGAGCCTCGGTCGCGTCGTCCGGGTCGGCGAACAGCGCCGCCTGGCTCAGGGCGGCCCCGCTCGGCGGGGCGCTGGGCGTCGCAGCTGCGGGCTCCGCTGTCGGCGGTGCGGCAGCCACCTTCTCATCGGTCGCTTCGGTGGCTGGACCACCGTTCGACGCGGGCTCCGGCTCCGGCTCGACCTCGGGCTCAGGACTCTCCACCGTCGCCGGGGGCGCGGGGGGAGTGCTGGTCGCCGCGACCTCAGGGGCGGGAATGTCGAACAGGGAGCCGACGCTCGCCAGGTCGACGTCGGTTGCCGGGCTGGACGTCGTACCGCTGACGGGCGGTGCGTCAGCCACCTTCTCGACGGTCGGTTCGGTGGCTGGACCACCGCTCGGGGCGGGCGCGGGTTCCGGTGCAGGCTCCGGCTCGGAGGCGACCTCCGGCTCGGGCGCAGCAGCGGCCGGAGCCGCCTCGGTGGCAGGCGCCTCGAGGTCGAACAACGAGCCGAGGCTCGACAGGTCGGCGTCGGTGGTCGGCGTCGACGTGGTGGCGCTGGCTGCGGGCTGGGCCTCGGGCTCCGGGACGTGTGACGTCTCGGTCGCCGGAGCGACCGCATCGTCACTCGTCGGCTCCAGCTCCGACTTGGGCTCGGACTGGGCAGGGGGCGCGGCAGCAGGAGCGGCCGCCTTCGGCGCGGTGGGCTCCGGGGCAGCGATGTCGAACAGCGACCCACCGCCGCTCGGGGCGGGCGGTGCCGCGGCCACCTTCTCGTCGGTCGATCCTGTTGCCTGGTCACCGCCGGTGGCGGGAGCCTCGGCAGCAGGCGCTTCGGGGGCTGGCGCCGGCTCCGGCGTACCGAGGTCGAAGAGCGATCCGCCGCCACCCAGGTCGGTCGAGGCAGCGGATGCAGCGGGGGCCTTGTCGGCGGGCTCGGACGCAGGCTGGGAGGCAGGCTGGGACGCAGGCTTCTCCGCGGCCGGCTCCGCGGCCGCCACAGGCTCCGGGGCAGGCGTGTCGAAGAGCGATCCGCCGGCAGCGGCCGCCGCGGCGGGCTTCTCGGCGGGCTTCTCGGCAGCCGGCTCGGGGGCCGGGGTGTCGAAGAGCGAGGACCCTCCCGACGCCTTGGCGAGCGGACCTGCGTCGGCGGTCTCGGTGACGGTGTCCTCGGTGACCGTGACGTCCCCGGCCTCGGGCTCGTCCTTGGTGGCCACGTCCGTGACGGCAGCGGCGCCGGCCGCGGCCGGCGCGGCAGCGGGGGCGGAGCTGGGAGCGGCCTTGGTGGCCTGCTCGCCCTTCACCGACGCGAGCAGCATCTGCGCGACGTCGAGGACCTCGACCTCCTCGCGCGCCTCACCCTTGGCCTGCTGGGCGGTGAGTCCGTCGGAGAGCATCACGCGGCAGAAGGGGCACCCGACGGCGATCTGGTCGGCGCCGGTGCCGACGGCCTCCTTGGTGCGGTTGAGGTTGATCCGCTCGCCGAGGTTCTCCTCCATCCACATGCGCGCGCCGCCGGCGCCGCAGCAGAAGGACCGCTCGGAGTTGCGCTCCATCTCGATGACCTCGGCGCCGGGCAGCACCTGGAGCAGCTCGCGCGGCGGCGAGTAGACCTCGTTGTGGCGCCCGAGGTAGCAGGGGTCGTGGTAGGTGATCGAGCGCTTCGCGGCGCCCGCGCCGTCCTTGACGGGGGTCAGCTTGCCCTCGCGCACGAGCCGGTTGAGCAGCTGGGTGTGGTGCACGACCTCGAGCTCGACACCGAAGTCCTTGTACTCGTTCTTGAGCGTGTTGAAGCAGTGCGCGCAGGTCGAGACGACCTTCTTGACCTTGTACTCCTTGAAGGTCTCGACGTTCTGCATCGCGAGGCCCTGGAAGACGAACTCGTTGCCCGCACGGCGCGCCGGGTCACCGGTGCAGGTCTCGCCGTTGCCGAGGACCCCGAAGGAGATGCCGGCGATGTTGAGCAGCTCGGCGACGGCGCGGGTGGTCTTCTTCGCGCGGTCCTCGTACGCCCCGGCGCACCCGACCCAGAACAGCCAGTCGACCGACTCGAGGGACTCCAGGTCCTCACCGACGACCGGGACGTCGAAGTCGAGGCCCTTGGCCCAGTCCATCCGCGCGGTCGACGACATGTTCCACGGGTTGCCCTTGTTCTCCAGGCCCTTGAAGAGCTGGTTGAGCTCGGCCGGGAAGTTGGACTCCACCAGCACCTGGTGGCGACGCATGTCCATGATGTGGTCGACGTGCTCGATGTCGACGGGGCACTGCTGGACGCAGGCGCCGCACGAGGTGCAGTTCCACAGCACGTCCTCGTCGATGACGAATGCCGCGTCCTCGGGGTTGTAGAAGTAGTCGAGCACGTCGGTGCCGGAGCCGGCGCTCTCGCCCTTGGAGCCGACCCCGACCAGGGTCCGCTCCGCGTGCGCCTCGTCGCCGTCGGCCTTGGCGTACGCGTGGTCGCGCAGGGCGGTGATCAGGAGCTTGGGCGACAGCGGCTTCTCGGTGTTCCAGGCCGGGCACTGCGACTGGCAGCGGCCGCACTCCGTGCACGTCGTGAAGTCGAGGATGCCCTTCCAGGAGAAGTCCTCGACCACGCCGACGCCGAGCACCGAGTCCTCGTCGAGGTCGTCGATGTCGTCGAGGGTGATCGCCATCCCGCCGGAGGTCAGCGGCTTCATCGCGCCGAGGGCCGTGCTGCCGTCGGACTCGCGCTTGAAGTAGATGTTGAACCAGGCGGTGAAGCGGTGCCAGGCGATGCCCATGGTGATGTTGCGGGCGATCACCATCAGCCAGATCATCGCGAGCGCGATCTTGAACATCGCGATGAAGTAGATGGTGTTCTCGAGCGTGACGGTGTCGTTGGAGTAGAACGCGTCGCCGATCCACGACGAGATCGGGTAGTGGGAGCGACCGGCGTCCTCGTCGAGCTTCCACTCCGCGGCGCGCACGAACAGGATCGCTGCGCCCTCGAGCAGCGCGAGCGCCTCCACGAAGTACGCCTGCCAGAAGTTGGAGCCGAAGAAGCGGCTGCGCCGACCCTCGGACCGCGGGTGGTGCCTCTGGCGGTAGACGATCAGGAAGACGATGCCCACGGTGCTCAGCAGGCCGATGAGCTCGCTGAACCACTCGTAGGGATACCAGTGGCCGATGAGCGGCCACGCGAAGGAGGGCGAGAAGAGCTGGAAGTACGCCGCCAGCACCGCCGTGCTGAGGAAGAGGAACGCCGCGTAGACGAACCAGTGCATGATGCCGACCCAGTGCCACTGGAGCATCCGGGTGTGGAGGAACGTCTCCTTGAGCATCGTCACGGCGCGTCCGCCGGGGTTCTCGGTGCGACCCGGGGCCGGCTGGCCCGCGCGGATCACGCCCAGCATCCGCCGTACGGCCGGGACCAGCATGGCCACGGCGGCGACGGTCAGTGCGAACGAGACGACGATCGCGAAGATCTGCATGTAGGCGTGCTCCTCAGTCGGGCGTACTGAGCCGGAGCATATGACCGCCATGCGTGCCGACGGCAGGGCTCCGGCGAGTGAGAAGAATCCTACCGGCAGGTAACTTCACCCGTCGGGGTGGTGCGGATCAGTTCACGATCGCGACGTTCTCGACCTCGATCTCCCGGGCGTCCTCGCGGTAGGTCGCGAGCTTGGACCTCACCTGGTCGAGGGCCTCGGTCAGCTTCTCGATCCCGTCGCGCAGCTTCTGCTGGTGCTCGAGGTGGGCCATGTGGGACTCGCTGGTCTCGTCCCAGCCGGGCGTCAGGCTCTCGACCTGCTCCAACAGGTCGTCGACCTGGGTGGTGAGGGCGGTCGTGGCGTCGGCGAGCGCCGTCTCCATGGTGGAGAGGGCACCCTGGTGCACGACCAGGCCGCGCTCGCTCATCGGGGACCACCGCCGAGGCGGTCGGCGAGCTGTCCGGCCCGGGTGGCCTGCTCGACGTCGTTGGTGGCGTGCTCCTGGGCGACGTACATCAGGCTCTGGGAGTAGCCCTCGAGGATCGGGCCGAGCGTCACCGCGACGTTGAACCACTCGTTGATCGCCTCGCCGAAGCCGGCGGCGGCCTGGCCCTTGAAGCCCTGGCCCGCCTCGGTCTCGATGGTGGCGCCGAGCTCGCGCAGTGTCTCCTGCAGGGGCGCGACCGCGTCGGCGGCGGCCTGGGCGGCTGCCTGCATCTCGGCGTAGACAAGTCCGACGGCCACGGCCGCCTCCTCTCCTCGGGTGCGTCGACGGCTCCCTACCCCGGAGGGGACGCCTTCACACGCACCGGGCTGCCCGACTTCGGCCGGGTTTGAGCCACACCGGTCCGGGGAACTCACCTGCCATGCCGTCCTACGACTACGAAGTCGACCTCCAGAGCATGGGCAAGGCCGCCCAGGGGCTCAACGAGACGCTGCAGCTCTTCAAGGACAAGGACGTCGAGGACCTGGTGCCGTCCAAGGGTGATGTCGGCAGCGACGTCGTCTGGGATGCGCTCGACGAGTTCAAGGGGCGCTGGGAGGAAGGCGTCAACAACCTCTGCCAGGACGTCGAGGAGATGGCCGGCAGGGTGGGCAAGATCGCGATGAACTACTTCGAGACCGACAAGGCGGGCTACGAGTCGCTCGCGGCCCTCAAGGGCACCATCGCCGCGATCAAGGTGATGTGACGTGCCGGACTTCGAGATCGAGGGCAACCCGGGCAACATCCGGTCCAGGGCCGTCACGATGGAGCAGAAGGGCCAGCTCTTCTACGACACCGGCGACGCGTTGTCCAAGATCGACGTGTCGGGCTGGACCGGCCGGGCCGCCGACGAGTTCCGCGAGGCCCACGACCTCGAGCCCGAGCGCTGGTACAAGTCCGGCAACGGCTTCAAGAAGGCTGCAGCGGGTCTGACGACGTACGCCGGTGAGCTGGAGGGCGCGCAGTCCCGCGCCGACTGGGCTCGCGAGGAGTACGCCCGGGGCGAGCGCGAGTCGGAGAGCGCACGCACCCAGTACGGCTCCTACATGGACCGGATGCGCTCCTACTGGAGCACCGGCGGCACCGACCAGGCCGAGCCCTTCGTGGACTGGGGCAGCCCGATCCAGCAGGGCGCGCTCGAGGAGCTCAACGCGGCGAAGGCCGACCTCGACAACGCCGCCCACGTGTGTGCCGGCCAGGTCAGGGCGGGCTGCGCCGATGCACCGGAGGAGCCCAACTGGCTGGAGTCCGGGCTGAAGTTCGTCGGCGGCATCCTCGAGGGCGCCGGCGAGGCGGTGTGGGACCTGCTCACCATGGTGCCGTTCAGCCCGGTCAACATGGTGATCGACGCCTACAAGCTGGCCACGGGCGACATCACGCCCGAGGAGCTGATGAAGAAGTACGAGCTCTCCGCCGAGAGCGCGTGGGACATGGCGAACGGCATCTACACCGGTCTCACGACCGACCCGGTCGGCTTCGGCAAGGAGCTCGGGAAGAGCCTGCTCGACTGGGACACCTGGGCCGACGACCCGGCCCGCGCGATCGGCCACCTGGTGCCCGACGCGATCGCGGCCGTCGCGACGGCCGGCACCGGCGCGCTCGCCACCCGGGGCGCGAAGGGCACGATGGACGTCCTCGACGGGCTCTCCGACCTCAGCAAGCTGGACAACCTCTCCGACCTCAGCAAGCTGGACAACCTCTCGGACCTCAACAAGCTCGACAACCTGTCCGACCTCAACAAGCTCGACAACCTCGCCGACCTCACCAGGTACGACGACGTCACGGCGGCTCCGCAGGGCACCAACCGCATGCTCGACGACCCCGCCCTCGAGCCGTGGCTCGACGAGGTCGGTCAGGCCCACCCCGAGCTCGACCGGGACGGCATCCGCGGCATCTGGGACTACACCACCGACAACGGCTACGACACGATGAACAACGCGATGCGCGGCGACGGCCCCATCGACCCCGCGGTGCAGAGCCGCATCGACGCGACCAACCGCGGACTCGACCAGCTGCCCGACCACGAGGGCACCACCTATCGCGGCACCAACCTGCCCGACTCGGTCGTCGACCGGATCAACAACGGCGGCAACCTGTCCGACGGCGCGTTCACCAGCAGCTCCACCCGGCAGGACGTCGCCGAGGGCTTCATGAACCCCGGCCGGGACAACCCGACCCGGATCACCATCGAGGGCCACTCGGGCAGCAACGTCGGCCCGTTCTCCGCCGCGAGGTCGGAGGCTGAGATCCTGTTCCGAGGTGGCACCGAGTTCGAGGTGCTGAGCAATACGGTGGGGCCTGACGGCATCCGTCAGCTGGTGGTGAGGGAGATCCCGTGAGTGGTCGCAAGGACCTGGACGACATGAGCCCGGAGGAGATCGGCGCCTGGGCGGCCCGTGACTGGGCAGAGGGGCTCGCCGCCAACGCCGACAGGCCCAAGCCCGAGATCAGCCGGGTCAAGCGCGACGACTACCCGCACTGGGACGTCGTCGCCTACGAGTTCCACACGCGGGCCGGAGATCGGGTCCTGGTCCGCACCGCCGAGGGGACGCAGGTCGAGGGCACCCTCGGAGGAGTACGTACGGCTCGCGGCCAGGACGAGCTGCTGGTCGAGCTCGACCGGACCGTGTGGGCGTGCACGCGCGCCGACGGGCAGAGCTGGGCACCCAAGGACAACGGCCGGGTGCGGGTCGAGACCCTGGAGGTTGCCGTCCGGGCGCGGCGCGTCGAGGGTGCTCCTGACGCGCAGGAGTGGACCCTGCAGACCAACATGGAGGGACAGCCGTGACCCGGACCTCGGACCTGGAGACGCTGCTCTCGACCCTGGAGCAGCTGCCGCCCCACGAGGGCGTGGTCTTCCGCGGGTGCGAGGAGCGCAGCCACGAGCGCTGGCCGGGTCGGGCCCACGTCACGGAGGCGCTCGTCTCGGCGTCGCGCGATCCGCGGGTCGCGACGGACAACTTCAGCACCGAAGCGGTCTACGCGATCCTCAGCCGCAAGGGTCGCGGGATCGAGCAGTTCTCGGCCGCGCGCCACGAGCACGAGGTCGTGTTCCTCCCCGGCACCGTCCTCACCCTCGTCACCCGGGTCCGCTTCAAGGACCTCGGCGTGACGGTCGTCGAGGAGTTCGACCCCGACGCCGAGGGCGAGCGGGAGGCGGTGGACTTCGCCGCGCTGCAGGAGGAGATCGGCCGCGCGCTCGCGGAGGCCGAGCTGCGCGATCCGGTCCCGCCGTCGCACCCCGGCAAGTTCGTCGGCGACATCGCGTGACCCGACCCTCGTGACGACGCAGCTCGACGCGGCCGTGCTCGACCGCGTGGAGGGTGTCCTGCTGGGCGCTGCCTGCGGCGACGCCCTGGGCGTGCCCTACGAGTTCGGCTCGGCGCCACTGGGCGCGTCGGAGGCCCCGCGGATGATCGGCGGGGGCCTCGGCCCCTACGACCCCGGCGAGTGGAGCGACGACACGCAGATGGCGGTCGTCATCGCCCGGGTGGCTGCGGCGCGCGGGCTGACCGACGGGACCGCGCTGGACGACATCGTCGACGGCTGGGTCGAGTGGCTCGAGGGCGGAGCCTCCGACGTCGGCATGCAGACCCGCGCGATCCTGCGCAGCGTTGCTGCAGGGAGGGGTACGCCGGGGTCGGCCGGCCGCGCCCTTGCGGCAGGCCACGAGCTCCACCGCCGCACCGGGAAGACGGCGGGCAACGGGTCGCTGATGCGTACGGCGCCGGTAGCGCTCGCCTTCCTCGACGACCCCGCCTCCCTCACGCTGCACGCCCGGGACGTCTCCGACCTCACCCACCCGGACCCCGTGGCCGGCGACGCGTGCGTGCTGTGGTGCCACGCGGTCCGCTTCGGCGTGGTGGAGGGCGCGATGCCCGACCTCGCGGACCTCGTCGTCGAGCTCCCCGCCGAGCGCCGGGACCAGTGGGCCGCGTGGGTGGCCGAGGCGGACACGCAGCCACCGGCAGCGTTCGCCCCCAACGGCTACGTGGTCCGCGCTTTCCAGGCCGCGTGGTCCGCCGTCCGCCACCCGGCCGCCGAGGGCACGCCGCTCGTCGCCTCGCTGACCTCCGCTGTGCACGCCGGTGACGACACCGACACTGTCGCCGCGATCGCGGGTGCCCTCCTGGGAGCCTGCTGGGGCGCCGCGTCCGTGCCCGAGTCGTGGCTCGCCGACGTGCACGGCTGGCCCGGCCTGCGCGCCGACGGACTGCGCGACCTCGCGCGTCGGGTGGTCGAGCGTCGGTGACGTGGCCGACCGACGTGTCCCGCGATGGGCTGCGTGGCGAGGCCGCGCAGACGTAGCCTCAGGTGTGCGTCGATGGCTGGTGGTCCTCCTGGTGACGGCGGCCGTCGCGATGGCGGCGCCGGCCGACGCACGTCCGGCGGAGGTCGACGCACGGACGGCCGGTGCCGCCCCCGGACGGCTCGCCATCCCGGTGATCGGGGTCGACGCGGGGATCATCCCGGTCGGGGTGACCCGCCGCGGACAGCTCGCGATCGGGCGCAGCGTCCGCGACGTCTACCGCTGGCGCGACGGCGTACGCCCCGGGCAGGCGGGAAGCGCCGTGCTGGCCGGCCACACCTGGTCGAAGGGACCGGGGGTGTTCGACCGCCTCGGCTCCCTGAAGGTCGGCCACCGCGTCGTCGTCGGCACGTCCCGTTTCCGGGTGGTGCGGGTGCGCCGGGTGACGGGGATGTCGCCGCGGCAGGTCTCGAGGCTCTTCTCCGAGCGGGGCAGGGCGCGGCTCGTGCTCATCACGTGCGGCGACCGCAACGACCTCACCGGGGTCTACCGCACCCGCATCGTCGTCAACGCGGAGCTGCTGCCCCGCCGCTGACCCGTCGCGTCAGCCGCTGCGCCGTCGCAGCGACCGCCGATGCGATCGAGGTGACGTCGGCGACGGCGTCGCTGGGGAACGTCACCGCCACCCCCGCCACCGGGTGCGCGTTGTGGTCGAGCACCGCTGCCGCGACGCTCCGCAGCCCCGGCGTCACCTCGCCGTCCTCCGTCGCGTGTCCCCGCTGCCGGGTCTCGGAGAGCAGCACGCGCAGTGCACTCGGCGACGCCGGCCCCTGGCCGTGGCGATCGACGAACGCGTCCCGGTCGGGATAGAGCGCCCGGACCTGGCTCGCCGGCAGTGCAGCGAGGATCGCGCGTCCCGACGCGGTCAGGTGCGCGGGGAGGCGTACGCCGACGTCGGTGACGAGCGGCGGTCGTCCGGGCGCGCGCTCCTCGATGACGTAGAGCACGTCGCGGCCGTGGAGCACCGCGAGGTGGGCGCCGTGGCCGGTGCGGTCGACGAGCTCGGCCAGCGGGCGCCGGGCCAGGCGGGCCAGCGGCTCCTGGCGCGTGAAGCCGCTGCCGACCTCGAACGCCGCGACCCCCAGGCCGTAGCGGTGCTCGTCGGGCAGGTGCACGACGAAACCCTCGTCGATCATCGTGTTGAGCAGGTGGTAGGCCGTGCTGCGCGGTAGCTCGCACGCGCGCACGATCCGGTCGAGCGGGACCGGGTCGGCCTGGGTGGCCAGGAACCGCAGGACCCGCAGGGCGCGGGTTGCTGCGGGGACCTGGCTCACGCGTCAGATCGTGGCACGGCTCAGGTGTCCTTGCGGGTGAACCAGCCGCCGTTGGTGCCGTCGCTCTCCATCGGCTTGCCCGGCATCTCGTTGGCGCCGGGGGTGCGGCGGGGGAGGAGCGGCGTGCCGGACTCCGGCTGCTCGGTGGCGGTCGGCTCGGTGGCGGTCGGCTCGGTGGCGGTCGGCTCGGTGGACGTCGGCTCCGCGGGAGCCTGCTCGGTGGCGGTCGGCTCCGTGGTCGTCGGCTCCGGCGTGAGGTTCGCCTCCGAGGGCGGGGTGGGCTGCTGGTCGACGGTGCCGCCGACCTGCGGCGCGTAGTCGTCGGCCTTGTGGTCCACGCGCGGGTCCAACCGGTCGGCCGCCCGCACCTGGCTCTCGTGCGCCGCCTCCGCCTGCGAGGCGGCGACGCGCGCCTCCTCGGCCTCGGCCCGCGCGCGCTCGGCGGCGACGCGTGCCTCCTCGGCCCTCGCCTCCGCCTCCGCGGCCCGGTCCTGGGCGGGCGGAAGGGTGGACTGCGCCTCGGCGGCGGCCTGGGTGCGCAGCTGCTCGGCGCGCGCGATGTTGGACTCGCGGTTCTTCTGGCGGATCACGTACGCCGCCACGGCGAGCACGACCAGGACGATGACTGCGATGACGATGAACGTGGTCACGACATTCCTTCTTCACGACAACAGGGGGAGGGGGTCAGTCTCGCAGCAGCGGTGGCCGTGTCCAGAGGTGACAGCAGATCGTGGAGCTCCCGAGTCAGTATCGAGCACGGGAGCTCCACGATCTCTGCCGAGGCTCGGGGTGTCAGCCGAGCGAACCGCAGGCGTGACGCCTCAGGCGCGGTGCGTCTCGCCAGTGCCGTCGGTGCGGGTGCCGTCGGCGTCGAGGTGCGGGTGATCGGTGCCGGCGCCCGGTGCGTAGTCGTCGGACGACGTGTCGACGCGCGGGTCCACCGCGTCCGCGGTGCGCAGCCGGTCCTCGTGGACGGCCTGCTGCTGCGTGGCCGCCACCTTCGCCTCCTGCGCCTGCTGCGCGGCCCGCTCCGCCTCGAGCCGGGCCACCTCGGCCTGCGCCTCGGCCTCCTTCGCGCGGTTCTGCGTCTCCGGGATCGCCGCTGCGTGCTCGTGCGCCTCGTGCCGCAGGTGCTCGGCGTGCTCGTGCTGCTTCTTCCTGCGCTGCTGGGTCACCAGCCACGCGGCGATCGCCGCCACGACCAGCACGACGACCAGGACGATGATCCACTCGGTCGTTTCCACAGCGTTCCTCCTGCTCCGGCGACCTCGGACGGGTCACCTTTCCCCTGCACGGTGCCGGAGCGGCCTGTCGCGGTGCACCCCCCAAGAGGCGGGGCTCAGCGGATCGACCACATCACCCGCTGTGCCGTCGTGTGTCCGAGGAGGTAGCCGTCATCCATGGCGTCGCGGAAGTGCAGGCCACCCCAGATCCGGGCGTTGAGCGCATCGTGCTCGAGTGCCGTGAGCGTCGCGTAGCTGCGGGACTGGCTCCCGACCCGCAGGACGAGCGGGGTGGCGTCGCCCAGGGTCTCGCGCACCACCTCGGCGAACGGCGACGTCGCCGCGGCGTGCCCGCTGGTGTAGTCGGAGTACGCGGGGTTGGGGATGAGTGGCACCCACCCGGTCTCCGGGACCGTCCCCGCGTTGCCGTCGGTGTCGGCCGCTGCGATCGCCTGGACAGGTCGCCAGAAGCCGAGGTCGTACTTCAGCCGGAACGTCTGGATGAAGCTCGTCACCACGGCGGCGTCGATGCGGGCGAACATGCGGGTGGTGGGCAGCAGCCCCAACGGTGCACCGTCCAGCACGTCGCAGACGGCGAGACGGTAGGCGGCGCTGATCGTCGAACCCGCGAAGAACTGCGAGATCGCGGTCTGGTCGGCCGTACGCGTCGTCGAGGTGGTCGACCCGACCGCGGCCACCTCTCGGTAGTCCGCGGCGTACGCGGCGCTGCCCAAGGGGTCGGGGCCGTCGAGGGCGACCGGGGCGACGTCGACGACCGGCTTGAGGAAGCCGAGCCACGCGAGGGCCATGCCCGTTGCCGGGGGCTGCCAGACACCCGGTGCGGCCGCCTTCTGGTAGACGATCGCGGTGTTGAAGCGCCCGTCGCCCACCCGGGAGGCGATCATCGCGTCCGCAGCCGCGGCGCCGATCGCGGCACCGGCGTCCGCCTTCCTCCCGTCAGGGATGCGCGCCATCATGGCCGCGAGGTCGGCGTCGAGGTTGGCCCGGGAGCCGGGGAAGTACTCGTGCAGCACGTCGTGGGCGGCCGTCGCGACTGCGGCGGTGGCAGCGACCCGGCCCTGGCGCTGGGCCTCGCGAGCGGCGTCGTGCACCGCGAGAGAGGTGAACGACAGGTACATCGAACCGACGGGAGGCGCCGGCATCGGCACGGTCTCGGTCCAGATGGTGCGCACCGCGATGCGCTGCCACTGGACCGCCGCCTCCGCGGCCTTGACGTGGTCGTTCGCCGGGTGGGCGACGGCAGGTGCGGCGCGGTGGGTGGGCGCGGACGCCGTGGCGTCCGCCGCGGCGACGAGCAGCGGGGCCACGAGGAGGCCGGAGCCCAGGGTCAGGAGGATGCGACGGAGCGACGTCATGAGGGTGCTTCTCGGAGCAGGGGTGGTCTCGCTTCCGAGTGAAGCGATCCGCGCGCTCGGGCGGAATTCGCTTTCAGGCGTATTCCTCCACCTGGTCGACCGCGCTCGTGGGGCCGCCGCGGAACGCGACCACGGCCGCCATCCGGTTGTGCACGCCCAGCTTCCGGTAGGCGTGCTCGAGGTGCTTGCGCACGGTGGCGACCGAGACGTAGAGGTCCTCGGCGATGTCGGAGTTCGACCGGCCGGTGGCGACGAGCTGCAGCACGCGCCGTTCCGTCAGCGTGAGCGAGGAGGGGAGGGCGCACGTCTGGTGGCTGCGCATCAGTCGCTGGAGTGCGGGGCTGATCATCCGGAGCATCGCCAGGTCGCGGTCCGTGAAGGTGCTCCTGTGCCGATCCAGCGAGAGCTGGGAGACGTGGTCCTTGCCGTTGCGGAACCCGATGACCACGCCGTCGGCCACGCCGACGGACCGGAGCAGGTCCTGGTGGTCGGGATCGCGACTCTGGTGCACGATGCCCAGCGGCAGCGGTCCATCGCACGCCTGCGGGTCGAACGAGCCCCAGGGGACGTGCGGAAGGGAGACGGCCTCCAGCACGCAGCCCGTCGAGTCAGCGATGTGGACGTCGATCTCGTCGCAGGGGATGAGGCGGTCGACGAGGGCGAGGACGTGCGGCGCGGGGAGCGCGCCCGGTGTCGGCTCGAGGGCCATCAGGGCACGCAGGCACGACTGTTCGCGTTCGGTCAGCACGAGATCGGGCACAGTGCCTCCTCCGTCACCTCGACGGTAGGCGTGCTGCGCACGCCCCGCACCCTGGTCCAGACCGACGCAGCGGTCTGGGATCCGAGACAGTACGCCTTCGGACGGGGTGGTCGCCCCCGCGCCGCAGGCGTTGGATGGGCGACATGCAGACCATCCAGGTCGGGGTCGGCCCCGTCTCGTTCGAGGACCTTGTCCATGTCGCCCGCGCGGGCGCCCACGTCGAGCTGACCGACGAGGCGCTCGGCGCGATCGACCACGCCCGCGGCGTCATCGAGACGCTGGCCGCGGCCGAGACGCCGACGTACGGCGTCAGCACGGGGTTCGGTGCCCTTGCCACCCGGCACATCCCGACCGAGATGCGCGCCCAGCTCCAGCGCTCGCTGGTGCGTTCGCACGCCGCCGGCTCCGGCCCGGAGGTCGAGCGCGAGGTCGTCCGGGCCCTCATGCTGCTGCGTCTCTCGACGCTCGCGACGGGTCGCACCGGCGTACGACGGCAGACTGCGCAGCTGATGGCCTCGCTCCTGACGCACGGGATCACGCCGGTCGTGCGGGAGTACGGCTCGCTCGGCTGCTCCGGGGACCTCGCACCCCTGTCCCACTGTGCGCTCGCGCTGATGGGGGAGGGCGACGTACGTGACGGGGCCGGCGTGCTGATGCCCGCCGCCGACGCCCTGGCCGCGGCCGGACTCGAGCCGGTCGAGCTGGTCGCCAAGGAGGGCCTGGCGCTGATCAACGGCACCGACGGCATGCTCGGCATGCTGGTCATGGCCATCACCGACCTGCGGATGCTGCTGCGCACCGCCGACATCGCTGCGGCCATGAGTGTCGAGGGCCAGCTCGGCACGGACCGGGTGTTCGCCCCCGCGCTGCAGGCCATCCGCCCGCACCCCGGCCAGGCGCTGTCCGCGGCGAACCTCACGGCGATGATGGCGGGCTCCGCGATCGTCGCGTCGCACCGGACAGGGGACTGCAACCGCGTCCAGGACGCCTACTCGCTGCGGTGCTCGCCGCAGGTGCACGGCGCGGCTCGCGACACCGTCGAGCACGCGGCGACCGTGGCCGGCCACGAGCTCGCGAGCGCGATCGACAACCCGGTCGTGCTCGCCAACCCTGACGGCAGTGGGACGGTGGAGTCCAACGGCAACTTCCACGGTGCACCGGTGGCCTACGTCCTCGACTTCCTGGCGATCGTCGCCGCCGACGTCGCGTCGATCAGCGAGCGGCGTACGGACCGCTTCCTCGACAAGGCGCGCAACCACGGGCTGCCGCCCTTCCTCGCCGACGACCCCGGCGTGGACAGCGGCCACATGATCGCGCAGTACACCCAGGCCGCGATCGTCTCCGAGCTCAAGCGGCTCGCCGTCCCGGCGTCCGTCGACTCGATCCCCTCCAGCGCCATGCAGGAGGACCACGTGTCGATGGGCTGGGGCGCCGCGCGCAAGCTGCGCCGCAGCATCGACGGGCTGTCGCGTGTCGTCGCGGTCGAGGTGCTCACCGCGGCCCGCGCGCTCGACCTGCGCGCGCCCCTCACGCCGTCGCCCGCCACCGCCGCCGTGGTCGCGCTCCTGCGCGACTCCGGCATCCAGGGCCCCGGCCCCGACCGCCACCTCTCGCCCGAGATCGAGGCCGCGGTCGGCCTCGTCCAGTCCGGCGCGGTCCTCGCCGCGGCGGAAGGTGTGGTCGGCCCGCTGGCCTGAGGCCACGACGTAGCTCGCCCGTCCGGTTCAGGTGCAGCCTGGGCCGTTCGGGAGACGCGGCTCGCTGCCGCCGCTACGTTGCGTCCTATGAGAAGGATCATGTGCGGGTTCGTCCTGGTGGGCACCCTGGCCGCGGCCGGGGTCGCACCCTCGGCCCAGGCGTCGCCGGGAGCTGGAACTCTGCGTTCCGCCGTGGCGCCTTCGGCGGCTCCCCTGTGGACGTGCCGGTGGTCTCCGACGATGGACCGCAACTGGCACAACGATGCCCTGTGCTCCAACGGCGTGAGCCAGCTGCGTCCCTATCTGCGACCGGCTGACTCCTACATCACCCGGGCCGAGCTCATGAGCTCTGCGCAGGCCTGGGCTCGGGCCCGGAACCGGGGTCGCTGACCGCTTGCGGGGCGCAGTCTCGGATCTCAGACTTCGATCCGGGTCGCCCTCTTTCGGTCGCCGACGCTGCGGCGCTTTCATGAGGGCATGACGACTGACGCTACGAACCTGGGTTTCGACACGGTCGCTGCGCGACCTGCGGGTCCTGAGCAGGCGCGCCAGCGCCGTGTCGAAGGGCAACCAGCGGCCGCCGACAACCCCCGGCTGCCCATCCGTGCCGCCCACGGCACCGAGCTGACCGCGAAGTCGTGGCAGACCGAGGCGCCGCTGCGGATGCTGATGAACAACCTCGACCCCGACAACGCCGAGCGCCCCGAGGACCTCGTCGTCTACGGCGGCACCGGCAAGGCGGCGCGCAGCTGGGAGGCGTACGACGCCATCGTCCGCTCCCTGCGCGACCTCGAGGACGACGAGACGCTGCTCGTGCAGTCCGGCAAGCCCGTCGGCATCATGCGCACCCACGCGTGGGCGCCGCGCGTGCTGATCGCCAACTCCAACCTCGTCGGCGACTGGGCCGACTGGGAGGAGTTCCGCCGGCTCGAGGACCTCGGGCTGACGATGTACGGCCAGATGACGGCCGGGTCGTGGATCTACATCGGCACGCAGGGGATCCTGCAGGGCACCTTCGAGACCTTTGCCGCGATTGCAGACCTCCGCTTCGACGGGACCCTCGCCGGCACCATCACCGTCACCGCCGGCCTCGGCGGGATGGGCGGCGCGCAACCGCTCGCCGTCACGATGAACGACGGTGTGGCGATCTGCATCGAGTGCGACCAGCACCGCATCGACCGCCGTCTCGAGACCCGCTACCTCGATGTGCAGGCCCGTGACCTCGACCATGCGATCGAGCTGGCGTTGGAGGCCCGCGACGCGCGTCGTGGACTGTCGATCGGCGTCCTCGGCAACGCCGCCGACCTCCTTCCCGAGCTGCTCGAGCGCCACCTCGCGCGCGCGGACGAGGGCGGCGGGCCGCTGGTCGACATCGTCACCGACCAGACGTCGGCGCACGACCCGCTGTTCTACCTGCCCGCCGGGACGGCGTACGACGACTGGGAGCGCGAGCGCACCGAGGATCCCCGCGGCTTCACCAAGCGCAGCCAGGAGTCGATGGCGCGGCACGTGCGCGCGATGGTGGAGTTCCAGGACGCCGGCGCCGAGGTCTTCGACTACGGCAACTCGATCCGCGACGAGGCCCGCAAGGGCGGCTACGACCGGGCCTTCGAGTTCCCCGGATTCGTCCCGGCCTACATCCGGCCGCTCTTCTGCGAGGGCAAGGGCCCCTTCCGCTGGGCCGCGCTGTCGGGTGACCCCGAGGACATCTACGCCACCGACCGTGCCATCAAGGAGCTCTTCCCGGCGGACGAGAAGCCGGAGTACGCCCGACTGCACGCGTGGATCGACATGGCTCGTGAGCGCGTGCAGTTCCAGGGCCTGCCGGCACGGATCTGCTGGCTGGGCTACGGCGACCGCGCGAAGGCGGGCGCGAAGTTCAACGAGATGGTGGCGAGCGGTGAGCTGAAGGCGCCGATCGTGATCGGCCGCGACCACCTCGACTGCGGCTCTGTCGCCTCGCCCTACCGCGAGACCGAGGCGATGCTCGACGGCTCCGACGCGATCGCCGACTGGGCGATCCTCAACGCGCTCGTCAACACCGCGTCCGGTGCCACGTGGGTCTCCTTCCACCACGGCGGCGGAGTCGGCATCGGCCGCTCGCTCCACGCGGGCCAGGTCACCGTCGCCGACGGCACCGCGCTGGCCGCGGAGAAGATCGAGCGCGTGCTCACCAACGACCCCGGCATGGGGGTGATCCGCCACGTCGACGCGGGCTACGACCGCGCCATCGAGGTGGCCGACGAGCGCGGCGTGAGGATCCCGATGCGGGACTGACGCCACGGTCCACAGCGGTGGCGGTGGCAGGGTGGTGGCCATGGACGCCGACGCCGCCAAGGCCAACCTCCACACCTACCTCATGCACGAGCGCGAGGCGGTGCTCGCCAAGCTCGAGGGCCTGTCGGAGTACGACGTACGGCGTCCGATGACCGTCACCGGGACCAACCTGCTCGGCCTGGTCAAGCACCTCGCGACCTGGGAGGCCCGATATCTCGGCGAGGTCTTCGACCGTCCCTTCCCCGAGCCGTTGCCGCGCTGGGACGTCGAGACCGACCGGCTCGCCGACATGTGGGCGAGCGAGCACGAGTCGCGCTCGGACGTCACCGACCGCTACCGCCGCGTGTGGGCGCACAGCGACGCGACCATCGCCGCGCTCGACCTCGACTCCACGGGCCGGGTGGCCTGGTGGGGCGACGCCGAGGTGCCGTTGTTCAACGTCCTCGTCCACCTTCTGGCCGAGACCAGCCGGCACGCCGGGCACGCCGACGTCCTGCGCGAGGAGCTCGACGGGGCGGTGGGCACCGACGCGGAGGCGATGGCCGCAGACGGGCACGACGCGGCCTTCTGGGCGCAGCGGAGAGCGGAGATCGAGGCGGCCGCCCGGGCCGTGGGCTGACTGTCGGCACCATGCCGCGGCCCTGGGCTCAGCGCAGGGCCGACGGCCGGATCGCAGCGGTCACCGCGGCGGCGTAGGCCTCGTAGCCGGGCTCGTTGGGGTGGAACGACCCCGGGCTGGTCGGCCAGATGAGCCACGGTTCGGGGGCGTTGACGCCGTGGTCGGCGAAGCGCTTCGTGAGGTCCACGAACGTGTAGCCGTGGGCCTCGGCCGCCGTCCGGATCGTCGCGTTGAGCAGGTCGGCGCCCTCGTTGAGGGCGTCCTGCTCGATCGGCGAGGCGCCGAGCACCGCGCCGTACGCCGAGGAGAAGAGGCGCGGGTAGCCGGTGACGTACACCGCCGCAGCGGGGGCAGCCGCGTCGACCTGGTCGTACGCGCTGTCAAGCAGTCCCGGCAGCTGGGTGGTGATCCGGGCGCGTGTCTGGGCAAGGGCTCCGGTGCACTGGGCGTCGCTGCCGGCGAGGCAGGCGCCGACGGCCTGCGACCACCCGATGTCGTTGCCGCCGATCGACAGGGTCACGACGTCGGTGTCGGAGCCGAGTGCAGCGATCTGTCCCTGGGGGACGAGGTCGGTGGTCCTCGCGCCGGCGCAGGCCACGAAGTCGTCGAGGGCCAGCCGCATCCGGCCGTCGATCGCCGGGGCGGGTGCGGAGTCGGCCCTGCCGCACGGCGTGGTGAAGGACGGCGCGACGCCGTAGCCCGAGGCGTACGAGTCGCCGAGGCCGTCGAGCACGTGCGTCGTGCTGGCGGCGGGGGCGGGACCGGCGAGGCCGGTTGTGACGATCGCAGCGGTCGCGAGGAGCGAGCCGATCAGTGACAGGGGACGTGGGGTCATCCCCCGACCGTACGAAGACGGCGCCTCGCCGACCAGAGAGAGCGGCCGCAGACTTGTCGCGGGCGTGCTCAGGCCCCGGAGACCATGCGGTCTCCGGGGCCTGTCGAACAGGTGTGGCGTGTGCCGTTGCTGCTACCAGACGCGGCGGCTGCTGCCGCCGATCGGGACGAAGTTGAGCACGAGGCCGACGACGATGAGGATCAGGCCGATCGTGGTCAGGATGCTCTGGGGCAGCAGGAGCCCGAGGATGAGAAGGATCAGTCCGAGGACAATCATGGTGTACGCCTCCTAGATGGCCGTCCACCGTGGACGGCCGGGTCACTCTGCCGGTGGTGTCGCCAAATGGAAAGTCGGGTGCGCCCCTAGGGGTGGGACGCCCGGTGGCGCTGAGGCGCCGGCAGCCCTCCTCAGAGGGCCTGGATCGCCTCGTGGATGTCGAGGGTGCGGCGGGCCGACTCGACGTGGAGGTTCTCCACCATCTTGCCGTTGTAGGTGACCACGCCGGCGCCCCTGCCGTCCTCGAAGGCGGCGATCAGGCCGCGGGCGTCCTCGACCGCCTGGTCGCTCGGGGCGAAGGCGGCGTTGGCGCCCTCGACCTGGCCGGGGTGGATGAGGGTCTTGCCGTCGAAGCCCATCTGGCGGCCCTGGTCGCACTCGGCGAGGAAGCCCTCGGTGTCCTTCACGTCGTTGTAGACGCCGTCGATCACCGCGATCCCGGCCGCACGGCCCGCCAGCAGCACGGTGTGCAGGCTGGGCAGGATCGGCGCGCGCCCGGGGACGTGCTCGGCGTAGAGCTCCTTGACGAGGTCGTTGGTGCCGAGGACGAACGCGCCCAGGCGCTCGGAGGCGTGGGCGATCGCGAGCACGTCCAGGATCGCGCCGGGGGTCTCGATCATGGCCCAGAGGCGGGTGTGGTCCGGGGCGCCGGCCTGCTCCATCGCGGCGACCAGCTGCTGGACCTCGGCCGCACTGCCGACCTTAGGCACGACGATCGCAGCCGGGCCGGCCTGGCTCGCCGCGACGATGTCGTCGTCGTGCCACTCGGTGCCGATCCCGTTGACGCGGATGGCGACCGTACGACGGCCGTAGTCGCCGCTGGCGGCCGCGGCGGCAGCCGCCTCACGGGCGGGGGGCTTGGCGTCGGGGGCGACCGCGTCCTCGAGGTCGAGGATCAGGCCGTCGCAGGCGAGGGACTTCGCCTTCTCCAGCGCGCGCTCGTTGGAGCTGGGCATGTAGAGGACGGAGCGCAGCGGGGTGAAGGTCGTCTTCTCGCGCGTCATGTCAGGCCTCCAGCTCGATGGCGTCGTACTGCTGCTTGAGCTCGGGGTCGATCGCCGCGAGCTCGTCGGCGAGGCGCACCATCACCTGGCACTGCTTGACCGACGCGTCGTCCTCCATCTTCCCGTCGATCATCACCGCCCCGGTGCCGTCGCCCATCGCGGCGATGACCCGGCGGGCGTGCGCGACGTCCTCGACGCTGGGGGAGAAGACCCTGTGGGCGATCTTGATCTGCACCGGGTGCAGCGACCAGGCGCCGACGCAGCCGAGCAGGAACGCGTTGCGGAACTGGTCCTCGCAGGCGGTGACGTCCTTGATGTCCCCGAACGGCCCGTAGTAGGGGTAGATCCCGTGCATGGCGCACGCGTCGACCATCCGGGCGATCGTGTAGTGCCACAGGTCCTGCTGGTAGGTCGTCCGCTCGGCGTCGTACTGCGTCTCCCCGTCGGCCTTCGGGGCGTCCTGGCGTACGAGGTAGCCGGGGTGTCCGCCCCCGACGCGGGTGGTCTTCATCCGGCGGTCGGCGGCGAGGTCGGCCGGGCCGAGCGAGAGGCCCTGCATGCGCGGGCTCGCGCCGCAGATCTCCTCGACGTTGGCCACGCCGCGGGCGGTCTCGAGGATCGCGTGGACCAGGATCGGGCGGGTCAGGCCGGCCTTCGCCTCGAGCTGGGCGAGCAACCGGTCGACGTAGTGGATGTCCTCGGCGCCCTGCACCTTGGGGACCATGATCACGTCGAGCTTGTCGCCGATCTCGGTGACGAGCGTGACCAGGTCGTCGAGGCCCCACGGGCTGTCGAGGGAGTTGACCCGCGTCCACAGCTGCGTCGGACCGAAGTCCGTGGACTTCGCGATGTCCACCAGCCCCTGGCGCGACTTCTCCTTGTTCTCCGCCTTGACCGCGTCCTCGAGGTTGCCCAGGAGCACGTCGACCGAGCCGACCATGTCGGGGACCTTGGCGGCCATCTTCTCGTTGCCGGGGTCGAAGAAGTGGATCGCGCGGCTCGGTCGGGCCGGGTTGTCGCGCAGCGGCGCGGGAGCGCCGACGGCGAGGGGGGCGAAGAAGTCCTTGGCGGGGCGAGTCATGGTGCGCAAACTACCGCTGGCGGGGCGGTCGTCGATATGACGGATGTCTCGCCGGGGCCCTGCCGCGGTGGCGATCACCGGCCACCCGGTGATTCCCGGGGTTGCTGCCCGTTGCAACGGCCCGAAAGCGCGCCGAAGGGACTGGAAAGTCAGGCTCGCCCGCCGAAGAGGCGCTGGCGCCAGCCGGGTCGGGGTCGGGCGGCCTGCTCCGCCTCGTGCGCCGCCCGTACGGCGCGCTGCGCCTCGATCCGGGCCGTACGACGCTCGCGCCAGGCCTCGACCTCGGCGTCGATGTCGCGCTGCCGGGTGATCACCGGCGGCCCCGACGGTCCGGTCGGCGGCGTGTAGATCGCCTTGCGGACGCGGGCGTTGAAGTCCTCGACCTCGCGGCGCACCTCCGCCTCGACGTTGATCCGGTCGAGCCTGCCGTCGAGCTCGGCGTCCTCCTTGCGCAGCGCGAGGGCGGGCGGGAGGAGGGCGATGTTCTCGCGCTCGACGAGCTTCTTCACCCACCAGTCGGGGTCGTGCTCGGCGCCGAGGCCCTCGATCGGCTTGCCCTGTCCGGGCAGGTCGTCGAAGTCGCCGCGCTCCATCGCCTGGCGCACCTGCAGGTCGACCCAGGTCGACTGCTGCGCGATCCGGGCGGCAGCCGCCGAGCGGCCGGTGCGGTCGTCGCGCGCGGGCATGCGGCGTGCTGCCTCGTCGCCGGGCTCGCCAGCTTGCGGGGTCAGGTCGGGCATCGAGATCACCTCCGGTGCGTCCAGTTTACGGAACGTGGCACAGGGCACGGTCCGCGGAGCGGGGCACCGAGGTGGCAGAGGCCGCCGCGCTCAGCTCGTGCCGGCGGTCGCGAACACGAGCACGGCTGCCCCCAGGATCGCCAGGCCGGACAGCACGAGGCTCGCTCGGGCCAGGGGCCGCGCGAGGAGATCCGCGGACGACATCGCGGTGCTCGCCAGGTAACAGGCCACGATGCTCAGCAGCAGGGGAGCGCCACCCAGGGTCATCAGATAGATCGCATCAGAGGGGCCAGCCTCGTAGTTGTCCAGGACCAGCCACTGGAGCGCGCTGGCGATGATGCCGCCGCCCGCCAGCGCGGTCAGCGCCAGGGCGAGTGCGGTGAAGGCGCGGAAGCGGGCGCGCTCGTCCACCCTCACGCTCGTGCTCGTCACGTCCGTCGCGTCACTCATGCGTCCCCCGACCACCCGTCCGACCCGATGCCGGAGATGGCGCGAGCCTAGTGGCGCACCTCGAGCGGCTGGTCGCTGAAGGCGTGCTTCGGCGCGGCCATCAGGGCCAGGGCCGCGAGGAAGGCGGCGCCGGAGCAGACCGCCCAGACCGTCAGGTAGCCGCTGAGCGGAGCGACCTTCTCGGCCGTCGCGTCGAGCGACCCCGTGGCGGTCAGGGCGATGGCGAAGACCGCGGACGCGATCGCGCCGCCGACGGTCTTGGTGCCGTTGGTCATGCCGGTCGCGATGCCGGTGCGCTCCGGAGGAGCGGCGGCCGCCGCCGCGGCCGGGAGCGCGGCGACCAGGGCGCCGGAGCCGAGGCCGGCGATCCCCATGTTCACCAGCGCCTGCCACGTCTCGTGGTGGAAGGGGAGCCACAGCAGGTAGCCCAGCCCGACGAGGCAGCAGGCCACGATCAGCGCACGACGTACGCCGCCGAGGAGGCGGGTGGTCAACGGCAGGGTGAAGGCGCCGATGGCCAGCGTGACGACGTACAACCCGATGAGGGTCGAGATGAACGCAGGCTCGGCGCCGAGGCCGTAGCCGCGCTCGGCCGGGTCGGCCTGGGCGAAGGTGGACAGCGGGATCTGCCCGCCGAGCACGGGGATGCCGAAGAGGAACGCGGTGACCTGCACGGGCCACTGGGCGGGGCTGGAGAGGAGGCGTACGTCGACGATGGGCTCGGGGTGGTGGAGCTCGAAGCGCCAGAACACGGCGAAGGCGACGAACGAGGCGAGGATGGTGAGCCAGCCGAAGGCGCTGCCGGCACCGTCGAGGCGCAGCACCACGAGGCCGCCCATCAGCACGCCGAGGGCGACGGTGACGAGGCCCAGGCCGGTCCAGTCGATGCCGCCCCCGCTGTCCTCGCCGGGCGCCTGCTCGATGCCGGCCAGGATGACGAAGAAGACGGCCGTGACGACGACGGCGGGCAGCGCGAGGAGGAGGTTCATGTCGAGGGTCTCGACCAGCAGCCCGCTCGTCACCGCGCCCACGATCACGGCCAGCTCGAGCGAGCCCACCAGGATCGCCGCGCCCCGGCGGGTCAGGAGCTCCTGGCGACCCGTGTCGCGGGTGCGGCGGTGGACGATCGCGATCTCGAGGGGGAGCCAGACGACGTACGCGCCCTGGAGCGCCCATCCGATCAGGAAGGTCGTGAAGGTCGGCGAGAAGGCGAGCCACCACGAGCCCAGCGCGGTGACCGCGGTCGAGATCAGCAGCACCTGCTTGTGCCCGACGAGGTCGCCCATCCGCGCCAGGAGCGGGATGCAGAGGGCGCTGACGATCAGCTGCGCAGCCTCGAACCAGTTGATGTCGCCCTCGGCGATGGACAGGTGCTCGGCGATCTGCGGGTAGATCGGCGTGTAGTAGCCCTGCAGGATCCCGCTGGCGAACTCGACCATCACGAGGAAGCCGACGATCGTCGCGAGCCCCTTGGCGGCGGCGTGCGAGGGCGGCGCCTGGAGCGGGGCGGGCGGGATCTCGGTCATGCGGGGTCCTTGCGGCGTTGTTCGGAGGAGCGAAGCGGAGGAGAGGAACGTCGTGAGGTGCTCATGCGGGGAGCCTCTCGATCAGCAGCTGGTACCAGCGGGTGCCGTCGACGAGGTCGGCGACGCCGATGTGCTCGTCGTAGGAGTGGATGGCCTGGCGCTGCGCCCTGGTCATCCGGAACGGCGCGAAGCGGTAGACGTGCTCGCTGATCGTGGTGAAGTGCCGCGAGTCGGTGGCAGCCATCATCACGTAGGGCGTCGCGACCGCCTCGGGGAAGACCACGCCGATGCACTCCTCGAGGAGCTCGAAGGGCGCGTCCATCGGGGAGATCGGGGAGGGCTCGCCGGACTCGACGACGTCGATGCGGATCGAGTCGTCCGCGACGGCCCGACGGATGTGGTCGACGACGCCGGCCACGGTGTCGCCCACCATGACCCGGATGTTGAGGCCGGCCTTCGCGGTCGAGGCGATCACGTTGAGCGCCGGGGACCCGCTGAGGGTGGTGGTGGCGACAGTCGTACGCGTCATGGCCGCGGCCTCGGGGCCGGCGGCGAGGAGGGCGCGCGTGACGACCGGTGCGAGCCGGTCGGCGCGGCCGAGCACGGGTCGCAGCGGCAGGGGGACGTGCGGTGCCAGCCGCCGCATCAGCTCGAGCGTCGGCGCCGGTGCCGAGGCGGGGAACGGCGACTTCTCGACGCGGAGGATGGCGCGCGCGATGCGGGCGGTCGGTCCGTTCCTGGCGGGCGTGGAGGCGTGGCCGCCACGTCCCTCGGCGACGAGCTCCAGTGACGTGGTGCCCTTCTCGGTGACGCCGATGACGCCGAGCGGCGCCTTCACGCCGGGGAACGCGCCGCCGGCGATCGCACCCCCCTCGTCGAGCACCAGCCACGGCGTGACGCCGCGCTCGCGGAGCACCGCGACCGCCTCGAGCGCCGCCGTGCCGCTGACCTCCTCGTCGCACCCGAAGGACAGCCACACGTCCTGGGCCGGCACGTGCCCGGTCTCGAGGAGGGACTCGACCGCCTCGCAGATCCCGACCACGCAACCCTTGTCGTCGAGGGTGCCGCGGCCCCAGATCGCAGGCCCGGTGGCGGAGTCGTGGACCTCGCCGCCGAAGGGCTCGTGCTGCCACGGCGCCTCGGGGTCGACAGGGACGACGTCGAGGTGGGCCATCAGGACGACCGGTTGCGCAGCGCTGGCGCCGGCCCAGTGGAAGAGCAGGCCGTGGGTGCCCACACGCGTGAGGTCGAGCCTCTCGTGCAGCAGTGGGAACCAGGTCGCCAGCTCGGCCAGGAGCCGGTCGAAGGCACCGGCGTCCACGCGCGCGGGGTCGCGGTCGGAGACGGTCGGGATGCGGACGAGGGCCTGCAGCGCGGCGACCACGCGGTCGGTCATGGGGTGACCGTAGCGCCGCGGGGCCCCGCATGAGGACGCTCTCACCCCGGACTCATGGAGATGTCACGCGCGGCCGGGAGATTCCTCTGTGTCAGCCGGGACAACCCGGGTACCGAAACCGAAGGAGGCCACCATGGCCCGCTCCGGAATTCTCACCGCCCTCGCGCCGGCCGTCCAGGCCCGTCGTGGAGGGTCCGACTCGAGCAACGACGGGCGCCGTCGGCGCCGGCGTCGTCGCCGCAACCGCAGCCGGTCGCGCTCGCGCTCGAGCTGAACCCCGCGCCACCACGACGGGTGGGCGGCCCCGATCCGGGGCCGTCCGCCCGTCCCGCACATTTCCCTCCACGCCCTGAGGAGCGCCCGATGTCCCTCCGCCGTCGCCTCGCCGATGCCCTGCGCGCTGCTCCCGAGCAGTCGGCGCTGGTCGACGTCGCCGCGTCGATGCGGTTGGTCGACATCGCCCGGCGCTTCTGGCCCCGCCTCCGGCCGCTCCGCGGGTGGCTGCTGCTCGGCCTCCTGCTGCTGACCGCCGCACCCGCCATCTCGGTGGCCGAGGCGCTCCTCTACCAACGACTCGTCGACGACGTCCTGGTGCCGGCCGCGCTCGAGCCGCTCCTCGTGCTCGCGCTCCTCTACATCGGCCTCAACCTGGCGAGCGGCGTCGTCTCGGGTGCCGACGACTACCTGTCGACGTACGTCTCGCAGCGCTTCCTCGTCGACCTGCGCCGCGACGTCTTCTCCCACGTGCTGTCCCTGCCGGCGGCCGCGCACGACCGCCGACGGCTCGGCGACACCCTCACCCGGCTCACCTCCGACGTGGCAGCGGTGGAGCGGTTCATGGTCAGCCAGGTCAGCGAGGGCGTCGGTGCGCTCGTGCGGCTGCTCGTCCTGGTGGGTGCGCTGATGTGGATGCAGTGGCAGCTCGCCCTGGCGTCCCTCGTGGTCGCACCGATGTTCTGGTGGGTGTCGACCCGCTTCGCCCGGCTCACCCGCGACGTGTCCCGCGAGCGTCGGCGCCGCGGCGGCTCGCTCGGCAGCGTGACCGAGGAGGCGCTGGCCAACGCCGCGCTGGTGCAGTCCTACGGGCGCGAGGACCGCGCGGTCGCGACGTACGACGGCCACAACCGCGCCATCGCCGGCGCCGAGCTGGCGGCGAGCCGCATCCGCGCGCTGTTCCTCCCGCTCGTCGACCTCGCCGAGCTCGTCGGGGTGCTCCTGGTCGTCGGCCTCGGGGTGTGGGCGCTCGCGACCGACCGGCTCACCCTCGGTGGCCTGCTGGCCTTCCTCACCCTGCTGATGCAGTGCTTCGACCCGGTGCGGACCCTGGCCGACCTCGTCCCCGCGCTCTACTCCGCCAGCGCCGGCGTCGAGCGGGTGGTGGAGCTGCTCGACGAGCCGGTCGGCGGCGACCGGCCCGGCGCCACCGACCTGCCGCGCGGACCGGGGGCGGTGTCGGTGCGGGACGTGTCCGTGACCTACGCCGGTGCCCAGCGGCCGGCGCTGGACGGCCTCTCCCTCGAGGTGGCCCCGGGCGAGGTGGTCGCCCTCGTCGGACCCAGCGGGTCCGGCAAGTCGACCCTCGGCCGGCTGCTCTCGCGCCAGCTGGTCGCCGACGCCGGCGTCGTCGCGATAGATGACCACGACGTGGCCGCCCGCACTGCCGCCTCGGTGCGCGACGTCGTCACCGTCGTCCACCAGGAGCAGCTGATGCTGGACGCCAGCGTCCACGACAACCTGGTGCTCGGTCGCCCCGACGCGACGCGCGCCGAGGTGCGGGCCGCGGCTCGCACAGCCGATGCCCACGAGTTCGTCGAGCGGTTGCCGAGCGGCTACGACACCCGCATCGGCCAGCGCGGTCGCAGCCTCTCCGGCGGGCAGCGGCAGCGCCTCGCCATCGCCCGCGCCCTGCTGCGCCCGGGGCGGGTGCTGGTGCTCGACGAACCCACCACCGGGCTCGACGAGAGCGCAGCTCGACGCCTGATGGCCGCTTTGGTCGCCGGCGAGCGGGACCGCACGATCATCGTCCTCACCCACGACCCGGTGGTGCTCGAGCACGTCGACCGGGTGGTGTCCCTGGATGCCGCCGGCCTGGTGCTGGAGGTGGCGCCGTGAGCCGCCGTCGTACGCCGACGGGCGACCTGCCGCCCGGCTACCGGCCCCTCTCGCTGCTCGCCGACGGTCGTCGGCTGGAGACGTGGGACGCGTGGGACGAGGCCCGGGGGACCCGGTGCGTGGTCAAGCTGCTGCGGGCGGACCGGCGCGACGACGCACGGGTGCGGCAGGCCGTGCTCCTCGAGGGCCACCTCGCCACGACCCTGGCCCACCCGCACCTGGTGCGCGGCTACGACGTCCTCGACGACCCGCCGACCGTCGTGCTCGAGACCCTGCGCGGGGCGACCCTCGCAGCGCTCATCGACGACGAGCCGCTGGGCCTGGCCGACGCCGCCGAGCTCGGCTGCCAGCTGGTGTCCGTGCTCGGCTACCTGCACCGCCACGACTGGCTGCACCTCGACCTCAAGCCCGACAACGTCGTCGTCGACCACGGGAAGGCCGTCCTCATCGACCTCAGCCTCGCGGGCCGGCCCGGGGCGGGTCGCCCGGGGGCGGGGACGCGTGGCTACCTCGCTCCGGAGCAGGCCCGCGGCCGCGGACTGTCGCCCGCCACCGACGTGTGGGGGCTGGGCATGATCCTCGTCGAGGCGCTCGCCCGCACGGCGCCGTACGGCGACGAGGCGACGTGGGACTCCCGGCGCCGTTGGCCCCTGGTGCACCGGCGCGCGCCGGGCGCCCCGGTCGGTCTGGACGAGGTGCCCGACGAGGTCCGCGGGCTGTTGAGGGCCTGCCTCAGCCCGGACCCTGCGGCGCGGCCGCTGCTCCCTCAGGTGCGCGACGCGCTCGCTCCCCTGCGTTCACCAGCGCCCGCGGTGGACGACGTCGTCGCGCCGCTCGCGTCGCGCCGGTGACCCGGCCGACCCGGTGTCCTCGAGCCGGTGCCCGACGGTGATCGCACCGACGGGGTGGTGGTCCGCCGGGATGCCGAAGGCGTCGCGGAATGCGCCGACGTACGAGCCCGGGATGCCGAAGAAGCACGCGCCGAGGCCCTCGTCGACGGCCGTCTGGAGGATCAGCAGCGACGCCATGCCGGTGTCGACGTACCAGTACGGCACCGACCACCGGTCGTCGCGACGGTCGGTCCAGCCCTTGTCGGCCTGCGCGTAGCGCTCGAGGTAGGCGTCCTTGCAGGCGAGCGGGACGATGACGACCGGTGCGGTGCGCATCCCGTCGAGCCAGGCGTTGCGGGTCCCGGGGTCGGCGCCGGTCGAGGTCCAGAACAGGGCCAGGTCCTCGGGGGTGTCGAGCAGCAGGAAGGCCCAGCCCTGGGTGAACCCGGCGTTGGGGGCGCGCTGGGCGTGCGCGAGCATCCGGTCGACGACAGCCGGGTCAACGGGTGCGTCGGCGTAGCGGCGCACCATCCGGCGGCGGCGGACGACCTCGCGGAACTCCATGGGGACATCATCGTGGTTCCGGGCCTCGATTCCACGTCTGGGATCCGAGACGTCACGTCGGCCCGGTGCGTTGACCCGGGGTGGCCCGCCCGGTGGACTGCTCCCATGCCCCCCAGGAGTGACTTCGAGGAGATGTGGCGCGACCTGGCACCCGTCGGTCGGTCGGCCGCCTCGGGCGGCTACTTCCGGCAACCGTGGGCCTCGGCCGAGTCCGAGCTGCGCGCCTGGTTCGTCTCCGAGTGCGAGTCCCGGGGACTCACGGTCGAGACCGACGGCATCGGCAACCAGGTCGCCTGGTGGGAGCCCGCATGCCCGCTCGTCGAGGAGGGCGCCCAGCGCCCGCCGCGGGCCCACGGTGTCCTCACCGGCTCGCACCTCGACTCCGTCCCGGACGGTGGGGCGTACGACGGCCCGCTGGGCGTGGTCTCGGCGCTGGCCGCGATCGACCTGCTGCGGGAGCGCGGCTTCGAGCCGATCCGCCCCCTCGGGGTGTCCGTCTTCGTCGAGGAGGAGGGCTCTCGCTTCGGCCGCGCCTGTCTCGGCTCGCGCCTCGTCACCGGCGCGACCACGTGGGACCAGGCGCGTGAGCTGCGCGACCGCGACGGGGTCTTCCTCGGCGATGCCGTCGACGAGGCCGGACTGGACCCCACGCAGGGACTGCTGTCGCTCGACCGGGTCGGCACCTTCGTCGAGCTGCACGTCGAGCAGGGTCGTGACCTCGTCGACCGCGACGTCGCGGTGGGCCTGGCCAGCGAGATCTGGCCGCACGGGCGCTGGCGCTTCGACTTCGCGGGGCAGGCCAACCACGCCGGCACCACGCGCATGGAGGACCGGCACGACCCGATGCTCACCTACGCGATGACCGCGCTGGCTGCCAACAAGCAGGCCAGGCTGGCCGGGCAGCGCGCGACGTTCGGCCGGATCGCGGTCGAGCCCAACGGCACCAACGCCGTCCCGTCGCTCGTGACCGCCTGGCTCGACGCGCGTGGTCCCAGCGACGACGCCCTCGCCGAGATGGTGGGGGTGATCGCGAAGCAGGCCGACGAGCGGGCCGGCCGCGACGGCACCTCCCTGGTCGTGACCCCGGAGTCGGTGTCGAGGTCGGTGGCGTTCGACGCCGACCTCGCTGCGCGTCTCGCGGGGCTCGGCGACTGGCCGGTCATCCCCACCCAGGCGGGCCACGACGCCGGGATCCTGTCCGACGCCGGCATCCCGACCGCGATGGTCTTCGTCCGCAACCCCACCGGCGTCTCCCACTCGCCCGACGAGCACGCCGAGACGGCCGACTGCCTGGCCGGTGTCGAGGCGCTCGCCGACGTGCTCGCCGAGCTCGCTCGTCCGGAGGCCCCCGCGTGACGGCGTACCTGCTCGAACGCGCCTGGCTCGGCGACCGCTTCGCCGACGACGTGCTCGTCGAGGTCGAGGGCGGTCGCTTCACCTCGGTGACGCCCGACGCCGACCCGCCGCGCGCCGTCCCGGTGCGCGGCCTCGTCGTCCCCGGCCTCGCCAACACCCACAGCCACGCCTTCCACCGGGCACTGCGTGGCCGCACCCAGCGCGGGCGCGGCACCTTCTGGACCTGGCGCGAGCAGATGTACGCCGTCGCCGCGCGGCTGGATCCCGACACCTACCTCGCCCTCGCGCGCGCGACCTACCGCGAGATGGCAGCCGCCGGGATCACGAGTGTCGGTGAGTTCCACTACCTCCACCACCAACCCGACGGAAGCCCTTACGACGACCCCAACGAGATGGGCGACGCGCTCGGGCACGCCGCCCGCGAGGCAGGCATCCGAATCACCCTGCTCGACACGCTCTATCTCTCGTCGGGCTTCGGGGCGCCGCCGGAGGGCGCGCAGGTGCGCTACAGCGACGGCTCGGTGGACGCGTGGCTGGAGCGGGTCGAGGGTCTCGTGACAGGACTTCGTCCTTCCTCGACCAGCGGGAGCCACGTCGGTGCCGCCGTGCACTCGGTGCGCGCCGTCGCGGCGGACGACCTGGATGCCGTCGCCTCGTGGGTCGGCGATTGCCCCTTCCACGTGCACCTCTCCGAGCAGGTGGCCGAGAACGACGCCTGCCTCGCGGCGTACGGCGTCACGCCAGCCCGCCTGCTCGCTGACCACGGCCTCCTGCGTCCGACCACCTCCCTCGTCCACGCCACCCACCTGACCGACGAGGACATCGCGCTCATCGGCGGCGCGGGCGCGTACGTGTCCTTCTGCCCGACCACCGAGCGCGACCTCGGCGACGGCATCGGTCCCTCGCGGCGGCTGCACGAGGCCGGCGCCCGCCTGACACTGGGCAGCGACAGCCACGCCGTCATCGACCTGTTCGAGGAGATGCGTGCGGTCGAGCTCGACGAACGCCTGGCCACCCAGCAGCGCGGTCACTGGACCGCGGCCGAGCTGCTGACCGCGGCCACCACGTCCGGGCACGAGTCGCTCGGGTGGGCCGACGCCGGCGCGATCGCGGTCGGGCAGCGTGCCGACCTGGTGGTCCTCGACGCGGTGTCACCGCGCACCGCCGGCACCGGCCGCGACGAGCAGACGGTCGTCTTCGCTGCCGCCGCCGAGGACGTACGCCGCGTGATGGCCGACGGTCGGTGGATCATCGCGGAGGGAGAGCGCGCGGCGATCGGTCGTGCGCTCGACGAGGTCATCGGCCGGATCTGGGAGGAGATCACGTGAGCACGACGCTCATCACCGGCATCGGGGAGCTGGTCACCAACGACCCCGCTCGCACCGAGGAGGGCGGCCTCCTCGGCCTGCTCGCCGATGCGGCCGTCGTGGTCGAGGGCAGCCGGATCGCCTGGGTCGGTCCCGCGGCCGAGGCCCCCGATGCCGACGTCCGGGTCGACGCCGGGGGACGTGCCGTCGTCCCCGGCTTCGTCGACTCCCACAGCCACCTGGTCTTCGCGGGTGACCGGTCGGCCGACTTCGAGGCGCGGATGACCGGCGAGCCCTACTCCGCCGGCGGGATCCGCACGACCGTCGCGAAGACCCGCGCCGCCACCGACGAGCAGCTCACCTCCCGCGTCGCCCGGCTCGTCGCCGAGATGCGCGCCCAGGGCACCACCACCGTCGAGATCAAGAGCGGCTACGGGTTGTCGGTCCTCGACGAGGCACGCAGTCTCGCGGTGGCCGCCCAGTTCACCGACGAGACCACGTTCCTCGGCGCCCACGTCGTCCCCGCGGAGTTCCAGGGAGCCACCGGCCCCGAGGACTACGTCGCTCTGGTCACCGGCCCCATGCTCGCGGCGGCCGCACCGCACGCCCGGTGGATCGACGTGTTCTGCGAGGACGGCGCCTTCGGCGTCGACCAGGCACGCACCATCCTGGCCGCCGGGTCCGACAGCGGCCTGCGCGGACGGCTCCACGCCAACCAGCTGACGTTCGGCGGCGGCGTGCAGCTGGCCTGCGAGCTCGGGCTCGTCGCGGTCGACCACTGCACCTTCCTGTCCGACCTCGACGTCTCGGCCCTCGCCTCGAGCGGCACCATCGCGACGCTGCTGCCGGGGGTGGAGTTCTCCACCCGCCAGCCCTATCCCGACGCCCGCGGGCTGCTCGACGCCGGCGTGAGGATCGCCCTCGCGAGCGACTGCAACCCGGGCTCGTGCTTCACCTCCTCGATGGCGCTCTGCATCGCCCTGGCCGTCCGGGAGATGCGGATGACCCCGGCGGAGGCACTGCGCGCCGCGACCGCGATGGGCGCCGCGGCCCTCGGCCGCGACGACGTCGGCGTGATCGCTCCCGGCAAGGCCGCGGACCTCGTCCTCCTCGAGGCGCCGTCGTACCTCCACCTCGCCTACCGTCCCGGCGTCCCGCTCGTGGCCGGTGTCTGGCAGTCCGGGCGCCCCGTCGTCGGTCTGAGGTAGGTCGTACGCCGCTGGTGACGGCATCTGAGGTAGCTGGCGGGACACAGATAGGGCACGCGCCCGATGTCCACCCCTACCTCAGCGACGGACTCTCTTCTCACGGTCCCAGAAGGGATCGACCGACAGAGGAGAAGGACATGTTCAGCACCGACAGCTTCCTGGGCGCCGAGATCGCGTACCGCCAGGAGAAGGTCCGCCAGGACTTCCGCCCGGTCCGTCGTTGGACCCGGCTGCGCGGCGACCAGACCGAGAAGTGACCCGGACGGCGATCGGCCCGCAGATGTCGGAGCAGCAGGACACAATGTCGTGCGTGCCGGCCCTGCGGACCACCGATCTCATCGGACGCGATGCCGAGCTGGAGGAGCTCTCCTCCCAGCTCGGCATCCGTGCGTCCGAGGGTGTCCGGACGGTCCGCGCGATGCTGGTCGCCGGCGATGCCGGGGTCGGCAAGACACGGGTGCTGATGGCCCTGCGCGACACCGCGCTCGCGGCGGACTGGCAGGTCGTCGCCGGCCACTGCCTCGACCTCGCCGACAGCTCCCTGCCCTACCTCCCCTTCTCCGAGATCCTCGGCCGCGTGATGGCCGACATGCCCGACGTCGCCGCTCGCGTGCTCGAGCAGCACCCCACGCTCGCCCGCCTCCAGCCGGGCCGCCGGATCCGCAGCAGCGAGACCGCGTCGGGCGACCAGGCCCTCGACCGCGGCAACGTCTACGACGCGTTCGCCGACCTGCTCACCGCCGTCGCCGTCGACGCTCCGCTGCTGGTGGTCGTCGAGGACGCCCACTGGGCCGACGAGTCCACCCGCGACATGCTCAGCTTCCTGTTCTCCCGGCCGCTGCCCGGCGTCGCCCTCGTCGTCTCCTACCGTGCCGACGACCTCCACCGCCGCCACCCGCTGCGCCGCCAGGTGGCGGAGTGGATGCGGCTGCGCGGCGTCGACCGGCTCCAGCTCGAACCGCTCGCCGACGACGACGTACGCCGCCTCGTCCGCGCGCTGCGCCCCGGCACCCTGTCCGAGGCCGAGTACGTCTCCATCGCCGACCGAGCCGAGGGCAACCCGTTCTTCGTCGAGGAGCTCGTCGGCGCCGCCCGGTCCGGCCAGGTCCCCGGTGAGCTCGCCGACGTGCTGCTGGTCCACCTCGACCGCCTCGACGAGACCACCCGACGGGTGGTGCGCATCGTCTCCGTCGCCGGACGCCAGGTCAGCCACGGCCTGCTGGCCGCCGTCTCCGACCTCGACGCGACCGCACTCGAGACGGCCCTGCGGAGCGCCGTCGAGGCCCACGTCCTCGTCGCCTCCCGCGGCGGCACCTATGCCTTTCGCCACGCGCTCCTCGGGGAGGCGGTCTACGACGACCTGCTGCCCGGCGAGCGGGTCCGCCTCCACGCCGACTTCGTCTCCGCGCTCGGGGAGGGTCGCGCGGTCGGCACCGCCGCCGAGCTCGCCCAGCACGCTCGGCGCGCCGACGACCGGCCGGTCGCGATCCGCGCGTCGATGGAGGCGGGCGAGGAGGCCCTGGCCGTCGGCGGCCCGTCGGAGGCCGCCACCCACTTCCTCGACGCGCTCGAGCTGATCGACACCTCGCGCACCCCCGTCACCGACGTCGACGCCCAGGCCCTCGTACGCCGCTGCGCCGAGGCGCTCATCGCCGCAGGGCGGGTGCCCAAGGCGGTCAAGGTGCTCCGCGCCCGGCTGGCCACGTTGCCGGCCGACGCGCCCGACGCCGACCGTGGGCAGCTGCTGACGGCTCTCGCCTCGGCCCTGCTGCTCACCGACACCACCGAGTCGCCCAGCGCGACGGCCGCCGAGGCGGTCGACCTGCTGCGCGGCAGTCCTCCCAAGCTGCTCGCCCGCGCACTCTTCGTCCACGCCGAGAGTCTCGGCAACTGGCGCGCCGACGATGCCCGCGCCGTCGCCCTCGAGGCGCTCGACCTCGCCGAGCGCAACGACCTCACCAGCCTGGCCGTCGAGCTCCACACCACCCTGGCCGGACTCGACCCGACCTCGGGTGAGGACGCCGGCGCCGGATGGCGCTCGGCCGCCGAGCGTGCCCGGCGGGCCGGGCTCATCGAGCCCGAGCTGCGCGCGCTCTACTTCCTCGGTCGGCTCCACCACGACCGCGGCGACCTCGACGTTGCCGGTGAGGTCTACCGCGAGGTGATCTCGCGCAGCGAGGTCGGTGGGCTGGCCTGGTCGCCCTACCCGGCCGAGTCGCGACTGCTGCTCGCGGTCGCACTCACCCACCAGGGGCGCCTCGACGAGGCGGTGGACCTGCTCGACGTCACCGGCCAGGACCCGCCGATGGTCTACGAGTGGCTCTTCTTCGCCCACCAGATGCTGATCATGATCGGGCTCCGCGGGGACACCCACTCCAAGGCGCTCGAACGGCTCCGGGAGTTCTGGGGCACTGACGGCCTCACCGCGATCACCGCCGGCAGTGCCGAGGTGATGCGCGCCGCCGCGGTCCCCGACCCGGCGCAGGCGCTGGCCGCCTACGACGACGTCGTCGCCAGCGTCGTGCCGCTGTGGCACGAGTGGTTCCAGGCCCGCCTCCGCCTCGCCACCCTCGTGGTCGGCACGTTCGCGAGTGCTGCCGCGCACCAGTCGGCCGACGAGCGCGAGTCGGCCCGCGCCGACGTCGACCGACTGATGTCCGACGCCGGCAAGGTGATCGACTTCTACGCTCCCTACGACGCGAGCCGCGGTCCCGAGTACCGCATGTGGGTGGCCCGTCGGGCCGCCGAGCACCTGCGCTGGCGGTGGCTCGCCCAGGTCGACCCACCGGTGGCCGACGAGCTCGTGGAGGCGTGGCGCGCGGCCGAGGAGTCAGCCCTCACCTACGGCAGCGTCCCCGAGATCGCCCACGCCCGCGTGCGGCTGGCCGGGGTGCTGCGGGCGGTGGGTGACGCGGCGGGCGCGCGGGTTGCGGCCGACCTGGCCCGCGAGGCAGCGCACGCGCTGCGTGCGGGGCCGCTGCTGGCCGAGCTCACCGCCATCGGTTCGGCTCCCGCCCCGACGACCGCGTCCGAGGTGGCCGCGCTGACCCCGCGTGAGGGCGAGATCCTGGCGCTCGTGGCGGAAGGACGCAGCAACGGTGAGATCGGCAAGCAGCTCTTCATCAGCACCAAGACGGTCTCGGTCCACGTCTCCAACGTCCTCGCCAAGCTCGACGCGGCGTCGCGCACGGAGGCGGCTGCGATCGCCCGCCGACGTGGGTTGATCTGAGGGTCAGCCGCCACCGCTTTCCCGAACAGGCACGTGCTGCGACACGGTGATGCTCGGCCTCCGGCGCAACGGATCGGCGTCGGCGTGCGTCCCACCACCGTGAAGCACGTCCTCGCTGCCGCCGCCCTCCTGCTCGCCGGGTGCAGCGGCGCCGCAGCGGACCGGGAGCCGCGCGAGCCGGCCCCTGCCCCCGTCGAGGACGTCGACGGGGGCGTCGACGGGGGCGTTGTCGCGCTCCCGGTCCTGGTCGGCTCGCCTGTGCGGCAGGTGCGGCGATCGCTGGTCGACCAGGGACTGCTGGTCGCCGTCCAGCACCGTGCGTCGTGCGCCCCCGGCGTGGTCCTCGAGCAGTACCCGCCGGCGGGAGCGGAGCTGCCCGTCGGATCGACCGTCCGGCTCGTCGTGTCGGTCCACCCACCCACGGCGTCGTGCATCCGGCCGCAGGCCCCGGAGCCCGCCCGCGACCTCCAGCGCTGGGCACTCGGTGACGGGGAGCCGCCGGCCTTCGCCGACCGCGTACGACTCTGGGTGGCCAACCAGCCCCGGAGGATGCTCACGCGCGCGCAGGCCGCGAGGCGGAGCAGCTGGATCCTCGACGAGCCCTACGCGGAGCGCCGCGACGCGCGCATCCTCGAGTCCCTGGCCGCCTCATCGATGCGTGGCACGCGGGTCCCGCCGTTGTGGTGCGTCGGGCGCAGACCGGCACCCTCGCCGGACCTGCTGAGGCGGCTGCCGTGGTCGTGGACGCTCCTCACCCGGCGCGCGGAGGTGAGGGCGTGCATGGACGTCGTCGCCGTCCAGGTGTGGGTCGACGACGCCCGACGGATCACCGACGTGAACCTCCTGATGGGCAGTCCCTGACACCCGTCGGACAGACTTCACCGCATGCCTGACTTCCGGTGCTCCTTTGCCAGCGTCGAGGACGACGAGCCCATCATCGGCACCGCACCGACCGACACCGAGATCCTGCTGGTCGAGTCCCCGGGCCCGTGGGGCCGCGAGGCCGTCACCGACAACCGGCTCCCGGACGTCGTACGCGACCACCTGGCGTCGCTGGACCTGAAGGTCTTCCTTCTGCGCAGGTACGACGGCAGTGCCGGCCCCGGCACCCGGGTCTTCCTGGCCAGCGCCACCGACGCGGGCTACGACGTCCGCGGCACGGTGCTCGACCGGCCCGAGGACCTTCTCGACCTCGACGTGCCCGCCATGCCGGCGTACGACGGGCCGCTGTGGCTGGTCTGCACCAACGGCAAGCGTGACCGCTGCTGCGCCGAGCTGGGCCGCCCGATCGCCGGGCTGCTCAGCCAGGAGTGGCCCGAGGGCACGTGGGAGACCACGCACCTCGGTGGGCACCGGTTCTCCGGCACCCTGCTCGCGCTGCCCAGCGGGATCACCCTCGGGCGGCTCGACACCGCCAACGTCCTCGCCGCCTGCGAGGCGGTCGAGCGGGGTGAGGTGCCGACCGAGCTCGTGCGCGGTCGGGCCGGCCGCCCGGGAGTCGACCAGGTGCGCGAGCTGAACGTGCTCGCCGGCGGCGATCCTGGCGACGAGGTCATCGCGGTCCCCGGTCCCGTGCGGCGCCAGTCCTGCGGTGACGACAAGGTCAAGGCGACGACGCGCTTCGAGGTGCGGCCGGTCGGCTGACCGTCGGTGTGCCGGTGCCGGGCGGGTGCTAGGAGGCGGACCCCGCCCGGCGCCGGAGCTTTCGCGGTGCTAGCCCTTGACCGCTCCTGACGTACCTCCGCGGACGAGGTACTTCTGGAAGACGAAGAAGACGATGGCCACCGGGATGGTCATGAGCAGTGCCGCGGCCATGGTGATGGGGTACTGCGAGCCCGACCCGAGCTGACCGCTGGTGAGGGTGGCCACGCCCTTGGTCAGGGTGAAGAGGTCGCTGTCCTGGGACGCCACGATGAAGTGCGGCAGCTCGTTCCACGACCCCTGGAACGACAGGATGGTGAGGGTGATCAGCGCCGGGCGCGACATCGGCAGCACGACCGACCAGAAGATCCGGAAGGTGCTGGCCCCGTCGATCCGTGCCGCCTCCTCCACCGACTCCGGGATGCTCTCGAAGAACTGCTTCATGATGAAGACACCCGCAGCGTCGACGAGCAGGGGCAGCACGAGCGCCGGGTAGGTGTTGTAGATGCCGAGGTAGTTGAGCATCAGGAACTTCGGGATCAGCAGGACGACGCCCGGCACCGCCATCACCGCGAGGATCGCGGTGAAGATCGCACTGCGGCCGCGGAACTTGATCCGCGCCAGCGCGTAGCCGGCCAGCGAGCAGAGGAACACGCGACCTGCCGTGACCAGCAGGGTGACGACCACCGAGTTGGTGAACCACAGCGGGAAGTCGCGCCTCGCGAGCTCGCCGAAGGCACTGGTGGTGAACGGGTCCGGGACCAGCGAGAGCGGGTTGGAGACGGCATCGGTGTTGGTCTTGAACGACGTCGTGAGCTGCACCAGGAACGGGTAGAGGTAGATGAACGCGAAGGCGACGAGCACGACGTAGCCGAGGAACAGCCAGAGGGCCGTGCGGTCGCGGACCATGGGCTTGGTGTCCGGCGTACGGGTGTGAGCGGTGCTCATGCCGCACTCCCCGCAGCGGCGCGTGCCTTCGTCGTACGCCGTTCCTGGCGCTTGAGCTCGAGGGCGTCCTTGTCGCGGAAGATCCACCGCTGCAGGCTCGCCATCGCGAAGATGATGAGGAACAGGATGAAGGCCATCGCCGCGGCCACCCCCCACTTCTGGTTCTCGAGGGCGTAGGAGTAGGACAGGAAGGCGGGCGTCAGCGTCGTCTTGCCCGGGCCTCCCTGCGTCATGACGTACACCTGGTCGAAGACCTGCCACGTCCCGATCAGGCCGAGCGTGGTGACCAGCAGCATCGTGGGGCGCAGGTGCGGCAGCGTCACGTTGCGGAAGACGCCCCAGCGTCCGGCGCCGTCGATCCGTGCGGCCTCCTCGACGTCGAGCGGCAGGTCCTGGAGCGCCGCCATGAACATCAGCATGAACGTCCCGGTGGTGGTCCAGACGACGAGCATGATGATCACCGACAGTGCGACGCTGGGGCCCGCGAGCCACTGCCACCACGTCAGCCCGAGCATGCCGCCGTCAGCCAGGGCGGACGGCGGCTCCGAGGCGTTCCAGAGGCCGAGTCCGTCGCCCGCGAGGTGCAGGAGCCCGCGCGAGTCGTTGAACCACGTCGGTCCGTCGACCCCGATCGCGTCGAGCATCGAGTTGACCACGCCGCCGCCGGAGAAGAGGAACAGGAACACCAGGCTGATGGCGACCGAGCTGACCACCGACGGGAAGTAGAAGGCGGTGCGGAAGAAGCCGACCGCCTTGAGCATCCGCTGGTTGAGCACCAGGGCCAGGAACAGCGCGAACGCCGTCTGCAGCGGCACGACCAGCAGCACGTAGTAGAAGTTGTTGCGCAGCGAGGTCATGAAGTCCGACCGGGTCAGCCCGCCGTCCTTCCCGACCAGCTCGCGGTAGTTGTCGGGCCCGACGAACCCGATGCCGGAGGCGAACGGGCTGCCGCGACCGTTCCAGTCGGTGAAGGAGACCCACAGCGCCATCAGGACCGGCACGGCGAGGAAGAGCCCCAGCAGCACCAGGGTGGGCAGCACGAACAGCCACCCGGCACGGGCCTGCCCCTGACGGATGCTCTGGGCGCCCCTCACTTCAGCTCCGCCTCGGCGTTCTGCTGGAAGGACTCGAGGATGTCGTTGACGTCGGCGGTCTTGAGCTGCTCGAGCTGCGAGTCCAGGTCGGCGACGACCGGGCCGAGACCGGGCAGGTTGACCGGGCCCTGGCCGTAGTCGCCACCCGCGATGAAGGGGGCGTCCTGCGGGAACTGCTCGACGTAGTCGGCCTGCGCGGACTCGCGGCTCGGCATGACTCCGAACGCCTCGGCGTTGGTGAGCTGCTGCTCAGCAGTGGTCATCGCCTCGACCAGCGAGACGGCGGCCTCCTGGTTGGGCGAGTCGGCGGCGATGCCCCAGCACTGGGTGAAGAGCAGGGTGCCCTTGCCGGCCGGGCCCTCGGGGAGCTCGGCGACGGTGTAGTCGACGTCCGGGTAGTCGTTCTCCATCGCGCCGCGGATCCAGTTGCCCTCGATGGTCATCGCGGCCTTCTGGGTGCCGAAGGCCTCACCACCCCAGCCGGCGTCCACGTCGGGCGCCAGCACGGCGGACCCGCTGTCGAGCAGGCCCTGGACGTACTCGAGCGCCTCGGCGTTGGTCGGCTCGGTGGCAGTCGCCTCACCGGCCTCGCCGTCCACCCAGAAGCCGCCGTTCTGCACGAGGAACGCGCCGACCCGGTCGCGGCCGAGGCCGAGCACGAGACCGGCCTGGTCGGGGGTGGTGAGCTGCTGCGCGACGGTCTCGAGCTCGTCCCAGGTGGTCGGGACGTCGGCGTCGGTCAAGCCGGCCTTCTTCCACGCCTCCGTGTTGATCTGGAGCGCCAGCGTGGAGAAGTCCTTGGGGGCGCAGTAGGCCTGGTCGTCCAGGGTGAAGGAGTCGACGAGGTTGGGGTAGAAGTCGTCGGCGTCGGCCATCTGGTCGAGGTAGGGGTAGAGGTTGCCGGCCTCCGCGTAGTCGCCGAACACCCCCGCGTCGACGTAGAAGAGGTCCGGCGGGTTGCCGCCGGCGAAGCCCTGCGACAGCTGCTGGGCGATGTCGTTGGCCACGATCACCTCGACCTCGTTGCCGCTCTCCTCGGCCCACGCCTGGGCGGCCTCCTCGACCGCCTGCGTCTCGGCGTCGCCGCTGGAGCCGATGAGCACCTGGAGCTCGGCCGGACCGTCACCCGAGGACGCCGGGTCGGACCCGCCCTCCTCCTCGAAGCCGCCGCCACCGCAGGCGGCGAGGGCGAGGGACGACGTGAGAGCGAGGGCGGCGAGGGACGCCTGGCGGCGACGGGACGAGGACAACATGCGAGGACTCCTTGATGGTGGCGGGGATCGGCGGAAGGTCGGGAGGGGGTCAGGACGGGAGGTGGAGCACCGGCGCGACGAGCAACCCCTGCGCGGGTCGGTCGGGCGCCTCGAAGCGGCCGGTGAGCAGGTCGATGCAGAGGTGGGCGGCCTGGTCGATCGGCTGCGCGACGCTGGCCAGTCCGAGGGCGGCGGCGACCGGGGTGGCGTCGAAGCCGACGACCGTGGCCGGCCGGGCCGACCTCGCCGCGGCCAGGGCGGCCCGGTGGGCGCCGAGGGCGAGGGTGTCGCTCGCGCAGACGATCGCGTCGGGCGCGTCGGCCCGTGCGAGCAGCGCGGCGACGGCCACCTCGGCGGCGGCCGCCTGGTTGAGGCTGCGGGCCTCCACCGGGGGTCCGTCGAGGGAGGCTGCTCCGACGGCCTCGAGCCACCCGCGCCGTCGGTCGGTGCCGGTGCTCGGGTCCGCACCGTCCTCGGGCCAGCCGAGGTAGGCGATGCGACGGTGGCCGCGGTCCAGGAGGTGGCGTACGGCGAGCCCGGTGCCGACCGCGCCGTCGACGTCCACCCAGTCGTGCGGCTCGTCGTCGTGGCCCCATGGCCGGCCGAACGCGCAGAACGTCGTACCGCTCTCGCGCAGGTGGGCGGGCCGTTCGTCGGCCGCGCTGGTGGCGGTGAGGACGACGGCGTCGGCGGCCCCGGTGTGGACGAGCTCGTCGATGAGGGCGACCTCGGCCGCCTCGTCGGCGGGCTGGGCGTAGAGGAGGACACGGAGCCCGTTGTCCTGCCCGGCCTCGGCGAGCCCGTGGTAGAAGGCGTCGAGCACCAGGCCCGAGATGCCGTCCTGCGTCCGCTCGGCGCGCACGGCGATCGCGTGGGCGCGGCGGGTCGCGAGCTGCCGCGCGGGCAGTGACGGGCGGTAGCGGGTCTCCCGGATGGCGGTGAGGACGCGCTCGCGGGTGCCGGCGGCGACGCGGTCGGGGTGGCGCAGCACGTTGGAGACGGTCTGCCGGGAGACCCCGGCGTGCGCCGCCACGGAGTCGAGGGTGGCCGGGTCCGGCACTGCCATGGCGGTCTCCTCGTTCGGCGTCTAGGGTGGTTTGAGCGCTCAAACTTGGAGCGCTCAAACCGTAACCCACGTCACACTCTCTGTCACCCCCCTCTGTTCGCACCCCACCCGGAAGGGCGCCGATGCTCCCCGACGAAGCACCCCAGCAGCCGTGGCTGCACGACCTCTCGCTCACCCTGGCCGCGCCCACGCAGGTGTGGTCGGCGACCGACGGACAGGTCGGGCCCGGCGGGCTGGCCGGCGTCCACCACGGCGACCGACGCGTGCTGTCCTTGCTCCGGCTCGAGGTCGACGGGCGTGCGCCCACCGCCCTCGCCGACCACGGCGCCCGCGGTGACACCCACACCTTCGTCGCCGTGCCCCGCCACCTCGGCGACCCCGGACCCGACCCCACGGTCCGGGTCGTCCGCAGGCGCGACGTCGAGCCGGGGCTCGTCCGCGAGAGCTACACAGTGTCCAGCACCGCCGCCGAGCCAGTGGTCTGCACCCTGGGTCTGCGGGTGGCGACCGACCTGGCGTCGATGGACGCGGTCAAGTCCGGCGCTGCCGGCCCGACCGGGACCCCCGACGGGATCGGCGGCCACGCGCTGACCTGGGAGGCCGACTCCCTCCGCGCGGTGCTGCGGCTGCCGGGCGCCCGCACCGCCGACCGGGGCGACCACGTGCTCGCCACGTGGGACGTCGTCGTACCTCCCGGGGAGGCCGTCACCCACGAGCTCCTGCTCACCGTGGACGACGCGCGGGCGGCCGTGACGGCCCCGCGGCGGGAGGCCGGGTGGTCGCCGATGGTGGTGGACAGCGCGGACCGCCGGCTGGGCCCGGTCGTGCAGCGCTCCCTCGACGACCTGCGCCTCCTGCGCCTGGCCGCTCCCGGAGCCGACGGCGCCGAGGAGGAGTTCGTCGGTGCGGGGGCACCGTGGTTCCTCACCCTCTTCGGGCGCGACAGCCTCTGGACGGCTCGCATGCTGATGCCGGTCACCACCGACCTGGCGATGTCGACGCTCCGACTGCTGGCCCACCACCAGGGCACCCGCACCGACGACGTCACCGCCGAGGAGCCCGGCAAGATCCTGCACGAGGTCCGGTCCGCCGGTTTCAGCCTCGGCGAGGACGACGGCACCGAGCGCCACCTCCCGCCGGTCTACTACGGCACCATCGACGCCACCCCGCTGTGGGCGCTGACCCTCCACGACGCCTGGTCCTGGGGCGCGCCGGAGGACGAGGTCGAGCGGCTGCTGCCCGCGCTGGAGCGGGCCCTGACGTGGCAGGTGGAGCACGGCGACGCCGACGGCGACCTGCTGCTGGAGTACGTCGACCGCTCCGGTCACGGACTGTCCAACCAGGGATGGAAGGACTCCGGCGACGCCGTACGCCGCAGCGACGGCTCGCGCGCCAGCTCGCCCCTCGCGCTGGCGGAGGTGCAGGGCTATGCGTACGCCGCTGCGCTGCGCGGCGCCGCCCTGCTCGAGTCGTTCGGCCGGCCGGGCACGGACCGGTGGCGCGAGTGGGCCGAGGGACTCCGCACGGAGTTCGGCAGGCGCTTCTGGGTCGAGGACGCTGTCGGCCCCTTCCCGGCCATCGCCCTCGACCGCGACAAGCGCCCGGTCGTGTCGCTGACCAGCAACATCGGCCACCTCCTCGGCACCGGGATCCTCGACGCGGACGGCGTCGACGTGGTCGCGCGGCGCCTCGTCGGGCAGGACATGCTGTCCGGCTTCGGGATCCGCACGCTCTCCACGCATGCCGCGGGCTACTCGCCGACCGGCTACCACGTCGGCTCCGTCTGGCCCCACGACACCGCCATCTGCCTGGCTGGTCTCGCCGCCGAGGGTCGCCCGGAGACCGCGCCCGTCGCCGACGCGCTGCTCGCGGCCCTCGCCGCCTTCGGCGGTCGCCCGCCGGAGCTCTTCGCCGGCGACGCGGCATCGACCCACCCCGTGCCGATGCCCTATCCGGCGGCCTGTCGGCCGCAGGCCTGGTCGGCCGCCTCGGCCGTGTCGCTCGTCAGCTCCGTCCTCGGCCTGCGGCCGGAGGGACGCGACGCCGTGGCGGTCGACCCGGTGCGGCCATGGTCCTTCGGTGCGACGCGGATCTCCGGGCTCGGCACCCACGGCCGACCGGTCGACATCGACGTGGCGGCCGACGGCGTCGCGCGGGGCGGCCGCGGCTGACCGGCGCCGGCGGCGGAGCGCCCGCCCGCAGGGGTGTGGGACCGTCAGGTGCTGCGGACAACACTCGACGCACACCCCGGGACGGACCGCCCGTCGCGGACGAAGTAGGAGGATCCATGACGACGACTCCTGACAGCCCCCTCGGCGACGACGAGATCACCACCGAGGGCGTCGACCCGACCGGCGTGCCCGCCGCGCCCAGCACGGACGCCGACGGCACCGACGGCGACTCCACTGACGGCGACTCGACCGACGCCACCGACGGCGACTCCACGGACGCGGACGGCACCGACGGCTCCGACGCCGACGGCACGGACGCGGACGGCACCGACGGCACGGACGGGTCGGCGCTCTGAGCGCACTCGACCTGCTCACCGGCGACGCCCGGGTCTTCCTCGACTCGACCTGGGCGTCGTCGGTGCACGTCCACCGCACCGATCCCGACCTCGGTGCGCGCATCCTCGCGCTGGCCGACGTCGACCACCTGCTGACCGAGACCGCGATCCGGGCGCCGGCGGTCCGGGTCGCCCGCAACGGCTCGGTGCTCCCCGACTCGGCCTTCACCCGCGGCGGCAGCCTCGCCGGCAAGCCGCTGACCGGGCTCGTCGACCCGGTGAAGCTGATGCGCCTCCACGACGAGGGCGCCACGATCGTGCTCCAAGGCCTCCAGCGCTACTGGACCCCGGTCGCCGAGCTGGTCGCGGGGCTCGAGCTCGAGCTCGGCCACCCCTGCCAGGCCAACGCCTACCTCACCCCGCCCGGGGCCCAGGGCTTCGCGGTGCACTCCGACTCCCACGACGTCTTCGTCCTGCAGACCCACGGCACCAAGCTCTGGGAGATCCACGGCAACGGCGGACCCGGCGAGCTCCTCCTCGAGCCCGGTGTCGTCGCCTACCTCCCCACCGGCACGCCCCACGCCGCCCGCGCGCAGGAGGCCGTGTCGTTGCACCTCACGATCGGCATCAACCAGCTCACCTGGCGCCAGCTGGTCTCCCGGCTCGTCGGTGACGTGCTCGGCGACGTCGCCGACGACCACCTCCCTGCCGGCTACCTCGCCGATCCGGACCGCCTCGTCGCCGGCCTCGGCGAGCACCTCGTCGCCGTCGCCGAGGCCGTACGACGTATCGACGCGCCCGCCGCCGCGCAGGAGCAGGCCGTCCGGTTCCTCAGCGAGCGACCCCCGCGGATGGCGGGCGCGCTGCTGGACCGCGACGCGCTGACGCGCGGCCTGGGTCACGGCACTCTGCTGCGGCGCCGCCCCGGCCACCCCTGCGTGATGGTGGACGACGGTGACACGGTCCGGGTGCTGCTCGGTGACCGCGTGCTGCGCGTCCCGGCCCGCATCCGTGGGGCCGTGGAGGTCGTCGCGTCCCGCGACGCGCTCTCGCCGGCCGACCTCCCGCTCGACCCCGCGAGCTCCCTCGTCCTGTGCCGACGGCTGGTGCGGGAGGGCCTGCTCGAGGTGGTCCGGTGACGTTCCGCTGCGCCGCCGCCAGCCTGGCCCGCGCGGACGACCTCGCCGGCACCGCCTCGACGGTGCGGAGCTTCCTGCTCGTGGAGCACTCGGGCTCGTGGGGCTCCGATGCCCTCCGTGATGCCCGGCTGCCCGCCGGGCTCGGCGAACACCTCGCCCGCGGCGGCCGTCGCGCCGGCGTACGCGTCCTGCTCGTGCGCCGACCCGGTCGCCGGGCCGAGGGAGTGGGGATCCGGGTCTTCGCCGCCCGGGCTGCCGGCGCCGACTCGTGGCTCGAGGCGGCCACGCTCAGCAGCCCCGAGGAGCTCCGCGACCTCGACCTCGACGCGCTCGGCGCGGGCCGCTCGCCCGGCCTGACCCCGTACGACGCACCGCTGATCGCGGTCTGCACCCATGGCCGCCACGACGCCTGCTGCGCCGAGCGCGGCCGTCCGGTGGCCCTGGCCCTCGCTGCCGGCCGGCACGCCGACGCGGTGTGGGAGTGCTCGCACATTGGCGGCGACCGGTTCGCGGGCAACCTGCTGGTCCTGCCCCGGGGGCTCTACTACGGCCGGGTCGACCCCGACTCGGCGCTCGAGGTCGCCGACGCAGCGGTCGGCGGACGGGTGTCCCTGGACCACCTCCGCGGGCGCTCGGACCTCGCGATGCCCGTCCAGGCGGCCGAGATCGATGTGCGTCGACGTCTCACGCTCACCGGCCTCGACGACGTACGCCCGACCGCGGCCCGCACCGACGGCGACGTCACGACCGTGACCCTCGAGGCCGATGGTCGCAGCCTCGAGGTGCGCGTGCGCCGGGTGCTGGACGCGCCCCAGCAGCTCACGTGCAGCGCGCTGCGCGACAGTCCGGTCGCCAGGTTCGTGGTCGACGCGAGGGACCGAGGGCCTAGCCCAGCCGGTCCTTGAGGTTGACCGGCACGGCCTGGTCGGTGGGCTGCTGCCACGCGACCGGCTCTGCCACGAGCCGGGGCTTGCCGGACTCGGCGTCCTCGAGGTGGCGGGCGGCACGGTTGGCCTGGGCCTGCTCGCGGTCGGCCACGACCTGCGCCTCGCGGGCGTCCACGCGCGCCTCCGTCAGCTCGCGGTGGATGGCGGCGACCTTCTCCGCCTGGGCCTGGATCTCGGCGGGCGGGCGCTCGGCGAGCACCATGTCCTCGAGGGAGCCGAGGGCGGACTGCTCGCGCCGCTTGAGTCCGTCGACCGTGCGCTGCGCGGCCTCGGCGTGGTCGCCGGCCTGGACGGCCTCCATGGCCTCCTCGGCGGCCTCGCGCCGGAGCTCGCCGAACGTCACCTGGTGGGCGCTGGCCGCGACGAGCTTCTGCCGGTCCTTGTCGGGGTGGACGTCGGCGTAGTCGGCCAACGCCCTGATCAGCTCGCGCGTCGCCACGCGGCGGGCGTCACGCAGCTCGATCTTGGTCTCGAAGCACTCCTGGTAGGCCTTCCAGTCGCGCTCCCACGCGTCGAGCTCCTTCTGCGGGGCGTCGCCGGGGATGGTCTCGACGGGAGGCCAGATCTTCTGGCCGCGGACGTCGAGCCCCTGGCCGGTCGCACGGGCGTGGAGCTGCTCGAGCCCCTCGCGGTGGCGTCGCAGCACGTCGGAGTAGGCGTTGATCGCGCGCCCGAGGCCGCGCAGGTTGTCGCGGACGAGCACCGCCTCCTCGTGGCGCTTGGCCGCACGCGTGCGCAGCGCGTCGGCCGCCTCGCCGGCGAACACCTCCTCCGGCAGGGTCGCGGTGCGCTCGAAGCCGTCGACCGCGAGCTCGACCTTGCCGGCGAGGCGCCGTACGGAGTCGCCGTAGGCGTCGACCTCGTCGGGCTCGGTCCAGTGGTAGCCGCAGCCGATGGGGTCACCGAACGCCAGGCCGTCCTGCTGCACCTCGATCTTGTCGACCAGGACCCTGGTCATCGCGGGTTCACCTGGTCCAGCTGGGCGGCGACCTGGGCGGCCTGGCCGACCATCACGTCGAGCTCGTCGAAGTCGATGATGGAGTCGTCGATCGCGGTCGAGATGTTGCGGCACTTCTGGGTGATCACCTCGGCGTCGTCCACGAGGCTGCGCACCCCTTCGACCATGAGGTCGCGCCACGGGAAGTCGTCGGCGGGGTGGGAGACGTCGCCGAGCGCGGACCTGAGGTCCTCGCGGGCGGAGTCCAGCTCTTCCCTGGCGGTCCGCAGCGCCCGCTGGTTGATCGCGATCGGCCTCATGGCGATCTTCTGCCCCGATGAACGGCGTCGAAACCCGAACCGGTGAAACTGTGAACGACGCCCCCGCCGCTGCGGCCCGGCCCTCAGACGTGTCCGCTGAGCTGGGCCAACCGCAGCTCGAGGCGCCCGAGGAGCTCGGTGGCCGTCCTGTCGGGCAGCGCCGACTTCTTGCCGCCGCCCTGCGCGCACACCGGCAGCACGTCGATCGAGAGCTTGGCGCCGCCGGCGAGGGCGCGGAGCTCGTCGAGCTTGTCGCCGAACGCGGAGCCGCTGCCGGGGGAGTAGTAGTGCACGGCCGCGTCGATGTCGTCGGCGAAGAGGTCGGCCTTCGTCACCGCGATGACCAGCCACGTGGGCCGCTCGCGGCGCACGGCCATGCTGGCGATGCGGTGGGCCGTGATCGACCAGTCCTCGAGCTCGGCGGCCAGCTGCTCCTCGCGGCTGGCGAGCGCGGTGCCGCTGGTCCCGCCCGTACGCCGTGGGGTGGCGTGGCCGTGGGCGACCACGTGCAGCACACCGTCGACGGGCTCGTCGTGGAAGACCTCGTCCAGCGCGCCGAGCCGGGTGGCGGCGTTCTCCCCGGGAACGACCCGGAAGCGGTAGCCGCGGAGCCTGGCGTTGCGTCGCGTACGCCGCTCCATGACCGCCGAGCCCACGTCCTGGCCGGCGTCGGCCGCGGCCTGCGTGCTCGCGCGGCGCGACAGGCGGTCCGCGAGCCGGGTCTTGCCGACGCCGGTCATCCCGGTGACCGCGACCGTGGGGTAGCGGTGGCGCAGGAGGCGAGAGGCGCGATCGGGGGCCTGGGACAGTGCGGCCAACGCGCCCGTGGCGATCGTCGTACCGAGGGCTGCCTTGCCGTGTCGCAACGGTGACTGCATGGCTCCATCCTGCCCGGTGCGGTCTGACGGGCCCGCGCTGGTTGGCCATGCAACCGGCCATCTTGGATGATGGCAGCACTCCGTCCCCCAGCTGTGAGGTCCCCGTGAACACCGAGAACCGTCCCGTCCTGACCGGGCTGCTCGCCCTGGTGGGCGTCGCCGTGGTCATCGGTCTGCTGGGAGGACTCGCCGTCATGGTCGGCGTCAACGCCACCGGCATCGGTGACACCACGACCGCCTCCGACGACAGCGGCACCCCGGCGACGTTCCGGCTGCCCAGGCCGAGCGACACCGGCAGCTCGATCCCCGAGCCCGAGGAGTCGATCGAGCCCGAGGCGGGGGAGTCGACCTCCGAGGCCCCGGCCACGGGCATCTCGCTGACCGCCACGCAGCAGTCGGTGAGCCCGATGCAGCAGATCGACCTCACCGGCACCTACCCCGGGGGCGAGGGGGCGATCCTGCAGGTGCAGCGGTTCGAGAACGGCGCGTGGTCCGACTTCCCGGTGACGATGTCGGTCAGCGGCGGCACCTTCGCGACCTATGTCCAGACGAGCCAGGTCGGGCCCAACCAGTTCCGCGTCATCGACACCGACACCCAGGTCGCGTCCAACGAGCTCACGGTGACCGTGGGCTGAGTGCCTCCAGGGCGCGGGCGCGGTCCACCCGCCCGGTCCAGTGGCCGACCCAGCCGGCACCCGCCAGCCCCAGGACGCCGACCACGAGGCAGGCGGCCGCCAGCGGTGCGAACGCCGCGACGGCGCTGACCAGCAGCGGACCGCCGGTGTTGCCGATGTCGCCGCACAGCCGCCAGGCGCCGAGGAACTGCGAGCGTCCCTCGGTCGGGGACGCGTCTGCGCCCAGCGTCATCACGATGCCGGCGCCGAGGCCGTTGCCGGCGGCGATGAGGGCCATCACGAGGGCGACCGACCAGGCGGAGCCGGCGAGCGGCAGCAGCAGGCAGGCCACGGCCATCGACAGGACGACCGGCACCGCCACCACCCGCCGCCCACGCGTGTCCATCAGCCAGCCGCCCGGCCACATGAGCGCCACGTCGAGGGCCGCGGCGCCGGCGAAGATCAGCGACGTGGTCGACGCGGACAGCCCGATGTGGTCCGCCCACAGGGGCAGCAGGCTGAGCCGCAGCGACCGGCTCATGCCGAGGATGACCACCGCGCTGCCGAGCGTGGCCAGCACCCGGCGGTGCTCGGAGATGACCGTCCACACGGGGAGGTGCCCGGAGACCTTCGCAGCGGCCCGCTTCTCCTCGCCGAGGTCGGGCATGGTCGCCGCCAGCAGGGAGGCGCACACGGACATGCCGGCACCCAGCCAGAAGACGCTGGTGAGGTCGCTGAGCGCGATCAGGCCGGCGCCGACCAAGGGCCCGACGAGCACGCCGAGGCGGTAGGAGCCACCGAGGAACGACATCGCCCGCGCCCGGTGGGTGACGGGGACGACGTCGATCATGAAGCCCTGCCGCGCGATGAGGAACAGCGTCCAGCACACCCCGCTGAGCAGCACCCCGATGGCGAGGCCGAGGACCGAGTCGGTCAGCGCCGCGAACGCCATCGCGCACGCGTCGACGAGGCCGGCAGCCACCAGCGCCCGCCGCTCGCCGATCCGGGCGATGAGCGCGCCCGAGGGCAGGCTCGCGACGAGCTGCCCGACGCCGACGAGGGCCACGATCGCGGCGGCGGTGCTGACGTCGGCACCGAGGTCGCGGGCCCGCAGCGCGAGCACCGGCATGATCGCGCCGTGCCCGATGGCGGAGACGACGGAGGGGCCGTACGCCACGAGCGCGATGTCGCGGAACCGGAAGTCCTGCGTGGTCCCCGAGGTCACCGCGTCATCCTCTCAGGCGGCGGACGACCGCCCGCCCTCGCCGACCGTCGTACGGACCGAACGGGGGCACGGCCGTGCCTGCCACGCGCACGGCGCAGTCACCCCGCGCGTTCGGTCCGTACGACGACGGGTGTCGGCTCAGGGGATCCAGTCGAACGTGTCCGGGTTGGGCCCCATCCGGCCGGCCTCGCCGCGGTCGAGCCCGTCGATCGCGGACATGTGGGCGGGCTCGAGCTCGAAGTCGAAGATCTCGAAGTTCTGCCGCATCCGGTCGGCGTTCATCGACTTCGGGAAGACGATGTCACCGCGCTGGACGTGCCAGCGCAGCGTCACCTGCGCGGGCGTACGACCCACGAGCGAGGCGATCTCGCCGATCGTGTCGTCGTCGACGACCGTGCCCTTCGCGATCGGGGACCACGCCTCGGTGAGGACGCCGTGGCGCTGGTTGGCGGCGCGCACCTCCTCGTTGGCGTGGAACGGGTGCACCTCGACCTGGTTGACCACCGGGACCACACCGGTCTCCTCGACGATGCGGTCGAGGTGGGTGGCCTGGAAGTTGGAGACGCCGATGCTGCGGGTCTTCCCGGCCTCCTGGGCCTCGATCAGCGCCCGCCACGTCTGCACGAAGTCGCCGCCGTAGCGGGTGGGGAGCGGCCAGTGGATGAGGAAGAGGTCGACCTGGTCGAGGCCGAGCCGCTCGAGCGACGCGTCGATCTCGCGCCGGGCGGCGTCGGGCTCGTGGAAGGTGTTGTTGAGCTTCGTCGTCACGTAGAGCTCGTCGCGGGCCAGGCCGGAGTCCTTGATCGCGGTGCCCACGCCGGCCTCGTTGCCGTACATCTGGGCGGTGTCGATGTGGCGGTAGCCGGCCTCGAGAGCCGTGGCGACCGTGGCCGCGGTCTCCGGCGGCGGCACCTGGAAGACGCCGAAGCCGAGCTGGGGGATGGACGTGCCGTCGTGGAGCGGGATGTTCGGAACAGTCATACCTCTCCCTACAGCGGGAGCCGGCGAGGTATTCCGCGAGCAGTCCGCCCGGGCGGCGACATAGGGTCGTGGGGTGACCCACGACACCCATGTCCTGCCCGAGCCGATCGACCTCCCGGGAGTCGGTGACTGGCTCACCTGGGTCGGCGAGCGCTGCGACGGCGAGCTCGCCGAGGCCGTGCGGCAGGTCGAGCAGGTCAAGGCCGGACCGAGCGGTGCCGGTGACGTCCTCGCCGCGTGGAACCGCGCCGAGACGGCCATCGCCAACGCCGAGTCCGTGGCGCTGTGGTCCGAGGTGCACCCCGATGCGGCGGTGCGCGACCGGGCCGACGAGCTCAGCCAGCAGGTCCAGAAGTACGTGACCGAGCTGGGGCAGGACCGCGACCTCTACGCCGTCTTCGCCGCGCTGTCCGCCGACGGCCTCGACGACGACGCCCGCCGGGTGCTCGAGCACACGCTGCGCGACTTCCGCCGTGCCGGCGTCGACCGCGACGACGCCACCCGCGACCGGCTCCGCGAGCTCAGCGAGCGCGGGGTCAAGCTCTCGCAGGACTTCGGGCGCCACATCCGCGACGACGTCCGCTCGATCCGGATCGCGCCCGGGCGCCTGGCCGGCCTGCCCGACGACTACCGCGCGGCCCACCCGGCCGGCGACGACGGCCTCGTCGAGATCACCACCGACTACCCCGACCTCGTGCCGTTCACGACCTTCGGGTCCGACGGCGACGCCCGCCACGACCTCTCGCTCGCCGCCAACAACGTCGCGTGGCCCGCCAACGACCAGGTCCTGCAGGACCTCCTGGCCGTGCGCCGCGAGACTGCGGACCTGCTGGGCTACGACTCGTGGCCCGACTACGACGCCGAGGTCAAGATGATCGGCACCGGTCAGGCGATCGGTGACTTCATCGAGCGGATCAGCGCGACCTCCACCGAGCGGGCCGGCCAGGAGGTCGCCGTGCTCCTCGAGCGCAAGCGCGTCGACGACCCGGCGGCCGACGTCGTCGCCACCTACGACTCGCGCTACTACGCCGAGCTCGTGCGCCGCGAGCAGTACGACGTCGACGGCCAGGTCGTGCGCACCTACTTCCCCTTCGAGCAGGTCCGGCAGGGTCTCCTCGACGTCACCGGCCGGCTGTTCGGGCTCGAGTGGACCCCGGTCGCGCGCGAGGTGGCCGGCACCTGGCACGACGAGGTGGCGAGCTACGACGTCGGGCTCGACGGCGTACGGATCGGGCGCATCCACCTCGACCTGCACCCGCGCGAGGGCAAGTTCAAGCACGCCGCCCAGTTCGACATGGTCAAGGGCGTCGCCGGGGCGCAGCTGGCCGAGGGCGTGCTGGTGTGCAACTTCACCCGGGGCCTGATGGAGCACGACGAGGTCGTCACCCTGTTCCACGAGTTCGGCCACCTCGTCCACCACGTCCTCGGCGGCCAGGGGGAGTGGCTCCGCTTCTCGGGTGTCGCGACCGAGTGGGACTTCGTCGAGGCGCCGAGCCAGATGCTGGAGGAGTGGGCGTGGGACACCGACGTGCTGTCCACCTTCGCGCGCAACGCCGACGGCGAGACCATCCCTGCCGACCTCGTCGCGGCGATGCGACGGGCCGACCACTTCGGCAAGGGCCTCTACGCCGTCCAGCAGATGTCCTACGCCGCCCGGTCCTACTACTTCCACGCCGGGCAGCACGACGACCTCACGGCCTACGGCGACGAGCTCCAGCGCCGCTACTCGGTCTACCCGCCGCTGGAGGGCGCGCACATGCACTGCGCCTTCGGCCACCTCGACGGCTACTCGTCGGGCTACTACACCTACATGTGGTCGCTGGTGATCGCCAAGGACCTGTTCTCGGCCTTCGACGACGACGACCTCTTCGACGCTGACGTCGCGACCGCCTACCGCGACAAGGTGCTCGCGCAGGGTGGCCGCCGGGACGCGGCCGACCTGGTCGCCGACTTCCTGGGCCGGCCGTACTCCTTCGACAGCTGGGCCACCTGGCTGGCGGAGTAGCCACCCGCTGGTTGAGCAGGGCGCCCCGCGCCCGTGTCGAAACCGAGACCGAGTAGTGCCCGCTGGTTGAGCAGGGCGCCCTGCGCCCGTGTCGAAACCGAGGCCGTCCGTCGACCTCGGTTCCGACACGCTCGCTGCTCGACCAGCGGTCGGGCCTACGAGACGGTGACCGCGGTGTCGTCGACGACGAAGCTCGTCTGCAGCGACGAGTCCTCGTTCATCAGGAACTTCACCTGCACCGACTTGCCCCTGTAGGCCAGCAGGCTGTGCGAGAACTGCGTGTACGTCGCGTTGGTGCCGACGTTGGTGAAGGTGCGCAGCGTGGTGGTGACGCCGTCCACGACGACCTGCACCCGGAAGGTGTCGTACGCCGTCGAGCCGGACTCGGCAGTGTCGGTGCGGATCCAGTAGGACAGCGACGCGGCGGTGGCGGTCGAGGGGACCGCGACCGTCTGGGTCAGGTTCTCCGTCGACGTGGTGCCGTTGCCACCGAACCAGGCCTTGTACGACCCGGTGCGCGCGGGACGACCCGTGTTGGTCGTGATCAGGCCCGTGTTACCGGCCCACGACGCGGCGCCGGACTCGAAGCCCGGGTTGGCGAGGATGTTGCCGCCGGTGGGGGGCGGCGTGGTGGGCGGGGTGGTGGTGCCGCCGCAGGTCGGGTCGGCCGTCTGGGCCGGCACGTTGACGGCGTCCCAGGCGTTCTTGACCGCGTTGAACTGGGCGCAGGTGCTGTCGATGTTCTTGGCCGCGGTGAGCGTCCAGGTGCGGTACTTGAGGTAGTTCGACGAGGACGTCTTCAGCAGCATGCCGTTGTAGAGGACCTTGATCGCGGCCTGCTCGCCGATGCCCGTGACCGAGGTGCCGTCGCACTTGGAGACGCCACCACGGGACAGGAGGTAGAACCAGTGGTCGCCGGGGCCGGCGGCCGCGTGGACCTCGGCGGTCGGGATCGAGCTGGTGTAGCAGGACGGGTCGCCGACGTTGGCCGGGTTGGAGCCGTCGCGGATCGGGCCCTGGCCGACGAGGTTGACCTCTTCGCCGATGGTGTGGTCCGGGCCGTCGTAGGTGGCCGACTGGTTGTCGTAGTACTCGGTGGCCGTGGCGAGGGCGTCACCGATGAACTCCTGCGTGCCGCCGCCGGAGATGCCGCCGGGAGTCCTGTCGTCCACGCCGTGGCCGAACTCGTGGGCGACGACGTCCATGGAGGAGATCCAGGCGCCGGCCTGGTTCTTGCCGATCTGGATCTGCGTGCCGTCGTAGTAGGCGTTGATGTCGTTGAGGCCGACGCGGATCGGCACCCAGCCGCCCGAGCCGTTCATGCCGTTGCGGCCGAGCCACGACGACATCATCCCCTTCATCTGCTGGGCGGCGTAGAGGGCGTCGACGCAGCCGGTCTCGCGGTTGGTCGCGACGCCGTTGCCCCAGAGGTCGTCGGTGCCGCTGAAGGTGGTGTTGTTGGCCGCGTCCTGGCACCGCAGGGTCGTCGCCGTCGGGTCGGTCATGGTGTAGCTGCTGCCCGAGCCGCTGGTGGCGATGGGGAGCGGGTTGGGCCCCGAGTAGGCGGCCGTGCCGGAGCCGTGCGCGATCTGCTCGCGCGACTCGAGGACGGCGCCGTTGGTCGCGTCGACCCACACCTTCTGCCAGGACACCTCGCCGGCCTTGGTGCCGCGCACCTCGACCTCGTAGGCCAGCTGGGTGCCGGCGTCGCGGTGCCAGATGACGAGCTCAGGGGCGGAGGCGTCCGCCACTTCGTCGACCAGGCCGCGGGCCGCGGCGGACGCGCTCTCGGCGCTGACCTCGGCGGTGGTGCTGCCGATCTCGACCGGCTGCTCCTGGGCGACGGACGACCCGACGACCTGGCCGTCGGCGTTGGCGAGGACGACGAAGTCCCCGCCGACGACGCGCAGGCCCTCGTGGGTCCGCTCGTAGGCCATCGAGTAGATGCCGGCATCACCGTCGAAGGTGGCCGTGCGGACGAACGCGTCCTGCGACGCGCGCTCGAGCGCAGCGCCGTGGCCCTTCACCCAGGCGGATGCGGCCTGCTGGGCCTCGAGGCGGGGGTTGCCCGCTGCGGGGGCGGCGTCGGCCGGGGTGGCGGTCGGTGCCAGGAACGATGCAGCGACGGCTGTCGCTGCGATACCGGCCAGGGCGGCCAGGCGAGATGATTTCACTGGGGTTTCCAATCGTGGGTTCCGGGCCCGGTGGGGCCCGAGGATGGATTGGGGCGTGCGGACCAGTGCACAAACTCGCAATCGGGGGCGGGGGCGTCAATGGACGCAGAACTGCAGGTTGTCGCAACGCGAGAACCTGCACGCCCCGAACACGTGATCGGCGTCCTGTCCGATATCCGGAAAGTCGCGCGATTCCGTGGTCGCCGTACGGATCAGCGGACGAGAACGGCCGGTCGGGTGGCCGTGACAGCGGCAATCCGCTCCGCGACCGCGTCGCCGAACTCGCGGTGGCCGGCGTCGGTGAGGTGGAGGTCGTCCTCGAGGTAGGCGAGGTCGAGGTCGCTGGTGGAGACGTAGGGGACGCCGTACTCCCGGCACAGGGCCTCGAGCAGGCCCTCCACCCGAGGCACCGCACGGGTGCGGGCCGGTGCATCGGCCGGGCCGACGACCACCACGTGCTGCGCGGCGAGATCCGCCATCAGCCCGCGGAAGCCGCGGTCGATGGCGGCCGCGCTCTGGTCGTAGTCGTTGAGGCCGCCCTCGACGACGACCAGCTGCGGGCGGGTGCCGAGCGCGGTGGGGGCGCGGTCGTGGAACGAGACGCGGCCGCATCCGCTCGCGTGGGCGCTGAAGCCCGAGCCGGAGAAGCCGGCGACATGCACCTCGCCGGGGAGCCGCCGGGCCCACGAGAGGCCGAGGTCGGCCTGGCCGAGACCGACCGACCAGGAGTCCCCGATGACCAGGGTGCGCGGACCCTCGCCGGTCACGAGGGCCGTGCGCTCGCGCGCGTCGAGCCGGTGCTGCTGGCAACGGGTCGCGCCGGCGCCTGCGCGATCGGCGACGTAGAACGCCATGAAGGCAGCCAGCAGCAGCACGACGGCTGAGGCGCCGACGACACGGCGCAGGTTCCCCCGGTGGAGCACAGGAAAAGTGTGCGGCCTGCGGGTCGAAATGCGCAGCCGAACAACCCCTGAGACTTCCCTGATCTTCACGCCTAGGCTGCGGCCGTGACTCCTGACGACCTGCTGACGGCCTACGACCACCAGCTGCGGACCGACGCCGAGGTCGTCCGCGCCAGCGACGTGAGCCGGGACGGTCCCCTGCTGCGGGCGGTCTTCGACCACGGCGGCTTCGTCTCCTACCGCGACCTCGCGGGGCTCGAGGGCGCGGCCCTCGACGACCTGGTCGCGCGCACGATCGCCCACTTCCGCGACGGGACCGTCGTCGACTCCTTCGAGTGGAAGTCGCGCGGCCACGACCTGCCCGCGGACCTGGGCGATCGGCTCCTGGCACACGGCTTCCTGGCCGAGCCCGTCGAGACCGTGATGATCGGGGAGGCCTCGCTGCTCGCTGTCGACGTACCCCTCGCGGACACGCCGCACGGCCCCGTCGTCGTACGCCGCATCGAGCCCGGCGCCGACGCGGTCGACGACCTGACCCGGATGCTCGCCGCCCAGGAGTCGATCTTCGGCACCGGGCGCGGCCCCTCGATCGCCTCCTCGCTCGCCGAGCTGGAGTCCGGCGACTCGGAGTTCTGGATCGCCGAGGTCGGTGACCGCGTCGTGTGCGGCGGACGGCTCACCCCGGTCGAGGGCACGGACTTCGCCGGCATCTGGGGCGGCTCGACCCTCCCCGAGTTCCGCGGCCGCGGGATCTACCGCGCGCTCGTCGCCGCCCGCGCCCGCTCCGCCGTGGCGCGAGGCGTCCGCCTGATCCACTCCGACTGCACCGACATGTCGCGCCCGATCCTCGAGCGCTCGGGGTTGCGCGCCGTTACCACGACGACGCCGTACGTCTGGTCCCGGTGAGGGCGCTCCCGTGCAGGAGTCACCGCTTGAGCGGTGACTCCCGCGCTGTTGGGCCGTTGCAACGGCCCAACACCGCACAACTCCGCACACCCCTGGTGCCGCGGTGGCCAGCGGGGCGCCAGGGGCCCGCCCGGAGGCACGCCGGCTCCGGGGATCAGGCCAGCGGCTCGTAGTCGATCTCGAGGAACTCCGCCACCTCCGGCACCCACCGCTCGGCGACGAACGCCCGGTGGACGGGGTGCGCGTCGTAGGCGTCGTACGCCGCCCGGTCGGCGAGTTCCATCGAGAGCCCGAATGTGAAGCCGTTCTTCGCGCTCGTCTGACGGAGCTGCTCGAACGCCTCCACGCCGGGGATGTCGCCCAGCGCCCGGGCGGCGGCGAGGAAGTCGGCCTCCTCGCCCGAGCCGGGGGCGTGGTGGAGCCGGAAGGCGACCGTGTGGCGGATCATGGGGCAAGGCTAGGCGCGCCGGCACATCACCCACGGCGCCCGCCGAAGAATTCTCACCGGATCGGGAACATCCAGCAGCGCTGTGCGTTGAGCCAAGTGATGAGAGTTGAGCCAGATCGACTCAACTGTTTTGCCAGTCCGGGCGACACGCGTCAGGATGGTGGACATCGGTGGTTGCTCCGGCAGCCGCACCCATGACGTCTCCCCGGAACCCCGGGGCACAGCAGGAGGTACACACACATGGCTCGAGCCGTCGGCATCGACCTCGGCACGACGAACTCCGTCGTCGCCGTCCTCGAGGGTGGAGAACCCACCGTCATCGCCAACGCCGAAGGTGCCCGGACCACCCCGTCCGTCGTCGCCTTCACCAAGTCCGGCGAGGTCCTCGTCGGCGAGGTCGCCAAGCGCCAGGCCGTCACCAACGTCGACCGCACGATCCGGTCCGTCAAGCGCCACATGGGCGAGGACTGGAAGGTCGACATCGACGACAAGACCTTCACCCCGCAGCAGATCAGCGCCTTCGTGCTGCAGAAGCTCAAGCGCGACGCGGAGGCCTACCTCGGCGAGACCGTGACCGACGCGGTCATCACCGTGCCGGCGTACTTCTCCGACGCGCAGCGCCAGGCGACCAAGGAGGCCGGCGAGATCGCAGGCCTCAACGTCAGCCGCATCGTCAACGAGCCCACCGCGGCGGCCCTGGCCTACGGCCTGGACAAGGGCGAGGACCAGACCATCCTCGTCTTCGACCTCGGTGGCGGCACGTTCGACGTGTCCCTCCTCGAGATCGGCGAGGGTGTCGTCGAGGTCAAGGCGACCTCCGGTGACAACAACCTCGGTGGCGACGACTGGGACAACCGCGTCGTCGACTGGATGATCAAGAAGTTCAAGGACAACAACGGCGTCGACCTCGGTGCCGACAAGATCGCCAAGCAGCGCCTCCAGGAGGCCGCCGAGAAGGCGAAGATCGAGCTGTCCTCGAGCTCCGAGACCACGGTCCACCTCCCGTACATCACCCACGGTGAGGGCGGCCCGCTCCACTTCGAGGAGAAGCTGACCCGCAGCGAGTTCCAGAAGCTGACGGCCGACCTGCTCGACCGCACGAAGGCGCCCTTCCAGTCGGTGCTCAAGGACGGCGGCGTCGCGGTCGACAAGATCGACCACGTCGTGCTGGTCGGTGGCTCCACCCGCATGCCCGCCGTCAGCGAGGTCGTCACCGAGCTCCTCGGCGGCAAGCAGCCCAACAAGGGCGTCAACCCCGACGAGGTCGTCGCCGTCGGCGCCGCGCTCCAGGCCGGCGTCCTCAAGGGCGAGGTCAAGGACGTGCTCCTCCTCGACGTCACCCCGCTCTCCCTCGGCATCGAGACCAAGGGCGGCGTGATGACCACCCTCATCGACCGCAACACCACGATCCCGACCAAGCGCTCGGAGATCTTCACCACGGCTGACGACAACCAGCCGTCCGTGGAGATCAAGGTCGCGCAGGGTGAGCGCCAGATGTGGTCGCAGAACCAGCCGCTCGGCAACTTCGAGCTGACCGGCCTGCCGCCGGCTCCGCGCGGCGTGCCGAAGATCGAGGTCACCTTCGACATCGACGCCAACGGCATCGTGCACGTCTCGGCCAAGGACCAGGCGTCCGGCCGTGAGCAGTCGATGACCATCTCCGGTGGCTCGGCGCTCGGCAAGGACGAGATCGACCGCATGGTCAAGGAGGCCGAGCAGTACGCCGAGGAGGACGCCAAGCGTCGCGAGTCCGTCGAGGCCCGCAACCAGGGCGACCAGCTCGTCTACACGACCGAGAAGTTCCTCGCCGACAACGGTGACAAGCTCCCCGACGACGTGAAGACCGAGGTCCAGGGCGACGTCGACGCGCTCAAGGAGGTGCTCGCCAAGGAGGACGCCTCCGCAGAGGAGATCACCGCCGCGGTCACCAAGGTCGGCGAGTCCAGCCAGAAGATGGGTGCTGCGATGTACGCCGCCGCGGAGGCCGACCAGGCCGCTGCGGGTGGTGCCACCGGGGCGACCGGCGAGTCCGACGACGACGTCGTCGACGCCGAGATCGTCGACGAGCCCGCCGAGTCCGGCGACGAGTCGGCCCCGGAGGGTGAGTCCAAGTGACCGAGCCCGGCAGCGGATCCTTCGGTGACGCGGCCGGCGAGATGGCCAGTGAGACCGAGGTCGAGGCGCCCCAGGGCGCCTCGGCCTCGGCCGGCCAGCCGGACGCAGCGTCCGACACCCCCTCCGGCACGCCCTCTGGCTCGCCCTCGGACTCGACGACCGACCCCGGTGCCGCCGACGAGATCAGCGGCGTCGACAACTGGTTGGAGGAGGGCGGCCCCCTCGAGCCCGAGGACTTCGTCGACAGCGGTGACGCCGTCGGCCCCTCGGCCGAGGTCCAGCTCGCCGAGCGCACCGCCGACCTGCAGCGCCTGCAGGCGGAGTACGCCAACTACCGCAAGCGCGTCGACCGCGACCGCCAGCTGATCGCCGAGAACGCGACCTACCGCGTCCTCGCCCCGATCATCGAGGTGCTCGACACCATCGACCGCGCCCGTGAGCACGGCGAGGTCGACGAGGGTGGCTTCAAGGCCGTCGCCGACCAGCTCCAGGCGGTCGTGACCGGCCTGGGCCTGACCCGCTTCGGCGAGCCCGGTGACGCGTTCGACCCCAACCTCCACGAGGCCCTGAGCCACATGGGCACCGACCCGGAGGTCGACGTCGTGACCTGCAAGCACATCGCCAAGGCCGGCTACAAGATCGGCGACCGGGTGGTGCGAGCCGCGCAGGTGCTGGTGGTCGACCCTGTCGAGGGCTGACGCACATGGCTGACACTGACGGCTTCCGCAACGACTGGGCGACCAAGGACTTCTACCAGGTCCTGGGCGTGGCCAAGGACGCGAGCGCGGCCGAGATCAAGACGGCCTACCGCAAGCTCGCGCGCGCCAACCATCCCGACTCCAACCCCGGTGACGACAAGCTGCACGAGAAGTTCAAGGCCGTCGCCGAGGCCTACGACGTCGTGGGCGACGAGGCCAAGCGCGCGAAGTACGACGAGTTCCGCTCGTTGCAGGCGCGCGGCGGCTTCGGCCCCGGCATGGGTGGCGGCGGTGGCGGCGGTTTCGGCGGCGGTGGCTTCAACATCGACGACCTGCTCCGTGAGCGCGGCGGGGCCGGCGGCCTCGGTGACATGTTCGGCGACATCTTCGGCGGCGGTGGCGGCCAGCGACCTCGTACGCAGCAGGCACGGCCGCGGCGCGGAGCCGATGTCGAGAGCACGGCGACCATCGGCTTCACCGACGCGCTCGACGGCGTCACCGTCTCGCTGCGGCTCACGTCGGACACGGCATGTGCGACCTGCCAGGGCACCGGCGGCAAGCCGGGCACCCGCCCGCACATCTGCCCCGAGTGCGAGGGTGCCGGCTTCATCGTCGCCGGCACCGGCGGTGCGTTCTCGATCAACGAGACCTGTCCAGCCTGCGGCGGACGCCAGCTCGTCTACGACGAGGCGTGCCCCACCTGCCACGGCAGCGGGCGCGGCACGTCGGCCCGCTCGATCCAGGCCCGGATCCCGGCCGGGGTCAAGGACGGCGCCAGGATCCGGCTCAAGGGCAAGGGAGCGCCGGGCGAGCAGGGTGGCCCTGCGGGTGACCTCTTCGTCACGGTGAAGGTGACCCCGCACCGCGTCTTCGGGCGCAAGGGCGACAACCTCACCCTCGACGTACCTGTCTCCTTCGACGAGGCGGCGCTCGGTGGCGAGGTGAAGATCCCGACCCTGGGTGGCGCACCCGTCACCCTCAAGCTGCCCGCCGGCACCCCCAACGGACGCACCTTCCGCGTCCGGGGCAAGGGCGCCACGCGCCGCGACGGCAGCAAGGGCGACCTGCTGGCCACCATCGAGGTCCAGGTGCCGGCCACCCTCGACCAGACCGCGCGCGAGGCCCTGGAGGCCTACCGCGCGGCCACGGCCGGCAAGCCCCTCCGCGCAGGGCTGTTCGACGGATGAGCTCCCCGTTCGGTTCGCCTTCGCCCGACGCTGCGGTCTACGTCATCAGCGTCGCGGCGGAGCTGACCGGGCTGCATCCGCAGACCCTGCGCGCCTACGAGCGGATGGGACTCATCGTCCCCGGGCGTACGGGGGGCGGGGGCCGTCGCTACTCCCACCGCGACCTCGAGCGGCTGCGCGAGATCGCCGACCTGACCAGCGCGGGCATCGGCATCGAGGGGGTCCGCCGGATCATGGCGCTCGAGCTGCAGGTCGACGCGCTCCGCGCCCGCAACGAGGAGCTCGTCGCCGAGCTCGATGCCGTACGCCGTGGGCTGGCGGCGCGGCTGGCGCAGGCCCGCGCCCAGGCGCCGACCAACAAGCTGCCGGTGCTGCACCAGTCCGCCACGCAGTCCGTCGTGGTCTGGCGCCGACCGGGCTGACGGCTCCGGGCGGCACCTGTTGTCGGCGCGTGCGGTTATCGTGCGCCGTGTGCGACAGCGCTTTCTCGAGACGGTGAACCGGTGCGCGTCACCGGTTCGCTTCTCCGGGGCTACCCCGGGGACCACCGGAACGTTCGGGCACTGCACCGCGCGCGACTCGCTGCGCTCCGCTGCAGGTCATCGCGCGCACGACGGGACAGGTCGAGCTGCGCTGCCGCACACCACCGCCATCGCTGCGTCCGCGACCGGATGAGGGCGGACCTGGCGCGGGCCCTGGCATCCGGCTTCCTCGCCGACGAGTGGACGCAGCCCGCCCTGGTGGCGAGCGGGCGCACCGTGCTCGGCCGGCGCCCCGCGTGGCTGACGCCGCTGGTGCGGCAGGTGCTCGAGCTCTATCCCCGTGCTCCCGCAGACCGCCCTCGGGAGCTCGCCGCCAACATCGCCGCCTGCCCCGCCGCGACCCGGGCGGGGCAGGCAGGCCCTGTGGTCCATCCCGTGGCCCGGACGCAGATGGTGGCCAACCGGTGGCGCCTCCCGGTCCTCGACCGCCTCGACGACGTCGCGACCTTCCTCGACGTCAGCCACACCGATCTCGACTGGTTCGCCGATCCCCGGCGACTGGCCCGCAGCGCGTCCGACGCACCGCTCCAGCACTACCGCGTCAGCCATCGCCCGGCCCCGAGCGGTGCCGTCCGGGTCCTCGAGGCGCCCAAGCCACGGCTCAAGGTGATCCAGCGCCGCCTGCTCGACGAGGTCGCTGGGTTGATCCCGCCGCACGAGGCGGCCCGGGGCTTCAGGTCGGGTGGCTCGGTGCGGTCCTACGCCGCTCCGCACGCCGGGCGGCCTCTCGTGCTGCGCCTGGACCTCGAGGCGTTCTTCGCCAGTGTGACCGTCTCCCGGGTCTACGGCATCTGGCGCACGGCCGGCTATCCCGAACCGGTGGCGCACTGCCTGGCCGGCCTGGTGACGTGCGTCCTGCCCCGCTCCGCGTGGCGCGCCGTGCCCGCGCCCACCGACGACGGACTGCTCGACGCCCACTGGCGACTGGGGCGACGGCTGGCCGCACCTCACCTCCCGCAGGGCGCGCCGACCTCGCCGGCGATGGCCAACCTCGCGGCGTTCCGCCTCGACGTACGCCTCACCGCGCTGGCGCAGTCGTGGGGTGGGCGCTACACGAGGTACGCCGACGACCTGGCGTTCTCGGGCGATGCGGGGTGGGGCAGGGGCACCTCGCGCCTGATCGATGCGATCGGGCTGATCGTGCGCGACGAGGGCTTCGGTCTCAACGCCCGCAAGACGGGTGTGATGCCGCGTGCGGGTCGACAGCGCCTCGCCGGCCTGGTCGTCAACGACGAGCCGCGCGTCGCGCGGGGCGAGGTCGACCTCCTGCGCGCGATCCTGCACAACTGCCGGACCCACGGGCCCAGCAGCCAGAACCGCGACGACGTCCCGGCCTGGGAGGAGCACCTGCGCGGCCGGATCGCGTGGGTCGCCCAGCACGATCCGGTGCGCGGAGCCCGGCTGCGCGCCGTCCACGACGCCGTCGACTGGAGTCGATGACAGCGGGTGTCGCGTGCCCGCCTCCGCCCGGTGTCGGAGCGAGCGCGTAGGTTCTGGGTGTGAGCAAGCGATGAGCAAGATGGACAACCTGCGGGCGATGCGCGAGGCCAAGTACGCCGACGCCCAGAAGCGCGCAGCCGGCGCCCCGGCCCGACCGGCCGCCAAGGCGCCCGTGGCGCCTGCGACTCCGGCGGCCGCCCGTGCTGCCCAGCCTGCGAGCGTCGACGCGTCCGCGGACACCGACGAGCTGTGCGGTCACCGCAACATGAGCGGTCGCACGTGCACGCGCGAGCGCGGCCACTCCGCCAAGAGCCACCGCTACTCCTGATCCTGCGGTCAGGGTCGGACCGCGGCGCAGGACCTGAGTACGCAGCAGGTCGTGGGTCGGGGGTTGGTCTGGCGACGATCGGGGCATGACCACCGCCATGCGTGTCCTGTCCGGGATGACCAAGCTCGTCGGCGGGCTCCTCGCCCTCGTCGTCCTCGTCTACCTCGCCGTCAACCTCACGGCCATGGCGCGCGGGTGGCAGCAGCGTGGCGAGCTGGCCGACGCGTTCGCCGACCAGGCGACGCCGTTGTTGCCGGACCTCCGGGAGCGGCAGGCCGCGCTGGGTGACATCGCCGGGCGGCAGCCGGACCGGGCCCGGATCGAGCAGGTCTGCGCCTTCGACAGCGACGACTCCGGCTGGATGGTCAACAACTACCGCGAGCGGTGCAGCCTCCGCACGGTGACCGCGTGGCAGGTGGAGTCCGCAGATGCCGGTCGCGCCCTGCTGCCGGTCGTGCCGCCCGACCACAGCGTCGACGCCCCGGGCTGCGCAGAGCTCGGAACGCTCGGCCGCGGGACGCCCCGGCCCGGGACCGACGCCCAGGGGCAGGGCGTGTCCCTCGCCCTGGCCGGGCGGGCGCCCGACAGCACGTGCGGTGGCTGGGCGTCGTACGGCAGCAAGGTCCGCACGGTCGAGGGTGATGACGACCCCCTCTCGCTCGACTCCACGTGGGTGGTCGTCGTCGAGGGCTCGGGCGACCTGATCGACGAGGACATCGGGTGCGCCCACTGGTCGGTGCTGTTCTGCGACAACCCGTTCACCGACCACGCATGGGCCGACCTCGGCTGATCGCCGCCCGTCAGCCGACCCAGTGGCCCGGCCGCGCCAGTCCTTCGGGGAGCCGGGTGGCGCCGGAGCCGGTCGCACTGTTGACCTGCGGCTGGGTGAGGAACAGCGCGGTGGAGAGGTCGCTCCCGCGGAGGTCGGCGTCGCGGAGGTCGGCGCCCAGCAGGTCGGCCTCGCGCAGGTCCGCGTCGCGCAGGTCGGTCCGGATCAGGGTCGCCCCGCGCAGCGAGGATCCGCGCAGGTCGCCGGAGAGCCGCTGTCCGGCGAGGTCCTGGCGCGAGCGGTCCGCCGCAGCGGGCCACGCTCGGCGCAGGCGGGCGCTGGCGTCGCCCAGCATGCGGCCGACGTTCTCGTGGAGACCGTCGAGGTCGTGGGTCAGGAGCGCCTCGGGGTCCTTGCCGACGAGCTCCTCGATCTCGGCGAGGGCCGCGCGTGCCGCGGGATCGGGGGAGCGCCGCTCGACCTCGGTGAGGTGGACCAGCATCTCGTGCAGCTGCCGCATCACCGACAGCACGGCGCCCATCTCGCCGAGGTTGTCCTGCTCGCGCCACGAGACGCCGGCGTAGGTGACCTGGGAGACCTGCTGCCCGGCTCCGAAGCACTCGAAGACGGTGCACCCGGGCCATCCGTCCTCGCGCAGGGTCGTGTGGATGCCGCACCGGTCGTCGTCGAGGAGGTTGAGGCAGGGCCGCCCGCCCGGCTTGTCGACCCCGAAGCCCGAGACCGCGGAGAAGGGGAGCAGCACGCAGCACAGGCCGAAGCACGAGGAGCAGTCGGACCGCAGCGCCGGAAGTGTCACGGCTCCACCCTCTCAGGGCCTGTCGTACGCCCCCGACCTCCGGCCCTCTCGGTCGAGGATCAGCCGAGGATCAGCCGAGGCTCCGCCGCTCGGAGCGCCCGACGCGCGTGGTCCGGCCCAGGTCCGCCCGCTCGCCTGCTGCCCGGCCGGCATCGGCGCCGCCGCCGGACAGGTAGCGCGTCGGTGCGGTGCGCAGGTGGGGATAGGCCGCTGCCGCAGACTGCTCGGCGACGGCGGCGCGGTCGGCGAGCACCAGGGCAGCCGAGGACCCGGCCGCGGCGAAGGACGGCTCCGCCTCGCGGGCCGCTGCCGCCTCGGCCTCGGCCAGCCGGACGGCGATGGCCGAGGTGAACCCGAGCCACCAGGTGCGGCGGCAGGCGGCCGCGTGCTCGCCGGGCGGGACGCGACGGCGTACGAGCTCGCCGGTGCCCTGCACCAGCAGGCTGGTGAGCAGCAGGTCAGCCATCGCGAGGTCACTGGTGTGCCCGAAGAGGTGCAGCGTGTGCGAGGTGCCCGCACCGCCCCTGCTCGTGCGGAGCACGGCACTGCACCGGAGGCCGCGTGCGACGGCCGAGCCGAGGCACGCCTTCTCGTAGGCATAGGGGGCCAGCATCTCCACGACGAGGTCGCCCACGACCTCGCGGCCGGGGTCGCTGGCCGCCAGCAGTGCGGCGTCGATCCCGTGGCGGGCCATGAGCTCCGCGGCCTTGGCGTTGAACGCCTCGGCCTCCGCCGCGGTCGCGGCAGGATCCTCGGCCTGCGCGAGCAGCTTGCGGATCCTGGCCAGCTTGTCGTCGTTCACGGTGCCTCCCCGTCGTGTGGATCACGCACGATGGCACGGCGCTCCGACATCAGGGAACGACAGGTGGCCCCGGCTGTGGACAGACAGGATCCCCGCGGCGTCGTCACGCGGGGAGTGGCGCGAGGCTCAGTGGTACCAGTTGGCCGTGATCGCGTAGGCGTTGACGTAGGCGAGCACGAGGAACAGGACCACGATCACCCGGTTGTCGCCGATCAGCTTGGTCATACAACAACAATGCCCCGGCGTCCTGAGAATCAAACAGCTGGGAAGTAAAGTTTCCGCGCGGAGCCGGATCGGCTGACCTGGTCAGTAGTCCTCCATGACGCCCCACGGCAGCGGGACGACGTACAGGTCCTCCACGTTCGAGACCGAAGCCCTTGCGCGCACGCCGGTGACCTTCTCGCTCATGGCCATGGCGACGTCGAACCAGCTGGCGGTCTCGACCATCGGCCCCTCGAGGTCGTCCCACGCCAGCCGCGCGAGGTCGCGCACCTCGGCCGGGATCTCGTCGATGTCGTCGACGAAGGCGTACTCGAAGGCGTCGAAGACGATCTCACCGTCGCGGGCGTAGCCGAAGCGGGTCATCGCCTCGATGTTGTCCGTCGCGACCGCGCTGACGGCCCCGTCGCGGGACAGCTCGGCAAGCAGGCGCTTCGGAGGGTCCGCGAACCCCGTGTCCTCGAAGGCGACCACGCCGTCGCCGACCTGGAGGAAGGAGTACGCGGAGATCGACGCGTCCATCATCGCTCTCTCGTCCGCCTCGGTCGCCCGCCGCGGACTCGGTCCGAGCAGGCGGGTCCGAGCCTCGGCGACGGTCATCGGTGCAGCGACGATCCACGTGCCCTCCCCGAGCGGGGTGCCGAGGTAGTGATCGACCAGCGCCCGGTCGGTGGGCGAGAGTGCGGCGAGGTGGGCGTCCAGGTCCGTGCGGTCGAGCTCCGGAGGTTCGTAGGTCGCGGTCGCGCTGGGGGTCCGACCGGTGGGCGTCGGGGTCGCCGTCCCCACTGCGACATCGGCCGACTCCTGCTGTCCGCATCCGGACAGGCCGAGCGCACCCCACATCAGCAGTGCGGCGATGCCGCGCCGTCCCCCGGAACGCATGGACGCCAGTGTCGCTGATCGAGGGCGTGCGTGGGGGAGGTCGGCCGAGGAATCTTTGTCAGAGTTGAGGGGAATCGACTCAACTTCTGGCGCGTTGTGGCAAGTGGGACCACAGTGGTCCCGTGACGGGCGCAGGGCGCCCTCCTCGACCAGCGACATCTACGAAGGAGCAGAGTTGAGCACGTTCGGTGCCGAGAAGTTCACCACCCGCAGCCGCGAGGTCATCGAGGCTGCCCAGCTTGCCGCCACGACGGGCGGCAACACCCACACCGAGCCCGTCCACCTCCTCGTCGCGCTGCTCCGGCAGGACGACGGCACTAGCCGCAGCATGGTCATGAAGGCGGGCGTGGACGCGGCCGTGCTCCTCGCAGCCGCCGAGGCCGCCCAGCAGGCCCTGCCCCGCGCCACCGGTTCCACGGTGCAGCAGCCCAGCGCCTCCGCGTCGCTCACCCGCGTGCTGGCCCAGTCGCTCGACCTCGCCGGCTCGATGAAGGACGACTACGTCGCCACCGACCACCTCCTCGTGGCCATCGCGACCGTCGAGTCGCCGGCCCAGAAGGTGCTCACCGACGCCGGCCTCACCGCGTCCGGGCTGCGCGAGGCGATCACCGCGGTGCGCGGCAACCGGCGGGTGACCAGCGAGGCGGCCGAGGCGTCGTACGAGTCGCTGGAGAAGTACTCCGTCGACCTCACCCAGGCGGCCGAGGACGGTCGGCTCGACCCCGTCATCGGGCGCGACGCCGAGATCCGCCGCGTCATCCAGGTGCTGTCGCGCCGCACCAAGAACAACCCCGTCCTCATCGGCGAGCCCGGCGTCGGCAAGACCGCCGTCGTCGAGGGCCTCGCCCAGCGCGTGGTCGCCGGCGACGTGCCCGACTCGCTCAAGGGGCGCCGGGTGCTCAGCCTCGACCTGGCCGCGATGGTGGCCGGCGCGAAGTACCGCGGCGAGTTCGAGGAGCGGCTCAAGGCCGTCCTCGAGGAGATCAAGGACGCCGGGGGGCAGGTCATCACGTTCATCGACGAGCTGCACACGGTCGTCGGCGCGGGCGCCGGAGGCGACTCCGCGATGGACGCGGGCAACATGCTCAAGCCGATGCTGGCGCGCGGCGAGCTGCACATGATCGGCGCGACGACGCTGGACGAGTACCGCGAGCGGATCGAGAAGGACCCCGCGCTCGAGCGGCGTTTCCAGCAGGTCTTCGTCGGCGAGCCGAGCGTCGAGGACACCATCCAGATCCTGCGCGGCATCCAGGAGAAGTACGAGGCGCACCACGGCGTACGCATCACCGACGCCGCGCTCGTGGCTGCCGCGACGCTGAGCGACCGCTACATCACCGGCCGCCAGCTCCCCGACAAGGCGATCGACCTCATCGACGAGGCCTCCTCGCGGCTGCGGATGGAGCACGAGTCGAGCCCCGAGGAGATCGACCAGCTCCGGCGCCAGGTCGAGCGGCTCAAGATGGAGGAGTTCGCGCTGGCCAAGGAGACCGACGCCGCGTCCGTCGACCGCCTCGCGACCCTGCGCAAGGACCTCGCCGACAAGGAGGAGGAGCTGCGCGGGCTGGAGAGCCGGTGGGAGCGCGAGAAGGACCAGCTGCAGGGCGAGGGTGAGCTGCGTCGCCAGCTCGACCAGCTCAAGATCGAGGCCGAGAAGAAGCTGCGCGAGGGAGACCTCGCCGGCGCGAGCGAGATCCAGTACGGCCAGATCCCGGCGCTGGAGAAGCAGATCGCCGAGGTGGAGGCAGCCGAGCAGGTCGACCTCGAGCCGCTCGTCGGCGACGAGGTCGGTGCCGAGCAGATCGCCGACGTCGTCGAGGCGTGGACCGGCATCCCCACCGGCAAGATGCTGCAGGGGGAGACCGCCAAGCTCCTCGAGATGGAGTCGGTGATCGGCGAGAGGCTGATCGGCCAGGCCGCCGCGGTCAACGCCGTCAGCGACGCCGTACGCCGCTCCCGCGCCGGGATCGCCGACCCCAACCGGCCGACCGGGTCGTTCCTCTTCCTCGGCCCGACCGGCACCGGCAAGACCGAGCTGGCCAAGGCGCTGGCCGACTTCCTCTTCGACGACGAGCGGGCGATCGTCCGCATCGACATGAGCGAGTACAGCGAGAAGCACTCGGTCTCGCGGCTCGTCGGCGCACCCCCCGGCTACGTCGGCTACGACGAGGGCGGCCAGCTGACCGAGGCCGTACGACGTCGCCCCTACAGCGTCGTGCTGCTCGACGAGGTCGAGAAGGCGCACCCGGAGGTCTTCGACATCCTCCTGCAGGTGCTCGACGACGGCCGGCTGACCGACGGCCAGGGCCGCACGGTCGACTTCCGCAACACGCTCCTGGTCCTCACCTCCAACCTGGGATCCCACTTCCTGGTCGACCCGATCCTCGAGCCGCTGGCCAAGAAGGAGTCGGTGATGGGTGTGGTGCGGGCGCACTTCAAGCCCGAGTTCCTCAACCGGCTCGACGAGGTCGTGATGTTCGACGCGCTGTCCAAGGAGGACCTCACGCACATCGTCGACCTGCAGCTCGCGCTGCTCGGGCAGCGGCTCGCGGTCCGGCGGATCACCATCTCGGTGACCGACGCGGCCCGGGCGTGGCTGGCGGAGACCGGCTACGACCCGGCGTACGGCGCCCGTCCGCTGCGGCGCCTCATCCAGAGCGCCATCGGCGACCCGCTGGCCCGCAAGCTGATCGGTGGTGAGGTCGTCGACGGTGGCACGGTCACGGTCGACGTGGGCGAGGACGGGCTGACCCTGCTCGCCAGCTGACGGGATCGGGCCGCGAGTCGAGTGCGCAGCCCTGCGTCCGTCACTACCGCCAGCGCACTCGACCGCGACGGGCACGGCTCTCAGCGGCTCCTCAGTCCCCTGGGGGATGCTGGGTCGGTGAGTGACGTGAGCGCCGGTGCCCGACCGTGGTGGCGGCTGCCCGACACCCCGGTCCCCGGGGGCGTGCCGGAGCTGGCGAAGGCGATGCTGTGGGCCGAGCTGGCGATCGTCCTGCTGCTCTCCCTGGGGCGTTCGGCGGTCTACTCGGTCGTCAGCATCGTCTCTGCGCTGACCGCCCCGGGCTCCCTGTCGTCGCAGGCGGCGAACCTCAACAACTCGCTCGCCCCCGACCGGCCCTGGCTCGACCTGACCTACCAGCTGCTGCGGATCGGCTTCGCGCTGGTGCCCGTCGCGCTGGCGGCGTACCTGCTGGTGCGCTCGGGCACGCGCGTCCGCGAGGTGTGGGCGCGCGGGGGCCGCTGGGCGGCCTGGGGCGACCTCGGGCGCGGCGCCTGGCTGGCGCTGGGCGTCGGCTCGGTGGGGGTGGTGTTCTACCTCGCGACGTATGCGCTCGGCACCAACCTCACCGTCGTCGCGCAGTCGCTGCCGGGGGAGTGGTGGCAGGTGCCGGTGCTGGTCCTCGCGGCGGCCGAGAACGCGGTGCTCGAGGAGCTCGTCGTGCTCGGCTTCGTGCAGGTGCGGCTGCGTCAGCTCGGCTTCGGCGACTCGGCCGCGATCGGCCTGGCGGCGCTGCTGCGCGGCAGCTACCACCTCTACCAGGGGCTCGGCGGCTTCGTCGGCAACCTGGCGATGGGGCTGCTCTTCGGCTGGCTCTTCCGCCGCTGGGGGCGGGTGATGCCGTTCGTCGTGGCGCACACGCTGCTCGACGTCGGCGCCTTCGTCGGGTACGCCGCGCTGGCGGGCCGGGTCGACTGGCTGCCGACCCTCTAGGCATCAGCCGGCGGTGGCTGTCTCGGGCCGGGTCTCCGGCGCCGCGAGCCACGGCGGGATCGCCAGCAGGCACACGAACGCGGTGGTCGCGAACGCCCACCCGAAGCCGGCCTGGTCGGCCACCACCCCCACGAGCACGGGGCCGAGGATCGCGCCGGCGTCCTGCGACATCTGGAAGGTGCTCAGCACTGTGCCGCCATTGCGACCCGACCCCACGATGTCGGCCACGCTGGCCTGCTGGCCGGGGTTCACCAGCCCTGCACCGACGCCGGAGAGAGCTGACAGCACCAGAAGGACGACGAGCGAGCTGCTCAGCCCCAGCGGTCCGAGCGACAGCGCGGTGACGACGAGGCCGGAGACGACCAGGGGGCGTCGGCCCATCGAGTCCGCCATGCGCCCGGAGAACTGCAGGGTCGCCGCCGTGCCGGCCGCGGCGAGGGCGAGTGCGATGCCGGCGACCCAGGTGTCGTCGTGCACGGCCACGGCCAGCTGCGGGAGCACGGCGACCCGGACGCCGAAGTTGCACCAGCCGTTGGCGAACCCGGAACCGAGCGCGGCGACGTACGTGCGGTGTCCGAGCGCGTCGCGCAACCGCATGGGAGGGTCCTGGGGCCCGGCGTGGTCGGCCGGTCGCAGCCGCGTGCCGCCGAGGCGCACACCGACCAGTGCGGCCGCAGCGACCAGCGCCACGGCGTACACGGCGAAGGGCGCGCGGAGCCCGAAGCCGGCGAGTGCGCCGCCGAGCACCGGACCGAGCATGCCGCCGATGAGGAACGCGCTGGCGTAGGCCGAGGAGACGCGACCGCGGATGGCGGGCGGTGCGAGTCGCACCAGCAGTGCCATGGCGGAGACGGTGAACATCGTCGAGCCGATGCCCCCGAGCCCGCGCAGCACCAGGAGCTGGACGTAGCTCTGCGCGAAGGCGGTGGCCAGCGAGGACGCGGCGACCACGAGCAGTCCGGTGAGGTAGACCGGGCGCTCGCCCAGCCGCTGCACCAGCGCGCCACCGACGGGGGCGAAGACGAGGCGGAAGAACGCGAACGCAGAGACCACGACGGATGCGGCTGCGACGCCGACGTCGAAGCTGCGGGCGTAGGCGGGGAGGACGGGGGAGACGAGTCCGAAGCCGACCGCGATCAGGAAGGCGGCGACGAGCAGGACCCTGATCTCTGCCGGCAGCGCAGTGGTGCCGGCCGTGGTGCGGCGCTTCACTCTCCGGTGTCGACCTCTTCGACGGCGCGGTCCTCGTCGCGCGAGCGGCGGCTGAGCCAGCCCCCGCCCCACAGCGCCACCAGCACGAGCACGGGCTGGAAGAACAGCCGGACGAAGCGGGCGCGGTCGGTGTCGAGGCCGAACGCGTCGGTGCCCTCGACGTACTGCGCGATGTTGCCGGGGAAGATCGCCACGAAGAAGGCTGCAAGCAGGGCGCCGATCGTGCGTCGGTGCTTCGGCAGGGCGACGAACGCGCCGCCCAGCGCGATCTCGACGACGCCGGACCCGATCACGGTGAGGTCCTCGTCGAGCGGGAACCAGTCGGGCACCTGCGCCTGGAACTCCTGGCGCTGGGTGGTCAGGTGCAGCACTCCCGCGCCGACCATGGCGGAGCCGAGCAGGATGCGTCCGATCGTCTGGGCCTTCATGGCCGCCAGCCTAGGGCCCTACGACTGGCCCACGAGCGGCAGCAGCACCCCGGGATTCATCAGTCCGTCGGGATCGAGCGCGCGCTTGACCGCGCGCATCAGGTCCACCTCCACGGCTGACTTGTACGACGCTCCTGCCGCCGCCTTCGTCCGACCGAGGCCGTGCTCGGCGCTGATGGAGCCGTTGCCGGCGGCCACGGAGTCGTAGATCGCTGTCGAGAGGTCGGCGGCGGCCGTCCGCAGGTCGTCGTCACCGCCCACCGGCGCGCTGAGGTTGTAGTGGAGGTTGCCGTCACCGACGTGCCCGTAGGTCACCGGTCGGACGCCCTCCAGCGTCGCCGCCATCTTCGGCCCGATCTCGGCGACCCAGTCCGCGAGCCGGTTGATCGGCAGCGTCACGTCGTGCTTGAGCGTCGCGCCCTCGACCTTCTGCGCCTCCGAGATCCCCTCCCTCAGTGCCCAGAGTGCAGTCCGCTGGGCGGGGCTGCCGGCGATCGCGGCGTCCGCGGCGAGGTCCGCCTCGACGGCTGCGGTGAGGATCGCCTCGAGGGCGTCGTCGAGGCCGTCGTCGGTCTGGGCCCCCGCCAGCTCGACCAGGACGTACCAGTCGCTCGGCTCCGCCAACGGGTCGCTCGCCCCGGGCAGGTGCGCCAGCACGAGCTCGAGCGCCTGGCGGTTGGCGATCTCAAAGGTCGAGAGGTGCGCGCCCGCGTGCTGCTGGGCCAGGCCGAGCAGGGCGACGGCGGCAGCCACGTCCGCGACCGCCACCCAGGCAGTGGCGTGCCGCGGGGTCGCGGGGAACAGGCGCAGCACCGCGCCGGTGATGATGCCGAGCGTCCCCTCGGAGCCGACGAAGAGCTGGGTCAGGTCGTAGCCGGTGTTGTCCTTGCGGAGCCCGCGCAGCCCGTCCCAGATCCGTCCGTCCGGCAGCACGACCTCGAGGCCGAGCACCAGCTCGCGGGTCATGCCGTAGCGCAGCACCGCGGTCCCGCCGGCGTTGGTGGCGAGGTTGCCGCCGATGGTGCAGCTGCCCTCGGAGCCCAGCGACATCGGGAAGAGCCGGCCGGCCTGTGCGGCGGCGTCCTGCACGTCCGCCAGCACGACACCGGCGTCGACCGTGATCGTCCCGGCGACCGGGTCGACCTCGCGCACCGTGCGCATCCGGCCCAGCGACAGCACCACTTGCGTGCCCGTGGCGTCCGGCACGCCTCCGCCGACGAGCCCGGTGTTGCCGCCCTGCGGCACGACCGACGCCCCCGCCGCGCGGCAGGCCGTCACGACCGCCGCCACCTCGGACGTCGAGCCCGGCCTCACGACGGCGAGTGCCTGCCCGGCGTGCACGCCGGTCCAGTCGACGACGTACGCCGCGACGTCGGCGCCGTCGGTCAGCACGTGGGCGTCGCCGACGGCGGTGCGGAGGTGGTCGAGCAGGTCGTTCACGGAAGCTCCTTGGAGGTCGATCAGCCGAGCCCGAGGGGTGATGACCAGCGCCACCGTCGGTCTCTCGCGCCACATCCTCGCCCACGCGCGGCGAGGACCTCGACCAAAGGTCGCCCCCGGGCGTCGGACGCCGACTAGGGTGGCGAGCCGGAGAAGGGGTGCGGTGAACGAGTCAGTCGGTGCAGGTCACAGCGTCCCTCCGTGGGCCGACGACGACACGCGCCAGCACCTGCAGGTGCTCGTCGAGGGTGTCGCCACACTGGCCGGGTTCGAGCAGTCCGCGATCACGCTGCTGCGGGGGGACGCCTACGAGGTGGTCGTCGCGGCCGGCGTACCTGACGGGTTCGCAGGCACCCGGGTGCCGCTCGAGACCATGGCCGTCGAGATGGCCAACGCCGACGAGTGGGGCGTGTGGCGCTTCGTCCCCCACGACCGCATCGGCGACGAGGTGCTGGAGTACAGCCACATCCCCGACGTCGTACCGCTCGAGGGGCCGGACGCGTGGCACCCCCTCGACATGCTCTTCGCGCCGCTCCTCGACGACGGCGGGCAGATGCGCGGCTTCCTGTCGGTGGACACCCCGCGCGACGGCCGGCTCCCCGGCCCCGACCAGCTCGCCGTCCTGACGCAGTACGCCGGGGTCGCCAGCACCCTGGTGCTCCTCGCGCTCGAGCGGGAGAACCTCGCCGAGCGCGTACGCATCGCCGACGAGGCGCGCGAGATCGTGCGTCGCGCGCTGGGCGAGCCCTCCCTCGACCTCGTCGTGGAGGCGTGCCGCTCGACGCTGGTGTCGTGCTTCGGCGCGGTCGGCATGTGGCTGACGGCCTTCGACGCGGGCGGCGGCACGTCGACGACGTCGCACTCGGTCGGCAGCGGCTACGTCGAACCCCCCTTCTCCGAGATCGACGACGTGGTCATCCGGCTGGCCCGGCGCTACTGGAGCGACCAGTACGTCGCGCACTTCTCGCACGCGCGCTCCGTGCAGCCCGGCCTCCCCTCGGGTGATGCCGAGCGGCTGCTGGCCTTCCTCGACCGAATCGGCATCGGGTCGGTGCTCTTCGTGCCGTTGGGGGCAGGCCCCGAGTGCCTCGGCTTCCTGGTCCTGACCCGCGTCAGCGACACGCCCGCGTGGACCACGACCGAGCGCCTGGCTGCCCGCGACATCGGACGCGACCTCGGGCAGGCCGTGGCCAACGCCCGCCAGATCGAGCGCGAGCGCGCGGTCGCCGACCGGCTGCGCCGCCTCGACGGCTACCGCATGGAGATGGTCAACACGCTCGGCCACGAGCTGCGCACCCCGTTGTTCTCGATGACCGCCAACCTGGAGCTGCTCGACGTCGATGCCCTCAGCGACGAGGACCGGCTCTCGGTGGCCGCCGCCAACCGCGGTGCCGCGCGGATGCAGGCCGTCATCGAGGACCTGCTCGCGATGGCCCAGGTCGCCGACCCGCTGCGCGAGTTCGTCCCGGAGCAGGTCGACCTGCGCCGCGTCCTCCTCGACGTCGCCGAGGAGTGCCACGCGGGCGCGTCGGCGAAGTCGCAGGTGTGCGTCCTCGACGTGCCCGACGACCCGGTCCTCGTGTCGGGCCGGCCCGAGGAGCTGCACCGGATGCTGGCCAACCTCGCGAGCAACGCGATCAAGTACTCCGACCACGGCGGCCACATCGACGTACGCCTGGCGCGCCAGGACGACAAGGTCCGCGTCACCTTCGCCGACGCGGGCATCGGCATCTCCGAGGACGACCAGCACGACCTGTTCCGCGAGTTCTTCCGCTCGACCAACCCCAACGCGCTGGCGCGTCCCGGCACGGGGCTGGGCCTGGCGATCGTGGAGCGGATCGCGCGCCGGCACTCCGGGCGCGTGGAGGTCACCTCCGAGCTGGGCCGCGGGACGACGGCGTCGGTGACGCTGCCGGGCCTGCTCGCGGTCAGTCCACCAGCCAGACCCTGAGCTCCGCCGCGAGCGGCGTGAAGATCCAGGCGACCGAGGCGGCGCCGACGATCATCGCCGCCAGCCAGACCAGCCGGCCCCGGGGTGCCTGCCGGTCCTCCCAGAGCCGGTGGGCCGACCAGGCTGCCACGCCGAAGCCGACCACCGGGGCGAGCGCGAACGAGAAGACCGCTAGCAGCGAGACCAGCCACCCGAGCGACGTGTCGTACGGCCAGAAGCCCGTCAGGTCGCCCGCCGGGCGCTCGTGCAGCTCGTTGGCGTAGTAGGGCAGCACCAGCGCGACGACGTAGGACGTGGCGCACAGGACGGCCAGCCCGAGCGCGAGCCACGGGTGCCAGAGAGCGGGGCGCGCCGTCTCCGTCGTCTGCGTGGGTGCGGTCTCGACGGCGGCCATGGGCCCAGTGTGCGCCCGTGCGGTGGCTGCTGTCAGCCGCTCGGCGTCGAACTACCCGGCTCCGGGTAGCCGCCACGCCGTTGTCGTGCGCCGATCGGGGTACGGGAAGGAGTCAGGCACCACCGAGGCCGGGAGGCACACCAGCATGTCCAACGACGCCATCGTCATCCTCAAGGACGACCACAAGCAGATCCGCAAGGTGTTCAAGGACTTCCAGGCGGCCGGCGACAACGCCGAGGTCCGCAAGGGACAGCTCGTGGACCGGATGATCGAGCTGCTGACGCAGCACACCTACATCGAGAACGAGGTCATGTACCCGCGGGTGCGCGAGCTGCTCCCTGACCTGGAGGACGACGTCCTCGAGTCCTACGAGGAGCACCACGTCGCCGATGTCCTCGTCACCGAGCTCGCGGCGATGAAGCCCTCCGACGAGCGGTTCGACGCCAAGACGACCGTGCTCATCGAGAACGTCACGCACCACATGGACGAGGAGGAGCAGGACTGGTTCCCGAAGGTGCGCGAGGGCCTCGGGCGCAAGACCCTCCAGGAGATCGGCGAGGCCATGCTCGCGGCGAGGAAGAAGGCGCCGAAGCGGCCGTCGCAGCCGAGTGCGCTGAAGAAGACCATCGATGCGGTCATCGCCTGACCGGATGGTCCTTCAGGAGTAGCCCTCGCGGTAGCTCGGGAACGTCGGCGTCCAGCCGGTCGCGCGTAGCCGCGCGTTGGAGAGCCGCTTGCCGTGGCCGAGCGCGGGATCGGCAGGGGCAGGAGCAGGTACGCCGAGCAGGCGGGCGAGGTGGGCTGCGACGTCGCCCAGCTGGGCGGGCTCGTCGTCGGTGCCGAGGTAGAGCGAGGCGGGCTCCGTCGGCATCGTGAGCAGGTGCACGGCCGCTGCTGCGGCGTCGTCGCGGTGGATCCGGTTGGTCCACCGGTGGGGGTCGTCGACCCGTCCCTCGCGGACCATGTCGAGCAGCCGCGTGCTGTCGCCGCCGTACAGGCCGGAGAGCCGCAGCACGGTGCCGTGCGGGAGGCGCGCGTGGAAGGCCTGCTCGGCCGCCACCAGCATCCGGCCGGGACCGTCGGCGGGTGCGACGCCGGCTCGTTCGTCCTCGGGAGCCGGCTGGTCGCTGCTGCCGTGGACGGCGGTCGAGGAGACCAGCACCGCGCGTTCGGGAGCGACGTCGAGCGCATCGAGCGCGCGCGCCATCCCGTCGACGTACGTCGCCCGGTAGGCGTCCTCGGTCCTCGGGCGCGCAGTCAGCGCCACCACCACGAGTCGCGGGTGGAGACCTGCCAGGTCCGGCACCTCGCGAGTGAGGTCGACGGACCGTCCGTGCAGTGGCGGCGGGACGCGGTCGGCGTTGCGCCGCAGCGCCAGGACGTCGTGGCCGAGGCCTGCCAGCGCGAGCCCGACCCGGGCGCCGAGGTCGCCGCACCCGACGAGGAGGACATCAGGGAACACGTGCGCACCGTACGCCGTCGGTCAGGTCTAGGGTCGAGCCGTGGCTCGCACACTCCAGGCCGACTACCTCGTGATCGGCGCCGGCGCGCTCGGGATGGGCTTCACCGACGCGCTCGTCGACCACGACGCCACCGCCCGCGTCGCCCTCGTCGACCGGCGCCACGGACCCGGTGGCCACTGGCTCGAGGCCTATCCCTTCGTGCGGCTGCACCAGTCGTCCTGCTTCTACGGCGTCGCGTCGACGCTCCTGGGTGGTGGCGCCCTGCAGACCACCGGTCCCGAGGCGGGGCTGCAGGAGCGTGCCGCGCAGCCGGAGATCGTGTCCTACTACGCGCGGGTGCTCGACCGGCTGGTCGGCACGGGTCGCGTCGACTTCCTCCCTGGCAGCGACTTCGACGGGCACCGCACGGTGACCTCGCGGATCACGGGAGAGCGCGTCGAGGTGCCGGAGTCGTGCCGCATCGTCAACGCCCACTACCTCGCGCCGACCATCCCGGCGGAGGCGCCGCCGCCCTTCGCGGTCGCCGACGGCGCGCGGGTCGTGCCGGTCAACGACCTGGTCCGGCTCGAGGACGCACCGAGCCAGTACGTCGTGGTCGGGTCGGGCAAGACCGCGACCGACGCGATCGTCTGGCTGCTCGGACGCGGCCTCGACCCGGGTGCGATCTGCTGGGTCCGGCCACGCGACCCGTGGATGCTCGACCGGGCCCGCGTCCAGCCCGACCCCTCGATCTTCTTCGGCCTCGCCGCCGACCTCATGCAGGCCGTCGCAGCGTCGACCTCGCTCGACGACGCGTTCGTCCGGCTCGAGGAGGCGGGCGTGATGCTGCGCATCGACCGGTCGGTCACACCGACGATGGCCAAGGCGCCGACGCTCGCCCGCTGGGAGCTCGACCTGCTGCGGACCGTCGAGGACGTCGTACGCCGCGGGCACGTCACGTCCGTCTCGCGAGGCCGGCTCGACCTGGCCGAGGGGTTGGTGCGCATCGCCGGCGACGCGGTGGTCGTGCACTGTGCCGCCGACGGCCTGAAGCACCCGCCACTGGTGCCGGTGTGGCGCCCGTCGGACATCACCATCCAGCCGGTCCGCGCCGGCTTCCCGTGCCTCGGCGCGGCGCTGGTGGGCTATGTCGAGGCGACGCGTGGTGACGACGCCGAGAAGAACCGTCTGGTCAGGCCGTCCAACTACGGCAACTCGCTCCCGCAGTGGGCGTCGATGAACCTGCTCGGCACCCGCAACGCCCAGGCGTTCTCGGCAGAGCCCGACATCAGGGCGTGGGCCGACGGTGTCGCGCTCAACCCGGCGCGGGTGCCGTCGGGGCACCCGGGTTCCGTCGCGCTCGACGAGGCGCGTGCCCGACTGGCCGAGCACGCTGGTCCGGCGCTGGACAAGCTCGCGACGTACTGCTGATTCAGCGGCTCGCGAGGAACGCGTCGACCTCGGCCGCCGTCGGCGCCGACTCCGGCCCGCGTCGGGTGACCTTGATGGCTGCTGCGGCGTTGGCGCGCCGACACCCCTCGACCCACGGCGTGCCCGCCGCCACCTCGGCCAGCAGCGCGCCCGTGTGGGTGTCGCCGGCACCGTTGGTGTCGAGCGGCTTCTGCGGGTAGCCGGCGACGTACGTCGTCCCGCCCGCGACGTGCACCGCGCAGCCCTCGGGTCCGTCGCGGACGATGGCGACGGCGTCGCCGCGGAGCAGCGGAGCGATCGCCGTGGTCAGCGCGGCGAGGTCGTGGGGCGCCTCCGCGCCCACCTCGCGCAGCAGGTCCTCGGCCTCCTCGGCGTTGCTCGACCAGACGTCGGTGACCTCGAGCATCGCCGCACGTACGTCCTCGGGCAGGCTCGCGAACGCTGCACCCGGATCGAGCACGACGACCACGTCGGGGTCGAGCGTCAGCAGCCAGGCGAGCAGGGGGTCGCGCGTGCTCGCGAGGGCCAGCGAGAAGCCGGTCACGCAGACGAGGTCGCCCGCCTTCGGCTCCGAGGTGGCGAGCGAGTCGACGCTGATCTCGCGCTCGGCGCCGAGGGTCGTGACGAAGGTGCGCTCGGCGCTGGGCTCGACCATCACGACGCAGATGCCGGTGTCGCGGTCGGGCACCGGGGGAGCAGAGACGCCGATGCCCTCGGCCTTGAGCGCGGTCCGGATGAGGTCGCCGTGCGGCCCCGTGCCGTGGGCGCCGGCGTGGACGCAGTCGGCGCCGAACCGGGCGGCGGCCACCAGCACCGTGACCGCGCCGCCGGCGTAGTCGGTGGCCGAGGTGGCCATGACGTTCTGGCCGCGGACCGGGAGGTCGGGCACCTCCACGACGACGTCGACGAGGGCCTGGCCGGTGTGGATGACGCGGCTCACGGGCTGGTTCACCCCAGCACCTCGGCGGTCGTGGCCAGGGTGATCTGCGGCGGGTAGAGGCTCATCACGGCCATCGCCGCCCGGTGGTTCTCGGGTGTCGACCCGGCGCAGGCGTCGGTGACGACAGTGATGGTCGCGCCGGCATCGGCCGCGGCCAGGGCGGTCGAGACGACGCAGCAGTCCGTCGACACCCCGACCAGCACGAGGTGCGGCGTCGGGCCGGTGACGGCCTCCAGGTCCGGACCCCACTTGCCGAAGGTCGGCACCGACACCACCTCGTCGCTGAGGTCCGCCATCTCGGGGACGAGGTCGAGCAGGGGGTCGTCCGACGGCACGTCCGCGAACGGCCAGGCCTTCAGGTAGGCAGCCCAGCTGCCCTGCGGATCCCGCGCGGGGACCCATCGCGTCACGACCGTGCGCTCGGCGGCCGCGGTCGCGAGGCGGCGTACGGGATCGACGATGCTCGCGAACATGGGCGAACCCCACTCGCTCGACGGGTCGGCGAAGATCCGCTGCGGGTCGATGACGACCAGCCAGGCGTCGGGGTGCATGCCACCAGCCTGTCAGAGCACGAGAGACACCTGAGGACGTGGCGGTCGGTCCGGAGCCCGGAATCGGTCCACCACGTCCTCAGGTGTCGGGGCCAGCGGCCACAGGTCCCCCGACCGGCAGCCGCTGGCTCGCCCCGGTGAGGGGACTACTTCACCTCGGCCCGCACGATCGCGCGCAGCCCGAGGGCCAGCGGGATCCAGAGCCACACGAGCGTCGTGACGCCGAGCTGCTGCCAGTGCTCCGTCGTCAGCGAGCCCTCGAAGAGCCGCGTGATGGCGAAGTTGACGTCGACCCACGGCTGCAGGTCGCGGAACCACTCCTGGAAGGCCGCCAGGGTGCCGAAGGCCACGGGCAGGACGAACGAGTAGACGAAGTAGCCCACGATCGCCGCGGCCGAGCTGCGGAAGAGCACGCCCAGCATGAAGCCCATCAGCATGCCCAGGATGTTGGCGAGCACGATGGAGGAGAAGGTCGCCACGCTGATGTCCCACACCGGGTCGAGGCCCGTGATGGTCGAGCCGATCAGGTTGCCGACCGTGCCGACGGCCAGTGCGAGGAACATCGACACCACGCCGATCGCGATGGTCACCAGCACCTTGGCGCTGATCACGCGGCCGCGCCACGGCACGAGCGTGTACGTCGTCAGGCCGGTGCGCTGGCTGTACTCGCTCGTGATCGAGAGGATCGCGATCATCGGGAGCACGATCGACAACGGCACGCCGATCGCGGTGGAGAAGGTCTCGAGGGTGATCGCCTCGTCCGGCGCCCAGATGATGACCGCCGCGGTGGCGAGGACCGACACGATGCCGACACTGGCCATCAGCCAGAACCCGGCGCGGGTGTCGAACATCTTGCGCAGCTCGACCTTGGCGAGTCGGCTCATCGGGATGGGACGGATGACGCGGGGCGGCGCGGGTGCGGCGGGCGTCGTACGAGGCGCGGGTGCGGCCTGGGTTGCGGTGGTCATGCTGCTGCTCCTTCACGGGCGGTGTCGTCACGAGAGGTCAGGGCGGTGAGCTCGAGGAACATCTCCTCGAGGCCGGCGCCGTCGGCGGGCCGGAGCTCGCGCAGGACGACGCCTGCCCGGTGGGCGGTCTCGCCCACGAGCTCGGGGTCGGCGTCGACGCGCAGGCCGCCGTCGATGGGGCTGGTGACGACGGACGCCTCGTGCAGGGCACGGGCGAGCCGGTCGACGTCGGCCGTGCGGACGAGGGTCCCGGCCGCGGCCAGGAGCTCGGACTTGCTGCCCTGGGCGACGATCTTGCCCTGGCCGATCACCACGAGGTCGTCGGCGATGACCTCGATCTCGTGGAGCAGGTGCGAGGACAGCAGGACCGTGCCACCGGCGTCGGCGAAGCCGCGGAGCAGGTCGCGCATCCAGCGGATGCCGGCCGGGTCGAGGCCGTTGGCGGGCTCGTCCAGGATGAGCACCTCGGGCTCGCCGATGAGGGCGGTCGCGAGGCCGAGGCGCTGGCGCATGCCGAGCGAGTAGTCGCGGACCCGGCGGGCCGCCTCGTCCTCGGTGAGGCCGACGCGGGCGAGGGTCTCGGCGACCCGGGCCCTGGGCAGCCCCATCGTCTGCTGGGCGATGGTGAGGATCTCGCGACCAGTACGCCCGGCGTGCTGCGCGGACGCGTCCAGCAGGACGCCGACCTCGAGGCCGGGGTTGACGAGCTCGCGATAGCTGCGCCCGGAGACGGTGACCCGGCCCGAGCTGGCGGGGGTGAGGCCGACCATGACGCGCATGGTGGTGGACTTGCCGGCTCCGTTGGGACCGAGGAAGCCGGTGACCCGGCCGGTCTCGGCCGTGAAGGACACGTGGTCGACGGCCGTGAAGGGGCCGTACTGCTTGGTGAGGGACTCGACACTGATCATGGGTCAACCCTCGCGGTCACCCGCCCGTGCGCACATCGGGGACGGGGCCCGGTCCGCCCCTGAGGGCGACCCTGAGAAACCCCTCACGGGCCGCCCACGAGCGTCGATGCTGCGGCGTTGGGCAGCACTTGGGACACTGGGGCGGTGAGCCAGCCCACGCAGCAGCGTCCGCCCCAGGTCACCCTGGCGTCGGGCATCGTCATGTTCGCCTCCTTCATCGTGCTGGTGAGCGCGTGGGAGCGGATCACGACGCTCGGCTCGCTGGAGAGCCAGACGTCGATCCAGGAGTTCCTCGCGGAGGCGCCGTTCTCGTCGCTCGGCCTCGACGTCTCGAGCGCCTCCGAGATCCTGCGGATCATGTGCATGGTGGCCGCGGCCAGTGCCTGCGCCACCGCGATCCTGGGGTGGTTCGTCCGCACGCCCGACCGCTCGGCCCGCCTCGGCCTGTCGATCTTCGCCGTCCCGGTGTTCGTGGCAGGACTCCCGGCCGGCGGCCTGGCCGGGTCGTTCGTCGCCGCGGGTGCGGCGATGCTGTGGGTGATGCCCGCGCGGGAGTGGTTCGCCACCGGCAGGTGGACGCCGCCGCCGCCCGCGCCGGAGAAGGTCGCCCGCGGCAAGGGCACGTCACGTCGTACGCCGCTGGGCGGGCGCGGCGACCAGTCCGCTCCCAGCCAGCCGCCCACCCAGGCCCCGTCGTGGCCGGCCACGCCGCCGCCTGCGACCCGGCCCTTCGGCGAGCACCGCCCCGCCGTCGGCGCCCCCACCGCGGCCCAGGCCCCGCCGGCCGCATGGCCGCACCCGGACCAGCACCAGCATCAGCAGCACCTGCACGACCGGCCCGGTGCCATGGTCGCGGCGTTCGTGATCACCGTGGTCACGGCGGGCGGGCTGCTCACCCTGTCGCTGCTCTGGCTGGCGATCGCCGGGCTGTCCCCGGAGTTCCTCCGGAGCGTGCTGGAGCAGCAGCAGCCGGACATGTTCGACGAGGGCCTCACCTTCCAGCAGGTGCGCGAGACCGTCCTCGCCTACGCCAGCGCCTTTGTCGTGTGGGGCAGCGTCGCCCTGGTCCTCGCCGGGTTCGCGATGGCACGGCGCGACTGGGCCCGTCGCGGGCTGATGATCATCGCCGCCTTCAGCGCCGGCGGCTGCCTCGCCTTCATCGCCAGCACCCCGCTCGTCGTGATCCCGGCCGCAGCCGCCGTGGCGACCATCGTCTGCCTGCGGCGGATCGAGGTCCGTCGCTGGTTCGCACCGCCGTCGCACTGACGAGCGTCACCGTCGGCATGGTGAGATGTGCCCATGAGCGAGCAAGAGCCCGGTCCCACGCACACGCCCTACGGCCAGCCCACGTCCGGAGCCGGCGGCCCCTACGGCCAGCCCAGTCCCTACGGCCAGCCGAGCCCGTACGGCCAGCAGCCGTCCTACGGGACGCCGCAGCCTGCCGGTGACCGGCGCCCCGGCACGGTCACGGCCGCTGCGTGGATCACGATCGTCTTCTCCGCCATCACCGCCGCGATCTTCGGCTTCACCGGCCTGGCCCTGGTCGTCGCGCGCGACCAGGTGATCACCGAGATGGAGCGGGTGCCGGAGTTCCAGGACGCCAACATCGACGGCGAGGCCGCCGTGGGCGTGCTGGTGGCCGTCATCGGCGGCCTGGTCATCTGGTGCCTCATCGCCATCGTCCTCGGCGTGATGGTGCTGCGCCGGTCCAACGTCGCCCGCATCCTGCTGGTCATCTCGGCCTCGGTCACGGCGCTGTTCGGCCTCATCGGCATCACGAGCGGCGTGTCCGCGGTCCCGCTCGTCGCTGCCATCGCGACGATCGTGCTGCTGTTCACCGGTGGCGCCAACGACTGGTTCAAGCGCACGGGGTCCGGTCCCGGCGGCTACCCGGGCGGCCCCTACGGCGCGCAGCCGGTGGACCCCCATGCCCAGCAGTACGCCGCGCAGCCGGGGCCGGACGCGCCTCCGCAGTACCCCTCGGCGGACAACCCCTACGGCCAGCCCCCCTCGGGCCCGGCCCCCTACGGCCAGCAGCCACCCGGCGCCGACAACCCCTACGGCCAGCAGCCGCCGTCCGGGGACGGCACCGAGCACCCGCCGCGGGACTACCCGAACCGCTGACCCTGAGGGGCCGGATCAGCGCGCGAGGTCCGCGGCTGCGAGACGTCGTACGCCGTCGCTGATGAGTTCGGGCTGCTTGCAGAAGGCCCACCGCACCAGCTGCCGCCCGGCCTCGGGGTCGTCGTAGAAGCCCTGCGTGGGGATCGCGACGACGCCGGCGCGCTCGGGGAGGGCGAGGCAGAACGCGCGTCCGTCGGCCCAGCCCAGGTGCGAGATGTCGGTCGTGGCGAAGTAGGTGCCCTCCGGGACGCGCGGGGTCAGCCCGGCGGCGGCAAGGCCGTCGCAGAGCAGGTCGCGGCGTGACTGCAGGTCTCGCGCCAGCGCCTTCGGCCAGTCGGGCTCGTGGTCGAGCGCGTGCGCGACGGCGGGCTGCAGGGGTGACCCCGACGTGAAGGTCAGCCACTGCTTCGCCGCCAGCACCGCCTGCACGAGCGGCGCCGGGCCGGTGGCCCAGCCGACCTTCCACCCGGTGAAGGAGTAGGACTTGCCGGCGCTGGACAGCGTCAGGGTCCGCTCCCACATCCCCGGCAGGGTCGCGATCGGCACGTGCCCCTCGCTCGAGCCCGCGTCGTCGAAGACGAGGTGCTCGTAGACCTCGTCGGTGACGACGAGCACGTCGTGCGCGATCGCGAGGTCGGCGACGACCTGGAGCTCCTCGCGGGTGAGGACGGTGCCGGTGGGGTTGTGCGGGGTGTTGAGCAGGATCACCTTGGTGTCGTCGCTGACGACGGCGCGCAGCCGGTCGAGGTCGGGCCGGAAGTCGGGTGCGCGCATCGTGACCGGACGTCGCCGGGCGCCGCACATGTCGAGCATGGCGACGTAGGAGTCGTAGTAGGGCTCGAACACGACCACCTCGTCGCCCGGGTCCACCAGGCCGAGCAGCGCCGCGGCGATGGCCTCCGTGCAGCCGGTCGTCACCACCACCTCGCGGTCGGGATCGACGGTCAGCGCGTAGTGGCGTTGCTGGTGCCGCGCGATCGCGGCTCGCAGCGCCGGGACCCCGATGCCCGGGGCGTACTGGTTGGCGCCGTCCTCGAGCGCGGCCTCGGCGGCAGCGATCACCGACGGCGGGCCGTCGACGTCCGGGAACCCCTGGCCCAGGTTGATCGCACCCGTCCGCACCGCCAGCGCCGACATCTCGCTGAAGACGGTCGGCGGGATGTGGGCCAGACGGTGGGAGAGCCGTACGTCGGTCATGGCGTCGAACATACGAGACCAGCCCGCCCCGGGCGGCCGGGGGAGGTGCTCAGGACGGGCTGGCCGACCACGGGTGCCCCGGCGTCATCGATCGACGTTACGCCTGCTCGAGGGGCGCCGCATCCCGGTCCGGTCCACCTCCTCGTCCCGTCCTTTGGCAGGATCGCCCCATGACCCCGGACGCCGCCCTCGCCGCCGACATCGACGCCACCAGCCGCCTGACGGGGGAGTTCACCCTCCGTTCGGGGCAGGTCGCGGACACCTACTTCGACAAGTACCTCTTCGAGGCCCAGCCGGACCTGCTCGACCGCGTCGCCGCGCAGATGGTCGACCTGCTGCCGCCGGACACCGAGCTCCTCGGGGGCCTCGAGCTCGGGGGCATCCCGATCGCGACGATGGTGAGCGCGCGGACCCGGCTGCCCGCGCTGTTCGTGCGCAAGCAGGCCAAGGAGTACGGCACCGCCAAGCTCGCCGAGGGCCCCGACGTGGCCGGTCGCCGCGTCACCATCGTCGAGGACGTGATCACCACGGGCGGGGCGGTGCGTGACGCCACCCGAGCGCTGCGCGAGCTGGGCGCGATCGTCGAGGTCGTCGTCTGTGCGATCGACCGCTCACCCGCGGGCGAGAACCCGCTGGCCGACGTCGACCTGGAGATCAGGTCGGTGCTGACGCGCGCCGAGCTCGACGCCGTGCACGGCTAGGGACCCGGACAGGCACCCGGTCCGTTCGCCGTTCAGTCGACGTCGCGGCCGGTGATGTCGCGGTCCGGCCCGCCGTCCTGCGTGCCGATCTCCGCGCCGGGGGCGTTGGTGCGCTTGTGGCGCCACCACTCGATGGCGATCGGGATCAGCGAGAACCCGACGATCACGATGATCAGCTTGTCGATCTGCTCGCCCAGCGACGGGAAGGCGTCGCCGAGGAAGAAGCCGAGCAGGCAGACGGACAGGACCCACAGGACCGCGCCGACGAGGCTCCACAGGAAGAAGCGGTGGCGCTCCATCCGGGTCACGCCCGCGACGACGGTGATGTAGGTGCGCACGAAGGGCACGAAGCGGCCGATCACGAGGGCCTTGTTGCCGTGGTGGTCGAAGAACGCGGTGGTCTGGTCGAAGTACTTGCGCTTGATGATCCGGCCGTCGCGCTCGTAGAGCGGCGGCCCGATCTTGCGCCCGATCTCGTAGCCGACGACGTTGCCGAGGAAGGCGGCCGCGGTGAGGGCCGCCATGGTGATGAGCAGCTCCGCGAACGGGGGGCCCGGGAACAGGTCCAGCTGGCCGGTGGCGATGAAGAGGCCGAGCGCGAAGAGGAGCGTGTCGCCGGGCAGGATCGGGAAGAACAGCCCGCACTCGACGAAGACGATGACGAGGCTGATCCAGAACAGCTCGGCCCCGAAGCGGTCGAGGAGCCAGTTGGGGTCCATCCAGTCGATGCCCAGCACCAGCGGGAGGACGGCTGACTGGATCCCGTCGAATGCACTCACGCGCGCCACCCTAACCAGCCATCCTTAAGGTTCTCGCATGCACGAGGACGAGCGGGCGCCGTACGACCCGATGCCCCACGGCCCGCCCGAGGTCGGGCTGGGGCCGTGGCAGGGGCCGTGGCCCGAGGGCGACCAGTGGGACGCCGACCTGCTGCGCGACGGCGACCGCCGCAACGTCGTGGACCGATACCGCTACTGGACCCTTGCGTCGATCGTGGCCGACCTCGACACCCGGCGGCACGGCTTCCACGTGGCGATCGAGAACTGGCAGCACGACTTCAACATCGGCACGATCGTCCGCACCGCCAACGCCTTCCTCGCCGCAGAGGTCCACATCGTCGGCAACCGGCGGTGGAACCGCCGCGGCGCGATGGTCACCGACCGCTACCAGCACGTCCGCCACCACCCCGACGCGGCGGCGCTGGCGTCGTACCTCCGCTCGCTCGACGAGCCGGTGCGGCTGCTCGGCATCGACAACCTGCCGGGCTCGCTGCACCTCGAGACGATGGAGCTGCCGCAGCGGGTGTGCTTCCTGTTCGGGCAGGAGGGACCCGGGCTGTCGGAGTCCGCGCGCGAGGTGTGCGACGGCACCTTCTCGATCGCCCAGTTCGGGTCGACCCGCTCGATCAACGCCAGCTCGGCGGCCGCGATCGCGATGCACAGCTGGGTCCGGGCGTACGCCGACCTGGCGGGCGACGACGCCTGGCGCGGATAGGCCGTCACGGGGCATCAGCACGACGGGGCCCGGAATGCCCCCACAGCACCCCGGGTCCCGTCGCGGGCTCTGGTGACGGCGCGATCCCTGCGCGTCAACCTAGACCTGACAGGGGGGTAAAGCCATACCCGTCCGGGTGGACTCTTGCTCCCTCGGAGCCGTCCCTAGCGCTGGGGCGTGAGCACGGCCTCGAGGGCAGCGAGGCCGCGGCTGCTGTGGCTCTTCACCGTGCCCTCGCCGATGCCGAGCTCTTCGGCGGTCTCGCGGACCGACAGGCCGAGCCAGTGCCGGAGCACGACGACCTTGCGCTGCTGCGCGGGCAGCGCCTGGAGCGCGTCGAAGAGGGCCGAGCGCTCCTCCACGGGAGTTCCGTCGGCGCCGGCGCGGTCGGGCAGCGTGTCGCTGGGTCTCTCGCGTCGCCACGGTCGGCGGGACTCGTCGATGTTGGCGCGCACCATGATCTGGCGGACGTAGGCCTCCTCGTTGCCCTCGTGCCGGATCCGCGGCCACGCGACGTAGAGCTTGGTCAGCGCGGTCTGCAGCAGGTCGTCGGCCTTGTGCCAGTCACCGCAGAGCGCGTACGCGATGCGGCGCAGGTGGGTCTGGCGGGAGGCGACGAAGTCCGAGAACGCTGCGTCGTGCCTCATCGCATCCCCTGCCCGGAGGCGTACTGCGCGCGGGCCCACGTGACGAAGGCGTCCAGGGAGCTGAAGCGACCGCCGCCCGGGATCACCTCGAGCGTGCCGTCGGTGAGCCGGTAGGCCGCACAGACGGGATCACCGTCGACCTGCAGGCGGACGACTCCCGCGCGGTCGGTGCCTGCGGCGAAGCTGTCGCCGAGGTCGACGCCGTCGCGGACCTCCAGCACCTCCACCCGGTCCGTGGCAGCGCGGACCTGCCCGTCGGGGCCGATCGTCAGCCACTCGTCGGGACCGGGCTCGCCGGACTGGCGGGTCACCCCGTTGGCGACGTCGAGGGTGCGCTGGGAGGCGACCACGCCGGCCAGCCATCCCTCGAAGTCGCCCGACGCGTCGTTGGTCATCGTCGAGGTACTGCTGGGGAAGGCCGCCATCAGCGAGTACTGCTCGCGCCCCTCGAACATCACCCGGATGGCGAGGGAGGAGCCCTGCGTCTTCGTGTAGCCCATCGGGTTCGGCACCCGCTCGAGCACCGGACCGGCGCCCGGCGCCAGGACGAGGCCACCGTCCGCGAGTGCCGCCGGACCGCCCAGGAAGTCGACCCGGCCGGCGCCCGCCCGGCGCAGCTCCGCGAGGCTCCGCAGCCGGTCCCGACGCGTCTGCCGGCCCTGGTCGGCACCCTCCGGTTCGGACGCGCCGGTGCGCTCCGTCGCGACCGGGGCGTCTCCGCGGGGCGACGAACCCGGGCTGGCCGCCCACGCCGCGGTCCCAGCGAGGGCGATGCTCGCCGCGAGGACGACCGCAGCGGCGCGGCGACGGCGTACGGCCCGACGGCCCGAGGCGACGTAGTGCGCGGGCGGCAGGTCCTCGCCGGTGCTGAACGAGCTGTCTAGCTCACGCTGCCAGTCGATGTCGGTGCTCATGGTGGTCCTTCCCCCCGGGCGAGTCTTCCACCGGTGGACACGGTGCATCCGCACGATCGGTTGTCACGGAGTGAGACGCCTGCGCGACGAGATTGCGACTCGCGAGTAGCCACTAGGGTTGTCAGCGCCTGAACGACTGCTTCCGAGGAGAACCCATGCCCATCGCCACCCCCGAGGTGTACGCGCAGATGCTGGACGCCGCGAAGGCCAAGTCCTTCGCCTACCCGGCCATCAACGTGTCGTCCTCCCAGACCCTCAACGCCGCGCTGAAGGGCTTCGCCGACGCCGGCTCCGACGGCATCATCCAGGTGTCCACCGGTGGCGCCGACTACCTCTCCGGCCCGTCGATCAAGGACATGGTCACCGGCTCGGTCGCCTTCGCCGCCTACGCCGCCGAGGTCGCCAAGAACTACCCGGTCAACATCGCGCTGCACACCGACCACTGCCCCAAGGACAAGCTCGACGGCTTCGTCCGGCCGCTGCTCGACATCTCCGCCGAGCGCGTCGCCCGCGGCGAGGCGCCGCTGTTCCAGTCGCACATGTGGGACGGCTCGGCCGTGCCGATGGGCGAGAACCTCGAGATCGCCGAGGAGCTGCTCGCCAAGTGCGCGGCGGCCCACATCATCCTCGAGATCGAGGTGGGTGTCGTCGGTGGCGAGGAGGACGGCGTCGCCAACGAGATCAACGACCAGCTCTACACGACCCCCGAGGACGCGATCGCCACGATCAAGGCCCTCGGTGCCGGCGAGCGCGGTCGCTACATGACCGCCCTGACCTTCGGCAACGTGCACGGTGTCTACAAGCCCGGCAACGTCAAGCTCCGCCCGGAGATCCTCAAGGCCGCCCAGGAGGCCGCCGCCTCCGAGCTCGGCCTGGGCTCCGACGCGCGTCCCTTCGACCTCGTCTTCCACGGCGGCTCGGGCTCGACCGCTCAGGAGATCAGCGACGCGGTCGACTACGGCGTCATCAAGATGAACGTCGACACCGACACCCAGTACGCCTTCACCCGCCCCGTCGCGGCCCACATGTTCGCCCACTACGACGGCGTGCTGAAGGTCGACGGCGAGGTCGGCAACAAGAAGCAGTACGACCCCCGCGCCTGGGGCAAGGCGGGCGAGAACGGCATGGCCGCCCGCATCGTCGAGGCGTGCGAGAACCTCCGCTCCGCCGGCACCTCGCTCGCCGGCTGACGCCTGCTGGGGCGGTGGCCCACCCACGTTCCCGTGTGCGGATACGTGGGTGGACCACCGCTCGACGGGCGCGGCGTACGACCTAGCGCGCCGGCGCGTTGCCCGGCACGTCGTCCGGGTCGCCGTACGCCTGGCCGTGGGTCGAGTGGTCCTCGAGGTCCTTCTGCACGCGCGGGTCGTCCGCGTCGGCGAAGTAGTCGAACGGGATCGTCTCGTCCTTGCCGTTGGAGACCTTCATCGCGTTGCAGATCGCGCTGACCACGACGGCGACGACGACGTTGAGCACGAAGGCCGTGACGGCGATGTAGCCCATCTCCTCGATGCCGGGGATCAGCCCCAGCGAGCCGCCGAAGTGCTTGCCGGTCACCGGGTTGACGACCTGGTAGGCCTCGATCGTGCCGTAGACCATGCCGACCGCCCAGCCCAGCAGCAGCCCGTAGCGGTGGAACCAGCGGGTGAAGAGGCTGAACACGATCACCGGGAAGGTCTGCATCATCCAGATCCCGCCGAGGAGCTGGAAGTTGATCGCGTTCTGCTTGTCGAGCGTCAGCACGAAGATCAGCGCGAAGGCCTTCACCAGCAGCGACATCAGCTTGGAGACCTTGGCCTCCTGCGCCGGGGTGGCGTCCTTCTTGAGCCACTCCTTGTAGATGTTGCGGCTGAAGGTGTTGGCCGCGGCGATCGACATGATCGCGGCCGGCACGAGCGCGCCGATCGCGATCGCGGCGAAGGCCACGCCGGCGAACCACGCCGGGAACATGTCCTCGAAGAGCTGCGGGATCACGAGCTGGGCGTTGGCCTCGCCGTCGAGACCGATCGGCTGCGTGCCAGCGGCGATCGCCACCCAGCCGAGCAGGGCCAGCAGGCCCAGCACGAACGAGTACGCCGGCAGGATCGAGGCGTTGCGGCGGATCGTGTTGCGCGAGTTCGACGACAGCGACGCGGTGATCGAGTGGGGATACATGAACAGCGCCATGGCCGAGCCGAGGGCGAGGGTGGCGTACGCCCAGAAGGCGCCGGAGCCGGGCACGAAGGACGACGACGGCGGGAGGCCGGCCTCGACCGCGGCGGCGTTGTTGGCGTCCATCTTGTCCTGGGCCGCGCCGAAGATCGCCTCCCAGCCGCCGACCTGGCCGGGCAGGTAGACGATCGCGACGATGATGACGAGGTAGATCAGGATGTCCTTGACGAACGCGATCACCGCGGGTGCTCGCAGGCCGCTGGAGTAGGTGTAGGCCGCCAGCACGGCGAAGGCGATGAAGAGCGGTGCGTCCTTGGCGATGATGTTGTCGCCGCCGCCGAGCCCGGCCACCTCCAGCACCGCCTGGATGCCGACGAGCTGGAGCGCGATGTAGGGCATCGTCGCGACGAACCCGGTGACCGCCACGGCGAGCGACAGGGTGCGGTCGTCGTACCGTCCGCGGACGAAGTCGGCCGTGGTGACGTAGCCGTGGCGGTGGCTCACCGACCACAGCCGCGCCATGAAGATGAAGATGATCGGGTACAGGATGATCGTGTAGGGCACGGCGAAGAAGCCGGCCACGGCACCGGTCGCGAACATCGCCGCGGGCACCGCGACGAAGGTGTAGGCGGTGTAGAGGTCGCCGCCGAGCAGGAACCACGTGATCCAGGTGCCGAACGAGCGGCCACCGAGGCCCCACTCCTCGAGCGACTCCAACGAGTCGGCGCGCCGGAACCGGCTGGCCATGAAGCCGGCGACGGTCACGATGAGGAACAGCACGATCAGCACCGTGAGCGCGACGCCGTTGATCCCGCTGGTGTCCGATGCCATGACGGTGAGCTGCGGTGTCATCGGTCCTCACCCACCTTGTGCGTGGTCCGGCCGCGGGCCGACAGCGTGAGCCGGTAGGCGGTGTAGGTGAGCCCGGAGCAGATGAAGACCCAGAGGAACTGGTACCAGAAGAAGAAGGGGAAGCCCCAGAGCGTGGGCTCGACCTTGGCGTAGTGCGGCACCCAGAGCAGCACGACGATCGGGATCATGAGCAGGACGCCGGCGAGCGCCATCTTGCCCTTGTCGGTCGGGGGTGGGCCCTGTTCGGGGCGCGACTGTGGAGTTGTGTTCCCGGGATTCATGCGCGAGACCCTACTCGCGCCGTGACCGTCATCACGGCGTCACCGACGCCCACGACGCGACCAGCGGTCGGTCTGCCGCGACGAGCGGTCAGGAGAGCAGCTGGACCGCCGCGCTCGCGCTCGAGTCACGCAGGAACGACGAGCACCGCTCCCACTCCGCGTCCTCGCCGATGGCCCGAGCGGCCAGCGCGAGGAGGGCGAGGGAGCGGAGGAAGCCGCGGTTGGGCTCGTGCTCCCACGGCACCGGGCCGTGGCCCTTCCAGCCGTTGCGACGCAGGTTGTCGAGCGAGCGGTGGTAGCCGACGCGGGCGTAGGCGTAGACCGTCACGTCGTCGGCGCCGGCCTCGTGGGCCTGCTGGGCGAGCGCGGCCCAGGCGGCCGGCGACTCCGGGTGACGGCGCACGACGGCAGCGGGCGTCTCGCCCCCGGCGAGCTCGGCGTCCGCAGGGTCGGCGGGCAGGTGGGTGGGAGGGGGACCGGCCATCAGGTCAACGTGGGACATGCCGCCAGCCTGTCACGTCGACCCGACAGACTGCTCCCATGGGCGAGACCTTCACCACCGAGATCCAGGCGCGCTACCGCGACATCAACCTTGCCGGGCACGTCGACAACGTCGAGGCGGTCCGGGTGCTCGACGAGGCGCGCTACGAGTTCCTGCGCTTCGCACGCCTGCCGGGACTGCCGGCCGGCGCGACCGGACTGCTCCACGGCCTCGACGACGGGGTGTCCGAGCTGGTCGCCTCGCAGACCATCGAGTACCACTCCGAGATGCGGTTCGTCCCCTACCAGCCGTTCCTCGCCTCGCTCTGGGTCTCACGCATCGGCGGGTCCTCCTTCACCGTCGTCGCCGAGCTCCGCGTCGAGGCAGGCGGTGGCCCGGCCGCGATCTGGGAGTGCGTCAACGTGCTCTGGGACCACACCGCCCAGTCCGCCTGGCCGATCAACGACAGCGTGCGCGCCGACCTCGAGCGCTACCTCGGCGAGCCGGTCGGCTTCCGCCGCTGACCTCGACACCATGAAGGCAGTTCGAGCCACGTCGGCGCTCGCCCACGCTGAGCCGGGTGGAGCAGGCGGCGAACTGCCTGCACGGTGTCGGACCGGCGGGCCTCAGGCGCCGAGCAGCCGGCGTACCTTCTCCGGCCCCAGCGCCAGCACCAGCGTGGGCAGCCGCGGACCGCGCTCCGCGGCGACGAGCAGGTGGTAGAGCAACCGGAAGAAGTCCTTCTGGTCGGCCTTGACCTGGTCGGTCGGTGCGTCCTCGAAGCCGAGGCCGCGGGCGACCTTCGGTACGCCGTAGACAACGGACGTGACGGCCTCGAGGTCGCCGTCGGTCGGCAGCCGGTCGAGGAAGATCCGCAGCCACAGCTCCTCGTCCTCGGTGAGTGCGGCGAGGCGCTCGGCGTCCGGGGCCTCGCGGACCGTCGTGCGTTCGTCGGCGGGCACGTGCTCGACCGTCCACTGCATCGCCTTGGACAGCCGGGGCTCGAGGTCGGAGACGGAGTCGTGGGGGAATCCGGAGGACTCCACGATCCGGGAGATGAGGTCGGCGGAGCCGGCGGTCACGTCGGCGACCGACGACAGGGTCCGGAAGGGGACCGGCACGCTCGGGGTGGGCAGCGGGCCGGCGGACGCGGTCGCGGACGCGCGGTGCCAGGCCAGCGTCGCGACGTCGGCCTTCTCGGGGTCGTCGGCCTTGCGGCCGAGGGCGTCCCACTCGTCGTAGAGCCGGACCACTGCCGGGCCGAAGTCGATGTCGAAGGCCTGCGTCGGGGCGCGGCGGACGTAGAGCCAGCGCAGCATCGGCGCCTCGAGGATCCGCAGGGCGTCGACCGCGGTCGGCACGCCACCCGCCGACGACGACATCTTCTGCACACCGGCGAAGCCGACGAACGCGTAGATCACCCGGGCCGGCGCGCGCCAGTCGAAGATCGTGGACACGATCTCGGTGCCGACCGTGTAGGACGAGCCGGGCGTCATGTGGTCCCGCCCGGCCGGTTCGAAGTTGACCGACTCGTAGGCCCAGCGCATCGGCCAGTCGACCTTCCAGACGAGCTTGCCGTCGTTGTCGGTCGACAGGTCCGTCGTGCCCTCGTAGCCGCACGAGGAGCACGTGTAGGACAACGTCGTGGTGTCCTCGTCGTAGGCCGTGGTGGTGACCGTGTCGCGGCTGCACCCGCGGCAGTAGGGGCGGTAGGGGAAACGGGCGATCGCGTCGGTGGCAGCCGGTACGTCCTCCTCGTTGGCGACCGACTCCGCCAGGTCCGCTGCCTCCTGCGCCGAGGCGTCCTCGCCCGCGCTCACCTTCTTGGTGCGGTGCGCCGCGAGCACCGCCTCGATGTCGTCGCGACGGGCCACGGACCGGAGGACCTGCTCGCGGTAGGCGCCGGAGGTGTACATCTCCGTCTGCGAGATCTCCTCCATCTCGACGCCGAGCTCACGCAGGGCGTCCTGCAGCGGTGCCTTGAAGTGCTCGGCCCAGTTGGCGTGGCACTCCCACGGGTCGGGCACGGCGGTGAGCGGGCGGCCGATGTGGTCGGCCCACTCGGCGGGCACGCCGGCCGGCACCTTGCGGAAGCGGTCGAAGTCGTCCCACGAGTGGAGGTGGCGCACCGCGACCCCGCGGCGCCTGAGCTCCTCGGCCACGAAGTGGGGCGTGATGAACTCGCGCAGGTTGCCCAGGTGGATCGGGCCGCTGGGAGAGGCGCCGGACGCGACGGTCACCAGGTTGCCCTCACCCGCGTGGCGTACGGCGTCGTCCGCCGCGCGCGTCACCCAGTCGACGGGATTGCCCTGACTCTGCCGTCCGCCTCGTGCCATGGCGCAAGGTTATCGGTGGTCATGCTGACGCCGGAGCCGTCCCCCGCGGCGGCTCCGGCGTCACCACTCGACGGAGGCAGAGCTCCTGAGCCGACGCGGTCACCCCCGTGTCCACGTGGCTCTCCCGAGTGGTCGGCAGCATTGTGCCAGTCGGCCGGACTGGACAGGTGGCTCCAAGTGGCCGTTGGCACTAAAATGCCAACGTGAAGGACAGCGCGGTCGTCGGAGCCCTGGGACTGCCGACGCAGATGGAGCCGGTCTACCTCCGGGTCCTGGCCGGCTCGGGCCAGTCGATCGACCAGGTCGCGGCCAGCATGCTGCTGTCGCCGGAGCGGTTGCTCGTCCAGCTCGAGCCACTGATGGCTCTCGGGATCGTGACGGTCGACGGTGGCGTGCTGCACGTCATCGACCCGGCCACCGCCACCAGTCGGGCCCTGGCCGCCCAGGCTGCCGGGCTCGGCGTCGCGGCCAACGAGCTCGCGCGGATGGCCGAGGTGCTGCCGTTGCTGGCCGAGCGCCCCGACCGCCACGTCACCGACGACCAGCAGATCGACGGGGACGTGTCCTCGGAGTCCGACGTCCCGGGCCTGATCGCCCAGTGGATCCGGGAGAAGCGCGGTGACCTGTGCTTCCTGCGACCCGACCAGTGGCGCCTCCCGAGCGAGTCGGACATGGCGGTGGCCGTCGGCAACGCCGTCCGCGAGAGTCGCCGGGTCCGGGCGATCTATCCCGCCCGGGCGATGTCGGAGGCGCCCCACATGCTGCGGATGCGCGCGGAGATCGGCGAGGAGATCCGCGTGGTGCCCAGCGTCCTCACCCGCATGGTGATCGTCGGTCCGCGCCGCGCGATCGTCCCCGAACCCCTCGGCACGGGCTCCGACCGCCGCGTCGTGGTCCGGCAGGAGTCCCTGGTCGGGGTGCTGCAGGCCTACTTCGACGAGCTGTGGGAGACCGCCAGCCGCGTCGACGGCCGCGGCGACCGGCTCGCCGAGCACGACCACCGCCGGCTGCTGCTCGCCGAGCTCGCAGACGGGGTGAAGGACGAGCAGATCGCGCGCAACCTCGACATCAGCCTGCGCACCGTACGTCGCCGGGTCGCCGCCCTCATGAGCGAGCTCGGGGTCGACACCCGCTTCCAGGCGGGCGTCGAGGCGGTCCGACGCGGCTGGCTCTGAGCCGCCGGCCGCGTGTGGCGGGGCAGTCGGTCAGGGCAGGATCATGGAGTACGCCGCCGGCTCGAGGCGCCAGCTGCGGCTGCGCTCGGGACCGGAGATCTCGCCGTCGGCCGACAGCCAGAACTCGTCACCGCTGACCTTCACCGACCGGCCCTTCAGCGTGGTGACGTCGTCGCGCTCGTCGTGCTCGCCCTTGCGCAGGCGGGCGACGTAGCCCAGCTTCGCCATCGGCGAGACCGCGCGGCTGATCATCACGTCGAGCATCCCGTCCTCGGTGTCGGCGTCGGGGTTGAGCTCGGTGCCGCCGCCGACGTTGCTGCCGTTGCCGATGGCGACCATCAGCACCGGGCGGTTGACGTCGTTGACGACCACGCCGTCGATCTCGACGCGCATCCGCCAGCTCGGCGGGTGGAAGGTCGACAGGAGGGCGCCGATCGGATAGCCGAGCTTGCCGAGGTTGACCTTGCCCACGCCGACCGAGCCGAGCCGCCCCTTCCACTTGTGGCCCTTGCGGCTGGCCTGTGCGCCGACGCCCACGTGGACGTTGTTGACGACGATGCTCCCGGTCTCGTCGACCAGCAGGTCGACCTTCCGCGGCTCGCCGGCGAGCACGAGGCGGGCGGCGTCCTCGATCTCGAGCGGGATGTCGTTGCCCCGCGCGAAGTCGTTGCCGGTGCCCATCGGCAGGAGCGCGAGCGTGGCCCCGGCGAGCTCGTGGCGCTTGTGCAGGGCCTTGACCACGGCGTGCATGCTTCCGTCGCCGCCAGCCACCACCACCGTCCGGCCTCCGGCTCGGTGCAGGACCCCGTCGAGCTCGCCGGGGTTGGAGGTCTTGGCGACCTCGACCGAGGCGTCCTCGCGGAGGATGGTGAGGGCGAGGTCGAGGCGCTCCTCATCGGACGTGCCGGCATCGGCGTTGGTGATCACGAGCAAGGAGCGCACGAGGCGGACACTAGTCCACGGTGCGGTAGCGTGACTCCGCAAGAGCCCCGATGCCTTGTGCCCGGGGCGCTCTGCATTTCTGCACGGACCACTTCTGATGACGTGACTAGGAGGGCTGAGATGCCCGCGATCGTCGTGCTCGGCGCCCAGTGGGGCGACGAGGGCAAAGGCAAGGCCACCGACCAGCTGGCCACCACGGACCCCATCGACTTCGTGGTCCGCACCAGCGGCGGCCACAACGCCGGCCACACCATCGTCATCAACGGCGAGAAGTACGCCACCCACCTGCTGCCCAGCGGCATCCTGACGCCGGGTGCCACGTCGGTCATCGCCAACGGTGTCGTCGTCTCGCCGGAGGCGCTGTTCCGCGAGCTCGACGGCCTGATCGCACGGGGCGTCGAGGTCGCCGACCTCAAGGTCAGCGCCAACGCCCACGTCATCGCGAGCTATCACGCGACGATCGACAAGGTCACCGAGCGCTTCCTCGGCAAGAATCAGATCGGCACCACCGGCCGCGGCATCGGCCCGGCCTACGTCGACAAGATCAACCGCGTCGGCGTGCGCATCGCCGACCTGTTCGACGAGAAGATCCTGCGCGAGAAGGTCGAGGCTGCCCTCGACGTCCGCAACCACCTGCTCACCAAGGTCTACAACCGTCGTGCGATCGAGGTCGACGCGGTCGTCGAGGAGCTCGTGTCCTACGCGGAGCGGCTACGACCGATGGTGTGCGACACCTCGCTGCTGCTCAACCAGGCGCTCGACGCCGGCCAGACCGTGCTCTTCGAGGGCGCTCAGGCGACCATGCTCGACGTTGACCACGGCACCTATCCGTTCGTCACGTCCTCCAACCCGGTCGCCGGCGGCGTGTGCGTGGGCGCCGGCATCGGCCCCACCCGGATCGACCGCGTCATCGGGGTCATCAAGGCCTACACGACCCGCGTCGGCTCCGGGCCGTTCCCCACCGAGCTGTTCGACGACGACGGCATCCAGCTCCAGACGCTCGGCGGCGAGATCGGTGTCTCCACCGGCCGCACCCGGCGCTGCGGCTGGTACGACGCCGTGGTCGCGCGCTACGCCAGCCGGGTCAACGGCCTCACCGAGTTCTTCCTCACCAAGCTCGACATCCTGGGTGCGTGGGAGCAGATCCCGGTCTGCGTCGCCTACGAGATCGACGGTCAGCGGGTCGAGGAGATGCCGATGACCCAGACCGAGTTCCACCACGCGAAGCCGATCTACGAGTACTTCGACGGCTGGCAGACCGACATCTCCGGGTGCCGCTCCTTCGAGGACCTGCCGAAGAACGCACAGGTCTACGTCCAGGCCCTCGAGAGGATCTCCGGCGCCAAGATCTGGGCCGTCGGGGTCGGTCCCGGTCGGGAGCAGACGGTGGTCGTCCACCCGTGAGGGTCCTCGTCGTCGGCACCGGCGGCCGTGAGCACGCCCTGGCCCTGTCGCTCGCCCGCGACCCGGCGGTGAGCGAGGTGCACGCCGCCCCCGGCAACCCGGGCATCGGTGCGGTCGCGACCCTCCACGACGTGGACCTGATGGACGGCCCCGCCGTCGCCGCCCTGGCGACCTCGCTCGGGGCGGACCTGGTCGTCGTGGGGCCCGAGGCGCCGCTGGTGGCCGGGGTCGCGGACGCGGTCACGCAGGCCGGGATCCTCTGCTTCGGTCCCTCTGCTGCTGCCGCCCGCCTCGAGGGCTCCAAGGCGTTCTCCAAGGCCGTGATGGCGACGGCCGGCGTCCCCACGGCCGGCTCGCGCACGTGCACGAACGCAGAGGAGACGGCCGCAGCGCTCGACGCCTTCGGCGCGCCGTACGTCGTGAAGGACGACGCTCTCGCCGCCGGCAAGGGCGTGGTCGTCACCAACGACCGCGACGAGGCGCTGGCCCATGCTGCGGGCTGCGACCGGGTCGTCGTGGAGGAGTTCCTCGACGGTCCTGAGTTCTCCCTCTTCGTCGTCTGCGACGGCACGGTCGGCCGTCCGCTGCTGCCCGCCCAGGACTTCAAGCGCATCTTCGACGGCGGCCGCGGTCCCAACACCGGCGGCATGGGCTCCTATGCGCCACTCACCTGGTTGCCCGACGGCATCGTCGACACCGTGATGGAGCAGGTGGTGGCGCCGACGCTCGCCGAGATGCGTCGCCTCGAGGCGCCCTTCGTCGGCTGCCTGTACGTCGGGCTGGCGCTCACGGCGGCCGGTCCCAAGGTCATCGAGTTCAACGTCCGCTTCGGCGACCCCGACATCCAGCCGGTGCTGGCGCTGCTCGGGTCGCCGCTCGGTGCCCTGCTGCACGCCGCGGCGCAGGGCGACCTGGCGGCCGTACCGCCGCCGACCTTCGCCGACGGCGCCGCGGTGACCGTGGTGATGGCCAGCGCGGGCTACCCGGAGGGCTCGAGCACGGGCGACGTCGTCGTCGGCACCGAGACGCTGGCGGCCGAGACGGACGTCGACGTGATCCACGCGGGCACAGCCCGGAGCGAGGCCGGCCTCGTCACGGCCGGCGGGCGCGTACTCGCGGTGCGCGCGATCGGCGCCGACGTCGCCGACGCCCGCGCCAAGGCGTACGAGGGCATCGCGAGCATCAGCTTTCCCGGGGCCCAGTGGCGCCGCGACATCGCGGCCGAGCCGCTCGGCGTCATGGAGGGCGCTGCCGCGCTCGACTGACGTCGGCCCCGGGTGTCAACTGGACGGTTGGTTGATAGGTTCGCAGCCATGGCACCACGCGATGCGGAGGCGACCCGCCGACGTCTGCTCGATGCGGCGGCGGCCGAGTTCGCCGAGTTCGGCATCGCCGGTGCCCGCGTCGACCGGATCGCTGCGGCCGCGCGGACCAACAAGGCGCAGATCTACCACTACTTCGGCAGCAAGGACGGCCTCTTCGGCGCGGTCCTGGCCGGGCTGATGCACGACGTGGTCGAGGCCGACCCGTTCGACGCCGACGACCTCCCTGAGTCGATGGGCCGGATCTTCGACCAGTTCGAGGACGACCCCTCGCTCGCGCGGCTCGCCACCTGGTACCGCCTCGAGCGCTCCGACGACGACCCACCCAACGCCGCGATCCTTGGGGCCAACGCCACGAAGGTCGCCGCGATCCGTGCCGCGCAGCGCGACGGCCGCGTCACCGACGCGTTCGCCGCCGACGTGCTGCTGGGGCTGCTGCTCAGCCTGGCGACGACCTGGGCGTCGCTGCCGCCGGAGTACACCCCGACCGCGCGCAACAACACCCGGCCCAAGCGCCGAGCGGCCGTGGTGGACGCGGCCCGCCGGCTCGTCTCCCCGGAGTGAAAGAATGACGGCCGTGACCGTCCCCAACGTCCTGGCCACCCGCTACGCCGGCGCCGACCTCGCCGCGATCTGGTCGCCCGAGCACAAGATCGTCCTCGAGCGGCAGCTCTGGATCGCCGTGCTCAAGGCCCAGCGCGACCTCGGCATCGACGTCCCCGACGGCGTGGTGGAGGCCTACGAGGCCGTCGTGGACCGGGTCGACCTCGACTCGATCGCCGCCCGCGAGCGGGTCACCCGCCACGACGTGAAGGCGCGCATCGAGGAGTTCTCCGCGCTGGCGGGCCACGAGCACATCCACAAGGGCATGACCTCGCGCGACCTCACCGAGAACGTCGAGCAGCTGCAGGTTCGCCGTTCGCTCGAGGTCGTCCGCGACCGGGCCGTCGCCGCGCTGGTGCGCCTGGGACGGCTCGCCGCCGAGCACGAGGTCACCGTGATGGCCGGCCGCTCGCACAACGTGGCAGCGCAGGCGACCACGCTGGGCAAGCGCTTCGCGACGATCGCCGACGAGATGCTGATCGGCGTCCAGCGGATCGAGGAGCTGCTCGCCCGCTACCCGCTGCGCGGGATCAAGGGGCCGATGGGCACCTCCCAGGACATGCTCGACCTGCTCGACGGTGACGCCGACAAGCTCGAGGACCTGGAGCAGCGGGTCGCGGCCCACCTCGGCTTCGAGCAGACCCTGTCCAGCGTCGGCCAGGTCTACCCGCGCTCCCTCGACTTCGACGTCGTCGCCGCGCTGGTGCAGCTGGTCAGCGGTCCCTCCAACCTCGCCACCACGGTCCGGCTGATGGCCGGCCACGAGCTCGTCACCGAGGGGTTCAAGGAGGGGCAGGTCGGCTCCTCTGCGATGCCCCACAAGATGAACACCCGTTCCTGCGAGCGCGTCAACGGCCTTGCCGTGATCCTGCGCGGCCACCTGTCGATGGTCAGCGAGCTCGCCGGCGACCAGTGGAACGAGGGCGACGTGTCCTGCTCGGTGGTGCGCCGGGTCGCGCTGCCCGACGCGTTCTTCGCCACCGACGGCCTCTTCCAGACCTTCCTCACCGTGCTCGACGAGTTCGGCGCCTTCCCGGCCGTGATCCAGCGCGAGCTCGACCGCTACCTTCCGTTCCTCACCACCACCAAGGTGCTGATGACCGCGGTCCGCAACGGGGTCGGCCGCGAGGCCGCCCACGAGGCGATCAAGGAGGCGGCCGTCGGCACCGCGCTCGCGATGCGCGCCGGGCAGGTCGACAACGACGTGTTCGCCAAGCTCGCCACCGACCAGAGGCTCGGCCTCACCCGCGACCAGATCGACGCCCTCGTCGCGGACCCGATCGAGTTCACCGGCGCTGCCGTGGCCCAGACCCGTGCGGTCGTCGCCCGGGTCGAGGCGCTCGCGGCCCGCCACCCCGCCGCGGCGGCGTACGTGCCGGGCGCCATCCTCTGAGGCTCGGTCACCCCAGCCGCCCGCCGACGAGCTGGTCCGCGGGTGTGAGGCTGGGGCCCCCAAGTCGCCAACCGACGAGTTGGTCCGCCAACTGGTGAGTTGGCGGGTTGGGTGGGCACGACCCGGTGGATTGGGCCCCCAAGTCGCCAACCGACGAGTAGGCCCGCGAGCGCGCGGCTGAGACCCAAGTCGCCAACCGACGAGTTGGCGGACCAACTGGTGAGTTGGCGACCGGGGGAGGTGCCCAGCCACCACCACGCAAGCGGATGATGGAGGGCATGAAGGCGGTCCAGGTGCGGGTGAGCGGGCGGGTGCAGGGCGTCTCGTTCCGGTGGTACGCCCAGGAGCAGGCCCGCCGCCTCGGCGTCGTCGGCTGGGTGCGCAACGAGCCCGACGGCTCGGTGCTGCTGCACGCCGAGGGCGAGGACGAGGCTGTCGACGCGCTGGTCGCCTGGTGCCACGAGGGGCCGGGGATGGCCCGCGTCCGCGACGTCGCGGTGCGCGAGGCGGCACCAGCCGAAGCGACCACGTTCACCATCACCGCCTGATCCCAAACTCGACTTAACTAGTCGACTATGATCGCTGCATGGCTCTCACCACCGCAGCCCCGCCGACCTACGACGACGTCCGGGTCGTGGTGCCCGCTCCCGGCCCGGGTGCCGGCAACTGGGCGGGGGCGGCGAGCGCGGTGCTCGTCGACGGGGTCTTCTGGCTCACCTGGCGGGTCCGCCGTCCCCTCACCGACGGCCGCGGCGTCTCCGTCGTCGTGGCCCGCTCCGCGGACGGCGTGACCTTCGAGCCGGTGACCGAGGTGTCCCGCGAGGCCTTCGGGGCCGAGTCCTTCGAGAGGCCGGTCCTCGTCCCGCTCCGGGAGGGCGGGTGGCGGCTCTACCTCTCCTGCGCCACCCCCGGCACCAAGCACTGGTGGGTCGACAGCCTCACCGCCGACACGGTCGAGCGCCTGCCCGGCGGCGTACGACGACGCGTGCACGAGGGCGACCGCGAGACCGGCGTCAAGGACCCGGTGATCACGGTCGGCGACGACGGCTACGAGATGTGGCTGTGCTGCCACCCGCTCGACGAGCCCGGCCACGAGGACCGGATGACCACGCGCCGGCTGACCAGCGTCGACGGACTCGACTGGGAGGACCGGGGTGAGGTGCTCGCCGGACGCCCCGGTGAGTGGGACGCGCGCGGCGCCCGCGTGAGCGCGGTGCTGCCTGACGGCACGGTGCTGTACGACGGTCGCAAGGACGCCGAGTCCAACTGGTTCGAGACCACCGGGGTGGCGGTGTGGGACGGAACGGCGCTGACCCGCACCGCCCGGCCGCCGATCTCCTCGCCTCACGCCGATGGTGCGTTCCGCTACGCCACGGCCGTGCCGCTGCCGGACGGGCGGGTGCGCTACTACGTCGAGGCCGCGCGCTCCGACGGTGCGCACGACCTGGTCACCTGCGTGCGCTGACGGCCCCGATCGGCGTCACGGTCGCGGACCGCTCCGCGTAGGAGCCGCGGCTCTCGGGCGAGAGCCAGTCCTCGAAGTCCTGCCCGGTGAGCTCGGAGAGCAGACCGATGTCGTCGGCGTACTCGTCCACGAGGCGTTGCCGGCGGGTGGCGTCGAGCCGTGGACGGGCGGCCTCGCTGCGGTCGCTGAGCAGGCCGATCGTCAGGGGGTGCAGCTGTCTCCAGACCTCGGGCGGCACGAACTGGCCGAGGCGAGCGCCTCCGCGCACCACCGGCCCGAAGAGCAGCGGCCGCCAACCCGGCGGGACGAAGCTGCGGGAGTTGTCGCGGGGGATGGCGTCGACGAGCCCCTCCCGGATGCCGAGGAACCGGCTCACCCGGTCGACGGTCGCCCGTGGCTCGTCGACGAGGTCGCGGTAGCGGACGACGAGGATCCGCGCCGGGTCGACGTACCGGTGCAGGTGCTGGAGCTGCTCGCCGTAGCGCCCCAGCTCGCCGTAACGCCAGAACGGCGCCCATCCGGCGCGTACGCGCTCGGCCTCGCGACCGAACGCCGTCACGAAGTCCGACTCCGGCTCGAGGCCGTCGGACCACAGGTGCATCCAGTTGCTGTACGCCCGGTCGATCGGGTCGCGGACGACCGCGATGAGCCGTACGTCCGGGAGGTCCTCGGCGATCCGGCGGTGGGCGCCGCGGCTCCACAGGTAGAACGGTGTGCTCTCGCCGCGCACCTGGTGGTCGCCGGCGGGCTCGAAGAGCGGGAAGTAGCGGTCGGCGCGCCAGATCCACTCCTGCTGCGAGTGCTTGTCGCCCGGCCCGCGCCACGCGGGCGGCGGAGCGCCGTCGCAGAGCCAGTACTTCGGCTCCTTGGGGTCGGACACGAAGACCTCCGGGTGCTGCGCCAGCGCGGCGTGCAGCGCGGTGGTGCCGGCCTTGGGCGCACCGATCACCAGGAAGTCGGGGCGCGGCGCTCGGGACATGGGGACTCCCAGGGTGGGGGACGAAGGCACTGTTTGTAGACTAGATCACTTGACAATGCGACGCCAGCGTGTCCGGGATCTCGTCGTCCTCGGCTACCCGCCGACCCCTCCCGCGCCCGACACTGGAGGGCATGTCCGCCCCTGTCACCGTGTCCGTCACCCGCCACGTCGACCCGTCCCGCTCCAGCGAGATGCTCGCGTGGGTGCAGGCGGGGACGTCGCTGGCCGAGAAGTTCGACGGCTTCCTGGGCTCGGGCTGGGTGCGGCCCAGCGAGGACTCGTCCGACTGGCACATGCTCTACCGCTTCGCCGACGCTGAGTCCCTCGCGGCCTGGGACGCCTCGCCCCAGCGGGAGTGGTGGCTCGAGGCGGCGCAGGGCAGCGTCGAGGAGCGCAGCCGCGAACGGCGTACGGGCATCGAGGGCTGGTTCGACGAGCCGACGTCGATCGAGTCGACCTCCCCGGCGCCGACCCCGCCGCCGCGCTGGAAGCAGATGGTCGTCATCTTCATGGGCTTCTTCCCGCTCAGCCTGGCCGTCAACTTCGCCGTGGGCCACACGCCGCTGGCCGACTGGCCGCTCGTGCTCCGGGTCTTCGTGACGATCCTGGTGATGACGCCGCTCATGACGTACGTCGTCCTGCCGTGGATCACGCGCCGGATGAGCTGGTGGCTCCACCGCTAGGCACCACTAGGCTCGGGGTGTGGCCGAGCTGAACATCCCCGCTGCCCCCGCGATCGAGGGCACCACCCACCTCCACTCCGGCAAGGTCCGTGACCTCTACCGGATCGACGGGGGTGAGCACGACGGCCGGCTGCTGATGGTGGCCAGCGACCGCATCTCCGCCTACGACTTCGTCCTCGACTCCACCATCCCCGACAAGGGCGAGATCCTCACCCGCATGTCGCTGTGGTGGTTCGCCCAGCTCGACGGCCTCGTCGGCAACCACGTCGTGTCGACCGACGTGCCGGCCTCCGTGGCCGGGCGCGCGGTGATCTGCGAGCGGCTCGAGATGTTCCCCGTCGAGTGTGTGGCACGCGGCTACCTCACCGGCTCCGGCCTCCACGACTACCACCGCACCGGCGAGGTCTGCGGCATCGCGCTGCCCGCCGGTCTCCAGGACGGCAGCCGGCTGCCCGAGCCGATCTTCACCCCGGCGACGAAGGCCGACCTGGGCGACCACGACGAGAACGTCGACTACGAAGCGGTGTGCGAGGCCGTCGGCGACGACGCGGCAGCCGAGCTCCGGATGCTGACCATGGAGGTCTACGGCAAGGCCCACGCGATCGCCAGGGAGCGCGGCATCCTGCTCGCCGACACCAAGCTGGAGTTCGGCCGCCGTCCTGATGGCACCACGATCCTCGCCGACGAGGTCCTCACCCCCGACAGCTCGCGCTTCTGGCCGGCCGACCAGTGGCAGCCCGGCCGCACCCAGGCGTCGTACGACAAGCAGATCGTGCGGGACTGGCTGACCGGCGAGTCGGGCTGGGACCGGACGTCCGGAGAGGCGCCGCCCGTCCTGCCCGCGGCCGTCGTCGAGCGCACCCGCTCGCGCTACGTCGAGGCCTTCGAGCTGCTCACCGGGGAGACGTTCTGAGCCCGCGGCGGATCACCGCGACCGTCGAGATGCCGGTGTCGGCGGCGGTGGCCTTCCGCTACCTGTGCGACCCGCGCAACCGACCCGAGTGGCAGTCCTCGCTGAAGTCGGTCGACGTGCCGCCCGACGAGGAGCCCCACCTCGGGCAGGCGTGGCGCGAGACGACGAGCGTCGGCGTACGTCCGCAGATGGAGACCACCGAGCTCACGCCCTACCGCGTCTGGACCGAGCGCGGCACCTGGCGCGGGGTCAGCGCGACCCTCTCCCTCCACTTCACCGACGTCGTCGGTGGTTGCCGCGTGCGCGCCGACGGCGAGCTCACGGGCAGCGGAGCGTGGGCGCTGCCGGCCGGGGCCGCCGGCCTGCTGGCCTCGCAGGCCATCGCCGCGGACCTCCGCAAGGCCGGGAAGATCCTCGGCGCGCGGCCACGAGACGACGGGTGACGCGCGTCACCACCCGTGAGTAGGTTTGCGTCATGCCGAACCTCTCCTCGCTCCTCGAAGGCTCTGCCCAGGCCCACCCGGACCGCACAGCGGTGGTGCTGGGCGACACCCGCCTCACCTATGCCCAGGTCAACGCCGGGGCCAGCCAGGTGGCCAACCTGCTGGTCTCGCGCGGGATCCAGCCGGGCGACAAGGTGGCGCTGAGCTGCCCCAACCTGCCCTACTTCCCGATCGTCTACTACGGCATCCTCAAGGCCGGAGCGACGGTCGTCCCGCTCAACGTCCTGCTCAAGGGCCGCGAGGTGGCCTACCACCTCGACGACTCGGACGCGAAGGCCTACTTCTGCTTCCAGGGCACGCCCGAGCTGCCGATCGGCGCGGAGGGCCACGCCGGCTTCGAGCAGACCGACGGGAGCGAGCACTTCTTCGTCATCACCGCCGACCCGGCCGCCGAGTCCCCGATCGAGGGGACAGAGACCCTGGGCCAGGCGCTCAAGGGGCAGTCGCCGGTGTTCGAGACCCGCGAGGTCGACGGCGACGACACCGCCGTCATCCTCTACACCTCCGGCACCACCGGCCAGCCCAAGGGCGCCGAGCTGATGCACCGCAACATGATCTCCAACGCGCTCGCGAGCGACGCGCTCTTCGGGGCCGACGCCGACAACCCCGACACGCTGCTGTGCGTGCTGCCGCTCTTCCACTCGTTCGGCCAGACGGTGATCATGAACGCCGGCTTCGCCTTCGGCGGAACGGTCGTGCTGCTGCCGCGCTTCGAGGCCGGCCCGGCGCTGGGCCTCATGGACAAGGAGGGCGTCACCTTCTTCGCCGGTGTGCCGACGATGTACTGGGGGCTCCTCGGCGCCCTCGACGACTCGGGTGTCGACGTCAAGAAGCTCGCCGACACGATGCGGGTCGCCGCGGCCGGCGGCTCGGCGCTGCCGGTCGAGGTGCACAAGGAGTTCGAGCGGCGCTTCGGCGTGACGATCCTGGAGGGCTACGGCCTCTCCGAGACGTCGCCGGTCGCCAGCTTCTCCGTCTGGGGCGAGCCCGCCCGGGTCGGCTCGATCGGACGCCCGATCCCCGGCGTCGAGATGAAGCTGATCAACCCCGAGCCCGGCGTCCGCGAGGACCTCGAGGACGGCGACGACGTGGTCGGCGAGATCGCGATCAAGGGCCCCAACATCATGAAGGGCTACTACGGACGTCCCGAGGCCACCGACGACGCGATCGTCGACGGCTGGTTCCGCTCCGGCGACCTCGGTCGCAAGGACGGCGACGGCTGGTACTACATCGTCGACCGGTCCAAGGACATGATCATCCGCGGCGGTTACAACGTCTATCCGCGCGAGATCGAGGAAGTCCTCCTCACCCACCCCGACGTCTCGCTCGCCGCCGTGATCGGCGTGCCGCACGAGAGCCACGGCGAGGAGATCAAGGCAGTGGTCATCCGCAAGGACGGCGCGAGCGTCACCGAGGACGAGCTGGTGGCCTGGGGCAAGGACCAGATGGCGGGCTACAAGTACCCCCGCATCGTCCAGTTCGTCGACGCATTGCCGATGACGGCCACCGGCAAGATCCTCAAGCGGGAGCTCAGCTGATGCGCGCGCTGTGGATCGCGATGGGCGCGATCATGGTGCTCGTCGGTGCGGTGTGGACCTTCCAGGGCCTCGGCTACCTCGAGGGCAGCGCGATGACCGACCAGACCCTCTGGGCGATCCTCGGCCCGATCCTCGCGGGGCTCGGCGTGGGGCTGATCGTGGTCTCGGCGCGCCGCAGGGCCTGACGGGCCGTCAGGTCGGCGGCGCTGGGGTGGACCCGGGCGTGCCCCGCTCCGGTACGTCACTAGAATCAGCCCTGCCCAGCCCCGCCTGTCCTCAGGAGCACTCCGTGGCCCGATACGTCGTCGATGTCATGCCCAAGCCCGAGATCCTCGACCCGCAGGGCAAGGCCGTCCTCGGCGCCCTGCCCCGGCTGGGGTTCGCCGGCGTCAGCGACGTCCGTCAGGGCAAGCGGTTCGAGATCGAGCTCGAGGGTGACGCCAGTGATGCCCTCCTCGCTGAGGTGCGCGAGATGGCTGAGAAGCTGCTCTCCAACCCGGTGATCGAGGACTTCGAGGTGCACGCGCAGGGGGAACGGGCATGAAGGTCGGCGTCGTCACCTTCCCCGGCTCGCTCGACGACGTCGATGCGCGCCGCGCGGTGTCCATCGGCGGCCACGAGGCCGTCGCGCTCTGGCACGGCGACGAGGACCTCAGGGGTGTCGACGCGGTCGTGCTCCCCGGCGGCTTCTCCTACGGCGACTACCTCCGCTGCGGCGCGATCTCCCGCTTCGCCCCGGTCATGGCGTCGGTCATCGAGGCGGCCGGCAAGGGGATGCCGGTCCTCGGCATCTGCAACGGCTTCCAGATCCTCTGCGAGTCGCACCTGCTGCCCGGTGCGCTGATCCGCAACGACCACCGCACATTCGTGTGCCGCGACCAGCGGCTGCGGATCGAACGGGTCGACACCCCCTGGACGTCGGCGTACGCCGCCGGCGCCGAGGTGACGATCGTGCTCAAGAACGGCGAGGGCGGCTTCGTCGCCGACGAGCCCACGCTCGACCGGCTCGAGGGCGAGGGCCTCGTGGTCGCGCGCTACCTCGAGGGCAACCCCAACGGCTCGCTGCGCGACATCGCGGGCATCTCCAACGAGCGCGGCAACGTGGTCGGCCTGATGCCGCACCCCGAGCACGCGGTCGAGGACCTCACCGGACCCGGCACCGACGGTCTCGGTTTCTTCACCTCGCTCGTCGAGCAGGCGTTTGCGTGAAGTCCCGCCCCACCCCGCGCACCCTCTACCGCACGGCCGCCGTCGCCGAGGCGATCACCTGGGCGCTGCTGCTGACCGGGATGTTCCTCAAGTACGTCACGGAGACCACCGAGCTCGGTGTGCAGGTCTTCGGCATGGTCCACGGCGTCGTCTTCATCGCCTACTGCCTCGCGACCGTCCTGCTGGCGGTCGACCAGCGGTGGCCGCTCGGCCGCCTCGCCCTCGGCCTGGTCGCGGCGGTGCCGCCGTTCGCGACGGTGCCGTTCGAGAGGTACGCCGAGCGCTCGGGGCTGCTCGGTGACGAGTGGCGGCTGCGGTCGGAGGCGCCCCGCGGCGCCATCGAGAAGGTGACCGCGTGGCTGCTGCGCCGACCGGCCCAGGGCCTGCTCGTCGCCGTGGTCGCGGTCGCCGGCCTGACCGGCGTCGCGCTCGTGGTCGGTCCGCCCGCCTGAGGCAGACGTCGACGGACTGCGGGTCGGGCTACTTGCCCTGCTGCAGCTTGTTCCAGGTCTGCGGGGTGGCGACACCGGAGACCGCGATCCGCAGACGCGCCTGGTAGGCACGCAGCGCCTTCTCGGTCTTGGCGTCGAGGACACCCGTCGCCTTGAACCGTCCGGCGCCGGCCGCGTTGAGCGCCCGCTGCAGGCGGTGGACCGACTCGTCGGTCGAGCCCCGCTTGATCGTCGTACGAGCGCCGGCGGCCAGGAGTGCCGTCCAGTGCCGCTTCTCGAAGGTGTCGGTCGGGGAGAACTTCCGCGAGGCCTGCCAGGCGCGGGCCGCGGCGACGGTCGCGGCGTCGTACGCCCCGTTGATCGCGCCGGAGTAGGTGCCCTGCTCGATCAGCAGGCACTGGAGGACCTTGACCCGCGTCGGCTGCGCGGCGGCGGGGGAGAGCGTGGGGTACTTCCAGAAGCCGAGGCGGGTGCCGGGGCAGCGGCCCTCGGCGCGCGCGACGGACCCGGCGCCGAGGTCGAGGAAGTTGCTGTCGATGTTGATCGTGACGCCGCCCCAGGTCTCGTTGTGGCCGCCGAGGTACTGCTTCATCCGGCCGCCCGGGCGCCAGCCGTCCTCGGGGATGTAGGTCGTCGAGGTGTTGGCCACGCCGTCCCAGCGGGCGATCCAGATGCGGTCCGGCAGGGCGAACTGCCCGGGTCGCTGGACGCGCGCGTCGTCGAGCATCTTGATGCCCGAGCTGGCGCTCGAGTAGAAGCCGGCGACGTAGCCCTGCTCCTTGATGCGCGTGACCCAGCGGGACACGAAGACCAGCGCCGACTCACGGCAGTGGGTGTCGCCGAGGTTGAAGCCCTCCAGGTCGTACCAGATGGTGCTGCCCGGCCCGATGCCGTACGCCATCGCGTCGGCGGCGTTCTTGTCGGCCTCGGCGGCGCCCTGCGCCGCGGCCTTGGCGTAGCCGCCGGTCGGGGAGGGCGAGATCGTGAAGTCGTCCTGGTAGCGGGGGAAGCGCGGCTGGCACGACGCCTGCGGTCCCAGGGCGATCGGCAGCAGCCGCCACCCGCGGGCGACCTGGGTCGCCACCCAGGTCGGGCTCAGGTTGGGTTGCGAGCGGCACGCCCGTGAGTCGCCGGAGATGTAGATGCCGACGGCCGAGAAGGGTGACTTCTTCCACCAGGTGTCCATGGCCGACTGCGTCGGTGCGAGGCACTGGTCGAAGCCGTGGCCGGTGAAGTCGCCGGGCGTGGCCAGGGCGATCTGGCGCTGGCTGGCCATCCGGCCGGCTGGGGCCTCGTCCGCGGTGGCGCTCGTCGAGACCAGCCCGAGGAGGGGCAGCACGAGGGCGGCGACGGACGCGGCGGCGAGCGTACGGACAAGGCGACGCATGGTGACTCCATTGAGCGGGGAAGAGTGAGAGCGACCGCCAGAGAACCACACCAGTCACACACGTAACAGAGGTTCGCGCGAACTACAGACGTGTAGTTCCTCTCCCGAGGTCGAGTGCGGTCGCGGTAGCAGTCGGCACGGCGTCGCGCACTCGACTCCGCGGCGCTCAGGATTCGCTGGTCGGCACCTCGTCGAAGAGGAAGTTGCCCTTGGCCTCCTCCTCCTCGATCAGCTCCTCGAAGGCCAGCGCGAGGTCCTCCTGGTGCTCCTCGAACATTTTCGTGAGATGCCCCTGCAGCAGGTGGCTGTGGGGGGACTCGCCGGCGAAGACCCGCTCCCACGTGTCCTCGCCGGCCGTGATCTTCTCGACGAGCGACTTCATGTCCTCGCCGAGCTCGCCGGACTCCGCCTGCTCCTCGAGGGCGCGCTTCTCCTCGTCGGTGAGCACCGGGCGCGCGTTCATCTCATCGACGGTGGCCCGGAGGTCGGAGAGGGTCGCGGTGAGGTCCTCGCGGGCCTCGCTGATGGCTGCCAGGATCTCGGCCTGGCTGCGGGGGTCGCTCATACTGCCGATGATGCCGGGGCGGGCGCGGGTGCGGAGGGCGCGACCGGAGCCGGGCGCTGGCCGATCGTCGGCGTCGTGATGGAGCCCGGGTCGCGGGTCACGCTGCTCGGGGTGCCGGTCGAGGTGGGCGCGGTCGGCGTCGAGACGGGGGCCACGTCTTCGTCGAAGAAGTTCTTCACGGTCTCGATGAAGGACTTCACCTGCGTGAGGACGTTGATGAGCTTCATGATCGCCTTGTAGGCCTTCATCACGGCCTGGAACGCCTGGAACACGGCCTGCACGACGCGGGCCCAGCCGACGCCGGGGATGCTCATCCTGGCGAGCGCCGACGACACGGTCTGCACGGCGGACTTCACGCACTCGACGACGGACATCGCGGTCTGCCAGGCGTCCTTGCAGATCTGGACGACGTTCTGGCCCATCCGGACGAGCTGGCCGGCCTGGGTGTCGAGCGAGCCCACCCACGTGCCGATCTGCTTGATCGCCGCGTCCGAGGCGCCGCCCTGCCAGCTCTTCGAGACCGTCTGGCCACCGCTCTGGAGGTTGGTGGCCACGCCCTTCATCGACGTGCCGAGGCTGCCGAACGACGAGCCCTGCGAGGAGGCGCCGACCACGTCGCCGCCGATCTTCTCGGCGAGCTCGGCGCGGATGTCGAAGCCGGTGAGCATGCGCACCAGGTCGCAGACGGTGTCGTAGGGAAAGCCGAAGTTGACCTGGGGGAGGCTGGTCTCGGTCGGAGCAGCCCGGCGGATCGTGGTGTCGGCGACGTCCCAGAAGCCGGTCGACCCGTCGCGCCCGTCGACGCCCTGCGCCTGGTGGCGGCGTACGACTCCGTCCTCGGTGAGGGTGAAGTCGCGGGCGGTGGCCCGCAGCGCCTCGGCGTGGTCGGCCATCCCGGTGCCGTTGTCCGCCAGCGACTGGTTCACCGAGGGCAGGAGGGCGTTGTAGGCGCCCATCATGGTCTCGAGGATCGGCCCGAAGTCGGTCTGGACGAGGCTGTGGCCGCCGTTGCGGGCGATGCCGGTGAGGTCGTCGCTGGCGCGCTGGACCTGCGCGGACCAGGCGTCGAGCTCCGAGAGGTCGACGGTCATCACGGCGTTCATCGCAGCTCCTGGAGGGCCTGGCTCGGGGCGTGGGGTGTGCCCGCTGACGTTCCCCGAAGTACCCGGGGCGAAACCCGCGCGTGCGAAGTGTTTGCCCACAGGTCGACCGAGGCCGTGTTTGGACCCTCCGGTCGCGGGTATCCCGCAGAGGTGAGCGGAGACGGGAAGCGAGCGCTGATGCAGGTCGAGCCGACCAGGCTGGTCGAGCTCGCCGCGTCGTCCGACGCCATCCTGGCGACGATGCGCCAGGACTGGGCCGCCGCCCTCGACGACCTCTCCGCGGCCTGCGGCACGCTCGGCGACGCGACCGGGGCGCTGAACGTCTCGGCCTCCTACGCCGACTCGCTCACCGACGCCGGCGAGGTCGTCACCGCCCTCACCGCCGCCCTCGGCGTGGGCGTCGCCGGGCTCGTGGACGCTGCGCAGGACGCCGTACGAGCCGACGACACCGTGGCCGCCGAGCTCGACCGGACCACCCGCCACCTCTACGACGACGGCCCGGGACGTACGCCGGGCCGCTGGGGGCGCTGACCGTGCCGGCCAACCCGTGGGAGCTGCGCGCCGACGTGCGCCCGCTCGACCTCGCCGCCCAGCGCTGGACCGAGATCGGTGCCCTGCTCGCCCGGCGGGGCGACGAGCTGGTCGCGGTGGCCAGACGGGCCACGGAGGGCTGGGACGCGGCCGCGGCCGAGAGCTACGAGGAGCACCGGCGCCAGGTGCTCGCCCACCTCGACCGGTTCACCGACCTGACGGCCGTGATCGCCGGCAGCCTGCGCGCCGTCAGCGGGGTCCTCACCTCCGCGCAGAAGGAGCTCGACCAGGCCTGGACCAACGTCGCGATGGTCCCGCACGACGTCGTGGGGGAGTCGCGCCACCTCGTCTTCCGCCCCGCCGAGGACGACGACCGCGGCAAGGTCACGCGGGGGCAGGCGGAGGCCGACGAGATCCGTCGGCGACTGACGCTGGCGCTCGACCAGGAGGGCACCCGGCTGAGGTCCGCGCGCTCCGAGTTCGTCATGGTCCGCAGCGAGCTCACGACCCTGACCGGCGGCGCCTTCCCGGGCGGGCTGCCCGACGGCGCGGAGACCGGTGTCGGCGCGATCGCTCCGGCATCCACCTCGGTGCGCGGCTCGGCCCAGTCCGGGGTGACGGCGCTCCCGCCGATCGCACCCCTCTCCGTCTCGATGCCCGACCTGTCGGGCCTGTCCGGTCCCTCCCCGGCCGGCCTCGCACCCCTGGCCGCCACCGCCGCCAGCGGGATGGGCCGCCGCGACGCAGCTCGAGCGGCCACGACCGGCATGCCGCCCGTGGGCGGCATGGGCGGCGCTGCGATGGGGGTGCGCGGCGGGACGACGTCGCGCGGCATGGACAGCGGCCGCGCCGGTGCCCGGCGGCTCGCGACCCCGACGCTGAAGGGCGCGACCGAGGACGAGGCCGCCCGGCTGGCACGGGACAGGGAAGCTGCCAGGGCGAGCGAGAAGGAGGCCAAGCGCGCCGCCCTCGCCGAGAGGCGGGCCGAGCGCGCCGCCCGTCGGGCTGAGCGCGAGGCCGAGAAGGACGATCGCGATCCGGCCTACGACGTGGAGCTCGAGGAGGACGAGCGGGAGGACGAGCGGGAGGACGAGCTGGGCGACGAGGTGGACGAGGGCCTCGGGCCGGACGCCGAGACCGACGACGGGGACCACGCGCAGCGCCGGTAGATTGGCGCCGTGCCCGACACGAGCGCTCCGCAGTCCGCGTCCCCCAGGTCCTCTGGCCTGACGACCTCCGGTGCGACGAGCACCCTCGACACGGTGGCCCTGGCGTCCGCCGACGCCGAGCGCGAGCAGCCGTGGGCGGAGCTGGGCCTCAAGGCCGACGAGTACGCCCGCATCCGCGAGATCCTCGGCCGACGCCCGACCAGCTCCGAGCTGGCGATGTACAGCGTCATGTGGAGCGAGCACTGCTCCTACAAGTCGACCAAGGTGCACCTCAAGCAGTTCAGCGAGATCCCGCAGGAGACGCCCGTCGGCAAGATGCTCGCGGGCATCGGTGAGAACGCCGGCGTCCTCGACATCGGCCAGGGCTACGCGGTGACCTTCAAGGTCGAGAGCCACAACCACCCGTCGTTCGTCGAGCCCTACCAGGGTGCGGCCACCGGTGTCGGCGGCATCGTCCGCGACATCCTCGCCATGGGCGCGCGACCGGTCGCAGTGATGGACCCGCTCCGCTTCGGTCCGCTCGACGCCCCCGACACCGCACGGGTGCTGCCCGGGATCGTCGCCGGCGTCGGCGGCTACGGCAACTGCCTCGGCCTGCCCAACATCGGCGGTGAGGCGGTCTTCGACGAGACGTACGCCGGCAACCCGCTGGTCAACGCGCTCTGCGTGGGCGTGCTGCGCCACGAGGACCTCCACCTCGCCAACGCGACCGGCACCGGCAACCAGGTCGTGCTCTACGGCGCCCGCACCGGCGGCGACGGCATCGGCGGCGTCTCGGTCCTCGCGAGCGAGACCTTCGACGAGGGTGGCCCCGCCAAGCGACCGAGCGTCCAGGTCGGCGACCCCTTCATGGAGAAGCTGCTCATCGAGTGCACGCTCGAGCTCTTCGCCGCCGGCGTCATCGCCGGCATCCAGGACCTCGGCGGTGCCGGGCTGTCCTGCGCCACCTCCGAACTCGCCTCGGCCGGCGACGGCGGCATGCACGTCGAGCTCGACCGGGTCCCCCTGCGCGACTCCTCGCTCGCGCCCGAGGAGATCCTGATGAGCGAGTCGCAGGAGCGGATGATGGCGGTCGTCGAGCCCGGCGACGTCGAGGCCTTCATGGCGATCTGCGAGAAGTGGGACGTCGAGGCAGTCGTGGTCGGCGAGGTCACCGACAGCGGTCGGCTGCACATCGACTGGCACGGCGAGCGCGTGGTCGACGTACCCCCGCGGTCCGTCGCGCACGACGGCCCGACCTACCACCGCCCCTTCGCCCGGCCCGCCTGGCAGGACGCGCTGCAGGCCGACGGCGCCGAGGCGCTCGCCCGCCCGTCGTCCGGCGGCGAGCTGCGGTCGACGCTGCTGCAGCTGGTGGCCTCGCCCAACCTCTGCGACAAGTCGTGGATCACCGACCAGTACGACCGCTACGTCCAGGGCAACACCGTCCTCGCGCAGCCGTCCGACTCGGGGATGGTGCGCGTCGACGCCGACACCAACCTCGGCGTCTCGGTCTCCACCGACTGCAACGGCCGCTTCGCCAAGCTCGACCCCTACACCGGCGCCCAGCTCGCGCTGGCCGAGTCCTTCCGCAACGTCGCCACCGGTGGCGCGCGACCCCTCGCCGTCTCCGACTGCCTCAACTTCGGCTCACCCGAGGACCCCGACGTGATGTGGCAGTTCGCCGAGGCCTGCCGCGGCCTCAAGGACGCCTGCCTCGAGCTCGGCATCCCCGTCACCGGGGGCAACGTCAGCCTCTACAACCAGACCGGCGAGACGGCGATCCTGCCCACGCCCGTGGTGGCGGTCCTCGGTGTCATCGAGGACGTCACCCGGCGTACGCCGACCGGCTTCCAGGCCGCGGGCGAGCGGGCCTTCCTCCTGGGCGAGACCCGCGAGGAGCTCTCCGGCTCGGAGTGGGCCCACGTCGTCCACGGTCACCTCGGTGGGCTCCCGCCGCGCCTGGACCTGGGCGCCGAGCAGGCGCTCGCGTCGCTGCTGCAGGACGCGTCGCGTGACGCGGTCGTCACCAGCGCCCACGACCTGTCGGACGGTGGGCTGGCGCAGGCGCTGGTGGAGTCGACCTTCGGCCGCGGCATCGGCGTCTCGGTCTCGGTGGCCTCGGTCGCCGGTGGCGACGCCTTCGTGGCGCTCTTCGCCGAGTCGACCGCCCGCGCACTGGTGACGGTCACCGACGACCGGGCCGACGCCCTGGTCGCGCTCGCCGAGCAGCACGGCGTACCGATCACGCCCCTCGGGCGCACCGGCGGCGACACGCTCTCCGTCGAGGGTGCCTTCGACCTGCCGGTCGCCGAGGCGAAGGCAGCCTGGCAGGCGACGCTTCCGGCCGTCTTCGGCGCCTGAGTCGACGGCACCCGGCTGGGTGCCCGCCGCTGGGTGACAGCCGCTGGGTCACCGCCGCTGGTTGAGCAGCGAGCTCATCCCGCCGCTGGTTGAGCAGCGAGCGCAGCGAGCGTGTCGAAACCAAGGCACCTGATGGCCTCGGTTTCGACACGGGCGCCAAGGCGCCCTGCTCAACCAGCGGAAGGTTGCGCCAGGGCGCCGTGCTCCACCAGCGGGGTGGCGGCGGACCCCGCTCCACCAGCGGGGCGAGGGGTCAGCTCGACCGGCGCATGGCCCGTACGCCGACCACGAGCCCGAGGGCGGCGACGACCGCCGCACCGGCGAATCCCTGCGCAACGACGTCCGACGGGTAGGTCCCGGCGAAGAGCACCCGCGTGGCGTCGACGACGTACGTCATCGGGTTGAGGGCGGAGACCACCTCGAGCCAGCGCGGGGCGCCGTCGATCGGCAGCAGCACGCCGGCGGTGAGCAGCGTCGGGAACAGCAGCGTCTGCTGGACCGTCCAGAACATCCAGTCCTGGCCCTTCGACGCGAGCGCGAGGGCGAAGGACAGGGCGCCGACGCCGACGCTGAACAGCGACAGCAGCAGTGCGGCCACGAGCACGCCGTCGAGGTGCAGGTCGAAGCTGAACGGCGTCACCACCGCGACGATGATCGCGACCTGCATCAGCATCGGCACGACCTCCTTCAGGGCGCGCCCGACGAGCAGCGCCGGGCGACCGATGGGGGAGACGAGCTGGCGCTCGTGCGAGCCGGACTGCATCTCCTCCATGAGGCTGGAGCCGGTGAAGGACGCGCCCATCAGCGCGGTCATGGCGACGATGCCGGGCACGAACCACTGCAGCGCGGATCCGCCGGTCGCCATGTCCGGCAGGAGCGGGGCGAAGAGCCCGAGGAAGACCAGCGGCTGGATCATCGCGAAGACGACCGCCATGGGCTCGCGCCAGACCGGCTTGAGCTCGCGGGTCATCACGTTGACGGTGTCGTTGACGAACGTGCTCATGCTGCTACCTCGTTGTTGATCTCGGTGGAGTCGGTGTCGGGTGAAGGGGCCTGCTGTGTCTCGCGCAGGCTGCGACCGGTCAGGTCGAGGAAGACGTCGTCGAGGGTGGGGCGGGCGACCTCGACCCGGGTCGGGGGTACGCCGTCCGCGGTCAGGTCGGCGAGCAGCTCGCCGACCATCCGGGAGCCGTCCTTCACGCGCAGCGACACCGCGTCACCGTCCACGTCGACCCTGGACTCCGGCACCCGCCCGAGGCGCGCGGCCGCACGGGCAGCGGACGACGGGTCGTCGTAGCCGAGCCGCACGAGGTCGCCGAGCCCGCTCTTGAGGCGGGCCGCGGAGTCGTCGGCGATCATCCGGCCGTGGTCGACGACGATCACCCGGTCGGCGAGCGCGTCGGCCTCCTCGAGGTAGTGGGTGGTGAGCACGACCGTGCTGCCGCTGTCGGCGTGGAGTCGTCGGACCAGCTCCTGCAGGTTGGCCCGGTTCTGCGGGTCGAGCCCGGTCGAGGGCTCGTCGAGGAAGAGCACCCGCGGCACGTGCACCAACCCCATGGCGATGTCGAGCCGCCGGCGCTGGCCGCCGGAGAGGGAGGAGACCTTGCGGTCGGCGACCGCGGTGAGGTCGAGGTCCTCGATGAGCTGCGCGGCCCGCTCGCGCGACTCGGCGTGGGACAGCCCGTACGCCCGGCCCTGGCTGATCAGCTCGTCGCGACCGAGCTGCCGGTGACCCGCACCGTTGCCCTGCCCGACGAAGCCGATCGCGCGGCGTACGTCCTTCTGTCCCGTCACCACGTCGTGCCCGGCGACGCTCGCCGTGCCCGAGGTGGGCGGGATCAAGGTGGTGAGCATGCGGAGGGTCGTGGACTTCCCGGCCCCGTTGGGTCCGAGGAAGGCCACCAGCTCGCCCTGCCCGATCTCGAGGTCGAGGCCCTGGACGGCCTCGACGGTCTGCTTGCGCGAGGTGAAGTGGCGGGTCAGGCCACGGGTCACGATCGCCGGGGAGGAATGGTCGGAGTGTGTGTGGTGGGTCATGACGATCACGCTAGGAGCCCATCAGGTCAGATTGTGACCGCATTGAGGATTAGTCTTCGGGACATGAGCACGAGCGAACGGATGCTGCGCCTGCTGTCGCTGCTCCAGACCCACCGCTACTGGCCGGGCCCGGAGCTCTCCGACCGGCTCGAGGTCAGCCCGCGGACGTTGCGCCGCGACGTCGATCGGCTCCGCGAGCTCGGCTACACCGTCGACGCGGTCCGCGGCGCCGCCGGCGGCTACCAGCTCCGTGGAGGCGGGTCGCTCCCACCGCTGCTCCTGGAGGACGAGGAGGCCGTCGCCATCGCCGTCGGGCTCCGTACGGCTGCAGCGGGCGCCGTGGCCGGAATGGACGACTGGTCGGTGCAGGCGCTCTCCAAGGTCCTGTCCCTCATGCCCCCGCGGCTGCGCCGCCAGATGGATGCCGTCGCCTCGCAGACCGAGTCGCCCGGCCCGTGGGAGGGAGCGCCCGTCTTCGACGCAGCCGTGCTGACCACGCTGGCGCAGGCCTGCCGCGACGGCGAGCTGCTGCGCTTCGACTACACCGCGCGCGAGGCCGACGCGACCCACCGTCGCGTGGAGCCGCTGCGGCTGGTCTCGCTGGGGCGCCGCTGGTACCTCGTCGCGTGGGACCGCGACCGGATGGACTGGCGCAGCTTCCGCCTCGACCGGATCTCCGATCCCGAGCCCACCGGGCAGCGGTTCCGGGCCCGCGAGCTCCCGGCTGAGGACGCGCTCGCCTTCGTGCAGCAGGGCATCCGCCAGCGGCCCCAGCGCTACGCCGTACGCGCTCGGGTGGCGCTCGCCGCCGACCTCCTCGCGACCCAGGTGGGCCGTTGGGGGACGGTCACGCCCGACGGCGAGGGGTGCCTGCTCGAGATGAACGTCGACGACCTCGACTGGCCGGTCATGGTCCTGGCCGGCTCGGGCGCGGACTTCGTCGTCGAGTCGCCGCCCGAGCTGGCGGTCCGGGTCGCGGAGGTGGCGGCCCGGTTCGCGCGGACGGGCGCTGCGTGAGCCCGACCGAGCGATCCGGCGCTCGGCTCCGAACCACGGGCATGCGCCGTCGTACGCTGCTCGCCCTGCCTGCCCTCGGGCTGGTCCCGTCCGCCCTGCTGGGCGCCTGCTCCGAGGAGTCCTCCGTGCCCGCCGATCCCGGATCTGCTGCCGTCCCCGAGGCAGGCGAGGGCGCCGAGGTGATCGCCTACGGCGACGACCCCTCGCAGCTCGCCGAGCTCCATCGCCCCGACGGGCCGTCGCGGGGTGTGGTCGTGGTCATCCATGGCGGCTTCTGGAAGTCGGCCTACGACTACACGCTCGGCCAGCCGCTGGCCCGCTCGCTGGCGGCCGAGGGCTGGACGGCGTGGAACATCGAGTACCGACGCGTGGGCAACGGCGGCGGCACGCCGCAGACCTTTGACGACGTGGCCGCGGCCATCGACGCCCTGGCCGACGTCGAGGGCGTCGACACGTCCACCGTCGTGACGCTCGGTCACTCCGCCGGCGGGCACCTGGCCGTGTGGGCAGCAGGCCGCGCGGACCCGCGGGTTGCTGTCACCCACGCCATCTCGCAGGCCGGGGTGCTGGACCTGGTCATGTCCGAGCGGATGGGCCTCGGTGGCGGCGCGGCCGCCTCGCTGCTCGGCCACACACCCGGCCCCGCCGACGCGCAGTGGGACCCGCAGCAGCAGATCCCGCTCGACGTCCCGGTCTGGTGCGTCCACGGGATCGACGACGCGATCGTCCCCCTCGGGCAGTCGGAGGGCTACGTCGTCGACGCGCAGGCCGCGGGCGCGCAGGCCGAGATCGTCCGGGTCGAGGGCGACCACTTCGTGGTGATCGACCCCGACAGCGAGGCGTGGACCGCGACGCTCGAGGTCCTCGACTCCATCGCCTGAGCGCACCATGAAGGCAGTTCGCGGACCCTCCGGCGCGGAACACGCTCAGCGACTGCCGACCGGCCGCGAACTGCCTTCATGGTGTCGGGCTAGCCTCGATCCGTGCCCGCCCGCCTCAAGATCCTGACCCCCGACCAGCTCGCCGGCGCGACGACCGACGCCGACACGAAGGCGCTGGTCAAGCACTACCTCGCCGTCCTCGAGGACCGCGCTCCCGGCCGCTCGGTCGAGGTCAGGGTGCCGCCCTACGCCGCGGTCCAGGTCGTCCCTGGCGTCCGGCACACGCGCGGCACCCCGCCGGCGGTGATCGAGACCGACGCCGAGACCTGGCTGGCCCTGGCCACCGGACGTACGACGTGGCACCAGGCCGTCGATGCCGGCTCCGTCCGCGCCAGCGGCGAGCGCACGGACCTGTCGGCCTACCTCCCGCTGGAGACGCGGTGAGGGCGGCCGTGTCGACCACCGAGCTCGCCGAGGCCGTCGGCCCCGTCGACGGCGTCGAGGTCGTCGTCTGGAACGGTGACGGGCCCGCGCCCGAGGGCGTCGAGTTCTGGGTCCCCCACTACGCCACCCGCGCCGACGTCATCGACCGCGGCCACGACCTGCAGGGCCTCGAGGTCGTCCAGCTGCAGAGCGCGGGGTACGACGGCGTGGCCGAGCGGCTGCCCGGTGGCATCACTCTCTGCAACGCGACCGGGGTGCACGACGACGCGACCGCCGAGCACGCGGTGGGCCTGATCCTGGCCAGCCTGCGCGGGATCCCCGAGTCCGTGCGCCAGCACGGCCACTGGCAGTCGTTGCCCGGCCGGCGGTCCCTGGCGGACGCGCGGGTGCTGGTCCTCGGCTACGGCTCGATCGGTCGGGCGCTGGCGGAGCGGCTGCTGCCGATGAAGGCATCGGTCACCGCGGTCGCCTCCCGCGAGCGCGACGACGACCTGGTCGGCCGGGTGCGGGCCATCGGCGACCTTCCCTCGCTCCTGCCGGAGCAGGACGTGGTGGTGGCGCTCGTGCCGCTGAGCGAGGAGACCCGCGGGCTCCTCGATGACGACACCCTCGCCCTCCTGCCCGACGGAGCCCTCGTCGTCAACGTCGCCCGCGGGCCGGTCGTCGACACCGACGCGGTGCTGCGCCACGCCGGCCGCCTGCGCTTCGCCCTCGACGTGACCGACCCCGAGCCGCTGCCCGACGGCCACCCGCTCTGGGATGCCCCCGACGTCCTCATCACGCCGCACATCGCGGGAGGTACGACGGCGATGCTGCCGCGCATCTCCTCCCTCGTCCGCGACCAGCTGCGTCGGAGGGTGGCCGGCGAACCGCTCATCAACGTCGTCAGCCACTAACCTCCGCTCATGCACGTGACCTCCCTCGGCTTTCGGACCGACCTGGCCCTCCTGACCGCCTCCGGCAGTGTCGTCGAGGACCGCGGCACGCACCTCGTGGTGCGCTCGCCCGACAACCCGTCGTACTTCTGGGGCAACTTCCTCCTCCTCGCCCGGCCGCCGTTCCCGGGCGGCGAGCGCGAGGTGGTGGGCGCGTTCCACACCGAGTTCCCGCTGGCAGACCACGTGAGCCTCGGCATCGACACCGCCGATCTCTCCGACGAGGCCACGGCAGCGTTCGAGGACGCAGGCCTGACGGTCGACGTCGCGACCGTGCTCACCGCCTCGTCGCTGCAGGCCCCGCGGGAGGTCGAGGCGGAGGTCCGGCCGATCTCCGGCGACGAGGAGTGGGAGGCTCGCGCCCGCCTCAGCCAGCAGCTCTACCCGCAGACCTCGGAAGAGTCGTTCATGACCTTCGCCCGCCAGAAGAACGCGCAGGAGCGGCGTCTGGTCGATGCCGGTCGCGGCCGGCGCTTCGGTGCCTTCGTCGACGGCCAGCTCGTCTCGACCGCCGGCATCTTCGTCACCGAGGACGGGGTCGCCCGGTTCCAGAGCGTCGAGACCCACACCGAGCACCGGCGCAAGGGGCTCGCCTCGGCCGTCGTCCACGGTGCGGGGCAGCACGCCCTCGACCAGCTCGGCGTACGCACCCTCGTGATCGTCGCCGACGCCGACGGCGACGCCATCGGGATCTACCGACGCCTCGGGTTCGCCGACGTCGAGCGCCAGCTGATGCTCGAGAAGCGCACTGGCGAGTGGGCCGAGATGGACGGCGCCTAGTCTGCTGGGTTTCGACGCGCGGTCGCGACCTCGCGAGCTCGGTCGCGCGCCTGCTCAACCTCCCGACCCACGCCGTGAGCGACTCCGTCGCCCCCGGATCAGCTCCGCGTGTCTCGACGGGCGGTCGCGACCTCGCGAGCTCGGTCGTGCGCTTGCTCAACCTCCCGACCCACGCCGTGAGCGACTCCGTCGCTCCCGGCTAGGGTCGTGACATGACTGTCGACATCACCGCTCGCCTCGCCGAGGTCATGCCCGGTATCCGCCGCGACCTCGAGGACCTGGTCCGCATCCAGTCGGTGTCCGCCGACCCGGCTCGCGCCGGCGAGGTCGAGCGCAGCGCCGAGGCGACCCGCGTCCTGTTCGCGGCCGAGGGCTTCGACGCCGAGATCGTCCGGGCCCACGACGGCGCCCCTCCGGCCGTGATCGCCCGGAAGGCCGGCCCCGAGGGTGCCCCGACCGTCCTGCTCTACGCCCACCACGACGTCCAGCCCGAGAACGACCACGCCGACTGGGACTCCCCGCCGTGGGAGCCGACCGAGCGCGGCGACCGCCTCTACGGCCGCGGTGCGGCCGACGACAAGGCCGGCATCGCCGCGCACCTCGGCGCCGTGCGGATCTTCGGCGACGAGCTGCCGGTCAACCTGGTGATGTTCATCGAGGGTGAGGAGGAGGTCGGCTCCGACACCCTCGTCGAGCTGCTCACCGCCCACAAGGACCGCCTCGAGGCCGATGTCATCGTCATCGCGGACTCCGGCAACTGGGACATCGGCGAGCCGGCCCTGACCACGAGCCTGCGCGGCCTGGTCCGGATGGACGTCGAGGTCCGCACGCTCACGCACGCGGTGCACAGCGGCATGTGGGGCGGCCTGGTGCCGGACTCGATCATGACCCTGAGCCGCCTCATCGCCAGCCTCAACCACGACGACGGCAGCGTCGCCATCGAAGGCCTCTTCTCCGGTCCGGCCGCCGACGTCGACTATCCCGAGGCCCGCCTGCGGGCGGAGTCCGGTGCTGCCGAGGGTGTCGACTGGATCGGCACCGGCAGCGTCGTCGAGCGGCTCTGGACGCAGCCCGCGCTGTCGATCACCGGCTTCGACGCCCCCAAGGTCGAGGGCGCCTCCAACACCCTCGTCCCGGCCGCGCGCTGCCGCATCAGCCTGCGCATCGCCCCCGGCGACACGACCGCCAACGCCGTCGAGCGCCTCCAGGCACACCTCGAGAAGCACGTCGCGTGGGGCGCGACCCTCACCACCACGGTCGTCGACACCGGCGAGGCCACGCAGATCGACGCCAGCGGTCCGGCGTACGACGCCGCGCGGGCGGCCTTCGCAGAGGCATGGGACGGCACGGCGCCCGTCGACATGGGAGTCGGCGGCTCGATCCCCTTCATCGCGGAGTTCCTCGAGGCGTTCCCGCAGGCCAGCGTGCTGGTCACCGGCGTGGAGGACCCCGACACCCGCGCCCACGGCGCCAACGAGGGCCTGCACCTCGCGGAGTTCGAGAAGGTCGTCAAGGCCGAGGCGTTCCTCCTGCGCAACCTCGGGGAGCTCCCTCGGGGCTGAACGCCGTCGAAGGAGACGCGGACCCTGCCAGTAGCGTGAAGCAATGGCCACCTTCACTGCGCGCGACCGGTCCTCGGCGCCGTTGCGCTCACCCCGCAGCGAGGTCTGGGCGGCACTGACCGACGCCAGCCTCATCGCCAAGATCACCCCCTACGTCACCTCGATCGACGTCGAGGGTGAGAAATGGCTGTGGCGGATGGGCACGATCCCGGTGCTGGGCGTCTCGGTCGCGCCGCGCTTCACCGAGGTGATGGAGTTCGAGCCCGAGGAGCGGATCCAGTTCCGCCACGACCCCTCGCGCCCCGACGAGATGACGGCGGTCGAGGGCACCTACCTCCTGTCCGACCGCGCCGACGGCGGCACCGACGTCAGCATCGACCTCGAGATCGCCTGCAAGCTGCCGCTGCCGGGCCTCGCCCGCCCCGCGGTCGAGCGGGTCATGGTGCAGGTCGTCAAGCACATGGGGGTCGTCTTCTCCCGCAACCTCCTCAAGCACCTCGGGGAGGCCTGAGCCATGAGGATCCTCGTCCTGGGCGCCACCGGCTACGTCGGCTCGCGGCTCGTTCCCCACCTGCTCGAGGACGGCCACGAGGTGCTGGCCGCCTCGTCGTCCGTCCCCGATCCCGAGCGCTTCGGGTGGGACCCGCGCGTGCGCGCGCTGCGCTGCGACGTGACCGACCGGACCGCCGTCGAGGCGGCGCTCAAGGGCGTCGACGCGGTGGTCTACCTCGTCCACTCCCTCAACCGCACCGACTTCACCGACCGCGACCGCCGCGGCGCCGAGGTCGTGGCGGCCGCCGTCGCGGACAGCGACGTACGCCGCCTCGTCTACCTCTCCGGGCTGGTGCCGGACGTGCCGGAGAGCGAGCTCTCCGAGCACATCACCTCGCGCCTGGAGGTCGAGCGGATCCTGCTGGGCACCGGCGTCGGCGCCGTGGCGCTGCGCGCCGGTGTCGTCCTGGGCGCCGGGTCCACCTCGTTCGAGATCGTCCGGCAGATCGCCACCCTCTTCGTGGTCCAGCCCGTGCCGACCTGGATGCGCAGCTCCGTGCAGCCGGTCGCGGTCTCCGACGTCCTCCGCGCGATCGTCGACGCGCTGGAGGACGAGGCGATGAGCGGCGCCGTCGACGTCGGCGGCCCGGACGTCATCGCCTACCCCGACCTGATGGGCGCCTGCTCCCGTGGCGCCGGCCTCACCCGCCTGCGCGTCCCGGCCTTCCTCGTGCCCACCACCCTGGTGGGCCTGGCCACGGCGCTCGTCACGACCGCGCCGTTCCACACGGTGACCTCCTTGATCGAGTCCCTGCACCACGACATGGTCTGCCGCCCCGGCCACACCTGGGTGCCGCGCAACGGCAGCCCGCTGGTCACGCTGGAGGAGGCGGTGCGCCGGGCGTCCGACCCGTCGTACGACGGACCCGAGGCCGTCCTGTCCTCGGACCCGGCCTGGGCCCGGCCGTTCCCACTCCTCGACGTCGTACCGCTGCCGGCGTCCACGCGCGCCGTCGCCCGCCTCGCCCTGCACCGCGTCGCCCAGCTGCTCGACACCTGAGGGCCCGTCAGGTCTCTCCTTCCGGACGTCCGGCTTGAATCGTGACAGCGACGCTGTCAGAGTGTTGGGGCGGTTCCTGGGGAGGGGCCTCTGACCCGGGAGGACGCCGGGCTGATCAGATCGGGTGATTCTCGGATGCCCTCGTCGAGCGACCTCCACGACCCCGCACACGAGCCCGGCCGCGAGCCCGGCCGTGAGCCGACGGGTCGGACGCCGTACGCCCTGGACCGTCGCCGCTTCGTCGGCTACGTCCTCGGCGGCGCCACCCTCGTGGCGGCCGCCGACCTGGTGCTCGTCGACGCGCCGCCCGCCGGTGCCGAGATCCCCACCGTGCCGCAGATCCCCGAGGTCTACGACCTCAACGACATGCTCACCGACGCAGCGCGACCGACGGCCAACCTGATCAAGGTGACGATCAACGAGGACGGCACGGCCAGCTTCGAGCTGCCACGCGCCGAGGTCGGCCAAGGCATCACCACCTCGACGGCAATGCTCATCGCCGAGGAGCTCGACCTGCCGCTGGACAGGGTCCACGTCACCCTCGCTCCCGCCCGGCCCGAGCTGCTGTTCAACCAGCTCACCGGCGGCTCCAACACCACGATCTCGACCTACACCCCGGTCCGGGTCGCCGCCGCGGTCGCCCGCCTCGCCCTGCTCGAGGCCGCCGCGATCCTGCTGGGCGACACCGTGGGCGGCCTCGTGGCCAAGGGCGGCGTGATCACCGCGCCGGGTGGGGCCTCGGTCACCTATGGCGAGCTCGCGGTCAAGGCCGCGGCCTCCGGCGACCGCGCCGTCGAGGTGCAGCTCAAGAGCGAGGACGACTTCGCCCTCGTCGGCCAGCCCACCAACCGGGTCGACGCCGTGGCGGCGGTGACCGGCGCCAAGGACTTCACCACCGACCTCGACGTCCCCGGCGCGCTGCCCACGATGGTGTGCCGGGCACCCACGCTCAACGGCACCCCGGTGTCCGTGCGCAACCAGGCGCAGGTCGAGTCGATGCCGGGCATCACCCACGTCGCCCAGGTCAGCACCGGCGTCGCCGTGCGCGCCGAGACGTTCGGGCAGTGCATCGACGCCGTACGCGCCCTGGACGTGGCCTGGAAGGACGGGCCCGTGGCGGGGGAGAGCGACGCCACGATCCTGCGGAAGGTCCGCGCGGCCCAGCTCCCGATGCCCCGTCTGCCCGACACCCCGCTCGCGCAGACCGTCTCCGGCGACTTCACGTTCTGGTTCCGCAGCAACTCCGCGATGGACACCAACAGCGCCATCGCCGACGTACGACCCGACGGGGCGACCATCTGGGCGGGGCTCAAGTCGCCCATCGTGGCGCAGCAGCAGATCGCCCTCAAGCTCGGCATGGCGCCCGACAAGGTGAAGGTCAACGTCGTCACCGCCGGCGGGTCCTTCGGCCGGCGGCTGTTCTTCGACGCCGCGCTGGAGGCCGCCGAGATCTCCCAGGCGATGGGCGCCCCGGTCAGGCTGATGTGGCACCGCGCCGACGACGCCCGCGTCGGGCGGGGTCACCCGTTGGGCACCTGCCGGGTGCAGGCCACCGTCGTGGGCACCAACGTGCTGGCCTTCAACCAGTCGCTGACCTGCGTCGAGACCGACTTCCGCCACGGCCTCGGCGAGATCATCACCGCCGCGGCCGCCGACCTGCCTGCCGGGGTCGGCAACCTGGGCTTCGCCGAGACGATCTTCACCCTCACCCAGGAGGTCCCCTACGACTTCGGCGCGGTCGTCCAGACCCTCGTCGAGACCGACGACCGCTTCAACACCGGTTCGATGCGCAACATCTACTCACCCGACGTCCGCGTCGCCGGCGAGCTGATCGTCGACAAGCTGGCCGCGAAGATGAAGATGGACCCCTACCAGTTCCGCCGGAAGTTCCAGCGCAACCCGCGCCTCCTGGCCGTGCTCGACACGGTCGCCCAGGCCGGCGAGTGGGGCAGGGCGATGCCGGCCGGCACCGCGCAGGGCATCGCGATCCACAAGGAGTACAAGGGCGTCTCGGCCTGCCTGGTGGAGATCGACACGCGGCCCGCGACGACCGGTCGCGAGATCCGCAACGCGGTGACCGGCCCGCGCGTCACGCGGGTCACCTTTGCCATCGACGTCGGGCTCGCGATCAACCCCCGCGGGCTGGAGGCACAGATGCAGGGTGGGATCAACGACGGCATCGCCCTGGCGCTGACGTCCAGCATGCACCTGCGCGACGGCCACTTCCTCGAGGGCAGCTGGGACAACTACTTCTACACGCGGCAGTGGAACACCCCGCCCGACGTGCGGGTGATCGTGATGCCGTCCGAGGAGACGGTGCCCGGTGGCGCGGGGGAGGCGGGCGTCGCCGCGTCGTTCGCCGCGGTGGCCTGCGCCTACGCCCGAGCCACGGGGACCATGCCGACCGAGTTCCCGATCAACCACGGACAGCTGTCCTTCGAGCCCAAGCCCTTCACGCCGCCCATCCCGCAGTCGCCGACTGACGGCCTCGAGCTCACCTCCTGAGGAGCACTCACATGCCAGAGCAGACTTTCATCGTCAACGGCGAGCGGGTCACGGTCGACGTCGAGGACGACGTACGACTCCTGTGGGTGCTGCGCGACCGCCTCGGGATCACCGGCCCGAAGTACGGCTGCGGGATCAACGTGTGCAAGGCGTGCACGTCCCACATCAACGGCAAGGCGTTCAACCCGTGCGCCGTCCCGGTGGGCAAGCTCGGTGCCGACGACGAGATCACGACCATCGAGGGCCTGCCCGACCAGGTCGAGCCCTCGCAGCGCGGTGACCACGACCTCCACCCGATGCAGGAGGCGTGGCTCGACCAGGACGTGGCGCAGTGCGGCTACTGCCAGCCGGGCCAGATCATGGCCGCGGTGGCGCTGGTCAACAAGGTCAGCCGCGAGGGCGGCACCATCACCGATGCCGACCTCGACACGATCCGCAACATCTGCCGGTGCGGCACCTACACGCGGATCCGCAAGGCGATCGTGGACGGCGCGGCCCGGATGTGAGCCCGTGGCCCTGAGCCGCCCCGGCCGCCCGCGGACGTCGGTGCGGCCGTGGGCGCCCGCGGCCGTAGACTGCGGACCGTGCCTCAGCCGATGAGCAAGCGGAAGGGCGGCGACGGCCGTCTGACCATGGCGATCGACCCCCAGGACCAGGGCCCGCAGGATGCGTGCGGAGTCTTCGGCGTGTGGGCTCCCGGGGAGGACGTCGCCAAGCTGACCTACTTCGGGCTGTACGCCCTGCAGCACCGCGGCCAGGAGTCCGCCGGCATCGCGGTGAGCAACGGGCGCCAGATCCTGGTCTACAAGGACATGGGCCTGGTCTCGCAGGTCTTCGACGAGTCGACGCTCGAGTCGCTCAAGGGCCACATCGCGATCGGCCACTCCCGCTACTCCACGACCGGCGCCAGCACCTGGCAGAACGCGCAGCCGACCTTCCGACCCACCGTCGACGGGTCCATCGCGCTCGGCCACAACGGCAACCTGATCAACACCCACGAGCTCTCGGAAATGGTGCGCGACCTCCCGGACCCCGACGGGGAGCTGCCGCTGCAGGCCCGCGACGTGGAGACCTCCACCAACGACACCGGCCTCGTCACCGCGCTCATGGCGCACCACCCCGACACGTCGCTCGAGCAGCGCGCGCTCGAGGTGCTGCCGCTGCTGCGTGGCGCCTTCTGCTTCGTCTGGATGAACGAGGGCACCCTCTACGCCGCACGCGACCCGCAGGGCATCCGCCCCCTGGTGCTCGGTCGTCTCGACCGCGGATGGGTGGTCGCCAGCGAGGATGCGGCGCTCGCCACCATCGGCGCCAGTCGGGTCCGCGAGGTCGAGCCCGGCGAGATGGTCGTCATCGACGAGAACGGCCTGCGCTCCCACACCTTCGCCGAGCCGGACCGCAAGGGCTGCGTGTTCGAGTACGTCTACCTCGCCCGGCCCGACGCCACGATCGGTGGCCGCAGCGTCCACGAGTCGCGCGTCGAGATGGGTCGCCAGCTCGCCCGCGAGTTCCCGGTCGAGGCCGACCTCGTGATCCCGGTGCCGGAGTCGGGCACCCCGGCCGCGGCCGGATATGCCGAGGAGTCCGGGATCCCGTTCGGCCAGGGGTTCGTCAAGAACGCCTACGTCGGGCGTACGTTCATCCAGCCCAGCCAGACGCTCCGTCAGCTCGGCATCCGGCTCAAGCTCAACGCCCTCGAGCACATGATCCGCGGCAAGCGGATCGTCGTGGTCGACGACTCGATCGTGCGCGGCAACACCCAGCGCGCCCAGGTGCGGATGCTGCGGGAGGCGGGGGCCCTGGAGGTCCACGTACGGATCTCGAGCCCGCCGGTGAAGTGGCCGTGCTTCTACGGCATCGACTTCGCCACCCGCGCCGAGCTGATCGCCAACGGCCTCACGCCCGAGGAGATCGCCGCCAGCGTCGGCGCCGACACCCTCGGCTACATCTCGCTCGACGGGATGATCGACTCGACCAAGCAGGCGAGCGACTCGCTGTGCACGGCCTGCTTCACCGGCCAGTACCCGGTGGAGCTGCCCGACGAGAGCCTGCTCGGCAAGCACCTGCTCGAGGCGACGCTGCAGTCGCCGACGATGGGTCGCGCGCTGCCGGTCCTCAACAATCCCTGATCGCCCCGTCGCCAGCCGTCGCCACCCGAGGAGAGACGTGACCGAGTCGCCCACTGCCCCGTCCGAGGGGGCCTACGCCGCCGCCGGTGTCTCGATCGAGGCGGCCGACCGCGCGATCGACCTGATGAAGGGGTGGGTCGAGAAGGCCCGCCGCCCCGAGATGATCGGCGGCCTCGGCGGGTTCGCCGGCCTCTTCGACGCGACGGCGCTCACCCGCTACGAGCGCCCGCTCCTGGCCACCTCCACCGACGGCGTCGGCACCAAGGTCGCCATCGCCCAGCTGATGGACGTGCACGACACGATCGGCTTCGACCTGGTCGGCATGGTCGTCGACGACCTCGTGGTCTGCGGCGCCGAGCCACTCTTCATGACCGACTACATCGCCTGCGGCCGCGTCGTCCCCGAGCGCATCGCGGCGATCGTCAAGGGCATCGCCGAGGCGTGCGTCGTCGCTGGCTGCGCCCTGATCGGCGGCGAGACCGCCGAGCACCCCGGGCTGCTCGACCCCGACGACTACGACGTGGCGGGCGCGACGACCGGTGTCGTCGAGGCCAGCAAGCTGCTCGGCCCCGGCCGGGTGCGCCCGGGCGACGTCGTGATCGCGATGGAGGCCAGCGGCCTGCACTCCAACGGCTACTCCCTCGTGCGCCACGTGCTCCTCGGCTCTCCCGACCAGGGCGGAGCGGGCTGGACCGTGGACCGCCACATGGACGACTTCGGCCGTACGCTCGGCGAGGAGCTGCTCGAGCCGACCCGCATCTACGCCAAGGCCTGCCTCGACCTCGCCGACCGCACCGAGACGCACGCGATGTCGCACGTGACCGGCGGTGGCCTCGCTGCCAACCTCGAGCGGGTGCTCCCCGAGGAGCTGTCGGTCCGCATCGACCGCTCGACGTGGACGCCGCAGCCGGTCTTCGACGTCGTACGACGGGTGGGCGAGGTGTCGCAGGCCGACCTCGAGGCCACCCTCAACTGTGGCGTCGGCATGGTGTCGCTCACCGCGCCCGAGTCGGTCGACACCGCCATCGCCCTCCTGGGCGGTCACGGCATCAGGGCGTGGGTCGCCGGTGAGGCGCGGATGGACCGCGAGTCCGGCGGTCGGGTGGTCCTGGAGGGCCAGCACCCGGGCTGGTGAGCCCGAATTCGCCGAGAGCGGACGAAAAACGGGGCCTTGGTGTGCGGGAACAGCCATCGCTCAGGTAGCGTTGACCCCACGATATGTGACCGATCAGACCGGGCGCGTCGAGGATGTCCTCGAGGGCCCCGGCCAAGTGTGCGAGGGGGTCGACCCTATGGGGCGCGGCCGAGCGAAGGCGAAGCAGACCAAGGTCGCACGCGACCTGAAGTACCGGACTCACGAGACGGACTTCGGCGCGTTGGCGAATGAGCTGCACGGCAATGACAATTCACATCCCCGGCCGACCGAGGTCGAGCCGGACGAGGACGAGTGGTCGAGCTATGCCGACCCTCGTCGTCGCGCAGACTGACTGACACACCGACTTGACGCTTGTGCTCACCCGCACGGCGTCGAGTTGACGCGTGCGTGCACCACCACGGTGCCGAGCTGACGCTTGTGCACGTGACCGTCGTGCCGAGTTGACGCTTGTGTGCACCACCACTGTGCCGAGTTGACGCTCATGCACGTCGCCGTGGTGCCGAGTTGACGCGTGCGTGCGCGGCCACGGTGCCGAGTTGACGCTTGTCCGCATGGAGCGTGCGCACAAGCGTCAGCTCGGCCGGTCGTGGGTGCGTGCAAGCGTCAGCTCGGCCGGTCGTGGGTGCGCACATGCGTCAGCTCGACGGGTCCTGGGTGCGTGCAAGCGTCAGCTCGGCGGGTCCTGCGTGCGCACAAGCGTCAGCTCGGCGGGTCCTCCGTGCGCACAAGCGTCAGCTCAGCGGAGGTGGATGCCGCGCAGGCGGCCGACCTCGCGCATCCGACGCTCGGCCAGCCGGTCGGCGGCGGCCGCGGTGGTGACCCCGTCGGCCCGAGCGAGCTCGAAGACCGTGCGGGTCGTATCGAAGATGCCGGTGGCGCGCTGCTGGGCGCGCTCGAAGGAGAAGCCCTCGAGCTCGTCGGCGACCTGGATCACGCCGCCCGAGTTCACGCAGTAGTCGGGCGCGTAGAGGATGCCGCGCTCCTCGACCTGCTTCTCGACCCCGGGGTGGGCGAGCTGGTTGTTGGCTGCTCCGCAGATGATCTTCGCGCTGAGCACCTGGACCACCTGGTCGGTGATCGCTCCGCCCATCGCGCAGGGGGCGTAGACGTCGAGCTCGCTCGCGACCAGCTCCTCGGTCGAGCCGACGGCGCTGACCTGCGGGTAGGCCTCGCGGATCGCCGTGACGGAGGGCGCGTGCACGTCGGTGACGACCACGCGCGCGCCGTCCTCGATCAGGTGGCGCACGAGGTGCCGGCCGACCTTGCCCACGCCGGCCACGCCGACGGTGCGTCCGGCGAGGGTGGGCTCGCCCCACAGCTGCTCGGCGGCGGCGCGCATCCCCTGGAAGACGCCGTACGCCGTCAGCACCGAGCTGTCGCCCGCGCCGCCGTGCGCGACGGTGCGGCCGGTGACGAAGTCGCACTCGCGGGCGATGTGGTCCATGTCCACGGAGGAGGTGCCGACGTCGCAGGCGGTGAAGTAGCGGCCGTTGAGCGACTGGACGAACCGGCCGTAGGCGCGCAGCAGTGACTCGGTCTTCAGCTCGGCCGGGTCGCCGATGATGACGGCCTTGCCGCCACCGAGGTCGAGACCGGCGAGCGCGTTCTTGTAGGACATCCCGCGCGAGAGGTTGAGAGCGTCGACGATCGCGTCGTCCGTGGTCGCGTAGGGGTAGAACCGCGTCCCGCCGAGGCCCGGGCCCAGTGCCGTGGAGTGGAGGGCGATGATGGCCCGGAGGCCGGTCGCGCGGTCGTTGCAGAACACGACCTGCTCGTGCTCGGCGCCGAGCTCGAAGACGTCGACTCCTGAGCTGGCCAGTTCTGACTGGGTGAGGGGTCCAGACATGCTGTGGTCCTTTGCTGGTGGGCGCGGCCGCGGGGTGTGCGGACCTGGTCAGATCGGTCGAGGGGTGGTGACCGACTTCACGTCCAGACTATCGCCGCCGGGCGGGCCGGACCGCATCACCACCAGGTCGCCGTGGGTGCCGTAGCCGAGCAGCGGCTCGCTCACCGTGGTGCCGTTGAAGCTCGCCATCAGCCACCTCCCGTCGACCTGCGCGAGTGACGGCCAGGGCAGGTTGGTCGGGTAGGGCGCGTCGAGCTGCCCGACCTCCGCCATCTCGAGGTCGAAGACCGGGAACCGCGCCCGCAGGCTCCGCGGTGACTCCCTCCCGTCGCTGGCGAGCACGACCATGCGGCCGTCCACCTCGAGCAGCGTGGTGCCCTCGGTGGCGCTCCGGTCGGTGGCCGCTCCCAGCAGGCGCAGGTCGTCCAGCGAGGCGCCGCCGGCCAGCGCCGGGTGGAAGTCGAAGAAGCGCCGGGCGCTCACGAAGCCGACCAGCCAGGCTCCGTCGCGCCTGACGAGGTGGGGGTCCCAGGTGGCGATCGAGTCGAGGCCGTCGGTGGGCAGGGGCAGCTCGCGGGTGTCGAGGACGTGGCTGCCGCGGAGCAGGTCGACGTCCGTCTCGGCGAGGGTGACCCGCAACCCCGACGGCGTACGACGTCCCGCGCGCGTGGTCGGGGTCTCGAAGTCGCCCCACGTGCTGGTCGCCACCGCCCACCCGTCGGCCGTGCGGACCAGGTGCGTGGCGTGGTCGCCGAAGACCCCCGGCCGGTCCGGACGGCGGAAGAACAGGTCGGCCGTGTGCTGCACGTCGAGGGTGGTCGGGTCAAGGCGCCACACGCTGGTGTGGGCGGTGTCGAAGAAGCCCGGCCCGGCGGACGTCGCGGTCAGCCACAGCGCGTCCCAGTCGCGCAGCGGTCGCCCGTCCTCCTCGCTGACGAAGCGGACGTCGCGCAGGCCCAGCTGCCCGAAGCCGCCGGCGGCGCCGCCCCAGGTCGGCAGCTCCACGCGGAGGTCGGCCAGGGCCGTCTCGTCGCGGACGTCGAGCTGGTCGCGCAGGTCGAAGCGCGCCCGGGCGACCCACCGCCCCTGCTCGCGGGTCCAGGCGGTGAGGTGGGAGCCGGTCAGGGTCAGCCCCAGCTCGGTCGGGTCCTCCGCCCGGTGGAACCGCCGGCTCCGCACCTCCCGCGTCCCGTGCCCGCGCGTGACGGTCAGAGAGACCGAACCGTCGTCGATCGACGCGCCGAGCCGGTGGTCCGCGAGGTGCAGCGCCAGCCAGCCGCGCTCCCGCACGGGCGCGACGGCCGTGACGTACGGCGCGACGGCGGGCATGGGCACGATCCCGCCCGACGAGGTGTCGACCCGGAGAGACCCCGGCGCGAGCAGGTCGATCGGACGCAGTCGTCGTACGACCTCGAGGCGGGGGAGCACGTGCCCATCCTCCCCGACCACCCACCCGGGCCATGCGCCGTGGTCCCCACGGGCCATCGCGTCGATTTCGTTCCGCCACGCACCGTCAACCGTTGTCCGGTCGTTCACCTGCGACGGCGGCGCCGTTCGGCCACGGACCCAACACTGACGACGCGCACCAGCCGACAGCGAGCTCTCGTCGGGGCGCGGCCACCGTCAGCACGTCTCGGGCCCGTTTCGAAAGTCAGCCGTGACCACACTCCCTGTCCAGGGCTCCGTCGTGCCCTCGGACCGACCGACCCCGCGTCGGTTGTCCCGCAAGGCCACCGGCGGCGACCGCGTCTTCGAGATCGGCGCCCGCGCCGTGGGTGCGACCGTCCTGGTGATCACCGGCGGCATCGGGGCCTTCCTCGCCTGGCAGTCGGTGCCGACCCTGTCGCGCTACGGGTGGGGGTTCTTCACCGAGAGCGCCTGGCAGCCCGAGGCCGACGTCCTCGGGATCGGAGCGGTCCTCGTCGGGACCGTCTCGATCGCCGGCGTCGCGATGTTCTTCGCCTTTCCACTGGCCCTGCTCACCGCGCTCTACATCAGCGAGTACGCGCCTGCGGGGGTCAGGCCGACCCTCGTCTCGCTCGTCGACCTGATGGCTGCCGTCCCGTCGATCATCTACGGGATGTGGGGCTACTTCCTCGTCATGCCCCACGCGGCCGCGTTCAGCCTGTGGCTCCACCAGCACCTGGGCTGGATCCCCCTCTTCTCGGTCGAGGCCGACCCGAACGCCGCTGTCTGGGACCAGACGCGCTACATCGGGAGCGCCTTCTGCGCCGGCATCGCCGTGGCGATGATGGTCCTGCCGATGTCGTGCGCGGTGATGCGACAGGTCTTCTCCCAGACCCCGCCCGGTGAGAAGGAGGCCGCGCTCGCGCTCGGCGCCACGCGCTGGGGCATGATCCGCTCGGTCGTGCTGCCGTTCGGCCGGGGCGGCATCATCGGCGGGACGATGCTGGGCCTGGGGCGCGCGCTCGGCGAGACCATCGCGGTCCTCCTGATCATCTCGCCGGACTTCGTCGTCAAGCCGCGGATCCTCGAGGTCGGCACCAACTCGGTGAGCGCACTCATCGCCGGCCGCTTCGGGGACGCGAGCGCCGCCCAGCTCTCCGCGCTCCTGACGGCCGGCTTCGTGCTCTTCCTCATCACGCTCGTGGTCAACACGCTCGCCGCGGTCATCGTGTCGCGCAGCCGCTCCGGCGCCGGGACGGATGCATGAGCACCCCCACGAGCACGACGCAGGAACGGGTGAAGGTGGCCACCCACCTGCCGCACCGCGCCCTGGACGCGCCCCCGCCGGTCCCGCGCCCCGGCCTCGGCAGGCCCACCGCCGAGGAGCAGTTCACGACCGTCGGCGCGTGGGTGAGTGCCTTCGCGCTGGCCTGGGTGATCACCCAGCGGCTCCTGCCGCTCGGCGGGGTCGCGTGGCTGCTCGTCGTCTGGTTCGTGCTCGGCCTGCTCATGAGCGCGGTGACCACCTCGCTCACCGGTCGTCGGGTCGACGTGATCGACCGCGTCGTGAGCGGCATCGTCACCTCGGGCGCAGTGGTGGTGGGGGCGGCCCTGGTCAGCGCCGTGGTCTTCGTGGTGTTCCGCGGGTGGGAGCCGCTCATGCACCTCAACTTCTTCGTCGACGACATGTCCGGCGTCGGTCCGCGGGACCCGTTCGACCGCGGCGGCATCGGCCACGCGATCCTCGGCTCGGCCATCCAGCTGGGCATCGCGGTCGCCGTGACCCTGCCCCTCGGCATCGGCACGGCGGTCTTCATGACCGAGGTCGGTGGGCGCTTCGGGGTCGTCGTACGCACGATCGTGGAGGCGATGACGGCGCTGCCCTCGATCGTCGCCGGCCTGTTCGTCTACACCGTCCTGATCGTCGCGTTCGGGTTCCCGCGGTCCGGCTTCGCCGCGGCGATGGCGCTGTCGGTGATGATGCTGCCGATCATCGCCCGCGCGGCCGACGTCGTCCTGCGCGTCGTCCCCGGCGGCCTGCGCGAGGCCAGCCTGGCGCTGGGCGCCAGCCGCTGGCGCACGGTGTGGCACGTCGTGCTGCCGACGGCACGTCCGGGACTGGCGACCGCGCTGATCCTCGGTGTCGCCCGCGGCGTCGGGGAGACCTCGCCGGTGCTGCTCACCTCCGGCGTCGCGACCTTCTACGTCACCAACCCCACCGACGGGGTCATGAACTCGCTGCCCCTCTACATCTTCAAGGGCGCCCGCAGCCCCGAGGCGATGGACATCGAGCGCGCGTTCGCGGCCGCGACGGTGCTGCTCGTCCTCGTGCTGGTCCTCTTCGTGATCGCCCGCCTCGTCGCCCGCCCGGCGCGCGCACGCCCACCCCGGCGTACGCCCCGCGCGAAGCCCGTCCCCTCCCAGGAGTCCTGATGAATCACCCCACGAAGCTCTCGGCCTCCCACGCTGCGCCCCTCCGTCCGACCACTGCGCGGGGACCCCGACTGATGCTCACCCGCCCCCTCCGCCTCGCCACCGCCTGCCTCGCGCTGGCGTTGCTGTCCCTGCCGGGACTCGCCGCGGCGGCCCAGGCCGAGGAGTCGCAGCCCGGTGGACTCGGCAACGCCGCCCCGCGCGCGGCGTACGCCCAGATCGAGGGGTCCGGCTCCACCTGGTCCGAGGTGATCGTGCAGCAGTGGATCTCCGACGTCGACGCGCTCGGCATGAAGGTGACCTACAACGGCGGCGGTTCGTCGCAGGGCCGCAAGAACTTCGCCCAGAACGTCACCGACTTCGGCATCTCCGAGATCCCCTACCCGGGCGTCGACGAGTTCGGCAACGCCGACAACAGCAACGGCCGCGAGTTCGCCTACCTCCCGATCGTCGCGGGCGGCACCGCCTTCACCTACCAGCTCAAGATCGGTGACGAGCTGGTGCGCAACCTGCGCCTGTCGGGGGAGACCCTGACCCGGATCTTCACCGGCGAGATCACCGACTGGTCCGACCCGGCGATCACCGAGGACAACAACGGCCGCGCCTTCCCCAAGCTCGCGATCACCCCGGTGGTGCGGTCCGACGGCTCCGGCACGACCGCCCAGCTGACGACCTGGATGGACGCGGAGTACCCCGACGTCTGGCGTCCCTTCTTCGGCAGGAGCGGCTACACCTCCTACTACCCGCGCAAGGGCCGGATGCTGGCCCAGTCGGGGTCCGACCAGGTGATGAACACGATCTCCGGCTTCGCCGGCAACGGCACGATCGGCTACGTCGAGTACGCCTACCCGCTCAACAAGGACTACCCCGTCGTCAAGGTCCTCAACGACGGCGGCTTCTACGTCGAGCCGACCCAGTACAACGTGGCCGTCGCCCTGACGAAGGCCAGGATCAACGAGGACACGACCTCACCGCTCTACCTCACCCAGATCCTCGACGGCGTCTACAACGCCACCGACCCGCGGGCCTACCCGCTGTCGTCCTACAGCTACATGGTCATCCCGACCGGCGCCGACGACCAGCGGATGAGCACCGCGAAGCGGCAGACCCTCGGGGACTTCATGTACTACTCGTTGTGCGAGGGCCAGGCCAAGGCCGGCCCCTACGGCTACTCGCCGCTGCCGCTCAACCTCGTGCAGGCGGGATTCACCCAGCTGGCCAAGCTGAAGACGGCCGATCCCGCCGTCGACATCGAGAACCGTGACGCGACCCGGTGCAACAACCCCACCTTCGTGGCGGGCAACCTCAAGCAGAACAAGCTCGCCCAGATCGCGCCGCAGCCTGCTGCCTGCGACAAGGAGGGCGAGGGCCCGTGCGGTACGTCGACGGGCACCGGCGAGCCGTCGACGGACGAGGACCAGCCGGGCGACCCCTCCGCCGAGGGTGCCGCGACGGGCAACGACAAGGGCACCGACGGCGGCAACGGCACCGGCAACTCGAGCGGTACGGACCCGAGCGCCGGTGCCGGCGGGGGTGGTGGTGGCGGCGGTGGCGGCGGCGACCCCGCCGCGACCGAGGTCGACCCGATCACCGGGGAGGTGGTGGCGGCTGCCGGGAGCACGAGTGCGAGCACCGGGACCACGACCGACCCCCTCTACGCCACCCCCACCGAGCTGTCCGCCGACCGCCCCATGGACGGCCGGGCCTTCGGGGCGCTGGCCACCCTCGAGCTGCTCGCGCTGATCCTGGTGCCGGGCGTGCTCCTCGCCCGAGGCGTACGACGTCGGGGCGCGGGCCGATGAGGGCCCGGATCGTCACGATCGCCCTCGCCGCGATCGCCGTCAGCCTCCCCGCAGTCGGGGGCGTGGCCACGGCAGCGCCAGACGCCACCGACCCGGCGTACAGCCAGACCAGGCACCTCGACCGGTCGATCAACGTGCAGGGCCAGGACATCGAGATCGACTCGCGCGACATGACGGTGACGGTCGACCGCACCACGCAGCTGCGCGGGCGCGAGCGGGTCAACATCTCGTGGACCGGCGCGCACGCGACCGGCGGCCGTGCGTCGAGCCCCTTCGGCGAGCAGGGGCTCCTCCAGGAGTACCCCGTCGTGATCCTGCAGTGCCGCGGCCTGGACGACCCCAGCCTGCCGCTGGACCAGCAGCTGTCCCCGGAGACGTGCTGGACGTCGTCGCGCGCCCAGCGCACGCAGGTCGTCGACGACAGCGAAGCGGCCTGGCGCCACGACAAGCACGCCACCGAGGAGCAGCGGGCGCAGAAGTACGGCCTCGCCGAGATCCCCGCCGAGTGCAACGACGTGGCCAACTTCTCCACGCACATCACGCCGTTCCGTGCCGCCAACGGCACCCTCTACGCCAGCTGCACCTCCGAGACCATGGCCCCGGAGGCGGCGATCGGCGCGGCCTTCCCGCCTGCGGAGCAGGCAGCCTTCAGCGACATCGAGGGCAACGGGCACACCAAGTTCGAGGTGCGCTCCGACGTCGAGAACGAGTCGCTCGGCTGCTCGGACACGGTGGCCTGCTCGATCGTGGTCATCCCGATCGAGGGGATCAGCTGCCTCGACGAGGACCCGGCCTGCAACCGCGGCGGCCAGTTCGAGGCCGGGGCGAGCAACTTCGCCAACCAGGGCGTCGACCTCACGGCCTCCCCGGTGCTGTGGTGGTCCGCCTCCAACTGGCGCAACCGGTTCTCCGTCCCCATCACCTTCGGCCTGCCGCCGGATGCCTGCACGGTGCTGGACTCGCGGGCCCCGACCGGCTTCTACGGCTCCGAGCTGATGTCCCAGGCGTCGCTGCAGTGGTCGCCCAGCTACTGCCTCGACAAGGACCGCTTCAAGTTCCAGCACAACAAGATGGCCGATGCGGCCGGCTTCACGCTGGCGGAGAACGGTGGCGCCGCGGCGGCCTTCGTGTCCGGCCCCCACGACGTCAAGGGCACCGACCCGATGGCGTACGCGCCGACCGCCGTCACGGGCTTCTCCATCGGCTACGTCATCGACCGCCCGGGCAACGCCGGTGAGTACACCGACCTCAAGCTCAACGCCCGGCTGCTCGCCAAGCTGATGACGCAGTCCTACCTGGGCAGCGAGCTCGGCCGTGGCCACCCCGGGATGTCGGCCAACCCGGTCTCCCTCAACGTCGACCCCGAGTTCGTGGAGCTCAACCCGGGACTGGACACCATCAGCCGCGAGGCAGCGGCGACGCTGCTGTCGCTGTCGGAGTCCAGCGACGTCATCGAAGCCCTCACCTCCTACATCGCGCAGGACAGGGCGGCGCAGGCGTTCGTCGACGGCAAGGCCGACCCCTGGGGGATGCGGGTCAATCCCAGCTACGAGAAGATCACGCTGCCCACCTCCGAGTGGCCGTTGCTCGACGACTTCGTGCCGGTCACCGCGGACGAGTGCCGCCAGCAGAACCCGGCGCCCTACTTCACCCAGCTCGCGGCCCCCGTCACCTCGCTCCGCAAGATCGCGGAGGCGATCCTCGACGCCTGGCCCAACGTCCAGACCAAGTGCGACCGCGCCACCATCACCGAACCATGGAAGATCGGTCGCATCGACCGCCAGGGTGTCGGCACCCGCTTCATGCTCGGCGTGGTCAGCATGGGCGACGCGCGGCGGCTCGGCCTCGACGAGGCGAGCCTGGCCACGCGGGGCACGTTCGTCGGCCCCACCGAGGCGGCGATCACCCGCGCGCTCAGGCTCGCCGAGCCCAGCGAGGACGGCGACCAGCCCTTCGAGCTCGACGTGGCCGAGCTGGTGAAGGCCGACGCCTATCCCGGCGCGATGATCGTCTACACCGCGGCTCGTACGGCGAACCTCCCGCAGGCCGACGCCGACAAGGTCGCGCAGTTCATCGAGGTGGCCACCTCCGAGGGCCAGAAGGCCGGCTACGGCAACGGCGAGCTGCCGCCGGGCTACGTCCCGCTGAAGAAGACCGGCGTCACCGCGCCCCTGTGGAAGCAGGCCCAGGCCGTCGCCACGGCGATCGCGGAGCAGAAGGGTGCCACCGGCACGGGGGACGGTGACGGGACAGGCCAGGGAGAGGGCGACGGGACCGGCGGCGGCACCGGCGGGAACGGCGGTGGGGACGACCTCGGCCCGGGCAGCGTGACCTCGGTCGGCGGTGCCGGTGAGCAGCCGACGCCCGACGACGGCAGCGGCACGGGCAAGGACAAGGACAAGGGCAAGGAGAAGAGCCAGGACAAGGGCCAGGACAGGGCCGACGCGGGCGACGAGCTCGTGGCGATGCCGCCCACGACCGCGGTGGCGTCCCCGGTCGCCGAGCGGATCCTGCCCCTCCTGCTTCTGATCACGCTGATCAGTGCCGTCGCAGCCAACCTGGTCCGGCTGCGCCACCTGCGCAGGAGGCGGGCATGACGATGACGACCCAGCGGCCCGCACCCGACAGCTCTGCACCATCCGCGGCGGACCCAGCTCCGGCCGGGCGGGCCACGCCGCCCCCGGGGACCCCCTCGCCCCAGGCGCCGGCGACGGGTGACGTGTGGTCGGTGATCTCGACGACCTCGCTCATGCTCTGCCTGGTCGCGGGCTGGATGGTCGCCCAGATGCTCTACCTCGGTGGTGTCTCCCAGGACCGCGCCCAGGACGCGCTCTACACGCAGTTCCGCGGCGACCTCGCCGCCGCAACGGCGCCGCTCGGCCCGGTGACCGAGGTCGGCGAGCCCGTCGCGACCCTCTCGATCCCACACATCGGCGTGGAGCAGGTCGTCGTCGAGGGCACCGCCTCGGGTGACCTCCTCGTCGGTCCCGGACACCTCCGCAACACCGTCCTGCCCGGCCAGCTCGGCACGTCCGCCGTCTTCGGCCGCGCGAGCACCTACGGCGCGCCCTTCGCGCGGATCGGCGAGCTGGTGCGCGGTGACCAGATCAACGTCACGACGGCCCAGGGGTCGGTGCGCTTCAGCGTCCTCGGCGTCCGTCGTGCCGGTGACCCGCTCCCGCAGCCACGTCCTGAGTCCGCGGCCCGGCTCGTCCTGGTGAGCGGGGAGGCCAGCGGCGCCCGGTTGCCCTCGATCTCCCCGGGCCGGGTCGTCTACGTCGACGCCGAGGCGGACGAGGCGTTCGACACCCCCGCGGGCCTGCCCCGCGTGGTCCCTGATCCGGAGCTGGCGATGGGCACGGAGGCAGGAGCGGTGCTGCCGCTGCTGACCCTGTGCCTGGGCCTGCTCCTGGCGCTGACCTTCGGGGTCATCGCCGCCCGGCAGCGGTTCGGAGCCGCCCTGGTGTGGGTGGTGACGACCCCGGTCGTGATCGCCGTCGCCTGGCTCACGACCGACGTGGTCATGCGCCTGCTGCCCAACCTGATGTAACCGAAGCGACCTGCACCATCCATCACGGAACCATCCAAGAAAAGGAAACCCCATGTCTGTTCGCAGGCTCCTCGCGGTCGTGGCCGCCACGTCCCTCGCGGCAACGGCCCTGGCCGTGGCCGCTCCGGCCCAGGCCGACCCGTCCTTCCTCCCCGACGCCGATGACATCGTCGGGGCCGGCTCGGACACCTCGATGTACGCCCTGACCTACCTCGCCGACGGCAACGGTGGGGTCGCGGGCTACAACGCCGGCGGTGCCGCCCAGCGGCTGGTGTCCTTCGACGCCAACGTCTTCAACGCCACCGGCGCGCAGACCAACTCGACCACGGTCGTGCTGCGGGCGGGGACGACTGCGATCACCCGCCCCAACGGCTCGGGTGCCGGCAAGAACCTCCTCTACGGTGCGGGCAACAACGCCAACGTCAACTTCGCCCGCTCCTCCTCCGGCAACAACGCCAACGAGACGGCTGCCAACCTGCAGGCGTTCCCGTTCGCCAAGGACACCCTGGCGATGGCGACGGCCACCGCGTCGAACGCTCCCGCGACCCTCACCCCGGCCCAGATCGTGTCGATCTACAAGGGCGAGGTCACCAACTGGAGCCAGGTCGGTGGCGCGGCGGGCGTGATCAAGCCGCTGATCCCGCAGACCGGATCGGGCACCCGCTCGTTCTTCGTCGCCGAGCTCAAGTCGATGAACGGTGGCGTCGACGTGTCGCTCGCCGGCACCGTCACGCCGGTGCAGGAGCACGACGACGCGGCGATCAAGGCCGACCCCAACGCGGTCGCGCCGTTCTCGGTGGGTCGCGCCGGCCTCCTCGGCACGCTGCGCATCGAGCAGGGCTGGAGCGCGGCCCGTGCCCTCTACAACGTCGTGCGCCCCGCGGACGCCGCCAGCTCCTGGGCCCAGGGCATGTTCGGCCCCACCGGCTTCGTCTGCTCGCCCGCCGCGACCTCGCTGATCCTCGACGCCGGCTTCGAGCAGCTGCTCGCGTCGTCGCAGGGCGGCAAGTGCGGCGTGGCGACCAACACCGCCACGGCGTCGAGCGACCTGCTCACCGCGAAGGTGAACACGACCACCAGCGTCACCGGAACCTCCGCCGCGGTGGGCGCGGCCACCCTGACGGCCACGGTCGGCGGCGGTGGCACGCTCAAGCCCCAGGGTGTCGTGGCCTTCGCGGTCGACGGCGTGACCAAGGGCCAGGGCGTCGTCACGGGTGGCAAGGCCACCGTCAACCTGACCGGCCTGTCCGCCGGCGCGCACAAGGTGAAGGCCACCTTCACCCCGACCGGTGCGGCGTTCAACGGTTCCGTGTCGGCCGAGGTCGACGTGACCGTCCTCGCGGCCACCCCGGCACCCGCCGCCAAGGCCTCGACCACGCTCACCGAGACCTACAAGGCGTCCTACGCCAAGGGTGCAGTCGTCAAGGGCAAGGTGAAGGTCAAGGAGTCCGCGACCGGCGCCGCGACCGGCAAGGTCGTCATCAAGCTCGGCAAGAAAACGGTCGGCAAGGGCAAGGTCAAGAACGGCGCGGTCGTCATCAAGCTGACCAAGCCGCTCAAGAAGGGCAAGAACAAGCTCGTCGCGCAGTACGCCGGTGACTCGGCGTTCGCCGCCTCGAAGCTGAAGTTCGTCATCAAGATCAAGCGATGACCTGCTTCTCCTGAACCGGAGGCGGGCGGCACGCTGACGGCCGCCCGCCTCCACCCAGCACTCCGGCACCACACTCCACGGCCTCCGATCGAAGAAGACGCACCCATGACCCAGCCCACGCTGCACGCGCCCGCCCCCACGTCGTACGACGACCGTCCGGTGCCGGGCACGGGTCCCGCGACGCTCGAGGCGCGCGACATCACCGCCTGGTTCGGCAGCCACCAGGTCCTCGACCGCGTCTCGCTGACGATGCCGGCCTCCGGCATCACCGCGCTGATCGGTCCTTCCGGCTGCGGCAAGTCCACCTTCCTCCGCATCCTCAACCGGATGCACGAGCTGGTGCCGTCCGCCGCGCTCGCGGGCGAGGTGCTGCTCGACGGCGAGGACATCTACGACCCGCAGCGCAAGCTCACCGACGCCCGCCGTGCCATCGGCATGGTCTTCCAGAAGCCCAACCCCTTCCCGGCGATGTCGATCCGGGAGAACGTGGTCGCCGGCCTGCGCCTCACGGGCACGCGCCTGGGCAAGGCGGACAAGGAGCTCCTCGTCGAGGAGTGCCTGGTGCGCGGTGGCCTCTGGAAGGAGGTCAAGGACCGGCTCGACAGCCCCGGTGGTGGCCTCTCCGGGGGCCAGCAGCAGCGGCTCTGCATCGCCCGCTCGCTCGCGATCAAGCCGCGCGTGCTGCTGATGGACGAGCCGTGCTCGGCGCTCGACCCGACCTCGACCCGGGTGATCGAGGAGACGATGAAGGACCTCGCGCAGCAGGTCACGATCGTGATCGTCACCCACAACATGCAGCAGGCCGCGCGGGTCTCCGACACGTGCGCCTTCTTCCTGGCCTCGCAGGGCACTCCCGGCGTCATCGTCGAGCACGGGGACACCGAGGCGATGTTTGCCAGCCCGCGCGACCAGCGCACCTCCGACTACGTCAACGGCCGCTTCGGCTAGGGCGGGTCGGCAGTCAGCGACCCGGGCGGTCGAGCGGCTGCCGGAGTCGCAGAAGGGCCCCGATCGGGACGTGATCGGGGCCCTTCTGTGCTTGTGGGCAGGGGCGGGGTCGAACCGCCGACCTATCACTTTTCAGGCGATCGCTCGTACCAACTGAGCTACCTGCCCAAGCGGGACGAGGATACATGAGCCGCGCGGGGAGGGCGGAATCGGCTCAGGTCAGGCCACCGGCGGCACGTACTCCGGGAGCTCCAGCCAGAACGACGACCCCTGCCCGGGCGTGGACTCGCCGCGGACCGCACCCCCGTCGCGCTCCGCGATGGTGCGCGAGATGGACAGGCCGAGGCCGCTGCCCTTGGTGCCGGCCCCGGCATAGCGCACGAACGGCTCGAACACGTGCTGGATCTGGTCGCCGTCGAGGCCGGGTCCGTCGTCGCGGACGATGACCCGCACCAGGGCCTGCCCGCTCTCGCCGAGGAGCCGCTTCGTGCTGAGGTGCACGGTCCCACCGGTGGCGTGGTGGTGGGCGATGGCGTTGCCGAGCAGGTTGGTCAGCACCTGGCGTACGCCGGACGCGTGCGCCCAGGCGGTGGCGGTCGGGTCCACGTCGACCTGCATCTCGACGCCGGCGGTCAGGGCGGGCGTGCGGTGCCAGTGCACGACGTCGGCGAGTGCGTCGGCGATGACGACGCCCTGGCGCTGGTCGTCGCCGGACAGGGTGCGCCCCGCACCGAGGAGGCTGTCGACGACGGTGAGGAGCTGGTCGCAGGCCCGGAGCATCGCCGGCCCGTCGCGCAGGATCTCCGCGGCCACCTGCTCGGCCGGTGAGTGCCCGGCCTCGTCCATCAGCACCTCGGTGTAGCCGAGGATCGACGAGACCGGCGTCCGCAGCTCGTGACCGACCGAGGCGAAGAAGTGCTGGTAGGCCAGCTGGGCCTCCGTGCCGGCCTCGATGGCCTCGGCGATGGCACGCCGGGAGTGCTCGAGCGTGATGCGCGACGCGATCGCCGACGTCAGAAGGCGCAGGTCCTCGATCAGGACGTCCCGCCAGGGCCCCGCGTGGGAGCTGGCCACCGACAGGCTGCCGAACATCTCGCCCATGGAGAGGAAGACGGTGCCCACGACGGCTTGTACGCCGATCCGGCGCAGCTCGTCGCGGTCCTGCGCGCCCTCCGGGGGCAGCAGGTCGCGGTCGACGAGCACGGCGCCTCCGGCGCGTGCGTGCCGCGACAGCCACGGCATGGTCAACGCCGCCTCGGCACCCGCGCCCGGTGCGGGCAGCATCGAGATCGGGGTGCCGGGGGTGGTCCACTCACGCACCCAGGCGCGCCCACCCAGGCGCGCCCATGACGTCGTCTCGTCGGGGTCGAAGCTCGTCAGCGCGATCCCGACGACCTCGACCCGCGGATCGCTCAGCAGGTGCGCGGCGGTCCGCGCGATGGCGTGGTCGAAGCTGGTCTCGCCCGCGAGGATCTCTGCCGTGAGGCTTGCTGCCTCCGGGGACACCGAACCGCGCACGGTCGTGTCCTGCAGGCAGGGATGCATGTTCACGGCGGCGGCTCCGTTCTCTCAGCAACCCTGAACCGGCACGGTAGCGGGGACAGGCCCCGACTTTGGTCGATTCCCACGTGATCGGCCAGTGAGATGTGCCGCACCGCCGCCCACTCGGCCAGGTGCGTGAGGAGGGCCAGCCCGAGGTTCCGGCCCGGGCAGGCGTGCGGCCCGGCGCCGAACGGCAGCCAGGCCCCGGGGCGTCGGGTGTCGTCGCGCCAGCGACCGGGGTCGAACCCGGGCAGCCCGTCGACGTCACCAGGAACCAGGTCGGGGAGCCGGCCGAGCAGCAGCGGGCTGACGAGCACCACCGCACCGGAGGGCACGACCTGACCGTCGAGGTCGACCTCGCGGGTCGTGATGCGCGCCGTGACCCAGGTCGGCGGGGTGAGGCGCAGCGTCTCCCAGACGGCGTGCACGGCTTCACCGGCACCCAGGGGGTGCTGCGCCAGGTGGGCCAGCAGCCAGGCGCCGGCAGCGATCGGCACCTGGATCCCGGCCGCGAGGACGGCTGCCGCCTCGGCAGGTGTGCCCGGCAGCGCGGGCGTCTCGGCGAGGGTGTCCTCCAGCGCGAGCCGGGCCTCGCGCTCACGGCGGCGGGCGCGGCTCCACCGACCCGGCGGGCGGCGGGCGGCGATCACGGGCGCGAGCGCATCGATCCAGGCGAGGACGAGGTCCGCCACGGCGTGGCGTTGCGCGTCGGGGGCGCCGGTGAGCACAGCGGCCGTCGTGGCGCGGGCCACGGGGCGCCGCAGCAGCACCATGGCGTCGTACGGCGTGCCGGGGGTCCGGCGATCGTGCTCGGTGAGGGCGGCGGGCCACTCCTCGTCGAAGACGGCCAGGCCGGAAGCCACCTGGTCGCGGTCGAGCGGCGCGAAGACGACGTGCCCGGAGCGGGTGTCCCCGCGGCTGGCGGAGAGATCACCGCTGCGGCTGACGTCGCCCGGGAAGTCGAAGCGATCGGGATCGGTGAGGACCGCCCGCGCCTGGCCGGGCGTGGTGACCAGCCAGGGGCCGTGCGGACCGAGCGCCACCACGCCGGAGCGGGGGGCAGCAAGGACAGCGCCGAGCCGTCCGGGGGCCGACTCGGCGCTGTCCATGTGCATCACGAGAGGCAGGTGACAGCGCGCGCGTCACCGGTGGTCAGCGACGACCGGGAGCGGTGCGCCACATGTACATCGACTGGAGCTGGTTGGCGGCACGCTTGGACTCGATCGCGGTGCGGATGCTCTTCATCATGATGTGTTCTCCAGGGTGGGGGTTGGTCGTACATCCGGTCGGACGTACAGGTGCGCTGCTCGGAGGCCGTCGCCCGTGGGGGTTTCAGGGGTGGCTCAGGTCTCCATGTCGAGCAGCGTCTCGTTGATGAGGTCTGTCAGTTGTTGGATGCGCAGGGGCTTCTGCATCACGGTGTCGACGCCCAGCTCCTGCAGGACGGAGCGGTGCTCGCCGGCCCAGGCGCTGATCACGACCACCCGCATGGCAGGGGCCACGTCCGGGTGGGTCTTGAGCCACCGCACCACCTCGACGCCGTTCATCTTCGGCATCGTGAGGTCGAGCAGCATCACGTCGAAGGACTCGGCCTGGACCATCTCGACCGCTTCGAGTCCGTCGCCGGCGGTCGAAGCGACGTGTCCGGCCCGCTCCACCAGGCGACAGAAGACGTCACGGATGTCCTCGTTGTCATCGACAACAAGGAATCGCAGCTCTCGTCCGTTCCCGCCCACGAGGCAAGATTAGTCAAACTCCGTGGCAAATCGCGCGGCATCTCGGAACCCGACCCCCCTGAGGGTGAGATTTGGGGTCCCGGAGCGGCCTGGCCCTATGCTTGTCGACGCTTGAACGGGCATGCCCGACGCAAGCGGGCCCCCATCGTCTAGCGGCCCAGGACCCCGCCCTTTCACGGCGGTAGCGCCGGTTCGAATCCGGTTGGGGGTACGGCCCGGATCGAGGTCGACGCCGATTGGTGGTCGTCGGAGCCCATGGGTTAGAGTTCCACCCGCTTCACCAGTAGCACCAGCAACACCTGGCCCCGTAGCGCAGTTGGTTAGCGCGCCGCCCTGTCACGGCGGAGGCCGCGGGTTCGAGTCCCGTCGGGGTCGCCATTGCATGCCGATCAGGGTGAGCCACCAGGCTCACCCTGATCGGCATTTCATCGCTCGGAGCCGGGTTTCCGCCGGCTCCCTACGCTGTGGCCATGCCGATCGACCTGGACCCCGTCGCGTTCGACGACATGGTGGGGCGCGCCCTCGACGGACTACCCGACGACCTGGCCCGCCTGGTGGACAACGTGGTCGTCCTGGTCGAGGCCGAGGCGCCGGACGACGACCCGGACCTGCTCGGCCTCTATGACGGGCTCGCGCTGACCGAGCGTCCGGCCAACCACTCCGGCATGCTCCCGGACCGGATCCTGCTGTTCCGCGGACCGCTGCTCGACATGGCCGACACCGTGGAGGACCTCGAGGAGGAGGTCAGGATCACCGTCGTGCACGAGGTGGCCCACCACTTCGGGCTCGACGACGCGCGCCTGCACGAGCTCGGCTGGGGCTGACTAGCCCAGTCGGCTGCCGAGCACCCAGCCCAGGGCGCACGCGCCGACCGACAGCACGGTCGTCGCCACGACGTACGCGGTCGCCGCGCGCCCCGACCGCTCGACCGTCTGCACCGCGAAGGACGAGAACGACGTGAAGCCGCCGCAGAACCCGACGCCGAGCAGGGCCCAGCCGGCGTCCCCGAGGGACAGCGCGGCGAACAGGCCGAACAGGCCCGAGCCGAGCGCGTTCACCAGCAGCATCCCGGCGGGGAACCGGCCGTCGAGGGCCAGCGCCAGGGCGTAGCGCAGGGGAGCGCCTGCGGCGGCGCCCAGGGCCACGAGCAGCGCGGTCACTCCAGCGCCCCGTCCGGCTCGGGGCGGTGCGCGATCCGCTGCGCCAGCGCTGCGGCGCCCAGGCCGGCGGCGAGGGTGGCTGCGAGGTAGAGGCCGGCCAGACCGACCTCGCCCGAGTCCGCCAGGTCCCGGACCTGTCCGGCCCACGCCGACACCGTGGTGAAGCCGCCCAGCAGGCCGGGGCCGACAGAGAGCGCGACGCGTCGCGAGCGGCGCACGACGGCGAGCGCGGGCAGCAGCCCCAGCGCGAACGCCCCGACGACGTTGATCGCCAGGGTGGGCCACGGGAAGAGCGTGTCGGGCGCGGCGGTGTCGACGGCCCACCGCAGCAAGGCGCCGACCGCACCGCCGGCTGCCACGAGGAGCAGGTCGGTCGCGCGCAGCTCCCGGCGGCTCACCCGACCTGGCTGGTGGAGGCCGCGCGGGTGTCGGTGTGGCCGGTCCACGGCTGCGGCTCGGCGCCGTCGAGCTGGTGGATCAGCTCTCGGAGGAGCCAGTTCTGGAAGGTGCGCTGGGGTGTGGTCCGAGCCATGGAGAGCAGCCGCTCCGCCCGGCAGAAGGCGTCGGCCACGTCGAACATCTCAGTCATCGTGGCGAAGACGGGGGCAGCGTCGGGCACGAGCGAGAAGCTCACGTCGACGCGTGCGTGGCCCCTGGTGGCCGCGTCGCTGATCTGCTTGCGGTAGGCGTCGGGGAACTGGCGCTCGAAGCTGGCGAACATCGAGGTGAGGTCGCCGGCCAGGGGGTAGTCCGACTGGTGCGACAGCGACAGGAGACGCAGCTCGCGGCGCAGCTCGTTGTACTGCTGGCTCAGGGACAGGTAGAGCGGCACGTCCACGCCGAGGAGGTGGACCGCGAGGGCCGTCTCGTCGATGGGCTCGAGGTCGGGCTGCTCCTGGTGGTCGATGACCCACTCGACCGAGCCGTCGTCGGTCATCTGCTGGGCCGGCTCGAACCACACGATCTTGCCGTCGGCCTCGATCGTCGCGCCCCAGGCCACGGCGCACTGGGCGACCATGGACAGGCCCCGGCCGAAGGTGAGCAGCAGGTCGAGGTCGTCGGTCGGCACGCTGGCCGGCGGGACGGGAGGGTGCGTCGACCCGTCGACCACCTCGATGCGCGGGTGGCTGGCCGTGCCGCGCACGCGCACCTTGAAGGGGACGGTCGCGTGGAGGATCGCGTTGGCCACCAGTTCGGAGACGCCGAGCTGGGCGCACTCGAGGAGATCGGTGCGCTCGAGCCGCACGAAGATGTCGCCGACCCAGCGCCGCGCGTCGGCCGCAGCGCGCGGCGACGACGCAAGCGTCAACTCGGAGCTCAGCGGCACTGGGACTCTTTTCTGCGGGGGTGGGCAGTCCAGTGGGGCCATGATTGCCCGAAAGCGGGTAGTTCAAACCTCGACCATCACACTAGTTTTCCCGGAGGAACGGGAAACGGTGTGAGGCACGAGACGTGGACGGCGTTTCGCCCTCCCGGTGCGACCGGAGGACAATAGGAAGTGCCCCGGCACCACGAGATGGCACCTACGACCCTAGGAGCAACCATGACCCCGACGCAGGCACCGCGCCACAAGGTGGTCGTGATCGGTTCCGGCTTCGGCGGACTGTTCGGCACCAAGGCGTTGCGCCGGGCCGACGTGGACGTCACCGTCATCGCCAAGACGACCCACCACCTCTTCCAGCCGCTGCTCTACCAGGTCGCGACCGGCATCCTGTCCGAGGGCGAGATCGCTCCGCCGACCCGCGAGATCCTCAGTGGCCAGGACAACGCGCGGGTCATCCTCGGCGAGGTCACGGGCATCGACCTCGCGGCACGCACGGTCACCTCGCAGGTGCTGGGTCGCGACACCACGACGTCGTACGACTCCCTGCTGGTCGCGGCCGGTGCGAGCCAGTCCTACTTCGGCAACGACCACTTCGCCGAGTTCGCCCCCGGGATGAAGAGCATCGACGACGCCCTCGAGCTGCGCGGCCGGATCTTCGGCGCCTTCGAGATGGCCGAGCTCGGGGCCACCCGCGGCGACGAGGTCGACCACCTGCTGACCTTCGTGGTCGTCGGCGCCGGTCCCACCGGTGTGGAGATGGCCGGCCAGATCGCCGAGCTGGCCCACAACACGCTGCGCAAGGACTTCCGCGCGATCAACACCCGCACCGCGCGGGTCGTCCTGGTCGACGCCGCGCCGCAGGTGCTGCCGCCGTTCGGCGCCAAGCTCGGCGAGAAGGCCAAGGCCGAGCTGGAAAAGCTCGGCGTCGAGGTCATGCTCGGCGGCATGGTCACCGAGGTCGACGAGCGCGGCCTCGAGGTGAAGTTCAAGGACGGCCACGTCGAGCGGATCAACTCGGTCGCCAAGATCTGGGCCGCCGGCGTGCAGGCCAACCCGCTGGGCAAGACCCTGTCCGAGCAGACGGGCGCCCCGCTCGACCGCGCCGGCCGGATCTCGGTCAACCCCGACCTCACCCTGCCGGGGCACCCCGAGGTGTTCGTCGTCGGCGACATGATCGCCCTCGACAACCTCCCCGGTGTCGCGCAGGTCGCCATCCAGGGCGCGAAGTACGCCGCCAAGGAGATCAAGAACCGGCTCGAGGACAAGCAGCCGCAGCCGCCCTTCAAGTACTTCGACAAGGGCTCGATGGCCATCATCAGCCGGTTCCGCGCTGTCGCGATGGTCGGCAAGTTCCGTCTCACCGGCATCGTGGCCTGGCTGATGTGGCTCGGCGTCCACCTCGTCTACCTCACCGGTTTCAAGAACCAGGTGTCGGCACTGATGCGCTGGGCGATCACCTTCATCAGCAACAACCGCTCCGAGCGGACCACGACCGAGCAGCAGATCTTCGCCCGTGCCGCGCTGGCGCGGCTGCGTCGCGGCGCTGCCGACCTGGTGTCCGACCCCGGCATCTACGACGCCACGCGCGCGATGATGGAGGAGACCCGGCGCCAGGAGCTCGAGGCCGCCGCCCATCGCGAGGCCGAGCTCACCGACTCCGGGGCGCGTGGCGTGTCCGAGGCGGCTCGCTAGCCCCAGCACGTACGCGCGTCACGCCGGGGTCGGCCCACGAGTTGTCCCCGTTCTGCCTCCGCGCATCCCGGTTCGCCCTCACACTGGTCGTCGACCTCGACCGGACGGACCCGCGATGAAGCTCTCCTGGCGCACCTTGGCGTCGGCTGCTGCCCTGGGTTGCCTGGTCGCATCCCTCGGTGCGACCCCTCCCGCGCCCGCGCAGGCTGCGGACGCCGACCGCACCTTCACGATGGCGCCCCTGGGGCTCGGTGCCGACCTTCCCAACCCGCTGCGCGGTCAGTACCGCTGGCTGGGCGGTGAGCCGACGACGGCGACGGTCACCTCCAACGACGTCTACTACCGCGACCAGGTCTACTGGGGCCGGATCGAGACGTCCGACAACGTCTGGGACTTCTCGTGGCTCGACGCGGGCCTGGCCGACGCCGGCGCCCGCGGGGGCACGTTCGGCTTCCGGGTCATGGCCTACTGCCCCGGCTGCTGGATGGAGAGCCGCGAGGACCTGCCGGCCGTCACGCCGTCCTTCGTGCCGCGCCAGGCCGGCGGCTACGTCCCGGACTGGAACTCGCCCGGGTTCCTGGCCCAGTGGCGCGAGCTGATGGCCGAGCTCGGCCGGCGCTACGGCGACGACCCCCGCCTGGGCTACGTCGACGTGGGCGGCTACGGCAGCTACGGCGAGTGGCACGTCGACGCCGGCGAGCGGGTGTCGGACGCCAACGGTCTGGCGATCGTCGAGGCGGTCACCTCTGCGTTCCCGACCAAGCACGTCCTGATCAACACGATGACTCCGGTCCCGTTCACGCTCGCCGCGCTCAAGGCCAGTCCCAACCTCGGTCTGCGCACCGACAACCTCGGCTGCCCGGACATGTACTCCACCGTGCCGGGCGACGCCCGCCTGCAGCAGGTGTGGAAGACCCGACCGTTCTTCTCCGAGTGGTGCACCCGGGCCGATCCCGTCCTCGGCGCGCAGCAGGTCCGGCAGTTCCACGTCTCGACCCTCTCGTCGGGCAACATGCCGTGGACGCGCGACGCGCTCGCCGGCCGCCAGCGGGCGGCGTACGACAAGGCCCTCGCCACCGCCGGCTACCGCCTGCGTCTGCGGTCGGTCACGCTGCCGACGACCTTCACGGCCGGCAGCCGGATCACGGTGCGGACCGCGTGGGAGAACCAGGGCACCGCACCGACGTACGACCCCTGGGACGTGCAGCTCACCCTCCTCCACTCGCGCAGCGGCGCCTCCGTCACCCGGTCGCTCGGCCGGCCCCTGGACGGGCTGACGGGCACCGAGAAGCGGCGCGCGGGTGTCGACACGAAGGGGCTCGCGAAGGGGAAGTACGCCGTGTACGTGGGCGTCGTCGATCCCTCGGGCTACGCCGCTCCGATGCACCTGGCCAACACGGGGCGCACCACGCGCGGCACCTACCGCGTCGGAGTCGTGCGGGTCCGCTGAGCCCGGCTCAGTAGCCCGGGAAGACGCGCCGCAGGTCGTCGAGGGAGACGTTGCCGCTGACGGTCGTCCCCGCAGGGGTGGATCCGGGCTTGAGGCGGCCAGCGAGGAGTCGCAGGAGCGCCTCGGTCGAGCCGTGGAAGGTCGCGGTCGCGTCCTCGACCGGCGCGGTGAGCGAGACCTGCCCGTCGTCGATCACGAGGGTGCGGTCACCCGCGGCCACGCGTGCCGGGCCGGGGGAGTGCTCCGGCTTGGCCGTGAAGCCGAGCATGAAGCCGAGGTCGCCGGAGAAGTGCTCGGCAAGGGCTTCGGCGGAGGACGGCTCGAGCTCCGCAGCAGCATCGCCCGCGACGCGTACGTCCCACGCGTGCTGGGCAGCCTCGTTCAGCCGCATCCCGGCGAAGGTGGACAGGGGCGCCGGCTCGGGGAGGAAGCCGAGGTCGACCCGCAAGGAGCCCCGCTGCTCGGCGCCCAGCCCTTCCAGCGCCCGGACCAGCCGACCGTCGTGCTCGACGAACCATGCGGCCTGCTCCGCCGGCGAGGCGGCGTCCCAGCGTGCCCATACGGCGGTGTTCTCGACGTCGCGCGGCTCACCCGTGACCGCTGCGGCCAGCTGGCCGCCCATGATCTCCGCGCCGCTGCCGAGGTGCGACAGGACCTGGGCGACCGTCCACTCCTCAGCCCCGCTCGGACCGAGGAGCTGCTCCTCGGACAGCTCGGTCGCCAGGGCGGCGACCTCGTCGTGGTTGGTGCGCAGCGCGGTGATGGTGCGGTCCAGGAGGTCGGTCATGGTCGGTCAACGCCGCCGCGGGACGGCTTGTTCCGGGACGAAGGTGGTGCTGGCTGACGGATGAGCCATGTGCCACGGCGTGCGTCGGATCCGTGGACCGGGCGCGGCATAGACCGCGGGTCGCTCGTGTTGTCGGAGGTGACAAGGACCGACGAAGGGACAACGTGGTGCGTGCTGTGGTCTACACCGAGAGTGGCGACTCCTCTGTGCTCGAGCTGGTCGAGCGGGAGCCCGCGGAGCCCGGTCCGGGGGAGGTCCGGGTGCGGATCGTCCGGGCCGGGATCAACCCGACCGACTGGAAGTTCCGCGCCGGCGGCATGGGGGAGCTGGCCTTCCCGGAGATCGTGCCCGGTCAGGACGGCGCCGGCGTGGTCGACGCGGTCGGCCCCGGCGTGACCGGCTTCGCCGTCGGCGACCGGGTCTGGACGATGCTCGCGCAGCACACCCGCCCCGGCGGCACGGCGCAGGAGCAGGTCGTGCTCCCGACAGCCAACGTCACCGCGCTGCCCGACGCGACGTCGTACGACGTGGGTGCCTCCCTCGGCGTCCCGGCGGTCACCGCCCACCGCGCCCTCACGACGTCCGAGGACGGACCGACCCGTCTCGCACCGGGCGCTCTTGCCGGCCGGACCGTCCTCGTCGCGGGCGGAGCGGGTGCCGTCGGCAACGCCGCGATCCAGCTGGCCAGGTGGGCCGGCGCCACGGTCGTCAGCACGGTGAGCAGCACCGAGAAGGGCGACCTCGCCACGGCTGCCGGCGCCCACCACGTCGTGAACTACCGCGACGGCGACACGGTGGCGTCGATCCGCGCGCTGGCGCCCGACGGTGTCGACCTCGTCGTCGAGGTGGCGCCCGCGCAGAACCTGGCGCTCGACGTGCAGGTGATCAAGCCGCGCGGGACCATCGCGATCTATGCCAACAACGGCGGTGACGAGGTGAACCTCAGCGTCCGCGCGACCTTCTCGACCAACGCGCGCTTCCAGTGGGTGCTGCTCTACACCGTCGGTGAGGCCGCGCTGCGGTCCGCGGCGGAGGACATCACGGCGGCCCTGGTCGACGGGGCGTACGGCGTGGGCGAGGACCGCGGCCTGCCGGTCCACCACCACCCGCTGGAGCGGACGGCTGACGCGCACGCGGCCGTCGAGGGCGGTGCCGTCGGCAAGGTGCTGATCGACGTCGCCGACGACTGAGCGAGACTGGGGCCCGATCCCCTGCCGAACCTAGGAGCCTGATGCAACGCACCGCCCCGGCGTGGGCGACGATCCTCGTGCTGTCGCTGTGCGGCATGGTCTCGGCGCTCCAGTTCACCCTGGTGATCCCGCTCCTCCCGGAGTTCCCGCAGCTGCTCGACATCTCGGCCTCGGACTCCTCCTGGCTGGTCACCGCCACCCTGCTGACGGCCGCCGTGGGGACGCCGATCATCGCGCGGATGGCCGACATGTACGGCAAGCGGCGGATGCTGCTCGTCTCCCTCGGGGCGATGATCCTCGGCTCGGTGATCTGTGCGCTGGAGGTCTCGTTCGTCACGATGATCGTCGGGAGGGCGCTGCAGGGCTTCGGTGCCGCGCTGATCGCCGTCGGCATCAGCATCCTGCGCGACAAGCTCCCGCCCGAGCGCATCGGCACCGCAGTGGCGTTGATGAGCGCGACGATGGGCATCGGTTCCGCGCTCGGCCTGCCGCTCGCAGGAGTGCTGAGCAACTGGCTGGGCTGGCACTCGATCTTCTGGTTCGGCGCCGTCGCAGGCGCCGTGCTGGTCGTCGCCCTGCTGGTCGTCGTCGAGGAGTCGCCGGTGCGCACGCCCGGCCGGTTCGACGTCACCGGGGCCCTGGTGCTCTCCGCGGCCCTGATCTGCCTCCTCCTGCCGATCTCCAAGGGCAGTGCCTGGGGGTGGGGCGAGCCGGTCGTCGTCGGCCTGCTGGTGTCCTCGCTGCTGCTGCTCGTGATCTGGGTCCCGCTGGAGCTGCGCGTCAACCAGCCCATGGTCGACCTCCGCACCAGTGCGCAGCGGCCGGTGCTGATGACCAACCTCGCCTCGATCTTCGCCGGCATGGCGATGTTCGTGAACATGCTCGTCACCGTCCAGGTGCTCCAGCAGCCAGCCGCCACGGGCGCCGGGTTCGGCCTCGGTGTGACGGCCGCCGGACTCGCGATGGTGCCGTCCGGACTCGCGATGGTGGCGATGTCACCCGTCTCCGGGTGGTCGCTGGCCCGGTGGGGAGGTCGGGCTGTGCTGCTGGTCGGGGCGGGGTTGATGTCCCTGACCTACGTCGGCCGCGTCTTCTGGGCCGACTCGGTGGCGGCGATCGTGGTCGGCTCCACCCTGGTCGGGATCGGCACGGCGCTGGCCTTCGCGGCCATGCCGACACTCATCATGTCCTCGGTCCCGATCACCGAGACCGCCTCGGCCAACGGGCTGAACTCGCTGGTCCGGTCGATCGGGACGTCGCTCGCGAGCACCCTGGTCGCCGCGATCATGGCGACGTACACGATCGAGGTCGGCGGCGTGCTCTTCGCCACCGAGGAGGCCTTCCGGATCGTGCTGGTGCTCGGCGCGGTGGCGGCGGCCGTCTGCGTCGCCCTGGCCGCCCTGATCCCGCGTGATCGTCGTACGCACCACGAGCGCGAGCTCGCCCGGGCCCAGGGTGGGGAGAAGCAGGAGGCCGTGGTCCGCGGGCAGATCCGCCTGGCCCGGGCCGACGACAGCGCTCGCGGCACGATCCTGGTGTCGGTGCTCGACGTGCACGGCGAACAGCTGGACTGGAGCCGCGCCGACAATGCCGGCCGCTACTCGGTGGTGCTGCCCGGCCCGGGCACCTACGTGGTGATCGCCAACGCGATCGGGTGGGCGCCCGAGGCCACCGTGTTCGACTTCGCCGGCGGCGAGGTCGAGCAGGACCTGACGCTCGCCCGCGAGCTGACCGTCTCCGGCGTCGTGACGAGGGACGGGGCACCCGCCGCTGGCGCGCTCGTCGCGCTCAGCGAGGCGCTGGGCACGCAGGTCGGCTCCACGCACTGCGACGACGCGGGCCGCTACGCCTTCCAGCTGCCACCGACCGGTCGCTACGTGTTCACCGCCTACGACCCGCACACCGGCTCCGCGCACGCCCGCAAGGTGACGCTGACCATCGAGTCGGAGGTCGTCGACATCGACATCCCGGTGGGTGCCACCCTCCAGCCCCACTGATCGCGCCGGCGCCACGACTCCTCCGTCGGTGAGCTGGTGGATCATCTCGGGAACGAGGACGTCAGGCTGATCTTGACGTAGCATCCGCCGTGGTGGATCGGGGGATCTCGTGAGCAAGCTCGTGGCGGTCGTGGTGGCCGCAGTCGTCGCCATGGTGTGGGCGCCTGTCCAGGCGCAGGCCGAGGGCGCGCCGGTGCGAGTGCTGATCGTGGGGGACTCGGTGACCCACGGCGCTGACGGCGACTACACCTGGCGCTACTTCTCCTGGAAGGGTCTCGAGCAGACCGGCGCCTCGGTGGACTTCGTGGGTCCCTACTCCGGCACCTTCGCGGAGGACCAGACGTGGGGCGGGTCGTACGCCGAGCCCGACTTCGACTCCGACCACGCAGCGCGGTGGGGCCTGGCCATGGTCGAGCCGTGGTGGTGGCCCGGGCCCGACGCCCCGCTGATCGGCGACCTCGTCGCCGAGAGCCAGCCCGACGTCATCGTGGAGCAGCTGGGGGTCAATGACTTCGCCTGGCTCGGGCTGTCGTCGGAGGACATGCTCGAGTCCGTGCGCCGCTTCGTCGGCGAGGCCCGCGCAGTGAAGCCCGACGTGGACTTCGTGCTCGGCACCATCCCGCAGACCTGGGTCAGGGACGTCGACGCCTTCAACGCCGCGTTGCCGGACCTCGCCGCCGAGCTGACGACCGCGGAGTCCCGCGTCAGCTCGACGCCCGTCGCCGACTTCACCAACGGCGTCGACACCTACGACCCAGCCCACCCGACCACGCTCGGTCAGCGCAAGATCGCCCGTTCGGTCTCGGTGGGCCTGGAAGCGCTGGGCATCGGCCGCGACGTCCTCGCGCCGCATCCCCTGACTCCCGGCGCCCATGACCCTGTTGACCCCGAGCCGGAGCCCGAACCCGAGGTGATCCCCCCTGAGGTGATCGCGCCGCCCGTGGAGACGGTGCCCGACCCGCTCCCGGAGCCGGAGCCCCAGGTCGAGCCCCAGCCGGAGGTCCAGCCCCAGCCGGACGTCGAGCCCCAGCCCGAGGTCCAGCCTGCGCCGGAGGGCGTGGGCACGGCTCCCGCGCCGGTCGAGCCTCCGGTCGCTGTCGCGCCGCCAGTCGTCGGGCCGGCACCTCTGCTCGCGCCGACGGCCCCGCGCAGGGTCAGCGCCGAACGGGTGGGCACGCGCACCGTGGTGCGTTGGGCTCGCGCGACGACCGCGGACTCCTACACGGTGAGGTGTGGTCGCGTGTCGACCCGCACCGAGGGGCGACGAGCGGTGCTGGGGTCGCGATCGGCACGGTGCTCGGTCCGCTCCGTCAATGCGGCGGGTGCCAGCCGGTGGGTTCGCGTCCGCGTGGCCCGGAACGCCGACCGGTAGGGCAGTGGTCCTCCGGATGACGGATGACAGAGCAGTAGGCCCCGTCGGACTCGAACCGACAACAAACGGATTAAAAGTCCGCTGCTCTACCCATTGAGCTAGAGGCCCGCGACATCGACGACCGCGCGAGCGGACCCCATGTCGTCAGGGGATCATCTCAGAGACGGTGGCCGCCCCGGAGGCAGGTCGCTCAGGCCTTGACCGCCAGCACCGGGCACGGGGCGTCGAGGAGGATCTGCTGCTCGGTGCTCCCGAGGATGAGCTTGCCGACCGCGCTGCGGTGCCGGATCCCGATGACGAGAAGGTCGACGTCCTCTGCGGCAGCGGCGGCCAGGTAGTCGTCGACGGCAGAGGTGGTCTCGGGGACCGTACGGAAGACGACGCCGGTGCCGGACGCAGCACCGGACGTCAGGGCCTCGACGTCCTCGGCGTCCGACTCGTGCAGCGGGACGTTGTGCACGACGAGGTCGGTGTCGTGGAAGGCGGCCTGGCGTGCTCCGGCGCGGACGGCCTCGGCACCTTCGGGGGTGGACTTGTAGAAGACGAGGACGCTCACGGGGCTCTCCGGTTCAGCAATCGGCGATGCGGAACCACGAAGGTAGCGAACCCCGCTCCCGGTCGGGTGACGAGCAGCCGCGGATAGCGTGGATCCGTGACCGCCGCCACGTCCGCGCCGACCCTGGTCGAGATCTGCCTCGAGGATGTCGGGGGAGCGGGCGTCGTCGCGGCGTCAGGAGCCGACGCGATCGAGGTGTGCGCCGGGCTGGGGGTCGGCGGCACGACCCCGACGCCCGGTTGCGTCCGGCACTGCGTCGAGCAGGCGCCGGGACTCGAGGTCCGCGTGCTGGTGCGCCCGCGCGCGGGCGACTTCGTCCACTCGTCGCGGGAGGTCGACGTGATGGTGCTGGACATCGAGGCGTTGCGGGACACCGTTCCCGCGTCGGCCCGCCTCGGCTTCGTGGTGGGCACGCTCCGCGCGGACGGCGGTGTCGACGCGGATGCGGTACGACGACTCGTGGCCGCGTGCGGCGGCGCCCCGGTCACCTTCCACAAGGCCTTCGACTCCGTGCCGGACCAAGGGTCGGCGCTCGCGCTCCTCGCCGACCTGGGCATCACCCGCGTCCTCACGTCGGGCCGCGGCGGCCCGGCGGTCGAGCACCTGCCACTGCTCGCCGACCTGGTGCGACGCGGCGGGGACGACGTACGGATCGCGGTGGGCGGCGGCGTACGTCCCGGCAACGTCGCCCGCATCGTGGCCGCGACCGGCGCCCGCGAGGTGCACCTGCGTGCTTCGCAGGTTCAGGCGTCCGCCGGGGGTGGTGGACCCGTCGACCACGACCACGACCGCGGGACGGGGAGCGTGACCAGCGCCGCGGTGGTCGCGGAGGTCATGGCCGCGCTGGGTCGGTGACGGCCTGGGACGTGTCTCCCGGCAAGAGCACCGCCTCCGCGACCGGGTCGACGCCGGACACGTCGTCGAAGGGGAACATCGGTCGCCGGATCCGGTGGTGGCCGAGCCGCACGAGGTCCTGGTCGACCCCTCCCGGGGTCAGCGCGAGCATCCAGCCGGTCGCCATCGCGAAGAGCTCCGGCTCGAGGTAGCCGATCTTGACGACCACGATGTCGGCACGGCGAGGGTCCAGCCCGAGCCGGGTGAAGTCGGCCTCGAGGTGGTAGGGCCGGCGGCGACGCGTGAGGATCACGTCGACCGCCGGGGTGCGGACGACGACCTCGAGGTTGTCGTCGGTCGGCACCACCGCGACCACCTCGCCCGCGACCTCCACCGGGGGAGCAGGACGGTCGTCGACCCGGGCGCCCAGCACGAGGCGTACGTCCGCGCCGACTCCCGCCTCGGCAGCGGCGAGCGCGCCCATGGCATCGGGGATCGAGGCATAGATCGCCCGTTTGCCGCTTGCCGCGAGCTCCTGGCTGGCCAGCATCTCGGTCAGCGTCCAGGTCACGTCGCCCGCGCCCCCGGCGGTCGGGTTGTCGCCGGAGTCGGAGACGAAGTAGGGCCCGACAGGCGCGGCGATCGCCGCCGCGAGCACGACGTCGAGCTTCCCGGCGGGGGCCACGAAGCCGAACTCCTCACGGCGCGACCACAGGTCGCCCGCCAGCGCGGTCGCCTCTGCGAGTGCGAGCTCGGCGTCGTCGCCGACGACCATCACCACGGCGCAGTTGCGCGGCTCGTCGGCCCACGGATAGCCGATCCAGATCCCGGCGTCGAGGATCCCGTCCATCGCCTCGATCACCGGGACGCGGGCATAGAGGCTCGTGGCCGGCTCCTGACGGGTGCTCGTCATCTCGCCCGGGAGCAGGATCGGCACCGGCACCCACGCCTTGGCCGGCCGGCGCCGACCAGACGGCAGGGCCAGGCGGTCGACGAGGTTGCGGGCGGCGCGCTCCTTGGTCTCCGCCCAGTCCACGTGCGGGGCCGTGCGGTAGGTCGTCAGCAGGTCGACGGTCTCCGCGAGCGTCCGCGACACGTTGCCGTGCAGGTCCATGCCACTGCTGATCAGGCAGTCCGGCCCGACCACGGCGCGTACGGCGACGGCGAGGTCGCCCTCCATGTCGTCGAGGCCCACCACGCTGGCCGCCCCGTGGAGGTCGAGCACGACGCCGTCCAGCGGCGCCTCCGCGACGGCGGCCACGAGGCCGGCGAGGATCTCGGCCCGGAGGAGGGCGTAGTCCTCGGCCGGGATGGCGCCACCCGCGATGCTGCGCGCCTGCAGGACCCCGACCCACGCGGCCCGGTCGGTGAGCGACCCACCGGGGCGCCAGAAGTCCCACGCGTCGAGGACGTCGCGGCCCCGACGAGGAGCCAGCATCGACGTCGTGGTCAGGGCCGGGGAGAACGTGGACGCCTCGAGGCTGATGCCGCAGACGGCCACGCGGGGGAGCGGGGAACGGGTCACCCGCCGATGGTGGCAGGTGGGGGAGGTGAACCCCACGGGAAGCCCGTTGGCCGGGTGTTCATGCACAGGCCGCCCTCAGGCAGTGACGTACGGCGATTTGTTGGTAGGCTTGCTTCTGCAACAGGTGCAAGTTCCAGCAGGTAGACGCCCGCGGAGTTTGTGATCCAACGGCGTTTCTTCTTCGGGCCTTCCAGCTTGTGAGTCGGGACGACGTGTCACCGCACTTGATGCGGAGTCGTCGCAGTGATGGCTTCTCGTTCCGATAACAGGAGTACCGAGCACATGGCTCAAGGCACCGTGAAGTGGTTCAACGCCGAGAAGGGTTTCGGCTTCATCGCGCAGGAGGACGGCGGCGACGACGTTTTCGTGCACTACTCGGCCATCCAGTCCAACGGCTACAAGTCGCTGGATGAGAACCAGAAGGTCGAGTTCGACGTCACCCAGGGCCCCAAGGGCCCCCAGGCGGAGAACGTCCGTCCGCTCTGATCGGCTGACGCTGGACCTGTTCCAGATCTGATCAAGACTCTGGCTCCTCCCCCTCTGCGGGGGAGGAGCCAGAGTTGATTTTGAGGGACACTAGTGACACGAAAGGGTCATTTCGCCGACAGCCTCTGTCGGGGAGACTTGACCCAGACGCCTACAGTCGAATGATCCGCACAGGAGGGAGGGTGACGTGCACGACCAGTTCGACGTGACCCTCGAGGACGGTGACCTGCTCGGCGAGGTGGAGCTCACCACCACGCTGATCATCGCGGCCAGCGAGTCCGAGGACCACCTGTCCCAGGAAGAGATCGACCGGTTGCTCGGGGTCACCCCTCGCCGGCCGATGGACTGAGCCTCTCCTCAGCCCTGCGTGTCAGCAGGTCGCGAAGAGCACGGGACCGCTGGTCAGGTCCGAGAGCACGTACTCCCCGTCCTCCGGGCGGAGGTCGAGCGTGATCGTGGTGCCGTCCGAGCCCGCGCCGGTCACCGCGAAGCGGTCACTGAAGTCCCCGCCCTGGCCGGGCGCAGGGCCCGCGGCGAGCCGGGCGCGCGCCTCGGCGTCGCCGGGCGCGTCGTCGGCGTCCTCGACCTCCATCACGGCCCGGAGGTCGCCGCCGGGGAGGAGCCCCATCGCGAAGCCGGTGAGCGGATGGATTCCTCCGGCCGCCTCCACCAGCTGGTCGGCCTCGGCCTGCGCGTCGTCGTCGGCCTGTGACATCGCCAGGCGCTCGCAGGCATGGTCGCCGTCGTAGATCGCCGCAGCCAGCGGGTCGCCGAGGTCCGCGGACAGATCGGCCAGGTCGCCGGCGGCCCCGGCGTCGCCGTCCACGACCTCTCGCACCTGCTCGAGGTAGGGAGCCTGGTCCGAGGACAGGATGACGCCGCGGTCGGCCAGCAGGACGAAGTGCTGGAGCTCGGGAGTCAGCCCGGGTCCCACTCCGGTGAGCACGTCGGGTCCACCGACCCAGACCCCGTCGTCGTCCTCGGGCTCGGTCCAGCCCAGGGTGGTGAGCCGGTCGGCGACCTCGTCGAGGGAGACCTCGTCGCCGACCCCCATCACCTCGACCGCGCCGTCCGGTGACTGGGCGAACAGCTCCCAGCTGATCGTCGCAGGGGAGAAGCCCAGCTCCGGCTGCATCACCGCGGCGGACGAGCCGAGCGCCGACATCGCGGACAGGTCCGCGGCGAACGCGTCGGCCAGGAAGGCGTCGACGGCCTCGGGCGAGGAGCCGGCGTCGACGTCGGCGCCGAGCTCGCGCCGTACGGCCTCCCAGTCCGTCCACGAGACCCGGCTCGTGTCGGCCGGCGCCAGCGACAGGCCCTGCTCCATCGCGGTGTCCGGGGTCAGCAGGCGCCACGATACGAGCCCCGCGACGACCACCAGGGCCACGGCCACGAGGGCGACGGCGGCACGACGCGGCACGGACAGGCTCCTCGGATCGGCGGGGTGGTGTGACACTACTTCCATGGAGCTCCGCGACGTGCGCGCTGCTGGTGCCGTGGTGACACGCAAGGGCGGCGACGTGCTGCTCGTGCACCGCCCGAAGTACGACGACTGGTCCTTCCCCAAGGGCAAGCTCGATCCCGGCGAGCACGCGGTCACCGCCGCCGTGCGCGAGGTGGCCGAGGAGACCGGGCTCGACGTCAGGCTCGGGCCGGCGCTGGCGTCGCAGCGCTACCGGATGCTCAGCGGGCGCTGGAAGTCGGTGGAGTACTGGACGGCCCGGGTGATCGGCAGCGACGACGTCACCAGCTACCGCGTCAACGACGAGATCGATGCCGTCGAGTGGGTGGACTGGCAGGCTGCGATGCGGCGGCTGACCTACCCCTACGACCGCGACACCCTCACCGAGGCGTGGCCCCTGCGACGCAAGACCCGCGCGCTCGTCGTGCTCCGCCACGGCCGCGCCCGCTCCCGCGGGGGCTGGAAGAAGGACGACCGCAAGCGCCCTCTGGTGCAGATCGGCGACACGCAGGCCCAGCGCCTCGTGCCGCTGCTCGCGGCCTTCGACGTGACGTCGGCCCACAGCTCGTCCAGCGTGCGCTGCGTGCAGACCGTGACGCCGTACGTCGACACGACCGGCTGGCCGACCAAGCTCTACGACGAGCTCAGCGAGGAGGGCTCGTCCGCAGAGGCCGTGGTCGAGCTGGTCGACTCGCTGCTGGGCTCCGGCGAGAGCACCGTGCTGTGCACGCACCGGCCGGTGCTGCCCACAGTGCTGGACGCGCTGCGCGTGCCGGACCTGACGCTGGATCCGGGCGGGATGCTGGTGGTCCACCACCGCAAGGGCCGGATCGTCGCGACCGAGGTCCACCAGCCCTGAAGGTTCTAGAGAGCGCCGACGCGCACGTCAAGGGCGGCTGGACGAGTTCATGTGATCGTCGTCTCAGGCCCGGGTGCGCGACGCCATCCGGCCCGGTCGAGTTCACCGCGCGTTCACCGTCGGCGGCCTGCTCGTTCTCCTGACGTGCCTAGCGTCCTCATCGTCAGCACTCATCAGACTTTCAGGAGCACCCGAAGTGAACCGCACTTCCATCCGCAAGGCGCTCGCCCCCAGCGTCGCCGTCCTTGCCCTCTCGATCACCCTCACCGCCTGCGGCGCCGGCAACGAGACGACCGACTCGGGCTCGGACGACTCCTCGTCCGCCGAGACCGGCACGCTGACCGGTGAGCTCAACGGCGCCGGTGCCTCCTCGCAGGAGAAGGCCATGGAGGCGTGGTCCGTCGGCTTCCAGGGGCTCAACCCCGACGTGACCCTCAACTACAACCCGCTCGGCTCGGGTGATGGTCGTACGCAGTTCATCGAGGGTGGCACCCTCTTCGCCGGCACCGACTCGGCCTTCGACGACGAGGAGGGCGAGCTCACCGCCGCCAACGAGCGTTGTGGCACCGACATCATCCAGGTCCCGTCCTACGTCTCCCCGATCGCCGTCATGTTCAACCTCGAGGGCGTCGACTCCCTCCAGCTGGACGCTGCGACGATCGCCGGGATCTTCGACGGCAAGATCACCAGCTGGGACGACCCGGCCATCGCCGACCTCAACCCGGACGCCGACCTGCCGGCCACCGACATCTCGCCGGTCCACCGCCAGGACGACTCGGGCACCACGGAAAACTTCACCGACTACCTCTCGCAGGCCTCCGACGGCGCGTGGCCGCACGAGCCCGACGGTCTGTGGCCCGTCAAGGGTGGTCTCGCTGCGGAGGGCACCTCGGGCGTCGTCGCCGCGGTGACCAACGGCAACGGCACCATCGGCTACGCCGACGCCAGCCAGGTCGGCGAGCTCTCGGTCGTCGACGTCAAGGTCGGTGAGGAGTACGTCGCCCCCACCGCCGAGGCCGCTGCCAAGGTCGTCGCCGTCTCGCCGCCCGTCGAGGGCGCCACCGAGACCGACATGGCCGTCGAGGTCGACCGCACCACGACCGAGGCCGGTGCCTACCCCGTCATCCTGCTGTCCTACCTCGTCGCGTGCCAGACGTACGAGACGCAGGAGGACGCCGACCTCGTGAAGGCGTTCATGGAGTACGTCGTGTCGGACGAGGGCCAGGCTGCTGCCGCCGAGAACGCCGGTTCCGCGCCGCTCGACGCCGAGACGGCCACCCGTGCGCAGGACATCGTTTCCGCAATCGCTGCCGGCTGAGCATGATGGTGGCGTGAGCCTCCAGCTGTGACGTGTGCGGCGGGCCAGGTGGCTCGCCGCACACGTGTACCCGAACTGACTAGCCGAGGGACCCCCAGTTGTCTTCCACCGTGAAAGCCCCGCCACCGGGCTCAGCGCCGACCCAGACCGGTGATCGGATCTTCTCGGGCATCTCCCGGGCCGCAGGTCTCGCCATCATGGCGACTCTCGCGGGTGTCTTCATCTTCCTCACCATCGAGGGTGTGCCGGGCTTCTTCCAGGAGGAGCAGTTCTACAAGGGGGCCGGCAACTTCTGGGGCTACGTCGACCACCTCCTGTTCGGCACCGTGCTGGCCGCCACGATCGCGCTCATCGTGGCGGTCCCTCTCGCCTTCGGGATCGCTCTCGTCGTCAGCCACTACGCGCCGAAGTGGATCGCCGGCCCGGTCGCCTACGTGATCGACCTGCTCGCCGCGGTGCCCTCCGTCGTCTTCGGCCTCTGGGGCATCAACCTCTTCGCCCCCAAGATGGTGCCGATCTACGACTGGCTCAACGCGCACCTCGGATGGCTGCCGTTCTTCGAGGGTCCGGTCAACCCGGTCGGCACCACGATCCTGACGGCGGGCCTGGTCCTGGCGATCATGATCCTCCCGATCATCACCGCCATCTCGCGCGAGGTCTTCACGCAGACCCCCGTGCTCCACGAGGAGGCCGCCCTCGCCCTCGGCGCCACCCGGTGGGAGATGATCCGCCTGGCCGTCTTCCCCTACGCCAAGTCCGGCATGGTCTCGGCCGTGATGCTGGGCCTGGGCCGTGCGCTCGGCGAGACGATGGCGGTCGCCATGGTGCTCTCGGGCGGCGGCGGCATCAGCTTCAACCTGATCGCGAGCTCCAACCCGACCAGCATCGCGGCCAACATCGCCTCGCAGTACAAGGAGAACACCCCCGGCACGCTGCACGTGCTGATCGCGACCGGCCTGGTGCTGTTCCTGGTGACCTTCCTGGTCAACTTCGCCGCCCGCTGGATCGTGGCGGGCAACGACCGAAAGATGGCGCGATGAGCACCACGCTGAAACCCGCACCCGTGTCGGTCGCGAGCATCCCGCTGACGCACGGGCATCTGCCTCGCGGTGCCGAGATCCTCGTCGGTGTGGTCGCCGCGGCCGCCGCGGGACTCTTCCCGCTCCTGCTCGGGTGGGGCCTGGTCGCCTGGGTCATCGTCTCGGTGATCCTCTTCATCGTCGGGCTGACCGTCTGGTCGGCGATCGTCGAGACGCGGCGGTCGGCGACCGACCGCATGGTGACCGCGCTGGTGTGGACCGCCTTCGGCATCGCCCTCGTGCCGCTGGTGTCGCTGCTCTGGACGGTCGTCTCCAAGGGCGTGCCCGCGATCAACAGCACGTTCCTCAGCTACTCCGCCTTCAGGACGAGCCTCGACCAGCCGATCGGCATCTACCACGCGATCGTCGGCACGCTCGTGATCACCCTGTGCGCAGTGGTCATCTCGGTCCCGATCGGCATCTTCGCGGCGATCTACCTGGTGGAGTACGGCAAGGGCAACCGCCTCGCCCGTGGCATCACCTTCCTCGTCGACGTGATGACCGGCATCCCGTCGATCGTGGCCGGCCTGTTCGCGTTCTCGATGTTCACCGCGTTCTTCGGCGCCGGCTACCGGGCCGGCATCGGTGGGGCCGTGGCACTGTCGCTGCTGATGATCCCGATCGTCGTCCGTTCGACGGAGGAGATGCTGCGGCTCGTGCCCGACGACCTGCGGGAGGCGGCGTACGCCCTGGGCACGCCGAAGTGGCGCACCATCACCAAGGTCGTCCTGCGCACGTCGCTGGGCGGCATCATCACTGGCGTGACCCTGGCGACCGCGCGCATCATCGGTGAGACCGCCCCGCTGCTGCTGATCGCCGGGCTCACCACCCGCACCAACGTGAACCCCTTCGAAGGCTTCATGACCACGCTGCCGGTCTTCATCTACTCGCAGTTCCAGAAGGGCACGGCCGCGGACTTCGAGCTGGCCTGGGGAACGGCCCTCGTCCTCGTCATCATCGTGCTGCTGCTGAACATCGTGGCACGTGTCATCGGCAAGATCTTTGCGCCCAAGACCGGTCGCTGAAGGAGCTAGGAAACACTCATGGCCAAGAGCATCACCGTCGACGACCTCGACATCTACTACGGCGACTTCCTTGCCGTGCAGGGCGTCAACATGACCATCAAGGCACGCTCGGTCACCGCCTTCATCGGACCGTCCGGCTGCGGCAAGTCGACCATGCTGCGCTCGCTCAACCGCATGCACGAAGTCATCCCCGGCGCCCGCGTCGAGGGCAAGGTCATGGTGGACGGGCAGTCCCTCTACGACAACGCGGTGGACCCGGTCGCCGTACGCCGCCAGATCGGCATGGTCTTCCAGCGGCCCAACCCGTTCCCGACGATGTCGATCTACGAGAACGTCCTCGCCGGCAACCGCCTCAACGCCAAGAAGATGAAGAAGGCCGAGGCCGACGAGATCGTCGAGCGCTCGCTCAAGGGCGCCAACCTCTGGAACGAGGTCAAGGACCGCCTCGGCAAGCCCGGCATGGGTCTCTCGGGCGGGCAGCAGCAGCGCCTCTGCATCGCCCGCGCCATCGCGGTCGAGCCGCAGGTCCTGCTGATGGACGAGCCGTGCTCGGCGCTCGACCCGATCTCCACGTCGGCCATCGAGGACCTCATCCACGAGCTCAAGTCCGACTACACGATCGTGATCGTCACCCACAACATGCAGCAGGCCGCGCGCGTCTCTGACGAGACCGGCTTCTTCAACCTGAAGGCGGCCGGGCAGCCCGGCCAGCTGGTGGAGTTCAACAACACGCAGAAGATGTTCGCCAACCCGGACAACGAGTCCACCGAGGCCTACATCTCCGGTCGCTTCGGCTGACCGTCGCATCTCCGGCGCCACTGGCGCCGGTGAGCGGGGATGGGGTGGCTCGGGGTCGGGGGTCCTCGGGGCCACTCCATCCCGGTTCACGGATGCGAGTCGGGACGCCGTGGTGACGTGCGGATCGCATCGACATCTGTCAATATAGGCACATGTCGAATTCATCGTCGGGCTGCGCCCCGGGTGCTGTCGAGGGCCTCGAGTGCTGCGTGCCCCTGGCCCGGGAGCCCATCACGACCGAGCAGGCCGCCGGCGTCGCCCACATGTTGAAGGCCGTCTCCGACCCGACCCGGCTGCGCCTGCTGTCGTTGGTCCTCTCGCACGAGGGCGGGGAGGCGTGCGTCTGCGACCTGCTGCCCTACTTCGACCTCTCGCAGCCGACGATCAGCCACCACCTCAAGGTGCTCCACGACGCGGGGCTGGTCGACCGGGAGAAGAGGGGCACGTGGGTGTTCTACATCGCGCGCCCCGAGGCGATGGCGGCCCTCGGCAGCGTGTTCACCACGGCCTCTGCCGCGGCGCTGGCAGGGGCGGACGCATGAGCGACGCCACCACCTCGCACACGGACCCCGTGCTGCAGCGTCTCTCCACCCTGGACCGCTTCCTCCCGGTGTGGATCGGGGTCGCCATGGTCGCAGGGCTGCTGCTGGGTCGGCTCGTCGACGGTCTCGACGACGCCCTCGCTGCGGTCGAGGTGGGCTCGGTCTCGCTGCCGATCGCGATCGGGCTGCTGATCATGATGTACCCGGTCCTGGCCAAGGTCCGCTACGACGAGCTCGGGCACGTCACCCGTGACACCCGGATGCTCGTGACGTCGATCGTCCTCAACTGGGTGCTCGGCCCCGCGCTGATGTTCGCACTCGCCTGGCTCCTGCTGCCCGACCTGCCGGAGTACCGGACCGGACTCATCATCGTCGGGCTGGCCCGCTGCATCGCCATGGTGCTCATCTGGAACGACCTGGCGTGCGGCGACGCCGAGGCAGCCGCGATCCTGGTCGCGATCAATGCCGTCTTCCAGATCCTGGCCTTCGCGCTTCTCGGCTACTTCTACCTCCAGGTCCTGCCCGGCTGGCTGGGGCTGGAGCAGGCTGCCCTCGACGTCTCGGTCTGGGGCATCGCCAAGTCCGTGCTCGTCTTCCTCGGCATCCCGCTCCTGGCCGGGTTCCTCACCCGCACCCTCGGCGAGCGCGCCAAGGGTCGGGAGTGGTACGAGTCGACCTTCCTGCCGAGGATCGGACCGGCCGCCCTCTACGGCCTGCTCTTCACGATCGTCCTGCTCTTCGCCCTCCAGGGCGACACCATCACGAGCCAGCCGCTCGACGTGGCCCGGATCGCGATCCCGCTGCTGGCCTACTTCGTGCTGATGTGGGGTGGGTCGATGCTGCTGTCGAAGGCGATCGGCCTCGACTACCCGCGCGCCACGGCCGTCTCGTTCACGGCCGCGGGCAACAACTTCGAGCTCGCCATCGCCGTCGCCATCGGCGTCTTCGGCGTCACCTCCGGTCAGGCCCTGGCCGGGGTGGTGGGCCCCCTCATCGAGGTCCCCGCCCTCGTCGCGCTCGTCTACGTCAGCCTCTGGGCGCGCAAGTTCTTCCGAGACCCCTCCACCGACTCCCACGCCACCGACCCCTCAGGAGCGCACCGATGAGCACCGTCGCCGACACCACCTCGCCCCCGCAGGTCGTCTTCGCCTGCGTCCGCAACGGCGGTCGATCCGTGATCAGCCGCGTGCTCACCGAGCACTACGCCGGTGGCCGGGTCGTCGCCCTGTCGGCCGGCACCCAGCCGGGCGACCACATCCACCGCGAGGTGGCCGAGGTGCTGGACAAGCTCGGGCTCGACACCTCGAACGAGAAGCCGAAGGTGCTGACCCGCGAGACCGTGGCGGCCAGCGCCATGGCGATCACCCTCGGCTGCGGCGAGGAGTGCCCGTACGTCCCCGGTGTGAGGTACGTCGACTGGCCGGTGGCCGACCCCGGCGGCCAGGACGAGGAGACCGTCCTCGAGATCATCGCCGACCTCGACTCCCGGGTCCGCGGCCTGCTCGTCGAGCTCGTGCCCGACATCGAGCTCCCCCCGTCAGTCCTCGACGAGCGCTGACGCGCGGGCCGGCACTGCGCACGGAAGTGCGTTACGGCACTGCGTGCACCCCTGGTATCTAGGGACGTTTTGGCAGGCGGGACGGGCGCGATGCCCACCAGAACGTCCCTAGATACCCAGCTGTGGTGGCGCAGGCCGGTCGCGTCGAGGGCGCCGGGCTGCGCGGCGTACGTCACCGGCCGGTGCGCCCCAGCGTAACGAGCTGCGGCTCCGCAGCCGGCGCGCCGCAGCACCCGCCGCCCGCGTCGCTCACCGCGTCGGGGGCGTCGAAGGCGCCGGCGCCGTTGCACACCCCGGTCTCCGGCAGGACCAGCTCGACCCGGCCGGCGGCCTCGAGGTCTCCGTCGAGGGCGGCGATCACGGAGCGCACCTGCTCGAAGCCGGTCATCGCGAGGAACGACGGCGCGCGACCGTAGGACTTCATCCCCACCAGGTAGAGGCCGGCCTCGGGCTGGGCGAGCTCGCGGTGGCCGTGCGGAGCCACGTCCCCGCAGCTGTGGTGGTCCGGGTGGATCTGCTCGGCCAGCACGCGGGCTGCGCCCAGTGCGGGGTCGAGGTCGAGCCGGACCTCGGTGAGGAAGCCGAAGTCGGGCCGGAATCCCGTCACCACGATGACCTCGTCGACCTCGCTGACCTGCTGGCCGTCGATCGAGGTGAGGGTCAGTCGACCGTCGGCGCCCGCAGCGACGGACTCGGTGCGGAAGTGCGTCACCTGGGTCACGCGTCCACCGGTCGCCGCCGCCCTTGCGTCCTGCCCGAGCTTGCCGCGCTGCTCGAGCTGGTCGTTGTCGCCGCCGCCGAACGCGTCACCCACGGACGGGCGCCGCAGCAACCACGAGACGTGGGTGTCGGGATGCGCCTCGGCGAGCCGGGCGAGCCCGATGAGGACCCCCTGTGCGGACGCTCCCCGGCCAGCGACAGCGACGTGCTTGCCGGCGTACGTCTCTGCGACGGCGGGGTCGCGGAGGTCCGGGATCCCGTAGGTGATGCGGTCGGCGTGCTCGGTCTCGCCCAGGGCGGCGTAGCCGTCGGCGCCCAGCGGGTTGGGGCGGGTCCACGTGCCGGAGGCGTCGACGACCGCGCTGCCGAGCAACCGCTCGGGACCCGACGGGCCGTCGACGTGGACGGCGAACGGGACGTCGTCGCGACCCGGGTCGACCATGAGGTCGCGGCCCGAACGGCCGACGCCGACCACGCGCGATCCGTAGCGGACCGCCCCGCCGCGCGTGGCGTCGAGCAGGTCGGCCAACGGCTTCAAGTAGGCCGAGCGCCAGTCGTGGCCCGTGGGGTAGGTGGCCTCGTCGGGCGCCGCCCAACCCGTGGCCTCGAGGAGTCGTCGCGCGGCAGGGTCGATGAGCTCGGACCACGAGGAGAAGAGGCGTACGTGGGCCCACTCGCCGACTGCGGCACCCGCGTCCGGACCGGCCTCCAGGACGAGGAAGTCCAGTCCGCGCTCGGCGGCGTGGGCGGCCGCGGCCAGGCCGATGGGACCGGCTCCGATGATGATCACGGGGTGCGGCACGACGTACTCCTCGAGCTCGGGGACAATTCATCGACATCTGTCGATGAACTGACTGTATCGATCCGTATCGATGAAGGCAAGGTATCCTCGGGTCCATGACCTCCACTGACCAGGTTCCGGTCCCTTCGCGTACGTCGTCGGCGCTGGCCCAGGGCGACGCGGAGAACTACGCGGAGTGGTTCGCCGTGCTGGCCGACCCGACGCGGGTGCGCCTGCTCCACACGCTGTCCACGTCCGCCTCGGGCGCGATGCGTGTCGGGGACCTCGCTGCTGCGCTCGGCGTCAGCCAGTCCACCTGCTCGCACCACGTCGAGCTGCTGCGCAAGGTCGGGTTCGTCGTGGTCGACAAGGTCGGCACCGCGAGCCTCGTCTCCGTCAATGCCGCCTGCTGCACGGGCCTCCCGCACGCGGCCGACGTCGTGATGGGGACCCTGTCCTCGCCGCCGTGCTGTCCCGAGGACCTGCCGGCCGACGTGACCACACGGCCCGTCACCGATGCGGACATGGCGTCCGTGCTCGACATCTACGCCGAGGGCCTCGCCACCCGCAACGCCACCTTCGAGACGCGGGTGCCGACGGCAGGTGACATGCGGTCGCGGTGGTTGCCCGACCTGGCCTGGGTGGCCGAGATCGACGGACAGGTCGTCGGCTGGACCGCCATCACACCGGTGTCGGCGCGCGAGTGCTACGCCGGTGTCGGGGAGTCCTCGGTCTACGTCGCCGCAGCAGCGCGCGGACGCGGCGTGGGCAAGGCGCTGCTGTTCACCCAGGTCACCGAGGCCGACCGTTCGGGGCTCTGGACCCTCCAGACGTCGATCTTCCCCGAGAACCGCGCCAGCCTGGCGCTGCACCGTTCAGCCGGCTATCGCACCCTGGCGGTGCGCACCCGCATCGCCCAGCTCGACGGTGTGTGGCGCGACACGGTGCTCCTCGAGCGCCGCAGCGAGGTGGACGTACCCGTTCGCTGACACCGTTCGGTGCCGGGTCCGCTGGCTTGCCGCGGTATCTAGGGACATTGCGGGGGGTCGAGCCGGGTCATGGCCCACCGAAACGTCCCTAGGTATCCAGGGTGGCGGGGGTGGGGCGAGCCACCAGCAGTCCACAGGTCGCCATTTCTCGGAGCTCGCCTGCCTTTGTGGAGGCAGGCGGTCGGCTGTCAGCTTCTCCCTCGATGCTCGGCGAATGACCGGGGACGGATGGACACAAGGGGCGTGGCCGTTGCACGGGTTCGGGCCGAGGGAAGGACTCCAGCCAGGTCTTGTGTGGCCTGCGCGTCGCGGGACGGATGAGGGCCCGACCGAGTGGGAGACGAGGTCAGGCGCTCACCGGCGGGTCGGCGGCGGGCTGTGGGTGGTGTCGACGGTGGAGCGGCATGCCAAGCAACGGATCGTCGAGGCCGCCGCGCGGCTCCCTGCGCACGGAGCGGTCACCGGATGGGCAGGACTGTGCTGGCTCGATGCACGGTGGTTCGACGGCACCGACGCTCGGCTCGTCCCGCTCCCCGTCACCCTCGCGCTCGGGTGCAGGCATTCGCTGAGGCCCGACGATCGCATCCGGGTCAGTCAGGAACTCGTGCCAGCCGGAGACATCTGCCGAGTGCGTGGCGTCCGGGTCACCAGCCCGCTGTGGAGCGTCGCCTTCGAGATGCGCAAGGCCCGCACGGACGAGGATGCCCTCGTCGCGTTCGAGATGGCCGCCTACAACGATCTCGTCTCGGTGGCCGAGCTGTCCGACTTCGTCGATCGGGCCCTCTGGATCAGGCAGGGTATGCAGCGCATCCGCGACCTTCTTCCGCACCTCGAGGAGAACAGCTGGTCGCCCGTGGAGCCGGTGATGCGACGGACCTGGGAAGGCGGGGGCTTCGGCAGGCCACGGGCCAACTTCCCGGTGTTCGATCTGGGTGGGCGGTTCGTCGGCACGCCGGACCTGCTCGACGTGGAGGCGGGCGTCCTCGGGCTCTACGACGGCGCGCTGCACCTGGCGGGTGAGGTACGTCACGGCGACGTGGCGAAGGAAGCGGCCTACCGGGCCGTCGGGCTCGACGGGGTCACGATGATGGCCGGAGACCTCGCAGATCGCGGTGCGTTCCTCCAGCGACTGCGGGAGGCGTACGCCCGCGCGGAGCGCCGCAACGTCGCTGACCGGCTGTGGTTCCCGGGCACGCCGGCCTGGTGGACGCCCACCTTCACGGTCGAGCAGCGGCGTGCGCTGTCGGCGTACGACAGCAACCGCCTGCTGAGGTACCGCCGAGCGTCCTGACCCCGCCCTGGCGCACGGTCCGGACAGCTCCGCCGTGCATGCGAGGTATCTAGGGACGTCCTGGTGGTCCGCCACCTCGTTTCGCCCACCACAATGTCCCTAGATATCGGGTCCGACCGGTGGGGCAGACGCTGACAGCGCTCGGCGGGTCCTCAGGGGAGGAAGATGTGGGCCACCCAGTAGCAGACCGCAGCGACCAGCGCGGCCGCCGGGAAGGTCAGCACCCAGGCGGTCAGGATCGACTTGGCCACGCCCCAGCGGACCGCGGAGAGGCGCTTGGTGGCGCCCACGCCCATGACCGCCGAAGTGATGGTGTGGGTGGTCGAGATCGGCGCCTCGAAGACGTACGCCGTGGTGTAGAGGACCGAGGCCGCCACGGACTCGGCCGCGAAGCCGCGGGCCGGGTCGAGGTGGATGATGCGGCGCCCCAGGGTGCGCATGATGCGCCAGCCGCCGGACCAGGTGCCGAGCGAGATGGCGGTCGCGGCTGAGACGATCACCCAGAGCGGCAGGTCGTCGGACGCGGAGACGTACCCCCCGGTCAGCAGGGCCAGGAAGATCACGCCCATCGTCTTCTGCGCGTCCTGGAGGCCGTGGCCGAGCGCCATCGCTGCCGCCGACACCGACTGGGCGACCTTGAAGCCGCGGTTGGCGCGGGCGGGGTTGGCGTTGCGGAAGGCCCACATGATCCCGATCATCACGGCGAAACCGAGGCTGAACGCCACCACGGGCGAGATGAACATCGGGAGGACGACCTTCTCCAGCACGACGTCCCAGTTGGCGGTCGCACCTGCGGCCACCGCGGCGCCGACGAGCCCTCCGATCAGCGCGTGCGAGGAGGACGACGGCAGGCCGTAGTACCAGGTGATCAGGTTCCAGGTGATGGCGCCGAGCAGGCCGCACATCACGATCACCAGACCGTGTGTCCCGGTGCCGGGATCGATCGTCTCGGACACGGTCTGGGCGACCTTCTGGCCCAGGAAGGCGCCGACGAAGTTCATGACGGCAGCCATCGCCAGGGCCACGCGGGGCTTGAGCGCCCCGGTGGACACCGACGTGGCGATCGCGTTGGCGGCGTCGTGGAAACCGTTGGTGTAGTCGAACACCAGAGCCACGACGACGACCGCGATGATGATCGCGAGTTCCATCAGGAGCTGCTCCGGGCAGGCATCGGGAGGGCGTCAGCACTCATCCTTCAGGACTCCTTGACGGCGATCTGCTCCACGATGTTGGCGACCTTCTCGAACGCGTCGATCGCCCCCTCGAGGGACTCGACGATGTCCTTCAGCTTCATGACCTCGAGTGCCTCGAGCTCGCCGCTGAAGAGGTTGGCCAGGATGCGCCGGTAGGACTTGTCGCCGGTGTTCTCGAGGCGGTTGATCTCGATCCAGTACTCGTCGAGCGAGCCCATCGACTCCAGCGACGGCATCGCCGCGGCGGTGAGCTCGGCGCAGCGCTGCAGCACCTCGATCTGCTGGGTCGACTCCGGCGGAAGGGAGGTGACCTCGTACAGCAGGATCAGGTCGACGGCCTCGTCCATCATGTCCATCACGTCGTCGAGCGCCGACGCGAGGGAGTAGATGTCCTCGCGGTCGAACGGGGTGACGAAGGTGCTGTTCACCCGCCGGATGATCGAGTGCGTGGTCTCGTCGGCGGCGTGCTCGGCCTCGCGCATGCGCTGGGCGACCTCCGCCCGAGAACCGCCGGTGGCCAGCATCTCGCTGAGGAGCTGTGCTCCGATGACGAGGTGACCGGCTGCCTCACTGAAGAGGTCGTAGAACGAGCTGTCGACAGGGCGGAACTTCAAACGCACGGTGAACTCCGAACGGGGGGCGGATGAACCGGGATCATGCTAGGGGGTGAGCGGCTCAACGACGCAACCGCGAGCCCCCAGCTCCGCCCGGCGTGATCCCCGCCGCAGGCGCTTCAGCGGCGTCGACGACGCTGGCGCCCGATCAGCTCGTCCTGCAGGTGCCGCTCGCCGTGGTGCAGGCGCCACTCGCCGTCGGAGTCGAGCTCCCACGCGGTCGTGGCCGGGTCGAGGGCGAGGTCCAGAAGGTCGCTGACCTCCTCGACGACGTGCGGGTCGCGCAGGCGTACGAGCACCTCCACCCGACGGTCCAGGTTGCGGTGCATCATGTCGGCCGAACCGATCCACGCGGCCGGCTCACCACCGTTCTCGAACCAGAAGAGCCGGCTGTGCTCGAGGAAGCGACCCAGGATCGAGCGCACGCGCACGGTCTCCGACAGGCCGGGCACGCCGGGGCGCAGGGAGCAGATGCCGCGGATCAGCAGCTCGACGCGTACGCCGGCCTGCGAGGCGACGTAGAGGGCATCGATCACGGCCTCGTCGACCACCGAGTTCGCCTTGATCCGGATCCCGGAGCCGCGGCCGGCCTGGTGGTGGGCGATCTCCTGGTGGATCTGGGCGATGAGCCCGTCGCGCACGTTGTCCGGGGCCACCAGCAGGTGGTCGTAGGTCTTGTTGCGGCTGATCCCCGACAGGTTGTTGAACAGGAGCGCGACGTCCTCGCCGATCTCGGGGTCGGCGGTCAGCAGGCCGAGGTCCTCGTAGAGACGGGCGGTCTTGGGGTTGTAGTTGCCGGTGCCGAGGTGGACGTAGCGGCGGATGCCCTCGGGCTCGTCGCGCACCACCATCGACAGCTTGCAGTGGGTCTTGAGCCCGACCAGGCCGTAGACGACGTGGCAGCCCGCGTGCTCGAGCTTGCGGGCCCAGCGGATGTTGGCCTGCTCGTCGAAGCGCGCCTTGATCTCCACGATCACCAGGACCTGCTTGCCGGCCTGGGCGGCGTCGATGAGCGCCTCGATGATCGGGCTGTCGCCGGAGGTGCGGTAGAGCGTCTGCTTGATCGCGAGCACGTGCTTGTCGGCGGCGGCCTGCTCGAGGAAGCGCTGGACCGAGGTGGCGAAGGAGTCGTAGGGGTGGTGCAGCAGCACGTCGTGGCGCGACACCGAGTCGAAGACGTCGACGGGGGAGGCCGACTCGACCTCGGCCAGGCTCGGGTGCGTCGACGGGAGGAAGGCGGCGTACTTCAGGTCGTCTCGCGGCAGGTCGGCGATGGAGTGCAGCCCGGTGAGGTCCAGCGGGCCGGGGAGCGACACGACCTCGTCGCGACCCACCCCGAGCTCCGAGACCAGCAGGTCGAGGACCTTCGGGTCGATCGACTCCTCGACCTCGAGTCGCACAGGGGCGCCGAACCGACGGCGGAGGAGCTCCTTCTCGAGCGCCTTCAGCAGGTTCTCGGCGTCGTCCTCCTCGACCTCGAGGTCCTCGTTGCGGGTGACCCGGAAGGTGTGCGCGCCGAGCACCTCCATACCGGGGAAGAGCTTCTTGAGGTGCTCGCCGATGACGTCCTCGATGGGGACGAAGCGCTGGTTGCCGAGTCCGACGAAGCGCCCGAAGGTCGGCGGCACCTTGACCCGCGCGAAGTGCTCGGTGCCGGTCTTGGGGTGGCGTACGACGACGGCGAGGTTGAGCGAGAGGCCGGAGATGTAGGGGAACGGGTGCGCGGGGTCGACCGCGAGGGGAGTGAGGACGGGGAAGATCCGGTCCTTGAAGAGCTTCTTGCAGACCTTCTGCTCCTCGCGGTCCAGCTCGGACCAGCGGACGATCTCGATGCCCTGGCTGCCGAGCTCGGGGAGCAGGTCGGCCAGCGCCCGGGCGTGGCGCTCCATCAGGTCGCGACAGCTGGCCCAGAGCTGCTCCAGCTGCGCCCGAGGCATCAGCCCGCTGGCAGCGCGGACGGCGACCCCGGCATCGATGCGGCGCTTGAGGCCCGCGACGCGGACCATGAAGAACTCGTCGAGGTTGCTGGCGAAGATGGCGAGGAACCGGGCCCGCTCCAGCAGCGGGAGCCGCGGGTCCTCGGCGAGCTCGAGCACCCTCTGGTTGAAGCGGACCCAGGAGATCTCCCGGTCGATGAAGCGGTCGTCGAACTTCTCCACGGCCTCGATCTGCGCCGCGTCGGGCGTGTAGGGCGGCTCGACGTCGAAGGTGTCGGTCGGGTGGCCGAACGGCTCCGAGACGGGACCTTCCTCGACCGACGACGAGACAGCGCTGGTGAGGGTGGCCGGATCCGTCATGGGGCCAGTGTGGCACCGGAAGGTGAACGTCGGATGACCGAAGTCGTCAGTAGACGAGCGCCTGTACGCCGTCGCCGAGGACGAGCTCGGCGAACACCGCCGCCCCGGCGATCGTGACGCCCTCGCGGAGATCGGCGGCGACGATCCCGCGACGAGCCGCGCACTGGGAGCAGACCGTGACGTAGCCGGTCTCCAGGACCACGCCCATCAGCTGGTCGAGCGGGGTGGCGAGGGCGAGCTCGAACTCCTCGGCACGGCCCGCGACGCCGTACCAGGCGGCCTCCCCGGTGAGCCAGAGCGAGACGTCCGCGCCCGACGCCGCACCGGCCGCCGCGACGGTGAACGCCTGGTTGCAGCGCTCGGCGTCCTCGGCCCCGCAGGTGACCTTGACGACCAGTGATCGAGCCATCCGCCCAGACTAGAGTGAGGCCATGCCTTTCGAGCTGCCGGACAACCTGCACCCCAACTGCGGCCCCGTGGCGTGGCTGCTGGGCACGTGGCGCGGCAACGGCCACGGCGCCTACCCGACGATCGAGTCGTTCGAGTTCGGCCAGGAGCTGATCTTCACCCACGACGGTCGCCCGTTCTTCCACTACATGGCGCGTGCCTGGGTCGTCGACGCCGACGGCGAGTTCGTCCGGGACGCGGCGATGGAGAGCGGTTTCCTGCGCTGCCCCGAGCCGGGCAAGGTCGAGTTCCTCCTCGCGCACAACACCGGCTTCGCGGAGGTCTGGTACGGCGCGGCCGACGCCGGCAAGGTCGAGATGCACACCGCCGGTGTCTCCTTCACCGAGACCGCCAAGGAGGTCAACGCCGGCTCGCGGATGTACGGCAACGTGGACGGCGACCTCCTCTATGCCTACGACATGGCCGCGGTGGGCCAGGAGCTCCAGCCGCACACGTGGGCCCGGTTGCAACGAGCATGAGCGACGACCTCGCCACCCGTCTGCGCGAGCAGGGGCTGCGGCTCACGCCCCAGCGCCAGCTGATCCTTCGGGCTGTCGAGGAGCTCGGTCACGCGACCCCCGACGAGGTGCTCGCCCAGGTGCGCAGCCAGGTGAGCTCGGTCAACCCCTCCACCGTCTACCGCACGCTCGAGGTCCTCGAGGAGCTCGGGCTGGTGCGCCACACGCACCTCAGTGACCGCGCGCCGACCTACCACTCGACCACCGAGCACGAGCACGTCCACGTGGTGTGCCGGCGCTGTCACGCCGTACGTTCCTACGACGCCGACGCGGTGGCTCCGCTGGTCGCGGCGCTCGGCGCGGACGGCTTCACGGTCGACATCGGCCACCTCGCGGTCTTCGGGGAGTGCGCGGACTGCTCCGCCACGGCAGCTGCCACTCCACCGCCGACCTAGACTCGACCCATGCAGTCCCCCCTCCTCGCCCTGCCCGGGGCCGTCGCCGGCGACGGCATCGACGCGACCGTGGCGGCGCACTACGGCTCCTTCAACACCGAGCAGCGCAGCCTGGCGTCGGGTGAGGGGTTCGTCGACCTGTCCCACCGCGACGTGCTGAGGATCGCCGGTCCGGACCGGCTGTCGTGGCTGCACAACCTCACCACCCAGTTCTTCGACGGCCTGGCCCCCGGCGCGTGGACGCAGGCGCTCGTCCTGAGCCCCCAGGGTCACGTCGAGCACGCCTTCGCCGGCGTCGACGACGGCGAGTCCTTCACCGCCCACACCGAGCCCGGCGCTGGAGCGGCACTGGTGGAGTGGCTCGAGCGGATGAAGTTCATGACCCGCGTGGAGGTCTCGCTCCTCGACGACCTCGCCGTGATGTGGCGCCCGGGCGACGCCCAGTCCCACGTGGCGGGCCGCTACGACCTCGTGCCCCGCGACCGTCTCGAGGCGTACGCCGACGCTGCCGGTCCGGCGTGCGGCCTGTGGGCCTACGAGGCGCTGCGGATCGAGCGTGGCGAGCCTCGCTTCGGCCTCGACACCGACCACCGCACGATTCCCAACGAGGTCGGCTGGATCGGGCCTGCGGTGCACCTCGACAAGGGCTGCTACCGCGGGCAGGAGACGGTCGCGCGGGTCCACACGCTGGGCCGTCCTCCGCGACGGCTCGTGATGCTGCACCTCGACGGGACCGAGAACCGGCTCCCGCCCGCGGGTTCGCCCGTGTCCCTCGAGGGCCGCGACATCGGCTTCGTCGGGGCCAGCGCACGGCACCACGAGCTCGGTCCGATCGCGCTCGCCCTGGTGAAGCGCAACGTCCCGGTCGACGCCACCTTGCTGGTCGACGAGATGCCGGCCGCGCAGGAGGTCATCGTCGACCCCGAGGTCGGGCTGCACGTACGCCCGCTGCGCTGAAGCTGTCTGCCGCTGGTCGAGCAGCGCGCGCAGCTTGCGTGTCGAGACTGAGGCCCACTGGTGCCCTTGGTTTCGACTCGGGCTCGTTCCTCGCCCGGCTCAACCGGCGGGGCTCAACCGGCGGTGGTGGGGGAGCGGTACTGCACGTGGGTGTCGACGTCCGCGTGGGTGAACCCGAGCCGTGAGTAGACCGCCACGGCCGGGGCGTTGTCGGACTCGACGTAGAGCAGCACCTCGTCGACCCCCAGCCCGGTCAGGTGGTGCAGGCCCGCGAGGGTGAGGACGCGACCGAGCCCGCGCCCCTGCGCCCCGGGCGCGACGCCGACGACGTACACCTCCCCGAGCTGTGCATCGTGCTGCTTGGTCCAGTGGAACCCGAGGATCCCCGAGTCGTCCTCGGCGACGAGCAGGCCGGCCGGGTCGAACCACGGCTCGGCCATCCGGCGGGCGAGGTTGTCCTCGTCCATCGCGCCCTGCTCGGGGTGGTGGGCGAAGGCGGCGGCATTGACCGCCACGACCGCGGCGGCGTCGGTGTCGCGGTAGGACCGGATCGTCACACCGTCCGGCACCTCGAGCGGCGCCAGCGGCAGGTCCGTGGGGCGCCGCATCACCCACAGGTCGCGCACCCGCTCCCAGCCGTACGCCTCGGCGAGCCGCACGGCGGCGGGGTGGTGGCCGTGCGACCAGGCCGTCAGCTGCCCGTCGTACGACGTCTGCTGCAGGAGCGCGGTCGCGACCCCCTGGCGGCGGTGGTCGGGGTGCACGGCGAGGCTGAGGTCGCCGTCGTGCAGGACCGCGAACCCGCCGTCGCGGACCGCGACGGCCGCGACGCCGTCGGCCAGCGCGATGCGCGCGGCCTCGTCGAGCGGCGAGGCGCCGTCGGCGGCCTCCGCCGCGTCGGCGATCCGGATGACCTCGACGACCTCGTCCACGTCGCCGACCCTAACCCCCATCAACCCCGATCAACCCCGATCAAACCCGTCTCCCGAGGCCATCAGTGGGGAAGATCGTGCCTGACATGTCACGACTTGCTTCCCCAGTCCTCGCAGCCCGGGCGTCCACACGAGTGGGGCGTGCCCGTCCAGCCCCGGGCCCGGAACAGGACAGCCAGCCTCGAGGCGGTCCGGCACGGTGTGGTGAAGACCTGCCGGTAGCGCAACCGGGGCGTCACCAGGCCGCGGGCGAGGTCGTCGAGGTCCCGGTCGGCGTCGTCGTCGCGGGCCTCGGCCTCGTCGTGCAGCCGTCCGTCGAGCTCGACGTGCAGGTCCACGTCCGCGTGCGCGACGTCGCGGTACTGCCGACCGGACTCGCTCACCACCACCTGCTGCGACGTGGGCTCGGGCAGCCCGTGCGGACGCAGCACCCGGTCGGGGTAGCCGTGCTCGAGCACGCTGTGCGTCCCGTTCTCGAGGTCGTCGACCAGGGCGGTGAGCAACGTACGCCGACGCAGCCGGCCGCCGAGGCCAGGGCCGAGATGGCCGCGAGCTCGTCGGCAGCCAGGTGCGCCGCCTCCACGGCGGCAACCTCCAGTCGCACGCGCGGCGGCGAGAGGTTCCACCGGACGAGGTCGTCCAGCCCGCGCACCCGGTGGACGACGATCCCGTGGCGCGGCGCGACGCGCCGGCTCCTGTCCACCGCGACGTGGATCGGGCCGCTCGGGGGCGGACCCTGGCTCGGGTGGTGCAGCGCGCTCTCGACGTGCAGCGCCGAGCGCCCGGCGTACAGGATCGCCGCCCAGCTGCGCTGGGACCACGTCGGCGTCCCCGTGTGGGTCAGGTAGACGCCGGGATGGACGACGACGAGCTCGCGCCGACGCAGGAGCGTGTCGATGTGGGCCTGGGTGATGCCGGCGTCGCGGAGCTGGCGACGCGCGACAACGCGGTCCTGCTGGGCGAGGAGGGTGCGGACGGCGTCGAGTCGCATGACGTACGTCTGCCCGGACCGGCGGCAGCCGACGCCAGGTCCGAGCTGCCTGTGGACAACCTGGCCACGACGACAACGGGGAAGATCGTCATCGACATGTCACGACCAGCTTCCCCGATCCTGACCACGACGAGGCCTCAGGCGTCGGACGTCGACCGCGACGGGCTGGTCTGCTCGTCGGCGTCCTTGTCGCGCGTCGGCACCACGAAGCGGTAGCCGACGTTGCGGACGGTGCCGATGTGGTGCTCGTGCTCGGTGCCGAGCTTGGCGCGCAGGCGGCGTACGTGGACGTCGACGGTGCGGGTGCCGCCGAAGTAGTCGTAGCCCCACACCTCCTGCAGCAGCTGCTCGCGGCTGAAGACGCGGCCGGGGTGCTGGGCGAGGTACTTGAGGAGCTCGAACTCCTTGTAGGTCAGGTCGAGCGGCCGGCCGCCGATGCGGGCGGTGTAGGTCGCGTCGTCGACCACGACCTCGCCGCGGTGGATCACGTGGGCCGACGGGTCGTCGGGGGAGGAGGCGCTCGATCGGCCGATGGCCAGGCGGATGCGGGCGTCGAGCTCGGCCGGTCCGCAGGTGTGCAGCACGACGTCGTCCATGCCCCAGTCGTGGGCGACGACGGCGAGACCACCTTCGGTGACCACGAGCAGCACGGGGGCGTCCGCCCCGGTGGTGCGGATCAGGCGGCACAGGTCACGCGCGGCCGCGAGGTCCTGTCGACCGTCGACGAGGACCAGGTCGGCCTCGGGTGCGTCGAGCAGGGCACTGCCCTGTGCGGGCAGGATCTTGATGGTGTGCGACAGCAGCGCGAGCCCGGGAAGGACCTCGGCGGACGGCTGGAGCGCGCTCGTGAGGAGCAACAGTGCACTCATGGCCGGGCCCTCCTCCTCTGCCGGGGATGAGCAAGGATATCCCGCATGGACGACGCAGGCGGGCGAGATCAGGCTCATGAGACGGTCACCGTGCGCTACTGGGCCGGCGCACGCGCCGCGGCCGGCACCCCCGAGGACGTCTTCGAGGTCGAGGCCGAGGTGACCCTGGCGGCGCTGGTGGCCAGGGTGCTCGCGCTCCACCCGGACGACCGGATGGCCCGGACGGTGGCCGTCTGCTCCGTGCTCGTCGGCGACCAGCCGGTCCGCTCCCAGGACCCCGCGACCGTCCTCGTCGCTCCGGGCTCGGTGGTCGAGCTGTTGCCTCCTTTTGCTGGAGGCTGAGCACAAAGTCGGCGAATGAGGTAGAACTGCGTTTCGACGGGCCTCCTACGGGGGATGGCCTGCATGTCGCTGCACGTGCGTGCCGACATGAGTCCAAGGGGGACAACAGCATGATGAGTACACACGGGGGAGCCTTCGTGCGCCTCGTCGCGGGTGGCGCAGCCGCCGCGACGGCGATCGCAGGCTTCACGATCGGGCTGGCAGCGCCGGCCCACGCAGTCACGGTCGGCGTCACGACGACGCTCACCGACCCCGCCGGCAACGGCATCGACGGCTATGTAGCGGCCTACGCCCTGCAGGCCGACGGGTTCTACGACTTCACCCGGAGCGCGGAGGTCGCCGACGGCCTCGTCGCCATCGACCTGGAGCCGGGCACCTACAAGTTCGCCTTCCAGGACGACGACAACCTCTACGCGTTCGAGTACTACAACGACAAGCAGACCTTCGAGGAGGCCGAGGCGGTCGCGGTCAACGGTCCGCTCGCCCTCTCCCCGGTGGCGCTCGCAGCGCGTGCGACCCTCGCCGGTCAGGTCGTGTCCCCCACGGGCAAGCCGATCGAGGACGCCTCGATCCAGATCTACAACGCCGCTGACGACACGTTCGAGACGTCGGCCCGCACCAAGGCCGACGGCACCTGGGCCGCTGGCGTGGACGCCGGCTCCTACAAGGCCTACTTCGCGGCCAGCGGCTACGCGTTCGAGTACTACAGCAACAAGCCGACCCTCGCCACCGCCGACGTCGTCGGCGCCGGCGCCAACCTGGGACAGGTGACCCTGTCGCGCGGCAGCGTCGTCCAGGGCGGCATCGTCAGCGCCGCGGGCGCTCCGCTTGAGCGGGCGCAGGCCACGATCTACACGGCCGGAGGCTCGCAGGTCGGCAGCGACCTCACCGACGCCACGGGCAACTACCGCATCGAGGGCGTCGCTCCGGGCAGCTACACCGTCCAGTTCACCGACCCGGTCGGCGAGTACCTCTCCGAGTGGAACGCCGACAAGGCCGACCGCGCGACGGCCGACGCCGTCGAGGTCGGGGTCGACGCCGTCGTCTCCGTCAACGCCGCGCTCGCCCCCGACCCGGAGGCAGCGATCGACCCCAACTCCGTGGACGTCTCCGGTGTCGTCACCGACTCCTCGGGCGCCGTCGTCATCGGTGCCCGCGTGGACGCGTACGACACCCCCGCTGACGCCGACAAGCCGGACGTGACCGACTCGGTCCGGACCAACCGCTCCGGCGCGTACTACTTCACCGACCTGTCGGACACCTCGGAGACCACCTTCAAGGTCCAGGCCACCGACACGCTGCCGCGCGAAGAGGGTCAGTACGACCGCATCGACCGCTGGTTCGGCGGATCGCAGACGTACGAGATCGCCTCTCCGGTCACCAAGCCGGCCGGCAGCGTGAACATCGCGCTGCCCCTCACCGGTGGCATCAGCGGGACGATCACCTCGGAGTCGGCCCTCACGGTCGAGAACACGATCGTGCGGTTCTTCGACGAGCAGGGCAACCCCCTCGACGAGACCCAGGCCTTCACCGAGGACGACGGCACCTACCTCAGCACCAACCTGGTGCCGGGCACCTACAAGGTCCAGTTCATCGACTTCAACGCGACGAGCTTCTTCGGTGGAGCGGGCGACATCCGTGCCCACGCCCCGGAGTGGTACGACAACACCTCGTTCACCAAGGCGAAGGAGATCACCGTCAAGAGCGGTGAGACCGTCACCGGCATCGACGCTGCGCTGTCCCAGGACCTGCGTGCCTTCCGCAACCCGGAGATCAACGGCAAGCCCTACCTCGGCGGCAAGGTCCGCGCCTACCCCGGCGTCTGGTCCCTCGACAGCGGCACCACCTACCGCTACGAGTGGCTGATCGGTGACACGGTCGTCGGCACCGGCGACAGCTACCGGGTGACCAAGTCGGCCAAGAACAAGCGGGTCACCCTGCGCGTGACGGCCGAGAACGACACCCTCAAGGGCGTCGCCCTGGTCTCCAGCCAGGTCATCAAGAAGAAGCCCAAGGCCAAGGTCAGCGTCAAGGGCAAGAAGGCCACCGTCCTGGTCTCGGCCAAGAAGGTGAAGGCCAAGAAGTTCAAGGGCTCGGTCATCGCCAAGAAGATCGTCGACACCGACGAGTACGGCGCGCCGGTCTACAAGAAGATCGGGAAGGCCAAGCTGCGCAACGGCAAGGCCACGCTCACGCTGAAGAAGATCACCAAGGGCAAGAACAAGGTCGTCTTCTTCATCACGCTCAAGGGTGGCAAGTACGGCAACGCTGAGGTCTCCAAGACCATCAAGGTCAAGAAGCGCTGACGCACGACCCACAGTGAAGGGCCCCGCGAAGCACTGCTTCGCGGGGCCCTTCCTCGTCACGGGGGCGGGGAACATTCGCGGTGGCGGGGGACGTTGGGGTCTCCATGAGCACCGGAGCCTGGATCGCCCTCGCCGCTGTCGTGGTCGCGCTGGGCCTCGGGCTGTGGCGGGCCAGCACCGACGGCCGCTTCCGCGGCACCCACGTCGTACGCCGTCCCGCGCAACCGCTGGTCGAGGAGGACGCCCCGGCTCCCGTCACGCGACCTCTCGGTGCCGAGCTCGTGGCCACCGTCGGTCACACCCTGGGGGAGCGGGCCACGCTGCTCCAGTTCTCCAGCGCCTTCTGTGCGCCGTGCCGCGCGACCCGTCGGGTGCTCGACGAGGTCACCGGGCTGGTCGAGGGGGTGGCCCACGTCGAGGTCGACGCCGAGCACCACCTCGAGGCGACGCGGGCCTTCGGCATCCTGCGCACGCCCACGACCGTCGTCCTCGACGCGTCGGGCACCGAGGTCACCCGGGCCACCGGGGCGCCCACGCGCGACCAGGTGCTGAGCGCGCTGGCGCAGGCGGGATCTCACGATATGGATGCAGGGACCGCATCGTGAGACGAGACGGTGGTGGCCGGCGGGCAGCCCCTACTGTCGTCGTCATGTCCTCGACCATGCTCACCAAGCGCCGCGCAGTGGATCACTGCCGCGTGCGCTCGGCGCTGTGTCGAATGTCCTGACGGGTCCTCCGCTACTTCTGTTCTAAGTCCATGAGGTTACTGGACTAAAGGTGGAACCCGTGCGCTGCGCACCCTTCCAGCGCGCCCGGCGACCTGCCGGGCCCGACCATTCCCCAGGAGCGACATGTCCACCACCCTTCCCGACCACGACGCCGACACGCGTCGTACGTCTGCCGGCGCGGCGAGCCCCCGCGAGGGCGGCATCGACCCGCGCGGACCGCAGCTCGCCGCCGCGCTCACCGCTGTCGTCCTGGTCGCCGTGCTGCTGCTCCCGTCGCCGGTCAACGCGGTGCTCCTCGCCGCACAGGCCGTGCTCTTCGCGATCGGGGCGGTGCGCGGGGTGCAGTCCACGCCGCACGCCTGGCTGTTCCGCACGCTCGTGCGGCCACGGCTGGCGCCGCCGACGGAGTGGGAGGACCCGGAACCGCCGCGGTTCGCCCAGGCGGTGGGCCTCGGCTTCGCGGTCCTCGGGCTGGTCGCCTTCGCGGCCGGTGCCACGGTGCTCGGCCAGGTCGCCGTCGGGGCTGCGCTCGTCGCGGCCCTCCTCAACGCGGTCTTCGCCTTCTGCCTGGGATGCGAGGTCTACCTGCTTCTCCGTCGGGCGAGCGCCTGACGACTCGGTCTCGACACCGCGACCGCGCGCCTGCTCGACCAGCGTCGGCACCTGCCGACCAACGAATCCACATCACGACTGTTCACCACACAAGGAGCACACCATGAGCCGCGAGAACACGCTCGTCACCGCCCAGTGGGCCGAGGACAACCTCGACACCGACGGCGTCGTCCTCATCGAGGTCGACGAGGACACCACCGCCTACGACAAGGGCCACATCCGTGGCGCCATCAAGCTCGACTGGACGACCGACCTCCAGGACCAGGTCCGCCGCGACTTCGTCAACAAGGCCCAGTTCGAGGCGCTGCTCTCCGAGCGCGGCGTGTCCAACGACGACACCGTCGTCCTCTACGGCGGCAACAACAACTGGTTCGCCGCCTACGCCTACTGGTACTTCAAGCTGTACGGCCACCAGGACGTCAAGCTGCTCGACGGCGGTCGCAAGAAGTGGGAGCTCGACTCCCGCGAGCTGACCGACGAGCTGCCCACGCGCGAGAGGACGACGTACGCCGCGACCGAGCAGGACACCTCGATCCGCGCCTTCCGCGACGAGGTCGTCGCCGCGATCGGCACGCAGAACCTCGTCGACGTGCGCAGCCCCGACGAGTACGCCGGTCGGCTGCTCGCACCGGCCCACCTCCCGCAGGAGCAGGCCCAGCGCGCCGGCCACGTCCCGACCTCGGTCAACGTGCCGTGGAGCAAGAACGCCAACGACGACGGCACCTTCAAGTCCGAGGCCGACCTCAAGGCGCTCTACGACGAGGTGGGCTTCGACGAGTCCAAGGACACCATCGCGCTCTGCCGCATCGGGGAGCGCTCCTCGCTGACCTGGTTCGTCCTGCAGGAGCTCCTGGGCAAGAAGAACGTCAAGAACTACGACGGCTCGTGGACCGAGTACGGCTCCCTGGTCGGCGTGCCCGTCGCGCTCGGTGACGAGCCCGGCAAGGCGGACGCCTGATGTGCGGCGCGACCGAGGGCGGCCTGTCCCTCGACGGCGTCAACGTGGCCAAGGAGGCCGTGATCCAGGGCCAGGTGCTCCGCGGCGGTGACGGAGGGGGAGAGCCCGTCCCCAACGCCTACGTGCGCCTCCTCGACCGGTCCGGCGAGTTCACCGCCGAGGTCCCGACCTCCGCGACCGGGCACTTCCGCTTCTTCGCCGGCGACGGTGAGTGGACGCTGCGGACCCTCGCGCCCAAGGCGCAGCCGGTCGACACCCGCGTCGTCGCGGCCGTCGGCTCGGTCGCCGAGGTGCAGGTGCTCGTCACGTCCTGACCCCGCGCTTCACGGGGTTGTCCGGACCGCTCTGCGCTCGTGCGCGGGGCGGTCCGTGCGATTTCGCCGCAGATACCTCGAAGGCCGGCTCCGGCGGTGCTTCCGACTCGTACGTTGGTGGTCCCGCTACGGGTGGCGAAGGGGGGCATCGTGGAGGCGCAGGCCGGAGTCCTGGACACGGGCGAGCTGTGGCGGCTGACCATGGAGCACTCCCCGGTCGGGATGGCGCTCGTCGCGCCGGACGGCGAGATCCTGGCGGCCAACGCCGCGCTGGGCGAGATGCTCGCCTACGACCCCGACCTGCTCGTGTCGCGATCGGTCGCCGACCTCACCCATCCCGACGACCTCGCGACCGACCTCGACCTCATGCGCCGGGCGATGGCCGGTGCGATGGCCTCCTACCGGGTGCCCAAGCGGTGTTTCCGCTCCGACGGCAGCCTGCTGCGCGGTGAGCTCTCGGCACTGCTGCTGCGCAGCCCGGAGGGTGATCCCCTCCACTTCATCATGCAGATCGTCGACCGGACGGACGTGCACGCGTTCGCCGAGCGCCTCGACGTCGCGGAGCAGGCCGCGTTCGACATGCAGCGCAAGTCACGGGCGATCCTCGAGACGGTGTCCGTCGGGCTGCTCCTGGTGGATGCCGACGGCACCTACTCCTCGTGGAACCGCCGTCAGCAGGAGCTCCTCGACATCGCCTTCCCCGAGGGTCACGGCGGCCGCGCCGGGCAGAGCGGCTTCGTCTACGACGCCGAGCAGCAGCACGAGCTGTCCTTCGAGCAGTTCCCCTGTGCTCGCGCCACCGAGGGCGCCGGGGAGGAGTTCGACGACCTGCTCATCTGGATCGGCGAGGACCCGGCGGCGCGGCGTGCGCTGTCGGTCTCGGCCCGCACGGTGCACGACCGCACCGGGAGCCTCGCCGGGGCGGTCCTGGCCTACAACGACGTCACCGAGCTGATCAGCGCGCGCAGGGTCAAGGACGACTTCGTCTCGACCGTGTCCCACGAGCTGCGTACGCCGTTGGCCGCTGCACTGGCCAACCTCGAGCTGCTGGACGTCTCAGCCGCCGGCAGCGACGAGGCGCAGCTGCAGGTGGCCGCAGCGAGGCGCAACATGCTGCGCCTGTCCCACCTCGTCGCCGACCTGCTCTTCACCGCGACCACCACCTCGGGGATGAAGGTGATCGACCCGTTCCGGGTCGACCTCGCGATGGTCGTCGCGGAGGCGGTGCAGGCCGCCGGCCTCCAGGCTGACGCGTCCGGCATCGACCTCGTGGTGGACCTTCCCGACGAGCTCGAGGTGCTCGCCGACGGGCTGCGCCTGCGGCAGGTCGCGGACAACCTGATCGCCAACGCACTCACCTTCACCCCCGCCGGCGGTCGCGTCTCGATCGCGCTGTCGGCCACCGGACGCCAGGCGTGGCTCGAGGTCGCCGACTCGGGCGAGGGGATGGAGGCCGACGACCTCGCCGAGGTCTTCGCGCCCTTCGTGCGCGGCCAGAACGCCCGGCGCCGGCTGTCGCCCGGCACGGGCCTCGGCCTCACCATCGTCCGCACGATCGTCGAGGCGCACGGAGGCGAGGTGTCGGCGCGGAGCATCCCTGGTGAGGGCACCACCGTGCGCGTCGTCCTCCCTCGCTGACGGAGGCCCCGCACGTGCGAGGACCCCCCGCACGAGGTGCGAGGGGTCCGGGCGCGAACCGGGTGGGGGCCGGTGCGTGCCTCGCAAGGGGGGTTGTCCCGCGAGGCGTGTCCCCGGCTGCCGTGAAGCATTTGCCAGGGGGACTTGCCCAAGTTTGCCAAAGAAGAACACACTCGGCACTAGTTTTGACAATATTTCTCCCAGCAGGTTGCTCGGGCACCTGCGAACCCCACTCAGCACCGAACCCCTGGAGACACCATGCGCACCAAGTCCGCCCGCCTCGTCATCGCCACCCTCGCCCTCAGCCTCGTCGGCTTCGCCGGCGTCACGGCTCCTGCGGAGGCGGCCAAGCCGTCGACCCAGCGCAACGTGTGGTGCTGCTGAGCCGCACCCCTTGCGGGCGTCGACCCCACCCTGATCGCGACGCCGGCACCGCACATCACGCTCAGACCCCACTCAGCACCGAACCCCTGGAGACACCATGCGCACCAAGTCCGCCCGCCTCGTCATCGCCACCCTCGCCCTCAGCCTCGTCGGCTTCGCCGGCGTCACGGCTCCTGCGGAGGCGGCCAAGCCGTCGACCCAGCGCAACGTGTGGTGCTGCTGAGAGGTTCTGGCGCCAGCCCTGACGTGTTGCGGCAGGTCAGCTGCGGGCGAACGTGGTCGACGCCACGCGCGCCCGCAGCCCTGCTGAGGCTGCCGCACGACGGTAGGCATCCAGCGCAGCCTCGGTGAGCCCCACGCCGTCGAGCAGGTCGGCGAGGTCGAACCACTGCTGGGCTGCGCTCTGGTCGGCGCCGATCGCTGACAGCCGCAGCACGGCCCTCTGGTAGGCCTCGGCGGCGAGCCCGGCGTCCCCCTCAGCGGCGTACGTCCGGCCCTCGAGGGTCAGTGCCTCGGACTCCGCCAGAGGGGCGTGCCCGTCGGCAGTGGTCTGGACCAGTGCGATCAGGTCGCGGCTCTCGGGGAGGTCGCCGGCGAGGAATGCGACCCGGGCCAGGCCCAGCAGCGTCCAGGCGCGGTCCACCGGGGTGGCACTGCTCCACTCCATCTCGGCGGCTGCCTGCTCGAGGTTGTGGCGTGCCTCCACCAGGTCCGGCGGGTCCAGCTCGAGGTGCAGCCGGCCGACCTCGGTGCGCAGGCGCGCCAGGTTGCGGGTGTCCTGGCCCTCGCTGAGCAGTGCCAGGGCGCGCTCCGCGAGGGGCACCGCTGCGGTGACGTCACCGCGGTTGGCCTGCATGACGCTGGCGTTCCAGTAGGCCGAGGCGCGCGCGTTGGACGACCCGAGCGACTCCGCGCGGGTGATGGCCTTGCGGCAGAGGCGTACGGCGTGGGCGGTGTCGCCACGCTCGAAGTGCGCGGCTGCCACGGTGACCGCGAGCTGCACGGCCTCGTCACAGGCCTCGAGGCCGGCGCCCTCGACGTCGGCCATCACGCGCTCACCACACTCGATGGCGCGGCCGAGGTCGCCCGTCTCGCGGAAGATGCGGCTCAGGGCGATGCCGGCCTTGATCCGCGTCAGTCCGTCGACGGCACGGTCGTCGATCAGTGCCTCGAGCTCGAGGACGGCGTCGTCGTCCTGGTGGGTGGCCTCGAGGGCGCGCGCGTGGAGCAGCCGGGCGCGGTCGCGCAGGCCGTCCATGCGAGCGGTCGCCGGGTGGTCCAGGGCGGTCTGGAGGTGCTTCTCGGCGTCCTCGGGCTGTCCCGACTCGAGCGACAGCTCGGCGTAGTCGAGCGCGAGGCGGATCTCGTCGACCTCGCGGCGCTCGGCCTGGCCGAGCAGTGCCTCGAGCGAGGCATCGAGCTTCAGCGCGAGGGCCTCGAGGGCCGCCGCAGTGGGTCGACGGTGTCCGCCCTCGATGCGGGAGAGGTAGGCCACGGACATGACGTCCTGCGCGACCTCACCCTGGGTGAGGCCACGGGCCTGGCGTGCTGCGCGCAGCCGACGGCCGAGCGCTTCACGGTCCGACTGGGCGAGCAGCTCGGCTTGACGCGAGTCCATCCGTCCATTCTGCTGCACGTTTGCCAATGTCGTGTCCATTTCAGGCAAAGGTTGCTCGCGAGCCGTTGTCACGGGTGCCGGGAGAGGGTCTCCGGACGCCACAAGGGCGGCCCCGGAGGACCGCCCTCGTCGCTCAGGATGTGCAGGGGATCAGGTGCCGCTGTTGATCATGCCGGCGCCGACGGTCACGCCGGTCGCCTCGTCGATCAGGATGAACGATCCCGTGGTCCGGTTCTTGGAGTAGGGGTCGCACAGCAGCGGGACGGTGGTGCGCAGCTGGACACGGCCGATCTCGTTGAGGCCGAGCTCGCCCGCCTCCTGGTCGCGGTGCAGCGAGTTGACGTCGAGGCGGTACTGGATGTCCTTGACCATCGCGCGACCCGTGCGGGTCGTGTGCTTGATGGCGAGCTTCTGCCGCGGCTTGAGCGGCTCGTTGGTCATCCAGCAGACCATCGCGTCGATGTCCTGGCTGGGCTTCGGCGCGTTCTTGGGTCGGGCGATCATGTCGCCGCGGGAGACATCGACGTCGTCCTCGAGGTGGACGGTCACCGACATCGGCGGGAAGGCCTCGCTGACCTCCTGGTCGAAGAGCTCGACGCGCGAGATCGTCGACGTCATGCCGCTGGGGAGGACGACGACCTCGTCGCCCTTCTTCAGCACGCCACCGGCCACCTGGCCCGCATAGCCGCGGTAGTCGTGGTAGGCGTCGGACTTGGGCCGGATGACGTACTGCACCGGGAAACGGGTGTCCACGAGGTCGCGGTCGGAGGCGACGTGGACGTGCTCGAGGTGGTGCATCAGCGTGGGGCCGGAGTACCACGGGGTGTTCTCGGAGCGGTTGACGACGTTGTCGCCCTGCAGCGCCGAGATCGGGATGACCTCGAGGTCGGGGATGTTGAGCTTCGTCGCGAAGTTGGTGAACTCCTTGTGGATCTTCTCGTAGACCGACTCGTCCCAGTCGACCAGGTCCATCTTGTTGATGCACAGCACGAGGTGCGGCACCCGGAGCAGTGAGAGCAGCACGGCGTGGCGCCGCGACTGCTCGGTGAGGCCCTGGCGGGCATCGACGAGCACGAGGCCCAGGTCGGCGGTGGAGGCACCGGTGACCATGTTGCGCGTGTACTGGATGTGGCCCGGGGTGTCGGCGATGATGAACTTGCGGGCCGGGGTCGCGAAGTAGCGGTAGGCCACGTCGATGGTGATGCCCTGCTCGCGCTCGGAGCGCAGGCCGTCGGTCAGCAGCGCCAGGTCGGTGTAGTCGTAGCCCTTGGACTGGCTGGTCGACTCCACCGCCTCGAGCTGGTCCTCGAAGATCGACTTGGAGTCGAGGAGAAGGCGCCCGATGAGGGTGGACTTGCCGTCGTCGACCGAGCCGGCGGTCGCGAACCTGAGCAGGTCCATCTCGTCGGGATTGTGGGACTCGGTGCTGGCCATCAGAAGTAGCCTTCCTTCTTGCGGTCTTCCATGGCGGCCTCGGAGAACCGGTCGTCGCCACGGGTGGCGCCGCGCTCGGTGACCCGGGCGATGGCGATCTCGTCGATGATGGCTGCGGTGTCGGTGGCCACCGACTCGACGCAGCCGGTCTGGGTGCGGTCACCCACGGTGCGGAAGCGCACCATCTTCTTCTCGATCTTCTCGTTGCCCTTGGGCTGGATCTCCGGCCCGATCGACAGCAGCATGCCGTCGCGCTCGACGACCTCGCGCTCGTGGGCGAAGTAGATCTGCGGGATCTCGATCTGCTCGCGGTGGATGTAGTGCCAGATGTCGAGCTCGGTCCAGTTGGACAGCGGGAAGATGCGCATGTGCTCGCCGGCGTGGATGCGGCCGTTGTAGAGGCTCCACAGCTCGGGGCGCTGCATCTTGGGGTCCCACTGGCCGAAGTCGTCGCGGTGGGAGTAGACGCGCTCCTTGGCGCGGGCCTTCTCCTCGTCGCGGCGGCCGCCACCGAAGGCGGCGGTGAAGCCGTTCTCCTCGATGGAGCCGAGCAGCGTGCCGATCTGCATGCGGTTGCGGCTGGTCTTGCCGTCGTCGACCACGTGCCCGGCGGCGATGGCTTCGTCGATGGTGGCGATGATCATCCGCGCACCGAGCCGCTCCACCCACGAGTCGCGCGTGGTGAGCACCTCGTCGAAGTCCAGGCCGGTGTCGACCTGGAGCAACGGGAAGGGCAGCTTGGCCGGGAAGAACGCCTTCTCCGCCAGGCGGAGCATGACGATGGAGTCCTTGCCACCGGAGAACATCAGGACCGGCTTCTCGAACTCGGCAGCGACCTCACGGAAGATGTGGATCGACTCTGCCTCGAGCTGGTCCAGCTGACTCAGCTGGTAGTCGACGTGGGTGTTGGTCATGGCGCAGCAGGGGCCTCTCTAGGGACAGCAGCCCTCATCGTAGCCACGGCGGACCCCTCGGAGAATTCGCCCACGGGGCGTGGCGCCGGGCAGACTCGGCCGAATGAGCCGCACCCCTGCATCCGAGCCCCGCTCACGACCTCGCCAGCGCCTGCTGGCCGGCCTGCTCACCGTGGCCTTCGTCACGACCGCGTGCTCGTCGGCCGAGGAAGCCGGCCCGCCGTCGTACGAGCCGAGCGACGCCGTGGACGTGCAGGTCCTGCCGCAGCTGGCCGCCACCGGCGAGGACGTCGAGAGCGCGGATGACGCTGCGTGGGTCGTCGACGCGACCGTCGCCGACGTGGATGAAGGCACCGCCGTCACCCTCTACGCCAAGACCGAGGACGACGCGTGGGAGGCCGTCTCAGAGGGAGAGACCGACAAGGGCGGTGCCGTGGCGCTGACCACCCCCGCCCCCGGTCGGCTGCACGTCGTGGTCGGCGACGGGGACGGCGCGATCGGTGCCGAGGCCTCGACCGACGACGCCCCCGAGGCGACCTTCACCGACGACTTCGACGAGGACACCGTCGACGAGCCCGACGGGACCTGGGTCTCACGCGACCAGGGCTACATCGGCGTCCGCACGTGCTCGCGCACGGATGCGAGTGCGGCAGAGGTCGGCGACGGCGTGCTCACGCTGAGCGTGCTCGAGGACCCCGACGGTGGCGAGTGCCAGCTCCCGGGGCGCCGCAAGAAGTTCCCCTTCAGGCTCAACGGGCACGTGGGCACCGAGGGGTTGTACGGCTTCACCTACGGCTTCGCCGCGGCGCGGATCAGGACGCAGTCTGCCCGCGGCCAGCACGCGGCGTTCTGGATGCAGGCGGTCGGCGGGCAGTCGGCGGGCGGCGCCAAGAAGGGCGGCGCCGAGATCGACGTCATGGAGTACTTCGGCGACGACCACCCCGAGGGCGGCCTGACCAGCTTCACCTACTTCCTCGACGAGGACGGCGAGAAGCAGACGGTCGGCGGCTGGTTGCCGGACGTCGAGGACCTCGGCGACGACTGGTCCACCGACTACCACGTGTTCTCCGTCGAGTGGACGCCCGACGAGTACGTCTTCCGCATCGACGGGCAGGTGACGCAGCGGCTCGAGGGCGAGACCTCGGGACGCCAGGAGTTCCTCATCCTGAGCCTGCTGTCGTCGGACTACGAGCTGCCCCGCTTCAACGGCGAGCTGCCCGAGACCATGGAGGTCGACTGGGCGCGCGTCTGGGAGACCGGGCCGCGCTAGGTCTCCAGCACCAGGGTGACGGGGCCGTCGTTGACGCTCTCCACCTGCATGTCGGCGCCGAAGCGCCCCCGCTCCACGTGGGCGCCGAGCCGCTCGAGCTCGGCGCACACGGCGTCGTACAGGGGTTCGCTCACGGGACCCGGCGCGGCTGCCTGCCACGTGGGCCGGCGGCCCTTGCGCGCGTCGCCGTACAAGGTGAACTGGCTGACCACGAGTACCGGCGCACCGACGTCGCTGGCGCTCTGCTCCTCGTGCAGCAGGCGGAGGTCCCAGACCTTGCGGGCGGTCCACGCCACCTCGGTCGGGCCGTCGTCGTGGGTGACGCCGAGGTAGACCAGGAGGCCGGGGCGGTCCAGCTGACCGACCACCTCCCCCTCGACCCGGACGCTGGCGGAGAGGACCCTCTGGATGACCGCGCGCATGGTGCAAGGATGCCGCCATGTCCGATGCACTGCTGATCACGGTCGCCCCGACGGGGGCGGAGACCGCCAAGGCCGACTGCCCGCAGCTCCCCACCACGCCTGAGGAGATCGCCCGCACTGCGGCCGAGTGCGAGGCCGCCGGCGCGGCGATGATCCACCTCCACGTGCGCGACACCTCGCACCGGCCGACGCTCGACCAGGCGCTGCTGCGCGAGTGGGTCGCGGCCGTGCGCTCGTCGTCCTCGTTGGTGGTGCAGCTCTCCACCGGCGGCTCGGTGCACGACCCGCTGGAGGAGCGGCTCAAGGTCCTCGACGCCGAGCCGGACTCCTGCTCGCTCACGATGGGCACCACCAACTTCGGCGACGACGTCTTCCTCAACCCCTGGCCCTTCGTGAAGGACCTCTACCAGCTCGCCCTCGAGCGCGCGGTGGCCCCGGAGTTCGAGCTCTTCGACCTCGGCCAGGTGCACGCGCTGGGTCGGCTGATCCGGGAGTACGGAGCACCCGCAGGCGGCAAGGTGCACGTCGACTTCGTGATGGGAGTCCCCGGCGGCATGCCCGGCACCGCGCCGGCCCTCGTCGCCGGCGTCGCAGCGCTTCCGCCCGAGGTGACGTCGTGGTCGGCGACCGGCATCGGCCGCTCCACGCTCGCCGTCGCGATGGCGTCCTTGTCGATGGGCGGCCACCTGCGCGTGGGCATGGAGGACGTGCTCACGATCAGCCGCGGGGTCGCGGTGGAGTCGAACGCCCAGCTCGTCGAGCGTGCGGTCGACCTCGGCCGGATCGCGCAACGTACGCCGATGGCGCCGGCGGGGTGCCGGGAGCTGCTCGGCCTGTCCTGAGGCTCGGTCAGGGCAGCGGGAGCGGCACACGGTGCACCGCGAGGTGGTCGTGGTTGGTGATCCAGAGCGACCCCGGGACCGCTGCGACGCTCCCGCTCCCGGGCGGCAGGTCGATGAGGTGCGTCACCCGCCTCGTGCCGGGGTCGATCCGGAGCACCGACGCGTCCGTCCTCAGCCACACACCACCGGCGCCGACGGTGAGGTCGCCGCCCCCGATCCGGACGCCGGTCACGGGGATGTGCTCGGCCTCGCCCGACGTGGCGTCGACCCGGGTGACCGAGCCGTCGCCCTGGTTCATCACCCAGGCTGCGCCGAAGCCCAGGTCGAAGAACCGCGGGTTCGGACCGGTGCCGATGGTGGTCCACTCGCTGTCCTCGAGGGAGTAGCGCTCGAGGGTGCTCCGGCTCGTCGGCACCCACAGCGAGCCGAAGCCCGCTCGTACGGCGACGGCGCCTTCGGGGACCTCGATCTCCTCCACGACCTCGTCATCCTCGATCGCCACGATCCGTGGCGCGCTGGGCTCGACCAGGACGTACGCCGTGGTTCCTGCCGCCCCGACGACGCTCTCGACCAGCGGGCTCGCGGGCAGCTCCACGCGCGCCAGCACGGCACCCGTGGTGGGGTCGAGCCGGAAGAGCGCGGACGGATTGAGGCTGGGGACGAGCACCTCGGCGCGTGTCGCCTCGAGTGCCTGGACGACGTCGCCCCGGATGCGGGTTCGTGCAGTGACCTCGGACGAGGCGCCGTCGTAGCGCACGATGCCGGGGCCGACGCCGGACACCCAGACGCCGGAGCCGGCGCCGACGGCGAAGTCGGCGAAGGGCTTGGCGGTGATGGTGCGTCCGCCCACCTCCTTCAGGCTCAGCGCCTCTGGCAGGTCGCCGGCCGGAAGGTACTCGGGCTCGGGCTCGGGCTCGGCCGAGGACGTGCTGGCTGGGGGTGGCGAGGCGGACGGCTCCTCGGGCGGTGCCTCTGCGTCGGTGCATCCGACCAGGACGACTGCCAGGAGTGCCGTCGACGACAGGGCCGCGAGGTAGTTCATGTCCTTCGATGATCCTCGCTGGCCGACGAACCGCAAGGCAATTGCCGGTGGGCCAGTCCACCACTCCCGGACCGGGGAGCAGGCGTGCTGTCAGGCGTCGTCGATCTTCTTCATCCCGACCAGGCCAGGCCGGTAGGCCGGGTCCTCGAGCTGCGCGATGGTGGGTGAGCCGAACATCGGCAGGCCCTGGCGCTTGCGCAGGAAGCCCCAGACGATCGGGAGGATCAGGAGCGTCGCGAGGCCGATGCCGGCGATGAGGAAGGGGTGGGTCTCCTCCACGCCGAGGGGGGCCCAGCCGGACTTGTCGAGGAGGGCGACGCCGCTCATGGTGAGCACGACGACGATGCCGCGTCGGATGAAGGACTGCGGCACGCGCGGGGCGAGGGTCGCGCCGAGGATGGTGCCGGGGACCGAACCGATGACCAGGGGGATCAGGATCGTCCAGTCGATGCCGTGCAGGAAGATGTTGGAGATCGCGGCCGCCATCACCAGCGGGACGGCCTGGACGAGGTCGGTGCCGACCAGCCTCACCGCCGACAGGCCGGGGTAGAGCATCAGCAGCGCGATCATGATCACCGAGCCGGAGCCGACGCTGGTGATGCCGACGAGCAGGCCGCCGAGCATCCCGACGAGCAGCGTGGGGACGACGCGGATGGTCGGGTCGTCGTTGTGCACGTGCGTGCCGGAACGGACCCGCTGCAGGTTGACGTAGAGGCGCAGGGCGTAGGTCGCCGCGGCGAGCAGGAGGGCGAAGCCGATGCAGATCACGAGCACGAAGTTGAGCTGCTCGGTGTCGTCGGTGAACCACGCCACGAGGTGCGGACCGAGCAGCGCCATCGGGATCGACCCGATCATCAGCCACTTGGCGAGCTGCATGTTGGGCGAGCCCTCGCGCTTGTGCACGATCGCCCCACCGGTCTTGTAGACCGCCGCGGCCGTGAGGTCCGCCGTCACGACGGTCGCGGCCTCGCCGACGCCCAGGAAGAGGAGAGCGGGGGTCATCAGCGCGCCACCGCCCATGCCGGTCAGCCCGACGACGATGCCGACGAGGAAGCCGGCCGCGAGGATCGAGAAGAACGTGACGGTGATGAGGTCGGTCATGCGCCCTCCCTCCCTGCCGGTGAGCCCGTCAGCCGGGGCACGATCACGCTGAGCATGTCAGTGATTGTGCCGGTTGCCTTCTCGGCGGCTGCCTTCCCGCGCCGGTAGGGGTCCGCGACGTCGTGCTCCGGGGCGGACGGCGTACGTCGTTGCGCGGCCGCGGCCACGAGGTCGCGCCCGCTCAGGGCGCCGGAGTCGTCGTCGCCCACCTCGGCGACGGCGGCGGCGAACTGGCCCAGCGTGAACACCTGGCGGTGCAGCTGGGGGAAGTCGTCGAGGATGTGCTGGCGGTGCACCTGCTCGGCGGTGAGCACCAGGTCGGCATCGGTGAGCATCGCTGCGGTGAGGTGCCGGCTGCGGAAGTCGTCGGCGCTGCCTTCGGTCAGGGTGGCGGCCATGTCGGAGCTCATCCGGTGACGGTTGCGCGCGTGCGTGCCGGAGCTGGTGAAGACGATGTCGGCCGATCCGGCCATCTCGCGGGCGATCAGCTCCATCGCCGGCGAGCGGCAGATGTTGGCGGTGCAGACGAAGAGCACCTTGAGGGGCTCGGTCATGAGCGGGTGAGGTGGAGGTAGCCGGCCTCGTCGAGCGCGACCAGCACGTCGTCGAGGGCGTCCTCGATGGTGCGGCCGGTGGTGTCGACGCGTACGGCCGGGTCGTCGGGCTCCTCGTAGGGCGAGGAGATGCCGGTGAACTCGGGGATCTCGCCGGCCCTGGCCTTGGCGTAGAGCCCCTTGCGGTCGCGGCGCTCGCACTCCTCCAGCGGGGTGGCGACGTGGACCAGGAAGAACGCGCCGCCGGCGCCCTCGACCATCTGCTCCACCTGCTCGCGGGTCTCGGCGAAGGGCGCGATGGGCGAGCAGACCGCGACGCCGCCGTGGCGGGCGATCTCGGCGGCCACCCAGCCGATGCGTCGGATGTTGGTCTCGCGGTCGGCCTTGGAGAAGGTCAGTCCGGCCGAGAGGTGCCGGCGTACGACGTCGCCGTCGAGGCTCGTCACCGAGCGGCCACCCTGCTCGAGCAGCAGGTCCGTCAGCGCGCGGGCGAGGGTCGACTTGCCGCTGCCCGACAGGCCGGTGAAGAACAGCACCAGGCCCTGCGCCTCCGGCTCGGGGCGGTCGGCGGCGACGATCGCGGCGATGCTGTCGGGGTAGGTGGCCTCGGTTTCGACACGCTCGCTGCGCTCGCTGCTCAACCAGCGGTCGCCGTCGACACGCTCGCTGCTCAACCAGCGGTCGTCGTCGACACGCTCGCTGCTCAACCAGCGACCGGAGTCTGACAGCGCGTGCACCGGGTCACCCCCGGCGTACGTCTCGACCACCTGCGCACCCAGCGCGTGGTCGGCGTCGGCGTCGCCGTGGGCGGGGAGGGGTACGGCGACCACGGCCGCGTCGTCGAGCAGCTCGGCCGCGGCGAGGGTGGCACGGACCAGCGCGACAGGGGAGAGGGACGAGGTGCCGGTGCCCATGAGCGCCAGCAGGACCACACGACCGAGGCCGCGGACCTCGTCGAGCTCACCGTCGGTGAGTGCGTCGACGACCGGGACGAAGGTCGCTCCCGCGTGCTGCTCGCGGACCTGCGCCGGGGTGAGGTGCAGGCGCCGGAAGGGGCCGTACTGCGCGTGGGTCAGCGGCTCGAGCGTCCCGTCCGCGGCGAGGCGCGCCAGCGGCAGCCCCTCGGGGTCGACGAGCTCGGCGTCGGCGGCACCGTCCGGCAGGGCCAGCGTCACCGCACTCCCGGGCTCGTTGAAGCGGGTGAGGGGCGCGTAGGCGCCGGAGACCAGGAGCTCCAGGTCGTCGAGCTCGGTCGGCGTCGGGCAGTGCTGGATCACCCGCGCATCCTCTCACCGGGCCCCAGCCACTGGTCGAGCGGAGTCGAGACCGTCGGTAGCCTGCGCCCCATGCCTGCCGCTGGTCTGCCCGTCGTCGCCGAGATCGTCCGCTCCGGATTCGTGGAGGGTCACCACTACGGCTCCCTCGTGGCGCTCGCCGCCGACGGAAGCGTCGAGTGGTCGGTCGGGGAGGTCGTCGCGCCCGTGCTGCCCCGGTCCAGCAACAAGCCGATCCAGGCCCTGGCGATGGTGGAGCTCGGCCTCGACCTCCCGCCGGACCTGCTGGCGCTGGCCTGCGCGTCGCACTCCGGGGAGCCCTTCCACGTCGACGGCGTACGCCGCACGCTGGCGTCCGCCGGGCTGGACGAGTCGGCGCTGCAGACCCCGGTCGACTACCCCCTGGACGACGGCGCGCGAGAGGCGGTCATCCGTGCAGGCGGGTCGAGGTCGTCGATCCTGATGAACTGCTCGGGCAAGCACGCCGCGATGCTGGCCACGTGCGTCCTGAAGGGCTGGGACACCGCGACCTATCTCGACCCCACGCACCCGCTGCAGCTGGCGATCGGCGAGACCTTTGCCCGGATCACCGGCGAACCGGTCGACACGGTCGCTGTCGACGGCTGCGGGGCGCCCCTCCTGTCCACGTCCCTGACGGGACTGGCGCGGGCGTTCGCCTCGCTCGCCACCGCGACCGAGGGTCCCGAGCACCGGGTGGCCGAGGCGATCCGCCGGCACCCGGAGTACGTCAGCGGCACCACGCGCGACGAGCTGGCGCTGCACCGCGCGATCCCCGGGCTGATCGGCAAGGCGGGCGCGGAGTCCTGTTACGCCATCGCCCTGCCGGACGGGCGTGCCTGGGCGCTGAAGACCGACGACGGCGCCCCCCGCGTCCGGCCGGTCCTGATGGCCGAGGCGCTGCGGCGATCCGGCGTCCTGCGGGAGGCAGGGGTCGACGCGGAGGCGGTCGAGACCACCGGCCGGCTGGACCTGCTGGGCGGCGGGAAGCCCGTCGGTGTGATCCGTGCTGCCTTCTAGTTAGCGCCTGTATCCCGCGTAGAATCGGGCTGTGTGAGGCCTGTCACGTGCTCGTGGTTTGTGTTTTGCTAACTGGTGTTAGCACAATGGAGACATGGCCAAGGACAAGAGCACCAAGACGAGCAAGGCTGTCGTCGGCTCGCTGGGCTCCCTGGGCGACTCGCTCGGTGACTACCTCAAGGAGCAGCGTCTCGCTGCCCAGCTCTCGCTGCGGCAGCTGGCCGACCAGGTCGGCGTCAGCAACCCCTACCTGAGCCAGATCGAGCGTGGCCTCCGCAAGCCGTCGGCCGAGGTGCTCCAGCAGCTCGCCCGTGCCCTCCGCGTCTCCGCCGAGCAGCTCTACGTCCGCGCCGGCATCGTGCACCCCGACCCCGGACAGGTCGGCTCCGTGGAGCTGGCCGTCCTCGCCGACCCCGGCCTCACCGAGCGGCAGAAGCAGTCGCTGCTCGACGTGCACGCGTCGTTCGTGGCCCTCAACGAGCGCGACGCCCCCACCCAGTCCCAGACCTGATCACCACCCACCAGAAGGAGCACGACATGGCAACCGCCAAGTTCGACATCAAGACCGAAGCCCTCAAGCCCGTCCTCGCCGGTGTCGGCGTGACCGACCTGGCCGTCGAGGTCGTCCGCGACGCCGTCGCCGACGTGCAGAAGCGCGTCACCGCCGTGCAGAAGCGCGCCTCGAAGACCGCTGCCGACCCGAAGGCCGTCGTCAACGCCCGCGTCGACGCCCTCGCCAAGGACGCCCAGGCCCGTCGCGCCGCCGTCGAGGCCCGCGTCGCCGAGCTGCAGTCCGAGGCCAAGGCCTACCCCGCCAAGGTCTCCACGCTGGTCGACGAGAACGTCGCCGCGGCCAACGCCACCTACACCGAGCTGGTCAAGCGCGGCGAGTCCCTCGTCGGCCGCATCCGCCGCCAGGAGTCGACCAAGGCGACCGTGAAGTCCGCCAAGACGACCGTGTCGAAGGCCAAGACCACCACGACCCAGGCCAAGAAGGCCGCCGACGCCAACGTCGCCGCCGCCGACAAGACCGCCGCCACCAAGGTCGCCCCCAAGCCGAAGCCGACCGCCAAGAAGGCCACGCAGAAGGCTGCCGGCAAGAAGGCCGCCGCCACGACCGCTCGCAAGACCGCGGCCAAGAAGACCGCCACCGCGCAGAGCAGTGCCAAGGCCACCACCACGGCTGCCGCGAACACCGCCACCTCCGCGGTCAAGGCCGTTGCCGACGCCGCCGAGAAGGTCGGCGACTGAAGAGCAACAGCCCCAGACGCGGACCAGCTGACGCTGTTCTGAGCTGATCCGGGACCCCCGTCCGAGTCGGACGGGGGTCCTTGCATGTCCGGGGTCGTTAGGCTGGGGCAGTGAACATCTACGCGTTCGAGAGCACGCTGATGCTCGTCGTGCTCCTGGTGCTGCTCGCGGTCAAGGGGTTCGCGTTCGTCAACTCACTGACCTACTCCACCGAGGCCTACGAGGCAGCCGGCAAGCTCACCAAGCCGGCATGGTGCGCGATCACCGGCCTGGGCTTCGCCGCGCAGCTGATCCTCATCGGCTCCTCGCCGTTCGGGATCATCCACCTCGTCTTCACCATCGCCTCGCTCGTCTACCTCGCCGACGTACGTCCTGCGCTGCGCGAGGTCACCTCGGGCCACCGCTGATCGTCCTCGCCGCTGGTTTCGACACGGGCTCGTTCCTCGCCCTGCTCAACCGGCGGCTCGGCGGCGCTGGTACCGCTCGTCGTGCTCGACCGGCGGCCCGGTACCGCTGATTTCGACACGGGCTCGTTCCTCGCCCTGCTCAACCGCTCGTCCTGCTCGACAGGCGGTCCTCTACCGCTGGTTGAGCAGCGAGTGCAGCGAGCGTGTCGAAACCGAGGTCAGTCGGCCAGGTAGCGGTCGAGCGCGACCAGCGCGTCCTCGGCCTCGAAGCCGGTGGCACGGATCTTCTCCAGCGACATCGCGGAGTTGAGCGGACGCGGAGCGAACGGCTTGCCCTGCGCCAGCACGCCCTCGGCGTAGGTCGCGGTGGTCGTGCCGGAGACGTCGTCCGCGCTGCGGCCCGAGCGCTCGAAGACCGCCTGCGCGATCTCGCGCCACGACATCGCGGCGCCGCCGTTGGAGACGTTGTAGGTGCCGAACGCTGCTGCGGACTCCAGCAGGTGCTGGGTCGCGCGGACGAGCTCGCCGGTGAAGGTGAGCCGGCCGACCTGGTCGTCGACGACGCTGGGGGAGACGCCCTTCTCGGCGAGTCCGCGCATGGTGCGTACGAAGTTGTTGCCCTCGCCGATCACCCACGACGTCCGCAGCAGGTAGTGGCGCGGCGCGAGGCCGACGGCGAGGTCGCCCGCGGCCTTCGACTGGGCGTAGACACCGAGCGGGGACAGCGGCTCGTCCTCGGTGTGGCCGGGGTCCAGTGCTGCGGTGCCGTCAAAGACGTACTCCGACGAGTAGTGCACGAGCGTGAAGGCGTGCTCGCGGGCCAGGCGGGCCAGGGTGGCAGGGCCGGTGGCGTTGGCAGCCCAGGCGGCGACGCGCCCCTCGGTGGTCTCGGCGGCGTCGACCGCGGTGTAGGCCGCTGCGTTGAGCACCACGGCGTACTCGTGCCACGGCCACGCGGCGACCGCCTCGGAGTCGGTCAGGTCGAGCGCCGTGACACCTTCGCCTGTGAAGAGATCGACGCGGTCCGCGTCGGGGTGCGCGGCGTGCAGCGCCCGGCCGAGCTGGCCCAGTGCCCCGACGATCAGCGTCTTCTTCGGCGCCATCGCGGTGGACGGGTCGAGCGTGGGGTTGTTCTGGTCCTTCTCGCTGATGATCGCCTCGGTGAGGGGGATCGGCCAGGCGATCGCCGCGTTCGGGTCGTCGAGCGCGAGTGCGGGGTAGGCCACGCCGGGACGCCAGTGCTCGTTGACGAGGTAGGTGTAGGCCGTCGCGTCCTCGAGGACCTGGTAGCTGTTGCCCACGCCGCGCGGCACGAAGACCGCCACGGCGGTGTCCATCTCGAGGGTGAAGGTCGCGCCGAACGTCTCGCCCTGGCGCATGTCGACCCAGGCGCCGAAGATGCGGCCGGTGGCCAGCGAGATGAACTTGTCCCACGGCTCGGTGTGGATGCCGCGGGTGACGCCGCGGTCGCCGTTGAAGGAGACGTTGTTCTGCACCGGGCCGAAGTCGGGCAGCCCGATGGCGAGCATCTTCTCGCGCTGCCAGTTCTCCTTGAAGAACCCGCGGTCGTCGTCGCGACGGTCCAGCCGTACGACGACCAGGCCGGGGATCGCCGTCGTCTCGAGGGAGGGGAGGGACGCCATCACTGGCCCTTCTGGGCGTAGGTCGCCTCGGTCGCTTCCTTGTGGGGGCGCCACCAGTCCTCGTGCTCCTGGTACCACGCGATGGTGTTGGCCAGGCCCGACTCGAAGTCCTGGAACTGCGGCTGCCAGCCGAGCTCGTTGCGCAGCTTGCCGGACTCGATGGCGTAGCGCAGGTCGTGGCCGGCGCGGTCGGTGACGTGGTCGAAGGCGTCCTCGGGCTGCCCCATCAGCGTGAGGATCAGTCGTACGACCTCGAGGTTGTTCTTCTCGCCGTCGGCGCCGATCAGGTAGGTCTCGCCGATGCGGCCCTTCTCCAGGATCGCGAGCACGGCCGACGAGTGGTCCTCGGCGTGGATCCAGTCACGGACGTTCTCGCCCGAGCCGTAGAGCTTGGGGCGGATGCCGTCGATGACGTTGGTGATCTGGCGCGGGATGAACTTCTCGATGTGCTGCCAGGGGCCGTAGTTGTTGGAGCAGTTGGAGACCGTCGCGCGCACGCCGAAGCTGCGCACCCACGCGCGGACCAGGTGGTCCGACCCGGCCTTGGAGGCGGAGTAGGGCGACGACGGGTTGTAGGGGGTGTCCTCGGTGAAGCGCTTGGGGTCGTCGAGCTCGAGGTCGCCGTAGACCTCGTCGGTCGAGACGTGGTGCAGGCGCTTGTCGTGCTTCCGTACGGCCTCGAGGATCGTGTACGTCCCGAGGATGTTGGTGCGGATGAACGGGCTCGGGTCGTTGAGCGAGTTGTCGTTGTGCGACTCGGCGGCGTAGTGGACGACCGCGTCGTGGGCCGCGACCAGCGGGTCGACGGTCTCCTCGTCGGCGATGTCGCCGACGACGAGCTGCACCCGGTCCTCGGGCAGACCCGCCAGCGACTCCTTCGAGGCGGCGTAGGTCAGCTTGTCGAGCACCGTCACCCGGAGGTCGGTGTTGGCCACGAGGTGGTGCACGAAGTTCGACCCGATGAACCCCGCGCCTCCGGTCACAAGAAGGCGTTCCATGCCGGGGAGTCTAGGGCGCAGTGGCGGAGGCGGTGGAGCCGGTGATGATGAAACGCGGCTGGGTGGCCAGGCCCGGATCGTCGTACGACGCCACGCCGCGGCCGGACCGGGTCCAGCCCTCCGGCAGCTCGGAGACGTCGTAGCCCTTCGGCCACGTCACCCTCACCGACACCGCCTGGGGGATGACCATCCCCTGCGGGGTCGCGTCGAGGCGGTAGGTCAGCGTGCCGTCCCCGGGGGCGACCGCGGCGGCAGGCACGTCGTACTCCAGGACCGCCTCGCGGGTCTCGCCCGGTGGCAGCGTGAGGCGGAGCAGCTTGTAGGGGCGGCCGAAGTAGTCGAAGACGCCCGTGCCCTGCGGCTGGCCGGCGGCGCTGGCGGAGCTGATGGAGACGTCCTTCGGCAGGAAGACGCCGAGGGTCATGCCGTTCCAGCGGGTACGGCTGCTGCCTCCGCGTGGGTCGCCGTAGATCTGGTTGGCGCCGTAGGGCGGAGAGTCGTTGTGGACCGAGATGGTGAGACGGACCTTGGCCGAGCCGTCCTCCCGGAGCTTGACGTCGCTGGTGACCGTGCGCCGCTGCCAGAAGTCGGACTTGCTCTCGTTGGTGTTCTGGTTGAAGACCGCGACGTAGTCGTTGCCGGTGTCGGACAGCTCGCCGGCGAGGCCGATGTCGGTCACCGCGGCCTGGACGTCCGGGTCGCGCATCCAGAGCGCGAAGTGCCGACCGCCGGCGGAGTCACGGAGCGACTCGATCTTCTCGACGCCGTTGCCGGGGGCCAGGACCCGCTCGGCGAAGACGGGGACGATCGCGCGGTTGAGGTCGTGGCGGGCCTCGTTGTCGGGATAGGCGTCGTAGTCGCCGACCATCTTCTGGACGAAGTTGCCCGCATCGAGCGTGCCGTAGGTCGGCACCTCGACCGGACCGGTGATCCGCAGCATGTCGGCGAGCGCGACCACGTCGACGGCGATCAGGCCGTCGGTCTCCTGGCCGGTCCGGCGGGCCCAGCCACGCAGCAGCTCCTCGCCCGACACCGACCAGTCCGGGGCGAACGTCGCGGTCGACAGGCGCAGCTTGCCGTTGTGGAACGGGTTGCCCTCCACCCGGTCCCAGCGGCCGACCTTGTAGAGGTCGGGGTCGGAGGTGTCACGGGCCTCGCCCATGGTCAGCGCGCCATCGGAGACGGTCATCGGCACGACCGTCAGCGGTGCGCCACCGGAGAAGCGCTGCTCGCTCGGGTTGAGCAGGGCGAGCAGGTACGTCTTGTCGCCCTCGGTGCCGAACAGCTCGGGCAGCACGTCGGCCAGCGGCTTCGCCCGCCGCGCGGTGGCTGCCAGCGGGCTGACGACCGCCTCGGCCTCGTCGCGCGCCTCGCCCAGCCGGGTGCCGACGCCGAGGGAGGAGTCGTTGACCTCGCCGAGCTCGAGCTGGGCCGCGTCGAGGTGCAGGCTGGCCTGGTCGACCGCGCCGACGACCTGCTTGAGGGTCGGCACGTCGACGGCGCTGTCGGCGAACAGGGTCGCCTGCTCGCCGTTGACGGCCGGCCACGTCTCGACAGCCACCTCGGCGGCCGTGGTCAGGTGGTCGAGCGCGTTGCCCAGGTGGCGTACGTCCGCGACGGGCTCGCCGATGATCGGGACGAGGCTCCAGATGTCGCCGCCGACGCCCTGCATCGCGTCCTGCACCTGGTCGGCGTGCCGCCGGGCGCTCTGCACGCTCGCCTCGGCGCCCGCCACGTCACCCGCGGAGAGGGAGGTCCGCGCGGCCTCGAGGTCGGTGCGCGCCCCCTGGGCGTTGCCGGGCGCCTTGAGGAACGGGATGGCCAGCAGGGCCAGGCCGACGAGCAGCAGGAACAAGCCGGCGATGACGGTCGAGGGCCGGACCAGCCGTCGCGAGGACGTACGACGGAAGGACGGCATGCGCACATGGTGTCAAACCACACCGAACCGCGCCGGTCAATGGCTGGGCCCGTCGTCGGGCCCCTAGGGTGAGGCCCATGCGTGGAATCATCCTGGCCGGAGGCACCGGCTCGCGACTGCACCCCATCACCCAGGGCATCAGCAAGCAGCTGGTCCCGGTCTACGACAAGCCGATGATCTACTACCCGCTGTCCACGCTGATGCTCGCGGGCATCCGGGACATCCTCATCATCACCACGCCCCACGAGGCCGAGGGCTTCCACCGGCTGCTCGGCGACGGCTCGCAGTTCGGCATCAACCTGACCTTCGCGGTCCAGCCCTCACCGGACGGTCTGGCCCAGGCGTTCATCATCGGCGCCGACCACATCGGCAGCGACCGGTCCGCGCTGGTGCTGGGCGACAACATCTTCTACGGCTCCGGCCTCGGCTCGCAGCTGCTGCGCTTCTCCGAGCTCGACGGTGCCGCGGTCTTCGGCTACCACGTGGCGGACCCGCGGGCCTACGGCGTCGTGGAGTTCGACGACCAGGGCCGCGCGCTGTCGCTGGAGGAGAAGCCCGAGCACCCCAAGAGCGACTTCGCGGTGCCGGGGCTCTACTTCTACGACAACGACGTGGTGCCGTACGCCGCCGAGCTGGCGCCGTCGGCGCGCGGCGAGCTGGAGATCACCGACCTCAACCGCCGCTACCTCGAGGAGGGCCGCCTCCACGTCGAGGTGCTGCCCCGCGGGACCGCGTGGCTCGACACCGGCACGTTCGACTCGCTCAACGACGCCTCCAACTTCGTACGCACCATCGAGGGTCGGCAGGGCTTCAAGGTCGGCGCGCCCGAGGAGGTCGCCTGGCGGATGGGCTGGATGACCGACGACGAGCTCGTCGCGCGCGCCCAGCCGCTGCGCAAGAGCGGCTACGGCGAGTACCTGCTGGGGTTGCTCCACCACGGCTGAATGTCTCTTCGCTGGTTGAGCAGCGAGCGTGTGCCCGCTGGTTGAGCAGCGAGGGCGTGGCCGCTGGTTGAGCACCGAGCGTGAGGCCGCTGGTTGAGCAGCGAGGGCGTGGCCGCTGGTTGAGCACCGAGCGTGAGGCCGCTGGTTGAGCAGCGAGCGTGTCGAAACCGAGGTGCCTGGGTTCGACTCGGGCCCGTTCCTCGCCCGGCTCAGCCGGCGGGGGTGAGGTCGGTCGCCACCATCCGCGCGACGATCTCCTCGAACGCCACCGTCGGCGCCCAGCCGAGCACCTCGCGGGCGCGGGTCGCGTCGCCGACCAGCTCGGTCGGGTCGGCGGGGCGGAAGAAGCGCTCGTCCTGGCGTACGAGGCCTTCCCACTCCGTGACGCCGGCGGCCGCGAACGCCGCGGCGACGAACTCCCGCACGGAGTGGGCGCGGCCGGTCGCGACGACGTAGTCGGACGGTGCGTCGGCCCGTGCGGCGCGGATCATCGCGTCGACGTAATCCGGCGCCCACCCCCAGTCGCGGCGCGCGTCGAGGTTGCCGAGGACGAGCTCGTCGGCGTCACCGCGGGCGATCGCGGCGACCGTCGAGGTGATCTTGCGGGTCACGAAGCGCTCGTGGCGCCGCGGCGACTCGTGGTTGTAGAGGATGGCGCTCGACACGTGCAGGTCGCGGTGCCGGAAGACGCTCGCGGACAGGTGCGCGAAGGCCTTCGCGGCGCCGTAGGGGTTGACCGGCCGGATGGCCGTGGTCTCGGTCTGGGGCGACTCCGACGGCTCACCGAAGATCTCGGCGCTGGAGGCCTGCACGAGGCGTACGTCGCCGACGAGCCGCGCGGACTCCATCAGCGCGACGGCGGCCTGGCCGTTGACGTGGGCGGTGCGGTCCGGCTCCTCCCACGACTGGGCGACCGAGCTGATCGCGGCGAGGTTGTAGATCTCCTGCGGCGCGATGTCCTGCACGAGCCGCCGCGTGGCGTCGAGGTCACCCAGGTCACCGGTGTGCAGCACCACCTCGTCGGGGCAGTGGGCCGGGTGGCCCTCCGCCGTGAGCACCAGCGCGTGGACCTCCGTGCCGTCCGCGACCAGGCGCTCGGCGAGGTAGGTGCCGTCCTGCCCGCCGATCCCCGTGATGAAGGCGCGAGCCGTCACCAGCCCGCCTTGACCGCCGCGATGTCGCTGTCGACCATCATCGAGACGAGCTCGGGGAAGGAGACCGTCGGCGTCCAGCCGAGCTTGTCCTTGGCCTTGGTGGCGTCGCCGATGAGCAGCTCGACCTCGGCCGGGCGCATGAAGCGCGGGTCCTGGGTGACGTGCTTGGTCCAGTCGTCGATGCCGACGTGGGCGAAGGCGAGGTCGAGGAAGTCGCGGATCGAGTGGGTCTCGCCGGTGGCGATGACGTAGTCGTCGGCCTCGTCCTGCTGGAGCATCCGCCACATCGCCTCGACGTAGTCGCCGGCGTAGCCCCAGTCGCGCTGCGCGTCGAGGTTGCCGAGCGCCATCGAGTCCTGCAGGCCGAGGTGGATCCGGGCGACCGCCTGGCTGATCTTGCGGGTCACGAACTCCGGGCCGCGGCGCGGCGACTCGTGGTTGAAGAGGATCCCCGAGGAGGCGTGCATGCCGTAGGACTCGCGGTAGTTGATCGTCATGTAGTGGCCGTAGACCTTGCTCACGCCGTAGGGCGAGCGCGGCCACAGCAGGGTGCTCTCCGACTGGGGCACCTCCTGGACCTTGCCGAACATCTCCGAGCTCGAGGCCTGGTAGAAGCGAATGCGGGAGGCGTCGTCGCCCGCGTGGAGGCGTACGGACTCGAGCATGTTGAGCACACCCATGCCGGTCACGTCGCTGGTGACGAACGCGTTCTCCCAGGAGTAGGCGACGAACGAGATCGCGCCGAGGTTGTAGACCTCGTCGGGCTCGGAGTCGCGCAGGGCACGCATCAGGCTGGACAGGTCGGTGAGGTCACCGTTGTGCAGCTGTACGTCCGGGACGAGCTTGGTGACGAGCTCGCGGCGGGGGTTGTTCTGGCCGCGGATCAGGCCGTGGACGTCGTACCCCTTCTCGAGCAGCAGCTCGGCGAGGTAGAGGCCGTCCTGGCCGGTGATTCCGGTGATGAGAGCACTGGGCATGGGCACAGTCTGTCAAAGAGGCTGGTCGTTAGGGTGACCGCATGAAGATCCTCGTCAGCGGCGGCGCCGGTTACATCGGCTCGCACACCGTCATCCAGCTCGTCGCGGCCGGCCACGACGTGGTCATCGTCGACAACTTCAGCAACGCACACCCGACGGTGCTGGGACGGATGGAGTCACTGACCGGCACGCGGCTGGCGGCGCACTCCTTCGACCTGTGCGACTACGACAAGACCGAGCACCTCTTCGCGGCCGAGGACTTCGACGCGGTCATCCACTTCGCGGGCTACAAGGCGGTCGGCGAGAGCGTCGCGAAGCCGCTCGACTACTACGAGAACAATCTCGGCTCGACCTTCTCCTTGGTCCGCGCGATGCAGAAGTACGACGTCGACAAGCTCGTCTTCTCCTCCAGCGCTACGGTCTACGGCACGGACCAGGCGGGCGCCACCGAGGACCGACCCACGTTCGCGACCAACCCCTACGGCTGGACCAAGGTGATGCAGGAGCAGATCCTGCGCGACGTCGCTGCCGCGGCCCCGCAGATGCGCTTCGCCCTGCTGCGCTACTTCAACCCGGTGGGCGCCCACGAGTCCGGCACCATCGGCGAGAACCCCTCGGGCGTGCCCAACAACCTGATGCCCTACCTCGCCCAGGTCGCGGTCGGCCAGCGCGAGAAGCTCTCGGTGTTCGGTGACGACTACGACACCGTCGACGGCACCGGCGTGCGTGACTACATCCACGTCGAGGACCTCGCCGCCGGCCACGTCGCTGCCCTCGAGGCCCTCACCCGCACCGCTGAGGCCGTCAGCACCTGGAACCTCGGCTCGGGCCGCGGCACCAGCGTGCTCGAGCTGCTGCGCGCCTTCGAGCGCGCGGTCGGCCGTGAGATCCCCTATGAGGTCGTGGCCCGCCGTCCCGGCGACGTCGCCACGTCCTACGCCGACCCGTCGAAGGCCAACGCCGAGCTCGGCTGGAGCACGAAGAAGTCGGTCGACGACATGTGCGCCGACACCTGGCGCTGGCAGTCGCAGAACCCTCAGGGGTTCGCCGGCTGACCGCTGGCTCCGACACCACGAAGGCAGTTGGACCGGCTGCCCCGTCCGCTGAGCGTGCGGGAGCTCGACCGGACGCCGAACTGCCTTCATGGTGTCAGTGAGGGGCCTGTGGAGAGACCCAGCGAGCGAGGAGCCTCCGGTGCCAGGGTCGGGACATGGACCCGGTCGAGGCGCTACGAGAGCTGGGCGGCGTCGCACCGTTCGGCGAGCTCATCGCGCTGACGAGCCGGCCACAGATCCTCGCGGCGATGGCGGCCGGCTCGATCCTGAAGCCCCGGCACAACCGCTACTGCCTGGCCGACGCCGGTGACACCCACCGCGCCGTCGCGCGCACCGGTGGCACCGCGTCGCACCTGAGCGCCGCGCAGGAGTTCGGCTGGAAGCTCAAGCACGACCCGATCAGGCCCTGCATCACCTTGCCGCGCAGCGCGCGCAAGCCGAAGGGCGCCTACGAGCTGCACTGGGCCGACCTCTCCGATCGCGAGCTCCGGCGCAACGTGACGTCCCGGACCCGCACGGTGATCGACTGCGCTCGCGCCTACGACTTCGACGTCGCCCTGAGCGTGGCTGACTCGGCTCTTCGCGAGGGCATCGTGGACCGGGACGACCTTCTCCTCGCGGCGGCGCGCAGTCCTCGCACAGGCAGGGCCAAGGCGCTCCGGGTGGCGAGAGAGGCGTCCCACCTGCGGGCCAACCCCTTCGAGACCTGCCTCTACGTCATCGCCCTGACCGTCCTGGGCCTCAGCGTCGTCCCCCAGGGGCGGGTGCCCGGCATCGGCTTCGTCGACCTCCTCGACCGGATCCTGGGGATCGTCATCGAGGCCGAGTCGCTCGAGCACCACTGGACCAAGGCGGGGCTCCAGCGAGACGTCGACCGCTACACCGCGGCAGCTCGGCTCGGGCTCGTGGTGGTGAGGTTCACCTGGACCGAGGTGATGTTCCATCCGGAGGACGTGGCCGCAGCCATCGCGGACGTGGTGCGCTGGCGCACCGTGCAGGCAGTTGGCCGCCACGCGCTGGTCGCCTGAGCGTGCAGGCGGCCGGGCCGCAGGCGAACTGCCTTCATGGTGTCGGTCAGCGGACCTCGAGCTCGTCGAGGCCGCGCAGCACCACGCGCAGGTGGGCGACCTCGTGGGTGCGGACGAGGTGGGTGCCGCCGAGGGTGGCGATCACGCCGTAGAAGCCCTCTGCCTTGCGGAACTCGTCGCCGAAGATGTCGTAGGTGTGCGGCACCGCGTTGCAGACCGGCACGCCGAGCGGCCGGAGCCGGAAGCCCTGGGCGAGCACGCGGGCCTGGTGGCGCGCGCGGGTGGTCGGGTCGACGAGGTTGCCGTAGTAGAAGCCCATGCCGGGGTCGATGACGACCTTGTCGACACCGAGCGCCCGGGCGTGGGCGATGCGCGGCGCGAAGTGGTCGAGCAGCACGGGGATCGGGTCGGCGTCCGGCGGCACGTCGGCGATCTCGCGCACGTTGGCGGTCTCGCCGAAGCACATCACCACCGCGGCGTCGTACTCCGCGGCGAGCTCGAGCATGTCCTCCTCGTGCTCGCGGCCGGTCATGTTGAGGATGCGGGCGCCTGCCTCGAGCGCCGCGCGTACGACGGCGGGCTCGTAGGTCTCGACCGAGACGACGGCCTCGGCGGCGAGCCCCTTGACGGCCGGCATCAGGGTGTCGATCTGGTCGTCGGCGCTGACCCGCGCCGCCTTGGCGTTGCTCGACTCCGCCCCGAGGTCGATGATCGCGGCCCCTTGGGCGGCCTGGATCCGTCCCATGCGTACGGCGTCGGCGGGGCTGGTCGCGACGCTCTCGCGGTAGGTCGAGTCGCGGGAGAGGTTGACGCACCCCATGAGGGTCACCGGTCCGTCGCCGATCGCGACCGGTCCGCGCGGTCCGTCGAGGACGACCGGCGTGACCGGGCTGGCCCAGGCGTCGCCGTGGTCGCGCTGGAGGGCCGCCAGATCCGCAAGGGTGATCACGTGTGCCAGCGTAGGCGGCAGGATGTAGCGCGTGACCGAACCCGTGGAGCTGCAGCGCCTGGCCGATCTCTCCGACGACGAGCTGACCCGGGCCTACGCACCGGCGCGCGAGCCGTGGCTGAGGGTGAACTTCGTGAGCACCGTCGACGGCGCCGCCCAGGGCTCCGACGGGGTCAGCAAGAGCATCAACAACGACGCCGACAAGCGGGTCTTCGACGCGCTGCGCACCAACGCCGACTGCCTGGTGGTCGGCGCAGGGACGCTGCGCACGGAGGGGTACGACGTACCGAGGCTGCCGCTGGTCGTCGTCAGCCGCTCGGCCGACCTGCCGCCGACGCTGCGCGACGCGCCACGGGGTCGGATCCTGATGGCGACGGTGGCGTCGTCGGACGGCCTCGCCGCCGCGCGCGAGCACCTCGGCGACGACAACGTGCTGGTCCTCGGCGAGGACGAGATCGACCTGCCGGCTCTCAAGCGTGAGCTCGCCGAGCGGGGGTGGAGGGACCAGCTCTGCGAGGGCGGTCCTTCGCTCTTCGCCGACCTGCTGGCGGCAGGCATCGTCGACGAGCTGTGCTGGACGATCGTGCCGCGGCTGGCCGGAGGGGACGCCGTACGCATCGCCGTCGGCGCCGAGGTCGACGTCGCGCTGCGCCCCGCCCTGCTGCTCGAGCAGGACGGGACGCTGCTGGGTCGCTGGCTGGTCGAGCCGGCCTGATCAGGACGCCGGGTAGTCCACCAGATAGCTCGGCACGCTCTTCGTGCTGCGGTCGACGCGTGAGCCCGTGTCGTTGACGACGTGCTCGACGGTGCCCGGACCGTCGAGGTTGACGGTGAGGACGTGGTGCAGCCGCACCCCGGCGCGGTCCGGCACCTCGAAGCCGCTCGCGGTGACGATCGAGGGGTCGTTGCGGTTGAAGACGTAGACGCCGCCACCGAAGAGCTGGTGCCGTCGGACGGTGTCGGCAACCTTGTAGCCGGTCCAGCCGAGGGTGCCGTCGGGGCGGGTCCAGTCGGCCTGCGAGGGCGGGTCGTAGGGGAGCTCGTTCTGGTAGAGCACGACGTGGCCGTCCTCGCCGCTCCAGACCGTGTTGTGCTCCTGGAAGTGCTCGACGAAGAGCCCGGTGGCGCTCACGCGGTCACCGGTGACGACGAGGCCGAGCCGACCGATGTTGGTCCGCCAGCGGTCGGTGTCGCCGCTCACGCCGGCGGTGAAGCCCTCGATCCCGTGGTCGGCACGCCACACCCAGGCGTGGTCGATGAGCACGTCGTCGGCGTCGATGCGCAGCGCCGTGTCGGCCTTGCCGACGTGGGGTCCGCCGACGCGGAGGTAGACGTCGTTGAGGGTGGTGCTGGGGGTGGTGCTGCGCGGCCTGGCCGGCTTGCCGGGGTGTCCCTGGAGGTGGACCAGGTTCGGCGAGAGGCCGGTGCCCGCGTCGACCGTGATGCCGGCGAGGACGACGCCCTCGGCCTGGTGGCGTACGACGACCGGCGTGGCGCCGCCGACGGCCGTGAGGGTCGCCTGGCCCAGGCCGAGCACGACGGTGTCGTCGCGGCGGACGACCAGGCTGCGGTCGACGTCGTAGACGCCGGGGGTGAGGAGCAGGTTCTGGCCGCGGTCCAGGGCCTTGGCCAGCTCGCGTGCCGGCTGGTCGGGGCTGGCGACGTGGAAGGACGAGAGCGGGAGGTCGCGGCCGGCGGTCTCGCCCGAGGCCCAGCTGGTGCCGAGGGAGTCGGTGCGCACGGCGGGGACGCGGACCTGCCATGCGCCGTCGTCGCCGACGTGGAGGAAGGGCTTCTCCCGGCTGACCGGCGTGCGGTCGAGCGTCGTGTAGGGCGGGGCGGGGAAGGTGGCCTCGGACGGGGCGCCCACGGTGCCGGCGAAGACCTGGTTCCAGACGCCGTTGGACCACGCGACGACCTCGCTGTTGCGGGTCAGCCACTGCTGCTGCGAGCCGTTGACGACCTCGCCCGCGCGGGAGTCGGCGAGGTAGCCGCCGCTGGCGAACTGCGGTGCGGCGCTGCAGTAGTCCATCAGCGAGAGGGTGCCGTTGCGGATGTCGACGCGGCGCAGCGAGGAGGCCTGCGAGGTCGCCCAGAAGTTGGCCGTGGCGCGGCAGCCGTCCTGCCCGGTGCCGTTGACGTCGATGGTGAGGTTGGACAGCGATCGCCAGAAGTTGTTGAGCGCCACGCAGTAGGGCTGCGTCGGGCCGTCGGTGAGGCAGCGGTTGTAGACCTCGACCTTGCCGTTGATCACGACGTCGGACGGGCTCGCGCCCAGGCCGGCGACCTCGGTGTAGTAGCCGACCTTGATCTGCAGCGGCTCGGCGGCCGTGCCGTACGTGCCCGGCTTGAAGAGCAGGCTCCAGCGCTCCTCCGACATCTCGGCGTCGACCTGCTGCTGCCAGATCGCGTCTGCCTGCTCACGGATCTGGGTGACCGACATCGACGGGTCGAAGACCAGCACCCGGTCGCCGAGGTCGGGCGCGGCGGCGGCTGCCGCCGTTGGGGCGGGTGCCGCCGCGCCCGCCGCCGGTGCGATCGGACTGGGTGAGAGGCCGACGACGGCGAGGGCAAGGGCGGTGAGCGCGGCGCGCAGGGGCGTACGACGGGGGTGCGGACGTGGCATCGGGGAACCTTCCGAGGGGGATGAAAGCGCTTCCACTCTGCCACCCCGGTGTGACGGGCGCCACACCCCCGTCGAGGGCTGCTAGTGGTCGAGCACCGCGAGCAGGGCCTTCGAGAAGGCCGGGATGTCGTCGGGGTTGCGGCTGGTGATGAGGTTGCCGTCGACGGCGACCTCCTCGTCGACCCAGTCGCCGCCGGCGTTGCGGATGTCGGTCTGCAGGCTGGGCCAGCTGGTGATCCGCTTGCCCCGGACGCGGTCTGCCTCGACCAGGGTCCACGGGGCGTGGCAGATCGCGGCGACCGGCTTGCCGGAGTCGACGAAGTCGCGGATGAACGCGACCGCCTCGTCGTCGGCCCGGAGCGCGTCAGGGTTGGCGACCCCACCGGGCAGGACCAGGGCGTCGTAGTCGGCGACGGCGACGTCCTGCACCCGGCGGTCGATGCGCTGCGTGCTCGACTTGTCGAGGTGGTTGAACAGCTGGACCTCGCCTTCGTCCAGCGACACGAGCTCGGCGGTGTGGCCGGCGTCGAGGACGGCCTTCCACGGTTCGGTGAGCTCGACCTCCTCGACGCCTTCGGATGCGGTCAGGAATGCGATGCGCTTGGACATGCCTCCACCGTTGCTCGCGCGGGGGTCAGGGGCAACCCACGGAGGGGTGACTCCTGATGTTGCAACCACCGGGTACACGGTGGTTGCCGAGGTTCCCGGCTGTTGCAGCGGGCGGTAAGGCGTCGAAAAGGACAGGAACCTAGGCGCCGAGAGGCCGCCGCGAGTCCAGCAGCTTCCGTACGCGTGCCGCGAGGAGTTCGGGCGCCGCGAGCTGCGCCCACGTGACGCGGATGCACACCCAGCCCGTCAGCTGGCAGACGAGCTCCTCCCGCTTCTTCTCGCGCATGAGGAACTCGTCGAGGGTCTCGCCGTCGCGTCGGTACTTCGTGTACTTCTCCTTGCCGTCGAACTCGACGAAGACGCCGAAGTCCTCCCAGACGAAGTCGAGACGCGCCACCAGCGTGCCGTGCTCGTCGTGCACCTTCACCTGCGGCGTCGGCCGCGGGAGGTGCTGGCGCCAGCAGAAGTAGTGGAAGCGCGATTCCCCGGCTGATTCGAGCCTCGGGTCGCACAGGCGCAGCACCAGATCGGTCGCCAGGCTGTGCGGCCAGTGGCGAGCTGTCTCGGCCCAGTCGGCGAACTCCTCCACTGTGGTGGCGCCCGCGTGCAGCAGCCCGTTGACCACGACGAGGCTGCGTTCGACGTCCGCGACGGTCGTGATCTCGACGCACGTCCGGGCCGCCACGGACACCGCAATCCCGTTGCGGACCCTGACGTCCTTGGCCGGCAGGACTCCGCAGTGCTGGATCCAGTCGTCCCGGCGCCGCCCCGCCTTGCCGTCGCGGCGCGTCGTGTGCGCGACCTGGAGCGAGAGGTCCCAGATCGGAGCGCCCCACTCGAGGGCCGCGGACATGTGGGTGGCCGTCGTGCCGGGATGGGCGGTGAGCATCACCCCGCGGGTGAGCAGACGGGCCCGGTCGGCGCGCCCGAGCGAGCGCCACTGCTCGCCGTCGACGTACTGCCCTCGGCGGATCCGTACGAGCGTCCCGTCGCGCACCAGCGCGGTGACGTGGCGGTCCGACATGCCCTCGGCGAGCAGTGTCGCGCGGCACGAGACGGTGGGGAGCTGGATCAGCTCGGCGGGCTTCTGCATGGCGAAATCGTTGCCGCTCGGCGCCTGCCTCAATCCTGGCGCTTTCCGGCTGTGGACAACCCGTAGGCGAGCCGGTTGTGACAGTCCTTTCGGTGCACTTACCGACCGTTGCAACGGGCAGGAAGCACGTGGGCCGGCGGGTACCCGGTGGTTGCGAAATGGAGCGCGGGTGACTCCTCAGCCGATCTGTCCCGCGTTGTCCTTCGCGAGCGAGCGGGAGATGACCATCCGCTGGATCTGGTTGGTCCCCTCGAAGATCTGCATCACCTTCGCCTCGCGCATGTAGCGCTCGACCGGGAAGTCGCGGGTGTAGCCGTAGCCGCCGAGGACCTGGACGGCGTCGGTGGTGACCCTCATGGCGTTGTCGGTGGCGACGAGCTTGGCGACGGAGGCCTCGCGGGAGAAGGGCAGGCCGGCGTCCTTGAGGCGGGCGGCGTGGAGCATCGTCGCGCGCGCCGAGACGACCGCGGCCTCCATGTCGGCGAGGACGAAGGCAAGGCCCTGGTGGTCGATGATCCTGGTGCCGAAGGTCTCCCGCTCGCGGGCGTACGCCACCGCGGAGTCGAGGGCTCCCTGGGCGAGGCCGACGGCGACGGCGGCGATGCCGAGCCGGCCGGAGTCGAGGCCGGCGAGGGCGATCTTGAGGCCCTCGCCCTCCGCACCGAGCAGGCGGGACGCGTCGATGCGGACGTTGTCGAAGCGCATGGTCGCGGTGGCCGAGCCGGTGAGGCCCATCTTGCGCTCCGGCGGGTCAGCGACGAGGCCCTCGGCGGAGGCGGGCACGAGGAAGCAGGAGATGCCGTTGCGGTCGTCGGAGGTCCGCGCCATCACCTTGTAGAAGTCGGCGTGGCCGCCGTGGGTGGTCCACGCCTTCGCCCCGTTGAGGACGTAGGAGTCGCCGTCGCGGCGCGCAGTCGTCCGCATCGCGGCGGGGTCGGAGCCCGCGTGCGGCTCGGAGAGGCAGTACGCCCCCAGCAGGTCGCCGCTCAGCATCGCGGGGAGCCACTCGGCGCGCTGCTCGTCGGTGCCGTAGTAGGCGAGCCCGAAGCAGGACAGCGCGTGCACGGAGACGCCGACGCCGACGGACGCCCACACCGCGCCGAGCTCCTCGAGGACCTGGAGGTAGACCTCGTAGGGCTGGTCGCCGCCGCCGAACTCCTCCGGGTAGGGCAAGGACAGCAGCCCGGCCTGGCCGAGCATCGAGAAGACCTCGCGCGGGAACGTCTCCGTGGCCTCCGCCTCCGTCGAGCGGGGCGCGAGCTCCTTGGTGGCGATCTCGCGGGTCAGGGCGAGCAGGTCGCGGGCCTCGTCGGTGGGCAGGTGGCGGCGGGCGGTCATGCGTCGCACGTTACCGCCGCAGCGAGCGCGGGCGACCCCGGGCAGGGCGTACGTCGATCAGGCCGGCGGGTGGAGCATCTGCTGCCCGGCCATCACGTCGAGCGCGTCGGTCACGAGGGCGGCCGCGCCGGGGTGCGCACCCCACAGCGCCTCGGCCTCCTCGACCAGCTCGGCGGTGGTCAGCGGCTCCGCGAGCGCGAGCCAGATCACGACGCCGAGGCCGGCGAGCACGTGGACCCGGTCGCCGAGCATCAGCACCAGCTCCTCGTCGTACTCCTCGGCGTCGGTCCACGCCGTCCGCGACCAGGCACCGGGGACGGGGTCGGCGTTGGCGCCCGGGACGGAGGGGTGGTGGACGTGCTCGTCCGGCTCGCGGGGGTCGCGGTCGAGCAGGCCGACCACGTCGTCGAGCCGCTCCTCGAACTCGACGTACTCCAGGCCCCACACGCCACCGCAGGCGTCGATGGTGCTCGCGAGCCGGTGGACCGGGTGCGGCAGGTGGACGAGGGAGGAGGTCTGCTCGACCATCTCCACGATGGCGCGGGCGGGCGGGATCGGGACCAGGCCGGCGTCCCCGTGGCCGCGGTGGAGGATCACGATCCGGTGCAGGTGCGAGGTGTCCGGGGGGACCAGCAGGCCCAGGTCGTCGGGGGAGACCGACTGCTTCTGCCGCGGCTTGTCGACGTCGGTGATGATCGACAGCGGCTTGGGGTGCTCGTGGATCCGCAGCGAGTCGTCGAGGGAGACGGTCTCGTCGGTGAGGTAGCCGAGCCGTCCTGCCAGCAGCGAGATCGCGGTGGTCTTCCCGGACCCGGACGGCCCGATGACCGCCAGCGCGCGGCCGCGCTCGTCGGCGACGGCACCTGCGTGCAGGTTGATCCGGTGGCCGGCGGTGGCGTCGAGGGCGGCCATGGTGACCCGGCTGGTGATCGCGTAGTCGTGGGCGGCGACGTCCTCGGTGTCGAGCTGGTCGAGGTCGACGACGACGTCGGGTGCGCGGTCGGTGAGGGCTCGGCCCCACTGGTGGCGCAGCCGGACCGCGTCCTCGCCGGACACCGGGATCCCGACAGGCACGCCAAGGGCCTCCACCACCACCTCGGGCGTCCCGCCCTCGCTCCCCACGCGCCCACTCTAGGGTGGGCAACGTGGGCTGGTTGCGCGATTCCCGTCTCCTGGCCGCCCTGACGGTCGCCTACGTCGTCGCGCTGGGCGTGGTCGTCACCGGGCCGTGGGGGTGGGAGCTCAACCGCCTCACCGTCGACCTCTACGACCGGTTCCGCTACGACTGGCCGATCGCGCCGCACTGGGTCGGTCCGGAGCACTACGGCTGGCTGCTCAACGTGGTGCTCTTCGTGCCGCTGGGCGCGCTCGCCGTGGTCCTCACGCGGGCGGCCTGGTGGTGGGTGGTGGCCGCCGCGGCCCTCACCTCCGGCCTCATCGAGCTGGCGCAGTGGGAGTGGCTGGCGAGGGTCGGCGACTGGCACGACGTGGTCGCCAACACGCTGGGCGCGCTGATCGGCGCCGTCGGGGTCAGTCTTCTGCGACGACGCGGATCGCCACCAGCTGGTCGACCAGCTCGGCCACGTCGGCGCTGATCTCCTCCACCGTCGAGTCCGACATCGCGGCCGCTGCCGCGATGATCTCCTCCATGGTCCCGCCCTCGGAGAGCGCGAGCCAGACCACGCACCCGGAACCCTCCAGCAGGATGGGCGGTCCTCCAGGCAGCCGGGTGAGGTAGGCCGTGGGGACGTCGCCACCGTCCAGGTCCTCCTGGCTGACCCACGCCACGTCGTCGGCGATCCGGAAGCGGGTCATGAGCGTCTCACCCGCTCGGAGAGCTCGCCCACGGCCCGGCGTACGCGCTTGACCTGTCGCGCGCGCACCTCCTGCCGCGTCGGCGGCCGGCCCAGCTCCATCCGCAGGTGGTCACGGTTGACGCGCATCGCGGAGGTCAGCAGCTCCGCCTTCGCCCGCGCCCCTTGTGCGGCGGCCATCCTGGCCCGCCACTCGTGCCACCGGCTGCCGCCGTGGACGAAGTGGTGCCACAGGGCGTACGTCGGGTCGTTGCGGTGCAGCTCGAGCTCGCCGATGCCGGCAGCGAGGGCGACGTCGGCGCCCAGCTCGGCGGCGAGCCGGCGTACGTGATCCTGCTCCTCGGGCGCGGCCTGCTCCCAGGCGAGGTCGACGTCGGCGGTCCCGCCCGAGCGTGCCGAGTGGAGCACCAGGATCAGGCGTTGGGCGGTGCGCCCGGGAACGGGGCAGTCGCGGTGGGCGATCGAGCGCTGGACGGCGCCGCGCGCGAGCACGTCGAAGGCGTCCTCGGCGTCGAGCGTGACGCCCGGCCAGCTGACGTGCACGTCGACCCAGCCCCAGTCGTCGTGCCACCAGTTGGCGGCATGGGCGAAGACGGAGCCGGTCGCGAAGGTCGTGCGCTGCTCCCAGCCGACCGACTCCAGCGCGCCGATCAGGCGGAACAGGTGTCCGGGACGGACCAGCACGTCGACGTCGCTCGAGTGACGTCCCTCGGCGCGGAGGCCGGGCAGCACGGCGGGCCCCTTGAGGTGGAGCAGGTCGATGCCGTGGTTCTCAGCCAGCTTCTGCACGACGGCGTGGGCGAGGTGGACGCGCGCGGCGATCGGTGCCATCCGCTCCGCCTCGCCGGTCATGCCCTCATCGTGCCAGCCTCCGTTCACGCGTATCGCGCATTCCCATGGTCGGCGGTGGTGCACCGCCTAGACTCGCGGGCATGACGTTTGGGGATTTCGTACGGCTGAGTCGCGCCTACGTGTGGGTGCTCATCGGCTGCACGATCCTCGGCGCCGCGCTGATGCTCGCCAAGACGACCCGCGACCCGGTGCTCTACTCCGCCACCTCGTCGGGCCTGGTCCGCGTCGGCAACGCCGCGACGGCCGGCGAGGAGCAGGGCAACGCACAGCTTGCCGAGGACAAGGCCAACCTCTATGCCTTCCTCGTCTCCAAGACGCCGGTGGCGGCGCAGGTCGTCGAGGACCTCGACCTCGACGTCCCTCCGGAGGCCATCGCAGGTCGGTTCTCCGCGTCCGTCGACGCGGATGTCAATGCCCTCACGGTCACCGCGATCGGCACCACCCCGGAGGAGGCACGCGACCTGGCCAATGCGGTCGTGGACGCGGTCGTGGTGGTGGCGCAGGAGATCGAGACCGGCGAGGAGAACCCCAAGGAGCCGGCGCTCACGCGGATCATCCCGCTGGAGGAGGCGCAGCTCCCCGGAGCACCCTTCACCCCGAACTACGAGTCGGCGGCCATGAAGGGCGCGCTCGGCGGGCTCGGCCTGGCGTACGCCTTCCTGATCGGCCGCCGTCTCATCGACCGGCGTATCCGCACCACCAAGCACGTGGAGGAGGCCACCGGTGCCTCCGTCCTGGGCATCATCCCCAAGGAGGACTCGCTCGGGCGCAGCCACCGCGGCGTGCGTGGCGACCTCGGCAAGGCTGCCGAGTCCTTCCGGCAGCTGCGCACCAACCTCCGCTTCGTCGACGTCGACAACGAGCCCCGCAAGATCGTGGTGACCTCGGCCCTCGCCGGTGAGGGCAAGTCGACCGTCTCGTCCAACATCGCCCGACTCGTCGCGCAGGCCGGCACGCCGGTCCTGCTCATCGACGCCGACCTCCGTCGGCCGATGATCGCCACGACCTTCGAGGTCGACGGTGCCGTCGGTCTCACCCAGGCGCTGGCCGGCGACGTCGAGATCCGCGACGTCATCATCGACTCCGGCATGCCCAACCTGAGCCTGCTCCCGGCCGGGCGGATCCCGCCCAACCCGAGCGAGCTGCTCGGGTCGCTGCGGATGAAGCAGTTCATCGACGACCTCGCCCACGACTACCTCGTCATCCTCGATGCGCCGCCGCTGCTGCCGGTGACCGACGCCGGCCTTCTCTCCGCGTTCTGCGACGGCGCGCTGCTCGTCCAGGCGGCCGGCAAGACGCAGATCGAGCAGAGCCAGAGCTGCCGCCGGATCCTCGACCAGGTCGGCAGCCGCCTGCTGGGTGTCGTGCTCAACAAGGCGCCGGTCAAGGGCGCGTCGGCCATCGCCTACGGCGGGGGCTACGGCGGCTACGGGGGCTACGGCGGCTACCGCGCCGAGTACACCTCGCGTGAGGCCTACTCCACGGCCGGGAAGGGCCGTCGCCGCAAGGAGGCGAAGGCCAAGGCCGCCAAGGTGGACAAGGTGGAGAAGGTGGACACGGCCGAGAAGCCGTCCGCGTCCGAGAAGGCCGGCACGTCCTGACCGGCGCCCGCGAGCCTCAGTAGGCCCCGCGGCTGGCCAGCACGGCGCTGACCGTGCGCGCCAGGATCAGCACGTCCTGCACCATCGACCAGTTGTCGACGTAGTAGAGGTCGAGGCGCACCGTGTCCTCCCACGAGAGGTCGGAGCGCCCGGAGACCTGCCACAACCCGGTCATCCCGGGCAGCACGTTGAGCCGCCGCAGCATGTCGTCCTCGTACTTCTCGACCTCGGACGGCAGCGGCGGGCGCGGGCCGACGAGGCTCATGTCGCCGCGTACGACGTTCCAGAGCTGGGGCAGCTCGTCGAGCGAGAAGCGGCGGATGAAGCGTCCGGGCCGGGTGACGCGCGGGTCGTCGTGGCTCTTGAAGAGCACGTGGTCGCGGGCCTCGATCTCGGCCAGTCGCTCCTCGGCGTCGATCGACATCGAGCGCAGCTTGAGACAGGTGAAGTCCTCGCCCAGGCGACCCACCCGGGTCTGGCGGAACAGCGCCGGACCTCCGTCGTGGCGCTTGATCCAGAGCATCAGGCCGAGCAGCAGGGGCCAGATGAGGGCGAGGATCATCAGGGAGCCGACGATGTCGAAGGCACGCTTGGCGTCGTTGGTCGCCAGGGTGGAGCGGGACCGGCCCAGGTGCATCAGGGGGAGGCCGGCGACCGGGCGGATCCGGATGCGCTCGCTGGAGACGTCGGTGACGTTGGGGGCGACGATGATCTGGACGTGGGCGTTGTCCTCGAGCTCCCAGGCGAGGCGCCGCAGCTGGGTGGAGGAGCTGACTGCGCCTGCAGTGAAGAAGACGATGTCGGGCTCGTGCTCGTCGACCACCGCGCGGACGTCGTCGATCAGCCCGAGGACCGGGATCCCGGACGAGGTGACCTCGAGACCGGCGTAGTCGCGCGGCACCAGGCAGCCCATCACCCGGTAGCCGAGCCACGACTCGCGGGCCAGCACCGTGTGGATCTCGCCGATGTAGCCCGGCGTCCCGACGAGCAGGACCTTCTCGTTGAAGTGGCCGGCGATCCGGAGGTGCTGGATGGTGCGTCGCGACAGCAGCCTCCCGACCATCAGCGACAGGACTCCCAGAGGGAAGAAAAGCACGAAGAACCCGCGGGAGAGCGGGTACTGCATGAGGAAGGCCATCGTGGCGACCAGCGCGGCGGTGAAGAAGGAGGCGTTGACGACGAGCTTGAACTCCTCGGTGCCGGCGCCGAAGATCTCGCGCTCGTAGGCGCCGAAGAAGGCGAGGAGCACCAGCCAGGTGCCGATGAAGAAGAGGCTGGCCAGGGCCGTGTTCTCGAGGACGTCGCCGGCGGAGTCGAAGATCGGGAGTGTCAGCCGGAACCGGATCGCCATGACCGTGGCGATCGCGATCATGACGAGGTCTACTCCGCCGACCAGCCACGGCAGGAGCTTGACGCCTTCGGGTCGCACGTCAGGTCGACCTTCCTGCGTCGCGCACGATCGCACGGATCCTCTCGATGAAGCGGGTCTCGCCGAACTCCTCGGCCCGGGCCCGCAGTCTGTCACCGTCCCACGTCTGGCGATCGGAGATGTCCAGGGCGGCGGTGATGTGGTCCGGGGTGGGCGCGTCGAAGAAGAGCCCGGTCTCGCCCTCGAGCACCGTCTCGAGGAAGCCGCCGCCGCGCAGGGCGACGGCCGGCACGCCGAACGCGGCGGCCTCGAGGGGCGCCAGCCCGAAGTCCTCGTGGCTCGCGGCGACGAGGACGCCCGCGCCGGCGTACACCGTCCGCAGCTGCGCGTCGCTGAGCCCGCCGAGGAGTCGTACGTTGTCGGGCAGGGTCGCGCGCAGCCGCGCCTCCTCCGGCCCGCGGCCCACGACGACGAGGCGCCGGCCCGTGCCGCGCACGGCCTCGATGACGGCGTCGACGTTCTTGTAGGGCAGCAGCCGGGAGACGACGAGCGCATAGCCCGGCTCCCAGCACGCGATCTCGGGGACGGCCTCGCGCGCAGCCGAGGCATCCATCCCGTGCGGGGGCGGCAGCAGCTCGGCGTCGCGTCCGTAGGTCGCTGCGATCCGTCGCTGCACGACGCGGCTGTTGGCGAGGTAGACGTCGACCTGCTCGGCCTGACGGCGGTCCCACCGCTTGAGGAAGGGGCGCAGAGCGAGCATCGGCGGACCGAGGGGGGAGCGCCACGCGGAGCCGCCGAGGTACTCATCGGTCTGGTAGAGCCAGCGCGCCGGGTTGTGGCAGTAGACGACCGTGCGGCCGGGAGTCTCGAAGCCGTGGGCCCAGCCGCTGCTGGAGGCGACGACGACGTCCGCGTCGATCCGCATCCGCGACGCCGCGGTCGCCAGGACGGGCAGGGCGAGGCGGTGGTCGCGGCGCAGGGTGGCGAAGCGGTTGATCGGCGACGTGCGCACGTCGGCGGCGGCGAACTCGGGATAGGTGGCGTCCGGGTCGAAGAGGGTCGTGTGCACGGCGGCCTGCGGGAAGGCCTTCATGAGGGTGAGGACGACGCGTTCGGCGCCGCCGCGCTGGGTGAGGTAGTCGTGGGCGATGGCCACAGCCGCTCGGCTCATGTCACCCCCAGCTCCTCCAGCAGTCGCTCCACCCGAGACCGGCCGGCCTGCGGGGAGTAGTCATCTTCCCAACGCAGGCGCGCACGATCGGTCACGACGCGCACGTCGTCCGGGGTGGCCGCGAGGGCCTGCTCGATGACCCGCGCCAGGTCGTCGGCGTCGCCGGCCCGCGCGACCCACGGGTGGTCGGGACCCGCGACCTCGGGCAGCGCTCCCGCGTCGGAGATGACGAAGGGGATGCCGGCGGCCATCGCCTCGGCGACGACGAGGCCGAAGGACTCGGCCACCCGGCTGGGGAGGACCGCGAGGTCGATCTCGGCGAAGAACTCGGCAGGGGAGACGCGACCCAGCCGGTGGACCCGATCACCCAGTCCGGACATCGCGTCGATGACGGCGTCCCGCTGCCCGTCGGGAACCCACCGGTCGTCACCGGCGACGACGAGCTGCATGCCCGCTGCCGCAGGTGAGGTGGCCATCGCCCGCGCGACGAGGTCGAGGCCCTTGTCGGTCGACAGGCGACCGAGGAAGCCGACACGACCGATCGCCGACGGCGACGGCAGACGGGCGACGTCATCGGTCCAGTTGGCGAAGACCGAGGAGTGGCGGACGCGGGAGGAGAGGTACGCCGACGGGGTGAGGGTGCGCTCGCTCCTGAGCCGCGCCGGGAGCAGCGCCGCCTCCTGGGCGAGGGAGCGCGGTTGCTGGTGGAGGTGGACGAGACGCCGTGGACGACCGGAGGTGGCCAGTGACGGTACGAGGCCGTGGCACCACAGCAGGCCGGCCCGTTCGCGCCGGTCCCACTCCCGCAGTCGCTGCAGGTAGTCCCGTCGCCCGTCGGCGCGGATCGCGACCACGTCGGCGCCGACGCCGGCCGCGGCGTCGAGGACCTCCGTGGGGGCGTCCGGGGCGACGACCGTGACGGGACGGTCGAGCGAGACGAGCGCGGCCGCAGTGCGGATCAGCATCTGCTCGCCGCCGCCGAGGTCGGGATTGTTGGCGGCGAGGTGGATGCGCTCATGCATCGGGTGGTCCGTCAGGTTCGGCACGCAACCGGTGGCCGAGCGCGAGGGCGACGGCGACGGCCATCGGGGTGTCGAGGAAGACCTCGCCGAGCGTGATGGCCATGACGGCGACGCCGATGAGGGCCGCCTGCGCGCTGGCGGCAACGAGGTCGCCCTGCCTCGCCAAGGTCGTCAGCCGCAGGAACGCGAAGGCCATGAGTGCGAGGACGAGGAGGAGCGCCAGCCATCCGCCCTCCTGACGGGTCGCGAGATAGCTGTTGTGGAAGAAGAACTCGAGGTCGCGGATCCTGACCGTGGCCTCGCCGGGGCCGTTGCCGTACCACGGCGCACCGGCCAGCTCGAGACGCTCCTGGGCGATGATGCGCTCGCGCAGGTTGTCGCTGCCGGAGCGGTCGGAGAAGGGTCCGAACGTGGTCAGGCTCTGCGGGATGTTGTTGACCAACCAGACGAGCAAGGCCGCGAGGGCGGCGCCGGTCACCGGGCCGAGCCGTCGACCGACGAGCAACCACGCGACGACGAACGCGGCCGCGAGCAGGCCGGTGCGGGAGTACGTGAGGGCGAGACCGACGACCATCGGGACGGCCACCGCCAGTCGCACCTTGGTGCGGTCGTCGCAGTAGAAGATCGCCAGCGTGCCGAGCACGGCGATGAAGTAGGCGCCGGCGTTGGGGTCCGCGAGGAACCCGGTGAGCCGCCCGGCGTAGGCGCTGCTTCCGACCTGGGCCGCACCGAGGGCGATCACGGCGATGAGCCCGGTGGCGAGACCGGTGCCCACCGATCGCAGCGACAGGCGACCGGTCCCGCCGGCCCAGATCAGGCCGGCGAGGATGCCCACGTGGCCGACCCGGCGCTCCCAGTCGACATCGTCGCCGATGCTTTCGTTGGCGATCCCGGAGTAGAGCAGCAGGGCCAGCAGTGCCCCCAGCAGGAGGACGACGACGCTGGGCAGCCTGGCGCCGCCGAGGGCCGGGCGGAAGAGGCACAGCCCCACGAGCGCAGCCATGGCGAACTCGTTGATCGGGTAGCCGGCGACCTCGACCGAGCGCAGCGGCAGGAGCGCCATGAGCGCGAAGTCCGTCATCCGGATCTCGCGGTCGGCCTCGAGGGCGCGGGCGATCGTGCGGTCCGGGAGGTTCCAGGGGGTGTCGGTCCTGCTCATCGCGGGGCGCCGATCGAGGCGTACGTCTCCGCGATGCGCGCGGACATGTCGCTCACGCTGGGCCAGTCGTCGAGGCCGGGGCGTTCGGTCACGTCGAGGGCTTGGGCGGCAAGGGCCGCCGCGACTGCGTGCGGGTCCTCGGCGCTGACCAGCGAGGTGCCCGGCAGGATCTCCGGGTTGCCGCCCACGTCGCTCGCGACGACGCCCATCCCCCGTCCGGCCGCGTCGAGGAGGGCGTACGAGCAGTTCTCCCAGACCGACAGCATGGCGAGGACGTCGTGCTCGGCCATCGCCTTCGCGGGATCGACGAAGCCGGGCATGGACACGGTCTCGGTCAGGCCGAGGCGGGAGACCTGGGCGCGCAGCGCTGCCTCCTCCGGCCCGGTGCCGGCCAGCGTGAGGCGCGCCTCGGGGTGCGTGCGCCGGAGCTCGGCGAACCCGTCGACGAGAGCAGGCAGTCGCTTCTCGGGCGAGAGCCGCGCCAACGACAGGACCCGCACGCCTCCGCTGGGTGCTCGAGGTGCGAGCGGCGCGGGCGTCGCAACCACGTCCACCCCGTTCGGGATCACGGTGGGCCGCACCCGTGGGTGCCACTTCTCCACCATCGCGTCCGCCGTCGCCTCGCTCACCGCTATCGCCGCGGCGAAGCGCCTGAGCCGCGCCGTGTGGGCGGCCGCCATCACCCGCGCCCTGGTCGTGGAGCGGTGGTAGACCACGTCGTCGCGCGCGATGCCGTGCTCGGTGGTGACGAGCCGCGGTCCGCGACCCACGGCGAGCGCGACGACGATGTCGGCGTACGACAGGTGGCTGTGCACGACCGCCGGCCGCTCGCGGCGTACAGCCTCGCGCAGCGTCGCGACCGATGCACGCAGTCCGTGGGCAGGGCCGAACGGCCCCTCGACGACCGAGGCGCCGAGCTCACGCAGCCTGCCGGGCAGGTCGCCGGGCGGGGCCAAGAACACGAGCCGCCACCCCGGCAGCCCGACGCGCGACACATCGAGGACGTGACGCGCCACCCCGGCCAGGTCGCTGACCGGGACCACCCAGAGGGCAGTGGGTGCGGTCAGAACCATTGCTCCAACCGCTCCAGGGCGATCCAGAAGCCCTCTCCGTCGTTGACGTGTCCCTGCCAGATCTCCGGGATGAAGCTCACCCCGGGGGACATCGCGTCGAGCTGCTGCGCCAGCACGGCCCAGTCGATCTCGCCGTCGCCGACCTGGACGCCCTCGCCGTCGACGCCGGTCGCGTCGACGAGGTGAAGGTGCTCGGTGTGCGGTGCCAGCAGGTCGGTCGCGTCGGCGAACGACATGCCCAGGTAGTTGGCCGACAGCTTGGAGTGGGACACGTCGAAGCAGAGGCGCCGGTCGTGGCGCTCGGCGAACTCGGCGGTGTCGCGCGGGTCGACGAAGAGGTTGCAGTAGAGCTGGCCGCCCATGTACCAGGGGTAGGGCGGCAGGGTCTGGGCGCAGAGGCGCACGCCGGAGTCGTCGACGCGGGCCAGTCCGGCGGCCACGCGGGCGTACATGGCCTCGCGCTCGGCCGGAGTGACGAAGGCGTCGGTGGTGAAGCCGCCGAGGCTGGCGACGATGACCGGCCCCTGGGCGTCGGCCTTCCCGTCCGCGCGCTTGAGGAAGTACTGCTGCATCTCGCGGGTCGTGTCGACCACCCGCTGGAGCTCGCGGATCGACCGCTCCCAGTGCTCGTCGTCCTCGGACGCGAGGTTGAGCAGGAAGTCGCCGGCGAAGAGATCGGGGGAGTGCGTGGTGAACCCCATCGGAAGTCCGTCGGGGTAGGGCGCGAAGACCTCCTCGAGCGGCAGGTCGAGGTCCTTGTAGGAGAAGTGGAACTCGAGGAAGTCGGGAGTCGTGTCCCGCGTCATCGCCTCGATGTCGTGGTAGCGCGTCGCCAGGCCCCACGGTCGGCGGAAGTCGTACGCCCGACCCTTGGGGGCGGCATCGCCGAGGTCGGTGGCGTAGAAGAAGTCGCCGGCCTCGAGCGCGCGCGTGGTCGTGCGGCCCACGAGCTTGTCGTAGGCGTTGGGCTGCAGCCCGCGTCCGGGGCTCTTGATGTCGATGTCGGCGTCGGCAAGGACCTGGCCCACCTCGATCCGACGGGTGGCGACGAGGGACTTGGCGAGGTTGACGCGGTTCATCATCTCGCCGGTGGAGACGGCGCGGGGGGCAGAGGTGCCGAGCGCCTCCTCGACCTCGCGGACGCGCTGCACCATCTCCTTGAACTCCCCGGGCAGCAGGCTGACCTTGTGGTCGTTGCCCTCGAGCTCACGGTCGATGGTGAAGTGCTTCTCGATGATCCGGGCGCCGAGGGCGACCGCGGCGAGGGCGATGTGGAAGCCGCGCTCGTGGCCGGAGTAGCCGACGGGTGCCTGGGTGAGCTCGGCGAGCCGGGTCAGGTAGGCGAGGTTGACGTCCTTGAAGGGAGCCGGGTAGGTCGACTGGCAGTGGAGGAAGGCGTGCGCGACCCCGGTGCCGCGGATCAGGTCCACGGTCTCGCGGATCTCTCCCTCGGTGGACATGCCGGTCGAGATCACCATCGGGGTGCCGCTCGCGGCCATGTGACGCAGCAGTGCGTGGTTGGTCATGTCGGCCGAGGCGACCTTGAGCGACGGCACGCCGTAGTCGACGAGGCGGTCGACGCTGACCGGGTCCCACGCGGTGCACATGAGGTCGATGCCGACGTCGCGGCAGTGGTCGAAGACCTCGAAGAGCTGGTCGGCCTCGAGGTTGTACTTCGCGAGGAGGTCGAGGGTGTACTGCGGCCCGAGGTCCTCGCCGCCGGAGCCGGAGGCACCCTGGCGGTAGAGCGACTCCATGTCGCGCAGCTGGAACTTCACGATGTCGGCGCCGGACTCGACGGACAGGTCGACGAGCTGCTTGGCGAGGGAGACGTCGCCCTGGTGGTTGATGCCGATCTCCGAGATCAGCAGGGTCGGCGCACCAGGCCCGACCACGTGGCGGCCGATGCGGAGCTCGTCGGCGCGGTTGATCGCGATGGCAACGAGGTGACCGCGCTCGTCGACGAGTGCGACGTGATCGATGCCCGAGCCGAAGGCGTGCGAGATCTCGGCGGGGCTGCTGCCGATCGGCAGGCTCCGGGGCGAGGTGTTGGCGGCCTCGAGGGCAGGTACGTCGACGGTGAGGCTCGCGGCACCGCTGACCCACCGGCGGAAGTCACCGTCGGACAGCACGCCGTCGAGGTGGCCGTGCGAGTCGACGAGGAAGATGACGCGCGCCTTGTTGGCGGTGATCTTCTCGAGGGCGCGCAGGACCGGGTCGCCCGAATAGACGACGTAGGGCGTGAGGTCACGCTCGATGATCAAGGCGGAGGCCTTCCGTGGAGGTGCGAACGCGACAACCGTAACCAGCCGACGGTGTCGGCGTGGCGAGACGAGTCAACGGGCGGTCAACAAGCGGACAGCGAGGGCGACGTCGAGCTCGGTGTCGATGTCGATGCCCTCGTCCTCGGCCATCACGAACAGTCCGATGGTGCCGCCGAGACGGTTGTCGTGCTGCTCGTAGATCTCGGTGCGCGTGACGTAGAGCGAGCCGGTCTCGCGGTAGCGACGCGTCTCGTCCGTGAGGTCCTGACGCCGTGGTCGCGCGGCGACGTCGTACGCCGCTGTGGGCGGGTCGCCGGCCTGCCAGATGAAGGGCGGCTGCTCGACGACGCCGACCATCGAGTCGACACCGGTGTCGGAGAACTCGGCCAGCGCCCGCGCCAGGGTGTCACCGTGGCGCACCGGCGACGTCGCCTGGAGGAGGAGCACCGCGTCCGGGCGGCCGCGCTCGGCAGAGACCTGCTCGATCGCGTGACGTACGACGGGCTCGGTGGGCGTGGTGTCCTGCGCCAGCTCTGGCGGGCGGAGCCACGGGACACGCGCCCCCGCCGCGCGTGCGACCGCCGCGATCTCCTCGTCGTCGGTGGAGACCACGACGTCGAGGTCAGTCACCGCGAGGGCCTGCTCGATCGTCCAGACGATCAGCGGCTTGCCGCCGACGTCGAGGAGGTTTTTGCGCGGCACGCCCTTGGATCCGCCGCGAGCGGGAATCACGCAGAGAGTGGTCACGAGGCTGCTTCCGTGACGATCTCGGCGATCCTCCGGGCGGGCTCCTGCGGCGGCAGGGCAGGCGCGGGCGTGGGGGAGGAGCCGAGACGGTGCATGCCGTAACGCTCCCAGAACTCGCCCAACCACGCGGGAGGTCGCGGGAAGTCGACCCAGGCGTCACGGCCGCGGGCAGCAGCCTCGAGGACGCCGGTGGAGAACACGCTGACGATCGGGCCGGTGAGGTCGACGAGCGGCACCCCCCGGGTGTCCACGGTGATGCCGGCCCTGGCGTACCCCGCGAGCACGGCACGTGAGGCCGAGTCGCTCTCCGACGGGTGCGGCCGGTAGACGGCGCCGTGCTCACGACAGGTGGACCACGCCGCCTGGACCAGGCGTGCTCGCGAGATCTCAGCGGCGTGTCCTTGCCCGAGGTAGGTCAACGACTGCGCCGGTCCGTCGCTCGCGAACGGCTCGCCGGCGACTGTCTCGTCGCGGGTGCCTGCGGTCCACAGCAGCTGGCTGCCGACCACTTCGTACGACACGTCTCCGCGTGTGCACCCCCAGAAGCGGCCGTCTTCCGCCGTCCAGGCCAGCAACCTTCCTCCGGGGGCGAGTGGAGGCGCGAGCGGTGTGATCAACCCGTGCTGGGCCATGAGATAGGGGAGCCCTCGCTCCCGGGCCTCGGCCCACAGGTCGTGGCCCAGGCCCAGGTAGTGCCCATCCGCCAGCACGACCTGCACGGACCTCGGAAGTCGGGCAGGAGCGGGGACGGGCACCCAGCTGGGGAGGAGGTGTCCGATCTCCTGCTCGGCGTACACCAGGGTCGGTGTCGCGCCGAGATGCCCCAGCGGCGCCACGAGTGCTGCCCGCCCGCTGGCAGTGGTCGCGGCGACCCCCACGGCTGCGCGGGGCGGGTCGGGACTGTTGGTCCAGGCCATCCGGTGGGGAGCGGCGGACGGCCGGAGCCGGCGCTTCACGGTGCGCAACGGCGTACGCCGTGCACGCCAACGCTGCCACGCCTCGAGGTCGGCGGGCACGTGGAGCCCGGTCATCGCGCGTGCTGCCTGGCGGGCACTCCGGACACGACGGCGCCTGCGGGCACGTCCTTGGTCACCACGGCGTGCGCGCCGATCACAGCACCCGCTCCCACGTTCACGCCGCCCAGGATCACAGCACGTAGGCCGATGAAGCAGTCGTCACCGATCACGACCGGCCCACTGCCGCGGATGCTCGCGTGGTCGCGCGGGTCGTGATCGGCCGAGCCGACGTAGACCGACTCGGCGAAGGAGCACCGCGCCCCGATGGTGATCGGGTCTGCAGCGTGCAGGTGGACACCAGGGGCGAACGAGACCTCGTCACCGATGTCGATCGGACCGCCGCCTTCCTCGCAGGCGAGCCAGGCGTCGCGGGCGATCACGCAGCCCTCGCCGATCCGGATCCGGTCAGCGCCCAGGACGATCTTCGGGCGGTCGAGGACCGAGCCTGCGCCGAACGCACCGAAGGCCGACGGATAGATCCGCCGCGAGAGGAACGACGAGACGCGCCACCGCGCCCCGGACCTGGCGCGGAACAGGATGGTGGCCAGGAGGGCGGCACGAGATCGAGGCACGTGTCGATGATTGCAGACCCCCTGCGGGGGTGGTCGCTCCGCAGTGGCCTGCTCCCTAGACTCGGCCGCATGCCGACCCGGGTGCTCATCGTCAGCCCTGCATTCCACGGGATCTGGCGATCGTTGGCCGTCGCGCTGGAGGCGTCCGGGCATGAGGTCGAGCACCACCTCTACGACGAGAACGCAGGTCTCGTCGCGAAGGCGCGCCACCACCTGACGGTCGAGCTGCCGGCCCGTCTGGGACGGTCGACCGACGCACATCTCGCCGAACGACTGGGAGGTGCTGCCCGTGCCGCGGTCCTGCGGACCCGGCCGGACGTCGTCGTCACCATCAAGGGCGACGTGCTCGGTGAGCAGTACTGGGAGTCCCTGGCTCGCGTCCCCCACGTCACGTGGCTCTACGACCAGCTGGACGCGATGCGCTTCACGCCGGAGATGTGGTCGAGCCTGGGCGGTGTCGGCAGCTTCTCGCACACCGACACCGACCGGTTGCGCTCGGCCGGCCTGACCGCCGGCTACGTCGCGCTCGCCTATGACCCGACCTTCGAGCCGGGGAGCCAGCACACGGGCGGCGTCGTGTTCGCCGGGGCCAGGTATCCGCAACGCGAGGAGCTGCTGCTGCGGGTCCAGGCGGCCGGGGTTCCGGTGGTGGCCTACGGGAGGTCCTGGTCCAAGCATCCGTTCGACCGGCTGCGGACGTGGGACCTGCACCGGCCCGACATCCCCAGCGGACGCGAGCTCAGCCGCGGAGATGCCCATCAGGTGATGCAGGCAGCCGACGCGACGATCAACATCCATGGCGCGCAGGACGGCTTCACGCTCCGCACCTTCGAGGCCAGCGGCATCGGCGCGGTCCAGCTCATCGACCGGCCTGATGTCTCCGAGTTCTACGAACCCGGCACGGAGGTCCTCGTCTACCAGGACGTGGACGAGCTCGCAGAGCTCTGTCGACGCGCCTCGCTCGACCGCAGCTGGGGTGATGCGATCAGGGCTGCCGGTCGCCGCCGGACTCTTGCGGAGCACACCTTCGCGCACCGGGCGTCGGTGCTGCTCGAGCTGCTCGACTGAGGCGGTCAGCGACCGGAACGGCGACGGCCGGCGCTGGACGAGGCCTGGATCCCGAGCGCCACCGCCTTGTGGCCGACCGCATGCGGCAGGCGGTCGACGTGCCGGTCGATGAGCCGGCCCGCGACCCCCACGCTGCGGGAGCTCGCCACGCGCGAGGTGGCAGCCACCAGGGTGTTCCACAGCGAGGCCGAGTGCTGTGCCTGCGGCAGCACCGCTCCGTGTTTCTCGATGAACTTGGCATAGGCCGCACCCGAGGCGTACGCCCGCTCGAACCGCTCGGCAGCGCTGGTGACCGGCCCGTGGTGCAGGGTCGTGAAGCCCGGCGCGATCAGGATGTCGCGTCCGAGCAGGTGGAGTCGGTAGCCCCACTCGACGTCCTCCCAGCCGTAGGCACGGAAGGACTCGTCGTATCCCCCGACAGCGTGGAAGTCGTCGCGGGTGCTGGACACGTTGCCCGACCACCACTCCCAGGTCCGGTCGGAGGAGGTCTCGAAGGCGGCTGCCCGAATGGCCGCGTCGGCCTCGATCCCGTACGCCCTGGCGTACGGCGTCTCGGGAAAGACGTCACGGCACATGGCGATGACTCCGCGCGGGGCTTCCTCGTGGAGGCGCACGTGGTGCTCGACGAAGTCGGCCTCGAGCTCGAGGTCGTCGTCCGCGCGGATCAGCACGTCACCTGCGGCAGCGAAGAACCCCGCGTTGAGTGCGGCAGCGCGGCCCCGGTTCTCCGGGAAGACGATCGACCGGACCGGCGCATCCTCTGCCAGCCGGCGCACCAACGACTCGGAGTCATCGACGTCACCGTCGATCACGACGATCATCTCCACGTCCTGCTCGGTCTGGGCCCGCAACGAGGCGACGAGGACGGGGAGACGGGCTGCGCCGCCCCGGGACGGGACGACGATGGAGGCGCGGGGCATGTGCGCCACCCTAGGCAGGCCGGGCGGCGAGCGTGTCGATTCTGGCCTCCCACCGCGCCAGCTCGTCGTCCAGCCTGGCGCTGGACAGGCCAACACTGGCGGCCAGCTCCGCGAACCGAAGGCGCCAGTCCAGGGTCCGCAGCGCCCGGAGGTGGATGGCATCGGCCCGCGCCGGCGTCCATGCGGCCACCGCCTCGGCCACGGCTGTGAGCCCGGCGTCCAGGGTCGTGTCGGGCAGGAGGACGAGTCCCTCGTCGAAGAGCAGCCTCTGGCCGGCCTCGCACCGAGGAGCGATGCCAGCGACTGCGGCGCCGGAGCCGAGGGCGTCGGTCCACCGGCCGGTCACGTAGTCGCGGGTCGGGTGCGTGTAGACGGCCGGGCTGACGAGGTTGGTGAACGAGAGCGTGAGCTTCGTCGACCTCATCGCGGTCGTCAGCGCCGCTTGGTTGAGCCGGGGATCAGGGTCCAGCGGAGGGCCGCCGCTGAAGGTCAGCCCGAGTCGCGACGCGGCTGCGGCCGTGACCTTGTTGTCCTCCCACTCCGGCGGTTGTCGTCCGACTCGCAGGAGATCGAGCGGACGCTCCCGAGGCAGGTCCGGTTGGTCGAGGACGTTGCTGCCGAAGGGCAACCATCCGGTCTCCGCCCCCGTTCGCTCGGCCCAGGTGCCGACGAGCTCGGCGTCGGTGATGAAGAGCTGGTCGTAGTGACCCCGGTGCTGCGCCATTCGGGGGATCCGGTCGTCGAGGAAGGAGTCGATCACCCATCCGACGACGCGGTCATAGCCGCGGAGCAGGTAGTCGGCCCGGAGGAGCGACCCGAGGTGGGCCGGCTGCGGGGCGATGACGATGCACGTCCCTGACGACCGTCGTCGAGGAAGGCTGCCGGTGGCGCGGCGTGCGCGATCGAGTCGGGGACGGGTCGGAACGGTGACGAGCTCGGCGTCGACCATCTCGGCGAGGAGCTGGGCGAGCAGCTCGACCGTTGCCCACCCCCGGCCACCCGGATCCGTGTAGATGACGCGGGTGCGGTGGGACATGGCCATATCCTCGCAGCAGCATGGTGCGCAGCAGCCCGCACCGAGCACCGTCACGAGAGGAATGTCGTGGTCCACGCAGGCAGCTCCGCCCCCTCCGGAACGAGTCGAGGGGCCTCGTGAAGGAGCGACACGAGCTGCCGCGCCGGCTCTGGAACAACGGCCGGTGGGACCTCATCAGCACGGTCGTGGCATCGCGGCTGGTCCCGGCGCAGCTACGCCGAGCGGTGCTGCGCGTGTTCTGTGACCACATCGGCGCTGCGCGGATCCTGGGTGGTCTGAGCATCAACAACCGGCACCTTGTCGTGGGCGACAACGTCTTCATCAACGAGGACGTGATGATCGACTGCAACGTGCCAGTCGTGATCGAGGACGGCGTCGCCGTCGGCCCGAGGTGTTCGTTCATCACCTCCGGACACCTCGTGGGCCCACCGGAGATGCGACGCCGCTCGATCTCCTACGGCGAGATCCATGTCGGCAGGGGGAGCTGGCTGGCGACCGGCGTGACGGTCCTCCCGGGAGTGACCATCGGCCCCGGTTGCATCGTGGCTGCGGGAGCGGTCGTGCACTCGGACTGTGAGCCGGACGGGTTGTACGCCGGCGTGCCGGCGAGGCGCATCAAGGACCTTCCCACGGGTCCGAGGTCAGCCGACCAGGCCGGGACCTACGGCCAGTAGATGCTCCTGACCCGTCGGTCGAAGGCCGGCCAGCCGTAGGAGTCCTGCAGGGCGTCCTGGTGGGCAGCAGTCTCGCGCGCGGCGCGGAGCGGGTCAGAGAGCACGTGCAGGACCGCACGCGAGAAACCTTCGGCGTCGTCCTCGACAGCCGTCAGCGACTCCATGGGCACGATGCCCTCGGCCCCGACTGTCGTTGCCACGGTGGGCGTTCCGGCCAGGAGGGACTCGACGGTCTTGAACTTCACTCCTCCGCCGCGCAGCAGCGGGGACAGGGCGACCCACGCACGCCCCAGCACCTCCCCGAGATCCGGGACGAAGCCCGTGAACCGCACCCCGGGCGTCGACGACACGAGTGCCGAGAGCTCGGCGGAGGCACCCGGGCCGACGAGCAGGAGGTGGGCGTCAGTCCGCTCCGAGCGGACCAGAGGCCAGACGGCCTCGAGGAGCCACCGCAGGCCGGACTCGTTCTCCGGCCGTCCGAAGTGTCCGACGAACACGCAGGTCGGCCCTGCAGACGGGTCGCGGTCGACCGGGCCAGAGATCTGTTGGGCCGGTGGCAGGACGACGACGTTGTGGCGACCACCGGGATCGACGAGCTCGCGGTCCTTCTCGCTGAACACCACACCTATGTCGACGGCACCTGCAGCCACGGCCTCGGACCTCGCCGTGTCGCTCGCGTGCTTCTGCCACCTCGCCCGCTCGGGCATCGGCAACGACTCTGCATAGCGTGTGAAGGCCTGGGCCGTGCTGTCGTGGAACGTGCCGACGACGCGTGCACGAGGATTCAGTCGCCGGATCAACCGGTGCAGACGGATGTACTCGAGCCACTGGAGGTCAATGACGTCTGCGTCTCGCACCGCTGCTCGCAACGCGGGTGCAAGGAGGAGCCGTGACGCCATCGTCAGCGGTGGCCGTGTCGGACCGCCGAGGGTGACCCGCGCCTGCGCCTGATGGGCAGCGAAGCTCAGTGCTCGTGAAGCCGCCGAGCGTGAGCCGGATCGTCCGACGAGGACGACGTCCTCCGGACGGCCGGGACGCGCCAGGGCTTGCTGGTTCTCGACATTGTCGGGAACTGCCCACGTGACGTCGGCGAACGGTTCCCAGGCTCGGGCGAGCTGGGCGACGTAGCGCCCGCCGCCGTGGTCGATGTCCTGATAGGGGAAGCACCGGCTGATCGACAGGATCCTGATCCGCCCATGGGGGTCCGCCGGAAGGGCGGCGCCCGGGGTGGTGAGCGTGCCGATGTTCCCGGCCGGGTCAGGGTGGCTCACAGGCATGTCGGGGAGTCTAGGCAGGCGCCGGGATCGATAGGGTCGACCTCGTGGCACGTGCGAGGCAGGTCGTCGACGCGTTTCCGATCAATGACGAGCTCGACCTCCTTCGCCTCCGCATCGACTATCTGGCCCCCTACGTCGACCGCTTCGTCGTGGCAGAGTCTCCCCGCACGTTCACCGGCGCCGCCAAGCCGCTGCACGTCACGGACAACCTGGCCCGCTTCGCCGACATCGCCGACCGGTTGACGGTCGTGACCTACGACGCCGCAGATGACGCGACGGCCTGGGAGCGCGAGGAGCTGTCCCGGCGCGTGCTGCGGTCCGAGCTGGCAGCGATGCCCGCCGAGACGGTCGCGCTCGTGGGCGACGTCGACGAGTTTCCCAGCCGCTCGCAGCTCGAGCGACTGCCGGACGTGGAGTGCGTCTCCGTGGTGCCCCTCCACACGTTCTACAGACGGGCGAACTGGCGACTCGAGGGCGACACGCCCTGGCTGAAGGTCGTTGCATCGCCCGTGGGCCTGCTGCCGGCTGATCTCCACGCCCTGCGCAACACTCCGGCGGGTCCGCACGTGGGAGGGGCCCCCGGTGCTCACCTCTCCTTCATGGGGTTCGACGCACAGCAGCTGGCGACCAAGTTGCGAGCCTTCAGCCACACGGAGTTCCAGTTTGCCGTCCCGGCAGCGCAGCACGTGCTGTCGCTGTCGGATGACTTGGCACTTGACCACTTCGGTCGTGCCGATGCGGTGGGTCGAGGTGTCCTGACCGTGTTGTCCGAGCGCGAGGAGGGCGAGGTCCATGCGTGGTTGCGCCCGCGGAGGCCGGACTGGTTCGGTCCACGGCCCCGGGCGCTGCTCACGTGGCGCGAGATGAATGCGGCTGTGCTGCACGTCGCGATGGAGTCGCAGGATGCGGCGCTCCTGACCCGCTTGGGCACGGTGACCACCCTGCGGCACGCGGCAGCCCATCGCGCCCTCCGCCTTCGCGCCAGGCAGCTGGCCGGACGGGTCCGCCATGCCGGGCGCCGCTGAGGTCGGCCCGACGGGGCCGACGGTCACGTTCGAGACGAAGGTCTGGGAGGGCGACTACCGCACGATCCTCGACCGGGCGCGTCTGGATGCAGTGATCTCCCACAACAGCTGGGACTTCACGGCTCGGATCGTCCACGTCAACAACGTCGACGATCCCGATCAGGCACTGAGCATCGGGCGAGCGCTGGTGGCGGACGGGGTGCTGGACGAGGTTGTCCTCGTGGACGAGCACGCAACTGACGCCTTGAACCACTTCGGACTGACGAGGAACGACCTGGGGCGGGGTTACGTGTACTCGATCAGTGAGCTGGTGAGCCTCTACCTGTGCCGGACGGACTACCTCCTGCACCTCTCCGGGGACACGACTCCGAGCGGCCGGGTGGACTGGATCCCGTCGGCCCTGGAGCTGCTCGAGCGACGGCCGGAGATCGCCGTGGCCAACCTCAGCTGGACGCCTGATCTCTCCATGGTCGAGGCAGAGTCTTCGGGCCGTGACGGCGAGTTCCTGCTCGGCTACGGCTTCTCCGACCAGATGTATCTCGTCCGCGCCGCCGAGTTCGGGCAGCGGATCTACGGGGAGACGCACCCCGCATCAGAGCGCTATCCCGAGTACGGCGGTGAGCTGTTCGAGAAGCGCGTCGACGCGTGGATGCGCAACCACCAGCGGCTTCGGGCGACGTGGACCTCCGGCCACTACGTCCACGAGAACATCCGACCGGCCCCCTCGAGGATGAGACGAGTGCTCGGCAGGGTGAAGCGGGCCACCCGAATCTGAGGTCAGCTGCGGTGACCGTCGGGGCGCGAGAGCGGCCACGGTCGGATCCTGGAGGCAGCCATCTCGCGCTTCCACGCGAGCCTCGGTGCCGTACGCCGACCTGCGGCTCGCTGCACGAGACGGGTGGCGAGGTTGACGAGAGCGACCGCACGCATCGAGTGACGCAAGGTGCGCAGCCCGCCCCACTTCTCGGCGTAGGTGACGCGCGAGCGCGTGAGCCACTCGTTGGAACGGGCGGCGTCGGTCGACGCGCCGCCGACGTGGCGGACCTCGAGGGAGGGCAGCAGCCAGGAGTGGACGTCGCGAGCTCCGAGCCTCCTCTGGAGGTCCACCTCCTCGGAGTAGAGGAAGAAGCGCTCGTCGAAGCCGCCCACCTCCCGGAAGGCGTCCAGCGGCATCAGCAGGAGGGAGCCCTGCAACCAGTCGACGCGAACAGGCTGCGAGCCGTGGGGACGGACGCGCCCGATCGCACGTTGGTACCACGGGTGGAGCGAGAACCTCTGGAGGAGGACGACGCTCTCCACCGCCCAGTGCGCAGCGGTCGGGAAGCGCCTTCCGGTGGGCTCCTCCTCGCCGGTCGTGGTCGTCGTGCGGGGTCCGACGACGGCAGGCATGAGTGGGTCGGCCTCGTGGAGCAGCCGCTCCACGAAGCCGGGGGCGGTGCGGATGTCGCTGTTGACGATCATCAGCAGGTCGCCGGTCGCGGCTGCCGCACCCGTGTTCACCGCTGCACCGAACCCACCGTTGCGGGGCCTGCGGATCGTCGTGACACCGGCGATCTCGGGGAAGGGCAACGGCGAGCAGTCGTCGACCACGATGATCTCGATGCGGTGCGGACCCACTTGAGCCAGGAGGTCCAGCACTGCCTGGTGCGCGACGGCCGGATCGCCGTAGTGGGCGACCACTGCCGACACCACATGACCGCCGCGGTCAGACGGAGTGCTCATGTTCGTCCTCGGAGGTCACGATGGGCCCCAGGCTCCCGAGCTCCACGAGGTGCCGGAACTCGGCGTCCTGCTGCATGACCTCGGTGAAGGTGCCGATGGTGCGCACCTGGCCCTGGCTGAGGAACACCACCTGGTCGCACTCCCTCACCGTCGAGAGGCGGTGGGCCACGATGATCGTGGTGATGCTGCCCCGCAGCGACCGGATCGTGTCGGTGAACCGGCGCTCCGTGTCGTTGTCCAGCGCTGACGTCGCCTCGTCGAGCACCAGCACCGAGGGATCGCGGTAGAGCGCGCGAGCGATGCCGATGCGCTGGCGCTGTCCTCCGGACAGCCGCGCCCCGCGCTCGCCGACGGCCTGGTCGAGACCGTTGGGCAGGGCGCTGACCAGCTCCAGGAGCTGCGCGCGGTCGAGCGCGACGTCCAGTCGCTGCTGGTCGGGCTCGTTGTCGAAGATGATGTTGCGGCGCAGGGTGTCGTCGAGCAGCACGACCTCTTGAGGCACCACGGCGAGCTGGTCCTGCCACCCGGGCATGTTGTGCCGGATGTCGACTCCTCCGACGCGCACGTGGCCGGCCGTCGGCTTGTGCAGGCCGAGGATGGTGTCGACCAGAGTGCTCTTGCCGGAGCCGCTGGACCCGACGAAGGCGAATGACTGACCGTGCGGGATGTCGAGGTCGATGCCCTTGAGCACGCGCGTGTCGGGTTGGTCCTCGTAGGCGAACTCGACGCCGCGGAGGGCGATGTCGCCCGCCGGGACCTGCTCGGTGCGCACCGTACGGTCCTCCGCCACCTGTGCCATCCGTTGGTCGTGCAGCTCCCGGATGACGGTCTGCAGCGGGGGTCGTGCGGCACGGAGGCCATTCACGCCGGCCAGCAGGCGCACGATGCTGGGCAGGAGTCGGCTGCTGGCTGCCACGAAGACACCAAGAACGACCAGGCCGGTTCCGGGGTCGGAGTGGGTGGACGCGACCCCCGCGAGCAGCCCGATGCCGACGACGAAGATGATCTCGAGGAGGTACTTGGGGATCTCGGTCAGGAACGCCTGGTCGGCGCCGGCTTTCGCTCCTGCGACCCGACCCTCCCGGTAGGAGTCGACGAAGCCCTGGTGGGCGCCGCGGAGCTTGATCTCCTTGGCGGCGGCGAGCGACTGGAGAGCAGCCGAGGACGTCCGGCGTGACGCCGCCATGCCCTCCTCACTGGCACGCAGCACGCGTGGCCGGAGCAGGCGCTGCATGGCGAACGCGCTGAGCCCGAAGTAGATGACGGCGAGCAGCGCGATGAGGGGCGATACGAAGAAGAGCGAGCCCGCGATCAGCGTGATGGTGATGATCTCCGCGAGGACGCCAAGAGCAGCCGAGATGCCGCCGGCGAACCCGCTGGACACGCCGTACTCGGTGAGCCACAGCTTGTCGTTGATGTTCTTCGCGAGGTGCCAGTGGTAGGGGCCCACGAGGTAGTTGCGCAGCATCGTGGTGGACACGTCGACCGACTGCGTGGCCAAGAACTGGAGCTGCCACCGGCGGAAGACCAAGGAGAAGACGTCCTTGGCGATGAAGGCACCCGCGATGATCAGGGACAGGACGACCACCAGCGTGCCGTCGTCAGGGCGCCCCGTTGCTCGGTAGACGATGCCGAGCGCGCCGGAGTCACGATCCTGACCGGTGATGAACTGCATCAGCGGGAGCATCGTCAGCACGCCGAGCATGTCGAGCATCGACAGAGCCATCGATCCGAGGAGCGAGAAGGTGAGCCTGGCTCGCATGGCCGGCGGCAGCAGCTCGCCGATGCCGGGCGGGAAGCCCAACGCCCGTGCGGCCACCCGAGTGGCCCTTCTGGTCACAGACATGCGGTCATCCTCGCATCCACGCGTCGCCGAGGGAGGCGAAAGGAAGCCGCAGGTGCGAGCAACGAATCAGGACCAGCTCCGGTTCGCGCGGATCCATCCCGCCTTGCGCCGCACGCGACGCACGAACCGGCGGAAGATGATGGAAGTCCTCCGAAGCTGCTCGGCGACAGGTCCGATGGAAGGCACCTGCGCGTGTACCCCGTCGTACTTCTTGGTGTGTCCACGCGGACGCACGAGTGTCTCGTCGGTCCCCAGGCGGCGAGCGAGCTCAGCTATCGCCAGCGACTTGTCGGGGTGCCCGGGGAAGTGGCACACAGGAGGATCGGCGATGCTCCCGCTGAAGTGCCACGGGCGAGCGTTCCAACCGAGCGGATCCACCCAGTGGACTGAGCTCTCGAGCGAGCTCGACTCGACGAACCAGACGAGTGCATCCTGGTCGCCGTGGGTGAAGACGCCGAGCCGGTCGCTGTCCCACCATGCCTCGATGTCAGCCATCGGTGCCGCTGACATGGCGTCGAGCAGCGCGTGGGCGTGGGGGCCGTTGCGCAGCGCGAACACTCCGGTGTTGTAGGCCGCCCACGCTCCGTTGAGCTCGTCGTCGCAGCTGGGCGCGATCGCCAGCCACGCACCTGCTCGCTCGGCGTCCTCGAGCGCGTCCCGAAGGAACGTCGAGTCGAGGTCGGTGACGAAGGCGTCGTCGTCGAACCAGACCACCCAGTCGTGGTCGGCAAGGTGTGCTCGCAGTGCGGCGACCTTGTGCCAGTAGCCGGAGAACCCGTCGAACGGAGCCAGCTCGAGGTGATAGCCGAATCCGTGCCGTCGGGCGTAGAGCTGCTGTCCGACGTAGGACGCGTAGCGAATTCGGTCGCAACCGGAGACGATGGCAATGTCCTGGCCGGTCATGGTCGCGAGCGTAGCCGTGAGTGGAAGTCCGGGCGGTGCGACATCATGGGCGCATGCCCTTGCCTGCTCCCTCCGCCGCGACTTCGCGGTGCGGCGTCCACCTGACGAGCGGCGCGCTGCGGGCGAGTGAGGACGACCGTGACGCGAGAAGGAGCAGGCGTGGCTGTGAGTGACGGTGCGCCAAGGGGCCAGGACCGACGGGGCACGGGCATCGACCACCGGTTCGTCGTCACCGTCGACCGTGACGGCCCACGCATGCAGGAGTTCCGCGACCAACCCGGCGGACACCGATTCGAGGTGTTCGACGGCGTCGACCTCCGTCGCGAAACTCCGGTGGAGGTGGCCGGCCGGGTCGATGGCGCAGTGCTGCGCTCCCGGTACGCACGAGACCTTGCGCCCGGGGAGGTGGGTTGTGCACTCAGTCACCGAGAGGTCATGAAGCACATCGCGTCACTGTCTGCCCTCAGTGACCTGGATGCCGTGCTCGTCGTCGAGGATGACGCTGTCCTCCACGAGGATCTCGAGATGCTCCTGCCCTGGCTGCTGGAACAACCGTTCGACGTCATGCCCCTGCACCACGGCTCTGCCAGCAGGCTGGGCATCGCCGAACCGGAAGGAAGCCTGCTCATGGAGAGGCTCTATCCGATGTCTCCGTGGGCACGGAGCAACGCCACGGGCGGGTTCCGCGTGGGTTACACCTCCCCCGAAGCCTGGATGCTGACCGTGGGTTACCTCGTCCGGAAGCGCGCTGCCCGACACTTGGCCCGCCTGGAAGAGGGCCTGTTGACCAGGGTGGCCGACGACTACCGCGTGATCGGGAACCACGGGCTCCGTGTGTGCCAGGTGCGGCCCAGCCTGATCTGGGAGTCCGCCAACCAGGAGAGCGTCATCACGGGAACGGGCAGAGTGCTCGGATCGAGCGACACCACCGACACGGACGTCATACGACGGATGCGCAGCCAGGCCACCAGTCGTGGTCTCCACCTGCGCAAGCAGGCGTGGCTGACCGGTCGCGACCTGTCCTCCCGGCTGCCCTGGAGCGTTCGTCAGTCGGCGTTGAGCCGACGAGCCAGGGCGTCGTGGAACGACGCGGTCCCTCGGATGCCGGCCCGCTTGAGGCACCTCGCTCGTCCGGGAGTGCCCTAGTGCTGACGCCTGGGCTCTCCGTCGTGATCCCGCACTACGGTGACCCCGGACCGACCCGGGCGCTGGTGGCCAGCCTGGCGCCCCAGGGTGCGCCGATCATCGTTGTCGACGATGCGTCTCCCGAACCCCTGGCGGACATCGACGGAGCAACCGTCATACGTCGGGAGGTCAACGCTGGCTTCGGCGCCACCGTGAACGCCGGGGTCGCCGAGGTGCAGACAGATCTGGTGGCGATCCTCAACAGCGACCTCGTGGTGACTGACGACTTTCTGGCGTCCTACCTGGCGGCGGCGCGACCTTTCCTCCCGGCTGTGGTGGCGCCGCGCGTGGTGACCTACGGCCACGTGGGGGCGTCGACCTTCACCTTCCCGACGTGGAGGCACGTGCTGGCCCAGCGCGTGAACGTGGTGGGCAACCGCCGCACGTGGGGGAGTGTCTCGAAGCTGATCGGCGAGGACCGGCCCGACAACCCGGAGCAGACGTACGCCACCGACTGGGTGTCCGGTGCAGCCATGCTGCTGCCGACGGAGGAGTTCCGCGCAGTCGGAGGGTTCGATGAGCGGTTCCACATGTACCTCGAAGAGGTGGACCTGCAGAAGCGGCTCGCCGCACGTGGCGTACGCGCCGTCTACGTGGGCGCTGTGGTGGCGGAGCACATCGGGTTCGCCTCGTCGGCCCCCTCGCACCGCGAACGCTGGCAGCTCGAGTCGTGGTTGAACTACGCCGAGAAGTGGGGCTGGAAGCGCCGGTTGCGCATCGCTGTCGAGGTCTCGTCGCTGGTCAACCTGATCACCGAGGTGGTGCGCGGCCTGCTGGGGCGTGAGACTTCGCCGCTCCGCGACTGGGCAGCACGCCGCGCACTGACGCGCACGGTGTGGTCGGCTCACAAACGCCGGGACACGTAGTGCAGCCACATCGACGCAGGGGACGAGCCCTCGAGCGGTGACCCCCACTGGTCGTACACCAGCACGTCCCCGAAGCCGGAAGCGGCGAGCTGGCGCACCTGTTCGTGTGGGGTGACGTAGTAGGTCAGCATCGAGTAGCCGTGCGCTTCGTCGTTGACCAACGCGAAGTCCGTCGTCTCGACCTGCTCGCCCCGCAGGTGTCGCCAGTTCTTGTGCGCCCGGATTGCTTCGAGACTCTTGCGCGCCATGACGCGTCCCGGCCTGAACCGACCTTGCCACGGGAGGAGGCCTCGTCTTGCGTAGTCACGATTGTGGCTCGAGAAGGTCCAGACGCCACCGGGTCTGAGGACGCGACGAACTTCGCCCAGTATCTGCAGGCGGTCGGGGTGATCGACGTAGTCGATCCCGTTGAAGCTGAAGTTGGCGACGTCGAAGCTTCCATCGGCGAACGCGTGCATCTGTCGGGCATCGCACCACTGGATGTCCGCTCCGGGGTGCCTCGTTCGGGCAGCCTCCACGAGAGCGCGCGAGTAGTCGACGCCGACGTAGCGCGACACCTTCGCGCCCAGGTAGGCCGTCGTGCGGCCGGCTCCGATCCCGATGTCCAGGAGCGCTGCAGCTCGCAACCGCTCTGTCAGAGGCTCGAAGATGGCGAGCTCGGCCGGGCTGATCGAGGACGCTTGCTGATAGGCGCGGACGATCCGCGGATCCTCGTAGACCGTGCGGTTGTTCTCGTCAAGAGGCATCCCCGAGAGCCTACTTCGCAACTGTGGGCCGCGCGTGGGACTGAGTGGATTCGACTCGGGCCGCCACTAGAGTCCTGCATCAACCGTCAGAAGAAGGATGCTGCATGCGCCGCTTGGTGATCGCCCCGCACATGGACGATGAGTCGCTGGGCTGTGGCGGGCTGCTCGCCAAGTACCCGGAAGACGCAACGGTCGTGGTCGTCACCCAGAGTGGCGAGACCCGACGCAGTGAGCACAGGAGAGCGATGGACGTCCTCGGCGTCTCCGACTCCCGCTGCCTCGACTTCGACGACGGCACCACCCAGCAGCACATGACCGACCTGGTGCACCAGCTCGATGTCGTGATGGCGGACGTGAAGCCTGAGGAGGTCTACCTTCCGTTCCCCTCGCTCCACCAGGACCACATCGGCGTCTACGAGGCGGGCATGCGGTCTGCGCGTCTCTCGATGTCCGCAGGTCACTGGGTCCCGAACTCGGTGCTCGTCTACGACATCGCCGTCTACGACGTGAACCTCTATCCCTCCGACCTGCGGTGGAACGTCTTCGAGGCGCTCACCGAGGATCAGGCCGACATGAAGGCTGCCGCGTGCGACGCCTACGTCTCGGAGAATCCGGGCGGCGCTCACCCGATGAACAGCATCAAGGAGATCGCCGCGACAGTGGGTCACATGCGCAAGGTCGACTTCGCCGAGCAGTACGCCCTCGTGCGCCAGGTGCGCCGGTGAAGGTCACCATCCATCAGCCGGACCTGCTCCCCTACTCGGGCTTCTGGTTCAAGATGGCGACGAGCGACGTGTTCGTGCTCTCCGTGCACGACCAGTTCCAGAAGCATGGCTACCAGCGTCGAGTGACGATGCGGGGCACGTGGTGCTCGCACCAGCTCGTGGGCAGGCCGTCGATGGTGCCGATCAACACCGTCGAGGTCGCCGACGGGTGGCAACGCCGCATCGTCGACGTGATCCAGGGGAGGTACGCCGGTTCGACGTACTTCAGCACTCGCGGCAACGAGCTCACCGAGCAGATCCTCGACTGCGAGGGTCGGCTGCTCCATGAGGTCAACGTGGCCATGATCGAGATCGTGAGGAGCATGCTCGGCATCACCACCCCGCTGGTCGTCACGGAGCCTCCTGCGAGGGCAGGCACCGAGCGGCTCATCGAGCAGGTGCAGATGGTGGGTGGAACGTCGTACCTCGCCGGCCAGGGTGGTCGTGCCTACATGGGCGACGACCCGGAGGGTCGATTCGCGGAGGCAGGTCTCGAGCTGCTGTGGTCGACGCACCGCGTCACGACCGGGGACTCGATCGTGGACCTGCTCATGGATGAAGAAGCACCCATGGAGCTCGTCCTGAAACAGGCGCCGTGAGGCTGGCGCCCCCCTCCGTCGGGGCCGTGCGCGTCCCGCACTTCGGTCTCGACCGCCGGTCGTCTCTCGGACGCGTGGCGCCCTGGGTCTGGGGAGCCGTCCTGCTGGCAAGCGCTGTCTGGCTCCTGGGACCCCGACTGACGGGGTGGCAGCTCCTCCACGTGCACAAGGAGGACGGCGCGATCTTCCTCCAGGAGTGGGTGCGCGACGGCTGGTCGTCGATCTTCGCGCCCTACACCGGCTACCAGCATCTCGGCGCTCGGGTCTCCACCGCCGTCTGCGCCTCCGGCCCGGTGTCGTGGTTCGCACCCTGCGTGGGCGCCGCGGCGGGCCTGTTCCGGATCCTCTTGGCCATCGTCGCCGCCGGGGTGCTCGTCCCCTACGCGCGCACGCGGTCGTGGGGATTGGCGGCAGGTTTCCTGTTCGTGTTCGTCCCGGTGGGGCAGCAGGAAGTCCTGGGCAACCTGACGAACCTTCGCTGGTTCTTCGACGCGGGGTGTCTGTTCATCTGCGTGGGACTGTTCCGCGGCCGCTTGGCCGTCCTCGCTGCGGTGCTGGGCTTCGTCGGCGCCATGTCCGACCCCCTGGTGCTGCTCCTGCTGCCCCTGGCCGCATGGCGCATCGCCAGCGCACCCAGGCGGGCGATGGCGGCTCCCGCAGCGGCAGTTGCCCTCGGTGCGGTGTGCCACTGGCTCCTGCTGATCCCGTCGGCCCGGCCCACCGATCTCGGGTGGTACGTCCGCGAACCGGTCGAGGCCGTGGTGCAGCTGATGGTACGAGGGCCAGCGGTCGCGCAGTTCGGCCAGAACGGCACAGAGGTGCTGATCCATGGAGCGATCCTGCTCGCCGTCCTGGCCGGACTCGTTCCGCTCGCACTGGTCTTCCTGAGCCGGCCGACCGGCGGGCCGTTGGTGCTCCTGGTGCTGCTGCTCCTCGCCGGCGGGGGTCTTCTCGGTGCCACCCTGGTGTTCGCCCCTCATGACCAGCTCACGCTCGACCCGCCCTGGCAGCTCGGCAACGGATCCCGCTACTCGGTCGGCCCTGCGCTGCTCATGGGGAGTGCGGTGCTCGTGGCCGTGTCGCACGCACGCCACCGGGCACTCCGGGTCGCGGCCGTCGTCCTGTTCTGCTTGGCGGCGGTGGGCGACATGACCGGGGACTCGTGGAACTCGCACGGACCGACGTGGGTCGCGTCGATCGACGACGTGAGGCCCGCCTGCGAAGCGGGCGCCGACTCGGTCGAGGTCCAGCTCACTCCTACGGACGTTCCCACCGAGTGGCTCGCCCTGCTGAGCTGCGACTGGGTCCAAGGAGGCTGACGCTCTCTCAGCCGTCGGCGCCCTGGTGTGTGACCAGCTCCTGCAGCACCTCGGCGACGAACTCTGCGACCGCATCCTCGCCGCCGACCGGACCGCCGGCCAGGAACCCGTCCGCGCCGAGCAGAACTGCCGCCGGCGTGCCGACCGAGAAGAGCCGTCGCACGTTGAGCTCCGGCTCGGAGACGGCGAGCTCGGGTGCGTGCTCGCCGGCGGCGAGGGCGGAGTGCTCGTCCGGGTAGACGGCGAGGACCCCCACCGCCGGGGTGAGCTGCGCCGCCCAGCCGTCGAGCTTCTCCGCCGTGCGGACGCACGGACCGCAGCTCGGGTTGAGGACCACCAGGAGCCGGGCCTGGGTGCGCGCCAGCTCGGAGAGCGTCGAGGCGCGACCGTCGTGATGCGTCACCACTCCGTAGGGGATGGGCTGGCGCTCGTAGTCGAGCAGTTCGTCGCCGCCCACAGGCGAACGCCCCGCGCTCGAAGCGCCGCCCGTCACCATCACCGCGACAGCAGCTGCCGCGGTCGCCGCAGCCAGGGCCCACCACCCGGCGCCGTCGAGATCAGCGAGAGCGGAAGGCGTCGATCCGCCGTCGAGGGCGAACCAGACGACTGCTGCCGCGAGGGCGGTGAGCAGCACGTTGCGCGCCAGCGTCGTGCGGTCGATCTCGTGCCGCCCCAGGGAGCCGAAGCACGAGCAGGCCACGGGCTCGTCGAAGCCGAGCGCGCGGGCGACGATCCCGGTGTAGGCGAGCATCAGCAGGACGAGGACTGCCGACACGGGAAACAGCCAGCCCGCTGGCGTGACGAGCAGGAGGATCGCCAGCGCGATCTCGACCCACGGAAGCGCCCTCGCTGACACGTCGGGAGCGACGACCGTCGGCACCTTCAGCGCGTCGAAGGCATCGCGGGTGGCGCGGGGGTCGCGCAGCTTCGCGACTCCGCTGGTCAGCAGCACGGCAGCGAGGGTGAGCACGACGATGAGTGCTGCAACCGGTGCTGACGACATGGCGTGAATCCTATGGTTCGCTCGTTCACAGCTCCGTCACCAGAGTTGCAGATCAGATGGTTGGAATGGTGTTCCGGCGCCCGTGGTCACTGGACCGTTGGCTCAGTAGTCCGGCCCGAGATTGACGACCAACATCCCGTCCAGCGACTTGGCCCAACCTGCCGTCGGGTACTCCGGCATGTGTGCTGCAGCTGCAAGGCCCCGCTGCTCTTCCTCCGCAGTTGGAGAGGACACCTCGACGCCTTGGCTGGTGAGGAAGCTTGTCGACCGCCAGGGCTCTCCCGTGAAGAGACTCAGGCCGAACTGCTCAGCGGGCCTCCCTACCGTCCCCAGCCCCTGCTGTTTCGGCGCGCTGACGACGACGACGGGTGCCTCGGCCGCATCAGGAAAGAGGCGTCGAGCTTCTTCATCGATGCGAAGCGCGAGAAAGCGATCGCGTGCCAACGATGCTTCGGACGCAACAAACGCCTGGTTGGAAACCGATGCATTGGCAATGACAGCCATCGTGCAGAGTCCCACCGCGAGCCATCCAGTGATGCCCACCTGCGTCGATGGGCTGCCAACCTCAGGGCCAGCGTCCGCAATAGCGATCGCGGTCAGGCCGAGCAGGCACACGGGCAGGTAGACCATCGACCTGATGGGGAGCTCATCGACGAGGAGCGCGGCAACCACCGGTGTGACGAGAAGCGCAAGAAGGGCGAGAGGACGGACGATCCGTGACTGGTGAGAACTGACCCGTAGGCTCGACCGAATCGCCAGGACCACCAGAACGGTGAGAAGCAGTGCGAGCCAGGGTTGCAGGTTGTCGTAGAGCGATGCCCCAGGCGCCAGCACTTCCACGTTTCGTGCTGATGCGGCTGAGAGCCTGCCCCATGGATCACTGGCCAGTCCCGGCAGGTCCATGACGTCGTTGACGTAGGTGTCGGACGGAGCGCCCAGTGCGCGTTTCGCGAGCGCTCCGATCACGACGTTGGCCAACGCGCAGGTTGCCAGGAGCCCGATGTTCCGGCCAGCAAACCGCCAGTCGGACCTGCGAGCCACAAGGGAGAGCGAGATGGCCAGAAGGGTGAAGGCGAATCCCTGGTAGATGCCCATCGCGAGGGTCCCAGCAAGAACAGCGAGCGCAAGGCGCTGCCATGTCGTCGAGGTCGCACACACTCCGTAGATCGCTGATGCGGCAAACCCCAGCCCGATGCCGAGCGCAATTGTGGCGAATGAGATGCCGAAGCCGATGGTGGGCATCGTCGCAGCAACAGCCGTGATGAAGCCGGCGGTCATCGGGCTGAGCCCGAACACCTTCGTCGCAAGCACCCAAAGAGATGCCCCGACCAGGAGAACGGCCAGACCCGCGCTGACAACGGGCAGCACCGTCTCAGGCAGGACGGCGTACTGCAGGGCCATGCCCCAGCGACCTTGCGACGCGAACAGGGAGGCCAAACTGCGCTGCCCTCCCCCTAAGAGCACCGGCTCATCGAGGCTCAGATTGAAGTTGAAGACCTCGTAGCCGTAGGTGAGCAGCATCGCCAGGGCGACTACTATCACCGCCCGCTCGCTGGACGTTGACGGCGCGACGCGGGCGGTGGGCACGGCGTGGAGGCTAATCGACTCTGCGGTCCTTGTGGTCTGAATCCGTGTCTTGGGGACCAACCGGCTGTAGATGGTCGGATACGGCGTTAGTGTTTGCGGCCGAACGATCCAACGCAACGGGGAAGGTGGTCGAGCGTGGACTGGGTGCCCATGAACGACCTGTCTCGTGCTGTGGTGACGCACCGCGATGCCCTGATGTCCGGCATGACGAAAGTCCTCGACTCAGGATGGTTCCTTCTCGGGCCGCAGACGGCGGCCTTCGCCGAGGAGCTGGCGTCCTACCTCGACGTGTCGCACGTCGTCCCCGTGGGCAACGGGACCGACGCGCTGGAGATCGCACTCAAAGCACTCATGCCTGAGGGGCGCACGACTGTCCTGTGCGCAGCGAATGCCGGCGGTTACGGCACGGTCGCGGCCCGGCGCGCCGGCTTCGACGTGACCTACGCCGACGTCGACGCCGCCACCCACTGCCTCGACGCCGCGGACGTTGCTGCTCGCATCACCGACGCCGTCGGCGTGGTGATCGTGACCCACCTCTACGGCCGGGCAGCGGACGTCGCCGCGACCGTCGAGGCAGCCCGCTCGGTGGGCGCGATGGTGCTCGAGGACTGCGCGCAGTCCCTGGGTGGCCTGACCGGGGACGGCCGGGTCGGGTCGCTGGCGGACGCAGCCACGTTCTCCTTCTATCCCACCAAGAACCTCGGTGCGTTGGGCGACGGCGGGGCCATCGCGACCTCGTCCGACGACGTCGCCGCTGCGGTCCGACGGCTCCACCAGTACGGCTGGGAGAGCAAGTACCGCATCGCGGGCGAGGGTGGGCGCAACTCACGCCTTGACGAGCTCCAGGCAGCCGTGCTGAGCCATCGGTTGCCGCACCTCGATGACTGGAATGCCGCGCGACGCGCGGTGATCAGCACCTACGTCGAGGCGGCACCCGACGGCGTACGCGTGCTGCCCGCCTCGGATGCGAGCCACACCGGGCACCTGGCGGTCGTGGAGGCGGACGACCGGGAGGCGCTCCGGGCGCACATGGAGGCTGCCTACGTCCGCACGGACGTGCACTACCCCATCCCCGACCACCGCCAGCCGGCCTACGGCTCAAGGTTCGAGGAGCTGAGTCTGCCGGTCACCGAGCGGCTGGCACAGCGTGTGCTGTCCCTCCCGGTCTTCCCGGAGCTGCGGCAGGACGAGATCTCGAGAGTGGGTGCGGCACTTGCCTCCTTCCACTCCTGACCCGATCCTGCTGCCCGAGACAGGGATGCCGCCTCGCTACTCGGTCGTCGTTCCGGTCTACGGCAACCGCGCGACACTTCCTGCGGTCCTCTCGCGTCTCGCCGCGGTCGCCGAACAGCTCGACGGTGCGCTCGAGGCCGTCTTCGTCGTCGACGGGTCGCCCGACGACTCGGCTGCCGTGCTCGCCGAGGTCGTTCCCCTGCAGGGTCTGGCCGTCCAGGTGCTCGAGCACAGTCGCAACTTCGGCTCCTTCGCGGCGATCAGGACCGGTCTTGCCGCCGCCCGCGGCGACTTCGTCGGGGTGATGGCCGCTGACCTCCAGGAGCCGCCCGAAGTCATGCTCGGCTTCTTCCGCGAGCTCCGGTCGGGAGAGTTCGACGTGGCGGTGGGACGTCGCGCGAGCCGGGTCGACCCCGGTGCGTCCGCGCTGATGTCCAAGGTCTTCTGGGGGCTCTACCGTCGCGCGATCAATCCCGACATCCCGCCGGGAGGGGTCGACGTGTTCGCATGCACCCGCGACGTCGCGCAGCGACTGGTGCTCCTCGACGAGTCGCACACGTCGTTGGTCGCGCTGCTCTACTGGGTCGGCTTCCGCCGCGTCGAGGTGCCCTACGACCGGGTGGCGCGCGCCGAGGGCAAGTCGGGATGGACGCTGCGCAAGAAGGTCACCTACCTCTCCGACTCGGTCTTCGCCTTCACCCGGATCCCGATCCACGCGCTCACCGCGCTCGGCGTCGTCGGCACGGTGGTGACCACCGTGGTGGCGCTCTTCGTCCTCGTGTCGTGGCTCACCGGCCGCATCGACTCCCCGGGCTACACCCCGCTCATGCTCACCATGCTGCTCTCCACCTTCCTGTTGCTGACCGGGATGGGGGTGCTCGGTTCCTATGTGTGGCGCACCTACGAGAACACCAAGCGCCGGCCCTCCGCCCTCACCCGCTCGCACTGGATCCACGACCCTGCCCCGGAGGAACACCCGTGAGCGTCTTCGTCCACCCGTCCGGCATCTGCGAGTCCGAGCAGGTCGGCGACGGCACCCGCGTGTGGGCCTTCGCCCACGTTCTTTCCGGCGCCCGCATCGGCAGGGACTGCAACATCAACGACCACGTGTTCATCGAGAACGACGTGATCGTCGGTGACCGGGTCACGGTGAAGTCTGGTGTCCAGCTCTGGGACGGCGTACGCCTCGAGGACGACGTGTTCGTCGGTCCCAACGCGACCTTCACCAACGACCCGTTCCCGCGGTCCAAGGAGTATCCCGAGTCGTTCGCCGAGACGGTCGTCGGGCCCGGTGCCTCGATCGGCGGCAACGCGGTCATCCTCCCCGGCGTCCGGATCGGCCGCCGCGCGATGGTCGGCGCCGGCGCGGTCGTCGTACGCGACGTGCCGGCCCACGCGATCGTCGTCGGCAATCCCGCGCGGATCGTGGGGTATGCCGACTCCGCGCCGTCGCCGGATCCCGATGTCGTCGACCAGCCGCTGGCCACCACCCCTGCGGACGACCTCCCGGGTGGTGCTCGCCTGATCCCGGTCCAGACCGCCGCGGACCTGCGTGGCTCACTCGCGGCCGTCGAGCTCGAGTCCGGTCTGCCGTTCGTCCCGCGCCGCTTCTTCTCCGTCTTCGGCGTGCCGTCGAAGGAGGTGCGCGGCGAGCACGCGCACCGGGTGTGCGCCCAGGTGCTGGTCTGTCTCCAGGGGTCGGTGCACTGCATCGTCGACGACGGGACCCACCGGCGCGAGGTCAGGCTCGACGCGCCTGACGTGGCGCTGCACATGCCGCCGATGCTGTGGGGCACGCAGTACAAGTACTCCGACGATGCCGTGCTGGCGGTCTTCGCCTCGCACTCCTACGACCCGGCCGACTACATCCGTGAGTACGAGCAGTTCCTCGCGGAGGCTGTGCGTGGAGACTGAGCTCTCTCTGCCGCGGACTCGTGTGGGGAGTGATCGGGTCTTCGCCTGGGCCTGCTTCGCCGGGACGTGGCTGGCGCTCGTGGCCACCGGCGCATCTGCGCAGGTGTACGACGCCGTGGTCTACGTGGACAGCGCTCAGCTCATTGTCGACGGAACCCCACCCCCGGACGACTACGGCTTCCGCGGAGCCCTGACCGCCCTGATCTACCTGCCCACGGCAGTCGCGACGAAGGTCGGTCTGAGCGGCGACGTGGGAGTGCTGCTGCAGAACTCGGCGCTCCTGGCTGCCCTCGGATCGTTCCTGCTCCCGAGCCTGCTGGCTGCGGCAGGAGCGAGGTCGCGCGCTCGCACGGTGGCGTGCTGCGTGCTCGTCCTCGTCGTCCTGGGACGTTTCGCGCCGCCCGGCCTGATGGACATCTGGGCGCTCGCAGCGGCGCTCGGCGCGGTGCTGCTCCTCGCCCGGCCCGACCGATGGCGAGTCGCGGCCGCAGGTGCTCTCCTCGGGACCGCGATCAACCTCAGGCCGGCGTACCTCATCCCGACCCTGGTCGTGCTGATCGCCTGGGCGATCTGGGTGCGCCGACACTCGCTCCTGCTGGCCGTCGGTTCACTGGCGTTCCTGCTGCCGCAGATGATCCTGGAGCTGCTGCGGCCGGGATCGCTCCAGCAGTGGTGGACCGGCGTGCTGACCGTCAACGAGATCCAGCTGGCCTACTCGGCATGGGTCGTGCGCTACGACACCATGCCGGCCGCCTACCCACCCCAGCAGTTCTTCTGCATGCCGGGCATGGCAGCAGCCCAGGACGGGCAGATCGGCTCCCCCGTGGGACTGCTGAGCCATCTGCTCGCCTCGCTGCCCACCTCGATCGACCTGATGGCCCAGAAGACGACTGCCTGGCTGATGTGGACGTGGTCCACTCCCTACTACGACGCCGCTGAACCGGCGATCTCGCAGCTCGGCGTGATGGTGGCGATCCTCGTGGTCCTCGGTGCCTACGGTTGGGTGCAGGCGGCCCGGCGGGGCGAACTGTCCCGATCCCTCATCGTCGTGGTGGCGGCGCTGGCTCTCGGCGTGTTGGCCGGCGTGGTCACGTCCACCCCGGAGGCCAGGTTTGCGATGCCGCTGGTGGTGCTGGGCATGGTGGGGGTGCTCCTGGTCCGATTCGACCGCATGGGTTGGCGCTCCCTGGGTGCTGTCGCCGCGATCGTGGTCGTCGTCGTCCTGCTCGGCCGGCACGGCCTGTCGCACCCGGCGCCGGCCGGCTTCGTGTCGCCCGAGATCTGCGCCAGCCCGACGACCACCAAGGGCTGACCGGGTCAGGCCCGGGGATGGGCCCAGCGGTAGAGCGCGATCAGCCCGGGCAGGAAGACCGTCAGGACCACGATCCCGAAGACGCGATCACCCGAGCTGTCACCGAAGAGCAGCAGCATGGAGCCGAGGAAGACGAACGGCGAGGTGAAGAAGCCGACGACCCAGAAGATGAGTCGCGGCACGATGCCGCGCTCCGCGCGAGGACCCCACATCAGCGAGGAGCCCGGAACGGGCAAGCCCTCGAGGACGTCCTCGAGGTCACCGTGCGTCCGCGCTGCGAGGGCGCGTGAGGTGCGCTGGTCGAGCTCACCCGACGTCAGCCGTCCCTCGCTGAAGGCGCCGTTGAGCAAACCGCACACCGACTCACGGTCGGCGTCGGACGCGAGCAACGCGTCGCGTCGGGCTTCGGCGTGCTGCCGTGCGGCGTGCCACCGACCGAGGGCGTCATCGCCCGCCCCCGGACCCGGCGCCGCACCCGCAGATGAGGTCATGCGACAAGGCTAGGTGTTGGTGGGCGGGTGCGGGCCGGAGTTGCGTTCTTCACATCTCTTCGTCATGGCTTGTGCAGACACTCGCGGCTTGACCTCAGAGGCCATCACGCCATGCCCGCACCGCCACCCGTCTCGTGGGGCCAGCGCCCGACGATGTCGTGACACGCCGTGATGAGAGCCGCGCCAGTCCCCGATGCAGGTTGATGTGGGTCAGGTGGTCCGACGACGATCAGCAACCGAGCGCATCGAAGGCGAAGTCCGCCAGGAACACTCGTTGGACGCCAGTCCCGCCAGCATTCCAGTACTCCATCGTCAGTGACGTCAGAGGACCAGCGAAGCTCACCTTGACCCGAGCATTCGCGGTGTTCTCATCGAAGTTGTTGTTCGTCTGCGTGGTGCCGTAGCGGAAGGGCGTAGTCCCGCTTCCGGTGCCGTTGATGTTGACACTCGCACTGTTCGTCACAACGGTCGGTGTCGTCGTGAATCGCACCCGGTCCCAGTAGCCGCTGGTGGTGCTGTCGATGTCGACGATCCAGAAGGTGAGGTTGGTGACATCACGGGGGAACGAGATGGTGAGCCGTTGTCCCCGGTCGGGATTGCCCGTCCTGCTGACGTTGGCCGTGGAGCTCGTTGAGTGCTGCAGGCAGAGCCCTCGCTCTGCGCCTCCGGGCGTGATGTTGCCGAGGTTGGTGACGTTGGGAGCGACACCGCCGCCACCGCCGGCGGCGGGCCCGGGAACCGTCAGGTTGTGTGTCACATCCAGAACGTGTCCGTTGACGCTGTTGTTGTTTCCGGACGTGATCAGGGCGCTCGCAAATCCGATGCTCAGCTTCTGCGCACCGACGCTGGTCGAGGTCGCGCTGGCTGACGCAGCAGTGGTGCTCGCGCGGTTGAACTCCGCTGTCGCGTTGCCCCAGTTGAGGGTGTAGCCGTACGTGGTTGCGCACGGTGAGGCGGCAAACGCCGGGGCGGCGGTGGCGGCAGCAATCACGGGAACGGCCCACGCACCAGCAGCCATGACCGAGCGGCGAGGGAGAGCGCGAGACTGCGACGCGTCAGCGGAAGGCGTGGGGGATGACAAGAAGGACCTCATGGGTAGCTGAACGAAATCTACGACAATTCTTAACTAGATCGTAGGTCACGGGCGCGAGCGGTCGGCGCCTTCGGCTACACAACCGGTACACATTTGGGCACCGTGCGCCCACGGCTGCTGGCACTCGAGGGAATGGTGCGTGGTTCCGCTCAGTTGTGCCTTCCGATGACCTCCGCCGCCGAACAGACCGAGACCACCGAGACCGCTGACGACTCCCGTCGCGTCTCGACCCTGCTCGGCCTCCTCTTCGGCCTCGCCGGGATGGGTTCCTCAAGTGCCGCGGTCACTCTTCCCCTCCTTGCCGACGACCTCGGCGTCGATGCGGGGCTGGCCGCCTGGACGATCAGCCTCTACGTCCTGATGCTTGCGGTGACCACGGCGCTCTACGGCCGGATCTCCGACCTGGTCGGCGTCCGCGCCCCGCTGCTCGCCGGGCTGGTCCTGATGTCGATCGGTGCACTCGTCGCCGCGGTCGCGCCGACGTTCGAGGTCCTCCTCGGCGCCCGCCTCGTCCAGGGCGCCGGCGCAGCCGCCGTACCGACCCTTGGCGTTGCCGTGCTGTCCGCGAGGTACAGCGGCGAGATCCGAGGCCTCGCCTTCGGTCGCCTCGCTGGCGTCGCGGCAGCGGTGAGCTGCCTCGGACCACTCATCGGCGGGCTGGTCGAGGCGTCCTTCGGGTGGCGCGCTGTCATGGCGCTCCCGATCGTCGGCGCCCTCGTCGTGCCGTTCTTGTGGCGGGCGCTCTCCACCGAGGGCAGCGGCGCGCGGCTCGACGTGGTCGGAGCTGCCCTCGTCGCACTCACCGCCGCGGGCATGGTGCTGCTCGTCCAGTCACCCTCGGCGGGTCTGCTCGTGGCTGCGATCGGAGCGGTGATGCTGGTGCTCGGCGTGCCGGCAGTGCGCGCGACCGTACGCCGTCGCCCGGACGGATTCCTGCCGGTCGAGGTCATCCGCAACGCGACCGTGATCCGCAGTGCGATCGCCGCCTCTGCGGTGCCGGCGTCGTGGTTCGCCCTGCTCATCGCGCTCCCCGCCGTCCTCCTTGCAGACGGCTGGGAGGCGTGGCAGGTCGGGGTCGCGATGCTCCCGAGCGCGATCGTCGCGCTGCTCGTCCCCCAGGTCACCGGACCGCTCCTGATCCGCATCGGCCCAGGTCGCGCGCTGGCGGTCGCCGGGCTGGTTGCCTCCGTCGCGCTCCTGGTCGCCACCGCCGGCGCCTACTGGGTCAGCGCCCCGATCCTCGTGGTCGGGATCGTGCTGGTGACCTTTGCCTTCGGCCTCGGCCAGCCGGCCCTCAGCGCCGTCGTCGGTGACGCCGTACCTCACGAGGTGCGAGGCGTCGCGCTGGGCGTCTCAACCCTGCTCTTCCTCATCGGCGGCAGCGTCGGTTCGGCTGTTGTCGCCGGGATCAGCGGTCCGTTCGGCATGCCGACGGCTCTGCTCCTGCTCGCCGTGCTGCCGCTCCTGGGGCTGGTCGTGCTGCGACCGACGCTCACCCCTCCTACTTCCTGATTCCAGCGCTCAGGCGGTCGTCAGCCAGGAGATCGTCACCCCCAGGAAGTTCACGATCGGGTTCACCACGGCGAAGACCAACCCGATCAGGCCGAACGCACGCGCCGCTCCGGTGAGCGGCGTCCGACCCCGTGTCAGTCCCGCCAGCGCCGCCGCGCCCGCACCGAACATCGCCGGCATCCCGCACCAGAAGAAGGCCAGGGCAGGCACCGCCAGCACGCCGAGGACGACCGCGCCCACCTGACGCTGGCGCTCCGAGGTCAGCCGGTTGACCGCGAGCACCGAGGCAGCGAGGGCGAACGTGCCGAAGCCCAGCACGCCCGCGAGCTGCTCGCCGAGCGACCGCGGGGCGTCGCCCTGACCGGTGTAGCCGAAGGCCATCTCGGCCAGGATGCTGCACGACATCCCGATGACGCAGATGCCGTAGGCGATCCCGACCAGCACGGCATAGCGCGGCACACGCGTCTGGCTGGCGGTGGACGGTGCGACTACGTGACTGGTGCTCATGGTGCTCTCCTGGGTGCGGGATTCGTGGTGCTCCCACTCTCCGGCCACCAGCGACCCGGCAGCCAGAGCGCGGAGTCCCGCGCCGTCCCGACGTCGTCCCGCGCGCGTCCCGAGGCCTTCCGCAGCCGCGGTGGCCGCGCGGATACTGACGTCATGACGACAGTGTCGGCCTCCACGGCCCGGATGTGGCCCCCGGACCGGACGGCCCGGACAGGGGTGTCCGGCGAGGTGCTTGCGGCGCTGGCCGTGCTCTCCGCCGGGGTCCTGCCCGCGCTCCTCGTGCTCCCGCACGATCGCGTCGTCGTCGACGTCAACCTCCCGCTGCTGGGTTGGCTGCCGCTCGGCGTCGCCGGCGTGCTGCTGCTCGACCGCGTGCCGCGCTCGGCCGTGGCGTGGGCGGCCGTCGTGGTTGCTGCAGCCACACCGATGGCCATGCTGCTCACCGCGCTGCCGAGCTCGACGCCCGCTGCTGCGGTCGGACCGTGGTGGCTCACACCGCTCCTCGCGGTCGCCGTGGCCGCGCTCCCGGCGACGGGTCGGTCGGCGCGGCGGTGGCGGGGCTGGATCGTCGGCTGGTCGGTCGCAGCGGTCGGGTCTGCGGCGGTCGCCTGGCAGCTCGGGACGCGTACGACGTTCGGTGTGGTCGCGACGCTCGGGCTCCTCGCCGTCGCCGCGACGCTCGTCGCCTCGGCGTACGTCCGCCAACCGCGACCGCCGGTCGAGCCGCTCGTGGACGTGGCCCTGCTGGTCGGCGTCCTGGCCTCGGGCGTGGTGGCCGGTGGCCTGATGTGGTCCTTCTCCGAGCGCGAGCGGATCTTCGGGGCCGAGGTCGTCGGCGTCCTCGCGGCCGCGGTGACCCTCATGATGGCCACCCCGGCAGCGATCTCGGTGCGGCGCGGCTTCCTCGCCCGTCGCTACGGCACCGGGTTGCTCACGCCGAGCGATCTCACCCTCCTCTCGGGCGGGCTCCGCACCACCGGCGATCCCAGGGCGCTGCTGGGCACGGCCGGCGAGCTCGTCGCCGCGGCGAGCGGCGTCGCTGGGGTGGAGATCGTGCTCGACGAGATCGACGACCGCCCCGGGTGGACCGCGTTCCCCCTGGTGGTCGGTGACGAGAGGGTCGGCACCATGGCGGTGCGGCCGCGGGATCCCGAGGGGCTCGAGGCGCGCCAGGAGCACGTCGTACGCCAGCTCGCACCGACCGTGGCGCTCGCGGCGCGCGCGGTGGACCTTGCCGTCGAGGCGCAGCACGCCCGCAACGACGTGATCCGCGAGCGTGAGGCCGAACGTGCCCGGATCCTCGCCGACCTCCACGACGACCTCGGCCCGGCGCTGGCCGGGATGAGCATGCGGGTCGAGGCGGCTCGCGCGACGGAGCCGTCCGAGGAGCTGACGGCCCTTGCGGGTGACCTGACCGCCTGCCGGGCGGACCTGCGCCGCATCGTCTCGGCGCTCACCCCGGAGCCGCTGGTCGGGGCCGACCTGTCGGGGGCCCTCCACACGTTGGTGAGCTCGTTCGGCACCGCCGACGGTGCTGTGGTCGAGCTCGAGGCGGCGGGCACCGGTGACGTCGACGGTGCGGTCGCGATCGTGGTCTACCGCTTCGTCGCGGAGGCCGTCACCAATGCGCTGCGCCACGCCGGGCCCTCCCGCGTGCTCGTGCGCGTGTGCCAGGACGGTCGGTCGCTGCGCGCGAGCGTCGAGGACGACGGGCGTGGGGGACCCGTCGTCCCGGGCGTCGGGCTGACCTCGCTCGGCACCCGTGCGCGCGAGATCGGCGGGCGGCTCGACGTGGAACCCGGCCCGTCCGGCGGCCTCGTGGTGAGCCTCGTCGTGCCCGGGTGGAGCGGGTGATCCGCGTCGTCGTGGTCGACGACCACCCCGTGGTGCTGGCCGGGCTCTCCGCCCTCATCGGCGCCGACCCCGACATGGAGGTGGTGGGTCTGGCCGGCAGCGTGGCCGACGCGCTCACCCTGCCCGCCGAGGCCGTGCCCGACCTCTGTGTGCTCGACCTCCGGCTGCCTGACGGCGACGGAGTCGGCCTCGGGCTGCGCCTGCGTGCGCAGTGGCCCGACGTCAAGCTGGTCATCCTCACCATGAGCCGCGAACCGGCCACGGTCCTGCGCAGCCTCGCGGACGGCGTCGACAGCTACCTCATCAAGGACTCGCCGCCCGACGAGCTGCTCGGTGCCATCCACGCCACTGCAACGGGATCGGTGGTGCTCAGCTCCGGTGCGAGCGCGTCGGTCCGCGTCGCTGCCTCGGCGGTCCCGGACGCTGACGTGCTGGCCCGCCTCGACGCGCGCGACCGCGAGATCCTCGCCCTGCTCGTGCAGGGGCTGGAGACCCATCAAGTGGCGGCGCGGTTGTTCCTCGCCCCCAAGACGATCCGCAACCGCATCTCCGAGATGCTCGCCAAGCTCGACGTCGCCACCCGGGAGGACGCGATCGCGCTCGGCCGCGCGGGAGGCCTGGACCGACGGCCCTGACGGTTCAGGCCTGCGAGGCCCGCGCCCGCTCGGCGAGTGCGACCGCTGCGCGCTGGACGAGTGGCAGCTCCTCGGGATCACGCGCGGCCTCGTGCGGGACGCCACCGCCCAGCAGGCCGGCCGGAGTCGTGAGCCAGACCCACGCGCGCCAGGGGTCGACACCGCCGGCCAGCAGCGGCTCGATGACGCCCAGGAGCTCGTCGCGGACCTGTCCGTCGTCGTCGAGCTGGAACGACGGCAAGAGCGTCGCGCCCTCGTGCGGGACGAGCAGCACGGCTCGCCGTTCCGCCGCCTTGTGCACCGCGAACCGGGCGGCGTTCTCCGACACCCCGCGCAGCCGGCCGACGCCGGCGTAGTCCAGCCAGCCGCCGTCGAGCAGCATCGCCCGCACCCGGCTCTCGCGGCGCAGCCGGACGAGCGCCACCGGCACGGCGTGGGCGGGGTCGTCGCCCTGCGCGCGCAGCAGCCCGTCCAGCTCGACGAGGCGCTCGGTGGTCAGCGGCTCGTCGGTCGCCGGGTCGCGCCACTGCACGACGCCGTCGGCGCCACGCTCGTACGACGGGAGTCCCGCCGCGGCCAGCTGGTCGGCCAGGCCGAGACCCTCCAGCCACGACGCCAGCCGCCCGGCGAGGTCGTCGCCGGGCGGATCAGGCAGGTCGAGGTGGTCGGACAAGCAGGACTACTTGTTGGCCTTGCGCGACTGCGACGCGGTCTTGGCCCGCGCATTGGCGTCGAGCACGACCTTGCGGATGCGTACGGCGTCGGGGGTGACCTCGACGCACTCGTCGTCGCGGCAGAACTCCAGGCACTGCTCGAGCGACAGGTGGCGCGGCGGGATGAGCTTCTCGAAGTTGTCGGAGGTGGCGGACCGGATGTTGGTCTGCTGCTTCTCCTTGGTGATGTTGACGTCCATGTCGTCGGCGCGCGAGTTCTCGCCGATGATCATGCCCTCGTAGACCTCGGTCGTCGGCTCGACGAACATGATCCCGCGCTCCTGCAGGTTGGTCATGGCGTACGCCGTCGCTGCACCCTTGCGGTCCGCCACGAGCGAGCCGTTGGTGCGCGAGCGGATCTCGCCGGCCCAGGGCTCGTAGCCCTCGGAGATGCCGTGCGCGATGCCGGTGCCGCGGGTGTCGGTGAGGAACTCGGTGCGGAAGCCGATGAGGCCACGCGCGGGCACGAGGAACTCCATCCGGACCCAGCCGGTGCCGTGGTTGGTCATCGACTCCATGCGGCCCTTGCGGGAGGCGAGGAGCTCGGTGATCGTGCCGAGGTACTCCTCCGGCGCGTCGATGGTGAGGCGCTCGAACGGCTCGTGCACCTTGCCGTCGACCATCTTGGTCACCACCTGCGGCTTGCCGACGGTGAGCTCGAAGCCCTCGCGGCGCATCTGCTCGACGAGGATGGCCAGCGCCAGCTCGCCGCGGCCCTGCACCTCCCACGCGTCGGGGCGCTCGGTCGGGAGGATGCGGAGCGACACGTTGCCGACGAGTTCGGAGTCGAGGCGGTCCTTGACCAGGCGAGCGGTGACCTTGCCGCCCTTGGTGCGGCCGACGAGCGGCGAGGTGTTGGTGCCGATCGTCATCGAGATCGCGGGCTCGTCGACGTGGATGAGCGGCAGCGCGACCGGGTTCTCGGCGTCGGCGAGGGTCTCGCCGATGGTGATCTCCGGGATGCCTGCCACGGCGACGATGTCACCGGGGCCGGCGCTCTGCCCGGGCTGGCGCTCGAGGCCCTCGGTGACGAGGAGCTCGGTGATCTTGACGTTCTTGACCGAGCCGTCGCGGCGCATCCAGGCGACGGTCGAGCCCTTCTTGAGGGTGCCCTCGTGGACGCGTACGAGCGCGAGCCGGCCGAGGAACGGCGAGGCGTCGAGGTTGGTGACGTGGGCCTGCAGCGGCGCGCCCTCGGTGTAGACGGGGGCCGGGATGGTCTCGAGGATCGTCTTGAAGAGCGGCTCGAGGTCCGAGCCCTCGGGCATGGTGCCGTCCTCGGGAGCGGTGAGGCTGGCGATGCCGGCGCGGCCCGAGGCGTAGACGACCGGGAAGTCGAGCGCGTCCTGGCTGTGGCTCTCGTCGAGCAGGTCCATGAAGAGCTCGTACGTCTCCTCGACGACCTCGGCGATGCGGGCGTCGCTGCGGTCGGTCTTGTTGACCACGAGGATCACCGGCATGTCGGCGTTGAGCGCCTTGCGCAGCACGAAGCGGGTCTGGGGGAGCGGGCCCTCGGACGCGTCGACCAGCAGCACGATGCCGTCGACCATGGACAGGCCGCGCTCGACCTCGCCGCCGAAGTCGGCGTGGCCGGGGGTGTCGATGATGTTGATGACCATCGGCTGACCGCCACCGGCGGGTCCGGCGTAGTGGACCGCGGTGTTCTTCGCGAGGATCGTGATGCCCTTCTCGCGCTCGAGGTCACCGGAGTCCATGACGCGGTCGGCGACGCTCTCGGCCTGGTGGGCGGTGAACGCACCGGCCTGGCGGAGCATCTGGTCGACCAGCGTGGTCTTGCCGTGGTCGACGTGCGCGACGATCGCGACGTTGCGCAGGTCGGTGCGGGACTGGGTGGACATGCAGGAGCCTTCCGGGCGGGGACGAGCGGCCGAACGGCCTGGGCGCGGCCAGCACGGCCGCAGCGCCCCAAGTCTAGGGCGCGGGCTGCGTTTTCAAGACTTCGCGAGCGTGGACCCCACGCATTCGGGGGTGTTCGCAACGTGTCACAGATCGAACCAACGCGTAACCCACAGTTACCTTCGCGTGGACCGGGTTTCTCTACCGTTGGGTAATACAAAGGTGAACTACTCCGGTTCGCCTGATGGCCGGGAGTGACCATGACGCAGGACCTCGACACGCTGACCGCCGTACGGCCTTCTCGCCGCTCGGTGACGCGAGCCGCCGCATGGAGCGTGCCGGTGATCGCGGTGGCGTCGACGGCTCCGGCGTTCGCGGCCTCGTGCGCGGTGTTGAAGGGGGTCGGCTTCTCGACGGCAGCCGGCGCGATCACCAACGGGGGACTCGACCACACCCGGACCTACACACCCCCCGGAGGCGCCGTCGCCGGCGCCATCAGCCTGACCATCTCGGCGGACCGGCCGGGAGCGAGACTGCGGGCGGCCCGGACCTGTACGACGTCTACCCCTCCGTGGGCAACACCGGTAGGCCCGGACTCGGACTGATCCAGTCCGTCACGCGTCGACGCGACAGGACCGCTCCGGGACGAGATGCACGGGGGGCCTACGTGTTCACCTTCACCAAGCCGGTCACCAACCTCGTGGTCACCTTCACCGACATCGACCGGACGCCCGGCGACTTCCTCGACCGGGTCGAGCTCGACGGCTCGTGGACCGAGGTGTCGCGGGGCGCCGGGGTGTCCGGGGCCGGTTCTGTCGCGTCTCCCTGGGTGGGGGGCGCGGCCTACAACGACAGCACCAGCGGGGCTGGCAACGTCACCGTGAAGTTCGCCGGCCCGGTCTCGACCTTCACCCTGACCTACTGGAACGCCGAGACGTCGTGGAGTGACGTCGACCGCAACCAGGCCGTGTTCGTCGGCGACATGACGTTCGACTACCAGCCCTGCTGATCCACCGGAGCGGTCACCGTGCCCACACGTCGACGTAGGGCACGGTCAGGTGTCCGCGCCGCTGCTCGGTCAACCAGTTGGTGAGGGTCGTGAGCCCGTGGCGGATCGGGTCGCCGGGAGCAAGCCTGACCATCTCGCGACCGAGGTTGTCGAAGATCCGCAGCTGGCGACCGGAGTCGGCGAGCAGCTCGATCAGCGTGACGATGTCGTCGCGGTCGCCGAGCGTGCTGGCCGGGTCGAACTCGAACCACAGCGTCTGGCAGGCAGCATCGATGTCCGCCCAGTGGTGGACGAGCACGTGGATGTCGAAGCCGTCGATGTCGCTCTTCCACACGACCTCGCCGTAGGAGTCCGTCTCGGCGAGCAAGGACGCAGGTGTCATCCAGTCCGTCACCGCGGCCCCATCCGCCTCGCTGGCCTGGAAGCCACCCGTCGAGCCGTTGGTGCTGAAGTGGACCCGCGAGCCGACCGGTCCGACGAAACCTTCGAGCACCCGTGCCCGGGCGCCGAACTGCTCGACGTTGCGGCGTGCGTAGGACACGAAGAGCGGGTCTCCCTCGACGGCGACGACCTCGATGTTCGGCGCGGCGGCCAGCGCCTCGACGGCGGTGTCGCCGACGTTGGCGCCGACGTCGATGACCAGCATCCGGTCGACGTGTGCAGCCAGCTCGGCCAGCACCTCGCCGGCGTAGGTGTCGTAGGTCGGGTCGCGGTCCTGGTAGAACGGCAGGTCGTGGGCGGGGGGAAGCGTCACGGGGTGGCCACCGATGAGGTGCGACTGCTCGCGAGACCGCATCACCCGCCAGCGCCGTTGCACCGGGTTGATCCCGTAGCCGGCCATGCGGCGGATGAAGAGTCGCTTGCGCGCGTTGAGGGCCACGCGAGGCATGCTAGTTGCTGGCGCAGCGCTGCTGGCTCGGTCTTCCGGCTGTCCGACCGTCGGGGTAGACCTGTCCCATGACCTCTTGGGACACGCACACAGGCCGTTGCACCTTCATCCCGCCGTGGCTCGCCGAGCGCGTCGACGGGCCTGAGCGGGCCGCGCTCGACGAGGCGCTGCGAGCGGAGCGCGCGCGGCGTGGTCTCGAGGCTCGCTCCGCTCGCACCTCGACCTCGGACGCGACCGCCGAGGGGTTGGCCGCTGCTGCGGCGTGGACGGTGCACGACGCCGGGTCGACGACGTCGCTGCCCGGCACTCCGGCGCGCTCGACCGGTGAGCCCGAGACGGGTGACGTCGCCGTCGACGAGGCCGCCGTCGGCATCGAGGCGACCCTGGCGATGTTCGCCGAGGTCCTCGAGCGCGACTCCCACGACGACGCCGGGGCGCCGGTGAGCCTCACGGTCCACTACGGCTCCGACTACAACAACGCCTTCTGGGACGGCACCCAGCTGGTCTTCGGCGACGGCGACGGCCGGATCTTCGAGCGTTTCACCAAGCCGGTCGACGTGCTGGCCCACGAGTTCTCCCACGCGGTCGTCGAGCACACCGCCGGCCTGGTCTACCGAGATCAGTCCGGCGCCCTCAACGAGTCCGTCGCCGATGTCTTTGCGTCCTGCCTCAAGCAGCGCCTGCTCGGCCAGGACGCCGCCGACGGCGACTGGCTGATCGGCGAGGGGATCTTCACGCCGAGCATCCGGGCCAGGGCGCTGCGCGACATGGCAGCGCCCGGGACGGCGTACGACGATCCCGAGCTCGGTGCCGACCCGCAGGTCGGGCACATGGACGACTACGTCGAGACCACTGCCGACAACGGCGGCGTGCACCTCAACTCCGGCATCCCCAACAAGGCGTTCCAGCTGGCGGCCGTCGCCGTGGGCGGTCGAGCGATCGAGGGTGCAGGCCGGATCTGGTACGACGCGCTGGTGGGCGGCGACGTCACTGCGGACGCCGACTTCGCGACCTTCGCCGCGGCGACGGTCGCGGTGGCAGGCGAGCACGCGGACGTCGTACGACAGGCCTGGGCGCAGGTCGGCGTCGGGCGTGCGACGGGCAGCGCGGCACCGGCCCCCCAGCAGGTGCCGACAGGTCGCCTCCGGGTGGAGCGCAGCGGGGGGTTCATCGGCCGCACCGAGACGGCTGAGGTCGACCTCGACGATCCCGCACTACCCGACGTGCGGGCGCTGGTGGAGCAAGCGGGGCTGGCTGCCCTGGACGGTTCCAGCGATCCGACACCGCGACCGGACATGTTCCTCTACACGTTCACCGTCGGTGACCGGGCTCCTGTCCGCGTCCCCGAGCACCTGCTCACCGCCGGACAGGCCGAGCTCGCGCACCGACTGCTGCGGCCTGACGGGTGAGCAGCCGGCACCCGCATGGGTGTTCGAATCCTCAAGACTTGGCGAGTTTCCTTCAGGTCTTGTCAAGGACACCTTGACGGCCTGCAAACAGCGGTTACGTTTCCGCCGTCGAACCGTCCTGTGGGTGGCCTTTCGGGGGCCGGGGTCGGGCGGATTGACGCACGACGTGGGCGCCCGCCCACCTCGTCATCGAACAGGGGAACTCTCAGCATGCCCATCTTCACTTCCGCGCGCTCGCGCGGTGCCGTCGTCCTTTCTGCCGCGGCGGTCCTCGCTGTCGGCGCCGGCTCGGGAGCCGTCGCCGGCTCCCTGATCACCGGGGATGACATCAAGAACCGCTCGATCGAGGCGCAGGACCTGGCCCCGGGTGCGGTCACCAGCAACAAGCTCGAGAACGGCTCCATCAAGCTCAACGACCTCAGCCCCGGCCTGACCGGAAAGATCGGTGACACCGGTGCTTCGGGGACCAACGGTGCACAGGGCCCGCAGGGCCCGAAGGGCGACCAGGGCCCGCAGGGTCCCAAGGGCGCCGACGGCACCGCGGCCTACGCCGGACCCAACTGGAGCGTCATCGACCGCAACGTCATCGGTGCGGCCGACGCCGCCCTCCGTTCGGGCCCGACGTCCAACTGGAGCAACACCATGGTCAAGCCCCCGATGGGCGTCGGCAGCCTGGGCATCCGCACCGCCTCGGCCAACGACAAGACCGCCTTCGGCAACGAGGTCGACTTCCAGGGCACCACCCTGGCGAGCGTCTCGTCGGTGAGCTTCTGGGAGTACACCACCGGGGAGAACAAGGCGAAGTACGTCGACAACGCCGCCAGCGTCGCCATGGAGATCAACCCGGCCAACGGCGCGCAGACCTACAGCACGCTCAACTACGTCGTGCGCGACCTGCCCACCAACGTGTGGACCAAGGTCACCGCCGACCAGAAGAGCTGGTACCTCACCGGCGCCGCCGGCACCGCCACCGGCTGCAACCAGGTCACCTACTGCACGCTCGACGAGGTCAAGTCCGCCCTGCCCAACGCCACCCTCTTCACCGTGGCGATCAGCAAGGGTCGCGACTACGCCTTCTCCGGCGCCGTCGACGCGCTCCAGATCGGTGCGACGACCTACGACTTCGAGCCCTTCGGCGTGATCGCCAAGACCTCCTGATCGACGTCTGACCGCTCCACCTCCGGCCCCGTGGTGCTTCGGCACCGCGGGGCCGTTGCGCGTCTCCTCCCTCGGGGTGTCACCCGTGCGCCGCCCCGGTCAGTAGGTTCACCGCATGCCCCGACTGCGGCGTACGTTCCCCGACCAGCCGGGATGGACCCGCCGACGAGCGGGCTCCGGCTTCACCTACCTCGACGAGCACGGCAACCGCCTCGATCCCGAGCAGGTGCAGCGCTGCAAGGACCTCGTCATCCCGCCGGCGTGGCAGGACGTGTGGATCACCCCGCACGCCAACGGCCACCTCCAGGCCGTCGGCACCGACGACGCGGGACGCAAGCAGTACCTCTACCACCCGCAGTGGCGCGCCAGCCGGGACGCAGCGAAGTTCGACCGGATCCTCGTCTTCGGCAAGGCGCTCTCGAAGGCGCGCGAACAGGTCCTGACCGACATGGGCACCGAGGGCATGTCGCTCGAGCGCGCCTGCGCAGTCGCCGTACGCCTCCTCGACCTCGGCTACTTCCGCATCGGCAACGACGTCTACACCGACACCAACGGCTCCTTCGGGCTGACCACGCTGCGCAAGGACCACGTCTCGCGGCACGCCAACGGCCTGAGGTTCTGCTTCGTCGGCAAGTCCGGCGTCGAGCACTGCATCGACATCGACGACACGTCCGCGATCGAGTCGCTCGACGTGATGCGTCGCCGGCGCGGTGGCGACCCCGAGCTGCTGGCCTGGAAGGACGGCCGCACCTGGCGCCGGCTCGTGTCGAGCGACGTCAACGACTACATCCGCTCCTGCACGGGCATCGAGGCGACCGCCAAGGACTTCCGCACGTGGCACGCCACCGTCATCGCGGCCGCCGCGCTCGCAGAGACCGAGGAGCCGGGGGAGACGAAGGCGTCGCGCAAGCGGGCGATCTCCAGCACCATGAAGGAGGTCTCCCAGTTCCTCGGCAACACCCCGACGCTCGCGCGCACGTCGTACGTCGACCCGCGCGTCGTCGAGGCCTACGAGCGGGGGCGCACCATCACGGTGAAGGCGTCGTACGACACCGTCGATGCCCGCCAAGCGGCGCTCGAGCGGGCGGTGCTCAAGCTCCTGGCGGGCTGACGTCGTCAGCCGTGGGCGACGACGTAGTCGATCGCGGCCGTCAGCTTCTCGACGTCCGAGGGGTCGATCGCGGGGTACATCGCGACCCGCAGCTGGTTGCGGCCCAGCTTGCGGTAGGGCTCGGTGTCGACGACCCCGTTGGCCCGCAGCGTCGCGGCGATCTGCGCAGCGTCGATGGAGTCGTCGAAGTCGATCGTGCCGATGACGAGCGAGCGGTCGGCCGGCTCGACGACGTACGGCGTGGTGTAGGCCGTGCGCTCGGCCCAGCCGTAGAGCGCGTCGGAGGAGGCGGTGGTCCGATCGACCATCGCCGACAACCCGCCCTGGCCGTTCATCCAGTCGAGCTGCTCGGCCATCAGGAAGAGCGTCGCCACCGACGGGGTGTTGTAGGTCTGGTTCTTCGACGAGTTGTCGATCGCGGTCGGCAGGTCGAAGAACGGCGGGATGTAGCGCCCGCTCGCAGCGATCTCCTCGGCCCGGGCCAGGGCGCGCGGCGACATGAGCGCCACCCACAGGCCGCCGTCTGAGGCGAAGCACTTCTGGGGAGCGAAGTAGTAGGTGTCGACCTGGTGCAGGTCGACCGGCAGCCCGCCGGCGCCGGAGGTCGCGTCGACGAGGACGAGTGCGTCGTCGGAGATGCCCGCGGGACGGCGTACGGGCGCCATGACCGCGGTGGACGTCTCGTTGTGCGCCCAGGCGTAGGCGTCGATGCCCTCTTCGGCGACCGCGTCGGGTCGCGAGCCGGGGTCGCTGGAGATCACAGACGGGTCGGCCAGCCACGGCGCCTTCTTGGCCGACGTGGCGAACTTGGAGGAGAACTCGCCGAACGTGAGGTGCTGGCTCTTCTCGCGGATCAGGCCGAAGCAGGCGATGTCCCAGAAGGCGGTGGCGCCGCCGTTGCCGAGGACGACCTCGTAGCCCTCGGGCAGGTCGAAGAGCGCGGCGATTCCCTCACGGACGCGGCCGACGGTCTTCTTCACCGGGGCCTGGCGGTGGGAGGTGCCCATCAGCCGGTCGCCGGTCGCGGCGAGCGCGTCGAGGTGGCTGGTCTGGATCTTCGAGGGGCCGGCGCCGAAGCGGCCGTCGGCGGGGAGGAGCTCGGCGGGGATCTTGAGGGCGTCAGTCATGGTGGAACCTCACGTGGAACGGGAACGGCGGTCCTGACGACGCTGTCAGCGGGTCCTATCCTGTCATCCGCCACAGGCACGTCTCACGATGGGGGATCCGCACATGTCCGACCTGCGCTTCGAGCGGGTCCCGATCACGCACCCCGACGCGCAGGCCCTGATCGAGGCCGTCCAGGCGGAGTACGTCGTGCGCTACGGCGGGCAGGACGAGTCGCCGATCGACCCGGCAGACTTCGAGGACCCGCTGGGGCAGTTCTTCGTCGCCTACCTCGACGGTTCGCCCGTCGCGACCGGGGCGTGGCGGCGGAGCTCGGTGAAGGCGCTCGGCGCCGAGGTCACCGCGGAGGTGAAGCGGATGTACGTCGTGCCGGCCGCCCAGCGCCGCGGGGTCGCCCGCCGGATGCTCGGCCACCTCGAGGTCACCGCCGCCGCCGAGGGGATCGAGGTGATCGTGCTGGAGACCGGGATGAAGCAGCCCGAGGCGATCGCGCTCTACACCTCGTCGGGCTACGAGCCGATCCCCGGCTTCGGCTACTACTGCGGCTCCGAGCTCAGCCGGTGCTTCGGCAGGCGGATCTGACCCCCCGGCGTAGCCTTGGGGTGTGGACCGAGGACTGATGCTCAACGACGCCGACTGCGGCTTCTGCATGCGCACCGCCGCGCTCGTGCCGAAGCTGGGGGTCGACATCGACAGCTCCACCATCCAGGCCGCCGACCTCGCGGCGCTCGGCGTCGACGCGGACCGCGCGACCGTGGAGATGCCGTACGTCCACCCCGACGGTCGCGTCGACTACGGGCACCGCGCTTTCGCGTCGATCCTCCGCACCGGCCCGCTGCCGTGGCGGGTCGTGGGTCGGGTCATGACGGCACCGGGCATCGACCGGGTCGCCCGCCGGACCTACCACTGGATCGCCGCCAACCGCTCGCGGCTCCCGGGCGGGACGCCTGCCTGCTCCCTCGACGCCCGTCCCTGAACTACAGCGTTGGTGTTCGGCCAATCCGCTGACGGTGGCTCCCGGGCGCGCCTACGGTCGCGATCGTGCGCGCTCTCTCCCGACCCCTGCTGGCCCTCGCCGTCGTCGTGGCGATGGCCTCCGCAGGCACGGGTGCGGCCACCGCGGAGAGCAGCCGCGGCACCGTCACGTCGTCCGCGCCCTACGTGATGCCGATCGAGCCCTACTCCGGCTACCAGCCGCAGACGAAGTGCCGGCAGACGCCGAAGCCCGGCGTGCTGATGCTGGCCGACTGGCTGGTCGCGCGCGGTGGTGGCTACGGCACGATCGCCCGCTCGTGCGCGGGCTCGAGCACCAGCGAGCACAAGGAGTCGCGTGCCTTCGACTGGATCCTCGACGCCCGCAGTGACGTCGACCAGGCGCTCGCCGCGGCGCTGCTCGACGAGATCCTCGCCCCGGACGACCTGGGCAACCCGCACGCGCTGGCCCGCCGGATGGGGATCATGTACATCATCTGGGACGACCAGATGTACGCGGCGTACGACGGGTTCGAGCCGAAGCGCTACCTCAGCTCGGGGTGCAGCACCCGCCGCACCTGCTCGCCGACGCTGCGGCACAGGGACCACCTGCACGTCTCGCTGACGCGCCAGGGTGCGCGTGGCGTGACCTCCTGGTACGCCGCGCAGGCCGTGCCGGTCGTCGGCTGATCACTTGCCCCAGGCGTCGTCCCAGCCGTCGATGTCGCTGGCGGGGCGGGTGCCGGGACCGGCGTAGACCACGGACGGCCGGATCAGCCGGCCGGTCGTCTTCTGCTCGAGGATGTGCGCCGACCAACCACCCGTGCGGGCACAGGTGAACATCGACGTGAACATGTGCGGCGGCACCTCGGCGAAGTCGAGGACGATGGCCGCCCAGAACTCCACGTTGGTCTCCAGGACGCGGTCGGGCCGGCGGGCCTTGAGCTCCTCGAGCGCGGCCTTCTCCAGCGCGACGGCCACCTCGTAGCGCGGTGCGTCGAGCTCCTTGGCGGTGCGGCGCAGCACGCGGGCGCGCGGGTCCTCGGCGCGGTAGACGCGGTGGCCGAAGCCCATCAGCCGCTCGCCGTTGTCGAGCAGCTCCTTGACGTAGGCGGACGCGTCGCCGCGCTTCTCGACCTCCTCGATCATGCCGAGGACGCGCGAGGGCGCGCCGCCGTGCAGGGGGCCGGACATGGCGCCGATGGCTCCGGAGAACGCGGCCGCCACGTCGGCGCCGGTCGAGGTGATGACACGGGCGGTGAAGGTCGAGGCGTTCATGCCGTGCTCGGCCGCCGAGGACCAGTAGGCATCGATCGCGTGGGCGTGCTGGGGGTCGGCCTCACCGTGCCAGCGGATCAGGAACTTCTCGGCGAGCGTCCGGCCCTGGTCGACCTCGGCCTGCGGGACGATCGGCCTGCCGAGGCCGCGCGCCGACTGCGCGGCGTACGACAGCACCATGACCGCGACGCGGGACAGGTCCAGGCGTGCCTGCTCGTCGGAGATGTCGTAGGTCTGGCCCATGCCCAGCATCGGCGCGAGCATCGCGACCGCAGCCTGGACGTCCGCGCGCACGTCGCCGGTGTGGATGGAGATGTTGTAGGGCTCGGCCGGCGGGAGGCCGGGCAGGTAGGTGCCGTCGACGAGGAGGCCCCAGACGTTCTCGAACGGCACGCGGCCGACGAGGTCCTCGATGTCGACGCCGCGGTAGCGCAGCGCCGACCCTTCCTTGTCCGGCTCGGCGATCTGCGTCTCGAACGCAACGACACCTTCGAGGCCGTGGTGGATCTCGGTCATGGGTCACTCCTTCGTGCGCGGGAGTCCCGGGGTACGTCACGAGACGGCTCATTGTGCACCCTGCCGTCGGGCACGGGTGCCGGGTCTACCCTCGGCGGATGGACCTCACCGGACTGCGCGAGGAGTACGGCCGCGGAGGACTCGACCTCCCGGACCTGGCCGACGACCCGATCGAGATGTTCGAGCGCTGGCTCGCGCAGGTCATCGACGCCGGGGTGCACGAGCCCAACGCGATGGTGGTCGCGACGGCGACGCCCGACGGTCGCCCGTCGAGCCGGATGGTGCTGCTGAAGGAGCTCGGGCCGCGCGGGTTCGTCTTCTTCACCAACCACGCCTCCCGCAAGGGGGACGAGCTCGCGGCCAACGCCCACTGCGCGTTGCTCTTCCCGTGGCACCCGCTCGAGCGGCAGGTGCGTGTGGAGGGGGTCGCGGAGGTGCTGGACCGGGCCGAGGTCGAGGCCTACTTCCGCACCCGCCCCCGCGGTGCCCAGATCGGCGCGTGGGCGTCCGCCCAGTCGGAGGTGGTCGACTCGCGCGCGGCGCTCGCCGCGTCGTACGCCCGGGCGGAGGAGCGCTTCGGCCCCGACGGGCAGGGCGACGCGGTGCCCGTGCCCCCGCACTGGGGCGGCTACCGCGTGGTGCCGGAGGTCGTGGAGTTCTGGCAGGGGAGGCCGGGGCGGATGCACGACCGGCTGGTCTACCGACGCGAGGGCGCCGGCTGGGAGGTCGTACGACTGGCACCCTGACGCGGTCCCCGGGTCAGGGCACCCGTGCCCATCCCCCTGCCGTGAACAGGATCCGCCTGGCCCCGCAGTCGTCCTCGACGAGGGTGAACGTCAGCTCGTCGTCGGTCAGTGACCACGTATAGGTGCCGACGTAGCCGCTGTCCGCCTGGCAGCCGGGCTCGACCAGGGCGTCGGTCCGGAGCTGGTCGTCCTGCAGGCGCCAGGCGGCTCCTGTCGTCGCGCCGGCATAGGTCGGTGGAGGCCGCATCTCGAGCGCACCGTCGGCCTCGAGCGAGACCACCCAGCGGCCGACCATGCCTTTGCGGCGCGCGGTCGGCGAGGCCGGCACGTCCACCACGTAGCTGCCGACGAGCTGCTGCTCCGGGGGCTGGACCACCACCACGTCGACCCTGTCGGTGCGCTGGTGCTGGAGCGTGGCTCCGGCGCCGATCACGACCACGAGCACCGCGGCCAGGAGGGCGCCGACCCCGACGCGTTTCGCCCGCGTCTGCCGGGCGGCCCGCTGCTCGACCCGCCACAGTGCGGCCATGGTGTCGGGGCCGGGCTCGGACCCGGACGGGTGCAGTCCGTTGCGGAGGCGCTGGTCAATCGACATCGCTGTGCACCTCTGCCTCGAGGATGACGCCGAGTCGCTTGCGGGCCTTGTGCAGGTGCACCCAGCCGGTCGCCGGAGTGCAGCCCAGGATCTCGGCGATCTGGTCCATCGGCCGGTCCTCGTAGTAGAAGAGCACCACCACGGATCGCTGCTGTGGCGAGAGCGTGCGGATCGCGGCGACCAGCTCCTCGTCCACCTCCGTCACCCCTCCGGTCGCGGGTGCGCCGGGGGTCTCGTGATCGCGCCGGGTCAGCACGAGGCGCCGCTGGTCACGTCGGGCTTCCTTGACGGCGAGGCGGATGGCGACCCGTCGCAACCACGCGGACGGCGACTCGTACCGCGAGACCTTGGCCCAGTGGCGCAGGAGCTGGACGAAGGCGTCCTGGGCGATCTCCTCAGCACGCGCGTGGTCGTGCAGGACGAGGTAGGTGGAGCGCACTACGGAGGGATAGTCGTTGATGAACAACCACCTGAACTCCTCGTCCGCGTCCACGGGTCCCTCGCCCCTCCCCGCTCACTCGGTGCGTCGGTGCGCATCGGCAGCGAAGTAGGCCCACAAGTAGGCCATCTCCGGAATCCCGTTGTACAGGGGCAGGGTGGAGTCGACGGGCGCGAACCTCACCCGGCCGTCGGCGACCCGCCAGCGGAGGGTGTCGGTCGACCCGGTCGCCTCGTCGGTGATCTCCACCCGGTCGCCGGTGATGGTCGCGCCCGCCTCCCAGCCGACCTGCCACGCACCGTCGGACCCGAGGTAGGCCTGCGAGAACCGGCCGTCCTCGAAGGTGGTGCGGATCCGGACTCCCTCGGCGGCGATCTCCTCGTCGGCGAAGAACCTCTCGGCGAGTCCGCCGAAGCCGCCCGCGACGAGCGCGCGACGGATCTCGGCGCGGGTGAGGGCGGACTCCCACACCCCTTCGAGGTCCCCGGCCCCGCTGCCCGCCGGACCGGTCGGGCGCTCCGAGCCCGCGGGGGTCGGCTCTGCTCCGAGCTCGGTCAGGTCGGTGACCCAGTCCGTCTCCTGGTCCGCGAGGCATCCCTGCTCGTCGTCGCCCAGATCGAGGTCGTCGAGCCACGCGCTCCGGATCGACACGAGGCAGTCCGAGCCCATCACGTTGTGTCCGCCCGTCGGGTCCACCACGAGGGTCGTCCCGGACAGGCCGGCCAGCCCCTCGCGCACCACGGCCTCGGGGGAGTAGGGAGTGAAGGCCCCGACCAGTGCGAGCACCGGCAGGTCGGACTCCACCGGGCTGTCGACGTCCGGGGTGCCCGTGTGCTGGGTGCCGTCGACCGGCCACGCGTCGCACACGTCGAGGTAGGGACTCTCCCCGTACGCCGCCGCGACGGCCGTGTCCTCCGTGCCCGCGGCCCGCGCCGCTTCGGCGTCGTCGTGCCGGGGTGCGACGTCGTGGCACAGCACGGAGTAGGCCGTGCCGACGCTGGCGCGGTGCTGTGGCAGGCACTTGGGCAGGTAGCCCAGGCAGTACGGCGGGGAGCCGGCGACCGTCGTGGCGAGGGTCTTCGCGAGCTCGGGGAGCCGCCCGTCGACGGCCCCGTCGAGCACCGCGGGCACCGACGCCGCACGCGTCAACGAACCGCTGCTGCCTCCGTCGGAGAGCATGCCGCGCAGCAGTCGCAGCAGCAGCGCGTCGTCGACGAGCACGTCGACGGACTCCTGTCCGGTGGGGGACATCGCAACGGTGAGCGGGTCGTCAGCGAGGGCGGCCAGCGCGCGGTCGAGCAGGGTGTCGACGTCGGGGAAGGCGTCGTCGCACGGCCTCGCGGAGGCGCACGCCTCCAGCACGGCCGCCAGGCCGGCACGGGTGCTGTCGACGGCCAGCACGCGCGGGTCGACGCCGGGCACCTCCGGCGAGTCGAGCAGCACCGAGCGCAGGTGGTCGGGGCTCCGGCGGACCATCTCGAGCGCGATCCGCGAGGCCGTGCCATAGCTGACGACGTTCCACTCCTCGATCCCCAACGCGGTGCGCAGGTCCTCGGCGTCGGCCGCCATCGCGGCGAGGTGGTAGGCGCCGGGGTCCACGCCGTCAGCGGTGAGGCGCTCGTGGCAGGCGTCGACGGCGGCGAGGAAGGCGGCACGCGCCTGTTCGTCGGCGGTCGACGAGGTCAGTGCGGTCGTCCGGATCTCGTCGACCTCGGGGCAGGCGAGACTGGGTCGGGAGTGACCGACGCCGCGCGTGTCCATCATGATCACCTCGCGCCCGACCCGCTGGGCCAGCGGGGCGACTCCGCCGTAGTTGGGCAGGTTGGCCAGGTCGGTGCCGGCCACGAACATCGGGTCCTCGTGCAGCACCTCGGGAGGCTCGATGCGTGCCACGAAGAGGTCTACGTCGTTGCCCGGCCGGGCCCGGTCCTCGGGAACGGTCAGCACGCCGCAGGTGACCTCGCCCACGACGACCGAGGCCACGTCGGCGGGGCACTCGGTCTCCGTGAAGTCGGCCGGTGCGGCGGTTCCGCCGCGTCCCGACGGCGTCGGCCCTGGGTCGTCGGCGCCAGACGTACATCCGGCCATCGCGACCGCCAGTGCCACCGCAGCGGCGGCCGCGCGGATCACGGCGCGCTCCGGAACGGGCTCGTGCCGTAGAGACCGACCTGGTAGGTCTCGCTCGGGACGCCCGCGTAGGGCGGTTCGGTCGTCGACACCAGGGCGAGCGAGAGCTCGCCGTCGGTGAGCTTCCAGCGGAAGATGTTCTCGCCGCCCGAGCTGGGACTGACCACGACGCGCCCGTTCCTCGCCTCGACGGTGCCTCGGTCGACCACGGAGGGCGCGCGACCGTCGATGCCGCCCGAGAGTGTCCAGAACCCGCCGCGGATCTCGAGGCTGAGGTCGACCTCGCCCTCGAACTCCTCGAGGAAGGCGTCGGCATGCACGCCGAGCCGCTCCCGGCCGAGGCTGCGCCGGAAGTCGGCAGACGTCAGGGTCGGTGTGGTCCAGGTGCCGTCGATCGGGGTGGCCTGCTCCGTCTCCGTCTCCGTCTCCGTCCCTGTCTCCGGCTCGGGGGAGGGCTCGCTGGAGACCGACGGGGACGGTGCCGGGGACGCGGTGTCCGGGTCCGGGGTGGCCGACGAGCCGCACGCGGTCACCAGGGTGAGTCCCGCCAGGCCCGCGGCGAGCCTGGTCCAGTGTCGTGGCGAGGCGTCGTGCTCGACCATGGTGACCGTCCTCGGTGTGGGTGGGTGCCGTTGACTCGTACAGGCGCGAGGTCCCGCGCGACCTTTACCTGCGGTCAGAAAAAGTTTGTGAGTGAGTGCTCACTCACTTACACTCGCCGGGTGACCCCGCGAGCCCGCCCGATGACCCCCGACGACCGCCGTCAGGCGCTGGTCGAGGCGACCATCCCGCTGCTGCACGAGCACGGACGCACGGTCACGACCAAGCAGATCGCCGACGCGGCCGGGGTCGCGGAGGGCACGATCTTCCGGGTCTTCGACTCCAAGGACGACCTCGTCACCGCGGCGGTCGAGCAGGCGCTCGACATGGAGCCGTTCTTCGCCGACCTCGAGTCGATCGACCTCGACCAGGACCTGCGCGCGCGGCTCACCGACCTCTGCGCCCACCTGCAGGACCGCTTCCGCGGCATCTTCCTGCTGATGAGCGCGATGGGGATGGTCGGCCCGCCCAAGGCCCATCGCCACATGGAGGACGGGCGCAAGCGCGCCGAGAAGATCATGGTCGCCGCGGTCGAGGCAGAGGCCGACCAGCTCACCTGCACCCCTGTCCAGCTGGTCCACATGCTCCGGATGCTCACGTTCTCCGGGACCCACCCCCACATCAGCGACGGCCACATCCTCACGCCCGAGCAGATCGTCGGCACGCTGCTCGACGGCGTACTGAAGAAGAAGGACACCTGATGCTGCTGCGACTCGTCCGCACCTACCTCAAGCCCTACGCCGCACCGCTGGCGGCGGTCGTCGCACTGCAGTTCGTCGGCACCATGGCCGCCCTCTACCTGCCGAGCCTCAACGCCGACATCATCGACCGGGGCGTCGTCACCGGCGACACGGGCTACATCGTGCGCCACGGCGCGCTGATGCTGGCCGTCTCGCTCGTGCAGATCATCTGCTCCGTCATCGCCGTGTGGTTCTCGGCCCGCAACGCGATGGGCTTCGGTCGCGACCTGCGCGCCGCGATCTTCCACCGGGTCGGCACGTTCTCCGCCCGCGAGGTCCAGCACTTCGGCGCACCCTCGCTGATCACCCGCGAGACCAACGACGTGCAGCAGGTGCAGATGCTGGTGCTGATGGCCGGCACCCTGCTGGTGTCGGCGCCGATCATGATGGTCGGCGGCATCATCATGGCCGCCCGCGAGGACATCGGCCTGTCGTGGCTGGTGCTCGCCGTCGTGCCGGTGCTCGGGGTGTCCATCGGGCTGATCGTGCGCCAGATGGTGCCGAGCTTCCGGCTGATGCAGGAGCGCATCGACGAGGTCAACCGGTTGCTGCGCGAGCAGATCACCGGTGTACGCGTGGTCCGGGCCTTCGTCCGCGAGGAGCACGAGACCGAGCGCTTCCGCGGCGCCAACCAGCAGCTGACCGACGTCGCCATCCGCGCCGGCCGGTGGCAGGCGGCGATGTTCCCGACGGTGATGATCGTGGCCAACGTCGCGACCGTCGGGGTGCTGTGGTTCGGCGGCCACCGGGTCGAGGACGGCAACATGCAGGTCGGCGCCCTGACGGCCTACATCTCCTACCTGATGCAGATCGTCATGTCGGTGATGATGGCGATGTTCATGCTGATGATGGTGCCGCGCGCCTCGGTCTGTGCCGACCGGATCAGCGAGGTCCTCGACACCGAGTCGTCGGTCGCCCCGCCCACCGATCCCGTCACCGACCTGCCCGAGCGCCTCACCCTCGAGCTCGACGGCGTCACCTTCGCCTACCCCGGCGCCGACGAACCGGTGCTCCGCGCGGTCGCGCTGACCGCCCGGCCCGGGGAGACGCTGGCGATCGTCGGGTCGACGGGCGCCGGCAAGTCCACCCTCGTGAACCTCGTGCCCCGCCTCTTCGACGCGACCGGCGGCTCGGTGCGCGTCGGCGGGATCGACGTACGAGACCTGGAGCCGGAGACGCTGTGGTCGCGGCTCGGGCTCGTGCCGCAGAAGGCCTTCCTCTTCCGCGGGACGGTCGCCGACAACCTGCGCTACGGCAAGCCGGACGCCACCGAGGACGAGATGTGGTCGGCCCTCGAGATCTCCCAGGCGAAGGACTTCGTCGAGGCGATGCCCGACGGCCTGGAGTCCGAGATCGCGCAGGGCGGCTCCAACCTGAGCGGCGGCCAGCGGCAGCGGATGGCGATCGCCCGCGCGGTCATCCGCAAGCCCGACATCTACCTCTTCGACGACTCGTTCTCCGCGCTCGACCTCACCACCGACGCCCGGCTGCGGGCCGCGCTCAGACCGGTGACCCGCGACGCGACGGTGGTGATCGTGGCGCAACGCGTCGCGACCATCCGCCAGGCCGACCGGATCGTGGTGATGGAGGACGGTGCGGTCGTCGGCACCGGCACCCATGACGAGCTCCTCGAGTCCTGCGGGACCTACCGCGAGATCGTCCAGTCCCAGCTCACCGTGGAGGAAGTGGCATGAACACCCCACGACGTTCTTCTCCTCCGCTGCCCTCCCCCGAACAACGCCGCGAGGACCCGGTTCCCTCCGACAGTCCTGCGGTCGCGCCCGGCACCCTGAAGGAGACCGAGCGCGTCGAGGCCGGCCCGGGCGGCCCCGGGCGCGGACCGATGGGCGGCGGCATGATCGGCCAGAAGGCCGACACCTTCTGGCCCTCGCTCAAGCGGCTCCTCGCGCGGCTGCGTCCCGAGCGCGCCAAGACGTACGCCGTCCTCGCGCTGACGGTCGTCAGTGTCGTGCTGACCGCCGTCGGGCCCAAGATCCTCGGCCGCGCCACCGACCTGATCTTCGCCGGACTGATCGGCAAGGACGTGCTCGCCTCGGGCGCGACGCAGGAGCAGGCGATCGACGCGCTGCGCGCCCAGGGGGAGACCCGGCAGGCCGACATGCTCGCCTCGATGGACCTGACCGACGGCGTCGACTTCTCCGCGGTGTCCGAGGTCCTCATGATCGTGCTCGCGATCTACGTCGCCGCGTCGCTGCTGGCGTGGCTCGGTGGCTACCTGCTCAACGACGTCGTCCAGGGCACCGTGCTGCGGATGCGCTCGGAGGTCGAGGACAAGGTCCACCGACTGCCGCTGGGCTACTTCGACAAGCAGCCTCGTGGCGAGCTGCTGAGCCGGGTCACCAACGACATCGACAACGTCAGCCAGACCCTCCAGCAGACGTTGAGCCAGATGCTCACCTCCCTGCTCACGGTCTTCGCCGTGCTCGGGATGATGTTCTGGATCTCGCCGCTGCTCGCGCTGGTCGCGCTGGTCTCGGTGCCGATCGCGATGGGACTCACCGGCGCGGTGATGAAGCGCTCGCAGGGGATGTTCATCCAGCAGTGGCGTCGCACGGGCACGCTCAACGCGCACATCGAGGAGACCTTCTCCGGTCACTCGCTGGTCAAGGTCTTCGGTCGGCAGGCGGAGTCCGAGCGGGTCTTCGCCGAGCAGAACGAGGAGCTCTACGAGGCGTCGTACGGTGCTCAGTTCGTCAGCGGTCTGATCATGCCGATCATGATGTTCGTCGGGAACCTCAACTACGTCGTGATCGCCGTGATCGGCGGCCTGAGGGTCGCCAGCGGGACGATGTCGCTCGGTGACGTGCAGGCCTTCATCCAGTACTCCCGCCAGTTCACCCAGCCGCTGACGCAGGTCGCCTCGATGCTCAACCTGCTGCAGTCCGGTGTCGCGTCCGCGGAGCGGGTCTTCGAGCTGCTCGACGCGCCGGAGGAGTCGGCCGAGGCGACCGGGCTCCCGGCGAGCGGTGCCGACGCGCACGGCGAGGTCCGCTTCGAGGACGTGTCCTTCTCCTACGACCCCGAGCGCCCGCTGATCGAGGGCCTGTCGTTGGTCGCCCGGCCGGGCAGCACGGTGGCGATCGTCGGCCCGACCGGCGCCGGCAAGACCACCATGGTCAACCTGGTGATGCGGTTCTACGACCCGCAGTCCGGTCGGATCCTCATCGACGGCGTGGACATCACCTCCATCCCGCGCGGCGCGCTGCGCAGCCGGATCGGGATGGTGCTGCAGGACACCTGGCTGTTCGCCGGGTCGATCCGCGACAACATCGCCTACGGCCGGCCCGACGCCACCGAGGAGCAGATCCTCGAGGCCGCGCGCGCGACCTTCGTCGACCGCTTCGTGCACTCGCTGCCCGACGGCTACGACACGGTCATCGACGAGGACGGCTCCAACCTGTCGGCCGGTGAGCGCCAGCTCGTGACGATCGCGCGAGCCTTCCTGTCCGACCCGGCGCTGCTGATCCTCGACGAGGCGACCTCCTCGGTCGACACCCGCACCGAGCTGCTGCTCCAGAAGGCGATGGCCGCGCTGCGCTCGGACCGTACGTCGTTCGTCATCGCGCACCGCCTGTCGACGATCCGCGACGCCGACCTGATCCTCGTGATGGAGGACGGCTCGATCGTCGAGCAGGGCTCGCACGAGGAGCTGCTCGACGTCGGCGGGGCGTACGCCCGTCTCTACCGTTCGCAGTTCGATGCCCCGGTCGAGGAGGCCGGGGTCTGAGACGGCCCGGGTTAACCCATTGAGCGGCCCCGCGCGGCGACGTACGGTTGAGGCACACAGAAGGGAGGTGATCCGAAGAATGAGTTCTTTTCGGATGAGTGAGGTGGCTGCCCGCTAGGCAGCCCCCGGCATCGCCGACAGCTGCCGGCGAATTCACCGCAGCCACCCGACCCGCAGGCGCCCGGTTCCCATCCACCGGGGTCCCTCTCACGAGGGGCAGCACGCCTGCGGGTCGCTGCATTTCCGAGTGCTGTACGCCGCCCCCTCCCGTAGTCCAGTGACTTCTGGCTGCCGCGCCGGGGTAGTCCAGTGAGCGATGGCCGTCTAGCGACCGTCCGGCCGACCATCCCTCACTGGATTACTCAGGCCGTCCGGCCGACCATCCCTCACTGGACTACCCCGAGGGGGAAGCGGATGTGGCGCGGGTCTCGTCCCCGCCGGGTTGGCGTACGCGCCCCGCAGGCATATGGTTGTGGTCAACAACTATTGCGATCAGCAACCACGAATCGAAGGCACGCAGTGACCCAGGCTCCCACCCTCACCCCCGAGCAGGCCGGCGAGATGACCCACCGCCAGGTGCTCGAGGCGCTCAGCGGACTCCTCCTCGCGATGTTCGTCGCGATGCTCTCCAGCACGATCGTCAGCAACGCGCTGCCCACGATCGTCGACGACCTCGAGGGCAGCCAGACCGGCTACACCTGGGTCGTCGTCGCCACGATGCTCGCGATGACGGCGACCACGCCGATCTGGGGCAAGTTCGCCGACCTCTTCGACAAGAAGCTGCTCGTGCAGACGGCCCTGGTCATCTTCTCGATCGGCTCCCTGATCGCCGGCTTCGCGCCGTCGATGGAGGTGCTGATCGGCGCCCGCGTCGTGCAGGGTCTCGGCGTCGGCGGCCTCACCGCGCTCGTGCAGGTCGTCATTGCGACGATGGTCTCCCCACGTGAGCGCGGCCGCTACAGCGGCTACATCGGTGCGGTCTTCGCCCTCGCCACCGTCAGCGGCCCCCTCGTCGGCGGCGTCCTGGTGGACACCGTCGGCTGGCGCTGGTGCTTCTTCGCCGGGCTCCCGGTCGCGGCCCTCGCCTTCGTCGTGCTGCAGAAGACGCTGCGCCTGCCCGTCGTCAAGCGCGACGACGTCTCGATCGACTACCTCGGCGCCTTCCTGCTCGTCGGCGGCGTCTCGATCCTCCTCATCTGGGTCTCGCTCGGCGGGATCAACTTCGACTGGGTCTCGTGGACCAGCGGCCTCCTCGTGGCTGCCGCCATCGCCGTCACCGCAGCCGCCATCCACGTCGAGGCCAACGTCGCCAAGGACCCGGTCATCCCGCTGCGCCTCTTCAAGGACCGCACGCTGACGCTGGCGACCATCGCCTCGGTGCTGATCGGCCTCGCGATGTTCGGCTCGACGGTCTACCTCAGCCTCTACTTCCAGCGGGCCAAGGACATGAGCCCCACGGAGGCGGGCCTGATGTCGATCTGCATGGTCGGCGGCCTGCTCGTCTCGAGCATCGTCAGCGGCCGCGTCATCTCGGCCACCGGCGTGTGGAAGCGCTGGCTCGTCGGAGGCATGGTCGCGGTCATCCTCGGCATCGGACTGCTCTCCACCATCGACGCGCAGACCCCGCTGTGGCGCACCGGCATCTTCATGGCGGTCCTCGGCCTCGGCCTCGGCGCGACCATGCAGAACCTCGTCCTGGCCGTGCAGAACACCATCGCGCTCTCCGACATGGGGGCCGGTTCGTCCGTCGTCGCGTTCTTCCGCTCGCTCGGTGGCTCGGTCGGCATCGCCGCCCTCGGCGCCGTCCTCGCCCACCAGGTCGCCGACGCCGTCAAGGACGGTCTCACCGCGCTCGTCACCGCGCACCCCGAGCTGGCCGAGCAGGTCGCTCACCAGACCGGCGGTGTGCCGGACGTCTCCACCATGCCCGCCCCGATCCGCGCCATCTTCGAGAGCGCGTACGGAGACGCGACCGGCCACATCTTCCTGGTCGCGCTCCCGTTCGCGGTCGGCGCGCTGATCGCCGTGCTCTTCATCAAGGAAGTGCCGCTGCGCACCTCGGTGAAGCGCGAGGATGAGCTCATGGCAGAAACGCACCCGGACGCATGAGCCCCAGGTACGACGACCTCCGCAGGATCGAGTCCGAGGTCGGGTCGCTGATCCGCCGCGTCAAGCGGGTGATGGGGGAGCGGGCCCGCGAGGTCCACCCCGACCTGCACCCGATGACCTACTTCATCCTCACCCACCTCGCTGCCCACGGCCCGATGCGCGGCGCCGACCTGTCGGACGCCTTCGGGATGGACAAGGGCGGGGTCAGCCGTCAGGTGCAGACCCTCGTCGACCTCGGCCTGGTCGAGCGCAAGCCCGACCCGGAGGACCGGAGGGCGATCCTCCTCGACGCCACCGACGAGGGCCGCGAGCGACTGGCGACGGTCAGCCGCAGTCGCAGCGACCGCTTCGACGAGCGGCTCGGCGACTGGAGCGACGCCGAGCTGTCCGGGTTCGCGGCCCAGCTGGCGGCGTACAACACCGCCCTCTCCGACGACTGACGGATCCCGGCCCGCCAGGGGTCAGCGCAGCCAGGCCGCCGTGTCCGGCAGGAGCTTGCCGTCGACCGGGCCGCTGGCCAGCAGCACCTCGCCCTCGGGCAGCTCGGCCGGCGTCGTGCCGCAGTTGAGCACGACGGTCAGCGGACCGCGCTTGAACGCGAGGACGTCGGGTCCGGCGTCGACCATCTCGACGACATCGCCGGCGGTCCAGGCGAAGTCCTTGCGGATCCGCAAGGCGTCCTTGTAGAACGCCAGCGTCGAGTCGGCGGCGGCGGACTGCGCCTCGACGGTCAGCGACGCCCAGTCGGCCGGCTGCGGGATCCACGGCTGCGCGGCGCCCGGCCCGAAGGCGTACGGCGCCTCGGCGCCGCCCCACGGGATCGGCACTCGGCAGCCGTCGCGACCGACCTCGCCGGTGCGGAGGTAGGACGGGTCCTGGCGGTCCTCCGGGGCGACGTCGACCTGCTCGAGGCCGAGCTCCTCGCCCTGGTAGAGATAGCTCGAGCCGGGCAGGGCGAGCATCGTCAGCGTGGCCGCGCGGGCGCGGGCCAGGCCCTGCTCGCCGCCGCCGTAGCGGGTGACGTGGCGTACGACGTCGTGGTTGCTGAGCACCCACGTCGGTGCCGCGCCGACGCCCTCGACCGCGGCCAGCGTGTCGGTGATGACCTCGGCGAACGACTCGGCGGACCAGTCGGCGAGCAGCCATGCGAAGTTGAACGTCTGGTCGAGCTCGTCGGGCCGGATGAACGCGGTCATCGACTCGATCGTCTGGGTCCAGGCCTCGGCGACGGCCATCCGGTCCGGACCGGCCTCGTCGAGGATGCGGTGCCACTCGCGGTAGACGCCGTGGACCTCGGGCTGGTCCCACATCGGCTCGTCGGTGATCGTGCGCTCGACCATCTCGTGGGCGCTGCTCGCCGGGGCGTCGCCGTCGGTGACGACCTGGTCGCGCAGCGACTCCTCCTTGAAGAGGCCGTGGGCGACGTCGACCCGGAAGCCGTCGACGCCACGGTCGAGCCAGAAGCGCAGCACGTCCTCGAACATCGCCGGGACCTCGGGGTTGCGCCAGTCGAGGTCGGGCTGGGTGGAGTCGAAGAGGTGGAGGTACCACTGGCCGTCCTCGACCTGGGTCCATGCGGGGCCGCCGAAGACGGAGCTCCAGTTGTTGGGCGGGCCGTCGGGGCTGTCGCGGAACATGTAACGGGCGCGCTCGGGGCTGCCCGGTCCGGCAGCGAGCGCGGCCTTGAACCACTCGTGCTCGTCGGAGGTGTGGTTGGGGACCAGGTCGACCACGACGCGGAGGTCGAGCTCGTGCGCGCGGGCGATCAGCGCGTCGGCGTCGCTCAACGAGCCGAACAGCGGGTCGACGTCGCGGTAGTCGGCGACGTCGTAGCCGTGGTCGTGCTGCGGCGAGGTGTAGAACGGCGTGATCCACAGGGCGTCGACTCCGAGGTCGGCCAGGTGCGGCAGCCGCGCGGTGATGCCGGGCAGGTCGCCGATGCCGTCGCCGTTGCTGTCGGCGAAGCTCCGGACGTAGATCTGGTAGACGACGGCGTTGCGCCACCACTGCACGTTTGGATCGTTCAAATCAGCCATGCGGTCCATCCTCTCAACACGCCCCGGACCCCGGTCAAGCCGACGGCGCAGGTGTCCGGCCACCGAACATCTCGGGATCGACCGCGATCCACGTGTGCTCGGCCGTGGCGACGACGCGGCCGTCGGCGTCGTACAACGTCGCTGCGGTGAAGGTCTTGCGGCCCTCGGTCCCGCGACCCGCGCCGACCACCACGTGGGGCTCACCGATCACCGGCAGGTCGTCGATGCGCGCCGTCATCCGGCCGAGCACCATGAGCCGTTCGCTGAGGTCGCCGGCCCAGCCGCCGATGCAGTCCAGCGCCGCCCAGGTCGTCGCCACCGATGCACGCGGCAGCTCGTCGCCGTAGGTGTGCCAGTCCTCGTGCAGGCTCGGGTGGGGCGTCCAGGTGGCGGCGACCAGGTCGCCGGACGGCCCCGCCCCGGTGCGGCCGGCGAAGATCCTCAGGCCGTCGCCCGCCTCCCGCGTCGTACCGCAGACGAAGCAGGTCGGGAACGGGTGGAAGTCGAGGCCGGGGTAGGACGACTCGGCGGAGGCGGCGACGTCGGGGGCCACCGGGTCGACCTCCAGGAGCTCGCGCTCGACCCGGTGGGCGGTGGCGATCGTCGCGCCCCCGAAGCCGGCGGTCAGGACGCCGTCCACGGCGGACACGTGCATGGGGGTGTCGAGGGGCGGTGGCTGGCGCAGCGACACCTCGATCGCCGGCCAGGCGGCGCACCTGTCGTCGGGGGAGTCGGCGTCGTCCAGGGCAGCGAGGGCACCGGCCGTCCAGCCGCCGTTGCCCGAGTCCGGAGGGCCGCAGAAGCGCTGCGGCACGATGAGTTCGCTCACCGTCGCCACTGTGCCACGGGTCGGCAGGGCGCGGCAGTTGGCCGATGGGACACAATGACCTGCGTGAGTGACCTGATCGACACCACCGAGATGTACCTCCGCACGATCTACGAGCTCGTGGAGGAGGACATCGTCCCGCTGCGTGCGCGCATCGCCGAGCGGCTCCACCAGTCCGGACCGACCGTCTCGCAGACCGTCGCCCGGATGGAGCGCGACGGCCTGCTGACCGTGCAGGGCGACCGCCACCTCGAGCTCACCGAGGAGGGCCAGCTCCTCGCCACCCGGGTGATGCGCAAGCACCGGCTCGCCGAGCGGCTGCTCACCGACGTCATCGGGCTCGACTGGGAGCTCGTGCACGCCGAGGCCTGCCGCTGGGAGCACGTGATGTCGGAGACCGTCGAGCGGCGGCTGCTCGAGCTGCTCGACCACCCCACGGAGTCGCCGTACGGCAACCCCATCCCCGGGCTCGACGAGCTCGGCGACGTGGGCGGCGAGGACTTCATGGACAACGTCGAGCCGCTGTCCGAGGCCGCGGTCGCCGACGACCAGATGGTCCACGTGAAGCGCATCTCCGAGGAGATGCAGAAGGACGAGGAGCTGATGGGCCTGCTGCGCCGCGTCGGCGCCCTGCCCGGCAAGACCGTCACCATCACCCGCACCGACGAGGGCATCCTCATCGGCTCCGGCGGCGAGACCGCCGAGCTGGTGCTCGAGGCGGCCGAGCACATCTTCGTACGCCGCTGAGCCCTAGCCGGCCAGCTCCGCGAGCCGGGTCAGGAACTCGCTGCACCCGACGTCGAGCGTGTACGACGCCAGCGGGTCGCCCCGCGTCGCGCCACGGTTGACGATGACGATCGGGGTGCCCCCCTGGGCCGCGCGCTTCACGAAGCGCAGACCGCTCATCACCGTCAGCGACGACCCGGCGACCAGCAGCGCGCCGTCGGGCCCGAGCGACTCGACGGCGGCGTAGCAGCGGGCCACCCGGTCGGCCGGGACGTTCTCGCCGAAGAACACCACGTCGGGCTTGATCGGCCCGCCGCACGCACAGGTCGGCACGACGAAGTCGGAGGTGTCGTCGAGGTCGACGTCGCCGTCGGGACGCGACTCCACCCACCCGTGCTGCTCGAGCCAGCCCGGGTTGAGGTCGTCCAGCCGCTGCTCCAGGTCGTCGCGCGAGGAGGTGGTGCGGCAGGACAGGCAGATCACGTCGGCGACCCGGCCGTGCAGCGCCACCAGGTGTCGGGACCCGGCCGCCTCGTGCAGGCCGTCGACGTTCTGGGTGATCAGGAGCACGGGGTCGAGCGCGGCGAGGGCGCGGTGCCCGTCGTTGGGGAGGGCGCGCCCCATCCGCTGCCAGCCCAGGTGCGAGCGCGCCCAGTAGCGCTGCTGCGCCTCCGCGCTGCCGACGAACTCCTGGTAGGTCATGGGTGCGCGCGCCGTGGAGCCCGGACCTCGGTAGTCGGGGATGCCGGAGTCGGTGGAGAGCCCGGCCCCGGTCAGCACGACCAGGGGTCGGGTGGTGAGCAGGTCGAGGGCGGACTCGACCCGGTCGGTGGGTGCCAGGGTCACGTGCCGTACCGCAGCTGCGCGCGGGCGCGCGCCTTGTCGGCCTCGACCTCGCGGTTCTTCGGGGGAGCGGTGGTCACCAGGTCGTCGAGCAGGTGCTCGGTGAGGTGCGCGATCTCCTTGACCGCGGCGTAGAACACCTCCTCGTTGGCCTGCGACGGCTTGGTCGTGCCGGCCACCTTGCGGACGTACTGCAGTGCGGCGGCGGTCACCTCGTCACGCGTGGCCGGCGGCTCGAAGTTGTTCAGCGGTCGGATGTTGCGGCACATGTGTCCCAGATTACGTCGATCGCCAGGGTTTCGACACGGCGCTGGCGCGCCTGCTCAACCAGCGGCAGCGGCGCCCGCTGGTTGAGCAGCGAGCGTGTCGAAACCGAGGACCTCAGGCGGCCTGGGTCTCGACACGGGCTCGCTCCTCGCCCGGCTCAACCGGCGATGTCGAAGAAGGAGACGTCCTCGCCGGTCACCAGCGCCACCTTGCCCGACTGCAGCGGCACGAGGCGTACGTCGGCGACGTCGCTGCCGTGCTCGACCTCGACCATCCGGTTGGTCATGGAGCCGTCGTCGAGCGAGAGGACCGAGACCCACCCGGTGGTGCCGGTCCAGCCCTGGGAGACGACGGTCAGCGCGACCCGCTGCTCGGGCAGCCAGGTGAACTGCCGCGGGTCGACCCCGGCGCCGGCCTGGCTCTCCCTCGGGTAGCGCACCACGTCGATCTGGCGCGGGTCCGTGAGGTCGGTGACGTCGAAGAGCGCCGCCTGCGCACCGCGTGCCATGCCGTCGAGGCTGGCGTCCTGGCCCATCCCGATGAGCCGGTGCTCGCCGAGCGGGTGGAGGTACTCGGAGAAGCCGGGGATCTTGAGCTCGCCGAGGAGCTGCGGGTCGGTCGGGTCGCTGAGGTCGATGGCGTAGAGCGGATCGGTCTGGCGGAAGGTCACCACGATCGCCAGGTCGTCGAACCAGCGGACCGACTTGATCTCCTCGTCGATGCCGAGGTCGTCGACGCGGCCGTCCTCGACCAGGTCGGAGCCGTCCTCGCGCAGGGTGAGCACGGAGTTGAAGTTGCCGGTCTCGCTGCTCGGCCCGACCGCGACCCGCAGCGACCCGTCGACGGAGTCCATCGACCAGCGGTCGGCGATCGTGCCCTCCACGTCCCCGGAGGCGACGTACGTCGCGTCCATCCCGTCGAGGGCGAAGGCGAAGAGCGGGGTGGTGCCGCTGGGTGCGGTCATGCCCGTGCGGCAGTCCATGCAGTCGGTCCAGCCGCCCCACTGGGAGCCGCCGGCCGCCAGGTAGAAGCGGTCGGTCGAGAAGTACGACGTGTCGGAGTCCGTCGCGACCGCGGTGGAGGTCCGCGTGCCCGGGCCGGCGGGGTCGACGGCGAGGACGGTCGTGGTGCCGAGCGCGATCTCGTCGTCGTCGGGGATGGCGACGTCCGTGCAGTCGACGACCGGGTCTCCGTCGACGGTCGGGAGCCAGTCGGCGAGCGTCGTCCCGCGCACCAGCGAGCGGTTGCGCAGCTCGGCGCGGATCTCGCCGAAAGCACCGTCGGGATAGGAGAAGTCCAGCTCGGGCAGGGAGTTCTGCAGCACGACCCGGACCACGTCGCCGTGCAGCCGGACCGCCGACGCACGGGCCTTGATCGTGGTCGTGTCGACGATGCTCGGAGCGGTCGGGTCGGCCAGGTCGACGGTCGTGATCGTCGTCGTGCGGCCGTCGTCCGACGACCCGAGCACGACGGCCCGGCCGTCGACGAGGACCATCTCGCCGCCGGGATCGGCCGTCCAGCCGTTGCTGCGTGCGTCCTCCAGCTGGGTCGAGGACAGCAGGGACGGTACGTCGCCCGAGACGTCGTACGCCAGGAGCTCGCCCTCGCGCAGCCGCAGCAGCAGGGAGCCGGCGACCTTGACGACGTCGGACTCGTCGACCCCGAGCTCCTGGACGTTGGTGCCGGACTCGTTGCTGGTGGTGCGCGAGGTCTTGACGCCCGTGGAGCGCAGGGTGCCGGCGGAGGCTGACGGGGAGCTCGCCTCCGAGTCCCCGCCGGAGGAGCCGAAGGCGACCGCACCGGAGCCCCAGCCGTAGGGCCCGACCTGCTCGATCGCCCGCTCGACGTAGGAGTCGAGCAGGTCGTCGCAGGTGGCCGCGACGGTCAGGTCCGCGTTGGCGAGGGCGATCGGCGGAGACGCCGGGACGGTGCCTGCGCCGGGGTCGTTGCCGAGGACGTAGCCCACGCCGACCGCGGCGGCCAGGCTGGTGACGGCGGCGATGCTGGTGGTGATCCGGCGCACTCTCATGCTCTGTGGGACGGGCTCCGAGCGGCCGCGGTTCCGCGTGGCACGATGGCGCGATGAGCGACGACCGCACCGCCGACCGGCCCTTCGACCTCGTGCTGTTCGGCGCCACCGGATTCACCGGCGGCCTCACCGCGGACTACCTCGCCGCGCACGCGCCGAACGGGCTGCGGTGGGCGATCGCCGGTCGCAACGCCGACAAGCTCGAGGCCGTACGCGAGCGGCTGGGCGGCGATGTGCAGGTGCTGGTGGCCGACGCGACCGACCCCGCGGCCCTCGGCGACGTCGCCCGCCAGACGCGCGTGGTCGTCACCACCATCGGCCCCTACCTGCAGCACGGCGGACCGCTGGTCGCCGCCTGCGCCGAGACCGGCACCGACTACCTCGACCTCACCGGTGAGCCGGAGTTCGTCGACCAGACCTTCCTCGCGCACCACCAGACCGCCCTCCGCACCGGCGCCCGGCTGGTGCACGCCTGCGGCTTCGACTCGATCCCGCACGACCTCGGCGCCTACTTCACCGTCCAGCAGCTCCCGTCGGACCGGCCGATCACCCTGCGTGGCGTGGTCCGCTCGGCCGGCACCTTCTCGGGCGGCACGTTCCACTCCGCCCTCGACCAGTTCGCCCGGGCGCGCGAGATGAAGAAGACGTACGCTGCCCGCCGCCGTGCCGAGGTGCGCCCCGAGGGTCGGTCGTCACGGTCGGTGTCCGGCAAGCCGCACCGCGACCCGGTGCTCGGCTGGTGGCTGCTCCCGCTGCCGATCATCGACCCGATCATCGTCGCGCGCAGCGGCGCCGCGCTGTCGTCGTACGGACCGGAGTTCCGCTACTCCCACTGGGCCGGCACCAAGACGCTGCGCTACGCCGCGGGCGGCGCGGCCGGCGTCGGGCTGCTCACCGTGGCGGCGCAGGTGAAGCCGGTGCGCGACTTCCTGAAGTCCAAGGTGCCGCAGGGCTCGGGACCCGACGCGGCGAAGCGGGAGAAGTCGTGGTTCACCGTCGACTTCGTCGGCGAGGCCGGCGGGCAGACCGTCCACACCCGCGTCTCCGGCGGCGACCCGGGCTACACCGAGACCGCGAAGATGTTGTCGGAGGCCGCGCTGTGCCTGGCCTTCGACGACAACCCCGACACCTCCGGCCAGGTGACGCCGGCCCAGGCGATGGGCGATGCGCTGCTCGCGCGGCTCCAGGCGGCCGGGATCCGGTTCGAGACCGTCTGACTGCCGACCGAACGCGTCAGCGCGATCGCGTCCGGTCCGTCATCGCCAGGCGGAACGCGAAGAACCGCACCAGGCCCGAGCCCAGGTTGGCCGCGATGAGCACGACCAGCTCCTGGCGGCGCGACGGCTCGTCGACGGTGGCACCCAGCACCCACAGGGAGCCGGCCGTGACGGCCAGGCTGAAGGCGAGGAGTGCGAGCCCGAGCACCTGGTGCTGCACCGTCCGTTCGGTGCCGCGGACGCCGAACGTGACGTAGCGGTGCCCGAACGTCCCGGCGATCGTCGACAGGACCAGTGCGAGTGCGTTCGCCGGCTGAGGGGTGAGCTGCTCGCGCAGGACCAGGTAGAGCAGTCCGTAGAGCACGTTGAAGGCCCCGCCCACGCACGCGAAGACGACGAGCTGGAGGAGGATCGCCCGCCACCCCGCGCCGGACGTGGTGCCACGCGCCGTCTGGAGGAGGCGGGTGGTCGGCATGGCACGGTCATTGTGTCACCACGGCGATGCCCCAGGCGCTGCTGCCCGAGCCGGACGGGCACGCAGGTGGCTCGTGGTGTGGTGCCCCAGGCAAGAGTCGAACTTGCGACCTTTCGCTTAGGAGGCGGCTGCTCTATCCACTGAGCTACTGGGGCGGCGGGAGAATCCTGCCACGACGTCGTACGCCGACGCGCACCCGCGGGCGGTCCTGGCGCCGGTCGGCTGGTGTCGCGGAGCGCGAATTGTTGCTCGGGTCGAGTAAGTTCAGTCCCGGTCAGTCAGTCCGCCCTGTCGAAGGTGAGCCCCGTGTCGGATGAGTCACGTCCGGAAGCGGGCGTCGGCGCGCCCAAGCGCAAGGGCAAGGCGGCGCGCAAGCACACCGTCGGACGGGTCATCCTGATCAGTGCCGTGGTGCTCGCGCTGGTCACCGGCCTCGGCACGATCTACTTCATCCGCCACCTCAACGGCAACATCGACGGCATCTCGACCGAGGTGCTCGGTGAGGACCGCCCGGAGAAGGTCTACACCGGCAACGGCGAGGCACTCAACATCCTGGTGATGGGCGACGACACCCGCTCCGGCGAGGGCAACGCCATCGACGCCGAGTCCGGCGGCGGCGGGTCCGACACCACCATCCTCGTTCACCTCTCCGCCGACCGCTCCCGGGCGTACGCCGTCTCCGTCCCGCGCGACTCGATCGTCAACCGTCCCGAGGACGGGTGCGACTCGCCCGCGGTGACCGAGGTGATGTGGAACCAGGCCTACACCGTCGGGGGTCCGGTCTGCACCATGGCGCAGCTCGAGGAGAACGCCGACGTCTTCGTCGACCACTTCGTGGTCGTGGACTTCAACGGCTTCGGCGACATGGTCGACGCCGTGGGGGGCGTGCCGGTGTGCGTGCCCGAGGACATCAAGGACCCGGCCCACGCGATCTTCGTGCCGAAGGGCGACCCGTCGCTGCTCACCGGCGACGAGGCCCTCGACTACGTGCGGGCGCGCTACGTCGGCGAGAGGATCCAGCAGAACGACATCTCGCGGATCCGTCGCCAGCAGGAGTTCATCGGCGCGCTCGTGCGCGAGGTCAAGTCGGCGGGCACCCTCACCCGCCTCGACAAGGTCGTCAACTTCCTCGACGCCGCCACCAAGTCCCTGACGACCGACGACGAGCTCAGCTCGGTGACGCGCATCGGCAAGATCGCGCTCCAGCTCCAGAACGTCGGCCTCGACAAGATCCAGTTCGTGACGCTGCCGACCGACTACTTCCCGTCGGACTCCGAGTTCCGCGGCAAGGTCTTCTGGACGCCGGAGGCTGCGGAGATCTGGGAGCTGATCAAGAACGACGAGGTGATCCCGCCGAGGCTGCTGAAGGGCAACGCCACCAGCGCCGAGGCGCCGGCCAGCTCGACCGCGACCGCTTCGCCGACCACGCCCCCCGACAGCGAGTCGCCCTCGGAGACCCCCAGCGAGACCCCCAGCGAGACCCCGAGCGAGACTCCGTCGGAGACGGCGTCACCCAGCGAGACGCCCTCCGAGACGCCCAGCGCCCCGGCCACGACGGACCCGGAGGACCGGATCTTCGGAGTCTGCGCATGAGCACAGACGAGCCGACTCCCGAGCCCGACTGGAAGCGCCGCCGGCGCCTCGCCGCGGCCTTCGGTGACGGCGTACCGGAGCAGACGAGCGACGACACCGATGCCCGCGAGGACCGCGCCGGCAAGGGCGACGACTGGTATCGCGACCAGGTGCCCCCGCACCACGGGTGACCCCCACCCCCGGACGACCGACGGCAGAGCGGAACGGGTGGCTTAGACAGCGCCGCCGCGCGCCTTGATGGCGTCGCGGATCTCCTCGAGGAGGGCGATGTCGGCGGGGGTGCCGGCCTCGTCCGCGGGGAAGAAGCGCTCCTTGGCCTTGGTGTAGGGCATCACGATGAAGAAGTAGACGACCGCGCCCATGATCAGGAACGAGATCACCGCGTTGAGGAACGCGCCGAAGCTCTGCTCGGCCGTGGAGAAGTAGTCGGAGGTGGAGTCCGGCATCAGTCCGGTCAGCCACGCGGTGAAGGTGGTGACCACCGAGGCGAACGCGAGCGCCATGATCAGACCGGTCGCGATCTCGATCAGGTTGCCCTTGAGGATGAAGTTCTTGAATCCACTCATGTCTGCCTCCTAGGAGCCCGAGACCGGGCCGCGAGCGAGCTGGTGGGCCAACCCTAGCGTTCCCACGACACCGTCAGGAACTGCGCCAACGCCGCGGACGAGATGGCGATGGCCTCCTCGGCGGATGCGCCGATCACCACCAGGGCGCCACCCGACCCGCCTGCAGGGCCGTCGGGCGCGCCGGTGGGCGTGGCGAGGACGGTGACGTCACGCGCCACCACGACCGAGGTGCCGGTGCCCGGATCCGTGGCGACGAGGTCGACCTCGTCACCCGGCCGGAGCAGCGTCGCCATGCCCGCGTCGGGGAGCCGGACCGGGACGACCGTCTCTCCGGGCTGCGCCATCGCGAGCGCCGGCCCCACCACCCGTACGTCGGTCAGCACCTCGCCCCGACCGATCGGTGCTGCCAGGACCCGGCCGGCAGCGGCGCTCGCGGCACCGGCCGGGGCGAGGTCGGCCGGGAAGGCCCGTACGACGAGGTCGTCGTCGTCGAGCAGGGTGCCCGAGGGCAGGTCACGCGTGGCGACCAGCACGTCGACCGTGTCGGGCGGCGGGGGCGCGAGGGTGCGCAGCGCGCTCACCACGGCGGCGGCCGCCAGCGCGGCGGCGATCAGCCGACGTCGGCGCCGCAGCTGGTGGCGTACGGCGCGCAGCCGACGCCGGGTCGGTGGGAGTCCCGGGAACATGGTCCGACGCTAGGTCGGATCGGCCGCGCTCCGCTGGGGCCATCCACAGGGGGTTTCGAGGCTCGCTGCGCTCGCACCTCGACCACCGAGGGCGACGAGCGGCAGGAGAGTGTCAGTCGGACGACGAGGACTTCGACGAGCTCGACCCGGACGAGCCGGAGGTGCTCGTGGAGCTCGACGACGAGTCCGACGACTTCGTGGTGGACGACGAGTCCGACGACTTCGCCGAGTCGGAGGACGCCGCGGCCGGCACCGACGACGTCGAGGTCGAGCGGCTGTCGTTGCGGTAGAAGCCCGAGCCCTTGAAGACCACGCCGACGGCGTTAAAGAGCTTGCGCAGCTTGCCCGAGCACTCGGGGCAGACGGTGAGCGTGTCCTCGCTGAAGCTCTGGAACTGCTCGAAGGAGTGGCCGCACTCGGTGCAGGCGTACTGATAGGTGGGCATGTGGCAATCCTCTGGTGGAACGGGGCCTCGGTGGTGCTGCAACGGCGATCGGCGGGGGCCGGCGCGACGCGCTGGCACTCACGTCCTTCGACTGCCAATGGTACGGCACAATGGGGAGCGCGATGAGCGACCCTTCCCCCACCCCCGCGTCCGAGACCGCCGCAGTGCCCACGACCACCCGGTGGCAGGCCTTCAAGCGTGCCCCGCGTGCGGTGCGCTGGACGGCGTGGACCGCGCTGGGCCTCGTGGTGGTGCTGCTGCTCCTGGCGGCCGGCGTCGTGGGTGTCGTACGCCGTCCGCTGCCGCAGACCAACGGCGAGGTCGAGGTGCCGGGCCTGGCCGCGACGGTCGAGGTGATCCGCGACGACCAGGACATCCCGCAGGTCTACGCCGACACCGACGCGGACCTGATGTTCGCCCAGGGATTCGTGCACGCGCAGGAGCGTTTCTTCGAGATGGACTTCCGGCGGCACGTGACCGCGGGACGGCTCTCCGAGATGTTCGGCGAGGACACCCTCGAGACCGACAAGTTCATCCGCACGATGGACTGGCGCGGGGTCGCGGAGGAGGAGTGGGCGCTGCTCGAGCCGGCGACGCGCGAGGCACTGACGTCGTACGCAGAGGGCGTCAACGCCTACCTCGCGGACCGCTCGCCGTCCGAGCTGGCGGTGGAGTACTCCGTCCTCGGGCTGACCGGGCTCGACTACACCCCCGAGGAGTGGGAGCCCGTCGACTCGCTGGCCTGGCTCAAGGCGATGGCGTGGGACCTCCGCGGCAACATGGACGCCGAGGTCGACCGGGTGCTGCTGTCGCTGGACCACAGCGCCGAGGAGATCGCCGCGCTGTGGCCGGAGTACGACGCGACCGCGCACCCGCCGATCGTCTCCGGCGGCGGTGTCGTCGACGGCGTCTTCGAGCAGAACGCGACGGCCAACGGCACCCGCAACCCCCGCCGTCCGGCGTACGCGCAGGGCGTCGTCGCGGCCCTCGAGCGCGTGCAGGACCGCATCGATGCGATGCCCGAGCTCCTCGGCACGGGCCGCGGCATCGGCAGCAACTCGTGGGTCGTCGACGGCGAGCACAGCGCCACCGGTGAGCCGCTGCTCGCCAACGACCCGCACCTCGGCGTCAGCCAGCCGGGCATCTGGATGCAGATGGGCCTGCACTGCCGTGAGATGAGCGCCGACTGCACGCTCGACACGTCGGGCTTCACCTTCTCCGGCGTGCCCGGCGTGATCATCGGCCACAACGCCGACATCGCGTGGGGCTTCACCAACCTCGGCCCCGACGTCACCGACCTCTACCTCGAGCAGACCGAGGGCGATGACCGCTACGTCCGCGACGGCGAGTCCGAGGCGATGGAGGTCCGCACCGAGACGATCAAGGTGCTCGGCGCCGCCGACGTCGAGCTGCGGGTCCGCGAGACCACGCACGGCCCGCTGATCAGCGACGTCTCGTCGGAGTTCGCGACGGTCGGCGCCAACGCCCCGACCGACGAGCCCGGCGACCGCGGCAGCGGCTACGCCGTCGCGCTGGCGTGGACCGCCCTCGACCCCGCTCCCACCGCCGACGCGATCCTCGGGCTCAACCGCGCCTCCGACTGGGACGAGTTCCGCGAGGCGGCCTCCGCGTTCGCGGCGCCGGCGCAGAACATGGTGTACGCCGACCGCGAGGGCCACATCGGCTACCAGGCGCCCGGTCGTATCCCGATCCGTCGCGGCGGCAACGACGGCACCATGCCCGTCGAGGGCTGGATCAGCGCCAACGACTGGACCGGCGACTACATCCCGTTCGACGGACTGCCCAGCGTGCTGGACCCGGAGGAGGGCTTCATCGTCACCGCCAACCAGGCGGTCATCGGCGAGGACTACCCCTACCTCCTGACCAAGGACTGGGACTACGGCTACCGCTCGACGCGGATCCGGGAGGCGCTCGAGGCCGAGGGCGAGCTGTCGGTGGCCGAGATGGCGGACCTCCAGCTCGACAGCACCAACCCGATGGCCGAGACGCTGGTGCCCTACCTCCTCGACCTCGACGTGCCGGGTGGCTACTACCGCAACGCCCAGAACCTGCTGCGCGACTGGGACTTCACCCAGCCGGCTGACAGCGCTCCGGCGGCCTACTACAACGTCGTGTGGCGCAACCTCCTCGAGCTCACCTTCCACGACGACCTGCGCCAGCGGACCTGGCCCGACGGCGGCGACCGGTGGTTCCGGGTGGTCAGCGCGATGCTGCCCGAGCCGGCCGGGCCGTGGTGGGACGATGCGGAGACCGACGAGGTCGAGACCCGTGACGACATCCTGCGGCAGGCGATGCTGGCGGCGCGCGACGAGCTCACCCGCCGGCAGGCGCGCGACGCCACGCTCTGGTCCTGGGGGCGCCTGCACCGGATGAACCTCCACAACGCCACCCTCGGCGAGTCCGGTGTCGGGCCGATCGAGCGGCTCGTCAACCGCGACGGCTGGCAGGTCGGCGGCGGCGGGTCGCTCGTCGACGCGACCAGCTGGGACGCCGTCGAGGGCTACGAGGTCACCGCCGCGCCGTCCATGCGGATGGTCGTCTCGCTCGCCGACTGGGACGACTCGCGGTGGATCAACCTCACCGGCGTCTCCGGGCACCCGGCCTCGTCGCACTACTCCGACCAGACCGAGCTCTACGTCGCCGGCGAGACCCTGCCCTGGGTGTTCGGCCGGGAGGCCGTCGAGGCCGCGGCGGACGACACGCTCGTACTGGTGCCGGCCACTGGGTGAGCGGGCCGCCACCTGATCGCCGCTGGTTGGGCGCCGCTGGTTGAGCAGGGCCGCCGCATGATCGCCGCTGGTTGAGCAGGGCCGCCAGGCCCGTGTCGAAACCGAGGCTCCCTTGGTCTCGACACGCTCGCTGCGCTCGCTGCTCAACCAGCGGGAGGGCGCACGGTCCTCAACCAGCGGTGGTGGTGAGCGCGACGACCCCGCCCGCCGTCATGGCGAAGCCCACCCGTACGTCGTGGGGGTCGGTGGGCACCGCGAGCCCCACCTCGTCGTCGTAGAGCACCACAGCCACGGGGGTGCCGGGAGTGACCCGGGGCAGCGCGCGGTCGTAGCAGCCCCCGCCCTGGCCGAGCCGGTCACCGGTCGACGACACGGCGACGCCGGGCACGAGGACGAGGTCGGCCTGGCCGACGGCGTCCACGCCGAGGCGCTCCCCGGTCGGCTCGAGGAGCCCGCGGACCGCGGGCGCGAGGCTGTCCCGGCCGGCGTAGACGGCCCAGTCGAGGTCGAGACCCGGGAGCACCACCGGCAGCAGGACCCGCTTGCCGGCGGCCACCAGCGCATCGAGCAGGAGCCCGGTGCCGGGCTCGCTGCCGACCGAGACGTACGCCGCGACCGTGGCGGCGTCGCGGACCGGTGCCCAGGCCAGCGCTACCCGCGAGATCGACGCCGCGACGTCCGCCGCAGCGTCGAGCGGGCGGTGCTTGCGGCCCGCCAGGACCTGGTCGCGCAGGGCGGACTTGGCTGCCGTGCTGTCTGCCGAGTGTCGTGGGGCCACCTCAGCAGCCTACGATCGAAGCATGGCAAGCAAGGGCAGCGCGCACGGCCTCGACCTCGCACGCACGAAGATGCGGCAGGCGGGCGTCGACGAGGTCGCGATCGACACGTTCGCGCACTACTACCGGCTCCTCGAGCACGGCGAGACCGGCATGATCGCCGAGAACACGATCGAGCCGCTCGACATGGAGGCGCTCGCCGACGTCGACGTGTCCGCCGACGTCGCCACGGAGGCGATCCGCAAGACCGCCGTCATCAAGCTCAACGGCGGGCTCGGCACCTCGATGGGCATGGAGCGGGCGAAGTCGCTGCTCTGCGTGCGCCGCGGGCTGAGCTTCCTCGACATCATCGCCCGCCAGGTGCTGCACCTCCGCAAGGAGTACGACGCGACGCTGCCGCTGCTGTTCATGAACTCCTTCCGCACGTCTGCCGACACGATGGCGGCGCTGGCGCGCTACGACGACCTCCCGGTCGACGGCCTGCCGCTGGAGTTCCTGCAGAACAAGGAGCCCAAGCTCCTCGCCGCCAACCTCCTCCCGGCCGCCTATCCCAAGGCGCCGGACCTCGAGTGGTGTCCGCCCGGGCACGGTGACATCTACACCGCGCTCCGCGGCACCGGCCTGCTCGCGCAGCTCCTCGACGCCGGCTACCGCTACGTCTTCGTCTCCAACTCCGACAACCTCGGTGCCGTCCCCGACGCGCGCGTGGCGGGCTGGTTCGCCCAGACCGGTGCGCCGTTCGCGATCGAGGCGGTGCTGCGGACGGCGTCGGACCGCAAGGGCGGCCACTTCGCCCGCCGCAAGGCCGACGGCCGCATCGTGCTGCGCGAGTCGGCGCAGACCCTCGACGCCGACAAGGACGCGCTGGCCGACCTCAGCCGTCACCAGTTCTGCTCGACCAACAACCTCTGGTTCGACCTGCAGGCGATGGTCGAGGCCCTCGACGCCCGCGGCGGCATCCTCGGCCTCCCGCTGATCCGCAACGTCAAGCACCTCGACCCCGCCGACAAGTCGACCCCTGAGGTCATCCAGATCGAGACCGCGATGGGCGCCGCGATCGAGGTGTTCGAGGGGGCGCGGACCATCGAGGTGGGCCGCGAGCGCTTCGTCCCGGTGAAGACCACCGACGACCTGCTGGTGCTGCGCTCCGACGTCTACGACCTGGGCAAGGACTTCGTGCTCGACCGCGCGGGCGACGACGTGCCCTACGTGTCCCTCGACGGCGAGTTCTACAAGCTCGTCGGCGACTTCGACAAGCGCTTCCCCGACGGCGCTCCGTCGCTGCGCGAGGCCGAGTCGTTCACCGTCGCCGGCGACTGGACCTTCGGCCGCGGCGTACGCGTCGTGGGCGACGTCGCGCTCGCCTCGTCGGCCGCCCAGCGGGTCGAGGGCGGCGCCGTCCTCAGCGAGCAGGACCAGGATGGCTGACCTGCTCCCGGTCGAGGACTACGTCGAGCGCATCCTCGCCACCGTCTCGCCCCTGCGCGCCTTCCAGCAGCCACTGATGGAGGCCCTCGGCCTCGCGCTGGCCGAGGACGTCGTGGCCCCGATCTCGCTGCCGAGCTTCGACAACTCCGCGATGGACGGCTACGCCGTGGTCGCGGAGGACGTGGCCGACGCGACCGAGGAGGCACCCGTCGTGCTGCCGGTCGTCGGTGAGATCGGCGCCGGCCAGTCCTCGATCCTGGCCATCTCGCCGGGCACCGCTGTCAAGATCATGACCGGGGCGCCGGTCCCGGCGGGAGCGACCACCGTGGTCCCCTACGAGTGGACCGACCGCGGCGTCGCGCAGGTGCGCATCAGCCGCGCCGCGAAGCCCGGCCAGCACATCCGCCCGCTCGGCGACGACATCTCCGAGGGCGACATGCTGCTCGAGGAGGGCACCGTCCTCGGGCCGCGCCACCTCGGCATGCTCGCCGCGGTCGGCCGCGCGACCGTACGCACCCGTCCGCGGCCGCGCGTCGTCGTGATCTCGACGGGCTCCGAGCTCCGCGAGCCCGGTACGACGCTGGGGCACGACTCGATCTACGACGGCAACTCCTACCTCCTCGCCGCCGCCGCCCGCGCCGCCGGGGCGATCGCCTACCGCGTCGGCATCGTCCCCGACGAGTCGCACGCCTTCACGGAGGCGCTCAGCGACCAGCTGGTCCGCGCCGACCTCGTCGTGACGAGCGGGGGAGTGAGCGAGGGCGACTTCGACGTCGTCAAGGAGTCGCTGTCGGACCACGGCTCGATGTGGTTCGGCGGCGTCGGGATGCAGCCCGGCAAGCCGCAGGGCTTCGGGACGATCGGCGAGGACGACACCCCGGTCTTCACGCTCCCAGGCAACCCGGTCTCCTCCTACGTCTCGTTCGAGATGTTCGTCCTCCCCGCGATCCGCCGGATGATGGGCAAGCTGCCCTACGTGAGGCCCACCTCCCGCGCCCGCCTGACGCACGGGCTGTCCTCGCCGGCGGGCAAGGTGCAGCTGGTGCGCGGCCTCTACGACTCCGACGGCGGCGGCACCTTCGTCTCCCCGGTCGGCGGCCACGGCTCCCACCTGATCGGCGACCTGGCCGCCGCCAACTGCCTGATCGAGGTCGCTGCCGACGTCACCGGGATCGCGGCCGGCGAGATGGTCGCGATCCGCAAGCTCGACGAGGAGTTCTGATGGCCGAGCGGCTCACGCACGTCGACGAGACCGGCGCCGCCCGGATGGTCGACGTGGGCGACAAGGCGGTCACCGCTCGTACGGCGTCCGCGACCGGCCGCGTGCTGGTGAGCCGCACCGTCGTCGACCTGCTCCGCGGCAACGGCGTGCCGAAGGGCGACGCGCTCGCGGTGGCCCGGATCGCCGGGATCATGGGCGCCAAGCAGACCCCGGCACTCATCCCGCTCTGCCACCCGCTGGCGATCTCCGGCGTCACCGTCGACCTCGCCGTCACCGACGAGTCGGTCGACATCACCGCGACCGTCCGCACCACCGACCGCACCGGCGTCGAGATGGAGGCGCTGACGGCCGTCTCGGTCGCCGCGCTCACCGTCGTCGACATGGTCAAGGCCGTCGACAAGGCCGCGGTCATCACCGACATCAGGGTCGAGACGAAGACCGGTGGTCGGTCGGGCGACTGGGAGCGGACGCGATGAGCCTGCGTGCCGGCGTCGTCGTCGCGTCCAACCGCGCTGCGGCCGGGGTGTACGCCGACGAGACCGGTCCGCTGATCGTGGACTGGCTGCGCGACCAGGGCTTCGAGTGCGACGACCCGGCGGTCGTGCCCGACGGCGACCCCGTCCGCGCGGCGATCTCCGCCGCGGTCGAGGCCGGCGCCCGCGTCGTGCTCACGACCGGCGGCACCGGGCTCACCCCGACCGACCGGACTCCCGAGGCCACGGCGCCGCTGCTCGACCGCGAGGTCCCCGGCATCGCCGAGGCGATCCGCGCCGCCGGCGTCGAGAAGGGCATCCCGACAGCGATGCTCTCCCGCGGCCTCGCCGGGATCGTTGGCACCTGCCTCGTCATCAACCTCCCCGGGTCGCGCGGGGGAGTCAAGGACGGGCTCGGCGTCCTCGAGCCCGTGCTCCGCCACGCGGTCGAGCAGGTCGTCGGGAGCGACCACTGAACGCCCCCGGCTGGCCCGCCCGCCTCGAGTCGGAGGGCGTGGTGGTCCGGTCGCTGCGCAAGTCCGACGCCGACCAGTGGCAGTCGGTCCGTGCCCGCAACCAGGACTGGTTGCGCCCGTGGGACGCGACGGTCCCGCCGGGGGCCGCGCCGCGCCCGTCGTCCTACAAGATGGTCGTACGCTCCCTCCTGCACCAGGCCCGGCAGGGCCTGTGCCTGCCGTTCGTGGTGGAGGTCGAGGGGCGCTTCGTCGGTCAGGTCACCGTCAGCAACGTGGCCCGCGGGTCCGCCCAGTGGGCGTCGATCGGCTACTGGGTGGCCGCCGAGGCAGCCGGTCGGGGCGTGGCCCCGCGGGCGGTCGCGATGGTGATCGACCACTGCTTCGGACAGGTCGGGCTGCACCGCGTCGAGATCTGCGTGCGCCCGGAGAACACCAACTCGCTCCGCGTGGTGGAGAAGCTCGGCCTCGAGCAGGTCGGCTACGCGCCCCGCTTCCTGCACATCGACGGGGCCTGGCGCGACCACCGGATCTTCGCGGTGACCGTCGAGGAGTGCCCGGAGGGCATCACGACGCGGCTGCAAACTCACCAGTCACACCAGTAGTCCTGCGACACACCACGTGACATCCGCCCCGCTCAGGCTCCGCGCTCCTACGCTCAGCCCGTGGACCTGAGCGCTCTCATCTTTGTCGCCCTTGCCGTGGCGTGGGCCGTCTACCTGATCCCCAAGGCCCTCAAGCACCACGACGAGGTGGTCCGGAGCCGATCGGTCGAGAAGTTCTCGCACACGATGCGCGTCCTGGCCCGTCGTGAGCCCGTCGACCGGCGCAACGCACGCCTGGTCGTGTCGCCGATCCGCGCGGCCCTGCGGCCGCCGGTCGAGACCAAGCCGCACGCCACTCCCGAGGCCGTCGCTGCCGCGGTCCGCGAGCCGGCGCCCCAGGTCGCACTCCCGACGATGAACCACCGCGCGTCGGCCCGCCGCGCCGCGAAGCGCCGCCGCAACGTGCTCGGGCTCATCGCCCTCGCCAACGCCGTCGTCATCGGTCTCGCCGCCGGTTCCGTGATCACCTGGCCGTGGGTCGCCGCGCCGGCCGGTCTGCTCGTCGCCTGGCTGGTGGCCTGCCGCGTCTCCGTCCGCGCCGAGCGTCGCCAGCGCGCCGCCCGGTCGGCCATCGAGATCGGCTTCCCGCCCCTGGTCGAGGAGGAGTACGACGAGTCGGACCTGACCGGTGAGATGCCGCTGACCCCGCCGCTGCCGCGCACCCCGACCGCGCCCAGCCCGGTGGCCCCCAGCCCCGCCGAGTCGTCCCCGGCCGGCGAGTCCCCGGCCGTCGTGACCGGCGAGATCGCCGTCGTCGGCGGGTGGGACATGGTGCCCACCACGCTGCCGACCTACGTCAACAAGCCCGCCGCCCAGCGTCGTACGGTCTCCACCATCGACCTCGACTCCACCGGCGTGTGGTCCAGCGGCCACAACGACGAGGACTCCGCCCTCGCCCGCTCCGCCGAGAAGTCCGCCAGGGCAGCTCGCGAGGCCGACGAGTCGCGCCGCGCCAGCGGAGCCTGAGCCGCCTCCACCTCCCCTCGGACCGGGACCCGGGTCGATTCGATCCGGCCGGTGCTCCTCGTGTATCTTGGCGTCGCGCCGAGAGGCGCGTGGGGGTGTGGCGCAGCTGGTAGCGCGTCTCGTTCGCATCGAGAAGGCCAGGGGTTCGAGTCCCCTCACCTCCACCACCAGAACGGGCCCGGATCCTTGATCCGGGCCCGTTCTGCGTCTGCCCATGGCGGGACGGCCCGCGGGACTCGATGAGCGGTCTGTTCACAGGTGAGAACAGAAATTACGTGGACGAACCTAGACAGCCACATGGCGCGTGTGAAACGGTTCAATCCGATGTGACCGGCATCACGCCGGCACCCGTGAGCCTGGAGACGCGCATGAGCACAGTCCTGACCCGGTACGCCCAGCGAGGGATCTCCGCGCTAGCGACGCTGGCCCTCGTCGGGGGACTCGGCGCCATGGCGCCGTCGCCGGCCGCGGCCGCACCCTCGGCGGCCGCCGCCGCCGCCGTCAGCCTGTCCGGGCTGCAGACCAACGGCCGGGTCGACCCCCTCGGCATCCCCGGTGACGCGCCGAGCTTCGGATGGACCGCCGCCTCGACCGCGCGCGGCGTGGTGCAGGACGCGTACCAGGTCCGCGTCGCCATCAGCGAGGACGCGCTCGCCTCGCCGGACGTCTGGGACTCCGGCAAGGTCGACTCGGACCGCCAGGTGGACGTCGCCTACGCCGGTCCAGCGCTCGCCTCGCAGACCCGCTACGTGTGGCAGGTCCGCACCTGGGACGCCACCGACGCGGCCTCCGAGTGGAGCGCCCCGGCCTCCTTCGAGACCGGCATCCTGACCGCCGGGGAGTGGCAGGGCGACTGGATCGGCAAGTCCGCGACCGGTGAGGTCGACCGCTGGGGCAACTACACCGCCGACATCGACTTCGACATCGCCGACATGGCCGTCGGCGTCTTCGTCCGCGCCGCGAGCACCCAGAACGCCCTCATGTGGCAGATCTCCGCCGCTGACGGAACGCCCCGGTTCCGCCCGCACAAGCGGGTGAACGGCGTCTACTCGCTGTTGGACAACAAGCCCATCCCGGGCATCACCGCGACCCAGCTGCTCACCGGCACGCACCGCCTGTCGGTCACGGTCGACGGCAGCACGATCACCACGCTGCTCGACGGCACCCAGATCGACCAGCGCACCGACACCTCGTTCACCAAGGGCTTCGTCGGTTTCCGCCAGGACTTCGTGGCTGCGGGCAACGTCGACGAGGCCGCCGACATCAAGGCCGTCACGGTGACCGCCAAGAACGGTGAGGTCCTGCTCGACACCGACTTCACCACCGGCAACCCGTTCACCGGTGGCCGGCTGACCTCCGCGGGCCTGCGCGTCGCCGAGCGCCAGGACGTCCTCTACCGCACCCCCGACTCCCACAAGCCGCTCCTGCGGACCTCGTTCACGACCGACCCCGGCAAGACGATCGAGTCGGCACGAGTCTACGCCTCGGCGCAGGGCGTCTACGAGATGCGGCTCAACGGTGCGCAGGTCGGCGACCAGTTCCTGGCGCCGGGCTGGACCGAGTACCGCAAGCGGATCCAGCACCAGACGTACGACGTGACTGATCAGGTTCGCAGCGGAGCGAACGCCTTCGGCGCCGAGCTCGGCGACGGCTGGTGGAAGGGCAAGATCGCGTCCTTCGGCTTCAACCACTACGGCAGCAGCCTGGGCCTGATCGCGCAGCTGCGCATCGACTACACCGACGGCACGTCGCAGGTCGTCACGACCGACGACACGTGGAAGAGCCACTTCGGCCCCTACGTGGAGGCCGACAACATCGAGGGCGAGACCTACGACGCCAACGCCGAGCAGCCCGGCTGGGACGCGCCGGGCTTCGACGACGCCGGCTGGAACCCGGTCACGATCGCCACCAACACGTCCGCGCGCCTGGTGCCGCAGCCCGACGAGCCGGTGCGGGTCACCGAGGAGCTGGCTGCGCAGGCGCACACCACCCCGGCCCCCGGCGTGGAGGTCTACGACCTCGGCCAGAACATGGTCGGTGTGGCCCGGCTGACCCTGCAGGGCCAGGCCGGAGCGACCGTCCGGATCCGCTACGGCGAGGAGCTCAACCCCGACGGGTCGCTCTACACCGCCAACATGCGCTCCGCGAAGGTCACCGACTTCTACACCTTCGCGACGACCGGCACGGCGACCTACACGCCCAAGTTCACCCAGCACGGGTTCCGCTACCTCGAGATCACCGGTACGACGGCCGCTCCGGCGCTCGCCGACGTCACGGGTGTCGTGTGGGGCTCGGACCTGGCCGACACCGGCACGCTCGTGACCTCCGACCCGATGCTGAACCAGCTCCAGAGCAACATCTCCTGGGGCCAGCGCGGCAACTTCCTCTCGGTCCCCACCGACACCCCGGCCCGCGACGAGCGGCTGGGCTGGACGGGTGACATCAACGTCTTCGCACCCACCGCGAGCTACCTCACCGACACCCGCGGATTCCTGGGCAAGTGGATGACCGACCTCCGCGACGCCGCTTACGCCGACGGCAACGTCCCCGGCATCGCACCGGTGGTGCCCAACGCCGGGGACTTCGGCTCGGGCCTCGGCTGGTCCGACGCCGCCATCACGGTGCCCTACGCCACCTGGAAGGCCTGGGACGACGGCCGGATCGTGCGGGAGAACTACGCGTCGATGGAGAAGTTCCTCGGCTTCGTGCGCACCAGTGCCGGCACCGACCTGATCGACTCCGGTCGCGGGCACTGGGAGGACTGGCTCAACCTGGACGACCCGACCAGCGTCGGAGTGCTCGGCACCATGTACTACGCCGAGGACGCCCGGATGCTGTCGGAGATGGCGGCGGCGATCGGCGAGGACGAGGACGCGGCGGAGTACGCCGACCTCTCGACCGCCGTCCGCGCGGCCTTCGTCGACGAGTTCGTGCAGTCCACCGGCACGATCCAGGGCAACAGCCAGGCCGGCTACGCGATGGCGCTCGGCATGGACATGATCGCCGACGCCGACCTCCGTCAGAAGGTCGCCGACCAGTTCGTGGCCAAGCTGGCCGCGAGCAACAACCACCTGACCACCGGCTTCCTCGGCACCCCGTGGCTGCTGCCGGCCCTCAGCAGCATCGACCGCGACGACCTCGCCTACACGATGCTCCTGCACAAGGACTACCCGTCCTGGGGCTACGAGATCGAGAACGGCGCCACCACCATGTGGGAGCGCTGGAACTCGATCATGCCGGACGGCTCGTTCGGACCCGTCGAGATGAACTCCTTCAACCACTACGCCTACGGCGCCGTCGGCGACTGGATGTACCAGAACATCGGCGGGATCAAGGCCCTCGAGGCCGGCTACAAGGTCTCGCGCATCGCTCCCGTCATGGGGGGCGGGCTGACCCACGGCGCCGGCGCCTTCGACTCGGCGTACGGTCCGATCACGACCGACTGGACCCTGCGGGGCGAGGAGCTCTCGCTCACGGCGCAGGTCCCGGTCAACACCACGGCGGAGGTCGTGCTGCCCGCCGCGAACGCGTACGCCCTCACCGAGGGCGGGCAGCTGCTCGGCGACGTCGACGGTGTCCTCGACGTCCGGGACGACGGCGACACGGTCACCGTGACCGTCGGCTCCGGCAGCTATGACTTCGCCACCGCGGCCTCCAACGCCGCCCTCGGCGAGATCGCCGGGGACCTCGAGGCGCTGCGGTCCCACGTCGCCGACCTGGCCGACGACGGCGACCTGACCACGTCCGAGCGCGGTCAGCTCGACACCGCGGTCGACGCGATCAGTGCCGACGTGGACGCAGCTCTGCTCGCCGGGATCGACGGCGACGAGGCCGACGTCACCGCGGCGCTCGCCGCCGCACGGGACGGAGCCCGCGACCTGCGCACCTGGTTGGCGACCTCCGGGATCGCCGGTCCGGTCAAGGACGACCTCGACACCCGGGTCGCGGCCATCGAGGCCCGGCTCGTCAACGCCTACCTGGCCTCCGTCGGTGTCTCCGTCGCGCTGCCGCCCGTCGACGGTGCCGCCCTCCCCGGCGCCACCGTCTCCGGGACGGTCGAGGTGACCAACACGGGGGACGAGCCGATCACCGCGCTCGAGGGCACGGTCGACGCGGCCGGCCTCGGCGAGGCGAACGTCTCGCTCGCGTCGCTTCCCGCCGGAGGATCCGTCCAGCTGCCGTTCGAGCTGGACGTCCCGAAGCAGGCCGACCCGGGCACGTACGCCGCGACGCTGGCGCTGGACCTCGTCCTCTCGGGTGAGCCGTTCACGGCCACGGCGGCGACGCCCGCATGGGCGACGGTGACCTCCGGTCTCACCATCGGCGCGGTCACCATCGCGGCCGACGCCGTCGACCCGGCCGACCACGCGGTGGTCTCCGTCCCCGTCGCCAACGCCGGGACAGCCGACGTCCGTGCGCACGTCGGGCTCACGCTCCCCCTGGGGTGGCGCACGGCGCCCTCGTCCGACGTCCGCGTCGCAGCGGGCGAGCAGGTCGTGGTGGCCGTGCCGGTCGTCGTGCCGCTCGACCGCGTGAGCAACGAGCCGGTCCCGGCCGACGTACGCGTGGGACGGGCGGGTGCGACCCTGGCCGAGCGAACCGTGGAGCTGACCCTCGCGCTGCCCACGCCTCGGCCGCCGGCCACCGGCTACGTCGACTACGTCGACTTCGGCAACACCGCCTCGGAGGGCGCGCACGCCCTCCAGGTGTCGCCGTCCAGCGGCACCAACACCGAGGCCGGCCTGACCCGTCGCTACTCCAACTCGGGCACGCCGGGTTCGTGGTTCTCCGCGGAGGTCCAGGTGCCGGCGGGCCAGCCGTTCGTGCTGCGCAACGTCGAGACCTACTCCGGTCCCTACACCAAGAAGTACGACATCTACGTCGACGACGTCCTGGTCCGCGAGCACGTGCTGCCGCGTGCCGAGGGTGGCGAGGGCTCAAAGGTCTACGACTTCCCGGTGACCGACCCTGCTGCGCTCGCTGCTGCCGCCGACGGCAAGGTGCGGGTCCGCTACGAGTACCGCCTCGGGACCCGCGCCCAGGACGGCTTCTTCGACCCGTCCATCGCGGACCTGTGGGTGCTGCGCGTGACCGACGACGAGCGGGCGCCCGACGTCTCCGCGACCGTCGCCAGCGGTCGGGCGGGCGACAACGGCTGGTGGCGCTCCGACGTCACGGTCGGGGTGCAGGCCCTCGACAGCCGTGACGAGGCTCCCGAGGTCGAGATCTCGCAGGGCCCCGGCTGGTCGGCGTACACCGAGCCGGTCGCGGTGAGCGGCGACGGGAAGCACGAGGTGGGCCATCGCGCCACCGATGCCGCCGGCAACGTCTCGCCGGCGGGTGTGCTGCCGGTCTGGATCGACGCCACGGCGCCGCAGACCAGCCTGGCCGTGACCCGCGGTGGAGGGGTCGAGGACGCGGACACCGCGAGCCTGAGGCTCGCCGCGACCGACGCCACGAGTGGCGTGGCCACCACGGCCTACCGGGTCGACGGCGGTGCCTGGGCCACGGCCGGTGCCCAGCCCTTCACCGTCACCGGCTTCGGGACGCACGTCGTGGAGTTCGCCTCGACCGACGTGGCGGGCAACCCCGAGCCGATGCGACGCGAGACGGTCACGCTCGCCGACGTGGACACCGTGTCGGCCGTCGTGGCACCGCAGGTCACCGGGACACCGGTCGTGGGTGCGACGCTGGCGTCGACCCCGGGATCGTGGAACACCAAGGGTCTGTCCTTCGCCCACCAGTGGCTGCGTGACGGGGTGCCGATCGCGGGAGCGACGAGCACGTCCTACGGCGTGGCGGCGGCCGACCTCGGTGCCCGGCTCGCCGTGCGCGTGACCGCGACCAAGGCCGGCAAGGAGCCGGGCGTGGCGACGTCCTCGGCGACGGCACCGGTCACCCAGGTGCCGACCACGACCCCGCCCACGACGGACCCGCCCACGACTGACCCGCCGCAGGCAGGGAGGGCGGACTCCAGGACGACGGTCCGCACCCACCGGACGCGGGTCGCGAAGGGGCAGCCGGTCAAGGTGACCGTCGTCGTGAGGTCCGATGCGAAGGTCACCGGCAGGGTGTTGGTCCGCGTCGACGGCAAGGTGGTCACGCGGGTCTCGCTCCGCAAGGTCGCCGGCGGGGGCAGGGCCGTGGTCACGGTGCGGATCGCCCGGGTGGGCAAGCACCGGATCACCGCGACCTACCTCGGGTCGACCCTCGTCGCCCGGTCCACCTCGAAGGCCCGCATCGTCAGGGTCACCTGAGCGGGAGGGCAGGAGTCCGTGGCGGCCGGCCGCGGACTCCTGCCTGCAGGATCCCCGCTAACGTCGGAGCGTGACGGACTACCAGCGGATCCACGTGGTCACGACGCAGGCGGGTGCGGCCGACGTCGAGCGCCTGCGCGCGCACCTACGGTCGTCGGCCGTCGTCGTCACTGCGCCGACCGCCGAGGCGAAGCAGGTGGTCCAGGGGCTCGGTCGCGACGCCCATCCCGACGTGCTCCTCGCGCCGGTCCGCTTCCCCGACGTCGACCGCGGTCACCGCCTCGACGCGCTCGTGCGCCGTCACGCCGTGGAGGACCGCTTCTGCGACGTCGTCGTGGTGGCCGACCCCGCCACGGTGGTGCTGCTGCTGCGCGTCCTGGCGCCCGACCAGCTGGCCTCCGGGGGTCCGGTGACCGAGGTCGGGCTGCCGCGCGGCCCCCGTCCGGTGCCGCTCGGGCAGGCGGCGATCGGAGGAGGGGTGCTCGCGTTCGTCACCCTCGCACTGTCGACGCTCCTGCCGGTGTGGCTGCTGCCGGCACTGGTCGCCCTGGTCGGACTCGCGCTGCTCGTCGTGCCGGGGCGCCGCTACCTCGGTCAGACGCTGCTCATCGCTCTGGGGGCGTCCCTCGTGGTCGGCCTGCTCGCGATCGCGGGTTCGGACCGCTTCCCCGGCGCCTGGTGACGGTCCGCCTCAGGCCACCCGAGCGGGCTCGACCAGCGCCGGTGTGTGCCGGAGCACGGCCACCATCGCGGACACGGTGAGCAGCAGCGCCGAGGCGAGCGCCACGACGCCCGGCCACCCGGCGTGGCTCCAGGCGGCGCTGCCGAGGTTGCCGAAGACCGACGAGCCGACGTAGTAGGCGAAGAGGTAGAACGCCGCGGCCTGCCCGGTGCTCACCCCCGCCAGGTGTGCCCGCGCAGTGACCCAGCCGCTCGCCAGCCCGTGGATGCAGAAGAAGCCGATCGTCAGTGCGGCGACACCCAGGACCACGAACGGGAGCGAGCCGCTCAGCGTCAGGAGCACCCCCGCCAGGGCGATCGCGCAGCCGGCGGGGATGGTGGACCGCCTCCCGATGCGGTCGGCCACGCGCCCGGAGACGGCCGAGCTGACGCTGCCGAGGGCGTAGACGAGGAAGACCAGGCTGATGGTGCCGACGGAGAGGTCGTACGGCGCTGCGCTGAGGCGGAAGCCGAGCGCGTTCAGCACCGCGACCAGGGCGCCCACCGCGCACGCCCCGAGGACGTAGAGGGCGACCAGGGCCCGGTCACGCACTGCGGCCCGCGCCTGGCCCAGGGCCACCCGGGCGCCAGCGGGGCGGGCGGTGAAGTGCCGCGACGCGGGCAGGAGCCAGGCCACGAGCGCTGCGCAGACGAGGGCGAAGGCGGCTGCGGCGGCGAGCCCCCACCGCCAGCCCGCGAGGTCGGCGACGGGCGCGGTCACCAACCGGCCGGCCATGCCCCCGAGCGCCGTGCCGCCGATGTAGAGGCCGAACGCGCGGCCGTGGGCGGAGGGGTGCAGCTCCTCGCGCAGGTAGGCCGTCGCCACGGCGGGGAGACCGGCCAGGGTGATGCCCTGGAGCATCCGCAGGCCGAGCAGCGTCTCCCACGTCGGCGCGACCGCGCACGCCAGCGCCACCGCGCCCGACGACCAGAGCGCCACGTGGATCAGCCGGGTGCGCCCCACGACCTCCGACAGCGGACCGGCGACCAGCAGGGAGACGGCCAGTGCGGCCGTGGTCAGCGAGAGGGCGAGGGTCCCGCGGGTCGGCGAGATGTCGAAGGCCCGGACCAGCTCGGGGAGCAGCGCCTGGACGTCGTAGAGGAGCACGAAGGTCGCCATGCCGGCAGCGAACATCGCGACCATGATCCGGCGGTAGCCGTCGCTCCCCGGCCGGTGCGGCTCGAGGTCGGCGCAGGCAGGCGCGCAGGACTGGTCGACGGTGCTCACCCGGTCGATGCTGGGCTCTGGCGTTGGATACGTCCAATGTCGATCACGGCGTGCAACCATGCGTACGACGTATGATCACGTCGTGCTGATCCGCGACCTCTCCTGGCTGCTGGAGCTGGGCGACGCGGGCCACGTGACCGAGGCCGCCGCGACGATCGGCACCAGCCAGCCCACGCTCTCGCGTGCCTTGGCGCGGCTCGAGGACGAGCTGGGCGTACGGATATTCGAGCGGCTGCCCACCGGGGTGAGTCCCACCCCCGAGGGCGAGATCGTGATCGAGGCCGCCCGGGACCTGGTGGCTCGACACGACCTCCTGGTCGCGGCGCTGACCCACCGGCTCGACCCGGACTCCGGGATGGTGCGGCTGGCGTTCCTCGACTCGATGGCGACCACGCTCGTGCCGCGGTTGCTGCGTGCCTTCCACGCCCAGGCGCCCGGCATCAAGGTCGTGCTGAGCCAGGAGCCCACCCACCACATCCACCGAGACCTCGACCGCGGGGTCGTCGAGCTCGGCCTCACCATGGACCGGGCCGAGGGGCACGCCTGGTTGCCCGTACGCCGGGAGCGGCTGGTGGTCGTGGTGCCGCCGGGTCACCGACTGCGCCACCGCAAGCGGGTCGGCCTCGCGGAGCTCGCCGACGACGAGCTGGTCACGACCCCGGCCGGCTTCGCCCACCGCGCGCTCGTGGACGGGCTGCTCGCTGATGCCGGCATCAGCCCGACGATCTCCTTCGAGAGCGCCGACCTGGCCACCATCGAGGGCCTGGTGGCGGCCGGGCTGGGCGTCGCGGTGGTGCCCGAGGCGTTCGCCGGTCAGTCGGGATCGGTCGGGCTGGCGCTCTCCTCACCCGGTGCCACGCGCACGATCGGCCTCACCTGGCGCACGGACCGGCCCCTGGCCCCGCCGGCGCAGCGGCTCGTCGACTTCGTCCGCGGCCAGGGCTGGGACGACTAGGAGCTGCCCCGGCCGGTCCCGGGAACGACGAAACCCCGCCCGGGCTGGATCGGGCGGGGTCAGGCCGAGCTGGGTGTCAGCCCTTGCGGGGGCCGAAGAGGAGGCCGCGTCGGGCCTTGGTCCTGGCGTTGCGCGGCTGCGGGATGGCCGGGGCGGGCCACCACTCGACGGTCTGGTAGCCGGCGCGGTTGAAGCCCTCGCGGTAGACGAAGTTGTCGCCGCACGAGCAGACCCACCGCTCACCGACCTCGTGGCCCTCGGGCGACGGTGCACCCTCGGTCTGCAGACACACGTGAATCATCGTGGAATCCATGGCGCACCCTCCCTGGCGTCGGCCCCCGAAACAGATCGGTTGCCGCCATGCTCCGCCACGTATAACGCGGAGCCAATGGACGGCTCAACAAATGCGGCGGTTCTTGATCGAAAATCGCAGGTTACTGCCGACTTCACAAGACCGGACTGGCCCAGCTCGCACCGGGAGGATCAGATCCAGCGCTGGAACCAGATCCGGGCGTCCCACTCCGACTTGGTGAGCAGCACGTCGGTCCACACCGGCCAGAACCATGCGAAGGCGATGAGGGCCAGCACGGTGTAGCTGCCGGCGACGACCACCCCGAACGTACGTCGCGGGGTCGGCACGTCGGAGGTGCCGATCAGGTGGCCCATCGCGAGCGCCAGCGACAGCACCATGAAGGGCAGGCAGGTGATCGCGTAGAAGAAGAAGATCGGCCGGTCGTCGTAGAGGAACCACGGCAGCCAGGTGCTCGCCAGCCCGAGCACCGCGACACCGTGGCGCCAGTCGCGCGCGCCGATCCACAGCAGCAGCGAGGCGACCATGGCCAGGCAGCCCCCCCACCAGATCACCGGGTTGCCGATGAGCAGGATCTGCCGGATGCACGTCGAGCCGCTCGGTGCCTCGCAGCCCTGCGAGCCCGGCTGGATGTCGGTCTGGGCGTCGACGCCGACGGGGCGTCCCATGACGAGCCAGGTCGACGGCTTGGAGGCGTAGATGTGCGTCTTGTCGTCGAGGAAGTGGCTGTGGAAGGTGTAGACGTCCTGGTGGTAGGACCACAGCGAGCGCAGCGACTGGGTGACCTCGCCGAGGCCGTCGGCGTCCGGCTCGCCGGCCGTCGGCCACGCCTCGCCCCCGCCGTACGACGTGTACTGCGTGTTGCTGAACGCCTCCTCGTAGGCATCGGCGTGCATCAACCAGCCGGTCCAGGTGGCGAGGTAGGTGACCAGGCCGACGCCCACGAGCGCGAGGAAGGCCGGGACGGCGTCGAGGAGGACCGAGCGCAGCAGCGGGCGTCGCTGCCCGAAGGCGCGCCGCGCCCCGGCGCTCCACAGCCAGGCGAGCAGGCCGAAGGCGGCGAGGGTGTAGAGCGCCGACCACTTCGTGCCGACGGCCAGGCCGAAGGCCACCCCGCCGAGGAGGAGCCACGGACGCCAGAGGCCCAGGGCGCGTGAGGACCGGCCGGACGCGAGGCGGTCGCGCAGCCACTGCCGGTCGGCGACGACGCAGTGGACGCCGCACAGCAGGAAGAACGCCAGGAAGATGTCGAGCAGCGCGAGGCGCGACAGCACGAGCTGGAGACCGTCGATCGAGAGCAGGAGGCCCGCGACCAGGCCGAGGACCGTCGATCCGGTGACCCGGCGGACGAACCGGCACATGAGGAGCACCATCAGGGCGCCGATGACGGCCGAGGCCATCCGCCACCCGGACGGCTCCATCCCGAAGACCTTGATGCCGCCGGCGATCAGCCACTTGCCGACCTCGGGGTGGACGATCATCGACGGGCCGTCCAGCCACAGGCCCGTCACGTCGCCGTTGAGGATGGTCTTGTCGGCGTCCTCGACGTAGCCCCGGACGTAGCCGTGGTTGAGCAGCGACCAGGCGTCCTTGGCGTAGTAGGTCTCGTCGAAGGAGAACTGGTGGGGCGTGCCGAGGTGCCACCGGCGCAGGAAGAACGCGAGGCTCGCGAGGCAGATCGCCCCGACCCAGCCGAGGAGGGGATCCTCCGACCTCCAGCGCGGACGGTTCCGCTCGGTGGCAGTCAGGGTCACGCGGGAACTTTAACCAGAGGCCGGGCGCCGGCACGCGGGCGCGCGCGAGGCGTCAGCGGACGCCCCCTTGACGTGACGGCTGCCACATCTAGACTCGGGGTATCGATTCAGACATGCGAACTGCGTTCGACATGTCGCCCACTGAGAGGTCGTCATGCCCCGCGTCGCGCTCGCCCTGCTGCTCCTCGTCTCCTCCGCCCTGGTGGGCGGGGCGGCAGTCACCACCGCGACCGCTGCATCCCCCGCTGCGGCCGTGGAGGGCCGGACCTGGGTGGTGGACGCCGTCGACGACGTCTCCAGCAACCGGTGGGAGTCGGTCGACACCGGCACGGCAGTGGTCACGATCGCCGTCGGGGACACCGTCGAGTGGCAGTTCGACCGCGCCACGCAGGGCCACGACCTGACCTCGCAGGCGCCCGAGCAGCCGTGGGAGAGCGCCTGGGGGTCGCCGCTCGCGGAGTATCGCGACCCCGACGGCGCGCCCGTGCGTCGCACCTTCACCGAGCCCGGCACCTACCGCTACATCTGCGCCATGCACGGCACCCTGATGAGCGGCACGATCGTGGTGACCGACATCGGCGACAACCAGGCGCCCACCGCCGCGCCGGTCGTGGAGCCGCTGTCCGGTCCAGCGCCGCTGGTCGTGCACGCGACGGCCAACGCGAGCGACCCCGACAGTGGCGACGTACCCGTGGTCTCGTGGGACCCGGGCGACGGCGGGCCGGTGTCCTACCGCGACCACGCGATGCTCGAGTACCGCACCCCGGGGCAGTACGTCGCCCGCCTGCGCGTGAGCGACGGGCGCGGCGGGCTGCACGTGGAGGAGTTCGCGATCACCGTCACCGGCGACCCGGGCCCGCCGGACCCCGAGCCGCCGACCGGTGGCGGACTCCCCGAGATCGACGCGCTGGCGGCTCCGGGACAGTCCCCGTCGGCGGTCGCCTTCTCGACGCAGGTCACCACCCGGGGCACGGCGAGCTCCTACTCCGCCGGGCTCGCGGACCACCCCGACCTCACCGGTCGGGCCGTGATGGTCCGCAGCCGGGGAAGGACCACCACCTCGCTCGAGGTCACCGGCGTCGCACCGAGCACCCCGCACCAGCAGGTGCACGTGCATGAGCTCGCGTGCGGCGACCAGCTCGGCGGGGCCCACTTCCGCTTCGACACCGCCCAGCCCTTCGCCGAGGTCAACGAGATCTGGCCGCTCTTCACCTCCGACGCGAGCGGTGCGAGCGGACCGGTCGAGGTCGTCAAGCCCCTGCGCGCCGGCCCCAAGGCCGTCTCGGTCGTCGTGCACGACCCCGCCAACGCCAGCCGGCGCATCGGCTGTGCCGACCTGTCCCCGGGCACCGCCGACCTCACCTACACGTGGAGCTTCGGTGACGGCACCACCGGCGCCGGCGCCGACCCGGACCACACCTATGCGGCCCCCGGCACCTACACCGCCACGGTGACGGTGGCCCGTGCCGGCGAGCACGCCGGCCACGGTGCCGTCACCGACAGCGTCCAGGTGGTCGTCGGGGGCGGAGCGCCGCCGGTGGTCGCCCCGCCGGTCGGCACGCCGCCGGTCGTGATCCCGCCGGTCGTGGCCCCGCCGGTGGTCGCCCCGCCGGTGGTCGCCCCGCTGGTCGACGTTGCCGGGCCGCGGATCTCCTCGCTCCGTCCCGGACGCACCACTTCCGACCGCCGCCCGACCATCCGCGCCCGGGTCGTCGACGCCGCGTCGGGGGTGGGGGCACGATCGATCAGGCTGCTCCTCGACGGCGACCGCGTCCGCGGGGCGACGTACGACCGCCGTGACGTCGTGCGGTGGACGCCGCGGCAGCGGCTGGCGCTCGGTCGCCACGTCGTACGCCTCGTGGCGCGGGACACGGCCGGCAACCGGTCGGTGCGGACCTGGCGCTTCCGGGTCGTGCGGCCCTAGGTCGTCCGGAGGAACGCTGCGACCACCGAGCCCAGGAGTGCGGGCTGCACGTCGACCGCGTCGAGTCCCACGGCATCGAGGTAGGCGAGGGTGTCGGCCACCCCGTCGTCGTACGACATCGGGCCGGGTCGGTCCGGGGTGCGGCGGTGCCCGGGGCGCTCGGGTGCGTGGGCGGTGAGCCACGGCAGCTGCTCGGCCAGCGGCCGCATCACCGCCGCCGTGCAGTAGCCGCCGTGCAGGAAGAGGGCGGCCGGACCGCTGCCGGTGACCTCGTGGTGGGTGGGGATCCCGCGGACGTCGACGAAGGGCACGTGCCGATGATCGCGCACCCCGACGGCCTGCCATGATCGACCCCATGGCAGGCGTCCTGGTCCTCGCGGGCACCCCGATCGGTCAGGTCGGCGACGCACCGCCCCGGCTCGCCGCCGAGCTCGCCGGTGCGGACGTCGTCGCTGCCGAGGACACCCGCCGGCTCAAGCGCCTCTGCGCCGACCTCGGCATCACGCTGTCGGGTCGCGTCGTGTCCTACTTCGAGGGCAACGAGCAGGCCCGCACCCCGGTCCTCCTGGAGGCACTGCTCGCCGGTGACCGGGTGGTGCTGGTCACCGACGCGGGGATGCCGAGCGTCTCCGACCCGGGCTACCGGCTGGTGGCGGCGGCGGTCGAGCACGACGTACGCGTGACCGCCGTGCCGGGCCCGAGCGCCGTGCTCACCGCCCTCGCGGTCAGCGGGCTGCCGGTCGACCGGTTCTGCTTCGAGGGGTTCCTGCCGCGCAAGGCGGGTGAGCGCGGTCGTCGCCTCGCCGCGCTCGCAGCTGAGGAGCGCACGATGGTCTTCTTCGAGGCCCCGCACCGCACCGAGGCCGCGCTGGCGGCGATGGCTGATGCGCTGGGCGACGACCGCCCCGCCGCGGTCTGCCGCGAGCTCACCAAGACCTACGAGGAAGTGCGCCGCGGCCCCCTCGCCGAGCTCGTCGCCTGGGCCGCCGAGGGCATCCGCGGCGAGGTGACGATCGTCGTCGAGGGCTCCAGCGGCGCCCCCGCCGTCGGCACCGACCCCGGGTCCCTGCGTACGGCCGTCGCCGAGCTCGAGGAGTCCGGCTCGACCCGCAAGGAGGCGATCGCCGAGGTCGCCAAGCGCGCCGGCCTGCCGAAGCGAGAGGTGTACGACGTTGTCCACCGCTGAGCCGACCCGGAGCCGCGCCGCGACCGAGGAGACGTCCGGTGCCAGGCGCGACCGCGAGCGCCCACCCGCTCCGGAGCCGCTGCCGCACCCGGTCGTGGACAACCACTGCCACCTCGACATCGCGGACGGCGACTGGCTCGCCACCGAGGCCGCGATCGCGGACGCCGCTGCCGTCGGCGTGCCGCGCATCGTGCAGATCGGCTGCGACATGCCGGGCGCGCGCTGGGCGGTGGCCGCGGCGGCCGAGCACGACGCGCTCGTCGCCGGTGTCGCCCTGCACCCCAACGAGGCGCCGCGGCTGGCCGCGACCGGGGACCTCGACTCCGCGATCGAGGAGATCGAGCGGCTCGCCACCACGCACGACAAGGTCCGCGCGATCGGCGAGACCGGGCTCGACCGCTTCCGGCATGCGCAGAGCGGGTCGGGGGACGAGGGGTGGGCGGCGCAGGAGGAGAGCTTCCGCCGCCACATCGACCTCGCCAAGCGGCTCGACAAGACCCTGGTGATCCACGACCGCGACGCGCACGACGACGTGCTCCGGATCCTCGACGAGGAGGGTGCGCCGGAGCGGTGGGTGATGCACTGCTTCTCCGGCGACGACGCCTTCGCCCGGCGCTGCCTGGACCGTGGCGCGTACCTCAGCTTCGCCGGGACGGTCACCTTCAAGAACGCCGCGCCGCTGCGCAACGCGCTCGCGGTGACGCCCCGCGACCGCGTCCTGGTCGAGACCGACGCCCCCTACCTCACCCCCACCCCCTACCGCGGTCGACCCAACGCGTCCTACCTCGTGCCGGTCACGATGCGGGCGATGGCGGAGGTGCTGCAGGCCGACCTCGAGGACCTCTGCCGGGCGGTCGACGCCACCACCGAGACCGCCTTCGGCGGGTCCTGGTAGGTCCCAGGAGTTTGCGTCATGGCCGGTCATCGTTATCGTCTTGTGATTGTTGGCCGGGATCGGGACTGATTTCCGGCAGCACAGAGGACCGGATCGGGCCGGTTCTGCGAGACCCCCGCTCGCACGTCGTACGGCCGCACCCCCCAGATCGCGGCCGCTGCGCACGCTGGGTGGGGGGGTGCTGCCACCCGAGGACCGGGGAGTACGACGTTCGGAGAATCGTGCGCTCTCGTTTCGCACAGCTCAGCAAGTCCAAGGCAGTCCTGGCGACCCTCGTGGCCGTGATCGTGGCAGCCGTCGGAGGTACGACGGTCGGCTACGCCGCGCTCAGCAAGGACGTGACCCTCACCGTCGACGGACGTACGACCCACGTGAGCGCCATCGGCGACACGGTCGGTGACGTGCTGGCCGCCGAGGGCGTCGACGTGACGGAGAAGGACCTCGTCGCCCCCGCGATCGACGAGACCATCACCGACGGGTCTGCCATCGCCGTCCAGTTCGGCCGGCCCCTGGAGATCTCCGTCGACGGTGACTCCCACACCTACTGGGTCAACTCCACCAACGTCGCCAGCGCGCTCGGCGAGATCGGGCGCCGCTTCGACGGCGCCGACCTGTCCGCCAGCCGCGGCTCCTCCATCGGACGCACCGGCCTCAAGCTGGAGGTCGTCACGCCGAAGGTCGTGCGGATCAAGCTCGGCGCGAAGGACCTCCGCCGGCACGAGGTCACCGCGGTGACGGTCGCCGACGTGCTGAAGTCCATGGGCTTCGAGGTCGACCGGCACGACAAGATCACGCCGTCACTGACCACCGAGATCACCGACGGCGACCGCGTCGTCGTCACGGACATCCGGCTCGCGACCAAGAAGGTGAAGCGCGAGGTCGTCGACGCTCCTGTGATCCAGCGCGAGGACCCCACCATGTTCGAGGGTGAGGAGGAGGTCGTGCAGTCCGGCAAGGACGGCGTACGCAACGTCACCTACCGCCTCCGCTTCGTCAACGGTGAGCTCGTCGCCCGCAAGGTCGTCAGTGCCAAGGTCAGCGTCAAGGCCGTGGCGACGATCGTGAAGGTCGGCACGAAGGAGGAGCCCACCTCGGACTTCTCCGGTGGCAGCACCGTCTGGGACTCCCTGGCGCAGTGCGAGTCCGGCGGCAACTGGGCCATCAACACCGGCAACGGCTACTACGGCGGCCTCCAGTTCAACCTCGGCACCTGGCAGGCCTACGGCGGCACCGGGCTGCCCAGCCAGAACTCCCGCGAGACCCAGATCGCCGTCGCCGAGCGGCTCCGTGCCGCCACCGGCGGCTACGGCTCCTGGCCGGGCTGCGCGGCCAAGCTGGGCCTGCCGACCTGACCTGACCTGCTCGCGGTGACGCGGGCCGACACCAGGCCCGGCCAGCGGAGTACCTCCGGGTGCGTGCGCGCGACCACCAGCTCGCTCTGCGGCAGCAGGTCGTGGAGGAGCTCGGACGTGCTCACCGGGTGCGCGGGGTCCTCGACCCAGGCGAGCAGCAGGGTGGGCAGGTCGATCGTCGCCACCACGTCGGGGGCGGGCAGGTCGGTGAGCGCCGCCCCGCGGAACACCGTGGGCAGCAGGTCGAGCGCGACGTCGGGCCAGGTGACCGGCTTGTCGGGGTTCTCGGCCGGCGGCAGCGGCGTCAGCCGACCCGCCTCGACGAGGGCGTCGACGCCCGCGGTCTCCACGACACGCGCGCACTCCTCGTAGCCCGCCCCCTGCGCGACCCGCGTCTCCCAGGCCGTCGGCGGGATGCACAGCGTGAGCCCGGAGAACGTCGTCGGTGCTGCCGCGGCGGCGTGGACCAGCGTGCCGCTGCCCATCGAGCTCCCGACGCCGTAGACCTCTTCGCCGGGGAAGACGTGCTCGAGGAGCGCGAGGAGGTCCTCGGCGAGCAGCGACCAGGCGTACGACGACGCGTCCCGCGGCCCCGTCGACAGGCCGTGGCCGCGGGCGTCGTAGCGCAGCACCCGGCATCCGGTCAGGTCGCCGACGAGGTCGACGGCGATCAGGTCCTCGCGAGCCCGGCTCGACGTGAGCCCGTGCAGCTGCACCACGGCGGGCCCGTCGTCGCCCCGCACGTCGAAGTCCAGGTCGGCGTCGGAGTGGCGCAGGACGGGCACGTGGCTCCTCGGATGAGGCGGGGTGGCGGGGTGGGGATGGGCGTGCAGGGCCGGGGTGCCGAGTCTAGGAGCGCGGGGCTGCTGCCTACACTCCGTCGTGATGCGGCTCACGATCGTGGACCAGGTGCACCTGCCCGAGGGGCAGCTGCGCAGCCACGTCCTGAGGGGCGCCGCGACCGTGGGCCACGCGCGCGAGCTGCCGATCTCCTTCGACCAGCGTCGACACGTGCTCGAGGGACAGCGCCGCGGGTCGTGGATGGCCGTCGCGTTCCGCCTGCCCGCACCGGTGGACGACGACCACCTCGCGCTGGCGTGGGAGGCGGTGGTGCAGCGGCACGGCACCCTCAGGTCGGCGTTCGTCGTCCGCCCGGACCGGTCGCTGGGACTGCACGAGATCGAGCTACGGCGCGGCGGCTGGGTCGACCACCCCGCCCCCCAAGGAGTCGGCATCCGCGACCGGCTGCGGGAGGTGCTCGACGAGGCCTGCGCGCCCTTCGCCCGGCCCTCGCACCGGCTGTGCGTCGTGCAGCCGGCCCAGGGCGCCCCGTCGGTCGTCATCGCCGCCGACCACTCCCACGTCGACGCGTGGTCGCTGCTGGTGCTGGTGCGCGACCTCACCACCTGCCTCGCCGACCTCGCCGACGGCCGCGCGCCGGGAGCCGCCCTGCCACTCGCCCCGGCCTTCGCCGACCACACCGCCGAGCTCGCCGACCGCCCGGCCGTGCCGGCCTCCGTGGCCGACCGCTGGCGGGAGATCCTCGAGGCGGGCGACGGAGCGATGCCGGGCTTCGCGCTGCCCCTGGGCGACCTCACCGAGCCCCGCACCGCCGTCGTCGAGGTGCACGACGTGCTCGACACCGAGCAGCTCGACCGGTTCGAGCGGCAGGCCCGGGAGCACGGCACGACCATGCTCGCCGTCGCCCTCGCCGAGTCCCGTGCCGCCCTCGTCGACCTGGCCGGGGTCGAGGCCCCGCTGCGCGCGATCTTCCCCGTGCACAGCCGCTACGACGCGCGCTGGCACGACTCCGTGGGCTGGTTCATCACCAACTCGGTCATCGAGGTGCCCTCGTCCGAGCCCGCCGACTGCCAGCGCGCGGTGAGGGAGGCCGTCGAGCTGGGGTCGCACCCGCTCGAGCCGATCATGGCGGCCTACGGCGGGATGCCGATGCGGCCCGGCAACTTCGCCGTGTCCTGGCTGGACAACCGGCGCCTCCCGGTCGCCGTGCCCGACGGCCTCGAGCCGCAGCACGTCTCGGCGGTGGTGCGCACCGACGGGGTGATGATCTGGTTCGTCGTCAACGCCACCGGCCTGCACCTGCGGTGCCGCTATCCCGGCACGCCCGAGGCGCGCCGCAGTGTCGGCGACTGGCTCGACGGCGTACGCCTGCGACTGCAGCGGCGGGTCGCCGAAGCCCCCGACTAGGCTCATCACATGACCACGACCCCGGCCGGCCCGAGGCTCCTCGGGCCCGCCGAGGTGCGTTCTCTCGCCGCCGACCTCGACCTGCGGCCGACGAAGCAGAAGGGCCAGAACTTCGTCATCGACGCCAACACGGTGCGACGCATCGTCCGCGAGTCCGGCATCACCGCCGACGACGTCGTGGTCGAGGTCGGGCCGGGGCTGGGCTCGCTCACGCTGGCCCTGCTCGAGGTGGCCAGGCGCGTCATCGCGGTCGAGATCGACCCGCTGCTCGCCGAGCGGCTGCCGGCCACCATCGCGGCGTACGCCCCGGGGCAGGTCGACCGGTTCGAGGTGGTGCTGGCCGACGCGATGCGCGTCGACTCGCTCCCCGGGCCGCCGCCCACGGCGCTCGTCGCCAACCTCCCCTACAACGTCTCGGTCCCGGTCCTGCTCCACCTGCTCACCCTGCTGCCGTCGCTCGAGCGCGGGCTGGTGATGGTGCAGGCCGAGGTCGCCGACCGGCTCGCTGCGGGACCGGGGTCGAAGACCTACGGGGTGCCGAGCGTGAAGGCGGCCTGGTTCGCCGACGTACGTCGTGCGGGCGCGATCGGCCGCAACGTCTTCTGGCCGGCCCCCAATGTCGACTCCGGCCTGGTGGCGTGGACCCGCTGCGACCCGCCGCGGACGACCGCCTCCCGTGAGCAGGTGTTCGCCGTCGTCGACGCCGCCTTCGCCCACCGCCGCAAGCAGATCCGCCCCGCGCTGCGCGAGCTGGCGGGCTCGGCCGAGGCGGCCACCGCCGCGCTCGAGGCGGCCGGGGTCGACCCGACCGTCCGTGGCGAGATGCTCGAGGTCGGCGACTTCGCGCGCATCGCCGAAGGCCTCGCTGCCACGGCCCACCCGGCATGAGCATCACCGTCCGCGCCGCCGCCAAGATCAACCTCCACCTCGGCGTCGGTCGCGCCCGGGAGGACGGCTTCCACCCGCTCGACACGGTCTACCAGGCCATCGGGATCCACGACGACCTGACCCTGACGGCCGCCGAGGGCCTCTCGCTGGACACCCTCGTGGCCGACCACATCGACCCCGCCGGCGTACCGTCCGGCGCCGACAACATCGTGCTGCGCGCGGCCCGGCTGCTCGCCCAGCACGCGGGGCGACCGGCCGCCGGCGCCTTCGAGGTGCGCAAGGACATCCCCGTCGCGGGCGGCATGGCCGGCGGCTCGGCCGACGCCGCCGCCGCACTCGTCGCGTGCGACCGGCTCTGGGACCTCGAGACCCCCGATGACGTGCTCCTCGCCCTCGCCGCCGAGCTCGGCAGCGACATCCCCTTCTCCCTCGTCGGGGGTACGGCGCGGGGCGTGGGTCGCGGCGAGGTCGTCACGCCCGTCGACGACCGGGGCTCGTGGTGGTGGGTGGCGGTGCCGTCCCCCGAGGGCCTCTCGACGCCGATGGTCTACCGCCACTTCGACACCCTGCGGCCCGACGCCACCGAGGTGCCCGCGTCGGCCGAGCCGCTGCTCGCTGCCCTCGCCACCGGCGAGCCGCTGCAGCTGGCTCGCGCGCTCCACAACGACCTCCAGGAGCCGGCGATCGACCTGCGTCCCGAGCTCGGTGACCTGATCGTCCGGGGCGAGTCCGAGGGCGCCCTGCGCGGGCTGGTCAGCGGTTCCGGCCCGACCGTCGTCTTCCTCTGCGACTCCGCCGACGGCGCCCGCGCCACGGCCGTCGGTCTCGCCGGCGCCGGCCACGACGTCGTTCTCACGGCGACCGGCCCCGTCGCGGGAGCCCACGTGCTGGCCTGAGGGGCCCCTCCGCACCAGCCCTGGGAACGGGGTCAGGACCGGGTGGCGTGAACCCGCTCCTGCGGGGAAGCATGACGCTATGGTGTGCGCGACATTCACGTCGCGCTGGTGACCGGGGGAGGCATCGTGACTGTGTTCCTGGTGCTCGGCGCGCTCGGCGTCGTGCTGCTCCTCGTCGCGCTCGTGGTCGGTGACGTGCTCGACGGTGCGCTGGAGGGTCTCGGCGCAGGCTTCTTCTCGACCGAGGCGCTCGCCGGCTTCCTCGGCGCGCTCGGGTTCGGCGGAGCCATCGCCCTCGACGCGACCGGATCGACCTCGCTCGCCGTGGTCATCGGGCTCGTGCTCGGCGTGCTGCTCGGCGCGGCTGCGGCCAAGGCGTCCCGGTTCCTCCACGGCACCGGCGAGACCGACGCCGTCCGCACCGCCGACATGGTCGAGAAGATTGGCCGCGTGGTCGGCGCGATCCCCGAGGACGGCTTCGGCACAGTGTCGATCAGCGTGGGCGGCCACATCACCCGCCTCAACGCGCGCTCGAGCGTCCCCGTGGCCGCCGGCACCGAGGTCAGCGTCACCCAGGTCCTCTCGCCCACGGCCGTCCAGGTCGAGCCTCTCTTCCTCCCCTGACCCCTCGTCCCGCACGCCACCACCTCACCGCCCGCACCGCAAGGAGCTCGCATGTTCGGTCTGTCCCCGGTCGTCACGTCTGTGATCGGCCTCGTCGTCCTCGTGGTGCTGATCGCACTGCTCGTCACCACCCGCTACAAGGTCGCGGGGCCCAACGAGTCGTTCATCATCACCGGGCGCAAGGGGAAGGGAGAGGTACGCAACCCGGAGACGGGCCAGATCTCCACCGACCTGTCCGGCCAGAAGGTCGTCATGGGCGGCGGCGTTTTCGTCATCCCGTTCGTGCAGCGGCTGGCCACCCTCGAGCTGTCGTCGCGGCGCATCTCGGTGCAGATCCGCGGTGCCGTCTCCGGCCAGGGCATCAAGCTCAACCTCGACGGCGTCGCCCTCGTCAAGGTCGGCGGCAACGAGGACTCCATCCGCGCAGCCGCCCAGCGCTTCCTGAGCCAGCAGGCCGACATCGAGACCTTCACCCAGGAGGTGCTCGCCGGTGCGCTGCGGTCGATCGTCGGATCGATGTCGGTCGAGCAGATCATCCGCGATCGCGCCGCCTTCGCCCAGCGGGTGGCCGAGGAGTCGGAGTCCTCGCTGACCGGCCAGGGCCTCGTGCTCGACACGTTCCAGATCCAGGACATCACCGACGACGGCTCCTACCTCGCCGACCTGGGGCGCCCCGAGGCGGCCAAGCTCAACCAGCTCGCGTCCATCGCCGAGGCCAATGCCCGCCAGGCCGCCGAGCAGGCCCGCATCGCGGCGGAGCAGGAGATCGCGGTGACCCAGCGCGCCCTCGCCCTCAAGAACGCGGAGATCAAGGCCGAGACCGACGCGGCCAACGCCAAGGCCGCGGCCGCCGGTCCGCTGGCGCAGGCCGACCGCGACCAGGCGATCCTGCTCGAGCAGGAGAAGGTCGCCGTGCACCAGGCCGCCCTCAAGGAGCGCCAGCTCGACACCGAGGTCCGCAAGCCCGCCGACGCCGAGCGCTACCGCGTCGAGACCGAGGCGCAGGGTCGCCGCAGCTCGGCCATCCTCGAGGCGGAGGCCCGCAAGGCGGCGTCCATCGCCAACGCGGAGGCCGAGGCCGAGGAGGCCCGACTGAGCGGTGAGGGTGAGAAGTCGCGTCGTTCGGCGCTCGCGGAGGCCGAGGCGATCGAGGGTGCCAAGCGCGGTGAGGCCGAGAAGGCCCGCCGTGTCGCGGAGGCGGACGCCCTCCGTGCCGAGGGTGGGGTGAGGCCCAGGCGTCGGCGATCCTGGCCGCGGGGCAGGCCGAGGCGGAGGCCATGGACAAGAAGGCCGCCGCCTTCGCGGGCTACAACGAGGCCGCGGTCCTCCAGATGCTGATCGAGGTCATGCCCAAGGTCGCCGCCGAGCTGGCGCGTCCGATGGGCAACATCGACAAGCTGACCGTCATCTCCGCCGACGGCGCCGGCGAGCTGCCCAAGCAGGTGACGAACAACTTCGTCCAGACCATGGAGCTGCTCAAGACCACGACCGGTCTCGACGTCGAGTCACTGATCCAGAAGTACGCCGGTACGACGAGCGGCGTCGCCCCGACGGCAGCACCGGCCGGTCTCGCAGGCGGCACCGCAGGGGCAGCGACCGACTGACCCCGGACGGGCGGCACCACGCCGAAGCACGTACGCGGGGTGGTGCCTGAGAGGATCGGCCACGACATGGCCAACCTCATCAACCTCGAGCGCGTCTCGAAGTCCTACGGCGTCCGCCCGCTGCTCGACAACGTCTCACTCGGCATCTCCGTCGGCGAGCGCGTCGGGGTCGTCGGGCGCAACGGCGACGGCAAGACCACCCTGCTCGAGGTGATGACCGGTCTGGAGGAGCCCGACGCCGGTCGCGTCTCCAAGACCCGCGGGATCGAGATCGGCTACCTCCACCAGGGCGACGAGCTGGTGGACACCCACACCGTCCGCGAGGCCGTGCTGGCCGGGCGCGAGGACCACGAGTGGGCCGCCGACCCGACGACCCGTCAGGTCGTCGAGGAGCTGCTCGCCGGCGTCACCCTCGACCGTGCGGTCGTCGGGCTGTCCGGTGGCGAACGACGCCGCTGCGCGCTGGCCGCGCTCCTGCTCTCGCGCCACGACCTGGTCATCCTCGACGAGCCGACCAACCACCTCGACGTCGAGGCCGTCGCGTGGCTCGCCGCCCACCTGGTCAGCCTGCCCAGCGCGCTCATCGTGGTGACCCACGACCGCTGGTTCCTCGACGAGGTCTGCCAGACCACGTGGGAGGTCCACGACGGCGCGGTGGACTCCTACGAGGGCGGCTACGCGGCGTACGTCCTGGCGAAGGCCGAGCGCTCCCGCCAGGCCGCGGCCTCCGAGACCCGTCGGCAGAACCTGGCACGCAAGGAGCTGGCCTGGCTGCGTCGCGGCGCCCCCGCGCGGACCTCGAAGCCGAAGTTCCGCATCGACGCGGCCAACGCCCTGATCGAGGACGTGCCCGACCCGCGCGACCGGCTGGAGCTCCAGCGCTTCGCCAGCCAGCGGCTCGGGAAGGACGTCATCGACATCGAGGACGTCGATCTCGCGCGCGGCGAGAAGGCGCTCCTCACGCACGCCACCTGGCGCATCGGACCAGGCGACCGGATCGGCATCGTCGGGGTCAACGGCGCCGGGAAGACGTCGCTGCTCGCGCTGATCGCGGGGACGCTCGCACCCGACGTCGGTCGGGTCAAGCGCGGCAAGACCGTCGACATGCAGCACCTCACCCAGGCGCTCGACGACGTCGATCCCGAGGGACGGGTGCTGCCGACGGTCGAGGCGATCCGCCGCGTCAGCAAGACGCTGGACGGCCAGGAGGTCACCGCGACCTCGCTGCTGGAGCGCTTCGGCTTCACCGGCGACCGGCTGACGGCGCGGCTCGGCGACCTGTCCGGTGGCGAGCGGCGGCGCTTCCAGCTGCTCAAGCTGCTGCTCATCGAGCCCAACGTGCTGCTGCTCGACGAGCCCACCAACGACCTCGACATCGACACCCTCAACGTGCTCGAGGACTTCCTCGACAGTTGGCCCGGCACGCTGATCGTGGTCTCGCACGACCGCTACTTCCTCGAGCGGGTCACCGACTCGACGTGGGCGCTGCTGGGCGACGGTCAGGTGTCGATGCTGCCGCGTGGGGTGGACGAGTACCTCGAGCGGCGGGCAAGCGAGCAGTCAAGCGAGCAGCAGGCCGCGAGGAACGAGCGGGCGGCGTCGCGAGACGAGGTTGAGCAAGCCCTGCGACCGAGGCACGAGGTCGCAACGAGCGCGTCGAAACCCGGTCAGCCGAGCGCAGGCCCCAGCCACGGCTCGGCGCCCAAGGCCCGTGCCGGCAGCTCGGAGGACCGCGCCGCCCGCAAGGTGCTGGCCAAGGTGGAGAAGCAGCTCGAGCGGATCGCCGCCCGCGAGGCCGAGCTCCACGCCGAGATGGAGGCGAACCTCACCGACTACGCCCTGCTCGCGCGCGTCGGCGACCAGCTCGGCGAGCTCGCCGCGGAGAAGGACGAGCTCGAGCTCGAGTGGCTCGAGGCCTCGGAGCACGTGGAGTAGGAGGCGCGCGGACCATGGTCGGCTCGTCAGCCCGGCTCAGGCGTGCGCGGCCGATCGCCGGGCGACCAATGTCCGCGTGTCTACGACGCGGGCGTGCCGAACGGCGCGAGCAGCGAGCGCAGCAGCCCGGCCAGCGTCGTACGCTCCCGCTCGGGCAGCTCGGTGAGCAGGTCCGCCTCGGCGGCCAGCAGCGCCTCGAACGCCCCGTCGACGGCGGCCTTGCCCTCGATCGTCAGCCGGACGAGCACGCCGCGGCGGTCCCGCGGGTCCGGGAGCCGCTCGACGAGTCCGCGTGCGGTGAGCCGGTCGACGCGGTTGGTCATGGTGCCGCTGGTCACGAGGGTCTCGCGCAGCAGGCGGCCGGGGGAGAGCTCGTACGGTGCTCCCGCGCGCCGCAGCGCCGCCAGCACGTCGAACTCCCACGACTCGATGCCGTGCGCGGTGAAGGCGTCGCGGCGGGCCAGGTCGAGGTGGCGGGCGAGCCGGCTGATGCGCGAGAACACCTCGACGGGCGCGAGGTCGAGGTCGCCGCGCTCGCGGCCCCAGGCCTCGACCAGGTCGTCCACCTCGTCACGCATGGCGTCAGTGTGCCAGATCGGTCGAGAATCTTGACATCGAGATGGTTTGGCGTGAGGCTGATTCTCTCGACATCAAGATACTTCGCGGCGTAGTCCAGTGAGGAATGGTCGTGGTCGAGCCACAATGACGACCATCGGTCACTGGACCACCCCGACGGGAGAAGGAGACACACGCCATGAGCCACACCTGGGACCCCGACCGCTACCTCGCGTACGCCGACGAGCGCGGGAGGCCGTTCGTCGACCTGCTGGCGCGGGTGCCCGCCGAGACGCCGCGGGTCGTCGTCGACCTCGGCTGCGGCCCGGGCAACCTGACCTCGCTCCTCGCCGATCGCTGGCCGGGCGCTGACATCACCGGCATCGACAGCAGCGCCGAGATGATCGCCGCAGCCCGTGACATCGGGGGCATCACCTGGGAGGTCGCCGACCTCCGCGACTGGGCCCGGCCCGACGCGGTCACGCTGGTCTCGCCCGTCGACGTGCTCGTCTCCAACGCGACGCTCCAGTGGCTTCCCGACCACCTCGAGGTGCTGCCGCGCCTCGTCGACCGGGTCGCTCCGGGAGGGTGGTTCGCCTTCCAGGTCCCCGGCAACTTCGGGGAGCCGAGCCACACGCTCCGCACCGACATCGCCGAGCGCGCGCCCTACGCCGAGCACGTACGCGGCGTCGCCGTGCCCGCGAGCCACGAGCCGGACGACTACGCCCGCCTGCTGCTCGACCTCGGCTGCGAGGTGGACGTCTGGGAGACGACCTACCTCCACGTCCTCACCGGCGCCGACCCTGTCTTCGACTGGGTGTCCGGCACGGGCGCCCGCCCCACGATCCAGGCGCTGCCGGACGGGCTGCGGGAGGACTTCGAGGACGAGTTCCGCGCGTTGCTGCGCCGGGCCTACCCCGCCGACGCCTCGGGTCGGGTCGTCATGCCGTTCCGCCGGATCTTCGCCGTCGCCCGCAAGGCCCCGTGATGCGGCTGCACCACGTGCAGGTCGCGTGCCCGCCCGGCGGCGAGGACGCTGCGCGTCGCTTCTACGCCGAGGGCCTCGGGATGAGCGAGGTCGACAAGCCGGCGGAGCTCGCGGCGCGCGGGGCTGCTGGTTCCGGGCGTACGACGACGCGGGTGCGGTCGGCGCCGAGCTGCACGTGGGCGTCGAGGACCCGTTCAATCCGGCCCGCAAGGCGCACCCGGCCTTCGTCGTCCCGGACCTGGACATGGTCGCCGCGCGCCTGCGCGCCCTCGGCTTCGAGGTCGACGAGAGCCAGCGGGACTCGTTCGCCGGCCACGTCCGGTTCCACACCTTCGACGGCCACGGGAACCGGGTCGAGGTCCTCGCCGCCGCCTGAGGAGGTGGCGGACGGATCGAGCACGGATCACGTCCACGGCGTCGTCGGATATCAGGTGCGGTGCTGCCCACCCTCGGGCACCATCTCCGGATGCGCCTGCTGCTGATCATCGGACCGCCCGCCGTCGGCAAGATGACGGTCGGCCGTGCTGTCGCCGACCGCTCGTCCTTCCGGCTCTTCCACAACCACCACACGATCGAGATGCTGCTCGACGTCTTCGACTACGGCACGCCGGCGTTCCGCACCCTCAACAGCGAGTTCCGCCGGCGGGTGATGGAGGAGGCGGCGACCGTGGGGGCCGACCTGGTCTTCACGTTCGTCTGGGGGATGGACGAGGCCGACGAGGCCGACTACCTCCAGCGGCTGGTCGCGCCGTACGACGGCCACGTCGCCGTCGTCGAGCTCGTGGCCGACCTCGACACCCGTCTCGTGCGCAACCGCACCGAGCACCGGCTGTCCGAGAAGAAGTCCAAGCGCGACGTCGACTGGTCCGACGCCAACGTCCGCGAGCTCGACGCCGAGCGGCTCACCTCGTCGCCCGGCCTGGACGCGCCGGGGGAGCGGCTGCTCGCGCGGTGGCCCCATCTCGTCATCGACAACACCGACCTCGCACCGGACGAGGTGGCCGAGCGGATTCTTGCCTGGCTGGTTACTCAGCAGTAACCTCACCGGCATGCCTGCTGTCCTCGACCTCTGGAAGAAGACCTCCGCGCTGCCCCTGGGGAGGAGGATCTTCTCGTTCGCCTTCAGCCAGAAGGCGCCCTACTTCGCCACGATCCGGCCCCGGTTCACCGTGATCGAGCCCGACCGGGCCGAGCTGGTCATCCGCAAGCGCCGGGGCGTGCACAACCACATCGGGACCGTGCACGCGATCGCGCTGTGCAACGGCCTCGAGGCGGCGATGGGTGCGCTCGCCGAGTCGACCATCCCGCGGGACCGTCGCTGGATCCCGAAGGGCATGGAGGTCGCCTACACCGCCAAGGCCGACTCCGACATCACCTGCATCGCCGAGACCGACCCCGGCCAGTGGACCGCCGACCTCGGCGAGGGGTACGACCTGCCGGTGCGCGTCCGGGGCGTACGCCAGGACGGCACCGTCGTGGTCGAGGGCGAGATCCGGCTCTGGTTGTCGGCGAAGCCGCGACGCTGACGTCGGGCTAGATGCCGCCGCCGCCCCCGCCGCCCGTGTCGCCCTTGTGGAAGGGCGCTGACGCGCCGGTCTTGACGTCGCCGACCATGCCGACCTCGAGCACGTCCTTCTCCCCGACGAACTTGCGCTGCAGCCACATCGCCAGCGCGGTCAGCAGCAGGTTCACCACGACGTACATCGCAGTGATGACGATGATCGTCGGCACGTGGTTGCCGAACTGCTGGTAGATCGGCTTGGCGATCCGGGTGAGTCCCAGGCCCGCGACGGCATAGCCGAGGCTGGTGTCCTTGAGCGCGACCACCATCTGGCTGATGATCGCCGGGATCATGATCTTGACCGCCTGGGGGAGCAGCACGACGGTCATGACCTGCGTCTTGCGCATGCCGATGGCGTACGCCGCCTCGGCCTGTCCCTTGGGCACCGCGTTGATGCCGGCGCGGAAGACCTCTGCGAGCACGGCGCCGTTGTAGAGGGTGAGGGCGAGCACGACGGACCAGTACGTCCGTCGGCTGAGCGGGTCCATCCCGCTGAAGATCGCGTAGAAGCAGAAGATCATCAGCATGATGACCGGCACGGCCCGGAAGAACTCGACCACCAGCCAGCAGGGCCACCGCAGCCACGCGTGGTCGGAGAGCTTGCCGATGCCGAAGACGACGCCGAAGACGACCGCGCCGATGACGGCGCTGAAGGCCATCTGCAGGGTCACGAGCAGGCCATCGACCAGGATCGCCTCGATGTAGCGCGGGGTGATGAACGGCTCCCACTTGTCGTACTCGAACTGCCCCGTGGCGTAGAGCCGCCAGAGGACGAACGCGACCGCGGCGAGCATCGCCACACCGGCCACGATGCTGTACGTCCGGTGCCGCGCGATCGTCGCGGGCCCGGGGCTGTCGAAGAGGACTCCGGCACTCATGTCATGCCACCTTCCAACGGCGCTCGAGGAGGAGGGCGACGGCCGAGATCAGCTCGACGAGGATGATGTAGCCGAGGGCGAAGCAGATGAAGATGCCCCACCGCTGGTCGGCGTAGTCGTTGGTGAAGCCCTTCATCCGGCCGACCGCCTCGATGACACCGAAGACGCCGGCGATCGAGGTGTTCTTGAGCAGCGCGATCAGCGTGCTGGCCAGCGGCGGCACCGAGGCGCGTACGGCCTGGGGCAGCACCACCTGCGACATGACGCCGGAGAAGGGGAGCCCGATCGCGCGGGCGGCCTCGGCCTGCCCCAGGGGCACGGCGTTGACGCCGGCGCGGATCGCCTCGCAGATGAAGGCGGCGGTGTAGAGGCTCAGCGCGGCGACGGCGGCGCTGAAGAACGAGGTGAAGTCGAAGGGGCCGATCTGGATGTCGACCCAGCTGAAGCGCAGCCAGTCGAAGATCTTGCCCGCGCCGAGCTGGAAGAACAGGAAGATCATGACGAGCGGGGTGTTGCGGACGAGGGTGACGTAGCCGGTGCCGAACATGCGCAGCACGGAGACCGGTCCGACGCGCATGGCGGCCAGCACCGTGCCGAGCAGCAGGGAGATCACTGCGGAGACCAGGAACAGGAAGACCGTGTAGCCGAAGGCCTTCAGCACCAGGTCGAAGTTGTCCAGGACGGCGTTCACGCCACTCCTCTCAGGTGGGGGTGTCCGACCCCGGGCCCGACGTCGCCGCCGGGCCCGGGGTGCGGATCAGGTGCTCAGGACTCGCAGGCGTCCATCTCGGGAAGCTCCGGGACCTCGACGCCCGACGGCCCGAGCGTGGCCGTGAAGGCCTCCTCGTAGGTGCCGTCGTCGTAGGCCTCGGTGATCGTGTCGACGATCCACTGGCACATCTCCGGGCTGTCGATGGAGTAGCCGACGCCGATGCGCTCCTCGGAGAACTCGTCGCCGACGACCTTCAGGTCACCCTCGTTCTGCGCGGCGTAGCCGGCGAGGATGGTGCCGTCGGTGGTCATCGCCGAGACGGTGCCGTCGAGCACCTTCTCCACGCACTCGCTGTAGGTGTCGAAGCCGACCGGCTTGGCACCCTCGGCCTCGATGTTGTCGAGCGAGGTCGAGCCCGTCACCGAGCAGACCTCCTCGCCCTCGACGTCGGCGACGTCGGCGATGTCGCTGTCGGCGGCGACCAGCAGCTGCTGGCCGGTGACGAGGTAGGGGCCGGCCTGGCCGACGACCGCGCGGCGCTCGTCGGTGATCGAGTACGACGCCAGCACGAGGTCGACGGTGCCGTCCTCGAGGAAGGGCTCGCGGTTGTCGGAGATGGTCTCGACGTACTTGACCTTCTCCGTGTCGTTGGGGTCGATGCCGAGGCTGGCCACGAGCACCTTGGCCATCTCGACGTCGAAGCCGGTCGGCATGTCCGAGGCCGCGTCCTTGAAGCCGAGGCCGGGCTGGTCGAACTTGACCCCGACGTTGATGGTGCCGGCGTCGGCCAGCTCCTTCATGCGGGTGCCGTCCTCGAACGACGAAGCCGCGTCGTCAGCGACCTCCACGTCGACGGCCTCGGTGTCGTCCCCGGCGTCACCGCACGCGGCCAGCGCCAGCGCCAGCCCCGCAGTGGCGATGATCGCCTTTGTCCGTGTGAATCGCATTGCGTCTCCTTCTGTCCCGAGCCGAAGAACCTTCGGCCCCCGTTGTGGTGTGGCGAGATGGATCAGTGCTTGAGGATCTTGCCGAGGAAGTCCTTGGCGCGGTCCGAGGTGGGGTGGGTGAAGAACTCCTCCGGGGTGTTCTCCTCGACGATGGCGCCGTCGGCCATGAACACGACGCGGTGCGCGGCGGTGCGCGCGAAGCCCATCTCGTGGGTGACCACGATCATCGTCATGCCCTGCTCGGCGAGGTCGACCATGACGTCGAGGACCTCCTTGATCATCTCCGGGTCGAGCGCCGAGGTCGGCTCGTCGAAGAGCATCACCTTGGGCTCCATGGCCAGCGCGCGGGCGATCGCGACGCGCTGCTGCTGGCCGCCGGAGAGCTGGGCGGGGTACTTCTCGGCCTGGTGGCCGACGCCGACCCGCTCGAGCAGCTCGCGGGCCTTCTTGTCCGCCGCGTCCTTCTTCATGCCGCGGACCTTGATCGGGCCGAGCGTGACGTTCTCGAGGATCGTCTTGTGGGCGAAGAGGTTGAAGCTCTGGAAGACCATGCCGACCTCGGCGCGCAGCGCGGCCAGGGCCTTGCCCTCCTGCGGCAGCGGCTGGCCGTCGAGGGTGATCGTGCCCTCGTCGATGGTCTCGAGGCGGTTGATGGTGCGGCACAACGTCGACTTGCCGGAGCCCGACGGGCCGATCACCACCACGACCTCGCCGCGGGCGACGGAGAGGTCGATGTCCTTGAGGGCATGGAGCTGTCCGAAGTGCTTCTGCACGTCGCTCAGCACGACGAGGGGCTCGCCCTTGGCGGCCGTGACGGGTCCCGATTCCTGCGCGGTCATAGGCGCAACCTATCGGCAGGTGGCCCGTTCGGGCCACGGTGCATGGCCCGAACGGATCATCACAGTTCGCGCACGATTTCGCCCACGGGGTGCCGTCGGGGCGCCGCTGTGACGGTCATCTCGGCCTTGTCGGGCAGGGCCGAGGACCGTCAGCGGGCCCGGCGTCCGAGGGTGACGCGGGACGCCTGGCGCGACGTGCCGTCGAAGACCCGGACCCAGTCGACCTGCGCGGTGTCGCCCATCTCGTCGGAGGTGAGCTCGCCGAGCTCGTAGTCGGAGGTGAGGTTCGACAGCACGAGGTACTGGTCGGCCTGGGACACGGCGCGGGTCTCGCGGTAGTACTCCCGGCCGTCGACGCGGAAGACGTACGTCGTGGGGGTCCACTCGACCGAGAAGACGTGGAACTCGTTCCACCAGCTGCGACCCCTGCCGAGGGCGCGGCGCGCGGTCGGGTACATGTCGCCGAGGCTGACCTTCTCCCAGTCGGCCTCGTAGTAGTGGACGCTGGAGCTGATGGTCTCGTTGCCGCGGCCGTTCTCGCCGAAGAACTCCATCACGTCGATCTCGGTGCCGGCCGACGGCGTGCCGTCGACGTACGTCGTCCCGGCGGGCAGCATCCAGAAACCGGAGTGCATGCCCTTCGCACGCTGCGGCTTGATGCGGGCGGCGACGATGCCGTGCCGGAAGAAGCGCGTGTACTCGGTGGAGATCTGGCTGTTGAGCAGGTACGGGCTGGTGCCCGTGGTGGTGCCGGCGGCGCGGGTCGAGGTGTAGTCGCACGGGGCGCCGGCGAGCGCGGGGTCGAGGGCGACGCCGAGGTGCAGGACGCCGTCGGCGACGCGACGGGCGCTGGGGTCGACGCGGGCGCAGGTGCGGGGGGCGTAGACGCTCTCGTGCTCGCGCTTCTGATCGTTCCAGACCGAGGTGTCGAGCGTGGTGCCGGAGAACTCGTCCTCGAACGCCGCCTGCCAGCGGGTGGTCGTGACGCTGCCGGTGACCCAGGTGCGGCCGTCGGTGGTGGTGCGGGCGCGGTAGGTGCCGACGGACGGTGCGAAGGAGGCCGAGCCCCAGGCGTCCTCGGTGGCGGTCGAGACGGCCTTCCAGCCCCGTCGGGTCTGGCGCTCGAGGGTGACCTTCTGGCCCGGCGAGGCGGGGGTGAAGGTGGCGACCAGGGTCCCGGCGTCGGACGGGGCGGCGGGCGAGGTGCCGGGCTGCACGATCGGCGGCAGCGACGCCAGGGTGCCGCGTACTTCAGCCTTGCGGGCCACCGGTGACGGCCGTTGCTCGGCGGCGTCGGCGCGGGTCACACTGAGGGAGAGCAACAAAATGGTGACAATCAGTGCGAGGACACCACGGAAAACGCGGTCGACCTTCTGGTTCACGCGTGCATCCGTGGATGCGAAGGCGTCGAAGATGCTCATGAGTGGTCCCCCGTGGTGAATCCGTAGTGGCTCACGGGGCCCGATCTCCCGTAGTTGTTACCGCCTTGTTGATCAGGGGAGCACCTTGTGTCAAAAAGAGGGAGAAATCAACGGAAACTTGAGGACGTGGCCCGAACAGGGCGTTGCGCATGGCCTTTTCGGGCCATGCCGAGCGCGAGCGGAGTGCCGTGCGGGCTACCCCTCACCCCTTCGGGTACACCCTTTGGGGTGCTTGAGGCCGTTCGGTGAGGGTCGGGCTGCGGATTCCCTCGGTGCCTGCCGCCCGCCGTACGCTGGAGCCACCATGACTGCCGTTGTCGACACCCCGCGCACCTATGAGGTCCGCACCCACGGGTGCCAGATGAACGTCCACGACTCCGAGCGCCTCAGTGGTCTGCTGGAGGACGCCGGCTACGTGCGGGCCGGGACCGAGGCGCCCGCCGACGTCGTCGTCTTCAACACCTGCGCGGTGCGCGAGAACGCCGACAACAAGCTCTACGGCAACCTCGGCCAGCTCGCCTCGGTCAAGGCCGTCACGCCCGGCATGCAGATCGCGGTCGGCGGCTGCCTGGCCCAGAAGGACCGCGACACGATCACCACGAGGGCGCCGTGGGTCGACGTCGTCTTCGGCACCCACAACATCGGCTCGCTGCCGGTGCTGCTCGAGCGGGCGCGGGTGATGGAGGAGGCGCAGGTCGAGATCCTCGAGTCCCTGTCGGTCTTCCCCTCGACCCTGCCGACCAAGCGCGAGTCGGCCTACGCCGCGTGGGTGTCGATCTCGGTCGGGTGCAACAACACCTGCACGTTCTGCATCGTCCCCGCGCTGCGGGGCAAGGAGAAGGACCGCCGCCCCGGCGAGATCCTCGCCGAGATCTCCGCCCTCGTGGCGGAGGGGGTCACCGAGATCACCCTGCTCGGTCAGAACGTGAACGCCTACGGCGTGGAGTTCGGCGACCGGCAGGCCTTCTCCAAGCTCCTGCGCGCCTGCGGTGAGATCGAGGGGCTGGAGCGGGTGCGCTTCACCTCCCCGCACCCGGCGGAGTTCACCGACGACGTCATCGAGGCGATGGCCGAGACGCCCAACGTGATGCCGTCGCTCCACATGCCGCTGCAGTCCGGCTCCGACAAGGTGCTGCGCGACATGCGCCGGTCCTACCGCCAGTCGAAGTACCTCGGGATCATCGAGCGGGTGCGTGCCGCGATCCCGGACGCCGCGATCACCACCGACATCATCGTCGGCTTCCCCGGCGAGACCGAGGACGACTTCCAGGCGACGCTCGACGTCGTGCGCGCGGCGCGCTTCTCCTCGGCGTACACCTTCCAGTACTCCAAGCGCCCCGGCACGCCTGCCGCGACCCTCGACGACCAGGTGTCGCCGCAGGTCGTGAAGGACCGCTACCTGCGCCTCGCCGCCGTGGTCGACGAGGTCGCCTGGGCCGAGTCCACCACCCTCGTCGGTCGCACCGTCGAGCTGATGGTGTCCGAGGGCGAGGGCCGCAAGGACGCGGCCACGCGCCGCCTCTCGGGTCGCGCGCCCGACAACCGGCTCGTGCACTTCGCGGCCGACTTCTCCTCCGTGCCCGAGGACTCGGTGCGCCCCGGCGACATGGTCACCGTCGAGATCACCTACGCCGCCCCGCACCACCTCGTCGCCGACGGCGCGATCCGCTCGGTGCGCCGCACGCGCGCCGGCGACGCGTGGGAGCGGCGTACGTCCTCGGCCCCCGCGCCGACCGGCGTCGGGCTCGGGATGCCGACGGTCGGGGTGCCCGCGGCGCTCCCGCCGGCGCCTGCCTGCGGCTGACCTCGTGTCGGAGTCACCGCCTACGCGGTGACTCCCACACGATCGTGGAGCTCCTGAGCCGACATGCGACTCACGAGCTCCACGATCACGTTGTCCACAGATTGCTCATCGGGGGTCGCGCCCGGCGCCGGACCACGGGGATCGTCGTGAGGCATGGAACGACTTGCCCGTACGCTCGCCGAACAGTCGGGCGTCATCTCGCGGCGCCAGGTGGCCGACCTCGGTCTCGAGCCCCACGACCTGCGCCGGCTCGTACGACGTCGCGACCTCACGCCGCTCCATCCGGGGGTCTTCGTCAACCACACCGGCGAGCCCGCCTGGATCCAGCGGGCCTGGGCCGGGGTGCTGGCGTGCGCGTCCTACGACAGTCGCCGACGGGACGAGGCGCCGCGCGTCGACGGCCTCGGCGCCGCGCTCGCCGCAGCCTCCGCCGTGCGTGCCGCCGACGGTCCGGGGCGCCGCGACGGTTCCGAGGCGATCGTCGTCGCGGTGGCGCGCGACCGCCGGGTGCTCGCTCCGGCCGGCATCACCGTGGTGCGCACCTTCGACCTGGTGGACCGGGTCCTGTGGAACGTCGGCCCGCCGCGCATGAAGTACGACGAGGCAGCGCTGGACGTGGCGCTGGCGATGTCGGGCGAGATGGAGGCGATCGGGGCGATCGCGCGCGCTGTCCAGAGTCGCCACACCACCGCCGTCCGGATGCAGGAGTCGTTGGCCGGACGCGCACGGGCGCCCCACCGCCTGTTCCTGGAGTCGGTCCTCGCCGACGTCGCGCGGGGGACGTGCTCGGTGCTGGAGCACGCCTACCTCACGCGCGTCGAGCGTCCGCACGGCCTGCCGTCGGGGCGTCGCCAGGTCCGCGCCGGGACGATCAGCGGCGTGGTCTACCGCGACATCGCGGTGGGGGAGCAGCAGCTCGTCGAGCTCGACGGACGGCTGTTCCACGACACGGCCGAGCAGCGTGACCGGGACTTCGAGCGCGACCTCGATGCCGCCGTCGCCGGCCAGGGGACCGTACGCCTCACGTGGGGCCAGGTGGTCGGGCGACCGTGCACCACGGCGGCCAAGCTCTCGCTGGTCTTCGAGCGGGCGGGGTGGCCGGCCGGTCGACCGTGCGGGGCAGGGTGCGCGTGGGCCGAGGCGGCGTGAGCTCCGCACGTGTCGGAGTCACCGCCTACGCGGTGACTCCCACACGATCGTGGAGCTCCTGAGCCACCACGCGGCTCACGAGCTCCACGGTCCTCGCCGCGGGCCGTACCGCGGATCAAGGCAGGGTCAGGCCGGGGGCTCGACCGAGCCGTCCTCGGCCTCCTGGCCGGCGTCCGGCTCGGAGTCGGAGGAGTCGGAGGACTTGGTCGTCCCCGACTCGGCGTCGTCGGCCTCGCCGTCGGGCGCCTGCGACTTGTCGTCGGCCTCCGCGATCTGGTCGGGCAGCACGTCGTCCACGGCCGGGTTGTCGGCGGGGTTCAGGTCGCGGCCCAGCCCGTTGTCCTCGGGGGCGTCGGCCAGTGCGTCCACGCCACCCGGATAGAGCTCCGGGTCCTCGGTCGTCGGCGTCGGCATCGGGCTCAGGTCGTCGGTGCTCATCGGTTCCCTCCCACAGGTCGGTGTCTCGTGATCTTGTCGCGTGGCGCGCGCGCCGACCACCCCCGACGGGGCGGGCGGTGGGTCAGGCCTGCCAGCCGAAGGTCAGGTAGGCGGTGTCGGAGAAGAGGTGCGCCAACGCGTACGCCTCGTGCGGCACCATCGGCTCCGGCAGCCGGTCGAGGGGGCACCAGCGGATCTCGGCGCACTTCTCCGGCTCGACCACGCGCGGCTCGCCGGCCCACGTCCGTGCGGTGAAGAACCAGTCGACGCGCTCGTCGATCGCCTCCGCGTGCTGGGTGCGCTGCATCGTGAACGCGAACTCCAGGCCGACGTCGGTGACGCCGAGCTCCTCGGCCGCCTCGCGGCGCGCGGCGTCGTACGCCGTCTCGCCCCGCTCGACGTGCCCGGCGGCGGCTGCCGCCCAGTGACCGTCCATGTAGGGCGTGCCCTGCCGCAGCTGGAGGAGGACCTCCGTGCCGTCGGCTCCCTCGCGCAGGAGGTAGACGTAGGAGGCCGGGACGAGGACGAAGCTCACCCCTCCGACCCTAGGGGCCGGTTCAGCGAGGGGTGCCGGGCGGGGGCGGCGGGATGTCGTCGTTCTTGCCGTCGAGCGAGTCGAGGGCGTCGCGCGCCTTGCCGGTGGCCTGGTCGATCTTGTCGGCGTGCTTGCCGCCGGTCTTGTCGTTGGCGAGCTTGGCGGCCTTGTCGATGCCGTCGTTGATCTTGTCGCCGTGCTGGTCGACCGCCTTGGTGAGCTGCTCCTTGGCCTTGTCCAGGAATCCCATGTCTGCCCCTCGGTCAGTGCCCGCCCCGATAGGCAGGACCTGGTGCCCAATCTAGGGGCTGCCTCCTCATCCGACGGCTGCTGGGAAGATGCACCCATGCCCGCCCAGCCGATCGTCGCGCTCGTCGGCGCCACCGCGTCGGGCAAGAGCGGACTGAGCCTCGACCTGGCCGAGAGGCTCGGCGGCGAGGTGGTCAACACCGACGCGATGCAGGTCTACCGCGGCATGGACATCGGCACCGCCAAGGTGCCGGTGGCCGAGCGCCGCGGGATCGCGCACCACCTCCTCGACCTGCTCGACATCACCGAGTCGTCCACGGTCGCGGCGTTCCAGGAGCGCGCCCGCGAGGCCGTGGCGGAGATCCGGGGGCGCGGGGCGACCCCGGTGCTGGTCGGCGGCTCCGCGCTCTACACCCGCGCGATCATCGACCGCTTCGAGTTCCCCGGCACCGACGAGTCGCTGCGGCGCGAGCTCGAGGTGGAGCTCGAGCGGATCGGCGGCCCGGCGCTCCACGCCCGGCTGGCCGGGGTCGACCCGGACGCGGCAGCACGGATCGAGCCCGACAACGGACGCCGCGTCGTACGCGCCCTCGAGGTGGTCGCGCTCACCGGCCGCCCCTACAGCGCCAGCCTCCCGCGCCTGGAGTACGCCGACCCGCGGACGGTGCAGATCGGCGTCGACATCGACCGGCCGACGCTCGACCAGCGGATCGCGCGCCGGGTCGAGGAGATGTTCGCGGCCGGGTTCGTCGAGGAGGTCGAGGCCCTCCTCGCTCGCGGCCTGGCCCAGGGGCGTACGGCCAGCAGGGCGATCGGCTACCGCGAGGTCGTCGGCTTCCTCGCCGGCGACCGCACCCTCGCCGAGGCGATCGAGCAGACCACCAACGCGACCCGCCGCTTCGCGCGGCGCCAGGACGGCTGGTTCCGCAAGGACCCGCGCATCGTCTGGGTCGACCACGACGACCCGGACCGGGTCGAGAAGGCGATCGCGGCCCTGCCTGCCTAGGTCAGCGCGCGGCGAGCTCCCGCGCCGGTCGTACGACGGCGGGGCGGGCGGCGTCGGCCGCGCCGAGGTCGGCGGCACCCCGGATCCACGCGGCGATGTCGGCCTCGCTGCGTCCGCGCACGTCGGCGTAGCGCGTCACCTTGGTCGGCTTGATGCCGCAGAACTCCAGGGTCCGGCCCTTGACCTGCTTGACGGTGCTGTCCCCGACGATCGGGAGGTACCACCGCGGCGAGTCCGACGTCACCGCGAGCCGCCCGGTGCGGCCGGCGAGCAGGCCCTCGGGCATGCCGTTCTCCTTGTAGCGGAAGGCCCATCCGCGCTCGAGGGTCCGGTCGAAGAAGCCCTTCAGCAGCGCGGGGACCGAGCCCCACCACAGCGGGGTGAAGACGGCGACGTGGTCGGCCTGCTCGAGCAGTGCCTGGGCGCGGAAGAGGTCGGGCTCGAGGTCCTGCGGCGTGCGGTAGCCGGTGCGGAGGGTGAGGTCGAAGTCGAGGTCGCGCAGCGTGAGGAGGGTGGCACCGGGGCCGGCGCCCGCAGCGTACGACGCGGCAAGCTGGGCGGTGAGCGAGGCGGGGTCGGGGTGCCCGTCGATGGCGAGGATGGTGGCCATGGTTGTTCCAATCTGGACAGTGACAAGAAACTGGACACCGCCCACATTGGAGTAGGATGTTGCTCATGTCAAGATCTATGGCGAAACCCGCGGGCGGGTACCACCACGGCAACCTCCAGGCCGCCCTCGAGGACGCCGCGCTCGACCTGCTCGAGACCACCTCGGCCGCGAAGATCAGCCTGCGCGAGGTGGCCCGCCGCGCCGGGGTCAGCCACAACGCGCCCTACCACCACTTCGGCGACCGGGCCGCGCTGCTGCGCGCGCTCGGCGTCCGCGGGATGGCCGCCCTGCTCAGCGCCCAGGAGGAGGCGGTCGCCGCCGCGACCGGCCCGGTCGAGCGGGTGCGGGCGCTCGGCCTCGCGTACGTGCGCTACGCCGCCGCCCACCCGCAGGCCTTCGCGCTCGTCTTCGACCCCGACTACTGCGCGGCCGGCACCCCGAGCGCGGAGATGGCGCCGCTGATCACCCGCAACGAGGACCTGCTCGCCGCCGAGGTCGCTGCGCTGGTCCGTGAGCCGGGCTACGAGGGGCGTGACGTGATGGCGCTGTCGGCCGCTCTGTGGTCGACCGTCCACGGCATGGCCCAGCTGGTCACCCTCGAACACCTGCCGGTCGAGGCCGCGGAGCCCGCGCTGGATGCGCTCGTGCGCTGACCACACCGGCCGCAACGTCGACCAAGCCGATCGGGCCCGGTGTCGGACGTCGGTGCCAGAGTGGGTCCATGGCGACCATCTACTACACCGGGTGCACCCTGGACGGCTTCATCGCGACCGACGACCACTCCCTCGACTGGCTGACCAGCCGTGACATCGACATGGACGGGCCGATGGCCTATCCCGGCTTCCGCGAGCGGATCGGGGCCTGCGTCATGGGCGCCACGACCTGGCAGTGGATCCTCGACCACGACGACGACCCGTGGGGTCCGCTGCCCACCTGGGTGATGACCCACCGCACCTTCCCCGAGGCTCCCGACAGCGTGCGCTTCGACCGCGACGACGTGCGCCGCGTGCACGCCGCGATGACCGAGGCGGCCGACGGCAAGGACCTCTGGATCGTCGGCGGGGGAGAGCTCGTCGGTCAGTTCCACGATGCCGGGCTGCTCGACGAGGTGTGGCTGCAGTACGCACCGGTCACGATCGGCGGCGGTGCCCCGGTGCTGCCGCGCCACGTGGAGCTCCGCCTCGAGGAGGTCACCCGCAACCGCGACTTCGCGTGCCTGCGACACACCGTCGTGCGCTGATCAGCCTGCCGCCACCCCGCCCCTCGGGCGTGGACACGACCGCCGTCGGGGGGCAGGGTGGAGGCACTCCTCTCTCGGAAGGCGCCCCCATGCACATGCGTACGTCCCTCGCCGCGGCTGCGACCGCGACCGGCCTGCTCGCCGGTCTCGTCGTCCTGACCCCTGCGACCGCCACTCCCCAGTCCACCCAGGCTCCGAGTGCAGCCCCTGATGTCTCCGCGAGGCCGACGGCCAAGAAGCCCACGGCCATCGGCAAGGGCGGTGCGATCAGCACCGTCGACCCCGAGGCCAGCGCGGCCGGGCTCAAGGTGCTCAAGGCCGGCGGCACCGCGGTCGACGCCGCCGTGGCCGCTGCCGCCACCCTCGGGGTGACCGAGCCCTACAGCGCCGGCATCGGCGGCGGCGGCTACTTCGTCTACTACAACGCGAAGTCAGGCAAGGTGCGCACGCTCGACGGCCGCGAGACCGCGCCCCGCAAGATGCCGCAGGACGCCTTCATCGACCCGGCCACCGGCAAGCCCTACACGTTCACCCCCGACCTGGTCACCAGCGGCGTGAGCGTCGGCACCCCCGGCACGCTCGCGACCTGGGACAAGGCGCTCGCCAACTGGGGGACGCTGTCGCTCGCGGACGCGCTCGCGCCGGCCACGAAGGTCGCGCGGCGCGGGTTCGTCGTCGACGAGACCTTCCGCCAGCAGACGCTGGACAACGAGGAGCGCTTCGCCGCCTTCAAGGACACCAAGAAGCTGTTCCTGCCGAAGGGCGATGCGCCGGCGGTCGGCTCGATCTTCCGCAACCCCGACCTCGCGGCGACCTACGACACGATCGCGCTCCGCGGCACCGACGCGTTCTACCGCGGGCCGCTGGCCCGCCTGATGTCCGACGTGGTGCGCAAGCCCCGTACCACGAAGAACACCGAGCTCCCGGTGCCCAAGGGCTACCTGACGCCGCGCGACCTGCGCGACTACCGGGTGCGCTCGCAGCGGGCGACCCGCACAAGCTATCGCGGTCACGACGTCTACGGCATGGCGCCGTCGTCGTCGGGCGGCACCACGGTCGGGGAGGCGCTCAACATCCTCGAGCGCTACGACCTCTCCGCGATGACCCCGGAGGCGGCGCTGCACCACTACCTCGAGGCGAGCGCGCTGGCCTTCGCCGACCGCGGCAAGTACGTCGGTGACCCTGCCTACGTCGACGTGCCGGTGAAGCGACTGCTCGACGACACCTTCGCCGCCGAGCGCGCCTGCGCCCTCAACCCGGCCAAGGCGGCGACCAAGCCGGTCGCGGCGGGCGACGTCACGTCGTACGACGGGGTGTGCGCGCCGGCGACGGCGAAGGGCACCACCGACGCCGACACCGAGAACATCTCGACGACCAACCTCACCGTCGCCGACAAGTGGGGCAACGTCGTCGAGTACACCCTCACCATCGAGCAGACCGGCGGCTCCGGCATCACGGTCCCGGGCCACGGCTTCCTCCTCAACAACGAGCTGACCGACTTCTCGACCGTGTACGACGCCGCCGACCCCAACCGGATCCAGCCCGGCAAGCGGCCGCGCAGCTCGATGTCGCCGACGATCGTGCTCAAGGACGGCAAGCCGTTCCTGGCCCTCGGCTCGCCCGGTGGGTCCACGATCATCACCACCGTCCTGCAGATGATCGTCAACCGGGTCGACCTCGGCATGAGCATCGAGGAGGCGATCGCCGCGCCGCGCGCAAGCCAGCGCAACACCGCGAGCGTGACCGCCGAGCCGGCGTTCATCACCGCCTACGGGCCGGCGCTGACCGCGCTCGGGCACACCCTCGCCCCGGCCGGTGACGCCTTCACCAGTGCGGCGGAGATCGGTGCCGCGACGGCGATCGAGTTCGGTCCGCGCAAGCAGCTGACCGCGGTCGCCGAGCCCAGCCGGCGCGGCAAGGGGTCCGCCAAGGTGGTGGACCCCCGCTGACCGACCCGTCCCGCCAACTGACGAGTTGGTCCGCCAACCGGTGAGTTGGCGGGTTGGGTGGGTTGTCGTGGTGCGTGACAGCCCCCCACTCGCCAACTGGCGAGTTGGCGCAGCCGCGGTGCTGGGTCGGGTGGGACACTGGAGGCGTGAGCTACCCCTTCCTCAAGGGCCACGGCACCGAGAACGACTTCGTGGTGCTGCCCGACCCCGACGGCACGGTGCACGGCGACCTCGCACCCGAGCGGGTGCGGGCGCTGTGCGAGCGCCGTGCCGGCATCGGCGGCGACGGCGTGCTGCGGGCCGTACGCCGCGGGGACGGGTGGTTCATGGACTACCGCAACTCCGACGGCTCGGTCAGCGAGATGTGCGGCAACGGCATCCGGGTCTTCGCGCGCTACCTCCACGAGCGCGAGGGCGAGCCCTTCCCGATGGAGATCCAGACCCGCGACGGCGTGAAGACGCTCGACGCGGCCGGCGACGAGCTCACCGCCGACATGGGCATCCCCGAGGTGCTGGGGGAGACGGCCGTGACGGTGATGGGCAGGACCTATCCCGCGCGGCACGTCTCGACCGGCAACCCGCACGCGGTCGTCTTCGTCGACAACCTCGCCGAGGCCGGCGCGCTGCAGGAGGAGCCCGAGCACGACGACGCGATCTTCCCCGAGGGCGTCAACGTCGAGTTCGTCGTACGTCGCGGCGAGCACCACGTGGCGATGCGGGTCCACGAGCGCGGGGCCGGCGAGACGCGGTCCTGCGGCACCGGCGCCTGCGCGGTGGCAGTGGTGACCTCGATCGCCGACGACGCGCCCCGCGGTACGCCGTACCGGGTCGACGTCCCCGGCGGCACGCTGAGCATCGTCTGGACCGACGACGGGCGGATGCTGATGACCGGTCCGGCCGTGCTGGTCGCGGAGGGCGAGACCGACCTCTGAGTCGACCAGCGTCGACCGAGGGACGAGGTCGGCGCGTCGGTCGGCCAGGTCGAGTGGCCGCGCGGCTGAGGGACGAAGGCGCGGTCGGCTGTCTCGAGACCGCCTCATAGGATCCGGGACATGGACATCACCGGATCCACCGCCATCGTCACCGGCGGCGCCAGCGGCATCGGCGCCGCGGTCGCCCGCGCCCTCGCCGCGAAGGGCGCCACGGTCGTCGTCGCCGACATCGACGCCGAGAAGGGGGAGGCCCTGGCCTCCGAGATCGGCGGGATCTTCGCGTCGGTCGACGTGACGAAGACCGAGCAGGTCGCCGCCGCCGTCGAGGCCGCCGCCGAGATCGCGCCGCTGCGTGCCTGTGTGAACTCCGCCGGCATCGGGTGGGCGCAGCGCACCATCGGCCGCGACGGCCTGCTCGACTCCGCCCACGACCTCGGCGCCTTCCGCAAGGTCGTCGAGATCAACCTGATCGGCACCTTCGACATGACCCGCCAGGCCGCGACGGTGATGAGCCGCAACGAGCCCGACGCCGACGGCCAGCGCGGCGCGATCGTCAACCTCGCCTCGGTCGCCGCCTTCGACGGCCAGATCGGCCAGGCGTCGTACTCCGCGTCCAAGGGCGGCGTCGTCGGCATGACCCTCCCGGTCGCGCGCGACCTGTCCGCCGCCGGCATCCGCCTCAACACCGTCGCCCCGGGGCTCATCGACACCCCGATCTACGACGCGTTCCCCGACCCGGCGGAGTTCAAGGCCAACCTCGGCGCCAACGTGCTGTTCCCCAAGCGCCTCGGGCACGCCGAGGAGCTCGCCAGCATGGTCGTCGAGTGCCTGACCAACTCCTACATGAACGGCGAGACCGTCCGCGTCGACGGCGGCATCCGGATGCCCCCGAAGTAGTTCCCCACGGCCTGGCTGCGCGAGCAGGCCCATGCCCACTGGTCTAGGCCGAACTCCCTAGATTCTGTCAAGCCGCGACCGGGTTCTTCGGTCCGGGTGGAAGGTGCTTGCGGGGAAGCATTCTTTTCAGGCCTGTGGGGGGCAGCAGATGACACACATGGTGGAGCCGCGTCGAGCGGCCGACACGGGAGACGCGGCGAGCCGCGACGCGATCCAGGACGGCGATCTGACGTCGTTGGTCCGTCGCTGGATGGCGACCGGGACCAAGGTCCACGAACGCGTGCGTCGCGACAGCATCCTCCGGGTCGCGCCCGCGCCGGACCTCGGCCACCCGGAGACCCAGGGACCGGAGACGGGTGCCGACCCAGGGGCGTACGTCGTGGGCACGACGCTCACGCGGGTCTCCGAGCGCGCTGACCTCGTCGGGGGCGCGCCGCCGGTCGACGGCTCGGCCGCGAGCACGGGGAGTGTCGTGGGGGTCCCGCGCCTGCCGCAGCGACCGACGGCCGCCGAGACCGAGCAGGTGCACCGGGTCGCGCTGCTCATCGACGCCCGCCGGATCCCGGCCGACACGGCGGCCGCGCTCCTGGGCCTCCTGGCGGAGCGCGGTGCGGTCAACGTCTGCCGCGCCTACGCGGACTGGAACAGCGACGCGCTCGGCGACTGGGTCGGGCAGATGCGACGCGAGGGGTTGCACTCCTTCCACCACTTCGCCGACGACGACGACCAGGCGCTGGTGGCGATGACCATCGACGCGGTCGACATCGCCCGTGATGCTGCCGTCGACGAGGTGGTGATCGCCGGTGACCTGACGTCCGCGCTGCCGCTGGTCCACCGGCTCCACGCGGCCGGCGTGCGCGTCGTGGCGGTGGGGTCCGGGCTCACGCCCCACGACGTACGTGCTGCCGCGCACGAGTTCATCGACACCGGCTTCCTCGACGGTCAGCAACCGGTCGCGGCGGGACGCCACCGCGCCTGACCTGACCTAGGATGCCCGGCATGAGTCGGGGGATTCGGATGGTTGTCGGCGCGCTCGTGGGCGCGGTGGTCGCAGCGGGGATGACCGGGGTGGCTCCTGCGCAGGCGCGTACGCCGACGCCCTGCGTCCGCGTCCTCACCGGGGCCGCCGGGGTGATCGCGGCGGCGCCGAGCGCCGCCGGGGAGTTCACCACGACGGCGTTCGAGGTCGCCGCGCCCGCGACCACGTCGCTGGTCGAGGACGTCGACGTGACGTTCGCGATCGTGCACGACAACGCCCCCCAGCTGCGCGTGCGCCTCGCGCACGTCGGGTCGCCCACCATCGTCCAGCGCCGCGTGGCCGGGAGCGGTCCGCAGGTGCGGCCCCTGACGTGGGACGACGAGGCCGGCACGGCCTACGGCGCGGAGTCCCCGGCCGGAACCTACGTCCCGGACGTGCCGCTCTCCGCGCACGACGGGACCCCTGCTGAGGGGACGTGGCGGCTCCTCGTCGACAACTGGGCCGCTGTCGAGGGCCGGGTGGTGTCGTGGTCGTTGCGGGTCAGCCAGACCATCTGCGACGAGGACGACGACGCCGTCGAGGACCACGGCGACAACTGCACCGGAGTGCCCAACTCCGACCAGGCGGACGTCGACGGCGACGGACTCGGCGACCCGTGCGACGGCGACCCTGACGGCGACGGCGTGGTCGGTGCCGCCGACAACTGCCCGCAGGTGTCGAACCCGACCCAGGCCAACACCGATCCCGACGCGCTCGGCGACGCGTGCGACGCGGACGATGACGACGACGGTCGCGCCGACGCTGCCGACGGGTGCGTCCTCGTGCCGGCGGCCACGGCGTCCGGCTGCCCGCCCGTGACCACCAGGGCGACCCTGCGCAAGGAGAAGGGGCGGCTGCTCGGCAAGGTCAGGTCGGACCTGTCCGTGTGCGCGGTGGGGGTCAGCGTGACGGTGAAGCGCGGACGGCCCGGTCGCGACCAGAAGCTGGTCGTGGTCACCACCCGGTCACAGGGGCGATTCCGCACGCGGGCACCCCGCGCCGCCGGCCGCTACTACGTCGTGGTGCGCCGGCAGTACGTCGCCGCGACGGCCGAGTGCGGCAGCACCCGGTCCAGGACGATCCGGATCCGCCGCTGAGGGCGCACACGGGCCGACGCGGAGCAGTGGTGTCGGCAAAGTCATTCGCGCAGGTCAGCCCCGCGACCTAGGCTTGTCGACATATGACGAACGCACCTGACTTCAACCTCCGCGACGCCCTCGACGCCACCCGCGCCTGGGACGACGACGCGATCGAGCTGGACGGCGACCTCGATGCGGGCCTCGACGTCGCACCGGACGACTTCGAGTCCGGCTACGCCGACGACACGTCGTACGACGACAGCTGGGACGAGGCGGACCCCGAGGAGCTCACGCTCGGGGCCAAGGAGCTGGCCGAGCGGCACGCCCTGCGGCGCGTCGACGGCCTGCGCACCGAGCTCGAGGACATCACCGAGGTCGAGTACCGCCAGCTCCGCCTGGAGAAGGTCGTGCTCGTCGGCGTCTGGACCGGCGGCACCGTCACCGACGCCGAGAACTCGATGGCCGAGCTCGCGCTGCTCGCCGAGACCGCCGGATCCGAGGTGCTCGAGGCCATCTTCCAGCGGCGCCACTCGCCCGACCCGGCGACCTACATCGGTCGCGGCAAGGTCGACGCGATCCGCGAGATCGTGCAGGCCACGGGCGCTGACACGGTCATCTGCGACGGTGAGCTCGCGCCCAGCCAGCTGCGCAACCTCGAGGACAAGATCGGCGTCAAGGTCGTCGACCGGACCGCGCTGATCCTCGACATCTTCGCCCAGCACGCCAAGAGCAAGGAGGGCCAGGCTCAGGTCGAGCTGGCCCAGCTGCAGTACATGAAGCAGCGCCTCCGCGGGTGGGGCGGCAACCTGTCGCGCCAGGCCGGTGGTCGGGCTGCCGGCGGTGACGGCATCGGTGGCCGCGGTCCCGGTGAGACCAAGATCGAGACCGACCGCCGCCGGATCAACACCAAGATCGCCAAGCTGCGCAAGGAGCTCAAGGAGCTGCGCGGCACCCGCGACGTCAAGCGCCAGTCGCGCCGTCGCAACCACATCCCCAGCGTCGCGATCGCCGGCTACACCAACGCTGGCAAGTCCTCGCTCCTCAACCGGCTGACCGACGCCGGGGTGCTGGTGGAGGACTCGCTCTTCGCGACCCTCGACCCCACCACGCGTCGTACGACGACCAGCGACGGCCGCATCTACACGATGTCGGACACCGTCGGGTTCGTACGCCACCTCCCGCACGGCCTCGTCGAGGCGTTCCGCTCGACGCTGGAGGAGGTCGCCGACTCCGACCTGCTGCTGCACGTGGTCGACGGGTCGCACCCCGACCCCGAGGGCCAGATCGCCGCGGTGCGCGAGGTGCTCGCCGAGATCGGTGCCACCAAGGTCCCCGAGATCATCGTGATCAACAAGGCCGACGCCGCCGACCCGATCGTGATCGGCCGGCTGCGGGCGCGCGAGCCGCACAGCGTCGTGGTGAGCGCGAAGACCGGTGAGGGCATCGAGGCCGCGCTCGCGACGATCGAGTCCGAGCTGCCGCGGCCCCAGGTCGAGTTCGACGTGCTGCTGCCCTACGAGCGCGGCGACCTGGTCAACCGGATCCACCAGGAGGCCGAGATCGGCTCGATGGAGCACACCGGCGACGGCACGCTCGTGGTCGGGCGCGCCAACGCCGACCTCGCGGGCGAGCTGGCGTCGTACGCCCGCTGACTCCTGCCTGACGGTCGAAAGGGACTCGAACCGCGGCGGAACCAACCGGGGCGGTCGTGCGTTGGGCAGTCGGCGCCCGGATTCGGGCGATCGAAGGCCGTAAGGGAGTATGTCGCGCATGTCACGTGGTGTCTGGATCCGCTTCATCCTCGTTCTCGGTCTCCTCGCAGGATGCGCGGCGCTCGCCGTCAACGTGCAGCCCAAGCTGGGTCTCGACCTCCGCGGTGGGGCGCAGTTCGTCTTCGAGGCCGAGGGCACCGAGCAGACCCCGGCCAACGCCGAGAACGTCGACAAGACCCTCGAGGTGCTGCGCGGGCGCGTCGACGCGCTCGGTGTCGCCGAGTCCACCCTGGCGCGCCAGGGGGAGAACCGGATCCTCGTCGAGCTCCCGGGCGTCACCAACGACGCCGAGGCGCAGGAGGCCGAGGAGCGGATCGGTACGACCGCCAAGCTCACGATCCACGAGGTGCTCGCCACGGCTGAGCCCGACGCGGAGCCCAGCAAGAAGAACAACCTCGTCCTCCCCTCCGACCAGGGCGACACCCTCGAGGTCGGCCCCACCGTGATCCAGGGCGACCAGATCGGCGGCGCCAGCGCGGTCCAGCGTGAGCAGAGCGTCGAGTGGGTCGTGGCGATCGACTTCGCCGGCTCGGGTGGCGACACCTGGGCCGACATCACCGGCAAGGCCGCGTGCAACCCCTCCGGCGACCCCAAGCGACGCATCGCGATCGTCCTCGACGGCGAGGTCATCTCCTCGCCCGAGGTCAACACCGGTGTCGGCTGCAACGTCGGCATCCGCGGTGGCGCGACCGACATCACGGGGAACTTCACGTCCACTGACGCCAAGGACCTCGCCGCGCTGATCGAGGGCGGCGCGCTGCCGCTCGAGCTCAAGGCGATCTCCGACCGCCTCGTCGGCCCCTCGCTCGGTGCCGCGGCGATCGACGCCTCGATCGAGGCCGGCATCATCGGCCTGATCCTGACCGGCCTGTTCATCATCATCGTCTACCGCCTCGTCGGCCTGATGGCGACGATCGCGCTGACGTCGTACGCGCTGCTGGCGTACGCCATGCTCGTCGGCCTCGGATCCACGCTGACCCTGCCCGGACTGGCGGGCTTCGTGCTGGCCATCGGCATGGCGATCGACGCCAACGTCCTCGTCTTCGAACGAGCGCGCGAGGAGTACCAGGCGTACCCGTCCGCGGGCCTGCGCCGCGCGCTCCAGGTCGGCTTCAACAAGGCGTGGAGCGCGATCATCGACTCCAACGTCACCACCCTGCTCGCGGCGGGCCTGCTCTTCTTCCTCGGCTCCGGCCCGATCAAGGGCTTCGGTGTCACCCTGTCCATCGGTGTCATCGCCTCGATGGTCTCCGCGCTGATCATCGCCCGCGTGCTGTGCGACGTCGCGGTGGCCAACAAGCCCGTCGCGGACCGTCCGGCGATCAGCGGCCTGGGCAACATCGGCAAGGTGCGCACCTGGCTCGACAAGTCCGCCCCCGACATCATGAAGAACCGTGGCCGCTGGCTGGCCGTGTCCGGCGTCGCGCTGGTCATCGCCGTCACCGGCATCGTCGTCAACGGGCTCAACCTGGGTGTCGAGTTCACCGGTGGTCGCCAGCTCGACTACACCGTGAGCGAGACGGTCAGCATCGACCAGGCGCGCGACGCCGTCGCCGCTGCCGGCTTCCCCGAGGCCGTCGTCCAGACCGCCGACACCGCCGACTTCACCGTCCGCACCGGCGAGATCAGCAACGACGAGGAGCAGCGGATCGAGGAGGAGCTCGCCAAGGTCGGTGGCACCGTCGAGAAGATCGACGACCAGCGCATCGGCGCCTCGCTCGGCGAGCAGCTGCGCAACAACGCGCTCATCGCCTTCGGGGTCGCGTTCCTCGCCCAGCTGCTCTACCTCGCGATCCGCTTCAAGTGGACCTTCGGCATCGCCGCCGTCCTCGCGATGGCCCACGACGTGGTGCTCGTGGTCGGTCTCTTCGCCTGGCTCGAGAAGCCGATCGACGGCATCTTCCTGGCCGCGGCCATGACCATCGTCGGTTTGTCGGTCAACGACACTGTGGTCGTCTTCGACCGCGTCCGTGAGCGCTGGCACGGCTCCGGGCCCGAGGAGAACTTCACGGCACTGGCCAACAAGGCCGCCATCGAGACCGTGCCCCGCACGGTCAACACCGGCCTCGGCTCGATGTTCATCCTGGCTGCGCTCGCCGTGCTCGGTGGCGACTCGCTGCGCGACTTCGCCATCGCCCTGCTGGTCGGCCTCGTCGTCGGCACGTACTCCTCGGTCTTCACCGCCACGCCGATGCTGACCTACTTCCAGGAGAAGTGGCCGATGAGCCGCGTCAAGCGCGAGAAGGTCGAGCGGGCGCCCGAGGACTCCGGCGCCGTCGTCTGAGGTTGTCTGCTGATGCAGGAGTCCCCGCTTGAGCGGTGACTCCTGCACTGGTGGGCCGTTGCAACGGCCCACCTGCGCAAGACTTCCCCCACCTGGTCGTCGTGCCGCCAACTCACGAGTTGGTCCGCCAACTGGTGAGTTGGCGGGTTGGGTCGTGTCCGGGCCACCCTTCTGGCCCCCAGGTCGCCAACTCACGAGTTGGCGCACCCCCACTCGTCGGTCGACCCAGCCACCCGGTCACCGGGGCGGGCGTAGGCTCGTCCCATGCTCTGGTTCCTGCTGATCGTCGTCCTCGGTGTCGTGGCCTACCGCTACCGGGTCAAGATCCTGGCCAAGGTCCTCGGCCAGCCCGAGCGCCGCATCGAGCGCCAGATCGGCCGCAAGAAGAACTGATCGCGTGAGCCGCGGCACTGCCGCGGCGCGTTGTGGATGGCGTACGACGTGGTGTCGGGGTGGCCCCGTAGGGTTCTCTGGTGCCCGAGACCGTGACTGCCACCACCCCCGTCGGCAGTCCCGTGGCCGAGGTGCTGGCGCAGGCCGTCGAGGCCCTCGGCGGACAGCAGCGCGACGGCCAGGTCCAGATGGCCGACGAGGTCGCGGAGGCCATGTCGGAGGGCCGCCACCTGCTCGTCCAGGCCGGCACCGGCACGGGCAAGTCCCTGGGCTACCTCGTCCCGGCGATGCTCCACGACAAGCGCGTCGTCGTCGCCACCGCGACCCTCGCGCTGCAGCACCAGCTCGTCGAGCGTGACCTCCCGCGCCTGGTCGACGCGGTCAAGGGCGTCAAGGGCGTCGACACGTCGTACGCCGTCCTCAAGGGCCGTTCCAACTATGCCTGTCTGCACCGGGTGCGGTCCGGTGTCCCCGACGACCAGGGCACCCTGGTCGACGTGCCGCTGGGCCCCATGGCCGAGAAGGTCCTCGAGCTCCGGGCGTGGGCCGAGGAGGAGAGCGAGCAGAACGCGAGCGGCGAGCGCGACAACGCCCCGCGCCACACCGACCGCGAGTGGCGCCAGGTCTCGGTCAACCACCGCGAGTGCCTCGGCGCGAGCAAGTGCCCGTTCGGCGCGGAGTGCTTCGCCGAGCTGGCGCGCGAGAAGGCCCAGCGCAGCCACCTGATCGTCACCAACCACTCCCTCCTCGCGATCGACGCGATCGAGGACGTGCCGATGATCCCCGACTACGACACCGTCGTCATCGACGAGGCCCACGAGCTGACTGCGCGGGTGACCCAGGCCGCCACCGACGAGCTCGCCGCGACCGACATCGAGCGTGCCGCCCGCCGTGCGATCCGCTGGACCGACAGCGCCGACGGCGACCCGGCCGGCGACCTCGAGGACGCTGCCGGCCAGCTGGCCGAGGCGTTCGAGGCCATCCCCGCCGGGCGCATCGACGACGTCCCCACCCAGCTCAGCGACGCGCTCGTCCTGGTCCGCGACGCCGCGCGCGCCTGCCTGTCGGCCTTCCCGCGCGAGTCCGGGGGCGAGGCGGGCGAGGGCGACGCCGGCCGCACGCAGGCCAAGGGGATGGTGCAGGAGATCTTCGTCAACGCAGAGCGGATGGCCGCCGGTTCACAGGCCGACGTGCTGTGGCTCGGCGAGGCGCGCGACCGGTTCCCGGCGCGGCTCCACATCGCGCCGCTCCAGGTCTGGGGCCCGATGCGCGACAAGCTGCTCACCGACAAGACCGTCATCTTCACCAGCGCGACGCTGATGCTCGGCGGCGACTTCGGCGCGGTCGCGACGACGCTGGGCCTCAAGCCCACCGAGCGCCTCGGCCACCAGATCGCGACCACCGAGGACGAGACGGCCCTGCCGTGGAAGGGCCTCGACGTCGGCTCGCCCTTCGACTACGGCCAGCAGGCCATCCTCTATGTCGCCCGCCACCTGCCGCAGCCCGGTCGTGACGGCCTCGGCCAGGCCCAGCTCGACGAGATCTGCGAGCTCGTCGACGCCCTCGACGGACGCACCCTCGGGCTCTTCTCCTCACGCCGCGCGGCCGAGACCGCTGCCGAGGCCGTACGCGCCCGACTGCCGCACCTCACCACGCTGGCCCAGGGCGACGCGCAGCTCCCCGAGCTCGCCAAGCAGTTCGTCGAGGACCCGCACACCTGCCTGTTCGGCACGCTCTCGCTCTGGCAGGGCCTCGACGTCCCCGGCGACACCTGCCAGCTGGTGATCATCGACCGGATCCCCTTCCCGCGTCCCGACGACCCGCTGATGTCGGCGCGCGCCAAGGCGGCCGACACCGCCGGACGCAACGGCTTCATGGAGGTCTCCGCCACCCACGCGGCGCTGCTGCTCGCCCAGGGCGCCGGCCGCCTGATCCGTACGATGACCGACCGCGGCATCGTGGCGGTGCTCGACCCGCGCCTCGAGACGGCGCGCTACGGCCGGTTCCTCAAGGCGTCACTGCCGCCGATGTGGTCGACGACCGACCCCGCACTCGTACGATCGGCGCTCCAGCGGCTGGGTCAGAACCGGGCACGTAGAGCCACACAGCGGCGCCCACGACCACCGCGATGATCAGCGCCGCCTGCAGGAGGTCGCCGGTGGTCTGGGACCGCGCCGACGGCTCTGCCACCGACGGCTCCGCCGCAGCCGCCGGCATCGGCGTCAGCCTCTGCTGGGGCGCCACGGCCGGCTCGCCACGGCGACGGGCCAGCTCAGCGACGACCTCGTCGAGCCAGTCGTCCACCGCTGCCATCTCGTAGCCGGGACGCAGGCGCACCGGGGTGAACCGCAGCCCCTCGATCTCGCTCCGACCGATCGTCGGCGACGGCGACGCGAGGCCGACCCGGACCCTCTCGACAGCGCGGTCCACCTCCTCGATGTCGTACCCCTCCGTGAGGCGCACCGTCGGGAAGCTCGGACGGTCGAGGCTCATGCCGACTCCCCTGGGACGGGGTAGCCGAAGACCTGGTAGTCGCGGCGATACATCCGCGCCACCAGCGCGCGCAGCTCGTCGGAGGCCTGTCGGTCGCGGCCGCCCGGGGCGGTCTGGTTCTGCGGGGCGCTCGGCTCGCTGGGCGCCCCGATCCGGACGCACACCTCGGCGAAGTCGCGGCCGAAGGTCTCCAGCCGGCCGACGAAGTCGACGCGGTTGAGGTCGATCATCCGGCTCTGCAGCGTGAGGTGCTGGTCGGTGCCGGGCACGGCCGCGAGGTCGTGGGTCGCGGTCCACCGGGCGAACTCCTCGACGCTCTGCATGCGCGCGTGGGTCGCGGCGTCGAAGTCGTAGTAGTTGTGGTCGACGACCTTGTCGTGCCAGGCCGAGACGAACCGGTCCAGCGGGTCGCGGACGAACGCGAAGGTGAAGTAGTCGTCGTACGACGCCAGCGGGTAGCGCACCCGCATGGCGTGGTCGACGTCCAGGGTGACGCCGTGGGTCTCGCAATGGTGGCGGATGCTGCGGGTCGCGACCTTGGCGACGCGGTACCAGACGAACCGGTGGCTGTGGCTGACGGTGAGGTTGTACGCCAGCGGGCTGAGCCAGCCCGATGCCTCGCCCGCTGCCGCCAGCCGGTCGAGCTCCGCCTCTCCCGGCGGCGTCAACCGACGCCGGTTGCCCGGGCGGGTGCGGAAGACCTGCGGATCAGGGGAGGACATCGGCGCGAGGCTACCGCGTCAGCCGAACGCGATCCGCCCCCGCAGCGACTCGGGGTCGGAGACGGGCTTGTTGCCGGTCTCGGCGATCAGGTCACGGGACTGGTCGACGCTGTCCCAGACGTTCCAGAGCAGCACGCCGCGGACCTGGCCGGCCTTCAGGTAGTAGACGACGCCGGTGCCGATCTGGCCGTCCTTCCAGTCCTCGACCATCTCGAGGTCGCTCCGGGTCTCGCCGATCGCTTCGTAGCCGGCGTCGAGGATGTCGGACCAGAAGAAGGGGGTGTAGTCGTAGGGGTCGTCCGAGCCCGCCATGGCCTTGCCCGCCGCCTCACCGGACTTCTCGGCGTGGTCGACGTGCTCCACGCGGCGGCGCCCCAGGAGGACGTCGGGGTAGGACGCGACGTCGCCCGCGGCGTACACGTCCGTGGCGCTGGTGCGCAGGTGCTCGTCGACGACGATGCCGTTGTCGACGTCGAGACCGGCGGCCTCGGCGAGGCCGGTGCGCGGCAGCACGCCGACCCCGATGACCGCGGCGTCGCCGGTGATCTCGGTGCCGTCCTCCAGACGGATCCGGATCCCCTCGCCGGTGTCGTCGCCGCTGGCGACGGAGCCGTGCACGACGGTGACGCCGCGGTCGGCGAAGGACTTGGTGAGGCTCGCGGCGAGGGCGCGCGGGAACATCTGCTCCTGCACGTCCTGGAGGTCGAGGACCAGCGTGACGGCGACGTCGTTCTGCACGAGTGCGGAGGCGATCTCCGAGCCGATGTAGCCACCGCCGACCACGACGACGTGGCTGTCGGGCCCGACGAGCGCGCGGAGGCGCTCGTAGTCGGCGGCGGTGCGGTAGTAGACGACCCGCGGGCCGGGGTCGACGGCCAGGGTGCGGGGCTCGGCGCCGGTGGCGAGCAGGAGCTTGCCGTAGGTGACCTCGGTGCCGTCGGCGAGGCGTACGGCGTGGGCGTCGGGGTCGACCTGCGTCACGGTCGTGTCGACGACGAGGTCGACCCGGTCGTCGTCGTCCAGGTCACCGGCGAGCGAGTTGCCCTCGAGGGTGGCGTCGTCCTTGAGCCACAGGTCCTTCGAGAGGGCGGGACGGTAGACCGGCTTGTCGGGCTCGGATCCGATCACGGCGATCGTGCCGCCGGCGTCCCCGGAGCGGATGCCCTTCACGGCGCTGGCGGCGGCGACCCCGCCACCGACGATGACGTAGTCGTAGGACTGCTGGATGTCGCTCATGCCAGCCATCCTTGCTCACCGCTGGTTGAGCAGGGCGCCCCGCGCCGGGCCCCCGCTGGTTGAGCAGGGCGCCCCGCGCCGGGCCCCCGCTGGTTGAGCAGGGCGCCCCGCGCCCGGCCCCCGCTGGTTGAGCAGGGCGCCCCGCGCCCGTGTCGAAACCGCGGCCTCAGAGGCTCCGCAGCACCGCCGTCACGACACCCAGGATCGTGGCGTTGTCGCCGGGGATCGGGTCGTACGCGTCGTTGTGCGGCAGCAGCCAGACGTGGCCGTCCTTGCGCTGGAACGTCTTGACGGTCGCCTCACCGTCGATGAGCGCAGCGACGATCTGACCGTTGGTGGCGGTCTGCTCCTGGCGGATCACGACGTAGTCGCCGTTGCAGATGGCCGCGTCGACCATCGAGTCGCCGGAGACCTCGAGCAGGAAGAGCGTGCCCTCGCCGACGAGCTGCTTGGGCAGCGGGAACACGTCGGTGACCTGCTCCTCGGCGAGGATCGGGCCACCGGCGGCGATCCGGCCCACGACAGGGATGTTGACCGCGGTCGGGACGATGTCGCCGATGCCGGTCTCGTCGACGCTCGACTCGTCGCTGCTCGACATCGAGCGGCGCGCCGCCATCACCTCGGGCAGGAAGACCTCGAGGGCGCGGGGCCGGTTGGGGTCGCGCTTGAGGAAGCCCTTTCCCTCGAGCACGCGCAGTTGGTGGGCCACGCTGGACGAGGAGGTGAGGCCGACGGCCTGACCGATCTCGCGCATGCTGGGCGGGTAGCCCTTGGTCTCGATCGAGTCCTTGATCGTGGCCAGGACGCGCTGCTGGCGCGGGGTCAGCCCGGTCGCGTCCGGGGGACCGTCGGGCATCTCGATGACGTTCTTGTCGTCCGACTTCTTGCCTGACGTGGCCATGCTGGGTCCTCCCGACGCGGTTGCCACCTGCCTCAGGTCGACAACAGGCGGGGTGGTGGACCTCACCGTAGCCCTCCGGACGCGTGCGGATCAAACACGTGTTCGAACCCGCGTGTCGCTAGCCTGCCCTCCATGGAGACGTCGTGCGTCGTGACAGGTGGGGCTCGTGGGATCGGGCGCGGGATCGCAGAGCTGATGGTCGCGCGCGGCCACCGGGTCGTGATCAGTGACATCGACGCAGCGGCCGCCGTCGCGACGGCCGAGGAGATCGGCGCGGTCGCGGGCCTCGCCCACGACGTACGGGATCCCGGTGCGCACCGCGCGGTGGCGGCCGAGGCGGCGCGGCACGGGCGGCTGGCGACGTGGTTCAACAACGCGGGTGTCGGTGACGACGGGACGCTGGAGTCGCTGAGCGACGAGCAGGTACGCCGGCTGGTGGAGGTCAACCTCCTCGGGACGATGTGGGGGACCCGCGCGGCGATCGCGGCCTTCGGGTCGGCCGGCGGGGACGTCGTCAACATCGCCTCGATCGCAGGGCTCGGGCCGGTGCCGGGCTACAGCGCGTACGCCGCGACCAAGGCCGCGGTCGTCTCGCTGACCGCGTCGGTCAACGCCGAGACGCCGCGCTGGGTGCGCGTACACGCGCTGTGCCCGGACGGGGCGGACACCGCGATGCTCGCTGCCCAGGACCCCGACGGCCTCGGCTCGCAGCTCACCTGGTCCGGCGGCGCGATCCTGTCGGTCGCCGAGGTCGCCGAGGCCGCGGTCGCCCTGGTGGGCTCGCGCCGCGTCGTCCGGGCGCTGCCGACGTGGCGCGGGGGACTCATGCGTACGACGACGCTGGCGCCGGGCGTCACCCAGCACGCCGCCGGTGTCTTCGCCGCCCAGGGGCGGCGGGCGATGAAGAAGCGCTGATCCGGCCTCGCTCGGGTCAGGGCAGGCGGACCTGCCCGTGCTGCATCTTCCAGAGGAAGTACTTCTCGAAGCCGAGCTTCATCAGGTGCGCCTGCGGCCCGGGGATGAGCACGCCGTGCTTGCGCGGCGGCAGCATCTTGTCGGCGAGGATGATCACGCCGTTGTTGCCGGCGTCCATCACGCACACGGCCGGGATGTCACCGAACGCCTTGTGCTCCTGCGGCACCTCGCCACGGATCTGGGCGGCGATGTTCTTGGCCGCGACGTGGGCCTGCTGCTCGGTCGGGAAGCCCGTCTTGGGGATCCCCACCGGCGTCGGCGTCTGCCACGGCACGTCGACCGCGGCGGCCACCCCGACGGCGTACACGTCGTCGAACTTCTCGCTCTGGTAGGTGTCGCGGACCTTCACGAAGCCGTTGGCGTCGGTGAGGTCGGTGCTCCCGGAGACGACCTCCTGGCCGGAGAACGGCGGGATGATCATCGCGTAGCCGAAGTCGAGCGTCCGGCCGTCGGCCAAGGTGAGCCGACCCTCGTCGACGTGGTCCATCGCGGTGTCGAGGACCGCGTCGATTCCTTCCTTCTTGAGGAACATCCCGAGCAGGGTCTCGCCGTGCGGGAGCCCGCCGATGCCGAAGTGCCCGAGGAACGGCTCGGCGCTGACGTAGGTCAGCCTGACCTGCTTGTGGAGCCCGGCCTTGCGCAGCTGGTAGCTCATGTTGAAGAGGAACTCGTACGCCGCCCCGAAGCAGCCTGCGCCCTGGGTCGCGCCGATGACGACGTCGCCCGGGTCGTCGAGGAAGCGGCGCCAGCCCTCGCCGGCACGGATCGCGTCGTCCATCGTGGTGATGGTGTGCGCGTTGCCGTCCGGGCCGAGTCCGGGGATGACGTCGAAGCGGTTGCGGTAGCCGGTGGCGATGACGAGGTAGTCGTAGTCCTGGGGGCCGGCGGTCGACTCCACGCGTCGGGCGACGGGGTCGATGCCCGTCGCCGCTCCGTGGACGAAGTCGACCTGGTGGTCCTCGAAGGTCGGCCCGACCTTGAACGTGATGTCGGCGCGCGTGCGCTTGCCGAAGGGCACCCAGATGAGCGACGGCGTGAAGAGGAACTCGTCGGAGGCCGACAGCACCGTCACGTCGACGTCCCCGTGGAGCTCGTGCTTGATCGTGATGGCGGCGGTGAGCCCGCCGAAGTTGCCCCCGAGGACCAGGACCTTCTTGCGTGACATGGCTGTCTCCCTCTCGGTGTCCGTGCGTCGTGTCCCCTCGATCCTTCGCCCGACGGGTGGCATGCGACAGGTCCGTTGGTCCCCTCCGGCACCGCCGAGTGGCCCGTGCGAGCGGCTCGAACATTTGTTCGTCCGGGTGCTTGACCTGTTCGAACAGGTGCTCTACCGTCGTACACATGTTCGATCGAACGTCTGATCGACACCGACCCGGTCTCACGGCCACTGTCGGTGGCTCCGACTAGACATCGACTCGACACAACGACCGGCTGATCTTCCCCAGGAGGCCACAATGAGCACCCTCAGTCTTGCCCCCGCCTTTTCGATGGGCACCGCTGCTGCCGCACCCGTCCAGCTGCGCTCCGGCGTCCGGCTGACCCGACGCGGCCGGCTGGTCGTCTTCCTGACCTCGCTGTTCGTGGTCCTCGCGGTCGCCTTCGCCCTCGCCGGCGGCGCCGTCGGCACCGACTCGGCCGGTGAGCAGATCCCGACCGAGATCGTCCAGGTCGGCCCGGGCGACACCCTGTGGGGGATCGCCAGCGAGATCGCGACCGACGGTGACGTCCGGTCCGCGATGAACGAGATCGAGCGGCTCAACGCGCTCGAGTCCGCCGGCCTCCAGGCCGGCCAGAAGCTCCGCGTTCCAGTCGTCTCCGACTGACGTGTGAGGCCTCCATCAGCCGCTTCGACCCCGGCTGGTGGAACCAAGGGGAAGCTGAGGGGCGGGCCTGGTGGCCCGCCCCTCAGCGCATTTCTGGGTTGCGGTGGTGTGGGTGTGGGCGTGGGTGTTGGGGTCGGCCGACCCGCGTCGGAGTCGGCCCACCCGCGTGGGAGTCGGCCCACCCGCGTCGGAGTCACCGCTTCAGCGGTGACTCCCACACGATTGTGGAGCTCATGAGTCACCTACCGGCTCAGGGACTCCACGATCCCGAACCGGGCTCCTTCAGGCGCCGGCGGGCGTGGCGGGGGTGGCGGCAGATCGTGGGCGGTCCGCCGGGGGGTGGCGGCGTACGACATCCGGCTGCCGAGGGTGGCGGCATACGACATGCCTGCGGCGCCGAATCTTGTCGTCTGCCGCCACCTTCGAGGCGGTCCCTGGGTGCGGCACGTTGTCCACAGATCTCACGCGAGGGGTGGTTGGACACGCATCGAAGTGGGTAGTTTCACGGTGCTGACGTTGTTCTCGGAAGGCTCCTTCATGCACGTACGCCGCGCCCTTGCGCTCGCCCTCGTGGTACCCCTGCTCCTGGCCGGGTGCTCGGAGGAGCCGGAGCCCACGCCCAAGATCCCCGACCCGACGAGCTCCTCGCCCTCGCCGACGGCCACGGAGTCGGAGACGCCGGAGGCGGAGAGTGCGGAGGACTTCATCCGGCGGTGGGCCGACGCCTTGCAAGAAATGCAGGCGACGGGCGAGACCGGGCCATTCCGCGAGTTGGGGCCGGCCTGTGAGTCCTGCAGCGAGACCGCTGATCGCGTGGAGCAGATCTACGCAGCCGGTGGCGCCATCGAGTGGGACGGTTGGACGATCCTCAGCATCGAAGAGAACGGAGCGTCGGACGAGTTCAGAGTCATTGAGCGCTCCGCTCCTACCCGCTTCCGTGAATCATCGGATGCCCCGTGGAAGCGTCTGGACGGTGGGCGTACTCCTCACGTAATCCAGCTTGAGTCCGCCGGTACATCGTGGCTCGTCGTTCGGACCGCAGAGGTCTCAGAGTGATGAGTCTCCGCGTCGCCGTCCTCGCCCTTGTTGCACCGTTCTTGTTGCTCCTCACGCCAGACGCGGCGGTTGCGGGGTGCGGGCAGGCCTCGAGCATCTTCAATGCAAGCGAGACGTGCGATTACTCGTCGGCTGCCGTCGAGGCGGAGAAGGCCAAGTACCCGACCGCCAAGTGGACCGTCAGGCAGATCTGCAAGGACGACGGCCGTACTCCTGAGGGCATCTGCTTCAACCCGCAAGATTGCACGACCGCGGCGGGCATCCCCGGCACGCGCTACACGCTCTTCAGAGACGGCGAGAACGTCGGCACAGCCTGCCTGAGCGCGGGCGAGGCCACTGCTGTAGACGACCCCCCGCCCATCAGGGCCCTCGTTATCGAGGCCTTCGAATCCCTTGGCTGGTCGCCTTCTGCCCTGGTGGTTCAGCCTCCGAACGGCAAGACCTTGGTCAACCTGGACACGAACTTCTACACCTCCAACACCGACTTCACGAACATCCCCGTGACTCTTGTGGAGTCGGACGTTGTCGTCAGTGCCCGCCCCATCGCCTACCGCTGGAACTTCGGCGACGGCACGTCCACCACCACGACCGGTCCCGGCGCCCCTTTCCCTCACCTCGACGTCGCCCACGTCTACGAGCAGGTCGACGAGGTCGCGGTCAGCGTGGACACGCAGTACGGCGACGCAAGCTTCACGGTCAACGGCGGTCCGCCGGAGACGATTCCGTCGACCGTCTGGGTACCCGGCGCCGCCCAGGACCTCGAGGTCGTCGAGGCCCTCCCGCAGCTCGTCCTGCAGTAGGCCGTGGCGGCAGGTCGAACTCCACTCGCAGCATCCACGAGCGGACTTCGAGCTAGCGGGCGGCGCGCTTCCCGCCGACGGGCCGCGGGGTCGGATCGGAGTCCGAGGCGGACTCCGGGTCCGTCGTGACCCCCAGCGCCCGCATGAGCCGCGCCACCAGCAGGAACCCGACGAACAAGCAGGCGATCGCGCCGAGGGAGGCGAGCGCCATGAAGGCCCAGGTCGAGCCCGCGGAGCTCTCGCGCGCCGCCGTACCGAAGTCGATGGCGGCGTAGACGAGGTAGCCCCAGGCGATCACGCAGAGCGTGATCGCGGCTCCGAGGAGCAGCGCCGTCCTGTTCAGCTGGCGGGGCGGGCGGGAGCCGCGACGCGACCCTGCTCTCTTCCCCGTGGACACGGGGACATTGTGGCGGATGTGACCTGAGTGGGACAGGGCATTGGTCCAGTTGGCGACCTCGACACGCCGCCGGCACGTACCAGCAGAGGGCACTGACCTGCGGTTTTACCGACCCCCGGAAATTCCTCAGCACAACCTCAGCATTCGCTTGCCAAGCGTTGTGGTCGGGACGTACGGTTACCACTACATCTAGTAGTTACACCGCTGTAGTTATCCACATCTGGTGCACAGGCCAGAGCAAGATGCTCACAGGCTCAGGCTAGTTGTCCACAGGAACATCCCCAGGCGCCACCCCGTTGTACGGGTGTATGAAGCGCGCCCTGGAACACCCGAGAGCGACGCGAGAGGAGACCCACCATGCACTGCCCCTACTGCCGGCAGACCGACACCCGGGTCCTCGACTCCCGCGTCGCCGACGACGGCGGCTCGATCCGTCGCCGTCGTACGTGCTCGGAGTGCGACCGCCGCTTCACGACGGTCGAGAAGATGCAGCTGACGGTGCTCAAGCGCTCCGGCGCCACCGAGCCCTTCCACCGCGACAAGGCGATCGCCGGCGTCCGCAAGGCCTGCAAGGGCCGCCCGGTCTCCGACGACCAGCTCGCCTGCCTCGGCCAGGACGTCGAGGACGCGCTGCGGCTCAGCGGTCAGGCGGAGTTCGCTGCCAACGACATCGGGCTGGCCATCCTGGCCCCGCTGCGCGCGCTCGACGAGGTGGCGTACCTCCGGTTCGCCTCCGTCTACCGCGCGTTCGACTCGGTGGACGACTTCGAGAACGAGATCACCATGCTCCGTCTCGAACGCGCCACCCACGATCAGCCCACTCCTTCGGGCTGACCCACAGACGGCCCGGCAGGTGGTGGGGAAGCCGCCTGCCGGGCCTACCAAGCAACCGCGACGAACTCGCGAGCACCACCAACCACCAGGGATAAGAGGAAGTCGCATGACCGAGACGGTGAGCACGAGCGCCAAGGGCGCATCGAAGGGCAAGGGCCTGACGATGGAGCGTGTCTTCAGCACCGAAGGCACCCACCCCTACGACGCCATCACGTGGGAGCGTCGCGACGTCGTCCAGCAGAACTGGAAGACCGGCGAGACCGTCTTCGAGCAGCGCGGCGTGGAGTTCCCCGACTTCTGGTCGGTCAACGCCTCCACCATCGTCACGACCAAGTACTTCCGCGGCGCGGTCGGCACCGACGTACGCGAGTGGAGCCTCAAGCAGCTCATCGACCGGGTCGTGAAGACCTACACCAAGGCCGGAATCGACCACGGCTACTTCTCGACCGACGGCGACGCCGAGGTCTTCGAGCACGAGCTGACCTGGCTGCTCGTCAACCAGTACTTCTCCTTCAACTCGCCCGTCTGGTTCAACGTCGGCACCCCGTCGCCGCAGCAGGTCTCGGCCTGTTTCATCCTCTCCGTGGATGACTCGATGGACTCGATCCTCAACTGGTACAAGGAGGAGGGCTTCATCTTCAAGGGCGGCTCCGGTGCCGGCCTCAACCTCTCCCGCATCCGCTCGTCGAAGGAGCTGCTCTCCAGCGGCGGTACGGCGTCGGGTCCGGTCTCCTTCATGCGCGGCGCCGACGCGTCCGCGGGCACCATCAAGTCGGGCGGCGCCACGCGTCGTGCGGCCAAGATGGTCGTCCTCGACGTCGACCACCCGGACATCGAAGAGTTCGTGATGACGAAGGCCAAGGAGGAGGACAAGATCCGCGCCCTCCGCGACGCCGGCTTCGACATGGACCTCGGTGGCGCCGACATCACCTCTGTCCAGTACCAGAACGCCAACAACTCGGTGCGCGTCAGCGACGAGTTCATGCGCGCCGTCGAGGACGGCGGCGAGTTCGGCCTCCGCTCGCGCGGCACCGGCGAGGTCATCGAGACCGTCGACGCCCGCGGCCTGTTCCGCAAGATCAGCGAGGCCGCCTGGGCCTGCGCCGACCCGGGCCTGCAGTACGACGACACGATCAACGACTGGCACACCAACCCCGAGACCGGCCGCATCACCGCGTCCAACCCGTGCTCGGAGTACATGTCGCTCGACAACTCGTCGTGCAACCTGGCGTCGCTCAACCTGCTGAAGTTCCTCAAGGACGACGACACCTTCGACGCCGCCCTCTTCGCGAAGGCCGTCGAGTTCATCATCACCGCGATGGACATCTCGATCTGCTTCGCCGACTTCCCGACCGAGCCGATCGGCCAGACCACCCGCGACTACCGCCAGCTCGGCATCGGCTACGCCAACCTCGGCGCGCTGCTGATGGCGATGGGCCTGGGCTACGACTCCGAGGGTGGCCGCTCGATGGCTGCCGCGCTCACGTCGCTCATGACCGGTACGTCGTACAAGCGCTCCGCCGAGCTCGCGGGCATCGTCGGCCCGTACGCCGGCTACGCCCGCAACGCCGACGCCCACAAGCGCGTGATGCGCAAGCACCAGGCGGCCAACGACGTCGTACGCGTGCTGCACACCGAGGACGGCCGCGTGCACAAGCTGGCCACCAAGGCGTGGGCCGACGTGATCGCCACCGGTGAGGACAACGGCTTCCGCAACGCGCAGGCCTCGGTGCTCGCGCCGACCGGCACCATCGGCTTCATGATGGACTGCGACACCACCGGCATCGAGCCCGACTTCTCCCTGGTGAAGTTCAAGAAGCTCGTCGGCGGCGGCTCGATGCAGATCGTCAACCAGACGATCCCACGCGCGCTGCGCAAGCTCGGCTACCAGCCCGAGCAGGTCGAGGCGATCGTCGCCTACATCGGCGAGCACGGTCACGTCATCGACGCCCCGGGCCTCAAGCTCGAGCACTACGAGATCTTCGACACCGCGATGGGTGCTCGCTCGCTCAAGCCGATGGGCCACGTGCGGATGATGGCGGCGGCGCAGCCGTTCCTGTCCGGCGCGATCTCCAAGACGGTCAACCTGCCGGAGAACGCCACGGTCGAGGAGATCGAGGACGTCTACCTCCAGTCGTGGAAGCTCGGCCTCAAGGCGACCGCGGTCTACCGCGACAACTGCAAGGTCGGCCAGCCGCTCTCCGATGGTGGCGGCAAGGCCAAGAAGGACGCCAAGGACGCGGCCGACGCTGCCTCGGCGGTCGAGACCAAGGTCGTGGAGAAGGTCGTCTACGCCCCGGTCCGCAAGCGCCTGCCGAAGTCGCGCGTCTCGCGTACGACGTCGTTCACCGTCGGCGGTGCCGAGGGCTACATGACCTCCGGCGCCCACGACGACGGCCAGCTCGGCGAGGTCTTCCTCAAGCTCGGCAAGCAGGGCTCGACCCTGGCCGGCGTGATGGACGCCTTCTCGATCGCGGTGTCGATCGGCCTGCAGTACGGCGTCCCGCTGGAGACGTACGTCTCGAAGTTCACCAACCTGCGCTTCGAGCCCGCCGGCCTCACCGACGACCCGGACGTCCGCATGGCGCAGTCGCTGATGGACTACGTCTGGCGCCGCCTGGCCCTCGACTACCTCACCTTCGAGGACCGCGCCGCCCTGGGCATCTACTCCGCCGACGAGCGTCAGCGTCACCTCGAGACCGGCTCCTACGAGCCGCTCGTCGAGGAGACCGGCTCCGCGGCCGAGCTCGTGGAGGGCTCCTCCTCCCCGCTGGTTGAGCAGGGCGAGGAACGAGCCCGTGTCGAAGCCGAGGTCGTCGACGCCGACATCGTCGAGGCGTCGATCAAGCCGGCCCCCGTCGAGGCCAAGACCACCGCTGAGCTCTTCGAGAAGCTGACCGGCACCGCCGTTGACTCGCCGCTCTGCATGACCTGCGGCACGAAGATGCGGCCGGCCGGCTCGTGCTACGTGTGCGAGGGCTGCGGGAGCACCTCGGGTTGTAGCTGAGTCACCTCGTGTCAGGGTCCACTGTCAGTGGACCCTGACACGCTGCATTCATTAGCCGGTTGAACCGGGAGTTGGGGTCGGGTCAGGAACAGCATGAAGCCAACAGTTATTGATCTCTTCGCTGGTTGCGGCGGACTCGGACTCGGTCTGGAGCAGGCCGGATTCGAGACGATCTTCGTGAACGAGTTGCATCAGGATGCCCTCTCGACCTATTTGCTGAACCGCTCAGACACCTCCTTGAAGGAGCGCCAGAACCACTCCAATGACATTCTGGAGATCACGCAGCAGGGTGCTGAGCTTGACGCTCTCGCGAACCGCCTGCACCGCGAACACGGGGACGTGACGCTCGTAGCAGGCGGGCCGCCATGTCAGGGTTACAGCGGGATCGGCCACCGCCGGAGCTTTGTTGTTACGAAGGACGAGATCCCCAGCAATCACCTTTATCGCGAGATGGCAAAGGTCGTGGAGCGCGTTGCTCCGAAGGCCTTCCTCTTCGAGAACGTGAAGGGATTGCTTTCGGCCCGATGGACGCCCGGAGGTGATAGGGGCGAGATATGGGAGGACGTTCAGGCAGCCTTCCGGAAGCTCCGTGTCGTCAGAGACGGTGTCGAGCTCCATTACCAGCTGGGTTGGAAGCTCATTTCAGCCAAGGACTACGGGGTGCCTCAGAACCGTCCTCGGGTGCTTCTTGTTGGAGTTCGATCCGACCTCCCCTTCTCGCCAGTTCTCTCGAAGGCTGCGGGTGGCCTGTTGCCGGAGAGCGTCGGTGCGGCGCCAGATCCAATCGACTTCCTCGGCGATCTGGTTGACCCGCAGTGGCGGCCTGGTGGATCCACCACGCAGTATCTAGTGCCCGCGCGTACCGCGGCTCAGCGATTGATGCGTACGCTTCCCACGGGAGAGCTCCTCGCTAAGGGCGCCACGCTCACAGAGCACGAGTACGGAAAGCACGCGCCGCACATCCTTGCGAAGTTCGAGTACATGCTGCGGCACAACGGTGAGATCCCAGCAGAAATGCAGACCAAGAAGTTCGCACAACGGGTGATCCCCGATAGGTGGGGCCCGGGTGGCCCGAACATCACGGCCACTTCTCTGGCCGATGACTACGTCCACTTCTCACAGCCGCGGGTCCCGACAGTTCGCGAGTGGGCTCGGATTCAAACCTTCCCGGACTGGTACGAGTTTGCCGGCAAGCGCACCACCGGCGGCAGGCGCCGCGCGGGTGACCCGTCAATCGGTGACTGGACCCGCGAGGTTCCGAAGTACACGCAGATTGGCAACGCGGTACCTGTGGCGCTCGGCAGGACGGTTGGCGAGCATATCCTCAAGGTTGTTGGCGAACGCTAGAGGACGAACTCTGCAGGCTTTGGGAAGAGTGAGCCGAAGGAGGTCTGCGTGACCTTCCAGAGGTAGCCCTTGTCTTTCGCGGCTCCTCCGTCCTGTTCAAAGCAGGTTAAATCGACTGTGATGCCGCCTGCACGCACCAACGGCACGAAGGCACTCACCAGCGGTGAGCGTGTATAGCGAACCGAGTCGAAGAGAAATTCTTCGGTACCGTCCGGTGCAAGTCTCGAGGTTGCCTTCACCCAGAATGTGCTGGCGTGCTTGGCTTGCAACGATTGGCGAAGCTCTGCGTTGGACCACACCGCGAGGTTCTTGCCCGAGCGGGTAAGCCACGTATCGGCGTCGCCGGCATCGAGCGAGAAGCCAGCAGGGGTCGCATGTGTCGCGTAGACGGTTGCGAATAACTGGCGCCGGTCCTTCGCGGACGCGTAGTAGCCGTGCTGCGCAAGAAGGTCAGCAGTACGGGAGACAGGCGACCGCGACCAGTCGGGGGTCTTTGCAAAGAGGTTGTTGCGCCCGCCGGCTCTGCGTGCGGACTTCAGCTCGATCCCCTTGTAATCGGGAGAGCGGCTCGAGTTGGCCGCAATTCCGAGAAGGCTCTCAAGGGTAAAGCCGATGCCGGTATCACCCACACGTTGACTGGCTACCCATCCCATGCGAGCGATCCCGCGCAGTTTTCCAAGCAGCTCGTCGGCGACGATGTCTTCCTCACTCGCGAAGCCGCAGACTACCGCGCCGAGCGGCGAGTCCGGGTCTTCGCGGGCCTCCCAGACCGAAGGGTCCGACAGGTTGGTGATGTAAAGGTGCTGGTCGATCACGAACAGTGCCAGCAGATTCCCGGGCGTGGCCCATTCCCGCAGTCCGCGGACCCAGATCCGCGGATCGCCAGCCTTAGTGCGAGGACGGTATAGGGACACGGAGGTGTCTGGTGCCTCAAGATCGCCAAGGAATGTCGCTTCAACGATCACCTTGGCTTCCGGTCCCTGACCCTGCGAGTCGAAGTCGTGCACTCCGGCATCTCGCAGGAAGGCGCGAAGGTCTCCATGGGCGTCCATGATGCTTTTCTCAAGCCCAGTGGCAGTGGGGGAGAGGAACCCCACCTCGAGGTCATGGTCGGCGAAGTAGTTCAGGGCGCGTTCGATCTGGAACGTAGCGTTGCTCAGCACGCACCGAGGCTACGTGGACGATCGGGTCACCGTTGGAGAACTCTTTACCTCTGTCAGAAGGAACTACTTCGCGCCCCGAACTGCCCGGCCGACTTGCTCGGCCACCGCTGCGGGATGCTCATGCTCCCAGACTCGGATGACTGTCCATCCATTTCGCCTCAAAGTGACATTCGTCTCCATGTCACGCTCAACATTGCGCCGGAGCTTCTCGGCCCACCAGCCGGCGTTCCGAGCTGGCACCTTTCCGTGCTCGGGGCACGCGTGCCAGTAGCAGCCGTCAATAAAGACCGCGACCTTTTGCCTCGGGAAGGCTACGTCGATGGTCCGTCGAGGGTGCTCTGGGACGGCAGTGTGAAGTCTGAAACGCAGGCCGCTGGCATGGAGCGCTCGTCGCACCTCAACCTCGGGAAGCGTGTCCCTCGATCTGAAGCGACGCATCAAAGCGGTCACTGCGGGCGTGGGCCGGTCGCGACCGTCTGGCATCCCGCCATGGTATCGCCCAACTGCCAATCCGCCGATCTGGCAGCGACCCGAGCAAGGTGCACGTAGCTTAAGTCCGTGCTTAGCTCATCAGACTTTCCAATTGACCAAGCAATCGTGGCCTTCGCGGAGTTCGGCGTGGAAGCAACGTATGTAGTCATGACCGAGAACGCAGTGGAGAAGGGAATAATCGATGCGACTAGGCAGGTGCGCACCTTTCTTCGGGCTAGGGACATCCACGACTATGGACTGCAGCTGCAAGGCGAGCATCGTAGAATCGATCTTGGTGTTGTGCTTGACGATTCGGTGGTGCCGACGAAGATCAACCTATACAAACCTCCGTCGAAACCCGATCCGCGCCTCTGGGTTTTGGTCAACCGCGGCGCTGCGTGGAGCCTGCCCAAGTATGCAGGGTCTGGCAACCTCCTGGCGATATTCGCGCTCCCAGAGGGGCAGTTGTATCTGGTCAACGTCTCGGACGAGACGACCTTTGCCTCACGGCACGTAATCGGATCTCCGCTTCATTCACTGCTCACTCATAAAAAGTCAGACGAGAAAGCGGCGCGCGTTCTGGCTCAATTGTGCGAGATTTCGCGGCGCGGCTTTATTGAGTCAGCCGGGAATGCCCCCAATTCGGTAGGGGTGCTTCTTGAGGCGCTGCTGAGCATAGAACGGAACAACCGCAAGACTCCAGATATTGATGAGGAAATAGAGGTCAAGGGCTCGCGCATCTCACGAACAGGACGACATTCAAGTAAGGTAGTACTGTTTGGCGAGAAACCTGATTGGACGATTAGTCCTATGCGGGCGGCCGACGTGCTCAACAAGTACGGTTACGTTGGAAAGGGCGCGCATTGGCGGCTCGCCAACACGCAAAGTGCAACGCCAAATTCGCAGGGCATGTTTTTGCGTGTTCCAGACTCTGAGCGAGTGGTGGAGTTAGTGGGGAGGCGGCTCGGATCGCATGCCGAGGTCTTGTTTCGCTGGGACCTCGAGGTCCTCGAGGAACGCTTGTTGGAGAAACACCCTAAGACTTATTGGGTGGGCGCGATCAGTAGGAGGACTAACGTCCTCAATGAGGAGTTCCACTATGTCAAGGCCCAATTTACACGCGACCCAATGGTCGCGAATCTGGGGCCGCTCATCCAGGCGGGCAAGGTGGTTCTCGAGCTGTCGTTCAAGCGTACTATTACTGGCGGGGAATCCAATCACGGATTCAACTGGCGGATGGACGCTGTGAACAGACATCTCCTATTTCCCCCGCTTATCGTACATGACTTGCTTCTCGAGGAGGCGTAAATGCTGCGCGAGGCGCCTCGTTCCCAGTACGTCCCGGTAAGCGGCGGAAGGCTGAGTGGTGCCCTACGGCGCTGGCCGCGTTCGGCGCTAGTGTTGTTATCGATTGTTCGCATACCGAGTCTCAGGGGGCTGTAGTGGCGGGTAGTCAGGTTGCTTGGCTGAATTTTGATCAGGATCAGCAAGAGCGCACGCAGTTGTTGATGGCGGCACTTTCCCAGCAGGGCACGGTCGATGAGCTTGGCATGGGCATCCTTCGAGACCTGATCTCGGGCGTGCTCTTCCCGGGCCACACGGTCCTGCACACCCGGGCCAAATACCTGCTCTTTCTCCCGCGCGACTTCGCCGGACTCCGCGGTTCCACCGCCGACGCTTTGTCCAAAGCAGCGAGGAAGGCGGAGGGCGATCGCATCTCCCTGCTGCGTCGTCACTACGAACCGCACCTGCGCAGCAAGGGAATCATCGGCTACACCATGGGTAGTGAGACCAAGCAGATGCCGAGCGGCAGCTATTGGGGCCTGCTGCGCCAGCTCAGGATCTACAAGGCCAAGGGTTCGATCTGGGACTACTACGCCACCTTCGCCGCGGAGCGTGCCGCCCACGCCAAGCGCACAATGTTTCATTCCGAGGACGAAGACACGCAGGCAGCCGCAGCACTGGAGATGTGGGCCGATGTGCCCGACGCCGATGAATCATTCGGTGGGTTTGATCTCAGCCCCGAAGAGGCCACATGGCTCCGTGACCGATTCCTGCTCTCAGATCGCGAGGCGGACGAGTCTCGGTCCCTCGTGACGTGGCTCCTCGACCCAGACCGGAATGAGTGGGTCGAGAACCTCAAGAGCATCTGGAACCATCCGCAAGCCGATCAATTCCCGGGCAAGACCGCCGAGGCCATGGAATTGGGTCGTGACGCTGACTACCTCGTCTTCGGTGCTCGCATCCTCTACAACTACCTCTGCGCGGTTGGACGCCCCGACGACAGCGAGCAGAAGAGCAGGCTCGTCGCCAAGTACGAAGACGCAATGAAGGACTGGACGCAGGACCTTGAGCTCCTCCCCGGTCTCGACCGCCTGAACGAGCTGGATGCATGGGCACGGGGGCGACTCGACGACGTGCACGCATCGCAACCAGCCCGGATGCGCTGGGCACTCACGATCGGCTTCCTGCGCCGCTGGCTCCACAACGTCCAAGCAAGCAGCGATCTCCTCGCGGACGCAGCCGCTGAAGCGACGATTACTCGACGCGAGGCCTCGCTGAAGCCAGGCCGGGCACGGCTTGTTCAGCTCGACAGACTACGCAGCTGGGAGGGCGACTCCGGCTATTTCAGGATGGACTACAACTGGGCGCCGACCCGGCGCCTGCTCGACGACATTCACCGGGGCCTGGGCACGCCTCGGGTGCAAGCGCCGAACTCGGTCGACGACGATTCGGTGGTGGACTGATGCTCCGCCTCGACCAAACCGCTCTCCTCTTGGACGCGTTGCGGCCCCCGCAGGGGATGGAAATCGACATAGCCGTCGGCACCACCTTCACACTCGACCTGACCGCGCTCCTCACCATCCCCGTCGCAGCGAGCTTCGACGCGATGACCGAAGGCGCCGAACCCGCCGATCTACTCGAAACAATCCGGCGCTACTCCGAGCGCACTGTCCTCTTCTGCCAGGCTGGCGCCGTCAGCGTGCCGTCCCACTACCGCTCTGCTCACACCCTGATCGAAGACACTTTGGTCGAGGTGAAGAAGCCCGGCGGGGGCATATTCCACCCAAAGGTCTGGATCGTTCGGTTCACCGGCAGTGACACCGTGCTCCACCGTGTCCTCGTCATGAGCCGCAATCTCACGTTCGACAAGGCGTGGGACGTCATCGTGCGCCTGGACGAGGACCCCTCAGCGGACGCCGTGATGGACAATCAAGGCATCCTCGACTTCCTTGAATCGCTGCCAAGGCAAGCCGCCCGCGACCTCTCCCAGCGCCAACAAGACCTTGTCAACTCCCTCAGCCAGTCGCTCGCTCAAACATCCCTCTCCGTGCCGCATCCCTTCACCGCTGGGAAGTTCGTTCCACTCATCGACGGATTTCGACGGTCGCCCTTCCGCAGTAGCTACGACGCTGCGCTTGCTGTCTCCCCATTCCTAACAAGGGACGCCCTCACCGCCTACTTCAAGCCGACCGCCAAACGAAAGGTGATCGTCTCCCGTCCGGGAGCGCTCAACGCCCAGGCAGCTTCGCTTCGCGGGCTTCACGAGGTCTACCGAGTCAAGGACGCACTCCTCAACGCTCAGGATGATCTGGATGCATTCGCCACGATGGGCGAGGACTCCGACGTCGCGTCAGAAACGGACAGCACAGTCGCCGTTCCAAGCATGCGCGGACTGCACGCCAAGTTTTACGTGCAGGATCACGGACAGTTGGCGACGGCCTGGTTGGGATCGGCAAACCTCACCGGAGGGGCGTTCGGCGCCAACGTCGATATCTTGGTCGAGTTGACCGGGCCTAAGGGCGTCGTTGGAGTGGACGCCGTCATCAACAAGAGGGGGCGGAAGGACGATCTTTCGTGGATCGTCGAACCGCACGAGCTCCCCGAAGACGACGAGGCAGCGAGCGATCCCGAGGAGGGCATCTCTGAAGTCGATGCGCGCGCCTACGACATCGCATCAAAGGCCGTCAAAATCGTCTACTCGCTTGGCCCGGAGATGGATGGCGGGCCGTGGAGTGCTGTGCTCATGGTTGATCCTTGGCTGAACGTCGATGCCCTCGTTGTCACGGCGAGGCCCCTGAGCGTTCTGGCCGCCCGAGCGTCCGAGATTGTGGACGGCAAGGCGGCATGGGGTGGGTTGGTCGAAGAGGAGATCACCCCATTTGTTGTCATCACGATTAAGGCTGAAGGAAGCACCCGAAACGTGCTCGTCCGCGCCGACATCGAGGGCGACCCGCCCAGCCGCCGCAAGTCGGTGATCGCCCAGGCGATCAAGTCACCGGAGGACTTCCTTCGCTACCTCGCCGCTCTGCTCGGGCTCGTGAGCGGCTTCGGTCCTGGTGGCGGAGAAGGGGAGGGTGGGTTCTTCGGTGGGTGGGTGGCCGACGTGAGGGTCGACCGAATTCTGGAAGATCTCCTCACAACTGCATCGCGCAACCCGACTCGGCTGGAGTCGCTCGACCAGACGCTGACAGCGCTGCGAGCGGATGAGAGGTTCGGAGACGTGGTGCCTCAGTCGTTCAGCGAGCTCTGGGACGCCGTGTACGACGCGCGGAAGGATGCCATCGGGTGAGGGCGCGCGGGAAGCTGCCGATGGACTGGGCTGAGCGGCTCACCAATGCGACCGACGGATACAAGCGATTCCAGCTCGACACCGTCGATGCGGTCGTCGGCGCCATGTTCGACGGAGGGCAGCGCCGATTTCTCGTAGCTGATGAGGTTGGCCTCGGCAAGACGAAGACTGCTCGCGCACTGGTTGCCGAGACGGTGACGCGACTGTGGGACGACAGGGACGTCGACCGGATCGACGTGGTCTACATCTGCTCGAACGCACAAATAGCCCGCCAGAATCTGCAGGACCTCGACCTCTTCTCTGGCTTGGGCGAAGCGCCCCGCCGTGCGGACCGGTTAACGATGCTGCCGTCCACCCTGGCGAGCCTTGGCCACGTGAACCTGATCGCCCTCACCCCGGGCACGTCCTTCGACTTAGGCGACCAGGCGGGGCGCGTTGGCGAGCGAGCAATGCTCTGGAGACTCCTCGAGCATACGGAAGTCGGCTGGGGAGACCTCCTCTACGGCCGCAAGCACTCCGTCACGATCTTCCAAGGGGGAGCGTCCAGGGCCCGCTTCGAGCGGGAACTTCGGTTGCTCGACGAGTTCCAACCACCCGTCCAAGTGGTCAAAGCACTGGCCAAGAGCCTGCGCCGTCATAAGTTGCGGGATCAACTGGACCGGCTCTCTGACGGTCGGCGCACCCTCGAACCTGGACAAAGCAATAAGTTCATCGGCCAACTGCGCCGGCTGCTTGCCGAGGTGTGCATCCATCAGCTCAGTCCCGACCTCATAATCCTTGACGAGTTCCAGCGATTCACCAACCTCATCCACGGCGTCGGGTCCGAAGGAGCCCTGGCCCGGCTGCTGCTCGATCAGCCCGAAGCCAGGGTGCTCCTACTTTCCGCGACGCCCTACAAGATGCTTACGACCGCCGATGACGATGAGAGTCACTTCGAACAGTTCCTAAGCACCATTGAATTCCTCCTGGGAGCAGACAGGGCTTCGGAGATCGGGTCACTGCGGAGCTCGCTCGAGGAGCTTCGCTCGGGGATCTTGGGTCACCGAGACGCAGGCCGCCTGGGCGCGGCTCGCGACACGACCGAGCGGGTGCTCGGCAGCGTCATGGTGAGGACGGAGCGACTGGCTGCCACGCCGGATCGTGACGGCATGCTGGATGCAACGACCGATGCGACGTGCGCCGTGCAGAAGACCGACGTCCAGTCGTTCGTCGCCACCGATCAGATTGCGCAGATGCTCGACCGGGTTCCCTCCATGGTCGAGTACTGGAAGTCGGCCCCGTACCTCTACAACTTCATGGATGAGTACGCCGCCAAGAAGAGGATGCGCGCGGCTTTGCCCAACCGGCCGGATCTGAGGACGGCCCTGGTAGGCGACCACATGCTTGCAGCCCGTGAGATCGACAACTACAACGAAGTCGACCCGCGCAACAGCCGTCTGCGGTGGATGCTCCAAGACCTTGACCGCGAGGGTGCGTTCGACGTCCTTTGGGTCCCGCCGGCACTCCCGCAAACAGAACTTGCGGGACCGTACGCCGCCGCAGGTGGCCTGACGAAGCGACTCGTCTTCTCAAGTTGGAGTGTCGTCCCGAAGGCCGTTGCGTCGCTGCTCTCGTACGAATACGAACGGCGCCACCACAGACGCACGACCTACGAGGCGTCAAGGCGAAACCAGTACCGCCCACTCACCCCGCCTGCGCTGGGCAGGAACGCTTCTGAACGCTTCACCTCTATGGCGTTGCTTCTGCCGTGCATGGCTTTGGCAAAGATGGGCGACCCGCTCAATGTCGCCAGGTCATCCGGACGTTCGCTCCCTCTCCCACTCGAGACGATGCGTAACGTCGTCGCAGCCGAGATCTCGGAAAAGATTCAACCGTTGATCGCCCGCGCATCAACGACAGGCACATCGCTCAACATTTGGTACGCGGCCGCGCAGCTCTGGCTCGACCCTGAGATGGCACACCTGACCGTCCAGGACTGGGCGGGCGACAAACAACAGGGCATGGATGACCACTGGTCTCGACTACTTGTCAGCCGGGATGCAGTTGAGGATTGGGGCCCTCCGCCTGACGACCTAGTTGAGAAGCTCACGGACATCGCCGTCGCCGGTCCTGCCGCGGCTTCCCTCCGGTCACTCGCACGTCTTCGCGGTCGATTCGACACGGAGGTCACGGACCATGAGCTACGGCGGGCCGCCGGCGCGGTCGCTTGGGCTCTCACCAGCTTCTTCCACGCACCCGAGGCACTGGAGATCGTTCGCCTCTCGGGAAGTCGTGACCAGGACGTCTGGGAGCGGCTCCTGATTCACTGCGCCGAGGGAGGCCTCGGGAGCGTGCTTGATGAGTGGCTTCATCTCGTGCCCGATCAATGCCGGCTCGGCCGCGCCGCCGAAGCGCCACTCAAGAAGGTCGTCGAGACCGTCCAAAGCGTCCTCCAACTCAAGGATGGCCGCAGCTTCGGCGACTTCTACGATGACATGGGAGGCGAAGGTGAGGCGGACAAGCGCGAGCTGAGGACCCACTTCGCCATGCGCTTCGGCCAAGCGCGGGGGGCGACCGCAGAGGGTGAGAACCCATTGGATGTCCGCCACGCATTCAACTCACCCTTCCGGCCGTTCGTGCTGGTCTCGACGTCCGTCGGGCAGGAGGGACTCGATTTCCACCACTACGCCCACGCGATCGTGCATTGGAACGTTCCGGGCAACCCTGTGGACTTAGAGCAGCGTGAGGGTCGTGTTCACCGATACAAGAATCACGCAGTACGGAAGAACATCGGCGCCAAGTTCTTTGAGGATCCGCGTGTCGTTGAGTCGAACGACCCGTGGACGACTCTCTTTCACCTCGCCGATGACGGCCAGGGCGGCATGCGCCCGGAATGGATCTTCGACGGTGACGCGAAGATTCAGCGGCTTGTGCCGCTCCTGCCCATGAGCCAGGACATCGGCAAGCTCCAGCAACTCGTCGAGGCCACCAGCCTGTACCGAATGACGATCGGTCAACCTCGGCAGGCCGAGCTATTGGAGGTGCTTTCGGAGTTGGCCCCGGACGAGCAGGAGGAGATTCGCCGCGCCGTGAGCATCGACCTGAGCCCTACATCGGCCACCCGCAGGGTGCGGGCGACGGACTGAGGCGTCGCGCGTTGCCTCTCAGCCGCTTAACCGATCTGGCGTCGCGCTGGCGCGACCATCTGCCGCTCGGAGGGGCAGATCCCATCATCGACCTGCACCAGACTTCGTTGGCGTGTACGGCGCCGGCGCCTCTCACCGGGTTGCCCACAGCTATGTAAGGCAGCTCATACTCGCCCCGTGAGGCTCACCGTCGCGCCTCCCGCGGTTGATGGGCCGCCATTCACCCTGCTCCTCCTGTCGGTGGGTATCCCTACAGTCCTAGATATGAGATCGCGGGGGCGATCCATTGAGGGGTCGAAGCGTGAGTGAAAAACTGGAGCGTCGCTGGGACGACGCGGTGGAGACGGCCTGGCGGGAGTTCCGCCAGCGACTGGCAGACCACGTGGCCGCGATGGACGCAGACGACTCGATCGTCGTCGAGATGCCGCAGGTGCACAATCAGGGTGCATCGCCATACTGCCAGGTGGCGGGCGGCGAAGAGATGCTGCGCGTCGAGGCGGTCAGCAACGCCTACCTTGCGGACGAGTGCAGTCTCGACGTCCTCCAGGAGGGCTTCCTCGCCCACCTCGGCTTCCGCCGTCCCGAGACGGAGGACTGGTCCGAGGGTGAGACCAACTTCTGGGCCGACCTCGAGCTCCGCGAGGCAGACCGTGCGGCCGTGATGGTCGTCCACGCCCTGCGTGAGGTCTACGGCGTGCTCCACCCGGTCTACCTCGATGCCGGCGGACTGGAGCCGGAGGGTGCCGTACGCCCTGTCCCGCCCCAGCCCGGCACGACGCAGGCGGACCTCGACGACCTGTTCGTTTCGTCCTCGGTGAAAGACATCCGGTCGCTCGTCGACCTGGCCGTCGCCGACATCTATGACGACGCTCCTATGTGGGACGACGACGGCGACCTAGGCCTGCTGACCGAGGAGCACGTCGTCTGGGTGGCGGTCAACGCTCACGCACCGCGCGTGCTGCTCTCCTGCATGCTCCTCGACGAGGTCGATAACACCGATGCCGCGCTGGCCGAGATCAACCGTCTCAACCGTGCTGAGTGGGGGCTGACCTTCACGCTCCACGAGCGGCGAATCAGTGTCACCCGCGAGCTGGGGCTCGGCGTGGCCCAGCCGGTGGCCGTCCAGGGCGAGATCCAACGCGTGCTCGGCCAGGTCGACGTCTGGGCGCGGGACCTGGGTGAGCGCCTGCGGGCCGCATCGGAGGATCCCGCCAAGAGACGGCCGCACAGCCGCTTCGCGACGGCGTACGCCGTGATGGCCGAGCTCGAGCGCGAGCAGCGGGGGTCGGTGAGCCCGGCCGCGATGGTGCGGATCTATCGCAACGACACGGGTCTGCTTCTCAAGGCGATCCGGATCACCGAGCAGCGGCGTCGCGACGCTCGCACCAAGGCGCGCGAAGCGCACGACCTGGGCCAGCGGGCCAAGGAGCAGATGATCCGAGCGCGACTCGACTACTTGCGTGACCTCGTCGCTCGCATGCGCGCTGGGCTCCGCATGATGGTTGATGCCCCGGTGCGGCGAGCGCAGGTCGATCAGCTCGCGCTCTTCGACGAGGACGAGGCAGGGGCCGGTCGGTGAGCACATTCAGCCTTCATCGCGATGCGATCGGTGGTGAGGTGCTCACATGCCGCGCCTGATCCCGGAGAGCCCGACCTTCACCACGGCCTCGGAGCGCGAGGTGTGGGAGCGACTCCGTGACAGCCTGGGTGACGACGATGTCCTGTTGGCCAACCTGCGGCTGACCGACATGGAGAAGGACGTCGAAGCAGATCTCGTCGTCCTCATGCCTAGGGTCGGGATCCTGGTGATCGAGGTCAAGGGCGGCAGCGTGCATGTCGAGGCTGACGACGCAGACGGGCACTCGTGGTGGACGATGCGGCGCGGAGTCCACACGCGCATCCGCCCGGTGGACCAGGTGCGCACCGCCAAGCACGCGCTCAAGCGCTACGTCGAGCAGCACCAGGACGGCGGCGCCTCTCGCCGCGTCGGCTGGGGACACGGACTGGTCGTGCCCTACTCCAGCTTCGCCGCCGACTTCACCGTCCCCGAGCTGCCGCGGTGGGCGTTGCACGACAAGGGAGATCTCGACGAGATCACCGTCCGCGTCCACGACAACGCGCGCAAGCTGCTGCATGGCCAGAGGCCACCGACGCACGACGACGTCGAGGTCATCACCGGCATCCTCACCGGCCGCTTCGCGACGCCGTACGACGTCAACGCCGAGTCGGACGACCGGGCCGCGGAGTTCGACCGGCTGACCATGGAGCAGGCCACGATCCTGAACGTCACCCGACTGCTCCGCCGCGTCGAGGTGCGGGGCGGAGCCGGCAGCGGAAAGACCGTCCTCGCGCTCCAGCAGGCGAAGGAGCTGACGAGAGGAGGGCAGGGCCGCAAGCCTCAACGTGTCGCTCTCCTCTGCTACTCGATCGGCCTCGCCGAGCACCTCCGTCGCCAGGTCGCGACATGGGATCGTCGCCACCGCCCCGCCTTCGTCGGCACCTTCCACGCGTTCGGCCAGCAGTGGGGCGCGGCCGAGGGCGACCGCACGGACAGCGAGTTCTGGGAGGAGCGCCTTCCCGCCGAGATGGCTGAGCTCGCTGCAGCGCTACCGGACAACCACAAGTTCGACGCGGTGATCGTCGACGAGGCGCAGGACTTCGCCGACCCGTGGTGGACGCCGGTGCTCCGGGCACTGCGAGACGAGGAGGAGGGTGGGCTGTACGTCTACTCCGACGAGAACCAGCGGATCTTCGCCCGCTTCGGCCGCCCGCCGGTCACCTTGGTGCCGCTCGTGCTCGACCACAACCTCCGAAACACACGCCAGATCCATGAATCCTTCGGGCCGTTGGCGCCAAGCAGGATGTACTCACGCGGAGGCGACGGACCTGCCGTGCGGTTCGTCTCCTCCTTACAGGAAGACGCCCTCGAGGCGGCTGACGACGCCGTCGACGCCCTGCTCGAAGCGGGGTGGGAGCCGCGCAACGTGGCGCTCCTGACGACAGGTCACCGCCACCCTGTCCAGGTCGAGCGCACCGACTTCCACGACCAGGAGGGTTACTGGAGCACCTACTGGGACGACGACGTCTTCTACGGTCACGTCCTCGGGTGCAAGGGCCTCGAGCGTCGCGCTGTCGTGCTCTGCCTCAACGAGGACGGCGCGCGTGACCGCGCTCGTGAACGGCTCTACGTCGGGATGTCTCGTGCGACTGACGAGCTCGTCGTGGTGGGGGATCCGGAGACCGTACGCCGGGTGGCGGGCGACCAGGTCGCGAACAAACTGGGCATCGGCTGACAAGCGCCAGCCGGAGGCATGGTCTAGACGCAACTCCTCGCTGCTCAGTCGCCGTGTGCGTCTTCGTCGTCTCGGGTCCGGCGCTTGGGTGCACGATCGCCAATTCGTCCTGCGAGCCTGCTCGTCGCCGAAATGGTCCGACCCCGGGTCTCGCTGCCGAGGCGCCTCGCAGTGCCGACACCTTCTATGGCAGTTCTGATCGAACTGTCACGCACATCTGTAGCTGCGTCAGACCAGCGCCTAGCCTCCAAGGCGCTTCGACCACCCTCAATCCCAAGAACTCCGTGGAGGTCAACGAGGGCACCTGCGACATGATTGCTGGAGTTCACCACTGCCCGTGACGTGGTGGGATGCGTGAGGACTTTGAGGTTGGCCGTTCCCGCCGCCTTGTCCAAACGATCCATCAGGCGCTGGGTGCTCCGCGCAATCAGTTCCAAACGGTTGCGCCTCGCGGTCTTGAGTGCAGACCGGTGACGGTCGAGTTCTTCGTGCGAGGCGTCTAGAACTCGATCAAGTTCGAGCACGGCGAGTGCGTCTTGCAGTTGGAAGCAGCGTGCCAGCACGGTGAGCCATTCTTGGACGCGTGACGCCGCGTCCTTGGCGGCATCGGCAAGGTCGCCGATCTTTGTCTCGCGCTCGATCTTCTCGGCTAGCGCATCGAGTTGCCGAAGGGCATAAGCCTGGGTGCGGGCGATGGTCATGGACGTTGCCTGCACCTTCGACCAAGTGACGTCGGAGACGCGCCCGACCTCCTCGCGGATCGTCATGGCCTCCTCGATGACCAGGTCGACACCAATCATGTCCGACAACACGGCGTCCTTCTGCGCGCGAAGAACGTCGTCCAATTTCTCGTCGATCGCAGCGAGATAGTCGGTGATCTCGTCCATGGCCTGCTGCATCGACATCTGCGTCATGATCCCGGCAGCGCCTGACAGGACCGCAGGGTTGGTCAGTGCCGCACCAGGTGTTTTGGCGAACTCGACGAAGCCCTTGATCTGGCCTTTTTTCCGCTGATGACGCCGGTGCTGAGTCCTGTCTTCGAGCTCTCGCGCAAACCGTTGTTCTTAACGAGTTCTGCTGACTCCTGCGTCAACTTCACCCAGCGACCCGAGTTCGCGGCGATCTCTGATCCTGCTTGCGTGACTCCTGCGCTGCTACCGAGCACCGAGCCGAGCCGTTGAAGTCCGAGGTCTCTTGATGGCAGCCCTTCGGCCGCCAGAACGCGCTCGACCGCGGTGCGCTCACCGATGACCGCGAGGCCATCGCCGTCGCTGATCAACTGGATCTCGGCATCCATGCAGACTCCTGGGTACTAGGTGGTTCAGTGCCCTTGGCCTGTGACCGGGCAAGACCTGCTGGTTCGCTGCCCGCAAGAGCGATCCGCTGGGCTGGGTGGTTTGGCGCTGTTAGCCGACCGTAACCCGCGATCACCCACGGTATGCGCCATTTCTCAGTGTGATGGGTGATTCAGCGATGAACGAGAACCTTGTCAACATGAACGATTACGTCGGCCGAGCGCCGCCTGGCGATTACTATGCGGGCATTCGCCTCGTCGCTCCGCTCTACCCACTCGCGGGCGGCCGCGGTCGACTTGCCGAACTGCTCGTGCCGCCGTACCAGCCGCTCACGGCGTATGCCGTCGTCGATCCCGACAAACCACACCTCGGCCAGCAGTGGTCGTACGTGCTCCCAGCCGCCGTCGGGCAGCAGGAGGTAGTTGCCTTCCGTGACGACCACCCGGGCGGACGGCGGGATCGCGATCGCCGCGGCGATCGGCTGCTCGAGGTCCCGCTCGAAACCAGGGACGTACAGCATCTGGTCCGGTTGCGAGTGGAGGCGCTGCAGGGCGGCGACGTAGCCGTCGACGTCGAAGGTGTCCGGTGCGCCCTTGCGGTCGCGGCGTCCGAGTCGGTCGAGCTGGATGTCGGCGAGGTGGAAGCCGTCCATCGGCAGGTGACCGACCGCTTCGTCGCCAAGATCGGCGCGCAGGCGCGTGAGCAGCGCCTCGGCGAGCGTCGACTTGCCAGCACCCGGCGCCCCGGTGATTCCGATGACCAGTCGACCCGGACGGGACAGCAGCGTGGCCACGCGCCCGAGCAGCTCAGGCAGCGAGTCGATCACGCAACGAGCCTAGTCGCGCGGACGGTGCAGGGTCTTCAGCCTGCCGCCGTCCAACGGCGTACCGCGCCATGACGCGAGCGCGGTCCCGGTCGACACCGAGCAGTCGATGTCGATGCGGTGAGGTGTCTCCAGGAAGATCACCTCGACCCGAAAGGTGTCGTCGTCGATCCAGCCACCCGATGCGGCCACAGGTACGACGTCGGCGCGCGCGTCGCGGGGCTCGGACGCCAGCCACTCGCCGTCGCCTACTCCAAAGGTCAGCGCGTTGTCCCGCTCGTGAAGCGTGACGCTGAGACCGTCGCCTGCGCCGTCCACGGTGATCGAGGAAAAGGCCGTCGCTGTCGCGCCGACGGAGGAGCTCGCCATCGAGAACGTCACGCTGTCTATGTGCTCCGCTCGTGCCGGCACTGACTCCGACTGACAGGGCGGCAGGCCGAGCGTCGTGAGCCGCCGGAGGAGGTCGGCATGGGCATCCTCGTCGATCGCAGCTGCATCCAGGCCCGGAAGCAGGTGCTCCCATACGTGGTCCAGCACCGCCTGCATGTCCTCGGTGCCACCGGTGATGGCGACCACAGCCTCGTGCTCGGGCAGGACCAGGCAGAACTGCCCGAATGCCCCGTCCCCGCGGTAGCCGTGCCGCGACATCCAGAAGTAGTAGCCGTAGCCCTGGCTCCAGTCGGGGTTCCCTTCATCCGTCGTGACGCGCACCGAGGTCGCGTCGTCGACGTAGGCAGCAGGGATCAGCTGCGTGTCGCCCCAGCGACCGCGCTGCAGATAGAGCTGACCCAGCTTGGCGACGTCCTCGGTGCGGGCGAAGAGGCCGCTGAATCCCTGCTCACGCCCGGGCGGGAAGCAGAGCCAGCCGACCTCGCCGATGCCGAGCGGATCGAAGAGACGCGGGCGGAGGTAGTCGCTGAGCCGCTGACCAGACCTGCGCTGGATCGCGGCCGCGACCGTGTAGGTGCACGGCTGGCTGTAGGCGAAGACGTTGCCGGGCGCCTCGTCGGGCGGGGAGAGCAGGAACCCGCGGACCGGATCCTTGGGGTCTCCCGCCACGGCCTCCCGCCACATGTCGTGGCGGTGACCGGCGGCCATCGACGCAAGGTGGCGCAGGGTGATCGACGCACTCTGCGACGCACCCACCTCATCGGCGTACTCCGGAAAGTGCCGGAGCACGGTGTCGTCGAGGTCAACCAGCCCCTCGTCCAGCGCGAACGCCAGAGCGGTCGAGGTGAAGCTCTTGCTGATGGAGTAGAGCAACCTGGTCCGTTCCGCCGTGTGCGGTGCCCACCAGCCCTCCGCGACGACCTGTCCGTGTCGCAGCACCATCAGTCCGTGGACCTCGACGGCGGGATCCGTGTCGACCGCGTCCACGAACGCCGCAATGGCGGCGGCATCCACGCCCTGGCTCATTGGTGTCGACCGCGGGAGGTTGCGCACAGCGCCAGCGTAGGGCGTACGTCGGTCGCGCGCTCTCCTCGACCGGCGGGGGTGGGTGGCCTTGGTTTCGACACGGTCGCTGCGCGACCTGCTCAACCGGCGGCGGTGGGTGGTGGGGCGTGGGCTGGGGGGTTTCGTGACGGGACTTCGTCCCTCCTCAACCAACGAGGCATCACCCCGATGGGGCTTGTGTCCCCGCACCCGCTGATTAGCGTGGAAGGCATGACTGACGAGACGCAGCAGGCAGCGATCGAGGCGGCTCAGGCCGTCGTCGACCAGGTGAGCTCCTACCAGTACAGCGCGGAGGACAGCACCATCGCGCAGCAGCTCGACGAGGGTTTGGCGCAGGCCAAGGTCTCCCTCGACGACGAGGAGCGCACCCGCATTCTCGCGGAGATCGACGGCCTCAAGGACGAGGAGTCGAGCACCCCGCAGGTCCGTTCCGCGACGCCGGTGGAGTGACGCAGCCATGGATGTCCGTGGGCTGCTGACCGAGGGCTTCGGCCGCATCACCGAGCTCTACGCCCACGTGGCCGAGGACCTCGGACAGGACCAGCTTCACCACAGGCCCGGGGGCACCGGCAACCCGATCGGCTGGCTCCTCTGGCACCTCGCCCGGGTGCAGGACCACCACATCTCGGGCCTCTCCGGCGAGCCGCAGGCCTGGGCCCAGTGGCAGCACCGCTTCGGGATGGACAACGACACCGACGACATCGGCTACGGCCACACGAGCGAGCAGGTCGATGCCATCCGGATCGCCGACCCGCAGCTGCTCGTGGACTACCACCACGAGGTCACGCTCGCGACCGCGCGCTACCTGGAGACCGTCGACGAGAAGGAGCTCGAGCGAGAAGTGGACCAGAACTGGGACCCGCCGGTCACCGCCGGCGTACGCCTCGTCAGAATCCAGGGCGACTGCCTCCAGCACCTCGGGCAGGCGGCGTACGTCAAGGGACTGCTCTAGCGTCGAAGCCATGGCTGATCTCGAGGCAGCGCTGCGACCCCACGTCGACTCCGGCGAGATCCCCGGACTGGTGGCGCTCGTCGCCCGCGGGGACGAGGTGGAGTCGGTCGCGCTCGGCACAGGCACGCGGCGCGACTCGATCTTCCGCGGCGCCTCGATCACCAAGCCGCTCACCGCAGCGCTGACGATGATGCTCGTCGAGGACGGGCGTCTCGAGCTCGACGGCCCCGTCGACGACCTTCTCCCGGAGCTCGCCGAGCCGCGCGTCCTGCGGACGACCGGCAGCGGGCTCGCCGACACCGTGCCGGGTGTCCGACCGATCACCACGCGCCACCTGCTCGCCTCGACCGCCGGTCACGGCTTCGCCACCTTCGACTCGCCTGTGGTCGCCCGGCTGATGCGTGACCTGAAGCAGGCGGAGCGGGACGTGGGCGCGGTGCCGCCGCCCGACGAGTGGATGCGCCGGCTCGGCGAGATCCCGTTGATGCACCAGCCGGGGGAGGGCTGGACGTACAACGCGTCGTACGACGTGCTCGGCGTCCTGATCGCCCGCGCATCAGGCGAGACGTTCTCCGACCTCATGGCCGCGCGACTCCTCGAGCCGCTCGGCATGGTCGACACCGCCTTCCACGTGCCGGCGGAGAAGCGCGACCGGTTCACCACGCTCTACGGCCACGACGAGCAGGGACGCCTGAAGGTCACCGACGAGCCCGATGGTGCCTTCGCCAGCGAGCCGGCGTTCGCCTCCGGCGCGGGCGGACTCGTCACGACTGCCGACGACTGGCTGGCGTTCGGCAGGATGCTGCTCGCCGAGGGCGGAGGGCTGCTGCAGGCGGAGGCGGTGCGACAGATGACGATCGACCACACGACCGCGCAGCACCGTGAGATGGGCGGCTACTTCCTCGACGGCCAGGGCTGGGGGTTCGGCGGTGGCGTCGACACCGAGGTCCTCCACCCGTGGAACGTCATCGGTCGCTACGGCTGGGTCGGCGGCACGGGCACGGCGGCGTACGTCGATCCGCACCACCGCGTCGTGTCGGTGATCCTCACCCAGGTCGAGCTCGGCGGACCCGACTCCGCAGGCGTGCTGGAGACGTTCTGGAGCGCTGCCTCAGGGTAGGCGATCCTTACTGGAATGATTCAAGAAAAGGGTGTTAGGTGGAGGACGTTCCATCCGACGAGAGAGGGATGACATGACCCAGACCGCCCGCAAGACCACCCACACCGCCCACCCCGCGTTCCAGGCCTCGCAGCAGCTCGGCGACCACCTCCAGCAGATGCTCGTCGACCTCACCGACCTCCACCTGCAGGGCAAGCAGGCCCACTGGAACGTCGTCGGCAAGAACTTCCGCGACCTGCACCTGGCCCTCGACGAGGTCGTCGACGCGGCCCGCGGCTTCTCCGACGACATCGCCGAGCGCATGCGCGCCGTCTACGTCACGCCCGACGCGCGCTCCGCGACCGTCGCTGCGCGGACCACGCTCTCGGAGTTCCCCTCCGACGAGATCGACACCGCTGACTGCGTCGACGCGATCACCGCTGCGCTCTACGCCGTCGCCGGCACCGCCCGTCGGATCCACGACGAGGTCGACGCCGAGGACCCCACCAGCGCCGACATGCTCCACGGCATCCTCGAGCGCATCGAGCAGCTCGCCTGGATGATCGACGCCGAGAACCGCGTCGCCAACAGCAGCATCCCGCGGTCGATGCACGAGTGAGGCGTACGCCTTAACCCACTGTTGAACCTGCGCGGAAGTGGCGTTAGCGCGGCCGGCGGCACAGTGAACGTCGTACTCACCACGACGATCACACAGGAGCAATCCCCATGAACCGCACCAGCCGCCGTACGCGCCTCGCCACCGCCGCCGTCCTCGCCCCGCTCGCCCTCGGCCTCGTCGCCTGCGGCGGGGACGACGGTGACAACGACGACGTGGCGGCTCCGACGGCCTCCGCGTCCTCGACGCCGTCCGACGACGACACGACCGGCGACAGCACCACTGACGACGGTGCGACCGCCACCGTCGAGGGCGACGTCGAGACCGCCGCGGTGACCGCGCTCGCCGAGATCGACGGGACCGTCTTCTCGGTCGACCGCGACGACCAGGGCTGGGACGTCACGATCGTCACGGCTGACGGGGTCGAGAACGACATCGAGCTCGGGCCCGACGCGACGACGGTGGTCCGCGGACCGGTGGCCGACGACACGAACGACGATGACGCCGACGACGCTGCCGAGGCCGAGCTCCTGATGGGCGCGTCCGTCGACTACCTCGCGGCCATCGAGGCCGCGCTCGGCGAGATGCAGGGCACCGTGACCGGCGTCGACCTCTCCGAGGACAACGGCGTCGCGATCTGGGAGGTCCAGCTCGACGAGGACACCGCCAACGCGATGACCGTCGACGTCGACGCGCAGACCGGTGACGTGCTGCGGACCGAGCAGGACGACTGAGCCAGACGCCCTCACACCCCGATCGACTGCCACGGCCCCCAGATCGCGAACGTCCGACCGCGACCCGCCTGGATGTTGACGAACAGGGTCCGGCCGCCGGGTCCGAAGGTCGACCCGGCGAACTCGTCGTCGGTCGGGTTGAGGGCGATGTTCCAGAGGTGGCCGTCCCGCGACAGACCTCGGATGTAGTTGCTGTCGGAGTTGTCCTCGCAGACCACGAGGGTGCCACGCGGCGAGGTCGTGATGTTGTCCGGCAGGTCGAGCTGCATCCGCCCCGAGGACTGGAAGACGCACCGCAGGGTGGCGGTGCCGGGGTGGTAGGCCCACACCTGTCCGAACCCGTTGCCGAAGCCGCTCGGGGCGGTCGTGTTGCCGGCCTCGGGAGGCCCTCCGCCCTGGGTCGAGGTGAAGTAGACGACCCCGGCCCGCGCCACCTGGCCCTCCAGCCGGGAGAAGTAGGCCGCCCCCTGGGCCCACCCCTGGCGGGCGACGTACGAGATCGCCGTGTCGTTGGTGGTCGGGGCGATCTCGCCGGGCGTGTAGGGGAACTCGGGGTCCGCATCCTCGATCGGGACCCAGTCGGTCAGGTAGGTCGCGCCCTGCACCTGCGCGGCCTCGAGGTGGGCGTTCGGCATCCCGACGATCCGGAGCATCTCGAGCGTGCCGCCGTCCTCGAGGTGGCCGACGACCATCGGGTCGCTCGGCGGCTTGTAGCGGTAGAACCCCGACGCGAAGCCGAAGTCGTCCTCGGTGAGGTAGAGGTAGCCGCTCTCCGGGTCGTAGGAGACGGCCTCGTGGGCGAAGCGTCCGGCCGAGCGGATCGGCTGCCGCGACCCCTGACCCTCTCCGGGGAACACGTTGGCTGGGACCTCGAACACGTAGCCGTGCGGCTGGGTGAGCAGGGTGTTGGGAGCCCCGGTGAAGTCGGGACCGACGTCCGGACCGTTGACCGTCTCCTCGCAGGTCACCCACGCACCCCACGGCATCTCGCCGCCCGAGCAGTTCATCATCGTGCCGTTGAGGCTGGTGAACGAGCGCACGACCTCGCCGGTGCGCGTGACCTGGATGGTCGTCGTGCCGCCGCCCGCCGCAGTGTCGTACGGCGTCCCCTTGCCGAAGGCGCCCACGGGGCCGTTGACCTCGTGGTTGCGCACCAGGACCACGGTGCCGTCCGGCCCGGGGAAGGCCCCCATCCCGTCGTGCCGCCCGGGGAGCACCGTGCCGTCGGTGAGGACCACCGTGCTGGTGGTGTCGTGGAACGAGCGGTAGCGGAAGCCCTCCGGCACGTGGAGCCGTACGACGCCGTCGCGCTCGTCGGGGGTGGGGAAGAGCGGGACGGTGCGGGGCTTGGTGCCGGCCGCGGCGGGGTCGGCCACGAGGCCGGCGAACGGTCCGGCCAGGGAGGCTGCTGCTGCGGTCCTCAGGACGGCGCGGCGCTCGACGGGGTGGTCTGCGGGCATGGGTCGGTCCTCCGGGGTGGGGTTGCTACATGGACTTGGTTTCGACACGGGCGCTGGGCGCCCTGCTCAACCGGCGGTCGTCGCGCCGGGCGCCCTGCTCAACCGGCGGTCGTCGCGCCGGGCGCCCTGCTCAACCGGCGGTCGTCGCGCTGGGCGCCCTGCTCAACCGGCGTCGGTCGCGGTGGGCGCCCTGCTCAACCGGCGGCCTTGCGGTCACTCGAGCAGGTGGTCCAGGGCCCTCCCCATCACCTCGGTGCGCTCGGCCGGCGTCGCGATGCCCTCGAAGCCGAAGCCCATCAGCAGCGAGTCGGGGGTCGAGATGCTGGCGCCGACCGGGAAGCCGCTGGCGGACGTGACCTCCCAGTCGTTGCCGTTGGCCGCGCTGCCGGTCGCCGCACCCGGCACCGTCCAGCCCTCGAAGCCGGACTCGAACGACGTGCTCGTGCCGTCGGGCAGGGTGATGTCGTCGACGAAGGTGCCGAGCCCCTGGGTGCTCCAGTCGCTGGCGTACGTGATCGACACCTCGACCGAGCCGCCCTGCCAGGCGCCGAGGTCGACGTTCCAGTTCTGCCAGCCGGCGGAGTTGCCGGACGCGGCGTGCCACGCGCCTGTCGTACCGGTCGGGGTACAGGTCCCGGCCGCGGCGTCGTAGGTCTGGTAGTGGTCGAGCTGCGGGTGCAGCTCGCGCCAGCCAGCGGCGCAGCTCTCGCCGGTCGCCTGGGTGGTGTGGCCGTTGGCGTCGGGCAGCGTCGTCCAGTCGTTGCCGCCCGGCGTACGGGCCTCGACGAACACGTAGTCCCAGTCGCCCTCGGTGTCGTAAGACGTCCAGAAGTCGAGGTCGCCGCCACCGGCCGGGACGGTGACCGTCCGGGTCAGCCGCTTGTAGGACACGTCGGCGATCTGGCTGTAGACGTACTGCTCGCCGGTGTGCGGGTCGAAGGGGCCGCCGGGCTTGTCCCAGCGGGCCGACGGCCAGCTCTCGAACTGGGGGAACTGGTCCGCCGGCAGGATGCCGCTCGTCGAGATGAAGGACGAGGTGGCGTTCTGGTTGTCGCCCGACTCGGGTCCGTTCATCGCCCAGGCGGTGCCGGTGAACGGGTCGTCGACCCCGGCCACGTCGTAGACGTTGCCCTCGTCGTCGAGCCCGTCGCCGGGGATCTGGAGGTAGCCGCCGAACCAGTACTGCAGGACGTCGTTGGTGCCGTCGCCGGACCCGCGCAGCGCCAGGCAGCGACGGGTGTCGATGCCGGCGGGGAGCGGGTTGCAGGCGATCGCGCCCTGCGGGTCGTAGAGCTGGGTGCCGGCGGCGGCGGTGTACTGCGTGCCCGCCTGGTTGCCGGTGTACATGACCGTCCCGCCCTCGTTCATGAAGGCGCGGAACTCCAGCATCTCGTCGAGCGCGAGCCGGTCCACGTTGCCGGCCCCGCGGCCCGCCGTACGGGTCACGACGTCGTCGCCGGTGTACCAGATCGCCGCGTCGTAGTGGCTCAGCACGCCGAGTGCGTCGGGCGCGGTGCGGTTGTTGGCGTCGACGTCGTAGACGTCTGCACCCTCGCCGTTGGCCTCGAGCGCGTCGAGGTAGTAGTCGAGGTAGTGGGGGCCGGCGGGATCCTGCGCCGGTGAGGCGCCCGTGTAGTCCTCGGCCGCGACGACCAGCACCCGGTCGTCCGTCTCGGAGACGGCTTCGTAGGTGAAGGACGGGCTCCGTTGGCGGCCGCCCTCGAACCAGACCTCCACGCTGTCGCCCGGATCGGTGCCGGTCACGACGCCGCGCACCTGGTGGTAGTGCGTCGAGGTCATGCCGAACTTCTCGCCGCCGGCCCACTCGCGGGTGCGCGCGGACTGGGTCCGACCGCCGTTGATCTTCCACTTCGCGGTCACGGTGCCGAGGCTGCGCCTGGCCAGTACGGCGACGGGCTGCGGGTCGCCGTACGACTTCGCGAAGCTGAGACGCACGCTCGGCAGGCCGCTCTTGTAGGCGTCCTCGCTGTCGAGGTAGAAGGGCTTGGTCTCGATGCCGAGCGACGACTTCGGGTCGTCGGGCGTCACCGCGGACGCGGCGACCGACTCGGCGAAGGGCAGGTTGCGCGCGAACTCCTCCTGCACCAGCGCCTCGTCGTCGGGGAAGACGAACCCGCAGCCGTCGCATCCGGGGGAGAGCTCGGGGGTCCAGGCCAACGTGCCGGTCGCCTCCTGGGCGTAGCCGTCGATCTCGCCGTTGGTGACGTAGAGGACGTCCGAGGACAGGCCCGGGTGGAAGCCCTCGATCGCGGGCTTGTCGAGGTTGCCGGACAGCGCGTAGTAGATCGGGTCGTCGGCCGTCGGGGTGCCGATCTGCCAGCCGTCGTTGTAGAGCAGCCACCGCCCGTTGGAGTGGTAGTTGACCATGAACTCGGCCTTCGCCGTCTTGAAGAGCTTGATGCCGGCCTGGGTCTCCGGCTCGGACGCGGGCGACGGTCCGCGATAGGTCTCGCTCGAGGCGATGTCGGACGAGCCCTCGTTGTCGTAGCCCCAGTGGGAGGGGTAGTTGCGGTTGGGGTCGACGCCATCGCCGACCTGGGTGATGCCGTCGCCGTTGTTGTCGCGGAGGTTCTTGCGCCACAGCCGCTCGGTGTCGAACGTGTACTGGTAGCCGTCGGGGTTCATCACGGGCACGAACCAGAGCTCGGTCTTCTGCAGGAGCTTCCTCGTGGGCCGGTCGTTGGCGGCCCACCGCTGCAGGTAGGTGTCCATCAGGCGGCGGGTCACCTCGGTCGCGATCCACTCCCGCGCGTGCTGGGTGGCGCTGAAGATGACGGCCGGGCGGGAGCCGTCCCTCTGCCCGCGGGCGCCCTGGGTGACCTTGAGCGCGAGGATGTCGCGGCCCTGGTAGGTCGTGCCGAGCTTCACCAGCTTGGTCACGCCGGGGTAGGTCCTCGCGGCGTCGACCAGCTGGTCGCGGATGCCGCCGGGCTCGTCGTACGACCTCCAGACGGTGAAGCCGTTGGCTGCTTCAGCCGCAGCGAACTGGCGCACCGTCTGGCCGCCCTTGACCCGGGCGAGGGTCAGGGTGAGGCCCTGGCTGCGCAGTGTCTCCGCCTCCTCGGCGGTGAGGACGAGGTCGACGCGCGTGGTGTCGCCCGTCGGGTGCGCCTCGGCGAGGTCGTAGCCGGCGCGGGTCAGCACGTCGAGCTGCTCGGCCGTGACGCCGCGCGCGACGTAGGCGTCGAGGGCCTGGGCGGTGCGCGGCGCGGCGGCCGGTGGGGCCGTCGACGACGGTGGCGCGAGGCCCACCCCCAGAGCAGCGACGACAGCGACAGCGATGGAGGCGGGGACAAGACGGCGCATGTGGATCGACCCTCCCGGGACGGGGTGTGATCCACGTCACATTGCCACGCATCGGCTCGCAACGGAATACCGAAGCGGTGGCAGGAGCCTCGCCCGGTCTCGGCGTGGAAGCATGACCGCCATGTCGGCTGAGCTGATCGTGCGCGCCGCCGGCTTCGCGCCGGTCAAGGGGACACGGCACCTCTCGCTGCCCTCGGTCGAGCTGGACGCGGCCGGTCCGGTGGGGGATCGCGCGTGGTGCTTCGTCGATGTCGACGCGCGGCAGGTGCTGCGTACGGTCCAGCATCCCTCCCTCGTCCCTGTGGTGACGCGTGTTGTCGGGAACGGGCTCTGCGTCGCGCTGCCGAGCGGTGGGTCGGTCACCGCTTCCGCGGAGCGGTCCGGCCAGACGGTCACCTGCGACTACTGGGGCAGGTCGGTGTCGCTCGCACTCACCGACGGTCCGCACGCGGCGCTGGTCTCCGACCATCTCGGGAAGGACGTACGACTCGCTGCCGCACCGCGCGGCGGGGTGGTGTTCGCGGCGCCGGTCACGATCGTCGGTACGGCCTCGCTGCGCGAGCTCGACCTGCTGGAGGAGGCGGCGCGCTTGCGCGCGACCTTCGTCGTCGAGACCGAGGAGCCGTGGGTCGAGGACACGTGGCTGGGCACCTCCTTCGAGCTCGGGGGAGCGCGGGTCAGGGTCGGTGGTCCGGTCCCGCGGTGTGCGGTCATCGACCACCACCCCGAGACGGGGGTCAAGGACCGCAGGGTGCTCAAGGAGCTCGTGCGGCGCCGGCCGACCAACCGCGCGGGGGAGCCCATGTTCGGGGTGTACGCCGAGGTCGTGCGGCCAGGGGTCGTGGAGGTCTGACCGTGGTTGCTTCGTCGCCGACTCGCCTGCGCTCAGCGGTCCCCGCGCTGCTGATCGCCCTCGGCGGCCTGGCGATGATCGCGTTGTGGATCCCGTTCACGCTCGCGCACGGCCCGACGTCGTACGACGAGGAGCGGGTAGTGGGCGGAATGACCATGATCGGGTGGGGATTCCTGCTCGGCGTGGTGCCCAACGTCCTGGTGGGCGTCGGTCTCGTCGTGGCTCGCTCGCGGCTTCGTGAGAGTCGGGGCCGGGCCCGGGCGCTCGCCGTCGTGGTCGCTGCACTGCTCGGATCGGCACTGCTCGACCTGGCCTTCCTCGCGCTCGGCCCGCCGTTCTCGATCTTCTTGCTAGCCCCGGCCACGCTGGCCCTCGCTGTCCTCTCGCGGGGCTCCGGACTGCGCTGGGGGTGGGCGCTGCTGGCCACGGCTTACTTCGTCGCGCTGGGGTTGCTGCTCGTCCCGCAGGCGACGTCGGACGGCTTCGGCGGCTTCCGGATCTACGGTCTGGCGGCCCACGTCGGGGTGGGGCTGGGCTGGGTCGTGCTCGCCGCCGGGATCAGAACTTCAGGTCGGGATGGATCCATCTCACCCAAAGGGGCGCATACTGGAGTCAAATGACTTCCTCGTACGGCTCACGGCCGAAGCACCTGTCCAGCAGCCCGTTCGCTCCCAAGGTTGAGCCGACGGTCGAGGTGTTCGAGATCGATGACCGGGTCACCCACGACCTCTACGGCCTCGGGCAGGTCACCAAGACCGACAGCCACGGCGTGACGGTGGACTTCGGATCGCAGACGCTGCGGATCGTGCATCCCTACTCCAAGCTGCACCACCTCTGAGTCCTGCGGCTTCAATCGACAGGCGTACGGGGGCGCTCGGCGCGCCTCTTGAGTGAGGAAGCGGGCAGCCTCTGTCGAGCCGACGTTCATGTCGGCTCCGGACGGCTCGACTTCTCCACAGATGTCCATCGAGGCGTTTCTGGACTGGTCGCCCGGGCAGGTGTCCGTCATGACGTCACGGCAGGGATCCCACGCACCGTCCAGCACCGGCTTCACCGGCCACATCCGGGTCCAGCCTGCGCTCAGCGAGCCGGAGCGCGCGTTCCTCCGCGCACTGATCGACTCGGACCGGACGCTACGAGGCACTCCGACAGGGCGCGGGGATCGCGACGTGCCCTTCGCGCACCTGGCGTGGGAGGTCTGCGCGGACGGGTGCTGCCTGACGTGGGATCCGGCTCTCGAGGAGTCGTCGATGATGCGCGCGTCGTTGGCGTTCCTCGTCGATCACCTGCTCCGGCGCGGGGCTAAGGGCGAGGGGCGATCGGCATTGGCCGGGTTCACCTTCAACCACGTGCTCGACGGGGCGGTGATGGGATTTGCTCCTGGCGACGACGCGTCCCGGCTCGTGGAAATAAGTGGCAATGTCGTGACGGAGCGGTTGCTGCCTCCGCCGTGCGACGAGCTCCAGGTCCGGCCGTCGACCACCCGGTCGACGGGTCGGACGCGGAGAGGGAAGCTGCCGGCGAACGTGATCGAGTTCAGGCCGAGGAGGGCATAGGGGGCGGTCAGCTCAGTCGGCGAGCTGTTCACCGACCTGCTGCAACCACGCGCGGTTCGCGCCCGGAGCGTGCCCAGCGTCATAGAAGTTGCCGAGGTCATCAAGGGTCTGGCCAAGCGCCTCGTCGGCCTCGTCCTCGTCGAGCAAGGCGTGGATCTGGTCGGAAGCGCCGGCGACGCGGTCGGGTTCGCGACGTGCGAAGTCGTCCACCGCTGACTCCCAGAGGCCGTCGTACTCAGCCCACCAGTCCTGGTGGAAGTACGCGGCCATCAACTGTCGAAGGTCCTCCATGCCGACTCCCAGCCGATCGGTCGAGAATCAGGTCGCGCCGGCCATGGCCGCTGCCGTGGACTCCACGGCTGAGCGCAGCGCTGACTCATCGAGGTCGCCTTCGCTGCGCAGCTCGGGCTCGGCCACATAGGACTCGACAGCCCAGAACAACTCCTCCACCGCGCTCGAGTAGACCGCGGGAGTGCCGAGCGGCATCTCGGAGTGGAGGGCGAGGAAACGCGACTCGAAGACGTCCACAGCAACGGCGCCTGCTCGATAGTCATCGATCAGTGAGCGGAGTTCGGTGACGAACGATCCCAAGTCAGCCTCCACCGAGGTGCCCCTTTTCCAGTAGTTCCTGTAGTTGCCTTGGGCTCAGTCTCCAGCCCGAGATGAAACCTCCGTTGCCGTCGACCGCGACGCAGCGACGTGAGACGGGGTCGAGGTGAAAAGTGACCTCGCCCGACTGTCCCCTCATTGTGCCCCTCTTGACCAGCGTTGCTTCGCGCTCGATGAACGTCTCCAGCGCCTCGCGATAGGCGCGAGCGGCGGCTGGATTGAAGTCACCATCGACTCCGAAGTCCCGTGCGTGCTTGAACTTCTTCTGAACCTGTCGATCGCTGAAGGTCCTAGTTCCTCGCCCGTTCCAGCCGCCCGGCAGCCTTGCCTCGCCCCGCTCGTCCCGGATCGCGACCTTCCCGTAGCGATCGAGCCGCGCACGCACTCCGCGGAGCGACTCGCGGGCCGTACGCATCCGGGCCGAGCCGGTTGCGATCGTGGCGCGCAGCCCGACCAGGAGCGCGTGGAAGCGTGGCGCCTGCGCGCGGATCCGGGCAGCCGCGGCGGCGGCCGTCGCCGAGCCTCCGAGGCCGCCCGTCAGGCCGCCGATGACCACGGAGAGGGCAGCGCCCTCGACCACCATCTGGCCGATCTCGGCCAGCAGCGCGCGGGTGCGGTCGTGCGCGTCCTCAACTGCCGCGGCGTACTCCTCGCACGCGTCGCCGACTGCCGCGAGCTCGGTGGCGACGTCCGTCACGAGGCGGCGTACGTCGGCCAGGCTCGCGAGAGCCGCCGGGACCTCGGGCGAGCGCTGGCGCTCCACCATCTCGCTGGCGACGTCGACCTGTTCGACGAGCAGGGCGACGCTCGAGGCTGCTCGCCGCCAGGCGTGGGCCGCGTCGCGGAGCAGTGCCACGTCGGCTCCCGGCCAGACGAACCCCTCGACCTGGTCGAGGATCCACCGGTCGATCACACCGAAGGACGGTTCGTCGGCGCCGAGGCTCGACGGTGGAGTCGGCAGCGAGACGCGTACGTAGGCGTCGTCGGTGAGCCCGTGTCCGGAGTAGGTCAGGACCTGGGCTGCTGCAGCTTCGGCGGCGGCGTGGTTGGCGCCGGTGGACGACAGCAGCCGGCCGAGCCCGAGGAAGGCGTGCGTCAGGTCGGCCAGCGCACCGACCGCCTCGGCGGCTGCAGCGTCGTACGACGCGGCGAAGGCGGCGCTGCTCGCGTCGTCGCCGGCCATCGCGCCGAAGCCGGCGAGCTTGCCCGACAGCGACTCGGCGAGCAGGGCGACGGTCTGGTTGGCCGTACGGCACGCGTCGGCCGCGTCGTCGTACCCACCGCACTCGACACTGATCCTCACGGCGCCACCTGCCGCCAGAGCTCGAGGTTGGCCGACACCGCCCGCGCGTAGTGCGCGTCTGCGCTCGTCACGATCCCGCGCAGGGCCGCGAGCGCGGTGACCATGTCGGCGCAGCTGCCGCGCCACGACTCGTACGACGACGCCTGCGCCGCGCTCGCGAGACCCGACCAGCCGGACTGGAGTCGTTCCTGCTCCGCGTCGAGGCCGCCGGCGAGGCTGATGAGGTCGCGTTGGCAGGAGGCCAGCTCGCCGAGCGTCGCACGCAGCTCGTCGAGATCGACCTCGTAGGCCGTCATCCCAGGCGGCCTGTGAGGCGAACCGTGGACTGCTCGCTCTCGGCGTCCGTCGCGGCGAGCGAGCGTCGAGCGTGATCCAGCCCGTCCGCCGCGACCGACAGCTGGTCGATGACGGCGAGGGCGCCGCGGTTCCACTCCTCCCACCGGGTGCGGAAGAGCTCCGCGGCATCGCCGCGCCACGTCGTGAGGACACGTTCGACGGAGAGCTCGGCGGCCCGACGGCGCTCCTCGAGGTGCTCCAGCCGAAGCCGAACGGCGGCCGTCGTCGCAGCGTGCGCAGCGGGGTCCAGGGCGATCGTTCCCGAGATGATCATGGGATCGATGCTCGCCGGACCGGAGTGTCGCCCAACACCCGTCGCGAGCAATCTGTGGATAGCCGACGCGCTGGACGGTGAGTCGCTCGGCCTCACCGACAGGGCAGCGACCCCACCCGCGCGAGTCCCTCGCGGTCCCCGGGGCCCAGCTCCACCTGGCCGTTGTTGTCGCCGAACATCAGCTCCATCGGCTCGGCGACGTGGCCCAGCCCGACGACGTGCGCCAGCTCGTGCACCACGATCGCCTCCATGACGCGCGGTCGGTCGGCGATGTTGGCGGCCGTGAAGACCTCGGTGTCGAGCACGAGACCGCCGGTCACGTAGTAGCGGCGCCCTCCCGGGCCGTCCTTCGGTGCCGCCCCGCCGAGGCCGACGACCCCACCGCCCAGCTCGGGGAACTCGGCCGCGTCGCCCCAGCCGATCACCACCGGTCCGCTGCCGCCGAGGCTGATGAAGGAGCCGGCGAACGGCCGACGGTCGGTGTCGCCCTCGTCCTCGAACTCCAGTCCCGTGGCGGCCGAGATGCGCGCGATCGCCCGGTCGACCAGTGGCCGTGCACCGTCGGGCATGCCGGCCGGGTTGACGGCGTACTCGACGGTGTTGCACGGGTTCCAGCCGACCGGCTCGTCCGAGCCCTGCTGGGTCATCGCGAAGGTGAAGGCTCCACCGCGCGCGGTGATCGCCGGCGCGGGGAGCAGTCGTTCGCCGCCCAGGCCGACGAGCTGGCGTACGGCATCCATCTGCGCGGACGGGTGGAAGAGCACGACTGCGCACACCAGCACCCCGGCGACGATGACCGAGAAGGCGGTGGACTGGCGCGGCACGCCACGAGTATCACCGGCGGCCGCCAACGGTGGGGCGAATCCGAGCGAGGTCGGCCTTGGTTTCGACACGGGCTCGTTCGGTGGATTCAACCCGTGAGTGCAACGCCGGGTGGTTTGTCGTGTTCGGACAGTAGTGCGTCGAGGGCTTCGGCCGGGGTGCGCCAGTCGAGTCGCTTTCTGGGTCGGTTGTTCATCTGTAGGGCGACCTGCTCGAGGAACCCGGGGCCCCACAACGACAGGTCGCTGCCTTTGGGGAAGTACTGGCGCAGGAGCCCGTTGGTGTTCTCGGTGCTGCCACGCTGCCACGGCGACCCAGGGTCGGCGAAGTAGATCACCAGGCCGGTGGCCGCAGCGATCTGGGCGTGGTTGGTCATCTCACTGCCGCGGTCCCACGTCAGCGTCTGCCGCAACGTCTCGGGCAGCCGTGCCATCTGCTCACAGATCGCGGTCTGCATCGTCACAGCGGTGTGATCCCCGGGCAGGTGCAGCAGCACCACGAACCCAGTGGCACGCTCCACCAGGGTGCCGATCGCCGAGGTGTTCCCCGATCCCATGATCAAGTCGCCCTCCCAGTGACCGGGCACCGCACGGTCCTCCACCTCGGGGGGCCGCTCGCTGATCGACACCACGTTGCGCAACGGGCTTCCGCCGTCCGACTTGGCGGCGCGTCGTTGTGCCCGTGGTTTACGTACTGCCCGCCCGGTGCGCAGGTGTCCGGCCAGATCCTTGCGCAGCGCGCCCCGGCCCTGGACGTAGATCGAGGTGTAGATCGTCTCGTGCGACACACGCATCTCCGGATCCTCGGGGAAGTCCAGCCGGAGCCGGTTCGCGATCTGCTCTGGGCTGTCATTGTTCCCCAGTCGGCGCTCGACCTCGGCCCGCAACCGGGTGTTCACCGCGAGCTTCGCCTGCTTGTGACGCCCCTCGCAGGCCCGCGCCTCAGCCAGCTGCTGGGCCGTCGAACCGCGATAGCGGGTGCCGCTGAGGTTGCGTCGCAGCTCGCGGCTGATCGTCGACTTGTGGAACCCGACCGCGTCCGCGATCTCACCCAAGGACATCCCCGACCGGTGCAGGTGAGCAATCTCTTCACGATCAACCGAGCTGAGCCGCCGACCCTGCGGACGCGGTGAAACAGGCGGGCCTTCGCGGACCTGACGAGGCGGCATCACCCCACCAGATGCTGCGAGCCACCGATACCCGACCGCGCGGGACACGCCGACAGCAGCCGCGGCATTCTCCGTGGATGACCCAGCCGCAACCTCCCGCCAGAACGCCTTGCGGGCCTCTCTCGGCCAAGGAGGACGAGCCATGAACACCTCGATCACGTCAAGGCGTTGCACTCAGCCTTGAGCCCACATTCCTCGCCCTGCTCAACCAGCGGCTCCGGGGGGTTCAACCAGCGGCTGCTCAGCGCAGGAGCGACGGCATCAGGGCGTCGACGCGGGCGGTGAGCACGGCCAGTACGTCGTCGCGCGCCGCGGCAGGGCCGGTGGCCCACGCGAGCAGCGTCTGCGCGAAGAGCCCGTCGAGCATGCCGTACCCGGTCGAGGAGTCGAGGGCGAGCTCTCGGCCGGCCAGTTCGGCGTAGCGGGTGAGGACGCGCCAGATCATCGCCTCGAGCTGGCCGTCGATCTCGAGGACCACCTCGCGCAGGCCCGGCTCGAACATCGACTGGTTGCGCAGGTCGTACCAGAGCTGGTGCATCGGACCCTCGTCGCGGATGGTCCCGGCCAGCTTGGCGGCGAAGCGCGACTGCAGCTCCGCGGCGGACGTCGACGTCGCGACGATCTCGTCGTAGCGCGTCACGCAGGTGCGCTTGTAGTAGCGCACGCAGTAGGTGATCAGCTCCTCCTTGTCGGAGAAGTAGTAGTGCACGACGCCATGCGTGAAGGGCGAGTGCCGGGCGATCTCGCGCAGCGACGTCTTCGCATAGCCGAGCTGTCCCAGGGTCGTCAGCGCCGACTCGGCGAGCTGGTCGCGACGGGTGTCGTGCTTGCTCGCGACGGGGGCGGAGAGGGCGGGCATGCCGCGATCCTAGGCGCATCCGGACCTGTCTTGACAGTTGTCCAAACGTTGTCTTGACACGCGTCAAGAGAGCGCGCCAGTGTGATGGCCATCACGCCGACTACGCCCGCACCCACCCCTGCACAGAGGAGAACCCCCGATGACCTCCATCGACCTGACCGGCCGCGTCGCACTCGTCACGGGAGGGGCCCAGGGGCTCGGTGAGGGCATGGCCCGTGCGCTCGCCGCCGCCGGTGCCCGCGTGATGATCGCGGACATCAACGAAGCCGGTGCCGAGACGGCGGCCGGCCTCGGCGAGGGCCATGGCTTCGTCCGTCTCGACGTGACCGACGAGGCCGGCTGGGAGGCTGCGGTCGCCGCGTGCGTCGACCAGCTCGGCGGGCTCGACGTGCTCGTCAACAACGCCGGCGTCGAGATCAGCGCGCTGATCACCGAGGTCCAGGTGGACGACATCCGCACGATGCTCGACGTCAACATCCTCGGCACGACGCTCGGGCTCAAGCACGGCCTCCGGGCGATGCGACCCGACGGCGCGGCCGGCAAGGGCGGCTCGATCATCAACATCTCGTCCGTCGCGGCGACCATCGCCTTCCCGGCGATATCGGTCTACAGCGGCACCAAGTCGGCCGTCGACCGCCTCACCCGCGTCGCGGCGATGGAGTCCGGCAAGCTCGGCTACGGCGTACGCGTCAACTGCATCTATCCGGGCCTCGTCCCGACGGCGATGGGCGCCGGACTCGCCAACGACATGGCCTCCCTCGGGTTGTACGGCAGCGCCGAGGAAGCGGTCGGCGCGGTGATCGAGCTGACCCCGTCGGGTCGCCTCGGCGAGGTCGAGGACATGGCCGACGCGGTCGTCTTCCTCGCCTCCGACGCGGCCCGCTTCATCAACGGCGCCGGCATCCCCGTCGACGGCGGCATGGGCATGTGAACCGGCCCGGAGAAGGGTGAGCCATGCGGCTGCACGACTACCTCGACAAGGGCGCGAGCCTCGGGGTCGACCGCCCCTGCCTGACCACCGACGGGACATCGGTGTCGTACGCCGACGTGGTGCGGCTCTCCCACGAGGTCGCGGCCGCCCTGGTGGGCAGCGGCACGTGCGAGGGCTCACGGGTCGCGATCCTCTCGGCCAACGACCCCGTCGCGTTCACCTGCGTCTTCGGGATCAGTCGCGCCGGTGCCGTCTGGTGCCCGATCAACCCGCGCAACGAGGCGGGGGAGAACCGCGAGCTGCTGGAGCTCTTCGGCGCGGAGGTGGTGCTCTTCCAGCCCGGCTTCGCACCCCTGGTCGCGGCGATCCGCGACGAGCTGCCGGGGGTCCACACGTGGGTCTGCCTCGACGGGTCCAACCACGGGTCAGTCACCTGGCGGGACTTCCTCGACCGCGGCCGCGGCGTCGTCGTACCCGACCGCCTCGATCCCCCCGGTGCTGACGAACTGGCAATGCTCGTCGGGACCGGGGGCACCACCGGGCGCCCCAAGGGCGTCATGCTCACGCCGACCAACCTCGAGACGATGACGGCGCTGACCCTGGTGGGCTATCCCTTCGACGGCCCGCCGGTCTACCTTGCGCTCGCACCGCTCACGCACGCGGCCGGGGTGCTGTGCTTCCCGGTGCTCTCGCTCGGCGGTGAGGTCGTGATCATGCGCGCACCCGACGTCGGGGGCTTCCTGCGGCTGGTGGAGGAGCGCGGCGTCACGCACACGTTCCTGCCGCCGACGCTGATCTACATGGTGCTCGGCCACCCCGACCTGGACTCGACGGACCTCAGCAGCCTGCAGTGCTTCTGGTACGGAGCCGCCCCGATGTCGGCGTCCCGGCTGGAGGAGGCGCTCGTGCGGATCGGGCCGGTGATGGCGCAGCTCTTCGGCCAGACCGAGGCGCCGATGATGATCTCGATGATGCCGCCGGCCGACCACTTCCGGGCCGACGGGTCGGTCGCCACCGAGCGGCTCACCAGTGCCGGTCGACCCGCGCCGCTGGTCACCGTCGCGATCCTGGACGAGGACGACCGGCCCGTCGCGCCGGGCGAGCGTGGGGAGATCTGCGCGCGGTCGTCGCTGGTGATGGCGGGCTACTGGAAGAACCCCGACGAGACCGTCCGCACGCTGCGCCACGGCTGGCTGCACACCGGCGACATCGGCTTCCTCGACGACGACGGCTTCCTCCACATCGTCGACCGTGCCAAGGACATGATCATCACCGGCGGCTTCAACGTGTACTCGACCGAGGTGGAGCAGGCCGTCCTGGCGCACCCCGCGGTGCAGGACTGCGCGGTGGTCGGGCTGCCGGACGACAAGTGGGGCGAGCGGGTCGTGGTGGTCGTACAACCGCAGGCGGGGGCGAGGGTGGATCCCGACGAGCTGATCGCCTTCGTCAAGCAGCGGATCGGCTCGGTCAAGGCGCCCAAGGAGGTCCACGTCTGGCCCGACCTGCCCCGGTCCAAGGTCGGCAAGGTGCTCAAGACGGAGATCAAGGTCGAGCTGGTGGGCTGACTCCCGCTTAGGGTGGGGCATCCCACCTCGGAGGTTTTCTCGTGGACACCATGACACCCGTCTACGGCGCGGGCACCCTGCTGCTCATCGCCGCCATCGCTGTCGCTGCACTGCTCGTGCTCATCATCGTGCTGCGGATGCACGCCTTCGTCGCGCTGGTGCTCGTCAGCCTGTGCACGGCCGTCGCCGCGGGTGTGCCCGTCGCCGACGTGCCGGCGATCTCGATCGCGGCCTTCGGCAGCACGCTCGGATCCGTCGCGCTTCTCGTCGGGCTCGGCGTGATGATCGGCCGGCTGCTCGAGGTGACGGGAGGCGCCCAGGTCCTCGCCGACACCCTCGTCAGCCGCTTCGGTGAGAAGCGCGCCCCGATGGCGCTCGGCGTCGCGGCCCTCCTCTTCGGTCTGCCGATCTTCTTCGACGCGGGACTCGTCGTCTTCCTGCCGATCATCTTCTCCGTCGCGAAGCGCTTCGGCGGGTCGGTGCTGATGTACGCCCTGCCCGCGGCCGGCGCGTTCGCCGCGATGCACGCGATCGTCCCGCCGCACCCCGGACCGGTCACCGCCGCCACCGAGCTCGGTGCCAGCATCGGCCTCACCCTGCTGGTGGGTGTCGTGATCGCTGTGCTCGCCTGGTTCGTCGGCGTCTACCTCGTGACGACCGCGTGGCTGGGCAAGATCTACGTCCCCATCGACGACTCGGTGCTCACTGGCGGCCGCGAGGCCGATGGCGGCGACCCGCCGGCCTTCGGTCACGTGCTCGGGATCCTGCTGCTCCCTCTGGTGCTGATCGGCGCCAACACCGTCCTGACCACGCTGCGCACCAACGGGACGATCGCGGAGGAAGGTGGCGTCGCCGACGCCTTCATCTTCATCGGACAGACCCCGGTCGCCCTGCTGATCGCGCTGCTCGTGGCGACCTACACCCTCGCCATCAAGCGGCACTCCCGCGAGGAGATCGAGGGCCTGCTGAACGACTCCCTCGGACCGATCTGCGCGATCATCCTGATCACCGGCGCGGGCGGGATGTTCGGCGGCGTGCTGCGCTACAGCGGCATCGGCGAGGCGCTGTCGGACTCACTGGCCGACCTCGGTCTCCCGCTCATCGTCTCCGCCTTCGTCATCGCGACCATCCTGCGGGTCGCCCAGGGCTCGGCGACCGTCGCGCTCACCACCACCGCCGGCCTGCTGTCGGCGGGCGTGGCCGAGGCCGACCCGTCCTCGCTGCAGCTCGTCGCCCTCGTCCTCGCCATCGCCGCCGGCGCGACCGTGCTCTCGCACGTCAACGACTCCGGCTTCTGGCTGGTCAGCCGGTTCTTCGGGATGGACGTCAAGACCACGCTGAAGACGTGGACGGTGCTGGAGACGACGCTCGGCGTGACGATCTTCGTGCTGGCCCTGGGAGTCTGGGCCGTCGGATGACGCCTTCACCGCACGCACCGCTGCACCTCGTCTTCATGGGCGTCTCCGGCTCGGGGAAGTCCACGGTCGCCCGCGCCGTCGGCGAGCGCCTCGGCTGGGAGCTCGCCGAGGGCGACGACTTCCACCCGCCGGAGAACGTCGCCAAGATGGCCGAGGGCACCCCGCTCACCGACGCCGACCGGTGGGGCTGGCTGGAGTCGCTGGCCGCCTGGACCGCGGAGCGGGACGCCCGCGGCGAGCCGACGATCATCACGTGCAGCGCCCTGCGCCGGACCTACCGGGACGTGCTGCGGCGCGGCGGCGAGGGCACGTTCTTCGTGCACGCCACCGGGGACAAGCACCTGATCCTCGACCGGATGAACGCGCGCGAGCACTTCATGCCGCCGAGCCTGCTGGAGTCGCAGCTCGACACCCTCGAGCCCCTCCAGCCCGGCGAGGAGGGGATGGACGTCGATCCCGCGCTCCCCGTCGACCGACTGGCCGCACTGGTGCTGGCGCGACTCGACCTCGCCTGACGGCGTACGCGTCAGTTGAGGACGACGATCCCCGCGTTGAGCGCCGTCGCGAAGCAGACCCACGCCAGGTAGGGGACCAGCAGCCACGCGACCGCACGCGATCGCTGCCACGACCACGCGATGAGCAGTGCGACCGCGGCCGCGAGCAGCACGATGTCGACGAGCGCGACGGTGTAGAGGTCGGCTGCGAAGAACAGCGGTGTCCACACCAGGTTGAGCAGCAGCTGCGCCACCCACAGCCACATCACGCGGTCCCACCCGCCGGCCCGCCACAGCAGCCAGCCCGCGACGCCGATCATCACGTAGAGCACCGACCACACCGGGCCGAAGAGCCACGACGGCGGGGCGAACGGCGGCAGCTCGAGGGCGCGGTAGGTCGCCCGCGAGCCGGACGCCGCCAGCCCACCGACGCCCGCCACCAGTGCGACGGCGACGAGGAAGGGCAGGAGCGTCCACCAGGGTCGGGTCGTCATGCCGTCATCTTCTCAGCGGACCCGTCGGGCCCGCAGCACCGCGTCGGCCACGGCGATCTCCTCGCCGGTGTGCGGGTGCGCCTGGGTGCGCGGCCGCGCCTCGCAGGCCTCCACCACGAACTGTGCTGGGTCTCCGAGGCAGTCGGGGAGCGCCGACAACAGCTCGTCGGCAGTGAACATGAAGGTGTTGTGCCCGTGCCGCAGCCCGGTCTTCAGGTCCTCGGGGTGGTGCCCGACCACGAGCAGGGTGCCGCCGGGCGCGACTGCGGAGGCGAGTCGGCGTACGACGTCGGGCATCCCGCCGTCGGGCAGGTGGAAGAAGTGGGAGGTGACGAGGTCCCAGGTCTCGCCGTCCGGCTCGAAGGTGCGTACGTCGATCCGGCGGGTCTCGATCCGGTCGGCGACACCCGCCTCCTCGGCGTGCAGGGTGGTCCGCGCGAGTGCGGCGTCGGCGAAGTCGACCGCCGTCACGTCCCAGCCCTGCGAGGCCAGCCAGATCGCGTCGCCACCCTCGCCGCAGCCGATGTCCAACGCCCGGCCGGGAGCCAGGGAGGGAGCCTCGGCCGCCAGCTGGACGTTGACCCGCCCGCTCCAGACCTTGTCACCCGAGTAGCGCTCCTCCCACGCGGGGCGCTCGAAGAACCCGTCGCGCCGGTCGCGGACCGCCTTCGTGGCGTCGGCCGTGAGCAGCTCGGCGTTGATCCATGCGCCGACCCGGTTGCCGTGGGCGGCCGAGGCCATCAGCGTCATCGACAGGTCGGTCGCGTTGCCGGCCGCGAAGACCCCGGGCACCGCGGTCGCCCCGGTCGGCTCGACGGTCAGCACCGTGCCGAGCACCGCGCCGCCCATCTCGAAGGGCTGCGGCTCGATGCCCAGAGGGGTGAGGTAGTCGGCGCGGACAAGCGGCTTCGACGCGACCACGATCGCCTGCCGCTCGAGCACCCAGCCGTCCGCCAACCGGAGCCCGACCAGCGCGTCGCCGTCGTCCGTGATGACGACCTCCTGCGGGGTGCCGTGCTCGAAGCGGACGCCGATGGCGCCCAGCTTCTCCATCTCCGCGTCCGCGATCTCGACGCCGTCGTGCACCACCACGACCACGTCGTCGGAGATCTGGCTGAAGAGCAGGCCCTGGTGGGCCGCCATCGGGCCGCTGCCCAGCACCGCGATCTTCTGGTCGCGCACCTCCCACCCGTGGCAGTAGGGGCAGTGCAGGACGTCGACGCCCCACCGCTCGTCCAGCCCGGGCACGTCGGGCAGCTCGTCGACGACGCCGCCGGTCGCCAGCACCCGGCGCGCACGGAACCGGCGACCGCCCTCGGTGGTGACGAGGAAGGCGTCGACCTCGCCGGACAGCCCGACCACGCGATCGGCGACCACCTCGACGCCGTACGTCGCCACCTCGGCGCGGCCGATCTCGAGCAGCTCCAGCGGGGAGATGCCCTCGCGGCCCAGGTAGTTGTGGGCGTGCGCGGCGGGCGCGTTGCGGGGCTCGCCCGCATCGATGACCAGCACCGAGCGCCGGGACCGACCCAGGGCCAGCGCACCGCTCAGGCCGGCGGCGCCGCCACCGATGATCACTACGTCGTACATCTCGTTCTCAGTCATGTCACCGAGCATGCAGGCAGATCGCCATATTGACAAACATCCTTGCTGCAATGGCAAACTGACCCCATGCACGAGTCCCACGCCGACGACGCCCCGACCAACGACGAGGGTGTGCTGCGCAACGTCGGCCCCCGGCTGCGCCAGCTCCGGCTGGAGCGCGAGGCCACCCTGGGCGATCTCGCCGAGGAGACCGGCATCTCGGTGAGCACCCTCTCGCGGCTGGAGTCCGGCCAGCGCAAGCCGACCCTCGAGCTGCTGCTGCCGCTGGCCCGCGCCCACCGGGTGGCGCTCGACGAGCTGGTCGACGCACCCGAGACCGGCGACCCGCGGATCCGCTCCAAGCCGGTCGTGCGGCACGGTCGCACCTTCATCTCGCTGACCAAGCGACCCGGGGGACTGCAGTCCTTCAAGATGGTGATGCCGGTCGAGAGGGACCCGCAGCCCACCCTGCAGACCCACGAGGGCTACGAGTGGCTCTACGTCCTGAGCGGGCGCATCCGGCTCGTGCTCGGCACCCGCGACCTCACCCTCGAGCCCGGGGAGGTCGTCGAGTTCGACACCCGCACCCCCCACTGGATCGGCAACCCCGGCCCGACTCCCGCCGAGGTGCTGGCGATCTTCGGGCCGCAGGGGGAGCGGATGCACGTCCGGTCCTGACGGGTGAGGCCGCGCGTCGCGCCGGGTGGCACCGTGGTGCCATGGCGATCCGCACCGGCACGGCAGTGAAGTGGAAGTGGGGCTCCTCGTGGGCCGAGGGGAAGGTGACCGAGGTGCACCACGGTGACGTGTCCCGCACCACCAAGGGCAACGAGGTCACCCGCCACGGCAGCGACGACGACCCGGCCTACGTCATCGAGCAGGAGGACGGCACCGTCGTGCTCAAGCTGCAGAGCGAGGTCGAGAAGGCCTGAGGCCCCGATGCCTAGGCTGACCGCATGACGACGCGCTGGCTCTTCGGTGACCAGCTCGGGCCGCACTTCACCGACGACCACCGCGGACCGCTGCTGATGGTCGAGTCGCTGGGAGTCTTCAGGCGCCGCCGGTTCCACCGGGCCAAGGCGCACCTCGTGCTCAGCGCGATGCGCCACCGCGCCGCCGACTTCGGCGACCGGATGACCTACGTGCAGGCCGAGACGTACGCCGAGGTGGTCCGCCAGCGCGAGGGGGAGGGCGAGGACGTCGAGGTCGTGCACCCGACGTCGTACGCCGCCCTCGGCCTGGTCGAGCGGCTCGGCGCGACCGTCCTGCCGCCGCGGGGCTTCGCCACCGCCCGCGACGACTTCGAGCGCTGGGCCGACGGGCGTGGTGATAAGCGGTTGCTGATGGAGGACTTCTACCGTCGCGCCCGCCTCGCGCACGGCGTGCTGGTCGACGGCGCCGAGCCTGCCGGCGGGGCGTGGAACTTCGACCACGACAACCGCCAGCCTCCGCCCAAGGGTGCGACCACGCTCGGCGTGACCGAGCCGTGGTGGCCCACCGAGGACGACATCGACGCGGGGGTCCGCGAGGACCTCGACCGGTGGGAGCGCGACGGTGAGATTCAGACGATCGGCCGCGACGGCCCCCGTCGCTTCGCCGCCACCCGGCGTGAGGCGCTGGCCGCCCTCGACCACTTCGTCGAGCACCGGCTGCCCGACTTCGGCGCGCACGAGGACGCGATCCTCGAGGGCGACCCGTGGATGGCGCACAGCCTCATCAGTGCCCCGATGAACCTCGGCCTGCTCGACCCGCTCGAGGTCGTGGAGCGCGCCGAGACGGCGTACCGCAGTGGTGCCGCGCCGATCGCCAGCGTCGAGGGCTTCGTGCGCCAGGTGATCGGCTGGCGCGACTACGTCTGGCACCTCTACTGGCACCAGGGCGACGACTACCGCAGCGAGAACGCGCTGCGCGCGACCGAGCCGATGCCGCAGTGGTTCGCCGAGCTCGACGCGGTCGCGACCGACGCCCGCTGCCTGTCGCACACGCTCGACGGCATCGCCGAGCACGGCTGGGTGCACCACATCCCGCGGCTGATGGTGCTCGGCTCGTACGCCCTGCAGCGCGGGTGGGCGCCGACGCAGGTCACCGACTGGTTCCACCGCGCGTTCGTCGACGGCTACGACTGGGTGATGGTGCCCAACGTCGTGGGGATGTCGCAGCACGCCGACGGTGGGGTGATGGCGACCAAGCCCTACACGTCGGGCGGCGCCTACATCAACACGATGTCCGACCACTGCGGCTCGTGCCGGTTCAACCCCAAGGTCCGGGTCGGCGACGACGCGTGTCCCTTCACGGCCGGCTACTGGTGGTTCCTCGAACGCCACCGCGAGACCTTCGCCGGCAACCACCGGATGTCGCGCGCGGTCAAGGGGCTCGACCGGCTCAAGGACCTCGACGGCCTGGTCGCGCAGGAGGACGCCCGGGGCAACCGGGCGCCGTGACCGGCGTGCTCACAGAGGGGGCGGTGCGGCGGTCGCTGTGAGGACCGACGGCGCCGAGGAGGGCGGAAGCACCACGCGTACGTCGTGGGACTCGAGCACCATGCGGAGCGGCCGGGACCGCCGCACGACCGGGACCGGGCGGGGCCGGCCGGCGCGCCCGAAGACCGCCAGGCTCCGGACCCTCGCGCCGCCGGTGAAGCGGGACGGGTGCACGATGCCGTCGAGCTCCGCCTCCCGGAACGCTGCGGCCCACGCCTGCGTCACGGAGTAGACGCCGGTCCCGACGGACAGCGAGCGATCGACCCACCGCTGCGCCGGCTTGACCGCCAGGTTGGCCGCCCGCGCGAGCGCCACCTCGGTCGCCGTGACCGTGACCGGGCCCTCGGGGGTGACCAGGACCGAGGCGAGGACGCTCTCGCGGCCGCCGACGCTGCGCAGCTGGGTGCCGACACGCTCGCGGGCGGCCGCCTCCTCGGTGGAGGCGACGTAGCAGGTGCCCTGCGGCGCGGGCAGGTCGAAACGGCCGCAGGCGTCCGGGTCGTCTCCGACCCTGACGGAGGCGAACCACCAGCAGCCGCGGTCACGTCCGCCTCGGTCGACGTGGGCGCGGAACCACGTGCCGTCCACGGTCCTGCTGGGGAAACGGGCGAGCTCGGACGCGTCCCGGGGTGGGAGCGGGTGCAGGGACTGTCCGCGCGGCGACGTGGTCACGCGGCGAGCGCGGCGGCGTCGCGCCGGGCGAGACAGGCGACCGTCGCCGGATCCGCTCCCGCCCGCAGCGCCTGGCGCGGCGAGGACCCCGAGAGGTCCGGGTGGGCGGCCACCAGCCACACCCCGGCGGCCCAGCGGTCGAGCCCTCGCAGTGCCTTGAGCACCGGCACGAGCGCAGGGCGGATCCCGCCGTCACCGGTGAACTGCCAGGCGGGGTAGAGCCACTGCCCGTCACCGGTGCGCATCGCCAGCACGGTCTCGTTGGTGCGCCGGCTCGCGAGCGCCTGCTTGGTGACGTTGCCGAGCTGGTGGAGGGCGCCGGCCGAGTCGTAGAACGGGCCGAGGTCGGCGAAGTGGGGGTCGAGCTCGACGGGACCCGCCGCGGGGAGGCCGGCACCGAGGAGCAGCGCGAGCTCGCGGGGCTCCGGGAGTGGTGAGCCGCGGTCGGCGAGCTCGTGGATGCGGTCGAGCAGCTGTGGTCGGACCTGGAGCAGCACGCTGTCGACGTAGTCCTGCGGCGACTGCACGGCCACTGCTCACTCCCTCGTCGGTCAACCCGGTCAAGTCCAGCGTACGACCACGGTCAAGCTGGTCAAGTGAGACTGCTGAGGTCCGGTGGCACGTCGATCGACAGCGACTGCAGCACCTCGAGCGGCACGACGTCGAGGGCGCGCTCCGAGGTTGCGGCCAGCACCACCGGCGCGGCCACCCCGGCGTCGTACGCCTGGAGCCAGCGCGCCGCGACGACGCACCAGCGGTCGCCCGGCACCAGGCCCGGGAAGCTCCACTCCGGGCGCGGGGTGGAGAGGTCGTTGCCCACGGACCGCTGGTGGCCGAGGAACTCCTCGGTCATCACCGCGCAGATCGCGTGGAGGCCCGCGTCGTGCGGACCGACGGTGCAGGTGCCGTCGCGGAGGTAGCCCGTCATCGGGTCGGTGCCGCAGGGCTCGAGGTCGCCGCCGAGGACGTTGCGTTCGGTCATGGGGCCAGCATGACCGCTCAGGCCCGGCGTGCCGCCCTCTTGGCCTCGGCCTCCGCGCGCCGCTCGACGAAGCGGGTCGCCTCGCCGTCCAGCGCAGCCACAGCCGCAGCGAGCTCCTCGCGTGCCTTCTCGCCGTCCTCGTCGAGGCCCTCGAGGTCCCATACGCCCCACTGCCGCAGCAGGGGAGTGACGATGTCGTCGTGGTGGATGCGCAGGTCGTAGATGCCGGCCTTGGCCATCTGCACCGCCTTGCGCGAGAAGCCCGGGATGACGCTGCCCGGCATCTGGAAGTCGACGACCTCCTCGGTGATCGCGCGCATCGTCTGGCTGGGGGAGAGCTGCAGGGCGGCGGTGACGATGTTGCGGTAGAAGATCATGTGCAGGTTCTCGTCCTTGGCGACCCGGCTCAGCAGCTTCTCCGCGATCGGCTCCGCGGTGTAGCGCCCGGTGTTGCGGTGCGAGATGCGGGTGGCTAGCTCTTGGAAGGAGACGTACGCGCAGACGTTGAGCAGTGACTTGTCGAGCGCCTCGTAGCCCGTCTCCATCGTCTCCATCCGGGCCCGCTCGAGCTCGACCGGATCGACGCCGCGGGTGACGAGGAGGTAGTCGCGGATGCAGAACGCGTGCCGACCCTCCTCGGCGGTCCAGCGGTTGACCCAGGTGCCCCACGCGCTGTCGCGGCCGAAGGCGCGGTCGATCTCGCGGTGATAGCTCGGCAGGTTGTCCTCGGTCAGCAGGTTGACCTCGAGCGCGGTCCGTGCGATCGGTGACAGCTGCGACTGCGCCACCTCCCACGGGTCGCCGCCGAGGTCGGCGAAGTCGCGACCGAGGCTCCACGGCACGTATTCGTGCGGCATCCACTCGTCGGCGGTCGCCATGTGCCGGTTGAGGTTGTCCTCGACCGTGGGCTCCAGTTCGGCCAGCAGTTGGGCGGTGTCGAGAGCGGCCATGGATCCATCTCCTCGAGGGTGCAGGCGAGGGCGCGGTGTCCTCACGATCCTGCCTACACCCCCGAGGTCCGGTGTGACCAGAGGCTGGCCGTCAGTTCCAGATCGCCGCGGCCCACTCGGGGTGGTCGATGAACGGGTTGCGGTTGCCCTGCCACTGCGCGTGGATGCGGTCGTTGCGCCGCATCTCGAAGGCGTCGACCGGGTCGGCGCTGTTCCACTGCAGCAGGATGTCGAGGTCGCCGATGCGCGGCACGGCGCTGCCGGACACGGTGCTCATCTCGAGGTCCTGGAAGCCGTCGTCACCCTCGTAGCGCACCGCCATGTAGAGGAGCATCCGCGCCACGTCGCCCTTGACCGCGTCGCGCGGCTCGAAGGAGTCGCTGTCGGTCCAGCAGTCCGTGCAACCGGAGACGGCGGTGCCGCCGTTGTCGAAGTCCTTGTTGCCGCGCGTGCCGTTGACGGTGACGTCCTCGGGGCGGAGGTGGTGCAGGTCGGTGCCGGGGCCGGCGCTGGTGGTGAAGCCGCCGCGGCTCTGCGCCCAGACGTGCTCACGGTTCCAGTTGCCGACGCTGCCGCCGTTGCTGGACTTCGAGATGGAGCGGCCGGTGTAGAGCTCGATGACGTTGCCGGTGTTGTTGGGGTCCTGGTCGGTGTCCTTCAGCGCCGTCCACACCGCGTCGTACGACAACCGGGTGTTGTCGTCGATGATGTCGTGCAGCGAGGTGCGCAGCGCGGTGCCGGTCCTGCCGACGGCGGGTGCGTAGTAGGTCGCGTCCCACGGACTCGTGCCACCGGTCGGCGGCGGCTCGGTGGGCGTGGTGCCGCCGGCGAGCGCGAAGGCCGACGTGCTCGTCATCCCCGGGTGGGAGAAGTACGCCGACAGCGCGCCCGTGACGTCGATCTGCTTGCCCATCAGCGAGGGGTTGGTCCTCAGGCCCCACTGCGCGCGGAACGCCGACGGGATCTGCACGTAGAGCATCGAGGAGGTGTTGGTCTGCGACGCGGAGTCGGCGATCGCCAGCGCGTAGTCGCTGGGGAACCCGGAGCGTACGACGGTGCTGGTGGCCGTCGGTTGGCCGACGACGTAGCCACGCACGGTCTGCGTGGCCCCGGTCTGCTGGCCGATGGCCTGGCTGACCGTGATCGGGGTGGCCGCCTCGGCCGGCGCCGTGACGGCTGGCGCAACGAGGACGGACAGGGCGAGGACGAGGGAGGTGACAAGGGCGGACGCGAGCGACCGGCCCTTCCCGAGATGAAGGGTCATGGACGGTGAGGATGCCGCACCCGGGCCCCGGGCGGAAGGGTCGCGGAGGTGAACACTGGCCTCCCGCCACACGCGTCACTCCGTCCTACTCCCGAAACAGGACGGCTGTGGTGCGTGGTGCCGATGGGACCCCCGGCACGCTCAGCGGGACTGTTCTAGACCCCCTTACACCCCTGCCCACCCAGTTCTGTGAAAACGCCACGGAATGTCGCGGGACTCTTTAGGTTGAGTCTGCTTCGGTCCCACCGAGGCAGCATTTTTCTCGTAGACGTCGTTCACTCCCACGCGAGGCACACATGACTCAGGACGCAGCCCAGCCCCGGAAGGGCGCGGGTATCTCGGTCGCCGGTTGGCCCCTGCGCCGCAAGATGGCGCTGGCCCTGGCGATCCCCCTGCTGCTCGCGGCCACCCTCGGTGGGCTGCGCGTGCAGGGTGACCTCGCCGACTCCCGCCAGGCCGCCAGCAGCGCCCAGCAGGTCACCATCATCCAGCCCGCCGTGGACTACCTGACGGCCTCCGAGGCCGCGATGGTGGCGGCGCAGTCCGACAGTGCCGCCAGCCAGGGCGACCTGATCGACGCGATCGACGACATCAACACCTTCGCCGAGACCCTCGTGCAGCAGCGTGACAGCGCCGACCTCGACGACGTCCAGGCGGCCCACGTCGACGCGCTCCTCGACCTCAGCCAGGCCATGCGTGCCGAGGGGGCCGAGGACCTCGGTCCCGCCACCTGGATCGCCCTGGTCCGCCAGCTCGAGTCGAGCGTCTCCCAGCTCATCACCAGTGTGAACGCCGCCCAGAAGACGCCCGAGCCGCGGCTCGAGCAGCTCTCCCAGACGATGAGCGGTCGCCTCTCGCTCGCCCTCCAGCAGGGCCTCGTCGCCACCTCGCTGGCCCAGTCCAGCTCGCAGGAGCTCTTCTCGGAGATCGGTGTGGAAGCGGCGGCCATCGACCGTCTCGCCGGTTCCGTCGAGGGCGCCGAGGAGCAGACCGCCCAGCTGCGTACGCAGAACACCAACCACGCCGCGCAGATCCGCGACGACTCGGCCACCAACCTCGACGGCCGCGACGCCTACACGCCGTACGACGAGATCACCGCGACGCTGATCGGCGGCGTGACCGACTCCCTCGACGAGGCCGCGTCCGACGCCCAGCGCAACGCCGCCATCGGGGCGTTCCTCACGCTGCTGGCCCTCGCTGCCGCGATCCTCATCGCGTACGTCATCGCCCGCAGCCTGCTCGACCCGATCAGCAAGGTCCGCGAGGGTGCGCTCGCGGTGGCCCGCCACCGCCTGCCCGACGCGGTCGCCCGGATCCGGGCCGGCCAGGAGCCGGAGCCGATCAAGACGATCGACGTCACCACCAACGAGGAGATCGGCCAGGTCGCCCGCGCGGTCGACGACCTCCACCGCCAGGCCATCCACCTCGCGTCCGGCGAGGCCCAGCTGCGCCAGACCGTCAACGCGATGTTCGTGACGCTCTCGCGCCGGTCCAACTCGCTGGTCAACCAGCAGCTGGCCCAGATCGAGCGCCTCGAGCACGACGAGGAAGACCCCAAGCGTCTCGAGTCGCTGTTCCGCCTCGACCACCTGGCGTCGCGGATGCGTCGCACGGCCGACTCCCTGCTGATCCTGGCCGACGCGCCCAACCGTGCTGCCGGTCAGTTCAGCCTCACCGCCGGAGAGGCCCTCCAGGCCGCGACCTCGGCCGTGCAGGACTACCAGCGCGTCCAGATCCTGTCCCACCTCGGCACCCGCATCGGCGACGACGCGGCGGCCGACGTGGTCCACCTGCTCACCGAGCTGGTCGACAACGCGCTGACCTACTCGCCTCCCACGGAGCCGGTCCGCCTCGCGGCCAAGCTCGGTGACGACGGCGTCACGATCACGATCACCGACGCCGGCCTGGGCGTGCCGCCCGCCGAGCTCGAGCAGCTCAACAGCGACCTGGCGCACGGCGCCGAGGCGACGCCCGACACCGCCCGCCGCATGGGTCTGTTCGTGGTCTCCCGCCTCGCCGAGCGCCACGGCATCGTGGCCCAGCTCTCCCGCAACCCCGGTGGCGGCATGACGGCCACCGTGCTGCTCCCGCCGGCGATCCTGCCCGAGCTGCCGCAGACCGCGGCGCCTGCTGCTGGTGCCGCTGCCGGCGCTGCGACCGCTGTCGCCGCAGCGACGGTCCTGGAGTCGCGCACCGTCGAGACCGTGACCGCACCTGCTGAGTCCAAGCGTGAGTCGCGCAACCGGTCGCGCGCCGAGAAGGCCCAGGCCAAGGCCGCGGAGAAGGCTGCCGAGCGGGCTGCCGCCACCGAGGCCAAGCTCGCCGAGAGCACCAGGGCCGCCGAGGCGAAGGCCGCCGAGACCAAGGCTGCTGACACCAGGGCCGCGGACAGCCCGGCTGCCGGGGCCGTTGCGGCCGCGGCCGCCGCTGCGGTGGCCGACCCGGTCACGCCGAGGACCGACGAGACCGCCGCCGGCACGCCGGAGCGGCCCTCGCTCGAGAGCCTGCTGCCCCGCCGCGAGCCGGGCGCCAACATCCCGCGTACGGGCGCCGACGCCTTCCTCCCGCCGGAGACCTCCGGCGAGACCGGACCGCTGTTCGCCAAGCGCACCCCGGAGCCGGCATCGGACGCAGGCTCCTCGGAGTCGGCCGACGAGCCGGGCACCGAGCGCAAGGTCGCCTCGGTCGTGCCGATCACCGCACTCGCCTCCCGCCAGCGTGCCCAGGCCGAGCAGGCCCGGGTCGCCGAGGAGCAGGTCGAGGAGCCGGTCGCCGAGGAGCCCGCTGTCGACGAGCCGGTGGTCGAGGAGACGGTCGAGCCCGCCCGGGCGCACGACCCGCTGTCCGACCCGCTGCCCGCCGACGCCTACGACGAGCCTGCTGATGAGCCCGCCGACGAGACCGTCGAGGTCGACGAGGAGCCCGAGCCGGCCGCCGAGCTGGACGAGCCCGGCGACGTCGAGGTCGACGCCGACGACCCGCTGGGCCTGGGTGCGAGCCCGCGCCAGCAGGAGTCGGTCGCAGCGTCCACCGACGAGCCGGCCGAGGAGCCGGTCGCCGCGGAGGTCGCAGCCGAGGAGACCGTCGCAGAGCCCGACGCCGAGCCCGACGAGCCCGCCGAGGAGCCCGCAGCCGAGGCACCTGCCGCGGCCGTCGCGGCCGCCCGGTCCGCCAACGGACTGACGCACAACGGTGCCGAGCCGGCGCGTGCCGGCGGCGACTCGCCGATCTTCAAGTCCATGCGGTCGGGCTGGCTGGCCGACGAGGGCGAGGGCGAGTGGCACCAGACGGAGGTCGACCGCGGATGGGAGATCGCCGAGCACGTGGAGGTGGCCGCGGTCGCGGAATCGACCGTCACCGGACTTCCGCGACGTGCCCCCGGAGAGCGTCTCGTTCCGGGTAGCGTTACCCCGCCCACGGCAGCCAAGACGCGTGACCCCGAAGCCATCCGTCGCCGGCTCCAGGCACACACCGCGGGAGTCTCCCGCGGCCGACGAGCAGCCCAAAGTTCCTCACAGCACACGGAAGCAGGCCCCGCATGACGTACGAATCCGCCGCCCCCGCTGCCGGCGTCAACAACGCTGGTGACGACCGCGACCTCGACTGGGTGATGTCCCGCTTCGTCGAAGAGGTTCCCGACGCCGCGCACGCCATCCTGGTCTCCGCCGACGGCCTGCTCATGGCCTCGAGCACCAGCATCCCCGGAGAGCGCGCCGAGCAGGTCGCGGCCGTCTCCTCCGGTCTCGCCAGCCTCGCGGTCGGTGCCGCCCGCCTCTTCGAGGGCGGCTCGGTGATGCAGACCATCGTCGAGATGGAGATGGGCTTCCTGATGTTGATGAGCGTCGGTGACGGGTCCAACCTCACCGTGCTCACGACCGAGGAGGCCGACATCGGCCAGGTGGGCTACGAGATGGCCCTGCTGGTGGACCGTGTGGGACGTACCGTCGAGGCCCAGGCCCGCGTCGGTACGGGCGGCTGACCGGCTCCGTGCCATGACGCCGCCACTCGAGCCGGACGACGAGGCCTACCGCCCTCGCCTCATCCGGTCCTACACACTCACCGCGGGCCGGACGGCGACCTCCGTCGACCTGGCCATGGAGGCCACGCTGCGCCTCCAGGCCGGTGCCGAGGCGCCTGTCCTGAGTCCGTCTGCCGCGCAGGTTCTCGAGGTCTGCGACCGGCGTTCCGTGGCCGAGGTGTCGGCACTGACCAAGATGCCGATCGGCGTCACCCGGGTGCTGCTGGGCGACCTGATCGAGCAGGGCCTGGTCCGAATCCAGGCCACCATCACCGACAAGACGTCGACAGATGAGCGTCTCGAGCTCATCGAAAGGACCCTCCGTGGACTTCGAAACTACTAAGGCACAGCGTGCGGCTGCGTCGACGAAGATCGTCATTGCTGGCGGCTTCGGCGTCGGCAAGTCGACGCTCGTCGGCGCCGTCTCGGAGATCGATCCGCTGCGCACCGAGGCACTCGTCACCAACGAGTCCGAGGGCGTGGACGATCTCGCCGCAGTGCCCACCAAGGCCACCACCACGGTGGCCATGGACTTCGGCCGCCTGACGCTGGCCGAGGACCTGGTCCTCTACCTCTTCGGTACGCCCGGCCAGCGCCGTTTCTGGTTCATGTGGGACGACCTGTGCCGCGGCGCCATCGGCGCCATCGTCCTGGTCGACGTCGCCCGCCTCGACGAGTCGTTCTCGCCGCTGGACTACTTCGAGTCCAAGGGCATCCCCTTCATCGTCGCCGTCAACGAGTTCGACGGAGTGCCGCGCTACCCGGTCGACGAGATCGCCGCCGCGCTGGCCCTGCCGCCGGAGGTGCCGATCATCAGCCTCGACGCCCGCGACCGCGAGCAGGCCAAGGGTGCGCTCGTGAAGATCACCGAATACTCCCTCATGCGACTTCGTGAGTCGCTCACCGCGAATGTGAACTGACCCATGACCCGCACAGCTCGACGCCTCAGCCCTGCCCGCACCGCAGCGGCCGCCCTGTCCTCCGTGGCCCTCCTGGCCACGCTGAGCGGCTGCGGCGGCGCTGCCAGCGGGGAGTCCGCCGACGCCCTCTCCGAGGTGTCGCTGGTCTTCAAGGGTGTCCTCACCGTCTGCACGGACATGCCCTACGCGCCGTTCGAGTTCGAGGAGAACGGCAAGCCGACCGGCTTCGACATCGACCTGATCCAGAAGGTAGCCGACGGGCTCGACGTCGACCTCGACGTGGTCGACGTGGCGTTCGACGACATCACCTCGGGCACCTCGCTCAACACCGACGCGTGCGACGTGGCCATCTCCGCGATGACCATCACCGGTGAGCGCGCCCGCGTCCTCGACTTCTCCAGCCCCTACTTCGACGCCAAGCAGGCGCTCATCACGCCCCGCGGCTCCGGCCTCGACGAGATCGCCGAGCTCGCCGGCAAGAGGGTCGGCGTGCAGAAGGACACGACCGGGGAGACCTACCTCAGCGACTTCGCACCCGAGACCACCCAGGTCATCGCGTACGACGACGCGGCAGGTCTCCAGGACGCGCTCGCCGCAGGCGACCTCGACGCGGCCATGCTCGACAACACCGTGTCCGGGCAGTTCGTCGGCGACAACCCCAGCCTCAAGCTCGCCCGGGAGTTCGACACCGGTGAGCAGTACGGCATGGCGGTGAAGAAGGACGGCAACATCCCGCTCCTGCGCGAGATCAACGGCACGCTCGCCGGTCTCCGCGAGGACGGCACCTACGACAAGATCTTCTCGAAGTACTTCGGCTGATCCCTGCCTCCACCCACCTGGGCGGTGGTCCAGCCACACTCGGCAGCAGCGGAGTGTGGCCGGGCCACCGCCCTCGTGCGTCGTCGGGCGGAGGGTCTACGGCGCGATGGTGAGGAACAGGAACGCCGCGAGCAGGACCAGGTGTACGCCGCCCTGCAGGGGCTTGGCCCGCCCGGGGACCACCGTGAGGATCGCGACCGCTGCGGTCAGGAGCAGCAGCACGGTCTGGAGCTGGTTGAGCCCGAGCTCGAGTGGCCCGTCGAGCCAGATGCTGGCGATCGCGATGGCCGGGATGGTCAGGCCGATGGAGGCCATCGCCGACCCGAGGGCGAGGTTGAGGCTGACCTGGACGCGCTCACGGGCGGCCGCGCGGACGGCGGCGATCGACTCCGGGGCGAGCACCAGCAGGGCGATCACCACGCCGACGACGGCCTGCGGGAAGCCGAGGGCGGCGACGCCGGACTCGATGGCCGGCGACTCGATCTTGGCGAGGCCGACCACCGCGACCAGCGAGACGACCAGGAGCCCGAGGCTGGTGTAGGCCGCCCGGTTGGTGGGCGGGTCGGCGTGGCCGTCCTCGTCGAGGTCCACCGGCTGGTGCTCGTAGCCGTCAGCACCGGACGCCTCGTCGGCAGCCTCCTCGGCGGCCGCGTCGGCCGCGCGGTCGGCGGCCCGGTCCGACGCCGCAGCGGCAGCCTCGGCCTTGGTCGCCACCATGGGGACGTAGTCGCCGGCAGCGACCGGGAGGAAGAAGTCGCGGTGCCGGATGGTCTGGGTGAAGACGAACATGCCGTAGAGCGTCAGCGAGGCGATGGCCGCGAACGCGAGCTGGGCCCCGGTGAACTCCGGCCCGGGCTCGGAGGTGGTGACCGACGGCACGACCAGGCACAGCACCGCCAGCGCGATGACGGTGGCCAGCGCGGCGCCGGTGCCCTCGGGGTTGAACACGGCGAGGTGGTGCTTGAGCGCGCCCACCAGCAGCGACAGGCCGACGATGCCGTTGACGGTGATCATCACCGCCGCGAAGACCGTGTCCCGGGCCAGGCCCGCGGTGTCCTTGTCGCCGGTCACCATCAGCGTGACGATCAGGCCGACCTCGATGATCGTCACCGCGACCGCGAGGAGCAGGGAGCCGTACGGCTCACCGACCCGGTGCGCGACCACCTCGGCGTGGTGCACGGCGGTGAGCACGGCCGCCACCAGCAGCACCGCGAGCGCACCGAGCACGATCCCCTTGGGATGGGCGAACCATGCGGGCACCAACGCCACGATGGCGAGGATGGGGGCGACGGTCGTCCAGGAAGGGCGGCTCATGGGGCCAACCCTAGGGGGCCACCCTGAGCCGGCCTGATCCCGCCGGCTCAGCTCTCGGGCGTCGAGAGCTTCTCGAGCCGGGCGCGGAGGAGTGGTACGCGGTGGCTGTTGCCGTCGAGGGTGACGTACTGCTCGCCGAAGATCGCGAGCAGTGCGTCGTCGAGGCGGCGTACGGCTCCGGCGGGGTACTTGTAGCCCATCCGCCGGATCACCGCATCGGCGTCGACGGAGGTCAGCAGGTCGGCGAGGTCGTCGAGGTCGTCGATGCCGAGCTGGGCGAGCAGGTCGGCGATCCAGTCGTAGTGGTCGGTGTGCGACCAGCCGGCGTCGCTGTAGTGGCCGGCGAGGAAAGTGGCGAGGTCCTGGCCGACGATGTGGTCGGCCTCCACCTCGGTCGGGCTGCCGGGGGCGGCCTGCTGGATCCGCTCGCGGATGGTGGCGAACTCCCGGTCGGCGAGCTCGATCAGCCCGGCCGCGAGGGTGAACCGGCGGTCGAGGTCGGCCGCGGCGTCCTCGGGGACGTTGCCCTTGTAGCGGATGTCGTGCTCGAACTCCGCCCACGCGTGCTGCAGCACGGTCCGCACCTGCACGCTCGCCCGGTGGCCCTCCAGCGTCGGGAGCTCGGCGCCCGGGTGGGTCTGGACGAGGAGGTGCCGGCTGGCGTAGCCGAAGCGTCCGGACCGGGCGGTCTCCTCGCCGAGGTCGCGGTCGTCGAGCATCGCGAGCTCGTCGTCGAGGACCTCCGCGACCGCCGCCACGTCGCTGTGGACGTAGGTGATGACGCGGACGCCGATCTGGTCGGTGATCTGCTCGAGCGGGTCGGGGTAGAGCGGACTGCCGCCCTCGGTGCGGTTGGCCTTCGCGGCGAAGGACGCCACGCTCTTCGTACGCCCGGTGACGCTGAGGTAGTCGATGCCGGCGTCGTCGAGCAGGACCTGGATGAGCGCGACGTAGGCCTGGGTGGCGGACGCGAGCTGGGGCTGGAGCGCCGCATAGGCACGTACGGCCTCGCGCACCGGCTCCTGGGACTGCGCGACCTCGCTCATGGCGCCCAGCCTGCCAGAAGCGTCCTCCGTTGTGGCGCCACCCGTGTGCCGCCGGGGGAGCGGTTCGGGGTTGGTTATCGTCGAACCACCATGAACTCCTCACTGCGCCTCTCGGGCGGCCGCTCCGCTGCCGCACTCGTCGCCACCCTCGCCCTGGCCGCCGGCCTCACCGCCTGCGGCTCCGACGACCCCGACGACACGGCCACCGACCCGGCGTCCTCGTCCAGCCCCTCGGGCGAGCCCACCTCCGAGACGCCCTCCGAGACGCCCACCGAGACGCCGCCGCCGGACTCCGGCTCCGGCGCGCAGGCCACGATCCCGGCGACCGGGTCGGCGGGAGTCACCGAGGTCACGCTGATCAGCGCCACGGAGGGCGGTGGGTCCGACTCGACCCTCGCCCTCGCGCTCGACACCGACCAGGCCCGCGCCGACTTCGCGGCGCAGTTCGACGGCGCGTTCGCCGAGACCGTGTCCACCACCTCGACGGAGGTCGCCGAGCGGGACGCGGGCGCCACGGCCTACGGCGCCACCGTCGCCATCGGCTGCGAGGCGCCGCGCAGCGTCGCGGTCGAGGCCGGCGAGGCGGGCTTCGAGGTCATCCCGAAGCTGCCGAGGAGCAGCGTCCAGTGCCTGGCGCCGATGACGTACGTCGTCCTCTTCGCGGTGCCGAACGCCTGAGGGGCTTCGATCAGGTCGGCGGCGGCGGGACCGTCGGTGCGACGGTGGGCGTCGGGGTGACCGGCGTCAGCGGGATGACCGGGGGCAGGACACCGGTGTAGACGAACCCGAAGCCGTTGGCGACCTTGCGCTCACCGCCGTCGGACGGCTCGTTGACGATCCCCATCTCGCCGCTGCCGGCGCGGGTGTACATCGCCGAGGAGCCGCCACCGTCGAGGTTGAGCGCGTTCTCCGCGCCCAGCGCCGTCATCAGGTCGGCGAGCTCGACCATGGTGTAGCCGCGGCTGACCGCCGAGCGTCCGTCGACGACGAGGATGAGGAGCTTGCGGCCGTCGGCGTCGATGCCGACCGCGGTGCGCGGGTGGGCGATGGAGTTGTTGACGACCGTGCGGACGCTGTTGACCAGAAGGGGCCGATCCCCGGTGATCGCGACCGACGGCCTGCCGCCCTCGAAGCGCTTGGACAGGGTGATCTTCTCGCGCATCTTGAGCTGCGCGAGCTGGCCGGCAGCACGCCCGACCCCGATGAGCACCCGCTCCTTCTTGTGGATCTTGCGACCGCTGGAGAGCTTCGGCCTGGTGGAGATCACCCGGTTGTTGCGCAGCACGACCTCGCGTGCGCGACCCTTGCCGCGGGTGGGGATCTGGTATCCCGACGTCCGGCCCCAGTCGTGGGTGAAGACGCCGATCTCGCCGGCGCTGACGTCGGGGTGGTTGATGCCCTTGACGACCCAGTCGCGGTACTGGCGCACGGTGTACTGGACGGTCAGCGGGTTGATGTGGGGTCCGGTCTCGTCGAAGAAGAGCGAGGAGTTCTCGGGGATCCAGCCCTCGCGGGCACCGCCCAGAAGCCCGCGCTCTCGGTTGATCGAGACGCCCAGGGGGGCACCGGTCTGGCTGATGTCGAAGAAGTCGCCGTTGACCGCGCCGAGCACGTTGTTCCAGCGGCCGAGCTGGCTGACCAGCTTGCGGCTGGTGACGTACTTCGGGGAGAGCTCCTCGAAGGTGATGTTGGGGGCGTCGAGGCTGATGCTCAGCAGGTTCATCCGGACCTGACCGACGGGCTGGCGGCCGTCGACCTGGTCCCACTCGCGCAGCGTGACGCCCGGAGCGATCTCGTAGCTGACGTCGTTGGTGGTGACCGGCGCGCGGCCGCGGGCGCTGACCGGCGGGCCGACCACGACGCCGGGCTTGCCGTCGGAGGTCTGGTTGCGGCCGCGGTAGCCCTGAGCGGCACCGTCGCGGGCGGACGTACGGGCCGTGTCGCCGGCGTCGTCCGCGACGGACGGTCCGGTGCCGATCCCGGCGACGAGACCGGTGACCAGGACCCCCGCGGTGGCGAGGGTGAGCGCGCGTGAACGCGTCAGCTGGGCGAGGGCGGGGCGGCGCGAGAAGACGGACACGCGATCCAGAGTAAAGGACGACGTGGGACTGGTGGGAAAATTGGGATCAACGGGTCCGTCGGCACCGCCGTGACGCCCTAGGCTCCGACCGTGCCAGACGAGCGAAGCGACCCGCCAGCGGGAGCTGCGTGGAACACCTTCCACGCCGGTGACAACCTCGACGTGCTGCCCCGCCTCGCACCCGGCTCGGTGGACATCGTCTACACCGACCCGCCCTACAACACCGGCAACGACTTCGCCTACGCCGACCGCTTCCGCGACGGCTCGCACGCCGATCCGTACGCCGGGCGGCACGCCGCGTGGAGGGCCATGATGCGCCCGCGCCTCGAGGCCGTCCGCGACGTGCTCGCCCCGCACGGAGCGGTGTTCATCAGCATCGACGACAACGAGGCCGCCCACCTGCGACTGCTGATGGACGAGGTCTTCGGCGAGGCCAACTTCCTCGCGCAGATCGTGGTCAACCTCAACCCCAAGGGTCGCCAGCTCGGGCGCGGCTTCGCGACCAGCCACGAGTACGTCCTCGCCTACGCGCGCCACCTGCCGTCGTGCGCGGTCGACGGCAGCACGAGCGGGTCCGTCGACGAGGCGGACTTCCCGCTGAGCACCGACGACGGCCGCCGCTTCCGCTACCTGCCGCTGCGCAACACCAACAAGAAGTTCAACCCGCTCACCGCACCGACCCTGCACTTCGCGTTGTACGGCGACCCGGAGACCGGGCGCGTCGCCACGACCGAGTTCGCCGGCAGCCGGGCGCTGACCCCGGTCTTCGGCGACGGCCGGCCCGCCGTGTGGCGCTGGTCGCGCCCGCGCGTCGACGAGCGACCCGACGACCTGGTGTGCCGGGTGATCCGCGGTCGCACCGGCGAGCGGGCCGACATCTTCCAGCGCGACTGGCTGCTGCGCGAGGGCGGACGACGCAAGAAGCTGCGCACCATCTGGCTCGCCGAGGAGATCGGCTCGACCGACACCGCGGTGGCCGAGCTCAAGGCACTCGTCGGGCACGTCTTCGAGTCGCCGAAGCCGACCGGCCTGGTCCGTCGGATCCTCGAGACCGTGCCCAGCGACGTGGTCGTGCTCGATCCGTTCGCCGGCAGCGGCACCACCGGTCACGCGGTCGCGCTGGCCAACGCCTCGGACGGCGGCACCCGCCGATGCCTCAGCATCAACTCCACCGAGCCGACCAGGGAGGGCTCCAACGCGCAGCTCGCCGGGCTGGCCACGGTCGCCGACATCACCCGAGCACGGCTGGCCGCCGTCGCCGAGCAGGTCGGCGGCGGGCTGGACGTCAGTGGTTGAGGTGCGGTGCTTGTCGGCGCTCGCTCCGCTCGCGCGTGCTCGCCACCCCCAAGACGCCGTCTTCCCTCCTCGCTCGACGGCGCTGCCTCGCTGCGCTCGTCACGCTTGCTCGCTCGTCAGTCCAGACGGCGTCGGGCGGCGAGCGCTCAACTGACGCCGGCGGCTGTCTCGAGGCCCTTCAGCTCGTCGTCGAGGTGCTGGAGCAGCCGCTGCAGGTGCGGGACGGTGCGGCGGCAGCCCGTGAGCCCGAACGCCATCCTGCCGTCGTAGGACGTGCACGTGATGTTGAGCGCCATCCCGTTGATCGGGATCGACAGGGGATAGGTGCCGACGAGCCGGGCGCCGTTCCAGTAGTGGGTGGTCCGCGGGCCGGGCACGTTGCTGACGATGAGGTTGTAGGGCGGCCGCACGATGCCCTGCATCCGGAAGACCGGACCGAGGATCGCCGGCGCCTGACCCAGTGCGCTCATCGCGAGGATCTGGGTGGGCGTCATCGCCGACAGGCCCTCCTTGCCGTCCCTCATCGAGCGGTGGATCGCGGCGAGCCGCTTCGCGGGGTCGGGCAGGTCGGTGCCGAGCTGCACCATCACGGCGCCGACCGCGTTGCCGCCGTCGGCGGAGGCGAGCTGAGAGGACTTGGCGTTGAGGCCGACCGGGACCATCGAGACGAGGGTGGTGTCGGGAAGCGCGTCGAGCTCGAGGAGGTAGGTGCGCATGGCGCCGCTGACCATGGCCAGCACGACGTCGTTGATCGTCGTCCCGGTCGCCTTGCCGACGCCGCGGAGTCGCTCGATCGGCCAGTCCTGGGCGGCGAAGCGACGTGAGCCGGTGATGTTCTGGTTGAGCATCGTGCGGGGTGCGTAGAGCGAGAGCGCGGAGGTCTCGTTGCGCACGCTCTTGTTGAGGGTGCGGATCAGTGCGCCCGGCATCCCGGCGGCCTCGGACGCGATCGCGAGCGCCGTACGCACGGTCTGGGCGGAGACGTCGGTGAGCGACGCACCGCCGTCGCTGGGGGCGTCCTCACGGGGCGCACGGGGGCGCATCGCCCAGGGGGCAGGCATGTTGCGCTCGTCGGGGTCGGTGGAGAGCACGCTGGCGAGCAGGCGCATGGCCGAGACGCCGTCGACGAGCGCGTGGTGGGTCTTGGTGTACATCGCGACGCGGCCGTCGCGCAGGCCTTCGATGACGTGCGCCTCCCACAGGGGGCGCTCCCAGGCGAGGCGCGTGCTGTGCAGGCGCCCGCAGAGGTCGAGGAGCTCGCGGACGCGGCCGGGCTTGGGCAGCGCGCTGTGCCGCACGTGGTGCTCGATGTCGAACTGCTCGTCGGGCTGCCACACCAGCTGCCCGGCCGTACGGGCGGAGCGGTGGGGGTGCTTGAGGAAGAGCGGGGCGACCTCCTCGACGTCGCGCATCTGCTCGTACATCTCACGGACGTAGCCGCGTCCGGCACCTTCGGGCTTCTCGAAGAGCTGCAGCCCACCGACGTGCATCGGCATGTTGCGGTTCTCCGCCAGCAAGAAGCCGGTCGCAGTCGGGTCGATCGGGTTGACCACTGGTCCTCCTCTGCCCCCGTGCGAGGGCGTTCGGGCAGTCTCCCCTCCCGGTGACGACCGCCACAAGGGAGTCTCAGGACTCCAGGGAGTGGGCGAGCTCGGCGACCAGGGCGTCGACGACGGCCACGAGGTCACCGCCGGACTCGCGGGCGACGGCGCGCTGGCGCTGGTAGGACGCCCCGCGGGTCGGGATGTCGGCGACGCTGCGCAGCTCGGCCTCGCAGTCGAGCCGCTTCGCGACCGGGGTGAGCCGCTCGAGCAGGTCGTCGAGGTCGTCGGTGACCAGCCGCTCGCGGTTGTGGTCGTCGAGGATGACGATCGCGTCGAGGCCGTAGCGCGCGGCTCGCCACTTGTTCTCCTGGACCTGCCACGGCGGCATCGTCGGGAGGGTCTCACCCGCGGCGAGCCGGGTGTCGAGGTCGACGACGAGGCAGTGCACGAGCGCGGTCACCGCGGCGACCTCGCCGATGTCGGACATGCCGTCGCAGACACGGTTCTCCAGGGTGCCGAGGCGCGGCGCCGGGCGGATGTCCCAGCGCACGTCGGCCATCGAGTCGATGATCCCGGTCGTGGTCTGGTCGCCGATGCACTTCTCGAACTCCGACCAGGTGTCGAAGGTGAAGGGCAGTCCCGCGGTCGGCAGCTGCTGGAACATCAGCGACCTGTTGGAGGCATAGCCGGTGTCCTGGCCCGCCCAGATCGGCGAGCTCGCGGACAGCGCGAGGAGGTGCGGGTACGTCGTCAGCATCGACGCCAGCACCGGCATCACCCGGTCGCGCTCGGGCATCCCGACGTGCACGTGCACGCCCCAGATCAGCATCTGCCGCCCCCACCACTGGGTGCGGTTGATGAGCTCGGCGTAGCGGTGGCCCTCGGTGAGCTGCTGCTCGGACCAGTCGGCGAAGGGGTGCGACCCGGCGCCCAGCAGGTCGACGCCGACCTCCCGCGCCGCGGGCGCGACGACGCTGAGCGTGTCGCGCAGGTCGGTCATCGCCTCGCCCACGGTGTCGCAGATCCCGGTGACGACCTCGACGGTGTTGCGCAGCAGCTCCTTGTGCAGCCGCTCGGGGTTGTCGAGCCGTCCGCCGGCCAGCTCGTGCACCTCGGAGGCGACGCTGCGCAGGTCGCGACTGACGCGGTCGACGAGGGCGAACTCCCACTCCACGCCGAGCGTCGGCTCCGCGGACGCGTGGAAGTCGATGCGCATGCGACCACTCTAGGGAGGGCCTGTTCCGGAGGGCTCACCCCTGGGACGGCAGGCCGTCCGTCGGGTGCGAGCATGGCTGGGTGGACCGGCAAGGACAGGGCGGGCTCTCGCCGGAGGAGGGCGAGGAGCAGGAGACGGCTCGCGAGCAGGAGGCGGCGCGGACGCGCGAGATCCACCTGACCATGGACCTGTGCCTGCGGATCGGCGAGATGCTGCTGTCGTCGGGGGCCGGCGCAGCCGACGTGACGGCGACGATGCGGGCGGTGGCCGACCACCTCGGGCTGCGCCAGGCCGAGGTCGACGTGACCTTCACGGCCCTGTCGATGAGCCACCAGCGCTCCGCCGACGACGTACCGATGCTGATGATGCGCCACGTCCAGCAGCGCGACATCGACTACGAGGACCTGACCGCGGTCGACCACCTCGTCCGTGACGTGCTCACCGACCAGGCCGACCTCTACCTCGCTCGTTCGCGGATGGCCACGATCGTGTCCCTCGGCCACGCCTTCCCCCGGTGGGCGGTGACGCTCGCCTGGGCGGTGATGGCCGCGGCCGTCGGGGTGTTCCTCGGTGGTGGCGCCGTCGTCTCGGCCGTGGCGGCGCTGGCGGCGGTGCTGATCGACCGCGTCCAGATCCTGATGGCGCGCCGGCGGCTGCCGTTCTTCTACCTGCAGGTGGCGGGCGGGGCGATCGCCACGATCCTCGCGGCCGCGGTGGCCGCCACGCCCATCGACGTCGATCCGTCGCTGGTCGTCACGGCCAACATCATCCTCCTGCTCGCCGGCATCGGCCTGATGGGCGCCGTGCAGGACGCGCTCACCGGCTTCTACCTCACCGCGAGCGCACGGCTCATCGAGGCGATGATGGCCACCGCCGGGATCATCGCCGGGGTAGCGCTCGGCATCTCCGTCGCCGAGGGGATCGGGCTCTCGCTGGGCGAGCTCGTGCCGGGCAAGATCGGCAGCTACTCCGACCTGCCCGCCGTGCTCATCGGCGCCGCCGTCTCGTCCGCGGCCTTCAGCGTCGCCTGCTACGCGCCTCGCCGCGCCGTGGTCCCGATCGGCCTGATCACCGCGGTCGCTGCGCTCGTCTCCCAGGCCGTCGAGGTCAGTGGCTTCGGTCGCGCGGCCGCGGCGGGGGTCGCGGCGTTCTTCATCGGCCTCGTCGCCTACGCCGTCGCCGGCCGGGTGCGGGTCCCGCCGCTGGTCGTCGCGGTGCCCGCGATCGTGCCGTTCCTGCCGGGCCTGTCGATCTACCGCGGCCTCACGTTCCTCGCGGACGGCGGCTTCTTCGTCTCGCAGGGCATCCTCGCGCTGATGACCGCGATCTCGGTCGCGATCGCGCTGGCCTCCGGCGTGATCCTGGGGGAGTACGTCGCCCAGCCGCTCAAGCGCGAGGCCCGCAAGCTGGAGGGCCGGCTCGCCGGCCCGCGGCTGGTGGGGCCGTTCCGGGCGCTCACCCGCGCCGAGCGCCGGGCGCTCAGGAGGTCGTCAGGCGAGTGAGCTCCGCCAGCCAGCGGCGCGGCGTGCCGTCGTACGGCGCCACGCCGGCGCGCACGGCCGCGTGGACCTCGTCGCTGCTGGCCCGCGCCGCCCCGATGACGTCGGCGGGATAGGCGAACGCCACCTGGTGCTCGGCGAACTCGTCCTCGTCGTCGACGAAGGTCTCGCCTGCGCCCGCCGGGAGGCTGTCCCAGGGCAGCGTCTCGGGCGGGGGGAGCGGGTCGGCCAGGCGGACCACGTCGAGGTCGAGGTCGACCATGCGCAGCACGTCGTCGTGCCACACGCCCGGCGTGGTGATGTCGACGTAGACGTCGCACCAGATGCCCGGTGCGTGGAAGGTGGCGGCGTACCACCCCCCGGGCGGGACGAGGGTGACCGTGTCGACGCGCGAGTGGAACTCGTGGCCGGGACGGTGGTGGCGCGTCCCCGTCGGGACGCCGAGCCACTCGCCGTGCTCGTCCGAGCCGAGGTGGATACCGGTGAACTGCCAGTGCGGCCGGTCGCCCCACTTCGACATCTCGCAGCGGACCGGGGTGCCGGGGAGGTGCGTGCTCACCCGCCCAACCTATGTCGACCTGTCGCTTGTGCGCGCGCAGAGGGTGCCGACCTGTCGCTTGTGCGCGAGCGGAGGGTGCCGACCTGTCGCTTGTGCACGCGCAGAGGGTGCCGACCTGTCGCTTGTGCGCGAGCGGAGGGCGCCGACCTGTCGCTTGTGCACGCGCGGAGGGCGCCGACCTGACGCTTGTGCACGCGGGCGCTGCATACAAGCGTCAGGTCGGCGGGACGGGCGTGCGCACGAGCGACAGCTCGGCGGGTCGGGCGTGCGTACAGGCGTCAGCTCGGCGGGTCGGGCGTGCGTACAAGCGTCAGGTCGGCGGGTCGGGCGTGCGCACAAGCGACAGGTCGGCGGGTCGGGCGTGCGCACAAGCGTCAGGTCGGCGGGAGGGTGACGGTGATCGTCGTGTCGCTGGGCGCGCTCACGAGGTCGACCGTGCCGCCGTGCGCGGCGACGATCGCCTCGACCAGGGAGAGGCCGAGTCCGGCGCCGCCGGCGCGGGTGCGGGCCGCGTCGCCGCGGGTAAAGCGCTCGAACGCGCGCGGGGCGAGGTCGGCGGGGAAGCCGGGACCGTCGTCGTGCACGGTGAAGCCCGCGGCCGTGCCGGTGACGGTGACGGTGCTGCCGGGAGGGGTGTACTTGCGCGCGTTGGTCAGGAGGTTGGTGACGACCTGGTGCAGGCGGGCCGCGTCGCCGGTGACGGTGAGCGGGGCGTCCGGCAGGGAGAGCCGCCACTGGTGGTCGGCGTCGACGACACGGGCGTCGTTGACCGCCTCGAGCAGCAGCCGGGACAGGTCGACCGGCTCCCGTTCGAGCGGGCGGCCTGAGTCGAGGCGGGCGAGCAGCAGCAGGTCCTCGACGAGGCCGGTCATCCGGGCCGACTCGGTCTCGACCTTGTCGAGGGCGGTGCCGGTCGTCTCGGGGCGGCTGCGGGCGAGCTCGGTGTAGCCGGCGATGGTGGCGAGCGGCGTACGCAGCTCGTGGGAGGCGTCGGCGACGAACTGGCGCACCTGCTGCTCGCTGCGGTGGCGCTGGTCGAGGGAGGCCTCGACGTGGTCGAGCATCGCGTTGAGGGCCGCGCCGACCTGGCCGATCTCCGTGCGCTCGTCGGTGAGCCGGTCCGGGACCCGTTCGGTCATCTCGATCTCGCCTGACGCCAGCGGCAGCTCGGCGACCCGGTGGGCGGTGTCGGCGACCTCGCGCAGCGGCGCGAGCTGACGGCGTACGACGACCAGGCCGACGCCGGCGGCCGCGAGCACGCCCAGCAGCGTGGCCAGCAGCTCGAGGCGGACGAGGTCCTCGATCGTCTCGTCCACCTCGGACATCGGCAGCGCCAGCACGTCGTAGACCCCGTCGCTGCGCTCCTGTGCGAGCGCACGGTACGTCCCCAGCCCGGGCAGCTCCACGGTCTCGGCGCCCTTCCGGCCGACCACGTCGGCCAGGGCAGCGAGCTGCTCGGCGTCGAGGTCCTGGCGCAGGTCGCTGCCGCGGCCGCCCGCGATGACGGCGCCGCCACCGCTCCCGTCCTCGGTCACCTGGGCCAGCACCGAGCCGTAGCGCTGGCCGAGGAACTCGCGGTCGTCGCCGTCCTGGTCCGGGGGCTGGATCGGCAGCTGGCCGCGCCCGGGTCCGTCGAAGCCGCGCCCGATGCTGGACTGCAGCTCCTCGTCGAGCTGCTGGCCGAGCTGCGAACGCATGGCCAGCGTCGTGGCTGTGCCGATGAGGACAGCAGTGACCGCCACGAGGAGCACGGCGACGGCGACCAGGCGCGCTGAGAGGGTGCGAGGCAGCCGTGGGGAGAGGTGCGGGGCGAGCCTCATGTGGCCGGCTTGAGGACGTAGCCCGCGCCGCGCATCGTGTGGATCATCGGCTCGCGCCCGGCGTCGACCTTCTTGCGGAGGTAGGAGATGTAGAGCTCGACGACGTTGGCCTGGCCGCCGAAGTCGTACTGCCAGACGCGGTCGAGGATCTGCGCCTTGCTCAGCACGCGCCGGGGATTGCGCATCAGGAAGCGCAGCAGCTCGAACTCGGTCGCGGTCAGGCTGATCTCGTCGCCCGCGCGGTGGACCTCGTGGCTGTCCTCGTCGAGGGTCAGGTCGCCCACCGCGAGCACGTTGCCGGCGTCGGCCTGCGCCGCGGTGCCGCCGCGCCGGATCAGTCCGCGCAGCCGGGCGACGACCTCCTCGAGCGAGAACGGCTTGGTGACGTAGTCGTCGCCACCGGCGGTCAGGCCCGCGATCCGGTCCTCGACGGCATCCTTGGCGGTGAGGAACAGGACCGGTACGTCGTTGCCGTCGGCCCGCATCCGCCGCAGCACCTCGAGCCCGTCGAAGTCGGGCAGCATGATGTCGAGCACCACCGCGTCGGGGCGGAAGTCTCGGGCGGTGGCGACGGCGTCGGTGCCGGTGTGGGCCATCTGCAGGTCCCAGCCCTCGTAGCGCAGCGCCATGGCGAGGAGCTCGGCGATGTTGACCTCGTCGTCGACCACGAGGACGCGCACGGGGGAGCCGTCGGGGCGGGTCAGCTGCTGCATGGGCAGCATCCTGCCGCCGATTCCTGTGGAGTTCCTGTGACGCGCCTGTCAGCTGCTGTGGGTGTTCAGGCGCGCCGCCTGCCGGGTGAGGTGGGTCCGCTCGGCGACGTTCGTCGCCAGCGGGGCGGCCTCGGCGTAGAGCCGTGCGGCGGTCGCGAGGTCGCCTGCCTGCTCGTGGAGGTACGCCGCTGCCGCCCGGTGGCGCGGCAGGTGGGGGTCGACCTCGGCGAGGGCGGCGAGGCCGGCCCGGGCGCCGTCGGCCTCGCCCACCGCGATCGCCCGGTTGAGCCGGACGACCGGGCTGCCGGTCAGCGCCAGCAGCTCGTCGTACCACTGGACGACCTGCACCCAGTCGGTCTCGCCGGTGGTCGCCGCGTCCGCGTGCAGGGCGGCGATCGCGGCCTGCAGCTGAAACTCTCCGCGTCGCTCCCGGGCCAGCGCGGCCTGCAGGATCGCGACGCCCTCGGTGATCAGGTCGGTGTCCCACAGGGCGCGGTCCTGCTCGGCCAGCGGGACCAGGGTGCCGTCCGGGCGGGTGCGTGCGGAGCGGCGCGCGTGGTGCAGCTGCATCAGGGCGAGCAGCCCGTCGGTCTCCGGGCTGGTGCTGAGCCGGGCGAGCTGGCGGGTCAGCCTGATCGCCTCGGCCGCGAGGTCGACGTCGCCGGTGTAGCCCTCGTTGAAGACGAGGTAGAGCACCCGGCGGACAGTGTGGAGCTCGCCCGGCCGGTCGAACGACCCGCCCGTCACGGTGCGCTTGGCCCGGCTGATCCGCTGCGCCATCGTCGCCTCCGGCACGAGGTAGGCCTCGGCGATCTGGCGCGTGGTCAGGCCCGCGACGGCACGCAGCGTCAGCGCGACGGCCGAGGCGGGCGTCAACGCCGGGTGCGCGCAGAGGAAGAAGATCCGCAGGGTGCCGTCGACGTCCTCGGTCGGGCCGACCTCGGGCTCGGCGTCGATCGCGACCTCGCGCCGCTGGCGGGCGGTGTCGGAGCGTACGACGTCGAGGAACCGTCGCCACGCGACCGTGACGAGCCACCCCTTCGGGTCGCGCGGGACGCCCGTGTCGCCGAAGGTGCGCACCGCCTCGACCAGCGCGTCCTGCACCGCGTCCTCGGCCGTCGCGAAGTCTGCTCCGCGACGGACGAGGACGCCGATGACGGCCGGGACCAGCTCCCGCAGCGGCAGCTCGTCGAAGGGGTCCATCGAGTCAGGCTCAGTCCTGCGTGGCCGACGGGGCGCCGTAGAACGGGCGGACCTCGAGCCACTCGTGGATCGGCTTGCCGCCCGCGCCGGGTGCCAGGGACAGCTCGCCGGCGAGCGCCGCCGCACGGTCCCAGCCGTCGACGTCGACGATGTACCAGCCGGCGATCAGGTCCTTGGTCTCGGCGAACGGGCCGTCGGTCACCGGCGTGCCCCGGGCGTCGCCCGCCCGGACGAACGCGCCCTCGGGCGAGAGCGCCTGCCCGTCGACGTACTCACCGCTCTCCTCCAGCCGCTGGCCGAAGTCGGCCATGAACTGCATGTGTGCGTCGACCTCCTCCGGTGTCCAGCGGTCCATCGGGACGTCGTTCACGGTGGCGGGGGTGCCGCGGTAGTGCTTGAGGATCAGGTACTTCGGCATCTCGGTTCTCCTTGTCCGTTGCGGCCATTGTGGCCGCGTCCACCTCTGGGACGGAGCCGTCACCGGATTCTCGACATCAGATCGACTTCAGGGCGCACTCACAGGTCCCGCACAGACGGCGGGCGCACGCTCGGGACATGAGTGACGACGAGACCCAGCCCGTACGCCCCGAGGGAGCGGCCCTTCCGCCCGCACCGGAGACGGCGTACGCCGCCGATCCCGAACCGGCTCCAGTGTCCCGCCGCGGATTCCGTGAGCGGCTGCGCACCCTGCGCGGCTCGGGCGGGGACCGGTCGTTCGGCCTCGCCGCCCTCCTCGCCTCCGCGCTCGCCGGCATCATCGTCGGAGGCCTGGGCTTCGCGGCCGTCCACGCCGTCACCGACGACGGGCCGCGTGACCGCGGCGGCTGGACGCAGCAGCGCGACGGCGACGAGGGTCCGGGACGTGGCGGGATGCACGGCGGCCCCCGCGGCGTACCGGGCCAGCTGCCCCCGACCACTGCACCCGAGGACGACGACAGCGCGGGGTAGCGGCACCGATCACCAGCACCGATTAATAGGGCTTGCCGGCGTGGGCGAGAATGGCGCCCGTTGTGAAGATCACCTACCCGCCGGAGCTCCCGGTCTCCGCGCGCCGCGAGGACATCGCGGCTGCCATCCGCGACCACCAGGTCGTGATCATCGCCGGCGAGACCGGGTCGGGGAAGACCACCCAGCTGCCGAAGATCTGCCTCGAGCTCGGCCGCGGGGCGGGCTCGGCGGGCGGCGGCAAGCTCATCGGGCACACCCAGCCGCGTCGGATCGCCGCGCGGTCGGTCGCCGAGCGGATCGCCGAGGAGCTGGGCACCGAGCTCGGTGACGTCGTCGGCTACCAGGTGCGGTTCACCGACCGCACGAGCAAGGCCAGCCGGGTCAAGCTGATGACCGACGGCATCCTGCTCGCCGAGCTGCAGCGCGACCGCGACCTGCGCAAGTACGACACGATCATCATCGACGAGGCCCACGAGCGCAGCCTCAACATCGACTTCCTGCTGGGCTACCTCAAGCGGCTGCTGCCGCGTCGCCCCGACCTCAAGCTGATCATCACCAGTGCCACGATCGACGTCGACCGCTTCGCCGAGCACTTCGGTGACGGGCAGAGCCGCGCGCCGGTGGTCGAGGTGTCCGGCCGGACCTACCCGGTCGACATCCGGTACCGCCCCCTCCTGGAGCTGCCGGAGGACGACGAGGAGGGCGAGCCGGTCCAGCGCGACCAGACCGAGGCGATCATCGACGCGGTCCGCGAGCTGTCGCAGGACGGCCCCGGCGACGTCCTGGTCTTCCTGCCCGGCGAGCGTGAGATCCGCGACACCGCCGACGCCTTCGAGGCGCTGAAGAGCGACCGCCTCGAGATCGTCCCGCTCTACTCCCGCCTCAGCGCGGCCGACCAGCACAAGGTCTTCTCCAGTCACCCCACGATCGTGCGCCGGGTCGTGCTTGCCACCAACGTCGCCGAGACGTCGCTGACCGTCCCCGGCATCCGGTACGTCGTCGACACCGGCGTCGCGCGGATCAGCCGCTACTCCGTGCGTACCAAGGTCCAGCGGCTGCCGATCGAGCCGATCAGCCAGGCCTCGGCCAACCAGCGCTCCGGTCGCTGCGGCCGGGTCGCGGAGGGGATCGCGATCCGGCTCTACTCCGAGGAGGACTTCGAGGCGCGCCCCGAGTTCACCGATCCCGAGATCCTGCGCACCAACCTCGCCAGCGTCATCCTCCAGATGGCGTCGCTGCGCCTCGGCGACATCGCCCGCTTCCCCTTCGTCGAACCGCCCGACCGCCGCAACATCAAGGCCGGCACCGACCTGCTGGAGGAGCTCGGCGCGGTGGCGCTCTCGTCCGCGCTGGACCAGCGCGGGCAGGGCGTACGCCTCACGAAGGTCGGCCAGCGCCTCGCCCGTCTTCCGATCGACCCGCGGCTGGGCCGGATGATCCTCGAGGCCGAGCGGCTCGGCTGCCTGCGCGACGTGCTGACGATCGCCGCCGCGCTGTCGATCCAGGACCCGCGGGAGCGCCCGGAGGAGCAGCGGCCCCAGGCCGACCAGCTGCACGCGCGCTTCACGCACGAGTCGAGCGACTTCCTCACCTGGCTCAACCTCTGGCGCCACATCAAGGAGCAGCAGCGTGAGCTCTCCTCGAGCGCCTTCCGTCGCATGTGCAAGCGCGAGTTCCTCAACTACATGCGCATCCGGGAGTGGCAGGACTACGAGTCCCAGCTGCGCCAGGTGGCCAAGGAGATGGGTCTCGATACACGCGGCTCGGGTCTCACGGCGCACTCGACCACCGAGTCCGACGGTGGCGGAGCTCCCTTTGACGAGGACGGCATCCACCAGGCGCTGCTGTCCGGCCTGCTCAGCCACGTCGGCGCCCTCGAGGAGCGCGACACCAAGTCCAAGCCGGGGGAGCGTCGCCCGATGCGGGAGTACGTCGGCGCGCGCAACGCCCGCTTCGCGGTCTTCCCCGGCAGCGTGCTGAAGGGCCGCAACCCGCCCTTCCTGATGAGCGCCGAGCTCGTCGAGACCTCGCGGCTCTGGGCGCGTCAGAACGCCGCGATCAAGCCCGAGTGGGCCGAGACCCTCGGCGCGCACCTGGTCAAGCGGACCTATTCCGAGCCCCACTGGTCGCGCAAACGCGCTGCCGTCATGGCCCGCGAGCGGGTCACGCTCTACGGCGTACCGCTGGTGGCCGACCGCCTCGTGCAGTACGGCAAGGTCGACCCGCCCCTGGCGCGCGAGCTCTTCATCCGCCACGCGCTCGTGCAGGGGGAGTGGGACTCGCGCCACCGCTTCCTCGCCGAGAACGCCCGCCTCCTCGAGGAGGCCGAGGAGCTCGAGCACCGCGCCCGGCGACGCGACATCGTCGTCGACGAGCAGACCCTCTTCGACTTCTACGACGCCCGCGTGGGCGACGCCGTGGTCAGCGGCCAGCACTTCGACCAGTGGTGGAAGCGCGCCCGCCAGGAGCGCGGCGACCTGCTCACCTTCGACCCGTCGATGCTCACCCACGACACCGCCGACCAGGTGCGCGCCAACGACTTCCCCACGCAGTGGCACGACAGCGACGAGGCCGGCCTCACCTTCCCGATCAGCTACCACTTCGAGCCGGGTGCCGCCGATGACGGCCTCACCATCGACGTACCCGTCGCCACCCTCAACCGCATCGACGCCGACGACTTCTCCTGGCTCGTGCCGGGGCTGCGCGAGGAGCTGGTGACCGAGCTGATCCGCTCCCTGCCCAAGAGCCTGCGGGTCGCGATGGTGCCCGCCCCCAACACCGCCCGCGAGTTCCTCGCGGCCACGCCTCCCGGCGCGGAGCCGCTCCTCGACGCCCTCGAGCGGTTCGCCCGCAGCACCCGCAGCCTGATGATCGACCGCGAGGCGTGGGACTGGACCAAGGTACCCGAGCACCTGCGTCCGACCTACCGCGTGCTGACCGAGGAGGGTGCCGAGGCCGGTCGAGGCAAGGACCTCGACGCCCTCAAGGAGCCGTTGCGTCCCACCTTCGAGCAGGCGATGGCGGACGTCGCCGCGGACTCCGGCGTCACCGCGACCGGTCAGACGTCGTGGACCTTCGGCACGGTCGAGGAGTCCTTCGTCCAGCGCCGGGCCGGCCACGAGGTCCGCGGCTTCCCCGCGCTCGTCGACGAGGGCGCCACGGTCGGGCTGCAGGTCCTCGCGACCCCGACCGAGGCGGCGGCGCACCACCGGCTCGGCGTACGCCGTCTCGTCCTGCTCGCCCTCGGCCCGCCCGCCGCGGTCGACGACGTGCTCGCCGCAGCGGGGCTCGACCAACGGGCCAAGCTGGCCCTCGTCGGGTCGCCGTACTCCTCCGTGGGCGAGCTGCTCGCCGACCTGCGCGCGGGCCTCGTCGGCGAGGCCGTCGACGCGCGCCCGACGGTGCGGGACGAGACGTCGTACGCAGCGGTGGTGGCGGCCGCCCGCGATGCCGTCGCCGCCGGGCTCAGCGCCGCGGTGCACGACGTGATGCAGGTGCTCGACGCCTGGCGCGCCACCGACAAGGCGCTCTCCGGACGTGCCGACCTGATGACGCTGCCCGCGCTGACCGACATGCGCGCGCAGGTCGGCCGGTTGATGGCGCCGGGCTTCATCGGCGACGCCGGCACGACCCGGCTGCGCGACTACCCGCGCTACCTCGCCGCGGTCACCCACCGGCGTGAGCGCCTCGACGCGCAGGTCGCCAAGGACCGCCAGCAGATGGACCAGCTGGCCGGGCTGCAGGAGGCGTGGCTGCACGCGGTCGCCGCCCTGCCCGACGGCCAGGCGGTGCCGCAGCACCTGCGCGAGGCCCGCTGGATGCTGGAGGAGTACCGGGTGTCGCTCTTCGCCCAGCAGCTCGGCACGCGGGAGAAGGTCAGCGACCAGCGGATCCGCAGGGTCATGGGTGCGGCGCCCTGACCTCGCCTAGCCTTGCCGGATGACCGGCCGCATCCACCACCGTCCGATGTCGCGCGGCAGCGCCTTCTTCGACGAGGTCGCCGGCGGCACCGACCCCGCCATGCTCCGCGAGGCGGGTGATCTCGCCGCGACCGTGCTGGTGCGCGGGGCCCGTGAGGCGGCCGACCCCGCGCTGGCCGAGCGGATCGTGCGCCTGGCCGAGAGCGAGGGCCTCGAGACCCTCGCCGAGGTCTGGTCGGGTGCCCCGGCCGACACGCTGGCCGGCAGCCTGTGGCGACTGTTCCTCCTCCGCCAGTGGGTGTACGCCGACCCCGAGCGCGTCGCGACCGAGTTCGAGGCCGGCCAGCGCCGCGCCGACGTGGCGCGCGTGGTCGCCGGGGTCGCGGACCCGCCCGGGCCCGACGAGCTGCGGGCCATGGTCGACGACGTGCTGCGCGGCATCGCCCGCGGCGACTTCGCGGTCACGCTGTTCCGGGCCTCCGCGTTCGCCCGGATCGTCGCGGCCGGACGCGCGAGCATCGGGGAGTCCGCCCACGAGGAGATCACCCGGATGCTCGTGCTCTCCGAGCAGCTCGAGGCCGCAGGACATGGGGAAATCAGTCACCCGCTGGCCTGACGTCCTACAATGAACCTGAGTGCGTCGGGCTGTGGCAGCCCCGGGTCCCAAAATAAGCCGCTACGAGCGGCCACGCGCCGTGAGGCGCTCCCGGTCCGGCGCACTCGCTCACGTCGATCCGGCCCCTAGGCTCGGGTGATGACCCTGCGTCGCCGCATCGCCGGCTTCTTGTCCCGCCCCTTCGCTCCCCGGGCGCAGGCCGACCCCGTAGGCGCGACCTACGCCCCCGAGGTCGACGGCGAGCCCGACCCGGGCGAGGTGGTGTGGGCGTGGGTCCCCTACGAGGACGACCCCCGGCAGGGCAAGGACCGGCCGGTCCTGATCCTCGCCGCCGAGGGTGACGGCTGGACGGGGCTGATGCTGAGCAGCCAGGACCACGACCGCGACGCGGCCGACGAGGCCCGTCACGGCCGGCACTGGATGGACGTCGGCTCCGGGGGCTGGGACCGACAGGGCCGGCCGAGCGAGGTCCGCCTGGACCGGCTCCTCCGCCTGCGACGCGACGACGTACGTCGCGAGGGTGCGGCGCTCGACGAGCGGGTCTTCGCCGCCGTCGTCGCGGCCGTTCGTGGTCTGGACCGTTAGGGTTTGGCCGTGGTTGGTCCCCTTACCCCTCGTCTTTCGCCCCGTCGTGCCGCCCTGGTCACCTGCGCCCTGATGGTCGCGCTGTCCACGGCCGCGTGCACCGGCGACGGCGAGCCGACCCCGCCGCCGTCGAGCAACGGCGCGGGTGGTGGTGGTGAGAAGCCGCGGCAGGTCACCTTCGGGGCCTACGGCAGCGAGGAGGAGGTGGCAGCCTTCCAGGACGTCGTCGACTCCTTCAACGCCACGTCGAAGACCCGGAAGGTCACCCTCAAGTCCTGGCCGGACCACGAGGCGGCGCTGGCGGACGTGCTGGCCGGCAACGCCCCGGACGCCTTCCTCACGTCCCGGATCGACCTCGGCGAGCTGGTCGAGGCGGAGGCCCTGCAGCCGGTCAGCCTGCTGCTCGACGAGCGCGGCGTCGACTTCGGTGACCGCTTCTCCCGCGACGCCGTCGACGCCTTCGCGATGGACGACGAGCTCCAGTGCATGGCCTACTCAGGCTCCCCGATGGTCATCTACTACAACACCGACCTCGTCGACTTCGACCGGATGGAGCGCCGTCTCCTCGACGTGCCGACGGCGGACGAGGACGGCGTACGCGACCGCTGGACGCTCGCCGAGTTCGAGGCTGCGGCGCGCTTCGCCTCGCGGCGCGGCGACCGTCGCGGGATCTGGATCGACCCGACCCTCCAGGGCCTGGCCCCCTTCATCTACTCCGGTGACGGGCAGGTCTTCGACGACGACCGCGAGCCCACGTCGCTGGCCTTCTCCGACGACAACACCCGCGAGGCGCTCAGCGAGACGCTGGCGATCCTGCGCGACTCCACGCTCACGCCCACCAACGCGCAGCTCGCCCGGGCCACCCCGGTCCAGCTGTTCAAGCGCGGCGAGCTCGCGATGATCGCCGGTTTCCGCACCCTCGTGCCCGAGCTCCGCGACGCCGAGGACCTCGACTTCGACGTGCTCCCGATGCCCACGCTCGACACCCGCGCCACGGTCGGCGACATCAGCGGGCTGTGCATCTCCGCGGACTCCGAGGTCCAGGGCGACGCGGCTGACTTCATCGCGTACGCCGTCTCCGACGAAGCCATCTCCACCGTGGCCTCGACCGGCTACATCGTCCCTGCCAACACGCAGGTCGCGGCCTCGCCCGAGTTCCTCGCCCCGGAGCTGGAGCCGACCAACTCGGAGGTCTTCAACTCGAGCATCCGCTACATGGAGGTGCCGCCGTTCATCGACCAGCGCCTCGAGCTGATCGACGCGGTCACCCCGCTCCTCGAGAGCCTCGTCACCGCGCCGGGCATCCTGGACCTCGAGGGCGTCACCGAGGAGATCGACGCGGTGTCGCAGCCGATCCTGTCGCCCGAGGAGGAGACGGAGTCCCCGAGCGAGTCGCCGTCGGAGTCGCCGAGCGAGTGAGCGCCACCGCCCGTCTCGCCAACTCGTGAGTTGGCGCGCCAACTGGTGAGTTGGCGGGTGGGGTGGTCCTCAGGACGTCCTGGGAGCCCCCCACTCGCCAACTGGTGAGTTGGCGGACCAACTCGGGGGTTGGCGACCTGCCAAGAAGGACCTAGTCCTCCGAAGCCTCGGGTTCGGGTTCGGGCTCGGCATCCGCACCCAGGATCGCGCCGACCAACGCGCCCGTGATGACCTCTGCCTGCCAGGGACGAGCACCGTACGACGCCAGCTGGGCGCGGACGGCGTCGGCGAGGGCCGCCGGCTCCCGGGTCTCCGGCGGCGCCCACATGAGGCGGCGGAGGTAGTCGGGGGTGAGCAGGTTCTCCACCGGCAGGTGGTGCAGCTCGGCGAGGTTGAGCATCGCCTCGCGCGCCGCCTTGAAGCGGCGGTCGGCGACCGGCTCGCGCTCGGCCCAGGTGCGGGGATGCGGCGGGCCGTCACCGCGCGGGGCGCGGGCTGGGAGCTCGTCCTCGGTCATCTCGCGGACCCGTTGCAGCGCGTCGACCCAGGTCGTGGCGTAGCGGCTGGCGCCGCGCCCGTGGAAGCCCTGCGTGGAGAGCAGCGCCCGACGGTCGATGGGCATGACGGTGGCGGCCACGACGATGGCGGAGTCGGGCAGGATCCGCCCAGGTGTGACGTCGCGCTCGGCGGCGATGGCGTCGCGGGCCTCCCACATGGCGCGGGCGGCACCGAGGGCGCGGCGCCCGCGCAGCCGGTGAACCCCGGACGTACGACGCCACGCCTCGTGGCGGACGGTGGGCTCGAAGCCCAGCAGGTGCTCGAACTCCTGGCGCGCCCACTCGGTCTTCCCGGCCTTGTCGAGCTCGGCGATCATGTGCTCGCGCAGCTCGAGAAGCACCTCGACGTCGAGGGCGGCGTAGTCGAGCCAGGCGGTGGGCAGGGGCCGTGTGGACCAGTCGGCGGCCGAGTGCTCCTTGCGCATCCGCTGGCCGAGCACGGTCTCGACCAGTGTCGCCAGGCCCACCCGCGGGTAGCCCAGCAGGCGCCCGGCGAGCTCGGTGTCGAACAGGCTGGTCGGGACCAGTCCCACCTCGCGCAGGCAGGGCAGGTCCTGCGTCGCGGCGTGCAGGATCCACTCCGCGCCGGCCAGGGCCTCCTGCAGCGGGGCCAGGGTGGTCATCGGGATCGGGTCGATGAGCCAGGTGCCGGCCCCCTCGCGGCGCAGCTGGATCAGGTAGGCGCGGTTGGAGTAGCGGTAGCCGGACGCGCGCTCGGCATCGATCGCGACCGGACCGGTCGCGGCCGCGAGTGCCGCGCACGCCTCGGCCAGGCCGGCGTCGGTCTCGACGATCTCGGGCAGGCCGTCGCGCAGCTCGAGGAGGGGCGCCGGCGGCGCCTCCGCGGCCGGCGGCGCCTCGGTCCCGGCGGACGAGGACGGGGGCTCGGACGCGGGCTCGAGGTCGAGGTCGGTGTCGGGGGTGTCGGGCATCGGCTCAGGTGCCGCGCTGTCCGCGCCGGCTCGGCATGGCGGTGACGCCCTCCGGGACCGGCGGCAGGCCGACGGCGGTGCACATCAGCTCGCCCCAGGCCTCGACGTGCGGGGTCATGTCGAGCGCGCCGTCCTCGTCGACGTCGGGGGTCCACGACGCCCGGATCTCGACCTGGGCGGTGCCGGACTCGTCGGCCATCCCGCCGAAGCTCTCGGTGCTCACGCAGGTCACGGTGCCGGACGCGGCGTGGTAGCCGGCGGCGTGGGCCTCCAGGGCCTCCGTCAGCCACGACCACCCGACCGCTGCGAGCATCGGGTCGGCGCCGAGCTCCGGGTCGATGTCGGCGCGGGCGTAGGCCACGCAGCGGAAGGTGCCGTCCCACGCGTCGTTGCCGGCCGGGTCGTGCAGCAGGATCAGCCTTCCGGTGCCGAGGTCCTCGTCGTCGACGGTCACGTCGCCGCTCAGGGCCGACGACCACGGCGCGATGCGCTGCGGCGCGGGCATCTCCTCGCAGAAGACCTCAGGGCGCAGTGCGGCCTGACGCATCGACTCCACCGCCGCGCGGAACTCCGCGGGTCCAGCCGCGGCAGCACTGCCCGGGTGGGTCTCGTGACGGGCCACCATTCGTCCAGAGTAGGCCAGCGGCCCACCGTCCCGATGTGCCGCCACGCCGCCTGACCTGCGAAGATTAGGCAGTGACCGACACCGGACGAACTGCCCATCCCGGCCTTGCCGCGAGCCCGTTCCTCGCAGCGGCGCGCGGCGAGACGCCGTCGCACACGCCGGTGTGGTTCATGCGGCAGGCAGGTCGGTCCCTCCCGGAGTACCTCAAGGTCCGCGAGGGCATCGGCATGCTCGAGTCCTGCATGGACGCCGACCTCGTCACCGAGATCACCCTGCAGCCGGTCCGGCGCTACGGCGTCGACGCGGCCATCTTCTTCTCCGACATCGTGCTGCCGCTCAAGGCGGTGGGTGTCGACCTGGACATCAAGCCCGGTGTGGGCCCGGTCGTGGCGTCACCGGTGCGTACGCTCGCCGACGTCGAGGCGATCCCCGACCTCACGCCCGAGCACGTGCCCTTCATCTCGCAGGCCGTGCGCCAGCTGGTCGCCGAGCTCGGCGCGACGCCGCTGATCGGCTTCGCCGGTGCGCCCTTCACGGTCGCGTCCTACCTCGTCGAGGGCGGTCCTTCCAAGGAGCACGCGAAGACCAAGGCGATGATGTTCGGCGCTCCCGACGTGTGGGCGGCGCTGATGGACAAGATCGCCCAGATCGCGGCCGCGTACCTCCGCATCCAGGTCGAGGCCGGCGCCTCGGCCGTGCAGCTCTTCGACTCGTGGGCGGGGGCACTCACGCCGGCGGACTACCGCGCCTCGGTCATGCCCTACTCCGAGCGGGTGCTGGCGGCCGCCGGTGGGCTCGGCGTGCCGCGGATCCACTTCGGCGTCGGCACCACCAACCTCCTCGGCCTGATGGGCGATGCGGGCGCCGACGTGGTCGGTGTCGACTGGCGTACGCCCCTGGAGCAGGCGATCCCGCTCGTCGGCGACCACGTGGTGCAGGGCAACCTCGACCCGACGCTCGTCTTCGCGCCCACCGAGGTGATGACCGCCCGGGCGGCCGAGATCATCGAGGCCGGCCGCGCCGCCAAGGGGCACATCTTCAACCTCGGTCACGGCGTCATCCCGTCGACGAACCCCGATCAGCTCAAGGCGCTGACCGAGTTCGTGCACGGCTACTGATCGGTGTGACCGCCGCGACCGCGGGGGACGCCGCTGGTGCCTCGAGGTCCGAGAGGTAGGCCCTCGCCTGGCGCACCAGTGCGGTCTGCAGGTCGCGCAGCGGCTCCGACGTGCGCTCGGCGCGACGACGCAGCATCAGCAGCGTGACCGTCGTCAGTCCCTGGCCGGTGAGGATCGGCCGCGTGGTGAGCACGCCCGCCCGCACCAGCGGGTCGGCGCTGATCGAGAAGTCCGGCAGGATCGAGATGCCCAGCCCGGCGGCGACCATGGCCTTGCCCATCTCCGCCCCGTCGGTGGCGTACGTCGTCTCCGGCAGCGCGCCGGCGAAGACGCGGTGGGCGTAGCGGTGCATCACGAAGCCGGGACGCATCAGCACGTGCGGCTCGGCGCGCAGGTCCTCGACGCTGATCCGCTCCTGGGCGGCGAGGGGGTGGTCGACGCGCAGGCACGCGACCGGCGTGCCCTCGATCAGCTTGTCCCACACGAGCATCGGGGGCACCTCGTCCCCGGGCAGCACGTTGACCAGGCCGAGGTCGAGCGACCCCTCTGCGAGCCCCTGCTGGATGTCGGTGGCGCGGCCGTTGACGACCTCGACGCCACCCGACCCGTGTCGCGCGTGCAGGTCGCGCAGCGCCGGCGCGAGGAGGCTCGACGAGGCGGTGTTGACGGTCCCGATGCGCAGGTCGCGCCGGCGCGCGGACTGCTGGCCGGCTGCCTGGCGCAACCGGTCGACGGCCTCGAGCACCTCGGTCATGTTCTGCAGGAGGTCCAGTCCCTGCCGGCTGATCCGTGAGCCCGTACGACGCCGGTCGAGCAGCGTCGTGCCCAGCTCCTTCTCCAGCTTGGTCACGGCCTCGCTGAGGGCGGGCTGCGAGATGTGCATCGCCTCGCTCGCCCGGCGCAGGGACCCGTGCTCGGTCACGGCTGCGAGGTATTCCAGTTGTTCGATCCGCACGGGGGGCTCCTGCTGCGAGGTGGGGTGGTCGGCAAAACCTGCTGCCGGGGTGTCGTCCTCCTCCACCTCGACTGCCTAAAGTCTACTAAGTAACTATACAAAACGGGAGGAACCCACCCATGACCACTCTGCGTGTCCGGCCCACCCTCGGTCGCGATGTCCGTGTGACCGACGACCTGCTGGCCCAGTGGGCGCCGGTGCTGACCGCCGTCGCCGAGGGGGTCCTCCAGCGCGAGCTGGACGGCGAGCTCCCTGTCGAGGCGGTCGCCCGCCTCAAGTCCGAGGGCTTCGGCGCGGTGCGCGTGCCCGCGGCGTACGGCGGCGGTGGGCTCGACCTGGTCGCGATGACGCGGCTGTGGATCGAGCTCGCTGCGGTCGACGCCAACCTGCCGCAGGCCTTCCGTGGCCACTTCGCCCTCGTCGAGGACCGGCTGTGGCACCACGCCCGGTCCAGCGACCAGCGGGTGTGGTTCGACCGCTTCGTGGCAGGGGAGATGGCCGGCAACGCGTGGTCGGAGGTGGGCTCGAGCATCGACCTGCCGCGCACCGTGCTCCGTCCGCGCGCCGACGGTTCCTACCGCCTCGACGGCACGAAGTACTACACCACCGGCACCATCTTCGCCGAGTGGACCGACGTCCACGCGCGGGTCGCGACCCCCGGCCACCCCGACGAGGTCGAGGAGGCCACCGCGATCGCCCTGGTCGACACCCGTCACCCCGGCGTCGGGACCACCGACGACTGGAACGGCTTCGGCCAGCGCGGCACCGGCAGCGGCACGACCACCTTCGACAACGTCGGCGTCCCGGCCGACCACGTGCTGCCGTTCGAGGAGCGCTTCCCCTACCAGACCGCGTTCTACCAGCTCAACCTGCTGGCCACGCTGACCGGGATCGCCAGGGCTGCGCTGGCAGATGTCGTCGCTGCGGTGCAGGGCCGCACCCGCAACTTCTCGCACGCCAACGCTCCGCGCGTGCGCGACGACGCCCAGGTGCTCGCCCGGGTCGGCGAGATCGCCGCTGCCGTCTATGCCGCCGAGGCCACCACCCTGCGCGTGGCCGCGAGCGTGCAGGCGGTCGCCGACGCCGTGCTCGCCGGGCCCGAGGAGGTCGCCGCCCTCGTCGAGGCCAGCGAGATCGAGTCCTCCAGTGCACAGGTCGTCGTCTCCGAGCTGGTGCTGCGGGCCACGTCCGACATCTTCGACGCGCTCGGCGCCTCGGCCACGGCGCGCCCGCTCGCGCTCGACCGCCACTGGCGCAACGCCCGCACCGTCGCCTCGCACAACCCGCGCATCCTCAAGGCCCGGGTCGTCGGGGCGCACGCCGTCAACGGCACGCCCCCGCCGTACGCCTGGTCGATCGGTGGCACCCGCCGGCGCCAGGGCTGGGCGGAAGGCCGCCCCAAGGACTGACCGGTCACGCACTGGTCCCGGAGGGGGTGGAGGGCGAGTGGAAGGGCAGGGTGACAGGCCCGGCCTTCCACCCCCTCGACAGGCCCGCGCGACGGGGTGGTCGGGACCGGGAGTGGCCGCTGGTAGTTTTGTCTACAAGATCGATAAAGATTAAGCACAACAGGTCCGACCGCACTGCCGTGTCCCGAGGAGAGCCCATGAGCACGTCTTCCGTCCGCACCACCGAGCCGCTCCAGTTCGCCTACTGGGTGCCCAACGTCTCGGGCGGCCTGGTGATCTCCGACATCGAGCAGCGCACCGGCTGGGACTACGACTACAACAAGCGCCTGGCGCAGACGGCCGAGAACAACGGCTTCGACTACGCGCTGACCCAGGTCCGCTACACCGCCTCGTACGGGGCTGCCTACCAGCACGAGGCGACCAGCTTCAGCCTGGCGCTGCTGCTCGCCACCGAGCGGCTCAAGGTCATCTCCGCGGTGCACCCCTACATGTGGCACCCCGGGGTCCTCGCGAAGTTCATCTCGACCGCAGACCACCTCAGCAACGGTCGCGCCGCCATCAACGTGGTCTCCGGCTGGTTCAAGGACGAGGCGACGCACATGGGCGTGCGCTGGCTCGAGCACGGCGAGCGCTACCGGATGGCCGAGGAGTTCATCGCCTACATCCGCGAGATCTGGACCAGCGACGACGCGCAGTTCCGCGGCGACTTCTTCCAGCTGCGCGACTTCGACATGAACCCCAAGCCGCTGGACCTTCCGGGTCGCCCGCTGCCGGAGATCTTCCAGGGTGGCAACTCCTCCACGGCCCAGGAGATGGCCGGACGCGTGAGCGACTGGTACTTCGCCAACGGCAACACCCCCGACGGCATCGCCGCCCAGATCGAGGGCGTCACCCGCAGCGCGCGCAGCGCCGGGCGCACCGTCCGGTTCGGCGTCAACGGCTTCATGGTCGCCCGCGAGACCGAGGCAGAGGCGCACGCCACCCTCGAGGAGATCATCGCCCGGGCCAACCCCGAGGCGGTCGCGGGCTTCGGCGACGCGGTCAAGCAGGCCGGCCAGTCCACGGGCGACCGGACGGGCATGTGGCAGGACTCCGACTTCCGCGACCTGGTGCAGTACAACGACGGCTTCCGCACCGGCCTGGTCGGCACGCCCGAGCAGGTCGCGCACCGGATGATCGAGTTCAAGCGTCGTGGTGTGGACCTGTTCCTCCTCGGCTTCCTCCACTTCCAGGAGGAGGTCGAGCACTTCGGCCAGCACGTCCTCCCGATCGTGCGCGAGCTCGAGGCCGCCGATCGCGAGCAGGTGGCATGAGCACCGACGTCCTGGCCTCGAAGACCGTGCCCGTGCTTGCCGCCGGTGCAGCGGTCGCGGTCGCCACCGAGATCGCCGCCGACGTCGCGGCCTCCTCGGCCGAGCGCGACCGTGACCGGATCCTGCCCGAGGCGGAGGTCGAGCGCCTCTCGGCCTCCGGGCTCCTCGCGGTCACGGTCCCGGCCAGCCACGGCGGCGCGGGCCTCCGCGTCGAGAGCCTCGCCGAGATCTTCCGGATCCTTGCCGCCGGTGACCCCAGCGTGGCGCAGATCCCGCACAGCCACTTCGTCTACGTCAACGCGATGCGCCACCAGGGCACGCCCGCGCAGCAGCACTTCTTCTTCGGCGAGGTGATGGCCGGCAAGCGCTTCGGCAACGCGCAGTCCGAGGTCGGCACCCGTCACGTGCGCGACATCCGCACGTCCCTGACGCCGGCCGGTCGCGGCCGCTGGACCCTTAACGGCACCAAGGGCTACAGCACCGGTGCGCTCTTCGCCGACTGGATCCCGGTCCTCGCGCGCCAGGACACGCTCGCCGCGCCGGGCACGGGGCCGCTGCACGTCGCGTGGGTCGAGCGCCGCGCCCCCGGCGTACGGGTCACCGACGACTGGGGCGGCATGGGCCAGCGCACCACCGCCAGCGGCACCGTGGAGCTGCGCGAGGTCGACGTCGCCGCGGACCGGATCACGCCCTACCACCTCACCTTCGAGGGCCCGCAGACCTACGGCGCGTTCGCGCAGGTCCTGCACGCGGCCCTCGACGTCGGCATCGCCCGCGCCGCGCTGCACGACGCGGCCGACTTCGTGCGTACGTCGTCGCGTCCCTACCCCGACGCCGGCGTCGACCGCGCCGCGGACGACCCGCTCGTCGTGCAGGCACTGGGCGCGATGGAGATCGACGTACGCGCCGCGGAGGCGCTGCTGCGCGAGGCCGCCCGGGCGGTCGACGCCGCGGACGTCGACCTGACCGCCGACACGGCCGCGACCGCGAGCCTCGCCGTCGCGACCGTCCGCGCCCTCTCGGCGCGGGTCGCCGTCGACGTCTCGAGCCGGCTCTTCGAGGTCGCCGGCACCCGGTCCGCCCTCGACTCCCTCAACCTCAACCGGCACTGGCGCAACGCGCGCACCCACACCCTGCACGACCCGGCGGCGTGGAAGGTCCAGCACCTGGGCCGCTTCGTCGTCGACGGCACACCCCCGCCCAACCACGGGCAGCTCTGAGAAAGGGTCTGATCATGAAGTTCCACTGGTTCCTGCCCACCAACGGAGGCGACGGCCGCCAGGTCGTCAGCGGCGGCCACGGGGTCACCCACGGCAACGGCGGCCGGCCGGCCAGCGTGCCCTACCTCGGCCAGATCGCACGGTCCGCCGAGCAGCTCGGCTTCGAGGCCGCGCTGACGCCCACCGGCGCGTGGTGCGAGGACGCCTGGCTGTCGACCGCGATGCTCGCCCCGCTGTCGGAGCGGCTGAAGTTCCTCGTCGCGTTCCGTCCCGGCCTGACGTCGCCCACCCTGGCCGCGCAGATGGCGGCCACCTTCCAGAACCTGTCGGGGGGCCGGCTGCTGCTCAACGTCGTCACCGGCGGTGAGTCCCACGAGCAGCGCGCCTACGGCGACTTCCTCGACAAGGACGAGCGCTACCAGCGCTGCGACGAGTTCCTCGAGATCGTGCGTCGACTGTGGCGCGGCGAGCAGGTGACCTACGCCGGTCGCCACCTGCGCGTCGACCAGGCCCAGCTGCAGCAGCTGCCCGACCCGGTCCCGGAGATCTACTTCGGCGGCTCCTCGCCCGCCGCGGGCGACGTGGCGGCCAAGCACGCGGACGTCTACCTCACCTGGGGCGAGCCGCCGGCTGCCGTGGCGAGGAAGATCGCCTGGATCCGCGAGCTGGCGGACAAGCACGGCCGCGAGATCCGCTTCGGCATCCGGATGCACACCATCAACCGCGACACCTCCGAGGAGGCCTGGGCCGAGGCCGACCGCCTGCTCGAGGGCATCAACGACGCCGAGATTGAGCGCGTCCAGGACGGTCTCAAACGGTCCGAGTCCGTCGGCCAGCAGAACATGCTGGCCCTCAACAACGGCTCGCGCGACTCCCTCGAGATCCACCCCAACGTCTGGGCGGGCGTCGGCCTGGTCCGCGGAGGTGCCGGCACCGCTCTCGTCGGCAGCCACGAGGAGGTCGCCGACCGCATCGAGGAGTACGCCGCCCTCGGCATCGACGAGTGGGTCCTCTCGGCCTACCCGCACCTCGAGGGCGCCTACCACTTCGGGGAGGGCGTCCTGCCGGTGCTGGAGAAGCGTGGGCTGTGGACCCACCCGGCGCCCGTCGCCGCGCGCGCCTCGGTCCCCTTCGGTGGACAGCGGGCCGCACAGTGAGCAACACCCCACGGCCTTCTTCTCCTCCGCTTCGCTCCCCCGAACAACGCCGCGGGGACCCCACGAACGGCGCCCGCGTCGCCGTCGTGGTCGGCAACCCCAAGCCCCGCTCGCGCACGTACGACTCCGCGCTCACCCTCGCCGACCGGCTCGGGGGTGCGGACCTCGTCGTCGACCTGGCCGACCACGCCTCCGAGCTGTTCGACTGGACATCCGAGACCGTCGACGACCTCGTCGAGCAGGTCGCGGGGAGCCTCGTGGTCATCGTCGCCAGCCCGACCTACAAGGCGACCTACACCGGCCTGCTCAAGGCGTTCCTCGACCGTTTCCCCCACCAGGGGCTCGGCGGGGTCACCGCCATCCCGCTGATGCTCGGTGCCTCGGTGGCCCACTCGCTCGCGCCGGAGCACGGCCTGCGTCCGGTGCTCGTCGAGCTCGGTGCGTCCGTGCCGACCCGCGCGCTCTACGTCCTCGACGCCGACCACGCCGACCCCGAGGCGTACGACGCGTGGTTCGCCACGGCGCAGCAGCTCCTGCCCGCCCTCCCCGCCCCGACCCGTCAGGTGGTGTCCGCATGACCCTGCACGCCCACGCCCAACAGCTCGACCCCCGCACCCTCCGCGACGCGTTCGGCGCGTTCCCCTCCGGCGTCGTGGCCGTGGCGGCCTCGGTGAAGGGCCAGCTGGCCGGCATCGCCGCGTCGTCGTTCACCTCGGTGAGCATCGACCCGCCGCTGGTGTCGTTCTCGATCTCGACGACCAGCTCCACCTGGCCGCTGCTGCGCGAGGCGGACCGGCTCGGCATCAGCGTCCTGGCCGACCACCACGACGCGGTCTGCCGCCAGCTGGCCGGCCCCCGCGAGGAGCGCTTCGCCGGCCTGCCGTTCCGGGTCACCGACGGCGGCGCCGTGCTGCTCGACGAGGCGGTCGCGACCTATGACTGCTCGGTGCACGAGGAGGTCGTCGCCGGCGACCACGTGATCGTGCTGCTCGAGGTGCACGAGGTCGGCGGCGGCGACGGCGAGCACCCGCTCGTCTTCCACCGCTCGGCCTTCGCCAAGCTGCACCGCGACGACCTCGACCCTGCCCGCCTCGACGGCCGCATCAACGGCGCCGAGGTCGACCGCGGGGCCGAGAAGACGGTCGCCGGGCACTCCGCCGACGAGGACGCCGCCTGAGCGGCGGGCCGGGACCTCGGAGAACTGCGGCCGTACGACGCTCGCGGGCGGCGCGGGCACGTCGTACGGCCGCAGTTCTCCTGACGTCGGAGCGGCGCCCGGCCTGACGCCTAGGCGGCCGGGGCCTGCGGCACCGCTGGCGCGGCCCGGCGACGGCGTACGACGAGCCAGACCGGGAGGCCCAGCACGAGGGCCACTGCCGCGAAGGGCAGCAGCGCGCCGACGATGGTCGCGACCGCGGCGAAGCTCGCGCCCAGCGCGTCCATGCCGCTCTTGAGCCCGGACAGGAACCCGGCGGGCTCGTCGTCGGGCTTCTCCTCCTTCACCTGGGCGCGCTGGTGGGTGATGGCGACGGTGATGGTCGACAGGGAGGTCTGGTCCGCGAGCCACGACTGCTGCGACTTCAGCGAGTCGAGCTCCGCCTGGCGGCTGGTGAGCTGGGACTCGATCCAGATGATGTCCTTGAGCGACCGCGCCTCAGCGAGGAGCAGCTCGACGCGCTTGAGGCTGGCCTCCTGTGCCCGCACCCGCACGCCGGTGTCGATGACCTGGGTGGTGACGTCGTCGGAGCCGCGGGTGGAGGAGCGCAGGTCGCCCGCCTTCTCCAGCGCCACCATCGACGTGCCGAACTCCGAGCTCGGCACCCGGATCACCAGCCGGGCGTACGACGTGTCGCCGTCGTCGTCGGTCTCGGTGTTCTCCTCGGTGACGTCACCGCCCTGCGCGTCGACGATCCGCTGGACCTCGCGACGGGTCTCCGCGACGTCCTTGCTGGTCAGCGAGATCGCGCCGGTCGCGATGATCGAGCGCTCCATCTCCGGGATGGCGGCCACCTTCGAGCCCGAGACGGAGCCGGAGTCGGAGCCGGACGTGGTGTCGGCGCCGTCGCCGAGCTCACGGCCCACGGCGCCCGGGGCGTCCGGAGCCTCTGCGCTCATCCCGGAGGACTCGGACGTGCCGGTGTCCGAGGCGCTGTCGTCGGAGCTGGAGCAGGCGGCCACGAGGGCCGTCATGGTGATCGCGGTGAGGATGCCGGCGGCGCGGGTGCGAGTGCTCATGGCAGTCGGACGCGGGCTGCGTCACAGCCGGTTCCGGCCGTGACGCAACTGTGATGCGTCAGGCCTGCTGCTCGGCCTTCTTCTTCACCGTCGCCGCCTTCTTCGCAGCGCGCGTGGTGGTCGTGACCCGCGGGACCGGGGTCTCGACGACCTCGACCTGCTTCTCCGGGACAGCCTTGGCCGGCGCCTTGGCGGCGCGCTTGGTGGCCGGCTTGGTGGCTGGCTTGGTGGCCGGCTTCGTCTCCTGCTTGGTCTCGGGCTTGGTCTCGGGCTTGCCCTCCTGCTTGCCCTCCTGCTTCGCGCCCGCCTTCGCCGCGGGTGCCTGCCCCCTCCGCTTGACCCGCACCCGCATCGAGCCGCCCTCGCCGGTCGTCTCGAGGTAGGCCTGGGCCGCGAGCAGGGCCTGCAGGCCCCGCTGCTGGTACTTGCTGGGGTCCAGGTAGTTGCGCGGGTCGAGGGACGGGTGCGTACGGCTGAGGTGCTGGCCGATGGGACCGGGCGCCGCCCAGCCGTCGTCCGCCGCGACGGCGTTGACGGCCTTGGTCAGGGCGCTCTGCAGGTTGATCTCGGGCGCCGGGCCCGCGTCCGGGCCCGCATCCGGGGCCACGTCGGCGCTCGCGTCGGGGGCGGTGGCCCTGGCCGGGACAGCCGCCGGCTCGGCCTCCGGCTCGCCCAGCGACTCGAGGCGGATGAACCGGTCGCACGCGTTCTGGAGGGACGCCGGCGTCTTCGCGCCGCCGAGGCCGTAGACGACCTTGCCGGACTCGCGCAGGCGCAGCGCCAGGCTGGTGAAGTCGCTGTCGCTGGTGACGAGCGCGAAGGCCTCGACGTTGCCGGCGTAGAGCAGGTCCATGGCGTCGATGATCAGCGCCGAGTCGGTGGAGTTCTTGCCGCGGGTGAAGGCGCCCTGGTGCATGCCGCGGATGGCACGCGCGTTGAGTTCGTTGCCCCAGCCGCTCAGGTGCGGGGACGACCAGTCGCCGTAGGCGCGCTTGATGGTCGGGTTGCCGAACTTCGCCACCTCGTCGAGCAGCGCCTCCGCATAGCGGTGCGAGGTGTTGTCGGCGTCGATCAGCACGGCGATCCGGTCGGAGCTCACGTTGGGGTCCACACCGCTCACCCTAGGCTGACCACGTGGCGTGGGACGTGGTCGTGGTCGGTGGGGGAGTGGCAGGTCTGGTCGCGGCCCGGGACCTGGCCGCATCCGGGCGCGACGTCCTCCTCCTCGAGGGGTCTCCCGAGCTGGGCGGCAAGCTGCGCTCGGCCGAGGTCGCTGGGCTGACCGTCGACGTCGGCGCGGAGGCGATGCTGGCCCGCCGGCCCGAGGGCATCGACCTCGCGCGCGAGCTCGGCGTCGAGGTCGTCCACCCCACCGCCGCCACTTCTGGCCTCTGGTCCCGTGGTGCGCTGCGCGACCTGCCGCGCTCGCTGATGGGCGTGCCGTTCGACCTCGACCAGCTCGCAGCCAGCGGGGTGCTGAGCGCCGAGGGCGTCGCCCGGGCCGCTGCCGAGGCGGCGAGCGAGCCCGGCGACGACGTCTCGGTGGGGGACCTCGTGGGCGCCCGCCTCGGCGACGAGATCGTCGACCGCCTCGTCGAACCCCTGCTCGGCGGCGTCTACGCCGGCCACGCCCGCCACATCTCCGCGGCCGCGGCGGTCCCCCAGCTGCTCGCCATGGCGCGGCGCGGGAGCCTGCTGGAGCAGGCCTCAGCCGTCCCCGCCTCCGTCGCGCCGGTCTTCGCGGCCCTCCCCGGCGGCATGGGCCGGCTGCCCGGCCTGCTCCGCGACGGCGGGGGCTTCGAGGTGCGGACCTCGGCGACCGTCCGCGCGCTGCGGCGTACGCGGTCGGGCTGGGCACTCACCGTCGGGCCGACGACCCACCCCGAGACCGTCGAGGCGGCCGCCGTCGTGCTCGCGACCCCGGCCGCGCCGACCGCGCGGCTGCTGGGTGTCGACGTGCCGGACGCGGCGGCCGAGCTGGCGGCGATCGGTGCCGCGAGCGTGGCCGTCGTGTCGTTGGCATTCCGCACCGAGGACCTGCCCGACGCATTGTTCGAGCGGTCCGGCTTCCTCGTGCCGCCTGTGGAGCAGCGCACGATCAAGGCGTCGACGTTCTCGTTCGCCAAGTGGGCGTGGGTGCGCGACCTCGACCCGGGTGTCGTGGTCCTGCGCACGTCCCTGGGGCGCCACGGCGAGGAGGCCACGCTGCAGGCGGGCGACGAGGGCCTGGTGCGGGTGTCGCTCGCCGACCTCTCCGCCATGGCCGGCATCACGGCACGCCCGGTCGACTCGCACGTGCAGCGGTGGGGCGGCGCGCTGCCGCAGTACGCCGTGGGACACCTCGACCGGGTGGCGCGGATCCGCGCCGCGGTCGACGGGCAGCCGGGGCTCGCGGTCTGCGGGGCGGCGTACGACGGCGTCGGCATCCCCGCCGTGATCGGCTCGGCCCGCCGGGCTGTGGCCTCGGTCACCCGGGCAGAATGAACCCATGAGCACCGACTCGAAGACCAACGCCGCACGGACCCGCGAGCTCAACGACTCCATCCGCTACACGATGTGGTCGGTCTTCAAGCTCCGCGACGTCCTCGGAGACGCCGACCGGGGTGCGGAGGCGACCGACGTCGAGGCGCTCTTCGAGGTGCTGGCCGAGCAGGACGTCGTCGTCCGCGGGCTGTACGACGTCAGTGGGCTGCGGGCCGACGCCGACCTCATGGTCTGGTGGCACGCCGAGGACTCCGAGCAGCTCCAGGCCGCGTACAACCTCTTCCGCCGTACGTCGTTCGGGCAGCGCCTCGAGCCGGTCTGGTCGCAGATGGCGCTGCACCGTCCGGCGGAGTTCAACAAGTCGCACATCCCCGCCTTCCTCGCCGATGAAGAGCCGCGCGCCCACATCTGCGTGTACCCCTTCGTGCGCTCCTACGAGTGGTACCTCCTCGAGGACTCCGAGCGCCGCGCCATGCTCGCCGAGCACGGCAAGATGGCGCGCGGCTACGGCGACGTACGCGCCAACACGGTCGCGTCGTTCGCCCTCGGTGACTACGAGTGGCTGCTCGCCTTCGAGGCCAACGAGCTGCACCGCATCGTCGACCTGATGCGCGACCTGCGCGCGTCGACGGCCCGTCGCCACGTGCGCGAGGAGGTGCCGTTCTACACCGGCGCCCGCGTCTCGCCGGCGGAGCTCCTGGCCCGCCTGCCCTGAGCCGGGAACGCCCTGACGGGCAGTAGCGTCAGACCATCATGACTCCACGACTCGTCATCGTCTCAGCCGTCCTGCTCCTGGCGCTGCCGCTGGCTGCCTGCTCCACCGAGGAGGACATGCGCGCCGTCGACCCGGCCGGCGCGGGCGAACCGACGGCCAGCGCACCGTCCGACGCCGTGCCGACCCCCGTCCCCGACGGGGAGGTGCGCACCAGTGGGCTCGTCACCGTGCTCGACGCCGGCACCGGACCGCAGATGTGCCTGGGCGCCGTGGCGGAGTCCTACCCTCCCCAGTGCGGCGGTCCGGCCGTCGAGGGCTTCGAGTGGGGTGACGTCGGCTTCGAGGAGGCCTCGGGCGTGAAGTGGGGGTCGTACGCCCTCACCGGCACCTTCGACGGCACCACCTTCACCGCGACCGACGCGATCCCCGCGGCGTTGTACGACGCGATGGCCGAGCCGCAGGAGGACGCGCTCGGCGCCGCGTGCGAGTCGCCCGCGACGACCGACACCGACAAGGCCACTCCCGAGGACATGGACGCGACGCTGGCCGCCGCGTCCGCCCTGCCCGGCTACGCCACTGCGTGGCTGACCGGCACCACGATCAACGTCGCGGTCACCGAGGACGCGGCCGGCGCCGAGACCGCCCTGCGCGAGACCTGGGGCGGTCAGCTGTGCGTGACGACGGTCGAGAAGACCGACGCCGACCTCAACGCGATCAACATCGAGCTGCAGGACGCGCTGGGCGCATCGCTGCTGACCAGCGGGTCGTTCCAGCCCGACACGCTCGACGCGCAGGTCGTCTTCGATGACGGATCGATCCAGGAGTGGGTGGACGCGACGTACGGCGAGGGGCTGGTGCGGGTCAGCTCGGCGCTGAACCCGGTGGGTTGAGTGCGCCCGCGGTAGTGGTCGCCGCGGGGCTGCGCACTCGACCTCGCGCTACTTCTTCTCGTTGAGCGTGATGCTGATCGAGTTGATGCAGAAGCGGTCGCCGGTCGGCGTGCCGAACCCGTCGGGGAAGACGTGGCCGAGGTGCGAGCCGCACGTCGCGCAGCGCACCTCGACGCGCTTCATGCCGGCCGAGTTGTCCTCGATGTACTCCACCGTGTCGGTCATCGGCTGGTAGAAGCTCGGCCAGCCGCAGCCGGAGTGGAACTTCGTGTCGCTGGTGAACAGCTCCGACCCGCACCCCTTGCACGAGTAGGTGCCCTCGGTCTCGGTGTCGGTGTACTCGCCGACGAAGGCGCGCTCCGTGCCGGCCTGGCGCAGCACGGCGTACTCCTCGGGGCTGAGCTCCTCGCGCCACTGCTCATCGGTCTTCTGCACGTCGTAGGCCATGGGTCCAGTTTAGGTCGCCGCACCAGCACCGCGTCGGACTAGGGTCGGGGGCATGGCAGCTGCGAAGCCGGTGATGGTGCAGGCCGGCGACCGTGAGGTCCGCGTCTCCTCGCCCGACCGCGTCATCTACGAGGCGACGGACACGACAGGCGAGGTGACCAAGCTGATGGTCGCGGAGTACTTCGCCTCCGTCGAGGACGGGCTGATGCGCGCGCTGCGCGACCGGCCGACCGCCCTGGAGCGCTGGACGTCCGGGGTGCGGGAGGGCATGAAGCTCGCCACCGGACCCATGGACAAGAACGCCGACGCGTTCTACCAGAAGCGGGTCCCCAAGGGCGCTCCCGACTACCTCGAGGCCGTCGAGATCACCTTCCCGTCGGGGCGTACGGCCGAGGAGATCTGCCCGACCGAGATCGCGGTGCCGGTGTGGTGCGCGCACATGGGCACGCTGACCTTCCACCCGTGGCCGGTCCGTCGGTCCGACGTCGACCATCCCGACGAGCTGCGCATCGACCTCGACCCCCAGCCGGGCACGACGTTCGCCGACGCCGTACGTGTGGCCGGCGTGGCGCACCAGCTCTTCGACGAGATGGGGATGACCAGCTACGCGAAGACCTCGGGCAACCGAGGCATCCACATCTACGTCCGCATCGAGCCGCGGTGGGAGTTCGCCGACGTACGCCATGCCGCGATCGCCTTCGGGCGCGAGCTGGAGAAGCGCGACGACGGGGTCACGACCGCGTGGTGGAAGGAGGAGCGCGGGGAGCGGATCTTCGTCGACTTCAACCAGAACACCCGGGACCGCACGATCGCCTCGGCCTACTCGCTGCGTCCGATCGCCGGCGCTCCCGTCTCCACGCCCGTGACGTGGGACGAGCTGGCCGACCTCGACTCACCGAAGGCCCTCAACCTCTTCACGGTGCCCGAGCGCCTCGCCTCCGACGGCGACCCGTGGGCCACGATCGACGACGTGCACAACTCCCTCGAGGTGCTCCTCGCGCTCTGGGACGAGCACCCCGTCGAGCTCAACTACCCGCCTGACCACCCGAAGATGCCGGGGGAGCCGCCGCGGGTCCAGCCGTCGAAGAAGGTCGAGTCGCACTGGGACGCCGAGGGCAACCGGGTCGAGGGCTGAGCGCCTGCCGCTGGTTGAGCAGGTCGCCCGCGCCCGTGTCGAAACCAAGGCGCTCAGCCGATCTCCCAGGGCGCCGCGATCGGGAAGTACTGCTCCAGGAACTCGCGCAGGAGCCCGTCGGTCCGCTCCTCGTCGAACGCGGCCACCAGGTTGTCGGCGACGCAGAAGAAGTCGCGGTCGCGCTTGAGCATCGCCTTCAGCTGGGCCGGCAGCTGCTGGTGGCCGAGGTCGACGTAGCCGTGGTGGGCGCTGGCGCGGAACGCCTGGCCGGTGATGAGGCCGTAGTTCTGCGCGAAGGACGACAGCAGCGACAGGTCGGTCTCCGAGCGGAACGGCGCCTCGGTGGTGCGCGCCACCTCGGCCGGGAAGCGCGCCGCGATCTCCTCCAGCGTCGTACGACGCTGCGGGTGCGGGCTGTGCATCATCGTGTTGGTCAGCGTCACCCCGAACGCGTCGGCCAGCACGCGGCGGTTGTTCTGCGCGGCTGAGAGGTAGGGCCGGTCGTCGGTGCCGGGCAGACCGACGGCGCGGTGGTCGGCGACGAACGCGGCGTACTGCCCGCCGGGTGAGAAGAAGTGCTCGGGACGGCGCGGCCGGCCGAGGAAGACGTCGTCGTTGACGTAGACGAAGTGGTCGGCGAGGTCCGGCACGGCGTGCAGCCGGGTCTCGATCGCGTGCGAGCTGAAGGTCGGCAGCGCCGACGCCGGAAGGATGTCGCGATGGTCGACCGCCGTGATCGCCGGGTGCGAGGTGTCGAGCCACGACGGCACCTGGCCGGCCGTGACGAGGTGGATCCGACGCACCCACGGCGCGAAGAGGTGGAGGCTGCGCATCGAGTAGCGGAGCTCGTCGCGGCTGCGGTAGCGCGAGGCGCCGCCGGCCCGCGCGCTGGGCGTCCCGCCGAGGCCGGTGATGCGCTCGTCCCGCGCGGCGAGCCAGTCCTCGTCGTCGCCGTCGACCCAGGTGTAGACGACGTCGACGTCGAAGCGCACGTCGTCCACGGTTGGCAGCGCCATCACCTCGAGGGTCGGCACCTCGATCCCGTGGACGGTGGTCGTGGTGCGCGGTGAGCCGGCCGGGACACGGTCGCCGAAGCGGTTGAGCCCGGGTGCGAGCAGGTCGCCGTCGGGCGACTCCTCCCAGAACTGCACGCCGACCTCGACGCCCTCGGCGAGCACGCCGTCGTGCCCGCCGCGCATCGGCCACGGCTCGAGGAACAGTGACGCCGTACGCGTCCGGGCCAGGTCGTCGGTCATCGCGGCGACGGTGCCGCGGCGCTCGTGCCAGCCGCGCTCGGCGGGATCGCGCACCGACAGCCAGTCGGGGACCGAGCCGGCAGCGAGCGCGCCGAGGAAGGCCTCCCGGCGGGAGGACGGAACGACGACCACCGGGTGCGGGTCGAGGCCACGCGCGGGCATCACGAACCACCCGTCCCCGGTCGACGCGGCTGCGGAGGTGAGCGCCTGCAGCGCCGTCGTACGCGCCCGGGCGGGGGTGACGCCGGCGGCGCCGTCGGTCTCGGGCAGGTCGCCCAACGGCCCCGGGCGGAGGCCGTGCAGCACCCGGCGGGGGGCGAGCGGGTCGGCGCGACGCGCCACCGCGTCACGGAACACCGTGACCCAGTGGCGGGCCAGGGCCTGGCCGTCCCAGCGCGTGGAGCGCTCGAGCGCGGCCGCACCGAGGCGCGCGCGCAGGTCGTCGTCAGTGGCGATCCGCAGCATGGCGGCGGCGAGCGCTGCCTTGGACGCCGGTGGCACGAGCAGCCCGTCGACGTCGTGGGTGATGATCTCGCGCGGGCCGGACGGGCAGTCGTAAGACACGCAGGGGACGCCGGCGGACATCGCCTCCTGCAGCACGAGCGGATAGCCCTCGCCCTTGGACGCCAGCACGGCCACGCTGGTGCGGGCCCACTCCGCCGAGATGTCGGCCGTGCTGCCGGGCAGCTCGACGCGGTCCTCGAGACCGAGCTTGCGCACCTGGGCGGCGAGGTTGTCCGCGCGCGGGCCGTCGCCCCAGATCCGCAGCGTCCAGCCAGGAACCTGCTCGTGGATGCGCCAGAAGGCGTCAACGACGTGCTCGAACTGCTTCTCCGGCGCGAGCCGCCCCGCGGTGACGAAGGTCTTCTGGTCCAGCGTCGAGCGGGCCTGCGGCGCGGCCGGCAACGGGTTGGGGATCACCAGCAGCTCGGGAGCGGCGCCACCCAGCCGCCCGGCGAGCCAGCGGGACATCGACTCCGTCAACGACACCACGATGTCCGCGCGCGGGGCGAACTCCAGCAGCGCACCCAGGTCGTTGACCCGCGCCGAGGACGCCCGGTGCTCCTGGTGGACCAGCGCCACGTCGGGCGGCGCGAGCTGGGCGACCACGGCCAGCAGCTCGGGAGTGGTCGTGACGACGACGTCCGCGTCGAGGTCGCCGAGCGCCTCGCGCATGGTGGCGTCGGTGAGGCCGTTGAAGAGTGCGTCCCAGCTGCGAGGCACGACCAGCGACTCGCGCTCGCCCAGCTCGGCGGGGTGGTCGCCGGTGACAGCGACGGGGCGCGGACCGCGTACGTCGACGAGGTAGGTCACCTCCAGCCTGTCGGCCAGCGGGTAGTGGGTGTGGGGGCCGCTGCGGGTGACGCTGAGGATCCGGACCCGGTGCCCCTCGCCGAGCCCGACGAGCGCGTTGGCCTGCTCGATCCCCGAGCGCGCGGTGCCGCCCATGCCGTCGGCGTTGAAGAGCACGAAGACGATGTCGAGCGGGCCGTCGCGGCGGGTGCGGCGCAGGGCGCCACGCACCTTGCCCCCCAAGCGGTCGGTCAGAGCCACGTGTCCTCGATCCACTGCGTGCGAGCCGGTCGGCACGATCCTAGAGGTGGGCAGGCGGGTCGATAGGGTGACCCGCATGCCGACGTCCCCCGCCCAGCCGGGCACCCCGCTGGTCCTGGTCTCCGGTTCCGGTCGCAGCGGCACGAGCTCGCTGGCCGGTGCGCTGAAGCGCCTCGGCCTGCACGTGCCGCAGCCGGAGGTGCCGGCGTCGGAGACCAACCCGCGCGGGTTCTACGAGCCGCAGTGGGTCATCGACTTCCACAAGCGCCACCTCAAGGAGCTCGCGCTCTTCAACATCGACAGCCGTCCCGCGGCCGTCGACCTCGTCGCCCGCTACGTCGAGTCCGGCAGCCCGACCGCAGAGCTGCACGAGTGGCTGTCCGGACAGCTCACCGTGCACGTTCCCAGGGGGGAGCAGGTCGTCGTCAAGGACCCGCACGCGTTCTGGTTCGCCCAGGTCTGGGAGCAGGTGACCGCCGAGCTCGACGTCGACCTGCGCTGGCTCACGGCCCTGCGCCACCCGGCCGAGGTGATCGGCTCGCGCGACATCGCCTACCTCTCCAGCCAGTCCGACGACCTGCGCCTCACCAAGGAGACGTCCAACGTCGCCGGCTGGGTCCACGCGGCGCTGCTGACCGAGCAGGCCGGGCGCGGCGGCAAGCGCGCCTTCGTGAAGTACGGCGACCTGCTGGCCGACTGGCGTACGGCGCTCGCCCCCGTGCAGCAGCAGCTCGATCTCGCCTTCGACACGGACCTCTCGACGACGGAGCACCACGACGTCGACGACTTCATCGAGCCGTCGATGCGCAAGTCCCAGCTGACGTGGGACGACGTGCGGACACCGGACTGGCTGCGCGAGATGGCCGAGGAGGTGTGGCAGCTGCTCGGCGTGCTCACCTCGACCCCGGCCGACGAGGCCACCCAGGCACGGCTGGACGAGATCCACGGCGACTACAACGCCCGCTACGCCGACGCCGTCGCCCTCACCTTCGACCACACCCGCGCCGAGTCGGTGCTCGCCGCCCGCGAGGCGCGCGACGCCCAGCGGTCGACCGTGCAACAGCTGCGTCGCGACCTCGAGGAGTCGCGCCGGGCTCGTCCGGCCGAGGCACCGGCCGTCGGCGGACGCGAGGCCGCGCAGATCCTGCGCCGCGCCGTCGTACGCCGCGTCACCCGCCGCTGACCTGTCGCTTGTGCACGCGGCGCACCCCCCGACCTGTCGCTTGTGCACGCGGCGCACCCGCCGACCTGTCGCTTGTGCACCGTGTGCGTGCGCAGAAGCGTCAGCTCGGCACCGCCAGCGTGCGCACAAGCGTCAGCTCGGCACCGCCAGCGTGCGCACAAGCGTCAGCTCGCTCAGAGACCGCTGACGCCCTCGCCGGCCCCGGCCTGCTCGTCGAAGCTCTCGTGCTCGATCAGGTGGAGCACCGGTACGCCGAGCTTGCGGCGCGCCCGTGAGGTCCAGTCGACGTGGAAGAACTCCGCCACGACGTGCGACCGGGTGAGGATGATCGCCTCGCGCGCGTCGACAGCGGTGACGAGCGCGGCCAGCGCGTCGACCGGCGGCTCGGAGGTCACCTTGCCGGTGGCCTTGCCGCCCGCAGCGGCCAGAGCCGCCAGGGTCTGCTGGAGCTCGGCGGAGGAGTTCTCCTCGCACTCGCGCCGCAGCGCCTCGATGTCGACGTCGGTCATCGCCAGGGCCGGGGCGGCCATGAGGTCGCCTGCGCCGAGGGTGCCGAGGGAGGCCTCGACGCGGGCCGCGGCGTCCTCCAGCGGGATGAGCACGTGGTAGACGACCGGGTCCTCGATCTCGGCGTGCAGCGAGCGGACCTGGCGGGCGTCGACGGCCGTCAGGGCCTGCTCGACGAGCAGCACCACGTCGTAGGTGCCGTGACCGTCGTGGATGGACTCGTCGTGGACGGACTCGTCGGGCGTGCTCTCGGAAGGGGTCTCGCTCATCGGGTGCCTCCGGGGTCGGTGCTGAGGATGCGGGTGAGGTCGTAGCCGGCCGGCTCGTCGAGCTGACCGTAGCCGCAGCTCGCGGGGTCGCGGTCGGTGCGCCACCGTTTGAAGTGGGCCGTGTGCCGGAAGCGTCGACCCTCCATGTGGTCGTACTTCACCTCCAGCACCCGCTCGGGTCGCAGCGCGGTGAAGCCGAGGTCCTTGCCGGCGCTCCAGCGGCTCTGCGTGCCGGGCACGCGGTCGGGGTTGGCAGTGAGGAACTCCTGCCAGCGTCCCCACGGGTGGTCGGCGATGTCGCACACCAGCGGCTGCAGTTCCTGCCACAGCTCGGCGCGCCTGGCGGCGGTGAAGCTGGCGGAGACGCCGATGTGCTGGAGCTCGCCGTCGTCGTCGTGGAGCCCGAGCAGCAGCGAGCCGATCAGCGGTGCCTCGGGGGTGGACGTCTTGTGCTCGCGGTAGCCGGCGAGCACCACGTCGGCGGTGCGCTCGTGCTTGATCTTGAGCATCGTGCGCTTGTTGGGCTCGTACGCCGCTCCGAGCGGCTTGGCGACGACGCCGTCGAGCCCGGCACCCTCGAACTCCTCGAACCACCGCTCGGCCTCGGCCGGGTCCTCGGTGGTGCGGGTCAGGAAGCAGGGGCCGCTGCCGTCGAGGTGACCGAGCGCGCCGACCAGCGCGGCCCGACGCTCGGACAGCGGGCGGTCCATGAAGGACTCGTCGCCGAGCGCCAGCAGGTCGAACGCGACGAAGCCGGCAGGCGTCTCGACGGACAGCTTGTCGACGCGGCTCGCGGCGGGGTGGATGCGCTCCTGGAGCGTCTCGAACTCGAGCCGCCAGCCCTCGGCGCCCTGCAGGCCGACGAAGATCTCGCCGTCCAGCACGATGCGGTCGGGAAGCTGGGCGCGGCAGGCCTCGACGACCTCGGGGAAGTAGCGGGTGAGCGGCTTGGTGTTGCGGCTCGCCAGCTCGACCTCGTCGCCGTCCTTGAAGACCAGGCAGCGGAAACCGTCCCACTTCGGCTCGAAGCTCAGCCCGCCGTGCTTGGCCGGGTCCGGCACGCCGCTGACGCTCTTGGCGAGCATCGGCTGCACGGGCGGCATCACGGGAAGGTCCACGCCACCGAGCCTAGTCCGGATCGGGCTTCCTAGACTGCGCCCATGACACGCCCCGCCGAAGTGCCGTTCTCCGGTCGTGACCGGTGGGGCGAGGTGCTGGTCGACCTGGTGCTGGCCGGGGTGGGAGGGGTCCTGCTCCTCGCCGCGACGTCCGAGCTCTCCGGACGCGAACCCGTCGGGCTGTGGCTGCTGGCCGTCTACACCGCGTTCGCCGTGGCGGTCACCGTCCTGCTCGCCCTCGTCGTCGCCGTGACCTCGCGCCTGCCCGTCCTCGAGGACGGAGAGGTGGACGGTCGTGCTGCACTGGGCGTGCGCTCCTGGGCGGCTCCCTGGTGGCACACCCAGGCACTGGACCTCGGCCTCGCGGTTCTCGGACTCGCGCTCGGCGCTGCCGGCGTACGAGCGGGCGGGTCGTGGGCGGTCGTCGGCGCCGCACTGGCGCTGCTCGGCCTCTGGTTCGCCGTCCGCGTCGCGCTCGTGGGGCTCGGTCGGCGCCGCCGGCCCGCGATCTGGCTGACCGAGAGCGACCTGGTGGTCGACTCCCCGGCCGGTCGGGGACGTGCGGCCCGGTCCTCGGTGCGTGCCGTGCGTGGACGCGGCCGGCGGCTGGTGGTGGACCTCGACGAGGACGCCGAGGGTGAGTGGTGCCCCCGTCCGTGGCGGCGTACGTCCCTCAGCCGGCGCACCCTGGTCCTCGACTGTGGCGACCTCGGGCACCGTGCGGGCGACCTGGAGAAGTGGCTCACGGCCGAGCTCGGACTCGAGGACCCGTTTCGATCTCCCCGTCCGGGGCATGACAGCAACCGACGATGACACCGCAGATCCGAGGAGTGGACGTTTCCGTGCCCAGCGACGACAGGACCCCTGAGGGTTCCCCGACCGACGAGCGACCGCAGCTGCCACCGGTCGTCTACGTCCCCACGACGGACGAGCCGGACGTCGCGGCCCGGCGGGTGCTGCTCCACCAGGTCGCCGACGGGCGCACCGCCCTCTACACCTACTCGGCCATCGACCGGCTGCACACCTGGTACCTCCCGGACGCGCCGTGGCTGCTGTGCGACGTGGCGGCCCTGCAGCGCATCCACGACCAGAGCCCGTACGACCTGCTGTTCCTCGACGTGGATCCTGGCCTCCGCGAGGATGCCGAGGCGTCCTCGTGAGCGGCGGCATCGACGTCGACCTGGGCACCCTCGACACGATCGCGGCCGAGCTCGACACCGCGGCCAACGGTCTCGAGGGCCTGGCCGGCAGCGTCCCGAGGGGCGTCGACGCCGGTCCGATGACCGCCGTGGTGGCGAGCATGGTGAGCCAGGTGGTGACCAGCTCGGGCAACGTCGCCAACGCCCTCAGCGGCTCGGCGGAGGGCGTCCGGCTGGCGCGCGGCTACTACCAGCGCGCAGACGCCGACGCGTCGGCCGACATGGCCCGGATCCGGCAGGTGATGGACTCGTGAGCATCGAGACGGAGATCCAGGGTTCGCCCTCGAGCATCGAGGGCGCGGCCACCTGGCTGCGCGGCAGCCTCGAGCCCGAGCTGACGGCTGCGGCCGACGCGGCCAACGGCGCGCGCCGCGACGCCGAGATGGGCTGGAGCTCGGTCGCGGGCGACGAGTTCGTGGGCATCGCCAGCCGCATCCGCAACTCCTCCGACGACCTCGCTGCAGCCGCGAAGAAGATGGCGGGAGACCTCGACGACTTCGCCGGGAAGCTGAAGCGCTCCCAGGACCAGATGGCGGACGTACGCTCCACGGCCCGGAGCGCCGGGCTTGGCGTGGCCGGGTTCGTGGTCCAGCACCCCGGCGACGGACCGGCCCGTCCCCCGGACGACTTCGAGGGGACGACCGAGGAGGTCGACGCGCACAACCGGCGGGTCGCCGCCTACAACGCCCACCAGGACCTGCTCACGGCCTACCACGACGCGGAGACCGAGGCGGCCCGCATCGACCGCTACTACGCCACGGCGTGCCGCGAGCTCCAGGAGGAGTACCTGCCGGGCACGCACGCCGCGTGGATCCTCACGCTCACCGACATCGTCGGCGCGAGCGCGGCGGGTGTCATCGGTGCGACGATCGCCCTCGAGCGCTCCAAGCTGCTCCAGTCGGCCCAGGATCTCGTGGACGAGGCGACGCGCGCCATCAACGACCTGCAGGCCCACCCGGAGCGCTACATGAAGCGCAGGTGGTTCTTCTTCCAGACCCTCGACGAGGCCCGGCTCGAGGCCGACCGGCTGGCGATCCAGGGCAAGCTGGACGAGGCGGAGGACCTGCTGCGCCGCGCCGACGACGTGGCGGACTCACGTGCCCTGCGCTACCTGGGTCGCGCGGGCAAGATCCTCGGCCCGCTCGGGCTCGGCCTCGGCGTCTTCAACGACTGGCAGGAGGGTGAGACCAACACCCAGATCGCGGTGTCGCAGGGCGTCTCCGCCGGGCTCGGCGCAGCGGCCGGCTTCGGGGCGAGCGTCGGCACCGCCGCGCTGATCGGCGCGGCCGCCGGCTCCGTCGTGCCCGGCGTCGGCACCGCCGTCGGTGCCGTGGTCGGCACGGTGATCGGGGCCGGCGTGGCGATCTTCGCCGACGGCGCCATCGACTCCCTCTTCGAGAACGGACCTGACGTGGGCCAAGCATGGGACGAGGGTGTCGACGCGCTCGCCGACACCGGCGAGGCCATCGCCGACGGCGTCTCCAGCGTCGGTGACACGATCGGTGGGTGGTTCAGCTGAGCCCGCGACCGCTGCTCGGGCGGGTCTCCGCAGCGTTTGCCCTGGTGACGGGTCTGGCGGCTGCCGCCCTCGGCGTGGGACTCGTGCTGGAGTCGGACAGTGCCTTCGGCCGGGCATGGTCGGCCGCCTTCATCGTCTTCGGCGCCGTGACGGTGCTGGGTGCCGTGGTGGCCTCCCGCCCGGTCGGGCCCGAGTCACCGGGGTCACGCGTGATCGGGCTGGCGACGCTGACCCTGCTCGGCACGTGGGCGGCCGTCACCGGCATCGTCGGCGCTGTCGAGGAGAGCTGGCTGTGGGGGGTGCTGCTCGGCGCGTTCGCGGTGTACCTCTTCTGGGCGGCCGCACGACTGTGGCGCCGGGGTCCGGCTACTCGTCGCCCCTGAGCGTGAACGACCGCAGCCGGTCGCCGGCGAACCAGACGCCCACCACCGTCACGAGCAGGCTCGCGATGATGGCGTAGCCCAGGTTGGCGGGGTCGGGCAGCTCGCTGGAGATCTCGTGGCCGATCCGCAGGCCCCACTGGCCGATGCTCAGCCAGGCGATGCCGGTGAAGAGGTTGCCGAGCAGGCTCTCCCAGATCAGCACGAACATCAGCGACGCGATCACTGCGTGCCGGGTGACGGCGGAGATCGCGAGGAACAGGGCGGAGTACGTCGTCCCGGCCACGACCGCGCCGACGAAGAGCCCGAGCGCCCTCGTGCTGTCCCCGGTGATGAGGGCTGCGACGAGGATGGGCAGCGCGCCGGCGGTGAGCGTGGCACCGAGGGCGACCACCCACTTGCTGATGGCCACGCCGTAGCGGCTGACCGGCTTGGAGAGCAGGTAGACGATCGATCCGTCGTCGACCTCGGGGCCGAGCACCGAGGAGGCTGCCAGGATCGCGACCAGTGGCAGCACCAGCGGGTAGCCCAGGCCGGGCAGGATCTCGAAGGCCGCGTCACCGTCGGCGAGCACCGTGATGAGCGTGACGAGCCCGATCAGCAGGACCGGGAAGGCCAGCAGCAGGTAGAAGCGGCGACGCCCCAGCAGGGCCTGCAGGGCCAGCTTGGCGATCGTCGGGTTGAACACGGTTCTCACAGGCTCTCCGGGGGAGATCATCGGGCCACCAGGTAGGCGAAGACGCTCTCCAGCGACTCGTCGCTGGGGGAGAGCTCGAGGATGGTCACGTCGTGCTGTCGGGCGAGGCCGGGCAGGCGGACGGCGAAGCTGCCCAGGTCGTCGACCTGGACGTCGAGGTGCTCCCCGCGGATGCTGACCGCGCGCACCGACACCTCCGCCATGAGCGCCGCCGCCAGTGTGCGGTTGTCGCTGGACTGGACGGCGTACTGCACGGGCCGGTCGGTCATCAGCCGGCGGATCGCGCCGAAGTCGCCCGATGCGGCGTGCCGGCCGGAGACCACGACCTCGATGTGGCGGGCGAGCCGTTCGACCTCCTCCAGGATGTGCGAGCTGAACAGCACCGTGCGGCCCTCGTCGCCGAGGCGTCGCAGGAGGTCCATCAGGTGCATCCGCTGGCGCGGGTCGACGCCGTTGAAGGGCTCGTCGAGCAGCAGCACCGAGGGCTGGTGGACGAGGGCGGCGGCGATCTTCACGCGCTGCCGCATCCCCTTGGAGTAGGTGTCGAGGCGACGTCCGGCCGGCTCGACCATGTCCACCTCCTCGAGGATCCGCTCGGTGGCGGCGGCCGCGTCGGGCAGTCGGTGGAGGTCGGCGTTGGCCCGGACGAACTGGCGTCCGGTGAGGTAGCCGAAGCTGAGCTCGCGCTCGGGGACCAGCCCGATCTGCCGGTAGATCTCGGTGTTGCGCCACACCGGCTGCCCGTCGAGGGTCACGTGGCCGGCGGACGGCGCGAGGAACCCCGCCATCATCGCCATCAGCGTGGTCTTGCCGGCACCGTTGGGACCCAGCAGGCCGGTGACTCCGGGACCGATCGACAGCGAGACGTCGTTGACGGCGACGACGTTGCCGAACCAGCGCGAGGCCGAGTCCAGGACCAGGTTGCTCATCGCGAGCCCACCTTCCGGAAGCGGGCGACGAGCGCGAGGAGACAGGCGGCGGCGAGGAGCAGGGCGACCAGTGCGTACGCCACTGCCCACGCGCCGTCGACCGGGACGAACGTGTCGATGCCCGCGTCCCACGCGTTGGCGAGGCCGCTGTAGAGCGACCAGGGGGAGAACAGCCCGGCGGTGGTGGACGCGGAGTCGGCGTCCTGCTCGGCGGCGATCGCCTGCACGGCCGTGACCACGCCGGTGAGCACGATCAGCGCCATCACCGAGCCGACGACCGCGAAGCCGCGGCGCAGGGAGACCGAGGAGATCAGTCCGGTGATGCCGGCGATGAGCAGGGCCAGGAGCGTCTGGAGGACGACCGCCTTGAGGAGCTGGGTGACCTGGTCGCTCTTGTCGAGTCCCGAGAGCATCGCGCCGATGAAGAGCATGAGGGTCGGCACCGCCATGAAGAGCCACAGCGCCACGGTCAGCGACAGCCAGCGCATCACGGCGAAGACGGGCGCCGACAGCGGACGTGCGAGGTAGAGCACGATCGAGCGGTGCCGCAGGTCGCGGGAGAACAGCACGGGGGCCTGCGCGGCGGCGAAGAGGCTGACGAGCAGCTGGGTCTGGTTGGTGTAGTCGGCGTAGGAGACCGGGAGGCTGTCCAGCCCGGTGAGCACGACGACGCCGACGACGATCAGCGCCGGCAGCACCGACATCGCGAGCAGCAGGAACGGCATCACCTTCGACTTGCCCGAGCGTCCCAGGCCGTAGACGTGACGCAGGCCGGTGACGAAGAGCGTGCGGGCGATGGCGGGCGTGCCCTCGCGCAGGCCGTCGTAGTGGCGGTAGCCGAGGTCGTGGATCACGCCGGGGCGACTCATGTCAGACACGTGGAGCTCCGTCCAGGAAGACGTCCTCGAGGTGGCCGCGGTCGGGCTGGAGCCGCATCAGGCCGAGACCGAGCTCGGCGGCGACGTCACGGATGAGGTCGTGGGCGGCACCCTCCTGGGCCAGCTCGGACGGCGGTGGGTCGATCGCGACCATCGCGCCCCGCGGGCGGCAGACCAGGCCGCGCTGGGCGAGTGCCTCGCCGAGCCGGTCGCGCTCGGTCTCGGTGCCCACTACCTCCACCAGCAGGCTGCCGGTGCGCTGCAGGAAGTCACCCGTCGCGCTGGAGCGCAGGAGGTGCCCGCCATCGAGCACGATGACGTGGTCGCTGACCTGCTCGAGCTCGCCCAGCAGGTGGGAGGTGACGAGGACGGCGATCCCGAAGTCGCTGCCGATGCGCTCGACGAGCCGGAGCATGTCGTTGCGCGCGGCCGGGTCGAGGCCGTTGGTCGGCTCGTCGAGGAAGACCAGCCGCGGGTCGTGGGCGAGCGCCTGGGCGAGCTTGGCGCGCTGCTTCATGCCGGTGGAGTAGCCACCCATCGGCCGGTAGCGCTCCTCGTCGAGGCCCACGTGGCGCAGCACGTCGGCGGACCGCTCCCGCGCCGCCGAGGCGCCGAGGCCGGACATCCGGGCCATGTGGACCACGAAGTCGCTCGCGCTGACGTCGGGCGGCAGGCAGTCGTGCTCGGGCATGTAGCCGACGAGCCGGCGGATCTCCTGGCTCTCGTGCTCGATGTCGTGGCCCAGCACGCGTGCGTGGCCGCCCGTCGGCTCGAGCAGCCCCAGCAGGATCTTGATCAGCGTGGACTTGCCGGCCCCGTTGGCGCCGACCAGTCCGGTCACGCCCTCGCCGACGTCGACCGTGAGATCGGTCAGCGCGTGGACCGATCCGTAGTGCTTCGTGAGGCCGGCGGTCGTGATGACCGGCGCCTGGCCCGTGCGTTCCCCCGTCACGACAGCCACGCTAGCGGTCCCGGCCGTCCTCGGGCATCAGGGATCGCCCCGAGGCGTGTGGAGGAGTGGTGAAGGTCGGGCCCTAGGATTGTGTGCACATTCCCCGGTTGGTCTGCCGGCAGGGCCCGCCTGACTTTGAATCAGGACTAGCGACGATGGTTCGACTCCATCCCGGGGAGCCAGTGTCCGGGCGGTAGCGTCCAGGAATGGCCATCACAGAGCTCGTCGGGGTGTACGACGCCGACGGCGGGCTGCTGGGCGAGGCGGCGTACGTCTGGGGCAAGCTGCGCGGCACGAAGCACTGCGGCCTCTGCGACATCACCCACTCCACCGTGCGCCGCAAGGGCGAGTGGGACCGGATGGCGGCGAGCCTGCCGGTCCCGGTCCGGCTCCTCCACCTCAACGAGCTCGACGACGAGCTGCGCGCGAGTGTCGCCGCGACCGGCGCACCAGTCGTGCTGGGGCGCGACGGGTCGGGCTGGCGCGAGCTGGTGGGTGCCGCCGAGCTCGACGCGATGGGGGGATCGGTGGGTGCGCTGGAGGTCGTGCTGCGCCGACAGCTCGAGGCCTCCACCTGACGGGCGTCGTCGTACGGACCCCACGGGGTCGCCCCGCCCCGAGCCACGCTCGTGCGCAGCACGAACGGACCGTTGGGTCCGATCGACCGCAATTCGCGTGCGCCGTGGTGGGCGTGCTGGAAGGCTGGCACGCGATGAGCGAGACGACGTACGACGACCTGCTGGCGCGGGTGCGCGAGCTGGTCGCCACCACTGAGGGCCGGGTCCCCGTCGTCGGGATCACCGGTCACGGCGGGGCGGGCAAGTCGACCCTCGCCGAGAGGCTCGCGGCGGACCTCGGGCTCGAGGAGGACCAGGTCGTCGCGACCGACGCGTTCTACGCCACCACGTGCGGCCCGGACGCCGGGATGTGGGAGCAGTGCGACTGGCCGCTCCTCGAGGCGGTGGTGCGCGGAGCCCGCACCGGGTCCGAGCGGCTGCGCTACGACTACCGCTGGTGGGGTGGCGAGACCGGCACCGAGGACCACCCGATGCCGCCGGTGCTGGTCGTCGAGGGCATCCGGCTGCTCAACGACCGCACGGACGCCTGGTTCGACCTGGCGGTCTGGATCGAGATGGACCCCGACGCGGCCGGTGCTCGCGCCAAGTCCCGCAACCTGCTCCAGGGCGACGACCGGGCCGAGCTCGACCTGTGGGACACCAAGTGGATCCCTGAGGGCCACGCCTACGAGCAGCAGGAGCGACCCCGCGAGCGTGCCGATCTCGTGCTCAGGGCCGAGGGCTGACCCGTTCGAGGAAGGCGCGGTAGTCGTCGGCCGTGCGCCGAGGCATCTCGAGCATCGGCATGTGGCCGGCGTCGGGGTAGCGCACGGTGCGCGCTCCCGGGATGCCGTCCGCCCACACCTGCGCGGTGCTGCGGTGGACGAGCCGGTCCTGCTCGCCCCACATCACCAGGGTCGGCGCGGTGATCTCGCCGAGCCGGTCGTCGAGCGTGGCGACGCCGAAGAAGTCGGTGAAGATCTCCTCGAGCTCCTCGCGGCGTGACACGTAGTCCTCGGCGATGGCGGCGCGCACGAAGCCCGGCACGAAGGGCGGTCGGGCCATCGTCATCGCGTAGAACTCGGGGAAGGCGGCCACGTCGTCGAGGAGGAACGGGTTGCGGCCCGAGCGGATCTGCAGCTCGGCCTCGCTCGGCTCGGGTGAGGCGACGCCGACCGCGTCGCTGAGCAGCAGTGACGCGACCCGGTCGGGATGCGCCAGCGCCAGCGTCGCAGCCACGAAGCCGCCCATCGAGTTGCCGGCGACGTGGGCGCGCTCGATGCCGAGCCGCTCCATCAGGGTGGCCACGCGAGCGGCCTGGGCCGGCGCGGAGAAGCCGGTCCCGGTGGTGAACCCGGACGCGCCGTGGCCGGCGAGCTCCGGCACGACGACCCGGTGGTCGCGGACGAGGTGCTTGGCGAAGCGCATCCACACGACGCGGTCGGCGGTGTAGCCGTGCAGCAGCACGACCACCGGCGCGTCCACCGGGCCGCCCTCGAGGACGGCGAGCGTGGTGTCGCCGACGTCGACCCGGCGCTCGCGCAGGCCGTACGCCCTGGCCTCGGCACGGGTCGCGGTGGCGAGCACGCGCGCCCCGAGCGCCGTACGGCGGCTCACTTCGCGCCCCGCGAGCGCACGACACCGGTGATGAGCCGCTGGTAGCCGGTGGGGGCGATGCGCACCATCGCGTCGAACACCCGGGCGTCGGGGCCGATCAGCGCGCGGCGCTTGTTCTTCTCGACCGCGCCCACGATCACCTCGGCCGCCCTGGCGGGGGAGGTGATGAAGGACTTCTCGAACTCGCGGCTCGACGCGTCCGCGCTCTTGCCGGTGGCGCCGGCGACGCTGTCGTCCACCCGTGCGGCGCGGGCGATGTTGGTCTTGATGCCGCCCGGGTGGATGCACGTGGCACTGACGCAGGAGCGGGTGAGCTCGAGGTCCTGGCGCAGTGACTCGGTGAAGCCGCGGACGGCGTACTTGCTGGCGTTGTAGCCGCTCATCAGCGGCTGCGCGGTGAGCCCGAAGACGCTGGAGATGTTGACGACGTGTCCCTCACCGGAGGCCTCGAGGTGCGGCAGGAACGCCTTCGTCCCGTGGACGACGCCCCAGAAGTTCACGCCCATGATCCAGCGGTAGTCCTCGGTCGAGAGCGACGCGACGGTGCCCGACAGCGCGACGCCGGCGTTGTTGACGACGAGGTTGGCGCGGCCGTGGTCGGCCACCACCGCGTCCGCCCAGGCGAGCACCGCGGCCTCGTCGGCGACGTCGACGGCGGCCGTGGTGACGGCTCGTGCGCGTCCGGCGAGCAGCCGCTCGGTCTCGGCGAGACCGGCGGCGTCGACGTCTGACAGCGCGAGCCGGCAGCCCTTGTCCGCCAGATGCAGGGCCAGCGCCCGCCCGATGCCCGAGCCGGCTCCGGTCACGGCGGCGACCTTGTCGTTGAGGTTCTTCATGAAGGGATCCTAAAATGACGCGCCGGGGCAGTGACGCACTGCGGCCATGGACAACCTCGCCGTCATCGTCCTCGCCGCCGGCACCCGCATGAAGTCGAAGACCATGAAGGTGCTGCACCCCATCGCCGGGCGGGATCACCGACACGGACGGATCTCCACCGGGTCATAGGCCTGTCCTGCTGCGAAGCTCATCTCCATCCGCATTTGGCCGATCAGCTCGACTGCTCGGCGTCGGCGTCGGCGTCGGCGTCGGCGTCGTCCGGGGCCGGGGTGGACGGCGAGGAGGCCGCGCCAAGGACAGTCAGCTCGGTGACCGCGCCGTCCGCGACCGCGACCTCGACAGGCTGGCTCGGTCAAGTCGGTCTCGCCGTTCAGCCGACCAGCGTGGTCGCGTTGATGGTGAACAGCTTGAGAGCCTCCCCACATGGGATCGCGTAGTCGTCGGCGCCGGTGAGCTCGTCGTGCAGGAGGTAGGGCACCGGGGTGCCGGCCGACATGAAGCGGAGTCCCTGGGGACCTGGTCGGACCCGAGAGGCGCCCCAGCAGCGCTTGGTCGTCCCGGTCCACTCGTCGGGCGTGTGCCACTTCTCAACGATGGTGGACACGGTGTACATGACGTTCGTCCTCACGCCGGTGTCCGGCCCGGTGCACTCGGTCTTCGAGGCCCGGGCGCGGTCGGACCACCCGGTGCTGACCGGGTAGGTCAACATCGGGTCCTCGTCGGTGCTCAGCGTGTAGTTGCGGGGAGCCGCTTCCGGAGGGGCCGCTTATACCTAATTTGTGCCGTCCGGTCTGGGCTACGGTGATGGCCCACGAATCGAACCGGGTCGTGCGTGGAATGCCGTGCGCCGGCGTCCGCCGCGAACCCCAACCCGGTCCCGTGGTTTGGAAGGGTGTTTCCATGAGTTCTCCTACAAGAGGGCGCCTGTCGGCTGCCTTCGTCTCCGTCGTCGGCCTCGCGACCGCTCTGTTGGCCGCGCCGACCCTGGCGTCCGCAGGCCCGGCGCCTGCCCACGAGACCTCGCCGGTCGTGGCCTCGGTGCAACCGACCGACACGCTCAGGTCCCAGCGCGCGGAGAGGAAGTGGCCGTCCGCCGCGAACACCGGTGTACCGGCTGGCGTCACGCTGCAGCCCTACAACGGGCCGTGCGCCATCACCCGTGACAACACGGTCATCGATGGCAAGCTGGTCGACTGCGACCTAGAGATCCGTGCCGCAGGAGTGATCATCACCAACTCGAAGATCAACGGCACCGTGTGGAACGACTACGAGGCGCACGACACCTCGTTCAAGATCAGGCGTTCGAACGTGGACGCCGGCGAGCAGGTCTGGTCGGGCATCGGCTCGATCAGGTTCACGGCCCGACGCGTCGAGGTGGTGGGCGGCACGCGCTCGATCATGTGCTGGTACAGGTGCAAAGTCATCGACAGCTATGTCCACGGCCAGATGACGGACGAGGCCGGCAAGGAACACGAGTCCGGGGTCAGGATGGGCTCGCAGGCGAAGATCATCCACAACACCCTGACGTGCGACGCACCGGACGTTCCGCCCGACGCCGGGTGCTCGGCGAGCCTCACGGGCTACGGCGACGGCGCCGTCGTCGAGGACAACCTGATCGAGAACAACCTGTTCTTGGCCTCGACGGGCGGCGCGTGCGCCTACGGCGGCTCGACCAAGGGAAAGCCGTACTCCGACGGAGTCAACAACATCCGGTTCATCGACAACGTCTTCGAGCGCGGGCCGACAGGCAACTGTGGCTACTGGTTTGCGATCACCGACTTCGACAAGACTGCCCCCGGTAACGTCTGGAGCGGCAACCGCTGGCGGCACAGCGAGCAGCGGGTGCCACCGGCGTAGAGGTCGGGCAGCCGATCAGCGACCCGGGATAATTCCCTCGGTGATGACGCTTTCGTAGAGGGCGATCATTTGCTCGACCCTCTGCTCCCACAGGTGCGACGTCTGGATCTTGCGTCGGCCGGCCTCGCCCATGCGCGTGCGTAGGGCGGGGTCTGCGGCCAGCGTCCGGACAGCGGCCGCGCAGTCGGCGGCCAGCTGGTCCGGACTCTCGGCCTCCAGGCGGAAGGCGCACGAGTCGTCGACGTTGGCCCCCGGCCCGCCGCGCTCGCACACAATGACCGGCAGTCCCGCGGCCATGGCCTCGAGAGCGACGTTCCCCCCCGGCTCGCGATAGCTGGGGAAGACGAACACGTCAGCGGCTTCGTAGAACCCGGTGACTTGCTCGCGTGGGAGCGAGCCGTGGAAGGTAACGCGATCTCCGAGCCGGAGCTCCTCGACCAGCTCCTCGCAGGCCGCACGGTCGTTGCCGTCGCCCACGACGTCCAGCACGACGTCGAGGTCGCGCACGAGGTCGAGGGCGCGCACGGTGTCGCGCAGCCCTTTCGTGCGGATGACCCGACCCACCCACACCAGCCGCAGCGGTCCGCTCCGCCCGGAGCGGTCCACCGGCGCAGGGAGGCTGCGGACAGCGGTCTCGCTCATGATCTCGAGCCGTTGGAGCGAGAGCCGCGACAACAGCTCGCCCACGTAGGGTGCGATGCCGACCACGCAGGCGGCGCCCTCGTAGGTCCTGCGCAGCAGCGGGTCGTGGGCGAGCCGCGCCTGGTCGAGCGCGCGGAGCCGCTGGTACCACGGGGTGGCTCCCTCCTCCGCGACGAACGCCGGCGGCGACTCCAGACCACCACCGACCGGGCCGACGACGACGGGGATCCCGAGCCCGTCGGCCAGGCACGGGTAGCGCATGGCCACGGGGACGACCTGGTGCGCGACGTCGAAGGTGGCGCCGGCGGCCAGCTCGCGGCGCAACCAGCGCCGGGCCCGGACGTAGAACGGTGCGTACCCGGGTTGCAGGAGGCTGTTGAACCGTTCGAAACGGCCCACCCCGGGAGGTTCGGGCCACTCCACGACGCGTACGCCGGTGAGCTGCTGGGACGGGGGCACGTGGTCGCGCTTGTGGCTGGTCAGGAGCGTCACCCGCGCCCTGGTCGAGAGCAGCTCCGCCCACTGGTGGGCGAGCCACGATTCGCCCACGTCCTGCCCGTCGCAGGCGGGCGCGATCAAGAGCACGTCACGCATCGGTCCCCCAGAGGTAGTGGTCAGTCGGGAAGCAGGTGCTCGGAGGCGCCGAGCACCTCCGGACGCCGACCCGGTCGCATCAGGGCTGCCAGAGTCGACCAGGACCGACGGTGCCCGAGGACGGCCCGCCTGAGCTCGTTGCCCACCGTGATCACGAAGTAGGCCCAGGCCAAGGGGGTCCCCGCGCGCCTGCGATAGATCCGGACGCGGTTGATGATCTTCATGGTGTGCGTGGTCGCGCTCTCGCCGGAGCCCCCGCCGACGTGCATGCCGCCGGCCCGGGGGGTGTAGACGGTCGACCACCCGAGGTCGCGCGCGCGCAGGCTGAAGTCCGTCTCCTCGGAGTAGAGGAAGTAGGACTCGTCCAGCCCGCCCACGGCGCGGTAGCAGTCGGCGTCGATCAGCAGGATCGCCCCGACCGCCCAGTCCACCTCGTGCTCGAGTTCGTACTCGCCCGGATCCTCGATCCTCTCGGCGAAGGCCGCGATGCCGGTGAAGCTGAGCCCTCCGGCCCTGGCCAAGCTGGGCTTGCGTCGCAGGGTGGGGGACAGGCTGCCATCCGCCTCGCGGACCCGCGGCGCGACCACGCCCACCCCGGCCCGGCCGACGACCTCCAGCAGCACCGGGACCGAGTCGGGATCGAGAGTGGCATCGGGGTTGAGGATCAAGTAGGTGCGGGCGGGTGGCGAGCTCGCGATCCCGCGATTGACGCCCGAGGCGTAGCCGAGGTTGGACGAGCGGGCCAGCGTGCAGTCGGTGCGGCGCTCGAGCATGGTGCATGTGTCGTCGCTCGAGCCGTTGTCCACCACGACGACCGAGAAGGTGAGGTCGGCCATGGCCGAAGGGATGCTGTCGAGCAGTCCCGCGACGTGGTCCGCGCTGTTGTAGGTGACCACCACGACTGCCACGTCCAGGACCACGGGGGCACTATATCCGCGGGTGAGCCCGTGCGTCCGCGGAGGCGTCAGCGCGTCATCTCGCTCCGCGACTTGTCGGGACCAGACCGCGCACCGTCGACGGCCGACAGGCGGTGTACGGCCCCGGCCAGTCCCAGGACCAGGAAGATCGTGCCCATCGTCTGCGGGAAGGCGAACGCGTCGAACAGCAGCAGGCTGAGAAAGCCGACGACGATGCTCGCAGTCAGCGAGATCGTCAGGTCCTTGGTCGCTGCGTCGTCGGTGTGCGCACGCGCGCGCCGCAGGGTGCGGATCGCTACCACGGCGACAGCAAGGAAGGCGACGGTGCCAATGAGGCCCACCGTGACTATGAGCAGGAGGTACTGGTTGTCGAAGATGCGGTACTTGGGCAGGAAGGTGCCGAGTCCACGACCGATGAGCGGCGACCGCTCGAAGAAGTCGCCGGCGAGGCCGAAGCTGCCGGTCCGCGACGAGACGCTTGCGTCCTCCCCGGCTCCGGTGAAGAGGCGGACGATCGAGTTGAGCAGGTTGGGGGTCACCACCAGCATGGCCACCACACCCACGCCCGCGAGCCCCAGCATCTGCCACCGACGTCGCGCCTCCCAGCCGGTCATGCAGATCAGGAGCCCGACAAGCACTCCGAGGTAGGCCGAGCGCGAGGACGTGAGCGGGACGAGCGCCCCGATGGCCGCGGCTGGGAACCAGCGGAGCCAGAGCGGACGCTCCTTGTCGTGGAACGCGATATGTAGGGCGATCGGGAAGAGCACGGCGATGACCACGCCGAACTCGATCGGGTGGACCGACGTCCCGGCCGGCCTCGGGAAGCCACCCCGGTCGAAGTTGCCCGCGGCCTGCGTCAGGGTCAGGCCCGGGATGGACACCCGGTCGACCCACACCTGACGTGTGAGTGCCTGGAGCAGGCCCAGCATCGCCAGGAAGCCGCCAGCCATGGCGATCCGCCGCAGGATCGTGCGGAGGTCCGCGAGCGTGTCGAGGCTGTCATGGGCGAGGAGGAACGTGCCGGCCCACGAGATCAGTGCCAGCACGGCCACGTCGGCGGGGCTGACCTCGTCGGGGCTGACGGGGTGCGACATCGTCCAGGTGTAGGTGAAGCCCACGCAGAACAGGAAGACGACCAGGGCCCGACGCACGGGCTCCGGCTCGGATCCCGTCGACCGCGATGCCGCCACTCGGAGCATGACCCACAGCATGAAGCTGCCCAGCCCGAACACCATCGCCAACGACCCGGCGCTACCGAGGGGGCCGACGATCTGGGTCGAGGGCACCGCGAAGAGCAGCACGAGGTATGCGGTGAGCCAGGCAATGGAATTCATGGTCTCGGGCGTGGCCCGCCTCACCTCCTGTCAGATCCGTGGTGTTCCTCAGGACGGTCGATTGGTGCGGGCTGCGCCGCCCCTGTTGGGCCTGCGGTTCTTCGACGGCCTCGCGTTCTGGCCGGATTTGGCGGTGGCCCTGCCATTCGATGCCGTGCCCGTGCCTGCCAGCTGGGGCTCGGAGCCCGACCCGGCGTGGCTGCGGTCCGAGGCGTCCGACCCTGCCGACGCACCGGACCGGTCTGCGCCATCCGTGGCCGATGCAGGGGACACGGGAGCGCTCGTGGCCGAGGGAGGGGCGGACGTGGGTGGCGTCGGCCGGTCCGCCGCCTGCGGCGACGTGGGGGGCTCAGGGGTGGTCGGGGGATCAGGAGGGCATGCGGCCGCCGTCTGGGCGGCCGTCTGGGCCGCCCTGCGGGCGTTGCGCTGCCGGATCCGACCATCAAGGGCACTGGCGGAAAGCACGGTCGCGACGAGACCGAGTACGACGCCGGCGATCATGAGCCGGACAGTGCCGCCGCGCTCCTCCGTAGCAGATCGATCCACGGTCAGGAGCATCGAGCGGACGCTCGAGGCGGGCGGAGCGTCCACCTCGCTCTGCAGGCGGTCCAGGGTGGCCGTAGCCTTCAGGATCAGCGAGGGCAACGCCTCCAGCGTCGTCGCCTCCGAGGTGCCGGTGACGTCGATCGCGATGACAGGGCCGCGGGTGGACTCCTCGATGGTCACCGCGTAGGTGATCTCGGGGAACTCCTCGGCAACCTGTTCGGCCACCGACGAGCTGCTCAGGGACGACACCACGACGCGGGCGGGCAGGTCGAGGCCGCTGAGCTCCAAGAACGGGTTGCCGTCGTCGCCGACCGTCGCCTTGGACGGGAGGAGCATCACGAGCGCCCGGGCGGTGTACTGGGGAGGGCTTGCCAGCGACGCGGCATAGCCCAGGGCGATCGAGCCAACGAGTCCCAGGACGAGGATGTACCACCGGCGGCGCACGATGCCGAGCAACGCTGGCTTGTCCATAAGTGTGCACGTCCCCGCAAATCGGCCCAAGTGGGCGGTCAAAGGCCTCTGCGTGTAGACGCGCGGCTGACGCGTAGAGTAACAACTGGACGCAAACCCGCACCCCACTCGCGGAGAACCTGGACGATGACACTTTCTGATCTTCTTGCCGCTGCGTGGCGGTTCAAGGTCATCGTTGCTGTCGGCATGGTGTTCACTGCTGCGGCGGGGTTCTTGGCCATTCAGGACCGCACTGTCTTCTGGACGCGGGCAGAGGTGGTCTTCCTCGTGCCGCAGAACGAGTTCCACCCCGACCGCCTCGCCGCCTCGGAGTCGGTCATCATCACGGCCGGTGCCGTGGCCAAGTCGGTGCTCGGCCCAGACCCGGTGCCCAAGTACGCCTCACCCGGCGCGACGCTCGTGGGTGCCGGGGTTCGCGAGGGATGGTCCATCGGGCTTCCCGACAGCGGGGGGCAGTGGGGGACGAACTTCGACAGTCAGGTGCTGGCCATCGAGGCCGTCGGGCCGACGCGAGAGTGGGTTCTCGACACGGTCGAGGAGCTGCGCGAAGAGGTCCGACAGAGCCTCCAGGCGCTCCAGGACGACGCGGGCGTGTCGCTCGACAACCGCATCTCCTTGAAGGCCTCGCCCGCGCAGCCTGTCATCTACGGAGTGGGCGGCAGCCGGCCGAGGGCGCTGCTGATGACGATGCTGCTGGGAGGTGGACTGACCCTGGCGCTCGTGTCCGTGCTCGAAGTCAGGCGCACCCGCCGCGAGAGCGACCCGGTGCCGGAGCTCGTGGGGGCAGCGGCCGGCTGATCTCCATGACCGCGCGCAGTGACAGACTGCGGCCATGGGCAACCTCACCGTCATCGTCCTCGCCGCCGGGGGCGGCACCCGCATGAAGTCGAAGACCATGAAGGTGCTCCACCCCATCGGCGGGCGCTCCATGATCGGCCACGTGCTGCGCGCCGTGGAGGCCGTCGAGCCGACCAGCGTGGTCGCGGTCGTGGGCCACCAGCGCGAGCAGGTCGGCCCGCACATCATCGAGCTGCTGCCGACCGCGGTGCTGGCCGTCCAGGAGACGCAGGAGGGCACGGGCCACGCCGTACGCATCGCGATGGAGGCCTCGGGCACCACGAGCGGGACCGTCATCGTCGCGGCCGGCGACACCCCGCTGCTGGAGGGCGAGTCGCTGCGCGCGTTCGCCGTCGAGCACGAGGCCGCGCAACGGGCCGTCAGCATCCTGAGCGGCAAGGTGCCGAAGCCGTTCGGCTACGGCCGCATCGTGCGCAACGCCGAGGGCGACGTCGAGGCGATCGTGGAGGAGAAGGAGGCGACGCCGGAGCAGCGGGAGATCGACGAGATCAACTCCGGGATCCTCGCCTTCGACGCCGAGTTCCTCATCGGGGCGCTGGCGCGGATCACCAACGACAACGCCAAGGGCGAGTACTACCTGACCGACGCGGTCGGGCTGGCGCGCGAGGACGGCCTCACCGTCGGCGCCCACCTGATCGACGACGTGGCCCAGACCGAGGGCGCCAACGACCGCGCCCAGCTCGCCGAGCTCGGCAAGGAGCTCAACCGCCGCATCGTCACCAGGTGGATGAAGGACGGGGTCACGGTCATGGACCCGGCGACCACCTGGATCGAGTCCGACGTGGTCATCGAGCCGGACGCCACGATCCTGCCCGGCACGCAGCTCCTCGGCGCCACGGTCATCCGCGAGGACGCGGTCATCGGCCCGGACACGACGCTCAAGGACTGCGAGATCGGCGCCGGCGCCCGCGTCATCCGCACCCACGGCGAGCTCGCCGTCATCGGCGACCGCGCCACGGTGGGTCCGTTCGCCTACCTCCGACCCGGCACCCAGCTCGGCGTCGGTGGCAAGATCGGCACCTTCGTGGAGACCAAGAACGCGCAGATCGGCGACGGCGCCAAGGTCCCGCACCTGTCCTACGTCGGCGACGCGGAGATCGGGGAGGGCGCCAACATCGGGGCCGGCACGATCTTCGCCAACTACGACGGGGTGGCCAAGCACCGCACCACGATCGGTCGCCACGCCAAGACCGGCTCGAACAACACCTTCGTCGCCCCGGTCTCGGTCGGCGACGGGGCGGGCACCGCGGGCGGCACCATCGTACGCCGCAACGTGCCGGCCGGAGCGCTGGCCGTGAGCAGCGCCCCGCAGCGCAATTTGGACGGCTGGACCGAGTCGAGGCGGGCGGGGACCGCCCAGGCCGAGGCGGCTCGAACGGCCCGTGAACAGCAGGAGAAGACCGAGGGGTGACCCGGGGTTGGGGATCGCCCGTCCGTGGGCGAGAATCCTGACCAGCACCTCCGAACGAGCCTTCCCCCGAGGCCGACCACCACAGCCAGGAGACGCGTCGCGTGACCGGAATGAAGCGGACCACCGAGAAGAACCTGATGGTCTTCAGTGGCCGGGCCTACCCCGAGCTCTCCGAGGAGGTGGTCGACCTCCTCGAGTGCGGCCTCGTCCCCCAGGACGCGCGGGCCTTCGCCAACGGCGAGCTCTACGTCCGTTACGAGGAGTCCGTGCGCGGCTGCGACGCCTTCGTGATCCAGAGCCACACGGCTCCGATCAACGAGTGGATCATGGAGCACCTGATCATGGTCGACGCCCTCAAGCGGGCCTCGGCGAAGCGGATCACGGTCGTCATGCCGTTCTACGGCTACGCCCGCCAGGACAAGAAGCACCGCGGCCGCGAGCCGATCTCGGCGCGCCTGATGGCCGACCTCTTCAAGACCGCCGGCGCCGACCGGCTGATCACGGTCGACCTGCACGCCGACCAGATCCAGGGCTTCTTCGACGGCCCCGTCGACCACCTGATGGCGCTGCCGATCCTCACCGACTACGTCAAGGAGAAGTACGGCGACCAGCAGCTCGCCGTCGTCTCCCCGGACGCCGGCCGGATCAAGGTCGCCGAGCGCTGGTCGGCCCGCCTCGGCGGCGCACCGCTGGCGTTCATCCACAAGTCCCGGCGCACCGACGTGGCCAACGAGGTCGTCGCCAACCGCGTCGTCGGTGACGTCGGCGGCAAGATCTGCATCCTCACCGACGACATGATCGACACCGGCGGCACGATCGTGAAGGCTGCGGAGGCCTGCATGGAGGCCGGCGCCGCGGGCGTGATCATCGCCGCGACCCACCCGATCCTCTCCGACCCCGCGGTCGACCGGCTGAAGAACTCCTCCGCGATGGAGGTCGTGGTCACCAACACGCTCCCGATCTCCGCGGACCAGCGCTTCGACAAGCTGACCGTGCTCTCGATCGCCCCGCTGATCGCCCGGGCGATCCGCGAGGTCTTCGAGGACGGGTCAGTGACCTCGATGTTCGACGGCCACGCGTAGGCACCCTGCGAGGAACGAGCAGCAGCGCCGCGAGACCAGCCCTACCCCTGGCTCCTGAGCTCGAGCTGCTCGCGCCACCAGGGTTCGGCCTGGTGGACCACCAGCCGGACCACCTCGTCCGCGACAGCGGTGCAACGCTTCGGCGAGGAGTCGAAGTGGATCCAGTGGTCGCCGACCGGGAACTGGGGCTGCCGAGCCGGGGTCGCGGATGCCCGATGTCCCGTGCGGTGACCGTCGTGGGCGGCCGCACGTCGCCCCACGACGTCGTGTGTCCCCCGGGTCCGCACTCAGCAACCTCGACCACGAAGCTCCCGCCACCGGAGAAGAACTCGATGCTGATCAGGCAGATCTGCTCCCCGCCGATCCGCCGCAGGTGGGGTAGCGAGCCCGTGAAGCCCCGCGGGCGGAGATGCTCGTCGATCGCGGCCCGAAGGCTGCGCGAGAGCACCTGCCGCGACGTCATCTCAGAGCGTCCGGTCCAGGTCGTCCAGCCCGTCGTTCCACGCCCGCGCCAGCACCGTCGGCACGTCGCCGCCGGCGAGCGCCTCGACGACCGCGGCGCGCAGCTCACGGCGTACGGCGGGGGTGAGCGGCAGCCGTGGGAAGGCGTCGCCGATCACGTCGGCCATGCCCTGGCCCGAGCGGCGGGCGAGGTCGAGGCCGTCGGTGACGTAGCGCGTGAGGTAGGGGTGGACCAGGTCGGCCTGCTCCCATCCCCAGAAGCCCTCCCCGACGGCGTCGAACTCGTGGTTGCCGAGCTCGCCGCCCATCAGGCGGCCCCACATGTCGGCCTTGCTCTCGGCGGTGGGCACCAGCGCGCGTGCGGCCAGGGCGGCGTGGTGCCCGGAGACCGACCTGTCGCGGGCCTCCTCGGTGTCGATGTGCGAGGCGTCGCCGAGCTCGGCGAGCCGCTGGACCGCGGCCCAGCGCACGCTCTGGTCGACCTCGTCCTGCCCGAGCCACCGGGTGAGGAGCCCCGCGTCGGCGCTCAGCCGCGCCAGCACCCGCGAGGCACCGGGAGCGAGCGCCGGGTCGCCTGCGTCGACCGCGCCACGGGCGATGTCGGCGATCACGGCGAGGTGCCCGGCGACCTCGTCGGGCTCGGCGTAGCGACGCGTGACGAGCTGCAGGGCACGCATCACGCCCTCGAAGACGAGCGGGTGGGTCTCGGGGCGCAGGTGCTGGTCGGCCAGCGCCACCAGGTCGGCGACGGGGATGACCTGCGACTCGCACAGGTCGACCGCGGTCCACCAGAGCATGGCGCGGGTGAGCTGGGACTCCACCGACGACAACCCGGCCGTGATCGCGGCCCACGACTGCTCGTCGGGGCGGATGACCGCAAAGGTCTCGTCGCCCGAGTTGGGCACCACGACCCGTCCGGCGAACTCGTCGAGCCGCACCGGCTCCGCCCCGAGCTGCACGTCGCGGGAGGCCACGAGCCGCATCGCGTCGTCGTACGCCGACACGGTGAGGCGGTGCGGCCGGGATCCTTCGCGCGTGAGCACGGGGACGTCGCCGTCGCGGGTCACCACGAGGGTGTCGAAGCCGGTCGTGCGCAGCCACGCCTGCGCCCAGCTGCGTACGTCGAGCTCGGTGGCCGCGTCGAGCGAGTCGAGGAAGTCGGCGAGGTCGGCGTTGCCGAAGGCATGGGTGGTGAGGTGGCGGTTGACGCCGGCGAGGAAGTCCTGCTCGCCGAGCCAGTGGCCGAGCTGCGCCAGGGTCGCGTTGCCCTTGGCGTAGGTGATCATGTCGAAGTTGGCGAAGGCGGTGTCGACGTCGACGATCTTGTCGGTGTCCTCCGCGATCGGGTGCGACGAGCGCCGCCGGTCGGCGCGGTAGCCGGTGGGCTTGCGGGTGATCGCGGCCGAGGTCCAGGCGTCGGTGTAGCCCGCAGCGATGCCGGCCACGTCGAAGCCCATGAAGTCGGCGAAGGACTCGTTGAGCCAGGAGTCCTCCCACCACTTCATCGTGACGAGGTCGCCGAACCACATGTGCGCCATCTCGTGCGCGATCGTCGAGGCCAGCCACTCACGCTCGAGCTCGGTCGGAGCTCCCTGCGTGAGCGCCTGGTCACGGAAGACCACGCACCCGGGGAACTCCATCGCGCCCCAGTTGAGCCCGGGGGCGAAGACCTGCTGGTAGTCGGCGTAGGGGTACTCCGGCTCGAAGATCGTCGTGTAGTGCTGGAAGCAGGTGCTGGTGATGCGCTTCAGCTCCTCGGCGTCCCGCTCGAGCTCGCGCCCCTGCGACGCCCGCGCGTGCCAGCCGAACGGCAGCGTCCCGCCCGGCGCCGGGGCGTAGGGCTCGTCCCACGTCACCGACACCCACGGCCCGCCGACGAGGGTGAAGAGGTAGGACGAGAAGGGGGGCGTGGTGCCGAAGGTCCAGGTGTCGCCGTCCGTGCCAGACGTCCGGTCCTCGAGCTGCCCGTTGGCCAGCACCGTCCAGTGCGACGGGGCGGTCACGGTCAGCGAGAACGTCGACTTGATGTCGGGCTGGTCGAAGCACGGGATCACCTTCTGGGTGATGTCCATCGATGTGTGCGCGCAGACGTAGCGCTCCCCGTCGGCCGGGTCGACGGTGACGGTCATCCCGTCGCCGTCGGTGACGTAGGGCATCCGCGCGGTGACCCGGACCTCGTTGTGCTCGGCGAGGTCGGTGAGCGGGATCCGCCCCGCGTCGTACGTCGCCGGCCGACCGTCGAGCGTCACGTCGGTGCCGCCGTTGAGCTCGAGGAAGGTCGACGCCCCCGGCTCGTCGCAGCGGAACGTGAGGGTCGCCTCGACACCGAAGTCGTCGGGCGACGTGAGGTCGAGGTGCAGCACGGTGTGGACGTCGGACAGCAGGGTGGCGCGCTCGCGCGCCTCGGGGAGCATCAGGGGCACGACGACACCTTAGGCGCGTGGATTCGACCCACCCCGGGGGGCGGGTCTAGGGTTTCGGGGTTGCCTCGGCGAGGGAGCCCGACGAACGACCTGGGACTCCGTGATCGACTGGGCCGGCTGCCCACACTGCGCCGCGCTCACGATCCGGAGCGCGGCGTTCGTCGTCTCCGGAGCGCCGAGCCCCCGAGACCACACCGACCAGCCCCCAACCGAGTGGAGAACCCCATGTCTGCCCCCGAGAAGATCGCCACCGAGACGCGCACCGAGTTCGGCAAGGGCGCTGCCCGCCGGATCCGTCGCGACAACAAGATCCCCGCCGTCATCTACGGCCACGGCAACGACCCGATCCACGTGATCCTCCCCGGCCACCAGACGATGATGGCCCTCAAGCACGGTGGCGCCAACGCGCTCCTCGCGCTCGACATCGACGGTTCCGAGCAGCTCGCGCTCACCAAGGACGTCCAGGTCGACCCGATCCGCCGGGTCATCGAGCACCTCGACTTCGTCGCCGTCATCCGCGGCGAGAAGGTCACCGTCGACGTCCCGATCCACGTCGTGGGCGACGCCGCTCCCGACACGCTGGTCGTCACCGAGAACGCCGTCGTCTCCGTCGAGGCCGAGGCCACCCACATCCCCGAGTTCTTCGAGGTCTCCGTCGAGGGCGCGGCCCCGGGCACCATGATCCACGCCAAGGACCTCGACCTCCCCTCGGGCACCACGCTGCTCGCCGACGAGGAGCTCCTCATCGTCAACGTGACCGAGCAGATCTCCGCCGAGGCCCTCGAGGCCGAGCTGGAGGAGGCCGAGGCCGAGGCCGGCATCGAGCACGACGTCTCCGACGCCGAGATCGCCGACGCACAGGTCGAGGCCAAGGCCGAGGACGCTGCCATCGAGTCCGAGGGCACCGACTCCGAGTGATCCCGGCCGAGCCGGCGCGTCCGTCCACCTTGCGTGTGCGGATGCGCCGGCTCGCTGCGTCTTGGAAGGATCGTCGCGATGAGGAGGACGAGGGCATGAGCGGCACCGAGGACGGCGTCTGGCTGGTGGTCGGCCTCGGCAACCCCGGCCCCACCTATGCCGGGTACCGCCACAACATCGGCTACCTCGTGACCGACGAGCTGGCGAGCCGGATGGGATCACCCTTCAGGAGTCACAAGTCGGGCCGCGCCGACGTCGTCGAGGGCCGGCTCACGATCGGCGGGCCGCGCGTGGTCCTGGCCCGGGGCCGTGGCTACATGAACGAGTCCGGCGGTCCGGTCAAGGCGCTCGCCTCGTTCTACAAGGTCGAGCCCGACCACGTCATCGCGATCCACGACGAGCTCGACATCGCCTTCGGCACCCTGCGGATCAAGTTCGGCGGCGGCGACAACGGCCACAACGGCCTCAAGTCGATGCGCTCGTCGCTGGCCACCGGAGACTTCTACCGCGTGCGGGCCGGCATCGGCCGACCGTCCGGTCGCCAGGACGTGGCCGACTTCGTGCTGTCCAACTACTCCACGGTCGAGCGCAAGGAGCTGTCGTTCCAGGTCGGCGACGCCGCCGACGCGGTCGAGTCGCTGATCTCCGACGGCCTCGAGAAGACCCAGCAGCGCTTCAACTCCTGAGCCCACCCGCGCCCGTGTCCCCTCTTTGGGGCATGAGATCACCCGGCCTCGCGCCCTAGCGTCGGGGGATCGGCACGAGGGGGAGGCGGATGGCGAGGGTCGTACGCCGGCTGCTCAGGGTGGTGCTCGCCCTCGGCCTGGCCGTCGCGATGGTGGGGCTGGGGCTCAACGTCGCCATGGCGAGCCGGCTGGACCGCATCGAGGGCGCCTTCGCGGGCCTGACCGACAGACCTCCGCCCGCGGACGGGAAGACCGTCCTGGTGGTCGGCACCCGGACCGGAGGTGCGGGTCCCGACGTGCCGTGGCTGTCCGGAGAGCAGTCCGTCGAGGCCGTGATGCTGATCGAGGTCCCCCCTGACGGCCTGTCGGCGGAGGTGGAGTCGCTGCCCGCCAGCAGCGGCATCCGCCCCGTGGTCGCCACGTCGTCGCCCAGCACGGGCGTCGGCCTGGTCGAGGAGTGGTCCGGCCGGCGCGTCGACCACGTGATCGCCATCGACTGGGACACGTTCGTGCGGCTCGCGGACGACAACGGCGTCGACCCGGCGTACGCCTACGGGTCGGGGCCTGCGGCCCAGCACGACTTCCTCGGCCGGGTCCTGGAGGGGACGCTGCACGCCGAGCTGCGCAAGCAGCCGCTCAACCTGCTGCAGGCGCTCCGCACCACCGCAGCCGGGACGGCCGTGGACGACGGGTGGTCGGTGGTCGAGCTGGACCTCATGGTGCTGTCCCTGCGCAACCTGCGCTCGAGCGAGATCACCTTCTCGATGGCGCAGCCGGGATGACGCCGCGCGACGAGCCGGGACCGCTCACCAATATTGGCGAAAGGGTCCCGTCGGCGGCCGAGTCGAGCTCCCGGCTCCCCAAGATCTGAGCGTGCCGGTCGTTCGACGGGCACACGACTTGGGGGAGTTGGGGATGGCCGTCGCGAGCGTCATCATTCCTGCGCACAACGAGGCAGCGAGCATCGGCCGCAACCTCCGCGCTCTCCGGGAGGGCACTCGCGGCGGCGACCTCGACGTGGTCGTCGTCTGCAACGGGTGCACCGACCGGACCGCCGAGGTCGCGCGCAGTGCCGACCCGCTGGCGCGCGTCATCGAGATCCAGCAGCCCTCGAAGGCCGAGGCCGTGCGCGTGGGCAACACCGTGACGGACGTGTTCCCGCGGGTCCACCTCGACGCCGACATCGAGCTCAACGGCCGCGACGTGCTGCAGCTGCTCGAGCCCATCACCGCCGGCCACGTGCTGGCGACCGCTCCCCGCCGCGACGTGCCGCGGGCCGGTTGCTCGCGCTGGGTGCGCTGGTACTACGACGTCTGGGAGTCGTTGCCGCAGGTGGAGTCTGGACTCTTCGGCCGGGGGGTCGTCGTGCTCTCCGAGCAGGCCCAGGCCCGGGTCACCGCGCTGCCCCGGATGATGAGCGACGACCTCGGCATGTCCGACGCGTTCACCGGGGACGAGCGTCGCGTCGTCCCCGGCGCCGTCGCCGTCGTGCACCCGCCGCGCACGGTGCGCGACCTCGTACGCCGTCGGGTCCGGATCGCCACCGGCAACGCCCAGGCCGCGCAGCTCGGCGTGCGCCGACCGACCTCGCGCACCAGCGCGCGCACCCTCCTGGGCCTGGCCGTCGGCCGCCCGGGCGTCGCCCTCCGGCTCCCGGTGTTCGTGGGCGTCCACGTCGCCGCGCAGCTCGGTGCCCGACAGGCCCTGCGGGCCGGCGACTTCACCACCTGGCAACGAGACGAAAGCTCCCGCTCATGACGACACTCTCCGGTCCGAGGGCCCACCGCGGCGCCGACACCGTGATCGCTCCCACCGCCTCCGTCGAGGACGGCGCCCTGGTCGGTCCCGGCGCGCAGGTCTGGGACCAGTCCGCAGTCCGCGCCGGCGCCGAGATCGGCGCCGACACGATCATCGGCCGCAACGTCTACGTCGGTCCCGGCACCCGGATCGGGGAGCGCTGCAAGGTCCAGAACCAGGCCCTCCTCTACGAGCCGGCGGTCCTGGAGGACGGCGTCTTCATCGGACCGGCCGTGGTGCTGACCAACGACACCTACCCCCGCGCGGTGACGCCCGACGGCCGCCGCAAGGGCGCCGAGGACTGGGAGGCGGTCGGCGTGACCGTCCGCGAGGGCGCATCGATCGGTGCGCGCGCCGTCTGCGTGGCGCCGGTGACGATCGGCCGCTGGGCCAGCGTCGGGGCCGGGGCCGTCGTGACCCGGGACGTGCCCGACCACGCCCTCGTCGTCGGGACGCCCGCACGCCGCGTCGGATGGGTCGGGCGCAGCGGCGTACCCCTCGTGTCCGACACCCACGACCGATGGATCTGCCCGGCCTCGGGCGAGGTCTACCTGGAGCACGAAGGACGACTGGAGGAAGCTCGATGAACCGCAACCTGGGCATCGCCGTGATCGGCGCCGGCTACTGGGGGCCCAACCTGGTCCGCAACTTCGGCGGCTCGCCGGGCTGGGACCTGCGCACGGTGTGCGACCTCGACCTCGACCGGGCGCGGAAGGTCGCCGGCCCGCACGTCGCCGTCACCGACAGCGTGGAGCGGGTGCTGGACGACCCCGACATCGACGCGGTCGCGATCGCCACGCCGGCGCGCACGCACCGTGGCCTCGCCCTCGACGCACTCCGCGCCGGCAAGCACGTGCTCGTCGAGAAGCCTCTGGCCGACAGCGTCGCCGGCGGGCGGGCCATGGTCGACCTGGCCGAGCGGGAGGGCCTGGTCCTGATGACGGACCACACCTACTGCTACACCCCTGCGGTCCAGAAGATGCGGGACCTCGTGGTCAGCGGCGAGCTGGGCCAGGTGCACTTCGTCGACTCGGTGCGCATCAACCTCGGCCTCATCCAGCCCGACATCGACGTCCTGTGGGACCTCGCGCCGCACGACCTCGCGATCCTCGACTTCGTGCTGCCGGGTGGTCTCCCCACTGCCGGCATCGGCGCGACCGGCGCCGACCCCATCGGTGCCGGCCGCGCCTGTGTCGGCCACCTGACGCTCCCGCTGCCGGACGACGGGCTGGCGCACGTGCACGTCAACTGGCTGAGCCCGACCAAGATCCGCCAGATGGTGATCGGCGGCTCCCGTCGCACCCTCGTGTGGGACGACCTCAACCCGCAGCAGCGGCTCAGCGTCTTCGACCGCGGCGTCGACCTGGCCCGTACGTCTGTGGCCGGCTCGGACCGTGCGGCCTCGACCGTCTCCTACCGCCTCGGCGACACGTGGTCTCCCGCCCTGCCCGAGCGCGAGGCGCTCGGGTCGATGGTGGGCGAGTTCGCGGCTGCGATCCGCGAGGGGCGGCAGGCGCTGACCGACGGCCGCTCGGGGCTCCGGGTCCTCGAGGTGCTGGAGCAGGCCTCCCGCCGGCTCGCCGAGCAGGCGGTGCCGGTCGGGCCGCCGCCGGTGCCCCGCCAGGCGACCGAGCGCGTGCTGGAGGTCAGCCGATGACCGCGCTCACCGGGGCCACCGTGCTCGTCACCGGAGGTGCCGGCACGATCGGCTCGACCCTCGTCGACCAGCTCCTCGACGCCGGGGTCTCGCAGGTCCGGGTCCTCGACAACATGGTGCGGGGCCGTGAGTTCAACCTCGCCGACGCCCTCGTCCGCGGTGGTGTCGAGCTGGTCCGCGGCGACATCCGCGACCGGGACCTCGTCCACGACCTGACCCGCGGCTGCGACCTCGTCTTCCACCAGGCCGCCATCCGGATCACCCAGTGCGCGGAGGAGCCGCGGCTCGCCCTCGAGGTGCTCGTCGACGGCACCTTCAACGTCGTCGAGGCAGCCACCTCCGCCGGCGTCGACAAGCTGGTGGCCGCCTCGTCGGCCTCGGTCTACGGGCTCGCCGAGCAGTTCCCGACGCCCGAGGTCCAGCACCCCTACGCCAACGACACCTTCTACGGCGCGGCCAAGACCTTCAACGAGGGCATGCTGCGCAGCTTCCGCGCCATGCACGGCCTCGACTACGTCGCACTGCGCTACTTCAACGTCTACGGCCCGCGGATGGACGTCCACGGCCTCTACACCGAGGTGCTGGTGCGGTGGATGGAGCGCATCGATGACGGCCAGCCCCCGCTGATCTTCGGGGACGGGCGGCAGACGATGGACTTCGTCTTCACCACCGACATCGCCCGCGCCAACGTGCTGGCAGCCGCGTCACCGGTCGTGGAGGGCGTCTACAACGTCGCTCGCGGCGAGGAGACCAGCCTGCTCGGGCTCGCCGAGACGTTGCTGCGGGTGATGGGCTCGGACCTGCCCGTCGAGCACGGACCCGAGCGCGGCGTCAACGGTGTCGTACGCCGTCTCGCCGACACCTGCGCCGCCGAGCGCGACCTGGGCTTCGTCGCCGACACCGGCCTCGAGGACGGGCTGCGTGCCCTGGTGGAGTGGTGGCGTCCGCAGCGCGAGGAGATCGCTGCCGGACGGCCCGTGCCGGCGGTGGCCCGATGAGCCTGGACCAGCAGCTGACCCGCATCAACGTGATGCAGCCGTGGCTCGGCGAGGAGGAGGTCGCGGCGGTCGCCGCGGTGCTGCGGTCCGGCTGGGTCGCCCAGGGCCCACGCGTGGCGGCGTTCGAGGCCGCCTTCGCCGCCTCGCAGGAGGCTGCTCACGCGGTGGCCGTCAGCAACTGCACCACTGCTCTCCACCTGGCGCTCGTGGTCGCCGGTGTCGGGCCCGGCGACGAGGTCGTCGTCCCGTCCTTCTCGTTCGTCGCCACGGCCAACGCACCGACCTACGTCGGGGCGACACCGGTGTTCGCGGACGTGGACGCGACGACCGGCAATCTCACCCCTGCCACGATCGCCACGGTGGTCACCGCGCGGACGCGTGCGGTGATCGCCGTGGACCAGGGCGGCGTGCCGCTCGACCTGCGCGCCATCCGTGCCTGGTGCGACCCGCTCGGCATCACCGTCATCGAGGACGCCGCGTGCGCGGCGGGCTCGACCGCGCACGGGCGTCCGGTGGGCGCCGGTGCGGAGATCGCGGCCTGGTCGTTCCACCCGCGCAAGCTCCTCACCACGGGTGAGGGCGGCATGCTCACCACGTCGCGCAGCGACTGGGCCGATCGCGCCCGCCGGCTGCGCGAGCACGCCATGTCCACCTCCGCGGCGGATAGGCACGCGAGCGTGCTCGCCCCGCCGGAGTCCTACGCCGAGGTCGGCTTCAACTTCCGGATGACCGACCTGCAGGCGGCCGTGGGCAGCGTCCAGCTGGGTCGGCTGCCCGCCATGGTCGCCCGCCGCCGCGAGCGCGCCGCGACGTACGCCGCCGTGGTGGCCGACCTGCCCGGTCTGCGGATGGTGGCCGATCCGGCCTGGGGCACCACCAACTTCCAGTCCTGCTGGGTCGAGGTCCTCGAGGACCACCCGATGGACCGCGAGGAGCTGATGGTCCATCTCGCCGAGGCAGGCATCTCCGCACGGCGCGGCATCATGGCGGCCCACCGCCAGCCGGCGCACGACCACCGGTCGCACGCGCCGCTCCCGGTCACCGAGCGACTCAACGACCGGACGCTGATCCTGCCGCTGTTCCACCAGATGACCGACCCGGAGCAGGCACGCGTGTGCGAGGCCCTCAGCACGGCGTGGCGACCGTGAGCGGCCTGCTGCTCGTCGGCGCCAGCGGCCTGGCCCGTGAGGCCACCACTGTGGCGGTGTGGCTGCACCACCAGGGCCCGGTCAGCATCGTCGACGACGACCCCGCCACCTGGGGCACCCTCCACGGGCTGACCCCGGTCCTCGGCTCGGTCGACCTCGTCACCGACGTCGTCGACCACGACGTGGTGCTCACGCTCGGCAAGGGGGGACACCGGCACCGGGTCGCCCTGCGCCTCGAGATGCTGGGGATGGATCCCGGGCGCTACACCTCGCTCATCCACCCCCGCGTCGTGCTGCCCGGCAGCTGCTCCATCGGCACGGGCTCGATCGCCCTCGACGGGGTGGTCCTCACCGCCGACGTCGAGGTCGGCCGGCACGTGGTGCTGATGCCGCAGGTGACGCTCACCCACGGGTGCCGCGTCCACGACTTCGCGACGATCTGTGCCGGGGTGTCCCTCGGCGGCGACGTCGAGATCGGCGAGGGCGCCTACGTCGGCATGAACGCGTCCGTGCGCCAAGGAGTGCACGTCGGAGCAGGTGCCACCGTCGGGATGGGCGCCGTCGTCCTCCACGACGTCCCCGCAGGAGAGACCTGGGTGGGCGTCCCTGCCCGCCCCGTCCGGACAGGAGTCACCGCATGAGTGTCAAGGTTCCCTTCGTCGATCTCGCCTCGCCGCACGCCGAGGTGGCCGACGAGGTGGAGGCGGGCATCGCCGCCGTCTTCGCCGCGACCGCGTTCGTCGACGGCCCGCCCGTGGCCGCGTTCGAGCAGCAGTACGCCGACTTCGTCGGGGTCGACCACTGCGTCGGCGTCGCCAACGGCACCGACGCCCTCGAGCTGGCGCTGCGCGCCGCCGGCGTGGGCCCGGGCGGGGAGGTCGTCGTCCCGGCCAACACCTTCGTGGCCACCGCCGAGGCGGTCTCGCGGATCGGCGCCGTGCCGGTGCCCGTGGATGTCGACGACGACCGGCTGCTGATCGATCCCGCGGCCCTCGACGCGGCGATCGGCGACCGGACCCAGGCAGTCGTGGCGGTCCACCTCTTCGGCCAGCTCGCACCGATGGAGCAGCTGTCCGCGATCTGCACGGCAGCCGGCGTACCGCTGGTCGAGGACGCGGCCCAGTCCCAGGGCGCGCGACTGGGCGGCCGCGGCTCGGGGGGGATCGGGACGATCGCCGCCACCAGCTTCTACCCGGGCAAGAACCTCGGCGCCGCCGGCGACGCGGGTGCCGTGACCACCGACGACGCGACGATGGCCGCCGAGGTCCGGAGGCTGCGCAACCACGGCTCCGCCACCCGCTACGTCCACGACGTGATCGGGATGAACTCCCGGCTCGACACCATCCAGGCCGTCTACCTGCAGGCCAAGCTCGACCGGCTGGAGAAGTGGAACGAGCTCCGCGTGCGCGCGGCCGCCCGCTACGACAGCCTGCTGGCCGACGTGCCGGGCGTACGACGTCCGCTGCCGGGAGCCGAGGGACAGCACGTCTGGCACCTCTACGTCGTGCGGGTCGCCGAACGCGACCGGGTGCTGGCCGAGCTCGGGCGCGCCGGGATCGGTGCCGGGATCCACTACCCCTGCCCGGTGCACCTGACCGGGGCCTACGCCCATCTCGGGCTGGGGCCGGGGACGGCGCCCGTGGCCGAGGCCGCGGCCGGGGAGATCCTGTCCCTCCCGATGCACCCGCACCTGACCGAGTCGATGCAGGACCGCGTCGTCGAGGTCCTGGCGGCCGCGGTCGCTGGAGGGGGAGCCTCGTGACCACGCTCCTGGTCGCCAACGACGGCGGACACCTGATGCAGCTCCACACGCTCCGCCCGCGCCTGGGCGTCGGCGCGGACGTGGTGTGGGTGACCGTCCGGACGCCCCAGACCGAGTCGATGCTGGCCGGTGAGCAGGTGCACTGGATGGCGCCGTGCCCGCCCCGCGACCTGCGTGCCGTGGCGCGCAACGCCCTCGCCGCCCGCCAGCTGTTCCGGCTCCACGACGTACGCCTCGTGGTCAGCACCGGCGCCGCGCTCGCGCTCGCCGTGCTCCCGCAGGCGAGGATGCGCGGCATCGAGACGGTCTACATCGAGAGCGCCACGCGCCGCGACGAGCCGTCCCTGTCGGGTCGCGCGATGGCGGCGATGCCGGGCATCTCGACCTTCAGCCAGTCCAGTGACCTGTGCACCGGCGCCTGGACCTACCTGGCCTCGCCGTGGGACCTCTACGACACCAGCCCGATCGAGCCCCGACCGATCCGGTCGATGGTCGTGAGCCTGGGCACGCAGGAGGACTACGGCTTCCGCCGGCTGCTCGACCGGCTGGTGCCGCTGGTGCCGCCGAGCACGAAGGTGCTGTGGCAGACCGGCGGTACGGACACCACCGGCCTGGGCATCGACGGGCGCTCGCGGGTGCCCTCGGAGGAGATGCGGACCTCGATCCGCGACGCCGACGTCGTGGTCGCCCATGCCGGGACGGGCATCGCCCTGATGGCGCTGGAAAACGGCAAGTGCCCGATCCTCGTGCCGCGCCGGGCCCGCCATGGCGAGCACGTCGACGACCACCAGATGACCATCGCGCTCGACCTGGCGCTGCGCGACCTCTGCATCTCGCGCGACGCCGACAGCCTCAAGGGGCGCGACCTGGTCGCCGCCGCGAGCAGGACCGTCACCAAGCTGACCGACCCGCCTCAGCTGCGGATCAGCAGCGTGCGCATCCCCCGCCAGCGAGTGCCGGGCCAGCCGGTCGGCGTCTGACCCCCAATGTGGGGAAAACGGCCGGCGTGCCCGATGCGGGGGGCGCGTCCCGGCCACGATCACCCAGGGGCGGAATGCCCCTGGACGAGTGCGAGCAGGATGGGTGGACGGCGATGGGGTCAGCAGTGATGGGGCGCACGCGCGCATGGAGCGCGCGGGTGGTGGCGCTGCTCCTGGTGGCGGCGCTGAACGTGCTGGTCGGCCCGTCCCTGATCGGTGGCCCGTCGACCGCGAACGCGGCCGACCCCTGTGCCCCCGGTGGCAACAAGATCGCGTGCGAGAACTCCAAGCCCGGCACCTCGCCGGAGATCTGGGACTCCGCCTACGGCTCGGGCGCGGACTCGATCCAGGGCTTCTCCACCGACATCTCCGTCAACGTCGGCCAGCGCGTCGACTTCAAGATCAAGACCGACGCGTCGTCGTACACCATCGACATCTACCGGATCGGCTACTACCAGGGCAACGGCGCCCGCAAGATCACGTCCGTCACGCCCAGCGTCAACCTGCCGCAGAACCAGCCCAACTGCATCAACGACCTCACCACCGAGACCTACGACTGCGGCAACTGGGCTGTCTCCGCGTCGTGGAACGTGCCGTCCACGGCCGTGTCGGGCGTCTACATCGCCCAGCTCAAGCGGAGCAACGGCGACTCCAGCCACATCACGTTCGTGGTGCGCGACGACGCGAGCACCTCCGACGTCGTCTTTCAGACCTCCGACCCGACGTGGGTCGCCTACAACAACTACGGCGGCTCGAACTTCTACAACGGAGGCGTCAACGGGCGCAGCTACAAGCTCTCCTACAACCGGCCGATGAACACGCGCGGAGGCACCGGCGGACGGGACTTCTTCTTCGCCAACGAGTACCCGATGGTGCGCTTCCTCGAGCGCAACGGCTACGACGTCTCCTACATGGCAGGCGTCGACAGCGACCGCCGCGGCAACCTCATCAAGAACCACGACGTGTTCCTCTCCGTCGGGCACGACGAGTACTGGAGCGGTGCCCAGCGCGCCAACGTCGAGGCTGCCCGCGACGCCGGGGTGAACCTGCAGTTCCTCAGCGGCAACGACGTCTACTGGCGCACGCGCTACGAGCCGTCGCTCGACACCAGCCACACGGCCTACCGCACCCTCGTCAGCTACAAGGAGACGTGGGACTGGATGAAGTCCGACCCGAGCCCGCAGTGGACCGGCACCTGGCGCGACCCTCGCTACGCGCCGACGTCGCAGGGTGCCGGTCTGCCCGAGAACGCCCTGACGGGGACGATGTACCAGGCCAACTACAGCGACCTCCCGGTCACGGTCAGCACCGAAGAGGGCAGGACCAGGCTCTGGCGCAACACGTCTTTGGCGTCCCTGGCCGCTGGCCAGACGCGGGCCCTCGCACCGCACACCGTCGGCTACGAGTCCAACGAGGACATCGACAACGGACAGCGCCCGGCGGGTCTGGTGCGCCTGTCCACGACCATCGGACCCACGCCCGAATACCTGCGCGACTACGGCAACACCGTGACTCCGGGGACGACCACGCACAACCTGACCCTCTACAAGGCGCCCAGCGGTGCCCTCGTGTTCAGCGCCGGATCCGTGCAGTGGTCCTGGGGACTGGACGAGGTCCACGACACGCCGTTCGACCCCGAACCCGCCGACGTCCGGATGCAGCAGGCACAGGTCAACCTCCTCGCCGACATGGGCTCGCAGCCGAGCACGTTGATGGCCGGGCTGGTGACCGCGAGCAAGTCGACGGACACGACTGGCCCCTCCGTCTCGATCACTTCCCCGGCGGCCGGGGCTTCGGTCGCCAACGGGACGCAGCGCACCATCTCGGGCACCGCGACCGACGCCGGTGGTGGCCGGGTGGCCGGCGTCGAGGTCTCGACCAACGGCGGCGACACGTGGCACCCCGCGACTGGCACCTCGTCGTGGAGTTACACCTATGTCCAGAAGGGCATGGGCAGCGTCCCGTTGCGGGTCCGCGCGACCGACGACAGCGCCAACACCGGCGCCGTGGCGACCCGCAACGCCGCGGTCCAGTGCCCCTGCTCTATCTTCGGCGCGGAGGTGCCGCCAACCGCTGCCACGAACGACAGCGGTGCTGTCGAGCTCGGACTGCGGTTCACCCCCACAAGCGATGGCTACATCTCGGGCGTGCGGTTCTACAAGGGCACCGGCAACGGGGGGACGCACCAGGGATCCCTGTGGAGCACCAGCGGCGCCCGGCTCGCCACGGGGACCTTCACCAATGAGACCGCTACCGGCTGGCAGACGCTGCAGTTCACCTCCGCTGTTCCCGTCAGTGCCAACCAGACCTACGTCGCCTCCTACACCGCACCGCAGGGGCGCTACGCGCTCGGGGCCAACGCGTTCTACGACGCACCCAAGCTCGCGCCGCCCCTTACCGTGGCAGGAGGGTTCGGTGCCGCGCCGGCCGGTGTCTTCGGCTGGTCGGGTCAATACCCCGCCAGCAGCCACCAGAGCAGCAACTACTACGTCGATGTGCTCTTCACCAACGTCGACGACTCCCCCCTCGCCGCGACCAACCAGGCGCCGATCGCTGGCTCGAGCAGCGTGCCGCCAAGCACGACCGTGCGTGCGACGCTCTCGAAGCCGATCGTCGCGGGCTCCGCGAGCCTGGTGCTCAAGGATGAGCTCGGCCAGACGGTGCCCGGCACGACGTCGTACGACGCGGCCACCCGCACGGTCACCTTCACGCCCACGTCGCCGCTGGCCGGCTTCGTGCAGCACACCGCCACCGTGTCGGCCACTGACGCCCTCGGACAGTCCGTGGGTGCGGGGAAGACCTGGAGTTTCCGCACGGCCAAGCCGGCCTCGGCGCCCGGAGTCTGCCCGTGCTCGCTCTACGACGATGCGTCGCAGCCGAGCGTGCTCGAGGAGTCGGACCAGGGTCCCCTCACCCTCGGGGTGCGCTTCAGCTCCACGGTGGACGGCACCGTCAGCGCGGTCCGCTTCTACAAGGGCCCCAACAACACCGGCACCCACACCGGCACCCTCTGGTCCGCCACGGGCACGCAGCTCGCGACCGGCACCTTCACGGGGGAGACGGTCTCGGGATGGCAGACGCTGGTCTTCGGCCAGCCCGTCGCCATCACCAAGAACACCGAGTACATCGCCGGATACCGTGCGCCGGCCGGACGCTACTCGGTGACCGGGGGCGGTTTCGCCTCGATGTCCCGGTCGCCTCTCGTGGTGGCCTCCAACTCCGGGGCGTTCACCTACGGCACGGGTTATCCATCGGCCAGCTCGTCCACCAGCTACATGGTCGACGTGGTGTTCGAGCGAGCTCCGTCCCCGCTCGCCGTGGTCGGGCAGTCCCCGGCCCCGGGCGCCACCCAGGTGCGCCGCGACAGCCAGGTGGTGCTCGAGGTCAGCTCTCCGCTGGCGAGCGGGTGGGGCATGTCGGTCTCGACGTCCGCGGGAGCGGTCGCCGGCACCGCGAGCCTCAGCAGCGACGGGACACAGGTGACGTTCGTGCCCACCAGCCTGCTGCCGGCCGGCACCCAGGTCAACGTGGCCGTCAACGGACTCAGGTCGACCGAGGGTGTCACACTGGCCAACCAGTCGTGGTCGTTCCAGACGCGCAGCGGCGAACCGGCCCCCGTGCAGAGCCTGTTCAGCTCCCAGACGCCGGCCGTGACCGCCACCGACGACAGCTCCCCAGTGGAGTTGGGGGTCGAGTTCACGCCCACGAAGTCCGGCCAGGTGACCGGCATCAGGTTCTTCAAGGGCGCGGGTAACTCCGGAGTGCACAAGGGATCGGTGTGGTCGGCCTCCGGGACCAAGCTGGCCGGCCTCACCTTCGTCGGCGAGACCGCGTCGGGGTGGCAGACGGCGATGCTGTCGACCCCGCTCCAGGTGAGCGCCGGGACGCCGTACGTCGTGTCCTACTTCGCACCGCAGGGCCACTACTCGATCTCGGGCGGGTTCTTCAACAACCAGTGGATCGCAGGTGACCTGCGCGTCGCGGCGGGCACCAACGGCCGGTACTTCTACGGAGCCGGCGGCGGGTTCCCGCAGTATTCCTGGAACTCCACCAACTACTTCGTGGACGTGCTCTTCGAAAAGGATCCGTCTGCCGTCACGGTGGCTTCACGGACCCCCGACGTCAACGCCACAGGTGTACTTGCGGACCTGACGCCCACGATAACCTTCTCCGACACGATCGCGACGTCCGGCTGGACGATGATCCTCAAGCAGGGGACGACCACGGAGCCCGGCTCGGCGAGCCTCTCCTCGGACAGCACCCGGTTGACGTTCGACCCCACGTCCGACCTCGCCGCCAGCACCACCTATACCGTCGAGGTGTCCGGGGTGACATCGACCGACGGGTTGCCACTGGCCACGCAGACGTGGTCCTTCACGACCGCGGCGGCCACGGTTCCGGTGAGCCGTCTGCTCGACGGCCTGACACCTGCGAGCCACATCCAGGACAACGACCCGATCGAGCTCGGCATGTCCTTCGTGCCGTCGATCAGCGGCGCGGTGACCGGGGTGAGGTTCTGGAAGGGACCAGGGCACACCGGCACCCACACCGGCTCGTTGTGGAGCGCCAGCGGCACCAGGCTCGGGACGGTGACGTTCACCAACGAGACCGCGGACGGTTGGCAGATAGCCGAGTTCGCCAGCGCGATCCCAGTGTCCGCAGGTCAGACCTACGTCATCTCGTACTACTCGCCAAGTGGTGACTACTCGGTCATCGGCGGCTTCTTCTCGCAGGCGCGCACAGTAGGCCCGCTGACGGCACCTGCCGGGAGCAACGGCCTCTACCGCTATGCGACGGGCGGTAGCTTCCCGACCGGCTCCTACAACTCGACCAACTACTTCGTCGACGTCCTGTTCCGCGCCTCGTGACCGCTGCCGTCGACCCGGCCGCCAAATTTTGGGGATAAGTCCCGGTGGCGATCGGGTCGCGGGCACGGCTCGGCGAACGTGGGACGGTCGCAGCTCGAGCACGCCAGGGGAGTGCCAAGGATGAGGTTCCACAGTCCACGTGCGTTGGGGCGCACTCCGCGGGTCTCGGTGGTCATCCCGTGCTACAACTACGGCCGCTACCTGCCGGCCGCGGTTGCCAGCGCGCTCGACCAGCAGGGACTCGACGTCGACGTGCTCGTCGTCGACGACGCGTCGCCGGACGGCAGCCACCTGGTCGCGCAGGAGCTGGCAGCCTCGGACCCCCGCGTCGACGTGCTGGTGCACGATAACAACGCCGGGCACATCCAGACTTACAACGACGGGCTCACGCGCGCAGAGGGCGACTACGTCGTCCTCCTGTCCGCCGACGACCTGCTGCCGCGCAACGCGCTGACCCGGGCCATCGGGCTGATGGAGGCGCACCCGAGCGTGGGTCTCGTCTACGGCTATGCCCGCTCCTTCACCGACCGTCCCGACACCGTCACGGACGAGACCCGGAACTGGTCCGTCTGGCCGGGGAGGCAGTGGCTGCGCAGGTCCGCACGGTCCGGGCGCTGCTTCCTGGTGAGCCCGGAGGCCGTCATGCGTCGCGAGGCCCTCTTCGAGACCGACCTCTACGACCCGCGCCTACCTCACTCGGGTGACTTCGACATGTGGCTGCGCACGGCTGCGCGCTGGGACGTGGGCCGGGTCAACGGCCCGATCCAGGCCCACTACCGCGTCCACGACGCCAACATGCACCTGACGTCGTACGCCGGCTGGCTGACCGACCTGGAGGCCCGCAGGCGCACGTTTGACATCCTCTTCGACGAGCGTGCAGCCGACGTCGCGGAGGTCGTAGCTCTGAGGCCCGTGGCGATGAAGGCCTTGGCCCGCGAGGCGATGAGGAGGTCGCGCCTGGCGCACCGGGGCGCAGGCTGGTCGGACGACGAGGCCGCTGCCTACCTGCAGTTCGCCTCGGAGACGTGGCCCGGGTCCGAGAGGTCATGGACCGGGCGCGCCACGCGCCTCCTGCTGGAGCAGGGGCGTCTCCCCGCAGTGCAGGCCCGGGAGCTGGGCACGCGGGTGCGTCACCATGTGGAGTGGCGGCGTGAGCGCCGCTGGGGGGTGTGAGACCCGTGACGGAGAAGCTCGCCGAGAAGTCCGCGGGGAATTCGGAGCCCGACAAGGCGACCCGGGTCGGTCGCGGCCTGGGCTGGAGCCTCATGAGCACTCTTGCGCTCCGGATCGGCAACCTGCTCCTCAGCATCGTCGTGGCCAGGCTCGTTGCGCCGGAGGCCTACGGGGTCTTCGCGGTGGCGCTCACTGTGTGGATGCTGCTCAGCGCCCTCTCGGAGTTCGGGCTGGGCGCCGATCTGGTGCGCGCAAAAGATCCCGAGCGCCGCGCACCGACCGTGGCCACGCTCGGCGCCGGGATCGGAGTGATCGCTGCGCTTTCCATGTTCGCCGGGGCTCCCCGGATCGCGGCTGCCTTCGAGAGCCCGGGGTCGACCCACACCCTCGTGGTCATGTCGCTGGTGCCGGCGATGTTCGGCCTCACGATCGTCCCCGCGGCCATGCTGCAGCGTGCCTATCGTCAGCGTGCCCTCTTCGCGGTCTACGCTGCCGGGCTCGTTGCGTCGGCCGTCGTCACGGTGTCGCTCATCCTGCTCGGCGCCGGGGCGAGCTCGCTTGCCTGGGGGCAGGTGGCCAGCCAGGCTGTCATGCTCCTCGCGCTGCACGTCGTGGCACGTCACCGGCCGCGCTTCGGATTCGACCGCCGCCTTGCCCGCGAGTCGTTGTCGTTCAGCGCCCCACTGGCCGCGGCGAACCTTGTCTCCTGGATGCTCATCACCGTCGACAACCTCATCGTGTCGCGTGAGCTGACGACCGTGGCCCTCGGGCTCTACGTCCTGGCCTTCAACGTCTCCTCGTGGCCGATGTCCGCAGTGGGTCAGGCGGTCCGGGTCGTGGCGCTGCCTGCCTTCGCCGAGACCGAGTCGGAGGTGGAGCGCAACGCAGGGCTGGTGCGCTGCTTCGGCCCGCTCGCCGTGGTCGCGACCGCCATGGGTGTGGGGCTTGCCTCGCTCGCGAGTCCTGTGGTCTCCGTGCTGTTCGGCGACGAGTGGACCGCAGCGGCCGCCGCGCTGGTGGGGCTGTCGGTCTTCGGGGCGAGCCGGGTGCTGCTCGACCTGGTCGCGACCTTCCTGATCGCAGCGGGCGAGACCCGGGCCGTGCTCGTCGTCCAGCTGGTGTGGCTGGCCACGATGGTGCCGGCCATGGTGCTGGGAGTCCGGGTATGGGGGTTGGCGGGCGCGGGATGGGCCCACGTGGTGGTGTCGGTCGCCGTCGTCGTGCCGGCGTACGCCATGGCGCTCCGCCGCGTCGGCGTCGACGTGGCAGCGATCGGTCGTGCCTGCGTCCTGCCGCTGGTGGTCGCGGTCCCCGCGGCGCTCGTGTGCTGGGCAGTGGGACGCGCCGACGGCCCCGACCTGCTGCTCCTCGCCTTGGGCGGCGCGGCAGTGGTCGTCTTCTACCTCGCGCCCATGTGGCCGTGGACCCGCCGTCGTCTGCATGAGCTGCGAAACCCCCTCGGTGACGCCGAGGCCGTCGAGAGGAACCGAGGATGACTCGACCCACCCCTGCGCGGCGCGCTGTCGCCGCCGCCGCGAACGTCAGGACCAAGTTCCGCAACGAGGGTGCGAGGGGGGTGGCCCAGCGTGTGGTGCGTCGGGTCTACGAGCGCGTGGACGGAGCCTCGCTCGGCTTCGGTCTGCTGCCGCAGGACGTGGCCGACTCGACCGCGCTCGAGCTCCGGACGCCACCTCCGGTGCCCGCGTCGAGGCCGATCGAGGTCGGTTGGCTGTGCACCCCGCCCATGGCCGGATCGGGAGGGCACACGACGATGTTCCGGATGGTCCGCGCCCTCGACGACGCAGGCCACCACAACCACGTGGTCCTCTACGACAGGCACCGAGGCGACCTCGATCCGCGGGCGGCAGTGATCCACAGCTCCTGGCCTGACGCCCGTGTGACGGTGCGCTCGATCGACGACGGCCTGGACGGGCTGGACGTGGTCGTGGCCACTGGCTGGGAGACCGCCCACGTCCTTGCCAGCCGGTCCGAAGCGGTGGTGCAGCGGGCGTACTTCATCCAGGACTACGAGCCGCTGTTCTACCCCCACGGCACCGAGCACGCGTTGGCCACGGACACCTACCGGTTCGGCTTCACCAACATCGCCCTGGGCGGGATGGTGCACCGCTGGCTCACCATGACGGGCGTGCCATCGACCCGGGTGGCGTGGGGACGCGACACGCACACCTACTCTCTGACCAACCAGGAGCACCGCTCCGGCGTTGCCTTCTTCGCCCGCCCCGACACGCCGCGCCGCGGCTACCGCCTCGGCGTGCTGGCCCTCGCCGAGTTCCATCGTCGGTGTCCCGAACAGGAGATCCACGTCTTCGGGGCCGACCTCGGTGACGTGGGCTTCCCGGTGACCCGCCACGGGCGACCGACACCCGCCCAGCTCAACGAGCTCTACAACCGTTGCGCCGCCGGACTCGCGCTGTCGTTCACCAACGTCTCGATGGTGCCCGACGAGATGCTGGCGGCCGGCTGCATCCCCGTGGTCAACGATAGTCTCGACGTGCGTGCGGACTTCGACAACGTCCACGCCGAGTGGGCGGCTCCCACACCGACGGCGCTCGCGCTGGGACTGGAGAGGGCAGTCGCGCGCACGTCGCCGTCCGCGGTAGCCGCTGCTGCTGCCAGCGTGGCCGGGACGAGCTGGGAGCGCACAGGGCGAGACGTGGTGGGCGTCATCGAGGAGCTGGCCCGGCGGGCAGGCACGAGCCCCACGGAGGAGGGTTTAGCGCAGGCGTTTGACGGTCGTCGTCACGAGCCGCTCGGCACGGCTGCCCACTGACGGCGCGGCCAACACAGTCTCCCGGACGGCCGCGACCGTGTCGTCGCTCCGGATGGAGTAGCGCGGCCGGAGCCAGGCATCGCTCCGCGCCCGGCACCGGTCGCTGGAGTGGACGGCCGCGTAGCCGAGGCGGCGCAGGTGGGCGAGCAGAGTGCGGTCGTAGCGGCCGAGAGGCAGGGCTGCCTCGTCGACCCGGGCGCCCACGATGTCCTCGATCCGCCGGCGGGCGTCGACGAGCTCGCGTTGCCGCTGGTGCGGTTCGAGTCTGCGCCACGGCACGTGGTCCATGCCGTGGGTGCCTATCCGCATCCCGGCGGCAGCCAGGTCGCGCACGTCCTGCGTGCTGAGGCTCCCGGGCTGGTCGAGACGGCCAGCGAGCACGAAGAAGGTCGCGTCCAGCCCGCGCTCGAGGAGGGCAGGGAGGCCGATAAGCACGTCGGAGGCGTTGCCGTCGTCGAAGCTGAGCTGCACTCGCGGGTCGTTCACGACGAGGTCAAGCACCCCGAGGAACGTGGGGACGTCGATCCAGTACGGCGCCTCGCCGGGCTCGAGCTCACGAGCGGGCGTGCCCACGCCGTGGAAGCACACGTTGACGCTCTCGCCCCCCCAGCTCATGCCAAGACCGTAGGACGGTCTGAAGGTCGCTCCGGCAACCCGGGGTCCCATTGCCAAAAATGAGGTATAGCCGTCGCCGCCGGCCAAGCCGCGGCGACAACGAACAGATGCTGTGCCCATGGGGGGGAATCGCGCCGTGGTGGCGCCTATCACGCGAGCGGACGTGCCGGAGGTTGCGGCCTACCTGCACCGCGCACTGAACTCGCGGTTGAGTGCCCGCGAGTGGGAGGACTCGATCGTCCCGCCGTGGCAGGCCAAGGCGCCCAACCACGGCTTCCACCTGCGCAGCGACGGACGGGTCGTCGGCACGGCGGTCGCTTTCTACGCCGAGCGAGACGTCCGCGGTCGGACCGAGCGGGTGTGCAACCTCGCCGCCTGGTGCGTGGACGAGGAACAGCGTTCGCAGGGCCTCAGGCTGGTGCTGGCCCTCCTGGGGCAGCGCGGCTACCACTTCACGGACCTCTCCCCGAGCGGCAACGTGGTTGCGCTCAACGAGCGTCTCAAGTTCAAGCACCTCGACACGGCCACGACGCTGGTCCCCAACCTGGTGCTGCCGGGGCGTGGCGTCACCGCTGTGGCCGATCACGAGCGGATTGCGCTCCTGCTGAGCGGCAGGCAGCGCCAGATCTTCGAGGACCACCGCAGGGCGGCCGCGGCGCGGCACGTGGTGCTGCAGGCGCACGGCCGCAACGTGTACGTGATGTTTCGCAAGGACCGCCGCAAGAGGATGCCCGTGTTCGCGACGGTCCTGCACATCTCCGACCCCCAGCTCCTGCCCCAGGTCTGGGACCGGCTTTCGACCCACCTGCTGCTCCGGCACGGCGCGTTGGCCACCCTGCTCGAGAAGCGGGTCGTGGCCTGGAAGCCCCCACAAGGGATGACCCTGCCGCATCCGAGGCCCAGGATGTTCCGCAGCGACGCACTGGACGCGGGCGACGTCGACTACCTCTACAGCGAGCTGACGTGCGTCGCGTGGTGAGCCGGAGCGAAGGGAAAGGCAGCAGATGAGGACACGGATCCACCACCTCCTCGAGGAGCGTGCGGGCACCCACCCGGACAGCCCCGCGCTGACGTCGGGTGCCGACACGGTGAGCTACGCCGAGGCGTGGGACGCCGTCGGTCGGCTGGCGTCCGGGTTCGAGGGCCTCGGCCTCGTGCGCGACGACCGGGTCGCGGTGTTCTTGGACAAGAAGATCGAGACCGTCACCAGCCTCCTCGCCTCCTCGCTGGCCGGTGGTGTCTTCGTGCCGGTCAACCCCGTCTTCAAGCCGCGGCAGGTCGGCCACGTCGTACGGGACAGCGGCTCCCGGATCCTGGTGACGACCGCTCGCCGGTGGGCCACGCTTGCCACGGCGCTGGCGGACACGGACCTGCGCGACGTGGTCCTGGTCGACGGTCCCGTGGCGGGCACGGGGTCCGAGCCTCCCGACGTGTCCGTCCACGAGCTCGGTCGGCTCCTTGCCGCACCGTCGCGCGAGGCGGTGAGCCCGCGCCCGCCCGACTCCGACATGGCCGCGATCCTCTACACCTCCGGCAGCACGGGCAGTCCCAAGGGCGTGGTGCTGAGCCACCGCAACATGCTCATCGGTGCGGAGAGCGTGAGCAGCTACCTCGGCAACGACGCCGACGACGTCATCCTGGCGGCGCTGCCCCTGAGCTTCGACGCGGGGCTGAGCCAGGTCACCACGGGCCTGGCCGTCGGCGCCCACGTCGTCCTCGCGAACTACCTCGTGGCGCGCGACCTGGTGGAGCTCTGCGCGCGGCACGGTGTCACCGGCCTCACGTGCGTGCCGCCGCTGTGGGTGCAGCTGGTCGAGCAGCAGTGGCCAGCGGAGGCGCGCAGCTCGATGCGCTACTTCGCCAACACCGGTGGACGCATGCCTGCTGCAACGCTGAAGCGGCTGCGTGACCTGTTCCCGTCCGCCCGTCCCTACCTGATGTACGGCCTCACCGAGGCCTTCCGCTCGACCTACCTCGACCCCGACGAGGTCGACCGGCACGGCGACTCGATCGGCAAGGCCATCCCGGACGCCGAGATCCTCGTGCTACGGCCCGACGGCTCCGCGTGCGAGCCTGGCGAAGAAGGTGAGCTGGTCCACCGCGGACCGCTGGTGGCGCTCGGCTACTGGAACGATCCCGAGCGCACCGCACAGAGGTTCCGCCCTCTGCCGGGACGCGCGGCGTGGCAGGCCGAGGAGCGAGCCGTGTGGTCCGGCGACACCGTCGTCGCCGACGAACTGGGTTTCCTGAGCTTCGTCGGCCGCGCCGACGAGATGATCAAGACCTCCGGCTACCGGGTGAGCCCGACCGAGGTCGAGGAGGCCGCATACGAGACCGGTCTCGTCCGCGACGCGGTGGCGCTCGGCGTTCCCGACGAGAAGCTCGGCCAGCGGATCGTGCTCGTCGTCGCGTCCACGCCCGGGGGGACGGTGGACGGGACCGGGCTCTCCAGGCTGCTGCGACGTGAGCTCCCCCTCTACATGGTCCCCTCGGAGGTGCTCGTGCGCGAAGAGCTGCCGCGCTCGCCCAATGGCAAGTTCGATCGAGTGGCGCTGGCCCCGGAAGTGGCGCGGGAGATCGCCGCCCGCACGAGGGGGGCCGGATCGTGATCGCCGCCGAGCACGCACAGGCCTTCATCGGCGACGACGGCCGGATCCGCGTCGGCGGTCTGGCTCTCGACCGGCTGGCGGCGCGCGTCGGCTCGACCCCCTTCTTCGCCTACGATCGGCGCCTTCTCACGCAACGAGTGGCGGAGGTGCGCGCCGCCCTTCCCGACGACCTCGACCTCGGCTACGCAGTGAAGGCGAACCCGATGCCGGCGCTCGTGCAGCACCTCTCGTCACTGGTGGACACGCTGGACGTGGCTTCGGCTGGTGAGATGGCGGTCGCCCTGGACACCGGGACGGCCCCGGAGCGGATCACCTTCGCCGGTCCGGGCAAGACGGACGACGAGCTGCATCGCGCAGTCGCCTCCGGAGTGCTGGTCGAGGTGGAGTCGGAGGGCGAGGCGCGGCGTCTCGGGGCCGCCGGTCACGAGCTGGGCCTCCGCCCCCGTGCTGCGATCCGGGTCAACCCAGACTTCGCGGTCAAGGGGTCCGGGATGCGGATGGGTGGTGGCCCGCAGCAGTTCGGCGTCGACGCCGAGGTCGTCCCGCAGCTGATGGACAAGATGGCCCACCTCGGCGTGGCCCTGGAGGGCTTCCACGTCTTCGCCGGGTCCCAGAACCTCCACGCGTCGATCCTGGCGGAGGCGCACGAGCGCACCGTCAACCTCGTGCTCGAGCTCTCCAAGCACGCCTCGGAGCCGGTCCGGTACGTCAATCTCGGCGGCGGCTTCGGCATCCCGTACTTCGAGAAGGACCAGCCGCTGGACCTCTCGGCCGTGGGTGCGAACCTCGAGCGGCTCTGCTCCGAGCGGTTGCGGCCGGTGCTGGGTGAGGCACGCATCGGCGTCGAGCTCGGCCGCTACCTCGTGGGCGAGGCCGGTGTGTACGTGACCAGGATCGTCGACCGGAAGGTCTCGCGGGGCGTGACCTACTGCGTCGTCGACGGGGGCATGCACCACCAGCTCGCGGCTTCGGGGAACTTCGGACAGGTCATCCGCCGGAACTATCCGATCTCCGCTGGCGTTGCCCGGACGGTCGAGCCTGGGGGTGAGCTCACGGAGGTCACGATCGTCGGAAGCCTCTGCACGCCCCTCGACCTGCTGGGCGACAAGGTCCGTCTCCCCACCATCGACGTCGGTGACCTGCTGGTCGTGCATCAGGCCGGCGCCTACGGCCTCACGGCGAGTCCGACCGCCTTCCTCGGACACCCGTCGCCTGCCGAGGTGCTGGTGTGACCGTTGCAGCACCGACCAACCACCCGAACGCCCCAACGATCCGGAGGCAGCCATGCAGTCCACCCCCGACCACGTCAACGCGGTGATCGAGGTGCTCGTGAGCACCTTGGGCATCGAGGACCAGGCCTCGACCATCGATGCCTCGACCCCGCTCTTCGGTGAGCTCCCCGAGCTCGACTCCCTCGGCGTGGTGGAGCTTGCGTCGGCCCTCGAGGACAGGTTCGATATCGAGGTTGCCGACGACGACGTCACCGGAGAGGTCTTCGAGACGGTCGGGAACCTGGCCGATTTCGTGGCGTCCAAGCAGTTGTCGGGGACTTCATGAGCCGCACGCCTCCCATTTCCCCAGTTTGGGATAGCGCGCGCGGCTGACCTGCGACGATGCGAGCGCACCACTGGTCGGCGACTGCAACCGGGCGGATGCCCCTTTGCCGTGATCCGCGTGAGCGGCCATAGTGAGCCCGCAACCGACACCCCCGACGGTCAGAGGCAGTTCTGCATGTCCACCTCCCCCCGCTCCATGTCCGCGTGCTCACGCGCGCTCGCCGCGCCACTGGCGCTCGTACTGACGGCCGCATTGGTCCTGGCTGGCGCGGCCGTCGCTCCTGCGTCGTCCCAGCCAGCCGATGCCGAGCCCACAGCCTGGGCGACGGCCGAGGAGCTCGGGCTCTTCGCCACGTCCAAGCCGCGACAAGTGACCAAGGTCCGCAACCGGCGTCCCACGGAGGTGGGTCTCCAGTTCGTCGCCACCAGCGCAGGAAGCGTCACCGGCGTCGAGGTCTACAAGGTCGCGCGGGCCTCCGGTGCTACACCTCGACGCGCGTCGCTGTGGAACGCCCGCGGCGAGCGTCTTGCGACCGCCAAGATCGCCCCCCACGCCGGCAAGGGCTGGGTGACGGTGCGGTTCACCTCTCCTGTCGAGGTGCTTGCCAACCGGACCTACACAGTGTCGGCGTTCGCGCCCAAGGGTCGCTACGCGATGACCGCGCGCGGCCTGCGCAAGTCCCGGGTCCGTGGTGTCCTGCAGACAGGTGGAGAGCGTGTCGGCGTACGTCGACACGGCGGGACGTCGGGATTCCCCAAGAAGGCCTGGCGCAAGTCCAACTACTGGGTGGACGTCCTCTTCGTCCCGGCCCCGGTGATCACGGATCCGCCTGAGCCGACGCCCACGGGCTGGCCCAACGCCGACAACACGGGTGTGCCGGCCGGCACTGCGCTGACTCCCTACACGGGTCCGTTGACGATCCAGACGCCCGGCACCGTGATCGACGCCAAGCAGGTCGACGGATCGCTGAGGATCCTCGCGCCCGACGTGACGATCAGCCGGTCGTCGATCAGCGGCAACGTGAGCATCGAGGAGGACGCCAGCCTGACCATCACCGATACCGACATCAACGCCGGCGACCGGGCGGGCACGGGGCTCGAGGCCTACAACTTCACCGCCACCCGCGTCCACGTCGTCGGCGGTAGCCGGTCGATGTCCTGCGCGAAGAACTGCACCATCCGCGACTCTTACGTGCACGGACAGATGACGGACGAGACCGGGGTCCACCACGAGTCGGGGATCCGGATGGAGCAGAACACGACGCTGATCCACAACACGATCACGTGCGACGCACCCAACGTGCCCCCGGACGCGGGCTGCTCCGCCGGCCTGACCGGCTACGGCGACTTCGCCCCGGTGCGCGACAACCTGATCCAGAACAACCTCTTCCTCCCCTCGACCGGGGGCACGTGTGCCTACGGCGGAGCCTCCGGTGGCAAGCCGTACTCCGACGCCACGGCCAACATCAGGTTCATCGACAACGTGTTTACGCGTGGCAGCGGTGGGAAGTGCGGCTACTGGTGGCCCATCACCGACTTCGACGGGAACGCGCCCGGCAACGTGTGGTCGGGCAACGTCTGGGACGACGGGACGCCGGTCAGCCCCTCCTGACCAGCGGGTCACGCGTCCGGGAGGGAGACCATCCAAATTCGGGACGTGCGAGCCGGCGCGCTCTCCTATGGTGGGTGCATGCAGCAGGGGGTGCTGGTCCTATCGCGTGGAGGCGTGCCCGGGTCGACGCCTGACCTGGGCGCTGCCCTAAGCCATGCCGGCGTCCCGGACGCCACCGTGCGCGAGGACGGCTCCCTGGCGGTGGCCGCCTGGGGCGACCTGGGGCCGACGGTCGACGACGGCTGGATGCTCAGTCGAGGTGCCCGCAGGCACGAACGGGACGCCCTCCCGCAGGACGTCGCCGAGCTGCTCGCCCGTCGCGACGTCGCCGCCCTGGCCGAGGTGCTGCCGCCGTTCGCGGCCCTGCGGACGGGCCCCGCGCGCGAGGAGGCAGTGGCTGTCACTGACGCTCTGGGCTTCCGTCACGTCTACCACGCGGAAGGCAGGGGGTGGGCTGCGATCAGCACCTCCGCCCGCCTCCTCGCGGTGCTCGGCGGCCGAGACATCGACCGCGAGTCGATGTCGTTGCAGAGCCTGGTCGGCTGGCAGGTCGGGCAGTGGACTCTGTTCGACGGCGTCTCCAAGCTGGCCCCGGGGGCGGTGGCCCAGCTCGGCGCCGGCGAGTTGACCATCCACGGAGGCGACCGTCCGACACCCGAGCCGCTCTCGTTGGACGACGCGGTCGAGCAGGCCGCCGAGCTGCTGCGCACGAACCTCTCCGCCTACCTCGGCGACCACCCGGACGCCACCCTGCAGCTCACGGGTGGTCAGGATTCCCGCATCCTGCTCAGTGCCATCCCTCCAGACCTTCGGCGAGGGCTGGCTGCCGTTACCCTTGCTGTGCCCGGGAGCGAGGACGTCAGCATCGCGGCGGAGATCTGCGCCCGCACCGGAGCGCGCCACCACGTGGAGGCACTCGACAGCCTCGAGGGCCTCGACCCTGCGGCGGCCTACGACCTGTGCACCGAGTCGAGTGCGCGGCTCGAGGGCATGGCCGACCCGCTGGCGCTGGCCGCGCTCACCATGGCGGAGAGACGCCTCGACCAAGGACACCGGATCGCCGGCCTCGGCGGGGAGGTGGCCAGGGGCTTCTACTACCTCGGCCGACCCCGCGACCCGTCGGTGACCCGCGCGCGGGTGGCGCGGCTGGCCAGCTGGCGCATGTTCGCCAACGAGGCAATCGATCCTGCGTCGCTCGAGCCGTCGATGCGCGAGGGCGCCCGTGAGAGGGCCGTCGAGCGGATCCACGGCCTCATGGCGGGGACCGGCAAGGACTGGCTCGACGCCACCGACGACTTCTATCTCTACCAGCGGATGCAGCGGTGGGCCGGGGTCACGGACACGGCGGTCTGCATGGACCGCTCGGTCGTCAACCCGATGCTCGATGACCGTTTCATTGCGATCGCCCAGGGGATGTCGCCCGACAGCAAGCGCAACTCGCTCTTCCTCGCTCGGTTGCAGATGGCATTGGACCCAGAGCTCGGGCGCATGCCGCTGAACGGACGACCGCCCCCTGAGGCGTACGCGTACCCTCGCCACGCTGATCGCGTGCGGGGCATCCAGACGCTGGCGCAGAAGGCGGCGAGCAAGGCGCGTCAGCGCTTCGCCCACTCCACCCGTCCGCCGGCCGGTGGGACGGTGCTGGCCGCCAAGGTGCTGCGCCACTGGCGGGCGAACCCCGACCTGCTCGACAGGGCTCGAGGGCAGCACGTCCTGGACGACAGCTGGCTCGACCGCATGGTTCGCGGCGAGCTCGACCCGGCTCCCAGCACCGTCGCCTTCGTGCTCAACGTGGCCTGTCTCCCGAGTCGGAGTCAGACGTCCGTGTCTGCCTGACCGACAGCTACCGCACGACCGTCGGCGACCACGCCTGCTCGATGAGGAGCGACGGTGCGGCGTCGGCGCTGGTGTCGACCGACCAGACGTCGCTCACGCCCGGCTCGTCCGCGCGCGGCATGCCGTAGAGCAGCGTGTCGTCGTCGAGCCACTCGACCTGGTCGTCGAGGCCGCTCGGGCCCTCCTCGAGCAGCGTGCGCTCGCCTGAGGCGAGGTCCTGCACGGCGATCTGCCACACGATGCGTCGACCGGGGTCGACGTCGACCTTGAAGGCGACGCGCGATCCGTCCGGTGACAACGCCGGGCACTCGGCGTCGCGCGACACCGACGTGAGGGTCCGGCTGCCGAGGCTGCCCTGCACCAGGTAGGTGCGGCCCCCGGTGCCCACCGTGGCGTAGAACGTGTCGTCGTCGACGAAGGTGACGCCCCAGATGTTGCGGTCGACCGGGTCGGCCTCGGTCCCGTCGAGGACCAGCTGGAACTTCTCCAGGTTGCCCCAGCGGGTGCCGCCGCCGAACTCGTGCACCTCGGTCGCGGTGGAGAAGCCCGTCGACATGTAGGAGTGCCCGGTCACGAACACCGTGGTCGCCACGAGCGACCCGTCCGGTGACAGGCGGGTGCGGCTGGGGAGTCCCGGGAGGGCGTTCGTGGCGACCGGCTGCCACTGCGCGTCCAGCTCGCGCACCTCGTACGACGCCGCGAGGCTGGGGTCCGTCACGAGGCACGAGGCGCCCTCGGCCCGCGCGGCGACCCGGTCGCAGGTCACGCCGGTGAAGGCGCGTGCGCCGCCGGGGTCGTCGGCGCTCACGATCGCCACGGTGCCGTACTCGTTGTCGAGCCCGGTGTGGCGGAAGACGATCCTCGGCCCGTCGGTCACCTCCGCGACGGGCGCTGCCGGAGCCTCCGGCTCGGCAGCTCGCTGTGCGCGCACCTCGCGTCCCTCGACGACGCCGTACACCCCGGCGCCGACGACCAGGGCCACCACGATGACGGCGAACCACAGCACGCGTGCGCGGGTGCTCATGCCGGGCTCACGGCGTGACCTCGGCCGTGTCGAGCAGGCGCACCCGGGACGCGGCGGCGAGGATCGCCACGGCCAGCAGCCCCGCGACGACGATCATCGCGGTCGCCGGCCCGAGCAGCAGCCACATCAGTCCGAACCCGGCCGAGGCGAGCATGCGGGCGAGCGCGACCACGGTCTGGGCGGCGGCGATGCCGCTGGTCCGCGCCTGCACCGGGACGAGCCGGCCGGCGAGGGCCGCGATCACGCCGTCGGTGGCGGCGTAGAAGGTGCCCAGCAGCGCCAGCGTGCCGATCGTGGCGGCAGCGGTGGAGGTGGGCAGGACCGCGCACAGGTAGGCCCCGACCAGGGCGAGGTGGCCGACGACCAGGATCCGGGCCCGACCGACGCGGTCGGCCAGCCGGCCCACCGGCACGGCGAGCAGCAGGTAGGCCAGGTTGGTGCCGACGTAGAACAGCGGGAACCACGAGACGTTGACGCCGCCGTGGTCGAGGAGCGCGAGGTAGATGAAGCCGTCGCCGACGGTCAGCAGGCCCAGGACCCCGGCGATCACGAGCAGGGGCCGCAGCCTGCGGTCGGTCAGGTCGCGCCACCGGAAGGGCGGGGGCGTCGGCCCCGACTGTGCTGCTGCCTCGCGCCGACTCCTCACGTCGGGGCCGAGCAGGCCGAGCAGGGCCACCCCGGCGAGCGCGAAGGCGAGCGAGACGACGAGGACGACCGAGTAGCCGTCCGGCACCAGCACCAGGATCCCGAAGGCGATGAGCGGGCCGAGCGCGGCGCCGATCGTGTCGAGCATCCGGTGCACGCCGAAGGCGCGACCGAGGTGCTCGGCAGGGGTCGACGTGCTGATCATCGCGTCCCGCGGCGCCGTCCGGATCCCCTTGCCGATGCGGTCGGCGGTGACGACGGCGGCGATGCCGGCGGCGCCCGAGGCGAAGAGCAGGAAGACGCGGGCGACGGCGGAGAGGCCGTAGCCGAGGAACGCGACCCACTTCGGCCGGTCCGTCGCGTCCGCGACCCAGCCGCCGCCGAGGCGCACGAGCGCGCTCACGCCCTGGTAGAGCCCGTCGATGAGGCCGTACGCCACTGGGGTGAGGCCGACGACGAGGGTGAGGTAGAGCGGCAGGATCGCCGAGACCGACTCCGACGAGACGTCGGTCAGCAGCGAGACCACGCCCAGGATGATGACCACGCGGCCGACCGGTGGCGTGGTGACGGTCGTCCCGGAGCGGGACTCCTCGCCGGTGGCCGGCCGGTCGCGGACGGAGATGTACATCCGGCTCACTCGCCTCCGGTATGGAGCGAGGCGTGCAGTGAGTAGCCCGTGCCGGATCCCTGCGTGGTGACGGTGATCGTCACGACACTGCGTCCGCGCCTGAAGGCGGCGGCCTCCGAGCCGGCGGACGTGGCCGGCGCGGCCAGCTCGGTCAGCCCTCGACCGGCGAGTCGGGTGCGGTAGGCCATGAGCACGTCCGCGGGTGCCAGCGAGGTGGAGCCGACCAGGGCGACCTGCAGGCGGGGGCCCGCCGGGGACACGCTGCTGGAGTCGACCCGGCTGGCCCGGGTGGGTCGAAGCACGGCGGGGAAGCCCGTCGCGAGGCGCCCCCGTGCGTCGGCGGCGCGCGGCAGCGGAGCCGTCACGAGGGGATCGGTGCGCACGTCCTCGAGGAGCTCGGCCAGGCTGGTCACCGTCGGCTCGGGAGCCTCCGGCATCTCGAGCCCGGAGCCGGCGCCGGAGCCGGAGGCGGAGGCGGACCTGGACGGCGACGGGCTTTCGGTGGGCTCGTCGGTGGGCTCGCCGGTGGGCTCGTCGGTGGGCTCAGGTGTCGATGTCGCCTTGGATCCGGGTGTCGAGCTGGGTGTCGAGCTCGGTGTCGGGCTGGAGGTGGATCCGGGCGTGGTGGCCGGCGACGCGGGCGCGTCGGCGCCGGGTGACGGTGCGCCGCCCCCGCAGCCGGCGAGGAGCAGGCTCGTCGCGGCGACGACCACGACCGACCGGAGGATGCTCGTGCCCTCAGTAGGCACCGCGGTGCCCCAGCACGGCCTGGACGGTGCGGGCCAGGATCGAGACGTCGAGGCGCAACGACCAGTTGTCGACGTACCTGAGGTCCAGCCGGACCGACTCCTCCCAGCTGAGGTCCGAGCGACCCGAGACCTGCCAGAGGCCGGTCACCCCGGGCTTGACGACCAGCCGCCGGCGCGGGTCGATGTCGTAGCGGGCGACCTCGCTCGGCAGCGCGGGCCGCGGACCGACCAGCGACATGTCGCCGCGCACGACGTTCCAGAGCTGGGGGAGCTCGTCGAGGGAGTAGCGACGCAGCTGGCGCCCGAGGGGGGTGATCCGGGGGTCGATCCTGATCTTGAACAGGATGCCGTCGCCCTCGTTGTGGGCGACCAGCTCGGACCGCTCGTCCTCCGCGTCGTTGCCCATCGAGCGCAGCTTGAACATGGTGAACGGCACGCCGTCGAGGCCGACGCGCTCCTGGCGGAACAGGGCGGGACCGGGAGTCTCCCGGCGGATCGCCACGCACAGGAGTGCGAGGAGCGGCAGGGTCATCACCAGCACGACGAGGGCGAGCGAGCGCTCGACGACGTCCTTGAGGAGGCGGCGCGGCCCGTGCAGCACCGGGCTGGTGACGTGCAGCAGGTCGACGCCTGCGGTGGACACCACGCGGGTGCGCTGCGGTTCCACGTCGAGGAGCCCGGTGCCGAGGTAGAGGTCGGCGCCCACCCCGGCCAGCGACCAGTGCAGGCGGCGCACCTGGGCGTGGGTGAGGCGCGCGCCCGGGAGCACCACCAGGGCGTCCGCACGGTGGTGGGCGGCGACGGCGGAAGTGGCCTCGAAGCCGAGGTACGTCGGCAGGTCGCCGAGCGGGATCTTGGACGAGCGGGTCAGGCACGCGGCGACGACCTCGTGGTTGTCGGCCGTCCGCAGCTCGGCCAGTGCCTCACGTACGTCGCGCGGTCGCCCGACCAGCACCACCCGCGGTCGGCGTCGGCCGATGCCTGCCAGGGACGGGACCGTGCTGGCGACGCTGAGGACGGCGACCAGTGCGGCAAGGGCCACGGCGTCGGCGGTCACGAACCAGGGGGCCAGCGCGAGCGCCAGCACCGCGGCGCGCGCTCCCGTGCCGAGGATGCGCAGCGGAGGGGTCAGCCGGCTCTCGCCGAGCCCGACGTGACGGTAGTGACCGGTGGCGAGGAGCAGGAGCGGCCAGGCCAGCGCGGCGGTGAGCGCGACCGGGGCAGCCAGCACGCCCAGTGCCGCCGCGGTGGCGCCGAGCGCCAGTGACAGCGCCGTGTCGAGGGCGACGGCGGGGCGGCTCACGCCCCGGCGAGGAGTGAGCGCCGGAGGGACGACCGTGACGTCTGGCACCGGGGGGACCGGTGCGAGCAGTGGCGGTGGCACCAGCTGCTGGAGCCCGCGCGGTCGCGGGATCCGCGGCAGCGGCAACGCTGCCCCAGGTGTGCTCCTACCGACTGTGGTCTGCGTCATCTGACGGACCCCTCCCCGCTGTCTTTCCCCACGGGCACCCCAGCTGCCCTCGTGGTCGAGAGCCTAGGAACGGCGCGGGAGCGGGGCATGCCGCAAATCAGCGAAAGCCCTGCAGGGCCGCCCTGACGGCGCCATGACGGACGGCCCGCAGATACCCACTCGGTGGGATTGGCGCCGTCCTTCCCGGGTCGTACTCTCGAATCGGTGCAAGTTACTGGTTCGCCGCACTCAAAGTTGTCCCTGCAGAGGCCTCTGGCCGCATCGGTGGCGCGGGACCCCCACGCCTCGCCACCACGGGCGACGCGCACCAGTAGCGGCGGTCGAGGTTCCCCCACCTCGGCCGCCGCAGCCGCACGTCCGGACGCGGTCGGGCCGCCTCGGTCCTGCGCACCCTCAGGGCCTCAGTGACGTCGGGACGGTGCGACGGCCGAGGTCGTGGCTCGACGGGGCCGCGGCGCGGTCGGTGGTGTGCCGAAGAAGCACTCGTGCCACATCTCCAGCGCCAGCAGCGTCCACAGCCTGCCGGCCTCGTGGCCGCCCCGCTCGTGGCCCTCGACCAGGGCGTGGACGAAGGCGCGGTCGAGCGTACGGCCTGCCCAGGACTCCCTGCCGGTGAGCCGATCCCGAGCGGAGTCGCGCAGGTCCTCCCGGAACCACGCGTCGAGCGGCATCGCGGACCGGGCGGGCCTGTGGTCCACGACGTGGTCCGGCAGCATCGGCCGCGCGACCTCCTTCAGCACCCACCGCGGCGTCCCCGGTCGGAACCGGAGCGAGGCCGGCAGCCGGAAGGCCAGCTCGACGAGGTGGTGGTCCAGCAGTGCCGGGCGCCACGCGACCGACGCGGCCATCGACAGCCGGTCGGCCCGCTCGAGGAGGTGGTCGGGCAGCCAGTGCTGAAGGTCCTGACGGGACTGGCGGTCCAGGGGGTCCGCGCCGAGGACGGGTGGCAGCACCCGCTCCCGCGGCGGCTCAGCGCTGAGCAGTCGGCGTCGTTCGGCGGTGGTGAAGACGGCGCCGAGGCGGCGTTCGGCAGGCCCGGTCACCCGGGAGCGCAGCGGGGTCGGGAGGGCGGCGGACCGTTCGGCCACCCGTCGCGCCAACCGGTGCTGCGGCTGCACGCCGAACAGCTCCTCGGTGCCCTCGTCCGAGACCACGACGCGTACGTGCTCGCGCGCGGCGCGGGCGAGCCCGAACACCGCGACGTCGCCCGGCGCCGAGATCGGCGCGTCCCGGTGCCAGGACAACCGGCCCCAGAGCTCGTCGACGTCGGTGGCCTGCAGCGCGACCTCGTGGTGCTCGGTGCCCAACAGCTCGGAGACGTGGCGCGCCCACCGGAGTTCGTCGCTGGGCTGCTCGGTGAAGCCGACGGAGAACGTGTGCAGCGGAGCGCCACCGCGCAGCTGCTGCATCTCCGCGACCAGCAGGCTGCTCCCCAGCGCGCCGGAGAGGTGGGCGCCCACCGCTGCGTCGGTGGCGACGGCCACGCGGACGGCGTCGCGGATGCCGTCGCCGACCGCTTCGATCGCGTCGCCGGCGGTCCAGATCTCCTCGGGATCCCCCTCAGGGGGCGCCCAGTAGTGGTGCTCCTCCAGGTGCCCGCGGGGCATGATCGTGACGCGATGGGCGGGCCTGACCTTCTTGACCCCCTCGAAGAGGGTGTCGGGTGCCGGCACCACGCTGGACGTCAGGTAGGCGTCCAGGCTGCGCCCGTCCACCTCCGGACGCGGACCGAGGGCGAGGAGGGCCTTGATCTCGGAGCCGAACGCGATGCCGCCCGGGACGTGCCGGTAGTAGAGCGGGAGGACGCCGAGCCGGTCGCGCACGAGGTGCGTGGTGTCGGTGCGGAGGTCGTGCGCCACGAGGGCGAACGGCCCGCGCAGCCGCTCGACGAAGCTGATGCCCTCCACGGCGAGACCGGCCACCACCACCTCGGTGTCGCCGCTGGTGCGGAACGGGTAGTCCAGGTGGGACCGCAGGCTGTCGTGGTTGACGACCTCGCCGTCGAGCACGACGACCCACCGGCCGTCGGCGGAGTGCATCGGCTGGTGCGCGTGCGCGGCGTCGACGACCTCCATCCGCGTGTGGGTCAGGCCGAGGTCGGGGCCGACCCACGTCGAGGACGCGTCCGGACCGCGGTGGCGGAGCGCCTCGGCCATGCCCTGCAGCGTCGACGTCGTGAACGCCCCCGGTGAGAACGCCCGCACACCGCCGATGCCGCTCATCCGAGTGCCGGGTTCATGTGCCGTTCTTCCACCCGATCTGGTTGGCCATCCCGACCGCCGCCAGCTGCGAGGACACCTCGAGCTTGGCCAGGATCGACTTGACCTGGGTGCGCACCGTGGCCTCGGACACGACGCTCGCCTCGGAGATGGTGCGCACCGTGCGTCCTTCGATCAGCGAACCCAGCACCTGCCGCTCCCGAGGGGTGAGCAGGTCGAGGCGACGCCGGAGGTCGTCGTTGGCCTGCCGCTGCTGCGCCCACTGGTCGAGCAGGTGCTCCAGCTCCTCGCGACTCGTGACCGGGAGGCCCAGGTGCAGCCGTCGCACCGTCGCCAGGGCCTGCTGGAGCGCCCCGCTCTTGGGCAGCACCTTGCGGGCGCCGAGGCGCATGCACCCGCCCCAGCGTCCGAAGTCCTCGGACGCCGTGAGGACCACGACGTTGATGTGGGCGCGCGCGAGCGGGGCGATGAGGTTCATCCCGTCGCCGAACCGACCCAGGTCGAGGTCGAGGAGGACGGTGCGCGGGTTGGCGCGCAGCGCGAGGGAGCGCAGGGTCGCCATCGACCCACCCTCGTTCGGCAGCTCCATGCGTCGTACGTCGTAGCCCTCCACCGAGAGCGCGAGCTCCAGCGACTCGGCGAACAGCATGTGGTCGTCGACGATGAGGATGCGGTGATCAGCCCGAGCGGCGCCAGGAGACATGGCCGTCCTCATCCACAAGATCGTTCTCGGTGGAGGTGCGGGGCGCCGGCAGGGAGATGACGAAGGACGATCCCACGCCCTTGGCCTCGGCCAGCCTCAGGGAGCCACCGTCCTGGGCCACGAGGCGTTGCGCGAGGTGGAGCCCGATGCCCTCACCGGGGGAGTCGTCGCCGTGCTCGCCCCACTCGAAGATCCGCTGCCGCTCCTGCTCGGGGATGCCGCGACCGAAGTCCGTCACCGTGATGTCCACCGTCTCCTCGTCGCGGCGGACGACCTCGACGACGCTGCTGTCCGTCCCGCCGTGCGTGGCGGCGTTGTCCATCAGGATGTTGACCACCTCCGCCAGCGAGTCGTAGCGGGCCTGGACGGTGTCACCGGTCGTGTGCAGCTCGACCTGGCGTCCCTTGAGCCGCTGCAGCTCGAGGATCAGCACGAGCGCCTCGTCGAGGTCGACGGGCGTGGCGGGCCGGCTCTCGTCCGAGAGCAGGCGCTGCATCCGGCCGAGCTCGCGCCGGACCGACTCCCACAGGCGCAGCCGCGCCTCGAGGGAGATGTCGGCGTGGTCGAGCAGCTCCGAGCCGTTGACGAGCCCGGCGACCGTGCTCCGCAGCTCGTGCATCCGCTCGCGCTGGTCGCGGATGGTGGCCTGCTGGGCCTCCGTGATCTCGGCGTCACGCCGGGCAGCGGCGCGGTCGACGCCACGGTTGAGGCACTGCCAGGCGGCGGCGAGCCAGGCGGCGCCGACGGCGGCCAGCGCGAGCGAGACCAGGGTGTCCCAGGCGGTGTCGCGGCCGAGGCCGACGACCACGCCGAGCGCGGTGAGGACAACGGCGGTGAGGACGACCAGCGGCGTCATGAGCCCGACCAGCACCCGCTGGGAGACGACGATCGCGGCGGCCGCCACCTGGGTGAGCACGAGCAGCCCGATCAGCAGCTGCATCGGCACGGAGGCGGCGGCGCCCTGCGGGATGAGCAGCAGCAGGTGCCCGGCAGCCAGGAGGCCCATCCCGAGTCCCACGGCGAAGACGTCGTCGGCCACCGCGCGGGCACCGGGCAGGGCGGTGAGGGCACCCATGACGGATGCCAGGCCCACGAGGCCGATGACCAGGAGCGCGACCAGCTCGAGGGTGGCCCGCGGTGGCGGGTTGGCGATCGCGGGCAACGTGACCAGCAGCGCCTGCGCCGCGATCAGCGCGCCGACACCCACCACCCAGCCCTCGTGTGCCCGGGCATGCCGGCGGCATCCCATGACGGCGGCCAGCACGGCACCGGCCACGAAGACGCAGCTGACCACCGCGGCGACCAGGGTGCGTGCCTCCGCATCGGTGCTGCTCACCGGCGGTACGCCGCCCCAGCTGGTCCACGCCAGCACGGCGAACCCCAGCCCCCCCACCCCCAGCGTCCCCACGCTGTGGCGCAACTCCCTACTGACATGCGCGATCTGGCGCATACTTCCCCCCACGCTGAACGGATGATTCGATCAGGTCCCGCAAGCAGGATGGAACCTCAAAGCCGGGGGTGTCCAACGATTGTGCGGGCGTACCCAATTTGCGGCAATCCCGGTCTGGTCCGGATTTGTCGAGGTCGCTGTCAGGGCCGCGTCAGGCGCACAGCAGGACGCGTCAAGGGGGCGTCAAGTTCCTTGGTCATGGAGCTGCCGGGCTCCCGTGGGAGCGGCCGTCCCCAATTCGGTGCACATTCGACGAGGTGAGGCCCTCGTCCAAGGTCCGACCACCAAGGTGGCGCTGACGGCGTGACGAGGGAGGCGTGATGGGCGTTGCCGGTCCCACCTGCGTGGTGTCACCTCATCTGCTGGTGGCCCAGGCGGTCGCGGCTGCCCTCAGGTCGGCCGGCACGAGCGCCGAGGCCCGCAGCTGGGAGTCGTTCGTCCACGACCCGGAGACGGGCTCACGGGAGATCGCTCCCGACGAGCAGCACCCGCTGGTGGTGATCCTCGACGGCCTCGACAACGCCGACGTCGTGCAGGACGTCGCCCGTCTCGTCAGGGACGGTCGTACGAGGGTCATGGTCGTCACCACGGCCGAGGCCTCGGTCCTCTGGGGCGGCCTGGTGGACGAGGACCTGCTCGACGTCACCACGGCCTCGTCCGTGCAGCAGCTCGCCGAGGTCGTGGACCGCATCCGCGCGGGGGGCACCGCACTGGACCCGGCAGGCCGCGTGGCGCTCCGAGTCTCCTGGGTGCAGGCCCTCGACCGGCGCCACCACGTCACCGAGCTCATCGAGAGCCTCTCGCCGCAGCAGCGGCGCGTCCTCGAGCTGCTCGCCTCCGGGCTCCGCGTCGCCGAGGTCGGCACCGAGATGGGGGTCACGCGGGGCACGGTGCGCAGCCACGTGAAGGCGCTCCGCGCCAAGCTGGGCGCGCGGACGCAGCTGGAAGCGGTCGCGATGCTGCACGAGGCGTACGCCGCCGGCGTCGGCGCCAACCTGGTCCCGCGCCCTCGGCAGGCCTACGCCGGCACGGAGGTCCCTCCCCGTCGATAGGCTGCCGCACATGACCTCACCCCACGACGAGCCTCGCTTCGCTCCCCTCGACGCAGGGACCCCGGCATGATCGATCCCACCACGCTCGACGACCACGCCTTCGCCGTCTGGGCGGCCGAACGGGCAGGCGCCGTGCTGCTCGACGTACGCGCCGGGGCGCACGCCGCAGGGCTCGAGGGCAAGGCCCTCAAGGACGCCGGCGACGCGGCGGCGCAGGCCGAGCTCGACCGGGTCCTCACCCTGCACCGACCCGACGACGCGGTCCTGTCCGAGGAGGCGGCCGACGACAAGTCGCGGCTGACCGCCCACCGGGTCTGGATCATCGACCCCCTCGACGGCACCCGCGAGTTCTCCGAGCCGCCACGTGACGACTGGGCGGTGCACGTCGCGCTCTGGCAGGACGGCGACCTCGTGGCGGGCGCGGTCGCGCAGCCGGCGCTGGGGGAGACCTTCCACACCGGCCGTCCCAGCATCCTCCCTCCGCGCACCTCCGAGCGGCCCCGCATCGCGGTCTCGCGCAGCCGTCCGCCCGCCTTCGTCGAGGCGCTCGCCGCCGAGCTCGACGCCGAGCTCGTGCCCATGGGCAGTGCCGGGGTGAAGGTGATGAGCGTGGTGCGCGACATCGCCGACGCCTACGTCCACGCCGGCGGGCAGTACCAGTGGGACAACGCGGCGCCCGTCGCCGTCGCACGCGCCGCGGGCCTGCACTGCAGCCGCGTCGACGGATCGCCCATCGTCTACAACGAGGACGACACGTCGCTGCCCGACCTCATCGTGTGCCGTCCCGAGCTCGCCGAGCAGATCGTCGACTTCGTCCGACGGCACGGGACGGAGTGACCCGGCCGTGACGTCCTTCGTCTCGCACACCACCGTCGACTGCCATGACGCCTACGAGCTCTCGCAGTGGTGGAAGGCGCTGCTGGGCTACGTCGACGTGGACGGCGACCCCAACGAGCCCGGCCACGAGGAGTGCATGATCCTCGACCCCGACAGCGGCCACAGCATCCTGTTCCTCGAGGTGCCCGACGAGGTGCTCGCGCCCAAGCGGATCCACTTCGACCTGCGCCCGCGAGCGGGCAGCCGCGACGCGGAGGTCGAGCGGGTGCGGGGTCTCGGTGCCGTGGAGGTCGACGACCAGCGCGGACAGTACGGCCCGGGCACGGGGTGGGTCGTCTTTGCCGACCCCGAGGGCAACCAGTTCTGCCTGCTCCGCTCGGAGGCCGAGGTGGCGGCAGGCCCGCCACCCGGGTGAGACAGCGAACGGGCACCCGACCGGTGAGGTCGGGTGCCCGTTCGGGTCCGTCAGGGTGTGCTCAGCGCGTGAACGCGGCGCGGGGAGCGACCGCGGTGCGCGAGCTGTAGGTGTAGCCCGTGGTCTCCCACGTCGTGTACTGCGCGTTGCCGGGGACCGAGATCTTGAACTGGGTCTTGCCGCGGCGGGGGGCAGGCAGGGTGAACCTGTACTTGCCGGCCGAGGTGGTCTTGTAGGTGTTGAACTTCTTCCACTTCTTGCCGACCCGCTTCTGGACCTTGATCTTCTTCTTGCCGTAGTTGGGCGTGACCTTGCCCTTGATCAGGGTGCCCCTGGGGTTGCTGAAGACGACCTTGCGGGTGACCGGCGCGGCGATGGCGACGGACTCGGCCGGCAGGAGGGTGTCCTCCACGCCCGACCGGGCCGGGGCGCCGGAGAAGACGACCTTGTACTGGGCGTTCTCGGAGAAGGTGAAGTCACCGTCGAAGAAGAGGGTGCTCGGGAACGCGTCCGTGGCGATGGTCGTCCACACGGGGTTCGACGCCGTGTAGACCTGGAGGTAGGCCACCCCTGCGGGGTTGCCGTTGTCGTAGAGCCCGTTGGGGTCGGTGACCGTGCCGGTCACGTAGAAGCCGCCGCCGTACATGAAGGGCGCCTCGTAGGGCGAGTCAGTGACGTTGAGCTCGGCGGTGACGGTGGGCGTGTAGGTCTGGCCGTCGGCATGGGCCGGAGCCGATATCGCGATGGGCGTGACGCCGAGCAGGCCGGCGGTGACCGTGCCGGCCACGAGACGAGTGATGCGCATGTCCCCGTTGTTCCTCTCAAGGATGTGGACGACCGACGCTCGAGCGCCGGTCGGTGAAGGTGCTGCTACCCGTGTGACGCCTGGGGCAAACCCCCGAGGCAGCACCCGTAGACTCTCAACCTCCCCCCATCCCTCGGTGAATGGGGGTCGTTCTGCGTGCTCTCGAAGGGAGTCCCCGGTGTCGTCCACTCCACTCGTCGCTGTTGCCGATCGTCTGGTCGCCGCTCCCACGCTGGCGCGCGCGCTGGCGGACGCGGCGGTGCAGAACGCCCTCGACCTGACCGGCCCGAGCGCTGTGCGGCCCTTCGTGGTCCGCGGCCTGGTGGAGCGCGGCCGCACCGTCCTGGCGGTCACCGCCACCTCCCGCGAGGCCGAGGACCTGGTGGAGGAGCTCGCCGACCTCGTCGACCCCGACTCGGTGGCCTACTACCCGAGCTGGGAGACGTTGCCGCACGAGCGGCTCAGCCCCCGCAGCGACACCGTCGGCAAGCGGCTCGCGGTGCTGCGCCGGCTGCGGCACCCCGGCACCGACGCGGCCAACGGACCGCTCCAGGTGGTCGTCGCCCCGATCCGCAGCCTGCTCCAGCCGCAGGTGCCGGGGCTGGCCGACATCGAGCCGGTCGAGCTGGCGCAGGGCGACACCCGCGCGCTCGAGGACGTCGTACGCGGCCTGGCGGAGGCGGCGTACACCCGCGTGGACATGGTCGAGCGGCGCGGTGAGTTCGCCGTCCGCGGCGGCATCGTCGACGTGTTCCCGCCCACCGAGGAGCACCCGCTGCGCGTGGAGTTCTGGGGCGACGACGTCGAGGAGATCCGGGCGTTCTCCGTCGCCGACCAGCGCACGCTCGAGACCGTGCAGCGGCTGTGGGCGCCGCCGTGCCGTGAGCTGCTGCTCACCGACGACGTACGCCGTCGCGCCGCAGAGCTCGGCCGGGCGCACCCCCAGCTGCTCGAGCTCACCGACAAGATGGCGGCCGGCATCGCCGTCGAGGGGATGGAGTCCCTGGCTCCCGTCCTGGTCGAGGAGATGGAGCTGCTGGTCGACCTGATGCCCGAGCACACGACCGTGCTCGTGCTCGACCCCGAGCGGGCCCGCACCCGCGCCCACGACCTGGTCGCGACGAGCGAGGAGTTCCTCGGGGCGTCCTGGGCGGCCGCTGCCGGCGGCGGCACCGCGCCGATCGACCTCGGGGCAGCCTCCTACCGCGAGATGGCCGACGTACGCCTCCAGGCGCTCGGTCAGGGGCACGCGTGGTGGACGGTGTCGCCCTTCGGGATCGGGGATGCCGACGACCCCGCCGACCTCATCGACGCCCAGACGGTCGGCGTGCCGAGCCTCACGCTCCCGACCCACGGCGCCGAGGCCTACCGCGGTGACCTGGAGCAGGCGGTCACCGACATCCGCGGATGGGTGGACGAGGGGACCGAGGTGGTCGTGGTGCACGCCGGCCACGGCCCCGCGCAGCGCTTCGTCGAGCTCCTGGGCGAGCACGACGTGGCTGCCCGCCTCGTCGAGCAGGGCGAGACCGCGGGCGCCCACGTCGTGACGGTGACGTGCGGCCAGCTGGTGCACGGCCTCGTCGACGACCAGGCGCGGATCGCCATCGTCACCGGCGACGACCTGTCGGGCCAGAAGACCTCGACGCGCGACATGCGCCGGATGCCGACGCGCCGCAAGAAGCAGATCGACCCGCTCGAGCTCAAGGCCGGCGACTACGTCGTGCACGAGCAGCACGGCGTCGGCCGGTTCGTGGAGATGAGGCAGCGCGTGGTCGGCGGAGCGACCCGCGAGTACCTCGTCCTGGAGTACGGCGCCAGCAAGCGCGGCGGCCCCAACGACATGCTCTACGTCCCGGCCGACACCCTCGACCAGGTCACCCGCTACGTCGGCGGGGAGAACCCCAGCCTCGACCGGCTCGGCGGCGGCGACTGGACCAAGCGCAAGAACAAGGCCAAGAAGGCGGTCCGTGAGATCGCGGCCGAGCTGATCAAGCTCTACGCCGCGCGGCAGGCCACCAAGGGCTTCGCCTACGGTCCCGACACCCCGTGGCAGCGCGAGCTCGAGGACGCCTTCCCGTTTACCGAGACCGTCGACCAGCTGACGACCGTCGACGAGGTGAAGGCCGACATGCGGCAGGTCGTCCCGATGGACCGGCTGGTCTGCGGCGACGTCGGCTACGGCAAGACCGAGATCGCCGTGCGCGCGGCGTTCAAGGCGGTCCAGGACGGCAAGCAGGTGGCCGTGCTGGTGCCGACGACGCTGCTCGTGACCCAGCACATGTCGACCTTCTCCGAGCGGATGTCGGGCTTCCCCGTGGTCATCAAGGGGCTCTCGCGCTTCCAGACCGACAAGGAGGCCAAGGAGGTCATCGCCGGTCTTGGCGACGGGTCGGTCGACATCGTGGTCGGGACGCACCGACTGCTCAACCCGGACATCAAGGTCAAGGACCTCGGCCTGATCATCGTCGACGAGGAGCAGCGCTTCGGCGTCGAGCACAAGGAGCAGATGAAGCGGATGCGCACCTCCGTCGACGTGCTGTCGATGAGTGCGACGCCGATCCCGCGCACGCTCGAGATGGCGGTCACCGGCATCCGCGAGATGTCCACGATCACCACCCCGCCCGAGGAGCGGCACCCGGTCCTCACCTACGTCGGCGCCTACGAGGACCGCCAGGTCGTCGCAGCCGTACGTCGCGAGCTGCTGCGCGAGGGCCAGGTCTTCTACATCCACAACCGGGTGCAGTCGATCGAGAAGGCGGCCGCCCGGATCCGCGAGCTCGTGCCCGAGGCCAGGGTCGCCACGGCCCACGGCCAGATGGGCGAGCACGCCCTGGAGCAGGTCATGCTCGACTTCTGGGAGAAGCGGTTCGACGTGCTGGTCTGCACGACCATCGTGGAGAGCGGCCTCGACGTCTCCAACGCCAACACCATGATCATCGAGCGCTCCGACACCCTCGGCCTCTCCCAGCTCCACCAGCTCCGCGGTCGCGTCGGCCGGTCCCGCGAGCGCGCCTACGCCTACTTCCTCTACCCGGCCGAGAAGCCGTTGACCGAGACCGCCCACGAGCGGCTCGCGACGCTGGCCCAGCACTCCGACCTCGGTGGCGGCATGGCGATCGCGATGAAGGACCTCGAGATCCGCGGCGCCGGCAACCTGCTCGGCGGCGAGCAGTCCGGGCACATCGCCGACGTCGGCTTCGACCTCTACGTCCGTCTCGTCGGCGAGGCCGTCGCCGACTTCAAGGGCGGCGGCGGCGAGGACGAGCTGGGCGAGGTGCGCATCGAGCTGCCCGTGGACGCCCACCTCCCGCACGACTACATCCCGAGCGAGCGGCTGCGCCTGGAGATCTACAAGCGGCTCGCCGAGGTGCGCACCGACGACGACGTCGACGAGGTCCGCGCCGAGCTCGTCGACCGCTACGGCACCCCGCCCGAGGAGGTCGAGTCCCTCCTGTTCGTGGCCCGCTTCCGGGCGCGGTGCCGCCAGGCCGGGGTGCGCGAGGTGACGCTGGCCGGCAAGAACGTCCGGTTCGCCCCGGTCGACCTGCCCGACTCCCGCGTCGTACGTCTGCAGCGGCTCCATCCACGCAGCATCGTCAAGGCACCGGTCAGCACGATCCTGGTGCCGCGTCCGCAGTCCGCCGGGTTCCCCGTCGTGCCACTGGCCGGCATCGCCCTGCTTGAATGGGCACGTGGCGTGATCGACGAGGTCATCGTGCCGCCCGGCCCCCCGCCCCACCCCCTTCCGTGACCAGCCCGTCGTGACCAGGAGTGACCCGTGAGCAAGACCCGCCTCGTGACCGCCGTGACGCTGGGCCTCGCCGGGCTGCTGCTCACGGGGTGCGGCAGTGCCTCCCCGGGGGTCGCCGCCAGGATCGGAGACCAGGAGCTCACGGTCCGGCAGGTCGACTCCGCCACCGAGAACTACTGCACGGCGCTCGGTGAGCTCGAGGCCGAGGTGCCGATGAGCTTCGTGCGCCAGTTCGTCATCCAGCTGATGGCGCTGCGCTCACAGGCCGAGCAGATCGCGGACGACTACGGCGTGGAGCCGGGTTCGACCTACCTCAACGACGTGGCCCAGCGGCAGGGCACGGCCGCCACCCAGCCGGCCGAGGTCCGCGAGGACTACGTCGACCTGGCCTCCGCGCAGGCCTACGCGCAGGACATCCTCGACCAGGTCGGCAAGATCGAGCTGGACCAGGACGGTGTCGTCGACGCCACCGCCGAGCAGATCTCGCAGGCCGGCGTCGACGTCTTCAACCAGTGGCCCGACGCCAACGGCGTCGAGATCGACCCGCGCTACGGCCTGAGGAGCGTCGACGGGGTGCTGACCCCGGTGGACACGAACACGTCGGTGGCCGTCGGGGAGACCGCCAAGTCCGGGCTGGCCACCGAGCCGGACACCGCCTTCGCGAGGTCGCTGCCGCTCAACCACCGCTGCGGCTGAGGCCATGACGGTCGACGCGTCGGCTCCGGACGGTTCAGCACTGGAGGCGTTCGCCGACCAGATGCGCCTGCTGCGGCGCGAGTGCGCGTGGAAGCGCGAGCAGACCCACACCTCGCTCATCCCCTTCGTGCGGGAGGAGGCCGAGGAGGTCGTCGAGGCGATCGAGTCCGGCGACCCGGCCGCGCTCTGCGACGAGCTCGGCGACCTCCTGCTCCAGGTGGTGATCCACGCCGTCATCGCCGAGGAGGCCGGCCACTTCACCCTCGACGACGTCGCCCGCGGCGTCATCGCCAAGATGGAGCGCCGCAACCCGCACGTCTTCGGCGATGCGGTCGCCAACGACGCCGCCGAGGTGCTCACGCTGTGGAACGCCGCCAAGGCGGCCGAGAAGAGACGTGGCTAGGCTGACGCCCGTCCCACGACTTTCCCTGTCAGGAGCTCTGCCATGTCCCTCATCGCTGCAGTTGGTGCCCGTGAAATCCTTGACTCGCGCGGCAACCCCACCGTCGAGGTGGAGGTCCTGCTCGAGGACGGCGCGTTCGGACGCGCGGCGGTGCCCAGCGGCGCCTCGACGGGTGCCTTCGAGGCCGTCGAGCTGCGTGACGGCGGCAAGCGCTACCTGGGCAAGGGTGTGCAGAAGGCCGTCGCCGCTGTCGCCGGCACCATCTCCGACGCGATCGTCGGGCTCGACGCCGAGGACCAGCGCCTCGTCGACCAGGTGATGCTCGACCTCGACGGCACGGCCAACAAGGCCAAGCTCGGCGCCAACGCGATCCTGGGTGTCTCTCTCGCCACGGCGAAGGCCGCCGCGGAGTCCGCAGGCCTCCCGCTGTTCCGCTACGTCGGCGGACCCAACGCCCACCTCCTGCCGGTGCCGATGATGAACATCGTCAACGGTGGCGCCCACGCCGACTCCAACGTCGACGTCCAGGAGTTCATGATCGCCCCGATCGGCGCGGCGACCTTCCGCGAGGCGCTGCAGCACGGCGCGGAGGTCTACCACGCGCTCAAGTCGGTGCTGAAGAAGAAGGGCCTCTCGACCGGGCTCGGCGACGAGGGTGGTTTCGCCCCCAACCTCGACAGCAACCGTGCCGCCCTCGACCTGATCGCCGAGGCGGTCAAGAGCGCAGGCTTCAAGCTGGGCAAGGACATCGCCCTCGCGATGGACGTCGCCGCCAGCGAGTTCCACGACAAGGGCAAGTACACGTTCGAGGGCAAGAAGACCTCCACCGACGCGATGGTCGACTACTACGCCGACCTCGTCGCGTCCTACCCGATCGTGTCGATCGAGGACCCGCTCGACGAGGAGGACTGGGCCGGCTGGAAGGCCATGACCGACGCCCTCGGCGACAAGACCCAGATCGTCGGTGACGACCTCTTCGTCACCAACGTCGAGCGCCTCCAGCGCGGCATCACCGGTGGCCAGGGCAACGCGATGCTGGTGAAGGTCAACCAGATCGGGTCACTCACCGAGACCCTCGACGCGGTCGAGCTGGCGCACCGTGCGGGCTTCCGCAACATGATGAGCCACCGCTCCGGCGAGACCGAGGACACCACCATCGCCGACCTCGCCGTCGCCACCAACTGCGGTCAGATCAAGACCGGCGCGCCGGCCCGCTCGGACCGCGTCGCGAAGTACAACCAGCTGCTGCGCATCGAGGACGAGCTCGGTGACGCAGCTCGCTACGCCGGTCGGGGTGCCTTCCCGCGATTCGGCGGCTGAACGAGGCAGACTGGTCCGCATGCCTTCCCCACGTCGTACTTCTCGCGGCGGACCCGGAGGCAACGCATCACGCGGACCGGCTCAGGGCACCTCGCGCCCCGGCGCGCGCGGCCCGAGGCCGCGCAACGCCGGAGCGCGTACGACGTCCTCCCGGCCCGCGGACACGACCGTCGCGGCGGCACGTCCCGCCGCCGCGGGGACCGCTGCGCGGCGCCCCCGGTTCACCGGCCGCGCCGCCGTGCTCGTGCTGGTGCTCGCCGTGCTGACCGTGTCGTACGCCTCGTCGCTGCGCGCCTACCTCCAGCAGCGCTCGCAGATCGGCGAGCTCAAGGCGCAGATCGTCGAGCGCGAGGCCAGCATCAACGACCTCGAGCGCGAGAAGTTGCGCTGGGACGACCCGGCCTACGTCAAGGCCCAGGCACGGGCCCGCTTCGGCTACGTCATGCCGGGCGAGTCCGGCTTCGAGGTCATCGGGGCCGACGGCAAGCCGCTCGAGGCGCAGGCCTCCCTCAACGACCCCGACGACGTCATCAAGACCGTCCCGAAGGCCTGGTGGAGCGCGGCGTGGGAGTCGGTGGAGCTCGCCGGCAACCCGCCGCCCCCGGACCCCGAGCCGGCCGACCTGGTCGACGGCTCCGTCACGGGAGGCCAGCAGTGAGCGAGCAGTCAGCCATCGATCCCGACGACGTCGCAGCGATCCAGGGCCAGCTCAACCGCCGACCCCGCGGCATCGACTCGATCGGCCACCGGTGCCCGTGCGGCAACCCCGACGTGGTCACGACCGAGCCCCGGCTGCCCGACGGCACGCCGTTCCCCACGACCTTCTACCTCACCTGCCCGCGCGCGGCCTCGCGCATCGGCACGCTCGAGGGCAACGGCGTGATGAAGCAGATGCAGGACCGGCTCGCCACCGACGAGGACCTGGCCGCCGCCTACCGGGCTGCCCACGAGCGCTACCTCGAGGCGCGCGCCGAGGTCGGCCGTCGGGCCGGGCTCGAGGTGCCCGAGATCGACGGCATCTCGGCCGGCGGCATGCCCGACCGGGTCAAGTGCCTCCACGTCCTCGCCGGCCAGTCGCTGGCCATGGGGCGCGGCGTGAACCCCCTCGGCGACGAGGTGCTCGACGCGCTCGGCGACTGGTGGTCGATGGGCCCGTGCGTCGAGCGCCCCTCGGACTGACGGCCGTGTCGACAGACGTGGCTGCACCCGCACGGACCGTCGCCGCGATCGACTGCGGCACCAACTCGATCAAGATCCTCATTGCCGACGTCCGCGACGACGGTGGGCTGGACGTCGTGGTCCGTGACTCGCGAGTGGTCCGTCTCGGCCAGGGCGTCGACGCGACGAGGATGCTGGCCGACGAGGCCCTGGCGCGGACGTTCGCCGCGATCGACGAGTTCGCGCTCGTGATCCGCCACCACGGCGTGCCGCCCGAGCTGCTGCGCTTCTGCGCCACCTCGGCCACCCGCGACGCCGGCAACGCCGCGGTCTTCGCCGAGGGCGTACGCCGCCGGCTGGGCGTCGAGCCCGAGGTGCTGTCCGGGGACGAGGAGGCTGCGCTGGTCTTCGCCGGCGCCATGGCCGCGCAGGACCCGATGCCGCCCGAGCCCGTGCTGGTGGTCGACATCGGCGGCGGATCCACCGAGCTGGTGCTCGGTGCGGGGGAGGAGCGGCAGGCGGTCTCGATGGACATCGGATCCGTCCGCCTCCACGAGCGCCACCTCCACTCCGACCCGCCGAGCGAGGCGGAGGTGGCGGCCTGCGTGGTCGACATCGACGCCCACCTCGACGACTCCGGCGTCGCGCTGCACCGGACCGCGACGGTGATCGGCACGTCCGGCACGATCAAGACCCTCGCGTGTGGCGTGCTCGCCCTCGGCACCTACGACCGCGACGCCTTCGACCGGGCGGTCCTCTCCAACGCGTCCACGGCGACCTTCGTCGACGGCCTCGTCGCGATGACGGTCGCCGAGCGCCGCGCACTGCCCTACATGCACCCCGGCCGCGCCGACGTGATCGACGCGGGGGCGCTGATCTGGAGCCGGATCCTGGCCCGCGTGCCGGTGCGCGAGCACCTGGTCTCCGAGGCCGACATCCTGCACGGCATGGCTGCGGCCATCGGGCGATGACCCTCCACCCATGACCCCTCCGCCCATGACCCCTCCGCCCATGGTCTTGCTGCCCCATCCCGTCGTCGGGGGCGAGTTCCCCAGTCCGGTGGCTCCGGGGACGGGGTGGCCGGACGACCCGGGCGCCCCGGACACGCCGGTCGCGCGCGACGCCGACGACGTACGACGTCTCGCGCCCGCCGGATCGCTGGCCGAGCTCGATGCCCGGGTGAGTGTCTGCTCGGCGTGCCCCCGGCTGGTGACCTGGCGCGAGGACGTGGCGCGCGAGAAGCGCGCGTCCTTCGCCGACCAGCCCTACTGGGGCAGGCCGATCCCCGGATGGGGCGATCCCGAGCCGTCCCTGCTGATCGTCGGCCTCGCGCCCGCGGCCAACGGCGGCAACCGGACCGGCCGCATCTTCACCGGCGACCCGAGCGCGGACTGGCTCTTCGCCAGCCTGCACCGCACCGGGTGGGCCGCGCAGGCCACCAGTGAGCACGCCGGCGACGGGCAGCGCCTGGTCGACGCGCGGATGATCGCGACCGTGCGATGCGCACCCCCGGAGAACAAGCCGACGCCCGCCGAGCGCGACACCTGCGCCCCCTGGATCGCTGCCGAGCTCGACCTGCTGCCGACCGTGCGCGCGGTCGTCGCGCTGGGCTCCTTCGGCTGGGACGGCGCGGTGCGGTCGTTGGTGGCGGCCGGTGCGCCTGCACCGGACCGCAAGCCGAAGTTCGCCCACGGCGCCGAGCTGGCGCTCGGGTCGGTGACGCTGATCGGCTGCTACCACCCCTCTCCGCACAACACCTACACCGGACGGCTGACCCGGGAGATGACCGACGAGGTCTTCACGCGGGCACGGGCGTTGACCGTCTCCGCCGCTGACACAATGGAGCCGTGACCCTCCACGCCATCACCGTCCTCGGCCACGACCGTCCCGGCATCATCGCCGAGACCACCGACAGGCTGGCCGGCCTGGGCCTCAACCTCGAGGACTCGACGATGACCCTGCTGCGCGGTCACTTCGCGATGACGCTGGTCTGCGAGGGCACGGCCGGCGGCTCGGAGATCGAGGCTGCGCTGGCGCCGCTCACCGCCGACGGCAGCCTGACCGTCACCGTCCGCGAGGTCCCGGCGGAGCACGCCCCGCCCGCGGCCGGCACCTCGTGGGTCCTGTCGGTCCACGGCGGTGACCGCCCCGGCATCGTCTCGGCCGTGGTCGCGGTGGTCGCCGGCGTCGGCGGCAACATCACCGACCTCACCACCCGCCTCGCCGGTGACCTCTACCTCCTCGTCGCGGAGGTGGACCTCCCCTCCGGAGCGGACGTCGAGGCGGTGTCGCGGGAGCTGACGTCGGTCGCCGCCGGCCTCGGGGTCGGCGTGACCCTGCGCGCAGCTGACACCGACGAGCTCTGAGCCCGGTCATGGCGATCAACCCGACGGTCCTGGCCTGGGCCGAGTCGGACCTCGGCGTGCCCGGGGCCGTGCGCGACGTCGTACGCGCTCCTGCCGCCGTGCTGTCCGCCGACGGTGGCGTGGTGGACCCGTCTGCCCCCGAGATCGTGCAGCTCGCTGCCGACCTCGTCGCGACGATGCGCGTCTCGCCGGGGTGCGTCGGCCTCGCCGCACCCCAGGTGGGGGAGGGAGTGAAGGTCTTCTGCGTCGACGTCTCCGCGCACCCGAAGACCCGCGACCACCACGGCACGTTCGTGCTCTGCAACGCCGAGGTCGTCTCGGGCAGCCGCAACGAGAAGGCCCGCGAGGGGTGCATGTCCGTCCCCGACCTGACCGGTGACGTGAAGCGTCCCAGCCGCGTCGTCGTACGCGGCCAGCTGCCGGGCACCGGCGAGCAGGTCGAGCTCGAGGTCGAGGCCTTCGAGGCGCGGGCGTTGCAGCACGAGATCGACCACTGTGACGGGCTGCTGTTCCTGGATCGCGCGGCCGGGGCGCACGCCGTCTACGCTCGCAAGACCTATCTCTAGGGCGGTCGTCGTCACCAAGCCCCGGTATCCCAACCGGTAGAGGAAGCGGTCTTAAAAACCGCACAGTCTGGGTTCGAACCCCAGCCGGGGCACCCGACGGTCAGCTGCGTCGCACGGGTGCGTCGCCCCGGACCGGCTCGTAGCCGTCGAACCGGGTCTCGAGCACACCTTCTCCGCCGGTGAGGTCCGGGAGCTGGTGCTGCAGGTCGTGCAGCCGGGCCGCGACGATCCGGGCCTCGATGCGGGTGAGGTCGGCGGTCGCGGTCTGACCGGTGACCTCGGTGCCCCACCGGCCGAGCAGCCGCAGCAGCTGCGGGCTGTCCCGGGTGGGCACCTCGAGGCTCACCCCCAGGACGGGCTCGCAGACCTGAGTCGCGGCGCGGACCAGCGCCTGTCGTACGACGAGCGGGGTGAGCTTGCGGTAGTCCAGGGCGGTGGGCAGCGGGCCGCGACGCGACGGCGGGCCGTCCCACGAGGCGTACGCCACCTCGGTCAGGGTGACCCGGCAGTCGGTCACCTCCCAGCCGGAGAGCCCACGTGCGAGCGCCCGGGTGACGTGCTCGGACATGACGTGGGTGAAGTGCTCGACGGACCTGAACAGGAAGAGGGGAAGGTCGCGGAGCGGCACCTCCAGGTCGAGGACGACCCCGGTGCCGGGTGCCGCCGGGGAGATCCGGAGGCCGATCGTGGCCCAGTAGGGGTTCGACGGTGTGTTGAACCGCTCGACCGCCGAGCCGGTCCGTCGCAGGCGCTCGACGTGCAGCACGGACGCCTCGGAGAAACTCGACCTCGATGCCGTGCTCCTCGGCCAGCGTCGAGGCGATGACCTCCTGCTGGACGCGACCGTAGAGGGACACCGTGGGACGGCCGTCCTGGTCGATGCGGGCCGCGATCAGGGGATCGTGGTCGGCGAGCCGGGCGAGTGCCGCGCGGAGCGCGGGTTCCTGCGCCGGGTCGCAGGCCGCGACCGAGGCCTCCAGGGTCGGCGGGGGGAAGTGGTGGGCCTCCGCCCGGATCGAGGTGCCGAACCCGTCACCGACGCGGACCAGGCCCAGTCCGAGAAGCCTCACGACCTGGCCCGCGTGCGCCTCGGCGGCGCGGACCCAGTGCCCGTCACGGAAGATCTGGACGCCTGTGACCTTGCCCGACCGGCCGTCCGGCAGCTCCACCCGCTGTCGTGCGCGGAGCTCGCCGGAGAACATCCGCACGTAGGCGACCTTCTCGCCTGCTGCGCCCCGCTCGACCTTGAACACCCGTCCCGAAGCGGGGCCGCCGGTGTCGGACTCCGGGCCGGGCAGGAGTGTGGTGATGGCCGCCATGAGGTCCGGGACTCCGGCTCCGGTGGCCGCCGACCCGGCGAAGACCGGGTGCAGCCTCCCCGAGCGGGTCTGTTCGGCCGCCAGGGCCAGCAGCTGCTCCGCCGTGCGGTCCCGGCCCTCGACGTACGACGCCAGCAGCGCGTCGTCGTTCTCGGCCAGCGCCACGGTCTCGCGCTCGTGGAACTCGGGATCGTCGGGGGAGTACGCCGCGAACGTCGCGGTCCTGGCGCCGAGCCCGGCGGCGGTGCCCATGGGCAGGACATCGGGGGTCAGGCGCCTGCGGATCGCGTCGAGCACCGCGTCGACGTCGGCGCCGGCACGATCGATCTTGTTGACGAACAGCAGCGTCGGCACGCCGAGCCGCTGCAGGGCGCGCATCAGGATCCGGGTCTGCGGCTGCACGCCCTCGACGGCCGACAGGACCAGCACCGCGCCGTCGAGCACCCCGAGCACCCGCTCGACCTCGGCGATGAAGTCGGGGTGCCCCGGTGTGTCGATCACGTTGACGACGAGGTCCCCGACCGGGAACGCCACGACCGCGGCCTTGATGGTGATGCCGCGTCGTCGCTCGAGATCGAGGCTGTCGGTCTGGGTGGTGCCGGCGTCGACCGATCCCGGCTGGTCGATGACTCCGGCGATGTGCAGGAGTCGCTCGGTGAGGGTGGTCTTACCTGCGTCGACGTGGGCGAGGATGCCCAGGTTGAGTGAGCGCGCAAGGAGTGGGCGTGGCGACACGCGAGGTCCCTTCGAGGAGGTGGATGCGGACGGGAGCGTGCGCTGCTCGCATCTCGATACCTCCTGGGACGTCGCCCTCACGGCCGCCGGACGTGCCCGGCTCCCTGCACCGTAGACAGCGCCGGGAGGGCGCGGCAACGGGTTAACGAGGCCCCGCCTGTCCGCGGTCGAGGCGGCACTGTCGGTGGTCGCTGCCATCGTGGAACACACGTTCGAACCGGGAGCCGGAGGAGGGGCAGATGGAGCAGCAGCAGCAGGAAGTGACCGCGTGGCAGGCCGGCGACCTCCGTGCGCTGGCTGATCTCCTCGCCTCCCTGACCCCTGCCGGCCTGCCGACCGGGCACCGCGACCAGCTCGAAGCACTCGAGCGGATCAAGGCCGCGTGCGCGGCCGCGCAGGTCGTCGTGACCTCTAGGTTCGCGGACGCCGCCGAGGCCGAGGACGTCCCCGCCGGTGCCGGATCAGGTCGTCGTACGCCTCCGCGGGCGATGTCGATCGGCGCCGAGGTCGCATTGGCCACCCTCGCCAGCCCGCACGCCGGGGAGCAGCGGGTGTTGTTGTCGCGTCGCCTGCGTGACGACCTCCCCCTGACCCTGGCCGCGCTCGGGCGCGGTGAGCTCACCGAGGACCGCGCGTTCACCCTCGCCCGCGAGGTCGCCCACCTCACCCCCGAGCAACGCCACCAGGTCGACGCCGACCTCGCACCCCGACTCCCCGGACTCGGCGACCTCAAGCTCCGCCAGGCCGCACGCCGCACGTGCCTCACCCTCGCCGCCGACGCCGAGACGAAGCGCTACCGCCCGCGCCGACGGCGATACGCGCACCGGCGGGCAGGTCCGCGCCGACACCCTCGCCGCCCGGATCACCGGCAGCACGCACAGCACGGACCCCGCCACCGACGCACCCACCCTGAGGGTCAACCTCGTCATCGGCGTCAAGTCGCTGTTCTGCGACGGCACCGAACCCGGCCTGATCAACGGCGTCGGGGTCCTCCCCGCCGCGCTGTGCACCGACCTCGTCCACAGAGCCTCCGCCGCCACGAAGGCCACCCTGCGCCGGTTGTTCACCACCCCCGAGGACCGGGCACTGGACGCGATGGAGTCCACCAGCCGACGCTTCGACGGCCCCCTCGCCGAGCTCCTCACCCTCCGCGACGCCGGCACCTGCCGCACACCCTGGTGCAACGCCACGATCAGACACCTCGACCACGTCCAACGCGCCACCGACGCCGGCCCCACCACCGCCGCCAACGGCCAAGGACTCTGCGAACGCTGCAACCACGTCAAGGAGACCCCCGGCTGGACCACCTGGGTCGCCCACCCCAGCGACACCACACGACACGAGGTCCACGGCGTCACCGAACACCTCCGCATGACCCGATCCACCTCCCCACCCCTGCCCGGCGGACCCACCGGCGGCTGGGACTACTCACCCGCCGAGCTCCACCTCGCCAGCACCTACACCCTCGCCACCTAGCGGCGCGTCCTGGTTGCTCACCGGAGACATGAGGTCGCAGCCCGTCCGTCCGCAACACCGCCGTTGCTGCCCCACGAGGTCTCGATGCGATCACGACTGACGTCTTGAGCGTGGTGCCGTGGGACCGTTGCGCATGGGTGAGGGGCCTCGGCGTCGCGTCGTCGACCGCGGTGTCCGGGTCGCGTCCGTCATGGTGCTGGCGCTGGTGACGGCTGCGCTGGCGGGCTGCACGGGCGGGGAGGACGATCTCGCTGCGTGCGCACGGCAGGCGTCGACCCTCTCGAGCATCGACCCGGTCACGGGCGACGTCGAGTGGCAGGCCGACCTTGCCCAGGCCAGTGAATCTCCACCGCACGTCTTCGACGGGACAGCCATCGTGACGGGCCCGTGCGGTGTCGCAGCCCTGGACCTCGCCGATGGGGAGGTCCTCTTCGACGACGCGTTGCCCGAGGAGTCCTCCGGCGTCTTCGGCGTCATCGACGACCTCCTCATCGTCCAAGAGGACCGCGAGGGCGACAGCAACGGCTACTCCACCCTCTCGCTCACCGAGGATGCGCCGGGATACACGTACGTCACCAACGTTCCGTTCCACGGCGCCGCGATCGCCGGCGGAAACCTGATCACCGGGTACGGCAGCTCCCTCAGGTCACAGACCCTGGGCGAAGCCCGCCCCGACTGGGACGTCGGTCTCCCGGCCTGTTGTCACGACCTCCACCTGCACGACGAGAACCTCCTGCTCCTCACCGGCAGTGACGGCTCGACCTACGCGATCGACCTGGCCGACGGCGACGTGGTGTGGCGCACGATCCCGCCGGTGCCGGCCCTCGGCTACGACATCAGGGTCACCAGCGTTCGAGGCACGATCCTCACGGCCGCCACGACGTCTGACGTGTCCGAGAGCTCCTTCGTGTACGCGACCGACGCGAGGACCGGTCGGCTTCGCTGGACCCACCCGGCCATGAGCGTGCTCGGAGTGGACCGGCAGGTCACCGTGCTGCGCGCCCGTGAGTCCGTGGAGGCTCGCGACACCCGCAGCGGCGACCTGCTGTGGCGTCACCCGGCCCCGACCGCCATCGAGCACGAGTCCACATCGACGGCGGCCCTCACCAGCGACACCGTGGTGGTCCAGCAGGTCGGCTCCACGACGACGGGCTTCGACCGGACCACAGGAGAGATGCTCTGGGACGGAGGGGAGGCCACGTCCGTCGTGGCCGCCGGCGACGTCGTGCTGGCCCTGACCGAGGACGGGGTCACCGCGCTGGATCCCCCCACCGGCACAGCGCTCTGGACCGTCGACGGAGAACGATCCTGGCAACAGCTCGCCGTCTCACCGGGCGGTCAGGTGCTCCACCTGGACTCCGACGCCCCGCCGCAGCCCGCCATGGACGACTGCTGCTGACGAAGGCGGGCGCGGAACGGACCGGTGCCGGGCCGAGCAGGAGCGCGGCTGCGAGAGGCCCTGACCCGGCTCGCACCATCACGTCGACGGCCGTTCGCACTGCGTTCTCCCGCCGCGGTGCCGGCGTTCGGCGCGCGCCGCGAAACTCCGCCCCATGCGTCGACTGCTGCAACTGTCCTTGGTGGGCGCCCTCGCCTCGTCCGCCCTCGCCGCCGGAGCCTTCGCTCCCGCCCAGGCCGACCCGCTGGCCGACGTCAAGGTCAACGAGGTGGAGTCCAACGGTGACACCTTCGACTGGGTCGAGCTCGTCAACACCGGCACCACTGCAGCGGACGTGTCCGGCTGGGTGGTCAAGGACAACGACGACACCCACGCGGTCACGCTCCCGGCGAGCACGGTCATCGCGCCGGGCGCCCACCTCGCGGTCAACACCGACGACCCGGCCGTCACCGGCAGCTTCGGCCTCGGTGGCGCCGACTCGGCGCGCGTCTTCGCCGCCGACGGCACGACGCTCGTGGACGCCTACAGCTGGACCACCCACTCCGCGATCACCTACGGCCGGTGCCCGGACGCCACCGGAGCCCTCGTCACGACCAAGCTCGCGACCAAGGGTGCGGCCAACAACTGCGTGAGCCCGGTCCACATCACCGAGGTCGAGTCCAACGGCGACGCCACGGACTGGATCGAGGTCCACAACCCGAGCCCGGTCGCGGCGGACGTGTCCGGCTTCGTCGTCAAGGACAGCGACGACGCGCGGGCGCTGACCTTCCCGGCAGGCTCCGTCGTCGCTCCGCAGGGCTACCTCGCGATCGACACCGACCCCATCGCGGTCAACGGCTTCGGCCTCGGCGGCGCCGACTCGGCGCGGATCTTCGCGGCAGACGGCACCACCCTCGTGTCGTCGTACTCGTGGACCGCGCACGCGACCACGACGTGGGGTCGCTGCCCCGGGCCCAGCGGCGACTTCACCACCACGGCCGCCGGCACCAAGGGCGCGGCCAACAGCTGCCCGAGCGCCTTCGACCCGCTCGACGTGAAGCTCAACGAGGTCGAGTCCAACGGTGACGTCGTCGCTGACTGGGTCGAGGTCGTCAACACCGGCGCCACGCCGGCCGACATCTCCGGCTGGAAGCTCATCGACGCCGACCCCAGCCACCCGTTCGTCTCGGTGCCGGCGAACACCGTCCTCCAGCCCGGCGCGTTCTTCGCCTTCTACACCGAGTTCCCGCCGCCCGGCTTCGGCCTCGGTGCCGAGGACACCGTCACCCTCTACCAGGCCGACGGCACCACGCTCGTCGACACCTACGGCTGGACAGGTGGGCACGCCGGTACGACGTACGGACGGTGCCCCGACGGCGCGGGCGCGTGGCAGGAGACCACTGTCTCCACCCGCGGCGCGGCGAACGCGTGCAGCCCGATCCGCGTCAACGAGGTGTCCTCCAACCCCAACGACTGGGTGGAGCTGGTCAACCTCTCGAACGCGCCGGTCGACGTGGCCGGCTGGGTGATCAAGGACAGCACGGACACCAACCCCACCACCCTGCCCAGCCCCACCGTGGTGCCGGCGGACGGCCACCTCCTGGTCAGCACCCTCGCCGCCGGGCTCGGCAGCGCCGACTCCGTACGCCTCCTCGACCCGGCCGCCAAGCTCATCGACTCCTTCTCCTGGACCGCCCACGGCGTCCCGACGTACGCCCGGTGCGCTGATGGCGTCGGCGCCTTCGTCGCCAGCGCCAGCGCCACCCCGGGTGCGGTCAACGACTGCCCCGGCCTGCAGACCCAGCCGTGGTGGGGCTCAGCGACGGTCAGCGTCTCCGACGAGGCGGCGACCTTCCCGGCCGACGCCAGTGGTGTCACCTTCGACCCGAGCGACCCCACCGGCAGGACCCTGTGGGTCGCGCAGAACAAGGTCGGCACGCTGTGGAAGCTGACCAAGGACGGTGCCACCTGGAAGCCCGCGAGCGGGTGGACCGGCGGCAAGAACCCGAGGTACGCCGACGGCACCGGCGCGCCCGACACCGAGGGTGTCGCGCTCGGGACCGACGGCGCGGTCTACCTCGCGTCCGAGCGCAACAACGACGTGAGCGGAGTCAGCAAGAACACGATCCTGCGCTACCAGCCGACCGTCTCCATGAGCGCGACGGACGAGTGGGACCTCAACCCGCTGCTGCCGGCGCTCGGCGCCAACCTCGGCCTCGAGGGCGTGACCTTCGTCCCCGACAGCGTCCTCACCGCCGGCGGCTTCGTCGACCAGTCCGCGGGCACGCCCTACGACCCCGCCGACTACCCCGGCCACGGCACCACGCTGGCGGTCGTCGCGGTCGAGGGCACGGGACAGCTGTACGTCGTCGCGCTCGAGCAGACCGCCGCGGTCCAGGAGACCGCCCACCTGGTCGCGACCATCGACCCCGAGCTGCTCACCAACGCCGGCCCGGCCGGCGCGATGGACGTCTCGTGGGACCCCGAGACCCAGCGCCTCTGGGCCCTCTGCGACGACAGCTGCGACGGCACCACGGTGGCGCTCGAGCTCGACGACACCGGAGCCTTCTCCGTGGCTGATGCCTACGACCGCCCGGTCGGCATGCCCAACCTCAACAACGAGGGTCTGGCCCTCGCCCCGCAGTCCGCCTGCGTCGCGGGTCACAAGGAGGTCGTGTGGTCCGACGACGGCGACACCGACGGCCACTCGCTGCGGTCGGGCACCGTGCCGTGCACGGCACCGCCGACCGTCGAGCCGCCGACGAGCCCGACCCCGACGCCCACTCCCACGCCGACCCCCCAGCCGCAGCCCCAGCCGCAGCCCCAGCCGCAGCCCCAGCCGCAGCCGACCCCGCAGCCGCAGCCGCAGCCGCAGCCGCAGCCGGCAACGGTGACGATCGCCAAGGTCGCCAAGGGACTGATCGTCACGACCGTCGGCGAGCGTGAGCGCCTCGTGCTGCGCGTCGTCACCTCGCCCGCCGCGCCGACGGGCACGGTCCGGGTGCGTCTCTCCGGTGTCGACCGGCCGCTCGAGGCCAGGCTCAGGGACGACGGCAGGCTCGCGGTCCGCCTGCCGGCCCTCCAGCGGGTCGGCAAGCGCACGCTGACGGTCGTCTACCGCGGCGACGACCTGCACCCGCGGACGAGGGAGCAGTTCACGGTCCGCGTACGCCGTTCCTGAGAAGTTGCTGTGCCGGGAACACCGGCGCGCCGGGACACGTTTGAACTGGTGTCACCCCGGCTAGAGTGGTGTGACGTGACAGGCGTCGTCACCTCGACGGCGTCGGAATCCCCGGAACACCCGGGGCGGCCTCCAAGGAGAGACCATGAAGAGCAGCAACCCCGTTTTCAACCGTTCCGAGGAGTTCAACCGCGCCTCGTCGAACCAGACCTATGCCGGCGGCGGTCAGACCTACCCCGGCTACGGAGAGGCCCCCGGCCAGGTGGACGGCTCCGGTGGTCGGATGACCGTCGACTCGGTCGTCCAGAAGACGGCCATCTCCCTCGCGGTCGTCTTCGCGACCGCGTTCGCCACCTGGTGGTGGATCGGGGACATCATCGACGTCAACACCGTCGACCAGGACGCGTGGGGCCGTGCCCTGACGCTGTCGATGGTCGGTGCCGGACTGGCGTTCGGGCTGTCCCTCGCCAACTCCTTCAAGAAGGTCATCAGCCCGGCCCTCGTGCTCGCGTTCGCGGCCGCCGAGGGTGTGGCGCTCGGTGCGATCAGCAAGGTTTTCGACGCCCAGTTCGGTGACGGCATCGTCACCCAGGCCGTCCTCGGCACCTTCGCTGCCTTCGCCGGCACGCTGGCCGCCTACAAGTTCTTCGACATCAAGGTCGGCAACAAGTTCCGCACCTTCGTGATCGCGGGCATGTTCGGCATGGTGGGCCTTGGCCTGCTGTCGCTGGTGCTGAGCTTCTTCGGCATCAACACCGGCCTCTTCGGCTTCGGCGCCCTCGGCCTCATCATGGCGATCGCCGGCCTCGTGCTCGGTGTCTTCATGCTGATCCTCGACTTCGACTTCGTCGAGAACGGCGTCGCCGCCGGTCTCCCGGACCGCGAGTCGTGGCGTGCGGCCTTCGGCCTCACCGTGAGCCTGGTCTGGATCTACACCAACCTGCTGCGCATCCTCGCGATCATCCGGGGCGACTGACCCTCACGCAGCACAGCTGATCAACGTCACTGGCCCGTCCGAGCTCGCTCGGGCGGGCCAGTGACATGTCCTGTGGCATGTCCTGGCCAGCGCCTCAGGACTCCGCGACCTCGTGGTCCTCGTCCGGCGCCGGCGACTCGACGTCGGTGGACGGCCGGCGCCGGCGGTGGCGCAGCTCGACCCAGCGTCCGCGCAGGCCGCGCTGGTTGCCGCCGACCTCGGTGCCGTCGACCTCGGTGCCCGGCGTACGCGCTGCGCGCACCGCGGCGGCTGCCACGGGCAGGATCCCCTCGCGGCGCAACGGCTCGGGCACCGCCTCGTCGTCGGGGAGCAGGTCGAGGGCGGCCAGGCACGACGGGATCAGCACCGACGCCAGCTGCTGGTAGCCGTCGGCGGACGGGTGGAACCGGTCCGGTCCGAACAGCACCGCGGGCGCGGCATAGAACTCCGGGCCGAGGATGTCGCCGACGGAGACCGAGCGGCCGCCGTTCTCGACGACGGTGATCGTCTGCGCCGCAGCGAGGCGGCGCGACCACTCGCGTGCCACCTGCTTGAGCGGGGGCGGGATCGGGCGGATCGTGCCGAGGTCGGGACACGTGCCCACCACGACCTCGATGCCGGCCTCGCGGAGGCGTCGTACGCCCTCGGCGAGGTGCCGCACCGACGCGGACGGCAGGACGGTGTGGGTGACGTCGTTGGCGCCGATCAGGACGACGGCCAGGTCGGGGTGGGTGCCGATGGCGGCCTCGGCCTGGTCGGCGAGCGCGCTGGACTGGGCGCCCACGACCGCGAACGAGCGCAGGTGCACCCGTCGGTCGGCCTGCGCGGCCACGCCGCTGGCCAGGTGGGCGCCGGTCGTGTCCTCGACGCGCTCGACGCCGTAGCCGGCCGCGCTGGAGTCACCCAGCAGGGCGATCCGGATCGCCGGACCGGGCCGGCCGCGGCCGTACCAGCCGGTCGCGTCGGGAGGGACGTCGGTCGCGTTGCCGATGATCCTGCGCGCGAACTTCGCCTCGGCGACCAGCACTCCGTAGAGCCCGGCGCCGAGCACGGAGAGTCCGCCGCCGCCCAAGGCCGCGGCTGACGCCAGCTTGCGTGCTGCTCCTGTTGCCCCCACGAGTTCATGTTACGGAGCCTCGGGTCGCTAGATTGACCGGGTGCAGTACGTGAACTCGCTCCTCGACCTGATCGGCAACACTCCGCTCGTCCGCCTCGGCCGGACCCTGGACCTCCCCGAGGCGGCGCCGCTGGTGCTGGCGAAGGTGGAGTACCTCAATCCCGGTGGCTCCGTGAAGGACCGCATCGCCACCCGGATGATCGAGGCCGCGGAGGCCTCCGGAGCGCTGCAGCCCGGCGGGACGATCGTCGAGCCGACCTCCGGCAACACCGGCGTCGGCCTCGCGATGGTGGCGCAGGAGAAGGGCTACAAGTGCGTCTTCGTCTGCCCGGACAAGGTCAGCGAGGACAAGCGCAACGTGCTGAAGGCCTACGGCGCCGAGGTCGTGGTCTGCCCGACCGCCGTCGCGCCGGAGCACCCGGACTCCTACTACAACGTCAGCGACCGGCTCTCCAAGGAGCCCGGCGCCTGGAAGCCCGACCAGTACTCCAACCCCCACAACCCGCGGTCGCACTACGAGACGACCGGCCCGGAGATCTGGGAGCAGACCGACGGCCGGATCACCCACTTCGTGACCGGCATGGGCACCGGCGGCACGATCAGCGGCGTCGGTCGCTACCTCAAGGACCAGAACCCGGACGTCCAGGTCATCGGCGCCGACCCGTCGGGTTCCGTCTACTCCGGCGGCAGCGGCCGCCCCTACCTCGTCGAGGGCGTCGGCGAGGACTTCTGGCCCGAGACCTACGACCGGTCGGTGGCCGACCGAGTCATCGAGGTCTCGGATGCCGACTCGTTCGCCTTCACCCGCCGCCTCGCCCGCGAGGAGGCGATGCTCGTCGGCGGCTCGTCCGGCATGGCGGCCTTCGCCGCACGCCAGCTCGCGCACGAGCTCGCCGCCGAGGGGCGTACGGACGCGGTGATCGTGGTCCTGCTGCCCGATTCGGGCCGCGGCTACCTCACCAAGGTCTTCAACGACGACTGGCTCGGCCAGTACGGCTTCGCCAACGGCGCGACGGCCGACCACCGCACCGTCGGCGAGGTGCTTCGCGGCAAGTCCGGTCGCCTGCCCGACCTCGTGCACACGCACCCTGCCGAGACCATCGCGGAGGCCGTCCACATCCTGCAGGAGTACGGCGTCAGCCAGATGCCCGTCGTCCGCGCCGAGCCGCCGATCGTGGCGGCCGAGGTCGCGGGGTCGGTGTCGGAGCGCACCATCCTCGACGCGCTGTTCACCGGCCACGCCAAGCTCACCGACCGCGTGGAGGACCACATGTCCCCGGCGCTGCCGACGATCGGCTCGACCGAGGCCGCTGCCGACGCGGTCACGCTGCTCGAGAAGGCCGATGCTGTGCTGGTCCACGAGGACGGCAAGCCCATCGGCGTGCTGACCCGGCAGGACCTGCTCACCTTCCTGGCGGCGTCGTGAGGCCGCTGCGGGGCGCGCGGACGGCGCTGGTCGTCCTCGCCTGCCTCGGTGCCCTCGCGGCGTGCGGCGACGACGTCAACACCAGCACCGACCCGGTCGAGGTCGAGCTGGGCGAGGCCTTCGAGTGGAACAGCTTCGCCGTCGACGACGGCTGGGAGCTCAACGGCGTCAAGCGCTCGGCCGGGTCCGACGAGGTCACCACGCCCGAGGTCAAGGGCACCATCACCAACCTGTCCGACGAGGAGCGCGCGGCGATCTTCGAGATGGTCTTCTCCGCCGACGGCGAGCCGCTGGCGACCGTCAACTGTGCGGCCGCGAAGATGACGACCGACCAGTCGCAGCAGTTCCTCTGCCCGGGGCTCAGCGCCACCATGCCCGAGGACTACGACGCCGTCGTGGTGCAGGAGTTCACCCGCTGACGTGAGTGACCTGTCCCTGGAGGTCATCGGCTTCCTGGTCCTCGCGGCCCTGGCCGCGGGCTTCGTCGACGCCGTCGTCGGTGGTGGCGGACTGGTGCAGCTGCCGGCGCTGCTCATCGGCCTGCCCGGCGCCTCGGTCGTCCAGATCGCGGCGACCAACAAGCTCGCGTCCTTCTGCGGCACCTCCATCAGCGCGGCGACGTACGTCCGACGCATCCGCCCCGACCCGCGGACCTTCCTGCCGCTGATGCTGGCCGCCTTCATCGGGTCCGCCGGCGGGGCCCTCGTCGCCTCGCTGCTGCCGCGCAGCGCGTTCGACCCGATCATCCTCGTCGTGCTCGTGCTCGTCGGGGGATACGTCCTCGTGCGACCCGACGTGGGCCAGCTGACCGCCCTGCGCTTCAGCGGCGGCAAGCACGTGTCGATGGTCGTCCTCACCGGCCTCACGATCGGCTTCTACGACGGCGCGATCGGTCCGGGCACCGGCTCGTTCCTCGTCTTCGCGCTGGTCGGCATCCTCGGCTACAACTTCCTCGAGGCCTCGGCCAAGGCCAAGCTCGCCAACTGGGCCACCAACCTCGCCGCGCTGATCGTCTTCGTCCCGCAGGGCGCGGTCATCTGGGAGCTCGCGCTGCCGATGGCCGCGGCCAACATCGTCGGCGGCTACCTCGGCGCCCGCGTCGCGATGGCGCGCGGCGCGAGGTTCGTCCGGGTGTTCTTCCTCATCGTGGTCTCCGCCTTCGTCGTTCGACTCGGCGGCGACGTGCTGGGCTGGTGGTGAGGCCGGAGTGGTGGTGAGCGGTAGCCTCACCTCGTGCCAGCGGTCCCGCGCGTCGACGCCTTCCAGCGTCGCCACCCCGTCCTGGGCTTCCCGCTCGCGGTGGTCTACAAGTACTTCGACGACCAGGGTCCCTACCTCGCGTCCGCGCTGACCTACTACGCCTTCATCGCGATCTTCCCGCTGATGCTGCTGGGCACGTCGATCCTGGGCATCATCCTGCGTGGCGAGCCCGACTGGCAGGAGGCGATCCTCGACTCCGCCCTCGCGCAGTTCCCGATCATCGGTGACGAGCTCGGGCGCCCGGACGGACTGCAGGGCTCGTTCGCCGGTGTCGTGGTCGGTGGCCTCGCTGCGCTCTACGGCGCGATGGGGCTCGGGCAGGCGCTGCAGAACACCCAGCACGTCGCCTGGTCGGTGCCGCGCAACAGCCGGCCCAACCCGTTCTACGCCAGGGTCAAGACCCTCGTGCTGCTGGTCACCGCCGGCTTCTCGTTGCTCGCGGTGTCGATCGTGTCGACCGTCGCCAGCACCACCGACCTGTTCACCGAGGTGCTCGGCACGGGCCTGAAGGTCGTGCTGCCGGTGCTGACAGTCCTGGTCGTTGGCACGTTCCTCGCCCTCCTCTTCCGCTATGCCGCGACCGGACAGCACTCCTTCCGCCGAGCCGCGCCGGGCGGCTTCACCCTCGCGGTGATGTGGCAGGGGCTGCAGTACGCCGGAGCGGCGTACGTCGACCGCGTGCTGGTCGACACCACCTCGATGACCAAGACCTTCGGCCTGGTCCTCGGCCTCATCGGCTTCCTGTGGATCGGCGCCGTGATGGCCGTGCTGGCGATGGAGGTCAACGTCGTGCTCAGCCGCCGGCTCTGGCCGCGGGCGCTGCTCACGCCGTTCACCGACAACGTCGAGCTCACCGATGCCGACCGTCGCGCCTATGCGTCCTACGCGCGCATGCAGCGGCACAAGGGGTTCGAGAAGGTCTCGGTGACCTGGCAGGAACCAGAGCCGGAACCAGAGCCAGAGCCGGAGGTGCGGTCCACATCGTCGTGACGTCCTACCTCACCGTCGGCCGGGACGTCACGGCCGAGGTCGAGGACCGTGGCTCGAGGTTCGTGTGCACGCTGCGCAGGCTCGGGGACGAGGACCGGGCGCGGGCGATGGTCGCCGAGCTGCGGCGCGAGCACTGGGACGCCCGGCACCACTGCTCAGCCTTCGTCCTCGGTCCCGGCGGCGACGTGCAGCGCTCCTCCGACGACGGCGAGCCGGGCGGCACCGCGGGTGCGCCGATGCTGGAGGTGCTCCGGGGCGCGGGAGTCAGCGACGTCGCTGCCGTGGTGTCCAGGTGGTTCGGCGGCACGCTGCTCGGTGCCGGCGGACTCGTGCGGGCCTACGGCGGCGCTGTCCGGGCTGCCCTGGCCGAAGCCGGCACCGTCCGTCGTTCCCTGCTGACCGAGCTCGCCCTCGAAATGGACCACGCGGAGGCCGGCCGGGTCGAGGGCGACCTGCGCGCGCGGGGCGTCACGGTCCTGGAGGTGTCGTACGACGCCCGGGTCAGGCTGCTCCTGGCAGCCGCCCCCGGCGAGGTCGAGGCGGTGACGCACCTGGTCGCGTCCGCGACCGCCGGCGGCAGCCTCCCGGTGCCGGTAGGCGAGCGCTGGGTCGACGGCTGAGGGCCGTCAGGACATCAGGACACGTCGCCGTCGACGTACACCCAGCGCCCCGCCCGCTGCTCGAACCTGCTGACCTCGTGCATCCGGCCGCTCTCGGAGGTGGCCACGAACTCCACTGTGTCGCCCTCGGCGCGCAGGATCTCCAGGCCCGTCCACCGGGTGGTCGGGTCGAGGGCGATGTCGTCGGGCCGCGTGCGCGGGTGCCAGGTGCGGTACAGGTGGTCCGCGTCGCCGGTGACGTGGGCGGTGTAGCGCGAGCGCATCAGCTGCTCCGGTGAGCCCGCCTGCGCGGTGTGGGCCAGCAGCGGCCCGCAGCAGGCGTCGTACGTCGCTCCGGTGCCGCAGGGGCACGTCTTCTGCAGGGGGTACACGGTGCTCATCGTAGGACCGGAACAAAGGGCTTGGCTCGTGGGTTGTAAGGGTGTAATCATGTAAGCAACACACAAGGAGAACGCTCATGATGACCCGAGATGACAACGAAGAGGGACGGGGACGTGGCCGAGGAGAAGGCCGAGGAGAAGGACGGGGGCGTGGCGGACGCCGCGGCGGCTGGCAGGTCGCCGACCTCCCCGCCGCCGCCGATGCTGCCGACTGGTTCCGCGGGCGACTGCCCGAGGGGTGGTTCAGCGAGATCGAGGTCCGCACGGACCGCGAGGAGATCACCGTGCTCGGCACGCTGGGTGACGTGGTGGAGGGCTCCGAGGCGGAGGGCCGGATCGGCCGGTTCCGCGCCGAGACCAAGGCCGAGCGCATCGAGATCGCTCTCGAGGCCCAGGCCCGCTACCAGCGCACCGTGTCGTGGGGGGTGCGGCTCGGGGGCACCGAGGCGCTCTTCACGCACGTGGCCGCCCCGGTGATGACCCGGCTGCGGCAGCCCGAGCGGCAGGTGCTCGACACCCTCGTCGACGCCGGCGTCGCGCGGTCGCGCTCCGACGCCTTGGCGTGGTCGGTCCGGTTGGTCGGCGAGCACGCCGACGAGTGGCTCGGCTACCTGCGTGAGGCGATGGCCGAGGTCGACAAGCTGCGTGGCGAGGGGCCGGCGCTCTGAGGCGCTAGCGTCGCTCCCATGACGATCGAGCGCGCCGACCCGGCGTACAGCAACGACGAGGTCGGGATGCTGCGCAGCTTCCTCGACCGCTACCGCGCCACGATCCGGTTGCAGGCCTCCGGCCTGACCGACGCCCAGCTCGACCAGACCCTCCCGCCGAGCGACCTCACGCTCGGTGGGATGGTCAAGCACCTCGCCTTCGTGGAGGACTACTGGTTCTCCTACCACCTGCGCGCCGAGGAGCCGGCCCCGCCGTGGGACACCGCCCCCTGGGACGACGACCCCGACTGGGACTGGCACAGCGCCGCCGGTGCCTCACATGCCGAGCTCGACGCGCTGCTCGCGGCGGCGATCGCGCGCTCCGACGCGTGCCTCGACGCGGCCCTGGCCGACGGCCCGGAGCTCGACCGCCCCGTCGCGCGTCCGCGCGACCCCGGCAAGGGCGCGACGGCCACCGTGCGGTGGGTGCTGGTCCACATGGTCGAGGAGTACTGCCGCCACGCCGGTCACGCCGACCTGATCCGCCAGTCGATCGACGGCGCGACGGACGTCTGAGCCGCGGCTCAGGTGTTCTCGTGCAGGCAGAGCACGTTGCCCGCCGGATCCTTGAACCACGCGGCCTTCTCCGAACCGAGCACGCAGACGTGGTCGACGGTGCGGAGGTCCGGCAGGTCGTAGTCCTCGAAGACGACGCCGCGCTCCCGGAGCGCGCTGATCTCCGCGGTGATGTCGTCGACCTCGAAGCTCACGGCCGTGCTCGGCGAGGGAGTGGCGTCGGGGCGGGGCAGCAGGACGAGCGTCGAGCCGCCGTCCAGCGCGTAGACCGCGCTGCCCTCGTCGTTGGTGCCGGTGTAGTCGAGTCCCAGTGACTCGGAGTAGAACGTGCGGGCGCTGTCGACGTCGGTGACCGGCAGCATCATCGCGACCGCGCGGTGGGTGAGGGACATCCGTCCAGTCTGCTCCCGATCCGGAGGTTCGGCGCCGGTGATCTGGACCGGTGATCTGGACCGGTGGGCGGGCCGGTCTGGTGGAATGTCCCCATGGCCCCTCCGATCCGCGTCTACCTCCTCGACGACCACGACGTCGTACGCGAGGGGCTCAGGTTCCTGCTCGAGCAGCAGGACGACATCGAGGTGGTCGGTGAGTCCGCCAGCGCCGTCGAGGCCACCGCCCGGATCCCCGCCCTGCGGCCCGACGTCGCGGTGCTCGACGCCCGCCTGCCCGACGGGTCGGGCATCGAGGTGTGCCGCTCGGTGCGGGCGGTCGATCCGTCGATCAACGCCCTCATCCTGACGTCGTACGACGACGACGAGGCGCTGTTCGCCGCGATCATGGCCGGTGCCGCGGGCTACGTCCTCAAGGAGATCCGCAGCTCCGACCTGGTCACCGCCGTGCGCCACGTGGCGGCCGGCAAGTCGCTCATCGACCCGGCGATGACCGCCACCGTGCTCGAGCGGATCCGCAACGGCCCGGGTACGCCGGACGAGCTGGCCTCGCTCACCGACCAGGAGCGCATCCTGCTCGGCCACATCGCCGAGGGCCTGACCAACCGGCAGATCGCCGAGCAGATGTTCCTCGCCGAGAAGACGGTCAAGAACTACGTCTCCAGCATCCTCGCCAAGCTCGGCCTCGAGCGGCGTACGCAGGCGGCCGTGCTGGCCTCCAAGCTGCTCGGCAGCTGACGCCGGCCCAGGGGGTGGGGACTTAGGTCCCCCCGCGTGGTGACCGCCGACCCTGATGGGCGCGGCGCATCCACGCGACTCTGGTGGTGACCCAGAAACCACCACCGAAGGAGGGGATGACGATGAGCGTCATCCATCGTCACCAGCACGAGGCAGACCCCACGGGCTCGCCCGTCACCGACCACAACGACCGAGGCCCCTGGTTCGACCGGGCCCTGGCCACCCTGCGGATCGCCTTCGGAGTCACCTTCCTCTGGGCCTTCCTCGACAAGCTGCTCGCGCTGGGGTTCCACACCGGCTACGACCAGGAAGGCACCCTGGACCGCTTCGGTCCTGCCGCCTGGATCAACGGTGGCAGCCCGACCGAGGGCTTCCTCGCCTTCGGGGTCCCGGAGGACAACCCCTTCAAGAGCTTCTTCAACGGCATGGCCGACTCGGTGTTCGTCGAGTGGCTGTTCATGCTCGGCCTGCTCGGCATCGGCATCTCGCTGCTGCTCGGGGTGGCCATGCGGTTCGGCACCGCGGCTGGCGCACTGATGTACGCGTTCATGTACGCCGCGTCGCTCCCGCTGGAGAACAACCCTGTCGTCGACGACCACCTCGTCGGCGTGATCGTGATGGCGGTCCTCGCCCTTGGCGCGGCCGGCACCACGTGGGGGCTGGGTCACTGGTGGAACCGCATCGGCGTGGTGGAGCAACACCCCGTCCTGCGGTGACCAGCAGGCCCCGGAGGCCCGACGCCCTCACCGGCGTCGGGCCTTCCTGCCTGTCCGACGCACGTGCCCGGTCAGACCAGCGGGACCCGCCACACCAGCAGCGTGCCGCGTGCGCCGACGGGCGTGACCTCGAGGGTCCCGCCCAGGTCGGCGGCGCGGCGCCGTGCGTTGCGCAGCCCGCTCTCGGTGACCTCGCCCGGCAGGCCCACCCCGTCGTCGGCCACCCGCAGCTCGAGCAGGTCTCCGGACGCGACGACATCGACCTCGGCACCGTCGGCCAGCGCATGGCGGGCGACGTTGGAGATCGCCTCGCGGAGCACTGCCAGCAGCTGTGAGCCCAGGGCCGGCGGCACCACGGTGTCGACCGGCCCGGTGGTGCGCACGACCGGGCTGAAGCCCAGCACCGGGACGTACTCCTTGACCAGGCTGCGGACCGCCGCGCGCAACGAGTCGCCGCGGCGGTCCTGCAGCTCGAAGATCGTGCCGCGGATGGCCTTGATGGTGTCGTCGAGGTCGGCCACCGACTTGTCGAGGCGCTCGGTCACGGCACCGGCCCCGGACATCGCTGCGACGCCCTGCAGCTGGAGGCCGGTGGCGAAGAGCCGCTGGATGACGATGTCGTGGAGGTCGCGGGCGATGCGTTCGCGATCGGAGATGACGGCGAGCTCCTGCCGGTCGGCGAGCGCCTGGGTGCGGTCGAGCGACAGCGCGACCTGGTCGGCGAACCCGGCGAAGAGGTCGCGGTCCTGGACGTCGAGGAGGCCGGAGTCGGGGTGGGCGACGGCGACGAGCGCGGTGACCGGCGCGAGGTGCGAGCGCAGCGGCACCACCACGAGCGGTACGCCGTCGACGGAGGTGGTGACGACCGGGGAGCCGGCGCTCTCGAGGTCGGGAGCCGACCGCGCGCGGGCGAGCAGCTCGCGGATCCACTCCTCGTCGGCATCGGGAGCCACGCTCACCGTGTCGTGCTCGGGACCGAGGGAGGACCACAGCGTGACCGCCCGGGACCGGGAGACCTGCCGGGCGGTGGAGACGATGTGGTGCAGTGCCGTCGGCAGGTCGACCGGTGGCTGCAGCAGCTCGGCGAGCTCGGCCGACGCCTCCAACCACTGGCGGCGGCGCTCGCTCAGCGCGAACGAGCGGGCGTTGCTGATGACGTAGCCCGCCGTGCGGGCGAGCTCCTCGACGAGGCCCTCGTCGGCCTGGGTGAAGGGGCCACCGCCGGCCTTCTCGGTGAGGTAGAGGTTGCCGAAGACGGTGCCGCGGATCCGCACGGGCATGCCGAGGAACGACTTCATCGGCGGGTGGTTCGGGGGGAAGCCCACGGAGGACGGGTGGGCGGAGAGGTCGGCGATCCGCAGGCCGGAGGGATCGTCGATGATGACGCCGAGGATGCCGCGACCGCGGGGCAGGTCGCCGATCAGGGCACGGGCGCGCTCGTCGATCCCCGTCGTGACGAACTCGACGAGCTCGCCGTCGCTCCCGATCACGCCGAGCGCGCCGTAGCGGGCGTCCGTCAGTGCGGTCGCCGCCTCGACGATCCGCGTCAGGACGCTGGCCAGGTCGAGGTCGCTGGAGATCGCAGTGACCGCCTCCAGGAGGAGGCGGGCGTCGGCGCCGAGGTCGGGGGTGTGGGTCACGGGCCCCAGTGTGCCGTCACGCGAGGCGTCGCACCGGCAGGTGCTCCCACGGATCCCATCCGCTGCCCAGCTGGCGTCCGCTGACCTCGGTCCACGGGATGCGTACGACGAGGTGGCGCTGGCCCGCGGCCCACGGGTGCGGCTGCCAGGAGCGGGAGATCTCGGCGAGCTCCTCGTGGTCGTCGACGAAGGACGCGCGACCTCGCACCACGACGCTCCAGCCCCGCTTGAGCTCGTAGTCGAACTGGTCGACCTCGAAGCACAGCTGGGCGTCGCGACCGTAGGTCCCGAGCAGGCTGTAGGCCGTGGTGCGGACCAGCACGGAGTCGTGGTCGACGGCGTAGTTGACCGGGACGATGTGCGGTCCGGTGGGGGTGCCGAGAGCGACCCGGCCCGCGATGCCCGCGCCGAGGAGGCGCGCGCACTCCTCGCGGGAGAGGTCGACGGTGGTGTGCATGGAGGCCTCCTGGTGCTGGACCTCCAGCGTCTCCCGGCCACGGCGTCGGGGGGAGGGTCAAAGGTCCCGAGGGGTCCGGCGACAGGCCCACGGACCGGACCGCCGGGACTTCGAGCGCACTCCACGTTGACGCACCGGTCTAGCGTGGAAGGCGTGACCCAGCACCCCACCGCCAGCACCCTCGGCCAGCTCCGCGACAGCGGCCACGAGCTCAAGACCCTGCGCCAGGAGATCCGCGACAACCTGCTGGCCAGGCTGCGCGCGGGCGAGGACCCGTGGCCGGGCCTCCACGGCTTCTCCGAGACGGTCGTCCCGCAGGTCGAGCGCGCGCTGCTCGCCGGTCACGACATCGTCCTGCTCGGTGAGCGCGGGCAGGGCAAGACCCGTCTGCTGCGCTCGCTCGTGGGGCTGCTCGACGAGTGGACCCCGGTCATCTCCGGCTCCGAGCTCGGCGAGCACCCCTACGAGCCGATCACGGTCGGCTCGCAGCAGGCGGCAGCGACGTACGGCGACGACCTGCGCATCTCGTGGCGCCACCGCGACGAGAGGTACGCCGAGAAGCTCGCGACGCCCGACACGTCGGTCGCCGACCTGATCGGCGACGTCGACCCGATGAAGGTGGCGGAGGGCCGTCACCTCGGCGACCCGGAGACCATCCACTTCGGGCTGATCCCGCGCAGCCACCGCGGCATCGTCGCGATCAACGAGCTGCCCGACCTCGCCGAGCGGATCCAGGTCGCGATGCTCAACGTGATGGAGGAGCGCGACATCCAGATCCGCGGCTACATCCTGCGGCTGCCGCTCGACGTCCTGGTGGTGGCCAGCGCCAACCCGGAGGACTACACCAACCGCGGCCGCATCATCACCCCGCTCAAGGACCGGTTCGGCGCGGAGATCCGCACCCACTACCCCCGGGAGGTGGCCGAGGAGATCGCGGTCATGGAGCAGGAGGCCGACCTCGTCGCCGCGGTCCCGGCGTACCTGCTCGAGGTGCTCGCGCGCTTCACCCGCAACCTGCGGGAGTCGCAGGCCGTCGACCAGCGCTCGGGGGTCAGTGCGCGCTTCGCGATCGCCGGCGCCGAGACGATCGCCGCCGCGGCGCTGCACCGCGCGACCACCCAGGGCGAGGACGAGGCCGTGGCCAGGGTAGTCGACCTGGAGACCGCCGTCGACGTGCTGGGCGGCAAGATCGAGTTCGAGACCGGCGAGGAGGGTCGCGAGACCGAGGTGCTCACCCACCTGCTCCGCACCGCCGTCGCCGAGACCGTCCGCGCCCACCTCGCCGGCATCGACCTGCGCCTGCTCGTGGACGCGATCGAGGGCGGGGCGATGGTCAGCACCGGTGCGCGCGTCGGCGCCCGGGACTTCCTCGCCGGCCTGCCGGTGCTGGGCGAGTCCGACCTCTACGACGAGGTGTGCGACCGGCTCGGTGCGACCAACGACGGCGAGCGCGCCGCCGCGCTCGAGCTGGCGCTGGAGGGGCTCTACCTCGCGCGCAAGATCGGCAAGGACTCCGAGGCCGGGGAGACCGTCTATGGGTGACACTCGTCCACTCGCCACCGGCACCCTCCGGCGCGGCACCGTGGAGGACATCGCGTCCTTCGTCGAGCTCGGCCGCGCCGTCGTGCCACCGACCTACGGCCCGATCGACGCGGCGTACGCCCAGCGGATGCTCGACGAGTGGTGGACGCCAGAGGTCTTCGCCACCTCCCTGGAGCGCAACGTTCACGTCGTCGCCGAGCGCGACGGTCAGGTGGTCGCGCTGGCCAACCTGGGCCGGCTGACCCGGTCCTACCGCGACTTCCCCGACGTCACGGGGGAGCGCGAGGTGATGTGGAAGCTCTACGTCCACCCCGACCACCAGGGCCTGGGCCTCGGGAGCCGGCTGCTCGCCGAGATCGAGACGCTGGTCGAGGGCGACGAGCTGTGGCTCGAGGTCGTCGACGGCAACGACCGGGCGGTCGGGTTCTACGAGGCCCACGGCTTCGCGGAGGTCGAGCGGTCGGCGGATCCCCACTGGCCGGACGACCTGTGGTTCAGGAAGGCGCTGCGATGAGCCGCTTCAAGCGGTACGACGGCGGCGACCCGCTGGCGCCGCCGGTCGACCTCGCCGAGGCACTCGACGCGATCGGCCAGGACGTGATGGCCGGCTACAGCCCCGAGCACGCGATGCGGGAGTTCCTCCGGCGTGGCAGCCCCGACCAGGCCGGGCTCGACGAGCTGGCCCGCAAGGTCGCCGAGCGCCGGCGCGAGATCCTCCAGCGCAACAACCTCGACGGCACCATGCGCGAGGTCCGCGAGCTGCTGGACAAGGCCGTGCGCGCGGAGCGGGGACAGCTGGCGCGCGACATCACGATGGACGACGGCGACCGCGACTTCCGGGAGATGATGCTCGACAACCTCTCTCCGTCGACGGCCGCTGCGGTGAGTGAGCTGGCGTCCTACGACTGGCAGTCGAGCGAGGCGCGCGAGGCCTATGACGAGATCAAGGACCTGCTGGGCCGCGAGCTGCTCGACCAGCGCTTCGCCGGGATGAAGCAGGCGCTCGAGGGCGCCACCGAGGAGGACCGCCAGGCCGTCGCGGAGATGCTCTCCGACCTCAACGACCTGCTCGAGAAGCATGCGTCGGGTGCGGACACCGACGAGGACTTCCGTGACTTCATGGACAAGCACGGCGACTTCTTCCCGGAGAACCCGCAGGACATGGACGAGCTGCTCGACTCGCTCGCGCAGCGCGCCGCAGCTGCCCAGCGGATGATGAACTCGATGACCGAGGAGCAGCGCCAGGAGCTGATGGAGCTGTCGCAGCAGGCCTTCGGGTCTCCGCAGCTGACCGAGCAGCTGGCCCGGATGGACGCCAACCTCCGGGCCCTGCGGCCGGGTGAGGACTGGTCGGGGTCGGAGAGCTTCGAGGGCGGGCCGGGGACAGGGATGGGCCTCGGCGACGGCACCGGCGCGCTGCAGGACCTCGCCCAGCTCGACGCGCTGGCCGACCAGCTCGCCCAGTCCCACCACGGGGCGCGGCTCGACGATGTCGACCTCGACGCCCTCGCCGGCCAGCTCGGGTCCGAGGCGGCGGTCGCCGCGAAGACCCTCCAGGACCTCGAGCGTGCCCTGCGCGACAGCGGCTACCTCAAGCGTGGCTCGGACGGCGAGCTGCGGCTCTCCCCGAAGGCGATGCGCCAGCTCGGCAAGGCGTTGCTGCGCGACGTGGCGGACCGGATGAGCGGTCGCTCCGGCGCCCGCGAGACGCGTACGACCGGCCCGGCCGGCGAGCCGTCCGGCGCCACCCGGCGGTGGGAGTTCGGTGACACCGAGCCGTGGGACGTGCCGCGGACGATCACCAACGCCGTCCTGCGTCAGGGCGGCGCCGCCCCGGTGCGCCTGCAGATCGACGACATCGAGGTCCTCGAGACAGAGGCCCGCACCCAGGCAGCGGTCGCGCTGCTCGTCGACACGTCGTTCTCGATGGCGATGGACGGTCGGTGGGTGCCGATGAAGCGCACCGCGCTGGCGCTGCACCAGCTCATCCGTTCACGCTTCCGCGGCGACGACCTCCAGCTGATCGCCTTCGGCCGGCACGCGCAGGTGATGGAGATCGAGGAGCTCACCGGTCTCGACGCGCGCTGGGACAAGGGCACCAACCTCCACCACGGGCTGCTGCTCGCCAACCGGTTCTTCCGCAAGCACCCCAATGCCCAGCCGGTCCTGCTGATCGTCACCGACGGCGAGCCGACCGCCCACCTCGAGCCCGACGGCGAGGTGTGGTTCTCCTACCCGCCGCACCCGCTGACCATCGCCCACTCGGTGCGCGAGCTCGACGCGGCCGCGCGCCTCGGCGCCCAGGTGACGTTCTTTCGGCTCGGCGAGGACCCCGGCCTGGCACGCTTCATCGACTCGATGGCGCGACGGGTCGACGGCCGCATGGTCAGCCCCGAGCTCGACGACCTCGGCGCCGCGGTCGTGGGGTCGTACCTCGGCTCGCGCGCGCCCGGAGCGTCGTACCGCGAGCAGTTCGGCGACTGGGCCGGTGGCGGGCGCGGGTTCTGGGTCTAGCCTGCCTCGAGCTCGTGTCGCCCGAGGTGGTTTTCGCCAACTCACGAGTTGGCGCGCCAACCGGTGAGTTGGCGACGTGGGGGTGGTCCGGGCGCTCTCCTGGCAACCCGACTCGCCAACTGGTGAGTTGGCGAGCGGCCCTCCGCCACCTTCGGCGCCGCGCCCGCGAGGGTGGCGGCGGACGACATGGGATCGGCCGGTGGGGCTGTGGTGTGCCGCCACCTTCGGCGCCGCGCCCGGGAGGGTGGCGGCGGACGACATCGGATGGGCAGGTCGGGATGTCGTGTGCCGCCACCTTCGGCGTACGCCGTAGCCGCACCGAGGTCAGTCTCCCGCCGCCTCCAGCATCCGCAGGAGCTCGGCTCCCATGTGCTCGATCACGGCCTGGAGCGCCTTGGCCGGGCGGACCATCACGGTGAAGTCGACGATCTGGCCGTCCGCGTCCCACGTGATCATGTCGATCCCGGAGACGTCGAGGCCGCCGACCTCGCTGCGGAACTGCAGGACCGCCGAGTCCTCGCCGAGCCACTCGCGCTCGTAGGTGAGCGCCGGGCCGAGCACGGTGAAGGCGGCGGTCAGGTAGCCCACGACGGTGTCGCGGCCCACCTGCGGCGTGTGCACGGCCGGGCTGCGGAAGACCGCGTCCTCGGCGATCAGCGCGGGCAGCCCGGCGGGGTCGTGGCGATCGACGACGGCGTGCCAGCGGGCCAGGGCGACGGCGGAGTCCATGCTCATTCCCTCGCGAACCCGGGCAGCGACTCCTCCAGGATCGCGCGGAACGGCGCTGTCGCGCCGAGCTGGCTGAGCAGCCCGATGCCGCCGAGCCAGGTGCGGTGGATGAGGAGGTAGGACGTCGGCAGGTTGAGGCGCGTGGCGAGGGTGAACGTCTCGGCCCGCGGGTCGTTGATCCGCTCGAACTGCTCGCGCATCCACTCGCGGCTGAACGTGAAGCGGTCCTCGGCGGCCGGCTCGACGAAGGGCGCGAGGTAGGCCAGGACCATCGCCGGGTCGACCTCGATCCGGTCCTTGATGAAGCCCTCCTGGCGCAGGACGGCGACCAGCGACTCCGGGTCCTCGTCGAGCGCGATGCGCATCAGGCGGCCCATGTTCTCGGGGAACGCGCCGCCCTGCAGCCGGGCGACCGCGCCGAAGTCGAGCACGCCGAGCCGGCCGAGCCCGCCGTCGGGCGCGGGCAGGATCCGGAAGTTCCCGGGGTGCGGGTCAGCGTGCAGCATGCCGGTGCGGCGCGGACCCTCGAAGAGGAAGCGTACGAAGAGCTCGCCGTAGTGGTCGCGCTCCTCCTGCGTGCCCTCGCGGATGATGTGGGCCAGCGAGTGCGCGGAGTCGAGCCACTCGGTGACGATCACCTCGCCGCCGACGGCGACCACGTCAGGGATGACGATGTCGGAGTGGTCGGCGAAGGCCTCGGCGTACGCCGCCTGGGCCTCGCCCTCGAGCGTGTAGTCGAGCTCGTCGGCGGCACGTGCCTGCAGCTCGGCGACGAGGGGCTTGATGTCGATACCGGGGAAGACCGGGGCCACGCCGCGCGCCACGCGGGCGATCTGCTTGAGGTCGCCCATCAGGGCCTCACCGGCACCGGGGTACTGGACCTTCACGGCCACGTCGTGCTCGGTGCCGTCCTCGTCGCGCCACCGGCCGCGGTGGACCTGGCCGATGGAGGCGGCCGCCGTGGGCGCGCCGTCGAGCCAGACCAGCCGCTGGCGCCAGTCGGCACCGAGGTGGGCGGTGAGCTGCTGGCGGACCGTCGACGTCGGCATCGGGGGAGCGGAGTCCTGCAGCGCGGTGAGGTGCTCGCGGTAGGGCGCGGCCAGCTCCTCCGGCAGCGCCGACTCCAGGACGCTCAGCGCCTGGCCGAACTTCATCGCCCCACCCTTGAGCTCACCCAGCGTGCGGAAGAGCTGCTCGGCGGTGCGCTGCTGGACATCGGACAACACGGACTCGGCGGGCTTGCCGCCGAGCCGCTTGCCCAGGCCCATGGCCTGGCGTCCGGCGTACCCCAACGGGAGCGCCGCGAGGCGTGCCGTGCGGGCCGCGGCCTTGCGGGGCAACTCGGTCATGTGGCCATTGTCCCCTCCGCACCAACCCGGCCGTGAAATGCCGCGTGACCTGGCGCACATCGCCTCGTTGTCCTGGCAACGACTCGACTCCAACCTCGGGAGGACCACGTGCGAATCAAGCCCCTGCTCGCCGCCACGGCCAGCATCCTGGCCGCCTCGGCGACCTTCACCTCCGGCGGCACCGCCTCGGCCGCCGACCAGAGTGCTCCGGCCAACGTCTCGACCTTCCTCGCCGGCCAGCTCGGCAGCCTCACCGGGAAGACCTCGGTGATGGTCCACGGCACCTCGATCACGGCGGCCCGTCAGGCCGTGACGGCCGCAGGCATGGCGAAGAAGGGCGAGTTCAGCGCCATCGGCGTGGTCATCGCCAACGCCACCAAGGCCCAGATCCAGGCAGTCCGCAGCGCACCCGGAGTGACGTACGTCGAGGGCGGCGCGCAGCCGATCGAGTTCTTCCAGGAGACCTCCAACACCGCGACCCGCGGCGCAGAGGCGGCCGCCACCCTCACCGGCGCCGACGGCGCGAAGCTCACCGGGAAGGGGGTCAGCGTCGCCGTCATCGACTCCGGCGTCGACCCGACCCACCCCTACTTCAAGGAGGCCGACGGCTCGAGCGCGGTCGTCGCCAACCTCGAGGCGCTGTGCGAGCCGCTGACCGAGACCTGTTCGGTCCAGCGGCTCCCCGCCTTCGTCGACACCGACACCCTCTCCGTGGGCGGTCACGGCACCCACGTCAGCGGCATCGTCGCGGGTCGTCCCACCACACTGACCGACGGCGGCACGCTGCAGGGTGCCGCACCCGGCGCCAAGCTCGTCTCGATCTCGACCGGTGCCGGCATCGTGATCCTCGGCGCCGACTCCGCGCTCAACTGGGTGCTCGAGAACCACGCCGCTCCCTGCGGAGCCGGCGTACCTGCCTCCACCTGCCCGCCCATCAAGGTCACCAACAACTCCTACGGCCCCACCGGCGGCGGCGAGTTCGACCCCGAGTCGGCCACCGTCAAGCTGCAGCGTGCGCTCGCAACCGAGGGCGTGGTGACCGTCTGGGCCGCCGGCAACGACGGCGGCGACGGCTCGACGAGCCTGACCAACCCGCCCGGCCAGGACCCCACCGGCGGCATCCTGTCGGTCGCGTCCTACTACGACCAGGACACCGGCACCCGCGCCGGCGTCGTCTCGGAGTACAGCTCGCGCGGCCTGGGCTCGGACGCCTCCACCTGGCCGGACATCTCCGCCCCGGGAGAGAACATCACCTCGTCGTGCCGGCTCTACCTCGCGATCTGCTCGACGGGTCTCGACTTCCGCAACGGGCCGGGCGCGCTCGACATCGGCACCTTCAACACCATCAGCGGCACGTCGATGGCGGCCCCGCACATCGCGGGCATCGTCGCGCAGCTGTTCCAGGCCAGGCCGTCCGCGACGCCCGCCGACATCGAGCGGGCGCTGAAGGTCTCGGCGCACAAGTACACCGACGGGGCGGCCTACACGGCCGGACCGCTCGGCACCACGTCGTACGACAAGGGCTACGGCCTCGTCGACGTTGTGGCCGCAGTCGCAGCGCTGGGGTGACGGACTGACCCAAGGCTGAGCAAGACCCTCCAGGGGGGGAGCCACCGCGCAACAGGGGCACGGTGGCAGCGGGCGGGAGTCTCGGACTCCCGCCCGCCCTCTGATCTCGCTAGTCGGCCGCAGCCGCTGCGGCGGTGCTGCGGGAGCGACGGGCCGTCAGGTAGAGGCTGAGCGCGACGTAGTAGACGACGTAGGCCACCGAGATGGTCAGCCAGACGGGGCTCGGGTCGGGGAGCTGCACGAGCAGCACCGCATAGCTGGCCAGCCAGAGGCAGGTCAGGGCGAGTGTCGGCACCTGCAGCGTCGTCGTGCGCGAGGGGTAGACGTAGCCGATCGGCACGAAGACCAGCACGGCGCACACGAGCAGCACGGCCGCGACGGTGGCCGGCTGCAGGTCGAGGACGACGACGTAGAAGGCCGCGATGTTCCAGTAGCTCGGGAAGCCGAGGAACAGGTGGTCGTCGGTCTTCGCGTCGACCCGGCAGAACTGGTAGGCCGAGGCAAGCAGCGGGACGACCGCCAGCACCGTGGCCGACGTCCCCTCACCGAGGTAGCCCGCGCTCCACAGCAGCACCATGGGCATGAAGGCATAGGTGATGTAGTCGACGATGTTGTCGAGCAGCGCCCCGTCGAACCACGGCACGTGCCGCTTGACCTGGACCCAGCGGGCGAGCATCCCGTCCGTGCCGTCGACGACCATCGCGGCCAGGAACAGCCACAGTCCCCGGACGGTGTCGCCCTCCATCACCGCGATGACGGTGAGGAACGCCAGCACGACCCCGGAGGCGGTGTAGGCGTGCACCAGCCATGAGGCAACGGTCAGGGGGGCCTGGCGGGCGGGGGCCACGCGTCTCCTCGGTCATGGGGGATCCTGCGGAACCGGATCATCTCAGACGAAGCAACCAAACAGGGTGCCGTCGCGTCCTTGGGACATGAAGGAAACCATGCGCACCACCCTGAGCGGCGCCACACTCGCGCTCGCTGCCCTCGTCCTGTCCCCGCTCGCCCCGGCCCACGCCGACGGCATCGGCGTCCTGGACCCGCAGGACCTCGGCCACGGCGTCGACCTGAGGTCGGTCACCGTCGACCACCGCAGCAAGAACGTCGTGGTGACCACGACCCACACCGATCTGGTGGAGTCGTTCCGCAGCGGCTCGTCGGGCTCGGTGTTCCTCGACACCGACCCGACCGACCCCGGCCCGGAGTACGTGTTCGCCGGCGGCTACTTCGTCGGCACCGACTACGCCCTGCTCACCACGGACGGGTTCGCGACGAAGAAGTGGGGCGAGCCGGTCGAGGGGTCCTACCGCATGAGGATCGACTACGACGCCGACCAGGTGCGGATGCGGATGTCGCGCGAGGTGCTGGGCTCGCCGGAGCAGGTCCGGGTCGCGGTCCGGGTCGCCGGCACCAGGCCCGACGGCAGGAACACCCGCACCGACTGGCTCGGCGACCCGCGCAGCCTCACCGCCTGGGTGCCGGCGCCGGTCGAACAGGGCAGGGCTACTTGACGACGCGGACCTCCTGCGGCCACCCGCAACCCTCGGCGACCTTGGCGGCCCACTCCCGGGCCTCCTCGAGGGTCTCGACCTCGATGATCGTGATCCCGCCGAGGTGTTCCGTGGTCTCGGTGTAGGGCCCGTCGGTGACCACCATGGTCCCGCTGGTGTCGTCGGCGCTGAACGCCTGCGACATGTCCTCCACGAGGCCGCCGGCGAACACCAGGACTCCGGACGCCTCCATCTCGGCGACGACGGCGGTGGACGGTTCGACCCTGGTGAGGTACCACTCCTCGGGGTGGTCCCCGACCCACTGCTGGTGGAAGTAGATGGCGTACTTGGTCATGTCACTCCTCCGTGGGGCCGCCCCGTGCGGCTCGTCATCAAGGGTGACGTACGAACCGGTCCCGGATCGACAGGCTCAGGCCGCGTACGTGTCGGCGACGGCGTCCTCGACGAAGCATGGCCGGCACGCGTACCAGCCGGCAAGGAGGCCGGGAAGCGCAGTCGCGCCCAGGAGGACGAGCGGCGTCGTCCACGAGCCCGTCGCCTCGCGCACCAGCCCGAGACCGATCGGCCCGAAGCAGGCCAGCCCGTAGCCGACGCCCTGGACGAAGCCCGACACCGCCGAGGCGGACTGCGGGGTCCGGGTGCGGTGGTTGATGAGCGTCATGCAGAGCGGGAACGTGCTGACCCCGACGCCGAGCGCGCACATCCAGAGCACGGTGCCGTCCAGCGGTGCGAGGGCCAGTCCTGCATAGCCGACGACGAGCAGGACCGAGCAGGCGACGACGACCACGAACGGGTTGCGCAAGCGGGTGGCGAGCTGGGGGACGACCAGGGCTGCGAGCACTCCCCAGGCCGAGTACAACCCGAGCATGGCGCCGCCCCGCGCGGCGCTGGCGCCGGCGTCGGTGAGCACGGCCGGGACCCAGGTGATGATGCTGTAGTTCGACACCGACACCATCGCGAACAGCCCGATCAGGCCCCAGGCGGTCGACGAGCGACCGATCTGCCGCTGGGTGACGGGCGCCGCGGCGGCGGGCGCGTGGTGGTCAGCGGGCAGCGCGATCGCGAGCGTCAGCCAGACGACGGCCGCTACGGCGGCGGGTGCTGCCCAGATGCCCACCGACAGGCGCCAGCTCGTCGCCCCGGCCACCGGCACGGCCAGCAGGGGAGCGACGAACTGGCCCGTCTGGAGCAGGAGCAGGTAGCCGGAGGTCCACAGGGCGATGCGATCGGCGAACCAGGCCTTGATCAGGGGCACGATCACGACGTTGGCCGCGCCGATGCCGGCCAACGCCACGACGGTCGAGGCGACCAGTGCGAGAGGAGTCGGGGAGAGCGCTCGCAGGACCAGGGCGAGCGCGGTGAGGGCCAGCGCCGCCGCGGCGGTGCGCTCGAGCCCGTACCTCCGGGTGATCACCGGGGCGAGGAAGCCGAAGACGCCGAACGTCGCCGCCGGCACGGTGCCCAGCAGGCCGGCCAGGGCGAGCCCGAAGCCCAGGTCCGCCCCGATCGTCTCGAGCAGGGGAGACAACCCCGTCACCGCCGTGCGCAGGTTGAGCGCCGTCAGTGCGGTGGCGAGTCCGGCCCACAGGGTCAGGCGAGCGCGGTTCACTGGGGCGTGCGGCGGCAGCAGGGTGGTCACGCTCGACTCCACGACGGATCAATGATGGGATCATGGGATGAATTCGAGCCAGTCTGGCACACGCCGACCGGTGCGGCGAGTGGGACTGATCGACCAGGTCGCCGCACGTTTCCAGGAGGAGATCGCCTCCGGCCGCTGGCCGGTCGGCGAGCGCATTCCGGTCGAGGCGGATCTCGTCGACGCGTTCGGGGTGGGCCGCAACACGGTCCGCGAGGCGCTCCAGTCGCTCGTGCACGCGGGCCTGCTCAGCCGGGAGCAGGGCCGCGGCACCTTCGTCATCTCGAGCTCCGAGCTCAACGGCACGCTCGTGCGCGAGCTGGCGGGCGGCAGCCGCCACCACTACCTGGAGCTGCGCCTCGCTCTCGACAGCACCGCAGCGTCCCTGGCGGCCCTCCGGCGTACCGACTCCGACGTCGAGCGGCTCCGCACGCTGCGCGACGAGCGCGAGTCGAGCTGGGCCACGGGCGATCCCGACCTCAGGGCCGGTGCCGACCTCGCACTGCACCTCGCCGTCGTCGCGGCGACGCACAACCCGCTCTACCTGCAGCTCTACGCAAGCATGACCGACGTCTTCGCCGAGCACATGCGCGACGACGAGTCAGGCGACGCGGAGGTTGCGCACCGTCACCACCACGACCTGGTCGAAGCCATCGCAGCCGGAGACGCGGACCGCGCGTCAGGTCTCGTCCGGGAGATCTTCCAGCCCTTCATGGGCTGACCTCACGCAGTCGCGGGGAACTTCACGCCGGTGTTGGCGTGGCACCGGTAGCCGAAAGGGTTCTTGGCGAGGTACTGCTGGTGGGCGTCCTCGGCATAGAAGTACGGCGTCTCGCTCGACGGCCGGATCTCGGTGGTGATCTCGCCGAGGCCGCGGCGCGCCAGCTCGTCGCCGTACGCCTTGGTCAGCTCGCGCGCGGTCTGCTCCTGCTCGGGCGTCGTCCAGTAGATCGCCGAGCGGTACTGCGTGCCGACGTCGTTGCCCTGGCGCATCCCCTGGGTCGGGTCGTGGATCTCGAAGAACTTCTTGATCAGGTCGGCGTAGGACACGACCGCGGGGTCGAAGACGATACGGATCGCCTCGGTGTGGCCGGTGCGGCCGCTGCAGACCTCGTCGTAGGTGGGGTTGGGCGTGCTGCCGCCGGCGTAGCCGACGGACGTGGACCACACGCCGGGGATCTGCCAGTAGATCTCCTCGGCGCCCCAGAAGCAGCCGAGGCCGAGGATCGCGACCTCGTGGCCGGCCGGCGCGTCGGGGGTGATGACCGGCGCGTCGAGGACGACGTGGTCGCCGAGGCTCCACGTGGATTCCGAGCGGCCGGGGAGGGCCTGGTCGGGTGTGGGGAGGGTGGTGGGCTTGCCGAATCCGAACATGGCCCCATTCTCCCCGGTCGGACAAGTGCCCGGGAACGTCGCTCGGCCGGCCCATCCGTGAAATTACGTGGACTAGACGTCGTGCTGTCACCGATGCGCCCGGTCTGCGGCGGGAGGAACGTGTCCGAGTGCCCCAGGAGGCCGGGGCACATCCGTCGAAAGGAAACGCATCATGTCGTCACGTCGATCGGTTCGGCAGCTCCTCGTTGCCGTGCTTCTGGGGGTTCTCGTCGGTGGAGGCCTGATGGCCGTCACCCCCGCCGGTGCCGAGGTCAGCAACGCGGTGGCCACGAGCTGGAAGAAGATCTGGAAGAAGAACCTCAAGCCGCTGGCGGACAAGCGCTACTACACCAAGGCGCAGAGCGACGCGAAGTACCAGCCCAAGGGGTCGTACGAGCCGGCTGGCTCGGGCTACACGAAGGCGGAGACCTACTCGAAGGCCGAGGCTGACGCGAAGTACGCCGCCGCCGGGTCGGGGTACTCGAAGGCCGAGAGCGACGGGCGCTACGCGCGCAGCACGTCGTTGGTGCGAGGTAGCTACATGATCCTGAACGTTGCGACCGCGGCGAACCAGTTCGACGGCACTGACATCAGCTTCGGCACGACGTTCGCATCGGCACCGGAGGTCCACATCATTCCCGTCGGGGGTGTCCCGCCGGCTGGTTGCTCGGGCAGCGTCACCGCGCCTGACGCATCCCCGGGCCACCTGTGCGTCTTCGCCTCGTTGTCCTCCAACGCCGGCACTGTCTTCAGCTGCAAGGCGTCGACGTCCTCATGCTTCGGAACGGCTTCCGACCCGTGGGGGGCCACCCTCTTCACGACCTCGAACGCCGCGGGTTCCATGCAGGCATTCGGAACCTGGGCTGCGCGCCCCACCGCTGTGGTCGCCACCGCACCGGGACGAGTCAGCCCCGGCTCCGGTTCGACCGGTTCGGACGAGCCCCTGGGTACAGGCGCAACGAGGTGACGTGACCTGGGGTCGATCAAACGAACGGCCGCCACCCCGTGGGTGTGGCGGCCGTTCTGCTGGGTCTACGCTCGGCGGGTGACCCAGGAACGCGCCAACAAGGCCGGGTTCGAGACGCGTGCGATCCACGCCGGCTACGAGCCCGACGCGATGACCGGGGCGGTCAACCCGCCCATCTACGCCAGCAGCACCTACAAGCAGGACGGTGTCGGTGGCCTGCGCGGCGGCTACGAGTACAGCCGCTCCGCCAACCCCACGCGTACGGCGCTCGAGGGAGCCCTCGCCGCCGTCGAGGACGGCGAGAAGGGGTTCGCCTTCGCCTCCGGCCTGGCGGCCGAGGACGCCGTCATCCGGGCGCTGACCCGCCCCGGCGACCACGTGGTGATCCCCGACGACGCCTACGGCGGCACGTTCCGCCTCTTCGACAAGGTCGCCAAGGTCTGGGGCCTCGACCACAGCCCGGCACCGGTGGCGGACGTCGCCGCGGTCACCGCGGCCATCGAGCCCGGGCGTACGAAGCTGGTGTGGGTGGAGACCCCCACCAACCCGATGCTCACCATCGGCGACATCGAGGCGCTCGCCACCGTCGCCCACGACGCCGGCGCGCTGCTGGTCGTGGACAACACCTTCGCCTCGCCCTACCTCCAGCAGCCGTTGACCCTGGGTGCCGACGTGGTGCTGCACTCGACGACCAAGTACGTCGGCGGGCACAGCGACGTCGTCGGTGGGGCCGTGGTCGTGCGCGACCTCGAGCTGGCCGACAAGATCGGCTTCCACCAGAACGCGATGGGTGCGGTCGCGGGTCCGTTCGACGCCTTCCTCACCCACCGCGGCCTCAAGACCCTCGGGGTCAGGATGGACCGTCACTGCGACAACGCCGAGAAGATCGTGGAGTTCCTCGACGGCGACCCGCGGATCGCGGAGGTCATCTACCCCGGCCTCGCGGCCCACCCCGGCCACGAGGTCGCCGCGCGCCAGATGAAGCGCTTCGGCGGGATGATCTCGTTCCGCGTCGTCGGCGGCCTCGACCGGGCGCTCGCCGTCTGCGAGCGCGCCGAGGTCTTCACCCTGGGTGAGTCGCTGGGCGGCGTCGAGTCGCTCATCGAGCACCCGGGCCGGATGACCCACGCCAGCGTGGCCGGCACCGACCTGGAGGTCCCCGACGACCTGATCCGGCTGAGCGTCGGCATCGAGAGCGTCGAGGACCTGGTCGCGGACCTGGACCGGGCCCTGGGGTGAGCACGACCGGCCCCGGATCCGACCCGACGGACCCGCGCTACTCGCTGGCCAACGAGCGCACGTTCCTGGCCTACGAGCGGACGGCCGTCGGGCTCCTCGTCGCGGCGGTCGGCGCGCTCCACCTCCTGCAGGACTCCTGGGCCGAGTACGCCCTCGGGATCGGGCTGCTGGTGGCCGCGGCGGTGACCTCGGTGGTGGGCTGGCAGCGCTTCCAGCAGGCGGACGCGGCGATCCGCGACGGCCGGCCGCTGCCCCGCGGCATCGGCGTACCCGTCGTGGTGGTGTCCGTGCTGGTGCTCAGCGTCCTCGCCGGGCTCTCGGTGCTGGTGTGAGCCTCGTCGTCTGCGTCGACTTCGGCTCGACCTTCACCAAGGCGGTGCTCGTCGACCTCGACTCCGGCGACCTCCTCGCCACCGCCAGCCACCCGACCACGCTCCCCGACGCCGACGGGGTGGGTGACGTCCTCGACGGGTACGACGCCTGCATGGCCGTGCTGGCCGAGCAGGATCCGCGTGCCCCCGACGCCGACGTGCTCGCCTGCTCCAGTGCCGGGGGCGGGCTGCGGATCGCCGTCGTCGGCAACGAGGAGCTGGTCACCGCCGAGGCAGGACGCCGGGTGGCGCTGTCCAGCGGCGGGAAGGTCGTGCTGGTGCTGTCCGGGGGCCTCGACGCCGCCAAGCTGGCCGACCTGCGCGGCTCCGAGCCCGACGTCGTCCTCCTCGTCGGCGGCACCGACGGCGGAAACGCCGAGGTGCTCGAGAGTGACGCCGACGCCCTGGCCCGCACCCCGTGGACCGGCCCGGTCGTCGTCGCCGGCAACATCGAGTCGCAGCCCGTGGTCGCCTCGCGGCTGGCCGCGTCAGGGACCCCGTACGTCCTGGCGGACAACGTCGTGCCGAAGATCGGCGTGCTCGCCCCCGACAGCGCGCGGCGCGCGATCCGCGAGATCTTCCTGAGCCACGTGATCGGCGGCAAGCACCTGAGCAGCCGCACCGACGCGCGCGGTCGGACGTTCGTCGACCTCGTGCGCGGCGCCACCCCCGACGTGGTGCTGACCGGCGTCGAGCTGCTGGCCCGCGGGACCGACGACCAGCACCGCGGCGCGGGCGACGTGGTCGTCGTCGACGTCGGCGGCGCCACCACAGACGTGCACAGCGTCGTCGAGCTCGACCCGGAGGACAGTGGCCTGGCCCGCGAGGTGGTGGCCACGACACCCGTCACCCGGACCGTCGAGGGGGACCTCGGCATGCGGTGGTCGGCGGTCTCGACGGTGGAGGCGGCCGGACGCGACGACCTCGCGGCTGCCGCCCTGCGTCGCCGCACGCACCCCGACTTCCTGCCCGCCGACGCGCACGAGCGTGACGCCGACCTGGAGATCGCCGCAGCGGCGGTCCGGATCGCGCTCGAGCGCCACGCCGGTCGCAGCAAGGTCGTCGTCAGCCCTGAGGGGCGCGTCGTCGAGCGCAGCGGCAAGGACCTCCGCGAGGTCGACCTGATGGTGGGATCGGGCGGGGTGCTGCGCCACGGGGGCCCCGACGGCGTACGACGTGTGCTGATCCCTGCGACGGGCGACGCCTTCGAGGGAGGGTGGCAGCTGCCGCGCGACCCGGTGGTCGTCGTGGACGGCGACTACGTGCTGGCGGCCGCCGGCCTGCTGGCCGAGGACCACCCCCTGGCGGCGCACCGGCTGCTGGGAAGCCTGCGGAGTGGGTACTGAGTAGCGTGACCGACGTGAGCGACAACCAGGCGCCCGACCTCGACGACGAGTCGACGCGCCGCCGACTCTTCCCGCCCCTGGGGCGCACCGAGGACGACGACCGGCTGACCGAGCGGATCGTGGCGCAGTGGGCCCAGGTGCGCGCGGAGCGGCGGGCCGAGCCTGCCTTCACGACCGGTCCGTCCAACTTCAGCCGTGCCCAGGTGCCGTGGGGCCTCGACCTCGCCGCCGCGTGGTCGTGGCGCCTCATCGTCATCGTGGTCGCAGCGCTCGGGCTGCTGTGGACGATGCGCTACTTCGCGGTGATCACCCTCCCGCTGGCGATCGCGCTCCTCGGGGCGGCGCTCGCGATCCCGCTGGTGCACGGGCTGCGCCGGGTCGGCCTGCCCCGCGGACCCTCGGCCGGGATCGTGATGGTCCTCGGGATCAGCACGGTCGCGCTGCTGCTGACCTTCGTCGGCCAGCAGGTCGCCCAGGGGGCGACCGACCTCGCCGACTCCGTCGTCACCGGCCTCGACCAGGTGCGCGAGTGGCTGCGCACCGGACCCCTCGGCATCTCCGACTCGCAGCTCGACGGCTACATCAAGGAGGTGCAGTCGGCCATCACCGACAGCACCGGCACCGATGGCGTGGTCACCCGCGTCACCGAGGTCGGCACCGCGGTCGGTCACGTGGTCGCGGGCTTCTTCATCGTGCTGTTCTCCACCTACTTCTTCCTCGCCGACGGTGACCGCATCTGGGCGTGGATGGTCCGCCTCGCCCCGCGTGCCGCCCGCGAGCGCGTCGACGCCTCGGGTCGGGTCGCCTGGGTCTCGCTCACGCAGTTCGTCCGGGCCACCGTCCTGGTGGCGCTGGCCGACGCGATCGGGATCATGCTCGTGGCGTTCTTCCTGGGCGTGCCGTTCGTCTTCGCCCTGGGCGTGCTCGTCTTCCTCGGCGCGTTCGTGCCGATGATCGGCGCCACCGTCGCGGGCACGGTGGCCATCCTCGTCGCCCTCGTCGACCAGGGGCCCTGGACGGCGCTCCTGATGCTCGGCGGCGTGATCCTGGTCCAGCAGATCGAGGGCCACATCCTCCAGCCGTTCCTCATGGGCCGCTTCGTCTCGCTGCACCCGCTCGGTGTGATCGTGGCGATCGGCTGCGGCGTGCTCGTCGCGGGCATCGCGGGCGCGCTGATCGCCGTGCCTCTTGCCGCCGCAGGCAACGCCGTGGCCCAGCACCTCGCCACCTACACCGGTGTGGGCGACGACGCGGAGGAGGCGCTCGTGGACGACCTGGCCACCGACGGGGTCCCACCCGACGAGGTCCCGCCCAACGACAGTCCCGTGGGGGAGTCGGCCGAGCGTGACCCCCACCCCGACCACACCGACGACCTCTCCACGCTGAAGGACGACTCATGACCGAGCAGGTGACCCTGGCCGACATCCTGGCCGCGCGCGAGCTGCTGGAGGACGTCACCGTCACCACGCCCATGGAGGAGTCGCGCTGGCTGTCCGCGCTGGCCGGCGGTCCGGTGTCGCTGAAGTGCGAGAACCTCCAGCGGACCGGGTCGTTCAAGTCGCGCGGTGCCTTCGTCCGGATCTCCCGGCTCTCAGCGGAGGAGCGCGCCCACGGCGTGGTCGCGGCGTCGGCCGGCAACCACGCGCAGGGGGTCGCGCTCGCGGCGACGACACTGGGCATCTCCTCGACCGTCTTCATGCCCGAGGGGGCGCCGATCCCCAAGGAGAAGGCCACCCGCGGCTACGGCGCCGACGTGGTCTTCCACGGCCGCTACCTCGAGGACGCCATGGTCGCCGCGCGCGCGTTCGCCGAGGAGACCGGGGCCGTGCTCATCCACCCGTTCGACCACGTCGACATCGTCGCGGGCCAGGGCACGCTGGGCCTCGAGGTCCTCGAGCAGGCACCGGACGTACGCACCGTGCTGGTGCCCACGGGCGGTGGCGGGCTGCTGGCCGGCGTGGCGATCGCGATCAAGGCGCTGCGCCCCGACGTACGCGTCGTGGGGGTGCAGGCCGAGGGAGCCGCGGCCTACCCCGGCTCGCTCGCCGCGGGGGAGCCCGTGCCGCTGGCGTCGATGCAGACCATGGCCGACGGCATCGCTGTCGGTCGTCCCGGCGACATCACCTTCGCCGCCGTGCGCGACCACGTCGACGAGATCGTCACGGTGTCGGAGGAGTCGCTCTCGCGCGCCCTGCTGGCGCTGATCGAGCGGGCCAAGCAGGTCGTCGAGCCGGCCGGGGCCGCGGCAGTGGCCGCGCTGCTGGACAACCCGACCGGCTTCGAGACGCCCGCCGTCGCGGTGCTGTCCGGCGGCAACATCGACCCGCTCCTGCTCAGCAAGGTGATCCGGCACGGCCTCGCGGCCGCCGGGCGCTACCTCTACCTCCGCGTCTGCATCCCCGACCTCCCCGGCGGGCTCGCCTCGCTGCTCGCCGAGGTGGGCGCCGAGGGCGCCAACGTCCTCGAGGTCGCCCACGAGCGGATCTCCCCGTCGCTGACCCTCAACGAGGTCGAGGTGCGGATCCAGCTCGAGACCCGCGGTGAGGCGCACGCCGAGCACCTGATGGCGCGGCTGCGCGAGCGCGGCTACCGCGTCGCCGACTGAGCGTCGTACGCCACCGCCCCGGGGAAGAGGTGAGACCGACGCTCAGGCCCGGTAGGGCTCCGCGTCGACGATCGTGACGCTGAGGTCCTTGCCGTTGGGCGTCGTGTAGGACACCTTGTCGCCCTTGGACTTGCCGTTGATCGCCGCGCCCATCGCGGACTGCGGCGAGTAGACGTCGAGGTCGTCGCCCTCGGTGAGGTTCTCGCGGGCGCCGAGGAGGAACTTCTCGGTGTCGCCACCGCCGAAGTCGACCGTGACGACCATGCCGGGCTCGACGACGCCGTCGTTGGCCGGCGTCTCGCCGACCTCGGCCCGACGGAGCATGTCCTCGAGCTGACGGATCCGGGCCTCCTGCTTGCCCTGGTCGTCCTTGGCGGCGTGGTAGCCGCTGTTCTCCTTGAGGTCGCCCTCGTCGCGCGCAGCGGCGATCTTCTCGATGATCTCCGTGCGCTTGGGGCCCTTGAGGTCGTCGATCTCGGCCTGCAGCTTGTCGTAGGCCTCCTGGGTCAGCCAGACGGTGCCCTGGTCGGTCATGTCGTTGCTCCTGCTTCGCGTCGTCTGGATGCTGCCGGACTGGGGGTGTGCCTCAGCGCGACCACATCTGGTCGGTGGATCTTCTCTTCCGTCCGGTCAGATACAGCGCGGCGGCGACAGACGGGGGCCAGCGCTGCCGGACGGGCAGGACCACAGGTTAGCAAGACGCGCTGAAATGCGCAGTTCGTACGCCGTGGCGCGGGGCAGAGCGGCGGCTGAGCGGGTCAGCGCGGGCGTGGCTGGCCCGGCGCGGTGCAGCCGAGCTTCTCGACCGTGGTGGCCCGGCGCTCGGTGCGGATGACCACCTCGTTGGTGCCCTCGACCGGGGTGAACGCGATCTCGCCGACCGTCGTGTGGTCCTCGGCGAAGGCACGCAGCCGGCAGCTCGCCTCGACCCCGTCGCCCAGCGTGACGTCGAGCCTGGCCTGCGTCTCGTAGTCGCTGGTGACGTCGTAGGTGATGAGCTCGGAGGAGGCGGCGGGGGTGCTGTGGAACCACGCCGTCCAGGCCAGCCAGGAGAGTCCCACGACGGCGAACGTGAGCGCGAGCCCGATGGTCACCGGCCGTCGCCACCGCGAGGGGGCGCCGTAGCGTTCGGTGAGGTCGGTGGTCACGCGTCCAAGCCTAAGCGGCTGCTCCTAGACTTCTCCCATGGCCCGAACTGATCGCCCTCGTGCCGGGCTCCGGCTGATGCACGTCCACGCCCACCCCGACGACGAGTCGAGCAAGGGCGCCGCGTCGACGGCGAAGTACGTCTCCGAGGGCGTCGACGTCCACGTCGCCACCTGCACCGGGGGCGAGCGGGGCTCGGTGCTCAACGCCAAGATGGACCGGCCGGAGGTCTGGGAGAACATCTCCGAGATCCGGCGCGAGGAGATGCACCGGGCCCGCGACATCCTCGGCATCCGGCAGGACTGGCTCGGCTTCGTCGACTCCGGCTGGCCCGAGGGAGACCCCAAGCCACCGCTGCCGGAGGGCTGCTTCGCGCTCGTCCCGCTGGAGGAGGCGACGGAGCGCCTGGTGCGGCTGATCCGCGAGTTCCGCCCGCACGTCCTGACGACGTACGACGAGCGCGGGGGATACCCGCACCCCGACCACATCCGCTGCCACGAGGTCTCCGTCGCCGCCTACGCCGCGGCCGGGGACCCCGAGCAGTTCCCAGACGCGGGGGAGCCGTGGCAGCCGATGAAGCTCTACTACCACCACGGCTGGAGCTGGGCGAAGACCAACGCCCTGCACGAGGCGATGCTCGCGCACGGCCTCGAGTCGCCCTACACGGAGCGCCTCGCCACGTGGGAGCGCGAGGCCGACTGGGACGACCGGATCACCACCCGCGTGCCCTGCGGGGACTTCTTCGGGGTCCGCGACCAGGCCCTCCTGGCGCACGCGACCCAGATCGACCCCGACGGCATGTGGTTCGCGATCCCGCGCGAGATCCAGCAGAAGGTGTGGCCGACCGAGGACTACGAGCTGGTCGAGTCGACGGTCGAGAGCACCCGCCCGGAGGACGACCTCTTCGCAGGCATCCCGATCCCTGCTCCCTAGGCGGGAAGTGGGACACTGGGGGCATGCTCGACCTGCTGCTCATCCTGATCGACGACCCGACGCCGAAGCCCACTGAGGTCAAGGCCGGGCCACTGGGCTTCGCGCTGTGGATCTTCATGATCATCGCGGTGGTCATCATCGGCTTCAGCCTGGTCAAGCAGCTGCGCAAGGCCCAGGCGGCCAAGGACGCGGGCGTCTACGGCGACGAGCCGGTCGACCGGTCCGTGACGACCGACGCCGACGCCGACGAGCGCTAGGCGCGCACCACCCGCACCAGGCAGTCCCAGGCCGTACGCGTCTCCGCCCCGCCGTGCGGGTCGGTCGGGCTGACCTCGCGCGCGACCCGCTCGGCGCGCAGCACGTCGACCGCGATCCCCTCGAGGTCGGCCAGCACGTCCTCGGCGGTCATCAGCACGGCAGGGTCCTGCGGTCCACCGGTGCCCTCGGTGGGGTTGGTCGAGTCGTGGGCGACGAGCAGCAGCGTCCCGCCCGGTCGGAGCATGGTCGCGGCGCTGCGCACCGCACGTCGTCGGTCGGCGGCCGGCACCTGGAAGTAGGCCATCACCACCAGGTCGACCGGCTGCGCCGGCTGCCAGCTGGTGGCGTCCGCACAGACCCAGGTGACGTCGAGGCCGTCGGCCAGCCGGGCGCCCTTGTCGAGCGCCACCTGGGAGAAGTCGACGGCGTGGGCCGACCAGCCGCGGGAGGCGAGCCAGATCGCGTTGCGACCTTCACCCGCAGCGAGGTCGACCGCGGTGCCGGGCGCGAGGTCGGCGAGCTCGGTGGCCACGAACTGGTTGGGCTCGCGCGACCACACGAGCTCGCTGGCGGCGTACCGCTGGTCCCACGCGTCGGCGTCCATGGGGGCAGCGTACGACGGCCTCAGTCGCCCGTGCCCTCCCCGACGGTCCGCGCGTGCGGTCGGCCGGGATCGTCGAGGGCGGGGTGGTCGTCCCCGGCGCGGAGCGCCTCGAGCTGGGCGCAGACCGCCGTGCCGTAGAACAGGGAGATCGAGGACAGCAGCGCCCACAGCAGCAGCGCGAAGATGCCGGCGAGCGGCCCGTAGACGCTGCCGAACGACGCGCTGAGCGAGACGTAGAGGGCCAGCCCGACGGTGGCCGCGGCACTCAGCAGGACGGCGATGCCGGCCCCGAGGGCGAGCCAGGACAGCGCCGGCTGCCGACGACGGGGCACGTGGTCGAGCAGGACGGCGATCGTCAGGACGAGCAGGCCGAGGCCGATCGGCCAGCGCAGCACGTTCCACCACTGCACGGCGTCGTCCGACCAGCCGTAGTTGTCGGCCATCGCCTCCCCGAAGGCGCCGCCGCCGACGATCATCAGGAAGCCGATGCCCACCGGTGCCGCGAGGATCGCTGTCAGGACGGCGGCGCGGCCGTACTTCGCGAGGGCCTTGCGGTCGCGCCGGATGCCGTAGATGCGGTTGGCGCCGCGCTCGACCTGGGCCATCGCGGTCGTCATCGAGAGGAGGGCGAACCCCAGGCCGAGCACGAGCGCGACCTCGCCGGCCTTCTCGGACTCGTCGGACTTCTCGACCGCCGAGGCGAGCGCGTCGCTCGACCCGTTGCCGGGGGAGAGCGAGTCGACGACGTGGGCGACCACCGCTGCGGGACGCTCCTCGTCGAGGTCGGAGGCGAGCCCAGTGAGCGCGAGCAGGAACGGCACCACCGCGAGGCAGGCCTGGAGCGCGAGCGCGCGGGAGTTGGTGAAGCCGTCGCCGTAGCGGAAGCGCACGAACGACTCGACCACCACCTTCCTCAACCCGTGGCGTCGGGCGAGGTGCCACGCGTCCAGGGCGTCGAGCTCGTCACCGTCCATCTCGGTGGTGACGGGAACGGTGCGGGCGGTGGTCATGGCGGCACCCTAGACGCGCTGCCGGGCCCACCGATCCGTGGGACGCTGGCCGCCCCTTCCCCTCGCCGAGGAGCACCCGTGAGCACGCCCGACCACAGCCGCCGGACCAACTGGGCCGGCAACCTCACCTACGGCGCACGTGAGCTCGTGCGCCCGGGCAGCGTCGCCGAGCTGAGGGAGGTCGTCGCGACCGCCGCTGCCGCCGGCCACCGTGTCCGGGCCCTCGGCTCGCGGCACTCCTTCTCCCGGGTCGCCGACACCGACGGGGTGCACGTCAGCACCCGTGACCTCGGTCTGTCGGTGGAGCTCGAGGACGGTCCGGAGGGTCCGGTCGCTGTCGTGCCGGGTGCGATGACGTACGCCGAGGTGGCTCCCGTGCTGCAGGCCCGGGGGCGTGCGTTGCACAACCTCGGCTCGCTGCCCCACATCAGCGTGGCCGGGGCGTGCGCGACCGGCACCCACGGCTCCGGCGACCACCTCGGGTCCCTGGCGACGGCGGTCGTCGCGATCGAGATCGTCACCGCCTCCGGCGACCTCGTGCGCATCGACTCCGGGCACCCGGACTTCGGTGGCGCGGTCGTCTCGCTCGGCGCGCTGGGTGTGGTGACGAGGCTCTGGCTGCGCACCGAGCCGACGTACGAGGTCCGTCAGCGGGTGTGGGCGGACCTCCCGGCCGACGAGGTGGCCGAGCAGCTGCCGGAGGTGCTGGCCAGCGGCACCGGTGTCAGCGTGTTCACGAACCTCGCGGACCCCGACCGGGTCTCGTCGGTGTGGGTCAAGGAGCGGCTCGACCGGCCGGGGGCCCTCGCGCCGTGCCTGGCCTCGCGGGCGTCGGCCGACCGCGAACTGCACCCGGTGCCGGGCGTCGACCCGGCAGCCGCGTCACCGCAGCAGGGCGTCCCGGGGCCGTGGCACGAGCGGCTTCCGCACTTCCGGGCCTCGCACCTGCCGAGCGTCGGGGAGGAGCTGCAGAGCGAGCTGTTCCTGCCCCGAGCCGCGGCGCCCGACCTGGTGCCGACGATGATCGGCATCCGCGACGCGGTCGCTCCGGCGCTGCTCGTCCACGAGATCCGCTCGGTCGCCGCGGACGACCTCTGGCTCAGCCCTGTCCGCGGCCGCGACTCCGTCGTCGCGCACTTCACGTGGCGGCCCGACCCTGCGCTGGTGATGCCGGCGTTGCGCGCGGTGGAGGACGCGCTCGCGCCCTGGGCGCCGCGTGCGCACTGGGGCAAGATCACCGCCACCCCGGCGCTGCGTGCCCCGGAGGGTGCCTACGACCTCGCTGCGTTCCGCGAGCTGGGCTCCCGCCTCGACCCGGACGGGGTGTTCCGCAACGACCTGCTGGAGGCCTGACTACACCGCGCCCTCCAACGCCGACACCGCGGAGTCGAGGCCCGGTTGGCCCCGCATCTCGTCGGCGACCACCCGGCAGCGTGCGGCCATGGCCGCGTCGGCCAGCGCGGTCCGTACGCCGTCGGCGACGTCGTCCGCCGTCGCGGTGGCGGCGCACAGCGCGGTGGCGACGCCGAGCTCCCCGGCCCGCAGCGCGTTGTGGGGCTGGTCCGCGCCCAGGGGCACGAGCACCGACGGGAGTCCGTGGGCGAGCGCCGCCATGAGGCTGCCGGAGCCGCCGTGCGAGACGACGAGGTCGACCTCGGGCAGCACCTCGGCCTGGGGCACGAAACGCTCGACCCGTACGTGCCGGGGCTGGGGGCCGACGTCAGCCGGGTCGAGCTCGCGACCGAGGGTGACCACCACGTCGGCTTCCACGTCGGCGAGGCCGGCGAGGAGCCGCTCGAAGAGGTCGCCCGACGTCTTGTTGAAGATGGTGCCGAGGGTGACGTAGACACCCGGACGTCCGGCTGCTCGCCCGGTCCGCTCGGGCGCGGGCCCAGACCGGTAGTGCGTCGGCCGCACGGGGAGCGGCGAGTCCGGGCTGCGGAAGGACGCCGGGAAGTCGGACAGCACCAGCCCCGAGGTCAGGCGGGCCAGGGTGGGGTCCGGGTCCAGCCCGTGCTCGGCGCGCACGACGTCCAGCACCGGGCCGACCAGCTCGGGTCGGACCAGCAGGCCCGACGCCAGCACGAGGTGGGTGGCGACCGGGACGTCGCGCAGCTCGGCGGCGATCGTCGACCCGAGGTCGGTCTCGTCGCGCAGCACGAGGTCGGGTCGGAAGTCCTCGATGACGGCCGGCACCGCGGCGGCCATCCGGCGGGCGCCCCGGTCCGCGAAGTTCGCGGCGAACTCGACCTCAGCCGCGCGGGCGTCCGTGACCTCGAGCGGCGTCAGGTCCCGGGACGCGGGAACCCCCGCGTGGTGCGGCTGGGGGCTCGTCCCGTAGGCGCGGAAGCCCGCCTCCTCGATCCGCGGGACCAGGCCGCCCGATCCGGCGATCGCCACCTCGTGGCCGGCGGCCCGTGCCGCCCGTGCCAGCGGCAGCAGGGGAGCGAGGTGTCCGAGTCCGCCGACGAACGTGCACAGGATCCGCATGGTGGTCGCCAGCGTACGGTCCACGGCGCCACACTGGAGGCATGCGGACTCGGGAGCGAAGCGGTCAGGTGGTGCAGCAGCCACGCCGGTTCTACGACGGCGGGACGCTTCCTCGCGAGGGCGTCCCGGGTGACCCGCCGGACCCCGGCGCCGACATGCGCATCGTGCTCGAGCGGCACGCTGAGGAGGGCGTCGAGACCTTCTCCCTCGAGCGTCGCCTGGCCTACCGTGACCGCCACCTCGGCGAGCTGCTGGTGCCGGCCGACCCCGGCTTCCGCACCGACCTCACGTCGGTGCCGGCGCTCTTCACGTGGCTGGTGCCGAAGACCGGAGCCCACCTGCCCGCCGCCCTGCTGCACGACGCACTGGTGGCGGGCCGCGCCGACCCGACGTCGTACGTCTCCACCGACGGGCACGAGGTCGACCGGGTGAGCGCCGACCGGATCTTCCGCGACGCGATGGCCGACACGGGGACCGGCGTGATCCGGCGCTGGATCGTGTGGACCGCGGTCACGGTCGCGACGATCTTCGTGGGCCGCGAGGTGCCGTGGACTCGGGCACGGCACTGGTCCTACCGGATCGCGGCGGGCGTCACGATCGCGACGATCCTCTACCTCGGCTACAGCTCCACCGGGGACCTGCTCGACCGCTCGTGGCCGGGCGCCCTCGACGTCCCGTGGATGGGAGACCGTTCCTTCTGGGCCGAGCTGGCCGGCGGACTGTCGGGGGCCATCGTGCTCCCCCTCGCGCTGAGCCTGCTCTGGGGTCGGCTGCGGACGGCCGGCGCGATCGCCGGGGTGATGCTCGCGGTGCTCCTGCACGTGACGGTCGGTCTGGCGGCCATCGGCGCCACCTACCTGGCGCTCGAGCGCCTCGCGCGGCGCTGGCCCCTCGCCGCCTGGGGCCTGGCCGCCCTCGTCGTGGGTGCGGCCCTGGTCACCTTCGGCCTGATCAGCCTCCGCTGACGCCGATCTGCGCGAGCCAGCGGGCCGCGAAGGCGTCCGCCGGCAGCTCCGCGCCCACCAGTTCCACCCCTGTCCGGAAGGCGACCACGACCAGGCCGAGCGCGGCGGCGGTCACCACCATGCCGTGGACGTTGCGCGGGAACCTGCGGGGCACCGTGCGGACCCGGTGCCAGCCGCTCACGAGCCCGGCGGTCACGATCGCCGACACGATGCTCGCCGCGGCTGCGCCGAGGACGGTGCCGAGCAGCCCCATCCGGCTGATCAGGATCGCGGACGTCGCCGCGGCGGTGGCGCCGGCGACCAGCTGCGGGAGGCTGAGGTCGAGAAGGGGCGGACGGTCGGGCTGGGGGTCGTTGTCAGACATCACGCGATCGGGGTGGGGGACGGGGTTCCCCAGTACGACGAGCGGGGGCACGCGATGGTTGCCGGACGTGAGGAGGCTCACCGCCGGCCCCCACCGACGCGCTCGCCGCCCGACGGTGCCTGGACCGACGAGCGAGCGCAGTCAACGCAGCGAGTACGTCGCCAGCGAGACGCCGACGTAGTGCGCGGCGAACGCCAGCACCGTGAGGGAGTGGAACACCTCGTGGAAGCCGAACCAGCGCGGCGACGGGTTGGGCCGCTTGAGGCCGTAGATGACCCCGCCGACGGTGTAGAGCAGGCCGCCCGCTGCCACCAGGACCAGCGTGGCGATCGCGATGCCGCTGCTGAACCGGTCGGCACCCGCGACGAACGCGGGGATGAAGAAGATCGCCGCCCAGCCGAGGGCGAGGTACATCGGGGTGTAGAGCCAGCGCGGCGCGTCGGTCCAGAAGACCCGGAAGATGACGCCTGCGATGGCGGCGCCCCAGACGACCAGCAGCAGCGTCGTACGAGCCGTGCCCTCGAGGAAGAGCAGGGCGTAGGGCGTGTAGGTGCCGGCGATGAGCACGAAGATGTTGGCGTGGTCGAAGCGGCGCAGGAACGCCCACGTGCGCGGCGACCACGTGCCGCGGTGGTAGATCGCGGAGACGGTGAAGACCAGGAGCGCGGAGAAGGCGAACGCGGCCGAACCGATGCGGGTCAGCTCCGTGGGCGACAGGGCGACCAGCACGATGCCGGCGACGAGCGCGATGGGTGCGGTGGCGGCGTGCAACCAGCCGCGCAGGTGCGGCTTGACCTCGGCCAGCTTGTCGGACATCAGCTCGCTGGCGCGCTCCACCGCGTGCTCGGCGCGCTCGACGGCGTGCTCGACGGCATTCTCGACCCGGTCGCGCGGCGTCATGAGCGGGTCTCCATGCTTCCAAAGTAGCGGTACCAAGGTCAGACGCGCAGTCGTCCACCCCAGGGGGTTGGGTCTCGCGGCGGTTACCATCGGCAGGTGGTGAGGCTGAAGGACGCGGTGCGACGGGTGCTCTACCCGGCGTACGAGTCCCGCGTCGTGAAGTTCCTGCCGTCCGACCAGATCCCGAAGCACGTCGGCGTGATGCTCGACGGCAACCGGCGCTGGGCGAAGGCGGTCGGGCTCAACACCGCCGAGGGCTACCAGGCCGGCGCCGACAACATCCGCCCGCTCCTCGGCTGGTGCGAGGAGGTCGGGGTCGAGGTGGTCACGCTGTGGCTGCTCTCGAGCGACAACCTCACCAACCGGCCGGCCGACCAGCTGACCCCGCTCCTCACGATCATCGAGGGTGCGGTCGAGTCGCTCGCCGAGGCCGGCCGCTGGCGGATCCACCCCGTGGGTGCCCTGGACCTGCTGCCCCCCGAGACCGCCGCGCGGCTCAAGGCGGCCGAGGAGGCGACCCGCGACATCGACGGCATCCTCGTCAACGTGGCGATCGGCTACGGCGGGCGTCGCGAGATCGCCGACGCCGTACGCGCCCTCCTCTCCGAGCACGCCGCGCGTGGGACGTCGCTGGAGGAGCTCGCCGACCTCATCGACGTCGAGCACATCGCCGAGCACCTCTACACCAAGGGCCAGCCCGACCCTGACCTGGTGATCCGCACCTCGGGGGAGCAGCGGCTCGGCGGTTTCCTGCTCTGGCAGTCGGCGAACTCGGAGTTCTACTTCTGCGAAGCCCTGTGGCCCGACTTCCGCCGGGTCGACTTCCTGCGCGCGATCCGGGCATACGCCGCGCGCGAGCGCCGCTTCGGCGGCTAGTCCCGGCTCCGGCCGTGGGCGGCGGCAGACGTCATCTGCTCGTCACCTCGCGTTCGGGCGTGTCGCCCCGGATCCGGCGTTGTGCGGGCGTAATTTCGCGACATCGGCTGGTGGGGAAGCCAGCTGTACCGGGAGGCAGTCCTTGAGCACTCAGATGGGAGCTCTCCGGTCCGTTGAATGACATCGGGCCGGGCGAGGAGTGCGCGCGCCGGCCCCAGCAAGGGGTTAGTCGTGGCCAGCAACACCTCATCGCCCAGCTCCGTCAGAACTGATCGCAGGACCTATGTCCTGGACACCAGCGTGCTGCTCGCCGATCCGGGCGCACTCCTCCGCTTCGCCGAGCACGAGGTCGTGCTCCCCGTGGTGGTGATCACCGAGCTGGAGGGCAAGCGCAACCACCCCGAGCTGGGCTACTTCGCCCGTGCGGCGCTGCGTTCGCTCGACGACCTGCGGGTCGTGCACGGACGCCTCGACGAGCCGGTGTCGATCGGCACCGAGGGCGGCACCCTCCGGGTCGAGCTCAACCACACCGACCCGCAGTCGCTCCCGTCGGGCTTCCGGCTGGGCGACAACGACACCCGGATCCTGGCGGTCGCGCACAACCTCTCCCAGGAGGGACATCGCGTCACGCTCGTGTCCAAGGACCTGCCGCTGCGCATCAAGGCGTCCGCGGTCGGCCTCGACGCCCAGGAGTACCGCGCGGAGGTGATCAGCGACTCCGGATACACCGGGATGACCGAGCTGGAGGTGCCCGCCTCCGACCTCGACGAGCTCTACGAGGACGGCGTGATCGACCTCGCCGACGCCCGCGACCTGCCGTGCCACAACGGCCTCGTGCTGCTGTCCGACCGGGGTACGGCGCTGGCGCGGGTGGGTGCGGACAAGCGGGTGCACCTGGTCCGCGGTGACCGGGACGCCTTCGGGATCCACGGCCGCTCCGCGGAGCAGCGGATCGCGCTCGAGATGCTGCTCGACCCCGAGGTCGGGATCGTCTCGCTCGGCGGCCGCGCCGGCACCGGCAAGTCGGCGATGGCGCTCTGCGCCGGGCTCGAGGCCGTGATGGAGCGCCGCCAGCACAAGAAGGTGGTCGTCTTCCGCCCGCTCTTCGCCGTCGGCGGTCAGGAGCTGGGCTACCTGCCCGGCTCGGAGAACGAGAAGATGTCGCCCTGGGCCCAGGCGGTCTTCGACACGCTCGGCGCCCTCACCGGCAAGGACGTCATCGAGGAGGTGATGGATCGCGGCATGCTGGAGGTGCTCCCGCTCACCCACATCCGCGGTCGGTCGCTGCACGACTCCTTCGTCATCGTCGACGAGGCGCAGTCGCTCGAGCGCAACGTGCTCCTGACGGTCCTCTCGCGCATCGGTGCCAACTCCAAGGTCGTGCTGACCCACGACGTCGCGCAGCGTGACAACCTCCGCGTCGGTCGCCACGACGGCATCGTCGCGGTCGTCGAGAAGCTCAAGGGCCACCCGCTCTTCGCCCACGTGACGCTCACGCGCTCGGAGCGCTCGCCCATCGCGGCGCTGGTGACCGAGATGCTGGAGGACATCACGCTCTGAGGACCGTTGCTGCGGGAGTCACCGCTGAGGCGGTGACTCCCGCGCGGTTCGGCCGTTGCAACGGCCCATCTGTGCCGAACTTCGCACAGGAGACCCCCGCACCCGCCGTACGGATGGGGCTGGCGGGTCCCGTGGGAGCGGTGTGACGCAAGGGGTGCGGCCAATTGTGGAGTTCGGTTTGCACGCCCCGCGGGCCTCATGCATGGTGGGCGTGATCGATTCGTGACCTTTCAACCAAGGTCAGGCCTGGGGCCACCCCGAGAAGCACCGCGCCCCGACCGCCGTACGTGCCGATCGACCCCCGTCGTCAACCCGTGAGCATCCCCTGTGCCCTCCTCTGACAAGTACGTCCCCACGCACCGCGCCCCCGGCAAGCACAAGGCCGTGCGTGCCCCGCGCCGTGCCCTGCGCACCGGCATCGCGCTGACCGGACTGGCTGCTGCTGCGACCGGAGTCAGCGTCGCCGGCGGCATGTTCACCAGCGATCCGGCACTGACCCCCGCCGCGGCCGAGGTCGCGACCTCGACGACGCCCAGCGCGACCCCCAGCACCGCGCCCACCGCGACCCTGAGCGCCGCCGACCGCGAGCAGCGCGCCCAGCGCTCCGTCGTGTCGCGCTCCGCACGGCGTACGTCGCCGACGAAGGCCACCGCGCTCTCGATGTCGGCCGGCGCGGCGGTGACGAAGTCGCAGACCCTCTCCGAGGGCGACCCGCGTGACATCGCCCGCGCGTTGCTCCCTCTCTACGGCTTCTCCTCCGACCAGTTCTCCTGCCTCGACTCGCTCTACACCAGCGAGTCCGGGTGGCGGGTCGACGCCGACAACCCGACGTCCTCGGCCTACGGCATCCCGCAGGCGCTGACGCAGCTGCACGACCTGCCGGCCGACTACATGACGTCGGCGGAGTCCCAGATCAGGTGGGGCCTGGAGTACATCCAGGGCACCTACGGCACCCCCTGCAGCGCGTGGAGCTTCAAGTCCGGCAACGGCTGGTACTGATCCGCCGAGAGCTGGACCACTGGTCTAACCGGTCGGCCTAGTCAGGCCCGGATTCGCCGGTGGACGGGTGCGCGAGGCGTCACTCTCCGTGCACAGGGAACCGGGCTCGCACCCGATTCGACCAGGGGGTCGGAGGGGCGCGGCTCGCCCGTCCGCGGGGGGGACGGTCGGGTCGCGCCTCGTTCGCGTCAGGGCGTACGCGCCGGGCCCGCCGCGTGGGTGGGGGTGGGCTCGACCTCGAGGTCCGATGCGATCGAGACCACGAGACCGCCGAGCATGAAGGCGACGATCGCCGCGACGAGCGTCGAGGTGGACAGGTCGGGGATGAGGCGCCGCGCCCCGGTCGGTGCGGCGCCGTGGAAGCCGTGGGTGAGGGCATGTCCCTTGCCGCGCGCGAGCAGGTGGCGATTCACCGGCCAGGCCGCGAGGAAGGCCACCGTCAGGGCGAGCATCATCGAGAGCCAGAAGACGGGGTTGACGAGACCGGCCTCCATCGCTCCCGGGATCAGCGCCATCACGGCGTTGTCCACGAGCTCCATCGTGGCGATCGAGAGGGTGTCTGCTGCCAGCACGATGCCGAGCGCGGTCCCGAGGCCCAGGCCGGCCCGGAGCAGCGGCAGCGTCGAGAGGGCGTAGCCGAAGAGGAACGCCAGGGCGACCGCGAGCGCGATCGTGGCGAGCGTGCCGAGGCCGAGGGCCGTGCCGACCATCAGGCCGAGCACCTCGCCGATGGCGCAGCCGGTCAGGCAGTGGAGGGTCGCCGACACCGCCATCGCGTTGGTGCTGCCCATCGGGTGACCGACGTCGTCGTGAGTGCTGTGGTCCATGCCGCCAATATACCCCTAGGGGGTATCTGCGTACAGGGTCAGCGCGCCTCGAAGACCGTGACGGACGAGTCGCCCGACTCGAGGTCGTGGCGGCGTACGTCGCTGAAGCGTCGCGCGAGCTTGCCCTCGCCGTTCTCGCTCGAGAACCGGGGGTTCGCGCGCCGGGCACCCTTGCCGCGGCCCTCGTTGGCCGAGCCGTCGTCGACGTCGGTGACCGCCACGAAGGTGCCGCCGGGTCGCAGCACGCGACGGACCTCGGCCACGGCACGTTCGATGTCACGCACCTCGTGGAGCATCGCCCCGGCGTAGACCACGTCGAAGGTGTCGTCCTCGAACGGGAGGTAGCAGATGTCGGCCCACCTGGCATCGATGCCTCGCGCCTCCGCGAGCTCCACGGAGGCGTCGGAGTGGTCGATCACCACGAGGGTGACTCCCGACAGTGCACTGATGCGCTCGGCCATGACGCCCGTGCCGCAACCGACCTCGAGGACGTCGGAGTCGCCGGTCATCGCGCGGTCGATCGCCTTGAGGGCCTCGCGGGTCGGGTCGAGGCCGTCCGCGGGCGGCGACATCATCGGCCCGTCATCGAGTCGACGTCGAGGGCCGCGTCGAGCTGCTCCTCGGTGAGCTCGCCGCGCTCGACGTAGCCCATCGCGATGACGGTCTCGCGGATCGTGGTGCCCTCGGCCAGTGCCTGCTTGGCGATCGTGGCCGCCGCCTCGTAGCCGATGCGGGAGTTGAGAGGAGTGACGACCGACGGCGACGACTCCGCATAGCGGCGCATCCGGTCCGCGTCGGCGGTGATCCCGTGGACGCACCGGTCGGCGAGCAGCACGGTGGACGTGGACAGGACGTGGATCGACTCGAGCAGCGCGTGCGCCATGACCGGCATCATCACGTTGAGCTCGAAGCTTCCGGACGCCCCCGCCCAGGCGATGGTCGCGTCGTTGCCGACGACCCGCGCGCAGACCATCAGCGTCGCCTCGGGCAGCACCGGGTTGACCTTGCCGGGCATGATGCTCGATCCCGGCTGGAGGTCAGGCAGGTGGATCTCGGCGAGCCCCGTGGTCGGCCCGGACGACATCCAGCGGAGGTCGTTGCAGATCTTGGTGAGTCCCACCGCGATCGTGCGCAGCACCCCGGAGAGCTCGACGAGCGAGTCGCGCGTGCCCTGCGCCTCGAAGTGGTCGCGTGCCTCGGTGAAGGCTTGCCCGGTCCGCTCGGACAGCGCCGCGATCGCACGCTCGGCGAAGGCCGCAGGAGTGTTGATGCCGGTGCCGACGGCGGTGCCACCCAGCGGCAGCTCACGGACGCGCGGGAGCACCGACGTCAGCCGCTCGACGCCGAGCCGCAGCGTGGCGGCGTACGCCCCCATCTCCTGCCCGAGCGTCACCGGCGTCGCGTCCATCAGGTGCGTACGCCCTGCCTTGACGGTGTCGGCGAACTCCTCGGCCTTGGCCTCGAACGCCGTCGCCAGGCGGTCGAGCGCGGGGACGAGGTCGTCGACGACGGCGAGGGTCGCGGCGACGTGGATGCTGGTCGGGAAGGTGTCGTTGCTGCTCTGGGAGGCGTTGACGTCGTCGTTGGGGTGGACGTCGACGCCTGCGCGGGCTGCGAGGGTGGCGATCACCTCGTTGGCGTTCATGTTGGAGCTGGTGCCCGACCCGGTCTGGAAGACGTCCAGCGGGAAGTCTCCGTCGTGCTCGCCCCCGACGATCGCGTCGGCGGCCTCGACGATCGCCTGCGCCTGCGGGTGGGTGATCACGCCGAGGGCGGCGTTGGCCTGCGCCGCGGCCGCCTTGACGTGCGCCAGCGCCTGGGTGTGTCGGGGCTGCAGGGTCAGGCCGCTGATCGGGAAGTTGTCGATCGCGCGCTGGGTCTGCGCCCGCCAGAGAGCGTCGCGGGGGACCTCGACGTCGCCCATGGAGTCGTGTTCGGTGCGTGTCTCGCTCACCCCCGCGACGCTACTCCCCACCCGGCGGGGCGTGCTCAGGCCTTGCGCGCGAGCATCGTCGCGGTGTCGCCCGACGTGGGCTCACGCCACACGACGCGCAGCTTGGCGCCGTCCCGCTTCACCTTGACCGCGACCCGCTTCACGCAGTTGCCACCGGTGGTGTCGCGAGTGATCACCTCGGTGAAGCGGTAGGTGCCACCGGAGCGGCCCTTGAACCGCCAGGTGCCGTAGCAGCCGCCGTACGCGATCCTGCCGCGCAGCTTCCCGTCGCGCTTGACGATGCGGACCTTGGCGCGGTAGCCGGCGTCGGCTCCGTTGTCGCCGAAGACCGCGCCCTTCCAGGTGCCGGTGATGCGGGTGCCTGCCTCGGCCGGGGCGGCGGTGGCCGCCGGAGCCGTGAGCGAGACCGGGACGAGAAGCGCGACGGTGGTCAGCGCTGAGAGCACGATCTTGTGCATGTGGTTCCCCCTCGGAACGCGGGTGTCGCCCGATGCGCCACCCTGCCGGGCACCCTAGGACGGGCCGGCCGCGCAGGGGTAGGGGTGCTCGGCGTTTCTCCCCCGTGGGGGTGCGATCTGCGGGAAGGATCGGTCCATGCGATCACTCACTCTCGGGATCGCCGTCGTGCTCGTCGGGACAGGGTCCGCCTGCTCCGTGCTCGGTGGCGAGGAGGCGGCGCCCGCCTCCGACACCGCCGACGCCCTGGCCGCCGCGCTCACGGGTCACTCGCTCGGCGACGTACCGCTGACGGACGAGGCCGACCGAGCGGCGTTCGACGAGCTCGTCGAGCCGCTCTCCGACGTGGCCGTGTCGGTGCAGGCCGTGGCTGTGGACGAGCCCGAGGACCCCGACGCTGCCGGTGTTGCTGCGTCCGCGACGCTCGCGTGGAGCTGGCAGCTGACGGACTCCGGCACCTGGGAGTACGAGTCCACGGTCGCGCTGGTGCCGACCGAGGCCGGGTGGCAGGTCGACTGGGCGCCGGACGCGCTGGTGCCGGACCTCACCGACGACGACACCCTCGGCCTGCGGACGGTGTCACCGGTCCGCGGCGACATCACCGGCGCCGACGGCGCGGTGCTGGTCACCGAACGACCCGTGCTCCGCTACGGCCTGGACAAGACCAAGGTGGAGGGCCCGCAGGTGGCGCGCAGTGCGCGTCGCATCGCCCGCGTCCTGGACGTCGACGTGGCGTCGTACGTCGAGCGCGCGGAGGCGATGGGGGCCGAGGCGTTCGTCGAGGCGCTCGTGCTCCGCGAGGACGACGCCCTGGACGTCCTGCCTGCCTTCGTCGAGGTCCCCGGTGCCCTCGCCGTGCGCGACAACATCCCGCTCGCACCGACCCGGGAGTTCGCGGCGGCGCTGCTGGGTCGGGTCGGCCCGGCGACCGAGGACCTCGTCGAGGGCTCGGACGGACGCATCGCTCCGGGCGACGAGGTGGGTCTCTCCGGCCTGCAGGCGCGCTACGACGAGCAGCTCACCGGCAGCCCCGGCGCAGCAGTGGTCGCGCGCGGCGCCGACGACGTGCTGCGCACCCTCGTCGAGGTCGCGGCCACCGACGGCACGGACCTCGCGACCAGCCTCGACCCGGCGCTGCAGCAGCGCGCCGAGGACGCCTTGGCCACCCTCGGCGAGGACGCGCCGGCCAGCGCGCTGGTCGCGATCCGCCCCTCTGACGGCGCCGTGCTGGCCACGGCCAACGGTGCCGGGGCGGCGGGGGCGGACCTGGCCTCCACCGGCAACTACGCCCCGGGCTCGACCTTCAAGGTCGTCACCGCGCTCGCGCTGCTGCGCAGCGGCCTCGGTGTCGACGACGTCCTGTCCTGCCCCGCGACGACCGTCGTGGACGGACGTTCCTTCAAGAACTACGACGACTACCCCTCGTCGTCGATCGGTGACATCACGCTCGCCCAGGTGGTCGCCCAGTCCTGCAACACCGCCCTCATCGGCAACGCCGACCGGCTGGCCCCCGGCGAGCTCACCGCCGCCGCGCAGGCGCTGGGCCTCGGCGTCGACCACGACCTCGGGTTCCCGGTCTACTTCGGCCAGGTGCCGCCTCCGGAGACCGAGACGGGCGCTGCCGCCGACATGATCGGGCAGGGCACGGTGCTCGCCAGCCCCTTCGCGATGGCGACCGTCGCGGCGTCGGTGCGGGCCGGTCGCACGGTGCTGCCGGTCCTCCTGCCGGACCACGAGGTCACGCAGACGCCGCCCGACGCACCACTGACCGACGGTGAGGCGGGCACGCTGCGCAGCCTGATGCGTGGCGTGGTGACCACTGGGAGCGGGCGTTTCCTGCTCGACGTGCCGGGTCAGGTCGGGGCCAAGACCGGGACCGCGGAGTACGGCGAACCCGACGCGTCCGGCGCCCTGCCCACCCACGCCTGGATGATCGCCACCCGGGACGACCTGGCGGTCGCGGTCTTCGTCGGGACCGGGGTCTCGGGCTCCCAGACCGCCGGCCCGGTGCTGGAGGCGTTCCTGCGCTAGCCCGTCTCCGAGGGCCGGCTCAGCGGCGCGCGAGGTAGAGGTAGTACTGCTCCGGGCGCTCCTGCAGCAGCACGTCGTGCGCCTGCTCCTCCGCAGTGCCGAAGACCCCGCGCATTGCGGCGAGCAGCTCCGGCGCAGGGTGGGCCGACCACACGACGAGGACGCCGCCGGGGCTCAGCAGGTCGCGGCACCGGAGCAGGAACTCCTCCTCGTACACCGCCTCGTTGTCCTCGTGCACGAGGTAGCCCGGGCCGTTGTCGACGTCGAGCAGCACCAGGTCGTACGACGACCGCGCCTCTGCGATGGCCATCGCGATGTCGGCGTTGACGACCGAGGCCCGAGCGTCGGCCAGGATGCCGGGGCCGTGCGGCACGGTGCCGTTGCGCATCCACTCGATCAGCGGTTCCTCGATCTCGACGACCACCGCTTGCTCGACGCGCGCGTCGGCCAGCACCCGCTGCAGGGTGAAGCCGAGCCCGAGCCCGCCGATCAGGACCGCGGTCGGCGTGTCCACGAGGTCGAGCGCCCGGGCCGCGAGCTCGATCTCGCTCGTGGTCTCGGCGGTGTCCATCACGAAGACGCCGTTGACCCTCAGCTCGACCACGTCGGCGGCCGTCGCGGACCTGCGACGGCGCAGCACCACGTCGCCGCGATCGGTCTCGGCCCGGGCGATCTCGATGCTCTCCACGGGCATCATCCTGCCCGCTAGGTTCGGGGCATGCGGTGGCGGGCGTCGGACGGCAGGGTGCTCCACGGCTGGCTCGGCGGCGACCCGGACGGCCCGCTCGTCGCGGTGCTGCACGGATGTCCCGACACGCGCCACGTCGCGATGGGTGGCGACGCTGCCGCCCGCGCGGTCGGCGTACGCCTGCTGTGCGTGAGCCGCCCGGGCTACGGCGCCTCGACGCCCCACGCCTCGACCCACGCCAGCGTCGCCGACGACCTCGCCCTCGTGGCCGGCGAGCTGGGGCACGAGCGGTTCGCGGTGCTCGGGATGTCGGTGGGCGGCGGCTACGCGATCGCGTGCGCTGCCCGGCACCCGGACCGGGTGGTCGCCCTCGGCCTGGTCGCGACGCAGCCTCCGGGACGACGGACGGAGTCGGTGACGGCGCTGATGGGTGAGCTCGCGCCGGAGTTCCTCGCGTGGCGGGCCTCGGTGGGTCCCGACGACCCCGACGACGAGGCGCTCGCCGCCCGGTGGCTCACCATGCTCCCCCCGTCGGATGCGGCACTGGTGGCGTACGCCGGACCCGCGGCCGTCGCTGCCTCGGTGCGGGAGGCGCTGGCCGACCCGAGCGGCTACCTGCGCGACGCGGCGCTGCTGGTGCGAGCGTGGGAGCACGGCCCTGCGGAGGTCCGGTGCCCGGTGCGAGCGTGGTTCGGGGAGGACGACGACCGGTCGGGGGTGGGTGCTGCCGCGGACCTGCTGGCCGGCTTCGCGGACGTCGAGGTCGTCGTGCGGCCGGGGACCAGCCACCTCGCCACCCTCGTGGCCCACTGGCCCGAGGTGCTCTCGACCTTCGTCTAGTCACAGCCCCGGACGTCATACGGAAGGGGGCAATGGATGCGCCCTCCGTATGACGTCCCAGAAGGACCGGTGAGGCCAGCCGGCGTCCACAGGCCGGTCCAGGAGGCCGTTCTCCACAGGCGGGGCCCGTCCCGGACCCGTCGCGCTGCTCCGTCTCCCAGCCTCGGAGGATGCCGAAGCAGACGTCACACGAAGACTCGAGGCTGGTCCGTGCGCGAGCCCTGGCTCGCAGGCAGGGCGGTGTCCTGTCGCGGCCACAGCTCTACGGCCTGGGCATCACTCGTCACGAGATCAGGGGCCAGGTGCGGGCCCACAGGTGGCAGCTCGTGGGAGATCAGTCGGTGTGCCTGCACAACTCCGACATCTCCGACGTCGGCCACCAGTGGGCGGCAGTGCTCCAGGGCGGCCCGCGCGCCTGCCTCGACCGAGAGTCCGCGCTGGTCGCGGGCGGGCTCGAGCGCTACGACGTCCGACGGCACCGGGTCTCGGTGCCACGCGGCGCTCGCGTCCGCCGGTCCCGTCTCTACGACATCCGCCAGACACGCCGGTGGGAGGCAGCCGACCTGGCGCCCTCGGGCATCCCGCGCACCCGGCCCGACGTCGCCGGCGTACGCGCGGCGCTGTGGGCCGACTCGGACCGGCAGGCGGTCCACGTGCTGACGCTCGTGGTGCAACAGGGCCTCACCACTGCCGAGCTGCTGGGCACGCAGGCCCTGCGCATCAGACGGGACCGACGGCGGCGACTCGTCCACGAGACCATCCTCGACCTGCTGGACGGCGCGCGCTCGCTCGGCGAGCTCGACGTCGTGCGCGAGCTGCGACGTCGCCACCTGCCCGTCCCCACACGCCAGGTCGTCCGCAAGGGCAGGGACGGGCGCTACTACCTCGACCTCTACTGGGAGGAGTACGCGCTCGTGCTGGAGATCGACGGGATCCACCACACGTGGGCGACCAACGTCGTGGGGGACGCCCTGCGACAGAACTCCCTCGTCATCGACGGGGACCGGGTCCTGCGGATGCCACTGCTCGGGCTCCGGCTCGAGCCGGACGCCTTCTTCCGGCAGGTCGAGGAGGCGCTGACGATCGGGGGATGGCGACCGGCTCGCGACCAGCCGCGTGACGTCATACGGACGGCGCAGCCGTTTGCCCCGTCCGTATGACGTCCGGGGGCGGATCTCCGTGAGACCTACTCCGCCGAGCGGACCCGGATCCCTACCCCCAGGAGCGAGCTCAGCGGCACCGTGACGGCACCCGAGGGATCGGTGAAGAAGTCGTTGCCCTTGTCGTCCACGACGATGAAGGCGGGGAAGTCCTCGACCTCGATCTTCCAGACCGCCTCCATGCCGAGCTCCTCGTACTCGACGACCTCGACGGAGCGGATGCAGTCCTGCGCGAGGCGCGCGGCGGGGCCCCCGATCGAGCCGAGGTAGAAGCCCCCGTGGGTGCCGCACGCCTCGGTGACCTGCTTGGACCGGTTGCCCTTGGCGAGCATGACCATCGAGCCGCCGGCGGCCTGGAACTGCTCGACGTACGAGTCCATCCGGCCGGCGGTCGTCGGCCCGAACGAGCCGGAGGCCATCCCGGTGGGGGTCTTGGCCGGTCCGGCGTAGTAGACCGGGTGGTCCTTGAGGTAGGCGGGCATCTCCTCGCCGGCGTCGAGCCGCTCCTTGATCTTGGCGTGCGCGATGTCGCGCGCCACGACCAGCGGCCCGGTCAGCGAGAGCCGTGTCTTCACGGGGTGCCTCGAGAGCTCGGCGAGGATGTCGGCCATCGGCTGGTTGAGGTCGATCTGCACGACTTCACCGCCGGCGATCTCGTCAGAGACGCCGGCGTCGGGCATGTACTGCGCGGGGTCGGTCTCGAGCTGCTCGAGGAAGATCCCCTCGGGCGTGATCTTGCCGAGCGCCTGGCGGTCCGCCGAGCAGGAGACGGCGATCGCGACGGGGCACGACGCGCCGTGGCGGGGGAGCCGTACGACGCGGACGTCGTGGCAGAAGTACTTGCCGCCGAACTGCGCGCCGATCCCGAACGACTGGGTGAGCTCGAAGACCTTCTCCTCCAGCTCGACGTCGCGGATGCCGTGGGCGCTCATCGAGCCCTCGGTCGGCAGGTCGTCGAGGTAGTGCGCAGAGGCGTACTTGGCGGTCTTCAGCGCGAACTCCGCGCTCGTGCCGCCGATGACGACGGCGAGGTGGTAGGGCGGGCACGCGGCCGTGCCGAGCGAACGGATCTTCTCGTCGAGGAACTCCATGAGCCGCGTCGGGTTGAGGACGGCCTTGGTCTCCTGGAAGAGGAACGACTTGTTGGCCGAGCCGCCGCCCTTGGCCATGAAGAGGAACTTGTACTCCGGGACGTCCTTGGCCGGCGTGGAGTACAGCTCGATCTGCGCCGGCAGGTTGGTGCCGGTGTTCTTCTCCTCGAAGGTGGTCAGGGGTGCGAGCTGGGAGTAGCGCAGGTTGAGCCGCGTGTAGGCGTCGTACACGCCGCGGCTGATCGCCTCGCCGTCGTCGGCGCCGGTGAGCACGCCCTCGGACTTCTTGCCCATCACGATCGCGGTGCCGGTGTCCTGGCACATCGGCAGCACGCCGCCGGCGGAGATGTTGACGTTCTTGAGCAGGTCGAGGGCGACGAAGCGGTCGTTGCCCGACGCCTCGGGGTCGTCGATGATCTTGCGCAGCTGGGCGAGGTGTCCGGGCCGGAGGTAGTGGCTGATGTCGTGCATCGCCTCGTCGGTGAGCCGCCGGATCGCCTCGGGCTCGACCTTCAGGAACGTACGTCCCTCGACCTCCACCGTGGACACGCCCTCGGTGCTGATCAGCCGGTAGGGCGTCTCGTCCGCGCCGTTGGACCCGGCGGTGGGGAGGAGGTCGGAGTAGTGGAACTCGGGGCCGGTGGCAGCAGTCGTCACGGGACCTGAGCGTACGCCGCCGTGCGGGGTCGTCCGAGAGGACCCGGAGCACCCGGTGTTCATCGGTCGGCCGCAGAGCGGCCATTCAGCGGTAGCCTCCGGACAGACGGGACCTACGAGGCTCCGCCCGGCACACACCGCCGATCCACGGCAGATGCTCTCTGGAGGTCCGATGAACACCCGCAAGACACTCGTGTCGCTCACGGCGATGGCCACGCTCATGTCGGTGGCGGCCTGCGCCGCTCCCGAGAAGGAGACCGACACCACCACGGAGAGCGGCGTCGACGCAGCGTCCGCCACGTCGGCCGAGGACTTCGGTGGCCTCGACGAGCTCGTGAAGGCCGCGCAGGACGAGGGCGAGCTCAACGTCATCGCGCTGCCGCCGGACTGGGCCAACTACGGCGAGATGATCTCGACCTTCGAGGAGAAGTACGACATCGAGGTCAACTCCGACCAGCCCGACGCCGCCTCGCAGGACGAGATCAACGCGGCCAACGACCTCAAGGGCACCGACCGCGCCCCCGACGTCTTCGACCTCGGCCAGTCCGTCGCGCTCGCCAACACCGACCTGTTCGCGCCCTACCAGGTGGAGACCTGGGACGAGATCCCCGACAACTTCAAGGACGCCGACGGCACCTGGGTCAACGACTACGGCGGCTACATGTCGATCGGCTACGACTCCGCGGTCGTCCCCGACGTCACGTCACTGGCCGACCTGCTCAAGCCGGAGTTCAAGGGCAAGGTGGCCCTCAACGGCGACCCGACACAGGCCGGTGCGGCCTTCAGCGGCGTGATGATGGCGTCCATCGCCAACGGCGGCTCCGCCGACGACATCGCGCCGGGCGTCGACTTCTTCACCGAGCTCAAGAAGGCCGGCAACTTCCTCACCGTCGACCCGGACTCCACGACGATCGAGCAGGGCACCACGCCCGTCGTCATCGACTGGGACTACCTGGGTGCGGCGGCTGCCGCCAACGTCGACACGTGGAAGACCGTCGTCCCGTCCGAGGCCGTCGTGGCCGGCTACTACTTCCAGGCCATCAACGCCGACGCCCCGCACCCGGCGGCCGCCCGCCTGTGGCAGGAGTTCCTCTACAGCGACGAGGGCCAGAACCTGTGGCTCAAGGGCGGTGCCCGTCCGGTCCGCGGTGACGCCATGGCCGAGGCCGGCACCATCGACGCCGCGCTCTGGGACGCCCTGCCCGTCGTCGAGGGCGAGCCGGTGATCCCCACCGACGAGCAGACGGTGACCGCCGGCGAGTACCTCGCAGCGAACTGGTCCAAGGCCATCCGCTGAGCACCTCGCCCACCACGAGCGGAAGGACGGGCCGGCGGTTCGCCGTCGGCCCGGTCCTCCCGCTCCTGCCGTTCCTCGGCTTCGTCCTGGTCTTCCTCGTCGTCCCGACCCTGACGGTCGTGGTCGGTGCCTTCCAGGACGAGGCCGGACGCCTGACGCTCGGCAACCTCGACGCCCTGACGAGCGACGCCGCCGTCACGGCACTCAAGGGCTCGCTGATCCTGTCGGCGTCGACGGCCCTGATCGGCGCCGTCCTCGGCGCGCTGCTCGCCTACCTGATCGTCTCGATGTCACCGCAGAGCCTGATGCGCCGCGCGACGCTCGCGGTGAGCGGCGTCCTCGCGCAGTTCGGCGGCGTCGTGCTCGCCTTCGCGTGGATCGCGACGATCGGTCCGGTCGGTGTCGTCACGAAGGCGATCATGGACCTGACCGGCGCCAACCTCTACGGCTCGGGCTGGCTCTTCGGGCTGCCCGGCCTCGTCGTCGTCTACTGCTACTTCCAGATCCCGCTCATGGTGATCGTCTTCGCGCCCGCCTTCGAGGGCCTCCGTCCGCAGTGGCGCGAGGCCGCGGTCAACCTCGGCGCGAGCACCTGGGACTACTGGCGCCACGTCGCGCTCCCGCTCCTCACGCCTGCCTTCCTCGGCGCGCTGCTGCTGCTGTTCGCCAACGCCTTCGCGGCCTACGCGACGGCGGCCGTCCTGGTCAGCCAGGGCCAGCCGATCGTGCCGCTCCTCATCCGGCAGGCGATCACGAGCGAGGTCCTCCTCGGCCAGGCCAACGTCGGCTTCGCGCTCGCCCTCGAGATGATCGTCGTGGTGACGGTCGTGATGGTGGCCTACAACCTGCTGCTGCGACGTACGTCGAGGTGGATGCGGTGACGCCGCCGAGGGGCTTCCGGGTCTTCCGCGCCGTGCTGCTGCTGGCGTTCGCGGCCTACTTCTTCGTCCCGCTGCTGGCGATGTTCGACTTCTCGACCCAGGTCCGCGGCAGCGCGCCGGGTCGCACGTGGGACAACTGGACGTTCATGTTCACCGACGAGGACCTGCGGTCCTCGATCGTCGCCTCGCTGCTGCTGGCGCTGTTCACGGTGGTCCTGATGGTCGCCCTGCTGGTCCCGACGATGGTCTGGGTGCGCCTGCGCGTCCCGCGGGTGAGCCGGCTCATCGAGTTCCTGTGCCTGCTCCCGCTCACCATCCCGGCGCTCGTCATCGTGGTCGGCATCACCAACGTCTACTCGTGGGTGACCTACGTGCTCGGGGACTCGCCCCTGGTGCTGACGTTCGCCTACGTCGTGCTGGTGCTGCCCTACTCCTACCGCGCCATCGACGCGTCGCTCTCGGCCATCGACGTCGCCACGCTGTCGGAGGCGGCCCGCTCGTTGGGCGCGAGCTGGTTCACCGTCATCGTGCGCATCGTCCTGCCCAACATCACCGGCGGCGTGCTCGGAGCCGCGTTCATCTCGGTGGCGCTCGTGCTCGGTGAGTACGTCTTCGCGTCGCTGCTGCACTTCGACACCCTGCCGGTGGCGATGGCCGCGCTCTACAAGAACAACGGGCCCGCCGCCATGGCCGCGGCCCTCGCCTCGATGATCCTCGTGGCCCTGTTCCTCATCGGGCTCACCTTCCTCAGCCGTGACCGGCACAAGCTTGGAGCCTCCTCATGACCGAACAGACCGTTGATCGTGGTCTCGCCGTCGAGCTGTCGGACCTCACCCGTGTGTACGGCGACGTGAAGGCGCTGGACGGGCTCACGTTGCACATCGTCCCCGGCGAGCTCGTCGCCCTGCTGGGACCGTCCGGCTGCGGCAAGACGACGGCCCTGCGGATCCTCGCCGGGCTGGACCACGCCACGTCGGGCACGGTGTCGGTCGGCGGCAAGGACCTGACCAAGGTGCCGGCCAGCAAGCGCGACATGGGGATGGTGTTCCAGGCCTACAGCCTGTTCCCCCACATGACCGTCATCGACAACGTCGCCTTCGGCCTCAAGATGCGCGGCCGCGACGGGGCCGCCCGTCGTACGCGTGCCGGCGACATGCTCGACCTCGTCGGGCTCGGCGAGCACGCCGACCGCTATGCCCACCAGCTCTCCGGCGGCCAGCAGCAGCGGGTCGCGCTGGCCCGTGCGCTCGCGATCGAGCCCTCGGTGCTGCTCCTGGACGAGCCGCTCTCGGCCCTGGACGCGAAGGTCCGCGTGCAGCTGCGCGACGAGATCCGCCGCGTCCAGATCGAGGTCGGCACCACGACCCTCTTCGTCACCCACGACCAGGAGGAGGCGCTCGCCGTCGCCGACCGGGTCGGCGTGATGAACGCCGGGCGCCTCGAGCAGCTCGCGCCGCCCGCCGAGCTCTACTCCGCTCCCGCCAGCCGGTTCGTGGGGGAGTTCGTCGGCCTCAGCAACCGGCTGCCGGCCGAGGTCCGCGACGGCGTGGCCGCAGTGATGGGCCGCGAGGTCCCGGTGCTGCCCGGCTCGGCCACCGGATCGGGGCACGCCCTGGTCCGCCCCGAGTCGGTGTCGGTGGTGGCCGACCCGGCCGGGCCGGCCACCGTCACGACCGTGATGTTCCTGGGCCCGCTGTCGCGGGTCACCTGCACCTTGGCCGACGGCACCCTCGTCGTCGCCCAGCTGGCGAGCTCGGACGCGCTGCGGCTGCAGCCCGGCGACGCCGTACGCCTCGAGGTGGCACCGGCCCCGGTGCTGGTCGTGGCCTGAGCGGCAGCCCTACTTCCAGGCAGCCACGAGCGCGGTCAGGTCGGGCGCGAGCTCCTTCTGCAGCAGCGGGCCGAAGGTCACCCGGTGCACGCCCATGACCTGCAGGTCCTCCAGCGAGCCCGCGGCCGAGCCCTTGCGCGGGTTGGCGATCGTGTTGAGCGGTCCGGCGAGCGCGTCGAGCAGCCGCTGGAGCGAGGCGGCGTCGGGTGCGCCCACGGGGTAGGAGCAGCGCGACCCGGCCTCCTCGCACGCCAGCATCCGGGTGATCGCCTCAGCGACCGGGTCCTCGAACTGGTCGGACTTGATGAAGGCGTCGGTGCGCGCGTTGATGACGACGTCGACTCCCGCGGCGTCGGCTGCCCGGCGCAGCCCGCCGATGTAGTCGGCGTGCTCGGCGACCGAGCGCATCCGACCGCCCTCGGAGTGCACGGTGTCCTCGATGTTGAGGCCGACGGCGCCGGCCTCGAGGAGTCGCTCGACCAGCTCGGCGGGAGCGGCGCCGTAGCCCGCCTCCATGTCGGCGGTGACCGGCACGTCGGGCACGGCGGAGCAGATGCGGCGTACGCCGTCGAGGGCGTCGTCGAGCGACATGTCCTCGTTGTCGCCCTGGCCGCGCGAGTCGGCGAGCGGGTGGCTGCCGATGCTCAGGGCCGGGAAGCCGGCGTCGGCGACGACGCGGGCCGACCAGGCGTCCCAGACGTTGGGGAGGACCAGCGTGGTGCCGGTGTGGTGGAGCTCGAGGAGGGTGGTGGCACGAGTGGCGATGTCCATGCGACCGAGGTTGCCACGGACGTGGTGGCGGGCATAGATGCTGCGGGGTGGGTGTTCTGCCACCGTGGCGGTCCTGGATTCTGTGGTGGTCGGCGCCGGCCAGGCCGGCCTCGCGGCGTCGTACTTCCTGCGCCAGCGCGGCGTCGACCACGTCGTGCTCGACGCCAACCCGCAGCCCGGTGGCGCCTGGCAGCACCGCTGGGCGTCGCTCAGCATGGCCGACGTGCACGGGGTCGCCGACCTGCCTGCGTCGACGGCACCCGCGGGCTCGGGGCGAGCGGCGAATGCGGTGGTCCCCGACTACTTCGGCGACTACGAGCGCGAGCAGGGTCTGCCCGTGGTGCGCCCGGTGCGGGTCGACCGCGTCGAGAGCGACGGCGACCTGCTGGTGGTGCGCGCCGGCGACCTCGAGTGGCGCACCCGGACCCTCGTCAATGCCAGCGGGACGTGGACGCGGCCGTTCGTGCCGTACTACCCCGGCATCGGCGACTTCACCGGTGAGCAGGTGCACACCGCGCACTACCCCGGCGCCGAGCACTTCCGCGGCAGGCGCGTGCTCGTCGTCGGCGGCGGTGCCTCGGCCGTGCAGTTCCTCGGCGAGCTCGCGCCGGTGACGGACACCCTGTGGGTGACGCGGCGCCCGCCGGTCTGGCGCGAGGACTTCGACGCCGCCGCCGGGCTCGCCGCGGTGACCGCGGTCGAGGAGCGCGTACGCCGCGGGCTGCCGCCGGCGAGCGTCGTGAGCGTCACCGGGCTGGCCCTGCGCCCCCAGGAGCAGGAGGCGGCGCGGCTCGGGGCGTACGAGCGGCTCCCGATGTTCGAGCGGATCGAGGCCGACGGAGTGCGCTGGTCGGACCCTCCGACAGGCTCGGGACGAGCGGCCTTCGAACGGGTGGACGCGATCCTCTGGGCGACCGGGTTCCGCCCGGCCGTCGACCACCTCGCGCCGCTCGGGCTGCGCACCGCCGAGGGCGGGATCGCACTGGTGCCGGTGCGCGGCAACGTGCAGGGCGCGACCACTGCGGCACGCGACCCCCGCGTCCAGCTGGTGGGCTACGGCCCGTCGGCCAGCACCATCGGCGCTCCACGAGCCGGGCGCCAGGCGGCCCTGGCGGTCTCGCGGTTCCTGGTCGCCGCCGCGGCCTGACCGAACCGGCCCGGCCGGCCCGTGTGGTGGTCTGGGGCACACTCGAGGAATGGGTGCTCGGGAGTGGGGCGGCGCAGCGGTGGCGGCGCTCGCCCTGACCGCGTGCACCTCCACGACACCGGGTGACACCCGCACCCGCGACGATGCTCGTGTCCCGGTGGTCGACGACGCGGTCGCGACACCCGCGCGCGGCGAGGTCACCCTCGCCTTCGCCGGCGACGTCCACTTCGAGGCGCACGTCGGCACCCTCCTGCGACGCGGCCTCGGCCCGATCGCCCGGACCCTGCGGTCCGCGGACGTCGCGATGGTCAACCTCGAGACGCCGGTCACCGAGCGCGGACGCCGTGACCCCAAGGAGCTCGAGTTCGCCTCGGACCGCTACTACTTCCGTACGCCACCGCGGGCGCTGGGCGCGCTCGCGGACGCGGGCGTCGACGTCGTCACCGTCGCCAACAACCACGCCGGCGACTACGGTGAGGTCGGGCTGAGCGACACGATCAGGGCGGCACGGCGCAGCCGGGTCGCGGTGGTGGGGGCCGGCCGGAACTCGGTCGAGGCGTTCACCCCGCATGTCGTCCGCAAGGACGACCTCGACGTGGCGTTCCTCGCCGCCGACACCGTGCAGCGTGAGGGCGGCAGCGGCGTCTGGTCGGCCGGCCCGCGCAACGCCGGGATCGCGGCGGCCCGCGGCAGTCGTACGGACCTGCTGCTCGACGCCGTCGAGACCGCAGCCACGCAGCAGGACCTGGTCGTGGTCTACGTGCACTGGGGTCGCGAGAACGAGGCGTGCCCCACCCAGAGCCAGCGCCGGCTCGGCCGCGAGCTCGCGGACGCGGGCGCGGACGTCGTCGTCGGCAGCCACTCGCACGTGCTCGGTGGTGCCGGCTGGTCCGGCGACACCTATGTGTCCTACGGCCTCGGCAACTTCGTCTGGTACCACTCCCGCCAGCCCGACACCGGTGTCCTGACCCTGCGCCTCGACGCGGACGGCGTGGTCGAGGAGGACTGGGTCCCGGCGCGGATCGCCCCCGACGGCCGACCGCTGCCGGTCACCGGACCGGCTCGCGCGGGGGCGGTCCGGGACTGGCGCGCGGGTGCCCGCTGCTCGGGCCTGGCCGCGGAGCGGGGGGAGGCGCAGGCCGACGACCCGGAGTACGACGCCACCATCGCGCCGATCGATGCCGCGCTCGCGGAGCGGATGAGGGGCAGCAGCCACCGGCGCGGCTGCCCGGTCCCGCTGTCCGACCTGCGGCACCTGACCATGACCTACCGCGGGTTCGGAGGCCTGGCCCGCACGGGAGAGATGGTGGTCCACCGTCGCTTCGCCCGCGACGTGACGCAGGTCTTCGGCCGGTTGTACGACGTCGGCTACCCGATCGCGCGGATGCGGCTCGTCGACGAGTACGGCGGTGACGACGACGCGTCGATGGCGGACAACAACACGTCGGGCTTCAACTGCCGCCGCGTCGCCGGGCAGCGGAACTGGTCGGACCACGCCTTCGGTGCGGCCATCGACGTCAACCCGGTCCAGAACCCCTACGTCCGACCCGGCTCGATCGACCCGCCGGCCGGGCGGCGCTACGCGGCCATCGACCGCGGAAGGTCGGCACCGGTCCCGGTCGGCGTGATCCGCGAGGGCGACCTCCTGGTGCGCGAGTTCGCCCGGATCGGCTGGCAGTGGGGCGGCTACTGGGTGTCGTCGAAGGACTACCAGCACGTCGCGGCGGCACGGCCCCCGGCCGCCTGATCAGCCGCCGCCCGCGGTCCTGGCGATCGCCCGAGCCAGCGGCACGTGCTCCTTCGCGTCGCGTGCAGCATGCTTCAGCAGCCGGGCCGCCACAGTGCCCTGTCCGTCTCGCAGCGCGCACTGCGCAGCCCGCCACCGGCAGTACGCCGCGTCGTGGGGGCGGGTGAGGCTGTCCCACTCCGCTGCCGCACCGGCCCAAGGTCCGGCAGAGTCCCGGCCGACGATCCGCTGCAGCTCGCTGCGCCAGGTCGCGGTGTGGGCGGCGAGGTCGGCGCCGTACGCATCCGGCCCGAACGGGTCTGCAACGCAGGTCGCCCTCATCAGCTCGACGCGCGCGAGAGCCGCATGTCGCTCCGATGGCGCAGCCGACTGCACCAGGTCGGCCTCAGTCCGCGCGCACATCGCAAGCAGCCAGGCCGACTCCAGGGCGAGATCGTTGGTGCTCACCACCTCGAGGGCGAGGGCGAGGTGGGCGCCGGCCTCGCTCGCCTTCCCGGACCACAACAGTGCCTCGGCGTGCACGGGGTTCCGCAACGCGGCGCTGACGGCGTAGTGGTCGCCCTGGTCGATGGCCTCGAGGTGCTCCAGCATGGCCAGTGCCGACGCGAGCTCGCCCCGTCGCACGTCCACGGCGCACGACGCGCGTCGACTCCGCCGGAGCTGCGCGCCAGTCACACCCCGGACTCGCGGCTCGATCCACTCCGCGGCCCTGGTGACGTCGCCCGCGCGGAGGTAGGCCTCGGCGACGTCGGAGTACAACCCGTCGGGGGCGAGGCCCAGGACCTGCCACCGGTCGGTGTGGACCACGGCATCCGTCGCAGCCTCAGCGATCTCCTGGGCGGATGCACCGACGGCCAGCAGGACCTCGGTCGCAGACGCACCCACCCGGATGGTGCCGGCCGGGTCCCGGTCCGGGTCGACGGCACGGATCGCCTGCCACGCGAGGTCGCGGGCTCCGCCGGGGTCGTGGTCGACGACGTGCGCCCAAGCGGACTGGGCGAGGAAGATCCGGGCGATCTCGGGCGCGTCGAGGGCGGCAGCGATGTCGAGTCCGCGAGCGATGTCGGCGCCCAGCTCCTCGTTGCGACCGAGCGAACCGAGGATGTTGACGCGGACCTCCAGCACGCGTGCCGCCTCTCTGGTGGGTGCGTGCCGGCTCTGGATGGCGACCGCCTCATCGATGAGCCGCAACCCCAGCGCCACGTCGCCGAAGCCGCACTCGATGTCTCCCGCCCGGAGCAGCACGGCTGCCCGACCGAGCTCGGGCAGGGGAGTGGCCATGGCTTCCTCGATGAGTCCACCCACTGCTTCCACGCCGTGCCCGGCACGGATCGCGGACTCGATACGCCGCACGAGCACCTGGGCCAGGTCCACCTCGGCCTCACCGTCCGGGGGCGAGGTGACACCCCACAGCTCGAGCACACGACTCCACTCGGCGAATGCCTCCCGCCGGGCGAACCTGGCGTCGGCGGCCAGCGCGGCGCGGATGCGCCACCTCATCTCGTCCGCCGGCCGGCGGGCGGCCTGCCAGTGCCCGGCGACCTCTGCCGCGGGCGGATCCGAGAGCTCTTCCAGTGCGACCGCGATCCCGACGTGCACGCCACGTGCCTCGCCGGGCACGAGCATGGCGCGCACCGCCTCGCCGAGCAGGGGGTGCCGCAGCTGCACCTTGTCGTCGACGCTCGCCACCAGCCGCTGGCGTACGAGTGCCCGCAGTGCGGGGACCGGGTCGGCCTGCACGCCCGCGGCCCGCACCAGCTGCTCGACCGTCAACGCCCTGTCGGCGATGCCGAGGGTGCGCACCAGGAGCCAGTCGTCCCCGTCCAGCAGGTCGAGGCGCCGGGACAGCGCGCCCGCGAGCACGTCCGGCAGGGCGTCGCCCGCCTGGCCTCCCGACGCCAGGTGCTCAGTGAAGAGTGGTTGTCCTTGGCTGCGCCGGAAGATCTGGTCGACCCGCGCCGCCGCCGGGACGACCCCGTCCATCAGCGCGAGCTGGTCGGCGGTCTCCGCGCGCGACAGCGGGACGAGGGAGACACGAGAGGTTCGCGCTGCCACGCGGTCCCACCACTGCGTGTGCACTGGGGTCGTGTCGGGATCCTCCGTGCGCCAGGTGGCCACGACGGGGAGACGTGAACCGTGGCTGTCGAGCATCTCGACGAGGTCGAGGGTCGCCGAGTCCGCCCACGGCAGGTCCTCGAGCCACAGCGCCAGCGGGCGCTCGGCGTGGAAGGCCTCGACAAGCGTGATCACTGCGCTCATCAGGCGTTGGCGTCCGAAGTCCTGAGGACCCGTCAGGGCGTCCGTGCCCAGCTCGGGAAGGAGCGGCGCCAGGGTCGGCCACACCCAGGCCGGGGATGCGCGGATCACCGCGTCGGACCAGGACCGATCGTCTCTCGACATCAGGTCCCGGAGCACCTCCACCATGGGCATCAGCGACACCGGCGTCGAGAGGGGCCGGCAGTGGCCCGTGGCCACGTGGGCTGCTGCCGCGTCAGCGGCAGCGCGGACCAGCGTGCTCTTCCCGATCCCCGCCTCGCCGGTGACGAGGAGGAGTCCGCTGCCGGACTCGAGGTGGTGGCGTACGACGTCGAGCTCGGTGCGGCGTCCGGCGATGCGAGGCGCGGGACGGCTGCCCTCGGCGGACGTGGAGGCGGCGAGCCAGAGGGCGTGGAACACCCCCGTGTCGCCGTCCATCGCCTCGACCAGCAGCTCCAGGGTGCCCCAGCTGGGGAGTGCGGGTCGGGAGAACGCCTTGGAGACGGTCGTGTGGGAGACGGCGGTCTCGCGGGCGAGGGTGCGCAGCGACGGCCAGCCGGCCCGGTGGTGGAGCTCGTGGAGCCTGTCCACGAGCTCGCGGTGCGGACCGGGTGGGAGGTCGGGACGGGGAAGGGCGCTCATCGATGTCCCATCGCTGTCCGGGCGATCGCCTCTGAGAGTGGGACGTGCTCATGGGCATCCCGCGCGGCACGCTTGAGCAGGCGCGGGGCCACGGTCCCCTGACCGTCGCGCAGCGCGCACTGCGCCGCTCGCCACCGGCAGTACGCCGCGTCGTGGGGGCGGGAGAGACTGTCCCAGGTCCTGATCGCGGCCAGCCAGGCGTCGACGTGGTCCTCCCCGTGCAGTCGCCCGAGCTCGGCAGCCCACTGGGGTGCTGCGGCCCGGTCTGCCAGGACGGCGGACGGTTCGAACGGGTCGTGGTGCAGTCCCGCACGGAAGGTCTCGAGGGTTCGGGCCGCGTCGCGTCGCTCGTCCGCGGGCGCAGCGGCGCACATGTCGGCGGCCGCGCGCGAGGCCAGCAGGAGGAGGTCTCCCACGGTCCCCGGGGCGATCTCGTCATGGCGTCCGTGGAGGGCGCTGACCAGTGCCCGCAGCCCGGCGCCCGGGTCACCCGTCCAGACCTCGTGCAGGCCACGGGCCTCCACGATGAACGGATCCATCACCTCGAACCGTCCCGACTCCAGGTGGGACAGCCTGCGGCGAGCCGCCTCGGCGTCGCCGCGCAGCACGTCCACCGTGGCCCGCTCGATGTGGAGGAGCGGGAAGGGGCCGGGCTCCTCGTCCGCCGTGTGGTCGGAGACGACCTCCAGTGCTCGGTGCACGCAGCCCTCCCGGCGCCAGGCCTGGCTGACGTTGGTCGTGAGGACCTGGACGTGCCCCGATGAGATGTTCCAGCGTCGGGCGAGCTCGAGTGCCGGACGCGCCGCCGCGTCGACCGCCGCCGCGGAGCCGCAGGTCATCAGCAGGGCGTCGGAGTGGCGGACGGCGACGGCGAGGTCCCGCTTCAGGTTGTGACCGTAGCCGAACGCCTCGATGGCGTGCTCCATCTCCACCAGGCCCGTGTCGTCGCCCGAGGCCACCATCTGCCATGCACGCTGGGCGCGGACCGAGCGTTCGAGGGGCGCGTCCCCTGCCGCTGCAGCGACCCGAGCGGCCTCGTCGAGCACAGCCGCCGCTTCGTCGCGCCGGCCGTGCCACTCCAGCTCCGTGCCCCGCCAGTTGAGCGCTGCGGCGAGCCCGGCCGACGGCGGCAGGCTCCGGTAGAGCTCGATGGCCTGCTCGTTCAGCTCGAGGCCGCGCTCGCCGACGTGGAACTGTGAGGAGTTGAACCTCGCCAGCAGGGCGAGCAGATGAGCCCGTTCGGCAACGTCGTACGTGTCGCTCGTGACCAGCTCCGCCTCCAGCACCGGGATCGCCTCGGCCGGCCGGCCGGCCAGGTCGAGCTGGTTGGCGATGCCCACCACGACCTCGTAGCGGTCTGCCTGCTCGTCGTCGACCGCGCGCGCGTCCGGCGGCCAGAGCTCCCGCACGCGCAGCCAGTCGTCCGCCGACTGCGACGCCGCAAAGCGTTCTGCCGCGGCTCGAGCGGCTCGTATCCGCCACCTGCGCTCCTCGGGCTTCTGTCCGGCAGCGTGCCAGTGCCGAGCGATCTCGGCGGGCTCGACCTCCTGGTCCTCCGCCAGCACGGCCGCAAGGGCCCGGTGGAGGTCGACCCGCTCGCCGGGGAGGAGCCGTCGACGGACGGCTTCGGCCAGCAGCGGGTGCCGGAGGTGCACGGCGGCGTCGGTGACGCCGAGCAGCTGCAGGTCGCGCAGCTCCCGGAGGGTGCTGGCGAGCGCCTGCGGGTCGACCTCGAGGGTGCGGACGACCGTGGGCTCGGGGAGCGGACGGTCCGCCACGCCCAGTACGGCGGCCACCCGCCACGCGCTCCCGCCCATGCGAGCCACCCGACCGTCCAGGAGCTCGCGCAGGTAGGTGGGCTCACCGGCGTCCGCGTGGGCCAGCTGCGCGGAGAAGAGCGGCTGGCCGTGGGTCCGCTGGTGGATGAGCGCAGCCGCAGTGCGGGAGGTGCCGGGGCGCAGGACGGTGAGCTGCGTGACGGTCTCCTCGCGGGTCAACGGGCCCAGCCCGATCACCCCTGCGTCGCGGCGCACGCGTGTGCACCAGTCGCGTCGCTGCGAAGGGACGTCCGGGTCGTCCGTCCGCCACGTGGCCAGGATCCTGGTCCGGCTGGTGCGGAACAGGTGGTCGACGAGGTCGAGGGTGAGGTCGTCCGCCCAGTGCAGGTCCTCCAGCACGAGTGCGAACGCGCTGCGGCGTGACAGGACCTCCGTCAGCTCGGTGACGGCCGAGAACAGCCGCTGGCGCAACCAGCGGTCGTCGGGGTCGGGCAGCTCGCCGGTCGCGCCCAGCTCCGGGAGCAGCGTGGCCAGGGCCGGGGAGACGTAGTCGGGGCACTCGCCCAGCGCGTCGGACATCGCCCGTCCACTGTCCCGACGACCCAAGCCCCGGAGCGCCTCGGTGAACGGCATCAACGGGATCTCCGTCGACAGTGGCAGGCAGCGTCCGGCGGCCAGCGTGACCGACCTGCGCACCGAGTCGCACGCTGCCTGGACCACGGTGGTCTTGCCGATGCCGGCCTCGCCCGTGACGAGCAGGAGCCCGGTGCCCGACTCGAGGTGGCGTCGTACGACGTCGAGCTCGGTGCCGCGTCCGGCGATCCGTGGCGGAGGCTCGCTGCCGTCGACTGAGGTGGAGGCGGCGAGCCAGAGGGCGTGGAAGGCAGCGGTGTCGCCGTCGAGAGCCTCGACCAGGAGCTCGAGCGTGCCCCACGAGGGCAGCGCGGGGGTGGAGAAGACCTTGGAGACGGTCGTGTGGGAGACGGCGGTCTCGCGGGCGAGGGTGCGGAGCGACGGCCAGCCGGCCCGGTGGTGGAGCCCGTGGAGGGCGTCGTTGAGCGACCGGGCGGGTCCGGGTGGCAGGTCGGGACGGGGAAGCGCGCTCACACGGCCCCTCTCACCACTCGTCGGCTCGCTTGCGACGATCCTCTCTGCGCTGCGGTCCGGCAACCCGAAAAGAGGGGGTGTCAACCTTCGTCAACCGTCGTCAACCCGGTCCACGCCGGACCGACTCTGGTGGTCCCGAGAACAGCCGCCGGGCACCCGCCCGGCCCCGCCAGAGGAGCCCATCATGAACATCACCACCTCGTCGTTCCGCCGGATCGCCGCGATCGCGGGCGCCACGACCATCACGTGCATCACTGCCATCACCACGACGTACGCCGCACCGCCGGCGCCCGCCATCATCGAGCCCGCACCTGCCACCGAGCGTCCGTGCTTCATCGCCCAGCCCCGGTGGAACACCGCCGAGGGTCCGGCACCGACCTGTCCGACTCCTGCGTGGCAGTCGGCCGATCCCGCAGGCGGGAGCACCCGCAACCGGATCGACTTCGGCGACGAGTACGCCGCCGAGCCGGGGGACTAGGGCTCCTCCGGGGTGCCGGCAGCGGCGGCCGCGCGTCGCTCGCCGCTGTCGGCACGGTGGGACCTGACGCCCGTCACGGGGCCGGGCGCCGTCACATCGCTATCCTGACGCCATGGGGGAGATCGAGAACCGGCCACCGGACCCGTCGCTGCTGCGCATCTCGGACAACGACCGCCAGAAGGTCGCCGACGTGCTGCGCGATGCGGCCGGCGAGGGGCGCATCGACCTCGAGGAGCTCGACGAGCGCCTCGAGCTGACGTGGGGCGCGAAGACGTACGCCGACCTGGTGCCGATCACCGCCGACCTCCACCTGCCCGCGCACCCGCAGCCGGCGAGCGCTCCGGTCCCGCGAGCCAGCTACGTCCCGGCCGTGGGTCACGCCTCGTCGACGGCGATCCTGGGGGAGTGCAAGCGGCAGGGCGTCTGGTCGGTGCCCGAGCACCACAGCGCCTTCGCCCTCATGGGTTCGGTCGTCATCGACCTGCGGCAGGCCCAGCTCGCCGCGCGCACGACCCACATCAACGCCAGCACGATCATGGGCGAGGTCAAGATCATCGTCCCGGCGCACTTCGACGTGGTGGTCGACGGGACGCCGATCATGGGCGAGTTCGGCCACGGCAAGGACAAGACCCCTGCGGCGATCGGCCCGGACTCCCCGGTCATCCGGGTGCGCGGCATGGCGATGATGGGCTCGGTGACCGTGCAGCGCCAGCCCGCGCCCGGCACTCCGAAGAAGTTCCTCGGCACCTACTGACGGCCGCCGTCAGCGCCGACGGCGCAGGACCAGTGCCTCCCACGGCTCGAGGTTGCCCTCCCACGGCATGCCCGGACCAGCGCCCGCGCCGGGCTCCACGTTGCCCAGCACGAGCTCGGCGTCGGCCCAGCCGGTGAGGTCGAGGTCGGCCCGCACCCGCTCGCCGGAGAAGTTCGCCGCCACCAGCAGCTCGACGTCGTCGAGGGACCGGGTGAAGGCGTAGACCGTCCCGTCGTCGGCCAGCAGCATGGTGAAGTCTCCGTGCGCCACCACCGGATCGGTGTGCCTGAGCTCGATGAGGCGCCGGTAGTGGTGGAACACCGAGCCGTGGTCGGCCGTCGCCGCCTCGGCATTGACCTCCGTGTGGTCGGGGTTCACCGGCAGCCACGGCGTGCCCGTCGTGAAGCCGGCGTGCGGCGAGGCGTCCCACTGCATCGGAGTACGCGCGTTGTCACGGCTGCGGGACCGCAGTGCCGCAAGCACCTGCTCCGGGTCGGCACCCAGCTCCACCGCCGCGCGGTGGTGGTTGAGCGACTCGATGTCGCGGAAGTCCTCGATGCCGACGAAGGGGTAGTTCGTCATCCCGAGCTCCTCGCCCTGGTAGACGTACGGCGTGCCGCGGTGCAGGTGCAGGACCGTGCCCAGCAGGGTGGCCGAGCGTTCGCGCCATCGGCCGGCGTCGCCGAAGCGCGACACGACACGGGGCTGGTCGTGGTTGTTCCAGTAGAGCGAGTTCCACCCGACCTCGGCGAGGCCTTCCTGCCACCGGCCGAGCACGGTCCTGAGCGCGACCAGGTCGAACGGCAGCAGGTCCCACTTGGTGTGGGCGTGGTCGACACCCATGTGCTCGAAGGTGAACACCATGTCCACCTCGCGGCGGTCGGGGTCGGTGAAGAGCTGCGCCTCCTCGATGGTCACGCCCGGCATCTCGCCGACGGTCAGGATCTTGCGGTCCCGACCGTGCAGCACCTCGCGGTGCATCTCGGCGAGGAACTCGTGGATCCGCGGGCCGTTCATGACGTGGGGCGTGCCGTCCCCCAGGACGCCGGCGCGCACGATCCCGTCGGGCAGGTCGACGTCCTTGGAGATCAGGTTGATGACGTCCATCCGGAAGCCGTCCACCCCGCGGTCGAGCCACCAGCGCATCATCGAGTAGACCGCGTCGCGGACCTCGGGGTTCTCCCAGTTGAGGTCCGGCTGCTTGCGGGAGAACAGGTGCAGGTAGTAGTCGCCGCTCTCCTCGTCGCGGGTCCAGGCAGGCCCGGAGAAGAAGCTCTCCCAGTTGGTCGGCTCGGCCCCGGGCGTGCCGCCGACGGTCCCCTTGCGGGGCGGGCGCCACCAGTACCAGTCGCGCTTGGGGCTGTCCGGCGACGACCGCGACTCCACGAACCAGGGGTGCTCGTCGCTGGTGTGGTTGACGACGAGGTCCATCATCAGTCGCATGCCGCGGCGGTGCAGCGCCGCGAGGAGCTCGTCGAGGTCGGCCAGGGTGCCGAACGTCGGGTCGACGTCCTGGTAGTCGCTGATGTCGTAGCCCGCGTCGTCCTGCGGGGAGGGATAGATGGGGGACAGCCACACCACGTCCACGCCGAGCTGCTCGAGGTGGTCGAGCCGCCCGATCAGTCCGCGCAGGTCACCGATGCCGTCGCCGTCGGAGTCGGCGAAGCTGCGCGGGTAGACCTGGTAGACGACCGCGGTGCGCCACCAGTCCTCGTCCGTCCGGCTGGTCATCGTGGTTGCTCCTCTCCGGCACGTGTCACGTGCACCAACGTGATCGTCTCCGGCCGCCGGCGCGGGATCCAGCAGCCGCGCGCGGCCAGTGCCGCACCGGTCACCCGGACACCGCCCGTGGGGCCGTTGTCGGGCAGCTCGACGGACCGGCTCACCGCCCGGTGGTCGACCGGACCCGCCCAGCGGAGCTCGTACGCCGCGTCGGGGAGCAGGCCGGGCACCCGGACCGTGACCCCCCGGTTGCTGGCGGACTCGTCGAGCTGGACGTGGGCCAGCAGCGCCTCGGAACCGTCGTCGGCGACGACGCCGTGCAGGAGCACCTCGGCGTCGGCCGACTCCGGGCGCACCACCCGACCGGAGTGCAGCAGCGGCCGGAAGCGCTTGTGGAGGTCGACCCAGGCGGCGAGCGCGGAGAGCTCGTCGTCGCTGGCGGTGCTCAGGTCCCACTCCACGCCGAAGGCGCCGAACAACGCGGTGGCGGCACGGAAGTCCAGGGGGAGCGTCCGGCCGGTGGCGTGCGCGACCGGGGAGCTCACGTGGGCGCCGAGGTACTCGGGCGCCACCAGCTGGGCCGTCCACCGCTGGATGTGCTGGCGCGCCAGGGCGTCGGTCATGTCCGAGGTCCACACCCGCTGGGTCCGCTCCAGCACGCCCAGGTCGATCCGCCCGCCCCCGGAGGCGCACGACTCCCAGTCGATGGCGGGGTGCAGCGCGCGGAGCGAGTCGAGCATCCGGTAGAAGGCGAGGGTCTGGTCGCGTACGACGGACGCCCCGCCGCGCGCCCCCGAGCCGGCCTCCAGCAGCTCGCGGTTGTGGTCCCACTTGACGTAGTCGACCGGGGTCGCGAGCAGGACCTCGTGCACGTGGTCGTGCACGTGCTGCCACACCTCCGGGCGCGACAGGTCGAGGACGAGCTGGTGCCGGTGCAGCTGCGGGACCCGGTCGCCGGTGGCCAGGATCCAGTCGGGGTGGGCGCGGTGGAGATCGGAGTCGGGGTTGACCATCTCCGGCTCGAACCACAGCCCGAACTGCATCCCCAGCGCGCGTACGTGCTCGGCGAGCGGGGTCAGTCCCTCGGGCCACACGTCCGGGTCGATCCACCAGTCGCCGAGGCCCGCGGTGTCGTCGCGCCGGCCGTGGAACCAGCCGTCGTCCAGCACGAACCGCTCGATGCCCACCCGCGCCGCCCGGTCCGCGATCTCACGCAGGCGCGGGAGGTCGTGGTCGAACCAGACCGCCTCCCACACGTTGAGCACCACCGGCTGGTGGGCGGGGTGCGCGGGCAGGGACCGCTCGTAGGTGTGGAAGGCCTGCGCCAGTCCGTCGAGGCCCTCCTCCGAGGCGCCGAAGACGACCCACGGGGTGGCGTACTCCTCTCCCTCCGCGAGGACGATCTCGCCGGGTTGGAACAGCTCACCGCCGCCGAGGGTGGTGCCGAGGTCGGGGGAGCGCTCCACGCGCAGGCTGCTGTTGCCGCTCCACGCGACGTGCACGCCGAGCACCGTGCCGGTACGGGTGCCGAAGCCGGTCGTGCCGAGGATCGCCGTCGTCGCGCCGCTGAGGCCGGGGCGGCCCTCGCGGCCCTCCCGGAGCCACAGCCCGTCGGTGACGAGGTGGCGCTGCGGCGTGCGCTCGCCCTCGTGTCGACCGGTGAAGTCGAGCAGCTCGGCGAGGTCGTCGGCTGCCGGCAGGACGACGTCCAGCGCGGCCAGGTGGTAGCGCCCGGGGCCGGTGCTGCGCAGCGTGTGGCGTCCGCGCAGCAGCCCACCCGGCAGGGCCTCGATCTCGGTGGTGAGGGCCAGGCCGGCGGCCGGGTCGGCGGCTCGGACGACGAGGAGGGAGTCGGACTCCTCGACGCCGTCAAGGGTGAAGCGGGTCGACCAGGCGGCGTCGGACCCGGGTGCGTCGGTGCGGTGCCCGACCAGGTGGGGACGGGTGAAGAGCTCGTGGGCGTGCTCACCGAGGAGCGGCATCCCCGGCCCCCGGAAGGTCGAGGGGTAGCCGGACGGGCCGGCCGTGCCGTCCGTGCTCACGCCGGCCCACAGGATCCGGGGCAGCAGGTCGCCGTCCGCGTCGAGCTCGAGCGTCAGTCGGGGGCAGCCGTCGAGGCCGCGGGGAGGGAAGATCATCGTTCCCTTTCGGGGTCGTCACGTGACCGTACGTCGCCCGGCGGCCTGCGCCGGACGACGTACGGAGGCGGGTCAGCCCTTCACGGCTCCGGCGGTCAGGCCGCGGACGAAGAACCGTTGCAGGGACAGGAACACGATGATCGGAAGGAGCATCGAGAACATGCCCGATGCGGTGACCAGCTCCTGGTTCTGGCCCTGCTGGCCGAGCAGCTGCGAGATCGACACCGTCATCGGGGCGTTCTCACCGGGGCCGAGGAACACCAGGGCCACGAGCAGGTCGTTCCAGACCCAGAGGAACTGGAAGATCGCGAAGGACGCCAGCACCGGCACCGACATCGGGAGCACCAGGCGGAAGAACGTCTGGAAGTGGCTGGCGCCGTCGATCTTGGCGGACTCGATGATGGTCATGGGCAGTGTCGCCATGTAGTTGCGGATCATGAAGATCGCCAACGACATGCCGAACCCGAGGTGGAACAGCCACACAGCCGGGAAGGTGCCGCCGATGCCGAGGTCGCGGTAGATCCGGAGCATCGGCACGAACGAGACGAAGCTCGGCACGACCAGCATCCCGACGACGACCACGAAGAGCACGTCACGTCCGGGGAACTTCATGAACGCGAACGCGTAGGCCGCGAAGGCAGCGACCAGGATCGGGATGAACGTCGCGGGCAGGGCGATGGCGAGGCTGTTGATGAAGCCCTCGCCGAGGTTGGTGCCCTGGATGGCCTTCTGGTAGTTCTCGAAGGTCATGTCGGCGAAGCCTGACGGCTTGAGGAACAGCTCCCACCACCCGCTTGCTGCTGCGTCGTCGCGGGTGCGGAACGAGGTGAGCACGATGCCGATCGTGGGCACCACCCACAACAGGACGATGAACCCGAGGGCGAGGTAGGTGAACCAACCGGCGCCGCCGGTCGCTCCACCCTCCTGACCCGGCTTGCCCTTGGGCGGCTGTGCCGCTTCGGCCACGGGTGGCACAACACTGGTCGTCATCGTGCGGCCTCCTCGGCCCGGAAGTTGCGGACCTGGTAGATCATGATCGGGATCACGGCGAGCATCAGCATGACGGCGATCGCGGCTGCTGCGCCCTGGTTGTTGTTGTTGAAGAACTGCAGGTAGAACTCGTTGCCGATGATGTTGGTGTTGAAGTTGCCGTTGGTCATCACGAAGACGATGTCGAACACCTTCATGACCCCGATCAGCACGGTGATGAAGACCGTCACGATCGTGCCCTTGATCTGCGGCAGCACCACGCGGACGTAGACCTGGCGCTCGTCGGCGCCGTCGATGCGAGCCGCCTCGAGGGTCTCGCTCGGCACGCCCTTGACGGCTGCTGAGAGCAGCACCATGGCGAAGCCGACGTTCATCCAGAGCAGCATCACCATCAGCAGGAAGCTGTTGAAGTGGAACGCGTTCTGCTGCAGCCAGGCGATCGGGTCGCCACCGAAGGCGGCGACGATCCCGTTGAGCAGCCCCACCTGCGGGCGACCCGGCGGGCGGTAGTCGTACACCAGGCCCCAGACGGTGGCGGCGCCGACCATCGAGATGGCCATCGGCATGAAGATGAGCGTCTTGACCGCGTTCTCTCCCTTGGTCGGGAGCCGATCGGCGAGCAGGGCCACGAGCAGGCCCAGGATGACCACGGCTGCCGGGACGAAGAGGATCCACAGGAACGTGTTGAGCAGCGTCTGCCGGAAGGCGTCGCTGGCCAGCAAGGTCGTGTAGTTGTCGAACCCCGTCCACGACTCGGCGGGGAAGCCGACCTTGGTCTTGAAGCTGTAGATGAAGGTCTGCACCGCCGGGTAGATCACGAAGATCGCGATCGCGAGGTAGGCGGGCAGGATGTAGAACCACGGCTTGAGCCGCTCTTCGTACTTCTCAGGGAGGAGTTCGGAGATCTTGTTGAGCACCCAGTAGAGGGCCAGGGCGGCGCTCACACCGGCCAGGACCGTGATGAACGCGGTCAGAGTCTTCTCGAGCATGCGGGGACAACCTTCCTGCAGGGAGCCGGGGAACCTGCGGGGCTCGCGTGGTGCGAGCCCCGCAGGCAGAGGGCCAGATCAGGTCGACGGCCAGGTCAGCTGGCCGGCCAGCTGTCGTCGATGTTCTGCAGGGCGGTGTCGATGTCCGTGTCGCCGTTGAGCCAGGCGGTCATCTCCTTCCAGAAGGAGCCGGCACCCACCTCGGCGGGCATCGAGTCCGAACCGTCGAAGAGGAACGCGGTCGAGTCGTAGGCCACGTTGGCGATCGTCCGGGTCGTCTCGCTCGGGTAGAGCGAGGCGTCGAAGTCCTTGAACGGGGAGATGAAGGAGGAGACCGGAGCGGCGTCCTTGCCGATGTCGGCCGTGGCCAACAGGTTCATCGCGGTCTTGGCGTCCTCGGAGTCGCTCATGAGGACTGCGAGGTCACCGCCACCCAGCACCGGGTTCTCGCCACCGGCCTCGGCCGGCGGGAAGCCCATGACGCCGAGCTCCTCGTCGAGGTTGGCGAACACGTCCTCCGGGAGGAAGTCGGGTCCCACGAAGAAGGAGCCCTGCTTCAGGAGCCAGCAACCCGGCTTGCCCTCGTCGAACATCGGCTTGGCAGCCTCGGTGAAGGGGGTCGCGGTGATGGCCTGCTGGCCGCCGAGGACGTTGTCCTCGGTCAGCGCGACGCCCTCGAAGTAGGCGGCCGCCTCCTTGACCACGGGGTCGGTGAAGGGCAGGTCGTGGGAGACCCAGTCGTTGTAGGCGTCGACCCCGCCGTAGCGCATGACGAGATCCTCCATCCAGTCGGTGGCGACCCAGCCGGTCGCGTCACCGGACTCCATGGTCAGGCACCAGGGGGTGCCGCCGTCCGACTTGATCTGCTCGGCGAGCTCGGTCAGCTCGTCGAGGCTCTCCGGCTGCGGGTAGCCCGCCTCCTCGAAGGCCTTCTTGGGGTAGAAGATCAGCGACTTCACGTTCATCGAGGTCAGCAGGCCGTAGAGCTGGTCGTCGACCATGCCCGCGTCGAGCGCTCCGGCGACCATCGAGCTCTCGAGCGCGCCGGTGTCGAGCACGTCGTCGAGCGGGAACGCCGCGCCGAGCTCCACGACCGAGGCGACGACGCCCGGCTGCGGCAGGAGGGCGATGTCGGGGACGTCGCCTGCCTGGATCTTGGTCTTGATGAGCTTGTCGATGCCGTCGACCCGCTCGATGTTGACCTCGATGCCGGCCTCCTCGGCCGCAATGTCCATCTGCTTCTGGATGCCGTCGACGACGGACTGGTCGAGGCTCATCCAGATCGTGACGGCGCCGCCGTCCTCTCCGGAGCTGTCATCGCCGCCGCACGCAGCGGCCGTGAGGGCGAGGGCTGCTGCGACTGCCGTGGCAGCCATCTTCCGCCGGTTTCGACGCTGGAGCATGGGGGATTTCCCTTCGTTGGCGCACCGGGGGCCGGGTTCCGGTGCTGTTCGCACGACTCCTCGATGTGATACACACCACATGCTGAATCGTGTCAGCAGAATGATGTGTCCGACGAATGGGTGTCAAGACCCGTGTTCAAAACGAGACCCGCTGCGCGAGCCCCGACCCGCGGGCCCGAGAATCTGGAGGTGTCATGACCCGTCGCCGATCAGCCACCCTCCAGGACGTGGCGTCCAGCGCGGGCGTCTCGCGCACCACCGCGTCCTACATCCTCAACGGCCGCGCCGACGAGATGCGGATCGCACCGTCCACCGTGGAGCGGGTCCGGGCCGTCGTGGCGAAGCTGGACTACCGCCCCAACCGCACCGCACGCAGCCTGCGCACGCGACGTACGGCGACGGTCGGGCTGATCTCGGACCAGATCGCCGGGCAGCAGTACGGCAGCAGCATGCTCACGGGAGCGAGCGTCGCGGCGCGCGAGCTGCAGCACGTCGTGGTGATGGGCGAGAGCGGTGGCGACCCCGAGCTGGAGCGGCTGCTCATCGAGGAGATGCGCGAGCGCGACGTCGACGGAGTGGTCTATGCCACCCGCACCGCCCAGACGATCCGGCTGCCCGAGGGGTTGCGCGCGATGCGCGCGGTCCTGCTCAACTGCGAGGACCCCGACGTACGGCTGCCGTCGGTCGTGCCCGACGACGAGTCCGGGGGCCGGGCGGCCGCCGCCACGCTGCTCGCCGCCGGCATCGAGGACGTGTGGGTGATGGGGGAGGACCCCGTTCCGCACGCGACCGCCGGGCCACGACGCATGGCGGGCATCCGGGCCGAGCTGGGCACCCGTGGCCTGGACATCGCGGGGGTGGTGCCGTGCGACTGGTCGGTGACCGAGGGGTTCGCCGCGACCAGCCGGTGGCTGGCGGGGGGAGGCCGGGCGGGCGGGCTGATCTGCATGAACGACCGGCTCGCGATGGGTGCCTACCAGGCCCTCGCCGAGGCGGGGCTCCGTATCCCCGAGGACATCAGCGTCGTCTCCTTCGACGGCTCCGCCCTGGCGTCCTGGTTGCGGCCGGTGCTCACGTCGGTCGAGCTCCCGTTCCACGACCTGGGCGCCCTCGCCGTACGCCGCCTGCTGGACCTCGAGGACGCCGACGGCACGGTCCTGTTGCCAATGGCCGTACGCGTCGGCGGGTCCGTCCGAGGCGGTTGAGCACGTGGACGCCCATTGCGGGTGCCCCTGCTCGGGCCTACTGTGATCCGCGTCACTTCACTACGGATCGTCCGGCACGTACCTGCCGGTGAAGGAGAAAAGTCATGGCAACAGTGAGCTTCGAGAAGGCCCAGCGGTGGTATCCGGGGGCCGACGAACCAGCCGTCCCGGGCATCGACCTCGAGATCAAGGACGGCGAGTTCATGGTCCTCGTCGGCCCGTCCGGCTGCGGCAAGTCCACCACCCTCCGCATGCTCGCGGGGCTGGAGGAGGTCAACGACGGGCGCATCCTGATCGGCGACCGCGACGTCACCAAGGTCCCGCCGAAGGACCGCGACATCGCGATGGTCTTCCAGAACTACGCGCTCTACCCGCACATGTCCGTCGAGGAGAACATGGCGTTCTCGCTCAAGATGGCCAAGGTGCCGACCGCCGAGCGCAAGGAGCGCGTCGCCAAGGCGGCCGAGATCCTGCAGCTCACCGAGTTCCTCCAGCGCAAGCCGAAGGCCCTCTCCGGTGGTCAGCGCCAGCGCGTCGCCATGGGTCGCGCGATCGTCCGCAACCCGCAGGTGTTCTGCATGGACGAGCCGCTGTCCAACCTCGACGCCAAGATGCGGGTGGCGACCCGCACCGACATCGCCCGGCTCCAGCAGGACCTCGGCGTCACCACCGTCTACGTCACCCACGACCAGGTCGAGGCGATGACGATGGGCGACCGGGTGGCTGTCATGAAGCTGGGCGTGCTCCAGCAGGTCGACACCCCGCTGCGGCTCTACGACAAGCCCGCCAACCTGTTCGTCGCCGGCTTCATCGGCTCCCCGCAGATGAATCTCCTCGAGGGCGTCGCGGCCGAGGACGGCACGGTGAAGGTCGGTGGCTACGCCGTCCCGGTCGACCCGACCGCGGAGCGCAAGATGAGCGGCAAGGTCACGGTCGGGGTGCGCCCCGAGAACTGGCGTCTGGTCACGGCCGAGGAGGGCGGACTGCCCGTCAAGGTCACGGTCGTCGAGGAGCTCGGCGCGGACAGCTTCGTCTACGGCACCTGCGACGTCGAGGGAGTGCCCTCCAACGTGATCGTCCGGATCGCCGGCCGGCACCACCCGCAGAAGGGCGAGACGCTCTACGTCACGACCGACCCGCAGCACGTCCACGCGTTCGACACCGAGACGGGCGAGCGGCTCTCCGACTGACCCGGACCGATCTGGCACGACCAGCGCACCGTACGAGCCCCCGGGAGCCAGCTCCCGGGGGCTCGTCTGCTCACACGGTCACGTCGAGCCGGTGCACGTGTGCGGTCCCGCCGTCGGCGAAGACCTCGATGCCCGTGCTGCCGGGGTCGGGGAAGACCTGGTCGGTGAGCACCAGCTCGCCGTCCCCGACGAAGACCTCGACGGACGCGACGTCGACCACGACCTCGAGCCGCACGGGTCCCTCGCCGCCCGGCAGTGGCGCGGTGTGGACGGCGGCGAAGGCGGGATGTACGTCGACCGTGCCCGACGCGGTCCGGTCGAGTGACACCGTGCGCGCCGCCACGTCGATCGTGAGGGTGGTGCGCTCGCCGTCGCCGACGCGCACGCGCAGCCCGAACACCGGCGCACTGCCGGGCTCGACGTCGGCGACGATGCGACACGTGCGCGCCGCCACGGGAAGGGCGAGCGTGCCGGTGAGATCGTGGTCGACCAGCGCGTGGACCTGCTCGCCGGCCCGTACGACGGGGCGCTGCACCAGTACGAGCTCGCCGTCGCGGCGGCGCAGGGACAACCGCCGCGCGAGCGTCATCGAGCCCCGGAACCCACTGGCCGGGACCTGGTCGGCGTACTGCCAGTTGCTCATCCAGGCCTGGACGACCGGCTCGGGGCCGGCGCCGTCGGCGTAGGAGATCGCGGCGTAGAAGTCGGCGCCGCGGTCCACCCACTGGGCGTCCTGCGTCGACCGGAAGCCTGCGTCGTCCAGCTGCCCGACGACGTACTGCATGCCGGAGCCGCCCGCCGGCCCGCCGTCCCAGACGCTGACCAGCAGGACGTCGGCGGTGTCGGCGCTGTCCTCGACCGGCACCCGCACGAGGTCGGGGCACTCCCAGGCGCCGGTGACGAAGCCTTCGGGTCCGAAGCTCGAGTGGTGGGTCCAGGAGATCAGGTCGGGGGACCGGTAGAGCTGGACGATCCGCTCCTCGGCCAGCACGAGCACCATCGCCCAGCCGTCGCCGTGGCGGAACACCTTGGGGTCGCGGAAGCCGGTCGAGCCGATGTCGAGGACGGGGTTGCCGGCGTAGGGCTGCCAGGTGAGGCCCCGGTCGACGCTGTGCGCCAGGCACTGGGACTGGATCCCCGTGGCCGGCTCGAAGCGTGTGTAGAGCGCCACCAGAGGCCCCTGGCCCTCGGGCGCGAGGCCCGAGCTGTTGGCGGCGTCGTGGACGACGCTGCCCGACCAGATGTGCGCGATCGGCGTCGCCGCGATGGCGATGGGCAGCTCGGTCCAGGTGAGGAGGTCGGGACTCACCGCGTGTCCCCACGAGATCGGGCCGTGCACCAGTCCGGCCGGGTGGTGCTGGAAGAAGAGGTGGTGCTCTCCCTCGTGGCGGATCAGTCCGTTGGGGTCGTTGAGCCACCCCTGCTGCGCGGTGAAGTGGTCCCGGGGCCGGATGGTGGGATCGAAGCTCACGACCGATCACCCTAGGCCCACGACTTCGCCATACTGTGCGCGTGACCCGCCGGGATGCTGGATTCGAGGACAGGCTCGACGCGTGGGGACCCGACCTGCGCGCCACAGTCGAGCGGGTCTACGGACCCGACGCGGTGGACGACGTCACCGACCGGCTGGTCGCGATCGCCCGGGCCGCCCACTCCGCACGGCCCGCGGACCTGCACGAGCTCGACGCCCTGCGGCTGCGCGAGCCGGACTGGTTCCAGCGGCCGTCGATGGTGGGCTACGCCGCCTATGCGGACCGCTTCGCCGGCACGCTCGCGGACGTCGGGTCGCGCACGGCCTACCTGCGTGAGCTCGGTGTCGGCTACCTCCACCTGATGCCGCTGCTGACGCCGCGGCCGGGCGAGAACGACGGTGGCTACGCCGTCATGGACTACCGGTCGGTGCGCCCCGACCTCGGCACCGTCGACGACCTGCGCGCGCTCACGACGACGCTGCGCGGCGAGGGCATCAGCCTGTGCCTCGACCTCGTCCTCAACCACGTCGCCCGCGAGCACGAGTGGGCGGTCGCGGCCCGCGCGGGCGACCGGGACAAGCGTGCCTGGTTCCACGTCTTCGACGACCGCGGCATGCCGGACGCCTACGAGGCGAGCCTGCCGGAGGTCTTCCCCGACTTCGCGCCGGGCAACTTCACCTGGGACGACGAGCTCGCGGGCTGGGTGTGGACGACGTTCAACGACTACCAGTGGGACGTCAACTGGGCGAACCCCGCGGTGCTCTGCGCCTACGCCGACATCATCCTCTCGCTGGCCAACCTCGGGGTCGAGGTCTTCCGGCTCGACGCGATCGCCTTCATCTGGAAGCGGCTCGGGACGGCCTGCCAGAACCAGCCCGAGGTCCACGACCTCACCCGCGTGCTGCGCACGGTCGCGCGGATCGCCGCACCTGCGGTGCTCTTCAAGGCCGAGGCCATCGTGGGCCCGGCGGACCTCCCGGCCTACCTCGGCGTCGGGCAGCACGCGGGCCGGGTGAGCGACCTCGCCTACCACAACGGCCTGATGGTGCAGATCTGGTCGATGCTCGCCTCCGGCGACACGCGCCTGGCTGCACACGCCCTCCAGCAGCTCCCGCAGCCGCCGTCGACCACCGCGTGGACGACGTACGTCCGGTGCCACGACGACATCGGGTGGGCCATCGCCGACGAGGACGCGCACGCCGTCGGGATCGATCCCTACGCCCACCGCCGCTTCCTGTCGGACTGGTACAGCGGGGCGTACCCCGGATCCTGGGCGCGCGGCCTCGTCTTCCAGCAGAACGAGGAGACGGGGGACCGACGCATCTCCGGCACGCTCGCGTCTCTGGCCGGTCTCGAGGCCGGCGACCCGGACGCCGCTGCGCGGATCCTGTGGGCGCACGCGGTCATCCTCGGCTTCGGCGGCCTGCCGGTGATCTGGATGGGCGACGAGCTCGGGCTGCTCAACGACACCGGGTGGGCCGACGACCCGGCCCACGCGGCCGACAACCGCTGGGTTCACCGTCCGACCATGCCCTGGGGCCCCGCCTCGCACGACGACGTCCACGGCATCAGGGCCGGGCTGCGCCACCTGCTCGAGGTGCGCGCCGGGCTGCCCCACCTCCACGCCGCTTCCCCGACGGAGATCTGGGACCCGCGCGACCCGGGCGTCCTCCTCGTCGTACGCCGCCATCCCCGCGGCCCTCTGCTCGCCGCCTCCAACGCCACCGCGCAGGAGGCGTGGGTGGCCGCCGACGTGCTGCACTGGCTCGGGCTGCACACCGACGGGCTGCACGACGCACTCACCGGCGCGGCCCCCGAGCTGCACGACGGTGCCGTGAGACTGGCGCCGTACGGCACCGCGTGGCTCCACGACCGCTCGCGTTGACGCCCGCGTGGGACGAGGCCCCGGAAGCAGAGCTTCCGGGGCCTCGGTTCCGCGCCGACCAGCGGGGTCGGACGTGAGGGGTGCTGCTCAGGTGGTGGCGGCGTTGGGGTCGACCGCGTCCTGCTCCTTGCCGACCTCCTCGGCCTTGGCGAGCGCCTCGACGCCGGGGACGATCCCGGCGTTGTCGGCGTCCATGGTGAGGTTCTCGCCGGTGGCCGGGTCGAAGAGGTGGATCTTGCGGGCGTCGACCCAGATGGTGGCGTCGTCGCCCTCGCTGATCCGGCTGGCGCCGTCGAGCGAGATCACCAGCTGGGTGCGCATCGACTCACCGTCGAGGTCCTTCTCGAGCTGCGTGAGCTGCTCGCGCACCTCGGGCGGGGCCTCGAACGGGATGTAGGCGTAGGCCTCGTTGCCCAGCCACTCCACGACATCGACCGTCGCGTTGAAGGTGGCCTCGTCGGTGACCTTGTCGGCGTCCATGACGCTGGCGTCCTCGAAGTGGTCAGGCCGGATGCCAGCGATGAGCAGGCCCTTGTCCTGCGCCTTGGCGGCCTTGTCCTCGGGGATCGTCAGGGTGCCGAACGGCAGCTCGACCTGGTTGCCGGTGACCTTCGCCGGCAGGAAGTTCATCGGCGGGGAGCCGATGAAGCCGGCCACGAAGAGGTTGGCCGGGTTCTCGTAGAGCTCGCGGGGCGTGGCGTGCTGCTGCAGGACGCCACGCTTGAGCACCGCGACCCGGTCGCCCAGCGTCATCGCCTCGGTCTGGTCGTGCGTGACGTAGACCGTGGTGATGCCCAGCCGCTTCTGCAGCCGGGAGATCTCCGTGCGCATCTGTCCTCGGAGCTTGGCGTCGAGGTTGGACAGCGGCTCGTCGAACAGGAACGCCTCGGCGTCGCGGACGATCGCGCGACCCATGGCGACCCGCTGGCGCTGGCCGCCCGACAGGTTGCCGGGCTTGCGCTCGAGGTGCTCGTCGAGCTCCAGCGTCTTCGACGCCTCGCGCACCTTCTCGTCCACCTCGGACTCCGGCTTGTTGGCCAGCCGCAGCGGGAACGCGATGTTCTCGTAGACGGTGAGGTGCGGGTAGAGCGCGTAGTTCTGGAACACCATCGACAGGTTGCGGTCACGCGGCGCGAGGTCGTTGACCTTCTTGCCTCCGATCATCATGTCGCCGTCGGTGATGTCCTCGAGCCCCACGATCATCCGCAGGAGCGTCGACTTCCCGCACCCGGAGGGCCCGACGAGGATGAGGAACTCCCCGTCCTCCACGTCGATGCTCACGTCGTTCACGGCCGGGAAGCCGTCGCCGTACTTCTTGACGATGTTCTTCATCTCGATGGCAGCCATGAGCTGATCACCCCTTCACTGCGCCGGAGGTGAGGCCGGCAACGATCTTGCGCTGGAAAAGCAGGACGATGACGATCACCGGCAACGTGACGATGACCGACGCCGTCGCGAGCTGCGCGTACGGCGGGTTGAACGGGTCGGGCCCGACGAAGAACGACATCTGCGCCGGCACCGTCCGCGAGGACGTCGTGGAGGTCAACGAGATCGCGAGCACGAACTCGTTCCACGCGAAGAAGAACGTCAGGATCGCCGCGGTGAAGACGCCGGGAGCAGCGAGCGGGACGATCACCTTGCGGAACGCCTGCCACGACGTGGCACCGTCGACCTGGGCGGCCTGCTCCATCTCCCACGGGATCTCGCGGAAGAAGGCCGACAGGGTCCAGATCGCCAGGGGCAGCGTGAACGACATGTAGGGGATGATCAGGCCGGGCCAGGTGTTGAACAGCCCGAACGTGGTCCACATGTCGAAGAGCGGCCCGACGAGCGCGACCACCGGGAACATGGCGATCGCCAGTGCCAGTGACAGCACCAGACGCTTGCCCTTGAACTCGAGCCGCGCGATGGCGTACGCCGCGAGCGTCGCGAAGATCACCGACAGCACCGTCGCGATGAGCGAGATGCCGAACGAGTTGAGCAGCGCCCGGGTGAAGTCGGGGTTGTCGATGATCGCCTTGTAGTTGGCGATGGTCGGCTCCTTGGGCAGGAACTGCGGGCTCCCCGCAGCCGTCTCGCCCTCGGACTTGAACGACAGCGAGATGATCCACGCCACCGGGAACAGGCACCACAGCATGATCAGGACGAACCCGATCCACGTGCCGACGGCAGTCTTGCCGGTCTGCTTGCCAGCCATCAGCCTTCACCCCTCGCCTGGGCCAGGTCGACCCGGAACAGCTTCACGATCAGCCAGGCCAGGAGCAGCACTGACAAGAACAGCAGCACCGACATGGCCGAGCCCAGCCCGAGCTGCATCTGCTCGATCACCTGTCGATAGGTCAGGAACGAGATGGACTGCGTCCCCTCGGCCCCCTTGGTCATCACGAAGATGTTGTCGAAGATGCGGTAGGCGTCGAGGGCGCGGAAGAGCACCGCGACCATGATCGCCGCGCGCATGTTGGGCAGGATCACCTTGGTCAGCCGCTGCCACCACGTGGCACCGTCGACCTTCGCCGCCTCGAGCATGTCCTCACTGACCTGCGCGAGGCCGGCCAGCAGGAGCAGCGCCATGAACGGCGTGGTCTTCCAGATCTCCGAGACCATGATCGCGAACATCGCGTGCGGGTAGTCGCCGAACCAGTTGGTGTCGTCGGCGATCCACGGCAGCCAGTTGAACCAGGAGTTCACGAACCCGTTGTTGAGCGAGAACGCGAACTGCCAGGCGAACGCCGAGACCACGGTGATGATGCCGTAGGGAATCAGGATCGAGGTGCGCATCAGGCCGCGTGCGAAGACGATGCGGTGCATCACCATCGCGAACGCGAAGCCGATGACCAGCTCGACCGCCACGGTGACGACCATGATCAGGAGCGTCGTGCCGGTGCTCTTCCAGAACTGGTCGTCGCTGAGGATCGTCAGGTAGTTGTCGATCCCGACGAACGCCCGGTCGTCCGGCGCCGTCAACCGGTAGCGGAAGAGCGACAGGTAGAGCGCCTGGATCATCGGCCACGCCGTGACCAGGAGCATGAGCACGACGGCAGGGGCGACGAGCTTGAGCCCGAGCCTGTTCTCCGCCGAGCTGCGGTCGCTGGCCACCGGCTTGCCGCCCTTGCGGTGCTCCTGGCCGGCCTTGTCGGTCTCGGGTGCCACGGTGGTGCTCACAGCAGGTCACCCCCCTTCAGGACGTCCTCGATGAACGTGGTGGAACGCTGGGCCGTCTCGTCGTCGACGGACCGCGGCGGGTGCCAGATGTTCTGGATGGACCCCGACACGTCACTCCAGTACGGCGTCACGGTGCGCGGCGCAGCCGCGTCCACGCTCGTCTGGAACAGCTCGAGCAGGTCCGCCGGGAAGGTCTCCTGGAGGGCTTCGTACTCGTAGCCCTGGGTGCTCGCCGGCATGTTGCCCGTGAGGTCGGCGTTGATGCCCTGGCTCTCCGGGCTCACGAGGCACTGGGCGGCCTCGAGGGACTGCTCCTTGGCGTCCGAGTAGGCGCTGACGCCGATCCCGATGCCGCCGTAGGGCGGGCGGGACTCCTCGCCCTCGACCGTCTGCGGGTAGCGGGTGTAGCCGATGTCCTTGGCGACGTCCGGAGCGGTCTCGTCGTAGTTCTTGAAGATGTAGGTCCAGTTGACGAGGAACGAGCCCTGGTCGGAGCCGAACGTCGAGCCGGCGGTGCCCTCGTTGGACACGCTGAGGTCGGCGGGTGCGGCCCCGGAGGTGGCGAGCTTCTCGATGATCTCCGCGGCCTTCTGGCCGGCGTCGTCGCCGATGGTGATCTTGGCGTCCACCCCCTCCTCGGGGTTCTCCAGGATCCGCCCGCCCGCGCCCTCGACGAGCGCGTTGATCCACACGACGTAGCCCTCGTACTTGTTGGCCTGCACGCCGATCTTGCCGTCGTTGTCGTTGGCCGCGTCGATGATCTGGTCCCAGGTCACCGGCTGCGACATGTCGAGGCCGGCCTTCTCGACGAAGGACTTGCGGTACCAGAGGACCTGCGTGTTGGACCAGAACGGGAAGACCACGAGCTTGTCGTTCCACGTGGCTGCATCCATCGCGCCCTTGAAGGTCCCCTGCTCCTCGAGCTGGCTCTTCGCGTCCTGTGGGACCTCGGCCAGGAAGCCGGCGTCGGCGAACTCGGCCGTGAAGGGCGGGTCGATCGACATCAGGTCGATCGAGGGGTCCTTCGCCGCCAGGCGGCGGGCCAGCTGGATGCGCTGCTGGCCGGCGTCCTGGGGCAGGACCTGGGTCGTGATCGTGTAGTCGTCGGTCGAGCACTTCTCGGCGACCGCGTCCTGGCCGCCGCTGTCCGGGTTGATGTACCAGACCAGTTCCGGCTTGCCGCTGTCCCCTCCGCAGGCCGCCAGCAAGCTGCTGGCGAGCACCAGGCTGGCGATGGGGCCGACGATGCGTCGGACCCCGGGACGACCGCGAGATCGGGTGGATGAGAACCCCATGCGCCCTCCTATTTATGACGTGGATCACTACGTCTATCGGCTCAGGCTAGGGTTTGGCAAACCTCACCCACCCCTCTGATCCAACCGGCCGAGGAGGCCTTCGTGACGCGCTGGTTCGCCCCCGGCCGGATCAATCTCATCGGTGAGCACACCGACTACAACGACGGCTTCGTGCTGCCCTTCGCCCTGGAGGTCGGCTGCACGGCGACGATCTCGGGGCGCGCCGAGGACTGGTCGGCGCGCTCGCTGCAGGAGCCCGATGCGGTCGTCGTACGCCGCTCCGGTCTGTCGGACGCGCCCGAGGTCGCCGGGTGGTCGCGCTACGTGCTCGGTGTCCTGTGGCTCCTCACCGATCGGGGCGTGGACGTGCCGCCGCTCGAGATCGTCGTGGACTCCGACGTGCCGACCGGGGCGGGGCTGTCGTCCTCGGCTGCCCTGGTCTGCTCGGTGGTCCGCGCCGTCGACGACCACCTCGGACTCGGTCTCGACGACGACGCGGTCTTCGCCCTGACCCGCGACGTGGAGAACGACGCGGTCGGTGCGCCGACCGGCGGGATGGACCAGCTGGTGAGCCTGCGTGGCCGGGCCGGTCACGTGCTGCTGTGCGACATGCGCAGCCACGCGACGCGGTCGGTGCCGCTCGACCTCGCGGGCGCCGGGCTGGCGGTGCTCGTCGTCGACACCCGTGCGCCCCACCAGCACTCCGACGGGGAGTACGGCGCCCGCCGCCGGGGCTGCGAGGAGGCCGCGCGGCAGCTCGGCGTACCTGCCCTGCGCGACGTCGCCGAGGACGACCTCGCCGACGCGCTGGCCCGGCTCCACGACGACGAGCTGCGTCGCTATGTCCGCCACGTCGTCACCGAGGACGCCCGGGTCCTGGAGATGGCGCGGCTCCTCGACGCGGACGCACTCGCGGAGATCGGTCCGCACCTGAGTGCCTCCCACGCGTCCATGCGCGACGACTTCCGGATCACGGTGCCCGAGGTCGACACCGCGGTCGACGCCCTGCACCAGGCCGGTGCGCTGGGCGCGCGGATGACCGGCGGCGGGTTCGGCGGGTGCGTGATCGGGCTGGTGCCCGAGCGCGACGTGGCCGCGGCGGGCGACGTCGTACGCCGTGCCTTCGCGGACGCGGGATTCAACGAGCCCGCCCTCTTCACGGCCGCGCCCCAGGACGGCGCGCGGCCCGCCTAGCCCGCGCGGTCCGCGGTCCTAGCGATCGCCTCGACGAAGCTCTCGAACAGCGCGGGCGGGAGGTCGTGGCCCATCCCGTCGACCAGGAGCAGCTCGGCTCCGGGGATGGCGGCCGCGGTCGAGCGGCCGCCGCTGACGTGGACCATCTTGTCGGCCGTGCCGTGCACGACCAGGGCCGGCACCCGGAGGCTGCGCAGCCGCTGGGTGCGGTCGGGCTGCTTGAGGATGGCCATCATCTGCCGCATCACCCCGCTGGCGCTGTAGCCGCGGTCGAAGGTCTCGCCGGCCCGCTCGGCCAGCCGCTCTGCGTCGGCCGGGTAGTCGGGGGAGCCGATGACGTCCCAGAACGCCACGCTCGTCTGGACGTAGGACTCGCGACCGGGCTTGCGCGGGGCGATGAGTGACGGCAGGAGGCGTGGGTCCTGCCAGCCGACGGTGCGCTTGCCGGTCGTCGACATGATGCTGGTCAGCGACCGCACCCGACGGGGGTGCTCGACCGCGATGGTCTGCACGATCATGCCGCCCATCGAGATACCGGCCACGTGCGCCGACTCCAGCCCGAGGTGGTCGAGGAGGGCGACGCCGTCGCCGGCCAGGTCGCTCATCGAGTACGGCGCCTTGGCGTTGCGCCCGCCGAAGGCGCGGACCAGCTGGCTGCGGGTCACCCGTGCGCGGATCCGGCTCGAGCGCCCGGCGTCGCGGTTGTCGTAGCGGATGACGTAGAAGCCCGCCGAGGCGAGCATCCGGCACAGGTCCGGGTCCCACCACGTCATCGGGCCGCCGAGACCCATCACCAGCAGCAGCGGCTCGCCGTCGGGATCACCGAACGTCTGGTAGCAGAGCTCGACCTCGTTGCCCACAGGCGCGAGGAGCTCGTCGGAGACGACAGGCGCCTCGGTGGGGGCTCGGCGGGTGGGGGACATGCCTCCAGTGAACACGACCGGCATCCCCAAAAGAACGCAAAGTGGGCGACATCCCGCATTCCCACGGGGTTCTGGGCTACGTTCGATGATTGTGACCCAGCGCACAGTGGCGGCTTTCCTGACGCCTGAGGGCTTTTCGCAGCCCTCGGTGGCGGCCGTGCTGCGCGAAGGATCGATCGTCGCCGAGGCCGGTCGTTACGCCGTGCAGGCCTTCGGTTCGCGTGGTGCGAGACGTCGTACGCCCTATGGCTCGCGACCTGCGCGGGTGAGCGAGCCGGTGCTGCTCGTGCCGGGCTTCCTCGCCGGTGACTCGTCCCTCGGACCGATGAGCCGGACGCTGCGCCACCAGGGCTTCCGCACCTATCGCGCCGACATCCGCGCCAACGTCGGCTGCACCCTGGCCGCGGCCGCCCAGCTCGAGGAGCGGCTCGAGGAGATCACCCAGCGCCGCGGGTCGAAGGTGCGGATCGTGGGGCACAGCCTCGGCGGGATGCTCGCGCGCGGCGTCGCCGCCCGGCGTCCCGACCTGGTCGCGGGCATCGTGACCATGGGCAGCCCGATGCTGGCGCCCGGCGCCCACCACGCGTCGCTGGCCCGCAGCGTCGACCTGCTGGTGCGGCTCAACCGCGCCGGCATGCGCAACCTGATGACCGAGGACTGCGTGGCGGGTCACTGCGCGCAGGAGAGCTTCGACCAGGCGCGGGCAGCGCTGCCCGAGGGCGTCGAGTTCACCGCGATCTACTCGCGCCGTGACGGGATCGTCGACTGGCGTGCCTGTGTCGACCCGGTCGCCCGCGCGGTCGAGGTCCGCTCGTCGCACGTGGGCATGGCGTTCGACCCCGCTGTCATCGCCGCGGTCTCGGCCGCGCTGCGGCCGGTCCCGGTGCCGGTGCCGGCGTCAGTTGTCGAAGTCGACCGGGGACAGAGCGCGTAGCTTCGAGAGCCGGTGCTCCGCGGTGATCGAGCGCACCGTGCCGCTGCGCGAGCGCATCACGAGCGAGTGCGTGGTGATGCCGTCGCCGCGGTAGCGCACGCCGCGCATCAGCTCGCCGTCGGTGATGCCGGTGGCCACGAAGAAAGCGTCGTCGCCGGTGACCAGGTCGTCGGTGCCCAGCACGAAGTCGGCGTCCAGGTTGTGGCCCGCGTCCAGCGCCCGCTGGCGCTCGTCGTCGTCCTGGGGCCAGAGCCGCCCCTGGATCTTGCCGCCGATGCACTTCATCGCGCAGGCGGCGATGATGCCCTCCGGCGTGCCGCCGACTCCGAGCATGAGGTCGACGCCCGTGTCCGGGCGGGCCGTCATGATCGCGCCGGCCACGTCGCCGTCGGTGATGTACTTGATGCGCGCGCCGGTCCCGCGGATGTCCTCGACCAGCTTGGCGTGGCGGGGCCGGTCGAGCAGCACGACGGTCACGTCGTGGATCGAGAGGCCCTTGGCCTTGGCGACGCGGGCGATGTTCTCCTTCACCGGCAGCCGGATGTCGACCACGTCGGCGGCCTCGGGACCGGTGACCAGCTTGTCCATGTAGAAGACCGCGCTGGGGTCGTACATCGTGCCGCGCGGCGAGACCGCCAGCACCGCGATCGCGTTGTTCATGCCCTTGGCGGTCAGCGTGGTGCCGTCGATCGGGTCGACCGCGACGTCGCACTCGGGCCCGCTGCCGTCACCGACCTCCTCGCCGTTGAAGAGCATCGGGGCGTTGTCCTTCTCGCCCTCGCCGATGACCACGGTGCCGCGCATGCCGATCGTCGAGATCATCTCGCGCATCGCCTCGACCGCCACGCCGTCGGCGTCGTTCTTGTCGCCGCGCCCCACCCAGCGCCCCGCCGCCATGGCTGCTGCCTCGGTGACCCGCACCAGCTCGAGGGCGAGGTTGCGGTCGGGCTTGCCGGTGCTGGGGCTCATGACCCACAGGTTATCGGCCGGTGGCAGCGGCTCCGTAGCGGCTCACGGCCGTCGCCTTGGCCGACAGCCAGACCTCGCGGCCCGGCACCAGCGCCAGCTCCGTCGCGGCTGCGGGGGTGAGGTCGGCGAGCAGGTCGGGCGAGGCGTGCACCAGCAGGCGTACGGCGTCACCGTGCGGCGCCAGCGTCGCGATCGGGCCGTGCCAGCGCAGGCGGCTCGACCCCTCGGGCTCGGCCAGCGAGACCGTGACCGCGTCCGGGGTGAAGGCGATCAGGTCCTCGCCGTCGGCGACCAGGTTGAGCCCGACGAGCCGGGCGACGTGGGGCGTGCGGGGCTCGGCGGCCACCTCGGCGGGCGGACCGACCTGCGCCACGCGTCCCTCGTCCAGCACCAGCACCCGGTCGGCCAGGGTCAGCGCGTCGATCGCGTCGTGGGTGACCAGCAGCGCGATGCCGGGGAAGTCGCGCAGGTGCTGGCCGAGCTCGATGCGCAGTGCCACCTGCACCGACACGTCGAGGCCGGTGAACGGCTCGTCGAGCAGCAGGACGTCCGGGTCGGTGGCCAGTGCACGGGCGATCGCCACCCGCTGGGCCTGCCCGCCGGAGAGCTCGCGCGGCTTGCGGTGTGCGAGCTCGGCGATGCCGAAGCGCCGGAGCCAGCCGAGGGCCAGGTCCTCCGCCTCCCGTCGGTGGCGACCCCTGGCCCGCGGCCCGAAGGCGACGTTGTCGAGGGCGCTGAGGTGCGGGAAGAGGCTCTGGTCCTGGAAGACGTAGCCGACCCGGCGCCGCGGCACCTCGAGGTCGGTCCAGTCGTCGTCGCCGACCCGCACCCGACCCGGCTCGAGTCCGGCGATCGCGCGCAGGAGGGTGGACTTGCCGGCACCGTTGGGCCCGATCACGACCACGACCTCGCCGGCCGCTGCCTCGAGGTCTGCGCTCACCCGGCCGGGGATGTCCACCTCGACCCGCATCATCGTCCGACCGCCCATCGCTCGCGCAGCAGCACCAGGACGCCGACGGAGAGGACCAGCAGGATCAGGCTCAGGGTCCGGGCGACGGTCGGGTCGGAGTTGAGGGCCACGTAGATCAGGCTCGGCATCGTCTGGGTGGTGCCGGGGTAGTTGCCCGCGAACGTGATCGTCGCGCCGAACTCACCGAGGCTGCGCGCCCACGCCAGCGCGCTCCCGGCGAGCACGCCGGGCAGGGCGAGCGGCAGGGTGACGCGACGGAAGGTGGTCCACCGGTCGGCGCCCAGCGTCGCGGCCACGACGTCGTACGACCCGCCGTGCGTGCGCAGCGCACCCTCGACGGCCAGGACGTAGAAGGGGAGCGAGACGAACGTGTGGGCCAGCACGACGCCCGACATCGTGTAGGGGATCGAGAAGGGAAGGTGCTGCCCGATCAGACCGCTGCGGCCCAGCGCGGTGACCAGGGCGACGCCGGCCACGACCGGGGGAAGGACCAGCGGCACCAGCACGAGCGCGCGCACGACCCGACGGCCACGGAAGTCGACCCGGGCCAACAGCCAGGCCAAGGGAGTGCCGAGCACGACACAGCCGATGACCGTCAGCAGGCTGCTCAGGGCAGTGATCGCCAGCGCCTCCCGCACGACCTCCGATCCGAGGTGCTCGGGCAGGGTGCGCCACGGGGTGTCGAGCACCAGGGTCGCGAGCGGCACCACGAGGAGGGCGATGCCGATCGTCGCCGGGACGAGGAGGACCGCGGGAGCACGACCGAGGCGGGGACCGGTCACTCGGGCACGGTCCCGCCGAAGCCGGCCTGCTCGAAGACCTGCCGGGCCGGGCTGCTCAGGACCAGGGTGACGAACTCGGCGGCCAGGCCGGCGCGGTCGCCGACGAGCGGGGCGACGAAGTAGTTGGTCGCGAACGCGTCGGCACCAGCCGTCGGGACCTCGTTCACGTCGATCCCGGCTGCGACGGCGTCCGTGCGGTAGACGAGACCCGCGTCGGCCTCGCCCTGGACGACCCGGGCGAGCACGGCCTTGACGTCGACCTCCTCGCTGGCCGGGGGTCCGGTGATACCCGCTTCCTCCAGCACGGCGACGGCGACGGCTCCGCACGGGGCGGTGTCGGCGCACACGACGTAGTCGACGGCCGGGTCGTCCAGGTCGTCCAGGTCGTCGATGCCGGCGGGGTTGTCGGTCGGGGTGATGAGCGTGAGCCGGTTGCTGACGAAGCTGCTGGGGCTGTCGCCCAGTGCGTCGCCCTTCTCGGCCACCGTCATGGACGTCTCGTCGGCGGTCGCCAGGACGTCGCCGGGCGCTCCGTCGACGGCCTGCTCGGCGAGCGTGGTCGACGAGCCGAACACGAGCTCCACCTCGACGCCCGGGTGCTCGTCCTCGAACGTGTCGGCCAGCTCGGTGAACGTCTCGGTGAGGCTGGCTGCTGCGAGCACGGTCAGGGTCTGCTGGTCGTCGTCACCGCTGCAGCCCGTGAGGGGCAGCAGCAGGAGGAGGCCGGGGACCACGAGCCTCCTCACGACGGGACCTCGACGATCACGTTGGTGGACTTCACGCTGGCGATCGCGCGTACGCCCGGCTCGAGGCCGAGCTCGTCGGCGGCGTCGCTGCTCATCAGCGACACCACGCGGTAGGGGCCGCAGATCATCTCGACCTGGGCCATCACGGTGTCGCGCTTGACCCGCGTGACGATGCCGCTCATCCGGTTGCGGGCGCTCACCGTGCTGGCGCGGGTCCTGTCGCGCTCGGCGACCTCGCCGGACTCGGCGAGGTGCTCGGCGAGCGTGGCGAGGTCCGGTCCGGTGACGGTCGTGCGCCCCTCGGTGCGCTGCGACGGGATCCGGCCGGAGTCCACCCAGCGGCGTACGGTGTCGTCGCTGACGGCGAGGATCTCCGCTGCTTCCGCGATTCGGTAGGTGATCACGGTCGCAGTATGCCGCACCTGCGGTCGCCATGTCCCTCAGCGTCCGCACCTGCGTTTCATTGTCTCGTCCCGCACCCCCGATGGTCCGTGTCAGCTGACTCGCCGGAGCAAGCCGGTTGATGCGGACTACCGAGGGGCTGGGAGGATGGATCCTGTGAGTGGGCAAGAACGACCGAGCCGGTACACCCGCTCCTTCAGCGGCATGATCGGCGCGCTGATCGTGACGGTGCTCTTCGTGCTGGCCTTCGTCGCGTGGCGCGGTCTCTTCCGCACCGACGTCGACAACACCCCGGTGGCCGTCGACTGGCAGGAGAGTGTCGAGCTCGCCGAGCAGGTGGGCCTGCAGGTGGTGCACCCGCGCGAGCTGCCCGCCGGGTGGACCGCGACCAGCGTCGACCCCTACTTCGGCAGCGACGACCCGCGGTGGGGCCTGGGCGTCCTGACCGAGGACGGCGACTTCATCGGCATCCGTCAGGAGGACTCCTCGGCGGACGACCTCGCGGAGCGGTACGTCGACGAGAAGGCCGAGGCCGGCGAGGACGCGACCGTGCCGTCGGAGGTCACCGACACCTGGCAGACCTACTCCGACGACGGCGGCGACCACGGGTACGCCACCGAGCTCGGCGACGAGGCGGTGCTGGTCTACGGCTCGGCGCCGGTCGAGGACATCGAGGCCTACCTCGGGCTGCTCACTCGTTAGAGGGGTCGCCCATCGCCTCGTCGAGCCGCTTGCGTGCCCCGTCGAGCCACTGCTGGCACACCTTGGCCAGCGCCTCGCCGCGCTCCCACAGGGCGAGCGACTCCTCGAGCGTCGTGCCGCCGGCCTCGAGGGTGCGCACCACCTCGATGAGCTCCTCGCGGGCCTCTTCGTAGCTGGGCCGGTCAGTGCTGGGCTGGTCAGCGGCTGCGTCACTCATCGGGGTCCTCCTGCGGGTGGTCGGTCGTGAGGGCGTCCGGCTCGACGCGGTCGGTCGTGGCGTGGATGCGGCCGTCGGCCACCCGCACGGACACGGTGGCACCTGCTGCGGACTGCGCGACGGACGTGACGACGTGGCCGTCGGCGTCCTGGAGCACGGCGTAGCCGCGCTGCAGCGTGGCCAGCGGGGAGAGCGCCTGGGCCCGCGCGCGCTGGTGGCCGATGTCGTCGGCGGCGCGGTCGAGGCGGTGCGAGAGCGTACGACGGGCGCGCGCCACCAGCTCGTCGACCTCCTCGGACCGGACGGCCAGCAGGTTGCGCGGGTCGGCCATCGCCGGGCGCGAACGCACCTGCGCGAGCCACTCCTGCTCACGGGCGATCCGCTGGGTGATCACCTGGCGCAGCCGGTCACGCGCCCAGGTGACGCCCTGGGCCTCCTCGGCCATGTCGGGGACGACCAGCTTGGCGGCGTCGGTGGGAGTGGAGGCGCGTACGTCGGCGACGAGGTCGAGCAGCGGCTGGTCGGGCTCGTGGCCGATGGCCGAGACCACGGGTGTGCGCAGCGCGTGGACCGCCCGGATCATCGCCTCGTCGGAGAACGGCAGCAGGTCCTCGATCGACCCGCCGCCACGCGCCACGACGATGACGTCGACGTCCGGGTTGCGCTCGAGCCTCTGCAGCGCCTCGATCACCTCGGACGCACAGCGCTGACCCTGCATCGCGGCATAGGCCACCTCGAACTGCACGGCCGGCCAGCGGCGGCGCGCGTTGTCGAGGACGTCACGCTCGGCGGCACTGTTGGGAGCGGTCACCAGCCCGACCCGGCCCGGCAGGAAGGGCAGGTCGCGCTTGAGCTCCGGCGCGAAGAGCCCCTCGGCGGCGAGGAGCTGGCGGCGGCGCTCGAGGCGGGCGAGCAGCTCGCCGAGACCGACCATCTTGATCTCGCGCGCGGCCAGCGAGAACGAGCCGCGGTTGGCGTAGAAGCTGGCCCGCGCGTGCACGACCACGCTGGCTCCCTCGACGAGCGGCGGGTTCATCGAGTCGAAGAGCGATCGGGCGCAGGTGAGGGTGACCGAGATGTCGGCGACGGTGTCGCGCAGGGTCATGAAGACGGTGTTGACCCCGGGGCGGCGGTTGACCTGCGCGATCTGCCCCTCGACCCACACGCTGCCGAGCTTGTCGATCCACTGCGTGACCGCGTTGGCCACCGCGCGCACCGGGGCCGGGGACTCGGCCGTGGCGTCGCGGAGTGAGGGCACGCGGCGAGGATAGGCGAGGGGACCGACGCCGGTGGTGCGGCCCGTAGACTCGTCCCCATGACGACCGACCTCGGCCTGCCTCCGGTGCTCGACCCCGAGACCGCCAAGAACGTGCTGCTGGCCGCCCCGCGAGGCTACTGCGCCGGCGTCGACCGGGCCGTGATCACCGTGGAGAAGGCACTCGACCTCTACGGCTCGCCGGTCTACGTCCGCAAGCAGATCGTGCACAACAAGCACGTGGTGGCCAACCTCGAGTCGCGCGGCGCGATCTTCGTCGAGGAGCTCGACGAGGTGCCGGAGGGTCAGACGGTCGTCTTCTCCGCCCACGGCGTCTCCCCGGCCGTGCACGCCCAGGCGGCCGACCGCAGCCTCAAGACCATCGACGCGACCTGCCCGCTGGTGACCAAGGTCCACCACGAGGCCCGGCGCTTCGCGAGCGACGACTACGACATCCTCCTCATCGGCCACGAGGGCCACGAGGAGGTCGAGGGCACCGCCGGCGAGGCGCCCGAGCACATCCAGCTCGTCCAGAGCCCGGCCGACGTCGCCGGCATCGTCGTACGCGATCCCGCCAGGGTGGCGTGGCTCTCGCAGACCACGTTGAGCGTCGACGAGACGCTCGAGACCGTCGCCGCGATCCGGGAGAGGTTCCCGCTGCTGCTCGACCCGCCGAGCGACGACATCTGCTACGCCACCCAGAACCGCCAGCTCGCGGTCAAGGAGATCTCGCCGGACGCCGACCTGGTGATCGTGGTCGGCTCCCGCAACTCCTCCAACTCGGTCCGCTTGGTCGAGGTCGCGCTCGAGGCCGGCGCCAAGGCGTCCTACCTCGTCGACGACCACACCGAGATCGACGAGGCGTGGCTCGACGGTGTCGACACGGTCTCGGTGACCTCGGGTGCGTCGGTGCCGGAGGACCTCGTGGAGGGCGTGCTCGCCTTCTTGTCCGAGCGCGGCTACCCCGATGCCCGGGCCGTCCACTCGGCCGAGGAGTCGCTGATCTTCGCGCTGCCGCCCGAGCTGCGCCGCGACATCCGGGCCGCCCGGGACAAGGGCTGACGATGGCCCGCTACCTCGACATCCACCCCGACAACCCGCAGCCGCGGCTGGTCACCCAGGTCGTCGAGGCGCTGCGCGACGACCAGCTGATCGCCTACCCGACCGATTCCGGCTACGCCCTCGGCGCCCAGCTCGGCAACCGCGAGGGCCGTGACCGGATCCTGAGGATCCGCGAGCTCGACGACCGCCACCACTTCACCCTGATGTGCAAGGACTTCTCCCAGCTCGGGCAGTTCGTCCACGTCGACAACGCGGCGTTCCGCGCGATCAAGTCCGCGACGCCGGGGCCCTACACGTTCATCCTCCCCGCCACGGGCGAGGTGCCGAAGCGGCTGATGCACCCCAAGAAGCGGACGGTCGGGGTGCGGATCCCCGACCACACGCTGGTCTGCGCCCTCCTCGAGGAGCTCGGCGAGCCGATCCTCACCAGCACCCTGATCCTGCCCGGCGAGACCGAGGCGCGGACGATGGGCTGGGAGATCAAGGAGGACCTCGACCACGTCGTCGACATCGTCGTGGAGTCCGGTGAGGTCACCGCCGAGCCGACCACGGTGATCGACTGGTCGGAGGCCGAGCCCGTCGTCGTACGACGTGGGGCGGGCGACCCGGAGCGCTTCGAGGCCTGAGCCCGACGGGCGACGCTCAGCCGGTCGACCGGCCCAGCTCACGGCTGAGCTCGGTGGCCATATCGTCCTCGCCCTCGCGGTGCAGCCGCCAGCCGAGCCAGCCCAGGCACAGGGCGTAGCCGACGAAGAGCGCGATGCCGTGGGTGGCGACGCCCGACACGACGGCCTGCAGGACGCTGTCGCTCGGGTCGGCGATGACATCGCGGGCGACGAGGGCGACGAACCCGAAGACGGCGGTCATCAGCACCGGAGGGAGCAGCGCGACCATGTAGAAGTCGCGCCGGCGGACCAGCGCTGCGAGCCCCAGGCACAGGACCATGAAGCACAGGTCGAAGAACAGGGTGAGCCGGCCGACGAGGAGCACGTCGATGGCGACCGCGGTGAGCGCGAGGGCGACGCCGAGCGCCACCACCTGCCGGCCGGGCTCGCGCCCGGCCTCCCAGAACGCCTCGGCCTGAGTCACGACCCTCAACCTAGGACCGATCTCAGGCCCCCTCGACGCGGCGCGCCGCGGGACGCTGCGCCTCGTGGGCGAGCAGGTCGTCGAGCACGGCCAGCTCGGGAGCGGCCAGCGAGCGGGGGACGGTCTCCACCTGGCGCGGCTCCGACAGCTCGTCGGAGGTCACGCCGAGCTCCGCGAAGCGGCGCGCTGACACGAGCACCCGCCCCTCGAGCGAGCCCATCGCCTGGTTGTAGGCCTGCACGCTGGCGTTGAGCGAGCGCCCGACCTTGTCGAGGTGGCCGGACATCGACCCGAGCCGGGCGTGCAGCTCCTGGCCGAGCCGCTGCACCTCGTGGGCCTGGGCGTTGAGGAGCTCGTGCTGCCACCCCTGGGCGACGGTGCGCAGCAGCGCGATCAGGGTGGAGGGCGTCGCGAGCACGACGTTCCTGGCCGCGGCCTGCTCGACCAGGTCGGGCACCGCCTGCAGTGCGGCCTGCAGGATCGCCTCCCCGGGCACGAACAGCACGACGAACTCGGGCGTCCCCGCCAGCGCCTCCCAGTAGCGCTTCGAGCCGAGGTCGGCGACGTGCGTGCGCATGTGCTCGCCGAGGCGGACCAGCGCGCGGTCGTGCTCGGCCGGGTCGTCGGACCCGGTCAGGTCGAGGAAGGCCGCCAGCGGCGCCTTGGCGTCGACCGCGATGGTGCGTCCGCCGGCCAGCGTCACGACCAGGTCGGGGCGCAGCCGCCCGTCCTCGATGCGCACCTGCTCGGCGAAGTCGCAGTGGTCGACGAGCCCGGCGAGCTCGACGGTGCGACGCAGGTGCAGCTCGCCCCACTGGCCGCGCACCTGCGGCTTGCGCAGTGCGGTGGCCAGGGTGGACGTCTCCTGCCGGAGGACGTCGGTCGAGTGCCGCATGTCGGCCACCTGCTGGTGCAGCTGGGCCTGCCACGCGACGCGGTCGTGGGCGAAGTCGCTCAGCTGGTCCTGCAGCCGCTCGAGCCCGTCCTGCACGACGGCGTGCTCGGCCACGCGCTGCTGGAGCGCGGCGATGGCCGGGTCGTCGGCAGGGCGGCTGCGCGACCACAGCACGCCGATCAGCGCACCGAGGCCGAGGCCGATCGCCAGGACGAGGGCCAGGACCAGGAGGAGGGGGAAGGTGTCCATGGATCCAGCATGGACGCGCGCACCGACAGTGGCGTGGACGACACTGGTCCACGTGACGACGACGCGCCCCGTCTCCACGGGACCAGACGCTCGACCCGACGGCCTGCACTGGGCGTGGGTCGTCGCGGCCGTCGCCTTCGTGACCCTGGTCGGCGCTGCCGCCTTCCGGTCGGTGCCGGGGGTGCTGATCGAGCCGTTGCACGACGAGTTCGGCTGGTCGCACGGGCTGATCGGCTCCGCGGTCTCGCTGAACCTCATGCTCTTCGGCCTGATGTCGCCGTTCGCGGCCGCGCTGATGGACCGCTTCGGCGTGCGCCCCGTCGTCACCTTCGCGCTCGTCATGGTGTCGGTCGGCAGCGGGCTCACGGTCTTCATGACGGAGCCGTGGCAGCTGATCCTCTGCTGGGGGCTGCTCGTGGGCCTCGGCACCGGCTCGATGTCGATGGCGTTCGTCGCCACCATCACCAGCCGCTGGTTCGTCGCGCGCCGCGGCCTGGTCAGCGGCATCCTCACCGCCGGCAACGCCACCGGCCAGCTGATCTTCCTGCCGGTCGTCGCGTGGTTCGCGACGAACCACGGATGGCGCACGGCAGCGCTCCTCGCGACCTGCGCCTCGCTCGCCGTGATCCCCCTGGTCCTGCTGTTCCTCCGCAACCACCCCGCCGACATGGGCCTGCGTGCCTACGGTGCCACCGACGCCGATCCGGGTCCGCCGCCCCACCAGCAGGTCGGCTCCAGCGCGGGCCGGGCGTTGGGCGTGCTGCGCGACGTCTCCCGCAGCCGTACCTTCTGGCTGCTCTCCGGCGGCTTCGCGATCTGCGGGATGACGACCAACGGCCTCATCGCCACCCACTTCGTGCCCGCAGCGCACGACCACGGCATGCCGGCCACGACCGCGGCCTCGCTGCTCGCGGTCGTCGGCATCTTCGACGTGGTCGGCACGATCGCGTCGGGTTGGCTCACCGACAAGGTGGATCCGCGCCTGCTGCTGGTCGGCTACTACGTGCTGCGCGGGGTCGGACTGATGACGCTTCCGGCCCTCATGTCGCCGCACGTCGCGCCCAGCATGTGGGTCTTCATCATCGTCTACGGCCTCGACTGGGTGGCGACCGTGCCGCCCACGGTGGCGCTGTGCCGTGAGTGGTTCGGCGCGGCCGCCGGGCCGATCGTCTTCGGCTGGGTCTTCGCCAGCCACCAGGTCGGTGCCGCCGTCGCCGCGACCGGCGCCGGTGTCATCCGCGACGTCACGGGCGGCTACGACCCGGCCTTCTACGCAGCCGCGGGGCTGTGCGCGCTCGCCGGCGTGATGTCGTACGCCATCCGCAAGACACCCACTCCCGCGGCAGCTCCCGACCCGGTGCCCGTCGGCTAGGACAGGTCGAGGTCGACGACCACCGGTGCGTGGTCCGAGGGCGATCCGGTGCCCTGCGCAGGGTCGCGCTCGTCGCGGTCGATGAAGGCACCGGTCACCTGCGAGGCGAGGTCAGGCGAGCCGAGGACGAAGTCGATCTTGAGACCCCGGTCGCGCTCGAAGCGCTGGCGGTAGTAGTCCCAGTAGGTGTAGCCCGGTGCGTGCGCACGCGTCGTCTCGATCCAGCCGTCGTCGAGGAACCCCTGGAAGGCGGCGCGCTCGGGCGGGGTGACGTGCGTCGACTTCGCGAACTGCGAGACGTCGAAGACGTCGTCGTCGGTGGGGCAGATGTTCCAGTCGCCGACGAGTGCCGTCGGCACGTCGAGCCACCCGCGCGCGCTCTCGCGGAGCCGGGCCAGCCAGTCGAGCTTGTAGACGTAGTGCGGGTCCTCGGGCTTGCGGCCGTTGGGGACGTAGAGCGACCAGACCCGCACCCCGCCGCAGGTGGCGCCGATCGCGCGGGCCTCCGCGGCAGCAGGGTCGCCGTACGGAGGCATGTCGGCGAAACCGACCTCGACGTCCTCCAGGCCGACGCGCGAGAGGATGGCGACGCCGTTCCACTGGTTCAGGCCCGCCACCGCGATGTCGTAGCCCAGCGCCTGCAGGCCCATCAGCGGCAGCTGGTCCTCGCGGGCCTTGGTCTCCTGCAGGGCGAGCACGTCGATGTCGTGGCGCTGCACGAAGGCCTCGACGCGGTCGATGCGGGAGCGGAGGGAGTTGACGTTCCAGGTGGCGAGTCGCACCCCTCCACCCTAAGGAGTGGAAGGGCAGCGCAGATCGTCGGGCTGTGAAGGCTTTGCGCAGGAAACCCTTTACAGATGGGCATCGCATGGTGGAGGTTCATCGGCAAGCGCACTGGTCTCGGGAGCTTCGTGCGACACGTTCCACTTTTTCTGCAGCTCTGCCTGCTCGACTCCGGGACCGCGCGTGTCCATCCCCCCGGTATCAAGGAGACAACAGCATGCAGCGCAGTCGACTCGGCGCACTCGCCCTCGGAACCTCGGCCCTTCTCGGTGCGGCTCTCGCCTCGCCGGCCCTGGCCGCCACGGACGCGGAGATCCCGACGTTCTCGGAGTTCCACGCCTCGGCCTACCAGGACGCCGACAAGCAGTACATCGTCAACGGTGACGAGCCCGTCGCCACCGCCGGAGACCTCCGGGCCTACTACGACCGCATGGTCGGCGGGTCGGAGAAGGCCATCGAGAACGGCCTCGTCGTCAACACCGTCGGCGGCGTCGACGACAAGTGGTCGGCCTCGCAGGTCGGCAACCTCACCTACTGCGTGAGCACCAAGTTCGGCTCGCGCTACACCGACGTCGTCAACGCGATGACCAGCGGCGCCGGCCTCTGGGAGGCCGCCTCCTCCAGGATCAACTTCGTGCACGTGCCCGCACAGGACGCGAGCTGCACCACCCGCAACAACAGCGTGCTGTTCTCGGTCGAGCCCGTGCAGACCTCGCAGTACATCGCCCGGGCCTTCTTCCCGAGCTCGCCCAAGCGCTCGCGCAACGTCCTGGTCGACGACTCGATCTGGAGCTCGGGCTCGTGGACGCCGACCAACATCATCGGCCACGAGCTCGGCCACACGCTGGGCTTCCGCCACGAGCACACCCGCCCCGAGGCCGGCACCTGCTTCGAGGACAACAACTGGCGCCCGCTGACGCCGTACGACTCCTCCTCGATCATGCACTACCCGCAGTGCAACGGGACGTCGAGCAACCTCAGCATGACCGCGACCGACCGCCAGGGCGCAGCCACCCTCTACGGCTCCTGATCGCGTAGCCTCACCAGCAGTGGCGAACGCCCCTTCCGTCCCGAGCGGAGGGGGCGTTCGTCGTGCCTGCCGCAGGTCCGGACGGGTAGCGTCGGCGCGTGTCCACCCCCACGTCTGTGATCCTCTCCGCCCGTGACCTCGAGTTCCTGCTCTTCGAGTGGCTCGACGTCGAGCAGCTGAGCCGGCGGCCCCGCTTCGCCGAGCACGACAAGGAGTCGTACGCCGCCCTGCTGGCGCTGTGCGAACGGCTCGCGACCGAGCACTTCGCGCCGCACTACCGCAAGAGCGACACCGAGGAGCCGGCCTTCGACGGCGAGTCGGTGCGGCTGATCCCGGAGATCGAGGCAGCGCTCGACAAGTTCGCCAAGGCCGACCTGATGGGGCTCACCCTCGACGAGGAGGTCGGCGGGCTCCAGCTGCCGCACGTCGTCGCGTCGGCGTGCATGGCGTGGTTCACCGCGGCCAACATCGGCACCGCGGCGTACTCGTTCCTGACCGTCGCCAACGCCGGTCTGCTGCTCGCCCACGGCACCCCCGAGCAGGTCGAGCGCTGGGTCCAGCCGATGCTGGAGGGCCGCTTCTTCGGCACCATGACGCTCTCGGAGCCGCACGCCGGGTCGAGCCTCGGTGACGTGATCACCCGCGCGGTGCCGGCCGACGACGGCACCCACCGGATCTTCGGCAGCAAGATGTGGATCTCCGGCGGCGACCACGAGATGGGCGACAACATCGTCCACCTGGTGCTGGCCAAGCTGCCCGACGCACCCGCCGGGTCGCGGGGCATCTCGCTGTTCATCGTGCCGAAGTGGCTCGTCGCGGACGACGGCACGATCGGCGAGCGCAACGACGTCGCGCTCGCCGGCATCAACCACAAGCTCGGCAGCCGCGGCACGGTCAACACCGCTCCCGTCTTCGGCGGCGGCACCTACACGCCGGGCGGCGCCGCGGGTGCCGTGGGCTACCTCGTCGGGGAGCCCCACAAGGGCCTCTCCTACATGTTCCACATGATGAATGCCGCCCGCCTCGGCGTCGGGATGTCGGCGACGACCACGGCCTACACGGCCTACCTCAAGTCCCTCGACTACGCCCGCGGGCGGCCGCAGGGACGCCCGCTCGCCAGTCCCGACCCGGCCGCGCCCCAGGTGCCGATCATCCAGCACGCCGACGTGCGCCGCATGCTGCTGGCGCAGAAGTCCTACGTGGAGGGGGCTCTGGCGCTCAACCTCTACTGCTCGCGCCTGCTCGACGAGCAGGCGACCGCTGTCGACGACGCGGAGCGCCTGGCGACGGGGCAGCTCCTCGACGTGCTCACGCCGATCGCGAAGTCGTGGCCCTCGCAGTGGGGCCAGGAGAGCAACAGCCTGGCGATCCAGGTCCTCGGTGGCTCGGGCTACACCCGCGACTACGACGTCGAGGCGCACTGGCGCGACCAGCGCTTGAACCCGATCCACGAGGGCACCCACGGCATCCAGGCGATGGACCTCCTCGGTCGCAAGGTGCTCGGGGGCGGCGGGGCCTCGCTGCTCGCGCTGTCCGGGCGGATCGAGGAGACGGTGGCGCGTGCCACCGACCTCGGCGGCGAGGCCGCGTCCCACGCCGCCGCGCTGAAGGCCATGGTGGACCGGCTCGGCGAGGTGACCTTCGCTCTCGCCGCCCTGGGCGATCCCGAGAAGATCATGGCCAACGCCACCGTCTACCTCGAGGCCGCCGGGCACGTCGTCATCGCGTGGATGTGGCTCGAGCAGCTCGTCGCGGTGGGGGAGCAGGTCGGCGACTTCTACGACGGCAAGCGGGCCGCGGCGCGCTACTTCTTCCGCTGGGAGCTGCCCAAGGTGGCGCCGATGCTCGACCTGCTCGCCTCGGCCGACACCACCACGCTGGAGATGCGCGAGGCCTGGTTCTAGGCCTCGACGAAGTCGGTCAGCAGCCCGGGGGTCGCGCGGTCGGCGAGCGCGACGGCGACGTCGAGGCGTACGTCGCGCACCAGCACGCGCTCGGCGCCCGCGGCCGTGGTCGCGGTCAGGTCGGCCAGCCCGATGCGGCGCTGCCACCACGACTGCGTGACGACCCAGCCGATGATGCCGTCGGTCTCGAGCACCGTGCGGATCCGCGCCAGCACGCCGCTTCCGGCGACGAGGTGGCGGTCGGCCAGGGCGTGGCCCAGGTGTCGGTAGGACGACTCGCCGGCCAGCGCAGACACCGCGAGCACCACGAGGGCGACCACTGCCGTCCACCACCACGGCTCGTCGAACCACCACACGGCCACCGCGACCCCGCTGATGAGCACCAGGGACGCTCGCACCTGACGCAGCCAGGCCCGGCGCCGCGCGAGCGGACCGTGCGCGACGAGGGGGTCGGTGAGCGGTCCGGTGTGCTCCAGCACGGCCGCGCCGACGCTGATCGCCACGTCGTGCGGGCACGGCGGGAGCACCTGGGTGACGCCGTCCTCGACGCCGGTGGCCAGTGTCGAGAGCTCCGCACCGCCGACCAGGCGCATCAGCACGGGCTCGGTCATCTCGACACCCCGCACCTTCGCCTCCTCGACCGTGATCGAGCGGGTGGTGAACAGTCCGGTGGTGAGGTGGAGGGAGCCGTGCTCGCGCACGAGCCGGAAGTTCCACCACTGCACGACGTAGCCGGCGACCGAGACGAGGACCCAGGTGGCCAGCGCACCGATGGCCACCACCACGGCCACGGCCGCCAGGGCGAACTGGGTGATCCACTCCCACAGCGACGTGGCCGTCTCCTCGTTCCAGATGGGCAGGTCGTCCCCGAACTGGGAGAGCACGCCGACCGCGCCGGCGAGGAGGACCAGCCGGGCGAGGCTGAAGGGCGCGAAGCGCAGCCACGACCAGTCGATCTGCGCGAGCAGAGATCCCTGGTGGTCGAGCGGGGTCGGGACCGGTTCCCGGGGATCGAGTGGAGTCGGGACCTGGCCCACCTCGCGGCGGCGCAGGAGCGTCGTACGCAGGGCGTGGGCGTCGACCGCAGCCAGGGCGTCGAGCGTGATCCGGTCGTCGTCGACACCGGTGCCGATCTCGACCTTCTGCAGGCCCAGGATCCGGTGCAGGAGCGAGGCCTCGAGGTCGACGCTGCGCACCCGGTCGAGCGGTGCGGTGGAGGTCGACTTGTTGAGCAGGCCGCGGCGGACCTGGATCTGGGTGTCGGTGAGGCGGTAGTGGGTGGTGAGCCACGGGATCGCGCCGAGGACCAGCGGCCCGAGGATCGCGATCGGCACGATGAACGGCCAGAACCGCATGTCGCTCCGGCTGATGCCGATGAGCGCCACCACCACCGGGACGATCGCCTGGCCGACCGCCTTGAAGGGGTCGAGCAGGAGCTTGCGCGGGCTGAGCCGGATCCAGCCGTCGCCCGGGGAGGGGATCACGTCGCGTCGTCCTCGGTGGCGGCTGTGATCGCGGTGAGCCTGGCCACCACCTCGCGCGCGGTGTCGGCATCGAGGCAGTTGACGGTCAGCGGACCGGCCGCCGACGCGGTGGTGACCGTGATCGAGGCCAGGCCGAAGAGCCGCATCAGGGCCCCTTGACGCGAGTCCACGGTCTGCACCCGGCTGATCGGCGCGATCCGGCTCTGCCGGCCGATCCACCCCTCGCGGGTGTGGACCGCGGTGTCGCTGACCTCCCACCGGTGCACGCGGAAGCGGATCCGTGGCATCAGCACGACGTGCGCGACCGCGAGCGCGGCGACGAGGAGGACGAGGAGGCCGACCCACCCGGGCATCCCGGGGACGAGGAGCCAGGCGAGGAGCGCACCCAGCACCAGGACGGCGTCGCCGATGAGCGCGGACACCGTCCAGAACGCGACCGCGCGCGGCGAGACCTGATGGGCCGGCGCGCGGAGGACCGGCGTACCCCCTGTGTCCGTCATGCGCCGAGTCTTGCAGGGAGGTGAGGCGACTTCGTGCAGCGCACACCTGCTTCGAGGACAACGACTGGCGCCCGCTGACGCCGTTACGACGCGGCGTCGATCATGCACTACCCGCAGTGCAACGGGTCGTCGAGCGACCTCTCGATGACCGAGACCGACCGCCAGGGCGCGCGCACGGTCTACGGCTCCTGACACGACCCTGACGCCCGTCGTGAGGAGGGCCCGGCCGGTCGGCCGGGCCCTCTGCCGTGCCCGGGGCCGCGTTTCGTGCCGCCGGCCGTCGCCGCCGTAGACTCCCCGCCCGTGGCTCTCACCATCGGCATCGTCGGTCTCCCCAATGCGGGCAAGTCGACCCTCTTCAACGCCCTGACCAAGAACGACGTGCTCGCGGCGAACTACCCGTTCGCGACGATCGAGCCCAACGTCGGCGTCGTGGGCGTCCCCGACGGCCGCCTCGCGAAGCTGGCGGAGGTGTTCGGATCGGCGAAGCTGCTGCCGGCGACGGTCGAGTTCGTCGACATCGCCGGCATCGTCCGCGGTGCCTCCCAGGGGGAGGGCCTCGGCAACAAGTTCCTCAGCCACATCCGCGAGTCCTCCGCGATCTGCCAGGTGACGCGCGTCTTCCGCGACGAGGACGTCACCCACGTCGACGGCGAGGTCAACCCCGCCAACGACATCTCGACGATCCAGACCGAGCTGATCTTCGCCGACCTCGACACCGTCGACCGGGCGATCGCGCGTCTCGAGAAGGAGTCGCGCAAGGTCAAGGACCTCGTCGCCAACCTCGAGGCCGCCAAGGCCGCCAAGGAGGCGCTGGAGTCGGGCACGCCGATCATCGCGACCGACATCGACCGCTCGCTCCTGCGCGAGCTGTCGTTGCTGACCGCCAAGCCGTTCATCTACGTCTTCAACTGCGACGCCGACGAGCTCGCCGACGAGGCGCTCAAGGACAGGATGCGCGCCATCATCGCGCCGGCCGAGGCGATCTTCCTCGACGCGAAGTTCGAGTCCGACCTCGCCGAGATGGACGACGACGAGATGGCGCACGAGATGCTCGCCGAGATGGGGATCACCGAGTCTGGCCTCGACCAGCTCGCCCGCGTCGGCTTCGACACCCTCGGCCTGCAGACCTACCTGACCGCCGGCCCCAAGGAGACGCGGGCCTGGACGATCCCGAAGGGCGCGACCGCGCCCGAGGCCGCCGGAGTCATCCACACCGACTTCCAGAAGGGCTTCATCAAGGCCGAGATCGTCTCCTTCGACGACCTGATGGCGCTGGGCACCATGCAGAAGGCCAAGGAGGCCGGCAAGGTGCGCATGGAGGGCAAGGACTACGTGATGGCCGATGGCGACGTGGTGGAGTTCCGCTTCAACGTCTGAATTAAGGCAAAACCGCAGGTCAGAGTGGGTTTACCCCCTCCCGGTCCGCGCAGAGTCCGCAAGAAGTTTGGCATGATGGGCTAGATCTGCCCATCGGTATGGCCGATCTCCAGACCCCGGGTGCTGCCAGCGACCCGCCCTCGATGACGACCTCCAACGGCAGGCGACGCGCAAGCGGCCGACCTGCGCTCGACGACCGAGTGTGGCTACGTCCCGCTGGTCACCTGGGCCGCGGGGACTTCTCTCGTCGCTGGTCTCCGCAGAAACATCTTTGGCACTCGCATGGGCGGAGTGCTAATGTGAATCGAACAGACGTTCGTAGCGTGCGGCTTGCCGCTCGGGCCGCGGACCACCCTCAGCACCGACCACACCCTCAGGATCATGGAGATGGCGAACGCCTCCAGCCCCGCGGCGAAGAAGACCGCGGACACGACTGCGAAGAAGGCAGCGAAAACGACCGCGGCCAAGAAGACCACCAACAACGCCGCGTCGAAAAAGGGTGCTGCCCCGATCAAGGCGGTCGACCGCGACGGGAAGCGGGTCAAGGTCTCCGACCTCGATGTTCGTCGGGTGTGGGTGGGTGCAGGTGGTCGGTGCACCTTCTGCAAGGAGTTCCTCGCCAAGGACGACACCACCAGCCAGGTCGTGTTCACCGGTCAACTGGCGCATATCGTCGGCGCCACCGACGAGGACGGCTCACCTCGTGGGAACAGCCCGAAGTCGCCGGAGGAGCGAGCCAAGGCGGAGAACTTGATGCTGCTGTGCGCCGGCGAGCACAAGATCATCGACACCCACGAGCTGTGGTCCACCTACGGCGAAGCGCAACTGCGTGCGTTTAAGGCCCAGCACGAGCGAGATGTCCGCGAGCTGACAGGTCTCCTGCGCAAGCCCAAGACCACTGTCATCCGGGTAGCCGGCGACATCCGCGACCAGGCCGTCGACTTCAGCAAGCAGGCCGTGGTCAGTGCGCTGCTCGACGAGCAGAGGTTCCCCGATTTTAGCCTGCACGACGACAGCCAGAACTGCGAGGTCGACCTCCGCGTGTACGACGGCGAGGACATCAGCGCCGCTACCTACTGGGACTCGACCCAGCTCACGCTCCGCAAGCGTCTGCGACCTTTGAAGAACCACCTCAAGACCAGACAGATCGACCACATCTCGGTCTTCGCGCTTGCACGAATCCCCATCCTCGTCCAGCTTGGCGTCCTGCTCGACGACGTCACCAACGTCACAGTTCACAACCGCCGCCGCGACGAAGGGTGGGGCTGGTACGCAACAGGTCCGACCGAGAACCTCACCTTCGTCGTCACGACCACCCCCGGCGAGGGTGACCCGGTCGTCACCTTCAGCATCAGCGGGCCGGTAGACATCAACGCGCTGCCCGACGAACTCCGGGCCAGGCCTCGCTACGACATCCGCGCCGAAGGCGTTGGGCTCAGCCCCAGCATCCTGCGCAGCGCCGAAGACCTCGGCGCCCTCATCGACATGTGGCGTGAAGTCCTCGCGACCCTCGAGGAGCAGCACCGCAACCAGCCGATAAGCGTGATCCTCGCCGTTTGCGCGGCCGGCGCCGTCGAGATCGGGCGCGCCCACATGCGGGGAGCGCACGCTCCGCTGCGCGTGTACGATCGCATCGATGGCGCCTACGCCCTGACCCTCGAGACCGCCTGATCAGCGACCCCTCAGAGCCGACTGAAAGTAGCCGTCATGACCACCCTCGCAACGACCCAGGACGAGCAGATCTCCCAGCTCATCGACACCACGATCGAGCAACTCGACATCACCGACGAGGCCTTCGACGCAGCCGAGCGTTGCTACCACGATCTTGGAGACCGCCTCTCCGAAGCGAACGCCGAGGTGTACGTCCAGGGCAGCTTCCTCCTCGGCACCGTCGTGCGGCCCCACGGCGACCACGTCGAGTACGACCTTGACCTCGTCTCCAAGCTCGACACCGCGAAGACCTCCATCACCCAGCAGGAGCTCAAGGATCGGATCGGAGACCTCTTGGCGGACTACCACGCCGAGCACGACGGGCAGGCTTGCGAGAGTCCGCGCAAGGTCTCCGAGGGCCGCCGCTCCTGGTGCCTGCACTACGACGACTTCCACATGGATGTCCTGCCCTGCATCCCGGACGCCGCGGCCGCATCTGACACCGCAATCGAGCTGACCGACCGCAACCTGCGGCTGTGGCAGAAGTCCGACCCGCAGGCCTACGTCAACTGGTTCCGAGGGCAGTGTGCCAAACAGTTCGAGGAGGGCCGCGTGATGCTCTCGAAGACGTACGGGTCCGTCGAGGCCGTCCCTAAGCACCGGGTTCGCACGCCACTGCACCGCGTCGTCCAGATCCTCAAGCGTCACCGCGATATCTATTTCGGTGAGGACCACGACGACCGCCCGCCCTCCAGCCTCATCACGACATTGGCCGCCCGTTCCTACCTCGGCGAGAAGGACCTCCTGGCCGCCACGATGGGTGCCGTGCAGCGGATGCCGGCGCACGTGGAGATGCGAAACGGTGACTACTGGGTGGAGAACCCGGCTTGCGAAGGTGAGAACTTCGCAGACAAGTGGAACGACTACGAGATCCGCCGCCTCAAGTTTGAGGCATGGCGCGCGGCCGTCGAGCAGGACCTCGCCGGCTTCATCGAAGAGACCAACGGGACGGTCGCGTTGCACCAGCGGGTCGCGAAGGCCTTCGGGAGCGCCCCCGTCGAACAGGCCGTTAAGGTCCTGGGCACCCGGACGAATCTGGCCCGCGAAGCCGGTAACGTCCACTTCGCCACCGGCGGCCTCCTCACCACCGCGGCGACCACGACGGCCGTCCAGGACCACAGGTTCTTCGGTGGCCAGGCCCCGCGGTAGGCAGATCAGCGTCACCCAGCAGGCCGTCCGCCTCAAGACGCAGTTCCCCGACGAGACTGCGCCGACGGTCAAGGCCAACAGGCTCCTCTGGTCCGTGACGCTGCAGCCGACGCCGATGAGCGTGAGCTACACCGTTCGGATCCGCTACGAGCACCGTGGCCGTCCCAAGGTGACGGTGATGGACCCGGAACTCGAAACCCGTCCGGGCCAGGGCCTTCCGCACGTCTACCCGGGAGACGAGTTGTGTCTGTACTACGGCGACGACTTCGTCGGCACGCAGCACTTCATCGCCGACCTGATCGTCCCCTGGATCAGCGAGTGGCTGTACTTCTACGAGACCTGGATGACCACCGGGTTCTGGCTCGGCTCAGAAGCGCCGCACCCGCCCGGCACGGCCAAGTTGTAGGCCGAGGGAGCAGTCATGGCGACCGGCAAGGTTAAGAAGCACCAGCACGTCGTGCCCCGTACCTACCTGCGCGGATGGGCTGACGCCGAGGACCACATCGCTGTCCTTGACCGCGGGACCACGACCGCACGCCGTCTCGCGGTGTCGAACAGCGCAGTTCGAAAACGCTTCTACAACTTCGCCGGCACCGACGGCGCAGAGACCGACATCGTGGAGACCTGGCTCGCCGACCACATCGAAGCACCCGTCGGCGTCACCCTGGCCGCGCTGCGTGCCGGCGCGGAACTCCGCGACGTCGACAAGCCCACGGTCGTCAATTTCACCGTCGCTCAGCTCATCCGCACCCCGACCGTGTTCGCATACCTTGACCACTTCGACGACCACCTGGGAGCAATGCTCGCCCTGCTCGAGGCCTCGAAATCCGAAGAGTTCGAACTGCTGGCACTCTCCGACTCGGAACGCGCCCGGTACCTTCGCATCGCTCGCCAGGCGTGGGTAGGCCTCCAAAGCGATCAGGACACACGAGCCTCAAAACTCCGCACGATGATCCGTAAGCTCGACGAGGTTGCGACGCAGGTCACCTCCTGGCACTGGGCTGTTCTGACCGCACCCGGCCCGACCCTCATCTCAGGCGACTCGCCCGTGGTGACCCTGAACCCCACAGGCTCCCACTGGAACGGACTGATCCCCGCGGGGTCACCGCTGTGGATGCCGCTGAGTCCGACACGGCTGCTCGTCGCGGAACCGGTCAAACCTCTGAAGGCGGAGACCACCCTGACCCCCGAGGTCGCCTCGGTCGTGACCCGGGCTCTCGCACGGCAAGCTGACCAGGCCCTGTTCAATGATCCCGAGCAACCCTGGCCCGATCTTCAATTCCCGAAACCGAAGCCGCAACTACCTGACCCGACTGTTACCTGGGGCAGGTCGACCGGGAAGCCGCCCACATTCCCCGCACAGCACCCGCCGGTCGTGTCGGCAGATGTCAAAGCGCTGCTCAAGAAACTCGGCGCAATCGACGGCGTCGAATAGGCCAGGCGATAGCGCGAGATGGCGTCTACCACTGCCACGGGCCGGGGCGAGGTCCGCCGAGCATGGGCTCAGGGTCGGGCCTCAAGCCGGGTGACGCAGTCGATCGAAGCCGTATCTGCCATTGGTCACACTCGTTCAAGGCAACGGCACGACCGAGGCCGACTTCGTGACGGCAGGCGAGAAGCCGTTACGCCTAGTGAACAGCGCAACCCGAGCGACCCGGTCCTTGCTGGCGAGGAAGAAGGCGTCAGAAACGCGCGCCTTCCTGCGGGCCAAGTCCCACGCCAGGGTCCGTTGGAACTGACCCCGACGATGAGACGTGCGGACCGCGCTCATCTCGGCAGATTTCGCGGTTGAGGTGACCCCAGCAAGCGGCGGATTGACTCGCCGCCCAGGCAAACGCGGGCCTGCAACCTTCCCGTCGACCGCGCAGTCGCGCTCCTAACGGTCGACTACAGGTTGCCAGTCGCCGCGAGCGTCGAACTGAAATCCGGGCGTAGCCGGATGGTCCAGATCCAAAACCATGCGCTGATGCGACGGCGAGCCAGGCGGGCCAACCCGAATCACAGAACAGGACACTTGGCTTGCGCGCAGGAGCGACCAGATGTCTTCAGACAAGACGCGCGGGACCCAACCCAGGGGTAGCGGTTGAACACCGTTGGGCGGGGTGTGCCCTGACTCTGAGTTCAGGTCCGAAACCGATGACGCGATGAGGCACGCGTATCGGTCTGCTGGGTTGTTGTCCTCGCGCAAGAGCCGCAGTCGGTCACCGGGCTCCAGCGCTCCTATCGCCCGCTCGTGCTGGTCCTCGGACACTGACACCGTTCGGCCGTCCATGGTGAGCGTTGCGTTGGGTACGTACTTCACCCCGTTCGCAAAGAAGCGAGCCCGCGCCCGTCCCGACTTGACCGTTGGGAGCTGCATGAACTGGAGAGTGTCACCCGCCCGGGTGCCACCCGAATGCACGATCTGCTCCCAGGGCGTCGCGGTCGCCGGATCAAGGCCGATGCCTCGTGCATAGCTGGGGAAGTCACTCCTGGAGGAACTCATCACGCGCTGATTGAAAAGTGCTGGGATGCGCGCGCTGGTGTACAGACGACCCACATCAGGCATGCCGGGAAGTGGTCGGAAGGTCGCCAACTTTGCTGCAGCGCGCGTGTACGCGAACGAATAGCTCTCGCCATCGAAGGCGAACCGGCCGATCGGTACGAACCGTCGGTTCGATGGGTCTTGCCACAGCACGAGCAAGCTGCTGACGAACGACGACGGGTGCAGCGCTGGGTCAGCGGTTGCGGACTGCATCTCTTAACCTCCCCACGTTCGTCTCGAGCAGTTCGTGAGCGAACCTAGCTGCGCTCGGGGACATGTCTGGGATCCTGCCTTCCAGAAGTTCTGAACTGACTGATTCAAGGCTCAGGCTCTCAATGCGCTCCGTCCACCAGTCTGCTCCCTGGCTTGACGCGAGGGATAGCGCATTCATCGCGAGCGCGACTAGGGACTCGGGACGGCCGCTGTGTTCGAATCGATACGCCGTCCCCTTCTCCACCCATCGCCTCAGCACCTCTGGCGCGGCGAGACAGGCGTCACGGCGCTCGTCCATGACGTTGTAGCCAAGGCTGCTCGCGTGATCGTAAGACGGTGCGAGAAGGTCTCATGCGTCGTTGACGCGAGGAGCAAGAATCGCCCAGTTCTGTTCGTGTCGATCGCGGTTGGCGATGAGGGCATCCAGGACCAGGTAGCCGCTGAACACATCAAATGCATCCAACTCGGCTGGACCAGCGAACCCCAGGGGCGATCCGACGTCAGCCAGCGCGCTGCGAATATTGATCAGGTGATGGCCCGGCCGTCGGACGTCTGGACGATTTGGGTCAACGCCGGGCTCACCCTCGACGTGTCGGAAGTAGCCAGAGGCGCCAGCCGCCTCAAGTACGACTGGACCTTCCCAGAGATCGTGAGCGTCAGGAATAACCGATAGCGAGAGCGACCCTCGCCGGCCTTGTCGTGAACAGAGGCTCGTAGTCGCGCACGGAACACCTGATATGTAGTGACGTTCTGTCAAGAGGCAGGGTGAGGCGCCCGTCCCGATTGTTCGGGGCGGGCGCCTCGTGCTTCGTCGTCGTCTGGGTTGGTGAGCGTGTCTTTGGCGACGCGCGGTCAGACTGATATGCGCGGGTTGGGTACCGCAGGACGGTGCTTTCGGCAGGAGCAGAACCGCGTGTCTAGCATCGAGCGTCGCGGGCGTGGTGTCCGTTGCTCATAGGTGTTGCGCGGGTCGCTCCGAGCGCTGCCACCGGCCCGTTGGACGGCGGAGCAGATCGGGTTGCCTACTCCTCGAGCACGGCCAGGGACCAGCACCAGCCGGCCAGCTCACGGGCGATCGCAACGTTGGCGATCGTGTTCTTCTTGCGACGGTCGATGAATTTGACCCAGCGGTGGTGGAGTCGCCGGTTGCCCTCGTCGCCACGTGCCCTTGCTGCGGCGGGGGCCAGTTCCCAGCGGTCGCGCATGGTCTTGCCCACGGTGTAGCGGGCGCGGTGGTGCCAGGCGGCTTCGACCAGCAGCCGCCGGACGTGGGTGTTCCCGGCCTTGGTGATCGGCCCCTGCACCCGCGAGCTGCCGGATGAATGCTCGCTGGGCACCAGTCCGACGAAGGACCCGATGGTGTTGCCGGTGAATCGGTGCCAGTCGCCGATCTCGACCGCAAGGGCGAACCCGGTCAGGGTGCTGACCCCACGCAGACATCCGAGTCGGTGCACCATGTCGGTGAACTCGGAATCAGCGGCCATCTCACTGATCGCGGTGTCGAGCCGGTCCCGGCGAGCCTTGACCGTCAGTACGGTCTCGTAGTCGGAGTCGAACGTCAGCCGAGTCGCGCGCGTGGTCAACTGCGGCAGCGCGTCGTGGCGTAGCCAGGCGTCGTGCTTGCCGGTCCACGCCTGGCCGCCGTAGTAGACGATCCCGTGTCGCAGCAACAACTTCGACAACCGGTGCCGCGCACGCATCAGGTCGCCGCGGCAGTCCTCGCGCGCCCGCACCAGATCGCGAGCCGCTTCCTGGTCGACGCTGGGGATCGCGACCGCGGTGATGTCGTCGAGTCGCAGCAGCCGGGCCAGGTGGATCGCGTCCTTGGCGTCGGTCTTGACCCGCTCGCCCGACGGCTTCTGCAGCTTCGATGGTGCGGCGACCTCACACCGGATTCCTGCACCGGTGAGTGCCCGGTAGAGGTCGAAGCCGGTCGGGCCGGCCTCGTAGGTCACGGCCACCGGGCCCGGAAGGGCTTGGACCCAGGACCGGATGTGCTCATGCGACGGAGTCAGCTTCGCCTGGACAAGCTCGCCCGTGACGCCGTCGATCGCTGCTGCCGCAACTGACCGTGCGTGCACGTCGAGCCCAACACTCGTACGCTCTGTAAACACCGGGGCCTCCCACAACTGTCGGATAGGCCGAGCAGGTGGCCCCTGCTCGGTAACCCACGAACATGTGTGAGCGAGGCCCCGGCCCGCAACCATTCAGCAGCCCTGAGTGGTCACTCCATACCGTCTAGTTCCGCTGCTACTCGGGTGGATACGACCTCCGCCCAGTCCTCGCCCTGCTCGACACCGTTAGCAGGAACGACGGTGTCCTTGTGAAGCCATTCCTCGTTCGTCGATGGGTCGAGTAGCCACAGGTTCTCTGTAGACCCGACCTGTTCGACGCGACGCACGGGCCAGTCCGACACGTCGGCCCGGTCCCATGCCTCTTCAATCATTGCTCCAGTCTTCCCCAAAGCGCGGGATGGGCGATTAGGCGACACTCTTCGGCGCGCGCCTGCATCGAACGACCGCGACGGAGTGCGTGCGTCTGTCTTGAGCCGCTGTGACGCGCAACCGGCTCACTCGCGGGGAAGTGCGTCTGCGAGCCGGCGCCACAGCTCACTCGGCCGGACGCGCCACCAACTTGGCCAGGGAAGCGGCTGGCTCACCGAGCGACGCGGACATGATCGACTCCGCTGCCTTCCTCGTACGGTCCTCGGCGGTGGGCCAGAGGTGCGCGTAGGTGTTGAGGGTCGTCGTCGCCTTCGCGTGGCCGAGCGATCGCTGGACGGTCACTACGTCGCACCCGGCTGCGATGAGGCCGGAGGCGTAAAAGTGCCTCAGGTCATGGAGCTTGATGCCCGACAGGTTGGCGTCTCGCAACGTCTTGCGCCACCAGTAGCTGACGGTGTTCTGATGCGGCGGGTCGTTGCCATCCCCGGCGAAGAGCCACCGATCCTTGCCGCCGGTGCTGTGAGCGGTGACGTGCTCGGCGAGTACGTTGATGAGACTGTCAGCCAGGTAGACGACGCGCTCTGATCCGTACTTCGGTGGCCGCACGTCGATTGCTCCGCCGTTGACCCGCTGCACCTGGCGGGAAACCTTAAGCGATCTGCGGAGGAAATCGACGTCGTCGAGCTGGACACCGGCGGCCTCGCCTAGCCGCAGGCCGGCGAATGCGCAGAGGGCGATGAATGGCTTGAACCGCGCGTCAGCCACGGCCATGAGCTGCCCCACCTCCTCCGGTACGGGGATCGACATGGCCATGTCCGCGCGACGGCCGCGGGGGAGGCGTACGCCTTCGGTTGGGTCGGAACCGATCACCCGGTCCTTCACGGCGGCGCGGAACACCGATCTGACGTTGACGTATCGCGTCTTGATCGTGCCGGGGGCGAGCCCGGCGGCGTTCATCTGCTTGACCCAGGTCTCGACGTCCGATCGACGGACCTGCTTCATCGGCCTCTCCGCGAAGGGCACGGATCTCGCCGCCAGCGACGTCGCGAGCACGGTGCCAGGTGCCCAGACCTGGCGGGCCGACCACTCCCCGAAGAAGGCCGCGAACGTGATTCGGCCAGCCTTGGGGTCGGCGTACGTCCCGGTGATCACCGTCGACGTGACTTGGTCCAGCCACTGCTGGGCATCGATCTTGCGGTCAAAGTGCCGCGAGTGTTCCTTGCCGGCCTCGTCGCGGTACCGCGCCCGCCACTTGCCGTTGGCTCGCTTGGCGATGTTTCCCGCCATGGTGAAGCTCCTTCCAGGATTGCTCCATCGTCTCTCTGAGATCCGACAGCGTCTTGTCCTAGCGGTGATCCTGTGGACGGTTGGTCTGCTCGGTGAGCCAAAGGACGAGGTCGGCGCGCCAGTAGCGGACGTGGCGACCGACCTTGAAGCTGCGCGGCCCGGCGCCGAGGTGGCGCCAGTACCGCAGCGTGCCTTCGGGGACGCGAAGGAAGGCGCAGGCTTCGTGCAGGGTGAGCATCTCGTCGCCGGGATTGGGACGTGGGTTCGCGATGGTGGGCTGAGCGGTCATGGGATGACTCCTGGCTGGTCGCGACCGTCGGGTCGGAAGCAGGACAGCCCTGCCTCTCGAGGCAGGTGTGCGTGGCAATCCTGTCGATGATCGGCGATCAGCGATGGGTGGCGCCGATGACCGAGACTGACGTGGCGCGCCGCGTTGCTGACTTGTCCCGGCGTCGTCTGGTCGACGCCGCTGATGCGGAGCTGGCGAACAAGACGTTGGGCGCTCTTCGTCTCCTGGGAGGACCCCGAGATCGGCTGGTCCGCCCGCCGTACCCGACCGGCTGTGGCCGGTGCCGCTGCCCCACTGCTTCGCTCGGGAGGTCCTGAAGCATGCGCGCCGGCTGCCTCTCGCAGCCCACGGTCCTGCTGATTCAGCATGACCGGTTTGACCTGCGGGTTTGGTCATTAGATCCGCCACGGCTCGAGTCCGTGACAACCGGAGTGCGGAGTTCAATGGACAGTCGTTGATGTCGCCAGTGTGCACGAGGGGAGCACCATTGTGCGCCCGTCCTCAGTTCGCCCGTCCCAGGACGGGCGGGGGAGGACGCATGCCGTTCGCGCAGGTGAAAGAGCGTTGCCTTGGTGACCCGCGGCGTAACGAAGCGGGGAGGAATCCACCGCCGGCGAGACGGTTGTGGGGAGCGTGGGCCTTGAACAGCGTGGGCTTCCGGTGTCAGCGCCTGGAACTCGACGCTCGACGGCGTCCAGAAGTCCGCCTCAGCGGTGTGCGACCGCAAGCTGAGGAAGTCGTCACACCGTCTGCCCATGACAGCGACGACCCGCATGCACGCTCGCATCGAAGCGCTGCACCCTCCGTCATGTTCGCGTACTTGACGCCTTCAGCCTTCCCGCATCTTCGAGGTGTCGATACCGTCCCGCCCGTCCTGACCCCCTTTCGACATACACCTCTTGCAGAACGAGGTGGGCTCCGTGCCCTGCGGGCTGTGGACAGCGCGTTTGGTCGACGTGTGGAACCGCTGCGACACCTTCATGCCAAGGAGGTATGCACCGATGACTGTCTCGATGCGCGTGATGCGGGCGGGCAGGGGTGTGACTACCGGCTCAGAGCGTGGTCGACACCGTGGGCGCCGCGACGCACCCGATCAGCTTTGTCGACAATCATGAAGAGCCGATCCCAGACGCCCCGCCCGGCGCCTATGTCCGACGATGCATGAGGTGCGAGGGATCTGGTGAGTTCGGGAATGTGGAAAGTCGAGTTGTCGAGATGCAGCGAAGTCTGAAAACTCGACGTCGTTGTTAAACAACTCGGGTTATGTCAGGTCAGCGGCCGTGGTTCCTGGTCGATCGCGCTGATGCGGGGGCTGCCTGTGCCCAGGGAGCGAGCTCAGCTCACCGGACACGTCGAGGTCCTCGCGGTGAGGGCGGGCTGCTCGACGTCGTCAGGTAGCGGGTCGCGGACGTCCGCCGGTTCGCACGCGCTCCAGTAGCGATCCCCATACGAGACGAGCGAACACCACGGTCTGCTGCGCCGGTACTTCCCCAAGGGCACGGACGTGTCTCGGGTGTGGTCGGCAAAGGAGATTGAAGCGGTCGCTCACGCACTCAACACCAGATCAAGGAAGACCCTCGGCTGGAAGACCCCGACCGAAGCATTCAACGAGCACCTACTGTTGCTCTAACAAGCGGTGTTACATCCACCGGTTGAACCCCGGCCAGTACTCCGCGGTGCGCTCCGCGGGGACCTGCTACTCGTGACGAACGCACCCGCTACAGGCTGACACAGCACGGACACCTCGTACTTCGTCGAGGGCTGCGACGAGCGCATCGGCCCGGAGTCGTACGAGATGACGTTCAACCTGTCGCCCACCTACCCGAGATTGAACACGGTCGTGCTCGACCACCCTGTCCGGGGGAAGTTCGACCCGGCAACATGTTCGCGCTGCAAGTACGCGGATAGCTTCGACCGCACTGGGTACAGATCCGGCACATCCGTGGGCATTCATGAGTGCCTACAGACGTAGGCCCGAGCGCTCACGATGGCGGGTGCTCGGGCCATGGGGCGGCCGTCGTCCGGGCAGGCATAAGGGGCCTTTACACCCGGCTGGTCGTGGTGCACTGTGGCGGCGTCACCCCTCGTGCAGACGGCCCCCCTGGTTGCCCCCTCCAGGCGGGGCCGTCGTGCACCCCTCGGCGGGCGTGCGACTAGACCGTGGAGGGATCCGCCGGCAGCTCATCATCGCCAATGGCCTGCCGCATCTCGTCCGCGAGCATCGTCAGCAACTCCATGGCCTGGTCGCGGTCCAGGTGCACGGGCATGCCAGAGACGGTGAAGCCTGCTTGATCCATGAGCACGGTGGGGCGTCGACGGCTTCGATGGCAGCGGTTTTCGTCAACAGTTGTCCCGTGCGAAGCGCGTGACGACCCCTGGCCATCGAGGTCAGGCCGAGGTCGATCATGGTTCGGTCGACCCACCACCACGGCCTAGAGGCAGCCTTCGCCCAGTAGCCGGTCAACTCTGCCCGAGCCGCCCGCCGAATGTCCTGGTCGTCGACAATCGGCAGCAGTGTCTGCGGCGGCCTCCCGAACACGGCATAGCCGTGGCGGACGACCTCAGCCCTTGCCACCGGGGACCAGGCGCGCTCGACCATAGCGCCGTGGGTCCAGGTGGCGTGTGCCGCGTCGAGATCGCACAGGCGGTCGACATCAACGTACGCGCAGCCCAACAGGGCCCTATTTGCCGCCCCTCGGTCGAGCGAGCGATGAATCCGCTCCAGCGCGGCGCGCCGCTGGCAATCGATTGGACCGGTGGCCCATGCGACGAGGTCGAGATCGCTGATGTTGGCGTGATAATCACCGGTAGCGACCGACCCACCGACGAAGACTCACTTGTCCAGCCGAGACGCTTCAACTCGCCAGCGAGGATCAGCACGCCAGGCGGTGTCTCCAGCATGCAGGCATCGTCTCTCAGCTGCTGGACTCGCACCACCAGGCACATCGCCGCATGAAGAACCGCCCGCGGTGCCGCATTGCTCCTTCGCGGATGACGTGTGAAATCCGAAGTCCGCTAACGGGATCGCTCATCGAACACCTCCTTCGCGGTCGCTCCTTCATCCGCGACCCTCAGCTGTGATGGATGGTCGAGCACGGCCAGCGGGTTCGGGGGCAACGAGCGTGCCGGCCACCGGAGGTCGCTCGGTTGGCCGCGTCATCTCCTGAACCCTTGGTTTGTACCGTGAGTACAACATACGATGTCGCGCAGGTCGAGAGACGCGACCTCACTGAGATCGACGGCACCCGAACGGAGACGTGTGGGATGAGGAAGCTTCCGGCGAAGTTGGCCAGTCAGCTCTACGGGGCGGCGGAGCTGATCGCGGAGCGTGGTCTGGACGGCACCAAGATCGAAGACATCGCTGAGGCCACGGGCATCCCCAAGGCCACGATCTACTACCACCTCGACGGCAAGAACGCGGTGCTGGAGTTTCTCCTCGGCGACCTGTTGGACATGATCGCCGGAGCCGTCGGTGTTGCGGTGGCGAGCGAGGAGAACGCGCGGACCCGACTGGAGGCGGCTGTGCAAGCGCAGCTGGGGGTGATGCTCGAGCACCCGTCCTTGTGTCGGGCACTGGTCGGCGACCTCGGACGCGCGACCCGGCTGCCCGAGTTGGCAGCGGCACTGCGGACTGCCTTCTACGAACCGATCGAGCAACTATTGGCTGAGGGTGTCTCCGACGGGTCGCTGCGCCAGGTCGCCGATCCGGGCGCCGTGGCCTTGAGCGTCTTCGGTGCCATCACCGTCGCTGGTCTCAGCGCGGCCGTGGAGGGGCCGTCCGCGGACCCATCCGCCGACGCAGCGCGTTTCTCTTCCGCGGTCAGCGAGCTGGTCCTCGACGGTCTTGCGACACCTGGCAGTCGCGACCAGCGGCGGGGTGAGCCGCTATGAGCAGCATGGAGGAGCTCCTCGCCGGCTGGAACGAGAAGTTCCGGCCGCACGCTGATGGTGCTCAACTTCCGCCACACCACCCCCACTGCCTCGCCTGTGGCCCCGACAACCCGCACGGCCACCACCTCACCGTCCATCGTCGAGGCGAGGAGGTGCACGCGACCCATGTCTTCGATGAACGTCACGTGGGCGCACCCGGGATCGCCCACGGCGGTGCCGTAGCAACCGTTTTCGACGACCTCTTCGGGTTCCTGCTCTACCTCACGGGCGGTCCTGCGGTGACCCGCAAGCTCGAGGTGCTCTACGACTCACCGGTCATCCTCGGCACCACCTACGATCTCGCGGCCAGGGTCACCCGGACAGAAGGGCGCAAGCTCTTCATGGAAGCCGACATGAAGCAGCTCGGAGGGTCACGTGTCGCCTCCGCCTCGGCCCTCTTCCTTTCTGTGGACGTGACTCACTTCAACCAGGGCATGCCGCGATGACGGGGGACATCGTCGGGCGCCGTACTTCCCGACGCCTAGTGTTCCGAAGTTCCGCAGTCCCGTGGGTGCCGATCTTGGTGGCGGGTTTCCTCGGAGTCTCGGCAGCGGTTGGTACAACCTGAGTGGCACGGCCAGCCCAGGACGGCGCTCTCTTCAACGGTCGGGCCCGGTGTCGGATTCGCGCCCGGTCCCGCCTCTCCAATGCGTAGTCCACTCCGACAACGCGCGTAGCGCGGGCACGAGCGCCTGCCCTGCCTCGGTCGGGGCATACCCGACCAGGCCCGGATCCGTGGCGGAGTGACGCTCGAGGAGTCCCTCGGCCTCGAGCCGGCGCAGCCGGTCGCACAGCAGCCGATCCGAGACGCCCGGCACGGCGACGCGGATGTCGCTGAACCGCCGGGCTCCGGAGAGCACTGCGAGCAGGATGCTGCCCGTCCATCTGCCGCCGATGAGTTCCAGCGCTTGCTGCAGGCCGAGGCAGTGGCCGGGCGGCCATTGTCCAGAAGTGCTGCTCTGCTGCGTCACTGGTCCATCATGACGTTTCGGTTCGTCGCGAGGAACCTCTGGCCGGACACCACGCCCGCCGCGGTCACGTCGCCGCAGGGCACACCCACTCCAACGTCACTTACGAAGAGTACTTACCATACGTAAGTTTGCGGCCTAGGATGAAGCCCATGGAGCGGGCGGCCACGGTCCTGCTCCGCACCCGGCGTGGAAGGTCGGTGGCTGAGCGTGGACGTAGTCGTGTTGGTGGGGCGCATCCTGTTTGCGGTGTTGTTCTTGATGTCGGGCTTCGGGCACCTGACCAAAACCAAGATGATGGCCCAGTACACCGCCTCGCGCGGGGTTCCCCAGGCGCTCGCCCCGGCAGCGGTCTTCGGGACGGGGCTGCTGATCGTGGCCGGCGCACTGATGGTCCTGCTGGGCGCCTGGGGCGACCTGGGCGCCCTGTTCCTGGTGGTCTTCCTGGTTCCCACGGCCGTGATCATGCACGGCCCCTGGGGCGTCGAAGATCCTCAGCAGCGGATGATGGAACAGACCCAGTTCCTCAAGGACCTGGCGCTGGCCGGGGCGGCGCTGATGGTGCTGGTCCTGTTCGGCTGGGCCGGCCCGGAGTTGGGCCTCACACTGACCGACCCGCTGTTCGACTTCGGCTGATCGCGCCGTTGCACCACGACCCGAACCGAAGCGCCCGGGCCGGAGGGAGTCCTCGATGAGCGGCCTGATAGGCGTCGGTGACCTTGCCCCGGACTTCGAACTGCCCGACCAGCATGAGACTCCCGTCCGGCTGAGTCGGCTGCTCGCGGCCGGGCCGGTGGTGCTGTTCTTCTACCCGTTGGCGATGAGTCGAGGCTGCACCGCGCAGAGCTGCCATTTCCGTGACCTGGCTGCGGAGTTCGAGGCGGCCGGTGCGACCAGGGTCGGGATCAGCCGCGACTCCGTGGCTCGTCAGCGTCAGTTCGACGCCGAGCATGACCTGGGGTACCGATTGCTCTCCGACGCCGACGGGGCCGTGGCTTCCGCCTACGGTGCGCAGCGGAATCTTCCCGGGTTGCCGCCGCGGCGGAGCACCTTCGTGATCGGCTCCGACCAGCGCGTGCGGGGAGTGATCCGTAGTGAGCTGCGGATGGAGGCCCATGCGGACGAGGCGCTGCGCATCCTCGCGGTCGACGGGGGCGCGGACGCCGGGGGGACCGGGCCTGCCTAGCGACGGTGGGGTGGTCTCTCCGGGGGCGGGGGGTTCTCGGGCCGTGGGGCGTCTTCGTCGTTGGTGAGATGTGCGTCGGGGTCGACCGAGGTCTCGAACGCGGCGGCGAGATCCTCGCCCGAGGTGTGTCCCCGGGTCTCGCGCAACGGGGTCTCGCGCAGGAACAGCAGGATGACGAACCCGAGGATCGCGAACGGTACGGCGGCGAGGAAGGTGGTCTGCAGCGCCTCGGCGAACCCGGTGGTGACCGCGAGATGGATGGGCTCGGGCAGCGCCGCGATCTGCTCGGGGCTGCCCTGGGTGGCCGAGCCGGCGGGCATCTGGTCGGCGCTCACCCCGGCCGCCTTCAGCTGCGCGGGGATGGTGTCGCGGAGCCGATGGGTGAGCAGGGCGCCGAAGACCGCGACCCCCATCGCGCCGCCCAGGGAGCGGAAGAACGTGGCTCCAGAGGTGGCGACGCCGAGGTCGGCATGGGGCACCGCATTCTGGGTCGCCAGCACGAGGACCTGCATCACCATGCCGATGCCGGCGCCGGTGATGAACATGAAAACGCCGGCCAGCCACAGCGAGGTGTCCACTGACAGCCGGCTCATCAGCGTCAGGCCGACGGCGGCGACCAGCAGGCCGACGACGGGGAAGATCTTGTAGCGGCCGGTGCGGGTGATCAGCCGCCCCGATCCGATGGAGGTGGCCAGCAGGCCGACCATCAGCGGAAGGGTCAGCAGGCCGGAGGCGGTGGGGGACTCACCCTTGACGATCTGCAGGTACTGCGGCAAGAAGATGATGGCGCCGAACATGGCGACCCCGACCGCGAAGCCGGCCAGGCTGGTGATGACGAAGGTGTGGTTGGCGAACAGCCGCGGCGGCATGATCGGTTCGGCCGCCCGGCGCTCCTGCCAGACCGTGAGCGCCAGCATGGTTAGAGCTACCGCGGTCAACCCGTAGGTCCAGGCCGAGTTCCAGGCGAACTCCTTGCCGCCGAGCGAGAGCATTAGCAGCAGCGCGCTGATCCCGGCGACGATGAAGAACGCCCCCAGCCAGTCGATAGCGTGCCGGCGGCGTGGGAACGGAAGCTTCAGGACGCGTTCGGTCACCACCAGGGCCACGATGCCGATGGGGATCCCGACCCAGAAGGTCCATCGCCACGAGAGGTGCTCGACCAGGAAGCCACCCAGCAGGGGCCCGGCGACGGTGGCCAGGCCGAAGACCGAGCCGATGTAGCCCTGGTAGCGGCCGCGTTCGCGGGGACTGACGACGTCGCCGATGATCGCCTGGGACAGTGCCATCAGCCCGCCGACGCCGAGTCCCATGACGGCCCGGGACCCCACCAGCTGCCCCATGTTCTGGGCGAACCCGGCGGCGAGTGAGGAGACCAGGAAGATCCCGATCGCGGACTGGAACATGATCTTGCGGCCGTACAGGTCCGACAGCTTGCCCCAGATGGGAGTGGAGGCGGTCGAGGTCAACAGGGTGGCCGAGACGACCCAGGCCAGCTGGTCCTGACCGCCGAGCTCGCCGACGATGGTGGGCAGCGCGGTGGCCACGATCGTCTGGGACAGGGCGGCGACCAGCATGCCGAGCATGAGCCCGACCAGGACGGTGAGGATCTGCCGGTGCGTCAGCTCCGGCATCACCTGCTCGCCGGGTGCCCCGGGGGCACCCGGCTCCGGGGGAGGATGCCGTACTCATCGCTGGCCCCCTTCCGCGGTGTGCGGATCCCCGGTCAGATGCTCGTCGAGACCGGCGTTGAACGCCGCCAGCAGGGACGCGAAGCGCGCCAGATCCTCGGGCGACCACGACCGCAGCAGCTCCCGGACGACGCCGCGTCGTTCCGCCCGCGTCGTGCTCAACACCTTCTTGCCTCGATCGGTGAGCCGCAGCCGGAGAGCGCGCCGGTCATCGGCGTCCGGTTCGCGCGTGACCAGGCCGGCCTGCTCCAGGGCCGCGACCTGTCGGCTGATCGTCGAGGCGTCCAGGTGGAAGTGCGCTGCGAGCTCACTGGACCGCAGCGGGCCGGTGTCATGGAGCCACGCGAGGATCCCGTAGGCGGCCCTCTCCACGACCTGCTCTGTCGGGCCGCCGCGCAAGTGCACCTTCTGGGCACGACGCACCAACAGGGTCAGCTCCTGCTCGATGGACTCCACCGAGGCCAGGTCGGTCTCCGATCCAACTGATTGCATGTACCAACCATAACGGCTTTGGCGACGGCGAGCGCACCCACCCGTGAAGTCTCGCGTGGCCAGAGCCCGGAGCGACGCCGGGATAAGCGCTACTGCTCCAGGTGTAAGCGGCTCAGCAGTTCCATCCGCCGCAGATCGCAAGGGGCGATGTTTGGGGACAGCCGGACGCCAGTCAGGGGATGTCGCCAACCAAGTAGCGCTGCAACGTGGGAGCAAGCGCGGCCACCAGCTCGTCCTGGCTTGCAGAGGTCAGATCCTCGAGGCCGACGACGTGGCGAGCCAAGGCGAGGCCAAGGATCTGCGACATCACGAGCGCGGCGCGCAATGGCGCCTGCGCGACCCCGAGCTGGGACACGACCGGTTCCAGCAGCTCAGTGGTGAACTTCTCGCCAACCTTGCGAGCGGTGTCGGCTTCGACCGCCGCGGTGCGGATGGTTCCAAGGATGCGCTCTCGCCGGCCCGTATCATCGAGTGCCTCAATCACCAGTCTTGCCAAGCGCTCGCCGACGAGCCTCGGGTCCCCCTCCAGGAGTCGAGCCATGAGCGCGGACGAATCAGAAAAAGGGTTGACGACTTCGTCGAACAACTCTCGTTTCGAGCCGAAGAAATACGCCACGAGGGCGGCATCCACGCCCGCCTGTGCTGCGACCGCCCTCAGCGTGACGCGATCGTAGCCTCCAGCGGCGAACTGCTCGCGGGCTGCCCGAGCTATCTCCTCGCGTGTCGAACTGTGCCCCGGCCGGCGCCCTGGTCGTGCTCGGACCGGGCTCACGGCCGCCGCTCCACTGCCGCCGTTCCACCAGAAGGTTGCTCCATACCCCACCTGCCTAGCTTTTCCGTCCAAAGGCCGCCGTCGAAGGGCTGGGGGCTCGGAGAGCGGACACGCGCCGTGGCGTGGCACTCCTCATGAAGTCCAGCCTGTGCGTCGCTGGTCAGCGACCGCGTCACCGCCTCGAGGCCGGTGCCGTCATCCTGACAGTGTCGGACGATGGTGCTCAAAGGGCAACGAGGCCGCATACGTGGTCCCCACGACATCGGGGCAACGACGACTCAAAGCGGAGACGACACTGCTGGGGTGCGCCGATTCTTGGTGGTTTCCCGAACTCGCTCAGCCAGACGCGGCAACGCCCGGCGATGAACGCCATCGGTATCCAACAGCATGCCAGTGCAGGGGAGGCGTAGCGCCGTGGGCGGCTGGACCCTCTGCATCTACCCTTTTCCTCCTATGTATTTCGGCGTAGGCTGGCACCGACCGCTACCTACGGGTGATCGCGATCCCCGGGTTCGGCCGCCACGGCTGGAGGTGGGTGAGGTGACATACGGGAATCCGTACGGCCCGGCATGGCAACAGCTGGGGAACGCCCTGTGGGATGTCTTGGCAGTCGTGTGGTGGACGCTGGTGGCTGGCAGCGTCGCGTTCGGTGCATGCTGGTGCATGGGGCAGTTCATGTACACCGAGTGGGTTCGCGACCATCCTGCGCCCCGCCTCCGGTTCTTGGCCGAACGCAGGCTGCGTCGAGACATCGCCCGCGGGCTGGGCGACCTTGAGGAGTACCTCCGCGAACCCGATCCAGCGCAGCTCGACGACGGGCCTGCCCGTTCCGCCCGGCCCCGGACCTGGAGGCGCCGGGGCTGGCACCGACCTTGAGACAGCCCCGACAGCCCGAACGCCTCCAGGATCTGCGGTTCGCAGGCGGTTCTTTGAGGGCTGCCCCACGTCCCGGGCCGTTCGACGTCTGGGACCACGGTCGGCCGTGCCTGGTTCGGGAGGCCGACGCCACCACGCGGGCTCGCGGCCAATCGGCCCGGGGGTTGCTGGAGCGCCCGGGGAAGAAAGCCACACGAAGGGGCGGGGCTCCTTTCCTTGGGCGAGTTGGACGCGCAGCATCTCAGGTGACGCGGAGGTCGCATGCTCCGGCGGAGTTCGGGCGCCCGGCGTCCGCGACCGCGCCAGACACGGGCAATCCCGGGTGCGGGGACGATCTCGACGCCGGGCAGAAGCCCCGCCGAGCCGCGATCGGCATCCCAACGGGCTCAGCCGGATGGGCCTGGCTCGATGAGCGATGGTGAGCAGATGATGCCGAGCCGCTGGCAGGACGAGAGCGAGGGGCTGCTTCGGGTGGTCGAGCGCATTGCCCTGATATTGAACGAAGCCGGGATCCCGCGGATGGCCGCGAGGGTGTTGGCCTACATGCTCGCCGTCGACGCTGACCGCTACTCCGCCGCCGCGCTCGCGGACGGGGTCCGGGTCAGTCCGGCCGCAATCTCGGGAGTCGTGCGCTATCTCACCGCGACGCGGATGGTGGTCAAGGAGAGGGAACCCGGGAGGAGGGCGGAGCTCTACCGGGTCAGTGACGGCGAGGTGTGCGGCATGATCGTGGCCGCCTGGATCCCGGTTCTCAAGCAGTGGGAGTCAGTGGTGGCGTCCGCCAGTGGGCGTCAGTGGTGGCGTCCGCCGCGGTCGAGCTCGGCGCGCACGGCGGTGGCCACCGATCGGCCGAGGCGACACAGTTCATTGCGTTCCTGCGCGGCGAGACGGAGGGCATGCTGGAGCGCTGGGTCGAGTACCGCCGAGATCCTGGATGAGCGATCCTCGGTGATCGAGGCGCCAGGGATTGGTGGTCGATCGCGTTCGGGAACTGCCGGTAGACCGCGGTGGCGTGGCGAGGCCTCCAAGAAGGCCTGGGACAACGTTCGGTTCTGGATGCCTCAGTCCGGTCAGTTGCGGACCTCGAGGTTTTGTCGGTCGGTGGCCTCGGCCTGCTGGTTGAGCATGGTCAGCAGCTTGTCGCCCTCGATGTCGAGGTCGGGCAGCAGGCGGTCGAGCCAGCGGGGCAGCCACCATGCTCGCTCGTCGAAGACGGCCATGAGCGCCGGGACGAGGGTCAGCCGGACGATGAAGGCGTCGATGAGGATGCCGGCGGCGAGTGCGAAGCCGATCTGCTTGATCATGATGTCGTGGCTGAAGATGAAGCCGGAGAAGACCGCGACCATGATGATCGCGGCGGCGACGACGACGCGGCTGGCCTGGTCGAAGCCGTGCACGACGCTCTGGCGGGCTGGCTGGCCGTGGATGTGTGCCTCGCGCATCGAGGAGACCAGGAAGACCTCGTAGTCCATGGCGAGCCCGTAGAGGATGCCGGTCACGATGATCGGCATGAAGCTCATCAGCGGGCCGCCGGTGTCGAACCCGAAGAGGCTGCTGAGCCAGCCCCATTGGAAGACGGCGGTGGTGGCGCCGAAGGTGGCCAGGATGCTGAGCAGGAAGCCGGCGGTGGCCTTGAGGGGGACGACGATCGAGCGGAAGACCAGCATCAGGATCAGGACGGAAAGGACGATGATGATGGCGAGGTAGAGCGGTAGGACGTCGGCGAGCTTGTCGGACATGTCGATGCCGATGGCGGTGAAGCCGGTGACGCCGAGCTGCACCTCATTGGTCTGGGCGATGTCGTTGTCGGGCTCGCGCAGCGCGTTCACGAGGTCGCTGGTGGCCTCGTCGCTGGGGCCGGAGGTGGGGATGACGCTGAACACGGCCAGGTCGCCGGCCTCGTTGACGCCGACCGGCGCGGCCAGCACGATGTCGTCTCGGCCCTGGAACTCGGCGAGGAGCTTGGCGGTCAGCTCGGGAGTGACGCGGTCTGCGGTGCCGGTGGGCTCTGCGGTGACCAGGAGGGGGCCGTTGAATCCCTCACCGAAGCCCTGGGAGACGGCCTCGTAGCTCTGCCGGGCGGCGGTGTCCTGGTTCGCGGTCGCACCGGTGGGGATGCCCAGGTTCATGCTGGCCGCGGGGATCGCCGCCACGCCCAGGATCGCGACCACGCCGGCGATGACGGGCCACCGGAACCTGATCACGCCCTTTACCCAGTGGTCGGCGACGCTGTGGGACTCCGCGTGCACCTTGGCGCGGCGTCGGGCTCGGGCCTTGTCGGAGCAGATCCGCTCCCCGACCAGCCCCAACAGCGCGGGCAGCAGGGTCAGGGCGATGAGCACGGCCAGGGCGACCGTGGACGCCGCGACCAGTGCCATCGTGGACAGCATCGCGATACCGATGACGGTCAGCGCGGTCAGCGCGATGAGGACGGTCAGGCCGGCGAAGAACACGGCGCTCCCCGCGGTGCCGACCGCTCTGCCGGCTGCTTCCTGCGCGGTGAGTCCTCGGTCGAGGATCAGCCGTCGCTGCCGGTTCACGACGAACAGCGCGTAGTCGATGCCCACGGCGAGGCCGACCATGAGACCGAGGACGGGGGTGGCGGAGTTCATCTCGACGGCCGTGGAGAGCGCGTACGCGCCGCCCACGCCGATGCCGACGCCGACCAGCGCGGTGATCAGGGGCAGACCGGCCGCGATCAGCGAACCCAGGGTGAGCACCAGCACGAGAGCGGCGACGGCGAGACCGATCACCTCACCAATACCGACCGGGATCTCGATGGCCTTGAGCGAGTCGCTCGGGAGCACGGTGATCCCGGTTCCCTGCTCGGCACGCTCCACCACCTCGACCACCGAGGTGACGTCGTCATCGGTCAACGAGGTCGAGGCGACCGTGAACTGGAACTGGAACAGCGCGACCTGCCCGTCCGAGGACACCAACACGCCCGGCACCGGGGCCCCGTCCACCACCAGCGGCTGGTAGGGAGGCGCCTGCCCCTGCTCCGACCCGGCTGAGGGATCGGCCGGTGCACCTTCCTGATCAGTGCCCGGTCCGCCCTGCTCCCCGGCACCCAGAGCGGCGTCCAGGGGGTTCACGACCTTCTCCAGGTCATAGACGTCGCTGACGGTGCCGCTGATCACCGCAAGACGCTCCGGCGTGTCGAGGCGCTCACCGCCCGGCACAGTGAACACGACGCTGGCCTGGCCTCCCGACGCCGCGGGAAGCTCATCGGCCACGCGGTCGAGCACGGTCTGGGCCTCGGTGCCCTCGATCTTCATCTCGGAGCTGACGTTCACCCCGTTGATGGCCACGGCACCGACGACCGCGGCGAGGACCGCCACCCAACCGGCAATGAACAGCCACGGCCGGCCGAATGCGGTTCGTCCGAGCCGGTACAAGAATGTGGACATGGGTTGTGGGTCTCCTTGAGGGGCGGGGCGGCGGTGGCTAGAGGCCGTGGCGCAGGTAGTCGAAGGTGAGGTCGAGGAACGAGGCGTAGTCCATCGATGCGGGGGTGGCGTCGTTCTCGCCGTCCAGGTGCACGTCGAGAGTTCCCTCCAGAGCGGCCATCACGGCGCCATAGACGGCGCCGAACAGCAGCGGCACGTAGATGGCGGGATAGCGGTCCCCGGCTGCGGATCCCAGGAGTTCTTGGGCGGTGTGGCGCATGCGTTGCTGAACGCTGAGGACGTAGGGCTCGAGGGTTGGGTACTGCCGTGCCATGGCCATCAGCTCGCGCATCCTCACCAAGGTGTCCGCGGTGAACTGATCCCTCATGACGGACAACAGGGCATCGAGCAGTGGCAGGTCTTCTGGCAGGTCGGCGAGGATCGCGCTGGCGTCGTCGACACCCCCGAACGCGACCGCGGCGACGGCCTCCTCCTTGCAGGAGAAGTGGTTCGCGAAGGTGCGCCGGGAGTAGCCCGCCCGCTCCACGACGTCCGCAGTGACAAACCCGAACAGCCCGCGCTCACGGGTCAGCTCGAAGGCCGCCTCAGCCAGCGCCTGTGCCGTCGCCTCCCGCTTGAGGTCCCGCAACCCACGATCCACTCCCTCAGTATGACCGGGCCTGCCCAATGAGCAACATTGCCCAGTGAGCACGCAGACATTCGCCCGACGCCTTGGTGAGCGGTAGCCGCCGCCGGCGGCCGGTAGCGTGACGGCACACGCGACTGCTGATCCGCCTTCGGCGGCCGGTCCTGTCAGTCGGCGGCATCGACCTAGGGGAGCGCGCATGGGTGCTGATGGCGAAGCGGTCGACGTCGACCGCGCACGGAACCAGACGACGACTGACGGGGAACAGTTCGCCGATGCGGTGCTGGCCCTGCTCGCAGTCGCTCGGCGGACCAGGGGCCGACTTCAGCCGCTTTTCGACGACGTCACCGTGCCACAGTTGGTGCTGCTGGACGCCGTGCAGGCTTGCGGCCGCGAGGGCATCGCCGCCATCTCGGCATACACGCTGCTGAGCCAACCCACGGTCACCCAACAGGCCGCCGGGCTGGAAGCGGCCGGCCTGCTGTGCCGCATCCCAGCCGCAGACGATCGACGCCGACGCGTACTCACGCTCACCGAACGCGGGGAGCAACTCCTGGCCGCCAAGCGAGGCCTGGTTGCCGACCGGTTAGCGGTGGCCTGGACATCCCTCACCGCCGAGGAGCAGTCGATCGCGGTCCCACTGCTTCGCCACATCATTGTTCTTGTCTCGGACCTCGCCTGACTCCCACCACTACCCTTTTCCTCCTATGCATTCCGGCGTAGTCTCACGCGCAAGGCCTGTTCTTCACGTCGGCCGACCCGTCTTGGCCCCCGAGCCGAACGTACGTCGCAGGCGACAGGCAGCCACCCAAGGGAGGTGGGCTGTGCAGCGGGTGGACCTCAATGGGCACGGACGGCACTATCTGGCCGAAACGTTCCTGGACGTGACCCGGTACCTACTGTGGTGGCTTGTCGGTGGACTCGTTGCCTGTGGCAGCTGGTGGTACGGGGGCGTCGAGGTGTATCACAATTGGGTGCGGGAGTCGCCAGCTACTCCCGTCAGGTTGGTGACCGAGTTGCGGCTAAGGCGAGAAGCGCGCCGGGGTTTCCGCGCGCTTGAGAAGTACCTCGCGTAGCAACAGCCCCTACCGACCTCGAAGTCGAGTTGCCCCGGGGCGGACTCCGCGCGGAGAGGTGAACGTTCAACCCGGAGGTCGAGAACTACATGGTGGTGGCGAGCAAGATATAGACGACGGGCTCCCAGCCCCTGGGTCGGGCCGCGGCTGCTCGCAGCAGGCTTCTTGCTCTCATCGGCGGCTATATCGGCGCGCTTTTCGGCCGAGCACATTCGCCGTCCCGATTGACGAACCTCACGCGGGAAACTCACTGATCAACGGACGTGCAGGCGCACTCGCGTCCCGCAAGCCCTGTCCGGAGCACTATCCCATCCCGTGAGTGTGCCAGCCTGAAGTGGCCCCAGTTGGGGGGCAGCACAGTGGGGCCAAATGGGCTTGTCATTCTCAATCCCGAGACGGGAGCGTCCTGCGGGGCACAGCCATGGCGACCGGCCTGCTGAAGTCGCACTTTGACGAGGGGGACCGGCAGATCACCCTGTCGTTCGTGCTGGACTACCCCACGCGAGCGGTGGCAGCTCGGATCGAGACCCATGGCAGGGTTCCTGACCCGTCACCACTTACACCGGCCGCGTCCCGGCACAGGTCCTGGCTGATCGAACCTGCTCACGGGTTCCGCGGGAACCGTGGCCGGGAAAGATCTTCTCGGCCACGAATTTCGTTCGGCTACTGCATCTGTCGGTTCGTCGGTACAACCACCGGCACCTTGATCTTGAGCGTTGACACGCATGGCGGATCGGCACTAGCCTGCTTTTCCCAACTGCATGGTCGACAACTTACCCAAGGGATGGGGGCGGCGCGAGGATGCCGGAAGCGCCGGTGCGGCTGTTACTGCTCGGCCCCTGCGGCCCGACCTGGACATGGGACCCGTTTATTGCGGCGGCGGACCTCATCAGTGGTGCGCCGCAAGATCCGTACTTCCTGGTCCCCCCACGGCGGCGCCGACACGATTCGGTGATTACCACGCGTGTGGCGGCGGCTTGGCAGTGTGCCGGGATCATTCAGGCCTTCGCTGACCCCTCCGGGGCCGGGCGGGAGCCGCTGCGGTGAGCACGCCGCTGCGGGTGGCCAACGTCTCCGGCTTCTACGGCGATCGCATGTCGGCGATGCGCGAAATGCTCGACGGCGGTGACGTCGACGTCCTCACCGGTGACTACCTCGCCGAGCTCACCATGTTGATCCTCGGCCGCCAGCGTTCCACCGACCCGGCGGCGGGCTATGCCCGGTCCTTCCTGACCCAGCTGGAGGACTGCCTCGCTGACGCACTCAGCCGGGGGGTGCGGATCGTCAGCAACGCCGGCGGGCTCAACCCGCGGGGCTTGGCCGGCGCGGTCGGTGAGCTCGGCGCTCGGCTGGGGGTCCCGGTCCGGGTCGCTACCGTCAGCGGTGACGACCTGATGCCCCGGCTCGCCCAGCTTGGCTCTGCCGGCCGCCTGCGGGTCGGCGAGCGGCCACCGGCGGACGGCGACCTGGTGCCGGTGAACGGGGAGTTCCCTGACGTACTGACCGCCAACGCCTATCTCGGCTGTTGGGGAGTCGTGCGAGCATTGGAGGCCGGTGCCGACGTCGTCGTCACCGGACGCATCACCGATGCCAGCCTCGTCGTCGGCCCGGCCGCCTGGCACCATGGCTGGAGCGCCGACGACCTTGACGCGCTGGCCGGCGCCACTGTTGCCGGACACGTGCTCGAATGCGGCACGCAGGCGACCGGTGGAAACTTCAGCTTCTTCGCCGAGCTGCTCGATGCTGACCCCGGCTGCCTGGACCACATTGGTTTCCCACTCGCCGAGATCGCCGCGGACGGCACGGCGGTCATCTGCAAGCACCCCGGCACCGGCGGAGCGGTGACCGTCGAGACGGTCACCGAGCAGCTGCTCTACGAACTCACCGGCAGCCGCTACGGTGGACCTGACGTCGTCACCCGGTTCGACGGCCTGCGGTTGCGCCAGGTCGCGCGCGACCGCGTCGAGGTCACCGGGGCACGCGGCCTGCGTCCAGGAGAGTGGCTGAAGGTGGCGACGAACCGTCTCGGTGGCTTCCGCAACGCCATGACCCTGCCGCTGGCCGGGTTGGACGTCGACCGCAAGGCCGATCTGCTGCGTCGACAGTTGGCGCCCGTGCTGGCGGAGGTGGCCGAGGCGCGGGTGACCCTGGCGCGCACGGACTCCCCGGACGCCGAGGCCGAGGAAGAGGCCAGCGCCGTGCTGCAGGTAACCGTGAAGGACCCCGACCGCAACAAGGTGGGCAAGGAGTTCACCGTGCCCGTGATCGAGTTGGCCCTGGCCACCGTCCCAGGCTTCTTCGCCGCAGGCGCCCCGCCCAGCCCGTCGGCCTACGGCGTCTACGCGCCCGCATGGGTGCGGGTCGATGACGTCGCTCACGTGGTCGGCCTGCCTGACGGCGGCACGGAGAGGGTCCCTTCGACGCGGCCGCAGCCGCGCAGTACGCCGGAGGGTGAGTCGCCGGGGCCTGTGGAGCCGGCGGGCCACAGCGGTGGCCCGGAGGCCGCTGGACCCACGCGGCGCGTCCCGCTGAGGTGCGTCGTCGGCGCCCGCAGTGGCGACAAGGGCGGTGCCGCGACCCTCGGCGTCTACGCCCGCAGCGACGAGGGCTACGCCTGGCTGTCGAGTTTCCTCACCGCTGAGCGGCTGCGTGAGCTGCTGCCCGAGGCCTCCGGCCTGCCGGTGACCCGTGAACGGCTGCCCGGGTTCCGCGCGCTGATCTTCCAGCTGCCTGGCCTGCTCGGCGAGGGCGTGGCCGCCAGCACTCGGTTCGATCCCCAGGCCAAGGCCGTGGGGGAGTGGCTGCGTTCTCGCTTGGTCGATGTCCCGATGTCCCTGCTACCGGAAGGAAGAACGTGACCATCCTCGCCGACCGCGCCTCGGAGAACCGTACCGCGCTCCTCGATCGCCTCGCCGAACTGGGCGAGCTGCGCGCACAGGCCAACCTGGGGGGCGGCGAGAGTGCCGTGGCCCGCCACCGGGCCCGTGGCAAGCTCACCGTCCGCGAACGCATCGAGCTGCTGCTGGACCGGGACAGCCCGTTCCTCGAGCTGTCGCCGTACGCGGCGTGGGGCACCGACTTCCCCGTGGGGGCGAGCGTCGTGACCGGCATCGGTGTCGTCGAAGGCGTCGAGGTGATGATCTCGGCAAACGACGCGACGGTGCGGGGAGGAACGAGCAACCCCTACACCTTCCGCAAGACCCAGCGCGCGCACGAGATCGCCGAGACCAACCGGCTGCCGTTCATCAGCCTGGTCGAGTCCGGGGGGGCGGACCTGCCCACCCAGTCGGAGATCTTCATCCCCGGCGGGCGCGCGTTCCGCAACCTGACCCGACTGTCCTCGCAGGGCATTCCTACCGTCGCCCTGGTCTTCGGCAACAGCACCGCCGGCGGCGCCTACGTGCCCGGCATGAGCGACCATGTCGTGATGATCGAGGGCCGCAGCAAGGTGTTCCTCGCCGGGCCGCCGCTGGTGAAGATGGCCACCGGGGAGGAGGCCGAGGACGAGTCCCTCGGCGGAGCGTCGATGCACGCCCGCACCTCCGGCAGTGCCGACCACCTGGCCGTCGACGAGCTCGACGCGATCCGGCTCGGGCGGCAGATCGTACGCAGTCTCAACTGGCGCAAGGCCGGGCCCGGCCCGTCCCAGCCGGCCGACCCCCCGCTGTTCGACCCGGAGGAGCTGCTCGACCTCGCCCCCGCGGACCTGCGCCAGCCGCTGGACCCCCGCGACGTGTTGGCCCGGATGGTCGATGGCAGCCGCTTCGACGAGCATAAGCCGCTCTACGGCACGTCGTTGGTCACCGGGTGGGCAAGCATCCACGGCTATCCGATCGGCGTGCTGGCCAACGCCCGTGGCGTGTTGTTCCGGGAGGACGCGCAGAAGGCCGCGCAGTTCATCCAGCTGGCCAACCAGGTTGACACCCCGCTGCTGTTCCTGCAGAACACGACCGGCTACATGGTCGGCACCGAGTACGAGCAGAACGGCATCATCAAGGCCGGCTCGCAGATGATCAACGCTGTCTCCAACAGCACGGTGCCGCACCTGACGATGAACATCGGCGCCTCGTACGGCGCCGGGAACTACGGCATGTGCGGGCGGTCCTACGATCCTCGTTTCCTGTTCGCCTGGCCCAATGCCAAGAGCGCGGTGATGGGGGCGGCGCAGCTGGCAGGGGTGCTCGATATCGTCGGGAGAGCCAGCGCGCAGGCCCGTGGCCGCGACTACGACGAGGAGGCCGCGGCTGCGATGCGGGCCGCGGTGGAGCAGCAGATCGAGGCCGAGTCGGTAGCGCTCTTCCTCTCCGGCCGGGTCTACGACGACGGGATCATCGACCCGCGCGACACCCGCACGGTCCTCGGGCTGGCGCTGTCGGTGATTCACAACGCACCTGTCAGTGGACTGCACGACGGATGGGGGGTGTTCCGCCTGTGACCGACCAACGCACACTGAGGAGCGTCCTGGTGGCCAACCGCGGCGAGATCGCCCGCCGAGTGTTCGCCACCGCCCGGGCCATGGGGCTGCGCACTGTCGCGGTGTACTCCGACGCCGACGCCGACGCCCCCTACGTCGCCGACGCCGACGTAGCCGTCCGGCTACCGGGCAACACCCCGTCCGAGACCTATCTGGATGCCGACCTGGTGGTGGCCGCGGCGGTGAGAGCCGGCGCGGACTGCGTCCACCCGGGCTACGGGTTCCTGTCCGAGAACGCAGATTTCGCCCGGGCGGTGCAGGCGGCGGGCCTGGTCTTCGTGGGCCCCAGCGTCGAGGCCATCGACGCCATGGGCAGCAAGCTTGCCGCCAAGGAGCTCATGCAGCGGGCCGGGGTGCCGACCCTGCCCAGCGTGGACGCCACCGGCCTCGTGGGGGTGGAGCTGGAGAAGGCAGCTGCCGACATCGGCTACCCGCTCCTGGTCAAGGCATCCTTCGGTGGCGGCGGTCGCGGCATGCGGGAGGTACGCGACCCGAGCGACCTCGCGGATGCTGTCGCGGGTGCCGGCCGCGAGGCAGCGTCCGCGTTCGGTAACGGCACCGTGTTCCTGGAGCGCCTGGTCGAACGGCCCCGGCACGTCGAGGTTCAGATCTTCGGCGACAGCCACGGGCACACGGTGGCGCTCTTCGAGCGCGAGTGCTCCATCCAGCGCCGCCACCAGAAGGTGGTCGAGGAGGCACCGTCCCCCGCGGTCGACCCGGACCTGCGTGAGCGGCTGCAGGAGGCGGCCGTCGCCGCCGCGCGCGCCATCGACTACGTCGGTGCGGGCACGGTCGAGTTCCTGCTCGACGACGGGGGCGACTTCTTTTTCCTCGAGGTCAACACCCGTCTGCAGGTGGAGCACCCCGTTACCGAGGCCGTCACCGGGCTGGACCTGGTCCGGTTGCAGTTCGACGTCGCGGCGGGCCGCCCGCTGCCCGCGGAGGCACTGACGCCCACCTTGACCGGCTGCGCGATCGAGGTACGGCTCTACGCCGAGGACCCGTCCCGCAACTGGCTGCCCCAGTCGGGGCGGCTCGAGGATTTCCACGTCCCCGCCGATACCGAGTTCCGGCTGACGACCGGACCGGGAGTTCGGCTGGACAGCGGCGTCGCTTCGGGCGTCGAGGTCGGGGTGCACTACGACCCGATGCTCGCCAAGGTGATCGCCTGGGCGCCGGACCGGACCTCGGCAGCGCTGGCGTTGGCGGGCGCAATCCAACGCGCACGGCTTCACGGACTGACGACCAACCGTGACCTCCTCGTCCGCGTCCTGCGCAGCGAGGCGTTCCTCGGTGGCGAGACCGACACCGGGTTTCTGGATCGGCACGGCCTCGACGTGCTCGCCGCACCGCTGGTCGATGACGAGGGACGTCGCCGGCATGCCGTCGTGGCGGCGCTGGCCGGCGCCGTTCTACGGCGAAGTGCCGCGCCGGCGCTCGCAGGCCTGCCATCGGGCTGGCGCAACAACCCGACAGCGCCGCACACGACGGTCTTCGACGCCGGCACGGTGCGCTACAGCTTTGACCGGAGCGGGATCACCGCCGACCTTGATGCGGCGTCGGTGCCGCTGACGGTGCTCGGCACCGACGTCCTGCGGCCGGGCCGGGTCCGGCTGGAGGTCGAGGCCGACGGGCTGCGCGCCACGTACGAGGTGCACGTCGAGGGTGACCGTTCGTACGTCGACGGACCGGAAGGCTCGACGACGCTGGTCGAGCAGGCGCGTTTCCCCGAACCCACCGCGAAGGTGGCCCCCGGGTCGCTCACCGCTGCGATGCCGGGCACAGTAAGCCGGGTGGCCGTGACCGAGGGCGAGCGAATCAACGCCGGTCAGCTGGTGCTGGTCCTGGAGGCCATGAAGATGGAGCACCCCGTGGTGGCGCCCGTCGCCGGAGTGGTGCAGGCCCTGCACGTTCACGTCGGCGCGCAGGTAGAGACAGGCGCGACGCTCGCCGTCGTCGCCGACACCGAGGAAGGGAACAGCGATGCGTCCTGATCTGTCTGGGGTCGATCCCCTCGCGTTCAACCTGGCGACCAGACTGTCGGTGGGCGACATGCTCACGCGCTCGGCATTCCAGTTCCCCGACCGCACCGCCATCGTGCAGGACGGCGAGGAGATCACCTATGCACGTCTCGATGCCGCCGCCGAGGCCTTCGGGCGGGGCATGCTCGAGACCGGCCTCGAGCGCCAGGAGCCCGTGGCCTTCCTGCTGGGCAACTCGTGGCGGTTCGTTGCCACGTTCTTCGGGTGTGCCAAGTCCGCACTCGTCGCCCTGCCCGTCAATCTGATGCTGCCGCCGGACGAGGTGGCGTGGATCCTGGCCGACGCAGGAGTGCGTGCTGTGGTCGCCGACCCCGCATTCGTTCCGCTCCTCGAACAGATACTCCCCGATCTGCCGCAGGTCACCACCGTGGTCGTCACCGGGGACACGTCGGACTCGGTGGCCGGGCGCACCGCGTTGCGCTGGGACGATGTGGCCGCGGACCCGACCCCGTTGCAGGTGGTGGTCGAGGACCGCGACACCTTGCACTGCCTCTACACCTCGGGCACGACGGCCCGTCCCAAGGGCGTCCTGACCAGCCACCTCGCCGTTCACGTGGCGGCACTCAGCAGCGCGCTGCAGGTAGGGCACCGGCACGGGCACGAGTTCTCCGTGGCCCCGATCGTGCTGCCGCTGTTCCACACCACGGCACTGGACACGCTGCTGCTGCCTGTGCTGCTCACCGGCGGCACCGCGATCCTGCCCCCTGGCTTTCAGCCTGAGGCCTACCTGGACATCGTGGAGGGCAGCCGGGCCACGCACCTGCTGCTGCTGCCCATGATGTGGGCCGCGGTGCTGGCCACACCGAGGCTCGACGAGCGAGACCTGTCCTCGGTGCGGCTGTGCATGTACGCCATGGCTCCGATGCCGCAGGAGCGGATCGGTCAGATAGCCGCCGCCTTCCCCAACGCCGACGTACTGCTCGGCTCGGGGCAGACGGAGTGCGTGCCGGCCACGGTGCTTCAGTGGCCGGCGCACCAGGACACCAAGAGCGCCTCGTGGGGTCCCTCGGTCGTGACCGTCGACACCCGGATGATGGGACCGGGTGGGGACCTGCTGCCTCGGGGAGAGACCGGGGAGATCGTCTACCGCGGTCCACACGTGATGAGCGGCTACTGGAACAACCCCGAAGCGAACACCGCTGCCTTCGCCCACGCCTGGTTCCACAGCGGCGACATCGGGCACCTCGACGAGGAGGGGGTGGTCTGGTTCTCCGACCGGCTCAAGGACATCGTGAAGACCGGCGGGGAGAACGTCTCCTCCGTCGAGGTGGAGCGGGTGCTGCTCAGCTCCCCGGAGATCACCGAGGTCGCAGTCATCGGCGTACCCGACGACAGATGGGGCGAGGCCGTGACAGCGGTCGTCGTCGCCGTCGACCCCGCCGTCGACCCGAGCGCTCTCTCAAATCGGTTGACAGCGTTGTGCCGCAAGCAACTGGCGGGCTTCCAGGTCCCGAAGGGCATCGAGGTCCTGACCGGCTTGCCCAAGACGGCGACCGGCAAGATCCAGAAGCACGAACTGCGGGAGCGTTTCCGTGGCTAATGAGGAGCTGGTCCGTGTCCGCCACCACGGGCCGGTCGCGGAGGTCACCCTGGACTCCCCGCACAATCGCAACGCCCTGTCACGCGACCTGGTCGAACAGCTGCACGCGGCCTTGGCGCTCGTCACCGCCGACGAACGGACGCGAGTCGTCGTGCTGACGGCAACCGGCACCGTGTTCTGCTCCGGTGCCGACCTCAAAGAGCAGCGGACGGGCGCGGCGCCATCGGCGGTCGGCCTGCCGGACATCCTGACACTGATCTACGAGAGCCCCGCACCTGTCGTCGCGCGGGTCAACGGAGCTGCACGCGCGGGCGGGATGGGCCTGATCGCGGCGTGTGACCTCACGGTCGGACTGGCCGGCGCGACGTTCGGGTTCAGCGAGGTCCGCATCGGCGTCGCCCCGGCCGTCATCGCCGTAGCCTGCCTGCGCCGGATGGACCGCCGCGCCGCCCGAGAGCTGTTCCTGACCGGAGAGAACTTCGACGGGCTGCGCGCCCGCGACGTCGGCCTCCTGGATCGCGCGGTCCACGACGACGAGCTGGACCTGACGGTCGACACGCTGGCCGGGCAGCTGAGCAAGGGTGCCCCCGAGGCACTGGCGATCACCAAGCAGTTGCTGCGAGACCTCCCCGGTCCGGACCTGCAGGAGGACTTCCGGCGGATGGCAGCGGTCTCCGCCGAGAGGTTCGCCTCGGACGAAGCGCGGGAGGGCATCGCCGCACGGTTGGACAAACGCCCGCCAGCGTGGCTGACTGCGGCGGACGCACCGAGCGGAGGAGGACGACTGTGACGCAGACCGATATCACCACACCCACCGGCGACCCGTGGCGCACACCCGAGAGGGTGGCGCTACGGCGGCTGGCGCGCGACTTCGTCGCCCGGGAGATCGCACCGCACATGGACGAGTGGGAACAGTCCGGCGAGCTGCCCCGCGATCTGCACCGTAAGACCGCCGACGTCGGTCTCCTCGGCGTCGGGTTCGCCGAGGAAGTCGGCGGCAGCGGCGGCGACGCAATCGACTCCGCGATCATCACCGAGGAGATCCTGAACGGCGGCGGATCCACCGGTGTGTGTGCTTCGCTGTTCACCCAGGGCATCGCGCTTCCACACATCGCCGCCAACGGCGGCCCCGAGCTGGTCGAGCGCTATGTCCGCCCCACGCTTGCCGGGGAGCTGATCGGATCGCTGGCGGTGTCCGAGCCGGGCGGGGGTTCCGACGTCGCCAACATCCGCACCCGGGCGGTCCTCGACGCAGACGAGTACGTCGTCAACGGCGCGAAGACCTTCATCACCAGCGGCGTCCGCGCCGACTTCGTCACCGCCGCGGTGCGCACCGGCGGACCCGGCCACTCCGGGGTCTCCCTGCTGGTCATCGACAAGGCCACGCCCGGGTTCACCGTGTCCCGCCGGCTGGACAAGATGGGCTGGCGGTGCAGCGACACCGCCGAACTGTCCTTCGCGGACGTCCGGGTCCCGGCCGCGAACCTCGTGGGCGCGGAGAACTCCGGCTTCGTGCAGATCATGCAACAGTTCCAGAACGAGCGGATCGGCCTCGCCGTCCAGGCCTACGCCACCGCGGCCCGAGCCTTGGATCTGGCCATCGGGTGGGCGCGGGACCGGGAGACGTTCGGGCGGCCGCTGTCCTCGCGTCAGGTGATCCGGCACAAGCTCGCCGAGATGGCCCGCCAGGTCGACGTCGCGCGGTGCTACACCCGGGCGGTCGCGCAGCGGTACCTCGCCGGCGAGGACGTCGTCACCGAGGTGTCGATGGCGAAGAACACGGCCGTCTACGCCTGCGACTTCGTGGTGAACGAGGCGGTGCAGATCTTCGGCGGCATGGGCTACATGAGCGAGTCTGAGGTCGAGCGGCACTACCGGGACGCGCGGATCCTGGGCATCGGCGGCGGGACGAACGAGATCATGAACGAAGTCATCAGCAAGAGGATCGGCCTGTGACCGCCGAGACGGCCCGCCCGTTTCGGGTCACCGGCACCGAGCAGAAGCGGTCGTGGGCGGAGAAGCTACTGCCCCCGGTGGAACAGGTCCAGCCCGGGCTGTGGTCGATCCCCGTCCCCATCCCCGACAACCCGCTGCGGTACGTCCTGGTCTACGCGCTCGAGCTGGACGACGGGCTGGCGCTCATCGACGCCGGGTGGGACACCGACGACGCCTGGCTCGCCCTGACCCACGGGTTGGCGACGGCCGGGCACGCCATCGGCGACGTCCGCGGCGTGATGGTGACGCACATCCATCCCGACCACTACGGCCTGGCGGGGCGGATCCGCGAGGCGTCCGGTGCCTGGGTGGGACTCCACCCCGACGACGCGGCTCTGCTGCCCGCGCGGTACGGGGCCGGCATCACCGACCTGCTCGACGACATGGCCGCGCTGCTGCGGAACTGCGGGATACCCGACGACGAGCTGGAGACCCTGTCCCGCGCTTCTCTGCCGATCGCGGCCTACGTCCGCCAGACCGAGCCCGACCGCCTCATCCGAGACGGCGACCGGCTGCCGTTGCCCGGCTGGGATCTGCGAGCTGTCCACACGCCCGGCCACTCGCCCGGCCACCTGTGCTTCCACGAGCACCAGCGTCGCGTCCTCTTCTCCGGGGACCACGTCCTTCCTCGCATCACGCCCAACATCGGGGTGCACGCGCAGTCGAGCGGCAACCCGCTCGCCGACTTCCTCGACTCCCTGGCACGCGTCGGCGGACTGGACCACGAGCTGGACGAGGTGCTGCCCGCGCACGAGTACCGCTTCGCAGGCCTCGCGGCGCGCGTGTCGACGCTGCTGGGCCACCACGACGCACGGCTGGAGGAGATTCACACCGCCCTCACCACGGCACCGACGACCTGGGAGCTCACCGCGTCGCTGACCTGGTCGCGCCCCTGGCCAGAGATCTCCGGGTTCATGCGCCGAGCGGCCATCGCGGAGACCCTGGCGCACCTGGTCCTCCTGGAGAGCAGGGGACGGGTGGCGCGGAGCCGCGAGACCCCGTGGCGCTGGGAGCAGCGCTGACTGGGCACTGCCCGCCGCTCACTCGTTGAGCGCCTCGGTGGCCGCCGTGCCCGCTCGGTCTCCGCCTGGCCAGGCTTGCGGCGCCAGGCCGATCGCCCCGGCCCACAAGCGAGTGAGGACGTCGACGGCCTCCGCCTCGTCCAACCCCTCAACCGGGTCCTGCCACAAGTGGGCGAAGGACTCCACCATGGCGCCCAGGGCGCTGGCCGTCGCCCGCGGCGGCAGCAGCGGATCGGCCAGTCCCAGCTCCTGCATGCGGACCAACCCCTCCATGCCGCGCCGGACGAAGGACTCCCGGATCTCCAGTCGCTGCTCCCGGAAGTCCTCCCGGACATCCGCCTGGGAGTCCAGCACGCGCAAGATCCGAGAGTGACGGGTCACGGCCCTCAGGAAGGACCGGTTCGCCGCCTCGATGCGGGCGTACCACGCATACGGCGGAAGGCGAGTCCCGATCGAGGTCGCGGCGAAGATGTCCTCGGCGACACCGGTGACGATCTCGCGCAGCAACGCCTCCTTCGAGTCGAACCACGTGTAGAACGTCCCGTGGGAGACCCCGGCACCGTGGGCGATGGCGTCGATGCCGACGGCGGAGAAGCCGTGCTCCTCGAAGAGTTGGCGCCCAGCCTGCACGAGCGCTGACTTGGTGCGCCGGCCACGGGCCGTGGCGGGCAACGGTCCCGGCACGATCGACGTCATCGTGTGTCCCCGGCGACTTGGGCCGCATGGACGCGGAGGGCTTCATCACCCTGGTCGATCGCAAGAAGGACATGATTATCACCGGCGGCGAGAACGTCTACCCGATCGAGGTCGAGCAGGTGCTCTACCGGCACCCCGCGGTGCGTGAGGTGGCCGTCGTCGGGGTCGCCGACGATCGGTGGGGCGAGACCCCTGTGGCCGTGGTCGCGCTGGAGGAAGGCGCCGAGGCAACGGCCGAGGAACTGGTCGCGCATACCCGGGACCGGCTCGCTCACTTCAAGTGCCCCACCCGGATCGAGTTCGTTCCCGAGCTGCCTCGCACGGCCACCGGCAAGGTGCTGAAGACGGTGCTGCGGCAGCGGCACGGCGGAGGAGAGCGAGCAGTGGGCCGCTGACTCCCAAGCGACCGGCTTGCCGCGTCACCAGGTCGCCGAGAGACCGCCGTCGACCACGAGGGTCTGTCCCGTCATGAACGCCGATCCAGGACCGGACAGGAAGACGGCGGCAGCAGCCATGTCGGCGGGCACCCCCCAACGCCGGACGGGGGTACGCCGCACGACGCGCTGCTGGAACCGGTCGTCGGAGTGGAGGTCGCTGACGAGGTCTGTTTCCACCCAGCCCGGGCACAGGGTGTTGACGGTGACCCCGTCGCGCCCGAGCTCGGCCGCCAGTGAGCGGGTCATGGCGATCATGCCGCCCTTGCTAGCCGCGTAGGCGCTGGAGTGGGTGTCGCCGACCAACCCCATGACGCTCGCCACGTTCACCACCCGACCCCAGCCACGCTCGGCCATCGTTGGAGCCAGTTCGCGGGTGAGCGCGAAGGCAGCGGTGAGGTTGGTTCGGAGGGTGCGATCCCAGCTCTCGTCGTCCACGTCGCTGAGGGCCTGGTTCCAGGATCCTCCTGCGTTGTTGATGAGGATGTCGATTGCCCCGGCCGAGGCACGCGCTTCACGGGCGAGGCTCGTCGGCCCGTCGGGGTCCTGCAGGTCGGCGGTGAGGACCACGGGGTCGTGCTCGAGCGCCGAGGCCACCTGGTCGAGTCGTTGCCGGTCCCGGCCCGCGAGGATCACTCGGGCGCCTGCAGCGTCGAGCGACTGGGCCATCGCCTCACCAATCCCACGCGTGGCTCCGGTGACAAGGGCGGTGCGGCCAGCGAGGCCGAACAACTGGTCGAGCGTCATGAATCAGAGCCTTTCGGGCTGTTAGCGGAAAATGTCGAGGATGCTTTCGCTGACGAGAGACAGAGCCTTCTTGTCCTCGGCCGCTGACCGCGGACGGAACCAGATTGGGACGAAGTTGATCGAACCGTGCATGCAGTGCAGGGCGACCCGCGGATCGCGCGGGTGCAGTTGGCCCGACGCCACGCCATCCTCGACGACCGCGACGAAGATGTCTTCGTGGAGCCTGCGCCAGTGCCGCTGCTTCTCGCGCATCGACTCCGGCCAATCCTGGTGCTGCAGAAACAGGCGCGCCATGTCGGGGTCGTCGTGGACGAAGATCTCCAACTGCTCGAGGATCAGGTCGCGCAACGCGTCCAGTGGGGTCGGCGCCGCGTCGGCGACGGCCGCGAGGCGAGCGATGGTCTTCTCTGCGACCGCCTGGAAGCAGGCGCTGAAGAGGTCGTCCTTGCTGTCGAAGTAGTGGTATAGCGACGCCTTTGTGAGATCAACCTGGTCGGCGATCATCTCCAGGGACGTGTTGTGGTAGCCGTGCTCGGCCACCACTTGGGCGGCGACGTTCAAGATCGCATCGATGCGCTGGTTGCGCTTGCGCGCGACTCGGCTCAACGGCGGCCCCCCGGCGTCGGGCTCGGTGGCTGGGTGGATCATGGTGTCGCTCCTGGGGTGGACGAATCTCCTTCAGGGGACGCCGCTGTGGAGGTCGTCGCAAAACGTACCGGGTGAGCGTACCTGCCACGAAATCCACTGCCGCGGATGAGTCCTCGACGCTCGAAGGGAGCACTGTCCAGCACGTCCTCCGGCCGTTGGACTATGGCCGCGGGCACGTCGACCTGCGTCGTTCGGGCGATGACCTCTGCGGCCGTGAGGCCGGCGAACAGTGTTTCCAATCTGCGCCGCAGGCGTTGATGGTCGCGTTGGCGCTCCTCGAAGGTGGAGCTGCGTTCGTCGGCGAGGTCGAACTCGTCACAGAACCGCTCCCAGAAGTGCTGCTCGTGGACGATCCCGAGCGCGACCCGGTGACCGTCGGCGGTGTCGAAGACGCCGTAGTGCGGAGTGGAACCGAACAGGTCTACCTCGCGAGCCGCGCGGGACAGCGCGACGGGGAAGGTCCAGGAGGCCATCACGTCCGCGATGCTCACGTCGAGATGGGCGCCCGCGCCCGTGTCTGCGCGACCCACGAGAGCGGCGCTGATGGTCGTGGCCGCCATCAGCCCGGAGGCCAGGTCGGCGATGGGGAGTGGTGGCACGCTTGAGGATGAGGGTCCGTCCTGGGCGAGCGTGCCGGCGTCGGCATGGTAGGTGAGGTCATGACCGGGCTTGTCGGCACGCTCGCCGTCCTGGCCGTATCCAGAGATCGAGCAGTAGATCACTCCTGGGTTCGCCTGTGCCACCGCCTCGTAGCCCAGGCCCAGACGTGCGAGAACTCCGGGTCGGAAGCCTTCGACCAACACATCGCAGTCACGTGCGAGGTCGAGGACGCGGCGAAGACCGGCGTCCGACTTGAGATCCACCTCCTCCACCTCCTTGCCGACGTTGACCTCGGTGTAGAGGGAGGGGAAGGCACGTGCCGGGTCGCCGCCCGGCGGCTCTATCCGGTGCACGTCGGCACCCATGTCGGCCAGCAGTCGGGTCGCGTACGGTCCGGGCAGCTGCAGGCTGAGGTCGAGGACCCGGATCCCGTTCAGCACCGGCAGCGCTGCCTGCCACATCAGTACGACCTCGGCAGGTGCAGTACCTGCTGCGCGATGTGGTTGAGCACCATCTCGCGGCTCACTGGCGCCGTCTTGTGCAGTCGCACGAAGCCCCAGAGGTCCGCCAGGCCGAACTCTGTGGACAGGCCGTGGCCGCCGTGCACCTGGATCGCGCGGTCCAGTGCCTCCCCGGCGGCATCCGCCGCGGCGAACTTCGCGCTGTTCGCGGCGACTCCCGATTCTCGTGGGTCCATGCCTGCGTCGACCAGCCAAGCCGCCCTCTGGGTCATCAGCCACGCCAGGTCGCGGTGGATCGAGGCCTCCGCGAGCGGGTGCGCCACCCCTTGGTGTGCACCGATGGGCACGCCCCACACCACCCGCTCCTGCGCATAGCGGGCGGCCTTGTCAAGCGCGTAACGAGCCAGTCCGCAGGCGTGGGCGGCTGTCATGATGCGCTCGGGGTTGAGCCCGACGAAGATCTGCCGCAGCCCCTCGCCCTCCTCGCCCAGCAAGCGGTCGGCGGGCAACCGCACGTCCTCGAAGGTGAGGGTGAACTGCTTCTCCGGGGCGTTGACCTGCATCGGGATCGGGTGCATGCTCAGCCCCGCCGCGTCCGTGGGTACGACGAAGAGGCTCAACCGTCCGCGGCCGGAGTCGGTGCGCCCCGTGCGGGCCACGACCAGGATGTCACGGCTCTCGTCCACGCCTGAGATGTAGTGCTTGGTGCCGTTGAGCACCCACTCCTCGCCTTCACGGCTGGCCCGGGTGGCGAGCTGGTGGCTGTTGCTCCCGGCTTCGGGTTCGGTGATCGCGAAGGCCATCTTGGCAGACCCCGAGCACAGGTCGGGCAGCCAACGCTGCTTCTGCTCGGAGGTGCCGTAGGCAGATATCACCGTGCCGCAGATCGCGGGCGACACGACCAGTAGCAGCAGCGGACAGCCGTGAGCGGCCAGTTCCTCGCCGACGATCGCCAGCTCGCTGATCCCTAGCCCGCCGCCGCCGTACTCCTCGGGAAGGTTCACCCCGACGAACCCGGCTTCTGCGACCTCGTTCCACAGCTCCTCACTGCGCGACCCCTCGGCGGCCGTGCGCTGGTAGTAGGCATGGCCGTACTTCTCAGCGATGGCGCGCACCGAAGCGCGAATGTCGCGGTGAAGTTCGGATTCGGCGAAGTCCATCATGACCCTCCTGAAGGGGCGTACCGGGATGCCTGGCCGAACGCGGGCCGCAGCGAGGCGGCGAGGTACTCCGGGCTACGCGCCATGTAGGGCTCGCCCAGCTGCAGGTTCAGCGCGCCGATGTCGTTCGCGTGCAGTGCGGGGGAGAAGGACAGCCGTGGCGTGAGTACGGCGTGCAGCCGCCCGCCGTCGGCGGCATCCAGGGTGGCCGGGAAGAAGGACATGTTGAAGCTCGAGATGCCAGTCTCCCCGAGTGCACTCAGCAGCCGCGCGGTGACCGTGGAGAAGTCGGCCAAGGCCGCGTCGTCGAGGGTGTCGAGCACCTGATGGTCCGAGAAGACGATGCGCACGTCCGACAGCGCCGAGAGTGATACGAAGTCGGTCAGCACCGTCAGGTGCTCGCTGTCGTACACCCAACGCTCACCCAAGGCACGCTCGGTCTCGACCAGGTCGTCGAAATAGGGGCGTCCCCAACGCTCGAAGTACTCCCGCTGCGCGCGGATCCGCCTCTTGACGTTCTCTCCCGGCTCGTCGGTGACGATCACCTGCAGATGGGGATGGATCTGCGTCGACGCGGCGGGCGGCATGTAGTTCCAGCTCAGCAGTGTGAACGGCAGGTCGTTCCCGGCCTCGCGCACCGCCTTCGCATAATCGCCGGCAAGACTGATGGCGTTGCGCAGGACGTCAGGCGACCACGCATCGATCGCGACGAAGTGCTGGGCGCAGATCACCGTCACCGCGCTAAAGGCGTCGTAGGGGGACAGGTTTGGCACCAGGGTCGCCTCTCCCCGGCTCAGACGTCCCTCGGCGAAGACATCGGGAGGAAGCTGCGGGGTGACGACCTCCAGGCGCTCGGGACAGAAGGGGCAGATCTCGCGAGTGGTCTCGGCAAGCTCTGCGAAGTCCTCCGCTTGAGGTCTGAATCCCACGAAGTGAGCGAGGCGACCGGTGGTGCCCAGCAACGGGTCACGCCGGATCTCGCTGGTGATCTGGGCGGGCGCCCAGTTCTGGGACGGGTCGAGGTACCGGGTGGTGCGGGGGGAGCGCTCGAAGGCGATCCCGTGGGCGCCCGCTCGGGCCGCGTCGCTCAACGGTCACCGCCCCAGGAGGTGCACGGCGGCCGCCGCGACGTCCCCGCCCAGCCACCCGCCGGCGTTCTCGGTGATCCCGATCCGGGCGCCCTCGACCTGGCGCCCGCCGGCGCGACCCCTGAGCTGGTCGGCCACCTCGACCACCTGTGCCACGCCGGTAGCACCCACGGGGTGGCCCTTGCAGACCAGGCCTCCGCTGGGATTCGTCGGCAGGTCGCCTCCCACGCTCAGCCGTCCCTTGCGCACCGCGAAGACCCCCTCTCCCGGGGCGAGCAGGCCCAGCTCCTCTAGCGCGATCAGCTCGGCAGGCGCGGTGGCGTCGTGCACCTCGGCCAAGTTCACGTCGCCGGGTGAGACCCCCGACTGACGGAAGGCCAACCGCGCCGCATGAGCGACGGCCGGCTCGGAGTGCTGTCCTCGACCGGAGACCAGGCTGGAGGCAAGCAGCCGCACCGTCGTGGCCTCGGGCGCGGGCTCGACGGTGAGGATGACCGCCGCCGCGCCGTTGCCAATGGGTGAGCACATCGGCAGGGTGAGGGGGTCGTTGATCAGCCGGGAGTCGAGGACCTCCTCGACGGTGATGGCGGCCGTGAACTGGGCGACCGGGTTGTGGGAGGCGTGACGCCGATTCTTCACGACCAGCGCGGCGAAGTCCTCGGGGGTGGCCCCGTGCTTATCCATGTAGTCACGCGCCAACTGCGCGTAGATGTCCATGAATAGAGAGCCGCTGCCTCGGACGTCGGGGGATTCCTCCTCCAGCCGCTCTTGGTCCACCGCTGCGGCCAAGGCGATCATCGGGCGCTGTTTGTCCTCACTGGCCATCTTCTCCGCTCCGACGACCAGCACGGTGCCGGCCCGGCCGGCGCGGAGCGCCGTGTCCGCGAGGTGCAGCGCAGTGGAGCCGCTCGCGCAGGCGTTCTCGCAGTTGACGACTGGCACACCACGCAGATCGAACTGGCGCAGAAGTACTTGACCGCGGATCATCTCCTGGCCGGTGAGCAGGCCGCTCGCGGCGTTGCCGACATAGACGGCGTCGATCTGATCAAGTCCGACGGCGGCATCCGCGAGTGCAGCGCGTACGGCGTGCTCGACCTGGTCGGCGGATCGAGTGGCGGGGGCGCGGTCGAAGACTGCGATGCCCGTGCCCGCGACGAACGTGTCGGTCATTGCGCGGCCCCCCAGCGCTCGATGAGCGTCGCGTTGGCCTGGCCGCCGCCTTCGCACATGGTCTGCAGTCCATAGCGACCGCCGCGCTCCTCGAGCACCGACATCAGACTGATCATCAGACGCGCGCCCGACCCGCCGAGGGGATGCCCCAGGGCCATCGCCCCGCCATGCACATTGACGTGCTCGTCGTACCACTGCTTGGAGATGTTCAGCTCGTCGCGCCAGGCCAGAACGACGCTTGCGAACGCCTCGTTGATCTCGACCGCATCGAGGTCATCCACAACAAGACCGACTCGATCGAGGGCCTTGCGCGTGGCCGGCGCCGGCGCCGTCAGCATCATCACGGGGTCGTCGCCGGCAAGCGCCATCGAGACCACCCGCGCGCGGGGCGTGATGCCCAGCTCCCGCGCGCGGTCCCCGCTCATCAGCAGCAGCGCCGCAGCGCCGTCGGTGATCTGGGAGGAGGTCGCCGCGGTGATCACGCCGTCCTCTTTGAAGACCGGCTTCAGCGAGGCGATGCGGTCAGGGTCGGGTTCGCGGATCCCCTCGTCGTGGTCCACCAGTGTCCCGGCCACCTGGACGGGGGCGATCTCGCGCGCGAAGACTCCTGCGTCCCGTGCCGCGATGGCGGTGCGGTGGGAGCGCACGGCCAGCGTGTCCAGGTCTGAGCGGGAGAATCCCCACTTCTCCGCGATCAGTTCGGCCGACTCGCCCTGCGAGACCAAGGAATGCGCTGCCAGTAGCCGGTCGCTGTAGGGAGAGCCCTGAAAGGTGGCAGCGGAGCCGATCGGGATCCGGGTCATCGACTCCACGCCGCACGCGATGGCAACGTCGTAGGTGCCCGCGGCGATCCCTTGGGCGGCGAAGTGCAGCGCCTGCTGGCTCGAGCCGCACTGGCGATCGACGGTGACCGCTGGCACCGATACGGGAAGCCCCGCCGCCAGCCACGCGTTGCGAGTGACGTTGGTGGACTGTTCGCCGACCTGCCCTACACAGCCGCCGATCACATCGTCAACCGTTGCCGGGTCGATCCAGGTGCGGTCGACGATCGCGCTGAGCACGTGCGCCAGGAGGTCGACCGCATGAACGTCGGCCAAACCGCCTCCCCGTCTGCCCATGGGGCTGCGGACACCATCGACGATCACGACCTCGTTCACCAGGTTGCTCCTTCACTCTGCGCCACTCTCTCGTGGCGCTCCGCCGGTTGTGCAAGACTCTACAATCGTTCGACCCATAAGTCGATATCCGTCTACATGGATGGGAGAGTGGGCATGGTGAGTGCTGACGGCGGGGTGGTGACCCCGCGACGAGCGGCAAGCGTGGTCGTCGTCCGCGACGGACCGGAAGGGGTGGAGGTGCTGCTGCTGCGCAGGACGTCGAAAGCGGCGTTCGCGCCGGACCGGTTCGTCTTCCCGGGTGGGAGTGTCGACGACAGCGACCAGCGCCTCCCCCTGACAGGTCCGCAGCAGGTCGCCGGTGTCATCGACGACGCCTTCGTCGCGGGGGTGCGGGAAACCTGCGAGGAGGCGCTGATCCTGCTGGCCATCGACGGCGCCGGCGCCCCCGCGAGTGTCGAGCACGCGCGTGCCGTTCGAGCCGCGCTGGCGAGTGGAGCGTCGCTCGCCGAGGCATTCGACCAGAGGGCGCTCCGTCTTGATCCCGGGTCCCTCGCCTTCCACGACCGGTGGATCACTCCCGAGGGCGCACCGCGCCGGTTCGACACCTACTTCTACTACGCCGCCAGTCCACCCGGGCAGATCTCGGAGCACGACCAGGGGGAGGCCGTCGACTCCGTCTGGGTCCGCCCGACTGAGGTCCTCCACAGCGCGGAGTGGACGCCGCGCCTGCTGCCGCCGACTCGCTATCACCTGTCACTGTGCGAGCAGCACGCGGACGCGGCGGCGGTCCTCGCCGCGGCGCGAGCACACGCGGTTCGCGAACCCGTCCGCGCAAGACTGGTCTCCGACGGGGCCGGAGGTACCGCGGTGGTGGTGCGGCCCGGTGCGGCGCCGGTGCCACTGGGAGCGCTGCCTTGGCGAGAACCCGGAACGAACGGCCGCTGAGCGTAGACAACTCGACCGTCAGGACATAAACTATCTCTTCGGTTGAACATTTACCAATCAATAGAGTACGTGAGAGAGGAACGCGCATGCGTGAGGTGGCCATCGCCGGAGTTGGGTACACATCGCTGTCCCGCGACTCGGGCCGCACCGTCTTGTCGTTGGCTGCCGAAGCCACCCGGAACGCCCTGGCTGACGCCGGCATGTCCAAGGACGACGTCGACGGCGTGGCGAGTTTCTCGGTGCTCAACGACTCGGTGAGTTGCGAGGCGGTCGCCACTGCGCTGGCGCTGCCGCAACTGCGCTATGTGCTGGACTTCCAACAGGGCGGTCAGTCACCCAGCATCATCACCTATCAGGCCGCCACCGCCGTGGCGAGCGGACAGGCGGAGGCGGTCCTGGTCTTCCGCGCACTCAACGGCCGCTCCGGAATCCGGGTCGGCAGCGGCGCCTTCGCCGGAGGCGCTGCGCAGTTCCGCTACCCGATCGGTTACAACGCCTACCTGATGTACATCGCCATGTGGGCACGTCGTTACATGCACGAGGTCGGCGCGACCGAGGCGGATCTGGCGGCGGTAGCCATCGCCCAGCGCGCCTACGCGGAGTTGAACGACCGTGCGATCCTGCGCAAGCCCCTCGACATGGACGCCTACCTCAACAGCCCGTGGATCGCCGACCCGTTCCGTGCCGCCGACTGCACCACCGAGGTCGACGGGGCGTGCGCGCTCCTCGTGACCACACTCGACCGTGCCCGCGACCTCGCCCACCCCCCGGTCCGGGTCGCCTCGGGTGCGTATGCGGCCGGACCTCGTCCCGGCCTCGACATCGGCGACCAGCTGCTGACCGACGACTTCACCCACAACTACGGCTACCTGCTGCGCGACGAGTTGTTCGGTCGAGCGGGGATAGGTCCGGGAGACGTCGACGTCGCCGAGATCTATGACTGCTTCACCAGCACGGTGCTGATGACCATCGAGGGGCTCGGTCTCGCGGAGCGTGGGGGAGCGGGCGAGTTCATCCGCTCGGGCGCGACAGCGATCGACGGCTCACTGCCGATGAACACCCACGGCGGGTTGCTCGCCGAGGGATACCTGCACGGCATGAACACGATCACCGAGGCCGTGCTTCAGGTGCAGGGCCGATGTGGCGAGCGCCAGGCGCCTCGTCACGAGGTTGCCGTGGTCACCTCCGGCGCCCTCAACGACGGATCGGCTCTGATCCTCACTGCCGACCGCTAGACCTCTGACTTCTCTAGGAGCCGAAATGTCTGTTCTCCCTACCCGTTACACCGAGCTCGTGGGCATCGAGCACCCGATCATCCAAGAGGGGATGGGCCCCTTCAAGACCGTGGCCCTGGCTGCGGCTGTGAGCAACGCCGGCGGTATGGGCACCATCAGCATGCCGGGCATGTCGCAGGAACCGAGCGAGGGCGCAGCGATCATGCGTAGCCACATCTCCGCGTGCGCCGAGCTCACCGACAAGCCGTTCGCGGTCAATGTCCCTGTCGGCGCTGACGACAATGGCAAGGTCCTGCCGATCACGGAGGCCTACATCAACGCCGTGATCGCGGCCCGTGAAGCCGACAGCAAGGTGGGTCAGCAGTTGAAGGTGCTCACCACGAGCGCCGGTTTCCCGGGGGCTTTCGCATCGCGGATCAAGGACGCGGGCCTGATCCACCAGCACAAGGTGGGCAGCACGCGCCAGGCGATCAAGGCCGAGGAAGCAGGGGCTGATGTCATCATCGCCTCTGGATACGAGATGGGCGGCCATACGCACCACTCTCCCGTGCACACCTTCGTGTTGCTGCCGAACGTCACGGCGGCGGTGTCGGTGCCCGTCCTCCTGTCGGGCGGTGCCCGTGACGGGCGCACCCTGGCCGCCGCACTGGCCCTCGGTGCGTCGGGCGTCGCCATGGGCACGCGGTTCATCGCCTCCGCCGACAACACCGATTGGCACCCGTCGGTCGCGCAGTTCATCGTCGACGCGCGAGAGGGCGACGACGTCGTGTTCCCTGGCGTGTACGGTCCGGCGCGCGGCCTTCGCACCGCCGCCACTGACCGCTTGCTGGAGATCGTCGCCAACGGAGAGATGACAATCGACGAGCTGACCGAGTGGAAGGACCACGCGCTGCAGCTCGCCCAGTCCACCGGCGACTTCGAGAAGGGCCTGGTCGCGGCCGGACAGGTTGCGAGCGGGATCCAGGACGTCGTCGACGCGGCCACCTTCGTTCCGCAGATGGCGCGCGAGGCCAGCGAAGTCCTCCAGGAACTCGTGCGCGGCCTCGTGCCCACCAGCACCGTCGGAGTATGACGATTCTCCGTGGCAGACACAGCGGTGCCGACTCCGTCCCCAGGGCGCAGCAGAGGCCTGGTGCTGCTCGGGGGCGACCTGGACCTGGTCCAGGACGTGACCCGTCGCGCCGAGGCCGCCGGCTTCGACTCGGTCTGGACGACCGAGTTCTACGAGCGCACGGCGACCGTATCCCTGGCGGCCATGTCGATGGTCTCCTCTCGTGTGGTCCTCGGCAGCGCGATCGCCTACGCGGTCGGGCGCTCGCCGCTCGTGCTGTCCGCCGAAGCGCGTGACCTCGATGAGCTCAGCCGGGGGCGCCTGATCCTGGGTCTGGGGACCGGCACGCGCACGATGCAGCGGGATTGGCACGGCAGCGATCCGACGGCTCCGGCGCGGAGGGTGGAGGAGCTGGTTCCGCTGCTGCGCCGACTGTGGTCGATGGACGACACCGGCGTGTTACACGACGGGGATTTCTATCATCTCGCCCTGACCCCCACTGCGGCGGTGCGCCCGCCCTTGCGAGCCGACATTCCCGTCTACCTTGCCGGCGTCAACCCGCGGATGGTCCGGGCAGCCGGGTCTGTGGCCGACGGTCTGGTCGGGCATCCGATCTTCAGTCGCCGCTACGTGGAGGACGTCGTGCGTCCGGCCCTCGACGACGGCGCAGCTCGCGCTGACCGAAGCCGCTCGGTGCCCATCGCGGGCTACGTCATCTGCAGCATCAACGAGGATCCCGACGTGGCGCTGCGTTGGGCGAAGGCGCAGATCGGCTTCTACGCCGTCGTGCGCACCTATCTGCCCGCGTTCGCCGTGCACGGCCTCGAGTCGATGGCGGCGGATGCTCGCGAAGCGTGGTCGCGACGCGACATCGACGCCATGATCGCCGCCGTTCCCGACGACGTAGTGGAGTTGTTCGCGGTGGCCGGCACCCCGGACGAGGTCCCCCAGCAGCTGCACGAGCGGTTCGACGGACTGTACGAGCAGACGTTGCTCTACTCCCCGAGTTTCGGTTTGGATGTGGCGCAGCTGCAGGGCAACGTCGAAGCCATCATGGAGCTCCTCGCCCCCGGAGGGGCGGCGTGACAGTGGTGGGGCTCGCCGGCTGGGCGGTCGCGGCGTGCGGAAGTGGGCCGGAGCGTCTCGACGTGCCGCTCGGAGTCCACCTCGCGGCGCGGGCCGCCCTGAACCACGCAGGTCTGAGCAGAGCCGACGTCACCGGCGTGGTGCTCGCCGGCTCCGACGCCTGGGACGGCCGGCTGATCTCGTCGATGCACATCGCCGGGCCGGCGGGGGGTTATCTCAGAGACGAGACGAAGGTCGTCGACGATCCGAGCGTCGCACTCGCCTCGGCGGTGTGGCGCGTCTCCTCGGGAGCCGACCGAGCGGTACTCGTCGTCTCCTGGCACAGCCCCGCAGAGTCCGATCCCCTCAATGCCGTCTCGCCCGACCCCGAGCCGGTGTTCTCCAGACCCGTCGGCGCGCACCCGCTGGCGGCCGAGGCCCTGGCGGTCACTCGCTGGCTGGAAGCCCACGGACTCAGCGCCGACCGCTTCGACTCCCTCACGGCGTTCCTGGCCCCCGACAAAGCCGACGACGACCGGCTCTGGTTCACCCCGCTCAGGGCGGCGCACGTCGCCCCCGTCGACGGGGCCGCAGTGGCGGTGCTGGTCTCGGCCGACGGGGCGCGCGTGGAGATCAAGGCTGTCGACTTCGCCACCGACAGCGCGCTGCCTCTCGAGCAGCATCCAGACCCGGTGGGCAGGCTGCGGCAGCGGATACTGGCGCGCACCGGTAGTGACCCCGCCCATGCCGAGGTCGTGGAGACCACCGACCGGACGGTGTTCCGTCTGGTGATGGCCGCCAGCGCGCTCGGTCTGGGGCAGCCGAGCGAGGTCGCCGACGCCGTCATCGAGGGCGGGTTGCCGCACCTGCAGCCCTCAGGCGGGCTGTTCCGCCGCAACGCCGGTTATGCTGCCGGACTCGAACGGATCGTGTGCGCCGCCGAGGCAGTCGAGCGCGGGGCTGTGAGCGCACTTGCGCACTGTTCGTACGGTCGGGCCGGACAGGGGCACTCGCTCACCGTGCTGGCGGCGCCGTTATGAGCCTCACTAGACCCGGCGTCGTGGGAGTCGGAATGACGCCGATGCGCACTCGCCGACCCGACACCGACCTCTTCGGACTCATTCGTGATGCCTCCGTCGCTGCCTTGGTCGACGCAGATGTGAGCATGGCCGACGTCGATCTGGTGGTGCTTTCGCAAGGCCCGGACGCCCTGTACGGCATCGGACATCCCGAGCAGGAGCTCGTCGACGTGCTCGCCGCTCGCGGAAAGCGAGTGGTGAGGGTGCAGACCGGTGGAGCCACTGGCACGTCTGCGGTGCAGATGGCCTGGTGGGCCATCGCTGCCGGAGAGTCCCAATGCGCTCTGGTGGTCGGGGCCGACAAGATGGGCGACTCCCAACAGTCGGCACAGCATGTCCTCAACCTCATCTGGGATCCGGCCTACGAGGCCCGCCTGCCGTTGAACACAATTTCGATGTCCGCGCTACAGGCCCAGCGTTATCTCCATCGCCATAGCATCGGCTTGCGCCGGGGAGAGGAGGCATGGGCACAGGTCGCCTCGAGGTTGCGAAACAACGGAGCACTCAACTCCTTAGCGCAGCTGCGGAAGCCCGTCACCCCGGACGAGGTGCTTTCCAGCCCACTGCTGTTCGCACCGATCCGGCGCGACATGGCCTGTCCCCAGACCTCAGGCGGCGCCGCCGTGGTGATGGTTTCGGCCGAGTGCGCAGCCACGATGGCCCGACCGGTGGCGTGGATCGACGGTTTCGCGGCCCGCTCCAACACCTATTTCCTGGGCGACAAGATGGGCGCCGCCGGGGACAACGATCACGGCTCGTTCCTCGAGCTCTCGCGTGCCGCGGCGGACGCCTACGCCCAGGCGGGCATCACCGACCCGGCTCGTCAGATCGACGTCGCGGAGCCTTACATCCCCTTCGCCACGATGGAGCCGATCGCCGTCGAGGCGCTCGGGTTCTCGGAACCGGGCCAGGGCATCGCCGATGCGGAGAAGGGCCGGTTCGATCGCGGCGGCGAGATCCCTGTGTGCCCCTCGGGCGGCGTGCTCTGCGCGGCTCCCATCAGTGTCAGCGCCCTCGTACGGTTCGCCGAAGGGGCGCTCCAGGTCCGCGGGCGCGCCGGGGATCATCAGGTTGACGGGTGTCGCACCGCCGTTGTGACTGGTGCTGGCGGCTCGATCCAGTTCGCGGGCGTAGCCGTACTTCGAGGGGAGGACTCGTGACCCGGGTAGGACAGGTACTCATCGATCGTGTCGGTGGCGTCGTGCATGCGCGGCTGGACCGGCCCGACGTGCGTAACTGCATCGACTTCGGCATCATCGAGGGGCTCGAGCGCGCAGTCGCAATGGCGCGTGCAGACGCGTCGGTGCTGGTCGTTCGTGGATCCGGCGGGCACTTCTGCGCAGGCGCCGACCTCGACCTCGTGCGTGGCCTGATCGGCGACCGGAAGGGACTGGAGGCCTACGTGACACGGCTGAGCGAGGTCCTCGATGCGATCGAAGCGGGCCCGTTCGCGAGTCTGGCGGCCGTCGAAGGGTACGCGGTCGCCGGCGGCTGCGAGATGCTGCTGGCGTGCGACGTGGTGCTTGCCTCCACCGAAGCCCGCATCGGGGACCGGCACCTGGAGCACGCTCTTTTGCCCGGTGCCGGCGGCTCGGTCCGGCTGGTCCGTGCCCTGCCTCGGGCATACGCCCGTTGGCTCCTGCAGAGCGGGGAGATGATCTCGGGCGACCAGGCTCGAGCATGGGGCCTGGCCGCGCTGGCGGTGCCGCCGGAAGAATTCGCGTCCGAGCTCGACCGCGTCGTCAACCGGCTCGCCTCACGGGACAGAGTCGCGATGACCGCGGTCCGGGAGATGGCCCGCTGCGCCGAGGATGAGCCGCCAGCAGCCGCCATGTCGCGTGAACGAGAGCTCTTTCTCGACCACATCACCACGAGTCCGAACGTCCGCGAGCAACTCGATGGCTTCGTGAAGAGGAGCTGACCATGAGCGACGCCCTGACCAGTCATGTGGTGATCCCGGGGGCCTGGCACCTCGATTTCCGGCATGCGGCGGGACCGGCGGCGAGCCGGTTCCTCACCACCGTGCGGGATCGTGGCGTGTTGACGGCGTCACCGTGTCCCTCCTGCGGCCGGATCCGAGTGCCTCCCCGTGATTTCTGCGAGGAATGCTTCGTCCCCACGTCCGACGACTGGCCGGACGTGGGGCCTCGCGCCGTCGTCGAGGCCGCGACCATCGGGTACACGAGTTTTCCGGGCTATCCGGAGCCGCCGTACGCCCTGGTCTACGCGCGCCCCGAAGGCGCGGACACAGCCATCGGAAACCTCCTCCAGGGGATAGATCTGAGTGACTACCACGTGGCGCTGGAGCGGATGCACATCGGTGCCGCCGTCACTGCCGTTTTCGGGGACGAGCGTTCTGGGCTCGTCACCGACTTCCATTGGGCCCTAGCCGACTGATTCACGAAGGAGTGACCATGCCCGACAGTTCACAGCAGGGGATCGAGCTCGACATCCCCTGGTGCTTCACCGACGACCACCGCTCGTGGCGAACCGTGCTGCGCGACTTCACCACCAGCGTGCTCGCGCCCACCGTCGCGCAGCGCAGCATCGACGCCGTGTTCGACGAATCGATCGTCGACGGGTTGGGGGAGTTGGGCGTCTTCGGGCTACGCGTGAGCGAGGAGTACGGCGGCTCCGGTTCCGACATCACCTCGTTCTGCCTCGCCGTCGAGGAGATCTCTCGGGTCGACGGAGGAGTCGGTGCCAGCGCGCACGTACAAGGCATCGCCTGCGCGCTGTTCGAACGGCTCGCCAACGACGACCAGAAGAAGGAGATCCTTCCCCGGGCAGCGCGTGGGGAGATCTTCATCTCCTTCGGTCTCACCGAGCCCAGCGGTGGCTCCGACGCCGGCAACATCCGAACCGCAGCCGTGAGGGACGGCGACGGGTGGCGCCTGAACGGATCGAAGGCCTTCATCACCAACCCGGGCACGCCGCGATCGAAGTACGTGATCCTCTTCGCCGCCACCGGTCCCGGCCGGCCCGGTCGCCCCGAGGTGTCGGCATTCCTGGTCCCTCTGGATACGCCGGGAGTCGAGGTCGGTCCCGCCTACGACAAGATTGGTTGGCGTACCTCCGACACGCACCCGTTGTACTTCGACGACGTCCGCCTGGGGCCAGATGCCCTCCTGGGCGACGTCGGTCGCGGATACCGAGAGGCGCTCGGCTTCCTTACCTGGGCCCGACTTCCGATCGCCTCGGCCTCGGTCGGTATCGCCCAGGGGTGCCTTGACGCCACGCTCGAATTCGTCAAGACGCGTGAATCGTTCAACCAGCGACTCGGCGACCACCAGGCCGTCGGATTCAAGGTCGCTCGGATGGCTGCGGCAACCGCAGCTGCCCGATCGATCACCTACGACGCCTGTTGGAAGATGGACCATGGCCACCCCTACGAGCAGGAGGCGGCGATTTGTAAGATGGTCGCGTCCGAGATCTGCAACAAGGTGGCCTACGACGCCACGCAGCTGCATGGGGGAGCGGGTTTCATGATGGATTCGACGGTGACGCGACTCTATGGAGACGCCCGGGTGATGACCATCGGTGAAGGTGCCTCGGAGGTCCAGCAGATGCTGATCGGTCGAAGCCTCGGCCTCAAGGTGTAGTGGGTGGCCCGTGCCGCGGCGCCGGCACGGTGATCCGCGATAGCGGCCGGCGGCCCGAACGGGCCGCCGACCGCTGCGCAAGAGGGTCGTTCGCCTCAGTCCAGGCGCAGGCGTCGCAGCACACCGCCGGGATCCACCCGTTCGCGGAGCATGGTGAGTTCCTCGTCGGTCGGCGACGGCGTCAGGGGAACCTCGCCGGGTGTCGGCGACGGCAGGTCGAACCCGGTGCGTTCACGGACCTCGTCGGGGGTGTGCCCAGGATGCACCGATTTGAGTTGGAGCGTGTCGTCATCGCCGAAGTCCAAGACCGCCAGCGGAGTCACCACCAGTTGGGGGCCGTCGGAATGCGGGTCGCAGAACTCTCGACGCGCAGCCGTGCGCCCGGGTGCGCTGACATGGTCCACCTCGTCGACGAAGATCCGGGCGTCGTGGCGCTGCACGAAGATCATGGTGCGCGTGAAGTAGGCCGCAAAGACCAACCCGACCGTTCCTGGACCGCGGACCCGTAGCTTCGGGTAGTCGCGTCCGATACCGACCATGTTCACGTTCCCATGGCGGTCGACCTGCATGCCGCCGAAGATCCCCACGGTGGGCGCCTTGCGCCATCCACCGAGCTCGAAGTCGACGATGTCCTCGAGCCGAAAGGAGTGCTCCGCGCTGTCGAGGGTCACCGGGTCGGCAGTCGACTTCACCAGTGGCGCCGCCGAGTTGATCGCACCGCCGCCGCCGCTGAGCCAGTTGAGGTCGGGGGCGTGCATGAGGCGGGCGAGCTGGAAGGCCGCCATCGGAATCTCCGAGTTGGCGCCACAGGCACCCCACTCCTCGTTGCGCAAACCGCGCGCCAAGGTGACGGCCATCAACTCGCTGGTCGTACACGTCTCGGTCATGTCTGGCTCCTGTCCGCGCGCGGCTTGTGGTCGACACGCAGGGTGCCGACGAGGCGCTCCACTCCCACGCGCTCCAAGTACTGGTGGTGATCATGTGCTTCGCTCACGTAGCGCGCCATCCACTGTTCCGGCGAGCGCACGTAGTCCTCCAGCATCCGCTCGTCGCGCCCGTAGTGACCCGCCGAGGAGGTGGGATGCGCAGCGAAGGGGAGAGCGACCACGGCCGAGACCATGAAGCTCGGAACGGTGACCTCCTTGTGCCGGCCGGACGCGGCGTAGTCGTCGGGCACGATCTCGTCCGTGACGACGATTGCGGTCCTCGACGCCCGCAGGATCAGGTCGTCCTGATAGATCGGACCGTCGAAGAAGACGTTGCCGAAGCGGTCGCAGCGAGGAGCGTGCACGATGCCGACGTCCGGTCGCATGGCAGGAATGGCGACGTGTTCGTTGCCGGAGTAGGGGTCCACCACGGTGCGGAAGAGCTCCGGTGACAACGAACGCGTGCCGGTGGACTGGTGGCCGCGCGGTAGTGGCATGAAGGGGAGGTTCGCCGCCGCCGCCTTGAGCCCATAGATCGTGAACGGCTCGTCGACGTCGTGCACGACGATGGTGGAGCTCTCGGCGGCCGCGCGGAACGCGGGCGCCAGCCCGAAGTCCTCCAGCCCGACGTATGCCGTGTAGACCTCGGCGACGGTCCCGGCGGCGATGAGAACCTCCACGGGGAGCCCGGCCGACACGTTCGGCAGCAGCCGGAGATTGCGCCGTCCGGCGCGGGCGAGCTCGCGGATGATCGGCATGGGCGCCGCGTGCGCGTGGATGCCGCCGATCGCCACTAGGTCGCCGTCACTCACCAGGTCTGCTGCGGAAGCAACGTCGATCACCTTGCTGCGTCGGTTCATGCCATCTCCTCAGTTGTCACGGCCGGCTCGAACCGTGCGCGGACCCGCGCGGCCACCTCCATGATCCGGGCCATCTGGTCTTCCAGGTCGCTTCCGGCGATCCGACAGATCACGTGGGTGACGCCAGCCTCGACGAAGGCGGCGATCTCTTCGGCGCACTGATCGGCGTTGCCGGCTATGCAGTAGCGGCGCATGGGCTCAGGGTCTATGGCGTAGACGTCGCCGATGAAGGCGCTGGCCTCGCGCCACGCGCGGTCGGCATCGTCGTCCACGCGGATGTAGACGTGTAGGCCGGGGGTCAACTCTTCCGGCGCGCGACCGGCGTCGGCCGCCAGCGAGCCCAGTGCCGACCACCGCTCGGCATAGCGCTCCGGCGTCACGAAAGCCCCTAGCCAGCCATCGCCGAACCGAGCCGTGCGGGCGAGTGCGGCGTCCGCTCGTCCGCCGTGCCACAGCGGGATCCGGCTCTGCACCGGAGGGGGCTGGAGGCCATGCGGGTTGTCAGCGAGCCACATCTCGCGCAGCGACCTCATCAGTTCGGTGGTCCTGCGGCCACGCTCTGCCAACGGTACGCCGGCCAGCCCGAACTCCGCCCGATTCTCTCCCCCCACGCCGAGACCGACGAGTACCCGCCCTTCACTGAGTGCATCGATGGTGGCTACGGACTTGGCGACCCATGCGGGATGCCGCAGCACGCCGAGCAGGACGCCCGACGCGACCGTCACCTTGCGGGTGACGACCGCGGTGGCCGCCATCATCGACAGACACTCGTACACCGGGACGTGGAAGCTCAAGTGGTCGCCGAACCACACCGACGAGTACCCGAGTTCCTCGGCCAACACTGCAGAGCCGATCACGTCGCTCGCAGTTCGCAGGGGAGACCCGAAGTTGTTGATCCCTACCCCGAAGTGCAGCGGTTGCGTCACGCGCGCTCCTTTCTAATACGACCATAGGGTTGACGTTCGACCGACAGGTTGAGACTCTAGCTGCAGCAGGACGGCCGCGCTAGGGCGGACGCACGCAGCATCGACGATGCGATGCGACAGACCGAAGGAGCCAGCAGTGACAGCAACGCACTCGGAACCCACCCAGACGTCCACCTTGCTCGTGGAACGGATGGCGTTGAGTTCCGGGCCCGGAGCGATGGCGTTGGTGACCCTGAACCGCCCCGATGAGATGAACCCGCTGGACTGGGACACCGTCAGGCACCTGAGAACCACTTTCGACGAGCTCGGACACGACGACGAGGTCCGCGTCGTGGCGGTCACCGGCGCCGGACGTGCGTTCAGCGCTGGGGGCGACATGAAGAAGTACCAACAGCTCCAGCGCGACACCCAGGACTTTCCGCAGTTCTTGGCCGACATCCATGAGACGTTCGCCGCTATCAGCCAGTACCCCAAGCCCTACATCGCCCTAGTCAACGGGATAGCGGTCGCCGGAGGAATAGAGCTGGTTCTCTCGTGCGACCTGGCGCTCGCCTCTGCGTCCGCGCGGATCGGTGACGCCCACCTCCCGTTCGGTCAGATGGGGGGCGGAGGGGTCCTCACCCTGCTGCCGCGCGCCGTCGGACCCGCCCGGGCGCGAGAACTCATCTTCACCGGTCGCATGCTCAAGCCACAGGAGGCGTTGGAGTGGGGCCTGGTCTCGCAGGTCGTCGAGGACGACGACCTGGTGGCGGCTGGCCTCCGATTCGCCGAGCAGGTGGCGGCCAAGTCGCCGCTGGCCGTACGCAACGCGAAGCAGGTCCTCAACGCCGCGTACTGGGAAGGCACAGGAATACCCGGCGGCATGCGCCTGGAGCGCGAGGTCACCGCCCGCTACTGCCTGACCAGTTCCGACGCCCCCGAGGGTCTCGACGCGTTCGAGTCCAAGCGCACCCCCCAATTCACTGGGCGCTGAGCCCAGCTGATCAGCCAGGAGAATCCGTGTCCAACCCCACTGAGTACGCCCAACCGCCAGCTCCCCAGGTCGATCCCGACAGCGCCGCCTACTGGCAGGGCCTGGCCGAACGCGAAGTACGGTTGCCGGGATGCGCGGCCTGCGGCAAGGTTCGCTTTCCTCCGCTCGATTCGTGCCCCTACTGCGGGCAACCTGGAGGAGAGGAAAAGGTGCTGTCCGGAGTCGGCACGGTGTACTCGTTCATCGTCCTGCACCGCACGTTCCACCCGGCGTTCGAAGCCGACCTCCCATTCGCTATCGCCGTCGTCGATCTTGAGGACGGGCCCAGGATCGCCGCTCGCATCGAAGGCCCGCCGGAGGCAGTGAGCATCGGTATGCGGGTCGCGGCGACCTACTTCGACCGCGAGTCGTGGACCGAACTGCGCTTCACCGCGCACGACAACTAGAACCGAGGAGACAAAGATGTCCACCCATACCCACAACGAGGCCACGTCCGACTGGTCTGCAGTGATCCACAAGTTCGGTCGGGACAAGGTGCTGCCACGCAGCAGCGAACTGGACGCGCACCCCCAGGACATGGAGCTAATCAGGTCTCTGTTGCTGGAAGTCGGTCGCATCGGATTGTACGGAACGGTGATCTCGCCGGAGTACGGCGGTACGGGCCCGAGCAGCCTGGCCCTTCACGAGGCGGTCGACGCCTTCGCCTACCACAACGCCGGCCTCGCCATGTCTACCATGCCGACCTACCTGACCGCCCGGGCGTTGATGTCGTTCGGCACCGATGAGCAGAAGTCACGCTGGCTGCCCAAGATCGCGGCAGGCGAGCTCATCACCTCCTGGGCCGTGACCGAGCCGGACACCGGCTCCGACGTCGCCAACATCACCACCAAGGCAGTCCGTGATGGCGACGGATGGCGGATCAGCGGCACGAAGATGTTCATCACCAACGCCAGCATCGCCGACGCCGTGCTCCTGCTGTGCCGCACCGGCGGCACGGGGGTCAAGGAGACGTTGACGACCTTCGTCATTCCGATGGATGCTCCAGGGATCAGTGTCACCGGCGTGCTGGAGAAGATGGGGCTGCGGTCGTCCCCGACGTGCGAACTCGTCTTCGACAACGTACGGGTCGAGGACACCGACCGACTTGGCGAGGTCGGCGAGGGCTGGCAGGTTGCGATGGATGTGCTCGACTATGAGCGCCTGGCCATTCCCGCCATGACCGCCGGCATGGCGCAGCGCGCCCTGGAACTCTCCTCGGCGTACGCGGGCCAGCGAACGGCTTTCGGTGGCCCGATCGCGGACCTCGCACCCGTCGGCGAGATGTTGGCTGACATGGGCGCCGCTCTCCTGGAATGTCGATTACTGTACCGGCACGCGGCCGCCCTCTCCGACGCCGGCAGACCGTCGATCGCCGAAGGCTCGATCGGCAAACTCGTCGCCGGCCGGTTGGCGAACGAGGTGACCAGCAACGCCGTCCAGATCCACGGTGGCTACGGGTACTGCCGCGAGTACGAAGTGGAACGGCTGTACCGCGATGCGCGCCTCTTCATGATCGGCGGAGGCACCACCCAGGTCCAGCGCAAGATCGTCGCGCAGCAACTACGTCGCTCGCCCAAGTGGGGAGCATCGGCCGGCATGTGGGCGTAGCCCTGACAGCGTCACCCTGAACCCGACGGGCACGCGCGGTGGTGCTGGTACGACTGCCGCCGCGCGCCCAGAGATGGGCTGGACCAGTCGTTGTATGAGGAGACAGCGTTCTCCATCTCGTCTATCGATCGATCGTGCCGGCGAGGTCCGCCGCGACCTAGAAGGGGCGAGCCCCGCCCGGAGATGGTCACGCGTAGGGATCGGGTCGTTTTCTCACACCGTGATGGCGCCAGACCCTTGCTTAATGTGACGATCGCCACGATACTTCGATCACTGACTCATTAGTCGAAAAACAGCCTGGGAGTTGATTGTGGACCGGAGTCCGGAAATGACGCTCCAGGTCACCGAAGTGACACTTCGCTTCGGCGGCCTCACTGTGCTCTCGAATGTGTCGATGAATGCGGCCGCCGGCGAGATCACCGCGCTCATCGGGCCGAACGGCGCCGGGAAGAGCTCGCTCATCAACTGCGTCACCGGGTTCTACCGGCCCCAGGAGGGAAACATCTCTCTGTTCGGTCGAGAGACCACGGGGCTGCCCGCGCATCGCGTCGCTGGTCTGGGGGTCGCGCGCACCTTCCAACACATCGAACTCTTCCAGGGCCTCAGTGTTATCGACAACCTCATGCTGGGCAGGCACCGCCACCTCAAGGGCGGGGCTCTGTCGAACGGCATCTTCTACGGCCGTAGCAAGCGCGAGGAGCTGCGGCAGCGCGCGGCCGTGGAAGACATCGTTGACTTCCTCGACATGCCCCACATCCGCAACACCCCGGTGGGCCTCCTGCCCTACGGACTGCAGAAGCGTGTCGATCTAGGTCGCGCCCTCGCCCAGGAGCCTCGCCTGTTGATCCTCGACGAGCCGATGGCCGGCATGAACGTCGAGGAGAAGGAAGACATGGCGCGCTACATCCTCGAGCTGCGTCAGGAATCGGCGATCAGCGTGATCCTGATCGAGCACGACATGGGAGTGGTGATGGACATTTCGGATCGGGTCTCGGTGCTCGACTTCGGGCGGTTCATCGCTCAAGGACCGCCGGAGCAGGTAAGGGCCGACCCGGCGGTGATCGCCGCCTACATCGGTGCGCCCGCTGAGGCCGTGACCGGCGAGGCGACCGGCCGATGACCGAGACGGTGACCTACCCCGAGCAGACCATGCCGCAACTGTTGTTGCAGCGTCTCGTCGACACCCCGGACACCGTCGCGCTCCGAGTGAAGGATCGCGGCATCTGGAAGCCGATGACCTGGCGACAGTACGGCGAGCGCATCGAGCACCTGGCCCTTGGCATGCTTGAACTCGGCCTGGAACCGGGTGAGAACGTGGCGATCATCGGCGACAACTGGCCGCAGCACCTGATCACCGACCTCGCTGTTCAGTCGCTGCAGGGTGCCGGCGTAGTCCTCTATCCGGAGTCGTCTCCGGAGGAAGTGGCCTTTATCGTGGGGCACGCGGAGTGTCCGGTGGTGGTGGTGCGCGACCAGGAGCAGGCCGACAAGCTCTTCGAAATGCAGCATCAGCTGCCGGGACTCCGGCGCATCGTCTACTGCGATGGGCGGGGAATGTCGCTCTATGACTCCAAGGTGGCGATCTCCTTCGACGAGGTTCTCGCCATGGGTGCTCGACGGGCCGAGGTCAATCCACACGAGTACCGCGAGAGCGTGGCGCGTGGCAAGAACTCCGACATCGCGATTCTGATGTACACCTCGGGAACTACTGGGGAGCCGAAGGGCGCGATGATGACCCATCTCAATGTCATCGCAGGCGTGAAGAACTTCTTCCTCGCAGAGCCGATGAAGCCTGAGTACGAACGGCTAGTGTTCCTGCCGCTGGCGTGGGCGGGCGAACGCTACTTCTCCACCGCGGGCCACATCATGGAGGGCTACCGGCTCAACTTCGCCGAAGGGCCGGAAACGCTGCGTAACGACATCCGAGAGATAGGGCCACATCAGCTGCTCGGTTCACCACGTATGTGGGAGGACTATCTCTCGTGGATCGAGGTCCGGATCGGGGAGGCCACCTGGTTGAAGCGCTCCATCTACCACTGGGGGATGAAGGTGGGGCAGCGACGCGCCGAACGCGAGTACCGCGGACAGAAGGCGGGCGGGTGGACTCGAGCCCAGGTCGCCGTGGCTGAGTTCGTGGTGTTCCGTCCGCTGCGGGACCATCTGGGTCTGCTCCGCGCGGAGCGGATCTACTCCGGTGGCGCCGCGCTCGGCATCGATGTCATGAAGTACTTCCACGCCCTCGGCATCCCGCTGAAGCAGGTCTACGGCCAGACGGAGGTCGGCATCACCACGACTCACTGGGACAAGATGAAGCCCGAAACGATGGGCCGTCCGGTACCTGGCGTCGAGATCGTCATCACGGAGAATCGTGAGATCGCGCACCGATCCGCGAGCGTCTTCGTGGGCTACTACAAGAATCAGGCGGCCACGGACGAGGCATTCATCGGCGATGTGCTCCGCTCGGGTGATGAGGGCTACCTGGACGACGACGGTCACCTGGTCGTCGTCGACCGCTCCAAGAACGTGGCCACGTTGACCTCGAGCGAGCGTTTCAGCCCCACCTTCATCGAGAACAAGGTGAAGTTCTCCTCGTACGTGCGAGAAGCTGTCTGCTTCGGCGACGGGCGTGAGTTCCCTGTTCTGTTGATCAACATCGACGGGGAAGTGGTCGGCAAGTGGGCCGAGAACCAACGGATCCCGTACACGACCTATACCGACCTCTCCCAGCGCCCGGAGGTCATCGAGCTGATCCGGGAGGAGACCGCGCGGGTGAACTCCGAGATGCCGACCTTCATGCGGGTGCCCCGATTGGCCATCCTCCACAAGGAGCTCGACGCCGACGACGCTGAGATGACGCGTACTCGAAAGGTACGTCGCGCCCAGGTGGAGCAGAACTACGCCTTCATCATCGACGGTCTCTACTCCGATCGCACAGAGGTCGATGTCGACGCCGAGGTCACCTACCGTGACGGCCGCAAGGCGCGCATCCATACCCAGCTCACGTTGGTCGATGTCCCGGTCGAATCCGTGCAGGGGGTGCCGGCCTGATGAGCGAGTTCACGCAGCTGATGGTCTCTGGCGTGTTCACCGGGATGCTCTATGCGCTCCTTGCGTTGGGTTTCGTCGTGGTCGTCAAGGGCAGCGGAGTCATCAACTTCTCGCAGGGCGAGGTGGTCGTCCTCGGTGCGTTCGTGGTGTCGTGGCTGCTCACCGATGTCGGCGTTCCGTTCTGGTTGGGAGTTCCGGCAACCGTCGTGGTGATGATGGTGGTGGGCGCAGGAATCGAACGGTTCGCGCTGCGACCGCTGCAGAACGAGTCCATGCTCGCCCTGGTGATGGCCACCATCGCCCTGGGGTCCATCATCCGCGGCCTGGTGCCGATGATCTGGGGCGACGGTCTCCGCTCGATCCCGAGCTTGATCGACCAGCGACGCTACGAATGGTTCGGCATCTCCATTCCCACGATCACGTTCTGGTCCGCAGTCATGGTGCTGATCCTGCTTGGCGCGTTCGGCTTCTTCTTCTCTCGCAGCCGTCTCGGACTCGCGATGCAGGCGGTCTCTGACGATCGGGTCGCCGCCCAATCGCTGGGCATCAACATCCGCCTGGTCAATGCCGTGTCCTGGGCGATGGCCGGCGGGATCGCGGCACTCGCCGGTTACGTGTGGGGTTCACTGCTGGGTGTGGACAGCCGACTGGTCGTGCTCGGTGCGCTGATCTTCCCTGTGGTCATCCTCGGTGGCCTTGAGTCGATCGTCGGCGCCGTCATTGGCGGAATCGCTGTCGGCCTGGTCGAAAGCCTGTCCGCGGGCTACCTCAATGACGACCTGGGTGCTGGTTTCAGCACCGTGGCGCCGCTGATCATGCTGCTTCTCGTGCTGTTCGTTCGTCCCTACGGCCTGTTCGGCAGGCCCGAGATCGAAAGGGTTTGACAGTGGCACTCATCGCCATGGAGACCGGTCGGTTCCACGAGAAGTACGCCGAGGAGATCGCTGTCTACGGAACGCCGTACCGCAGGATCTGGATCCTGGCGGTCCTGGCGGTCACCTTCGTAGTCGTACCACTGGTCGCCTCGCCGTACTGGCTCGTCGTCTTGACGCTGGTCGGGATCGCTGCCGTGGGCGCCACCGGTCTGAACGTGCTGGTGGGCTACGCGGGCCAGATATCGCTCGGTCACGCCGCCTTCGCCGCCGTAGGCGCGTACACCAGCGGGCTGCTCGTGTCGCGCGCGGATGCGCCGTTCTGGGTGGCCATTCCGACGGCGATGGTGGCCGCGGGCGTGTTCTCGCTGATCTTCGGGCTCGCCTCGCTGCGGGTGAAGGGCCTCTACCTGGCCATTGCGACGCTGGCGGCCCAGTACATCGTGCAGTGGATCCTGTCGTCCTGGACCTGGATCACCGGCGGGTTCCAAGGCATCGTGATCTTCGAGCCCATCGAGATCGGGCCCTTCGACACCACGACGCCGACGGGCAAGTATTTGCTGGTCTTCATCACCCTGGCAGTGGTCGTCATGTTCGTGGAGAATCTCATGCGATCGCGCTCCGGGCGTGCGATGATCGCGGTCCGTGACCAGGACATCGCGGCCGCCGGCTCAGCGGTGTCCCCGCTGCGCTACAAGCTGCTGGCCTTCTTCATCTCCTCGGCCATCGCCGGACTGTCCGGGGTGCTGTACGGCTACAACGCCGGCCTGGTCTCGACCGAGGTCTTCACCCTCGCGCTGTCGGTGCAGTATCTGGCGATGATCCTCGTCGGGGGCCTCGGCTCGATCCCGGGTTCGATTCTCGGCGCCGCCTTCATCACGATGCTGCCGATCTGGCTGCGTGACCTGTTGCCGGCCGTGGGCATCGAGCTCTCGGCGAGCGTGGAGGTGCACCTGCTCACCATGCTCTTCGGTGTCGCCATCCTGCTCTTCCTGGTCCTCGAGCCTCGTGGGCTCTACGGGTTGTTCCGAAATATCAAGGACTACTTCCGAATGTGGCCCTTCTCGTACTGAGGGGGCGCCCTGCGCGTGCACATCTCGGACTATCGATCGAACCGATGATTGGAGAAGCTGTGAAGCGGAAAATTGCGAAGAGTGTCTCGCTCGCACTCGGGCTGGCCTTGCTCGCCACTGCGTGTGGGGACGACGGCGGCGGCGAGAGCAGCGAGGGAAGCTCGGGTGAAGACATCGTGATCGGTGTCGCCGGAGCTCGCGTGGGCCCGATCGCCAACGTGGGGGAGGGCGTCGGCGAGGCGGTGAACGACTGGTTCGAGATGGTCAACGCCAACGGCGGCATCAATGGCCGGAAAGTGAAGATCGAAGAGATCGAGACCAAGTACGAGGTGCCCCCAGCACTTGAGGCGTTCGCCCGTTTCCAGCAGTCCGGGGCCGTCATGGTGGCGGTCGAGGGCACAGCCCTGAGTGACGCCCTGACGCCGGTGTCGGAGCAGTCCAAGATCCCGATCATTTTCCCCGGCCAGGGCAACCTCGACACGCTCGACGGTGAGGCGTTCCCCTACGCCTTCCCTGCCGGTCCACTCTACGCACACCAGGCGACGGCAACAGTGCAACAGCAGGTCGACGAGCTGGGCAGCGACATCAGCATCGGATGCGTTGCCTGGGAGCCTCCGCCGGGCCGTGAGTACTGCGAGGGAGTGAAGAACGCGACTGAGAGCCTCGGCGCCGAGTTCGCCGGCGAGGTGGTCATCCCCGCTGCCGCCGCCGACGTCGACGCCCAGGTGCGTGGCGCCGTCGCTCTCGACGCCGACGTCGTGCTGCACGCCGCCATCTTCGGTCAGGCGGTGCTGCTGCTCAAGGGTCTCTGCGACCAGGCTCCGGACCTGCCGGTCGGCGCCTGGCACTGGGCCATCACCCAGAACGAGATCAACGGCGCCGGAGCGGAATGCATGGAAGGCAAGTTCGGCGCGTCCATGTCCACGCTGCCCTCCGACGAGCCCGAGGCCGTACAGATGCTGCGCGACTACTGGGAGGAGAGCGGCTCCGACCCCAACCCCGTGCTCGAGGAGAACTCCTTGTACGGCAACGGTCTCTACATCGCCACGGTGATCGAGGAGGGCATCCGTCAGGCTCTCGAGATCGTCGGCGACGACGGCGAGGTGACCGGCGAGGTAATGAAGCAGGCGCTGGAGTCCATCGACGGCTACGAGGGATACGGCGTCGCGTGCCCGATCACGATGAGCGAGAAGGACCACTCGGGCAATCGGGCCGTGAACATCTACGAGATCCGCGACGGCAGTTGGGACCGGATCGGCGACTGCGTCACCGGCCCCCCCGTGTCCAACGAGCCCGACGTCAGCTGACGTACTGCGAGCATAGGAGGCCCGAGGATGCTGAAGCTGGATGGCGTCGAAGTCGTCTACAACCGTGTAGCCCTCGTTCTGAAGGGGGTGTCCCTCACCGTCCCGGCGGGTCAGATCGTGGCGTTGCTGGGCAACAACGGTGCGGGAAAGACGACGACGCTGCGGGCGATCTCGGGCCTCCTTGCTCACGAACGCGGCGAGGTGGTCCGCGGTCGGATCACCTGGGAGGACAACTCCCTACGGGAGCGTTCGCCCGACTACATCGTGCGCCAAGGCATCGTGCAGGTGCTCGAGGGACGTCGTGTCTTCGAGCATCTCAGTGTCGAGGCGAACCTCCTTGCGGGGGGATACACCGCGGGTTCCATGCGCAGCAGCCGGAGCGAGCTGGAGATGATCTACAGCTACTTCCCTCGGCTGGCCGACCGCCGCAGCCAGCGGGCGGGTTTCCTCTCAGGGGGTGAGCAGCAGATGCTCGCCATCGGCCGCGCGCTGATGGCGCATCCGCGAGTTATGTTGCTCGACGAGCCCAGTCTCGGTCTCGCGCCGGTGCTGGTGGCGGAGATCTTCGAGATCGTGGAACGGCTCAACCGGGAAGAAGGCGTGACCGTCGTCCTCGTCGAGCAGAACGCCGAGGCGGCCCTGCAGATCGCACACCACGGCTATGTGCTCGAAGACGGTCGCATCGTGCTCGAAGGCCCTGCGGACAAACTCCGTGAGAACCAGGACGTCGCGGAGTTCTACCTCGGCCTCAGCGGCGTCGGCGAACGCAAGAGCTACCGAGACGTGAAGACCTATCGACGCAGGAAGAGGTGGCTGGGATGAACGACTCCCCAACTCTCCATGATCCCGACGAGACCCGCCGCCCGGAGGAGCGGCGCGTGGACCAGCAACGGCGGGTCACCGCGCTGCTGGCCAACCTATGGGACGCGGCACCGGCGTGGCGACGGCGGCTGGAAGGGTCGAACGTGTCGCCAGCCGACTTCGGCACGCCCGACGTGCTGACCCGGCTGACACCCGTCGCCAAGAGCGATCTGGCGGCCCTGCAGGTGGAGGATCCGCCCTTCGGCGGGTTCTTCATCGGAGACCTGAGTGCCAGCTCGCGGATCTTCATGTCGCCAGGTCCCATCTACGACGCACAGCTGGGCACCACCGACATCGGGGGCTTCGCCCGGGGCCTGAGAGCCGGCGGACTGACGCGCGGCGACATCGTGCTCAACACGTTCGCCTACCACCTCACGCCTGCCGGCCACGCCTTCGAATCCGGTGCGTTGTCGCTCGGCTGCGTGGTGGTCCCGGCGGGCACGGGCAACACCGAACAACAAGCCAGGTTGCTCAAAGACCTGCCGGTCACCGGCTATATGGGAACACCTTCGTTCCTGGGGATGCTGGTCGAACGTGCCGACTGGCGCTTCAAGACGGCCTGCGTCGCTGCGGAGAAGCTCACCGAGGACGAGCGCGCGGTGCTGGAGTCGCGCGGGGGACATGTTTCCCAACTCTATGGGACCGCCGATCTCGGCTATATCGCCGGAGAATGCGAGGCTCGCGCCGGCATGCACCTCACCGAGGACAAGGTGATCGAGATCCTGGACCCGGCCACCGGCCAACCGGTTCCCGAAGGGGAGATCGGCCAGGTCGCTGTGACCACCTTCTCGCCCACCTACCCCTTCGTGCGCCTGACCACCGGCGACCTGACCCGCGTAGTCAGCAGCGAGGTGTGCGAGTGCGGCCGCACGTCGGCGCGCATCGCAGGGGTCCTCGGACGGGTCGGTCCCGGCGTGAAGGTCAGGGGAATGTTCGTCTACGAGCACCATGTCCGGGCTGCACTATCGCGTCATGGTCTCGGCGTGGGACGTTTGGTGATCCGACGTGTGGCGGGGCAGGACACGCTGACGCTGGAGATCGTCGAGCCACTCTCCGAAGAACAGCAGGGGGACCTGCTGCGCACCCTGCGCGACGAGATCAAGTTGCGCGCCGAGATCGAGATCGTCCCGGAGGTCGACGCGGAGACCCCGCAGCTTGTCGACGCTCGAGAGATCTGGCAGGCATGAGGCGATCACCGTCACGCCGTGTCCACAGATACGAGGTTGGAGGGGCTCGGATGAGCACCCGCGCGACATGGACCGAGCCGACCGCAGAGCCGGTCGCCGAGGGAGTGTTCCGGATCCCACTGCCGCTGCCCAACGACGCTCTCCGGGCGGTCAACGTCTACCTCATCCGCACTCCCGACGGCCCGGTGTGCGTGGACGCGGGCTGGGCGCTGGACGAGTCGCGGCGCGCGCTCGACGCTGCGCTGCACGGTCTGGGCCATGAGGTCGGCGACATCACCCGGTTCCTCGTCACCCACGCCCACCGCGACCACTACACGCAAGCCGTGACCATACGACGTGAGTTCGGCGCCCGGGTGTCGCTGGGCATCGGAGACCGCGACGCCATCGAGTACTTCAACTCGGGAAAGAGCGTCGTCGACTCACAGTATCGGCGGCTGGTCGAAGCCGGCGCCACCGACCTGGCAGAAGGATGGCGCACCGAGTCCGCCGGCCACAGCGTCGAAACCGAACTGTGGGACGGGCCCGACGAGTGGCTGGACGGCGATGTCGAGATCGCCATCGAAGGCCGCACGCTCGCTGCCCTCGCCACGCCGGGGCACACGCGCGGGCACTACGTCTTCGCCGACGCCGCCTCCGGCCTGCTGTTCTCGGGCGATCACGTGCTGCCCACGATCACGCCGTCGATCGGTTTCGAGCCCGTGCCCTCGCCGCTGCCGTTGAGCGAGTTCCTCAGTTCGCTAGCCAAGGTACGCGCACTGCCGGACATGAGGCTGCTGCCTGCCCACGGGCCGGCAACCACCAGTACGCACCAACGCATCGACGAACTGCTGGCCCACCACGAGGAGCGGTTGGGCCTGTGCGAGGACCTGGTCGCCGGTGGCTGCCGCACCGCGGCGGAGGTCGCGGCGGAGATTCCGTGGACCCGCCGCGGCTTCGCATTGTCCAGCCTTGACGTCTTCAACGCCATGCTTGCCGTGCTGGAGACCGACGCCCACCTCAAGCTCTTGGCCGCCCAGCAGCGTCTCGAGCGGTGCACGGACTCGTCGGTGCCTTCCTACCACGTCCCGAACCCCCACCTTGCTGACCCGGAGGAGCGATGAACACCCAGACCGATGTCGCGGACAAGCTGTCCGAGAAGGTCACGACCTTCTTGGCCGAGCACGACCCCGTGACCACCGACCGCGTCGAGTTCCTGCGCGCTCGCTTCGACGCGGGCCTCGCGTGGGTCCATTTCCCGATAGGTCGCGGTGGACTCGGCCTCGCGCCGGACTTGCAGCAGCAGGTGGACGCCAGGTTCGCCGAGGCGGGCGCCCCCGACAACCATCCGCGGATCAACGTGATCGGGCTCGGCATGGCCGCCCCGACCCTGATGGCCTACGGAACCGAGGACCAGCTCGACACCTTCCTGCGTCCGCTGTGGACAGGCGAGCAGGTCTGGTGCCAGCTGTTCAGCGAGCCCGGCGCCGGGTCGGACCTCGCCGCGGTTGCCACGAGAGCCGTTCGAGACGGTGAGCAGTGGGTCGTCGACGGCCAGAAGGTGTGGACGTCGTCGGCGCAGAACGCCCAGCTCGCCATCCTGCTTGCACGCACCGACCCCGACGTTCCCAAGCACGCGGGCCTGACCTACTTCATCTGCGACATGACCGACCCCGGGATCGAGGTGCGCCCACTTCGGCAGATCACCGGGGAGTCCGAGTTCAACGAGGTGTTCCTCACCGGCGTCCGGATTCCCGACTCCCAGCGCCTCGGGGCCGTCGGCGAGGGGTGGAAGGTCGCCAATGCGACGCTCAACAACGAGCGTGTCGCCATCGGCGGGGGACCGGTGCCGCGCGAGAGCGGCATGGTCGGAGTGGTCGCGAAGTCGTGGCGGGCCAACCCCGCCCGGCGGCGGCCCGACCTGCACGGCCGCCTGATGGAGCTCTGGGTGGAGTCGGAGGCGGCTCGCCTGACCGGTCAGCGACTGCGCCAGAAGCTCGCGGTGGGTCAGCCGGGCCCGGAGGGCGCGGCGATGAAGCTGTCCTTCGCACGGCTCGCCCAGCGACTCAGCGGTCTGGAGCTCGAGCTGCTCGGTGAAGAGGGCCTGCGCTACGACGACTGGACGTTGCGGCGCCCGCTGGAGGTCGATTTCCTCGGACGCGGTCCGGGGTATCGCTACCTGCGAGCGAAGGGCAACTCGATCGAGGGCGGCACTTCGGAGATCCTGCTCAACATCGTTGCCGAACGCGTGCTCGGTCTGCCGCCGGAGCACCGTGTCGACCGTGACGTTCCGTTCAGGGAGTTGGCGAAGTGACTGAGCTGAACCTGCTGTACACCGACGTCGAGGACGACCTCCGGCGTACGGTCCGGGACCTGCTCGAGGACCGCCTGGGTCCGTCGGCGGTGACCGCCATGTACGACGGTGACCGAACGATCGTCGAACCGCTGTGGCGGGCGCTGGCCCAGAACCTCGGACTCGCTGGTCTCCTGATCCCCGAGGCCGAAGGCGGATTCGGAGCATCCGCGCGCGAGGCCGCCACCGTGTGTGAGGAGCTGGGCAGGGCGGCGGCCCCGGTCCCCTTCCTCACCAGTGCCGTCGTCGCGACCATCGCCGTCACCGGGTCGGGCCACCAGGTGGTGGCCGAGCTGGCGGCGGGTGTGACGACGGCGGCGCTCGCGGTGCCCTTCGCCACCGCGCCGTACGGGCCGGTGCCCAGGCTCGCCGCGACTGAGGGCACGGTGACCGGTTCCGTGTCCAGCGTCGCCGGAGCGCTCGAGGCGGACGTGCTCCTGATCCCGGTAGACGAGGCCGACGGGCTGGCGATCTATGCCGTTCCCGTGTCCGAGGCGATCGTTGCAGCAGTCCCCTCCCTCGACATGTCCCGACAGCTCGCGGACATCGTTCTTGACGCTGCCCCGGGCTCGCGGGTGCGGGGCGACGCCGCCGCGAGCGTGCGCGCAGCCCTTCTCGCGGGCGCCGCGATGCTTGCCTCGGAGCAAGTCGGTGTTGCCTCGTGGTGTCTGGCAGGCACGGTGGACTACCTGCGCGAACGCCGGCAGTTCGGGCGGCCGGTAGGGAGCTTCCAAGCACTCAAGCACCGACTCGCCGATCTCTACGTCAGTGTGGAGTCGGGCACGGCAACGGCCCGGTACGCCGCCGCGGCGCTGGCAGCCGACGACAGCGACGCCGAGGTCGCGACCGCCATCGCCGCGTCCTACTGCAGCAACCTCGCCGTGACAGCTGCCGAGGAGGCGCTGCAGCTCCACGGCGGAATCGGCATGACCTGGGAACACCCGGTCCACCTGTACCTGAAGCGCGCCAAGGCCGCCCAGCTCGCATTGGGACATCCGGGCGAGCACCGGGGCCGACTCGCCGACCTGGTCGATCTGCCGTACGAGGCGACAGACGCTGGGAAGAGTCGGTAGATGGTTGATCTGCGGCTCCACACACTGTCGAGCAGTGTGGGCGAACTCGACCCGTTCCGTCGCCCGCCCGTACGCCGCGAGCGAGCGTCTCCCCGCCGCGGCTGGGTCAACGAACCGGCAGAGCGAGAGATCGCGTGAGGGCGTCTTCGACGGTCCTGAGCAGTGCCGAGCTCGCTTCCATCTCGCGGATCATCGAGGGAGCCGGCGAGTTGGTGGCCGGTCCACTCAGCTCCCGTCTGATCACCGGTGGACGCTCCAACCTGACGTACTTCCTCACCGACGGCAACCGGCGCTGGGTGATGCGCACTCCGCCTCGCGCCGGTCGGACGCCGTCGGCTCATGACGTGGCGAGGGAGTATCGCGTCACGGCGAGCCTGCTGCAGACCGACGTCCCAGTGGCGCCGACGGTGGCCCTGTGTGAGGACGAGTCCGTCATCGGCGCCCCCTTCGCCATCGCGGAGTTCGTCCCGGGATTGTGCGTGCAGACCCGCAATCAGTTGGACGAACTGGACGACGCGACGGTCTGCGCTGTCGCCGATCGCTTGGTGCAGACGCTCGCCGCCCTGCACCGCGTCGACTACGACGCCGTGGGACTGTCAGGGCTCGGACGACCAGGCGGCTACGCTCAGCGTCAACTCAAGCGCTGGTCCGGACAGTGGGAGATCGTGGGAGTCGATCGGCTGAACGCGCTGGCAGGTGACGTGAGCCGTCGGCTCGCCGCCGCGGTACCCGAACAGGACGCCAGCAGCATCGTTCACGGTGACTACCGCATCGACAACACCATCGTGGACCTGGGCGCCGACTCGCCTGCCGACCGGGTGCGGGTCGCCGCGGTCGTGGACTGGGAGCTGTCCACCCTCGGCGACCCGATCGCCGACGTGGCGATGATGTGCGCCTACCGCGACCCGGGATTCGATCTCATTCTCGGCGCCCCGGGTGCGTGGTCGAGCCCGCGGCTCCCGGACGTGCCGAGCCTTGCTGCGCAGTACGAGGCCGCAGGCGGCGTCACCCTCGCCCACTGGGACTTCCACATGGCGCTGGCCTACTACAAGATCGCCGTCGTCTCCGCAGGCATCGACCACCGGATGCGTGCCGCGGGCGACCCTGGACAGGCGCACGACTCGCCCGGGGACGCGGTGGAACCGTACTTGCAGCTTGCCCGCCGAGCACTCGGGCGCCCGTGAGCATGGACGATACCGTCGCGAGAGCCGACGCCCTTCGCCCAAGCCGCGCACCGTGGCGCGGTCCGAGCCGCGCTCCGAAGATCTTCGTCGTCACCGTCAACGTCAACGTCACAGAAGGTGCCATATGACTACATCCACCTCCACCACGATGAACCGGATAGCGATCGTGACCGGTGCGGCTCGCGGCATCGGCGCGAGCATCGCCCGCCGGTTGGCCTCCGATGGACTCGCTGTCGCGGTGGCCGACCTCGACGAGTCGGCGTGTCAGGGCGTCGTCGATGAGATCGAGGCGGCGGGCGGTCGTGGCTTGGCGGTCCGCGTCGACGTCAGCGACGAAGAGGCCGTCCAGTACGGCGTCGAGCAGATCGTCGCACACCTGGGTGAGCCGACGGTCCTGGTGAACAACGCCGGCATCATCCGCGACAACCTGCTCTTCCGCATGACCGTCGAGGAGTGGGACGCCGTGACCAACGTGCATCTCCGCGGCTCGTTCCTGATGGCTCGCGCCGCCCAGGGGTTCATGACCCAGGCCGGCTGGGGACGCATCGTCAACCTGTCCAGCACATCAGCTCTGGGCAACCGAGGGCAGGCCAACTACTCCGCCGCCAAGGCGGGCATCCAGGGGTTCACCAAGACCCTGGCCCTCGAACTGGGCAAGTTCGGCGTCACCGCCAACGCGATCGCGCCCGGCTTCATCGAGACCGACATGACCGCCGCGACAGCGGCTCGCATCGGCATGTCGTTCGAGGACTTCAAGACCGCCGCAGCCCAGGAGATCCCCGTCGGCCGCGTCGGCCAGCCCGACGACATCGCGAACGCCGTGTCGTTCTTCGTCAGCGAGCGCGCCGGCTTCGTGTCAGGACAGGTCCTCTACGTCGCGGGAGGACCGCAGACATGAACACGACCTCGTCGGAATCCGCAAAGGAGCCATTCATGGACGTAGGCCCCAACGCACACAAGGAGAAGAGCTGATGGATTTCGGACTTGATTCGCGGACGGAGGAGCTCCAGAACGAGCTGCTGGATTTCATGCGGACGCACGTATATCCGGCCGAGGCCGTGTTCGACGAGCAGCTGGAGGAGCTCGAGAACCGGTGGGCGTGGGACTCGGCACCGATCATGGGCGAGCTGCGCGCCGAGGCCCGCAGGCGAGGATTGTGGAACCTGTTCCTTCCCGGGGACCAAGGCGCCGGGCTCACCAATGTGCAATACGCCGTGCTGGCCGAGATCTCGGGTCGCAGCCCACACCTTGCACCGGCGGCGATGAACTGTGCCGCTCCGGACGCCGGCAACATGGAGCTTCTCTCGATGTGTGCCAACCAGGAGCAGAAGGAGCGCTGGCTGATGCCGCTGCTCGCCGGCGAGATCCGATCGTCGTTCGCGATGACCGAGCCCTCGGTCGCCTCCTCCGACGCCACCAACATTGCGACCAGCATCGTCCGGGACGGCGACCACTACGTGATCAACGGTCGGAAGTGGTGGATCACGGGCGCGATGAACCCCAACGCAAAGATCTTCATCGTGATGGGTAAGACCGACCCGGACGCCGAGCGGCACCGGCAGCAGTCCATGATCCTCGTCGAGCGGGACACCCCCGGCTTCGGGATCCACCGGGGCCTGACGGTCCTGGGGTACGACGACCACGAGCACGGCGGCCATGGCGAGCTCTCGTTCGACGACGTCAGGGTGCCGGCCGGGAACCTGGTGGGCAGCGAGGGCGACGGGTTCACCATCGCTCAGAAGCGCCTGGGGCCGGGCCGGATCCACCACTGCATGCGGTCGATCGGAGTCGCCGAGCGCGCGATCGAGCTGATGTGCGCCCGCGCGGACGACCGTGTCGCCTTCGGCAGGCCGCTGTCAGACCAGGGCATCATCCGCGACTGGATCGCCGAGTCTCGCCTGCGGGTGGAGCAGCTGCGGCTGCTGGTGCTCAAGACCGCGTGGCTGATGGACACTGCCGGCGTCAAGAGCTCCCACGCCGAGATCCAAGCCATCAAGGTGGCCACCCCCGCCACGGTCGAGTGGATCCTCGACAAGGCGATCCAGGTGCATGGTGCCGGCGGCCTGTCGCAGGACTTCCCCCTCGCTTCGATGTTCGCCTCCATCCGGACGCTCCGATTCGCCGACGGGCCGGACGAGGTCCACAAGAACGGGCTCGCCCGGTCCGAGCTCCGCCGCCAGGCGGCGGCGCGGGTCGAGTAGCGTCAGAACGGCCTGTAGGAGATGCCATGACGACTCAGGACAACCTCGCACAGGAGCCGCGCCGGATTCTGCTGGACTATCCCCACCGGGTGGCAGGGCACTGCGGATCCGGAGCGCTGAGGGATCTGGTGGAGTGGGCTGGTCTGGGCTGGGAGGAGGTGCCGAGCGAAGGTCTGGTCTTCGGGATGGCCGGTGGCCTCGGCTTCACCTATCTACGGATGTCCGGGCTCACCCCGCCCGTCTACCTTGTCGGGCGCAGTGATGGATTCGAGATAGACCTTCCTACGAGGCTAGGTGCAGAGGTCGAGGTGCGTCGGACCGACGATCCCGGGACCGGTTGGTACTGGGTCCGTCGCGAACTCCAGCACGGCCGTCCCGTCCTGTTGTGGGCTGACATCGCCGAGCTGCCCTACCTCAATGTCCGCCTGCAAATGGGCCGGCACGACATCGTGGTGATCGGCTACGACGACGACACCGAGACGGCGTTCGTGGTGGACAACGACCGAGCCGAGGTGCAAGAAGTTCCCTACGACGCTCTTGCGCGGGCGCGTGCGTCGCGGTCGTTCCCCGTGCCCACGAGGCACACGACGTACTTCGTGAACTGGCCGCAGATCCTGCCCGAGCTGCGTCCGACCGCGGCTTCGGCACTCGTGGCCTCGGTCGAGAACATGCAAGCAGAGGCGACCGCGATCATCCCGGACACATCGGCGCTGCCGTCGGATGCTGTTGCTGCCGCCGGAGTCCGTGGAGTTGCGGCATTCGCCGAGGATGTCGGCCAGTGGCCGGGAGTCATGTCGGAACCGGAACTCGATGGCACGCTCCGCGCGCTCCATGCCTTTGTGGAGAAGGCCGGGACCGGGGGTGGCCTGTTCCGCCGGTTGCAGGCGGCGTTCTGCTTCGAGGTGGCGCGACTCACCGACTGCGCTGAGGTGGCCACGGCCGGCACTGCGTTGCTGCGATGCGCCGACACGTGGTCGGCTGTGGCTGCGGCGGGGCGTAGTGACGGTTCGACGCTCGAGCGCTGGCGACGGGTCCACGAGCTCGCCGCGACGCTACCCACCCGCGAGGACCAGGCAGTCGCTGAGATGCGCTCAGCGGCGGCGGAGCTGGCGAGGCTGTCCTGACCATGGACTTCGCCGACCGCACCTTCCTCGTCTCCGGCGCCACCTCTGGACTGGGCCGGGCAACCACGCTGGCGCTTCTCGAGCGCGGCGCCAAGGTAGTCGCCGCGGACCTGACGGGCGAGGCGCCCGCAGGCGCCACCTTCGCACCGACCGACGTCACGGACTCGGCCCAGGTCAAGGCCGCTGTGGATACTGCGGTTGAGCTGGGCGGCTTCGCCGGAGCCGTCAGCTGCGCTGGGATCGCGGCAGCAACCAAGGTGCTGTCCAAGGGTGAGCCGCACTCGCTCGACGTGTTTCTGAAGGTGCTGCAGGTGAACCTCGCCGGCACCTTCAACGTCGCCAGGCTGGCGGCCAAGGCGCTGAGTGAGGGAGAGGCCGGCCCGGATGGTGAGCGCGGAGTGATCGTCAACACCGCCTCCGGGGCGGCGTACGACGGCCAGATCGGCCAAGCGGCGTACTCCGCCTCCAAGGCGGGCGTCGTCGGCATGACGCTGCCCATGGCGCGCGAGCTCGCGACCCACGGGATCCGCGTCATGGCCATCGCGCCCGGGCTCTTCCTCACCCCGATGCTCGAGGTACTACCCCACGCGGCACGCGAGTCGCTCGGCCAGCAGGTGCCGTTCCCGGCGCGGCTGGGCGACCCGATGGAATTCGCCGACCTGGTCTGCCACATCATCGAGAACCGCATGCTCAACGGCGAGGTTATCCGTATCGACGGGTCCATGCGGATGGCAGCTCGATGATCCGCGCAGGCACCGCGAGTTCTGTCGCCCGGATCGGTGGACTGTGAGCCGGGACGTCGGTGCGACCGCCGACGACAACAGCCACATTGTGCACGCCGAGGATCTCACGCCTGGCCAGGTGATCCAGCTCGGATCCCACACGGTCTGCGAAAGCGAGATCATCGCTTTCGCGACGCAGTGGGACCCGCAGTTCTTCCACCTCGATCCCCCTCGCGCGGCAGCCGAGAGCCAGTTCGGCGGCCTCATCGCCAGCGGGCTGCACACCCTCTCGATCTACCAACGGCTGTGGGTGGACAGCCGCACGCAGCCGTGGCGCGTCATCGCGGGCGCCGCCATGAATGACGTGGCGTTTCTTCGCCCGGTTCGCCCCGGGGACGTCCTTACGGGGCACACCGTGATCGACGATGTACGTTTCGAGCCCGACAAGCATCGCGGCCGCGTCACCTTCGCAGGCGCACTCAGCAACCAGGACGACAAGCTCGTGCTCCGCGTCACCACGGCCGTCTACCTCGGAGCGAGGACCGCGTAAGGGCTGCACAAGCGCGTCCACGGCCGCTGGCCTGGGTCGACCAGACCATCGCCCGCACCGCACTACCCGCCCCTTCCCGAGGCGCATTCCTAAGCACGCGGTTCTTTCTGACTACGCCGGTGCCGCCTGGCTACAGCAACTCGCCATCGACGAGGAGTACGGCCGCGGGGGCGGCGACTTCGGTACGGCGGTCGTGGCCCACGAGAGGGAAGTCACCACCCGTGACCACATCCCGTTCTGGGGGTTGACCTCGCGATCTGACCGACGGTAGGTTCATCGACCAGCGTTCGAAAGAGTTGCAGTCTCACCCTTGGTCGGATCGGTGTTGCTGAGGGAACCGACGTCGAAAGCTCCACTACGGAAGGAAAGTGCCTTGCCCATTGCGACCTACGAGCCAGGCGGGGAAACGCTGGCGGACCGGCTGACGGTTGCGCGGGTTCACAATCCCGAGCAGGAAGCACTCGTCTGCTATCAGGACGACGGCACGCGCGTGACGCGGCTGACCTACGAGGAGCTCTACCAACAGGCATTGGCCATCGCCAAGGGGTTGAACGCGCGAGGTGTCGGCCACGGAGATCACGTAGCCCTGTGGCTCCCGAACGGACCCGAGTGGGTTCTGTTCCAGCATGCGACCGCGATGCTCGGCGCCGTTCTCGTCCCGGCGAACTCCTTCTACCGGGAGGCCGAGTTCGAATACCTGCTGCGCCAGTCGGACGCGGCGGTCCTGGTGTACACCCCCCGGTTCCTCAACCTCGACTACGAGCAGGCTCTGAGGAACCTTGCCCCTGAGTTGGAAAGCAGCGGTGCACACCGGTTCGACCGGTTCCCCATGCTGCGCGACGTGGTCTGTGTCGGGGAGGAACCGGGCCTGCCGGGAGCCCTGAGTCTCCACGCCCTGGTGGATGGCGGGCAAGCGATGACCGACGAGGACCTGTTCAGGATCACGGCGGACGTCAAGCCCGACGACGCGCTCATGATCATGTACACCTCCGGCACCACAGGAGACCCGAAGGGGTGCCTCTTGTCACACGCCAACCTCCTGACGAACTCCTTGCACTTCAGTGAGTCTCTGGAGCTCGACGATGACAGCAGGTACCTCATTCCCATCCCGTTCTTCCACAATGGTGGTTGTGTCCTGGGCCTGCTGAGTGCACTTCAACGGGGATCGACCCTCATCTCCATGGACAGATTCGTCCCCGCACTGGCCCTCCGCATCCTGGCCGAGGAGAAGTGCACGCACACCGGTGGGGTTCCGACCATCTACATCGCCCTGTTGCACGATCCCAGCCTCCAGGAGTACGACTACAGCACCATGAAGATGGCGTTCATGGCGGGCGCGCCGTGCCCGGTCGAGGTCAGCAGGTCTGTCGAGAAGGCCTTCGGGATGACGATCATCATCGGTCTGGGCATGACCGAGAGCTCCCCACTGATCACGATCTCGCGCAAGGAAGACCCCTTCGAACAGCGAGTGGGATCGGTGGGCCGCCCGAAAGGTTGCGAGGCGAAGATCATCGGCCCGGACACTGGAGAAGAGGTGGGCCCGGGTTTCGACGGCGAGCTGCTCACTCGGGGCCCCAACGTCATGCAGGGCTACTACAAGATGCCCAAACAGACCGCTCAGGTTCTCGACGAGGACGGCTGGCTGCACACAGGCGACATGGTCAGGTGCGACGAGGATGGGTTCTACTACGTCACCGGACGCCTCAAGGACTTGTACATCGTGGGAGGCGAGAACGTCGCCCCCGCAGAGGTCGAGGCATTCATGCGCACCCACCCGGCCGTTCAGGACGCCTATCTCGTCGGCGTCCCGGACGAGAAGTACGGCGAGGTCGGGCTCGCGGTCGTCCAGTTGAAGGCAGATCACGAGGCGACGGAGGCCGAACTCATCGACTACTGTCGGGGACAACTTGCCAGCTTCAAGGTTCCTCGATACGTCGAGTTCGTCACCGAGTACCCGCTGACGCCGGCTGGCAAGGTGAAGAAGTTCGTCTTGCAGGACGCCTACGCGAAGTCCATGGACCTCAAAGGCTATGGTCCCACGGCCTGAACTGGCTCCGAGCGCGGGTTCGAGTACCGGCGCGTGGAGAGACATCGAGAACGTCTCGTCGTCGTCGCGAGTGGCCTTCATCGAAGGTGACGAGCCACGGATGCTGCGAGCAGCGGCCCTCGCGACGCAAACCGGCCTCTGCCGACCGGTGCTCCTCGGGAAGCGGTCGGAGATCCAGCGTGCTTCCCGAGACCAGGGCATCGACGTGGGTGCAATCGACACGCTCGACGTCAGCGACCCCGCCGTCCGCGAACAGTTGGTGCGCGACTTCGAGCGTCAGGTGGGCCCGGCGTCCGACCTTCGCAGCGCGACGCTGTCGAACCCCGCTGCCTGGGGTGCGACGCTGGTCCGGTGCGGATGGATGGACGCAGCCATCGGAGGAACGCGTACCACCAGTGCGGACATGCTCCGTGCCGGTCTCTCGTGCATCGGGCTGGCGCCGGAACGATCCACCGTCAGTGGAGCGATCTTTCTCGACACTCAGCGACCGGACGTCGGATCTGGAGGCACGCTCGCCTTCGCGGATGCTGTGGTGACCCCTATGCCCACCGTCGATCAGCTCGCCGACATCGCGGCCGCCACGGCCCGATCCTGGCGAGCCTTGATGAGGACCGAGCCGCGTATCGGTTTTCTGTCCTTCTCCACGCGGGGCAGTTCTGGGTCCCTCCACGTCCAGCGCATCCGCGACGCCGTCACTCTCTTCCGACGGAGGTTTCCCGAGGAGGCCGTCGACGGAGAACTGCAGTTCGACTCAGCCGTCTCCATGGCTGTGGCGGAGCGCAAGAACGCGACCGGCGCACTGGCTGGCGCGGCCAATGTTCTTGTCTTCCCCAGTCTCGACTCGGCCAACATTGCCTACAAAGTGGCGGAGCAACTGGGGGGGGCACGGGCACGGGCCTTCCTGCAGGGCCTCGCGAGGCCATTTGCGGACGTATCGCGGGGGTGCAGCGTCGACGACATCGTGACCACCCTGCGAATGCTGCTCTACGACACCCTGCAGAACCCTGAGCCGGAGAGCAGTCGACGAGAAGGAGTGCTGAGTTGAACACGGTAAGGATTGCGAACGGACAGGCCTTCTGGGGTGACAGTCCCGCTGCGCCAGTAGCCCAGGTACGAGGTGGTGACATCGACTACCTGACCTTGGACTACCTGGCCGAGATCACCATGTCTGTCCTGCGCAAGCAGTACGAGCGAGACCCCGATGCCGGGTACGCGCGGGATTTCGTCGATCTCATGTCGGAGATCATGGAGGAGTGCCTAAAACGAGACATCAAGGTGGTTGCCAATGCCGGGGGAGTCAACCCCCAGGGTTGTGCCCAGGCTCTGCTCGATGTCGCAGCGAGCAAAGGGATCAGCGGGCTGCGGGTCGGCGTCGTCACCGGCGATGACATCATGGCGCAGCTGGACGACCTGGAGAGTGAAGGCGTGCCGTTGCAGAACCTGGACACCGGCACGTCCTTTGACGAGGTCAGAGACCGCATCGCCAGTGCGAACGCCTATCTAGGCGCTGAACCGATCGCACGCGCTCTGGCCGATGGAGCGAACGTTGTGATCACCGGACGCTGCACGGATCCCGGATTGGTTCTGGGTCCTCTCGTGCATGAGTTCGGCTGGCAGTGGGATGACTGGAACCTGCTTGCGGCGGGCACGGTGGCCGGGCACACGATCGAGTGTGGCGCCCAGGCCAGCGGCGGCAATTTCCAGGGTGGATGGCGCACGATGGACGATCTCGCGCATGTCGGGTACCCCATCGTCGAGGTGAGCGCCGACGGCACCTTCGTCGTCACCAAGCACCCGGGGACCGGGGGCGCGGTGACCACCGCTACCGTGACCGAGCAACTGCTGTACGAGCTCGGTGACCCAGCAACGTACTTGTCGCCCGAGGTGACGGCCGACTTCACCGCCCTTCAGGTGCAGGAGGTCGGCCCGGACCGAGTCGAAGTCACAGGCGCGCGGGGCCGGCCCCCGACGGACTCGTTGAAGGTGTCGATGGCCTACTCGGACGGGTTCCAGGGCGCCGCGATGATCACGTATGCGTGGCCTGACGCGATCGCCAAGGCTGAACTGGCGGACTCTGTCCTGCGGACGCGACTGAAAGACCTTGGCCTGCCCCTCCGAGCGATCCGCACCGATCTCGTCGGATACAACTCCGTTCACGGCCGGGTAGTTCCGCCGGCGGGCTCGGACCAGTCCGAGGTCGTCCTGCGGGTCTCGATCTGGGCAGACGACCCAGACACCGTGAGCAGGTTCGCGGCCGAGATCGCCCCTCTGGTGATGGGCCCGCCCGGCTTCACCGGTCTACTGGCCGGGGGACGGATGAGGCCGAGCCGTGTGATGGCCTACTGGCCGACCCTGGTCCCCAAGAGTGTGGTGGACCCTCAAGTGATTGTGAGAGATGGCGTATGAGACTCATCGATGTGGCGCACGCACGGTCCGGGGACAAAGGCGACTCCGTCAACATAGGACTCATTGCACTTGACCGCTCGGACTACCCCTTGCTCGTCAAGGAGGTAACGGCGGAACGGGTTGCCCATCACTTCGCCGGAGTCTGCCTCGGCGAGGTGAAGCGGTACGAGCTGCCGAACTTGGGGGCGCTCAATTTCATCCTGACCTCCGCATTGGGCGGCGGAGGAACGACCTCGCTTCGGGTGGACGCTCAGGGCAAAGCCATGGGCGAGGCGCTCCTGTTCATGGAGATCGATGTCTGAGCAGGCCGATGCACACGCGTCGGAGGCCCCGGAGTACGCGGCCGGCGGAGAAACGCCGGCCAAGAGACGCAGGGAACTGCGTCAGACCCGGCGGCGTGTGGAGATTCTCGAGGCGGCGGCCGAGGAGTTCGCGATCCGCGGCTATCACGACGCGAGCCTGCAGAGGATCGGCGACAAGGTCGGGTTGTCGAAGGCCAGCCTGTACTACTACGTATCGTCCAAGAGCGACCTGCTCGCCGAACTCTTGATCGCTGCGGTCGACTCCCAACCAGCCGAGGTGAGCGAAGGCGAACCTGCCGAACGGCTGCGGGAGTTCATGCACACACACGTCAGTCGTGTCTGCACGACCGTAGAGGGCCAGGCTCTCGCCGACAATAGCGACGTGCTCATGTCCAAGACGGCGCCCGCGAACCTGGCGGCGGCTCGACGACGGTATGAGGACGTTCTCGCCTCCATCCTGAGGTCGGGCATCGCCTCGGGAGATTTCCGGGACGTCCCTGTGCGTCCCGTGGTCAAGTTCATTTTCGCAGGCCTCAACTCGGTTCCACAGTGGTACCAGCCCAGCGGTGAGTTCCCTTTGGAGCGCGTGGTGGACGACGTCATGGGGATCCTTCTCACTGGGGTCCTTGCCGATGGCCGCTCGTCGAGCATCGCACCAGACCCATTCGACAGAACACGTACTGAGAAGTAAGGGAGAACCGTGCAGGTACTGCCCGATCGAGTAGACACCTCCTCCATCGAGTTTCAGCAAAACTTGGACCAGATGCGGTTGAGCCTCGACGAGGTCGCAGAGGTTCGCTCGGCGACACTCCTTGGCGGAGGCGAGAAGTCCGTCGCGCGCCTACGCGCTCGCGGAAAGCTGCTCGCGCGCGAACGCATCGAATGGCTGTTGGATGAGGACTCGCCGTTCTTGGAGCTGATGCCCTTTGCGGCGTGGGGCACCGAGTTCACGGTGGGCGCCAGCGTGGTGACCGGCATCGGCGTCATCGAGGACGTCGAGGTCATGCTCATCGCCCACGACCCCACCGTGCGCGGAGGGACCCTGAACCCCCATAGCTTCAAGAAGGTCTTCCGTGCCATGGAGATCGCGAAGGAGAACCGGCTGCCGGTCATCACGCTCGTGGAGTCGGGCGGAGCCGACCTGCCGACCCAGGCCGAAGTGGCCATTCCAGGCGGGCGGATGTTCCGGGACCTGACTGATCACTCCGCCGCCGGGCTACCCACGATCGCGCTCGTCTTCGGCAACGCGACAGCTGGCGGTGCCTACATGCCCGGCATGTCCGACTACGTGGTGATGGTCCGCGGGAGATCCAAGGTGTTCCTCGGGGGACCGCCCCTGGTGAAGATGGCCACCGGCGAGGAGTCGGACGACGAGTCGCTCGGGGGCGCGGAGATGCATGCCCGGACCTCCGGACTCGCCGACTATCTGGCCGAGGATGAACTCGACGCGATCCGCATCGGTCGCGAGATCGTGCGCCGTCTGAACTGGCGCAGACTGGGCTCGAGTCCTAGCGAGCCGCCCGACGAGCCCCTCTACCCGGTCGAACAGCTCCTCGGCATCCCCTCCTCGGACCCCAAGGTGCCGTTCGACCCACGCGATGTCCTCGCCCGGACCGTCGACGGCTCCAGGTTCGATGAATTCAAGCCGCTCTATGGCACCTCGCTTGTCACGGGATGGGCGTCCATCCACGGATACCCGTTGGGTGTGCTGGCCAACGCGAGAGGCGTGCTTCTCAACGAGGAGGCCGAGAAGGCGACTCAGTTCATTCAACTCGCCAACCAGATCGACACCCCACTGCTGTTCCTCCAGAACACCACGGGATACATGGTCGGCAAGACCTACGAGCAAGCCGGGATCATCAAGGACGGGGCCAAGATGATCAACGCGGTGACCAATAGTCGAGTCCCGCATCTCACCGTCAACATAGGAGTCTCCTACGGAGCGGGGAACTACGGCATGGCTGGCCGAGCCTTCGGACCGCGTTTCCTCTTCTCCTGGGTCAACTCCAGGACCGCCGTCATGGGACCTCAACAACTCGCGGGCGTGATGTCCATCGTCGCGAGGGAATCAGCGGTCGACAGGGGTCTCCCGTTCGACGAGGCTGCCGACGTCGTCATGCGCGAGACCGTTCAGTCGCAGATCGAGCGCGAGCAGACTGCGCTGGCGAACAGCTCGAGGGTGTACGACGACGGCGTCATCGACCCGCGCGATACGCGGACTGTCCTCGGCATCTGCCTGTCCGTGATCCACAACAACGAAGTCCGTGGCCAGCGCGGCTACGGCGTATTCAGGATGTGAACCTTTGTCTTCGATAAGCATGGTCCTGGTCGCGAATCGCGGTGAAATCGCACGACGGATCTTCCGTACCTGTCGCGACATGGGCATCAGCACGGCCGCCGTCTACTCCGACGCCGACATGGACGCGCGCCACGTGGCCGAGGCGGACGTAGCCGTACGGCTGCCAGGGGTGAGCCCGGCGGAGACCTACCTGCGTCCGGATCTCCTGGTGGATGCCGCCCTCAGGGTGAACGCCGACGCCGTTCATCCTGGTTACGGGTTCCTGTCCGAGAACGCCGGCTTCGCCCGTCTCTGCGCCGAGAACGGACTCACGTTCGTAGGTCCGCCGCCGGACGCGATCGAGGCGATGGGGTCCAAACTCGCCGCCAAGGCAATCATGGCCAGTGTCGGCGTCCCTACGCTGCCATGGACCGACGTGACCGATCTGGACACGAACACGGTCCGTCAGGCGGCTGAAGACCTCGGCTACCCCCTACTGGTCAAGGCGTCCTCGGGTGGTGGGGGGCGTGGCATGCGCACGGTGCTGGATCCCGGCGACCTACTCGAAGCCGTCGCCGCCGCCAAGCGGGAGGCCGCTGCTGCCTTCAGCGACGCGACCGTGTTCCTGGAACGACTCGTGGTCTCCCCTCGCCACGTGGAGGTGCAGGTGCTGGCCGACACGTATGGCGCCGTTGCGCACTTGTTCGAGCGCGAGTGCTCGATCCAGCGTAGATATCAGAAGATCATCGAGGAATGCCCCTCGCCCGCGGTGGATGAAGACCTACGCGAGCGTCTGGGCAGGGACGCTGTGGCGGCGGCCAAGGCCGTTGGCTATGTCGGTGCCGGGACCGTGGAATTCGTGATGGACGGTCAAGGTGAGTACTACTTCCTCGAGATGAACACACGGCTCCAGGTCGAACATCCGGTCACCGAGCTGGTCACCGGGCTCGACCTGGTCCGCCTGCAGCTCATGGTCGCCCAACACGAACCGCTTCCCGCCGAGGTGTCGAACGCTGTCATCACCGGCCATGCGGTCGAGGCAAGACTCTACGCCGAGGACCCGCTGCAGCAATTCTTGCCACAGACCGGAACGCTCGACACCTTCGACCTCGGGCAGGTTCCGGGGGTCCGGATCGACAGTGGCGTGGAAGTCGGATCGTCGGTCAGTCAGTACTACGACCCCATGGTGGCCAAGGTCATTGCCTGGGCGCCGGACCGGCAGGAGGCGATACGCAAGCTCAGTGCGGCACTCGCCAACGCCCGCATCCATGGCTTGGTCACGAACCGGGATCTCCTGGTCCGCATCCTGCGGCATCCCGAGTTCGTGGCCGGTCACACTGACACTGGATTCTTGACCCGGCACCCCGCCGTCGACCTGGGCCGACCACTGGCCGGACCGGACGCTCAGCGCCTGCATGCGGTCGTGGCGACCCTGGCTCTGGTTGAGCGCAAACGGGCGGCGGCGTCGGTACAGCGCACCGTTCCCTCCGGGTGGCGGAACAACCGCTCGCAGCCGCAGACCATCAGCTTTGAGGCCGAAGAAGCACAGTACCGGGTCGCCTACGTACTGGACCGTGGAACTGTTCGCGCACACGTCAACGATGACGACCTACCTGAGCTGGCCGTCAGTGTGCTCACGCCCCAACGAGTTGTTCTCGAGGTTGACGGTCTCCGCGAAACCTTCCACGTCGAGATCTCCGGTCACGGGGACTCACCGACCGTCCATGTGGATGGCCGCCTCGGCCACACCTCCTTCACCCGGACACCGCGCTTCCCCTCCACGGCGTCAGCCGCCCCCGGCGGCTCCCTCATGGCGCCGATGCCGGGCACCGTCGCGAGGGTGCTCGTTGCTGTCGGCGACGACGTCGCTGCTGGAGAACCGCTGTTGGTCCTTGAGGCCATGAAGATGGAGCACACCATGACGAGTCCGCATCAGGGCGTCGTCCGCGAAGTCACGGTTGAGCAGGGGTCAGCAGTGCATGACGGCGAGGTGCTCGTGGTGATCGAGGAGAACGAGAACTAGGCGGCCTCGCCGCAGACGTGCGCTTTCTGCACCCACTAACCGATGTCAACAAGGAGCACCAGATGGACTTGCGTGAAACCGGTGAGCACACCGCTCTCCGAGAGGCCGTGGCGAAGCTTGGACGGTCGTTCGGTCACGAGTACTTCGTCGAAACCTCGAAGTCCGGAGCCAAGAGTACGGACCTTTGGAAGGCTGCGGGACAGCACGGCTTCTTGGGGGTGAATCTGGCAGAGGAGTACGGCGGCGGGGGCGCCGGCGTTTACGAGCTGCAGATCGTGGCCGAGGAGCTGACCGCTGCCGGCTGCCCACTCCTCATGATGGTGGTGTCCCCTGCGATCTGCGGCTCGGTGATTCAGACTTTCGGCACGGAGGAGCAGAAAGAGCGATGGCTCCGACGTCTGGCCACCGGCGAGTCCATCATGTCGTTCGCCATCACCGAACCGGACGCAGGCTCGAACTCGCACAACATCTCGACAGTGGCCCGTCGCGACGGTACCGATTACGTGTTGTCCGGCACCAAGTACTACATCTCGGGTGTGGACGAGGCTGACGCCATCCTCGTCGTCGCACGAACGGGCACGGACCACAGGGGCCGCGGGAAGCTGAGCCTCCTGGTGGTACCCACCGATGCCGCCGGCCTTACCAAGACGCTCATTCCGGTGGAGATGACGGCACCGGACAAGCAGTTCACCCTCTTCTTCGACGATGTCCGCCTTCCTGCTGAGAGCCTGATCGGGGAAGAGGGCGACGGTCTACGCCAGGTCTTCCAAGGCCTGAACCCCGAGCGGATCATGGGGGCAGCTATGGGCAACGGCATCGCTCGATATGCCCTGGCCAAGGCGGCGGAGTACGCCCGAGGACGCCAGGTGTGGGGCGTTCCGATCGGCACACACCAGGGCGTCGCGCACCCTTTGGCGCTTGCGAAGATCAACGCGGATCTTGCTCGCCTGATGACGCAGCGGGCCGCCTGGCTGCACGACGAGGGAGACCCCCTGGCCGGAGAGGCCGCCAACATGGCGAAGTTCGCGGCTGCCGAAGCAGGCATGGCAGCATTGGACCAGGCCATCCAGACCCACGGCGGGAACGGGTTGTCCACAGAGTACGGGTTGGCCACCTTATGGGGCTCGATGAGACTCATGCGGACCGCGCCGATCAGCCGAGAAATGATCCTCAACTATATCGCCAGGCACAGTCTCGGCCTGCCCAGTTCCTACTAGGGGTTCACGATGACCAACCCGCACGATGACGCTGTCACCTACGAAGTCGTCAACGGAGCCGCCTGGGTGACGCTGAACCGCCCAGACGCACGAAACGCCATCAACTCCGCTATCCGCGCCGGCTTGTTCGAGGCCGTCGCCCGTTTCAACTCCGATGTTGAAGCGAAGGTCATGATTCTTACCGGAGCAGGTGACGCGGCCTTCTGCGCCGGAGGGGACCTCAAGGAGATGGCCGAGCAGAGGCTGGGGCCGCCTCCGCCGGACTTCATTCCATACTTCGGCCGCACCGTTGCTGTCGACAAACCCACCATCGCGGCCGTTAATGGTGTGGCCTACGCGGGTGGCTTCCTCATGGCGCAGATGTGCGACCTGGTAGTCGCCGCCGCAAACGCGCGCTTCGCCGTGACGGAAGTGAAAGTTGGCCGCGGGTCGCCCTGGGCGGCTCCCTTGCCGTGGCTGATCCCACCCCGCGTGGCCATGCAGCTTCTTATGACGGGCGATCCCATCGACGCTGTGAGAGCGCGGGAGGTGGGGCTGGTCAACGAAGTGGTCCCTGCCGCACAGCTGCGCGAGGCGGCTCAGGAGCTGGCTGAGCGGATCGCCGCCAACGCCCCGCTGTCCGTCGCTGCATCGAAGGCGATGGTGTATGCATCAGCAGATCGTGGTTGGCATGACGCACTCGATGAGGCGGACCGGATCTGGGAGCCTGTCTATCTGAGCGCTGATGCACAGGAAGGTCCACGGGCGTTCCGCGAGAAGCGCCCACCGCAATGGCAGGGCCGATGAGCACGGGCCGTCCGAGCGCCGGTGGTGTCGACGACAATTGCGTGCAGCTCGACCTTCTGCTGCGTGATGTCGCCGCCGAAACGGGCTGCTTGATGAGCATGCTGCTGCCTCTGCCGGTCGTTGCCTGGGAGAAGGCGACGCCCGCGGAAGGGTGGACGGTTCGAGATCAGGTGAGCCACCTGACGTTCTCAGACAACGCCGCGTATCTCGCACTCACCGACCGGGCGGCGTTTACCCAGTTGCTCGCGGAGGCACAGCCGGATCCGATCGCTTTCGTAGACCGTGCGAACATGCCCGGGCAGACGATCGGTGTACCTGAGCTGCTCAGCGGCTTCGTTCAGGCGCGGGTGCAGATGGTGCACTCACTGCGTGCAGTCGATCGGCAGACTCGGGTTCCTTGGTTCGGGCCACCCATGAGCGTGCTCTCCTTCGTCACTGCTCGGCTGATGGAGACATGGGCACATGGGCAGGACGTGCGCGACGCGCTCGGTGCGGAGACGGTCGCGACCGATAGGCTCAGACATATTGCGGACATCGGAGTTCGGACCCTGCCGAACAGCTTTCGGGCGCACGGGCGACCGATCCCTGCGGTCCCTGTCCGGGTCGAGATCACCGGCCCTTCTGGAGAGTTGTGGGTATGGGGTGAACGGGGAGCGAAGAACCGCGTCACCGGGTCAGCACTCGATTTCTGTCTCGTCGTCACGCAGAGGCGTCACCCTGGCGACACTGACGTATCAGCCGAGGGCGCGGTCGCGGCGGAGTGGATGTCAATGGCGCAAGCCTTCGCTGGCCCCCCCGGCGCCGGCCGGCGCGCGGGCCAATTCTTTGGGCGTCCCGCAGAACAGGCAGCCGCCCTTGGGGATGAACGGCACGACTGATGAAGAACCGGACTACGCCCGCCGGTGCCCGGCCCTAGACCACTGTCGGGGAAGGACAGATTGATAGCGCCGGGGGGAGGGTCTGCCGCACGATCAGGTGACAGGTTGGGTCGGGCCCGGTGGCGGATCCCGGTGCGTCAGGCTGAGGTGAAACACCACTACTGAGTTCCTTCCCTGCACCGGGCGAAGGTGGATCCCGTATGGTTGGGCGTCCGCGGCTTGGAGACCTGCCAGCGCCACCCGAGGTTCCGACTATCGTAGTGGCATGCGCATCTTCACCACGCTGGACGACGTCGCCGCGGCTGCTGCTACCGACATCGGCACCAGCGAATGGTTCGTGGTCGATCAGGCCCGCATTGACGCCTTCGCCGACGCCACGCTGGACTACCAGTGGATCCACGTCGATGCGGACGCGGCCGCTGCGGGGCCCTTCGGGAAGACGATCGCGCACGGCTTTCTCACCCTGAGCCTGCTCTCCCACTTCGCGTCGCAGGTGTTCGCGCTCGAGACGCCGGGTGCCCGACTGAACTACGGACTCGAAAGGGTGAGGTTTCCGGCACCGGTCCCGGTCGATAGTCGCCTACGCTCGCACGTGCGATTCGGCGAAATCCGCGATCTCCCGACGGGCAAGCAGCTCGTCGTCGAGCACACAGTCGAGATTGAGGGTCATGGTAAGCCGGCGTGTGTCGCGGGGCATCTCGTCCTTCTCTTCGCTTGACCTGGGATCGGCACGGCCGGGCGCGGCGTCACCATTAGACGGTAGGGACTGCTGCACGATGGGGTGGAGAGTGTCGGTTAGGCCGCTTGGGTCGCGTAGGGCTTCATCATCAGCTCGTATTCGACCGGGGTCAAACGTCCGGGGCGGGGTCACGATGGCGATCCGCAGCTCCTCACGCGTCGGCCATGCTCGTCGGTTGAGGACGTTCTTCTGCAGCAGCGCGAAGAACGACTCTATGGCTGCGTTGTCGGCGGCTGTTCGCCGTGCGCCGCGGATCTGGGAGGCCCCCCACGTGACAGCCCACGGGGCTATCGACTCGATCACCGGCGCCAGTGAGTGGCCCCCGGCCGTCAGCGTGTAGTGGCGGCGGTGTAGGCACGTTCCACCGCGCCCTCGCGCTCGAGCTCCCGAAGCCGCTGGGCGACGAGCCGGTGAGTGAGCCCGGGAACTCTCGAGCGGATCTCGCCGAGGCGCTCCACGCCGTCGGCAGTGCGCGGATGATCGTGCCGTTCCAGCGCCCCCTGATCAACTCGACCGCGCGGTGGAAGATCGGTCAGTAGCTCTCCCTCTCGTCCATGCAGCCAACCTCCGCGACCCACGAGTCGCCGGACCCCTCGACCCTTGCCACGACGTGACTGGGAAGGAACCCTAGAGTCGCTTACCACAGAGTAAGGCATACTTCCATACGAGGAGGGTCTCGTGGACGTTCGTCCCCATCGGCCGGACCCTTTCGCGCTGATGTTCCTGGGCGCCGGGAGATGATGACCGACCACGCGGTGAGCAGGGGTGTGCCGGCGGCTGGGCTGATGGTGCCCTTCACCGGTGCCGTGATCATCCTGCGTGGCCTCATGGCGTCCGTCGGCGTCTGGCCCGACCTGGGAGCCTGGCGCGAGACCGACCCGGTGAGCAAGGTGAACGGGCAAACCCAGTTCCTCAAGGAGCTATCCCTCGCGGGCGCCGCGCTGGCCCTGTTTGCCTTCTTCGCCTCCGCGGGTGGCGAGTTCGGCCGGGTGCTCGGCCCGGTGCTCACGCTGTGACCGGCTCGCTGGTCGACCTGCCCGCCCGCGCCGGGGCCAGGCCGCGCACCACTCCGAGCAATCCGCACACCCAGCTCGACCAGCAACCTGACGACGATCGGCCGCGCCGTCTCCTGGAGGAGAGGCTCGCCCAGCTGCTGCCGGGAGTGGTCTGGCGCCCCAGCATGATCTCGGTCCCCGGAGCGCGCGCCATGACCCTGCCGGCAGATGCCGCGCAGGGCCCGCCCGAGGCCTTCATGGTGGGCACCGAGTTCGCTCACCTGCACCCCGCCCTGGACCACTCACTTCACCTGGTGCTGCCGCCCGCTGTCGCCTCCCGCGTGGTCGAGGCAGGGTGGGCGGAGCAACACCCGGTCGCCCGCCGCGGCCTGATCACCTCGGGCGCGGTGCTGGTCTACGCACCCCGCGATGAGGAGGAGGCAGAGCTGGTCTCCCGGATCGTGACCGCATCGTTCGAGTACGCACGGAGCGGTCCGGCCTGACCGGCCGAGAGATCGGAGCCGACCATCATGCGCATCCACGAGTTCGGCCACCCGCTGCTCTATGTCCGCGACCTGGATCGGTCCCGGCGGTTCTACCGAGACGTGCTCGGGTGGAACGAGATCCGCGGGGAGTGCCACTGCCGGTCCCCGCGGCGGCGTTCTCCTCCGGACGCACCCACCACGAGCTGTTGCTGATCGAGGTGGGCTCGGCGGCGGCGCCGATGCCTCCGGGGCGCTGTGTGGGGCTGTACCAGTTCGGGCTGAAGGTCGCCGACAGCGACGACGACCTGCGCGAGGTCGTGCGTCACCTGACCGAGCACGGGGTGCCGATCCAGCGGGCCAGCGACCACACGGTCACCCACTCGCTCTACATCGCCGACCCCGACGGGCACCAGATCGAGTTCTACGTCGACGTGATGGCGACCGAGGAGTGACTCGCCGATCCGTCGTTGGTCTTCGCCCCGATCCGGCCCCTGTGTCTCTGACCGAGCGGCCCGGCGGCCCGGCGGCCCGGCGGCCCGGCGGCCCGGCGGCTCAGCCGGGCTTCGGCAGGGACCGGGCGATGATCTCCTTCATGATCTCGGTGGTGCCGGCGTAGATCTGACTGATCCGCAGGTCTGTCCACGCGCGCGCGATCGGATACTCCTCCATGTAGCCGTAGCCGCCGTGGAGCTGCAGACACGTGTCAGCGACCTGCTGAGCCCGTTCCGAGGACCAGTACTTCGCCATCGCGGCGGTCGGGATGTCCAGCTCGCCCTTGACGTGCAGGTCGAGACACTCGTCGATGAAGGCGCGGGTGACGCGGGCTTCGGTGGCGACCTCGGCGAGCTTGAACTTGGTGTTCTGGAATCCGAAGATCGGCTTGCCGAACGCCTCGCGCGTGAGGGTGTACTCATGCGTCAGGTCCAGCATCAAGTCCATCGACGCGGCGCAGCTCACGGCGACGATGAGCCGCTCCTGCGGCAGCTGCATCATGAGCTGGATGAAGCCCTGACCCTCCTCGGTGCCGAGCAGGTTGCCGGCAGGCACGCGTACGTCATCGAAGAACAGCTCGCAGGTGTCCTGGCCCTTCAGGCCGATCTTGTCCAGGACCCGACCGCGCCGAAAGCCCTCGGAGCTGCTCGGCACGATGACCAACGAGACGCCGGCAGCGGCCTGATCGGGGGTGGTCTTGCAGGCGACCAGCACCATGTCGGCGTGATAGCCGTTGGTGATGAAGGTCTTCGCGCCGTGGACGACGTAGTCATCGCCTTCTCGGACTGCCTTGGTCTTGATCCCCTGGAGGTCGGAACCGGTGCCGGGCTCGGTCATCGCGATGGCGGTCACGACCTCGCCGGAGGCCATCTTGGGCAGCCACTGCTGCTTCTGCTCCTCGGTGCCGTAGTGCAGCAGGTAGTGCGCGACGATGCCGCTGTGCAGCGCTGCTCCCCAGCTGCTGTCACCGATGCGAGCCTGCTCCTCGATGAGGATCGCCTCATGGAAGAACGTGCCGCCGCCCCCGCCGTACTCCTCCGGGATCGACGTACACAACAGGCCCAGCTCGCCGGCGCGGATCCACAGCTCGCGGTCGACGCGCTTCTGGTCGATGAACCGCTCGATGTTGGGCTTGATCTCCTTCTCGCAGAACGTGCGGGCGAGCTGGCGGAAGTCGTCGAGATCCTGGGTCATCCAGGGCGAACGGCGGCCGGGCATGGGTCCTCCAGAGCTAATGGGTACCGGGTACAACCTGTACCGCAGGTTACGGGTACGTCCTGTACCCGCGCCAGCGCCGTGAGTTATGTTGCGGTCGTGGATCTCGCGAGGTGGGTGGACACGGCCGTCGTGCGCCGGTCCACTGCGCACGACTCCCATCGAGCTCCGCGGCGCGAACAGATAGTGGTGGCGGCGGCTGACGCGATTGAGAAGTACGGCGCCGGGGTCGGCACCGCTCAGATCGCCGAACACGCAGGCGTGGCGCGGCCTCACGTCTACCGCCACTTCGACAGCAAAGCGGATCTCGCCGGCGAGGTGCTGCGGTTCGCGGCGGACCAACTCATCGACACCGTTCGGCCCGCGATGCAGGTCAGTGGCACCGCCCCTGCCATCATCCGGGGTGTGATCGGGGCTGCACTCGGGTGGGCGGCCGAGCATCCGAACCTCTATCGCTTCATGGCTGTGCGCCAGCAGGACAAGGAGACGCATCGGGCCAGGCTGGGGCGCACGCGGTTCCTGGGGGAGGTGGTGGCCGCCGCGTCGGCGTACCTGCGCACCCCCGAGGTCGAGGTCGACCTTCCGGACGGGGTCATGGCCGGGCTGATGGGTATGGTCGATGCCGGGATCATCTGGTGGCTCGACCACCACGACGAGTCGCAGGACGAGGTCGTTGCGCGGATCGCGCACCAAGTTTGGTTGATCCTGCGCGATCTCGCTGACAGCGTCGGGCTCGGCATCGACGACGACAGTTACTTGAGCGTCCGATGAGGACCGCTCCAGCGTGTGGACGGCGCGCACCGTGCGCAGCCGCGTGGGTAGAGGAGGCCGAAGCATGGACGTCGAAGTCGGGAAGGCCGACGACCGCCTGGCGGCGGCGATGACGCCGACGGCGGGACCGCACCTCGAGGCGACCTTCTTCCTCGATCACGACAGCGCTCCGGTGCGCGACTTCACACAGCACGTGATCGCCGGCGCGTCGAGCCCGCGTGAGCGGGCGAGCCTGCTCTTCGCGGCCGTTCGGGACAGAGTCTGGTACGACCCCTACTCGGTTGCCCGAGATCGTGAGCACTACCGGGCCAGCTACGTGCTCGAGACGGGCCGCGCCTACTGCGTTCCCAAGGCGGTGCTGCTGACCGCGGCGCTGCGGGCCGCGGGCATCCCTGCCCGGCTGGGCTTCGCCGACGTCCGCAACCACCTGCAGACCGATACCTTGCGGGCCGTCATGGGTGGCACGGACCTTTTCGTGTACCACGGGTACTGCAGCGTCCACCTGGACGGGCGATGGTTGAAGGCGACGCCGGCCTTCGATGTCGAGCTGTGCGAGCGCTTCGATGTGCCCCCGGTGGACTTCGACGGACAGAGCGACGCGCTCATGCACGCCTTCACGTCCGACGGCACCCGGCACATGGAGTACGTGCGGGACCACGGCAGCTTCGACGACCTCCCGCTGGACCGGATCCTGACGGCGCTCGACCTGACCTACGGCCGCATGGCCCCCGGCGTCGGGGTTGCCGACGACGCCTTCATTGCTCCTGCCGACGCCAGAGAGGCCACCGAGCATGCACCCGTGGACCCGTCAGGGAGCTCGGACTGAGCACTCTCGCCTCAACGGACCTCGTGCTCACGACGAAAGTGGCTCGGTGAGCTGCCGGTCCATTTCTTGAAGGCGTGCGAGAAGTTGGTGAGATCGCTGTAGCCGAGCTCGTTGGCGACCTCGCCGACCGACGTGGAGGGGTCGAGAAGCCGCTTCCTGGCGCGGTCGACCATCGACTGCTGCAGCAGCTCGCGGAAACTGGTCCCCTCAGCGGCGAGGCGCCGTTTCAGGGTGCTCGAGGACATCGAGAACTCGTCCGCGACGGACTGAATCGTCCTTGCCCCGGACCCGTCGTCGAGCAACGCCCAGACTCTGCGGGTGAACTCCGGGGTGTCGGCTCGGCGCGCGAGCGCCTGCTGGAGCTCGGTGACGGCGAGTCCGTAGGAGATCGGGTCGGGAAAGCGGCAGGCAGCCTGAAGCGTCCTCGCGGGCATGTGCAGGTAGGAGAAGGGGGCGTCGAAGTCGAGCCGGGACCGGCTCTCGGCCTCTCGGGGTAGCACGCTCGGCTCCGGCCAGTGACTGTGCATGGTTGCCTCCGAGGCCTCGACGACCACCAGGTCGATCAAACGTATGAGTGCCAGTCCGCAGTAGGTGACGACCAGACAGTCGAGATCGGGATCGCCTGCGTTCCCCGACAGCCGGATCGTCAGGTCGTCCTGCTGCGGTTGGAACTGCGTGGTGACCGCGTTGGTGATCAAGGGCAGATAGGCCAGCAGCTCCACGACTTCTTCGACGGTGCACGCGCTAACCATCGGGACACTCAACGGTCCGAAGGATGTGAGCTGCGCGTGTTCTGCGCAGGCGATCCCGAGCCGGGTGGCCTGCTCGACGTCGAGGTCGGGATAGACCTCGCGGAACCACCGCAGCGGTGCCTCGCCCTGGGTCTGGATGAGAGCCAGCTCACCGGTTCCCTCGCGCGCCATGATGACGCGAAAACGCTCGACGGCGTCCGCGTCGATCGCCGGACTGCTTAGCAATTGCACGAAGGCCAGCGACGGGACGCCTGGCTCGTCTGTCCTCACAGGCAATCCTCACGTGATCCGAATTCACAACATACTGACACGATACGACATGGCTTTGCCGTGGACAGTCGACAACAATCATCATCGAAACGTCTATTCGGTAGGCAAAGGCAGGAGAATTGTCGATGGCAATGGTCACCTTCATGTCGCACGATGGGGAGCAGCACGAGGCCCCGCTCGAGGAGGGCAGCTCGCTGATGCAGGTGGCGACGAACAACGCCATCCCGGGCATCGATGCCGACTGCGGCGGCGAGGCCGCATGCGGCACCTGCCACGTGATCGTTGATCCCGCCTGGGCCGACAAGGTCGGCCGGTCCGGTCCCGAGGAGGAGGAGATGCTGTCGATGAACCCCGAGCGACAGCCGACGTCTCGCCTGTCGTGCCAAGTCAAGGTCTGCGAATCGTGGGACGGCTTGACGGTGCAGTTGCCCGAGTTCCAGATGTAGCAGGAGGGTCAAGCCCGATGAAGTTCCCAGAAGTGAAGATCCCAGAAACAGTGAAAACGAAGGTCGAGTCCGCCATCCCCCTGGAGCGACAGATCCAGGGCGCGCGCCTCTACGACAAGGGCCGGCGTTGGCTCACCGGCGCGAACGGGCCGATGTTCGTCGAGGCCCGGATCCCGCCGGTCGAAGAGGTCCCCCTCGCCGAGATCGACCTCAGCAACCCGTTCCTCTACCGACAGGGGCGGTGGGCGTCCTACTTCGAACGTCTGCGCAACGAGGCTCCGGTCCACTACCAGCCCCACAGTCCCTTCGGCCCGTTCTGGTCGGTGACGCGTCACGCCGACATCATGGCGGTGGACAAGAACCACGAGGTCTTCTCCGCCGAGCCTCTCATCGTCATCGGAACACCCCCGCGGTTCATGGACGTCGCGATGTTCATCGCCATGGACCCACCCAAGCACGACATACAGCGGCGCGCCGTACAAGGTGTCGTCGCACCGAAGAACCTCCACGAGATGGAGGACCTCATTCGCGAGCGCGTCAGGGACGTCCTGGACAACCTGCCCGTCAACGAACCGTTCGACTGGGTGAGCACGGTGTCGATCGATCTGACCGCCCGCATGCTGGCCACGCTGTTGGACTTCCCCTTCGAGGAGCGCCACAAGCTCGTCGAGTGGTCGGACCTGGCAACCTCGATGGAGCAGACCAACGGCGGCCCCGCCACTACCGACACTGACGAGCTGTTCCGGGGCATGCTCGAGATGGCGCGAGGACTCACTGAACTCTGGCACGACAAGGCCGCCCGGCTCGCGGTCGGCGAAGAGCCCGGGTTCGACCTGGTCACGATGCTGCAGAGCGATGAGAGCACCAAGGACCTGATCAAGCGTCCGATGGAGTTCATCGGCAACTTTGTTCTGCTGATCGTGGGCGGCAACGACACCACACGCAACTCGATGAGCGGCGGAGTTCTTGCACTCAATCAGTTCCCCGACCAGTTCGAGAAGCTGAAGGCCAATCCGGACCTGATCCCGAACATGGTCTCGGAGATCATCCGCTGGCAGACGCCGCTCGCGTACATGCGGCGGATCGCGAAGACCGACACCATGCTGAACGGTCAGTTCATCCGCAAGGGCGACAAGGTGGTGATGTGGTACGCGTCTGGCAACCGCGACGAGACGGTGTTCGAGCGGCCGGACGAGCTGATCATCGACCGTCGCAACGCCCGCAACCACATCGCTTTCGGCTTCGGCGTGCATCGGTGCATGGGCAACCGGTTGGCCGAGCTGCAGCTGCGGATCCTCTGGGAGGAGCTGCTCCCGCGCTTCGAGAGGATCGACGTGGTCGGGGAGCCGCAGTACGTGCAGTCCAACTTTGTTCGCGGCATCAGCAAGCTGATGGTCGAGCTCACCCCCAAGGGCAGCGGATGAGCTCAGGGCGCGCGGTGGTGGTCGGCGCCAGCCATGCCGGGGTGCAGCTGGTCACCAGCCTCCGCCGAGAGGGTTGGTCGGGTGAGATCGTGCTGGTCGGTGACGAGTCGGCGCTGCCGTACCAAAGGCCTCCGTTGTCGAAGGCATATCTGGCCGGGAAGTGCTCGCTGAAGGAGCTGGCCATCCGGTCGGAGGACTTCTACGTCAAGCAGGACGTCGAGCGCGTGACTGCCAGCGTGCAGGAGATCGACCGGTCGGCGGGAGAGCTCGTGCTCCGCACCGGGAACCGCTTGTCCTATGACGCTCTTGCTCTGTGCACGGGAGCGCACCCCCGACGTCTCCGCGCCGAGGGTGCCGAGCTCGACGGGGTGCACTCCCTGCGTCGGTCGTCGGACGTGGAGCGGATCCGCGAGGACGCGATCCCCGGGCGCAACGCCGTCATCGTGGGTGGTGGGTACATCGGGCTGGAGACCGCCGCCTCGCTGCGCTCGTTGGGCCTCCACGTCACAGTCCTCGAGGCCGCAGACCGGGTCCTCGAGCGGGTCACTGCCCCTGAGGTGTCGGCCTTCTTTACGCGGATCCACCAACAAGAGGGCGTCGACGTGAGGACGAACGCCTCGGTGGAGGCCCTGGTCGGCGACACCCGCGTGCGAGAGGTGGTGCTGGCCAGTGGCGAGTCGGTCCGAGCGGATTTTGTGATCGTCGGGATCGGGATCGAGCCCACCATCGAAATCGCCGAGGCAGCCGGCCTGGTCGTGGACGACGGCATCGTCATCGACGCCCACGCCCGCACCAGCGACCCTGACATCGTGGCGGCCGGGGACTGTACGTCGCAGGACATCCCCCGCTACGGCCGACGAATCAGGCTGGAGTCGGTCCCGAGTGCAGTGGAGCAGGCCAAGGTGGCAGCGGCGACCATCTGTAGACATGACAAGGAGGTGGCGGCGCTCCCGTGGTTCTGGTCGGACCAGTATGACCTCAAGCTCCAGATCGCGGGACTCAACACCGGCTATGACGACATCGCCCTAAGCGGTGACCTGACCCGTGACCGCGACTTCACCTGCTACTACCTCCGGAAGGGCGAGCCGATAGCCGCTGACTGTGTCAACCGTCCCCGAGACTTCATGACCACCAAACGCATGCTCACCCAGGCGACCGCGGTCGACATGGCCGCCCTGACAGCGGAGGTGGCGGTGTGAGAAGCCGCAGTGACCGCTGGTCGTGGTCACCATCGAGCCATTGCCCGCCGAGGTGAGCAAGGATGGCTTGGAGGTCGACGGTCTGGACGGCGATGGGAGTCCTGCCTATCGTTCCGGACTTGCGTGACTCGGGTCGGTCCGCGGGCGTGAGACGCGTCCCCAGAGACGCCCGCGGGCCTGCGTGGTGGCTGGCGTTGCTCGTCTGCAAACCGCTGCTGCTGCTGCTGGGCAGGAGAGCGGACTGGCGCGGTACGGAGCGCCTGCCCGGGTCGGGAGGCGCGGTGCTGGCGGCCAACCATGTCTCCCAGGCCGACCCGCTGTTCCTGGGGGAGATGATCCTCGCCCAGGGCCGGACCCCCCGGTTCATGGCCAAGGCGAGCCTGTTTCACAGTAGAGCAGTCGGCTGGTGGTTCCGGTCGGCCGGCCACGTCGAGGTCGATCGCTCCAACGGCCGAGCTGGGATCTATGCCGCGATCGAAGCCGTACACCGTGGCGCCCTTGTCGTCATCTACCCAGAAGGATCGATCACGAAGCGACCGGATGGACGTCTGATGTCGCTCAAGCCCGGGGCCGTGCGCATCGCACTCGAGACGTCGGCTCCATTGATTCCCGTTGCTCAATGGGGGGTGCAGACGATCGTGCCAGCCTACGAAGGGAGGGTGGTGCTGGGCCGCCGCCGCCGTCGGGTCACCCTGCTGGTCGGGGACCCGGTGCAACTCGAGGACCTCCGAGAGTTGCCGAGGGCGACGGCAGTCGCTGTAGGGGTGCAGAGGCTTCAGGACACCCTCGCCGTCATGGTCGACCAACTGGCCGACGAGCACGCTAAGTAGCGTGCGGGCGTGTCCAGGTCAGTGACGCGAGTCGGTCGCTAGACACGAATCGCTAACCTCTCTGACATGCGGGGACCCTCCATGCGCGAACGGTTCAGGGAGCATATGCGCGCAGCTGTCCTCGAGGCTGCCCACGACCTGATCGTCGACCGCGGCTGGGACCGGGTGCGCATGGGGGAGGTGGCGGATCGTGCCGGGGTGTCGCGAGCGGCGCTCTACAAGGAGTTCGGTGACAAGGCCGGCCTTGGAGAAGCCCTCGTGCTCCGCGAGGCCTCGCGCTTCCTGGAGGGCATCCAGAAGGCGCTGGAGGCACACATCGGCGATGCGAAACGCGGCATCGCAGCAGCCGTCGACTACACCTTGAACGAGGCCGAACGCAGCCCCCTGCTCAAGGCAGTGCTCATCTCCAACCGCGACCTGGATGCGGGCAGTCAGGCGTCCACAGGGATGCTCCCGCTGCTAACGACATCCGCGCGGCTTCACGACCTCGCCTCCGACACCCTAGCCGCATGGGTGGCGGAGAGCTACCCGAGTCTTCCCCCAGACGACGTCATCGACGCGGCCGACACCATGGTGCGCCTGACGGTCAGTCATCTGGCGCTCCCCAAGTGGGACCGCACCGCGACGGCGCGCAAGATCTCCGAAGTCGCCGTCCGGTTCCTGTCCCTCGAATCGTGACCTGCACCAGCCGTCACGACCGCCGTCGACCGCGAGCCCCTGCGTGCCTCAGCGAAATGTAGAGTCGCGGAACCCGCCGCGCCCGACCCACCGGCGTACGCACAGAGCGCTGCGAGCCGATCCAGGAGTTGCCATGTCAGCTGAGTTCCTACCCCGACAGCCGGAGCCGCGGCGGGTCCTGCTGGACTATCCCCACCGTGAGGCCGGTCATTGCGGTTCCGGAGCGCTGAGAGACCTCCTAGAGTGGGCCGGTCTCGGCTGGGAGGAGGTACCGAGCGAAGGTCTGGTCTTCGGGATGGGCGGTGGTCTGGGTTTCACCTTCCTCCGGGTACCCGGGCTTGCCCCGCCGATCTATCTTGTGGGGCATAGCAGCGACCTTGAGGTCGACCTTCTTACGAGGCTGGGTAAAGGCCTACGTCTGTGGCACCGACGACCCCGTGATCGGTTGGGGCTGGGTCCGCGGGGAGCTCCAGCAAGGCCGTCCCGTGCTGATGTGGGCGGACATTGCTGAGCTGCCCTACCTCAATGTCCGCCTTCAGATGACTCGGCATGACATCGTCGTGATCGGTTACGACGAGACCGAGACGGCTTTCGTGGTGGACAACGACCGAGCCGAGGTGCAGGAAGTCCCCTACGAGGCTCTTGCGCGGGCGCGCGCGTCACGTTCGTTCCACCGTGCCCACAAGGCACACCACGTACTTCGTGAACTGGCCCCAGATCCTGCCCGATCTCCGCCCGACCGCGGCCTCGGCCCTCGTCGCCTCGGTCGAGAGCATGCAAGCGGCGCTAACCGCGATTATCCCGGATTCGTCGGCGCTGCCGCCGGATGCCGTTGCTGCTGCGGGGATCAGTGGAGTCGCGGTGTTTGCCGAGGATGTCGACCGGTGGCCGGGGCTCATGCCCGAACCGGAACTGGGCGTCGCACTGCGATCGCTCCACGCCTTTGTGGAGAAGGCAGGGACCGGCGGCGGCCTGTTCCGCCGGTTGCAGGCACAGTTCTGTGCCGACGTGGCCCGGCTAACTGGGTCCGCTGAGATCGCGGAGGCCGGCACCGCGCTCCTGCGCTACGCGGACACGTGGTCGGCTCTCGCTGCGGCCGGCCGTAGCGACGGAGCGACGTTCGACCGCTGGCGACGGGTGATTGAGCTCGCCGCGACGATCCCCAGCGACGAAAACCATGCCATCTCTCGGATGCGCAAAGCGGCGGGCGAACTCAGAGATGGGTGACCAATCGTAGGCAAGTCAGCGACCGCAGCACGCGAGCACCACCGCGAGGCTTGTCGCGTGCCGGGTTCAGTGGAGGCTCTGAACTGACGCGCCGACGGTAGCCGGTGCGGGGTTGTGCCGGTAGTACTTGCCCTCGTGCTCAGCGGGTGGGACGAGTCCGATCTCGCCGTGGAGCCTGCGGTGGTTGAACCAGTCGATGTACTCCGCGACGGCGATCTCGAGGTCGTCGATGCTCTTCCACGGCCCCTTGTTGCGGACCAGTTCGGCCTTGAACAGCGAGTTGAAGGCCTCGGCCAGGGCGTTGTCGTAGGAGTCGCCCGTGCACCCGACGGACGCGACAGCGCCAGCCTCGGCCAGCCGCTGGGTGTACCTCACGACGAGGTACTGACCGGCGCCATCTACGGGCGCGCTTTGAGCGGGGGAGTGCACCGTCCCGATGTTGGTATCGGCGGACGACGTGATCTCGACGCAACTCCCGCAAGAGCAGGTCGCCCGGCCCGCCGAGTGAGGCCAATCTGTCGGCGCGGGGGCCGCTGGCGGCGGGCGCTTGCGGGAACCGCGAGGCGCGTTCCTCCGGGTGGAGGTTGCAGTTGCGGGCGCCCAGGCCGCAGGTCGCTCCTGGCGTCGGCCGGCTACCTGCCTAACTGGCGTGGATGGTCAGCACGGCACCACCCTTGCTAGAAGACGTCAGGTTTGACCCTTCGCAGATGATGTTGAACTCCCCCCAGCTGAGCCCCGAGCCCCCATTCGGTCCGAGCAGGTCTGGGTCCATCGGCTGAGTCTTCCCTCCGACGGTTTGCGTGGCCTCCTCGACGGTCACACCAGTGGACGTCATCGTGATCGCGGATGCGTCACCAGTCCACTTTCCCGTCTCGGTCCCCGTGAAGCTGCTGGAGTATCCGACTGCGGGCGCGGCGTTGACGAGCTTGTCGATCTCAACCTGGTAGGTGTGGTCGGCTCGAAAGGTGATCGTGAGGTTGCCGCTGGCTTCTGTGTCTGCATCGGTAGGCGTAACGACTTCGGCTTCGCTGGGCATCGACTTCGCCATCGCTAGCGCGGCGGAGTCGAAGTAGTCGTCGAGGTCGTCGTCACCAGCCAGCCACGTGCCGACGGGACAGTTAGCCGCCGGCTCCGGTTCGCTTTGAGGCGAGTTCTCATCCGGGTCGGCGCCCCTAGCCTCATCGGCCGGACCCGAATCAGACTTCTCCATGGCGCTTTCGGTCGAGTCAGCGGTGCGGTGCTCGTTAGCGGCGCACGCGGCCAGGCTTGTCGCCAGCAGCACGAGCAGGACGGTTGGTGCGTGCTTCACGGGCGGCCTTCGGGCTGAGGGAATGTTCGCGCAACAATCTCACGCAACGTGCACACCGAGTGGACGAACCGCAATTGCGGAACCGCCAGCCTCCTGGATCGGTTTGATAGACCGCCGGCCGAGCTCGTGCACACTCCCTATTCTGTGTTCGCAGGCGAGGTCTACCAAGGCGCTTTGAGCGTGAAGGTGCACATTGCCCTTGTTGGTACAGAACCGCTCCGGCACGGACACCATGGCACCGATCCGTGCAGCAGGCCCGACGGCCATCGCTGAGATCGAACAGTGGGCTCAGGCGGCTTAACTGTCGGTTGTCTGCGGTGGCCTCCGTAGTCGGATGGCGCCACGTACGTAGTCCGGGTCGGAACACAGGCACCCGGGGGTCCGCTCTCGTGGACGGGCGATTACCTGCGGGAAGCCGCGAAGGACATCGAAGCGGCGCTCGACTGCTGCGTCGCGCTCGCCGCGCAGTTCTTCCGAGGCGGTTAGCACTTCCGCCGCCAGCATGAAGCCAGCCAAGGCTGACTGGTGTGCCAACGGCACCAACACCTCGCCTGGCAGGTTCCCAACGGGCAGAACACCCCCGGCGCACACACCGTCGCGATACAGCGCACCCACGGTGCTGGCAGCCCAACGGTCCCGTTCCTCCTCGTTAATGACACCTGCCGCCAAGAGGTCGTCGATCAACGGGACCTGGATCCAATGCAGTACGTCTTCTTGATTGGCGGGGAGGTCCGGAATGGCTGGCACGTGCGGAAGCGGGAAGCCGATGGGCTGGTTGTAGACCAGATATCCCAGCACGCGGAGAGTCGGCTGCCCGATGGCTGCTGCGATCAGTTCATGGTCGCTAGGTCGCGCCGTTGTGGGGTAGTACAGGCACGCGAGGCATGGAGCGGTGCCGAAGTCTTCGTGTCGTGACCAACCCAGGTCGGCGACCTGAGTCCAAGCGTTGTACGCGGCCTGCGGCAAGGTAGACGTAACGGCGATGCGATCCCGTGCCGAGTCGAGCGCTACCGCGACCTTCTGCACACCAAGATGACTGGAGCGATCACCCCACCGTGCCTCCTCGATCTCCACTGACACGTCAGAGCCGGCGAACAGGTTCCTGATGATCTCGCCCTTGGGCACGTCGACGGATGCAGCATCGGTGAGCACGTAACGCTGAAGGTTCGACAGCGTGACCGTTTCCGGCTCCACCACGGTGAGACGCCCGGTAGCTTCCGAGGCGCGCAGAGCCAGCGCGAATGCTTCGCCGATAGCACCAGCTCCGGCCAGATGGACGTGACCGATGTCGATTCCTCGCGCACTGAGGCGAGGGTCTTCGCTTTGAGGCGGGCCGCCATCGGGAACGGCGGTGGCAGCCGTGCCGGGCAGCATGGACAACCGGCCTGGCTGCGCGTGGTGTCGCCCGCGGCTGCCGAGCTCGTCGGCGAAGACGGCTCGGAACATTTCGCCGACCCCGAGGGCAGCCGCGGCAAGCCAGGCCAGGGGAGTCCCTGGCACTGGGGACGCCTCGACACTCTCGTCCTCGGCATGGTCGACCGTTGCCACCCATCCCGACGCGTTGACGTGGACCACGCGACCGCTCGGGACCTGGGGAGGCACGCCAGTACGTGGCCGCTCGTCTTCGTTGCTCTGGACCTGGGCGCGCCACCCGATGACGAGGGCGACCCTTGTCCCATTCGTGGCAGATGTCTGCCGTCCGAGCGCGCCGGCGTCTGTTTGCGAGCTCGACGTCGCAGATGCGTCCTCGAACTCGACGTCTGCGGTGCCGGACGCATCGACGATAATGAGCCCGATGTCCGGGTTGATGGTCTTGGCGAGCGCGGCAACCTCACGTGCGAGGCTGCTGGCCGGGGCGGCGTGCACCTCGAGCGTCGGATAGAGGCGTGCAAGCAGGTTGCCGGCCATCAACGCGGCGTCGCGAACAGCCGAGGTGTCGGTCATGTCCGGGAGGTGCAGTTCGACGGTGACGTCGGACAGCTTGCTCGCCAGCACGGCGGGGTCGACGTCCGTGACCGGGCGCAGCGCGTCGGCGACGCGGGAGAAGAACGGGGGAAGTCCCATGGCTAAGCGTCCTCTTCCGTGATCGCGACTTGCACGTGAGGGGGCAGGCTCTCCCATTCACCGAGTCCGAGGAGGCGATACCAGGCCCACCGGTCCGACGAGGCGAGCCCGTGCTGGGCGAAGTCGGGGACGACCAGGCTGATCGCGCCGCGCAGGGTTACCAGGGGGAAGTGGTCATCGGTCTCGGAGTGGTAGGCGTCCGTCGGGTGGGAGTGCACCTGACCGGCGGCTATTTCGCCGCGTGCATAGAACGCCCTGTTCATCCGGTCGAGTGCGGCGCCGTCAACGGTGACCAGCAGGCCCTTGGTCGTCGTGTGGGCCGTCTGATGAGGAACGTAGGGGCTGGTGAATTCGAGGGTGGTTCCTTGGTCGCGTAGTCGCGCGCCCCAGACCACAAACCCCTCATGTCCTTGTGCGCCACGCTCGGCGAGGAAGTCGAGGGTCGGTTGCAGCACCCGCATGGATATGAGGACTCGTTCTACTGAAGTCAGCTTCACGCCTGTTCGCCCTCCTGGATGGGTTCTGGCGCCGGCGCAGCCGCCAAGTCGTCGCCCGGAAGGTCGACCGCGGAGGGGAGGGGTCCGATCGAGGCATCGTGCGCAGGCTCTTCGGCGGCGGCGGGCGACATCGGAGGCGCTGCCGCGACAGCGTCACCTTGGATGGCTTGCATCTGTCGCTGCAGCGCATCGGGGTCCCCTTGAAGCAACGTCAAGTCGAGGCGGCTGCCGACCGGAAGGAGCTTGACGGCGATGTCCAGACCCACGACGTTACGTGCCATCCGGCGCCAGATGCGGTCGCACAGCACGGCGAGATCGCCTTCGTGAAGCCCACGATGCAACAACCAGTCGTCTCCGTTGTGCTGCGGGTGAGAGTGGTACTCCCGAATGCCGGGGATGCACAAGAAAGCCATCCCAGTCTCGGGATGGCCGTCGATCAGAGCATCGCGGACTTCGGTGTCGGACACCTTGTCCGGCGCCCTCACCAATGGCGGCGCAGGTTCACGGGTCAGCGGGTCCACGAACATCACTGACGGCGGCCACAGGTCGAAGTTCCAGTAGTCGATGCGCACGCACGCGGTCATCACCGGCACGGACAGTGACGCCATCGGCACCTGGTGCAAGAACCCCACCTCGACCCACAAGTCGCCGTGGTCAAGGAGCAGCCAGCCTCGCCGGGCAAAGGCGTTCCGATTGGTCTCGAACCGTTCCAGCTGCTGGTGGAACTTGGCTCGCGACACCTCGTGCGGCACGAGCAGTGGTCCACGCGAAGTGTCGACGCTCTGGGCGGAAGCACTCGATGTGTCGGCCTCTTCGATCGTCATGCGGCTCTCCAAGGTCGATGCGGGGCTGACAAGCAGATGGACGCCGGGCGCAATTACCCTCCCGCGCCGGCGCGGGGGCTGAGGAACAGCGTGGCCCCGTCCTGCAGTCGAGCTTGTTCTCCAGTCATCTCCAGGTCGAGTAGCTCCCCGGCCTCGCTGCGCAGCTCCCACTCGCCGGGCGGCTGTCCTTCATTCCCGGATTCGCGGAGGGCTTCGCGAACAGCGTGCTCGAGTCGCTCACGCATGTTGATGCGGACGTTCTGCACCGCGCCCGATACGACGACGACCAGGTCCAGGTGGTTGTCCGGCTTCGGCATGATGCCTCCCATGAAGTGTTCGTGTTTGCCCCGTCACTAGGTCATAGGCAACGAGGACGAACATTCCCTAGGTCGCGTTCGAACTTTCTTCGGCGCAGTCGTCCGAGCGGGGAGAGGGTCGGTGCGCGACGGCACCGGCCACGCCAGGCTCGGGGAGAGGAGGTAAGGCTTCTGTTCAGCCGGCCGCGGCTTGACGGCCCGGAGTGAAGTGGCCGTGACGCGCGTAGCGGGCCGGACGCCCGGCCGTGGATGCAGCTGTGGAAGCCCCTAGGCGCTGCCGCACGTACTCTGCAGTGCGGACCTCGGAGGGCGCCTGCGGCACCCAGTTCCCTGCGGCCGACGCGGTGGCTTGCGGCGCGATCTGATACCTCAGGATGCTTTCGAGGACTGCACTCGTGGAGTCGAGCTGCTGGGTCGGATCGCTCAACAGCTCGTCAAAGGTGAGTCGGCCTTCGCGGTCTTTTGATGCGCGGGCGTCCCTGGTGTGTTCCGGCGCGACGCGCGCGGCAGCGAGTGCGGCTTGCGCTGCGGCGAGGTCTCGGGTGGCTTCAGCCAAGCGCGCGGACGCGAAAGTGCGTCGGGTCTGGTCCTGGGTCACCAGTGCGTCCTCGTATTCGAGGAGGGTGCGGTCATACGCATAGGAGGCCCGAGCGAGCGCGTCTCGGACCGCCGGATCGGCACGGACTGTGTCGCCACCGTCCGAGGTTCCGCGAATGCCGCTCATCTCGACCCCCATTGATCAAGTGTGCGCGCCGAGGACTCGGCACACAAATTGGAAGACTTGGGAAATCGCATAGTGGCATACCGGTGCGCACCGAGTCACTGGTACCCGACAATTGCCCCTCAAGCGGGTAAGCCACGGGGGCGCTCCTGAAGCCAGAGGTCGAAAGCGGACTCCCACGGTGGCGAACCGCCGGCACGTCGCGGCGAGTCGCCGTCCGACGTCTCCACGTCGAGCCATCCGGCCAGCTGGCCCGTTCGCGTCAAAGACGCAAGCGACTCCCGGGCGTCCTGGATCGCCTCGGCCAGCATCGCGGGGTCCACGAGGCGACCGTCGCGCAGCGCGCGGTGCTCCGTGCGCGAACGGCACACGTCCTCGGGACACGCCGCGTGGATCAGATGCACGTCGTACCCGGCGTCTGCAAGCCGGTCCACGGCCGCGTCCATCGAAGCCGGTCGGCCGATCGTGTCGTAGACGATGTCTTCACCGCGGTCGATGGCGGCGGGAAGTACCAGGTCGTAGGTGACGTCGAAACACTCCTGCTGCACCACCAGCGACCCCAGTCCGTACGCGTATTCGGGCAGTGCCTGGCGCACGCGGTCCGCATCGATGACGCTGTACGGCGCAAGCACCGGGAGGGAGGTGGCGCGGTCGCCGGCGTCGGCCCCAAGGTCGCCGGTTTCCGGAAACGGGGATGCGTCCCCGGCGTTGCGGAAAACGTCGACGCGGAACGCCTCGACCATGCTGCGCAAAATGGACGTCTTCCCGGCACCGGGTGCCCCGATCGTGAAGAAGGCCATCGGTCGTCGGCTCTCCGGCGACGTGCGATCCGGCACACGCGTAAACGGATCGGTCGACACCCCCGGTACGCAGTCCGCCAGGATGGCGGCGTGCACGGGCCGCCGGAGCGCAAGGTAGCCACCGGCGCCGCGACCGTCGCCGTAGACGTCCGTAGTCGTCACGATGCCGGAAGCCGCCCTCGCCGACACCAGACCAAGGCGACCCGGGGCCGTCCCGCTCGTGAGCAACGCCATGGCATCGATGTCAGTGCGCCACCACGTGGGACGGTAGAGGACGGTCGCTCGTTCGAGCTCGGCCAGCGATCGCCATCGTTGAGAGGGACCCGTGGCCGGCTGGGCCGGCAGAGGTCGTCCGGCGCTCCCATCCGCCGCGGTCAGGCCTGCGGCCTGCTCCGAGGACGGATCCCGGTCACTCATCAGCCGCGTTCCACGCGCGCTCCGCCTCAGTCAGCTTGCGGCGCGCAGACTGCCACAGGTTGTCGACTCGTCGGGTGGCATCGGGTTGACCGAACAGGTACGTCGCGATTTCCGCATAGCTGAGACCGAACTGCTTCCGGGCCAGGACGACATACCGCTCCTCGGGGGTGAGCCGGCTCAATGCCGCTTCCAACGCGGCACGAGTCTCGACCACCTGCTCCGGACTGACCGCCGTGCGGTGTGTGTCCGCCACCTCCGTCATGGACTGCGGGTCGACGGGGACGGCCTGCAGCTTGCGCCGGACACCGTAGAAGTCGCGCACCACATCGATGTAGGCGGTCCCAGCGGCACCCAACGCCCAGCTCGCCCCATCACCACGTTCGGCCACGAACCGTCCCGCCGAGTTCCGGGCTCGTTCCAGTGCCGACACCGTGGTCTCGATCGCGATGGCGTCTAGGTCGCCCGGTTGGACGGCCGGAACGGTCACGTCTGGGCCGATCCGCTTTGCCGCCTGCATTGCCAGGCTCGTGCCCCTTTGCCGAATCACTCGGTACAGGGGCTCGAAGAGAAGCTCGTCGTATGCGCTTGCCAACGCCGGGTCGGGATCACTGGCCATGCGCACGAGCAACGCGGTCGCACGTTCGGCGAAGTCGTGCAGCGGACTCACCGATGGCACCTGCGTCCCCCTCTCGGTTGGTCTCACATGTGACAACGGCACTCGCCTGCCCGATGGCAGGATCCTAGTTGACCTCTCCGACAGGAACGGGTCTGCCGCATGATCCGCTGACAGCCAGAGCCTGAGGCTGTGGACGGCGGGCCCCTGCAGTTTGCACCCTCCCTATCGGGTGTTGGCGGGGGACAACATGGGAAGGGGATGTGCAGCATCTTGCATTACCTGAGGGATGCGAGGCGCGCAGTCGGTAGCTGAGAGGCCGCTTCGCGCTCGAAGCCGAGGGAGTACCGGGTAAGTCTGCTGGTCAGGTCAGGCCAGACGTCGCATGACATCTGCGCTTGCGTGCCCATCGAGAGTCGAAGTCGCGATCTTTCGCCTAGTAGTGGATTCGGATTCAAATCTCGTCTGCTGCCGCTGCTTCGCTGGCGGTCCAGCCGCGAGCTTCCGCACGTTTGCGCGCCAACTCGGCAAGCCGACTGGACGCGGCCTGCTGGTAGCGCATGGCCGCTTGGTTGGTCGAGTGTCCACCGAGTGCCATGAGTTCGGCGAGAGTGGCGCCGTGCCGGGCGGCTTCGGTCAGGGCTCCATGCCTGAGGTCATGGAAGCGAAGGTCCTCGCGGCCAGCGACGCGACGAGCTTCGTACCAGCCCCATCCCCTCGTCGATAGTTTGCCACGACGCTTCTTGGAGACCTTGCCGTAGAAGGCGCTGGGGGACAGGTGCTCAGTGTTGCGCCCGGGAAAGATCAACCCCTGAGCGCCAGGCGCGGCGTGATGCCTCGTGTGTTCCCGCACCGCCTCGATGATGTGTGGTGGGATCGGGACGTCGCGGATGCCAGCCTCGCTCTTGGGAGCCTTGGCGATGACACCGGCGGACCTAGAGCGGACGACGCCGCGGCGGACCCGGATAACTCCTTGGGGAATGTCGATGTCCGAGCGGCGAAGCTCAGCCAATTCGCCGAAGCGGAGCGCGCAGCCGTCGGCGAGCAGCTCCATCAGCCTGTGACGCTCCAGCATGGCCGCCACGATGGCGGCTACTTCTTGGGCGGTGGCCGGGCGGATGCGTCGCTTGGTTCCGGACGAGCCGCCGCCAGAGATGCCGCATGGGTTGAATGGGATCAGCGCGGCGCCACAGTTCCTGGTTGGGTCGGCTACGGTGCGCATCATCGCGCGCAAGAGCGAGTAGGCGTGCGCCTGGTACGTAGGCGTGTCGGCGGCAGTGTCATACCACTCGGCGACCGCCTCAGGACTGACATCCTTGAGCCCGACGTCGGCGAAGGTCGGCAGGATGAAGCGATCGAGCAGGTCCTGGTAATGGTCGCGAGTGCGCTCGGCGAGCGGGCGCCCCTTCACCTTCCGGCCCGCAAGCCAGCGCGGTGCGTAGTCGCCGACTGTCACCGGCGCGGCAAGCCTGCTTGCCCGTCGCGCCAACGGGGGATTCCACGACCCCGCGGTGATCATGCGTCGCTCATCCACCAGCCACGCCTCTGCATCGTCCTTGGACTCGAAGGTGTGAGGCGCGTTGTAACGAAGCGGTTCTCCGACGGCGGTCTCGCGGCTATCGGGGTCTGCGTAGCGAGCCCGATAGCGTCCGCTGGGCAGCTTCGTGATCTGTCCGAACTTACGTCGGTCGGAACTTTGCGCCACAGGCGTTCCCTCGAGTTCGTGTCCACCAGAAGGGTATTCGTGTCCGCAAGAGTCCGCCAGCGACTGAGGCGGAAACGCGTAAACTTGCAGGTCAGCGCCCTAGAATGCTGGTCAGAGCACATGTCGCCGAAGTGCGGGCGGACTGGTTCGAAGCCAGTATCGCCTCGTGAAGTGGCATCCTGACTCATGTGCACACATCTCGGAGCACGCAGCCCGCTCGGTGACCCTCGCGTTCGTTCACTGGGCCAGTTCAACCGCTCGTAGCAACACCGGGCTGTTGGAGGGAGCGTAGTTGCTCCTCGAAGACCTCGGCAGGTGTCCTCCATCCGAGGATCTTGCGGGGCCGGTTGTTGAGCGCGTGAGCTACGGCCTCGAGGTCTTCAGCAGACCAGCGGGACAGGTCGGTTCCCTTGGGGAAGTACTGGCGCAGCAGACCGTTGGTGTTCTCGTTCGTTGGCCGCTGCCAGGGCGAGTGGGGGTCGGCGAAGAACACCTTCGTGCCGGTCTCCAACGCGAACTGTGCGTGGCCCGAGAGCTCCTTGCCGCGGTCCCACGTCAGGGTCTTTCGTAGCTGCTCGGGCAGCTTGGTCATTGACGCTGTCAGCGCGGCGTTCATCGCGATTGCCCCGTAGCCGCCGAGCGATGGTCCGTTCTTCACGTACGGCTTCTCGCCCCACCCCTCGATCCGTGGCAGGTGAACCAGGAGCGTTGAGCGGCTACTGCGCTCGACGATGGTGCCGATCGCCGACCTCCCGGTTCCGATGATCAAATCGCCCTCCCAGTGACCGGGGACGGCGCGATCCTCGGCTTCGGCAGGACGCTCGCTGAGAACCACGTCGGTCGTGACATGCCCACCGGGCTTGTTCTGCGACCTGGCCCTCGGCTGCCGAAGCGCACGGCCGGTGCGCAGACACGTGACCAGTTCGCGTCTGAGCGCGCCACGGCCCTCGATGAACAGCGATTGGTAGATCGCCTCGTGGCTGATGCGCATGGACTCATCATCGGGGAACTCCACCTTCAGCCGATGCGCGATCTGCTCCGGACTCCACGCTGTCGACCACCGTCGATCCTGCCGATGTGGCTTGTTCAGGCCCTTCCACGCAGGCGGCGTCGGACCGGGAACGATCGTGCCGTCAGGACGACGAACGTCGCCAGCGAGCCGATCTTGGACATACTCACGCAGTCGCGGGTTCTCAACCAGCTTCGCGGTCTTGGGGCGCTTGGCCGCCTGCTGCGCCTTCCACTGGGCCACCGTGGCCCGGTACTCCTGCTTCCCGCCACGAGTTGCAGCGTTGCGGCGTAGCTCGCGTGAGATCGTCGCGGGGTCACGCCCGATCGCGCGGGCGATCGGGCGCACACCTTGGTCCCGGGCATGCAGGATCGCGATCTCCTCGCGTTCCTCGAAGCTCAGGTAGCGGCCGGTGGGCTCGGCCAGTGAGATAGGCGGCATACCGCCAGCGTGGCGAAACCAGCGGGTCCCGACCGGCACTGACACGCCAACCGCCAGCGCCGCCTCTGCCGACGTGATGCCCGTAGCGATCAGCCGCCAGAACTGCCGCTGCACCACCCGGGACGGATCCGGACGCCCGGGCGAGCGCATAGCTGGCCGCAGCGCCCGGTCAGCGCGCCACTGCCGGCGAAGACCCTCAGGTACGTCGCTGGTCTTCTTGCTCCAGTCTGCCGTTGCCATCGCCGAACTCCTCCGTGATCGAGGTGTTGCGACGACCGGTTGATTTCGCCCTGTGCAGAGCCGTCACAGTGACGCAGGCGATGGAGCGGAGGGGACTTCCGAGTGACTTACGCATCGGGACCTCGGCAGCAGAGCACGCGGAGGTCGTCAGGAATACGTCCGTGACGATCCCGCAGTCTCGCGCGAGCGACGGCGCTGGCTCGAGGTCGCGTGAGTCCGCAAATAGTCCGCAAGAAGTCCGGCTAAGACCGATTCTGGTCGATGACGTCCAACGGTCGCGCGAGCGCGTTTCTGCAGGTCAGCCCACGTTTCCGGTCGTCGCCAACGATGCCCAACTACCGCCGAAACCCCGCATGATCGTTCCGCTTCAACGTCTGACGTCGGACATCACGGGCGTGACGCCCGGTCTCCACACCCGCTCGCCGGCGACGCTGGCGTACGGGCCTGCTGGCATGCCCTCATGACGACTTTTGTCGAACTACGAGCAAAAGGTTGACGTCCGAGGGCATAACTCCGTAGCTTCGCAGGATGACCCTGTGACGTGCGCCACACGTGGCCTCGTCGCCCGTGATCCACCCCCGGAGGAGCCTCATGAACACCCCTGACGTCAGGTCCATCGAGACACCCGCACTGATCCGCAGGCTCGGCCTCAGCAGGCGCCAGTTCATGGCGGCCTCGACCGGCGTCGCGGCGGCGTCGCTGGCAGGCCCGCTGAGCTCCCCGGCCGCCGCAGCCGGCAACGGGCGCCTGATCCCGCCGGGCAAGCTCGGCATCATCCTCTACACCGTCCGCGACGCGATCAACCGCGATCCCAGCACCACCGACCTGGCCTCAGGGTTCAAGGAGGTCCTCGCCGAGCTGTCCCGGATCGGCTACAAGCAGATCGAGTTCGCCGGCTACACCCAGAACGTGAACGCGGAAGGTGGACGTACGCCCGCCCCGGCCCTGCTGAAGCAGTGGCTGGACGACAGCGGGCTGGAGGCCGAGGGCAACCACGGCAGCATCCCGAGCACCCTCACCGACGCCACCCTGGCGAGCTTCGACGCCGCCTGCGAGGCGGCCAACATCCTCGGCATGGCACACATCGGCACGGGCAGCGACCCGACCAGCTCGGCCTACCTGGCCGACTGGCAGGCCGCGGCCGAGCGGTGGAACATCCTCGGCGAGCGCGCGATGACGATGCACGGACTCAAGCTCTACACCCACAACCACTCGCCGGCCTACAGCTTCCTGCTCGACAGCGGACCGCTCGACGCCAACGGCCGTCCGACCCGCTCGTCGGGCGTCCGTCGCCTCGAGTGGTTCCTGGACAACACCGACTCCCGCTATGTCTTCCTGGAGATGGACATCTTCTGGGCGCACGTCGCGCAGTACCAGCACCACACCTACACCGCGCCCGACGGCTCGTCGGTGCAGGACATCTTCGACCCGCTGGGCACCGTCAACTCCTACGGCCCCATGCGGTACCCGCTGTTCCACGCCAAGGACGGCGACGCACGCCCGGGCACGCCCAACGGCTACGAGATCGTGCCCTTCGGCGCCGGTGACATCGACTACCGGGCGTTCCTCGGCGGGGTCGGCGCCAAGGGCTACCACAACCCCATGTGGGAGCAGGACAACGCCGGGAGCCCCACCAACCCCGGTCAGTCGCTGGCGTACGCCCAGTCCAGCTACGACAACCTGTCCAGGCTGCGCGGCTGACCGCTCGGCTGCTGCGCGAGCCACGGCCGAGGAGCACGGCGCGCGCAGCAGCCCACGGGTGGGTGATCTTCGCCCCAGTGCGGCCCGAGGTGGTCCGGGCGGGACTACCGTGGGGTAACCACCCCCACCACCCCGAGGACGACGATGGTTCGCCTGGCCCCGCAGACGGTCGCGCTCCACGGCCACGAGCTGTCGTACGTCGACAGTGGCTCCGGCCCCGTCGTGCTGTTCATCCACGGCATCCTGGGGTCGCAGGGCCAGTGGGCCGAGCTCGTCGACCGGGTCGACGACGACCACCGCGTCGTCGTGCCCGACCTCTTCGGTCACGGGGAGTCGGCCAAGCCGACCGGCGACTACTCGCTCAGCTCGCACGCGGCCACGCTCCGCGACCTCCTCGACCACCTCGGCATCGAGCGGGTCACCCTCGTCGGGCACTCGCTCGGCGGTGGGATCGCGATGCAGTTCTACTACCTGTTCCCCGACCGGGTGGACCGCCTCGTGCTGGTCTCGAGCGGCGGCCTCGGGCGTGAGGTCAACCTGGTGCTGCGCTCGGCGACCCTCCCCGGCGCGGAGCAGGTGCTCAGTGTCATCGCGTCCGCGCCCGTCCTCGAGAAGGTCGAGGCGCTGGGACGGGGGGCGCAGAAGGTCGGGTGGAAGCCCGGCGCCGACATCGGCGCGATCTGGCGCGGCTTCACGTCCCTGGGTGACCGGGAGAGCCGCCGCGCCTTCCTCGCCACCACGCGTGCCGTGATCGACTTCGGCGGCCAGAGCATCAGCGCGCACGACCACCTCGGGGCCGTGACCCCGCCACCGACCCTGATCGTGTGGGGCTCCAAGGACCGGATGATCCCCGCGTGGCACGCGATCAGCGCCCAGCGCGCCGTGCCCGGGTGCCGCGTCGAGCTGTTCGAGGGTGCCGGCCACTTCCCGCACCTCGACGATCCCGACCGGTTCGCGCGGGTGCTGCGCGACTTCATGGCGCACGACGCGGGCGCCTGATCGCTCAGCCGGCCAGCGCCAGCATCACCACGGTCCCGACGACGAGCCACGCGATCGACCACCCGAGCAGGACGGCCAGCTGCCGGTCGCGCTCCCACGTGAACTCGTAGCGCAGCCACAGCAGCGGGCTCAGGACCACGAGGCAGCCGATGCCGAGGAGCAGGATCCGGCCGGGTCCGACGTCGCGCACGCCACCCACGTCGAAGGCCCAGAGCGCGAGCACGGCGACGAGGGCCAGCGGGACCTGCCACCGCAGGCTGCGGACGTACGACGAGACGAGGTCGGCGGTCGTTCGGCTGGTCACAACGAGAAGTGGCCGGGCGCGAGGCTGCGCAGCACGCAGAACTCGTTGCCCTCGGGGTCGGCGAGGACCACCCACGACTCCTCGCCGGTCTGCCCGACGTCGGTCCGCGAGGCGCCGAGCGCCAGCAGCCGCTCGACCTCCTCGTCGCGGGTCCGGTCGATCGGGGACAGGTCGAGGTGCATCCGGTTCTTCACCTCCTTGCCCTCCTCGACCGCGGCCAGGAACATCGTCGGCGCGACAGGCCCCGAGCGGACGGCGTCGAGGAGGGCGCTGTCGTCGGAGCGGACCGGACCGATCTCGACCAGGCCGTCCTCGGCGTCGAGGACGACCCAGTCGAGCGCGGCGGTCCAGAAGGCAGCCAGGAGGTCGGGGTCGTGGCAGTCGAGCGAGATCTCGGTCAGTCGGGAGGCCATGGAGTCGATCCAAGCACGCGCACACTTCTCACGTGCTCCACCGCGGCTGACTCGTGCCGCGGCCATCGGGCTCTGGTTGAATCAGGTCGTGCGCCTGATCCTCAACGTCATCTGGCTGGTCTTCGGCGGCTTCTGGTTGTTCCTCGGCTACATCGTGGCCGGACTCCTGCTGTGCCTGCCGATCATCACCATCCCGTGGGCGCTCGCGTCGTTCCGGATCGCGACCTACGCGCTGTGGCCGTTCGGCCGCACGATCGTGGCCAAGGAGTCGGCGGGCGTCGGATCGTTCCTCGGCAACGTGATCTGGTTCGTCCTGGCCGGCTGGTGGCTGGCCCTCGCCCACATCGGGTCGGCCATCGTGCTGGCGATCACCATCATCGGGATCCCGCTCGCGATCGCCGACCTCAAGATGGTGCCGATCTCGCTCGCCCCGCTCGGCAAGGACATCGTGCCCGTGCCGCAGTAGTGGCCCTCGGACCGCAGGGGTCCGGGGCCACCACCGCCGCACGCGCGCCGGTCAGAACTCCTCGTCGAACCCCACCGCCCCGGTGACGCCGACCTGGTAGGCCGACACCTTCCGCTCGAAGAAGTTCGACACCTCCTGGACGTCCTGCAGCTCCATGAAGGCCAGCGGGTTCTTCGAGCCGTAGATGATCGGCAGGTCGAGGCGCTCCATCCGGCGGTCGGCGACGTACTCCAGGTAGGAGCGCATGTCCGCCGTCGACAGTCCCGCGACCCCGCCGGCGAGGAGGTCCTCGGCGAACTGTGCCTCGGCGTCGACGCCGTCGATCAGCATCTGCCGCACCTGCGCGGCCATCTCGTCGTCGAAGAGCTCCGGCTCCTCGGCGCGCACGGTGTCGACCACGTCGAAGGCGAAGGCCATGTGCATCGACTCGTCGCGGAAGACCCAGTTGGTGCCGGAGGCGAGGCCGTTGAGGAAGCCGCGCGAGCGCAGGAAGTAGACGTAGGCGAACGCGCCGTAGAAGAACAGCCCCTCGATGACCGCGGCGAAGCAGATCAGGTTGAGCAGGAACTTCCGGCGGTGCTCCCGTGTCTCGAGCTGGTCGAGGTCGAAGACCGAGTCGATCCACTGGAAGCAGAAGTCCGCCTTGGCCTTGATCGACGGGATGTTGTCGACCGCCGCGAACGCCTCGTGACGCTCCGTCTCGTCGGGGACGTAGGTGTCGAGCAGGGTCAGGTAGAACTGCACGTGCACCGCCTCCTCGAAGAGCTGGCGCGAGAGGTAGAGCCGACCCTCCGGCGAGTTGATGTGCTGGTAGAGGTTGAGCACGAGGTTGTTGGCCACGATCGTGTCGCCGGTGGCGAAGAAGGCGACGAGTCGCGACACCAGGTGGCGCTCGGCCTCGCTGAGCCGCTGGAGGTCCTTGAGGTCGGAGTGCAGGTCGACCTCCTCGACGGTCCAGGTGTTCTTGATCGCGTCGCGGTAGCGGTCGTAGAAGTGCGGGTAGCGCATCGGACGCAGGGTGAGGTTCATCCCGGGGTCGAGCAGGTGGGTCGTACTCACTGGCAGGCCTCGCAGTTCTCGGGGTTCTCCAGCGAGCAGGCGAGCGCCTCGTCGTCGGAGAGGGTGGTCAGGGGAGTGGTCTCGACGGGTGCGTTGACGGACGTGGTCGTCTGCTGGATCCGCGTCGCCGGTCGCGAGCGCAGGTAGTAGGTCGTCTTCAGGCCGGCCTTCCAGGCGTGGAGGTACATCGAGGAGAGCTTCCCGATCGACGGCCCGGCGATGAAGAGGTTGAGCGACTGGCTCTGGTCGATGTAGGCCGACCGCTCGGCCGCCATGTCGATCAGCGCCCGCTGCGGCAGCTCCCACGCCGTACGGAAGAGCTCGCGCACGTCCGCAGGCAGCTCCGTGACTCCCTGCACCGAGCCCTCGGCGCGCTTGATCGCCTCACGCACCTCCGGCGTCCACAACCCGCGGGCCTTGAGCTCGCGGGTGAGGGCCGCGTTGACCTGGAGGAACTCGCCCGAGAGCGTCTCGCGCTTGAACAGGTTGGACACCTGCGGCTCGATGCACTCGTAGCAGCCCGCGATCGACGCGATGGTCGCCGTCGGCGCGATGGCGACCAGGAGCGAGTTGCGCAGACCGTGCTCGGCGATGTCGGCGCGGAGCGTGGCCCACCGCTCGGTCTGGGTCGGCGTCACGCCCCAGTGGTCGGGCTGGAGGACGCCCGCGGCGGCGCGCGTCTCGTCGTACGCCGGGTGCGGGCCGTGGCGCCGCGCCAGGTCGACCGACACCTCGAGCGCCGTCAGGTAGATCTCCTCCTGCACCCGGGTCGAGAGCTCGCGCGCCTCGGCCGAGTCGAAGGGCAGGCGCATCGCGAAGAGGGCGTCCTGCAGGCCCATCAGGCCCAGTCCCACGGGGCGCCAGCGCGGGTTGGAGGCCGCCGACTCGACGCTGGGGTAGAAGTTGACGTCGATGACGCGGTCCAGCAGCGGCACCGCTGTGCGCACGGTCTCGCGCAGCTTGTCCCAGTCGATACGAGCCCGGTCGGTCGAGCTTGTCGCAACCAGGTGCTGCGCCAGGTTGATCGAGCCGAGGTTGCACACGGCCGTCTCGCCGTCGGAGGACACCTCGATGATCTCGGTGCAGAGGTTGGAGAGGTGGACGACCGGGCCGCCCGGGGTGTCGCGCGTCTGGTTGCAGGTGCGGTTGCTGGCGTCCTTGAAGGTCATCCAGCCGTTGCCGGTCTGCGCGAGGGTGCGCATCATCTTGCCGTAGAGCTCGCGCGCCTTGACCTGCCGGACGTAGCGGCCCTCCTCCTCGGCGCGGCGATAGGCCTCGTCGAAGGCGGCGCCCCACAGGTCGGGGAGCTCGGGTGCCTGGTCGGGGTCGATCAGCGACCAGTCGGCGTCGGCCTCGACGCGCCGCATGAACTCGTCGGGGATCCAGTGGGCGAGGTTGAGGTTGTGGGTGCGCCGGGCGTCCTCACCGGTGTTGTCGCGCAGCTCGAGGAACTCCTCGACGTCCGGGTGCCAGGGCTCGAGGTAGACGCACGCGGCGCCCTTGCGGCGCCCGCCCTGGTTGACCGCCGACACCGAGGAGTCGAGCGTGCGCAGGAACGGCACGATCCCGTTGGACTGCCCGTTGGTGCCGCGGATCAGCGCCCCGCGCGAGCGGACCCGCGAGAAGGCGATGCCGATGCCGCCGGCGAACTTCGACAGCTTGGCGACCTGCGCGTAGCGCGAGTAGATCGAGTCGAGGTCGTCGACGGGGGAGTCGACGAGGTAGCACGACGACATCTGCGTGTGGCGGGTGCCGGAGTTGAAGAGCGTCGGGCTGCTCGGCAGGTAGGCCAGCGACGACATCAGCCGGTAGAAGCGGATCGCCTCCCCGGGGCTCTGCGCGAGGCCGGTGGCGACGCGCAGCAGGAAGTACTGAGGCGTCTCCACGACCAGGCGGCTGGACGGGTGGCGCAGCAGGTAGCGGTCGTAGACGGTGCGCAGCCCGAAGTACTCGAAGCGGCGCTCGGCGTCGTCGTCGATCGCGAAGTCGAGCTTGCGGGCGTTGTCCTTGACGAACCTGGCGGTGTCGTCGCCGATGAGCCCCTCCGCGTGGCCGAGCGCCACCGACTGGCTGAACGACATGACGCCCTGGTTGCGGACCTCCTTGTCGATGTAGCCCGCCAGGAGGCGCGCGGCGAGCCGTGAGTACTGCGGCTCCTCGCCGATCATCTCCGCGGCCGTCTGGATCGACAGCCGGTCCAGCTCGGCGGTGGTGGCGCCGTCGTACAACCCGCTGATGGTGCGGGTCGCGACGCGCATCGGGTCCACGTCGGCCAGGTCGGCGCTGACCCGGTCGACGGCGCGGACGATCTTGTTGACGTCGACGGGCTCGCCGTCGCCGTTCCTCTTGCGCACCTGCATGGCGGTGCGCACCGGTGACTCGGTGATGGTCACTTCTCTCTCCTCGCGAGACGGACGGGGTCCGGGGTCGCAGGAGGAGGAGGGAAGGTACGCCGCTGCCGACGGGCGGGGCCCGGGCAGGGTCGTACGTGCCCACCGGCCTTCCCACGAGGCCTCGGACCACCGCACCCGGACGGGTGCGGTGCGCTGGCAGGTCTTCGGACTCATGGGCACGCCTCACGGACTGATCCGTTCGACCCCTACTGGCCGTCGCTTCCCAGATCGGGTGATCCAGTGCTGTGTGACGGCGGTCGTTCCCACTCACCGCTGCGGGGCAGTCCCGGACTCACACCGGGTTCCCTCTTGCCTCGACACGTCTGGATGACGCACCGAACCAGCTGCGTGCACCACCATATGTAGGGCTCGTCGACAAGTGGGGGACCACATCTTGTGTCGGCGTGTTGGTGCGGCGATCACGCTCAGCGAGCCGCGTACTCCCGTGCGATCGCGGCACCGAGCTGCGCGTTGTGCTCCACGAGCGCGATGTTGGCGATGAGCGAGGTGCCGTCGGTGATCTCGACGATGCGTCCGAGCAGGTAGGGCGTCGCGTCCTTGCCTCGGATGCCCAGGGCGTCCATGTCGGCGAGCGCGCGGTCGATGATCGCGCCGATCTCGTCGGCGGGGATCTCCGACTCGGCCGGGATGGGATTGGCGACGACGACGCCACCGCTCAGGCCGAGCTCCCACTTCGCGGCCATCAGGGCCGCCACCTCGGCCGGTGAGTCGACCCGCATCGGCGCGCCGAAGCCCGACGAGCGGGAGAAGAACGACGGGAACTCGTCGGTGCCGTAGCCGAGCACCGGCACGCCCAGGGTCTCGAGCTTCTCCAGCGTCAGCCCGATGTCGAGGATGCTCTTCACGCCCGCGCAGACCACGGCGACGGACGTCGTGGAGAGCTCGGTGAGGTCGGCCGACACGTCGTACGACGTCTCCGCACCGCGGTGCACGCCGCCCAGCCCACCGGTGACGAAGACGCCGATGCCGGCGAGGGCCGCGAGCCGCATCGTCGAGGCGACGGTCGTCGCGCCGTGCAGGCCGCGCGACACGACGTAGGGCAGGTCGCGGAGGGAGACCTTGATGACCGAGTCGTCGGAGGCCAGCAGCTCCAGGTCGTCGGGCGACAGCCCGATCGTGGGCCTGCCGTGCAGCACCGCGATCGTCGCCGGCACTGCGCCGCCCTCGCGGACGATGCCCTCGACGGTGCGCGCCATCTCGACGTTCTGCGGGTAGGGCATGCCGTGGCTGATGATCGTGCTCTCCAGCGCGACGACGGGCTGTCCGGACGCGAGTGCGTCGCGGACCTCGTCGGTGATGGTCAGCATCAGGACTCCTGGTGGTCGTGGTCGTGGGCGTCGGCGGCGAGTACGGCCGCGAGGTCGGGCCGGACGGTGTGGGGGCTCTCGATGGTGGCGGCTGCTGCCCGGTGGCCCTCGCGGGCGGCGGCGACGGGGTCGGCGCCGCGCAGCCAGGCCGCGATCCAGGCGGCGAGCATCGCGTCGCCGGCACCGGTGACGTCGACGACGGTGGCCGGCACGGACGGCAGGTGGACGGGGTCGAGACCGCGGCTGCACATCCACGACCCCTCGGCACCGGAGCGCAGCCAGACGTGCTCGATGCCGCGGTCGTGCAGGTCGGCGACACCGGCGGGCCAGTCCGCAGTGGGCCGTCCGGTGAGGGCGGCGAGCTCGTCGGTGTTGGGCGTGACGAGGAAGAGGTCGCGCACGAGGTCGGCCAGCCGCGCGGCCTTGGCGACCGACACCGGCTCGAAGGCGACCGGAGCCGCGGCGTGCGCCGCGGCGGCCACGGCCTGGGCCGCCTGAGCGTGGGCGAGGTTGCCGTCGACGACGACCAGTGCCGCGTCGTCGAGGTGGAGGGTGTCGAGCTCGAGCCGGTCGATGACCTCCATGTCGGACACCGCGGCCACCATCTCGCCTCGGTCGTCGAGGATCGCGGTGTAGGTCCCGGTGGCCCCCGGCACGCGACGTACGGCACCGATGTCGACGCCGCACGCCGCGGTCACCCGCAGCGCCGCGTCGCCGAACGCGTCGTCGCCCACGGCCGACACCAGCCGCACCGGCGCACCGAGCAGGCCGAGGCAGGCGGCGATGTTGCGACCGACGCCGCCGGGGGAGATGCGGGTGTGGCCGGGGTTGCTGGTCGCGCCGACGAGCGGCGCGGACGTGCGGGCGACCACGTCCATGTTGGTCCCACCGACGACGACCACCCACTGCTCCACGGGCAGATCCTGACAGAGGGGTGTCCGACGCACTCACAGGATCCGCACAGGTCATCCCCACGCCGGTGCCAGCCGGGACGACGACTCTCGACCCATGACCCTGGCCCAGGCCCCGACCGCCACTCCGCAGCCGCACGTCGTACGACGTCTGGGCGTGCGTGCCCGCCGTGACGCGGTCACCCGCCTCCTGGCCGGCAGCGCGCTGTGGCTGTCGCTCCTCCTGGTGACCTGGTGGTGGGTGACCGGCGGCGGCATCGGCGACCTCGGCGGGTGGGCCTCCGGCCTCGAGTCCGTGGGCCGGATCACCGGCCTGGCCTCGGCGGTGCTGCTCCTCGCGCAGGTCGTGCTGATGGCGCGGGTGCCGGTGCTGGAGCGGGCCTTCGGCCAGGACGAGCTCGCCCGGATCCACCGCCTCGTCGGCTTCACGTCGTTCAACCTCATGCTCGCCCACATCGTCACCATCACGTGGGGCTACGCCGGCGGGTCGCTGACCTCGATGCCGCGCACCCTGTGGGACCTCGTCGTCAACTACCCCGGCATGCTGCTCGCCACGGCAGCCACGGTCTGCCTGGTCATGGTCGTGGTGACGAGCATCAAGGCGGCCCGGCGCCGGCTGCGCTACGAGTCGTGGCACCTCATGCACCTCTACGCCTACCTCGGCGTCGGCCTCGCCATCCCGCACCAGCTCTGGACCGGCGCCGACTTCACGTCCTCGACAGGACGCCAGGTCTTCTGGTGGTCCGCGTGGATCGCCGCTGCCGGCAGCGTGCTGGTGTGGCGGGTCGGGCTGCCGGTGTGGCGCAACCTGCGCCACGACCTCCGCGTCGCCGCGATCGTGCCCGAGGGCGACGGCACCGTCTCGGTGCACGTCACCGGTCGCGCGCTCGACCGGCTCCCGGTCGAGGCCGGCCAGTTCTTCACCTGGCGCTTCGGCGGACGCCCCGGCCGCAGCCGCGCCAACCCCTACTCGCTCTCTGCCGCCCCGGACGGCCGCTCCCTGCGGATCACCGTGCAGGACGTGGGCGACGGCAGCGCGGCGGTGGCCGGCCTCGTGGTCGGCTCGCGCGCCTGGATCGAGGGCCCGTACGGCCGTCTCAGTCCCCGCGCCCGCAGCCGGCGCAAGCTCCTGATGATCGGCGCAGGCGTCGGCATCACGCCGCTGCGGGCACTGGCCGAGGCCTTGGAGTACGCCCCGGGCGAGGCGCTGGTCCTCTACCGCTCGTCGTCCGCCCCGCTCTTCGTGGACGAGCTGGCCGAGCTGACCCGGCAGCGCGGGCTCGTCGTGTGGGGCCTGGCCGGGCGCCGGCGCGGTCCGGACTCGTGGCTCGGCCACGGGGTCGACGCCCCGACCGACCTGGCCGCCCTGACCTCCTGGGTCCCCGACGTCGTCGAGCGCGACGTCTATGTCTGCGGCCCCCGGCCCTGGACCGAGCTGGTGCTCCGCGACCTCCGCGCCGCCGGCGTGCCCGAGCACCACATCCACCTCGAGAACTTCGGCTGGTGACATCGTGAAGCGCATCGTCCTCTGGGTGCTGAGCACCCTCTCCGCCGTGGTCGTCCTCTTCGGCTACCACACCTCCACCTCGTCGGTCATGGCCACCGGCACCGGCAGCGAGGGCGCCTTCTCCACCTCGCTGACCGGCCAGACCGCCTCCGGCACGAGCTCCGGCTCCGGCACGACGAGCAGCGGCGCGGCCCCGCCGACGGACACCCCGACCGACACCCCGACCGACACCACGACGGACGGGGCCTCGACCACGGTCGTCGGCGACGCTGTCCAGACCCGCTACGGCCCGGTGCAGGTCCAGCTGCAGGTCAGCGGCTCGACGATCACCAACGTCTCGGTCCTGCAGTATCCCGACCAGGACGGCCGCGACCTCCAGATCAGCAACTTCTCGCTGCCCCAGCTGGTCCAGGACACCCTCGACTCGCAGGGCGACTCGGTCGCGATGGTCAGCGGGGCGACGTACACCAGCGAGGGCTACCTCCAGTCGCTGCAGAGCGCCCTCGACCAGGCCGGGCTGTGACCGGCGTGGCGGCGCCCACCCGTCGGGTCGAGCAGGTGATGGGGATGCCGATCAGCCTCGCGCTCCGCGGCCGGCACGCCGACGACCAGCTCGGCGAGCAGGCGTGGGAGGCGGCGCTGACCGAGCTGCGCTGGGTGGACGAGGTGTTCAGCACGTGGCGTCCGGACAGCCAGGTCTCGCGCCTCGGCCGCGGCGAGGTGACCCTGGCCGAGTGCCACGAGAGCGTGGCCGAGGTGCTCCGGCTCGGCGACGACGCCCGGGTCTCGTCGGGCGGCGCCTTCGACGTCTGCCTGTCCGACCGGGACGGCGTACGCCGGCTCGACCCCAGCGGCGTCGTGAAGGGCTGGGCCGTCGACCGCGCGGTGGCCCCGCTCCTCGCCCTCGCGGACACCGACGTGTGCCTCTCGGCCGGCGGCGACATGGTCTGCCACGTCGCCGACCCGGACGGGGAGCCGTGGCTGATCGGCATCGAGCACCCGCTCGACCCGACCCGGCTCGTGGCACGCGTCCCCGTCCACCGCGGAGCGGTCGCCACCTCCGGGTCGGCCCACCGCGGCGCGCACGTGGTCGACGCACGCTCGGGTCGCCCCCAGGAGGCGCTGGCGTCGGTGACCGTCATCGGCGCCCGCCTGACCAGCGTCGACATCGACGCCACGACCGCGCTGGCCCTCGGCGTCGACGGCCCGGACTGGCTGCGCTCACGGCTGCGCACCGGCATCGTCGTCTGGGCCGACGGCCGCGCCGAGACGGTGTCCTGAAGGCTCAGATCTCGTCGTCGACGTACGTCGGGTTCGCGACGCGCAGGCCGGCGAGGGTCAGCGGCACCGCGGTGAGCGCGAGCAGCACGATGACCAACGACCAGCTGCCGGTGGCCTCGTGGATCAGGCCGACCACGAAGGGGCCCGTGGCGGCGAGCGCGTAGCCCACCGGCTGCACGAAGCCCGACAGCTGTGCGGTGACGGACGGGTGCCGGGTGCGCGCGGTGATGAGTGCCATCGCCGTCGGGAAGGCCAGCCCGGAGAAGCCGAGCATCAGGGCCCAGAGCCACGGCGCCGTGGCCGGAGCGACCAGCAGGCCTGTGTAGCCGAGCGCGAGCATCACGCCGAACGACACCATCAACGGCCGCAGGCCCCGCCCGCGCTCGATCACCGTCGGCATGGCCAGCGCACCGATGATGCCGACGCTCGAGAGCAGTCCCTGGAGGGCGCCGGCCGAGGAGGCGGAGATGCCGGCGTCGCGGTAGATCTGCGGCAGCCAGCCGAACTGGACGTAGGCATGCATCGACTGCACGCCGAAGAGCACGGTCAGTGCGATCGCGGTGGGGGAGTGGACGATGCGTCCGCTGGGCGCTGCTCCGCTGACGGCGTGCTCGGAGGGAGAGCGGTGCTCGCGCAGGGCCAGCCACGCCCACAGCGGCACCGAGACCAGGAGCAGCACGCCCCACATGCCGAGACCCGCCCGCCACGAGCCCGTGCCCTCGGTGACCGGCGCCGTGGCCAGAGAGCCGATGGTGCCGCCCACGACGAGGCCGGTGCCGTAGACCGTCATGAGGGCGACCGCGTGACCGTGCGCCTTGATCCAGGCAGGCACGAGGACGTTGCCGATGGCCATGCCGGCCAGGCCGACCACCGTGAAGACCAGGAAGGTCGGGACGCTGTCGGTCGTGACGCGCAGCAGGAGACCGGCCGCGCCGACGGCGAGGCCGATCGCGATGCCGGCCGTCATCCCCACGCGGCGGGCGAAGCCGACGGCGAGAGCACCGACGAGTCCGAAGCAGAGGCCGGGCAGCCCGGTCATCACACCCGCGACGCCGGCGCTCATGCCCAGCCCCTCGCGCACCTCCTCGAGGACCGGACCGAGGGAGGACGCACCGGGACGCAGGTTGATCGAGACGAGGACGACCGCCGCGAGCAGCAGGCCGAACGGGACAACACGGCTGCGGGATCGGTCATCGGCCTCGGACACGTGCACCGACTCTAGGGAGCACCAGCAGCGCGCCGAGGACGAGGGTCGCCACGACCACGAAGGCCGTCGCGGTGCCCTGTCCGCTGGTCTGGCGCAGCACCATCCCGCCGACCAGGGCGCCGAGCCACACGACGACGCCGGAGCTGATCGCCGCCGGGCTGCGCCGCGTGGCGGTCAGTGCCGCCCACGCGAGCAGGGTGCCGACCAGGAACGGCCAGGCCGTGGTCCACCAGCCCCCGAGGGTGAGCGAGCCGTAGTGGCTGAGCCGGCCGATCACCGCGAAGACGCCGACGAGCAGGAGATCGATGAGCAGCCACATGGGGACGAGCCTAGGCAGGGTGGTCCGGGTGGCTAGACGTCCCTCACTTCAGTGTTGCCACTGACCGTGCGGCGGAGCAGACTCCGATGAAGGACGTGTGGTCGTGAACGGTGCGATGGGCGAGGGCCCGGCGGAGGAAGACAACGGCGGTGTGGACGCAGACCGCCGGCTGCTCGACGCCCAGCGACAGGCCGAGGCGACCCGCGAGATCCTGGAGGCGTTGGGCCGGACCGGGGCCGATCCCGGCGAGGTGCTCGACACCATCATCGACCGGGCCGGCCGGCTGTGCCGCGCGCAGGTCGCCCAGCTCTACCTGCTGGAGGGCGGGGCGTTCCGACTCTCCCGCATCACCGGTGACGTCCCCGAGGCGTTCCGCCGCTACGTCGAGGACCACCCGGTCGGCCTGACCCGCGACAGCCTGATCGGCCGGGTGGCAGGGGACCGGCGGACGCAGCAGATCCGCGACGTGCTGGTCGACCCGGGCTACGGACGGTTCGACCTCCAGAACCTCGGTGGCTTCCGCACGCTGATGTCCGCGCCGATGCTGCTCAACGGGGACGTCATCGGGATCCTCTCGGTCTGGCGCACCGAGGCCCACCCGTTCGACGCGGGCGAGGTGGACGTCCTGAGCGCCTTCGCCGCCCAGGCGGCCATCGTCGTACGCCAGGTCGAGCTCGTCGCGGCACTCGGGGCCCGGAGCGACGAGCTGGCGGCCAAGGTGGTCCAGCTGGAGGTGCTGCGGGAGATCGGCGACGCGGTCAGCTCGACGTTGGACCTGGACGAGGTGCTCGGCGGGATCGTCAGCGGCGCCGTGCGGCTGACCGGGGCGGACGGCGGCTCCATCATGGAGTACGACGCTGCCGACGACTGCTTCCGGGTCCGGGCCACAGCTGGTGGGAGCCCAGAGCTCACCGAACGGCTGCGCAGACTGCAGATCCACCGCGCCACGTCGCCTGTGGGCCGTGCGGCGGTCGGGCGCAGGACGTTGGAGGTGCCCGACCTGGATGCCATCTCCCGGGACGAGCACCTCGACGTGTTGCTCGCAGACGGGTGGCACTCGCTGCTGGCGGTGCCGCTCGTGCGCCAGGCGCAGCTCGTGGGAGCACTGGTCATCAGGCGGCGCGCGCGGGGTGGCTTCGGCATCGACACGCCGGAGCTGCTGCGCACCTTCGCGAACCAGTCCGGCCTGGCGATCGTGAATGCCCGGCTCTTCGGCGAGCTCGACACCAAACGCGCCGAGCTCGAGATCGCCAGCCGGCACAAGTCGGAGTTCCTTGCCAGCATGTCGCACGAGCTGCGGACTCCGCTCAACGCGGTCATCGGGTTCTCCGAGGTGCTCCTGGACAGGATGTTCGGCGAGCTCAACCCACGCCAGGAAGAATATCTCCGGGACATCTGGACGTCGGGGAGGCACCTCCTCGAGCTGCTCAACGAGATCCTGGACCTGTCGAAGGTCGAGGCCGGCCGGATGACTCTCGAACCGAGCCTGATGTCGGTGCGTGCCTGCCTCGACTACGTGCTGTCCCTGGTCCGGGACCGGGCCGCGGCACACGCCATCGACCTCCGCCTGCACGTCTCCGAGGAGGTCGGCATCGTCTGGGCCGACGAGCTGCGCTTCAAGCAGGTGGTGCTCAACCTCGTCTCCAACGCGGTGAAGTTCACCCCCGACGGAGGAAAGGTCGAGGTGGCGGCGACACGCGACGACGCCGACGTCGTCATCCGCGTGTCCGACACCGGGGTCGGCGTGCTGCCTGCGGACCGGGAGCGCATCTTCGAGTCCTTCCAGCAGGGGCACCGGGACGCGCCCAAGGAGGAGGGGACCGGACTCGGTTTGACCCTCTCGCGCCGCATCGTGGCCCTGTTCGGGGGCACGCTGTGGCTGGAACCGGAATCGGACGTGGGAAGCGTTTTCGCCTTTCGCGTGCCGCTGCCGGCGGTGGAGTCGGCGACCGAGCATGCGCCGGACGGCATGAGCACGGTGCTGCTGGTGGACGACGACCGGGCGTCCCTGGACCTGATGACGGCGTACCTGTCGGCATCGCCGGTCCGGGTGCTGCGTGCGAGGGACGGGATCGAGGCACTCGCGCTCGCCCGGACAGCGAGCCCAGCAGCGGTCGTGCTCGACATCCGGTTGCCGCGGATGGACGGTTGGGAGGTGCTGACGCGGCTCAAGGCCGATCCGGCGACGAGCGCCATCCCGGTCGTGGTGGCCTCGATCATCGACGAGCGACCGAGGGGCCTGCGCCTCGGGGCGGCGTCCTACCTCCTCAAGCCGGTGCGCCGCGACGACCTGCTCGACGCTCTCCGGCTGCCCGGGCTCGATGCGGTGGCAGGGGCTTCGCTGTGAGCCCGCGGGTGCTCGTGATCGAGGACAACGACCTCAACCTCAAGCTGGTGCGAGACGTCCTGGAGCATGCCGGGTACACCGTCGGGTCGGCGACCACTGGCGAGCTCGGCGTGGAGGCAGCGGCCTCCGAGCCGCCCGACCTGGTGCTGCTGGACCTCCAGCTCCCGGGCATCGACGGGCACGAGACGCTGCGCCGACTGCGCGAGGACGTCCTTCCCGCCGGGGTGCCCGTCGTGGCCGTGACCGCCTTGGCGATGGCCGAGGACCGGGACCGCGCGCGGCGAGCCGGGTTCGACGGCTACCTCGAGAAGCCGATCAGCCCACGGGCGCTGCCCGCGCACGTGGAGCACTTCCTCGGGAGGCGAGCGGAGTGACGGAGGAGCGGGCGGTCGAGACAGAAGGTCAGGGGACCGTCCTGGCCGTCGACGACCAACCGCAGAACCTGCGTCTGCTCGACGCCGTGCTCTCGCCCCGGGGCTACCACGTCCTCACCGCCGCCGGCGGTCAGGAGGCCCTCGACCTGCTGCTGTCGGAGAACGTCGACGTCGTGCTGCTCGACGTGCAGATGCCGGGGATGGACGGCTGCGAGGTCTGCCGGAGGATCCGTCGCGACCCCCGGACCGCGTTCCTCCCCGTCGTCATGATCACCGCAGGCGCCGCCGCCCAGCGGTTGGAGGGGCTGGAGGCCGGTGCGGACGACTTCATCACCAAGCCGTTCGACCAGGCGGAGCTGCTGGCGCGGGTGCGGTCCCTGGCCCGGCTCAAGTCCTACCACGACACCGTGCGGCGCCAGGCCGGGGAGATCGCCGGCTGGAACCGCGAGCTCGAGGCGCGCGTCTCGGCCCAGGTGTCCGAGCTCGAGAGGGTCGGTCGACTACGACGGTTCCTCTCGCCGCAGCTGGCAGACATCGTCGTCAACGACGAGGAGATGCTGGCCAGCCACCGCCGCGAGATCGTCGTCGTGTTCTGCGACGTCCGCGGATTCACGTCGTTCGCGGAGGCCTCCGAGCCCGAGGAGGTCATGCACGTCCTGGCCGAGTACCACCTGGCCCTGGGAGCGCGGATCGACGAGCACAGGGGGACGCTCGAGCGTTTCACCGGTGACGGGGTGATGGTCTTCTTCGGCGATCCCGTCGAGGACCCCGACCCGGCAGGCTCCGGCGTCGCGATGGCGCTGGCCGTGCGCGACGACGTACGACGCCTGTCCGTCGGGTGGGCACGCCGCGGCCACGACCTCGCCCTGGGGATCGGCATCGCTCAGGGCTACGCCACACTCGGGCGGATCGGCTATCCGGGCCGTTCCGACTACGCCGCCATCGGCAGCGTGACGAACCTCGCCGCGCGGCTGTGCAGTGACGCCACTGCATGGCAGGTGCTGGTCACCGATCGCATCCTCGCGCAGGTGGAGGAGCGGGTGGCGACCGAGCTGGTCGGGGACGTGCAGCCCAAGGGATTCAGTCGGCCGGTCAGGGTGCACGACGTCCTGGCCCGGAGCACAGGGAGCTGAGCAGATGACCACGACGACCTCGCTGTCCGACCTCGACGAGCGCGAGCGCTACGTCGCCTACGAGACGCTGCAGCAGAGGATGCCGCAGGTGTGGGAGGCGATGCGCCGCGACCGTGCCATGGAGTCCGCCGTGGTGGTGCCCTCGATCAGCCTCGAGCGCACCACGGCAGGGAGCGGCACCCTCATGCAGGCGATGGAGGAACGGGCGCTCTTCCTCCTCCTGCTGCTGCGTCAGCCGATGCTGACCCTCGTCTACGTCACCTCCTCGCCGATCGAGGAGGACATCGTCGACTACTACCTGGGGCTGCTCCCGGGCATCATCCCGAGCCACGCGCGCCGTCGCCTGCGCCTGGTCTCGGTGGGAGACGCGTCACCGCGACCCCTCAGCGCCAAGCTGCTCGAACGCCCCAGGGTGCTGCGCGAGATCCGTGACCTGATCCCCGACCGCGATCTCTGCCACCTGATCCCCTACACGACCACTGAGCTCGAACGCGACGTGGCGCTCACCCTTGGGGTCCCTGTCTACGGGTCCGACCCCCGGCTCGCACCGCTCGGAAGCAAGTCGGGGTGCCGACGGCTCTTCGACGAGCTGGACGTCCGGGCGCCCGTCGGGTCCGAGGACCTCGCCACAGTGGACGACCTGGTCGGCGCCCTCACCGACATGCGGGTCCGCCGCCCATCGCTCACCGAGGTGATCGTGAAGATCAACGAGGGGGTCTCCGGCTCGGGCAACGCGTCGGTGGACCTGACCGGCGCCCCCGCGTCAGGGGGCCCCGATGAGGCAGAGGTGCTTCGCACGCGCCTCCTGGCCATGCAGCCCGAGGCGGTCGGTCTCGACGTGGCTGACTTCCTCGCTGCCTTCGAGCGGCTCGGCGGCGTGGTGGAGGAACGCATCACTGGTGCGACCCTGACCAGCCCGAGCGTGCAGATGCGGGTGCTCCCCGACGGCAGCGTCGAGCTGCTGTCCACCCACGACCAGCTGCTCGGCGGGGCGAGCGGCCAGCAGTACCTCGGCTGCGTGTTCCCCGCCGACCCGGCCTACTCCCGCAAGATCTCCGAGCCCGCGCTCGTGATCGGCCGGAGCCTGGCCGAGAAGGGCGTGCTCGGGCGCTTCGCGGTCGACTTCGTCGCCGTCCAGGACGCAACCGGCGAGTGGGACGCCTATGCGATCGAGCTCAATCTCCGCAAGGGCGGCACCACGCACCCGTTCCTCACCCTCCAGTTCCTGGCCGGTGGCGCGTACGACGGCGACGCGGGTGTCTATCGCACGGCGTCCGGTGCCGCGAAGTACCTCGTGGCCACCGACCACCTGGAGGACGACCGGTTGCGGGCCCTCACGACGCGGGACGTGTTCGACGTCGTCGCACGGCATCGGCTGCACTTCGACCACTCGCGGGAGACCGGGGTCGTCTTCCACCTCATCAGCTGTGTCACCGAGTGCGGGCGGCTGGGCATGACGGCGATCGGGGACAGTCCCGCCGAGGCATGGCGCATCTACCAGGACGCAACGTCCGTGCTGCTGGAGGAGGGGGAGCGGGCGACCGCCGAGGAGGCCCTGCCGACGTGAGCGGTGCCGCCGACACGCTGGTGTGGTACGCCGCGTTCGGCTCCAACCTGTCGTCCGCGCGACTCGCCTGCTACGTGAGGGGAGGGGTGCCGCGAGGGACAGCACGCGAGTACGAGGGCTGCCGCGACCCGACCCCGCCCCGCGAGCACCGCGCGATCACCCTCCCCGGTCGCGTGCGGTTCGCCGGCGAGTCGAGCGTGTGGGGAGGAGGGACGGCCTTCTACGCCCCCGGCACCCACGGGGCCGTGCACGCGCGCGCCTACCTCGTACGCCTGGAGCAGCTCATCGACATCGTCGCCCAGGAGACGCGCCACCCGGTCGGGCTGCCCCTGGTGCTCGCTGAGACCGGACCGACCTTCCACGGGCTCTCGCAGGTCTATGACGTCGTGCTCGACCTGGGCACGCTCGACGGTCATCGGCTCCTCACCCTCAGCTCGTCGCGTGATCACCGCGTCAACCCGCCGTCCGAGGCCTACGTGCGCACCTTCCTGGTCGGCCTGGCCGAGGGGTTCGACCTCGATGCCACGTCCCGGATCTCCTACCTGGCGCAGCTCGACGGGATGTCGCCCGCCTGGACGGAGGACCGGCTCCACGGACTGCTGTGACCGGGCAGCACCGGTCTACGCTCACCGCATGAGGTCGACGGTGCACTGGGCGATCGCCCACGGCCTGCCGACGCTGTTCCTGCGCCGGGCCGCCGACCAGGGCGACCTGCAGGCGCAGCTGATCCGCGTGGGTGCCGAGGGCACCGACGAGGTCTTCGACCTGATCGAGGAGATCCGCGGCAAGGGCCCGCTCTACCGCTCGCGGATCGGTCACGTCGCGACCAGCCACGCCGCCGTACGCCAGCTGCTCACCAGCGACGACTTCCGCACCGGCCTGCCCAACAACGAGGGCATGCTCGGCAAGGTCGCCCGATGGGCGGCGCCCGGCACGCTGCACCCCGTCCAGCCGCCGTCGTTGCTCGTGACCGAGCCGCCCGACCACACGCGCTACCGCAAGCTCGTGACCCGCGTCTTCACCATGCGCGCGGTGGAGAAGCTGCGCGAGCGCACCGAGGAGATCGCCGCCGACCTGCTCGACGCCCTCGAGGCGCGTGCCACCAGCAGCGTCGACCTCGTCGAGGCCTACTGCGCGCTGCTGCCGGTGACGGTGATCGCGGAGATCCTCGGGGTGCCGGAGGACGAGCGCGGCCGCGTCCTGGACTTCGGGTCGGCGGCTGCGCCCAGCCTCGACCTGGGGCTCGGGCTGCGGCGCTACCGGTCGGTCTCGCGGGCGCTCGCACAGTTCGACGCCTGGCTCGGCACCCATCTCGACAACCTGCGGCGCAACCCGGGCGACAACCTGCTCAGCCAGCTCGTCACCGTGCGCGACGAGGGCGAGGGCCTCAACGAGTCCGAGCTCAAGGCGACGGCCGGACTCGTGCTGGCCGCCGGCTTCGAGACCACGGTCAACCTCCTCGGCAACGGCATCGCGCTGCTGCACGACCACCCCGACGAGCGCGCCCGCGTGGTCGCCGACCCGTCCCTGTGGACCAACGTCGTCGAGGAGGCACTGCGCCTCGACCCGCCGGTCCTGCTCACCGGTCGGATGGCCCTGCGCGACACCGAGCTCGTCGGCCAGCCCGTACGGGCCGGGTCGATGGTGACCGCGATCCTCGGCGGCGCCAACCGCGACCCGGACGTCTTCGCCGACCCGCTGCGCTTCGACGTCGGCCGCGCCAACGCGCGCGAGCACATCGCGTTCTCGGCCGGGCGGCACCACTGCCTCGGTGCCCAGCTCGCGCGGATGGAGGGCGAGGTCGGCCTCCGAGCCATCTGGGACCGCTACCCCGACCTGCGCCTCGATCCCGGCGCCCGACGCCGCGAGACCCGCATCCTGCGCGGCTTCGAGACACTTCCGGCCACGCTGAGGCCCTGAGCGGGATACCGTCCCCCGGTGCCGACCCGGGGAGCAGCTCGCCTGCTCGTGCTGCTGCTCCTGTCCGTCCTGGCGTACGCCGTCCCCGCGGCGGCGGACGAGCCGGTGCCGGTCCCGGTGCTCGACGTCGACTTCCCCGACCCCGCCGTGGTGGACACGCCGAACGGCCTGGTCGCCTACGCCACCGGTGACCGGGTGCCGCACGCGTGGGCCCGCGACGCGGACGGTCCGTGGCGGCGCGGAGCCGCCGTCCTGACCCACCGACCGTCGTGGTCGCGCGAGGGCGGCGTGTGGGCCGTCGACGTGGCGCGCGTCGAGGGACGCTGGCTGCTCTACTACGCGACCCCGGTGCAGGGAATGGGCGAGCACGGTCGGTGCATCGGCGTCGCGCGGTCCGACTCGGCGCGCGGTCCGTTCCGACCGGTCGGCAAGGCCCCGCTGGTCTGCCCGTCCTATGCCGCGGCCCCTGCGGCGCAGGACCCGCTGCTGCCCCGGGACCCGACGCTGCCGCGGGCCGGGGTGATCGACCCGTCGTGGTTCCGCGACGCCGACGGGACGGCGTACCTGCTCTACAAGACCGACCGGCTCCCCTCGACGGTCCGCATCGTCGCGCTCACCCCCGACGGGCAGTCGGTGCAGCCGGGCGCGACGAGCCTCGAGCTGGTGCGCTCGGCCGGGGTGCTGGAGAACCCCGTCCTCACCCGGCAGCCGGAGGGCTACGTCATGCTCGCGTCCGAGGGTGACTGGACGCGCTGCGGCTACCGCACCTCCTGGCGACGCTCCACCAGTCTGCTCGACTGGTCGGCGGCCGAGTCGGGCCTCCTGCTCGACACGGCGACCACCGGACTCTGTGGTCCCGGCGGCGCCGACCTGGTGGAGGACCGCGGCGGTCGCACGGTGGTCTTCCTCCACGGCTGGACCTGCCGCGACAGCGCCCTGCCGTGCGCGGGCTCCGGGAAGTGGGACCACAAGCCGCGTGCCCGTGGACGACGCGCGTTGTACGCCGTCACGCTGGGCTGGGTCGGCGGGCTTCCGCAGGTCACCGGATGGGTGCGGCCCCGGTGATCGCGGGGTGACAGGTCAGTCGAACCAGGCGCGGTCCATCGCCACGATCCAGCGCCGCCGCGGGTGCTCGGTGACCGACCAGAGCCGGTCGGTGGACGGCCAGTAGCTGAGGTCCTCGGGGCCCATCGGCAGCGCCCAGCGCCGCATCCTCATCGAGCCGGGCTCGCCGGCACACATGGTCCCGGGCATCCAGGGGCCGTGCGAGACGGTGACGTGGAAGCGACCGGCCGCGATCACGGCGCCCTGCATCTGCCGCACCCCGCCGTCGTCGATGGCGAGCGGCCGGGAGAACCCGTCGTCCCCGACCGCGAGCTGCCACGTCTGCGGGTCGAGGGGATAGCGGGCCAGCCGTGTGGTGGCGTCCGGGTGGTGGGCGTACTCACCGGCGACGAGGGCCGGCGGCTCGGAGCGACGGTCGAGCGAGAGGAAGGAGTAGCGCAGCTTCTCGTGGCCCTCGTCGGTGAAGGCCTGGTAGGTGAAGCGGACCGGCAGGACGTAGCGGTGGCCGAAGGAGTAGAGCCTCGACCCCTCGATGCCGAGCTTGTCCGGGTGGTCGTCGTCGCCGGGCACGCGCATGATGTCGTCGACCCGCGCCGTCACGAAGCCGCGGTTGGTGGCCGCGATGTGCAGGTAGGGCCCGGCCCAGACGATGCCGCCCGCGTGGATGTTCATCGGCCTCAGGGTGAGCCGGCCGGCCTTGTCGAAGACCGGTGACACGAGCAGCACGTGGCGGTACTTCCCCGAGTCGAGGTCGACGAAGGTGACCCGTGACCCGCGCTTGATGCCGTCCTTGCCGGTGCTGTACCAGGTCGTCACGACGATGCGGCGCCCCCCGATGTCCTCGGTGTCGGAGGCGTCGGCGCTCGTCGAGATGCCCTGCGGGTACCAGAGCTCGTCCCGCTCGTCGTAGGCGTCCCAGCGGTAGGCCTCCCGCACTGCCCGGCCCAGCAGTCGCGGCACCCGCGCCCGCCGTACGTCGTACTTCAGGTCCGCGAGCACCCCGTCGAGCCCGGCCGGCTCGCCCAGGACCTCCGAGAGCGCGGCGATCTCGCGGACGTTCTCGTCGGTGCGCTGCAGATGCACGCCCTGGACGTAGGGCGACTCCGAGGCGGTGGACATGGGCTCGACCCTAGCCACGGGTGGATCGCGTCATCGACAGTGGAGCCCCGCGACGCTGGGTCCGTCTGCGGGCTCCACTGTCACCCGCGGCAGGTGGACAATGGTCCCCGTGAGAGCCATCTTCTTCGACGAGGACGACGCCCGGGCAGTCGTGGCGCGGCTGCGGGCCGACGGCTTCGAGGCGAGCGCGGAGCGGGAGCGGCTCGCGGGCGAGGACGACGACGAGGGGCACCCGTGGGCGGTGGTGAGCGACGCCCCGGCCTTCATGCTGGAGGTCCTCGTCGACACCCACGACGGCTGGCTGGACGAGGGCGAGGAACAGGAAGCCCCGTCTCCGCCGTTACGCCTCCCGATGGCGCCCAAGCGGATCAAGCGCCCCGACCTAGGCTGAGGAACATGTCTGACCACCGACTCCTGCTCGTGCACGCCCACCCCGACGACGAGTGCATCGGCACCGGAGCCACCATGGCCCGCTACGTGGATGAAGGCGTCGGCGTCACCCTCGTGACCTGCACCGCCGGTGAGATGGGCGAGGTGCTCGTCCCGGCGTTGTCCTACCTCGCCTTCGAGGACAAGGGCGGGCTCGGCGAGCACCGTCGCGGCGAGCTCGAGGAGGCGATGAAGGTCCTCGGCGTCACCGACCACCGCTTCCTCGGCGGCTTCGGCCGCTTCCACGACTCCGGCATGGCCTGGCACGAGGAGGGCCACGCGGTCGCGGCCGAGGAGATCCCCGACAACGCCTTCTGGACGGCCGACCTCAACGAGGCCGCCGACGAGCTGGTGAAGGTGATCCGCGAGGTCCGGCCGCAGGTGCTGGTCACGTACGACCAGTTCGGCGGCTACGGGCACCCCGACCACATCCAGGCCCACCGCGTCGCGATGTACGCCGCCCAGCTGGCGGCCGCGCCCTCCTACAAGCGCGAGCTCGGCGAGCCCCACGACATCGCGAAGATCTACTGGACGGCGATGAGCGAGTCGCGGATGCGCGCGAGCCTGCGTGAGCTGCGGGAGTCCGGCGACACCGAGACCTTCAAGGGCATGGAGCCCGACGGCAAGCTGCCGCCGTTCGTCACGCCCGACGAGCTGATCAGCGCCCGCGTCGACGGCTCCAAGACCGTCCAGCGCAAGATGGACGCCCTCGCCAAGCACGACACACAGGTCGAGACGGAGGGGGGCTTCTTCTCCGGGGCCGAGAGCGGCCACGCGTGGTGGGCCGAGGAGTTCTACCGCCTGGTCAGGGGCACCGCCGGCCCCACTGACGCCGACGGGTTCGAGGAGGACCTCTTCGCCGGTCTGTGAGGACCCTGCTGGCCGCGGTGCCGGCACTCGCGGTGGGCGCGGTGTCCGGCGCGGCCGGCACCCTGCTGCACCAGCACTGGTGGGGGCTGGCGCTGGCGCTCGGCACGGGCCTCGTCGTGCTCGCGTGGCTCCCGCCCGGCGTCGTACGCGTCGCCTTCGCGGTGGGGTGGTGCCTCGCTGTGCTGCGCGGCGCGCTGGCCCGTCCGGCGGGGGGCTTCCTCATCGCCGCCGACGCTCCGGGCTGGTCGTTCATGGCGGGCTCGCTGGTCCTGCTGGTCGCCGCCCTGGCGACCGTGCTCGCCGGCCGTGACCACGCCGAGGATCACGGGCTTCGGGGTCCGGCCACCTAAACTCGCGGCGTGGCGAAGAACCCGAAGGGCACCGACGGACAGCCCCGCGACAAGGCGGGCGCGTCCGTCGTCGTCTGGCTGCTGCTCGGGCTCGTGGTGCTCTTCGGAGGGCTGTACGTCGCCGCGCACTACGTCGCCGGCGACAAGGTCGCCCGCAACACGACCGTCTCCGGCGTCCGCATCGGCGGGCACTCCCAGGACGAGGCCGCACAGGTGCTGCAGGCCGGGCTGGCCGACAAGGTGGCCCGCGACATCGCGACCACCGTCGAGGGCGCCCCGGTCGCGATCGATCCCGCCGCGGTCGGCCTGGCGGTCGACTACGAGGCCTCCGTCGCCGAGGCCGGCGGCGAGGAGAGCTGGGACCCGGTCCGCCTCTGGAACTACTTCACCGGTGGCGACACCTACGAGGCCGAGACGACCGTCGACTCCGCCGCCTTCAACGCCTACGTGGTCGGGCTCGACGAGCAGCACGGCACCCCCGCCCGCGACGGCGCCGTGGCCTTCTCCGGCAACCAGGTCGACACGACGAGGGCCCGCACCGGTGCCGCACTCGACCCCGCCGACACGCTCGCCGCGCTGCAGGCGGTCTTCCTCGAGGACAACCCGTCCCCCGTGGCGCTGGAGATGTCCGACGTCGTGCCCGCGATCGACGAGGGGGACGTCCAGGAGGCCCTCGACACCTTTGCCTCTCCCGCGGTCGCAGCGCCGGTGACCCTCAGCTTCCAGGGGTCGAACGTCAAGGTCTTCCCGGCCGACTACTCCGCCGCCCTGAGCCTCGTCCCGACCGACGGCGAGCTCGTCCCCACCCTCGACGCGAAGGCGCTCTCCGAGGTCGTCGCCTCCAGGGTCACCAGCGGCGCTCCGGTCGACGCCACCGTCGCGCTCGTCGGTGGCCGCCCGCAGGTGATCCCGGCCAGGCCGGGCGTGACCTTCGACCCGGCCGAGCTCGAGGCGGGCTTCCTCGGCGTCGTCGCCAAGCCGCAGGGCGAGCGCACCCTCGCGCTCACCGCGAAGGTCGCCAAGCCGGCGTTCACGACGAAGGACGCCCGGGCGCTCCGGGTCACCGAGCAGGTCTCGAGCTTCACGACATACTTCCCCTACGCCGAGTACCGCAACATCAACATCGGCCGCGCCGCCGAGCTGGTCAACGGGACCCTGCTCAAGCCCGGCGAGACCTTCTCCCTCAACGGCACCGTCGGCGAGCGCACCGAGGCCAACGGCTTCACCAAGGGCTACGTCATCAGCGACGGGATCCTGATCCAGGACCTCGGCGGCGGCGTCTCACAGATGGCCACGACGACCTTCAACGCGATGTTCTTCGCGGGCCTCGAGGACGTCGAGCACAAGCCGCACTCGTTCTACATCGACCGCTACCCGGTCGGTCGCGAGGCGACGGTCGCCTGGGGTGCGGTCGACCTGCAGTTCCGCAACGACACGCCCTACGGCGTCCTCATCCAGGCCAACGTCACGCCGTCGACCCCGACGACGTCCGGCGTCGCGACGGTCAGCATGTACTCCACGAAGTGGTGGGACATCACGACCACCACGGGCGAGCGCTACAACCTCACCCAGCCCGAGACGCGCCGCATCGACAGCCTGACCTGCCACGCCAACGAGGGCTACGGCGGCTTCGACATCGACGTGGTGCGCTACTTCACGCCGGTCGGCGAGAACACCGAGACGCGTGAGGACGAGGTCTTCAACACCACCTACACCCCCAGCGACACGGTGATCTGCACCAACCCCGACGCCGTCGACGAGTGACCTACGGCGTCAGCCGGGGCAGGTCGCGCGGGATCCGCAGCACGTCGCGGTGGTCGCCGATGCGGCCGAGCTCGACGTCCCACGAGCGGTGGTCCGCGGCGGATCGACGTGCCCGCGCGGTCTAGGCTCCCGCCATGTTGGTGCACCTGCGGCTGAACGTCCCGACCGCACTGAGCGCCGACGTCGTCGACCTCCTGCTCCACGAGGACCGGTCCGCCAACCTGACCGTCCACCATGGCGCGTCCCTGTCGCCGGTCGGTGACCTGATCGAGTGCGACGTGGCGCGGGAGCTCGCCGGCGAGGTCATCGGCCGGCTCAAGCAGCTCGGCCTCCACGAGTCCGGAGGGATCGTGGTCACCACGCCGACGGCGACGCCCTTCGCCGCTGCCCGACGGCTCGAGCGCGCGGCCCCCGGCGATCCGGACGATGCCGTCATCTGGGACACCGTGATCGAGCAGTGCTACGCCGCCAGCCGGCCGACCGTCTCCTACTACATCTTCTTCGTCCTGGCCTCCCTCCTCGCGGCGATCGCGGTGATCACCGACTCGGCGGTGCTGGTGGTCGGCGCCATGGTCGTCGGGCCCGAGTTCGGCACCGTCGCGGCGGTGGCGGTGGGCCTGGTCTTCGGCCGGTTCCGGTTGGTGGTCGGGGCGCTGCGGCTGCTGGCGACCGGGATCCTCATCTCGATCGTCGTGGTCGCGGTCCTGGGTCTGCTCGCCGGCCTGACCGGCCTCGTGACCGCCGACATGGTCACGCGTCCGCGTCCGCAGACGGGCTTCATCTGGCACCCCGACCGGTGGTCGTTCATCGTCGCCCTCATCGCCGGCGCCGCGGGGGTGCTGGCGATGACGACGGCCCGCGCCAACGCGATGGTCGGCGTCTTCATCTCGGTGACGACGATCCCCGCGGTCGGCAACCTCGCGCTGGCCATCGGCGTCTGGGCGCCCTCGGAGATGCGCGGCTCGGCGGCGCAGCTCGCGGTCAACCTGCTGGGCATGGTCGTCGCCGGGATGGTGGTCGTGGCGCTCCAGCGGCTGCTCTGGGTGCGCACCCTCGTCGCGGCTCAGCGCCTGTTCAACCGGGTCGATCAGCGCCAGACGAGGTAGCGATTGAGGTGGTGGGTCCTGAACCCGAGCCGCTCGTAGAGCGCCAGCGCCGCCTCGTTGTCGCTCTCCACGTGCAGCCACGCGGTGCGCGCGCCGCGCGAGGCACCCCAGTCCAGCAGCTCGCCGATGGCGCTCGTCGCCCACCCGCGGCGGCGCTGCGCGGGCTCGACGTGGAGCGAGTGCAGGCACAGCCAGTCGCCGTCCAGCGAGGCCTCGCCGGACACGGCCCCGTCCCGCAGGCGGACCGTGAGGCGGTCGTCCTGCTCGATCACCTCGGGCTCCTCGGCCGATCCTCGGTGCAGCGCCCGCATCGCGCCCGCCACACCGGCAAGCATGGTCGCCGAGTCCCCGACGCCGAAGGCCTCCCACCCGAGTCCGCGGAGCCCGCTCTCGACCTCGCCGTCACGCTCCACCTGGGCGAGCGGCGTACGTCCCAGGAGCTCGTACGACGACCGCACGCGCGTCGACGCCTCGTCGAGCGACGTGCCCGGGTCGCCCATCGCGAGTGCTGAGTTGCCCCGCTTGAGCAACCGTCCGCCGATCGGCGGCGAGCTCCGCACGACCCACTCGCCGATCGGCTCGCGGGTGACCTCGGGCCAACCGGCGAACGTGTGCAGCTCGATGTCGCGGGCCGGGACCCGGGCCCGCACGGACGCGCGCGGCGGGACGGGCTTCCCGGTGACGACGTCGGACAGCGCGACGACGACCGGGCCGTGGCCGTCGCGGTCGAGCGTGAGCGCTCCGTCGCCCCACGCCGTACAGGTGCCGAGGACGTCGGTCGCGGAGCCGTCGGGGAGCAGGTGGCGCACCACGATCCGCTGCCCGACGACGTGCGGACCGAGGCCGTGACGGCCCATGCCCGTCTCGTGTGACTGGGGTTCCGGCGCGTCTGGCATGTCGAGATACTAAGGTTGACCGCGTCCCACCCCGTGCCCCCTCAGGAGGATCCGGTGACCTACGTCATCGCCCAGCCGTGCGTCGACCTCAAGGACCGCGCATGCGTCGATGAGTGCCCCGTCGACTGCATCTACGAGGGCAAGCGGATGCTCTACATCCACCCCGACGAGTGCGTCGACTGCGGTGCCTGCGAGCCGGTGTGCCCGGTCGAGGCCATCTTCTACGAAGACGACACCCCGGAGGAGTGGAAGGGCTACTACGACGCCAACGTGCACTTCTTCGACGACCTCGGCTCGCCCGGCGGCGCCGCCAAGATGGGCGTCATCGACGCCGACCACGCGCTCGTCGCCGCGCTGCCCCCGCAGGAGCACGACGAGTGACCTCCTCCCAGGCCAGGGGCCCGGTCTCCGGCCGGCTCCCGGACTTCCCCTGGGACAGGCTCACCCACTTCGCGGCCACGGCGCGCGCCCACCCCGACGGGGTCTGTGACCTCTCGGTCGGCACACCCGTCGACCCCACGCCCGCCGTCGTCCAGGACGCGCTGCGAGCCGCAGCCGACGCGCCGGGCTACCCGACGACCCTCGGCCTCGAAGCCACGCGACAGGCGGCGATCGACTGGCTGGCGCGCCGCCACGGCGTGACCGGCCTCGGCCTCGACGGCGTGCTCCCCGTCATCGGCTCCAAGGAGCTGATCGGCTCGATGGCGGTCCACCTGGGCATCGGCCCGGGCGACCTGATCGGCTACCCGGCGCTGGCCTACCCGACCTACGAGGTGGGTGCGGCGCTCGCCGGCGCCGACAGCCTCGCCACCGACTCGCTCACGGCGTTCGGGCCGCGCACGCCGCGCCTGCTGTGGCTCAACAGCCCGGCCAACCCCAGCGGCCGGGTGCTGCCGATCGAGCACCTGCGGAAGGTCGTCGACTGGTGCCGCGAGCGCGGCACGCTCCTCGTCTCCGACGAGTGCTACATCGAGTGCGCCTGGGAGGGGGAGCAGCCCCTGTCGGTCCTCGACCCCCGGGTCAACGGCGGCTCGCTGACGGGCATCCTCGCCGTCCACTCGCTCTCCAAGCGCTCCAACCTCGCGGGCTACCGCTGCGCCTTCGTCGCCGGCGACCCGGCGGTGGTGGGGGAGCTGCTCGCGGTCCGCAAGAACCTCGGCCTCCAGATGCCCGGCCCCCAGCAGCACGCGATGATCGCCGCGCTCGACGACGACGACCACGTGGCCGAGCAGCACGCCAGGTACGCCACCCGCCGGGCCGCGCTGCGCGGTGCGCTGGAGTCTGCGGGCTTCCGCATCGACCATTCCGAGGCGTCGCTCTACCTCTGGGCACAGCGCCGGACAGGAGCGGGCGCCGAGGCCTGCTGGGACACCGTCGCGTGGCTGGCCGAGCGCGGCATCCTCGTCGCCCCCGGTGAGTTCTACGGGCCGTCGGGTCGCGAGCACGTCCGGGTCGCCTTCACCGCGACCGACGAGCGCGTCGCCGCCGCGGTCGCACGCCTCACCGCCTGACCCACGGGCCTCACCAGCCCCGGCCTGCAGGCGCAGGGGTTGACAGACCCCTGTGACGGCGCGAGTGCCTCTCGCTCGACCAGGGCATGATCGTCGCGGCCCTCGGCAACGCGCTGACGGGTGACTCGCTGCGCGACTACGTCAGCGGGGGCGCGCTCCGCGACACGGTGCGACCGCTGATGCAGCAGGAGGTCTTCGCCTCGCGGGGGTGACGCCCCAGCCGGATCGACTCAGTCGATGACGTCGACGTGGACGTGGTCGCGGTGCTCGAGGATCGCATGGTCGCCGCCGGAGGACGACGGGACCCGGTAGTCGGTCCACCCGTCGTCCGAGCGCGAGCCGGCGTGCCAGATCCGGTCGTCGAAGATGAGCGTGTTGATGTCGAGGCGGTCGGCGTTGGCCACGAGGTAGGTGGCCAACGCCCAGCCCCGCTGCTGGTTCTCGGCGTTGATCGGGCGGAAGAAGATGTCGATCGCGCGGCCCTCGTAGTGAGCAGATCCCTCCATGTGGCCGCTCGAGACGCCCTCGGGCTCGAAGCCGCCGAGGGACAGGGGGCCGAAGCGCTCCTCCAGGTCGCGTCGTACGGCAGCGGCGCGCGTGACCAGCCCCTGCTCGTCGAGGTCGTCCGCGGCCTCGTCTGCGTCGCCGGGCACGTCGCACCACATCGTCCCGGGCGAGTTGCCGGTGAGCGCGGAGGCGAGGGCTCGGGCGTCGTCCTCGTGGTCGGCGTAGGCGTCCGGGAACGCTGAGCGCTGCACCTCCTGTGCCGCGACGGTGATGTCCATCTCGCGGTAGCCCTCGACCTTCACCAGCGCGTCGTAGAAGGCATTGGTCGCGTAGACGGGGTCCGTCAGCTGTGCGACCGTGCCCCAGCCCTGGGACGGTCGCTGCTGGAAGAGCCCGACGGAGTCGCGGTCGCCGTAGTCGATGTTGTAGAGCTTGGACTCCTGGAAGGCGGTGGCCAGGGCGATGCTCGCCGCCCTGGCGGGGAGGCCGCGCTCGATCGAGACGGCCGTGATCAGCGCGGCGTTCTCGGCCTGCTCGAGCTCGATGTCGACGGTGTGACCGTCGACCTCGGCGGTGCAGCCGCTGGAGTCGAGGATGGACGGGACGCCGCCGCGGTCGACCAGGACGAGCGCGGTCGCCACCGCACCGAGGGCGACCACCGCACCGATGGTCGCCGAACGCAGGAAGGGCACGGGACCTGCGCTAGTTGGCGTGCAGGGCGGCGTTGAGGGCGATTCCAGCCCCGTCGGACCCGCCCTTCCACGGCACCGCCTCGATGGCGCCGCTGACCGAGTTGCGACGGAAGAGGATGTTGTCGACGCCCGAGAGCGAGGCCGCCTTCACGACCTGCGGCTTGCCGTCCATGTCCTTGACGGTGACCTTGGTGCCGGCCGTGACGTAGCAACCGGCCTCCACGACGCAGTCGTCGCCGAGCGAGATGCCGATGCCCGCGTTGGCGCCGAGGAGGCAGCGCTGGCCGACCGAGATGACCTCCTTGCCGCCGCCCGACAGGGTGCCCATGATCGAGGAACCGCCGCCGACGTCGGAGCCGTCGCCGACCACGACGCCGGCCGAGATGCGGCCCTCGACCATCGAGGTGCCGAGGGTGCCGGCGTTGAAGTTCACGAAGCCCTCGTGCATCACGGTCGTGCCCTCGGCCAGGTGGGCGCCGAGGCGCACGCGGTCGGCGTCGGCGATGCGTACGCCGCTGGGCATGACGTAGTCGACCAGGCGCGGGAACTTGTCGACACCGAAGACGGTGACGTGCTGCCCGGTGGCGCGGAGCCGGGCCCGTGTGGCCTCGAAGCCCTCGACCGCGCAGGGTCCGGCGGAGGTCCACACCACGTTGGTGAGCAGGCCGAAGACGCCGTCCATCGACATGCCGTGCGGCTGCACGAGGCGCGTCGAGAGCAGGTGCAGCCGCAGCCACACGTCCTCGGTGGAGGCGGGTGCGTCGGCAAGGTCCGCGATCTCGACGAGCCGCACCTCGCTGCGTACGTCCCTGGCGTCGTCGCGGCCCTCGAGCGCCGTCAGCTCAGCCGGGGCGTCGCCCGCCGTCGCGCCGAGCACGGGGGAGGGGAACCAGACGTCGAGGACGGTGTCGCCGGAGAGCGTGGCGAGGCCGAAGCCGGAAGCAGCAGTCACGGGTCCAGCGTACGGAGGTGGTTCCACCCCGGGCGCTACTGCCCGGCGCGACCGTCCACGCACTCGCGCACGAGGTCCGCGTGACCGCAGTGGCGGGCGTACTCCTCGATCATGTGGACGATGATGTCGCGCACCTCGGTGGGTTCGCCGTGCACGTCGACCACGGTGTCGAGGTCGGTGCGGTCCAGCACCTCGCGGGCGTGGGCGATCTCCCCCTGCCACAGTGCGTGCGTGTCGCGGACCAGGTCGTCGTCGACGGCCGGGAGGTCGAAGCCCGCGTCCTCCTCCTGGAAGAGGCGCGGGATCTCCATGTGCGCCTCGATCACCCGGCGGAACCAGCTCTGCTCGACCCGCGCCATGTGGCGCACGAGCCCCAGCAGCGAGATGTTGGACGGCGGTACGGCCTTCGTGGCCAGCTGCTCGGCGCTCAGGTCGTCGCACTTGAGCGCGAGTGTCTGGCGGTAGTGCTCGAGATAGCCGACCAGGCACTCCCGCTCGCCGCGCGTCGGGCCCATCTGCATCCGCGGGTCCTGGTCGGAGGGGAGCCACATGCCGTCGTATCCGGGGTATGCCATGGACTCACCCAAGCGTGGCACCGCCGGGGTAGTCCAGTGAGTTGTGGCTGTCCCTCTCGGGTAGTCCAGTGAGTTCTGGCTGGTGCCGGGCCGATTTCCTAGCCAGTTTCCACTGGACTACCCCAAGCGGTTGTGGCCCCCATTGCCCTGTGGACGACCGGTACGGGCCCTGCTGACGGGGCAGGTTCCGTACGTGTTCATCCCACCGCCCTTCCACGAGCAGCGGCCCGGCCTGGTCGCACCGGTGCGGGTCGACCCTGAAGGCGTGCTCGGACCGAAGCGTGGTCAGGCACGTGGCCGACGATGGCGTAAGACGGGCTGCGGGCTGTGGGTTCCGAGCGACGTGCCGGTGACACCCGCGCAGCGAGCTGTGGAGGCCAGTGTGGTGCTCAAGGCGGATGAGGCGATCACGGGCTGGGCCGGTCTGGCCTGGCTGGGCGCGGCGTGGTTCGACGGCACCTGGGACGGGACGCGGCCGCGGCCGGTGACTGTGGTGGCGCGGCGCAACGTGAGGTCCCAGCCTGGTTTCGACGTGAGCCAGGAGTTCCTCCACCCGGCGGAGATCGTGGTCGTCGACGGGCTTCCCGTCACGCACGCCGTGCGATCAGTCACGTTCGAGATGAGGTACGCCGACTGTCTGGGTGCGGCGATCGAGGCGCTCGACATGGCCTGCTATTCGGACCTGGTGTCCCTGGCGGAGGTGGCGGCGTACGTCGAACAGCTCGGGCCCGTCACAGGCATCCAGCAGGCCCGGGACGCACTGGTCGAGGCCGACGAGAACTCGTGGTCGCCCCGCGAGACGGGCATGCGAGGCGTGTGGACGCGGCTGGCCTGTCTGCCGCGCCCGAGGTGCAACGTCCCTGTCTTCACGCTCGACGGCCGGCACGTCGGCACGCCGGACCTCATCGACCCGACGACCGGCCTGGTCGGGCTCTACCACGGTGACTCGCACCTCAGCCTCGTCGGAGCCTCCCAGGACAACCGGCAGGACGCGGACTTCCGTGCTCTCGGCCTGGAGCCGGTCGCGATGTTCGCGACGGACTGGGACGACCCCGGTGGCGTCGCTCGCAGGCTGGTCGATGCAGCAGCGCGAGCCCGCACACGGAAGAGCCGTGGATGGACCGTCGACCCGCCGTCATGGTGGACGCCCACGGACACGGTCGCACGGCGGCGAGCGCTGGCCGAGTGGCAGAAGAAGCGCTACCTCCGCTACCGGCGTGCTGCCTGACGGCGCGTGGCCGGGCCCCAACCGCGCGGGGTAGTCCAGTGAGGGATGGCCCCTCCGTGTGCCGATCCACAGCCATCCCTCACTGCACTACCGGGGCGCGCGAGCCAGAATTCACTGGACTACCCCGGCGGGGCGGGCCATCTCCCGCCGCGACGCGCCAATCGATTGGCGGGCACACGAGCCCGCGCCGTACGATCACCGCAGGCGTCTGAGCCGTCATCAGCGGCGAGCCACGGGAAGAACGGGTACGGCGATCCGGCCGGCACCTCACTAGAACCCGGCGGGTCCGGCCCGACACAGCCGGTTTGAGCGGGAGCCGAAGGGCTCCAAGCGAGGTGGTACCGCGTCAGCTCCCGTCGGGGGTGGGCGTCCTCGCGGGTTTCGAGACAGGACCTCGTCCTTCCTCAACCAGCGAGAGAGAGCCATGACGTACCCCAAGGTCTCCCACACCACCCAGGACCGGGCCGCGACCACCGTCGCGAGCAGCCCGAAGTTCCCGGCGATCGAGGAAGCGGTGCTCGCCTACTGGGAGGCCGACGACACCTTCCGCGCGAGCGTCGAGCAGCGTGACGCCGGCACCGACGGCGGCAACGAGTTCGTCTTCTACGACGGCCCGCCCTTCGCCAACGGCCTGCCGCACTACGGCCACCTGCTGACCGGCTACGTCAAGGACCTCATCCCGCGCTACCAGACCATGCGCGGCCGCAAGGTCGAGCGCCGCTTCGGGTGGGACACCCACGGACTGCCCGCCGAGCTCGAGGCGATGCGCCTCAACGGCATCAAGACCACCGACGAGATCGTCGAGCTGGGCATCGAGAAGTTCAACGAGGCCTGCCGCCAGTCGGTGCTGAAGTACACCGGTGAGTGGCGCGACTACGTCACCCGCCAGGCGCGCTGGGTCGACTTCGACAACGACTACCGCACGATGAACCCCGACTTCATGGAGTCGGTCATGTGGGCGTTCAAGCAGCTGCACGAGAAGGGCCTGGTCTACGAGGGCTTCCGCGTATTGCCCTACTGCTGGCAGGACGAGACCCCGCTGTCCAACCACGAGCTGCGGATGGACGACGACGTCTACCAGATGCGCCAGGACCCGGCTGTCACCGTCGGGTACGACGTCACGACCGAAGGGCCGCTCAAGGGAGTCAAGGTCCTCGTCTGGACGACGACCCCCTGGACCCTGCCGAGCAACCTCGCGGTGATGGTCGGCGAGGACATCGAGTACGTCGTCGTGGAGTCCGCCGCGCCGACCGGCAGCCCGGAGCGCTACCTGATCGCCGACGCCCGCCTGGCGTCGTACCAGCGCGAGCTCTATCCCGACACCGACGAGCCCACGATCGTCTCGCGTCACACCGGCGCCGAGCTGGTTGGCCTGGAGTACGCGCCGCCGTTCAGCTACTACGCCGGCCACGAGCGCGCGTTCCGCCTGGTGCCCGCAGAGTTCGTCACCACCACGGACGGCACCGGGCTGGTGCACACCGCCGGCGCCTTCGGTGAGGACGACAAGGTCGTCACCGACCGCGAGGGCATCGAGGCGGTCATGCCGGTCGGCAAGGACGGCCGCTTCACCTTCCCGGTCACCGACTACGAGGGCATGCAGGTCTTCGACGCCAACCTGCACGTGATCGACCACCTCAAGGCCGCGACCAACGGGGAGGGGGAGACCGGCTCCGTCACCCCCGGCACCGTCCTGGTGCGCCGCGAGACCTACGACCACTCCTACCCGCACTGCTGGCGCTGCCGGCAGCCGCTGATCTACAAGGGCGTCTCGTCGTGGTTCGTCGAGGTGACCAAGGTCAAGGAGCGGCTCATCGAGCTCAACCAGGACATCCGCTGGGTGCCCGAGCACATCAAGGACGGCCAGTTCGGCAAGTGGCTGGAGAACGCCCGTGACTGGTCGATCACCCGCAACCGCTTCTGGGGCTCGCCCGTCCCGGTGTGGAAGTCCGACGACGAGCACTACCCGCGCATCGACGTCTACGGCTCCTTCGAGGACATCGAGCGCGACTTCGGCCGGCTGCCGGTGGACAAGGACGGCACGCCCGACCTGCATCGCCCGTTCGTCGACGAGCTCACGCGCCCGAACCCCGACGACCCCACTGGCAAGAGCACCATGCGCCGCGTCACCGACGTCCTGGACGTCTGGTTCGACTCGGGCTCGATGTCGTTCGCCCAGGTGCACTACCCGTTCGAGAACAAGGACTGGTTCGACCACCACTTCCCGGGTGACTTCATCGTCGAGTACATCGGCCAGACCCGCGGCTGGTTCTACACGATGCACGTCCTGGCCGGCGCGATCTTCGACCGTCCGGCGTTCGCGACGTGCCTGAGCCACGGCATCGTCCTGGGCAACGACGGGCAGAAGATGTCGAAGTCGCTGCGCAACTACCCCGACGTGCGCGAGGTGTTCGACCGCGACGGCGCCGACGCGATGCGCTGGTTCCTGATGTCGAGCCCGATCCTGCGTGGCGGCAACCTCGTCGTCACCGAGCAGGGGATCCGCGACTCGGTGCGACAGGTGCTCATCCCGCTGTGGAACAGCTGGTCGTTCTTCACCCTGTACGCCAACGCTGCCGGCGACGGTGGGTACGACGCGCGCTGGCGCACCGACAGCGCGCACCCGATGGACCGCTACATCCTGGCCAAGCTGCGCGACTACGTCGCCGCGATGACCGACCAGCTCGACAACTACGAGGTGGCCTCCGCGTGCGACTCGACGCGCAGCTTCCTCGACGTGCTGACCAACTGGTACATCCGGCGCTCCCGCGAGCGCTTCTGGGACGAGGACGCCGACGCGTTCGACACCCTCTACACGGTGCTGGAGGTCGTCTGCCGGGTCACCGCACCGCTGATGCCCCTGACGACCGAGGAGGTCTGGCGCGGTCTCACCGGGGAGCGCTCGGTGCACCTCACCGACTGGCCCGCCGCCGACGAGCTGCCCGCCGACGAGGCGCTCGTGGCGTCGATGGACACCGTCCGCGACGTCTGCTCGGCCGGCTCCGCGCTGCGCAAGGCCGCCAACCTCCGCAACCGCCTGCCGCTCTCGAGGCTCACGGTGGTCACCGAGGCCGACCTGTCCGGCTTCGGCACGCTGGTGGCCGACGAGCTCAACCTCAAGGGGGTCGAGCTGCTGGCGGCCGACGCCCCGGAGGCGGCGGCGTACGGCGTCTCGCAGCGGCTCACCGTCAACGCCCGCGCCGCCGGCCCCCGCCTCGGCAAGGACGTCCAGCTCGCGATCAAGGGCTCGAAGTCGGGTGACTGGTCGGTCGCCGACGACGGCACGGTCACTGTAGGCGGGCTCGCGCTCGCCGAGGGGGAGTACGCCCTCGAGACGGTTGCCGGAACGTCGGCCGACGACACCGTGATCGGCATGCTGCCGCGCGGCGGCTTCGTCGTCCTCGACACCGCAGTGACGCCCGAGCTCGAGGCCGAGGGCGCCGCCCGCGACCTGGTCCGCGCGGTCCAGCAGGCCCGCAAGGACGCAGGGCTTCAGGTCAGCGACCGGATCGCGCTGACGATCAGTGCCCCGGCCGCGACGCTCGATGCGGCCCGGACCCACGAGGCCCTGATCGCCGAGGAGACGCTGGCGACCAGCGTGTCGTACGCCGAGGCCGCCGCGGTCGCGGTCGAGGTGGTCGAGGCCTGATTGGATGGGCCGCATGCCCCACCTCGATCTCTCGGCCGACGTCGTCACCCTCACCCAGCAGCTCGTCGACATCGAGTCGGTCTCCCACCACGAGCAGGAGATCGCCGATGCCGTCGAGGCGGCGCTGCGCGCGCTGCCGCACCTGACGCTCACCCGTCGCGGCCACACCGTGGTTGCGCGGACCGACCTCGGGCGCGGTGAGCGCGTGGTGATCGCCGGCCACCTCGACACGGTCCCGCTCAACGACAACCTGCCCTCGCGCCTCGAGGACGGCATCCTCCACGGCCTCGGCAGCTGCGACATGAAGGGCGGCGACGCAGTCATGCTCAAGCTCGCCGCCGACCTCACCGAGCCCAACCGCGACCTCACCTTCATCTTCTACGAGGCGGAGGAGGTCGACTCGGTCCACAACGGCCTGCGCAAGCTCACCGAGAGCGACCCCGAGCTGCTGGAGGCCGACTTCGCGATCCTCATGGAGCCCAGCAACGCGGCGATCGAGGCCGGTTGCCAAGGGACGATGCGCGTCGACGTACGCACCACCGGCGAGCGCGCGCACAGTGCCCGCAGCTGGAAGGGCGTCAACGCGATCCACCTCGCCGGCCCGGTCCTGGCGCGACTCAACGACTACGTCGCCCGCGAGCCCGAGATCGACGGCCTGAGGTACCACGAGGGCCTCAACGCCACCGGCATCCGCGGCGGCGTCGCCGGCAACGTGATCCCCGACGAGTGCGTGGTCGAGGTCAACTTCCGCTTCGCCCCCGACCGCAGCGAGACCGACGCCGAGGCGTTCGTCCGCGACTTCTTCGAGGGGTACGACGTCACGGTGACCGACCTCGCCGTGGGCGCACTGCCGGGTCTCGACCGCCCCGCGGCCAAGGCGTTCGTCGACGCGGTCGGTGGTGAGGCCATGCCGAAGTTCGGGTGGACCGACGTCGCCCAGTTCACCAAGCTCGGTGTCCCGGCGGTCAACTTCGGCCCGGGCGATCCGATGTTCGCCCACAAGCAGGACGAGCACGTCCCCACCGAGCACATCGAACGCTGCGAGCGGATCCTCAAGGAGTGGCTGGCATGACGGATCCGGGCACGAACGACCGGGGCCACGACCGGATGCAGGGGCCCGTCGTCACCCGCCGCAGCCAGGTCGACGAGGGCGGCAGCACCACCGACCAGCGCCTCCTCGACTCGCGGGGGCCGACCGACTGGGTGCACACCGACCCGTGGCGCGTGCTGCGGATCCAGGCCGAGTTCGTCGAGGGCTTCGGCGCGCTGGCCGAGCTCGGTCCGGCGATCGCCGTCTTCGGCTCGGCCCGCACCCCGGTCGACCACCCCTTCTACGCGATCGGCGAGGAGGCCGGGCGCAAGCTGGCCGAGGCCGGCTTCGCAGTGATCACCGGCGGCGGTCCGGGCGCGATGGAGGCCGCCAACAAGGGGGCCTGCCAGGCCGGGGGAGTGAGCGTCGGCCTCGGCATCGAGCTGCCCTTCGAGTCGGGCCTCAACCAGTGGGTCGACAAGGGCATCAACTTCCGTTACTTCTTCGCCCGCAAGACCATGTTCGTCAAGTACTCCCAAGGGTTCGTGGTCCTCCCCGGCGGTCTCGGCACCCTGGACGAGCTCTTCGAGGCGCTCACGCTGGTGCAGACCCAGAAGGTCACCAGCTTCCCGATCGTGCTGGTCGGTACGGCGTACTGGTCGGGGCTCGTCGGCTGGCTGCGGGACACCGCGATGGCCGAGGGCAAGATCAACCCCTCCGACCTCGACATGTTCGTCGTGACCGACGACATCGACGAGGCGGTCGCGCTCATGGTCGCGTCGAAGGAAGCGCCCTGATGATGTGGCTCTTCGCCCTCCTCATCGTGCTCGCCATGGGCGGCGTCGCCATGGTCGCGTCGGGACGCGGCGGCTCGATGGCACCGGCGTACGACGACCGGCCCGACCTGGCGCTGCCCACGGACGGCCCGATCGAGGCTCAGGACCTCCGCACGGTGCGGTTCCCGCTCGCGGTCCGCGGGTACCGGATGTCCGACGTCGACGCACTCCTGGCCCGGCTGGCGACCGAGCTCGAGGACCGCACTGGTCCGGACCGCGACGGTGACTCGTCTGGCGACGCCACGGGCGCCTAGGGCAGACTGCCGCCAATGTCGTTCCCGATCGTGGTCTACATCCTCACGGCGCTCGCTGCCGTGGCGATCATCCTGACCCGTCTGCGCCTCAGCGGTGACGACGCGGCCGGCCGGTTCTCCATCAGCCGGCGACTTCCGGTGGTCCACTTCGTGGCCGGGATCCTCGCGCTGGTGCTGTGGCTGGGCGTGCTGGTGGCGCCGGAGGACACGCTCGTGGGTGGCCCGCTGGTCGGCATCCTGGCCATCGCGCTGTGGTGGATCACGGCCGTCTGCGGCCTGCTGATCCTCGCGCGGTGGCTGCCCGCCAAGGGGCGGCACGCCCCGGAGGCCACCGGCGACAGCTGGAGCAAAGGGCCCGGGCTCTCGCTGCTGGCACACCTCGGGATGTCGGTCGGCGTCCTCGTGTTCACCTACGCCTACCTCACCGCCGCCGTCTGATGAGGCGGCTCGCCGCGGCCGTCCTCCTGGCGGCGGGATTCGCCGCGCCCCTGCCCGCGAGCGCCGCGTCCGTGACGGACGACCGTCCCGCGGTCGTGGAGGTCCGCACCATCGGGTACTCGGTCAGGGGCCGGCCGATCCGGGCCTGGCGTCTGGGGGAGCCGGGCAAGCGACGCATGGTGCTCATCTCCACCATGCACGGCAACGAGCCGCACACCCGCGGGATCCTCGAGGCGCTGCGCGACGGGCGTGCGATCCGCGGCATCGACCTGTGGGTCGTCCCGACCTACAACCCCGACGGGCTCGCACGCGGCACCCGCCGCAACGCCCGCGGTGTCGACCTCAACCGCAACTTCCCCTACAGGTGGGCCGACCTCGACGGCAGCTACGAGTCCGGCCGACGGCCCGCGAGCGAGCCGGAGACCCGCGCGGTGATGGCGTTCCTGGAGGAGGTCGACCCCCGCCGGGTGGTGAGCTTCCACCAGCCCCTGCTGGGTGTGGACACCGACACCAAGGACCCGCGCTTCGCCCGCCGTCTCGCCCGTGCCCTGCGGCTGCCTCCGACGTCCCTCGACTGCGGTGGGCTGTGCCACGGCACCATGACGATGTGGTTCAACCACCGCTTCCGCGGCTCCGCGCTCACCGTCGAGTACGGCAGCCGCCCGTCACGCCACCGGATGGTCGTCCAGGCGCCGCGCCAGGTGCTCGGCGTGCTCGGGGCACACCGCACCTCCCACGACTGAACCGCCCGATCAACGACCCTGGAAGACCGGCTTCTCCTTGGTGACGAACGCGTTCACCGCGGCCAGGTGGTCCTCGGTCCCGCCGGTGAGGGCCATCTTCTCGGCCTCGAAGGCGAGCGACTCCTCCAGCGGGTGGGAGGCGCTGTAGGCCACGGCCTGACGGATGGACCCGAAGGCGACGGTCGGTCCGGCGGAGAGTCGGGCGGCGAGCTCGCCGACGGCCGCGGCGAAGTCGGCCTCCGGCACCACCTGCGTGGCCAGCCCCAGCTCGAGCGCCTCCTGCGCGGAGACGGTGCGGGGGAAGTAGAGGAGCTCCATCGCCCTGGCCCGTCCGACCAGGCGCGGCAGCGTCCAGCTCGAGCCGGTGTCGCACGACAGCGCGACCCCGGCGAAGGAGGTGTTGTAGCCGGCCGAGTCGACCAGGATCCGGAAGTCCGCAGCGAAGGCCAGGCTTGCTCCGGCGCCGGCCGCGACCCCGTTGACCGCCGCGATCACCGGCTTCGGCATCGTCGAGAGCGCGAGCATGATCGGGTTGTAGTGCTTCTCCACGGTGTCCGACAGCGGGATGTCGGCGTCGCCCTTCAGGCCGGCGAGGTGCTCCTTGAGGTCCTGGCCCACGCAGAAGGCCCGTCCGCTGCCCGTCAGCACCACGCAGCGGACCGCCGGATCGCCGGCCACCTGCTGCACCGTCGCGAGGAGCAGGTCCTTGGTCGCGACGTCGAGACCGTTCATCGCATCGGGCCGGTTGAGGGTGATCGTGGCCACCGAGTCGACGACGTCGAGGAGGACCGGAGCAGTCGTGGGGATGGTCATGGCAGCAGTGTGCCCGACGCACATCCACCCCTCCGTGTGCCCTGTGGTGCCGATCACGTGCGTCATGAGGGATAATGGACGCGTACGACGCCTATCGGGGCGGCCAGGCACGACTCAGCCGCCTCGATTGGCATGTGAAGAGCCCTCCATCGCCGAACAAGATGGCTGAAACAGGAAGAGGTGCGCCGATGGCCGCCATGAAGCCCCGCACGGGCGACGGACCGCTCGAGGTCACCAAGGAAGGCCGCGGCATCGTCATGCGCGTCCCGCTCGAGGGCGGAGGCCGGCTCGTGGTCGAGCTCAACGCCGAGGAGGCGACGAATCTCGGTGACGCCCTCAAGGGCGTCGTCGGCTGATCGTGGCCACCACAGCGCAGCTGCCCACCCAGGTCTCCCCGCCCGAGTTCGCGCTCAGCCCCGCGCTGCCGCACCAGATCGGCGGGGCCGAGGTCTGGGCCTTCCCGGTCCTCCCTGACCCCGACGGCCTGCTGCTCGGACCCGGGGCCGACGAGGCGTCCGAGGCCCTCGGCCTCGACCTGCTGGCGGCTCTCGAGGCGGCCCGCGCCACCGGCCGGGCCGGTGAGGTCACCTCGATCCCGGTGGCACCTCTCGAGCGCAGCGGCGAGGTCAGCCTGGTGCTCCTCGTCGGGGTGGGCGAGGGCTCGGTCACGGACTTCCGTCGCGCCGGCGCCGCCCTGGCCCGCGCCACGAAGGACCGCGCCAACGTGGTCACCTCGCTCGCGGCGATCGCCCCCGACGAGGGCGTCAGCGCCGTCGTCGTCGGCGCGATGCTCGGCTCCTTCGCGTTCCACTGGCGCTCCACCGGCCCGCAGGAGCGGCCCGTGGCTCGCATCGTGCTCGCCGACATCAGCGACGACGGCGCGGACGACGAGCTGGCCCGCGCGCTCGCGCTGGGCGGCGCCGGGTGGCGCGCGCGTGCCCTCGCCACCGTGCCGGCCAACCTCAAGACACCGGCCTGGCTGGCCGAGCAGGCCGTGGAGGTCGGCGAGGCTGCCGGGCTCGACGTCACCGTCTGGGACGAGAAGCGGCTCGCCGCCGAGGGCTTCGGCGGCATCCTCGCCGTCGGCGGCGGCTCGGTGCACCCGCCGCGGATGATCCGGATGGACTACACCCCGCGCGGTGCCTCCAAGCGGATGCCCACCGTCGTGCTCGTCGGCAAGGGCATCACCTTCGACAGCGGCGGCCTCGACATCAAGCCCAGCGAGAGCATGCTGACGATGAAGCGCGACATGAGCGGCGGTGGCGCGGTGATCGCCGCGATGGCCGCGCTGCGCGACGTCGGCTGCCCGGTCCGGGTGATCGGCCTGGTCCCGGCCGCGGAGAACGCCGTCAGCGGGTCCGCGATGCGTCCCGGTGACGTGATCACCCACTTCGGCGGTCGTACGTCCGAGGTCAACAACACCGACGCCGAGGGCCGCCTGGTGCTGGCGGACGCGATGGCGTACGCCGTCTCGGAGCTGTCGCCGACCGTGCTGGTCGACATCGCCACCCTCACCGGGGCGATGAAGGTGGCGCTGGGCCAGTGGACCGGCGGCTACTTCGCCAACGACGAGGTCCTGGCCGGACACATGGAGTCGGCGGCCGTCGACTCCGGCGAGAGCCTCTGGCGGATGCCGCTGGTCAAGGACTACGAGGAGCGGGTGACGTCGAAGATCGCCGACGGCGACAACGCCGCCGGTGGTGCCGGTGCGATCACCGCAGCCCTCTACCTCCAGCACTTCGCGGGCGACGTGCCGTGGGCCCACATCGACTTCGCCTCCGCGGCGGAGTCACCGTCCGACCGTCACGAGTGGACGGCCGGACCCAGCGGCTTCGGTCCCCGGCTCCTGCTGTCCTGGCTCGGGTCCGAGGACCCGCTCGCGGGCATCGCCTGATGCCGGGACCGACCTGATGCTGGGCCTCACGGTCCGCTGGTCGCTCACCGAGGCGCCCGACGGTGTCGAGGAGCAGCTCGCGACCTACATCGCCGAGACCTCGCACGCGCGCTTCACCGGCATGGCCGGACTGCGCTTCAAGACCTGGCGGATGGTGCCGGGCCAGTGGTTCGAGGGCTGCTACGTCTTCGCGAGCACCGAGGCGCGCGCGGAGTTCGAGCGCACCTTCACCGCCGGCGCTGCGGAGTCGCCGGGAGCGCAGATCATCGGCTCCCCCCCGATCCTCATCGAGGCGTGCGACATCGTCGCGGTCGCCGAGGGCTGGGACGGTTTCGAGGCCCTGCGCTGAGGTCAGGCTTCGGGGGCCCATTCCTTCTTGGCGGCCAGCAGGCCGTCGCCGATGGGCAGCAGCACCGGCACGAGCGAGTCGTGCTCGAGGATCGTGCGGCCGAGGTCGCGGATGGTGACCGTCTCCTCGTCGCGCTGTGCGGGGTCGGCCACCCGGTCGTGCCACAGCGCGTTGTCGAAGGCCACGATGCCGCCGGGGCGCAGCAGGCGCAGCGCCTCCTTGAGGTAGGCGGCGTACTCCCGCTTGTCGCCGTCGCAGAACACCAGGTCGTAGTGGCCGTCGGTGAGGCGGGGCAGGACGTCGAGCCCGGCGCCGGCGATCGTGCGGGCGCGGTTGGCCGGGATGCCGGCCTCGGCGAAGGTCTCCTTGGCCAGACGCTGGTGCTCGGCCTCGATGTCGACCGTGGTCAGCACGCCGTCGGCGCGCATGCCGCGCAGCAGCCAGAGGCCGGAGACGCCGGTGCCCGTGCCGATCTCGACGACCGCGCGGGCGTCCAGGACCGAGGCCAGGAAGCGCAGCGCGGCGCCCACGCCGGAGCCGACCGGAGCCACTCCGACCTCCTCGGCGCGGCTGCGCGCGGCGGCGAGGATGTCGTCCTCGGCGACGAACGACTCGGCATAGGTCCAGCTCGCTGGCTTGATCGAGGCAGTGTGGTGGGGCACGGGCGCGACTCTATCGCGCAGCAGCGGCCCGACGTGGCCGGGAACACACGCGCCACCTCGCTCGTTGGACGCAGTACGCCGCCACGTCGGGCCTGCACGCACGCAGGCCCGGGTCCGGCGAAGTTCTTGGTCGGAGCGCATGAGGTTCACAGGGAACTCTCAGGCGGACTACCTAGCGTCGGGAAGGACAGCGACACCGTTGCAGCTGCGGTCGAGGAAGATCACGAGCCAGGGGGAACCCGTGGGCGAGCAGGTCGACACCACCCACGTGGAGGGCGACGCGCAGGGGGCCGTCCCGACGTGGGACGAGGTCGTCGAGCAGCACTCCGACCGCGTCTTCCGCCTCGCCTACCGACTGACGGGCAACCGTCCTGACGCCGAGGACCTGACGCAGGAGGTCTTCGTACGCGTCTTCCGCTCGCTCGACTCCTACACCCCCGGCACCTTCGAGGGCTGGCTGCACCGGATCACGACCAACCTCTTCCTCGACGGCGCCCGCCGCAAGCAGCGGATCCGCTTCGACCCCCTCTCCGACGAGCGTGCCGAGCGGCTCACGAGCCCGGCCCTCCCGCCGGAGCTCGCCCTTGCCGATCGGACCTTCGACGACGACATCGAGAGAGCCCTCGCCACGCTGCCGCCGGACTTCCGCGCTGCCGTGGTGCTGTGCGACGTCGAGGGTCTCAGCTACGAGGAGATCGCAGAGATCATGGACGCCAAGCTCGGCACTGTCCGCTCACGCATCCACCGCGGGCGCAGCATGCTCCGCAAGGCCCTCGCGCACCGCGAGCCGGCCGCGGGTCAGCAGCGCTACCGGGGAGCGGTGTCCTGATGACCCACCTCGGAGCACGTGTCAGTGCCCTCGTCGACGGCCACCTCGCGCCCGACGAGGAGGAGCGCTGCTGGAACCACGTCCACGGCTGCCACACCTGCCGTGACCTCGTCGAGCACGAGGGCTGGGTCAAGACGCAGCTCGCGCAGCTCTCCCTCGGCTCTTCGGAGACGTCCCACGACTTCAAGTCCGCACTGGTGGGACGCTGCTCGGCCCTGGCGCCCGCCGCAGGCGGCTCGGCGCTGAGGCCGGCTGCGTTCGCGACCTCCCACCGCCCGCGCCGTGGCCTCGTGGCCATCGGCGGCGGCGCTGCGAGTGCCTGCGTCGTCGGGGTGCTGGCGCTCGGCGTCGCAGGTTCCCCGCGGGTCGAGCCGCGCCCGCCGGTCACCGACCTGAGCCGTCCGGCCGTCCCGGCCGGCCAGCTCACCGGGGTCGACGACCGTGGTGCCCGCGGCCCGGTCTCACCCTCCCGGATGCCCCTGGCCGAGCGCCTCGTGGCGATCCGGGAGAAGATTGCTCCGTGAGCGACGAGCACAGGCCCGACGACCAGGCACCCGACCAGGCACCCGACGAGGCACCCGAGCACGCTCCCGAGGAGCCGACCCAGCCCCTGGCCGGATGGAGCCCGCAGCCCGAGCCCCACCCCGAGCAGCCGGTCGAGCCCGGCCCCGAGCAGTCGGTCGAGCCCGAGCCGTCCGTGCAGCCCGACGGCCAGGCGTACGGGATGGTCGCGGACCCGCCGCCCGACGAGCCGGCGCCCGCGCCTCGGGTTCCGCAGGCCGAGCAGCCGCGTCCCTACGAGCCGGCCGCACCGACGGTGCCCTTTGCTCCCGCCGGCTCCGGACCGGCGTACTTCGGTCCCGGACCCGGCCCCTACGGTGGCCAGCCCGGCTACGGCCAGCCCGGCCCGTACGGACAACCCGACTACCTCCAGCAGGGCGGCCCCACGCGCACCCGCAAGCTGCCGCTCTGGGTCTGGCCCGCCGTCGCGGCGCTGGCGCTGCTCGTCGGCATCCTCGGCGGCCTCGCAGGCGGTGCGCTCCAGGACCAGCTCGCCTCCAACCGTGGGACGGTCGACAACGGACTCGAGGGCGTACGCACGCAGACCGCTGCGCCGCTCGACGCCGACAACGGGTCGGTCCCGGCCGTCGCCCAGGCACTCCTCCCGAGCACCGTGCAGATCGTGGCCGCGTTCGGCGGCGAGGACGGCGGCGCCACGGGCTCGGGCTTCGTGCTGGACCGCGAGGGCCACGTGGTGACCAACAACCACGTGGTGGCCTCCGCCGCTGCCGACGACGGCGCGATCACGGTGATTGACCACGAGGGCGTACGCCACGAGGCCACCGTGGTCGGACGCAGCGCTGTCTACGACCTCGCAGTCCTCGACGTCGACGGTGCCGAGTCCCTCGAGCCGGCCGCCCTCGGCGCCTCGCAGGTGCTGCGCGTCGGCGACTCCGTGATCGCCTTCGGCGCCCCGCTGGGCCTGAGCCAGACCGTCACGTCGGGCATCGTGAGTGCCCTCAACCGACCGGTGACGACGTCGGGTGAGTCCGACGACGAGTCGTCCTACATCAACGCCGTGCAGACCGACGCCGCCATCAACCCCGGCAACTCCGGTGGCCCGCTGGTCAACCTCGCCGGCGAGGTGGTGGGCGTGAACTCCGCGATCGCCACCAACGGCGGGAGCTCCGGTGAGGCCGGCAACATCGGTGTCGGGTTCGCGATCCCGATCGAGCAGGTCCGCACGACGGTGGACCAGATCCTGCGGACCGGGGAGGCGGAGTATCCCGTCATCGGCGCCCAGGTGCGTACGGGCGGGGAGACCGACGCGGCCGGTGCGACGATCACCGAGGTCATGCCGGACACGCCCGCCGCGCGCGCCGGGCTGGAGAAGGACGACGTGATCACCGCGGTCGACGACCAGCCGGTGAGTGACGGGATCGCCCTGATCGTGGCGATCCGGACCCACCTGCCCGGAGAGACCGTGGAGATGTCGGTCGTGCGGGGCGGCGAGGAGCAGGTCGTCGAGGTCGAGCTCGACGGCAAGGTCGGGTAGTCACCCCACCTCAGGACGGGTCGGTGTCGGCGTCCGCGTCGACGAACGGGTGCTGGTCGACGAACTGCTTGGTCTCGGCATACATCCGCTGGATGAACTCCTCGAGCTGTGCCCGCTCGACGCGCCACTGGCCGCGACCGCCGATCTTGATCGCCGGCAGGTCGCCGCGGCGCACGAGGGCGTAGACCTGCGCGCCTGAGGTGTTGAGCACGTCGGCGACGTCGGCGAGCGTCAGGAAGCGGGGGTCCTCGGGCATGGGGCCATCGTGCCACCGACGCCGAGGCGCCCGACGCCGGCCGGCCGGTGCCTGTGGAGAGACAGGTGTGAACCGGGCCGTCTGTGGCAATGATGGTCCTGTGTCTCGGAACGTGTCTCGCACCGTGTCTCCCCAGCCGCCCCGCCAGCCGGGCGCGGTCGACGTGCCGGCGGCGGCTCGCGCCGCCTCCTCAGGGTGGCGCGATCCGCGCCTGTGGGTCGGCGTCGTGCTCGTGACCGGATCGGTGGTCGCCGGAGCGCGCCTGCTGTCGGGCGCGGACGACATGACCGCCGTCTGGTCGGCCTCCACCGACCTCGTCGCCGGCCAGACGTTGACGGCCGACGACCTCACCGCGACCCGGCTGCGGTTCGACGACGGCGCCGACGAGCAGCGCTACCTTGCGGTCGAGGACGAGCTCCCCGCCGCGCTCACGCTCGACCGGCCGCTGGCCGCCGGCGAGCTGGTGCCTGCCGGAGCGCTGGGGGAGGAGACCGACGACGACACCGTGGCGGTCTCGATCGCCGTCGCCGCCGAGCACGTCCCCACCGACCTGGCCCGCGGGTCCACCGTCGACGTGTGGGTCATCGGTGAGGACCGGCGTCAGCGAGCGGCGGCCGAGCTCGTCCTTGCCGACGTGCTGATCCTCGACGCGCCGGTGGTCTCCGACGGCTTCGCCGCGGCGACCTCCCGGCAGCTGGTGCTGGCCGTGCCGCAGGACGACGAGGAGTCGCTGGGGATGGTCCTGGCCGCGAGCGGGGACAACCGCGTCCGCGTCGTCGGCCGGGGCTGAGCGCCGTGATCTGCGTCCTGCTCCTGGCGGCGGGGGAGGCCTGGGAGTCGCCGGCCCTCGCGGACCTGGAGGGCCACCCCGGCGTGGTGGTCCTCAAGCGCTGCGTCGACGTCGACGACCTCCTGGCTGCGGTCACCAGCGGGCAGGCCGACGTCGCCGTGCTCTCGCTCGACGCGCCGGGCCTGGACCCGGCCAGCGTCGCCCACCTGCGCCGCCACGCCGTCCGACCGGTCGCGGTGACGCCTGCGCGCTCCGACGACCTCGACGCACGCGAGCACGCCCAGCGGCTGGGCATCACCGCCGTGGTGGGCCCGGGCGAGCTCCACACGCTGCCGACCGTCGTCACCACCGTCGAGGACGTCGCCGACACCCGCGGCTCCGTCGTCGACGAGGTCCTGCTCGCCCCGGAACCCGCAGCCAGCACAGGCCGGGTCGTCGTGGTGTGGGGACCCGCCGGCGCCCCCGGTCGTACGACGATCGCGACCAACCTGGCCTGCGAGGTCGCCCGACGACGGGTCGGCGTCGTGCTGGCCGACCTCGACCCCTACGGCGGGGCCGTGGCGCAGCAGCTCGGCATCCTCGACGAGGTGTCCGGGCTGCTGTCGGCGTCGCGGCTCGCCGCTTCCGGCCAGCTCGACGAGCGTTTCCCGTCGGTGTGCCGGGGGATCGGCGAGCACCTGGCGGTGGTGACCGGCCTCCCGAGGGCGGACCGCTGGCGCGAGGTCCGGACGGCCCAGGTGGACCAGCTGCTCGAGCGGGCCCGGGCCACCGGCGAGGTCGTCGTCGACACCGGGTTCTGCCTCGAGGACGAGGCCGGCACCGATCTCGGGGGTCGGCCCGGACGCAACGCCCTCACCCTCGCCTCCCTCGAGCAGGCCGACGAGATCGTCGTGGTGGGTGCTGCCGACCCGGTCGGGCTCGCCCGGCTGGCCCGGGGGCTGGTCGACCTGCGCGAGCGCGCCGCCGGGGTGCCGGTGCGGGTGGTCGTCAACCGGATGCGCGGCTCGATCGGCTGGTCCGAGAAGGACATCGCCCAGATGGTGGAGGGGTTCAGCCGCATCGCGGGCCTGCACTTCCTGCCCGAGGACCGACCGGGGGTGGACCGGGCGCTGGTGTCCGGCAGACCGCTGGGCGAGATCGGCGACTCCGCGCTCGTGCAGGGTCTCTCCGGCCTCGCCGACGCGATCTTCCCGGCGTCGGTGCATCACACCGAAAGGCGTCGAGGGTGGCCCGGCCGCCGGGCCCGGTGATTTGTCTCAGAAATTGCCCCAATTCTCAAGATCTGTCGTAGTTTGGGTTCTGAATCCAAGGAGAACCCACGGTGACCCACCCCCTTCGAGCCACGGTGCTGGCCCTGACCGCACTCACGCTGTGCACGGCGCCTGCCCTGGCGGCGCCGGTCAAGCGAGGCACGACCCAGAACGACGTGATTGTCGGGCGGGCCAAGGCGGACCACATCATGTCCCTGGGCGGCCACGACCGCATCCGCGGCTACGGCGGTGACGACACCATCTACGCCGGCAACGACAACGACATCGTCTACGGCGACGGCGGCAACGACTGGATCACCGCGCAGCCCGGCAACGACTGGATCGCGGGCGGCCTCGGCAACGACAAGATGGACGGCGGCTCGGGCGACGACGTGCTCTACGGCGGCGAGGGCGACGACATCATCTCGTCCAACGTCGGCAACGACACCGTCTACGGCGAGGCCGGCAACGACCTCCTCGGCGGCAACGACGGCGATGACCGCCTCTTCGGTGGCGAGGGCTCCGACAAGCACGTCGGTGGCGCCGGCAACGACTGGATCGACGGCGGTGCGGGTGACGACGGCGCCATCCAGGGCGGTCCCGGCGACGACGTGCTGATCGACGGCGACGGGCACGACTGGCTCATCAAGGGCGACGAGGGCAACGACGTCGTCTTCCTCGGACCGGGTGCCGACAAGGTCTTCAGCGAGCAGGGCGACGACACCATCTACGTCCTGCCCGACGGGTTCGTCGACAAGATCCGCTGCGACGACGGCACCCAGGAGAACGGCACGCTCGACCGTGTCTACTTCGTCGGGTGGCGCGACCCGCTGGACGTGGTCGACCCCTTCGGCAGCTGCGAGGTCGTCGAGATCATCGCCGACCTGCCCCTCGGCTGGCCCTACGGACCGGTGCCGGCTCCCTGACGGACGGTCACGCCGCGAACAGCAGGTAGAGACCGCCCACTGTGAAGCCCACCATGGCCACGAGCAGTGGCAGCTGACCCGTCAGCTGGTGCCGCGGCGGCAGGAGCTTGATCGCCCGGTCGTGGGCCGCGACGACCCCGACCACGTGGCCGAGGGCCACCGCCAGGACCTTCGTGACGGCCAGGAACGTCGGGTGCGCGGAGAGCCAGTAGTTGATCTGCAGGTCCGCGGTGCCGAGGTAGTCGTTGCCCCTGCTGAAGGGGTCGCTGAGCTGGATCAGGGTCTGCTGGCCGTACTCCACGAAGTAGGTCAGGTAGTGGGCCACGATGTAGCCCACGATGATCGGCACCACCGAGTGCGCGAACAGGTTGGGCAGGGCGCGTCGCGGGGTCTCGCTGCTCACGCCGGTGGCCATGGTCGCGACGGTCAGGACCAGCGCGACGCCGACCGAGAAGGTGATCAGGGCGAGCGTGTCGGGCCAGATCCGCAGCATCGAGAGCGACTGCACCAGCTTGAGCCAGGCCGTCGACTCCCGGAAGGAGTCGAACCCGGTGCTGCCGAAGAGCACGCCCACGACCGCCACGAGGCCGGGTCGCGGCACCACGGTGTCGAGGTTGGCCAGCGGACTGCGCAGGACCAGCGCGCCGTCGCGGCGGCCCCAGACCGACAGCTTCGCGACCAGCGAGGAGTAGACCTCGAACGGGTCGGCGCGCGCCAGGAACGTCGTACCGAACAGCGCGGATCCGATGAACATGATGCCGAGGTAGGCCGCCGCCCAGAGCCGGGCCGGGCCGAGGTCGGTCGAGTGGGGGTAGACCAGCTCGAGCCAGACGAAGGAGAAGAGGCCGAGCGCGGCCGGCCAGTAGCCGAGCCGCGCCGGGTAGGCGTACAGGCCCTCGCCCTCGGGCACGCCCGAGACCTTGGCGAACAGCATGCTGATCGTGCGGGCCGGACTGATCGCCTTGAAGAACGGTCCGAGCAGCAGGGACGCAGGCACCAGCCCGACCCAGAGCAGCACGTAGAACGTGCCGAAGAACGGATTGATGAGCGAGTCCTTGCCGAACACCGCAGCGGCACCGACATAGAGGAAGACCAGCATCCCGAACACGCGGCCGGCGACGGCGAGTGCCCGCGACGAGACCAGCCGGTCGAGCCACGCCGGCGCCGGGCGGCCGCTGGTCGCGGCGTCGTAGCGGGGCTTGCGCCAGGCGACGGCCAGCACCGTGAAGGAGATGACCAGAGCGGCGACCGCGCCGGCGATCGCCAGCTCGGACGGGATCGGCAGGTCCTTGGCGCCCCCCAGCCCGTGGGCCGAGATCACGTCGCCTGCGCGCAGCGGCGCCACGCTCAGCGGACTTCGAGCTGGAGCACGATCACGTCGGGCTCGTGGCTCTCGACCTCGACCACCCCTGGGCGGTCGATCGTGATCTCGTGCTCGGAGGTGCCGGCGTCGTAGGCGATCTCCTGCTCCGGCGTGCTGTGCACGTGGAGCTCGCCGGCCTCGTCGGCGGTGATCGTCAGGACGAGGGTCTGGTCGACCCCGAGCTCGACGCGCTCGCCGTTGGGGGTGAAGGCATCGCCCTCGCGGGTCACCGTCACCGCGGCGGAGTCGCCGTCGGTGTCCGTGCTGCCGGACGTGTCCGAGGTCTGGGTGCCACCCGACGGCTCGGCGTCGTCGGACCCGCAGGCGGTCAGGCCGACGGCCAGGACCAACGACAGGGCGGCCGGCATGACGAGTGGGGCAAGGCGCGTGAGGCCGCGACCGGACACAGGTTTCTCCTTCGAAGGTTCCGCGTGTGACGGTGGCCACGACGCACGTGGGCCACCGCCTCTGCCAGAATCCCATGCGGGACAAGAGTCACCGACGAGAGGGCACCACATGAGCGAGCGGCTCAGGCCGCGGGACCTGGCGATCCTTGCCGCAGAGTCCCCCACGACGCCCATGCACAACGCGACGGTGGAGATCTTCGACCCGGGTGACTCCGGCTTCGACCACGACCGGTTGGTCGACCTGATCGCCGACCGCATCGCCTTCGTGCCCCGCTACCGCCAGCGGCTCCAGCAGGTGCCGGGCCGGCTCGCCAACCCCGCGTGGGTGGACGACGAGAACTTCGACCTCGGCTACCACGTACGCCGCTCCGCGCTGCCGCGTCCCGGCACGATGGACCAGCTCCGCGAGCTCGTCGCACGCATCGCCTCCCGTCCGCTCGACCGCAGCCGCCCGCTGTGGGAGGTCTACTTCGTCGAGGGCCTGGCCCACGGCCACATCGCGCTGCTCACCAAGAGCCACCAGATCCTGGTCGACGGTCGCGAGACGGTCGACATCGGCCAGGTGCTGCTGGACACCTCGCCCGACCGGTCCACCCTGGGTCACGACGACGACTGGCGCCCCCGGCGTACGGCAGGACCGGTCGCGGCCGCGCTCAACGCGGTGACCGACAGCCTGGAGAGCCCGCGCACCGTGTGGTCCACCACCCGCGCCAACGCCGAGTCGGTGGGCCGGCAGGCCTCCGCGACCGGCGCCCGCGTCGCAGAGGTCGCCAACGCGCTCGCCGGGCGGGGGCCGGTGCACTCGACCCCCGTGCACCGTCGGCTCTCGCAGCAGCGCCGCTTCGTCGCCGTACGCACCGAGCTGGCCGACTACCGCAAGATCCGTGAGACCCACGGCGGCACCGTCAACGACGCCATCCTGGCCACCATCGCCGGCGGGCTGCGCGGCTGGCTGATGACGCGCGCGGAGTCGATGGGCGGGCTGAAGGCGATCAAGGCGATCGTGCCGATGTCGGTGATCGACGACGAGCTCGAGGCCACCTCCCTCGGCAGCCAGATCACCGGTCACCTGGTCAACCTGCCGATCGTCGAGCCGAGCCCGGTCGTCCGCCTCCACCAGGTGAGCTACGACCTCAAGGCCCACCGCGACAACGGCCGCAACGTCTCGGCCCGTCGTCTCTCCGGCATCGCGGGCTTCGCCCCGACGACGTTCCACGCACTGGGGTCGCGGCTGGCGCACGCGGAGCTGCGGCACGGCTTCCACGTCTCGATCACCAACGTCCCGGGCCCGCAGTTCCCTCTCTACGCCGACGGCGCGCGGATGCTCGAGTCCTATCCCGTGCACCCGCTGCTGCCCGACCACCCACTGGCCATCGGCGTCACGTCCTACGACGGTGGCGTGTTCTACGGCATCACCACTGACCGTGACGCCGTGCCGGACGCCGACATCCTGGGCCAGTGCGTGCTCGAGTCGCTCGAGGAGCTGAAGGACTCGGCGTCCGACTCGCGACCCCGGGCTCCCCGCGGCCGCAAGAAGGCCAGCCGGAAGGTGGAGAAGTGACCCGCCGCTACTTCCCCAGCACGCTGACGCGGCTCGCGGAGCAGTGGTCCGCGGACGGACCGGAGGTCGTGGACCCCGTCGTGGCCGAGGACGACGGCGAGGAGACGGAGTACGCCGCCCTGATGTCTGCTGCGGACGCCTCGGCCGAGCTGCTGGCCGGTCTCCCCGACGGCCGCCGACGCCGGGTCGTCGTGGTCGTCGAGACGGCCACCGAGGACGCCGACGTGAGGTGGCGCGACGTGGTCGCCGTGCACGTCGACAGCCGCGACGACGCCGATCCCGACGACGACCTCGCGTGGTGGGCCTCGCAGGAGATCGGCGACCTGCTCGCCTCCCTTTGAGCCCCGGCTGACTCTCTGACACGATCAGCCGCATGGACGCGATCACCTTCCCCCCGGCTCCGACCAACGAGACGAACCTGACCTACGCACCGGGCAGCCCGGAGCGCGAGGAGCTGGTCACCGAGCTGGCCCGGATGGAGCGGAAGCAGCAGTCCTTCAAGGCCGTGATCGGCGGCAAGCGGCGCAACGGTGGCGGTGCCGAGATCAAGGTCGTCCAGCCGCATGATCACGCCCACGTGCTCGGCACGCTGAAGAACTCCACGACCAAGGACGCCGAGGCCGCCGTCAAGGCCGCCACCGCGGCCGCACCCGACTGGCGCGCGATGCCGTTCGACGAGCGGTGCGCGATCCTGCTCAAGGCCGCCGACCTGCTGGCCGGTCCGTGGCGCCAGCGGCTCAACGCCGCGACCATGCTCGGGCAGTCCAAGACGGCCTACCAGGCCGAGATCGACGCCGCGTGCGAGCTGATCGACTTCTGGCGCTTCAACGTCCACTACGCCAAGCAGATCCTCACCGACCAGCCGATCGCCAACAGCCCCGGCATCTGGAACCGCACCGACCACCGCCCGCTCGAGGGCTTCGTCTACGCGATCACGCCGTTCAACTTCACCGCGATCGCCGGCAACCTGCCCACCGCCCCGGCGCTGATGGGCAACACGGTCATCTGGAAGCCGTCGCCGACCCAGCAGCTGGCCGCGTCGCTGACCATGGAGCTGCTCGAGGAGGCCGGCATGCCGCCCGGCGTCATCAACATGCTGCCCGGTGACGGGCTCGACGTCTCGAAGGTCGCGCTGACGCACCGCGACCTCGCCGGCATCCACTTCACCGGCTCGACGCCGACCTTCCAGCACCTGTGGGCCACCATCGGGCAGAACATCTCCGGCTACCGCACCTACCCGCGCATCGTGGGCGAGACCGGCGGCAAGGACTTCATCGTCGCCCACCCCAGCGCCGACCCCGACGTGCTGCGGGTCGCGATGATCCGCGGCTCCTTCGAGTTCCAGGGCCAGAAGTGCTCGGCCGCCTCGCGGGCCTACGTCCCGAGGTCGGTCTGGGCGAAGATCAAGGACCAGCTCATCGCCGACACCGAGGCGCTGTCGATGGGCGACGTGACCGACCTGTCGCACTTCATGGGTGCCGTCATCGACGACCGCGCGTTCGCCAAGCACAAGGCGGCCATCGCGCGCGCCAAGCGCACCAAGCACCTCACCGTGCTCGCCGGTGGCCAGGTCGACGACTCGGTCGGCTACTTCGTGCGGCCCACGATCATCGAGTCGACGGACCCGACCGACCAGATGTTCTCCGAGGAGTACTTCGGCCCGATCCTCGCGGTCCACGTCTACGACGACGAGCGCTTCGAGCAGGTCGTGGAGCAGATGGAGTCGTTCGCCCCGTACGCCCTCACCGGCGCGATCATCTCGCAGGACCGCGCAGCGATCGCGTGGGCGCGCAAGACGCTGCGCTTCGCGGCCGGCAACTTCTACATCAACGACAAGCCGACCGGCGCCGTCGTGGGTCAGCAGCCGTTCGGCGGTGGCCGCGCCTCGGGCACCAACGACAAGGCCGGTGCGGCGGTCAACCTGCTGCGCTGGACCTCGCCGCGCTCCATCAAGGAGACGTTCGTGCCGCCGAAGGACCACCGCTACCCGCACATGGGCTGACCGATGGTCCTCTGGCACATGGGTGCGCTGCACCCCTACGAGCAGGCTCTGGTGCTCCTGCTCGCGTTCGGTCCGTTCGTGGTGCTCGGGATCGTGGTGTGGCTCAGGATGCGCTCCGACCCCTGAGCCGGTGGGCCTCGAGACCGTCGAGCAGGAGGTCGAGGGTGAACTCGAACTCGGCTCGGCTGTCACACCAGCCCAGCACGTCGCCGTCCGCTGCGTGGAGCTCCGCGGCCACCATCGCGGTGACGTGCGGGAGGAGCTCGGCCATGGCGGCCAGCTCCTCCTCGGACTGGGCGCCGTCGCTGTCGCTCGCCGGGGCGAACAGCTCCTGGGTGAAGCCGAGGACCATGCTCCCCAGCGAGTGGAGCGCGCGATGACCCAGGTGATGGGTGAAGCCCGCGCCGACCATCGCGGCGAGGACCGCCTCGAAGTGGGCGAAGACGCTGGGTGGGATCGCGGTCCGCGACATCAGGAGCCCGGGGCCCCACCGGTGGCGCTCCATGACGTCCCGCGCGGCCAGACAACGATCGCGTACGCCGTCGCGCCAGTCCTCGCCGGTGCCGATGCCCGCCGTGGCGGTGTCGACCTCCGTCATCAGGTGCTCCACCAAGCCGTCGAGCAGCCCGGCCTTGCCGGGGAGGTGGTGGTAGAGCGACATCGCCTCGACACCCAGGTCGTCGGCGAGCGCCCGCATGGTGAGGCCGTCGAGGCCGGTCCGGTCGGCGCGGAGCACGGCGGCTGACAGCACGCCGTCGCGACTCAGCGTCCGCGGTCGACCCCGTCCTGCCACGAGTGACTCCTGCCTGTGAGCGCTGGTCTGGTCCGTCCGTTGCGCGACGCTACCGGGTGTGGTTACCTTACATCGTAAGAATACCCTTACGACGTAAGGAAATGCCATGAGCGCCACCCGGACTGCCACCGCCTCGACCACGACCGCGCGACCCGATGCGCCGTGGGCCACGCGTCGCACCGCCGGTGTCACCGGCGCCCTCTACCTGGCTCTCGCCGTCGCCGGGGGGATCGGCTTCCTCGTTGTGCGACCGATGCTCGCGGACGCGGACGCGGCAGTGACCCTGGCCCACCTGCGCGAGCACGAGACGCTGGCGCGCGTGGGCCTGGCACTGGAGATGGCACTGGTCGTCTTCCAGGCCCTCGCCGCGCTGTGGTTCTTCCGCCTGTTCCACGCGGTGGACGACTTCGCCGCCGCCGCCATCGCCGTCTTCGGCGTGCTCAACTCGGTGGCCGTCCTTGCCAGCGCCGCGTGCCTGGCCACCGCGCTCGAGGCTGCCCTCGGCGGAGCCGGCGGCGACCCCGGCACGCCCCAGCTGATGTACGAGCTCAGTGAGAACTTCTGGGGCGTGGGCAACCTGTTCTTCGGCCTCTGGCTGGTGCCCATGGGCATCTGCGTCCTGCGCTCGGGCACGATGCCGCGTCTCCTGGGGCGCGTCCTCGTCGTCGGCGGCGCCGGCTACGTGCTCAGCGGCTTCGTGGCCTACCTGTGGCCGGACCTGGCGCTCGTGCCGGACCTGCTGGTGGCGCCCGCCACCGTGGGGGAGCTGTGGATGGTGGGCTACCTGCTCGTGCGCGGCACAGGGACTCGCAGCTAGCGCGCGAGCCACTCCACGCCGACCTCGTGCTCCTTGTCCAGCGCGTGCTTGACCATGTCGGCGATCATGCCCTCGACCTTGCCGCCGACCAGCGGGATCCGGACGGTGACGGCGAGCTCGACGGTCTCGGTCGTGGTGCCGCCGGACTCGACGAGGACGAGCGTGCCGACCGCCTCGCCGGGCTTGCCCGGGATGGCGAGCTCGATCTGGGCGGCGGTCGGGGAGGTCCAGGTCTCGGTCTGCACGATGACGATCTCGTCGCCGACGAACGAGCGCGCGAAGGACGGGATGTCCGCGCCCGAGCGGACCTGCTCGATCCTCGCGACGTCGCCGTCGATGTCGACGGAGCCGCGCAGCACGCGCTGGCGCTCGAGCACCGCCTGGCGGAATGCCGGGTCGTCGAGCATCGCGGTCACGGCCTCGGCCGGGGCGTCGTACGTCAGCGTCTTGGTGAGCTTCTTCATGACGCCCATCATGGCCTACCGGGGCTCCACCACCCTGTGTTGTGACGGTCACATGGTGGGTCCTATGGTCGGAGCGTGGCGACGCCTGAGGAGACCAAGGACCATCAGCTCGACGCGGCAGCGCAGGTGCGCCCCGAGTGGGGCGACCTGCTCCGCGACTACTACCGCCACGTCGCGCCGGAGGAGGTCGCCGAGCGCTCGCCGGAGGATCTGTTCGGCGCCCTGGCCTCCCACCGTGAGCTTGCCGTGTCGCGCCCGCAGGGTACGGCGACCGTGCGCGTCGTGACGCCCACCAGCGCGGAGTCCGGCTGGTCCGCTTCCGGTCGCTCGGTGGTCGAGGTGGTCACTGACGACATGCCGTTCCTGGTCGACTCGGTGACGATGGAGCTCAATCGGCTCGGCCACAACGTGCACTCCGTCGTCCACCCGCAGTTCTCGGTCGACCGCGACATCACCGGAGCGCTGCAGCACGTGACGTCGATCGCCGAGGACCTCCACGCCGACACCTCGCGCGGGTCCGAGGCCGGGGCCGAGTCCTGGATGCACGTCGAGATCGACCGCACCGACGACGCCGAGGCCGCCGAGATCACCGAGGGCGTCCAGCGGGTGCTGCGCGACGTACGCGAGTCGGTGGAGGACTGGGCCAAGATGCACGCCCAGGTGCTCGCCGTCGTCGCCGGGCTCACCGACGACCCGCCGCCGCTGCCCGCCGACGAGCTGGACGAGGGCCGCGACTTCCTCACCTGGCTGGCCGACGACCACTTCACCTTCCTCGGCTACCGCGAGTACCAGCTCGAGGCCGACGAGGACGCCCCCGACGAGTGCGGCCTGCGCGCCGTCCCCGGGTCAGGCCTCGGCATCCTGCGCCACGACCAGGACCTGTCCAGCGCGTTCGCCAAGCTGCCGCCGATCGCGAAGGCGAAGGCGCGGGAGAAGACGCTGCTCGTGCTGGCCAAGGCCAACTCCCGCGCGACGGTCCACCGTCCGGCCTACCTCGACTACGTCGGCGTGAAGACGTTCGGTGCGGACGGGGAGGTCGTCGGCGAGCGCCGCTTCCTGGGCCTCTTCTCCAGCGCCGCCTACACCGAGTCCGTCACCCGGATCCCGGTGCTGCGCGAGAAGGTCACCGAGGTGATGCGCCGGGCCGGTTTCGACCCGCGCAGCCACGCCGGCAAGGCGTTGATGGACACCCTCGAGAACTACCCCCGCGACGAGCTCTTCCACACCTCGCCCGCCGAGCTGGCGCCGGTCGCCCAGGACGTCATGTTCGCGCGCGAGCGCCGCCAGCTGCGCGCCTTCGTGCGCCGCGACACCTACGGCCGCTACGTGTCGGTCCTGGTCTACCTGCCCCGCGACCGCTACAGCACCGCCGTGCGCGAGCGGTTCTCCGACATCCTGCGCGACGACCTCGGCGGCGAGCACGTCGAGTTCACGGCTCGCGTCAACGAGTCGACGACCGCGCGCGTGCACTTCGTGGTCCACCCGCCCAAGGGCGGTCACATCCCCGACGTAGACGTCGCCGACCTCGAACGCCGTCTCACCGAGGCGTCGCGCTCGTGGCGTGACGACTTCATGGCGTCGGTGGTCAGCGAGTACGGCGAGGAGCGCGGCTCCCAGCTCGCGCGGGCCTGGTCGGTCGCCTTCCCCGAGGCCTACAAGGAGGACTACAGCCCGCAGCGCGGGTCCGCCGACGTCGGCCGGATCGAGGACATCGAGGGTGCGCAGGGCATCGACCTCGCGCTCTTCGACCAGGACGGCGAGGCCGGCACCTACCGCCGCGGCGAGTCGCGGCTCAAGGTGTTCCGCGTCGGCGAGCCCCTGTCGCTCAGCACGATGCTCCCGATGCTCACCTCGATGGGGGTGGAGGTCGTCGACGAGCGCCCCTACTCGCTCGAGGGACTGGCCCGGCCGTCCTACATCTACGAGTTCGGCCTGCGCCACGGGCGCACCCTGTCGCCCCACGAGCGGACCCTCTTCGCCGAGGCGCTGCGTGCGGTCTGGGACGGCTTCAACGAGATCGACGGCTTCAACCAGCTGGTGCTCGCCGCCGGGCTGACCTGGCGCCAGGCCACGGTCCTGCGGGCGTACGCGAAGTACCTCAAGCAGGGCAACTCGCCCTTCGCCCTCGACTACATCGAGGAGGCGCTGCGCAGCAACGTCGACATCACGCGCCTGCTCGTCGAGCTCTTCGAGTCGCGCTTCGACCCGGGCCGCGGCGAGCGCGCCCTCGAGCACGACGCCGAGGCCCGCGTGGCCAAGGTCGAGGCCGTCGAGGAGCGCCTGGCGAAGGCTCTGGACGACGTGGTCAGCCTCGACCACGACCGCATCCTCCGCTCCTACCGCACGCTCGTCCGCGCGACCCTGCGGACCAACTTCTTCCAGCGCACGGCTGCGGGCGACGTCCACCCGTACATGAGCTTCAAGCTCGAGCCCTCGGCGATCCCCGACCTGCCCGAGCCGCGCCCGCGCTTCGAGATCTTCGTCTACAGCCCGCGCGTGGAGGGCTCGCACCTGCGCTTCGGTGCGGTCGCCCGCGGCGGCCTGCGCTGGTCCGACCGGCGCGACGACTTCCGCACCGAGGTGCTCGGCCTGGTCAAGGCGCAGATGGTCAAGAACACCGTGATCGTTCCGGTGGGCGCGAAGGGCGCCTTCTTCTGCAAGCAGCTCCCCGACCCCTCCGACCGCGACGCGTGGCTGGCCGAGGGCGTGGCCTGCTACAAGACCTTCATCTCCGGCCTCCTCGACATCACCGACAACCTCGTCGACGGCGAGCCGGTGCCGCCGCGCGAGGTCGTACGCCACGACGGTGACGACTCCTACCTCGTGGTGGCAGCCGACAAGGGCACCGCGACCTTCTCCGACATCGCCAACGGTGTCGCCAAGGACTACGGCTTCTGGCTCGGCGACGCGTTCGCGTCGGGCGGCTCGGTGGGCTACGACCACAAGGCGATGGGCATCACCGCCAAGGGCGCGTGGGTCTCGGTGCAGCGGCACTTCCGCGAGATGGGGATCGACTGCCAGGCCGAGGACTTCACCGCCGTGGGCATCGGCGACATGTCCGGCGACGTCTTCGGCAACGGGCTGCTCTGCTCCGAGCACACCCGGCTCGTGGCCGCCTTCGACCACCGCGACATCTTCATCGACCCCGACCCGGACGCTGCGTCGTCCTACGTCGAGCGCCAGCGGCTCTTCGACCTGCCCCGGTCGAGCTGGAAGGACTACGACTCCTCGCTGATCTCCGAGGGCGGCGGTGTGTGGCCCCGCTCGGCCAAGTCGATCCCGGTCTCCGCGCAGGCCCGCGCCGTGCTGGGGCTCGCGTCCGACGTCACGGCGCTGACCCCGGCGGAGCTGATGAAGGCGATCCTGGTCGCGCCCGTCGACCTGCTCTGGAACGGCGGCATCGGCACCTACGTCAAGGCGTCGGAGGAGACCAACGCCGACGCCGGCGACAAGGCCAACGACGCGATCCGCGTCAACGGCGAGGACCTGCGAGCCACGTGCATCGGCGAGGGCGGCAACCTCGGATTCACCCAGCTGGGCCGCGTGGAGTACGCCCGCTACGGCGCCGGCGGCAGGGGTGGCCGGATGAACACCGACTTCATCGACAACTCCGCGGGCGTCGACACCTCCGACCACGAGGTGAACATCAAGATCCTGCTCGACCGGGTCGTCCGCACCGGTGCGATGGACGAGGCCGGTCGCAACACCCTGCTCGCGGCGATGACCGACGAGGTCGGCCAGCTGGTGCTGCGTGACAACTACGAGCAGAACCTCGCGCTCGCCAACGCCGAGGCGCACGCGCCGTCGCTGCTGCACGTGCACGAGGAGTGGATGCGCGCGCTGGAGAAGCGCGGCGTGCTCAACCGCGACCTCGAGGGACTGCCGACGACGCGGCAGGTGCGACGTCGTCTCGACCGCAAGCAGGCGCTGTCCGGGCCGGAGCTCTCGGTCCTGCTCGCGTGGACCAAGATCGTGCTCGCCGACGAGCTGATCGACTCCGACCTGCCCGACGACCCCTACCTCCGCGAGGACCTGCTGGCCTACTTCCCCAGCCGCATGAAGCCGGACCTGGAGGCGGCGATCGAGGACCACCCGCTGCGCCGCGAGATCATCGTGACGCAGGTCGTCAACGACCTCGTCAACGGCGCCGGGATGACCTTCTGGCCGAGGCTGGCGGGGGAGACCGGTGCGAGTCCGGCGGACCTCACGCGCGCCAACTTCGTGGCCCGCGAGATCTTCGGCTCGTTGCCGCTGCGGCAGGAGATGGCCGCGCTGGACAACCAGGTGCCGGCCGAGCGGCAGACCCGGATGCGGATCGAGATGCGTACGCTCGTGGAGCGCGCGTCGCGCTGGCTGGTGACCAACCGTCGCCCTCCGCTCGACTCGCAGGCCACCGTCGACTTCTTCCGCGGGCGGGTGCAGGCCGTGATGGCCGAGCTGCCGAGCATCATGAGCGGCCGCGAGCTCGACGACTACCGGGCCCGTGAGAAGCGGCTCAGCGACCAGGGGGTCCCCGACGACCTCGCCTCGCGGGTCGCGGGGCTGGCACCGGCGTACGCCCTGCTCGGGATCGTGGAGACGGCCGACCGCCTCGACCTCGACCCGGTGGAGGTGGCGCGCGTCCACTTCGCCCTCGGTGAGCGGCTCGGCCTCCCGGCACTGGTCGAGCGGATCTTCGCGCTGCCGCGCGACGACCGCTGGCAGACGATGGCGCGGGCCGCGGTGCGCGACGACCTCTACGGCGTGCACCAGCAGCTGACCGCCCAGGTCCTCGGGTCCACCGCTGCCGACGACAGCGCCCCGGCGCGCGTGGCCGAGTGGGAGAACGCGGACGAGGAGCTGATCGGACGCTCGGCCGCCACGCTGGAGGAGATCTGCCGCGAGGAGACCGCCGAGCTGGCGCGCCTGTCCGTGGGGCTGCGGGTGGTGCGCGGCCTGCTGTCCTGACGTCCCGGTGGGGACGCGTCAGAAGAGCAGGACCGCGGCGACGATGCCCGCGGCCACCACGGCCCACCGGAAGACCGCGTCGGGCAGCTTGCGCCCGATGCGGGCGCCGACGTAGCCGCCGACCAGCGAGCCGGCCGCCAGCAGCACCACGACGTCCCAGCGCGGGTCAGCCACCACCACGAAGATCAGGCCGGCGACGATGTTGCCGACCATCAGCGACAGCGTCTTGAGGCCGTTGACGATCCGCAGCTCGAGGTCGGTGCCGAGACCGAGCACGGCCACCATCATCACGCCCGCACCGGCGCCGAAGTAGCCTCCGTAGACGCCGGTGACGGTCGCGAACGCCGTCGTCGCGGGCGACATGTGCCGCCGTTCGGCGCGGGCCTCGCCGTGTCGCGCGTCGTGCCGCGCGCGCAACCACCGCGCGATCCGTGGCTGGGCGCCGACGAGCAGGCAGGTGAACAGGATCAGCCACGGCACGACGGCCTCGAACACCCCGGGCGGCAGGCCGAGCAGCAGCGCCGCACCGGCCACCGCGCCGAGGGCGCAGACGATGACGATCGACCGCGCGATGGGTCCGGCCTCCCGGACCTCCTCGCGGTAGCCGAGCACCCCGCCGATCCCGCCGGGGATCAGGCCGAGGGTGTTGGAGACGTTGGCCACGACCGGCGGCAGCCCGAGGGCGACGAGGACCGGGAAGCTGAGCAGCGACGCCACCCCCACGGTGGACGAGAGCACGCCCGCCCCGAGCCCGGTCGCGACGACCAGGAGCGCCTCGGCGAGGGTCACGGGGCCTCGCGCAGCAGGGCGACGTCGCTGACCATCTCGACGTGGGCGTGCATGGCTGCGGCGGCCGCGTCGGGGTCGCCGGCACGGATCGCCTCGGCGATGGCGCGGTGCCCGGCGAGCGAGTCCTGCGGCCGACCGGGCTGGCCCAGCGACTCCAGCCGGGTCTCCTTGACGAGGTCGCCGATCTCGTCCATCAGCCGCGCCAGCAGCAGCGAGTGCGAGGCCGCGGTGACGGCGCCGTGGAACCGCTCGTCGCCCTCCACCCCACGACCGCCGGCCTCGATGTCGGCCTCCATGAACGCCAGCGCGTCGTCGATGCGGGCGAGGTCGTCGTCCGTACGCCGGGCCGCGGCGAGCGCGGCGATCTTGGTCTCCAGCGCGTCGCGGGTCTCGATGACCTCGGGGAGCCGGTCGGCGTGCCTGCGGATCGCCTCGACGATGCGGGTCGACTGCTGGTGCCGCGCGGTGACGACGGTCCCGTCGCCGTGGCGTACCTCCACGACACCCACCACCTCGAGCGCCACGAGGGCCTGGCTGAGCGTCGCCCGGCTCACCCCGAGCCGTTGGGCCAGCTCACGCTCGGGTGGCAGCTTGTCGCCGGCGGCGAGCCCGTTGTCACTGATCCACGACGAGATCTGGCCGGCCACCTGCTCGTAGAGTCGGGTGCGCAGCAACCGGGGAGGGAACGACTCGCTCATACGGGCAGCCTATTGACTCGCGGCTCATTGTCCTATTGGCTAGGCCACTGAGCCAAGCACGTGACGAGGGTCACCCCCCGACCACCGCCGTGCGGCCATCGACCTCGGAGGTTCGAGATGGGTCCGGAATGGGTGGCGATCCTCGCCCTCGTCGCATTGTTCGTGATCGGCACGCTGCTGCCGATCAACATGGGAGCGCTGGCCTACGTCGCCGCATGGCTCGTCGGGATGTATGCCCTCGACCTCACGGAGAAGGAGATCCTGGCCGGTGTCAGCGGTGACCTGATCCTGACGCTCATCGGGGTCACGTACCTCTTCGCGATCGCGCGCAACAACGGCACGGTCGACCTCATCGTGCGTACGGCGGTGCGCGGGGTCGGCGGTCGTGTGGCACTCATCCCGTGGGTGATGTTCGCGGTGACCGCGGTGCTGACCGGCATCGGCGCGGTGAGCCCGGCCGCCTGCGCCATCATCGGCCCGATCGCCCTCGGCTTCGCCGGTCGCTACGGCATCAGCCCGCTGATGATGGGCATGTTCGTCGTGCACGGTGCGCAGGCCGGCGGCTTCTCGCCGATCAGCATCTACGGCGTGATCACCAACTCCGTGATGGAGGACGCGGGCCTCCCGTCGAGCGAGATCACCGTCTTCCTCGCCAGCCTGATCGTCAACACGATCATGGCCGCGATCCTCTTCGTCGCCCTCGGCGGCCGCAAGCTGATGGCGATGCGGATCGACCCCGACGAGCCCGACACGCTGGACGAGGACCTCCACCGCGGTGGCGCCACGGTGCCGGCCCGTGGCTACGGCACGTCCGCGCCCACCGGCACCCAGGCCCAGGGCGTACGCCGTGACCAGGTCCTCACCCTCCTCGCCTTCGTCGGCGTCGCGCTGATCGCGCTGGTCTTCGACAAGAACATCGGCTTCGTCGCGATCACCGCGGCCGTGATCCTGGCCATGCTCAACGCCCAGGAGCACAAGGACGCGGTCAAGCAGATCGCCTGGCCGACCGTCCTCCTGGTCGCGGGCGTGAGCACCTACGCCACGATCCTCACCACCGCCGGCTCGCCGGAGTTCGTCGGGACGTGGGCCGCGGGCCTCGGTGCGGCCGCCATCGGCGCCCTGATCCTCTGCTACGTCGGAGGTGTCGTCTCGGCGTTCGCCTCCTCCACGGCGCTGCTGCCGGTGATCATCCCGATCGCCGTGCCGCTGATCGCCGACGGCGGGATCAACGCCGCGCTGTTCGTCGCCGCCCTGGCCGTGTCGTCGACCATCGTCGACGTCAGCCCGTTCAGCACCAACGGCGCCCTGATGCTGGCCAACAAGCCCGACTCCATCAGCGAGCCGGTCTACTACAAGCAGATCCTCGGCTACGGCGTCATCGTCACCCTGGTCGGGCCGCTGCTCGTCTGGGCCGCCCTCGTCCTCCCCGGATGGTGAACCCGCTCATGACCGGACCGCTCGCAGACCTCCTCGTCGTCGACCTCACCCGTGCCCTCGCCGGGCCGCACGCCACGCAGATGCTGGGAGACCTCGGCGCCCGCGTGATCAAGGTGGAGTCGCCCGGCAGCGGCGACGACACCCGCGGCTGGGGGCCGCCGTTCGTCGGCGAGCCCGACGCGCGCCAGTCGACGTACTTCCTGTGCACCAACCGGAACAAGGAGTCCATCGCCCTCGACCTCAAGAACCCCACCGACAAGGACGTCCTGCTAGGGCTCGTCGACCGTGCCGACGTGCTGGTCGAGAACTTCCGCACCGGTGTCCTGGAGCGCCTCGGCCTCGGGATCGAGGAGCTGATGCGCCGCAACCCGCGGCTCGTCGTCCTCTCGATCACCGGCTTCGGCCACGACGGACCCGAGGGCGGTCGCGCGGGCTACGACCAGATCGCCCAGGGCGAGGCCGGCCTGATGTCGCTGACCGGCTCGGGTCCCGACGACCCCCAGCGGGTCGGGGTACCGATCGCGGACCTGCTGTCGGGGATGTACGGCGCCTACGGCGTGATGGCTGCGCTCCACGAGCGGCACGCGACCGGCAAGGGCCAGGTGGTGCGTACGTCGTTGCTCGCGTCGGTCGTCGGGGTGCACGCCTTCCAGGGCACCCGCTGGACCGTCGCCGGCGAGGTCGGCCGGGCACAGGGCAACCACCACCCGTCGATCGCGCCCTACGGGCTGTTCCGCTGCCGCGACGGTGCCGTGCAGATCGCGCTCGGCAGCGAGGGGCTGTGGAGGCGCTTCTGCGAGGGCTTCGGGCTCGACCCCGACGCCGAGGGCCTCGCGACCAACCAGGAGCGGGTCGCCGTGCGCGAGCGCGTCATCGAGGTCGTCGAGCAGGCGTTCGCCGACTGGGACGCCGAGCCCCTGCTCGCACGCCTGGCCGAGGTCGGCGTGCCGGCCGGCAAGGTGCGCAGCCTCGACGAGGTCTACGAGTGGGACCAGGTCGCCAGCCAGGGACTGCTCGTCGACGTCGAGCACTCGACGCTCGGCCACCTGACCCTTCCCGGCCCGCCGCTGCGGTTCTTCGACGCGGAGGGGACCGAGGTCACCCGGCGTGACCACGCGGCGCCGCCGCTCCTCGACGAGCATGCCGACGAGATCCGCGCCTGGGTCGGGGGTGGAGGAGCGTGACCCGTCGTTGGTCGGCCCACGAGCTGCTGAACCTCGTCCTCGATCCCGGCACCTTCACGTCCTGGGACTCACCCGTCGACCTGTCCGGCGTGGACCCGTCCTACCGCGCGGTCCTCGAGGCCGCCGCCGCGAGGGCCGGCACCGACGAGTCGGTGCTCACCGGTCGCGGTGAGGTCCGCGGCCGGCCGGTGGCCGTCGTGGTCAACGAGTTCGGCTTCCTCGCCGGGTCGATCGGCCGAGCCGCTGCGGACCGCATCATCGCCGCCGTACGCCGTGCCACCGCCGACGGGCTCCCGCTGCTGGCCAGCACCGCGTCGGGTGGCACCCGGATGCAGGAGGGCACGCCCGCCTTCGTGCGGATGGCGGAGATCTCCCGGGCGCTGGTGGACCACCGCGCCGCCGGACTGCCCTACCTCGTCCACCTGCGCCATCCCACGACCGGTGGCGTGTACGCCTCGTGGGGATCGCTCGGTCACGTCACCGTCGCCGAGCCCGGGGCGCTGGTCGGCTTCCTCGGACCCAAGGTCTACGAGGCGCTCAACGGGCGCCCGTTCCGTCCCGGGGTGCAGGTCGCGGAGAACCTCGCGGCCGTCGGCGTGATCGACGGCGTCGTCGCAGCGGAGGACCTGCCCGAGATGGTCGACCTCGCGTTGGCCGTCCTGGTCGACGCACCCGGTCCGGGTCGGCTGTCCGGACGCCCCGCCCGACCGCTGGCCGGACTGACGGCGTGGGACAGCATCGAGCGCACCCGACGTACGGACCGCATCGGGCTCCGTGACCTCCTCGCCCACGGCGCGTCCGGCACGATCCAGCTGCGCGGCACCGACGAGGGCGAGCGCGACTCGACCGTGATGGTCGCCCTGACCCGGATAGACGACCAGCCGTGCGTCGTCGTCGGGCAGGACCGCGCGCGCCAGGCGCCCGGGCACGCGATGGGACCGGGCGCCCTGCGCGAGGCCCGCCGCGGCATGCGCCTCGCCGAGGAGCTCGGCCTGCCGCTGGTCACCGTCATCGACACCCCGGGCGCCGAGCTGTCGCCCGACGCGGAGGAGCGCGCCATCGCGGGCGAGATCGCCCGCTGCATCGCGACCCTGACCACGATGAGCGTCCCCACCCTGGCGGTGATCCTCGGCCAGGGTTGCGGGGGAGGAGCGCTGGCCTTCCTGCCCGCGCAGACCGTCATCGCCACCGAGCACGCCTGGCTCTCGCCGCTACCGCCCGAGGGCGCGAGCGTCATCGTGCACGGCGACGTCCACCACGCGGCCGAGATGGCCGAGCGGCAGCGCGTACGGGCGATCGACCTGCTGGCCGACGGGATCGTGCACCGCGTGGTGCCCGAGGTCGACGGCGAGCCCGTCCGAGACCTCGCCGTCGCCGTGGCCGCGGAGGTCTCCGCGCTGCTGCGCGAGCGGGTGGGCGGGGCGTTGGCGGTCGGCGCCTGAGGTGCCCGGCGCCGGTGCCCTGGTGGGCGGTGCGTGGCGCAGGTTCTGCGCGCCCCGAACCTGCCTGATGCACCGGCGACTCCACCTCGCCCACCTGCGAGGTGCGTGAGGCAGGTTCGGCGTCGTCAGAACCTGCTTCACGCACCGCACAGGGGTGGGCGCGTCAGCTGGCCTTCTTAGCCTGCTTCTTCGCAGCCGTCTTCTTGGCGGGGGCCTTCTTGGCGGCAGCCTTCTTCGCCGGCGCCTTCTTGGCCGCGGTCTTCTTGGCTGCCGACTTCTTCGCGACCGACTTCTTCGCGGCCGGCTTCTCGTCGGCGTCCTCCGCCTCCTCGCCGCGGGCGGTCTTCGCCGCCGCCACCGACTTCTGCAGGGCCGCCAGCAGGTCGATGACCTCGCCGGAGGTCTTGGTGGAGGTCTCGGTGCGCTTGATCTCGCCGCCCTCGATCTTCGACTTCACCAGGGCCTCGACAGCACCGGCGTAGTCGTCCTCGAACTCACTGGCGTCGAAGTCGCCGGCGAGCGTCTCGACGAGCATGTGCGCCATCTTCACCTCGGCCGGCTTGACGTCGCCGGCCTCGACGGAGAAGTCCGGTGCGCGGATCTCGTCGGGCCACATCATCGTCTGGAGCACGATCACGTCGTCCTTCACGCGGAGCACGGCGATGCTGGTGCGCTGGCGCAGCGCGACCGTCACGACCGCCATCCGGTCGGCGTCGAGCAGAGCCTGGCGGAGCAGGGCGTACGGCTTGGCGCCGGCGCCCTCGGGCTCGAGGTAGTAGGACTTCTCGAAGAGCAGCGGGTCGATCTGGTCGCGGGGCACGAACTTCTCGACCGCGATCTCACGCGAGGACGTCGACGGCAGCTCGGCCATGTCGTCGTCGGTGAGGATGACCATCTCGCCGTCCTCGGTCTCGTAGCCCTTCGCGATGTCGGCGTACGCCACCTCCTCGCCGTCGAGCGAGCAGACGCGCTGGTACTTGATCCGACCGCCGTCCTTGGCGTGCACCTGACGGAAGGAGACGTCGTGGCTCTCGGTGGCGGCATAGAGCTTCACCGGGACGCTGACCAGGCCGAAGGAGACTGCACCCTTCCAGATCGCTCGCATGGGGTAAGCATGTCCCATGCGCCCCATGCTCGCCACCAAGGGAGACGTCGTCCCCACCGGCGACGAGTGGTCCCACGAGGTGAAGTGGGACGGGGTCCGGATGCTCGCCGACGTGGCCGACGGCGCGGAGCGCGCCCGCCTGACCACCCGCAACGGCAACGACGCCACGATCGCGTGGCCGGACGTCAGCCCTGCCCCGATGGACGGACGCGACCTGCTGGTCGACGGCGAGATCATCGGCATCAACGACGCCGGGGTGCCCGACTTCGCGGTCATCCAGGAGCGGATGCACGTCCGCTCGGCCACCACCGCGGCCCGGCTCGCGAAGGCCGTCCCCGCCACCTTCATGGTCTTCGACGTGATGCGCCTCGACGGCCGCGACCTCACGTCGCTGCCCCTGGCCGAGCGCCGCGAGATCCTCCAGGGCCTCGACCTCGGCGGCTGGCAGGTGCCCCCGACGTACGACGACGGCGCGATGCTGCGGGACGCGACCCTGGCCCAGGGACTGGAGGGCATCGTCTCCAAGCGACTCACCTCGACCTACCAGCCCGGGGTGCGGAGCAAGGCGTGGCTGAAGTTCGCCCACCGGCACCGGTTCTCCTTCGTGGTCGGGGGCTGGCGGCCGCAGGAGGGCACGAAGGACCGGCTCGCCGCCCTGCTGGTGGGGGAGCCGACCGCAGACGGGCTGCTCTACCGCGGCCGGGTGGGCAGCGGGATCAGTGGTGCGGCCAGCCGCCTGCTCGGCGCGCAGCTCGGCGGCCGGGCCCTCGACGCCAGTCCGTTCGCCGACGACGTACCCGCGGTCGACGCGCGCGGCACCTTCTGGGTGGAACCCTTCCTCGTGGTCGACGTCGACTCGCTCAACAAGATGCCGATCAGCCGGCTGCGACAACCGTCCTACCGGGGCATCCGGACCGACATCGACGCCGCCGACCTGCTGGAGGGATGAGATGAGCGAGATCCAGGTCGACGTCGAGGGCCGCACCCTCACGATCAGCAACCTCGACAAGGTGCTCTACCCGCGCACCGGCACGACGAAGGGCGAGGTGCTCAACTACTACGCCCAGGTCTCGCCGGTGCTCCTGCCGCACCTCAAGGACCGCGCGGTGACGCGGATCCGCTGGCCGCACGGCGTGGAGGGGGCGAGCTTCTTCGAGAAGAACGCGCCGGCCGGCACGCCGTCGTGGGTGCGTACGGCGGAGGTGCCGAGCACGGGCTCGCGCTCCGGCAAGGGCGACACGACCCTCCGCTTCCCGATCTGCGACGACCTGGCGACGCTGACCTGGCTGGCCAACCTCGCAGCCCTCGAGCTGCACGTCCACCAGTGGACCGTCGACGCCGACGGGACCCCGCGCCATCCCGACCGGCTGGTGATCGACCTCGACCCGGGCGACCCGGCGGGGCTCCACGAGTGCGCGCAGGTGGCGCTGCTGGTGCGTGACGCGCTCGCCGAGCGCGACCTCGGGTGTACGCCGGTCACGAGCGGCAGCAAGGGCCTCCATCTCTATGCCCCGATGCCCGGCGGCGGCGACAGCCTGGACAGCGACGGCACCACCGCGCTGGCCAAGGAGGTCGCCGAGGCCCTCCAGAAGGAGCACCCGGCCCTGGTGACCGCCACCATGACCAAGGCCAAGCGGCCCGGCAAGGTGTTCCTCGACTGGTCGCAGAACTCGGGCTCGAAGACGACCGTCTCGCCGTACTCGCTGCGCGGCCGCGAGCGACCGACCGCCGCGACCCCACTGACCTGGGACGAGGTCGAGGCGGGCGCCGAGGACGAGCTGGCGCTCGAGCAGTTCTCGATGGACCAGGTGCTGGAGCGGGTCGCGGAGCACGGCGACCTGTTCGAGGCCTGAATCTGCCCGGTCATCCCCGATCGCACCCGAAATCGTCCCAATCTTTTCCTTTGTGTCACCGGTGTGAGGGTCTGGTGTGGATCGCACCGTCGGATCCTTGGACACATGACCCGCCTCCTCCTGATCCCCGTCGCAGTCCTCCTGGCTGCCGGCGGCGTGGTGCTCGGGCCGGCCGAGCAGGCACCGGCCTCCCCGTCCCAGAGCGTGGTCGCACCCTCGGGTCACATGGTGATTCAGACCCCCAACCGCTGACCCTCCCTCTATGCTCCTCGGCATGGCGCACGACGTGTTGGTGGTGGAGGACGAAGAGGACATCGCCGTCCCCCTCATCCGCACCCTCGAGCGCGAGGGCTACGAGGTCAACCGTGCCTCCAGCGGCGCCGACGCGTTGACCTTCGTCGTCGACGAGGACCCGGCCGTGGTGATCCTCGACCTGGGGCTGCCCGACATGGACGGCATCGATGTCTGTCGCCAGATGCGAACTGCGGGATATCTGGGCGGAATCATCATGGTCACTGCGCGCGCCGGCGAGCTCGACCGCGTCGTCGGCCTCGATGTCGGCGCCGACGACTACCTCGCCAAGCCCTTCGGCCTCGCCGAGCTCCTCGCCCGCGTGCGCGCCCTGCTCCGCCGCAGCGCGATCGTCACCCCGGACGGCAGCACCGTCACCACCGCCTCCGGCCTCAAGATCGACGCCGCCTCGCGCCGCGTCCACCTCGGCGACCAGGAGATCGCGCTGACCGCCAAGGAGTTCGACGTCCTTGCGGTCCTGGCGTCCCACCACGACAAGGTCGTGCCGCGCGAGACGCTGATGAACCAGGTCTGGGACCAGAACTGGTACGGCTCGACGAAGACCCTCGACGTCACGATCGGGCGGCTGCGCAGCAAGCTCGAGGCTGCCGACGCCGGGGAGCGCGTCGTCGCCATCCGGGGCGTGGGCTTCCGCCTCGAGACCGGCACCTGAACCCACCGGCAGTTCTCGATCCGCGCGGCGGTGACCCGGAGGTTCTCCACAACCTTTGCCTGACCCCTGTTTCCAGGTGCGTCTTGCTGGGTAGCGTCCCCAGTGCACGTCTCGGGGAAGCAGGCACCAATGGCAGCAGATCGTCTGGCGGTCGACCGCAGGTCCACTGCGCCGCGCCCGGACGCCCACCTCGACCTCGTGCAGAGACTGGACGGGCAGGTGCGCGAGCGGGTCCGTCGCGAGGGTGTCGACCCGCAGCGCGAGGCGGTCGTCGTACGACGTATCGCTGAGGACGTCGTGCGTGACCACGACCAGCTCAGCCTGACCGGTGCCGTCGCGCCGATCGCCGACGACGACGTGATGGTCGGCGAGCTGGTCGCCCGGGTCTCGGGCTTCGGCCCGCTCCAGCCGTTCCTCGACGACCCCGAGGTCGAGGAGGTCTGGATCAACTCTCCCGAGCGTGTCTTCATCGCACGTCGGGGACGGCACGAGCTGACCAACCTGCGGCTCGACACCGCGCAGGTCAACGAGCTCGTCGAGCGGATGCTCAAGTCGAGCGGGCGCCGCCTCGACATCTCGACGCCGTTCGTCGACGCGATGCTCCCCGAGGGCCACCGCCTCCACGTGGTGCTCGAGGGCATCGCCCGCGGCTTCACGGCCGTCAACATCCGCAAGTTCCTTCTCCGCGCCCACCGGCTCTCCGACCTGGTCGCGCTCGGCAGCCTGACCCCGCAGTCCGCACGCTTCCTCGAGGCGTCGGTGCGTGCCGGCCTCAACATCCTCGTTGCCGGAGGGACGCAGGCCGGCAAGACCACGATGCTCAACTGCCTGGCCGCATCCGTGCCGGGGGGTGAACGGGTGGTCAGCGTCGAGGAGGTCTTCGAGCTGAGGTTCAGCCACCCCGACTGGGTGGCCATGCAGACGCGGCAGGCAGGTCTCGAGCAGACCGGCGAGATAGTGCTCCGCGACCTCGTCAAGGAGGCGCTGCGGATGCGGCCGAGCCGGATCCTGGTGGGCGAGGTGCGCGCCGCGGAGTGCCTGGACCTGCTCCTCGCCCTCAACTCCGGGCTGCCCGGCATGTGCACGCTCCACGCCAACAGCGCCCGAGAGGCGCTCGTGAAGATGTGCACGCTGCCGCTCCTCGCAGGCGACAACATCTCTGCTCGTTTCGTGGTGCCGACGGTCGCGACGTCCGTCGACCTCGTCGTGCACCTCGGTGTGGGCGCGGACGGCGTACGCCGGGTCAACGAGATCGTCTCCGTCCCGGGTCGGGTGGAGGCCGACGTCATCGAGGTCGAGCCGATCTTCGTGCGGCACGGCAACGAGCTGCGTCGTACGGGCGGCGTGCCGGCGCAGGTGGAGCGCTACGAGCGGGTCGGCATCGACATCCACGAGGTGCTCGCCTCGGAGGAGGGCCGCTGATGGGCGCGCTCGTCGGGCTGGGGGTCGGCGTCGGTCTCCTCCTCATCTGGTCGGCCTTCGCCCTGCCGCGCCGGCCGAAGGTGTCCACGCCCACCTCCACCGCCCTCGGTCGCCTGCTCGGTCGCGCCGGGCTCAGCGACGTCACGTCGGCCAGCGTGGTCTCCCTCTGCGCCGTGCTCTTCGCTGTCGCCTTCGCCGTCGTCCAGGCGGTCTCGCGCACGGTGCCGGTCGCGTTCGTCTTCGCCGCGATGGCGGCCTATGTCCCCGTCGCGGTGCTGCGCCAACGCGCGGCCCGGAGGCTGCGCGACTTCGCGGAGGTCTGGCCCGAGGCGGTCGACAACCTCGCCAGCGCCGTACGCGCCGGGTTGTCCCTGCCCGACGCCGTGGCCGCGCTCGGGACCAACGGTCCCGAGGCCCTGCGCCACGACTTCGCCCAGTTCGCCCTCGACTACCAGGTCACCGGCCGCTTCGGCGAGTGCCTGGACCGGTTGAAGGACCGGCTGGCGGACCCGGTGGGGGACCGCGTGATCGAGGGGCTCCGCCTCGCCCGTGAGGTGGGCGGCGGTGACCTCGGCCGGCTCCTGCGGAACCTGTCCGGGTTCCTCCGCGACGACGCCCGCACCCGCTCGGAGCTGGAGTCGCGCCAGGCCTGGACCGTCAACGGCGCCCGGCTCGCGGTGGCCGCGCCCTGGATCGTGCTGCTCCTCATGTCGTTCCAGACCACGGCCATCCGCCGCTACGCCTCGCCCGGTGGGGTGCTCGTGCTCGGGATCGGGTTCGCCGTCTGTGTGCTCGCCTACGCCGCGATGATGCGGATCGGCAGGCTGCCCGTCGAGAAGCGGATCCTGTCGTGAGCACGATGGTGTGGGGCGGCCTGCTCGGGGGCCTGGCCGGCGTCGGTGTCGTGATGGTCGCGATGCGGATCGCCGTGCTGCGCCGCCCGCAGCTCGCCCAACGCGTCCTGCCCTACCTCCGCGACCTGCCGGTGCGCGACCAGGGACCCGCCCTGCGCACGGCCTCGTCGTCACCGACGTCGGCGGCGGCCGGGATCTTCGGTCCGCTGCTGCGCTCGGCTGCCGACCTGGTGGAGCGGGTGCTGGGGGGCAGCACCTCCGTACGCCGTCGCCTCGACCGAGCAGGCCTGGACCGGAGCCTGCAGGACTTCCGCATCGAGCAGGTGGTGTGGGGGTTGGTCGGCTTCGCCGCAGCGGCCGCCGTCAGCCTGGTCCGCGCGCTCGGCGGGGTCGGCAGCGTCGGGTCGGCGGTGGTCTTCTCCCTGCTCGGATTCGTCTGCGGTGTCTTCCTCCGTGACAACCGGCTCAGCGCACAGGTCAAGGACCGCGAACGCCAGGTCCTCACGGAGTTCCCCACCATCGCGGAGCTGCTCGCGCTCTCGGTGGCGGCGGGCGAGAGCCCGGTCTCGGCGCTCGACCGGGTCGTACGCCGCAGCCACGGCGCCCTGTCCGAGGACCTCGCCCACGTCCTTGCCCGGATCCGCACCGGCGAGCCCGTCGGCCACGCCTTCGAGTCCCTCGCGCAGTCCACCGGCCTGCCGATCGTGGCGCGGTTCGCGACCGGCATCACTGTCGCGATGGAGCGCGGCACCCCGCTCGCCGACGTGCTGCACGCCCAGGCCGCCGACGTACGCGAGGCCGGCCGCCGGTTGCTCATCGAGACCGCGGCGCGCAAGGAGATCGCGATGATGGCGCCGGTCGTGTTCTTCGTGCTTCCGACGACCATCTTGTTCGCCTTCTACCCAGGCGTGCTGGGCCTGCGCCTCACCACGCCGTGATCCGGCCCCTGACCTCGATCCACCACCTGTTGCCTCCTGAAAGGACAACGACCATGCACCAGCCCATCTCGGGACTGCTGTCCCCTCCCGACCCTCCGGCCGGCCGGGTGCGCGACGACCGCGGCGACGTTCCGGGGTGGGTGATGGTGACCCTCATGACCGCGATCGTCATCGCCGCGCTGACGCCGTTCGTCAGCGAGGAGCTCATGGGCCTGCTCCGCCAGGCCTTCGCGATGGTGAGCGGCTAGGCCGCAGCCGTGACCTCTCGCGCCCGCACGGGCGAGCGCGGGGCTGCCGTCGTGGACTTCGTCCTCGTCCTGCTGGTCCTGCTGCCGCTGGTGCTCGGGATCCTCCAGCTCGCGCTGGTGCTCCACGTGCGCAACACCCTGGCCTCCGCTGCGGCCGAGGGAGCCCGACACGCGGCCGTCGCAGGATCGTCGGTCCCCGCCGGGCAGGCCAAGGTGCAGGAGCTGGTCGACGGTGCGTTGTCGCAGGAGTTCGTCCGGTCGGTGACCGTCCGCCCCACTGCACTGGGCGGTGCTCCGGGCTACGAGGTGGTCGTCGAGGCCGACGTGACGGTGCTCGGCCTGGGTGGCCCGGGCGTCCACGTCCGCGTCGAGGGCCACGCCATCGCCGAGCAGGCGGTGGTCACGCCGTGACGCGACGCGACGACCGGGGCTCCGCCCTCGTCGAGTTCATCTGGCTCGCGATCATCCTGCTGGTCCCGCTGGTCTGGATCATCCTCTCGGTCTTCGAGGTGCAGCAGGGTGCGTTCGCCACCAGCGCGGCCGCGCGCGCCGCGGGCAGGGCGTACGCCCTCGCTCCGGACGACGCCACCGGTGAGCGGCGGGCGCGCGCAGTCGTCGAGCAGGTGCTCGCCGACCAGGGCGCCCCGAACCAGCGAGCCCGCGTGACGATCACCTGCGAGGCGCCGGCCGGCAGCTGTCACGTGGGCACGGCGGTGATCACGGTCCGCGTCGACTCCGGGGTCGACCTGCCCTTCTTCCCGGCGATCTTCGGCGAGAACGGCAGGCCCAGCTTCTCCCTCGATGCCAGCCACACCGTCCCGATCGGGCAGTACGTCGAGAGCACCACCGACGACGATGACGCCGAGGACGATGCCGAGGACGACGAGGACCGGCGGTGAGACGCCGCGACGAGCAGGGGCAGGTGACGCTGCTGATCATCGGATTCGCGAGCATCCTGCTGATGGCGATCGTGGTCGTCATCGATGCGTCCGCCGCCTACCTCCAGCGCCAGGACCTCGACAACCTCGCCGACGGCGCAGCCCTGTACGGCGCTGACCTGGGGTCGACCGACGTCTACGCCAACGGCGTGGACGCGGTGCGCCTCGCCCAGGAGGAGGCGGCCGTCGAGGCCGCGGTCCGTGACTACCTCCGGAGAGCGGATGCCGGCGCGAAGTACCCCGGCATCGACGTCGGCGTGCGGGTCGATCCCGTCGGCAGGTCCGTCACGGTGCGGCTCGAGGCACCGCTCGACCTGCCTCTTGCGATCCCCGGCTCGCCCGACAACCCGAGCGTGGCAGCGAGCAGCACCGCCGCGGTGACGGTGCGGTGACGGGTGCGACGACCGTCGGCAGGGAGCCGGTCAGACCGGCTCGGTGACCGACCGGATGTGCCGGGTCGCGACCTCGATCATCACCTGGGCCGCAGGGGAGAGCACGGCACCTCGGCGGTGCACGATCGCCATCACGTCGTACTGCTTGGGGCGCAGCGAGACGTAGCCGACGTGCGGCGCGAGCTGGGGGATGAGCTGCTCGGCGCCCCCGCGGGGGATGACCGAGTCGCCCAGCCCGCGACCGACCAGGTCGACCGCGGTCTCCACCTCCTCGACCTCGATGCGGGTCTCCGGGTTGTGGCCGGCCTCGTGGAGGAAGCGGCGCAGCACGATGCGGACGGAGTCGCTCGAGCGCCACGTCGTCTCCGGCATGATCAGGGACGCCTTGGCGAGCCGGGCTGCGGTCACGGGTGAGGTGAGCCGCTCGGGGTCCGCCGAGATGTAGACGAGCTCGTCGCGGGCCACCGGGATGACCGTCATCCCTTCGCTCTCGAGGCTGGTGACGGCGATCATCGCCGCCTCCAGGTGCCCGCGCCGGAGCTGCTCCTGCACCTCGTTGGAGTGCTGGCCGATAAGCTCCACCCGGACGCCGGGATAGCGCTCGAGGACGTCGGCGACGATCTGGGCACCGGCGTAGAGCCGCGCGGCGCCGAACATCCCGAACCTGATGGTGCCGCTCTCCAGGGACACGGCGCTCTGCACCGCCCGCCGGGCCTCCTCGGCCGCGGCGATCGCCTGCTCGGCGTACGGGCGCAGCGTGTCGGCCAGCGTGGTCGGTACGACGCCGCGCCCGACACGTCGGAACAGTGGCACGCCGAGGGTCTTCTCGAGGGCCCGGACCTGCTCGGACACCGACGGCTGCGCGTAGCCGAGCTCGTCCGCGGCGGCCGTCAGCGAGCCGTGCTCGTAGGTGGCGAGGAAGCACCGCAGCTGGTGCAGCGAAAGCATAGGAATCTCCTTGGGGAGTTGCTGGAAACCGAGGCTACCCCTAGAGACGGAGGCGCGGGAGGATCGTCGTACCGCAAACAAACAGATCCGAGGAGGTCACGATGTTCGACAACTTCTGCCAGGTGTGCGCCAGCCGAGTGCTCATCTTCCCGAGCCAGGTCTCGTCGGTGGCCAACTCCGCCGACGGCATCGTGGTCACGTTCACCTGCTGGTGCGGCACGGAGCAGTCCCAGCTGACGGGTCGGGCCGCGCGGTCCGACCGCGAGCGCGCCGTCGCCGCCTGAGCCGACGGCAGCCGACGGCAGCCGACCGCAGCCGACCGCAGCTGCCTGTAGCCGGCCGCAGCCGAGCGCTCGGCGGGTCCCGGTGACGGTCGTCACCGGGACCACCTGCCGGGGTGGCCGATCGCTGACACACACGCATTCGGCGGTAGCGTCTGAGGGGTGATCGAGAACTGGCCGGGCACGGCTTACCCCCTGGGTGCGACCTTCGACGGCAGCGGCACCAACTTCGCCCTCTTCAGCGAGGTCGCCGAGCGCGTCGAGCTCTGCCTGTTCGACCCCGACCCCGACCAGCCGGGCTCCTTCGTGGAGACCAAGCTCGAGGTCACCGAGGTCGACGCCTACGTCTGGCACTGCTACATCCCGACGGTCCAGCCCGGGCAGCGCTACGGCTACCGCGTCCACGGTCCGTGGGACCCGACGCAGGGCCTGCGCTGCAACCCCAACAAGCTGCTGCTCGACCCCTACGCCAAGGCGACCGCCGGAGAGATCGACTGGGACCAGTCGCTCTTCGCCTACGACTTCGGTGACGAGGACAGCAAGAACGACGACGACTCCGCCGCGCACATGACGCACGGCGTCGTGATCAACCCGTTCTTCGACTGGGAGGGTGACCGCCGCCTCTCGATCCCCTACAACGAGTCCTTCATCTACGAGGCGCACGTCAAGGGCCTCACCCAGCTGCACCCGGAGGTGCCGGAGGAGCAGCGCGGGACGTACGCCGGGCTCGCGCACCCGGCGATCACGGCCCACCTGCAGAAGCTGGGCGTCACCGCGATCGAGCTGATGCCGGTGCACCAGTTCGTCCAGGACTCGACGCTGCTCGACCAGGGCCTGCGCAACTACTGGGGCTACAACACCCTGGGCTTCTTCGCGCCCCACGCCGACTATGCCTCGAGCAACGCCGGCCAGCAGGTCCAGGAGTTCAAGGCGATGGTCAAGGCCATGCACGCCGCAGGCATCGAGGTCATCCTCGACGTCGTCTACAACCACACTGCCGAGGGCAACCACCTCGGTCCGACGCTGAGCTTCAAGGGCATCGACAACGCGGCCTACTATCGCCTCGTCGAGGACGACCAGCGCTACTACATGGACTACACCGGCACCGGCAACACCCTCAACGTGCGCCACCCGCACTCGGTGCAGCTGATCATGGACTCGCTGCGCTACTGGGTCACCGAGATGCACGTCGACGGCTTCCGCTTCGACCTCGCGGCCACCCTGGCCCGCGAGTTCTACGACGTCGACAAGCTCTCCACGTTCTTCGAGATGGTGCAGCAGGACCCGGTGGTCAGCCAGGTCAAGCTCATCGCGGAGCCGTGGGACATCGGACCCGGCGGCTACCAGGTCGGCGGCTTCCCGCCCCAGTGGACCGAGTGGAACGGCGACTACCGCGACACCGTCCGCGACTTCTGGCGCGGCGAGCCCTCGCTGGGCGACTTCGCCTCCCGGCTGTCCGGCTCCTCGGACCTCTACGAGCACTCGGGCCGTCGTCCGTTCGCGAGCATCAACTTCGTCACCGCCCACGACGGCTTCACGCTGCGCGACCTCGTGTCCTACAACGAGAAGCACAACGACGCCAACGGCGAGGACAACAACGACGGCGAGAGCCACAACCGCTCCTGGAACCACGGCGTGGAGGGCCCGACCGACGACGCGGAGATCCTCGAGGCGCGGGCCCGGGAGCAGCGCAACTTCATCGCGACGCTGCTGCTCAGCCAGGGCGTACCGATGCTCCTGCACGGTGACGAGCTGAGCCGCACCCAGGACGGCAACAACAACACCTACGCCCAGGACAGCGAGATCAGCTGGGTGCACTGGGACGACGCCGACACGCCGCTCATCGAGTTCACCGCGGCCGTCGCCAAGCTGCGCGCCGAGCACCCGACCTTCCACCGCAAGCGCTTCTTCACCGGCGGCGAGGTGCGCACCGGCGACGGGGAGCGCCTCAACGACATCGTGTGGCTCGACCTCGACGGGCAGCCGATGGAGGACGGTGACTGGGAGGGCGGCAAGGCGATCGGGATGTACCTCAACGGCGACGGGATCGCCGGCAAGGACGCCCGCGGCAAGACGATCACCGACGACCACTTCCTGCTCTACTTCAACGCCGACGGCCCGACGCAGGCGACGCTGCCGTCGGAGGAGTACGCCCCGGCGTGGGACGTCGTCATCGACACGGGCGGCAACGCGGACGCCGACCCGACGCTCGAGGCCGGCGCGACGTTCGACCTCACCACCCACACCCTCGTCGTGCTGCGCCAGCACGCCGAGCCGACGGCCACACCGGACCACTCGGTCGCCGCATCGCTGGCGGCGCGCACGGGTACCGAGACGGCATGACGCCCCACACGGATCGGCAGACGCCGCAGAGCACCTACCGGTTCCAGGTCACTCCCGACTTCGACCTGCACGCGTGCGCGGGACGGCTGACCTACCTCCACGACCTCGGCGTCGACTGGGTCTACCTGTCGCCGCTGCTGGCGTCCGAGCCCGGCAGCCAGCACGGCTACGACGTGGTCGCCTTCGACCACGTCGACCCCGAGCGGGGTGGCGAGGAGGGCCTCGCGGCCCTGTCCGCCGAGGCCCGCCGGCTCGGGATGGGTGTCCTCGTCGACATCGTCCCCAACCACGTCGGCGTCGCGACCCCGTCGGAGGACCCGTGGTGGTGGGACGTGCTGCGGCTGGGCCGCGAGTCCGAGCACGCCAGCGCCTTCGACGTCGACTGGTCGGCCGGTGACGGCCGGATCGTGATCCCGGTCATCGGCGACGACGACGAGGACGCCATCACGATCGCGACAGCGACGGGCGAGGTCCGCTACCACGACCAGCGCTTCCCGCTCGCTCCCGGCACGACCACGCTGGAGGAGCAGCACTACGAGCTGGTCAACTGGCGTGCCGCGGACGACGACCTCAACTACCGCCGGTTCTTCGCCGTCAACACCCTGGCCGCCGTGCGGGTCGAGGACCCCGAGGTCTTCGCGGACACGCACGTGGAGATCCGCCGCTGGTTCGACGAGGGGCTCGTCGACGGGCTCCGCGTCGACCACCCGGACGGCCTGCGCGACCCCAAGCGCTACCTCGACGACCTCGCGGCCCTCACCGGCGGCGCCTACGTGCTGGTCGAGAAGATCCTCGAGCCCGGCGAGGAGCTGCCGACGTCGTGGGCCACCCACGGCACCACCGGCTACGACGTGCTCGCCCTCGTCGACCGGATCCTCACCGACCCGGCGGGGGAGGAGCCCCTCACCCGCCTCGAGGACCGCCTCCGTGGGACCTCGGTCGACTGGGCCGAGATGGTCCACGACAACAAGCGCGCCGTCGCCGACGGGATCCTGCACTCCGAGGTCAAGCGGATCTCCCGCGAGATCCTCAAGATCGCCGAGGACGCGTCCGAGGGGCCGGTCGAGGACGCCATCGCCGAGCTGCTGGCCTGCTTCCCGGTCTACCGGTCCTACCTGCCCGAGGGCCGCCACCACCTCGACGAGGCGTTCGCCGCTGCCCGCGCGCACCGCCCCGACCTGGCCGAGACCCTCGACCTGCTCGAGCCGGTCCTCAACGACGAGTGGGGCCAGCCCGCGCGGCGCTTCCAGCAGACGTCCGGGATGGTGATGGCCAAGGGGGTCGAGGACTGCTCGTTCTACCGCTGGTCGCGCCTCACCTCGCTCAACGAGGTCGGTGCCGACCCGTCGGTCTTCGCCGTCGACGCCCCGACCTTCCACGACGCGATGGCACTGCGCCAGCGTGAGTGGCCGCACGCCATGACGACCACCTCGACCCACGACACCAAGCGCGGCGAGGACGTACGCGCCCGCATCGCCGTGCTGGCCGAGGTGCCCGAGGTGTGGGAGGCCGCGCTCGACGAGCTGCTGGCCCTGGTCCCGCTCCCGGACCCCGCCTTCGGGTCGCTGCTGTGGCAGGCGATCCTCGGCGCCTGGACGCCCGAGCACCTGCCCGACCTCCGCGAGCGCCTGCACGGCTATGCCGAGAAGGCGATGCGCGAGGCGGGGGACCGCACCACGTGGACCGAGCCCGACGAGGCCTACGAGGCTGCCGTGCACGCCGCGGTCGACGCGGTCTTCGACTCCGCGGCCGTCCGACGGGTCCTGACCGAGCTGTGCGTCCACATCGACGAGGCCGGTCGGTCCAACTCGCTGGCGCTCAAGCTCCTCGCGCTCACCGTCCCCGGCGTCCCGGACGTCTACCAGGGCAGCGAGCTGTGGGAGACCTCCCTGGTCGACCCCGACAACAGGCGCCCGGTCGACTTCGACCACCGCGCCGCCGTGCTCGCCGGCACCGACTCCGACGACGCCGTCGCCAAGCTCCACGTCACCTGCTCGGCGCTGACCCTGCGACGCGAGCGGCCCGAGCTGTTCGAGTCGTACGCGCCGGTCTCCGCCACCGGCACCGCCGCGGACCACGTCGTCGCCTTCGACCGCGGCGGTGCGATCACGGTCGCGACCCGGCTGCCCGTCGGCCTGGTCTCGGACGGCGGCTGGGGGGACACCACCCTCGACCTGCCGGACGGCACGTGGCACGACCTCCTGACCGGCACCTCCACGGACGGTCGTCTGGCCGACCTCTTGGCGGTGCACCCCGTCGCCCTGCTGGTCCGGGCGGAGGAGTCCTGATGCGCGGACCGTACGACGTGTGGGCCCCGCGACCGCAGCGGGTGCGGCTGAGCCTCGCCGGCGAGGTCCTCGACATGGTCCGCGACGACGACGACTGGTGGACGCCCGCCGAGCCGGTGCCCGACCACGCAGCCTCGGTCGACTACGGCTACCTCCTCGACGACGAGCCCGACCCGCGGCCCGACCCGCGCTCGCGGCGCCAGCCCGACGGCGTGCACGGGTTGTCGCGACGCGACGCGACGACGTACGAGTGGCAGGACCAGGCGTGGACCGGCCGCCAGCTCGCGGGATCGGTGGTCTACGAGCTCCACGTCGGCACGTTCACCCCGGAAGGCACCCTCGACGCGGCGACGGAGAGGCTCGACCACCTCCTCGGGCTCGGCGTCGACTTCGTCGAGGTGATGCCCGTCAACGCCTTCAACGGCCCCCACAACTGGGGCTACGACGGCGTCGGCTGGTTCGCCGTCCACGAGCAGTACGGCGGCCCGGACGCCTACCGCCGCTTCGTCGATGCCTGCCACGCCGCAGGACTCGGCGTGGTGCAGGACGTGGTCCACAACCACCTCGGTCCCTCGGGCAACTACCTCCCGCTCTTCGGGCCCTACCTCAAGCCGGGCCGCAACACCTGGGGCGACCTGATCAACCTCGACGCGGACGGGTCGACCGAGGTCCGCCGCTACATCCTCGACAACGTGCGGATGTGGTTCGAGGAGCTCCACGTCGACGCGCTGCGCCTCGACGCCGTGCACGCGCTGAGCGACACCTCCGAGGTGCACCTGCTCGAGGAGATGGCCGTCGAGACGGCAGCGCTGTCGGCCCACCTGCGCAAGCCGCTGACCCTGATCGCCGAGTCCGACCTCAACGACACCCGCCTGGTCACGGCCCGCGAGGCCGGCGGCCACGGACTCGACGCCCAGTGGAGCGACGACTTCCACCACGCCGTGCACGTGGCGCTCAGCGGCGAGACCGCCGGCTACTACGCCGACTTCGAGCCGCTCGAGGCACTGGCCAAGGTCTGCGAGCGCGGCTTCTTCCACGACGGCACCTTCTCCTCGTTCCGCGAGCGCGACCACGGCGTGCCCGTCGACACCGAGAAGATGCCCACCTGGCGGCTCGTCGTCGCCAACCAGAACCACGACCAGATCGGCAACCGCGCCCGCGGCGACCGGCTCGCCGAGCACCTCGACGACGACCAGCTCGCCTGCGCGGCGCTGCTGACGCTGGCCGGGCCGTTCACCCCGATGCTCTTCATGGGGGAGGAGTGGGCCGCGTCGACGCCCTTCCAGTTCTTCACCTCCCACCCGGAGCCCGAGCTCGGCACCGCGACGGCCGAGGGCCGGATCGCGGAGTTCGAGAAGATGGGCTGGGACCCCGCCGAGGTGCCGGACCCGCAGGACGTGGAGACCTTCCACCGCTCGCGCCTCGACTGGGACGAGCTGACCACCGGTCGGCACGCCGTGGTGCTCGAGTGCTACCGCCGCCTCGGTCGGCTGCGACGTGGGCTGCCGCAGCTCACCGACCCGTCGTTCGGCTCCGTCTCGTGCACCGTCGACGGGCGGCTGTTCACCCTGCGTCGCGGCGACCTGCTCGTCGTCGTCAACACCGGACCGGATGGCGTGACCCTCGACGTGGGGGCCCGCGAGGTGCTCTTCGAGACACCGGCGGGGGTCACCCTGGACGCAGGCGTGCTGGCCGTCCCGGGCCACGCCGGAACTTTGTTGGGACCGGACGCAACTTTTTGCTGAGCTCGTGAGTCTCCTTGGTGCACGGGCCGACCGGCCACCAGCCAGACATCGGGGAACCTCATGAACCGCATCATCGCCTTGACCGCATCGGCCGCCCTGGCCCTCAGCCCGCTCGCGCTCGCCACCACGTCGTACGCCGCTCCCGCGAAGGCCGCGTGGACGGTCACCGCCAAGATCAACGAGACCGTCGCCATCGGCAAGGAGACCACCCTCAAGGTGCGCGGCCGCGTCACGCCGAAGGCGGCCGGCCAGAAGGTCGTCCTGCAGCAGCGAGTCGGCAACAAGAAGTCGTGGAAGGCCACTGGCACCGCCAAGGTCAAGAACAACGGCACGTACGTCCTCAAGGACGACCCGTCGACGCCGGGCAAGCGCGCCTACCGCGTCGTCAAGCCCGCCTCCAACGGCTTCGCCAAGGGCGTCAGCCCGACGCTGGACGTCGAGGTCTACGCGTGGCAGAAGCTCGCCTTCCGTGCTGCTGGTCCCAACGCGAACCTGCTCGTCGGCAGCGGGGCCCTCATCGCGACCGACTACTACGGCAACAGCCTCGTCACTGACCTCTCCGGCGCCGCGTCGTCGATCGAGTACACGCTGGGCCGCAAGTGCCTCGAGCTGCGCGCGACGTACGCCCTGACCGACAGCTCCGCCTCGGGCTCGAGCGGCGCTGTCGTCGTGTCCACCGACGGGGCGATCCGCGCCAGCCACTCGCTCGCGGTCGGCACCGTCGTGGAGGACAGCGTCCTCGACATCGAGGACGCGTTCCGCCTCAAGATCGACCTCAGCACCACCGCCACGCCGGCCGCGGTCGCCGCTGTCGCCACGCCCGAGGTGCTCTGCACCCGCTGACCGGAGGCGTACGAACCGCAGGGGCGGGCACACCACGGGTACAGGCCCGGTGGGGTGCCCGCCTCTGCTTTCGACACTCCAGACGGCCGCGCCGTAGTGTTGCCCCTTGTGGCAGGCATCGACTACGACGCAGAGATCAAGCAGCTCCAGGCGACGATGAAGACCGTCGGCTCGGTGCTCAACATCGACCGGATGCGCGGCGAGATCGCCGACCTCAGCGAGCAGGTCGCCGCCCCGGACCTCTGGGACGACGTCGACAGCGCGACCCGCATCACCGGACGCCTCTCCGCGCTGCAGGGCGAGCTCGACCGCTTCACCGGTCTCGAGTCCCGCATCGAGGACCTCGGCCTGATGGTCGAGATGGCCCAGGACGAGGGCGACGCCGACTCGTTGGCCGACTCCGAGCGGGAGCTCAACCGGATCAAGAAGTCCGTCGAGTCCCTCGAGATCCGCACGCTCCTCGCCGGCGAGTACGACGAGCGCGAGGCGATCGTGACGATCCGCTCGGGTGCCGGTGGCGTCGACGCCGCCGACTTCGCCGAGATGCTCATGCGGATGTACACGCGGTGGGCCGAGCAGCACAAGTACGGCGTCGAGGTCTACGAGGTCTCCTACGCCGAGGAGGCGGGCATCAAGTCCGCCGAGTTCGCGATCCACGCGCCCTACGCCTACGGCACGCTCTCGGTCGAGGCCGGCACGCACCGCCTGGTGCGGATCAGCCCCTTCGACAACCAGGGCCGCCGCCAGACCTCCTTCGCCGCCGTCGAGGTGGTGCCCATGCTCGAGCAGACCGACGAGATCGAGGTCGACGAGAACGAGATCCGCACCGACGTCTTCCGCTCCGGCGGCCCGGGCGGCCAGTCGGTCAACACCACCGACTCCGCGGTGCGCCTGACGCACATCCCGACCGGCATCGTCGTGTCCTGCCAGAACGAGAAGTCGCAGCTGCAGAACAAGGCCTCCGCGATGGTCGTCCTCAAGGCCAAGCTCCTCGCGCGCAAGAAGGCCGAGGAGGCCGCGCTCAAGAAGGACCTCAAGGGCGACGTCCAGGCCAGCTGGGGCGACCAGATGCGCAACTACGTCCTCAACCCCTACCAGGTCGTCAAGGACCTGCGGACGGGTCACGAGTCCGGCAACCCGAGCGCCGTCTTCGACGGCGACCTCGACGACTTCATGGAGGCCGGCATCCGCTGGCGCCGGGGAGCCGACAAGGCCGACGCCTGAGCCTGCCCGGTGCGGCGCGCGTTTCGAGAACCCGCGCACCCCTCACGTAGCCTCGATGCGTGATTCGCTTCGAGAAGGTGACCAAGGCCTACCCCGGCCACCCGCACCCCGCCCTCGACAACATCTCCGTGGACGTCGAGAAGGGCGAGTTCGTCTTCCTCGTCGGGTCCTCGGGCTCGGGCAAGTCGACCTTCCTGCGCCTGGTGCTCCGCGAGTACCGGCCCAGCTCGGGCCGGGTCTACGTCGCCGGCAAGGAGATCAACCGGCTGGCCAGCTGGAAGGTCCCGCGGCTGCGCCGCGACATCGGCACCGTCTTCCAGGACTTCCGCCTGCTCCCCAACAAGACCGTCACGGAGAACGTCGCCTTCGCGCTGCAGGTGATCGGCAAGTCGCGCAAGGAGATCAAGGACCTCGTCCCCGAGACGCTGGAGATGGTCGGCCTGAGCGGCAAGGGCGACCGGATGCCCGACGAGCTCTCCGGTGGTGAGCAGCAGCGCGTCGCCGTGGCCCGCGCCTTCGTCAACCGGCCGATGATCCTGATCGCCGACGAGCCGACCGGAAACCTCGACCCCACCACGTCCGTGGGCATCATGAAGCTGCTGGACCGCATCAACCGCACCGGTACGACGGTGGTGATGGCCACGCACGACTCCGGCATCGTCGACCAGATGCGCAAGCGCGTCATCGAGCTCGAGAACGGCCACGTCGTGCGCGACCAGGCGCAGGGCGTCTACGGCCACCAGAACTGATCAGCCCCGGATCTCACCCCCGGATCCTCGTCAAACAGATCGAGAGCCTCCCCTCCATGCAGCTTCGTTACGTCTACTCCGAGCTCGGACAGGGCCTGCGGCGCAACTTGTCCATGCACCTCGCAGTGGTGCTGACCCTGTTCGTCTCGCTGACGCTGGTCGGCATCGGCGTGCTGTTCAACCAGCAGGCCTCGAAGGCGGCCGACCACTGGGGCAACCAGCTCCAGATCACCGTCTACCTGTGCCGGACCAACGACAGCAGCGCGGTGTGCCCCAACGCGGTGACCGACGCCCAGAAGACCGAGATCTCGCAGGTCGTCCAGGACAACCCCGAGGTCGACGACTTCCACTTCGAGTCCAGCGAGCAGGCGCTCGACAAGGCGCGCGAGCTCTACGGCGACGAGCTGTTCTCGGGGGACAACCCGGCGATCACCGCAGAGGACATGCCGCAGACGATCTGGATCACGCTGCAGGACCCCGAGCAGTACGAAGGCATCACCTCGGCAGTGCAGGGACTCGACGGCGTCTCCAAGGTCCGCGACATGCGAGAACAGGTGGCGCCGATCCTCGAGTCCATCAACATGCTGCAGTGGGTGGCGCTCGGCACGGCAGGCTTCCTGGTGTTCGCAGCGCTGCTGCTGGTGGCCAACACGATCCGGCTCGCGGCCTTCGCCAGACGCAAGGAGATCGGCATCATGCGGCTGGTGGGCGCCTCCACGCTCTACATCGCGCTGCCCTTCCTCCTCGAGGCGCTGGTCACCGCGCTCATCGGCGTCGCGCTCGCCGTCGGGGCGCTCTGGGGCTTCATGTACTTCGGCATCGCCGAGCTCTCGCAGAACCGCCTGAAGTTCGTGCCGTGGATCGGCTGGGACGAGTTCTGGCTCGCCGCCGGGGCGGTCGCGATCCTCGGTCCGCTGCTGACGTTGCTCCCGACACTCGTGCTGACGCGCAAATACCTCAAAGTCTGATCGGGGCGGGTTAGCGTCTAGGCGTTCCCTTCCCCGAACACAAAGGCTTCCCCGGTGCGTTCCTTCCCCCGTACCGCTCATCGCCGCATGGCCGCAGCACTTGTCGCGGTCATGGCACTGGGCGTCTCCGCGGCTCACGCCGACGACCTCAAGGACAAGCAGAAGCAGGTCGAGCGCGAGCTGAAGGGCGCCACCCAGGACCTGGGTGAGTCCAGCTCGCAGCTCAAGAAGGCCGCCGCCCGTCTCGGTGCGGCGCAGGAGCAGCTCTCGGTCGCCAAGACCCGGCTCGCGACCGCGCGCGGCAAGCTCGAGGTCGCCCAGGAGCGCGACGCCGAGATGCAGGCAGAGCTGGTCACGGCCGAGGCCGAGCTGGTTGCCGCCGAAGCGGCGCTGGCCCAGGGCGAGGTGGACCGGGAGGACCAGCGCCAGCGCGTCGCGGCAACCGTCGCCGACATGTACTCCGAGGGCGACCCCGAGCTGATCGCCTTCTCCTCGCTCATGGACGCCGAGACCACCGAGGAGCTCACCCGCCGCGACGGCGTACGCGACGTCATCGTGGGCCAGGAAGCTCGGGCCTACGACGAGCTCAAGGCTGCCGAGGTGCTCCTCGAGGTCCAGGAGCAGCAGGTCTCCGACGCGCGTGACGAGGTGGCCGCCCAGCGTGAGGCCGCTGCCGACCACCTGCAGCTGATGCAGGCCCTCGAGGCCGAGCAGCAGGCCGCCAAGGACTCGGTCGTGTCCCTGGTCATCGAGCGCCGCGACGCCCGGGTCGAGGCGCGGGCCGCCCGCGCGGAGGACGTCGCCAAGCTCCGCAGGCTCAAGAAGGAGCAGGACAAGATCGAGGAGATGCTCCGCAAGCGCGCCGCTGCCGCCCTGCGCCGTGCCGCCCGCGCCAACGCGCGCAGCGCCGCAGCCGGCCCGAGCACCGGTCTCCTGGCCCAGCCCGTCGACGGCTACGTCACCTCGCCCTTCGGCTACCGCACCCACCCGATCTACCACTACTGGGGCCTGCACGACGGCGTCGACTTCGGCGGCGGCTGCGGTACGCCCCTGCGCGCGGCGGCTCCCGGGCGGGTCGTGTCGTCCTACTTCAGCGGCGTCTACGGCAACCGGTTGATCATCGACAACGGCGCCATGGCAGGCCAAGGCATCGCGACGATCTACAACCACGCCACCACCTACACCGTGGGCGTCGGCGACCAGGTCACCGAGGGGCAGGTCGTCGGCTACGAAGGCAGCACCGGCTGGTCGACCGGCTGCCACCTGCACTTCACCGTCATGGCCAACGGCCAGGCCGTGGACCCCATGCCGTTCTTCTGATTGGACACGCTCTGGGAGAATGGATCCATGGCGAAGGAGCAGGGCCAGAAGATGGTCGCGCAGAACAAGAAGGCGCGCCACGACTACCACATCGAGGACACGTGGGAGGCCGGCCTCGTCCTCATGGGGACCGAGGTGAAGTCGCTCCGGATGGGCCGCGCGTCCCTCGTCGACGGCTTCGCCGAGATCGACAACGGCGAGGCGTGGCTGCTCGGCGTGCACATCCCCGAGTACACCCAGGGGACCTGGACCAACCACACGGCCCGTCGCCGCCGCAAGCTGCTGCTCAACCGGGCCGAGATCGACAAGATCGAGCGCAAGATCACCGACAAGGGCTACACGATCATCCCGCTGGCGCTCTACTTCAAGGACGGTCGGGCCAAGGTCGAGATCGCTCTGGCCAAGGGCAAGAAGTCCTACGACAAGCGCCACAGCCTCGCCGAGCGCACCGCCAACCGCGAGAAGGTCGACGCCGTCCAGCGCCGGCTCAAGGGCCACCGGGACTGATGACGGACCCTCGCGCCTTCGTCGAGGCGGTCGGGATCCCGGGCCTCTCGGACCTGCACACCCACTTCCTCCCGCCGCGGGTGATGGCCAAGGTGCGCGCGCAGTTCGACGCCGCCGGGCCGCTCATCGGCCGACCGTGGCCGTTGCACTACCGGGACGAGGACGACGCGCTCGTCGAGACGCTGCGCTCCTTCGGCGTACGCCGCTTCACCGCGCTGCCCTATGCCCACAAGCCCGAGATGGCCGAGTTCCTCAACGACTGGGCGGCCGACTTCGCTGCGCGCGTCCCCGAGGCCGCCGTGTGCGGCACCTTCTTCCCCGAGCCCGGCGTGACGGCGTACGTCGCCTCCCGCACGCGGTCGGTCGAGGTCTGGAAGGTCCACGTCCAGGTCGGTGCCTTCACCGTCACCGACCCGCTGCTCGACGAGGCGTGGGGGATCGTCGCCGACGCCGGCACGCCCGTCGTGCTGCACGCGGGCAGCGGGCCGGTCGCGACCGAGCACACCGGGCCCGAGCCGGTCGCAGCGCTGCTGGCGCGACACCCCCGACTGCGACTCGTGATCGCGCACGCCGGAGCGCCGGAGTACGTCGAGTTCCTCCGCCTCGCCGAGACCCACGAGCGGGTCGCCCTCGACACCACGATGGCGTTCACGCCGTTCTTCGAGGAGATGGGCGGCGCCTACCCGCGCGAGCTGCTGCCGCGGCTGCGGGACCTCGGGCTCGCCGGCAAGGTCCACCTCGGCAGCGACTTCCCGAACATCCCCTACCCCTACGCCGTCCAGCTCGAGGCGCTCGCGCGGCTCGACCTGGGGGAGGACTGGCTGCGCGCGGTGTGCTGGTCCAACACCGAGGCGCTGCTGGCCTGAGGAGCCCTCTCAGGGTGGCTCGATAGGTTCAGCGCGTGGAATCCGGAACCTGGATCGACGTCCTGCTCGTGCTCGCCTTCATCCTCGTCGGCGGGGTGTTCGCCGCGACCGAGATCGCCCTCGTCTCGCTGCGCTCGGGCCAGGTGGACCGGCTCGAGAGCCAGGGAGGCCGCGGGCACGCCGTGGCCTCGCTCGCACGCAACCCCAACCGGTTCCTCGCGGCCGTGCAGATCGGCGTCACCGTGGCGGGCTTCTTCTCCGCGGCCTTCGGTGCGTCGACGCTGGCGCCGTCCTTCGCGCCCGCGTTCGAGGGCCTCGGGGTCCCCGCCCCCGAGACGGTGTCCCTGGTCGTGGTGACCCTGGTCGTGTCCTACCTCTCGCTGGTGCTCGGCGAGCTGGTGCCCAAGCGCCTCGCGCTCCAGCGCTCGGTCGGCGTCGCGAAGCTCTTCGCCCCGCCGCTGGGTGGCTTCGCCACCGTCATGACCCCCGTCATCTGGCTGCTGTCGCTCTCGACCAACCTGCTGGTGCGCCTGCTGGGCGGCAACCCGGACGCGTCCGGCGACGAGGTCGACGAGGAGGAGCTCCGGATGATGATCTCCGGGCACGAGGACATCCCCGAGGGCGAGCGCAAGCTCGTCGACGACGTCTTCGAGGCAGGCGACCGCTCGCTGGCCGAGGTGATGAAGCCCCGCGGTGACGTGGTCTTCCTCGCCGGCGACCTGACGCTCGCCGACGCGGTCCGTGTGATCGTCACCGAGCCCTACACGCGCTACCCCGTGACGGGCGAGTCGTTCGACGAGATCCTGGGCTACCTGCACCTGCGCGACGTGCTCGGCCACTCGGAGGACCGCACGCGCACGGTCGCGGACATCGTGCGGGACCTGCCCGTGCTGCCGCGCACCAACCGGGTCCTGCCCTCCATCGACCAGCTGCGTCGCCTCGGCGCCCACATCGCGCTCGTCGTCGACGAGTACGGCGGCACCGACGGCATCGTCACGCTCGAGGACCTGATGGAGGAGCTCGTGGGCGAGATCCACGACGAGTACGACCGCGACGCCGACATCGCCGCCTCCGCCGACCCCGAGACCGTCGACGCCGGCGTGACCATCGAGGAGTTCGGCGAGCGTACGGGGGTCGAGCTCGCCGACGGGCCCTACGAGACCGTCGCCGGCTTCGTGCTCCACGCCCTGGCCCGGATGTCGGTCGAGGGCGACCGGGTGGTCGTCGGCGACCACGTGCTGGAGGTCGCCCAGGTCGACGGGCACCGCATCACCCGGATCCGCGTCCATGCGCCCGCGCCCGCCGGCGGGGCTCCCGAGCCCCTCGATCCGGAATAGCGTTCGCCGCTGGTCGGTTGTGCCCGATAGACTGTGGGTGCAGGCCATGCACGTCGGTCTGCTTGACAACACAAGAGGGGCTGATCGGTTTCGACTTGGGACGTTAGTTCCAGGGGAAGCGGGTCGAGAAGCCAGCGTCATCTCGTAAACGATCGCTGGAAACTTATAGTTGCCAACTCCAAGCGCAACGACTTCGCTCTCGCTGCCTGAGCAGTGATCGAAGGGTCTGACCGGGCACCCGTCTCCGTCCCGGACCCAGGCCTCATCTAGGGGACTTGCTGATCACTCTCTGTCAGGAGGGGTGATCGGGACTCAATCCTGACTGGGCCTGTCGGCGACGTGTCTGTGCGAGCGCCGGGGCCGAGAAAAGCGACATCACTGACTGCACCCGGAGAAGACCTGGTTCGACGCTCGAGGACCGGGGTTCGATTCCCCGCAGCTCCACTGCGCTAGCCCTCTTGAGACGAGAGCCGCTCCGACACCCGTCGGAGCGGCTCTCGTGCGTGAACAGCGCTAGCGCGGGCCGGTCGCCGTCCACGGCGTGCTGGCCGCCATGTCCAGGGCGCGGCTCTTCACGAACGGGTCGGCCTGGTTGAACAGCCACGGCCGGCCGAACCAGACGAACCCGTCGACGTACTGGGCCGCCTGCTGGCGCTGCAGTGCCGGCAGTCCCCACTGGGGGTCGGCCGGACGTGGCGTCGGCGGGATGCCGAGGGTCACGCACCGCGTCATCGTGCGGCCGGTGCAGGTGCGCGCGTTGTTGCGCAGGCCCTTGGGGGTCGCGGACACCATGTCGCGCCACATCGTGGGGCGCCCGGACTTCGCGGTGTCGACGATGAAGTGCGGCGCGGCGTAGCCGTCGGCCACCAGCTCGGCGATGATCTCCATGCCGCGGTCGATGTTCTCGACCGGACCCGTGTAGTGGGTGGAGTCGAGGGCGAACCCCCGGGCGTACTGGATGCCGCTGAGCTCGAGGATCTTCGCGCAGCGGAAGGACTCCTGGGCGGTGCCGTTCTCGCACCAGTCGGCCGCGCCGGCGTCGATGTAGACGCTGGTGTTCGGCAGGGCGCTGAGGGTCTGCGTCGCCCACGTGAGCAGCTCGGACTTCACCGCGCGGTCGGGCGCGCACAGCAGGAACGGACCGTCGGGCTGCATGACGACGAGGGTGTGCGCGCTCCCGATGCCGGCCGCGAGCTCCTGGATCCACGTGCGGTAGCTGGCGGCCTCCTTGGCCGTGGTGGGCCGCTTGCAGGCCTCGCCCTCCCACGGCGCCATCCGGAAGACCGCCATCTGCACGAGGGTCTCGGGGTTGCCGGCCTGCGAGTTGGCCACGTAGTCGGTCACCGTCGACCGGACCCGGTTGTCCGGGAGGTACTTGGCGTACCACTTGGCGCGCGGTCGCTCGGCGATGGTCGCGAGTGCCTCCCTCGTCCGACCCGTCGACCGGGTGTACGGACGCCATACCTGGTCCTGCGGTCCTTGGTAGACCCCCCACAGGCGACGCACCAGCGGGTTCGTCGGGTTCTCCGGGTGCGGCTCGGCGGGTGCGATCCAGACGGGCTCGGACGACGCGGGTGCTCGGCCCGGCTGCCCTGCCTCGACGGCTGTCGCGGCCTGTGGCACTGCCGCGGGAGTCACGAGGAGGATCGCGCAGGCGAGGGTGCGGGCGAAGGTGACGAGGTCCATGGCGTGCGCCTGTACGGCGGTTCCTTCCGAGGTCGGCGGTCGCCCCATGGTGCGGGAGCCGGTGCGCCCGCCGCTCCGTTTTGAGCATTTCTGCTAGCCCACGAGGCTCTGGTGCTCGCTGCGAGGCGCGGCCGCGGCCGCGCCACCAGCCACGGCCCCCGAGCTGTGGCTGCGCCCGGAGAACACGTAGGTCAGGGCGAGCGCGACGACCGCCACCAGGGCGTACTCGAGACCGAGGAGCAGGTCGAGCCGGTCCCGGTCGGGGCCGGTGACCATGGAGAAGAAGAAGGCTCCGCCGAACGCGTTGAGGGTGGCGTGCCACACAGCGGCCAACGTCCAGCTCCCGCGGTGGTGTCGCACCATCAGGAGCACGATCAGCTGGAAGCCGGCGTTGCCCAGGATGCCCACCACTACCGGCATGTCGCCGGTGATCATCAACGGCAGGTGCCAGAGGATCCGCAGGGGAGCCAGCACCGCGAACGCCCCGAGCAGACCGAAGCGTCGCAGCAGGACGGGTGCGGCGAACGCGGTCCAGCCCGCTTCCTCGCCGAGGCCGACCATGACCAGCATGACCAGGAAGGTCACGGGGACCTCGGGCCACGCGCCGAGCTGCGTCGCCGTCGGCAGCGGCGCCCCCAGCGCGTGGTTGACGAGCACGATGGAGACGTGCAGGACGATCGGCGCCAGGACGGCCAGGGTGTACAACCAGGGCGAGGCGGCCCACCGGCGCAGGGACCGGCCCCACGCCCGCAACGCCTCCCGTCCCTGGCAGGACGTGACCACCAGGGCTGCGAGGGCCGGCCCGAGAGGTATGTTCTCCGGATGGCTGCCGATGCCCACCCCGGCCAGGATGTAGGGCATCCATCCGAGGACGCAGGCGAGCACGGCGAAGGTGGAGATCGGACATCTCCGGACGAGCTGGGTGGGGATGGCCATCGGGTCTCCCTGGGTCGTGCGGCACCGGTCGGAACCGCCTTCGCCACGCTCCCGCGACCCGGGCCCCGCGGGTATCAGGCCCCGGGCCCGACCCGGAGCGGTACTGGGGAGCCGGATCCCGGTGGGGTTCTCACTCTCCAGACCGAGGCGGGTCACCTCGAGACGGACCTAGGGTGAGTGCACCCCACCAGGCAGGACGCGATGACCGTGACCGCTGATCGCACGATCGAACGCCTCCGACGAGCCACCGCAGGTCCGCAGGGACGCCTCGCGTTCGACGTCCTCCTCGCCGCTGCCTGCCTGGGCCTGGCGCTGGTCGTCAACCTCGGTGGGTCCGAGTCGGTCGCGGCGAACCGCGAGGACGGTGCGCTGACCGTGGCGCTCACGGTGCTGGCCGTGGGGAGCCTGGCGCTGCGCAGGCGCTGGCCTCTGGTGACGCTCCTCCTCACGCTGGCGGGCGTCCTCGGCCTGGTCGTGATCGACGGCACCGTCGGCGCCGCCACCCTCGGCCCGATCGTGGCGGCGTACACCGCGGCTGCCCACGCGACGACCCGTACGGCCCACTGGGCTGCGGCGGTCGTGGCAGTGGCGCTCGTGCTGACGTGGTTCCTCGATCCCGTCGACCTCAGCAGCGAGGGCGCGGTCATCAACGCGGCTGCCTTCGGCGCGGTGCTGCTGCTCGGCACGGGTGTCCGCGACCGTCGCGAGCGCGCCGTCGTGGACGTCCGGGCCGCCACCACCCAGGAGCGACTCCGCATCACCCGCGAGCTGCACGACGTGCTCGGCCACTCGATGAGCGTGATGGTTGTGCAGGCGGGCGCTGCGGGACGGCTGCTGGACACCGGTGACGCCACCCGGGCCCGGGCCGCCGTCGCCGAGATCGAGCAGACCGGGCGGCGGTCGATGACCGAGATGCGCCACCTGCTGGGCATCCTGCGCGACGACGAGGAGGAGACGACCTCACCGAGGGCGCCCACGCCGACCCTGTCCGACATCGAGGCACTGGTCGCCCGGGTCGGCGAGGCCGGGCTGCCGACGATCCTGACCGTGACGGGTGAGCGTGGTGCCGTGTCGCCGGGCGTCGACCTCGCGGCCTACCGGATCGTGCAGGAAGCCCTCACCAACTGCCTCAAGCACTCCGTAGCGACGCGCGCCGAGGTGGAGGTCGCCTACGGCACGGACTCGCTCACCGTCGTCGTCACCGACGACGGCAGCGGGTCCGCTCGTGGATCGTCGAACGGCCACGGGCTCGCCGGGATGCGCGAACGCGTCGCGATGTACGACGGCGCCCTGAGCGTCGGCTCCGGGGCGGCAGGCGGCTTCCGCGTGCGGGCTGTGCTCCCGCGCGAGGTGGCCACGTGATCCGCGTCGTGGTGGCCGACGACCAAACCCTCGTCAGGAGCGGCTTCGCCCTGATCCTCGGGGCCGAGCCGGGCATCGAGGTGGTCGCAGAGGCCGTGGACGGGGCCGGCGCACTGGCGGCGGCCAGGCACCACCTGCCCGACGTCGTGCTGATGGACATCCGGATGCCGGGGATGGACGGCATCGAGGCCACCCGCCACATCACCTCCAGCCCGATCACCGCGGGTGTCCGGGTCCTCGTCCTGACGACCTTCGCCGCCGACGACTACGTCGTCGCAGCACTCCGTGCCGGAGCCAGCGGCTTCGTCCTGAAGGACACCGAACCCGCGGACCTGGTGCGTGCGGTCGAGGTCGTCGCCGCCGGTGAGGCCCTGCTCGCCCCCGAGGTGACCCGGCGGATGCTCGACCGGTTCGCGCGGGCGGAGAAGGCGGTGCTCACGCTGCCGCCGCTGACCCAGCGCGAGCACGAGGTCCTTGTCGCCGTGGCGCTCGGGTTGTCGAACCTCGAGATCGCCGACCGGCTCGTGGTGAGCTACTCGACCGTGAAGACCCACGTGAGCCACCTGCTCACCAAGCTGGAGGCGCGCGACCGCGCCCAGCTCGTCATGCTCGCCCACCGGGCGGGTCTGGGAGGGTGAGCGTCATGCACCTGGCACCGCTGACGCGCGAGCACGCCGAAGACCTCGCGACCTGGCGCTACGACCCTCCCTACGACCTCTACGACATGGTCGGAGCTGAACCCGACGAGCTGCTCTCGCCCGCGGTCGGCTTCCACGCAGTCCTCACCGGTGACGACCTGGTCGGGTTCCGCTCCTTCGGCCCCGACGGGCGGGTGCCCGGGTGGGACTACGACGACTCGGCACTCGACACCGGTGGCGGCCTCCGTCCGTCGCTCACCGGGCAGGGGCTCGGGCGCTCTGCCATCACGGCGGGACTGGACTTCGGCCGTGCCCACTTCGCGCCCGCCGCGTTCCGGGTCACCGTCGCGGCGTTCAACACCCGCGCGCTGAGGGTCGTCGAGTCCTTGGGGTTCGTCCGGGTCGCGGCCTTCGAGGCCGCGCGCGACGGGCGGGAGTTCGTCGTGCTGGTGCGCGACGAAGAGGGCTGAGCCTGCCTCAGATCCGGCGGGCGTGGACCGGCGCGGGGCCCGGCTCCGGGTGCAGGATCCCCGCCAGCACCTCGACCCCGTCCACGAGCCGCGGACCCGGTCGGGCGAAGTGGCCGTCGGCATCCACGGCCCAGACCGGCACGTCGGGGAACCGGTGACGTACGTCCTTCGCCAGCGCGGTGCTGCCGTCGAGGTCGAACCCGCAGGGCGCGCACACCACGAGGTCGGGGCGCGAACCCACAGCCTCCTCCCAGGTGATCCGGCTCGAGCGGGTCCCGGCGACGCCGATCGTCGGCTCGCCGCCGGCGCGGGTGACCATCTCGGGGATCCAGTGCCCCGGGGCGAAGGGTGGGTCGGTCCACTCGAGGACGAGCACGCGGGGTCGCGGACGTCCGGCCACCCGCGCAGCAACAACTGCCAGGCGCTCCTCGAGCGAGGCCACGACTGCAGCGGCCTCTTCGCGACGGTCGGTCAGGCGCCCCACCTCGACGATCGACGCGAGCACGTCGTCGAGGGTGTGGGGGTCGATGGTCGCGACGTCCGCACGGCAGCCCAGGAAGGACAGGGCGTCGTCGACGGTGCCGACGTCCACGGCACACACCGCACACAGGTCCTGGGTGACGACCAGGTCCGCGTCGAGCTCGGCCAGGGCGCCGGAGTCGAGTCGGTAGAGGTCCTCGCCCGCGGTCATCGCCGCGGCGACGAAGTCGTCGATCTCCTTCGGCGTCAGCCCCTCGGGCATCGCGGAGGTGGACACCACCCGGCGCTCGCGCGCAGCCGGGGGGTGGTCGCACTCGAAGGTCACGCCGACCACGTCGTCACCGGCTCCGACCGCGAAGAGGATCTCGGTGGCGGACGGGATCAGCGAGACGATGCGCACCCGTGGAGCCTAGGTGAAGTAGAGGTCCACGCCGGCCGGCGCGTCGTACATCTGCTGCGCCTTGCCCGGATCGATCCGCCGGGTGCCGAGGTGGTCGACGAGGAAGGCCAGCCCGTGCGGGGTCAGCCAGACATAGCGTCCCTCGCCGCACTGGCGCGAACGAAAGCCCGCATGCGTCTTCCAGCGGTGGTGTCGTCGACCCAGCGGGCCGGAGTTGTGGGAGCCGGTCTGCGGTGACCGGGGTGGACCCGTGTCGTCGTACGCCGTGGGGTGGTCGTAGTCGACGCGGCGGCTGGTGGACGTGGCGTAGGGCCAGTAGTCGCCGCCTGTCCGGAGGTAGGTCTGCTCCTTGAGCGACTCGGGGTGCTCGTAGGAGGTGGAGCGCACGCGCGAGGACAGGTCGCGCACCGGACGGACCGTCAAGCTCGTGCCACCCAGGAGGCTGCAGAGCGAGGAGAGGGCGACGGGTCCGAGGTCCTCGACGCGCGCAACGGCATCCGCGCCGCGAAGAGCCGCCTCGTGGAGGTGGACGTAGAGCACTGCCCTCGGTGCCAGCGGTGACAGGTCGGCGCCACGCAGGGCGTCGAGGAGGTCAGCGGGGAAGGCGGTGGAGCGGCTCGGCGTCTCGGGCTCGGACAGGGTCGGTTCGGTGTGCTCGAGCAGCAGCTGCAACAGCTCGGCGGGACGGGCGAGGAACCCGAAGGCGACGGCGCGGAGCTCGTCCGCGCGGGCGTGCGGGTGGGTCGGCGCGAGGATCTCGGCGACGCGCTCGACGGTCGCGGCGATCCAGACGGCGTCGCCGGCCTCGATGCGCGCGATGACGGTCCGGAGGCCGAACTCGTCGGTGCGCCCGAACCCGACGTAGCGCCGGGCCCGCTCGGCCTCCACCCGCTCGTCGTGGAGCGCCGGATCGGCTTCGATGATCTTCGCCTCGGCCACGGCGAGGACCCGACCGCCCGCCTCGTGCGCGATGATCCGCGCGACGGCGGCGTCGACGACACCGACCTTGTCCGCCGGCAGGTGTCGCGTCAGCCTCGCCACGCGCCGCGCGACGTAGACCTCGGCTCGACCGTCGAGCAGTGCCGCCCAGGTGAGGGGCAGGCGGTGCTGGAGGTCCAGCACGTCGGCGATCGCGTGGGTGGTCGCCGTGACACCGGTGCCGCGCGCCACGGCGATCTCGCCGAGGCAGAAGTCCTGCACGCGGGGCGTGCCCTCGCCGCCGAGATGGACCAGCACGTCACCGAGGACGCGTGCACGGCGACCGTCCGGCCCCTCGGTCGGGTCGCTCGAGTGGATCGCGGCCCACTGCGCCAGCACCTCGAGATCACGGACCTCGGCCAGCCGTCGCTCCCGCACCACGTCACCCGCGGCGGCCAGAAGGGCCGCTGCGTCGAGGTCGAGGAAGGAGTCGATCATGTGTTCTATTATAGGCAATGGGACCGACAGGCCACCGGCGCGACGTGATCTTCTGTGGACAGCCTGCCGGTGCCCCCGACGAGCGCTGCCCTTCCCCCTGCGAGTAGGAATGGCAGGTGACCCACGACCCGACGGACCACTTCGTCCACGTCCGAGGAGCGAGCGAGAACAACCTCCGTGACGTCGACCTCGACATCCCGCGTGACGCGATGGTGGCCTTCACGGGGGTGTCCGGGTCCGGCAAGTCCTCCCTCGCCTTCGGCACCCTCTACGCCGAGGCCCAGCGGCGCTACTTCGAGTCCGTGGCGCCGTACGCCCGCCGGCTGCTGCAGCAGGTCGGGGCACCGCACGTGCAGGAGATCACCGGGCTGCCACCCGCGGTGGCCCTCCAGCAGCGTCGCGGCGCGCCCAGCTCGCGCTCGAGCGTCGGCACCCTGACCACGCTGTCCAACCTCGTCCGGATGCTCTACTCGCGGGCCGGCACCTACCCCGCGGGAGCGGAGCGGTTGGCGGCCGAGGCGTTCTCGCCGAACACCGCTGCCGGGGCGTGCCCCACCTGTCACGGGCTGGGCGAGGCGCACGACGTCGCCGAGGACCTGCTCGTCCCCGACGAGTCGCTGAGCATCCGCGACGGGGCGATCGCGGCCTGGCCCGGCGCCTGGCAGGGCAAGAACCTGCTGCGGGTGACCAAGGCCGTCGGCATCGACGTCGACGTCCCGTGGCGCGAGCTCTCCCGCAAGGACCGCGACTGGCTGCTCTACACCGACGAGCAGCCACGCGTCCTCATCGACCGACGCGGCGAGGCCGACGACACGACGGGGCGCGACTACCACGGCACTTTCTGGAGCGCGCGCAAGCACGTGCGCCACACCCTGGCCGACACCAGGAGCCAGATGATGCGCGACAAGGCGATGCGCTTCGTCCGCAGCACCGTCTGCCCGGTCTGCCACGGCACCGGGCTGCGGCCCGAGTCGCTCGCGGTCACCTTCCAGGGACTGAGCATCGCCGAGACCAACGCGCTCTCGTTCGTCGATCTGGTGGCCCTGCTGCGACCGGTGGTCGAGCTCGGGGAGACGGAGGTGGCGGTGCGGCTCTGCAGGGACGTCGTGGAGCGCGTCGAGGTGCTGCTCGACCTCGGTCTCGGCTATCTCGCCCTGGGTCGCAGCTCCACCACGCTCTCGCCCGGAGAGGCCCAGCGGCTGCGCATCGCCACCCAGCTGCGCTCGGGCCTGTTCGGGGTCGTCTACGTGCTCGACGAGCCGTCCGCCGGCCTGCACCCCGCCGACGCCGAGCCCCTGCTCGAGGTGCTCGACCGACTCAAGCGCTCGGGCAACTCCCTGTTCGTCGTCGAGCACGACCTCGACGTCGTACGCCGTGCCGACTGGATCGTCGACATCGGTCCGGGCGCGGGCGAGGCCGGGGGACAGGTGCTCTACTCCGGCCCGGTCGACGGGCTCGAGCAGGTCGAGGAGTCGGTCACCGGGGCGCACCTCTTCGGGCGGGTCGCGCCGCTGGAGCGCCACGGTCGTACGCCTCACGGGTGGCTCCACCTGCGCGGCGTCAGCCGGCACAACCTGTCCGACCTCTCGGTCGACCTCCCGCTCTGCGTCCTCACCGCGGTCACCGGTGTCTCCGGCTCGGGCAAGTCCACGCTGGTCACCCAGGTGCTGGCCGAGCTGGTGCGACGACACCTCGGCCAGGCCCCCGACGACGCCGAGGAGACCGAGCTGGAGATCGACGTCGACGACGTGACGGGACTGGAGTCCTTCGACCGCCTGGTGCGCGTGGACCAGCGTCCGATCGGTCGCACGCCGCGGTCCAACCTCGCGACCTACACCGGCCTCTTCGACGCGGTCCGCAAGGTGTTCGCCGCCACGCCCGAGGCTCGGGACCGCGGCTACGGCGTCGGCCGGTTCTCCTTCAACGTCGCCGAGGGCCGCTGCGAGACCTGCCAGGGCGAGGGATTCGTCTCGGTCGAGCTGCTCTTCCTGCCCGGGACGTACGCGCCCTGCCCGACGTGCCACGGCGCGCGCTACAACGCCGAGACCCTCGAGATCACCTGGCACGACCTGACCATCGCCGACGTGCTGGGCCTCACGGTGGAGCAGGCGGCCGATGTCCTGGCCGACGTGCCGGCCGCCGCCCGCAGCCTCCAGACCTTGCGCGAGGTCGGTCTCGGCTACCTGCGCCTGGGCCAGCCGGCCACCGAGCTCAGCGGCGGCGAGGCGCAGCGGATCAAGCTCGCGACCGAGCTGCAACGGGCGCGACGAGGGCACGCGCTCTACCTGCTCGACGAGCCCACCGCGGGCCTCCACCCGGCCGACATCGCCCTGCTGCTGCGCCAGCTGCACCGCCTCGTCGACGCCGGCAACACCGTGGTGCTCGTCGAGCACGACCTGGACACCGTCGCCACGGCCGACTGGGTCATCGACCTGGGGCCCGGCGGTGGGGACCAGGGTGGCCGGGTGGTGGCCACGGGGACCCCGAGCGACGTCGCTGCCGCGCCCGGCAGCGCCACCGCCCCCTACCTGGCCCGCCACCTGGCCTGACGGGCACACTGACGCCATGGTCGACTGCGTCTTCTGCCAGATCATCTCCGGCGAGATCCCCGGCCACGTCGTCCTCGAGACCGACGACCTCGTCGCCTTCCTCGACACCCGTCCGGTCTTCAAGGGACACGTGCTGCTGGTGCCGCGCGAGCACGTCGAGACGCTGCCCGACCTCCCGGCCGGGCTGCGCGACGGGTTCCTCGCCGCCGCGCAGCGACTCGCCACGGCGGTCAAGGACGGGCTCGGGGCACAGGGCTCGTTCGTCGCGATCAACAACACCGTCAGCCAGTCCGTGCCTCACCTGCACCTCCACGTGGTGCCGCGCACCAAGGGCGACGGGCTGCGCGGCTTCTTCTGGCCCCGCACGAAGTACGCCGACGCCGAGGCAGCGACGTACGCCGAGCGCCTGAGGGCGGCCCTCGGCGCCGGGTGAGTCGAAGGGGTGTCAGCCGCTGCGGCCCGGGACCGGGTCGGACTCCGACGACACCTCGGGCAACGTGCGGAACGTCCACGGCTCGTCGCGTCGCCGCAGGGGATTGCCGGTCGCCTTCGCCGCGAGCACGACGGCTGCCGCGCCGACGAGCACCCCGGCGAGGACGTCCACGAAGAAGTGCCACCCGAGGTAGATCGTGGCCACGCTGGTGAGCCCGAGGAACGTCCACGCGGCCGCCCGGACCGCGATCGGCAGCCGCATCGCCTCGGCGACCAGGCAGATCGTGACCATCACGGCCACGTGCAGCGACGCGAAGGCGGCAATCGTCTGCACGGTGTTGGTGTCCCAGGGGCCGGAGAGGACCTCGATCCGGTCGGCCAGCAGGGTGTCGCGCACCGAGGTGTTGGGCGTGTGGGGCAGCGAGGCGAACCACTCGGGACGGGAGTACGTCGGGCCGAGCGACGGAACGGCGTAGTAGAGGGCAGCGCCCAGGCACCAGTCGAGGGAGATGGCGGTGACGTACCAGGCGCCGGCCGTCGACCTCCGGGTCCACACCAGTGCGATGGCCAGGGTGGCCGGCACCAGGCCGATCCAGATCAGGTAGACCGCCGCCATCAGCCAGTTGGCCCACGACGTGCCGAGCACGTCGTGCAGGAGGACGGCCGGGTCGTGGCCGAACCACAGGAACCGGTCGATCCGGGCCAGCTCGGGATCGGCCAACCGGTCGGTCACGAACGGGACGTAGCTCTTGAGGTTGCGGAAGGCGACGTAGGCGACGTACCAGGTCACCAGCCCGCTCACGGTGAACCGGATCTGGTCGCGGTTCCAGCGCTCGACCACCACCGCGCGGAGGGCATCGGCGGGTGCGGTGCCTCCACGACGTACGAGCAGGACCCAGCGGGTGGCGACGTCCAGCGCGACCGCCGAGGCCACGATCACCGGCAGCCGGAACCAGGTCGGCAGGGACGCGCCGTCAGGATCGCGCAGCGGCAGGTGGTGGGTCCATGCGACCAGCGCCGCCAGGACGGCCATCACGGCCGCCACGACGGCCGCGGCGCGGAACTCCCCCCGACCCATCCGCACACCGTAGCGACAATCGGCACCGGTAGCCTCGGTGGACCGTTCCACCTGGACCTCGCACACCCCGATCTCAAGGAGTCCCCATGGGTCGTTTCGACCGCCGCGTCGCCGTCATCACCGGAGCAGCGCGAGGCATCGGCTTCGGCATCGCCCAGCGCTTCGCCACCGAGGGTTCGTCCGTCGCGATCCTCGACCTCGACGAGTCCGCCGCCCAGGACGCCGCCTCCCGGCTCGAGCTGGCGGACGGGGCGAGGGCGATCGGCGTGGGCTGCGACGTCGTGGACGGCTCAGCCGCGGAGGCGGCCGTGCAGCGCGTCGTCGACGAGCTCGGTGGGATCCACATCCTCGTCAACAACGCCGGTGTCACCCGCGACAACCTGCTCTTCAAGATGACCGAGGAGGACTGGGACATGGTGATGGGCGTCCACCTCAAGGGCGTCTTCAACATGACCAAGGCAGCCCAGTCGCGGTTCGTGGAGCAGAAGTACGGCAAGATCCTCAACCTCTCCAGCGTCTCCGCGCTGGGCAACCGCGGCCAGGCCAACTACTCCGCGGCCAAGATGGGCATCCAGGGGCTGACCCGCACGCTCGGCATCGAGCTCGGCCCGTTCGGCATCACCGCCAACGCGATCGCCCCCGGCTTCATCGTCACCGAGATGACCGACGCCACCGCGCGGCGTCTCAAGATGGAGCCCGAGGAGCTGCAGCGCGTCAACGCCGAGGCCACGCCCGTACGACGTGTCGGGCAGCCCGAGGACATCGCTGCTGCGGCCGCCTTCCTGTGCAGCGACGATGCGTCCTTCATCACAGGCCAGACGCTCTACGTCGACGGTGGGCGCAAGCTCGGATGAGACCCAGATCACGGCCCTGACCTGCAGACATGCGGGTCGGGGCCGTGATGCGTTTTGCCCTGCCCCGTGGACGTGCCTACCTTGGTCGGCGGTCGAGAGACCCACCCGCACCGGACAACGCCGAGTCCTGCCCGACCGGAGCGGACCCCCGAGAACATACGAGGGCAGGAGTGGGGGACCCACAGGTTCCACGCCGGTCCGTGCACGTGTGCACGCGTCGGCTCGGGGTGAAGTCGCCGCAGGGCGGCGGGGCACTTTCCAGTCCCAACCCGACAGCTCACCTCACAGGCGTGGGAAAGGAACACCTCCATGCCTGCGACTTCTCGTACGGCGCGAGCCTGCGCGCTCGCCCTGGCCGGTCTCGGCCTCAGCGCCACCACGATGACCGCCCCGCCGGCCACCGCCGCGGACGGCGCCACCGGCACGGCCGGCGTCACCAGCAAGGCCACCGCTGCCCGCAAGGTCAGCGCCCGGGTGCTCAGTGCCCGTGACACCGCCCTGCGCCAGCGCGGTGACGCCTACGCCTACGGGGCGGCGGGGCCCGACCGCTTCGACTGCTCGGGCCTCATCCAGTACAGCTACCGCCGCGCCGGCTTCTCCGTGCCGCGTACGTCGGGCGCCCAGGCCGGTTTCACCCGCCGGATCGCCAAGTCCGACATGCGCGCCGGCGACCTGATGTTCTTCTACGGCAGCGGCGGCGTCTACCACGCGGCGATCTTCCTGCGCTGGTCGCGCGGGCACGCCGTCATGGTGCACTCGCCCGGCTCGGGCCAGCGGGTCCGGGTGGCCGTGCCGTGGACGTCCAGCTGGTTCGGCGGCACGTTGCGCCGGGCCTGAGAAGGGGGTGACAGGCTCGGATTGGTAGGCAGTTCCTGCTGATCTACCCTGTGGCGCGCCTTCGCGGATCGTCGAAGGCGCGCCCCCACACTTTGTGCCAGAACCACCGCTCGACACCCCCGCTGGATCGGAGCTCCCCGTGCGTCACCGTCTTCACCCGTCCTCGTCCAAGGCAGTCGTCGCCGCGCTCGTCGCGGCCTCGCTGCTCCTCGCCGGCTGCGGTGGCGGGGACGACGAGGAGACGCCCGCCGAGGCCGCTCCGTCCGAACCCACCTCCTCCGAGACGACCGAGGCGCCGCCCGAGCCGACCTACTGGCCGCTGACGGGTCTCGAGCGCACGGGCAATGCCCCGAAGCACCCGGTCATCGTCACGAAGGTCGACAACACCTCCTCGAGCGCCCCGCAGGTCGGGCTCGGCTCGGCGGACCTGGTCGTCGAGGAGCTCGTCGAGGGCGGATACACGCGCCTTGCGGCGTTCTACTACTCCAAGGTCCCGGCCAACATCGGCCCGGTGCGCTCCATGCGCGCCAGCGACATCGGCATCGTGCCGGAGGGTGCGACCGTCGTGACGAGTGGCGCTGCGCCGGTCACGATCAACCGGATCGACGGTGCCGGGATCCCGTGGATCACGGAGGGCGATGCGGGTGTCTACCGCGAGACCTCGCGGTCTGCCCCCTACAACCTCTTCGCCCGCCTCGGCGAGATCTCCAAGCGGCTCAAGGTCGAGGAGGAGCCGCCGGCCTATCTGCCGTGGGGCACCGAGGCCGACCTGCCCAGGGGCGGCAAGGCGAGCACCCTGACCGCCGACTTCGGCGCGCACTCGACCTCGTGGCAGTTCCAGGACGGCGGCTACGTCAACACCGACTCCTACGCCGCCGAGGGCGACCGGTTCCCGGCCGACTCCGTGCTGGTGCTGCGGGTCAAGGTGGGCGACGCCGGCTACCGCGACCCGGCTGGTTACCCCGTTCCCGAGACCAAGTTCGAGGGCAAGGGCGCCGCGCTGCTCTTCCACGGCGGCCGCGTGATCCGGGGCACCTGGACCAAGGACGGGCTGACCGGCGCCATCGAGCTGTCGACCAAGGACGGCGACCTCGCCGTGCCGGCCGGTCACGTGTGGGTCGAGCTGGTCCCGGCCGTCAACGGCGACCTCACGTTCGCGAAGTAGGCCCCGCGCCGCTCTCCAGCTGGTGCTGGAGGCCGGCCAGGATGAAGCCGATCGCGGTCTCCACCCGGAGCGCCGCGGACGCCGGGTCGTCGCTCGCCGCCACGGACCCGCCGGCGGCGGACATCGCCCCGAAGAAGATGCGGGTGAACGTGTCGAGCATGGCGTCGTCGAGTTCCCACGCGTCGGTGTCCAGCGCGGAGCGGACGATCTCGTCGACGATGGCGTACGTCGAGCGCTCCTCCTGCTCGCGGAACCGCTCGTGCCCCAGCACCGAGGGGCCGTCGGAGATGACGATCTGCCGGTAGGCCGGCTCCTGCACCGCGGTGAGGAACGCGCGCAGCCCGGCCTGGGCCTTGTCCCACGGGTCCTTGTGCCCGTCGGTGGCCCGGGAGATCCCGCTGGTCGCGCGCGACTCCACCCGCTCGAAGGCGGCCTCGAAGATCGCCTGCTTGCCGCTGAAGTGGTGGTAGAGCGCGCCCTTGGTGACGTCGGCGCCCCCGACGATCGCGTCGAGCGAGGTCGCGGTGTAGCCGTTCTCGGTGAAGAGCCGCTCCGCGACGTCGACGAGGGCACGCTTGGTGGAGGCCGAGAAGCGCGCACGCCGAGTCATGGGCGCAGCCTAGGTGACCTGTCCAGGTGGTGACCCGACTCACGGCGGAGTGGTTGGCGCTCCCGGGAAGGGCTTGGCATACTCGAAGTACGTACTTCCGGTATGTCACCAAGGAGACCGCCATGACCTGGACGTCCCACCACCGCCGCGCGGACGTGCTCCGCGCCGTGATCGCCGCCGCCGACCACCGCCTCGACGGCCGCCTGCCCCTCGACGTGGAGGGCGTCGCCGACACCTTCGGCGACGAGCTGACCCTGCTGGGGGCGCTGACCCTGCGCTGGCACACCCGCCTGGCCGGCCACGTCGAGCGCGAGCTGTCCGACCAGCCCCTCGACCTCGAGAACGCCGTCGCCCTCGCGTGGCTCGCGGCCGCCGAGGACATGCCCGGCATCCGGGCCGTCATCGACCACCACGTCGCCCACCCCACCAGCCCCGAGATGGCCCGCACCCTGGCGGTCGCGACCACCAAGGAGCACGAGATGCTCGCCCTGATGGCGGGTCGCGCCAGTGGGCCGGGGGAGGCCGCCGCCCGGGTCGGGCGGTCCATCGAGGCCGGAGCGCGGACGTCGTACGTCCCGGGCGCGCGCCGGCGGACCGAGACCGGCGCGCCGTCGCTGGTCCAGCGGCTGAAAGCGGTGCTGGCCGCCTGAGCGCCTGTCATGATGGACCGCATGCAGCTGGCATCGGGGATGCTGCTGGTGGCGACACCGGCCCTGCAGGACCCCAACTTCGTCGACACCGTCGTGCTGCTGCTCGACGTCAACTCGGAGGGGGCGCTCGGCGTCGTGCTCAACCGACCGTCACAGGTCCCGGTCGCCGAGGTGCTCGAGCCCTGGGGTGACGCGGTGGCCGAGCCGGAGGTCCTCTTCCGCGGGGGACCGGTCGGCACCGACGGTGCCCTGGCGGTCGCGGCACTGCGTGACCCGCAGGACGTGCCGGTCGGGTGGCGGCCCGTCGCCGGGCTGCTCGGCATGGTCGACCTCGACACCCCGACCGAGCTCGTCGACGGCTCGCTCACCGCGCTGCGGGTCTTCGCCGGCTATGCCGGCTGGGGCGCCGAGCAGCTCGAGGGCGAGGTAGAGGAGGGCAGCTGGTACGTCGTGACGGGGGAGGCGGACGACGCCTTCCGGGTCGACACGAGCGGACTGCGCCGCGACGTGATGCGACGCCAGCCGGGCATGCTCGCCTGGCACGTGACCCGCCCCGTCGATCCCGACCTCAACTGACCCGTGAACTAGGCTGCCCCATCATGAGCACCATCGGATTCTCCCCCGGCAGTCAGACGATCGAAGAGCGTCAGACGGTGCCCACCGACGAGGGCGACCACGAGCGGTTCTCCCACTACGTCCCCAAGGACAAGCTCACCGAGGCCATGGTCCTGGGCACCCCTGTGATCGCGCTGTGCGGCAAGGTCTGGGTCCCCTCGCGGGCCCCGGAGAAGTTCCCCGTGTGCCCGGACTGCAAGGAGATCTGGGAGTCGATGAAGCCGGGCGACAAGCCCGGCGGCTCTGGCGGCGACGGCTCGGGTCCCGAGGCGTGACGGGGCGGCCCGAGCTGCCGCTGCCCCCCGCGTGGCCCGACCGGGCCGCCTGGGGCACCGCGCCCTCCCTCCGCGCCTGGCAGCAGGCGGCGATGGACTCCTACCAGTCGCGCCAGCCCCGCGACTTCCTCGCCGTCGCCACCCCCGGTGCCGGCAAGACGACCTTCGCGCTGACCGTCGCGGCCGACCTGCTGAGCCGACGCATCGTCGACCGGATCACGGTCGTCGCTCCGACCGAGCACCTCAAGACGCAGTGGGCCGAGGCCGCGGCCAAGGCCGGCATCCCGATCGACCCGACCTACTCCGCCGGCAAGGGCCGCACCTCCGACGACTACGTCGGCATCGCGGTGACCTACGCCGGGGTGGCGGTCAACCCGCTCGCGATGCGCATCCGCACGGAGCGCTTCAAGACACTGGTCATCCTCGACGAGATCCACCACGCCGGCGACGCGCTGTCGTGGGGTGAAGGTGTGCGGGAGTCCTTCGATCCCGCCACCCGCCGGCTCTCCCTGACCGGCACGCCGTTCCGCTCCGACATCAACCCGATCCCGTTCGTCACCTACGCGCCCGGCGAGGACGGCATCCCCACGTCGCTGCCGGACTTCACCTACGGCTACGCCCACGCGCTGGCCGACCACGTCGTGCGCCCGGTCCTCTTCATGGCCTACTCCGGCGAGATGCAGTGGCGCACCCGTGCCGGCGACGAGATCGTGGCCCGACTCGGTGAGCCGCTCACCAAGGACATGCACGCCCACGCACTCCGTACGGCCCTTGACCCGCAGGGGTCCTGGATGCCCGCCGTGCTGCAGGCGGCCGACAGGCGACTCTCGGAGGTACGCCGTCACGTCCCCGACGCCGGCGGCATGGTCATCGCCAGCGACCAGGAGACCGCGCGCGCCTACGCCGGCCTGCTCAAGAAGATCAGCGGCGAGTCACCGACCGTCGTGCTCTCCGACGAGAAGGGCGCCTCGAAGAAGATCGCGACCTTCACCGAGTCGGAGAAGCGCTGGATGGTCGCGGTGCGGATGGTCTCCGAGGGCGTCGACGTGCCGCGCCTCGCGGTCGGGGTGTGGGCGACCACCACCTCGACGCCGCTCTTCTTCGCCCAGGCCGTGGGCCGCTTCGTCCGCGCGCGCTCCCGCGGCGAGACCGCATCGGTGTTCTTGCCGTCGGTGCCGACGCTGCTCGAGTTCGCCTCCGACATGGAGGCCCAGCGCGACCACGTGCTCGGTCGCCGGGTCACCGACGAGGACGACATCTTCGCCGCGGAGAACGACCTGCTGGCCGAGGCCAACGCGGGGGAGGGTGCCTCCGACGAGCTGGAGATGTCGTGGGAGGCGCTGGGCTCGACGGCGTCCTTCGACCACGTGCTCTACGACGGGGCCCAGTTCGGCCACTCCGGCGAGGTGCTGTCCGGCTCGGAGGAGGAGATGGACTTCCTCGGCATCCCCGGGCTCCTCGAGCCCGACCAGGTGCGCGAGCTGCTGCACTCGCGGCAGAGCGAGCGTGCCCGCAAGCAGAAGGCCGACGGCCTGGAGGACCGGGTCGTGGACTCGGTCGAGCAGCTCAGCACCCACCAGCAGCTCGGGGTGCTGCGCCGCGAGCTCAACGGGCTCGTCGCCGCGTGGCACCACCGCACCGGGCAAGCGCACGGCATCACCCACTCGACGCTGCGCAAGGAGTGCGGCGGACCGCCCGCCGCGGTGGCCAACGCCGACCAGCTCCACGAGCGGATCAACCGGATCCGCGAGTGGGCGATGCGTCAGTCGTCCTGACCGACCGGTTCCTGCCAGACTGACGCAATGCCCTCGGAGACCTCGCAGACGCTCGACCGCGGACTCCGGGTGCTGCGGGTGCTCGCGGAGAGCCCCGAGGGGCTCACCATCACCGAGCTGTCGGGACGCCTGCAGGTCAACCGCACGGTGGTCTACCGCCTGATCAGCACGCTCGAGCAGCACGGACTGGTGCGGCGCGACGCGCGATCGCGGCTCTTCGTCGGGCTCGGGGTGCTCCACCTGGCCAGTGCCGTCCAGCCGATCCTGCGCGACCTCGCCATGCCGGTCCTGCGCTCGCTCGCCGAGTCGATCGGCTCGACGGCCCACCTCACGGTGGCCGACGGCGACGAGGCGCTGGCGCTGGCGGTCGTCGAGCCGACGTGGACCGACTTCCACGTGTCCTACCGCGTGGGGGCGCGGCACCAGCTGTCGCAGGGCGCCGCAGGGAAGGCGATCGCGCTGCTCGACGTCGCGGAGCCGTCGTACGCCGTCACCAGCGGGGAGCTGCAGAGCGGCGCCCGCGGCCTGGCCGCGCCGGTGCGCGGTGTCGAAGGGCTGCGGGCGAGCGTGGGGATCGTGACGTTGGCCGAGGCCATCGACGAGGCCGAGGTGGCGCCGCAGGTGATCGCGGCGGCGCACGAGGTCGCCGAGCGGCTCCGGTGAGGGTCAGTCCCCGAACGGCTTGACCCCCGGCCCCGGGCGGCTGACGAGGTCGCGCGGTCCGGCGAGCTCGTGCCCCTCGGCGCAGCGGATCGCCACCGCGATGGACGCGCCGCAGTCGCGGTGCGCGAACTCGACCGGCGGCCCGTCGTCGTCGGCGTAGTAGCGGTCGCCCCACTCCGCGACCGCGAGCATCACCGGGAAGAGCTCGAAGCCCTTGTCGGTCAGGCGGTACTCGTGGCGCTCGCGCTGGCCGTCCTCGCGGTAGGCCACCCGGCGCAGGATGTCGTGCTCGACGAGGAGGGTCAGCCGGTCGGTGAGGACCTGGCGCGGCATCCCGGTGTGGCGGCGCATGTCGTCGAAGCGGCGGATGCCGTTGGCGACCTCGCGCACCACCACGAAGGTCCACCGCTCCCCGAGGACCGCCATCGCCCGGCCGATGGTGCAGTTGTCGGTGGAGAAGGCGAGCGCGGCGGGAGGTGTGGCCATGCCCACATGCTAGGTCCAGTTGACAGACTCAGGCAAGGAACGCATGCTGGCTCCATGTCGCAGACCACCCCCTACGAGACCGAGACGCGCACCTTCACCTGGACGACCCCGGGGCAGGTCGACCTGGGCGCGCTCCTGGAGATGACCGGCCTCGAGCAGCTCCAGTCGATGCGGGAGGGCGGGATGCCGCACCCGCCGATCATGGACACCCTCGGCGTCACCGACCTGCGTCCCGAGGCCGGACGTGTGGTCGTGGAGATGCCGGCGGCCGGGTTCCACTACAACCCGCTCGGCAGCGTGCACGGTGGGGTGATCTCGACCCTGCTCGACACCGCGGCCGCCTGTGCGGTCCACACCACGCTGGCGGCCGGCGAGTTCTACACCTCGGTCGACCTCACCGTGAAGTTCCTGCGCCCCGTCACGATCGACTCGGGGCTGCTCACCTGCGAGGGCACCGTCATCCAGCGTGGACGACGTACGGCCCTCGCGCAGGCGCAGCTCACCGACGGCGCCGGCAAGCTGGTCGCCCACGCGACCTCGACCTGCCTGATCATGCGGGCGGGGGACTGACCGCAGCTCGCGCCAACGGGGCCACGCGGTAGCCGATCTGCGTGGCCAGCGCGATGACCGTCGTCGAGCGGTCGATACCGGGCTCGGTGAGCACCAGGTCGATGACGCGCTGGAGGTCGGCGTTCGACCGCGCGACCACGCGCGCCCACATGTCGCCGGCCCCGGTGATCGTGAAGGCCTCGAGCACCTCGGGGATCGCTGCCAGGTGGAGGGCGACCGTGTCGTGACCGGCCCCCTGGCGGATCTCGAGGGTCAGGAAGGCCGTCACGGGGTAGCCGAGGGCCTCGGGGGAGAGGTCGGGGCCCCAGCCGGTGATCACCCCGGAGGCGACCAGCTTGTCGAGGCGGGCCTGGACGGTGCCGCGCGCGATGCCCAGGCGACGGCTCGCCTCGAGCACGCCCAGCCGGGGCTCGCGGGCGAAGAGGTCGATCACCTTGCCGTCGATCTCATCCATGATGGGCCCCTCTGTTGGACAACCTGTACAGCATTTCGACGTACTGTTGCACACCTTGCCGGTCGTTGGGCAGGGTGAGGTCCATGACGACTGACATCGCCTCGACCGGTGGCGCCCTGACCGTGGACGAGATGAAGGCCGACCTGTCCCTCGAGCAGCTGCGGCAGCTCGTCGGCCTCGTGGAGTACGACGCCGACGCCGACCCGTTCCCGGTGACCGGCTGGGACGCGATCTGCTTCGTGGTCGGCAACGCGACGCAGGCCGCCCACTACTACGCCTCGGCGTGGGGCATGGAGCTCATCGCCTACTCGGGTCCCGAGAACGGCAACCGCGACCACAAGTCCTACGTGCTGAAGTCCGGCTCGATCAAGTTCGTGCTGAGCGGTGCTGTCTCGCCCGACAGCGACCTGGTCGGCCACCACGCGCGCCACGGCGACGGCGTCGTCGACATCGCGCTCGAGGTCCCCGACGTCGACCAGTGCATCGCGCAGGCCCGCAAGGCCGGCGCCACGGTCCTGCGCGAGCCGGAGGACGTCAGCGACGAGCACGGCACGGTGCGGGTCGCGGCGATCGCGACCTACGGCGAGACCCGACACACGCTGGTGCAGCGGAGCGTCGACGGCGTGACGTACGCCGGCCCCTACCTCCCGGGCTACGTGGCCGTCGAGCCGCGCTGGGACAAGCGCGACGGTGAGCCCAAGCGCCTGTTCCAGGCGCTCGACCACATCGTCGGCAACGTCGAGCTCGGCAGGATGGACGAGTGGGTCACCTTCTACAACCAGGTGATGGGCTTCGTGAACATGGCCGAGTTCATCGGTGATGACATCGCCACCGACTACTCCGCGCTGATGTCGAAGGTCGTCGCCAACGGCAACCACCGGGTGAAGTTCCCGCTCAACGAGCCGGCCATCGCGAAGAAGAAGTCGCAGATCGACGAGTACCTCGAGTTCTACAACGGTCCCGGCGCCCAGCACCTCGCGGTCGCCACCGGCGACATCCTCGCCAGCGTCGACGCGCTGCGCGCCAACGGCGTCGAGTTCCTCAACACTCCCGACTCCTACTACGAGGACGACGAGCTCCGCGCGCGCATCGGCGAGGTGCGGGTGCCGATCGAGGAGCTGCAGAAGCGCGGCATCCTGGTGGACCGCGACGAGGACGGCTACCTCCTCCAGATCTTCACCAAGCCGCTCGGCGACCGGCCGACGGTCTTCTTCGAGCTCATCGAGCGGCACGGCTCGCTCGGCTTCGGCAAGGGCAACTTCAAGGCGCTCTTCGAGGCGATCGAGCGCGAGCAGGACGCGCGCGGGAATTTGTAGTCTTCTCCCATGATGATCCGCCCGGCCGAGCTGGCCGCGATCAAGGCCGGCACGGTCGACCTGGCGTTCCGCCGCTGGGCGAAGCCGCGCGTGGTGGTGGGCACCCGGATGCGCACGGGGGTCGGGCTGCTCGAGGTGACCTCGGTGGAGCAGGTGAGCGTCTCGAGCCTGCGCGCCGAGGACGCCCGCCGGGCGGGCGCACCGTCGCTGGCGGCCCTCAAGCAGGCACTCGCGGCCCGCCAGGAGGATCCCGCCTGGCGGATCGGTCTGGCGTACGCCGGGTCCGACCCGCGCGAGGCGCTGCGGGCCGCCGTGCCGACCGCCGAGGAGCTCGCGACGATCAACGCGCGCCTCGACCGTCTCGACGCGTCGTCGTCGTACGGCGCCTGGACGCGACAGACGCTCGACCTGATCGACCTCCACCCGACCGTCCGTGCCCCGGACCTGGCGGCGCAGGTGGGGCGCGAGACGGCCGACTTCAAGAAGGACGTCCGCAAGCTCAAGGAGCTGGGGCTGACCGAGTCGCTGGCCATCGGCTACCTGCTGTCGCCGCGCGGCGAGGCGGTCGTCGACGCCTCTCTGCCCGCCCCGCGTCAGCGCGCGCAGAAGGCCGACGGGACGCCCGTGCCGAGGAACATCGGCGCACCGGCGACCCGGGCTCTGCGCGAGGTGGGGGTCACCACCCTCGAGCAGGTCGCCGCACACTCCGCTGCCGAGCTGGCCGCGATCCACGGGGTCGGCCCGATCGCGATCACCCGGCTGCGCGAGGCGATGGCCGAGCGCGGCCTGGCGTACGCCGGGGAGTAGCGCGCCGGAGGCGTGGCGCCTGCCTCAGTGGGCGAGCAGCCCGATGCCCAGGGCGCCCATGACGACCGCGATGCCGGAGTCGAGCACGCGCCAGGCGGTCGGCCGGGCGAACAGGCCGCGAAGCAGCCGCGCGCCGTAGCCGAGGCCGAAGAACCACAGCACGCTCGCGACGAGGGTGCCGGACACGAACCACCAGCGGTCGTCGCCGAAGCTGTTGGCCACCGTGCCGAGCATCAGGACGGCGTCGAGGTAGAAGTGCGGGTTGAGCCAGGTCAGCGCGAGCGTCAGCAGGATCGCCTTGCCCGTGGTGAGGGCCGCGCCCTCGCCGGCGTCGAGCGCCGCGGGGCGCCATGCGCGCATCGCCGCGTGCACGCCGAAGGCGATCAGGTAGAGCCCGCCGAGGATCTGGGCCACCGGCAGCACCGACGGCCAGCGCTCGAGCACGACGCCGAGCCCGGCCACGCCGGCGGTGATCGCCACCACGTCCGAGACGAGGCACGTCAGCACGATGGGCAGCACCTGCTGGCCACGGATCCCCTGACGGAGCAGGAAGGCGTTCTGCGCGCCGACGGCGATGATGAGAGCGAGTCCGGTGAGAAGACCGGTGAGAGCAACCTGGAACATGTGACCAACGGTAGGACGCGCGAGTGCTTCACTCCAGCGAAGTATTTGCAGGAATCATTAGGATGTCTAAGTATGAAAGACATCACTCAGCTCGACCCTGTGGCCCTGCGCACACTGGCCGTCGCGGTGCGGCTCGGCACCTTCGAGGCGGCCGCACGCGAGCTCCACGTCACCCCCTCCGCGGTGAGCCAGCGGATCAAGGCGCTGGAGACCCGGATGGGCCGGGTCCTGCTCCACCGGGTGAAGCCCCTGGAGCCCACGGAGGCCGGGTTGGTGCTGGTCCGGCTGGCCACCCAGACCGAGCTGCTGGAGCGGGAGGCGGTGGCCGAGCTGGTGGAGGAGTCCGACGCCGGCGGGACCTCCTGCACCTCCGTCCCGATCGCGGTGAACGCCGACGCCCTCTACGGGTGGTTCGTCGACGCCCTCGCGGACGTGCAGTCCCGGCACCGGGTGGTGTTCGAGGTGGTGCGCGAGGACCACACCCGCACGGCGGAGCGGTTGCGGCGCGGTGAGGTGATGGCCGCCATCACGGGCGAGCCCAGGCCGGTGCCCGGCTGCCGGGTCGTGCGGCTCGGGCGGTTGCGCTACGCCGCGGTCGCGACGCGCGAGTTCCATGCCGCCCACTTCGCCGACGGCGTCGGCTCGGCCACCCTGGCGGAGGCGCCGATCGTGGCCTTCGACCGGACCGACTCCCTCCAGCACGACTTCGTCCGTCGGGTCACTCGTCGCCACCTTGCGCCACCGGTCACCTACCTGCCGTCGGTCCGCGAGTTCGACCGCGCGATCCGGGTGGGGATGGGGTGGGGCCTGCTCCCCGAGTCGGACGTGACCGGCGAGCTGGCGAGCGGCGATCTGGTCGAGCTCGTTCCCGGGCGCCGGTCCGAGGTGGCGCTCTACTGGCAGCACTGGCGCCTGGGTTCGGCGCTCGTCGGGGAGCTGACCGAGGCCGTGGTGTACGCCGCCCGGCGGTGGATGGCGACCTGAGGAAGATCTTCGGTTCTCCTGACAGGTATCTGCGGGAGTCCTAGGCTCCGAAACGCGTCGAGCACGGTGCACGTCGCGGACCGGATCGGAATGGGGACCCCCAGTGACACGTCGCCTCAACGCCTCGTGGACCGCGGCGCTCGCCGCCGGTCTGCTCCTCACGCTCAGCGGCTGCGGCGGCTCGGGCTCGGCTGCGGCCACGAAGACCCAGGACGCGGAGAAGCTGGGCGAGAAGGTCAGCGGCCTGGTCGCCCAGGTCAACAAGATGGGCATCGTGGAGTGGCACGGCCAGCTGCTCACCAAGAACCCTGACAAGGGCGGCAAGCGACTCCTCGACCTCGACGGCCGCTTCAGCCCGTCGACGGGCTACAGCGAGGTCTCCCTGGACTCGACGCTCGACGGCCAGGCGCAGCAGATCGACTACCTCGTGGTCAACGACCGCACCTACTTCAACAGCGAGGACTGGGGCCCGGGCTCCGACAACTGCTGGGTCGACATCACCGGCGACGCGGCCCGCAGCTGGGCCCTCCCGACCGAGCTCGACCCGAGCTGGGCCCTCACCCAGGGCCGGGTCCTCGGGCTCGACGGTGACGACGTCTCGGTGGGACTCGACTTCAAGACGGTCCTCGCCGGGCTCCCGCGCGGGCTCTTCGCCACGCCGCCGTCGGTGCCCTACGACACCGAGGCCAGTGCCTTCGTCGCCCCCCACGGTCACCTCATCGAGGTCGGCGTCGACGTCCTGGGCATGTGGAACCAGATCCCCAAGGACCAGCGCGCCGCCTTCGACACCCGTCGCACCGGCTGGTGGGCCATGACGATGAAGGAGTCGCAGAACGGGGACAACATCGTGCCCCCGCAGCACGTGTTCGACCCCGCCGTGACGCCGCCCAGCCAGTGCAAGCGGGCCTGAGCCCACTCGCTGCCGTCGCCTAGAGCACCTTCGAGAGGAACAGCTGCGTCCTCTCGTGACGCGGGTTCGCCAGGACCTCGCGCGGGTCGCCCTCCTCGACGATCACCCCGTCATCCATGAAGACCAGGTTGTCGCCGACCTCGCGGGCGAAGCCCATCTCGTGGGTCACGACCATCATGGTCATCCCCTCGGCGGCCAGGTCCTTCATGACGGCGAGCACGTCGCCGACCAGCTCCGGGTCGAGGGCCGACGTGGGCTCGTCGAAGAGCATCATGTCGGGGCTCATCGCGAGCGCGCGGGCGATCGCGACCCGCTGGGACTGCCCGCCCGACAGGTGCGCCGGGTAGGCGGACTCCTTCTCGGACAGCCCCACCTTCGCCAGCGTCGTACGCGCGATCTCGACCGCCTCGTCCTTCTTGCGGCCCTTCACCTTCTCCTGTGCGATCGTCAGGTTGCGCAGGACGGTCATGTGCGGGAACAGGTTGAACTGCTGGAAGACCATTCCGATCCGGGCGCGCAGCTGGTCCACGTCGGCGTCGCGGTCGGTGATCTCCTCGCCCGCGACGAAGATCTTGCCGCTCGTCGGGACCTCGAGCATGTTGACGCAGCGCAGCAGAGTGGACTTGCCGGACCCGGACGGGCCGATGACGCAGACGACCTGACCCGTGCCGACGTGGAAGTCGATGCCCTTGAGCACCTCGTTCGCGCCGAAGTACTTGTGGAGGTCCTGCACGTCGATCGCGGCGGTCGTGCGGTCGGTGATGCGGTCGGTGGTCATCAGCGGGCCCTCTCCGAGCGGCTCTCCATGCGGCGTACGACGATCGACAGCGGCACCGTGATCAGCAGGTAGCACAGGGCGATCACGATGATCGGGGTCAGGTTGGAGGCAGAGTTCATGCCCTCGCGGCCGAACTTGGTGAGCTCGTAGCCCGACAGCGACAGCCCGAGGATGTAGACCAGCGAGGAGTCCTTCGTGAGCAGGATCAGCTCGTTGGTCAGCGGCGGCAGGATGATCCGGAACGCCTGCGGGACGACCACGCTGATCATGGCCCGGCCGTGCGACATCCCGAGCGAGCGGGCCGCCTCCATCTGTCCCTTCGGCACGGCCTGGATGCCGGCCCGGATGGTCTCGGCCATGTAGGCACCGCCGACCAGGCCGAGGGCGAGGGTGACGATGCCGAGGTTGCCGAACGGGATCTCGTAGGCGGGGAAGGCCAGCCGGAAGCCCACGCTGAGCGCGATGAACACGACCAGGGCGGGCAGGCCGCGGAACAGCTCGATGACGCCCGTCGCGATCCACCGGTAGGGACCGACGCTCGAGAGGCGCATGAGTGCCAGCACGAGGCCGAGGACCAGCCCGAAGGCGAAGCCGCACGCGGTGTAGATCAGCGTGTTCTTGAGGGCGATCGTCAGGACGCGCGGAAACTGCTCCTTGACCAGCTCCCAGTTCCAGAACGCGCGCTGGAGCTGGCCCCAGTCGGCCACCAGGGCGACCGTGAGCACGACGGCGACCAGCACGGCGTACTGGACGTAGCGCCACCGGGCGGCGCGCTGGCGCGGACTCGCCATCACTCGGCCGGGGCGGTGCCGAACCACTCCTCGTAGACGGCGTCGTACTCGTCACTCGCGATCGCGTCGTTGATCGCGGTGAGCAGGTCGTCGTTGCCGTCCTTCTTCACCGAGAAGCCGTAGTCCTCGTTGGTCTCGAACTCGGTGACGACCTCGACCTCGGGGTTCTGGGTGACGAAGTAGTTGAGCAGGCCGTTGTCGTTGACGCCGGCGTCGACCTGCCCGGTCAGGACCGCCTGCTGCATCAGCGAGGAGTCCTCGAAGGAGATGATCTCGGTGTCGTCGGGTGCGTTCTCGCGCACGTAGTCGGAGCCGGTCGTGCCGTCCTGAACGGCGACCTTCTTGCCGGCGAGGTCCTCGAGCGACGTGATGCCCGCACCCGTCTTGGTCATCAGGGCCTGGGTGGCCGTGAAGTAGGGGTCGGTGAAGTCCATGACGGCCTCGCGCTCGTCGTTGATCGTCATCGCTCCCGCACCGACGTCGCACTGGCCGCTGTTGAGCGCCTCGCCGGTGGTGATCGTCTCCCAGGCGACGTCGAGGACCTCGGTGTCGAGCCCCTCGGCCTCTGCCGCGATCTCGAGCACGGAGGGGTCGAAGCCGACGACCTCGCCGTCCTCGGTGAACTCGAAGGGCTCGTAGGGGAGGTGGGTGCAGATGGTCAGGGTGCCGTCGGTGACCAGCGAGATCCCCGACTCGGTGGTGGTGGAGGTGTCCTCCTTGGCACACCCGGCGAAGGAGACGGCGAGGGCGGCGGCGCTGAGCGCGGTGACGAGGCTCCGAGACTTCATGCTCCCCACCGTAGACCCCTCCACTGGAACACTGGCCCCATGCCGACCTACGTCGCCTTCCTGCGTGCCATCAACCTGGGCGCGACCCGCAAGTTCTCCAAGGACGCGATCAGGGTCGCGACGGAGGCGGCCGGTGGCCGCGACGTCGAGACCTACATCAACACCGGCAACGTCCGGCTGACGCACTCAGCGCGGTCGGTGGGCAAGGTCCAGCAGCTGCTCGAGGAGGCCTACGCCGCCGAGGCCGGCTTCGAGGTGCCGACGATCGTCTTCACCGCCGTCGACCTGGCGGCGCTCACCGCGCGCGCCGAGGAGCTGCACGCCGAGCACGAGCCGTCCGGCCAGCACTACGTGACGTTGTACGCCGCCCCGCCCGGTGCCGCGGCCGTGGAGGCGGTCCATGCGCTCGCCCACGCCGGCGAGACGGTGGTGGTCGACGGGAGGGCGGCGTACGTCCTGCTCGACGGCGACATCCACACCTCGAAGCTGCTCTCGTCGAAGGAGTTCAACGCGCTCGGCCGGGGGACCGCGCGGACCGTCAAGGTGCTGCGTACGGTCACCGGGAAGTGGTGCTGAGCAGGCGTGCTCAGGCGATCTCGACGCCGGCGCCGGACATCTCGGTGATGGCCGCTGCGGTGGTGTCCTCGTCGACCCCGGCGCACAGCGCGGTGAGCACCCGCGTGTCGAACCCCAGGCCGGCGCTGTCGAGCGCCGTGGCGCGCACGCAGTGGTCCGTCGCGATCCCGCACACGTCCACCTCCGACACCTGGTGCTCGCGCAGCCAGTCGGCCAGTGCCGCGCCCGACGCCGTACGGCCCTCGAAGCCGGAGTAGGCCGCCTCGTGCTCGCCCTTGTAGAACACCTGGTCGAAGGGCTGCGGATCGAGGTTGGGGTGGAAGCCCGCTCCCTCGGTGCCGACCTTGCAGTGCGGCGGCCACGTCTGCGCGTAGTCCGGCTTGAGCGACCAGTGCGAACCCGGGTCGATGTGGTGGTCCTTGGTTGCGACCACGACGTCGTACGCCGGCCGGCCCTCCTCGTGCGCCGACCAGCGGTGCAGGAGGTCGCCGATGTCGGCGGCGACCCGCGCACCCCCGGCCACCGGCAACGAGCCGCCCTCGCAGAAGTCGTTCTGGACGTCGACCACGATCAGCGCGCGTGTCATCTGCTGAGGCTAGCGAGTCCGGGGGCGGGTTGGGGCGTGGGCGGGGGTCGTTCTTGCCAACTCGCGAGCTGGCGGGCCAACTGGTGAGTTGGCGACTTGGGGGTCGAGATGGGGGCCCCGGTGCCACCCCACTCGCCAACTCAGGAGTCACAACGAGGCTCGGATCCTGTCGCGGAGCAGGTTCTGTCCGGCGGGGGAGAACAACGACTTCTTCACGATGGCGTGCCAGCCACGGATCCGAGCCGGGTCGTGGGGGCGCCCCAGCGCCTCGTCGGCGTCGCGCAGGATCGAGACGGCTTGGTGAAGGACGTCGTACGACGTGTATCCGCGGCGGTCCCAACCCGCAGAGGCGAGCCGCCGCTCGCGCTTCAGGTCCTTGCGGTGCTGCTTCGCGTCCCGGTGGACCGCGCCGTCGAACTCGGGCAACCGCGGCGTCCCCACCACCCGAAGATCAGCGCGTGCGACGAAGTTCCCGTGGTCATCGAAGATCTCGTGCTGAGCCTCGACGGCCACCCCGCAGGACCGGTGGAGCACGCGAAGCAGCACCTCCCAGATGCTCTCCGCGCCCCCAGTGGCCCAGTCGAACGAACGACAGGCGGGGCGAGCCCGGGTAGGCCTCGCTCAGGAGACGGTCCTCCTCCTCGTCCGGGAGCAGGCCGCGGTGGCGGGCGCCCTCGATCAGGCAGGTGAGGTCGAGCTCGTGGAGGTCACGGGCGCTGATGAGCAGAGACTGCGGGGCGGTGTCACACCGCAGCCCGTTGACGATGACGGGGGCCGGGCTGATGTGGCGTCGTACGACACGGAGTCCGGGACGGTCGGGGCGAGGGATGCCGTAGGGAAGTGAGATCCACACGGGCAGGCCGTCGGTCGGGGGCAGCCAGATGTCGTGGACACCCGCGCCGGTGAGGTGGGTGAAGGCCGCCTCGGGCGGCAGCACCATCTGCCAGGCGTGCAGCGCGGAGATCCGTACGTCCGGGGAGTCGGACAGCCGGTAGGCGCCGCGCGTCACCCGGGTGGCGCCGTCGGGGGCGCGAGCGCTGCGGCCGCTGCTGAAGGCATCCATGCGACCTGAGCCTGACGGCGTACGGACGCCCCCACATCCCCGTGGTGACGATCTGTGGACAGAGCCCTGGCGGCCGCGGTTTTCGTACTAGTGGGTTGGCGACTTGGGTGGGGTCCACGTGCCGGATCGGACTCCCAACCCGCCAACTCGCGAGTTGGCGGGCCAACTGGTGAGTTGGCAACTTGGGGAGCCGCACCCACACCCCCACCGCAACCCGACCCAGACCTACCGCTCGAACACCGTCGGGATCACCGGCTCCCCGGCCGACATCATCGTGACCGCGCGCGGCAGCTCGGCGATCGAGGCCCGGTGACGGGTGCGGGCCTCGTCGAGCGTCGTCCGGCCGACGACCTCGCCGCCGCGGACGAGCGGCACCAGGAGCGAGCGGTCGTCACCGTCGGACGCCGGTGCCTCCCCGATGCCGATGACCTCGGCCCGCGCCGTGCCGGCGGGGGAGCGGCGGCGCAGGGCGTACTTGCGGCCGCCGACCGACACCTTGTCCAGGGACTTCTTCGCCACCGACACCATCGCGCCGTCGGCCCCCTCGCGGGCGACGAGCTTGTAGACGAAGCCGCACGTCGGGTGCCCCGACCCGGTGACGAGCTGGGTGCCGACGCCGTAGGCGTCGACCGGGGCCGCGGCGAGAGCGGCGATGGCGTGCTCGTCGAGGTCACTAGTGACCACGATCCGCGTGGACGTGGCGCCGAGGCCGTCCAGCTGCTCGCGCACGTCGCGGGCGATCTCGCCGAGGTCGCCGGAGTCGAGGCGTACGGCGCCCAGGCCGGTGCCGGCGACCTCGACCGCGAGCCGCACCGCCTCGGTGACGTCGTAGGTGTCGACCAGCAGGGTCGTGCCGACGCCCAGGGTCGCGACCTGGGCGCGGAAGGCGTCGGCCTCGTCGTCGTGGAGCAGCGTGAAGGAGTGGGCCGCGGTGCCCGCGGACGGCACGCCGTAGGTCGCCCGCGCCGCCAGGTTGCTCGTCGCGTCGAACCCCGCGACGTACGCCGCCCGTGCGGCGGCGACGGCCGCCAGCTCGTGGGTGCGGCGCGAGCCCATCTCGATGCAGGGGCGCTCGCCGGCGGCGAGCGTCATCCGCGACGCGGCGGACGCGATCGCCGAGTCGTGGTTGTAGATGGAGAGCAGCACCGTCTCGAGGAGGACGGCCTCGGCGAAGGTCCCCTCGACCACGAGGAGGGGGGAGTGGGGGAAGTAGGCCTCACCCTCGGCGTAGCCCCAGATGTCCCCGGAGAAGCGGTAGGACGCGAGCCACTCGAGGGTGTCCGCGTCGACGACCCCCTCCAGCGAGGTGAGGGCCGCTGCGTCGAAGCCGAACGCCTCGATCGCGTCCAGCGCCCGGCCGACGCCGGCGACCACGCCGTAGCGCCTGCCCTCCGGCAGGCGTCGCGGGAACAGCTCGAAGACCGCGCGCCGCTCGGCGGTGCCGGCCTGCCGCGCGGCCTGGACCATGGTGAGTTCGTAGTGGTCGGTCAGGAGCGCGGTTGCCGCACGGGGTGAGCTCGTCACGACCGACACTGTGCCACGATGGGACCGTGTCAGCCGCCAGTCCCGTAGAGGTCGAGCCGACCCTCACTCCCGATGAGATCACCTTCCTGGCCAAGCCGTGGGTGACGCTGGTGTGGGACGACCCGGTCAACCTCATGTCCTATGTCGCCTACGTCTTCCAGAAGTACTTCGGCTACGACAAGGCGAAGTCCGAGAAGCTCATGCTCGAGGTGCACAAGGAGGGCCGATCGGTCGTCTCGACCGGCACGCGCGAGGAGATGGAGCGCGACGTGCAGGCGATGCACGAGTACGGGCTCTGGGCGACGATGGAGAAGGCCACCTGACGTGAGCGGCTTCGAGCACCACCGCAAGTCCGACCGGATCATCGCCACGTTCTCGGGCTTCGAGGCCGACCTCCTGCGGTCGCTGGCCTCCCAGATCGTCGAGCTGCTGCGCAACGAGCGGGCCGAGCCGGCGCCGCCGACGGCGGACCCGTTCGAGGCGCTGACGGCGGAGTTCTCCGGGGCCACGACGATCCCCGAGGACCCGGTGCTGGCGCGGCTCTTCCCGACGGCGTACGTCGACGACGACGAGTCCGCCGCCGACTTCCGCCGCTTCACCGAGGGTGGCCTGCGCGACGGCAAGGCGGCTGCATCGGGGCTGATCATCGACACCCTCGAGGAGGCCGGGCTGCCGCCCGAGCTCGACGAGGAGGGGCTGGTGATCGACGTCGAGCTGAGTCGCTCCGAGGCCGAGACGTGGATGCGGGCCTTCACCGACATCCGACTGGCCCTCGCGACCCGGCTGGGTGTCGAGGCCGACGACGAGGACTACTGGCACTCGCTGCCCGACGACGACCCGCGCGCCCAGGCCCACGACATCTACGAGTGGGTGGGCTTCCTGCAGGAGACGGTCATCGAGGCGCTCACGTCGTGAGCGCGCGGTGACCCCGATCCCCGACTTCGTCGTGGCGATCCGGAAGAAGATCGGCCACGACCCGCTCTGGCTGCCGGGCGTCACCGCGGTCATCACGCGCGGCGAGGAGGTGCTCCTCGTCAGGCGCGCCGACAATGGACGCTGGACCCCGGTGACCGGCATCCCCGAGCCGGGGGAGGAGCCCGCGGTCGCGGCCGCACGCGAGGCGATGGAGGAGACCGGCGTCCGGGTCCGGGTCGACCGACTGGTGTCGGCGGCTGCACACGGCCCGATCGTGCACGTCAACGGCGACCGTGCCTCCTACCTCGACCTGACCTTCGCCTGCACCTGGCTGGAGGGCGAGGCCCACGTCGCGGACGACGAGTCCAGCGACGTGCGCTGGTGGCCCCTCTCCGCCCTTCCCGAGATGAGCGAGGTGATGCTGGCCCGCATCGGTGCGGCCCTGAGCGGGGACCTCGCGGCGCGCTTCGTCCCTCCCGCCGGACAGGCCGATGCCGCGGAGCCACGGCTCGAACCCCTGGTCCCGCCCGCTCCTGTCCTCGGCGTCGACGCCTGCCCGACCGGCTGGGTCGGGGTCCTGCTCGACCGCGACCTGCGGGCCCAGGTCTTCGTCGCGCGCACCATCACCGAGCTGGTCGACCTGGTGGACGAGACGAGCCGCGTCGCCGTGGTGGCGATCGACATCCCCATCGGGCTCCCCGACACCAGCGGCCGTGCCGCCGACGCCGAGGCCCGGCGCGTGCTCGTCGGCAAGTCGTCCTCGATCTTCTCCACCCCCACCCGGGCAGCGCTCGAGGCCGACACCTACGCCGAGGGCAGGGCGGCCAACCTCGCCGCCACCGACGGCACGACGAGCGTCAGCGCCCAGGCCTACGCCCTGCGCGAGAAGGTCCTGCAGGTCGACGCGTGGGTCAGGTCCGGGGCACAGCCCGGCGTGCGCGTCGTCGAGGTGCACCCCGAGCTGAGCTTCACGCGGATGGCCGGCGCGCCCGTGCTGGCGCGCAAGAAGGACCCCGAGGGAGTCGCCGCGCGCCGCGAGGCGCTCGCCGCGCACGGCATCACCGCGCCCGCCTGGTTCCGCGGCGCGGGGTTCGGGGAGGACGACCTGCTCGACGCGTGTGCGGCCGCGTGGAGCGCCGTACGCCACTCGCTGGGCGTCGCTGAGTCCTTCCCGGCGCAGCCCGAGGTGTTCTCCGACGGGATCCCGGCCGCGATCTGGGTCTGAGGTCGTGGACCTCCGGCAGCGGTCAGCCGGAGTGGGTGAGCACGCCGTAGCGTTCGCGTGAGGCCAGCGCCCAGCGCGAGACCGGGACCGAGACGAGCGCGACGGACAGCATCAGGCCCGCCAGGACCAGCCACCCCGTCTCGCCCATCTCCACGCACAGCAGGGTGACGATCGGCGGGCCGATGACGGCGACGACGCTGAAGCCGAGACCTGCGAAGCCCTGGTACTGGCCCTGCTTCTCGTGGGGCGCGAGCCCCATCTGCAGGCCCCACTGGCCGCCCGAGCCGATCATCTCGCCCACGACGTGGACCAGCGAGCCGACCACCAGCACCACGATGGCGAAGGTCGCGTCGCCGCGGTCGGCGAGTGCCACGATGGCGAAGCCGGCGGCGATCCAGACCGCTCCCCGCACCAGGGCCCGCGCACCGGCCTCGACGGAGTCGGCCCGTCGGGACAGCCGCACCTGGAAGAGCGCCACGCAGGCGGTGTTGACCACCAGCAGGATCGCCACCATCACCGGCGGGGCGGCGGTCCGCTCGGAGATGTAGAGCGCCAGGCCGAGCTCCATGACGAAGAAGTGCATCGAGAACAGGCCGGTGATCGCCACCACCACGACGTAGGGCCAGTCGCGCAGCACGGCGAGGCGCGGCTCGCCCTCGACGCGGACGTAGGGCGGCAGGTCGGGCAGCCGGGTGGAGTTCCAGGCGGCGAAGCCGGTGAAGACCGCGTTGAGAACGAAGACCGAGACGTAGGCCCACGACTCGTCGATCACCAGCGCGGCGCCGCCGAACACCGACCCCAGCCCGATCGCGGTGTTGGTGACCGCGCGCAGGTAGGCCTTGAAGAGCACGCCGCGCCCGCCCGTCGCGAGCTGGGCGATGACGCCCTGCTGCACCGACCCCGCCGAGCGCTCGAAGAAGGCGAGGAGGGCGAGCAGCAACGCCAGCTGCCACGGCGTGCGCGCCAGGACCGGCAGCGCACTGGTGAGGGCGGCTCCGGTCATGGCGATGGTCAGCACCCGGCGCGGTCCGTGGGTGTCACCGAGCTGGCCGGCAGGGACCTGGACGAGGATCCCCACGATCGCCCCGATGGAGATCGCTAGGGCGACCTCGGCGGCGGAGAACCCGACCTGCCGGGTGAAGTAGAGCGCGCTGGTCGTCATCACCGCGCCGGCGCCGAAGCGGTTGGCGAACGACCCCAGTGCCAGCACCTGCAGGTCGCGCTCGAGGGGGATGCCCCGCCGGGTGAGGGGCGGGGGTACCTCGCGCAACGACATGGATTCCCTTCCCCCGTGAATGTCTCGACGTCAAGACTATGTGGTGAGACGAGGTGGGGTCACACCGGTTTCCTGCCTACCCTTGCCGCGTGCTGACCATCGCCCAGGAGACGTACGACGCCATCGTGGCGCACGCCAAGCGCGACCACCCCGACGAGGCGTGCGGTGTGGTCGCAGGCCCCGAGGGGAGTGACCGCGCCGAGCGCTTCGTCCCGATGGTCAACGCCGCCGGCAGCCCGACGTTCTACGAGTTCGACTCCACCGAGCTGCTGGCCCTCTACAAGGACATGGACGCCCGCGACGAGGAGCCGGTGGTCGTCTATCACTCCCACACGGCGACCGAGGCCTACCCCAGTCGCACCGACATCGGCCTGGCCAGCGAGCCCAACGCGCACTATGTGCTCATCAGCACACGGCACTGCTTCGACGAGGCCGGGGGGAATAGTGACGGCCCCGTGGAGTTCAGGTCCTACAGAATCATCGACGGTGTCGTGACCGAAGAGGACGTCGCGATCACACCGCCCCAGCAGACCCAGACTGTGTAGTCACAGAAAGTGAGCACCCCCTGATGGCCATCGAGGTCCGGATCCCCACCATCCTGCGCACCTACACCGACGGCGCCAAGGCCGTCGACGCCTCCGGAGAGACGCTCACCGCGCTGATCGACGACCTGGAGGTCAACCACCCCGGCATCAAGGGGCGCCTCATCGAGAACGGTGACCTGCGCCGCTTCGTCAACGTCTACATCAACGACGAGGACGTCCGGTTCATCGGCGGCCTCGAGGCGACGCTGACCGACGGCGACCAGGTCGTCGTGCTCCCGGCCGTCGCTGGCGGATGACCCGCTACGACAGCCTGCTGGCCTCCGTCGGCGGCACGCCGCTGATCGGACTGCCCCGGATGTCACCGGGCGTCCAGCCGGACGGCACGCACGTCCGCCTCTGGGCCAAGATGGAGGATCGCAACCCCACCGGGTCCATCAAGGACCGCCCGGCGCTGAGGATGATCGAGCAGGCCGAGGCCGACGGCACCCTGCGGCCGGGATGCACGATCCTCGAGCCGACGAGCGGCAACACCGGCATCTCCCTGGCGATGGCGGCCAAGCTCAAGGGCTATCGGATCGTCTGCGTGATGCCCGAGAACACGTCCGAGGAGCGGCGCCAGCTGCTGCGGATGTGGGGTGCCGAGATCATCTCCTCGCCCGCCGCCGGGGGTTCCAACGAGGCCGTGCGGGTCGCCAAGCAGGTCGCGGGGGAGCACCCCGACTGGGTGATGCTCTACCAGTACGGCAACGAGGCCAACGCCCTCGCGCACGAGGAGGGCACGGGTCCCGAGCTGCTCGCCGACCTGCCCACCATCACCCACTTCGTCGCCGGTCTCGGCACGACCGGCACCCTCATGGGCGTCTCGCGGTTCTTCCGCGGCGCCAAGCCCGACGTTCGCATCGTCGCCGCCGAGCCCCGCTACGGCGAGCTGGTCTACGGCCTGCGCAACCTCGACGAGGGCTTCGTGCCCGAGCTCTACGACGCCTCGCTGATCGACTCGCGCTTCTCGGTCGGCCCGCGCGACGCCGTACGCCGCGTGCGCGAGCTGCTCGAGCTCGAGGGGATCTTCGCCGGCATCTCCACCGGCGCGATCCTGCACGCCGCGCTGGGGCAGGCGGCCAAGGCGGTCAAGGCCGGCGAGTCGGCCGACATCGCGTTCGTCGTGTGCGACGGCGGCTGGAAGTACCTCTCCACCGGCGCCTACGAGGGCACCGTCGACGAGGCCGAGGACCGGCTCGACGGCCAGCTCTGGGCCTAGGAAGTCTCTTACTCCTTCCTCATCGCGGACGTGTACGGTTCCGGCTCACACATCGAGCCGCGGGGGGCATCCATGATCCGTACGACGTCCGTGATCGGACTGGTGGTGGCGCTGGCGCTGCCGTTGACCCAGGCCTCGCCCACCTCGGCCGCCCCGGCGGCTGCCGCGCAGGACCCGGTCCCGGTCCAGGGGTGGCCGCCGGCACCTCCCACGCAGCTCGTCATCACGACCGAGGGCGGGGCCGAGGTGGTCAGCAAGGACGACTACATCGACGCCACCGTCACCCTCGACGGCATCACCCACGTCACCGAGATCAAGGGACGCGGCAACTCCACGTGGGGCTGGGCCAAGAAGCCCTACAAGCTCAAGCTCGAGGAGGACGCGGCCCTCGTCGGTGACCAGGCGTTCGACGAGTGGGTGCTGCTCGCCGGCTACGCCGATCGCAGCGCGCTCCGCACCGCAGCCGCCTTCGCGATCGCGTCCCGCACCACCCTGAGGTGGACACCGGAGTTCCGGTTCGTGGACGTGGTGGTCAACGGCCGGCCCCGCGGCCTCTACATGCTCACCGAGCAGGTCGAGGAGGGCGACGGCCGGGTCGACCTCCCCGACGACGGGTTCCTGCTGGAGATCAACCAGCGCTACCTCCGCGACGACGAGCCGGGGTTCCGCACGCGGCGCGGTACGCCGGTGGCGTTCAAGGACCCCGACGAGGTGACCCGCAAGCAGCGACGTACGGTCCGGCGCGCGGTGCGCGAGCTCGAGGACGTGCTCTACCGCCCGGGCTTCGCTGACCGCAGGACCGGCTATGCGGCGCACGTCGACGTGAAGAGCGCCATCGACTGGTACCTCGTCCAGGAGCTGTTCCGCAACCAGGACTCCAACTTTCAGTCCAGCGTCCACGTGAGCTGGAAGCCGGGCGGTCGGTTCCGCTTCGGGCCGGTCTGGGACTTCGACCTGAGCGCGGGCACGCGCTTCCGCTCCCAGGACGGCACGCAGGGCTGGCACACGCGGCTCGGACGGCACTGGATCAGCCGGATGCTCGAGGACCCGACCTTCTCGGCCCGCGTGAAGAGCCGCTGGGCACGCCTGCGGCCCGTGGTCGACCAGGTGCTGAGCGAGATCCCCGGCGCGGGCACCACGCTGGCGGCCTCGGCGCAGGCCGACTGGCAGCTGTGGCACGCCGACGGGAGCGACCTGCCGTGGAGCGCCCACGCGAGCGACCACGCCGGTGAGGTCGAGTTCGTCCGCTCGTGGCTCACGGCCCGGTCCCGGTGGTTGAGTCGCAACGAGGTCAGGTTCGGCGCGCACCAGATGCGCACGCGCGAGCGTGACCGCACCGTCTGGGTGCCGGTGCAGCTGCAGGTGCCCGCTGCCACGGCCTTCTCCGTCGACTACCGGGTGCTGACGGGCACGGCGACGACGGGCACGGACTTCTACCCCGGCAGCGGCCGCGTCCAGTTCGGGCCGGGCGACCGGGTCCGCTACATCCCGGTGCAGATCCTCGGTGACGCGCTCGTCGAGGGCACCGAGACCCTCCTGCTCGAGCTGCAGACGCCACAGGGCGACGTCGTCCTCGGGTCGCCCCACGTGGTGCGGGTCAAGATCGACCCGCCCCGCTGACGTCGGCGCTCCGGGGCCTCAGCGTTCCCAGGGGAGGGGCCAGGGGTTGAAGGAGCACCCACCCGTTCCCTTGGACTGCTGCATCATCACCGGCGCCGGGCCGGACCCCGAGCAGCCGACGTGCCCGCGGCCGAGCCAGTGGCCGGTCTCGTGGTTGACCACGAGGTGGCGGTAGTCGCGCAGGCTGCGTCCCGCGGCGTTCCAGGCGGGCGAGGCGTGCTTCCAGCGCTCCTGGTTGATGATCACGAAGCGCCCGACGCGGCACGACCAGGTGGCCGAGCACGTCGGGGAGAACGACGGCACGAGCCGCGCCTCGGCGAGCACCAGCGTGAAGTCGCCGCCGCGCGGCACCCGGCGGAACTGGACCCCACCGGCTCGCCAGCCGCGCGCGTCGTCGTACGTCTCCTGGGCCAGGCGGGCGAACGCGCGCACGCGGGTGGCGATCCGACCCCGCGACGTGACGGAGTACGTCACCCGGCGGCGGACGGGGGTGGCGTGGTCGACGCGCCGGGTGCGCGGGGAGTCAGCCGTGGTCCAGGCGTGCCCTGCGGCCCGGACCTGCACCCGGAGGCTGATCCGCGCTCCGACGTCGAGGGCGGTGAGCCGGTGTCGCCGCTCCTTCGCCCCGCGGATCGGCACGCCGTCGCGGAGCCAGCGGTAGCGGGTCTCCTCCCGCTCGGGCGTCCAGCGACCGGGGAAGGCCTTCAGGGTCCGCCCCTGGCGCGCGGTGCCGTCCACGGCCGGCGGCTCCGTGGCGACGAGCTCGGGCAGCGTCGTGTCGACCTTCGCGGCCCCGGCGGGAGGGAGGCTCGCCAGGAGCAGGGCCAGCGCGGTGGCGAGTCCAGCGGTGAGGCGGATCACGGGCGCGTCAGCCAGCCGCTGGGTCCAGCGTCACGTCGAGGTCCAGGCCCGCGTTGTGCTCGCTGCCGGGCACTGCCGGCAGGTCGAGCAGGTCGAGGGCGAGGTTGGCGAGGTCGCCGTTGCGGACCGGCTGGCGCGGAGCGGCGTACGACGTCCGTCGGGCGCCTGGGTCCGCGTAGTCGGGGTTCAGGTCGTAGAGGTCGGAGCCGGGCGTGATGCCCGGGCCGCGGACCATGAAGGGGACGCGGTAGTTGGCCAGCGACCTCGCGTCGCTGTGGTCGGCGCCGAGGCCGCCGTGGTCGCTGGTCAGGATGACCGCCGTGCCGGCGGCGAGGGCCGGGGCGGACGCGACGGTGTCCAGGACCGAGCCGACCAGGGTGTCGGCCTGGCGGACCGCCTGCAGGTAGGCGCGCGACATGAATCCCCGATCGTGCCCGACGTTGTCGGGGAGCGAGAGGTGGAGGAACCGCAGCTCGCGGTCGGTGCTCAGGAGGTCGCGGTCGATCGCGTCGACCAGCGAGGGGTTGTCCAGCTTGATCACCATGCGGTCGATGCCGTCGGGCCACGAGCGCTTCCACAGCGAGAACTTGGTCTTGCTGGCGAAGACGGCGGCGGACCCGCCGGAGGCGTTGACGACGGAGAAGAGCGACTCGACCCCGTGCCCGGCGGCCTGCTGCACGGTCGTCGGCCTGCGCCGGTCGTCGTTCCAGGTCACGCCGTGGCCGCCGAGGCTGCGCTCGATGCGTCGCCCGGTGACCATGCCGGTGTGGTTGGGGAGGGTGATGGTGAGCTCGCGCTCGGTGCGCGCGTTGAGGGTGGAGGCACCGTCGGCAGCCAGCTCGTGCAGGTTCGGCGTGCCGCTGACCCCCAGCCGCTCGAGGGCCGTCGGGTTGAGCCCGTCGATCGAGATCGCGAGCACGGAGGTCACCGCGTCGTCGGCCGAGACCCGCTGGGGCGTGGACGGGGTGCCGGCGGGCTCCTGGGCCTGGGCGCAGCCCATGACGAGGCTCGAGCCGGCGAGCAGGGCGGCGAGGAGGACGGCGAGGGAGGGGCGGCGGCGCACCGGACGACAGTAACCCGGCACGGGCGGTGTGATGGGGCCGACGCTCTCGATGGCGTGACCCGCGACCACCCGACCGCCTAGCCTGAGCCCTGTGCCGACCCCCACGCCGCGGATGACCCCCGACGCCCCGATCGGCATCTTCGACTCCGGGTTCGGTGGTCTGACGGTCGCCCGCTCGGTGATCGACCAGCTGCCGCACGAGTCGGTCGTCTACCTCGGCGACACGGCCCGTCAGCCCTACGGCCAGAAGCCGATCGGCGAGGTGCGCGAATACGCCCTCGAGTGCCTCGACCACCTCTACGAGCAGGGCGTGAAGGCGCTGGTCATCGCGTGCAACTCGGCCAGCGCGGCCATGCTGCGCGACGCCCGCGAGCGCTACGACGTACCGGTCGTCGAGGTGATCCTCCCCGCTGCCCGTCGCGCCGCGGCCGCCACCCGCAACCGGAGGGTCGGGGTCATCTGCACGCGTGCCACGGCGAGCTCGATGGCCTACGACGACGCGTTCGCGGCGGCGCCCCACCTCGACCTGCACATCCAGGCCTGCCCGAGCTTCGTGGACTACGTGGAGCAGGGGGTCACCGGTGGTGACGAGCTGCTCGCCGCCGCGCACGCCTACCTCGACCCGCTGGCCGCTGCGGGCGTCGACACCCTCATCCTCGGTTGCACCCACTACCCCCTGCTGACGGGTGTCATCTCCTACGTCATGGGCGACGAGGTGACCCTGGTGAGCTCGGCGGAGGAGTGCGCCAAGGACGTCTACAAGATGCTTGCGAGCACCGGCCTGATGCGCGCGGGCGGCGAACCCGACTACTCGTTCTCGACGACCGGCAGCCCGGAGGACTTCGCGACCATCGGTCGTCGCTTCCTCGGCACCGAGCTGCTGAGCGCCACCCAGTTCGCCGGAGGTCGCCGATGAGGCTCACCATCGTCGGCTGCTCGGGCTCCTACCCCGGCCCCGAGTCCGCGGCGAGCTGCTACCTCCTCGAGGCCGAGCACGAGGGCCGGACCTGGCGGATCCTGCTCGACCTCGGCAACGGGGCGCTCGGCCAGCTGCACCGCTACGCCGACCCGCTGTCGATCGACGCGGTCCTCGTCAGCCACCTGCACGCCGACCACTGCCTCGACCTCTGCGGCTACTACGTGATGCGCAAGTACCACCCCACCGGCCCCCAGCCGCGGATCCCGGTCTGGGGTCCCGCGGGCACGGCCGAGCGGATGGCCCGGGCCTACGACCTGCCCGAGGACCCCGGCATGACGGAGGAGTTCGCCTTCCAGCACTACGACGGCCCGGTCGAGCTCGGCCCGTTCGTCATCGAGGCGCACGAGGTCGTCCACCCCGTCACGGCCTACGCCCTCAAGGTCACCGCGGGCGGTCGCACGGTCGTCTACTCGGGCGACACCGGGCCGTGCCCGGCCCTCGACGAGGTCGCGAGCGACGCCCACCTGCTGCTGGCCGAGGCGTCCTTCCAGACCGGCGACGACAACCCTCCCGACCTGCACCTGACCGGCGCCGACTGCGGACGTACGGCGTCGAAGGCGGGAGTCGAGCGGCTGGTGCTCACCCACATCCCGCCGTGGCACGACGCCGCGCGGGCCGAGGCCGAGGCGCGCGCCGAGTGGGCAGGTCCGCTCGACCTGGCCCGCGCGGGAGCGACGTACGACGTCTAGACGAGCCCGGCGTCGTGGACGACCATGGCGACCTGCACCCGGTTGGTGCAGTGGAGCTTGGTCAGCAGCCGCGACACGTGCGACTTCACCGTCGGGATCGAGAGGTAGAGCTCCGAGGCGATCTCGGAGTTGCTGAGCCCGCGCCCCACGCACACCGCGACCTCGAGCTCGCGCTCGGTGAGCGCGGTCAACCGCTCCGCGGCCGTGGTCGAGCGGTCGGTCGGCGTCGCGCTGCGCAGCCGCGAGACGAGGCTGCGGGTGGCGGACGGCGACAGCATCGCGTCGCCCGCGGCGACCGTGCGGATCGCCTGGACGATGTCGCCGGGCGGGGTGTCCTTGAGCAGGAAGCCGTCGGCGCCGGCGGCGATGGCCCGCAGGACGTGGTCGTCCGCGTCGAAGGTCGTCAGGACGACCACGGCGGGGGGAGTGGGGCGCTGGTGGAGCGCGTGCGTGGCCTCGAGGCCGTCCATCACCGGCATCCGGATGTCCATCAGCACCACGTGCGGGTCGAGCTCGGTCACGAGCGACAGTCCGGACGCGCCGTTGTCCGCCTCCCCGACCACCTCGATGTCGCCCTGGCCGCCGAGCATCAGCGACAGCGCCGACCGGACGAGAGGGTCGTCGTCGACGACCAGGACCCGGATCACGCCGTCCACGGCAGCCACGCATCCAGCACGAAGGTCGAGTCCTCGGTGCGCTGGTCGAGGCGGCCACCGCGCAGCTCCGTGCGCTCGCGCAGCCCGATCAGGCCCAGTCCGGCACCGGGGGCGCCAGCCCGTGCGGCGCCCAGCGGGTTGGCCAGCACGACGCGGATCCCCGAGTGCGGGTCACCGGTGGACCGGATCGCGACGACCGCTCCGGGCGCGTGCTTGCGCACGTTGGTGATGCCTTCCTGGACGATCCGGTAGACGGTGCGGCCGGTCGCCGGCGGCACTGGCGTCGCCTCGTCCACGTCGTCGGTCCAGTCGATGTCGAGGCCGAGCGTGCGAGCCTCCTCGACGAGCGCGGCGATGTCGTCGTACGTCGGTTGCGGGCGCGCCGTGGCCGGGCCGGGGTCGTCCGCGCGCAGGACGCCGAGCACGTCACGCAGCTCGTGGAGGGCGTCGTTGGCCTGGCCCTGGATCTGGCCGAGTCCCTCGCGCAGGCGGTCGCGGTCGAGGTCGTCGCGGAACGCCAGGGCGCCGGCCTGCATGGAGACCTGGGTGATCCGGTGGGCCAGCACGTCGTGCATCTCGCGCGCGATCCGGGCCCGCTCGGTCGATCGCGCCTGCGCGACCCGCAGCTCCTGCTCGCGCTCGGCGCGCTCGGCGCGGGTGCGCAGGTTCCAGATGATCTCGCGGCGGGAGCCGAGGTAGAGGCCCCAGCCCATCATCCCGGCGTTGACCGCGACGTTGACCGCGGTCGTGATGACCAGGTCGTTGTCCACGTACGGCGCGATGCTCGTGTAGGTCTGCGCGGCGGCGAAGTTGGCCACGCCGACCATCAGGACCTGCCAGCTGACGCGACGGGTGGCCACCGAGACGGCCGCCAGGGTGGCGGGGCCGGCCGCGATGCCCGACAGGGCGCTCATGACCGCGATCGCCAGGGCGATGCGCACCGGCGCGCGACGACGGAAGAAGACCAGGACGTAGGCGGCCGCACCCAAGGACACCTCGGCGACGAAGAGCATCCGGTGCTCGCGCCACTCGATGCCGGCGATCGACTGCCACACCGCCGCCGAGATGACCAGGCACAGCGCGTAGCGCCATGCGTGGGAGACCCAGGTCAGCTCGGGCTGGGTCTCGGCGACGGTCGGACGGGGCTCCACGCGCATCAGGGTAACCAGCGCATTTCCTACTTTGGTCGCAGTCGACCCCTCCTCCGGACGGATGCGCGGGCCGACGCCGGGGCGCGAAGGTGGAGATGCCACTGCGTGGAGGGAGCCGCGCGGCGTGGGGCGTCGCGCATCAAGCGTCCCCACGGGGTAGGGACCTTGCAGCCGGGTCCGGTCTCTCACGGGGGTGACCGGACCCGGCTGGGTCGTCTCCGGGCTGTCGTCTGCTGCCTCTAGGGTCGTGCCATGACTTCCGCACCCCGCGCCACGTCCCGAGAAGCCCGAGAAGACGGCCGCGCCGACGACGAGCTCCGCCCCATCACCCTCACCCGCCACTGGCTCGACCACGCCGCCGGCTCCGTGCTGGTGGAGTTCGGCGGCACCAAGGTGCTGTGCGCCGCGTCCGCGTCGCAGGGCGTGCCGCGCTGGCGCAAGGGATCGGGCCTGGGATGGGTCACCGCCGAGTACGCGATGCTCCCCGCCGCGACCAACACCCGCTCGGACCGCGAGTCGGTCAAGGGCCGGATCGGAGGCCGCACCCACGAGATCTCCCGCCTGATCGGCCGCTCGCTGCGTGCCGTCATCGACTACGAGGCCCTCGGCGAGAACACGATCGTGCTCGACTGCGACGTGCTCCAGGCCGACGGCGGCACCCGCACCGCCGCGATCACCGGGGCGTACGTCGCCCTGGCCGACGCAGTCGCGCACCTGCGGGCGACCGGCGCGCTCACCGGCGAGCCGCTCACCGGGTCGGTCGCTGCCGTCAGCGTCGGGATCATCGACGGCGTGCCGCGCCTCGACCTGCCCTACGTCGAGGACGTGCGCGCCGAGACCGACATGAACGTCGTGATGACCGGCGACGGCGCGTTCGTCGAGGTGCAGGGCACCGCGGAGGGTGCGGCCTTCGACCGCGCCGAGCTTGACGCGCTGCTCGACCTGGCCGGCAAGGGCTGCGCGGACCTGACGCTGCTCCAGCACGAGGCGCTCGCCCGGTGACCCGGATCTTCCTGGCCTCGGCCAACGCCAAGAAGATCCTCGAGATGCAGCGGATCCTCGCCGAGCACGTGCCGGACGTCGAGGTCCTCGGCATCAGCGACATCGACGGCTACGTCGAGCCGGTCGAGGACCAGCCGACCTTCGAGGGCAACGCGCTGCTGAAGGCGCGGGCCGGGGTTGCGGCTACGGGCCTGCCCTCGATCGCCGACGACAGCGGCCTCTGCGTCGACGCGCTCAACGGCATGCCGGGCGTGCTGTCGGCGCGGTGGTCGGGACCACCGCTCCACGACAAGAGGGGGGCCGACAGCCGCAACAACGCGCTGCTGCTGGCCCAGCTCCACGACGTGCCGGACGAGCGCCGCGGTGCACACTTCGCCTGTGCCGTGGCGTGGGTGCTCCCCGACGGGCGCGAGCGGGTGGTCGAGGGCCGGATGGACGGCCGGATCATCCGCGAGGAGCGGGGGAGCGGCGGCTTCGGCTACGACGTGGTCTTCGTGGCCGTGGAGCACGCCGACGCGGGCCTCACCTCCGCCGAGCTCGAGCCCGGCGAGAAGGACCGCATCTCGCACCGCGGGCGCGCGCTGCGCGAGCTGGCGCCCCACGTCGCCGCCGACCTGGTCACCGGACGGGCCTCAGGCTGACGCGGTCTCCCGGTCCGTGACCCGGCGCGAGACCCAGGTGCCCCAGAGCGCGGCGAACAGGAACATGATCAGCGAGTAGACCGCTGCCGGCACGGAGATCTCGACCTCGTCCAGCACCTCCACCGCGACGAAGATCGCGAGGGTGGCGTTGTGCACCCCGACCTCCATCGACGAGGCGATCGCCTGCGGGCCGGTGACGCCGAAGGCCTTCGGCACGAAGTAGCCGACGAGCAGGCTGATCGCGCAGAAGAGCGCGGCGATGAGGCCGACGTCGGCGAGGTAGTCGCCGACGCTCTCGATCTGGTCCAGCAGGATGCCGATGACCAGGATCGCGAGGATGACCGCCGAGCCGATGCGTACGGGCTTGTCCATGCGGCGCGCGAAGTCAGGTGCCCGGTTGTTGACCAGCATCCCGATCCCGACGGGCAGCAGGATCAGCGCGAACACCTTGACGATCTCGACCAACGGCATCGTGACGTCGTCCTGGCGGTCGTAGTAGGCGATCGCCAGGCCCGTGATCAGTGGCAGCGTCACTACGGCGATGACGGTGTTGATCGCGGTTAGCGTGATGTTGAGCGCCACGTCGCCGTGGAACAGGTGGCTGAAGAGGTTGGCCGTGGTGCCGCCCGGCGACGCCGCGAGCAGCATCATCCCGATGCCCAGCAGGGCAGGCAGGTCGAACAGCACGACCAGCCCGAAGCAGATCGCCGGCAGGAGCACGATCTGGCAGGCGAGCGCGATGCCCACCGCCTTCGGTGCGCGACCCACGCGCCTGAAGTCGTTGATCGTCAGGTCGAGTCCGAGGCCGAACATGATGATCGCGAGGGCGACGGGCAGTCCGACGGTGGTCAGCGCTGAGTCCATGCGCGGACCCTAGTGGTGACGGGGGTCACACGGGGTCGAACGCGCACGAAGCATGGGTGCCGAAGGCGGGAGTCGAACCCGCACGCCCTGGGGCACGGCGTCCTAAGCGCCGCGTGTCTACCGTTCCACCACTTCGGCTGGCCGGACCAGACTAGTTCTCGGGCTGCTCGCTGCCTGGCGTGGCCCCTCGTCCCCGGTGCCCGCCGCCGCGCGTACTGCTCCGCCAACTCACCAGTTGGCGACGTGGGGGCCTCGGAGGTGGTGCTCGGCCGCCCCAACCCGCCAACTCACCGGTTGGCTGGCCAACTCACGAGTTGGCGGGTTGGGGAGGGAGGCCGATGCTCAGTCGATGCCCAGGTCTCGCCGCAGCTTCGCCACGTGCCCGGTGGCCTTGACGTTGTACTGCGCGAGCTCGACATTGCCGGCCTCGTCGATCACGAAGGTCGAGCGGATGACCCCCTCGACCTCCTTGCCGTAGAGCAACTTCCTGCCGAAGGCGCCGTACGCCCGGTGCACCGCGAGGTCCTCGTCCGACAGCAGGGTGAGCGTCAGCGCGTCGCGCTCACGGAACTTCGCGAGCTTGGCCGGCTTGTCCTTGGAGACGCCGAGCACCTCGTAGCCGGCGCCGCGCAGCGAGTCGAGAGACTCGGAGAAGTCGCACGCCTGCTTGGTGCAGCCAGGGGTCATCGCGGCCGGGTAGAAGTAGAGGATCACCTTCTTGCCGCGCAGGTCGGAGAGCGTCACCTGGTCCTCGGTGTCGCTGGTGAGGGTGAAGTCGGGGGCGGTGTCGCCGGTGGCGAGGCGGTCGGTCATCTCGGTCCTGTTCGGTCGAAGTGAGAAGTCGTACCAATCCGAATGATTGGCTGTTGCGAACTCATCGCAATAAGGTCGTGGTGTGCCGGCCCGGTTCGGGGGATCCGGGTCGGCCACCAGACATCCAAGCAGTCATCTGAGATCTGGAGCAGACATGCACGTACCCGACGGCTTCCTCGATGCACCGACGTCGCTGGCGACGGGCGTCGTGGCGGTGGGCGGCGTCGCGCTCGCGCTCCGCGGTGCCCGCCGTGAGCTCGATGACCGCACGGCCCCGATGGCGGGCCTGGTCGCGACCTTCGTCTTCGCCGCCCAGATGATCAACTTCCCGGTCGGCGCCGGCACCAGCGGCCACCTGATGGGCGGCGCGCTGGCTGCGGTGCTCGTCGGTCCATGGACCGCGATCCTCTGCATGGCGGTCGTGCTGCTGGTGCAGGGCCTGCTGATGGCCGACGGGGGGATCACCGCCCTCGGCACCAACATCACGCTGATGGGCCTGATCACGGTCGGTGTCGGCTGGGGTGTCTTCGTGGTCCTGCGTCGTGTGCTCCCGTCGCGGATCTCGATGGTCGCGCCGAGTGCTGCCTTCGCGGCGTTCGTCAGTGTCCCGATCGCCGCGCTCGTCTTCACCGGGCTCTTCGCGGTCGGCGGCACGGCGCCGGTCGACCTGCAGGCCGTCCTCATCGCGATGCTCGGCTGGCACACGCTGATCGGCCTCGGGGAGGCTGCGGTCACCGGCCTCGTCGTCGGCAGCGTGGTGGCGACCCGACCCGACCTCGTCCACGGTGCTCGTCCGTTCGTCGCCGCACGTGACCTCGAGATCCGCGTCCCCCAGGTGGTGGCCCCGTGAGCACTCGTCCCAGCAACCGCGCGTTCTTCGTCTCCTTCCTCCTGGTCTCGCTCCTCGTGGCGGGCGTGGCGAGCTACTACGCCAGCGCCCACCCCGACGGGCTCAACTACGTCGCCCAGAAGACCGGCTTCATCGACGCCGAGACCCCGCACCAGACCTCCGACAGCCCGTTCGCGGGCTACGCGACCGAGGGCGTCGACGACGACCGGCTCAGCGGCGGTCTGGCCGGTGTCGTCGGTGTCGTGGTGATGCTCGGCCTCAGCACCGCCCTGTTCTGGTCGCTGCGCCGCAGGGGCGCCGCCACCGAGGAGCCCGCGGCCTCCGACGAGCAGGCGCACGCCGACAGCAGGGCCTGATGGGCGCCGGGCACGGCCACCGGCTCTTCTTCCACGGGCACAGCGCGGTCCACCGCGCGCCGGCCCACCTCAAGCTGCTCGCGCTGGTCGGCTTCATGCTGGTCGTCGTCGCCACGCCTCGGGACTGGTATGCGGCGTACGCCGTCGAGGCGATCGTCCTGCTCGCGGTGATCGCGCTGTCCGGCGTCCCGGTGGGCTACCTGGCGCCGCGGATGGTGATCGAGCTGCCGTTCGCGCTGTTTGCCGTCCTGGTGCCCTTCATCTCCCACGGGCCGCGCATCGAGGTCCTCGGCGTCACCGTCTCCGAGCCCGGGCTGTACGCCGCCATCGCCCTGCTGATCAAGGGGACGATCGGCGTGCTGGCGTCGCTGACCCTGGCCGCGACGACCGAGCCGCAGGACCTGCTCCGCGGCCTGCAACGGCTGCGGATGCCGGACCTGATCGTGCAGATCATGGGCTTCATGATCCGCTACCTCGATGTCGTCACGGCCGAGCTGACCCGGATGATGACGGCGCTGAAGTCCCGTGGCTGCGACCCGCGGTCACCGCGCCACTGGCCGGTGCTCGCGCGCTCGCTGGGGGCGTTGTTCATCCGGTCCTACGAGCGCGGCGAGCGCGTGCACCTGGCCATGCTGAGCCGTGGCTACGACGGTAGGTTGCCGTCCGTGGAGAACGCGTGAGCACCCCCGTCCTGGACGTCCGCGGCCTGGCCTTCGCCTACCCCGACGGCCACCAGGCCCTCTTCGGCGTCGACCTCCACGTCCACGAGGGGGAGCGGGTCGCCCTGCTCGGGCCCAACGGGGCTGGCAAGACCACCCTCGTGCTGCACCTCAACGGCATCCTCACCGGCGGCCGCGGGGCCGTCTCGGTGAGCGGCCTGCCCGTCGTCAAGGAGCACCTCAAGGAGATCCGGCGCCGCGTCGGCATCGTCTTCCAGGACCCCGACGACCAGCTGTTCCTCGGCACCGTCCGCCAGGACGTCGCCTTCGGCCCGGCCAACCTCGGGCTCAAGGGCCCCGAGCTCGACCGCCGGGTGATGGACTCGCTGGACAGGGTGGGCATGGCCGACTTCGTCGACCGTCCGCCCCACCACCTGTCGTACGGCCAGCGGCGCCGCGTCGCGGTCGCCACGGTCCTGGCGATGGAGCCGGAGATCCTGGTCCTCGACGAGCCGTCCTCCAACCTCGACCCGGCGTCGCGTCGCGAGCTGGCGGACATCCTGCGCAGCCTCGACGTGACGGTCCTGATGGTCACCCACGACCTGCCCTACGCGCTCGAGCTGTGCCCCCGCAGCATCGTCCTCAGCGAGGGCGTCGTGGTGGCCGACCGGCCCACCTTCGACGTGCTCACCGACGAGGCGCTGATGGCGGCCCACCGGCTGGAGCTGCCCTGGGGCTTCGACCCCCGCCGCATTGATAGCCTGCCCGCGTGACCCAGGACATGAGCGCGCTCGAGCGCGAGATCGAGGAGACGCGCCAGCGCCTCGCATCGACCATCGACCAGCTCGCGCACCGCGCCCACCCCAAGACCATCGTCGGACGCCAGGTGACGACGGTGAAGTCGCACTTCGTCGACCTCGAGTCCGGTGCCCCGCGCACCGACAACATCCTCAAGGTCGCGGGCGCCGTCGTCGGGGTCATCGCCTTCTTCGCCCTCGCCCGAAGGGTCGCCCGCTGAGCGCCCCGATCAAGATGCTGCACGACCGCGTCCTCGTCGAGGTGGACCAGGAGGCGGGTGAGCGTCGCTCCAGCGGCGGCATCGTGATCCCCGCGACCGCGGCCATGGGCGCACGCCGGCTGGCGTGGTCGCGGGTGATCGCCGTCGGTCCGCACGCGCGGGCCGTCGAGATCGGCGACCGGGTGCTCTTCGATCCCGAGGACAAGGCCGAGGTCGAGCTCCAGGGCGAGGTCTACGTCGTCATGCGCGAGCGCGACGTCCACGCCGTCGCGGCCGAACGCCTCGAGGCCGGGTCCACCGGGCTGTACCTGTGAGGGGCCTCTGATGGCCTACCTCGTCAAGCAGTCCCACCGCGCCCCGGCCGTCACCGAGCCCGTGCCGGTCGACGACTCGCTGCCCCGCGCCTGCGTCATCGGGGCCGGCTCGTCGGGCATCGCCGCGGCCAAGCAGCTCTACCTCGCCGGCATCGGCTTCGACTGCTTCGAGATGGGGAGTGACATCGGCGGCACGTGGGTCCTCGACAACTCCAACGGGCAGTCCGCCTGCTACGACACCCTCGAGATCAACACCTCGTGCCCCCGCATGGCCTACTCCGACTTCCCGATGCCCGAGGACTACCCGGCCTACGCCCGGCACGACCAGGTCCACGCCTACTTCCAGCACTACGTCGACCACTTCGGCTTCCGGCACACGATCACGTTCGACACGACCGTCGAGGACGTCTCCCGCACCGCCGACGGCCGCTGGGACGTCCGGATCTCCGGGCCGGACGGCACCGAGACCCGGACGTACGACGCCGTGCTGGTCGCCAACGGCCACCACTGGGACCCGCGCTGGCCCGAGCCGGCCTATCCCGGCGACTTCGCCGGTGAGCAGATCCACGCCCACGACTACCGCTCCCGCGCGCAGCTCGAGGGCCGCGACGTGGTCGTGGTCGGGGCGGGCAACTCCGCCATGGACATCGCGGTCGAGGCGTCCTTCCACGCGCGTACGACGACCTGGTCGGTGCGTCGGACCGAGTGGGTGCTCGGCAAGTTCTTCCTGGGCAAGCCCAGCGACCAGGGGCTGCTGCCGCCCGGCTGGGTGCCGTGGTGGGTCACTGCGCTGCGCCTGCGGATCGGCGCCGTCACCGCCGGCGGGAGCATGGCCGAGTACGGCCTGCCGACACCGAGCCACAAGCCCGGCCAGTCGCACCCGGTGCAGTCGGAGAAGATCCGCGAGCGGCTCGCCGCAGGCGCGGTGAGCGCGCGGCCAGGCATCGAGCGCCTCGACGGCGACGGGATCGTCTTCGTCGACGGCACGAGGGCGCCGGCCGACCTCGTCGTGTGGGCCACCGGCTACCACGTGAGCTTCCCCTTCCTGTCTCCCGAGCTCCTCGCGGCCCGCGACAACGACCTGCCGTTGTGGAAGCGGGCCGTGCACCCCGGGCTGCCGGGCCTGTTCTTCCTCGGCCTCCTGCAACCCCTCGGCGCCGTGATGCCGCTGGCCGAGGCGCAGGCGACGTGGATCGCCGAGATCCTCACCGGCACCTATGTCCCCCCGTCCGACTCCGTGGTCCGGCGCCAGATGGCGGCCGAGCACGAGCGCGACACCCAGCAGTTCTACGCCTCGCCCCGGCACACCATGGAGGTCGACTTCGACCACTACCTGTGGGACCTCGAGCGCGAGCGCAAGAAGGGACGAGCCCGTGCTTCGTCGTAGATTCGCCCGCCTGGTCCTGCGTGCCGTCCGCTGGAAGGTGGTCGGTGAGGTGCCCGAGCGCGGGGTCCTCGTCGGTGCGCCGCACACGTCCAACTGGGACTGGGTGCTGACCATGCTGCTGGCCTGGTCCTACGGCATCACGATCCGGCTGCTGGTCAAGGAGGAGCTCTTCGTCGGCCCGCTGGGCTGGCTGCTGCGCCGCACCGGAGCGGTCGAGCTGGACCGCAAGAACCCCGGCCGCACGATCAAGGAGCTGCTGGCCGAGTCGGAGAGCGACGACCCGTGGCTGATCGGCCTCGCCGCCGAGGGCACCCGGTCCCGCGGGACGCACTGGAAGTCCGGGTTCTACCGGATCGCCCAGCAGACGGGGCTCTCGATCACCCTGGCCTTCATCGACGCCCCGTCGCGCACGGTCGGCTGGGGCCCGACGTTCCATCCCACGGGGGACGTCGTCGCCGACATGGACGTCGTCCGAGCGTTCTACGCCGACAAGACCGGCATCAGGCCGGAGAACTTCACGCCTCCGGTGCTGCGCGAAGAGGGCCGCACCGAGGGGTGAGCCCCGCCCTCCGAAAGGGTGTGGCCGATTTCCCGCCGGTCGAGGTGGTGGCTACGTTGAGGGCTCAACCGAAGGGAGCATGTCATGGCGCTGTTGCTGTGGATCCTTGCCGTCATCCTCGTGGTGTCCGGCATCATCTCGCTGGTCCGGGGCCAGATGTTGTGGGGCGTCGTCCTCATCATCGTCGGTCTCCTGGTCGGCCCCGGTGGAGTCAGTCTCTTCACCAAGTAGGCACAAGCAGACATGCGACGAGCCGGCCCCCGGGGGGCCGGCTCCTTGCATTTCGCGGTGTCGCGCCCGCTCAGTCGGGGTCGAGGATCCGGCGCACCGGTTCGCTGACCGGAAGTGCTGCGGCCCGACGATCCGCTGCGGCTGCCTCGACCTCGCGTCCCAGGCGCCGCAGCACGACCGCGCGGGACGCGTGCCAGTAGGCGTATCCGTCCAGTCCCGCCACCTGGTCGAGCAGTGCCAGCGCGGGTGCTGGTCCGGCCAGCTCACCGATGGCCACGGCTCGATTGAGGGCCACCACGGGCGACGGGTCGACCACCAGGAGCAGGTCGTACCACGACACGATCGCGGCCCAGTCGGTGTCCTCCCAGCGCGGGGCGAGGGCGTGGCACGCGGCGAGCGCGGCCTGGACCACGAAGCGGTGCGGCCGGTCGCCCGAGCGGCGCAGGGCAGCCCCCACGAGGTCCACCCCTTCATGGATCAGCGCGGTGTCCCAGAGCGACCGGTCCTGGTCGGCCAGGAGCACCGCTCGTCCGTCGTCGTCGAGCCGGGCGGCGTGACGCGAGTCCTGGAGCAGCATCAGGGCCAGCAGGCCGAGCGCAGCGGCGTCGTCGGGCTGCAGGGCCACGAGCAACCGGGCCAGTCGCACTGCCTCCGCCACCAGGGCCGGCCGGGTGAGGTCGCTCCCCGAGGTCGCGGCGTACCCCTCGTTGAAGACCAGGTGCACCGTGGTCAGCACCCCCTCCCACCGGTCGGGCAGCTCGTGGTCGGGCGGCACGACGTAGGGGATGCCGGCGACCTTGATCTTCCGGCGCGTCCGGACCAGCCGCTTCGCGACGGCGTCCGGGGTGCTGAGCAGCGCACGCGCGATCTCCGCCTCGGTGAGCCCGCAGAGGGTGCGCAGGGCCAGCGCCACCTGACCGGCCGGCGCCAGGCTGGGGTGGCAGCAGGTGAAGAGCAGCCGGAGCAGGTCGTCCTGCAGGGCACCCGGGTCGAGGTCGTCGGTCCAGCCGCCGCGCAGCTCGGGGTCCTCGGCCACGGCTCGCTCCTCCCTGGCTCCGCGGCTGCGCGCCTGGCGCAGCAGGTCGATGGCCCGGCGTCGCGCCGTGACGCGCAACCAGGCGACGGGACTGGGAGGTACACCGTCGCGCGCCCACGTCTCGAGGGCGCGGACCACGGCGTCCTGCACGGCGTCCTGGGCCAGCTCGAGGTCTCCCACCTGTCGCACCAGGGTGGCCAGCACGTCGCGTCCCGACTCACGCACCAGCTCCGCCAGCTCGGCGTCGGACCCGGGCACCGCTGCGTCAGCCCATCGGGATGACGGGGCGCACCTCGACAGCCCCGTTCCACGCGGCGGGGATGGTCGCGGCGACCTGGATGGCGTGGTCGAGGTCGGTGCACTCGAGCAGGAAGAAGCCGGTCAGCACCTCCTTGGTCTCGGCGTAGGGGCCGTCCGAGACGACCACCTCGCCACCCTTGCCCTCGGCACGCACGGTGGTGGCCGTCGCGGTCGGGAACAGCGCGGCACCACCGCGCATGATCGCGGCTGCCGCCTGCCCGAAGGCGGCGTACTCGCCCATCTCCTCCGCCTGCTCCGGGGCGGTCCAGTCGACGTCGTGGGTGTAGGTGATCGCGGCGTACAGGGACATGTCGGCTCCTCGTGGCTGGGACGACCCGGTGCCGTCCTCACCATGATCACGAAGCTGACGACGCCCGTCAGGACATCCGGCTCGGTCAGATGCCCGGCTGGTCCCTCAGGAAGCCGGACAGGAGGTGCTGGAACGCGCGCGGACGCTCGACAGCGGGGGCGTGACCGCAGCGGCCCAGCACGTGGAGGTCGACGTCGCCGAGGTGGTCCATCAGGGGCAGCGAAGAGGTCTGGACCGGGGTCACCCGGTCCTGCGCGCCGTGGACGAGGAGCACCGGTGCCCGTACGGCGGCCAGGGTCTGCGCCGACAGGGTGAGGTCGTCGGACCACCGTTGCCGGGGCGCGGGAAACATGTCGGCGAACGAGGCCGCGCCGGCCTCCATCGCCGCTGCTCGTGCCTGCACCGCCGCCTCGGTCACGAGCGACTGGTCGTGGAACAGCCGGCCCAGCATGTCGCGCGCTCCGTCGGGGCCGGGCGGAGCGGCCCAGAGCGCGTCGAGGTCCGGGGAGAGCGGTGCACCCGGTGCGCCCATGGTCCCCACCGCGACCACGCGGGCGACCTGCTGGGGACGGGCGGCAGCCAGCGCCAGGGCGACGGCGCCGCCCATCGAGTGACCCACGACGGCGTACGACGAGACCCCGAGCGAGTCCATCAGCGCGGCAGCCTCGTCGACCCACAGCTGCAGCCCGCCCCGCGAGCCGGGCGGGAGCGGCGAGTGGCCGAAGCCCGCCTGGTCGGGGGCGACCGCGTGCCAGTCCGGGCCGAGGCCCTCGATCGTCGCTCCCCACGCCCCGGCCCCGGTCGTGCCGGGGCCGGAGCCGTGGAGGAACAGCACGACCGGAGTGCTCATGCCGGGTCGGAACCGACAGACTCCGAGAAGAGCTTCATCATCGCGCGGCCGAACTGCGGCATGTCAGGCCATCCCCGGCAGGAGACGAGGTTGCCGTCGACCACGTCGGGCGCGTCGATGACGGTCGCCCCGGCGTTCTCCATGTCGCCCGTGATGGGCGGGAAGCATGCTGTCTTGCGTCCCTTCAGCAGTCCGTAGACCGCCGGCACCTGCGCCCCGTGGCAGACCAGGGCGATCGGGAGGTCGCGGGCGAAGAAGTGCTCGGTGATCCGTCGGACGTCGGCGTCGACCCGGATCCATTCCGGGGCGCGGCCGCCGGGGATGATGAGCGCGTCGTAGAGCTCGACGTCGACATCGGCCCACGGCACGTCGACCGGCAGCTTGCGACCGTTCTTCTCGACGTAGGCGTCGGAGTTGGGGTCGAACTCGTGGATCACCAGCTGCACGTCGCGCATGGTGCGCGACGACACGTCGACGTCCCACCCACCCTCCTGGACGCGGTAGTAGGGATACATGGTGTCGAGCTCCTCGGCGGCGTCGCCGGTCAGGAGCAGCGCTCTGGGCACCTGCGGTCTCCTTGCACTTGCGGGGGATGGGATGGAGAGATCGGATCCGATCCGATCGGATTTCACGGGATCGGCCCAAGAATGGCGTGACGCGGGTCACGCGTCAAGACCTCAGGGAGAGACCTGCTCCCGCTCGGCCGCGTCGAACAGGCGGCGGAACCGGTCGCGGGACAGCAGGATGTGCCGGCGCATGGCATAGGCGGCGGCGTCGGCGTCGCGCGCGGCGATCCCGGCCAGCACCTCGTCGTGCTCGCCCATCGCCAGGAACGTCACCTCGGTGTCGTAGACGAGGCGGAACAGGTGCACGTGCGTGTGCAGGCGGGCCAGTGCCTCGCGCACGATCGGGTTGCCCGCGCTCGCGGCCACGAGGTCGTGGAACGCTGCGTCGCGCAGCCCGAAGGCGCCGTAGGCCAGGTGGCCGTCGCCCTCTGCGAGGTCGGCCATGTCCTCCAGCATCCGGCGCAGGCCGTCGACCTGCTCGGACGTGGCACGCTCCGCGGCGTGCCGTGCTGCGGCGGGCTCCAGGAGCAGGCGGAGCTCCACCATGTCCTCGAAGCGGTGGCGGGTGATCTGAGGGGGGATCCGGTAGCCGGCATTGGGCACCCGTACGACGAGCCCGTCGGCCTCCATCCGGTTGAGCGCGTCGCGGATCGGTGTCTGCGACACCCCGAGCTCGCGGGACAGTGCATCGATGGTCACGCGTGAGTCCGGGACGATGCGCAGCGACATCAGCTGCCCGAGGAGGGTGTCGTACACCTCGTCGGCCAGCCTCCCGCTGGGTCGGTGGACGAGCGGGGCGCCGTCCTCTCCGCGCGGTCCGCGATGGTGCTGCTCGATCGTCACTTCGCCGTCCACGTGGGGAGGTCCTTTCTCCGACATGCTGCACACCTGTTGACAGCAGCTGGTCCGCTGCCCCATGCTCTCGCCATTCCGATCGTATAGGAAATGATCCGTCAGTGAGAGCACCGTCGGGCAGATCCTGTCACCCCCGTCTACCCCCGGAGCTCCCATGAGCATGCTCGGCGTCCTACGCGGACCGCAACAGGTCCTGTTCGGGGCCGGACAGCGGCACGCGCTCGGGGCCGTCACGGCCGCCCTCGGCTCGCGGGCACTGATCTGCACCGATGCCCGTTTCGGGGCGACGGCCGAGTTCGCCGGCCTGGTCCGCCTGCTCGAGGAGGCGGGGGTCCACGTCACGACCTACGCCGAGGTGCTGCCCGATGTCCCCGTGCACCAGGTGAGCGAGTGCGCCGAGCTCGCGGCCCGCATGGCTCCCGAGGTCGTCATCGGCATGGGCGGTGGCAGCTGCCTCGACCTCGCCAAGGCGGTCGCCGTGCTGCTCACCCACGGTGGCCAGCCCTCGGACTACTACGGCGAGTTCCGGGTGCCGGGACCGGTGCTGCCGGTCGTCGCGCTCCCGACCACCGCGGGCACCGGGTCCGAGGTCACCCCCGTGGCCGTGCTGACGGATCCCTCGCGGGTGAGCAAGGTCGGCATCTCGAGCCCCTACCTCATCCCGCACGCCGCGATCTGCGACCCGGAGCTCACCCTCGGCTGCCCGCCCGGGCTCACGGCGAGCGCCGGGGCGGACGCGCTGTCGCACGTCATCGAGGCCTTCACCGCAGTGCGCCGACCGGTGTCGGCCGAGCTCGCCACCGAGCGCGTGTTCGTCGGCAAGAACGAGCTGACCGACACCTTCGCCCTCCTCGGGGTCCGGTTGATCGCGGGCAGCCTGCACCGCGCGTGGTCGTCCCCGGACGACGTGGGAGCCCGGGAGGCGATGATGCTGGGCGCCACCGCGGGGGGATTCGCCCTCGGAACTGCCGGGACCGCTGCGGCGCACGCGATCCAGTACCCCGTCGGAGCCCTCACCCACACCCCGCACGGCATCGGGGTCGGGGCTCTCCTGCCCTACGTCATGGAGTTCAACCGCCCCGCCCGGATCCCGGAGCTGGCAGTGATCGCGTTGGCGATGGGCGCGTCCGCGGACGCCTCTCCCGAGGACCTCGCCGACCAGGCGATCGACCGTGTCGCCACGCTGCTGGCGTCGGTCGGTGTCCCGTCCACTCTCGCCGAGCTGGGCCTCCCGCAGGACCGCCTGCGGTGGACGGCCGAGCAGGCGATGGGGGCCGAGCGTCTGGTCGCCAACAACCCGCGACCGCTCGACGTGGACGCCCTCGAGCACATCGTCCGTGCCGCCCACTCCGGTGACCGCGCCGCCCTGCGCGACGTCGGGACCGGGTCCACCCCCGCCCTGGCCGTGACCGGAGATGCCCGATGACCGTCCTGGACGCAGCCCTGCACCCGATCGTCGAGGCGATGTCGGTGCCCACCGAGCTGCTCGTGGGAGGCGCCTGGCGCCCCGCGGGCACCGGACGTCGACTGGAGGTCTCCGACCCGGCCACTGGCACGGTGCTCGCCACGGTCGCAGATGCCGACTCCAGCGATGCAGCGGCGGCCGTCGATGCGGCGGCCGCCGCAGCCCCGGACTGGGCGGCGACCGCCCCGCGCATCCGCGCCGACCTGCTGATGAGGGCGTTCGCGCTCATGCACGACAGGCGCGAGGAGCTCGCCCTCCTCATCAGCCTGGAGAACGGCAAGTCGCTGGCAGACGCGCGCTCGGAGGTGACCTACGCCGCCGAGTTCTTCCGCTGGTACGCGGAGGAGGGCGTCCGGCTGCGGGGTCAGGTGGGCATGTCGCCGAGCGGTGCCAACCGCCTGCTGGTCAGCTACCAGCCCGTGGGGGTCAGCGTGCTCATCACGCCCTGGAACTTCCCGGCCGCGATGGCCACCCGCAAGATCGCCCCAGCCCTCGCCGCGGGGTGCACGACGGTCCTCAAGCCGGCAGCCGAGACGCCGCTCACGGCGCTGGCAGTGGCGGCGATCCTCGAGGAGGCCGGCCTGCCTGCGGGCGTGCTCAACGTGGTCACCACCTCCACCCCCGGTCCGGTCGTGGGCACGATGCTCGCCGACCGTCGTACGCGCATGCTCTCGTTCACCGGTTCCACCGAGGTCGGCCGCCTGCTCCTGCGCACCGCTGCGGACAACGTCCTCAAGTGCGCCATGGAGCTCGGTGGCAACGCCCCGTTCGTCGTCCTCGCCGATGCCGACCTCGAGGCAGCGCTCGAGGGTGCGATGATCGCCAAGATGCGCAACGGGGGGCAGGCGTGCACCGCCGCCAACCGGTTCTTCGTGCACGCCGACGTGCACGACGCGTTCGTCGACGGGCTCGTGGCGCGCATGGCCGCGGTGAAGGTCGGTCCCGGTCCCGACGAGGACTCGCAGTGCGGCCCCCTCATCAACGCCGAAGCGGTCCGCAAGGTGGACGGACTGGTGCGGGACGCGATCGAGCGCGGCGCCCGGGCCGTCGTCGGTGGCAGTCCGGCCGACGGGCCCGGCCACTTCTACCCGCCGACCGTGCTGGTCGACGTCCCCCTGGACGCGCGGATCCTGCACGAGGAGGTCTTCGGACCGGTGGCCCCCGTGGTCGGCTTCGAGCGCGAGGAGGACCTGCTCGCGCTGGTGAACGACACGGAGTTCGGTCTCGTCAGCTACCTCTACACCGCTGACCTCGCGCGCGGTCTGCGTCTGGCGGAGGGCATCGAGAGCGGAATGGTCGGCCTCAACCGCGGACTGGTCTCGGACCCCGCCGCCCCGTTCGGTGGCACCAAGCAGAGCGGCCTCGGCCGCGAAGGCAGCACGGAGGGACTCCTCGAGTTCCTCGAAGCCCAGTACGTCGCGACGTCCTGGTGACGGCGGCGACCCCACAGCTCGGAACGACAGCTCGGAACCACAGCTCGGACAGCTTCTCGGACCACCACCCCCAGGCAACAGCCCCGATGCAGGAAGCAGGAAGACAGATGCGGTACGCACAGCGAGCGGGACGAAGGTCCCTCCCCGGCCGGCCGGTCCGGCTGGCCACAGCGGCCATCGTGATGGCCACGGTCCTCGCGGCCTGTGGCGGCGGGGGCGACGACGGTGACGGCGGCAGTGAGGCTGGCGGCACCAAGGCACCGGCGACCATCCCCGAGCTCAGCGACGAACCGCAGACGCTCAGCTTCGTCTGGTTCGAGTGGCCCCCGGCCCAGGCCCTGGAGGACTTCGCGAACGCGGAGTACACCAAGGAGCGGCCGAACGTCACCATCGAGGTCAACACCGTGCCGAACGCCAACTGGCACGACGCGATGTTCACCCAGTTCGCTGCCCAGCAGACCGACTTCGACATCGCGATCCTGGACTCCCAGCACATCGGCGAGGCCGTCACCAACGGCAACATCCTCGACCTCACCGACTTCGTCGAGGAGAACATCGACGTCGACGCCTACGACCCCTACCTGCTGGCCGCCTACGGCCAGTACCCGCAGGCCGAGACCGGCCAGCGCGACGAGGACGCCAGCCTCTACGGCCTCCCGCTGCTCGGCGACACCTGGACGATGATCTACCGCAAGGACCTCATCGGCGACGAGCCGCCGGAGACCTGGGACGAGATGATCGCCGCCGCCCAGAAGTGCCAGGACGAGAACCCGGGCGTCAGCGGCCTGGCCTTCCACCAGGCCAACGGCTCCGACGCCGCGGCCGTCACCTACAACACGGTCAACGGCGTCTACGGCGGGAACCTGTGGGAGTCGGCTGACAAGAAGATCGAGGGCGTCATCAACGACGAGGCCGGCCAGAAGGCCATGGACGTCCTGGTCAACGAGATGAAGCCGCTCACCGCCAAGGGCTCGGGCAACTGGTTCATCGACGAGGTCAACGCCGCCGTCGCCCAGGGCAAGGCCTGCATCGCGTTCCAGTGGATCGCTGCCGCCGGCGGCCTGGTCGACCCGGCGCAGTCGACGCTCGGCACGACCGAGGACGAGATCCTCGACAAGCTGGGCTTCGCCACCCTCCCGTCGCAGGACACGGACTTCGTACCGCTCGGTGGCATGGGCATGCACATCTCCGCGTACGCTCCCGACGATCGTCAGGCCGAGGCACTCAACTTCATGAAGTGGTTCGAGCAGGAGGACATCCAGAAGAAGTGGGCCGCCGCCGGTGGCGTGCCGGCACGCACCGACGCCATCCAGTCGCCGGAGTTCCTCGAGGCGGGGCCGTTCAACCAGGTCTACGCCGACTCGGTCTCCCGGATGCGTGACATGTGGAACGTCCCGGAGTACGCCCAGCTCATCGACATCGAGAACACCAACGTCAACGCCGCGCTCAACGGGGCCAAGAGTCCTGAGGACGCGCTGAACGACATCGCCGAGCAGCAGCAGGGCGTGCTCGACGGCGGCGGCGGCGGGCTGTGACCTGACCGATGACGACCACGACCGACCGCCCGGTGCAGGAGGCGTCCCCGACGCCTCCTGCACCGGGGGGTTCCCCCCGTCTCAGCGACCGCGGCCTGGCCGTGGCGTTCATCTCCCCGGCGTTGTTGCTGCTGCTCGGGATGTCGGTGTTCCCACTGCTGTGGGCGCTCTACCTCTCCTTCACCGACTACTCGGCCACACGCGCGACCGGAGCCAACTTCGTCGGCTTCGACAACTACATCACCATCCTGACCTCGTCCGAGGTGCACACGCGTGCGTTGACGACGTTGGTCTACGTGGTCGGGGCGGTGCTGCTCCAGACCGTGCTCGGCTTCTCGATCGCCTACCTGATCTCGCGGCGCACGCGCGGTCGGGGTGCGCTGACGACCCTGTTCCTGGTGCCGATGATGCTCTCGCCCGTGGTGGTCGGCCTGTTCTGGAAGTTCATGCTCGACGCGCAGTTCGGCGTGATCAACTCGATGCTCGGGTCGCTCGGCTTCGGGCAGGTGGAATGGCTCACCCGGCAGCGGACCGCGCTGTTCTCCCTCATCGTGGTCGACACCTGGCAGTGGACGCCGTTCATCATGCTCATCGCACTCGCCGGGCTCACGGCCGTCCCGTCCTACCTCTACGAGGCCGCGTCCATCGACCGCGCCTCGGAGTGGTTCCGGTTCCGGCACATCACCCTGCCCATGGTCTGGCCGCTCCTGCTCATCGCGGTCATGTTCCGCGCCATCGAGGCCTTCCGGCTCTTCGACCTCGTCTACATCCTGACCAGCGGCGGGCCAGGCGTCTCCACGGAGACCTTGTCCTTCCACGTCTACAAGGTCGCGTTCCTCGGGTTCAACACCGGCACCGCGTCCGCGTACGGGATCCTCATGGTCCTGGTGGTCATCGTCCTGGCGCAGTTCTACCTGCGCTACCTCAACAAGCTCAAGGAGGGCTGATGGCCATCACCATCGACGAGGCCGTGCCCGGCCCGGCCCCGCACGCGGCGCCGCGGGCGCGCCGCCGTGGCGGCAGGGCGCGGAGGGTGGTCGAGGTCGTGCTGCTCGTGGCCCTGGCCGCGGCGATGCTCTTCCCGGTGCTGTGGATGCTGGAGACGTCCATCAAGGAGAACCGCGACGTCTACGCCGTGCCGGCGAAGTTCTTCAACTTCGACTTCACCCTCGACCACTTCAAGGACGTGTTCGTCAGTCCCGACGGCGGCCGGTCCGACCTGTCCGTCTCGTTCCTCAACTCCGTCATCGTGGCCGGCGCGTCGACCGTGCTGGCCACCGTGCTGGGGGTCCCGGCGGCGTGGGCGTACTCGCGCTTCACCCTCAAGGCCAAGAAGGACCAGCTGTTCTTCATCCTGTCCACGCGCTTCATGCCGCCCGTGGTGGTCGTCATCCCGATCTTCCTGATGTACCGCGAGCTCGGGCTCATCGACAGCAAGCTCGGTCTGATCCTCATCTACGCCGCCTTCAACGTCCCCTTCACCATCTGGATGATGAAGGGCTTCGTCGACGAGGTGCCGTCGGAGTACGAGGACGCCGCCATGCTCGACGGCTACACCCGCCTGCAGGCGTTCTGGAAGTTCACCCTGCCGCTGCTCGTGCCCGGTATCGCCGCAACGGCGGTCTTCGCCCTCATCTTCTCCTGGAACGAGTTCGTGTTCGCCATCTTCCTCACCTCCAGCCAGGAGGTCCGTACGGCACCTCCTGCCATCGCCGGCCTCATCGGCGGCACGACGGTGGACTGGGGCCTCGTGGCCGCGTCCGCGGTCGTGTTCGCGATCCCCGTGCTCGTGTTCGCCTTCCTGGTGCGCAAGCACCTCGTCGCCGGAGTCACCCTCGGGGCGGTGCGTCGCTGATGGCGGGCATCGAGGTCACCTCCCTGCACAAGCGCTACCCCGACGGGACGGTCGCGGTGGAGCACGTCGACCTGTCGATCGGCGACGGCGAGCTCTTCGTGATGCTCGGTCCGTCCGGCTGTGGCAAGACCACCACCCTGCGAGCGATGGCCGGCCTGGAGCGACAGACGTCCGGCGACATCCGCATCGGCAGCACGCTGGTCAACGACCTGCCGCCGGCCGAGCGCGACATCGCCATGGTGTTCCAGTTCTACGCCCTGTACCCCCACCTGAAGACGCGCGACAACCTCGCCTTCCCGTTGCGGGCCGAGGGGCTGCCCGAGTCCGAGGTCCGCGAGCGGGTCGCCGAGGCGTCCCGCATGATGCGGCTCGACGCCCTGCTGGACAGGCGACCCCAGCGGTTGTCCGGGGGCGAGCAGCAACGCGTCGCTCTGGCCCGCGCACTCGTACGACGTCCGCGGGCGTTCCTCATGGACGAGCCGCTCACCAACCTCGACGCAGAGCTGCGCGCCGACATGCGGACCGAGATCAAGCACCTGCAGGCCCAGCTGGGCACGACGATGGTCTACGTCACGCACGACCAGGTCGAGGCGATGTCGCTCGGCCACCGGATCGCGATCCTCAACAAGGGCCGTGTGGAGCAGGTCGGCACGCCGCTGGAGGTCTACGACCGGCCCGCGAGCCTCTTCTGCGCCGCCTTCATCGGCTCGCCGCCGATGAACCTCATCGAGGTGGAGGTGGACGACGGGTCGCTGCGCGGCCCCGGCGGCCTCCGGCTCACCCCACCGGCAGGCCTGCCGCGCGACCGCACGCTGGTCGCCGGTGTACGGCCCGAGGCGCTCGAGGTCACCGTGCCCGGCGCCGAGGGCTCGGTCCCGGCCCGCGTGATCTCGGCGGAGGTGCTCGGCGACGAGATCATCTACGTCCTCGACAACGGCGGTGAGCGCGACGTACGGGTCCGGATGCCACCGACCGTCCGCTTCGCCGCGGACGCCCCGGTCGGGCTCCGCCATGCCGGCGGGACCCCGCCGGTCTACGACGTGAACACGGAAGAGCTGGTGGCCTGATGGGAACCGTGGCAGCGCACGAGCTGCGCAAGTCCTTCGGTGAGGTGCAGGCCCTGGACGGGGTCACGCTGGACGTCCCGGACGGCTCGTTCTTCGTGGTCCTGGGGCCCTCCGGTGCCGGCAAGACCACCACCCTCCGGGCGCTCGCCGGACTCGAGAAGCTCGACGGTGGAACGGTCCACCTCGACGGCCGTGACGCGACGCGCGACACCCCGGCGGCACGTGACCTGGCCATGGTGTTCCAGAGCTACGCCCTCTATCCGCGGCGCACTGCGTACGAGAACATCGCGTCGCCCCTGCGTGCGCGTCGCGCCTCCTCGGGCGAGATCAAGGAGGCCGTCGACCAGGTGTCGGCGCTGCTCCACATCGAGCGGCTGCTCCAGCGGCGCCCGGCCCAGATGTCGGGTGGCGAGCAGCAGCGTGTCGCCCTGGCTCGAGCGTTGGTACGCCGTCCGCGCGCCTTCCTGATGGACGAACCGCTCACCAACCTCGACCTCAAGCTGCGCGTCGAGATGCGCACGGAGCTCACCCGCATCCACCGGACCCTCGGTGGCACCTTCGTCTACGTGACCAACGACCAGGTCGAGGCGCTGTCCATGGCCGACCAGGTCGCGGTGCTGAGGGAGGGCAAGGTCCAGCAGGTCGGCACGCCGACCGAGGTCTACGAGCGACCCGCCAACCAGTGGGTCGCCGGGTTCGTCGGGAGCCCCCGGATCAGCCTGCTCGCCTGCCACGCCGAGGGAGACCAGCTGGTGGGGGAGCAGGGCTGGACGCTCCCGCGCCCGCGCTGGACCAACGCGCAGGACGGTCGTCCCCTCCTCCTCGGCCTGCGTGCCGAGGACCTGTCGGTCGAGAAGCGCAGCGACGCGTCGCTGTCGGGAGAGCTCTACGGGCTCGAGCCGCTCGGTGACCGCACCGTCGTCGACGTCAAGGTCGGCACGGAGATGCTGAAGGTCAAGGCACGTCCCGCCGTCACCGGTACGCCGGGGGAGCGGATGTCGGTCGCCGTGGACCTGGACCGCGCCCACCTCTTCGACGCCGACACCGGACTGACCCTGTCCGAGGTCGGCCGCTAGCCGGACCGGCGATGAGGAGTGGACTGGAGGGTGAGCTGCTGAGGGTCCTGCGTGACGGAGGGCCACAGACCAAGAACCAGCTCGCCACCGCGTTGGGCGTGCCGCGCACGACGCTCACGGCGTCGCTGCGCTGCATGGCTGCTGCCGGTCACGTCGAGGACGGACCCGTCGCGGCGAGCTCAGGAGGCCGTCGGTCGGTCACCGTCCGCATCGCCGGCGGACGGCGTCTCCTCGTCGTCTCCCTGGGCGAGGACACGGCACGCGTTGCCGTCCTCGACGGTCACCTGACCATCTCGGCCGGGGTGAGCATCGACCTCCAGGACCGCGACCCGGACGCCGAGTGGCTCGCGGACACGGTGCGCCGCGCGGCCCGTCGGCTCCTCGGGCCGGAGGCGCCGTCCGCTGTCGGGATCGCTGTCGCCGACCGTGGGACCGACCTGGAGGTGACCCTCGCCGAGCGACTGGCGGAGGCCTGTCCCGGCGCGCCTGTCGCGGTGCTCCCGTCCGTGCGTGCCATGGCGCTGGGGGAGATGCGGTCAGGCGGCACCACCGGTGTCGATGACTTCGTGGCCGTCCGGCTGGGCGGCAGTGTCACCACGGCCGCCGTCGTGGGGGGACACCTCGGGCTCGGAGCCAACGGCCGGTCCGGGGAGATCGGTCACCTGCGGGTGGAGGAGTTCGGGCCTGCGTGCGGCTGCGGACTCACCGGTTGCCTGGACTCCTTCATCAGCGCGAGCGCACTCGTCACGCAGGCCACCAGCCTCGTGGGACGGGGGCGCTCGCCCGCGCTCGCAGCGGTGCTGGACCACGCCGGTGCCCTCGACCTCCGTGACCTGGTCACCGCGGGCCGCGCCGGCGACCCCGTCGTCGGCCAGGTGGGCCGCGACCTGGGCCAGCGACTGGGACGGGTGGTCGCAGGCATGGTCGCCCAGTCCAACCCCCGACGTGTCGTCGTCGGAGGCCCGGTGGCGGCGATGGGCTCGCTCTTCCTGGGCGACCTGCGGGCCACCGTCTACCGCGTCGCGCCGCACGCGCTGGCCGAGGGGCTCGAGATCACCCTGAGCGACCCGGACGGCCGCGCCGACCTCATCGGCAGCGCCTCGGCGGCCATGACGGCATGGATCGGACAGGATTTCTCCACCTCAGGCGGAGAACTTCCGATGGCGATGGTCAGAAGTCCGCGTTGAACGGTCACAACTGACGATTTCCAATCGGAAATGCCGGATCACGTCTTGTGACTCCGGTTGCGCTGCCTTAGTTTGGGCGTTGCCCCAACAAAGAGTGACGCCGATCACACCGCGCCACGGGGCTTTTACGATCTGATCTGATTCGTCGGCCCCTGCCGCCAACGGTCCGGTCCTCCCCCCGCCCGCCCACCACCCCCGGCAGCACCGAGCGCGGAGAGGAGCGAGCATGACGAACCTGACGCAGACACTGTCGGACCAGGGCGTCACCCACCCCGACGTGCGTCGGTCGAACCTCGGCCTCGCCCTCCGCCACCTGCGCGACCACGGACCTCGGTCGCGGGCGACCCTCGCCGCCGACCTGGGCATGACCCGCTCGACGGTCTCGACGCTCGTCTCCGAGCTGATCGAGCGCCGCCTCCTCACCGACGGCCCGCTCGTGCAGAACGCTGTCGGCCGCCCCAGCACCGCCGTCGAGCTCGACGGCCGCAGCGTGTGCGGCATCGGGGCCGAGATCAACGTCAACCACGTGTCGACGATGGCGCTCGACCTTCGGGGGGACGTCGTGGAGGAGCGCAAGCTCGCTCTCGACGCCCGCTCCCTCGACGCCGCGCTGGTCCTCGGCCACCTGGCCGACCTGGTCCGCGAGACCGTGGCCTGCCTCGACGAGCGCGGTGCCTCGACCGTCGGCCTCACCGTCGGTGTCGCGGGGCTCTACGACCAGACGAGGGACGTGCTGACCCACGGGCCCAACCTCGGGTGGTACGACGTACCGGTCGGGACAATCCTGCGCAGCGACCTCGGCGGGACCTTCCCCGTCGTCGTCGACAACGAGGGCAACCTCGCGGCGGCCGCCGAGGTGAGCCCCGGTGACCCCGGCCGCCAGGACATCCTGGTGCTGCACGGCGAGATCGGCGTCGGCGGTGGCATCGTGAGTGGTGGCCGGCTGCTGCGCGGGAGTCACGGCTACGCCGGCGAGTTCGGCCACATGATCGTCGAGCCCGGCGGGCGGCAGTGCGGGTGCGGACGCCAGGGATGCTGGGAGACCGTGAGCGGCCTGCGCGCCCTGCTCGAGATGGCCGCCGACCCCGACGACCCGATCCGCAACCCGGCGATGGCGCTCGACGACCGCCTGGCCGAGATCAACCGCCGCGCGCACCTGAGCGACGCACGCACGCTGCAGGCGCTCGAGGACGTCGGCGTGTGGGTCGGGATCGGCGCAGCCATCCTCGCCAACGCCCTCAATCCGGCGGCCATCGTGCTGACCGGCTACTACGCCGCCGTCGGGCACCACATGCGCTCCGCCGTCGAGCGCGAGCTCCGCGCCGGCGTCCTTGCCCCCGACTCGGGCGGCACCCGGGTCGAGCTGTCGACCCTGGGCTTCAGCGCCGCCGTCCGCGGCGGTGCCACCGCCTCCCTCGAGTCCGTCTTCGCCGATCCCACCCAAGTCCCTCGTCGGGCCGCTGTCGCAGGAGCCGTCGTATGAGCACCCCCGAACCGCTGTTGCGGATGACCGGCGTCGTGAAGAGGTTCCCCGGCGTGCTGGCGCTCGGCGGGGTCGACCTCGATGTGCGTCCCGGTGAGGTGCACTGCCTGCTGGGGCAGAACGGTGCGGGGAAGTCGACGTTGATCAAGGTGCTGTCGGCGAGCTACCAGCCTGATGAGGGCGAGATCCTCTGGCAGGGAGAGCCGGTCGCCCTGGCCACTCCGCAGGCGGCGATGGACCTCGGTATCTCCACGATCTACCAGGAGCTCGACCTGGTCCCCGGCCTCTCCGTCGCGGAGAACGTCTTCCTCGGGCACGAGCTCTCCTCAGCGGGGATGAGCCAGCGGGGCCAGACGAACCGCGCGACGGC
>NZ_FOKC01000012.1 GCF_900112035.1 Nocardioides alpinus | reverse complement strand
AAGAGCAGGGCGGCGTCGAGGTTGGACGACCGGGCGTCGGACGTGCCCCCGGCCGACGTGCTGGCCACCGAGCTGCGGCTGTGACCGATGGCGGCGTCGGCCAGCGAGCCCTGGCCCAGCACCTGGGCGTCCAGCTCGACGATGTCGGCGTGTGCGTCGGCCGAGTAGGCGGCGGGCAACGGAGCCGCCGAGGCGGGCGCTGCCGTGAGGGCCAGGAGCGAGCCCGGCAGGACGACGGCCATCAGGGCCGCCGAGGTGGTGAACCGGCGAGAGCGCCGGCCGTGGTCAAGTGAGTGCATGCGTCTTACCCCCGTGTGATGGTGTCGCGAAGACCCTCGGGAGATCTACGCGACGGTGACAATCGGTCACATCGAGCAACGAACCGGCCACGCGGAAGTAACACATTCTTTACCCAGAGGGGTGGGACAGGGGTCGGGCGCCCCGGGCCGGGACCGCGTGCCACGATCTCCGCGTGGACGACATGGGCACCTCCTTCGCCCCGCTGCCGGGCGGCCACTCCGGTCGGACCTTCGTGGGCGACGTGGCCGGGGAGCGGGCCGTCGTCCGGATCTATCCACCGGGTGATGCCCGCGGACCCGAGGCCCCCGAGACCGACGCGGCGGTCCTGCGGCTGGTGCGTGGCCTGCTGCCCGTGCCCGACGTGGTCGACGTACGTCGCGAGGACGCCGCGGCCGGTCAGCCCGGGCTGCTCGTGACGTCGTGGATGCCGGGGGAGCGGGGTGACCTGGTCGCCCCGGGGCTCGACGAGGCGGGGTGGAGACGCTTCGGTCGGGCCATGGGCCATGCAGCGGCCACCCTGGCAGGGATGCCGGTGCTGCGGCCGGGTCCGTTCGTCGGCACCGCGCTGGAGCTGGGTGAGTTCCCCGACGAGGACCTCTCCGAGTGGGTGGAGAGCCGCCTGGCGGGATGGTCTGTGAGCGACCGCTCCCGGCTCGCCGGCGTGGCCGACGAGGCGCAGGACGTCCTGGACGCGCTCCGCCGGACCTGCCTCGTGCACAGCGACCTCAACCCCAAGAACGTGCTGGTCGACCCGGCCACCCTCGAGCTGACCGCGGTCCTCGACTGGGAGTTCGCGCACGCCGGGCATCCCTGGACCGACGTGGGCAACCTGCTGCGCTTCGAGCGCCACCCGGCCTACGTCGAAGCGGTCCTGGAGGCGTGGACGACGCTGCGCGGGGGGAGCCCGGACGCACTCCTCGACGGTGCCCGCGCCGCCGACCTCCGCGCCCTCGTGGACCTGGCCGCGCGGGCCGGTGACCACCCGGTCGCGAACCGCGCCGCGAGCCTGGTGCACGCCATCGCGGAGAGCGGTGACCTGCACGCGTGGCCGGACGGCTCCTGAGCGTGGCCCGAGCGTGCCTCCCCGGTTGGACTCAGGCGGACGTACGCGCGTAGTCTTGGGTGTTGCGCCAGTCGTCTGCCCGGCTTCCATACCGAGCGAATCCAGGCTCGCCGCGTCCGCGCCAGTGACACGTCACCGGGCAGGGCCAGTGAAACCGCCGGCTGTGTGTGCATCCACGACTCCATCCATCCAAGGAATCTTTTCCCATATGAGCCTGCTCTCCCATCTTCAGGACTACGACGCGCCCCAGGTGGCGATCAACGACATCGGGTCCGAAGAAGACTTCCTCGCGGCGATCGACGCGACCATCAAGTACTTCAACGACGGTGACATCGTCGAGGGCACCATCGTCAAGGTGGACCGCGACGAGGTCCTCCTCGACATCGGCTACAAGACCGAGGGCGTCATCCCCTCGCGCGAGCTGTCCATCAAGCACGACGTCGACCCCAACGAGGTCGTTTCCGTGGGCGACAAGGTCGAGGCCCTCGTTCTCCAGAAGGAGGACAAGGAAGGCCGTCTGATCCTGTCCAAGAAGCGCGCCCAGTACGAGCGCGCCTGGGGCACCATCGAGCAGGTCAAGGAGGAGGACGGCGTCGTCGAGGGCACCGTCATCGAGGTCGTCAAGGGCGGCCTCATCCTCGACATCGGCCTGCGCGGCTTCCTGCCCGCGTCGCTGGTGGAGATGCGTCGCGTCCGCGACCTGCAGCCCTACGTCGGCCAGGTCCTCGAGGCCAAGATCATCGAGCTCGACAAGAACCGCAACAACGTGGTCCTGTCGCGCCGTGCCTGGCTCGAGCAGACCCAGTCCGAGGTGCGCCACGGCTTCCTGACCCAGCTCCAGAAGGGTCAGATCCGCAAGGGTGTCGTCTCCTCGATCGTCAACTTCGGTGCGTTCGTGGACCTCGGTGGCGTCGACGGTCTCGTCCACGTGTCCGAGCTGTCGTGGAAGCACATCGACCACCCGTCCGAGGTCGTCGCCGTGGGCGACGAGGTCACCGTCGAGGTCCTCGACGTGGACATGGACCGCGAGCGTGTCTCCCTGTCGCTGAAGGCGACGCAGGAGGACCCGTGGCAGCACTTCGCCCGCACCCACCAGATCGGCCAGATCGTCCCGGGCAAGGTCACCAAGCTGGTGCCGTTCGGTTCGTTCGTCCGCGTCGAGGAGGGCATCGAGGGCCTGGTGCACATCTCCGAGCTCGCCGAGCGTCACGTCGAGATCCCGGAGCAGGTCGTCCAGGTCAACGACGACGTCATGGTCAAGATCATCGACATCGACCTCGAGCGTCGCCGGATCTCGCTGTCGCTCAAGCAGGCCAACGAGACCGCTGCCGCCGCTGACGTGGAGGAGTTCGACCCCACGCTCTACGGCATGACGGCCACCTACGACGAGCAGGGCAACTACGTCTACCCCGAGGGCTTCGACCCCGAGACGGGCGAGTGGCTCGAGGGCTTCGACGACCAGCGCGCGGTCTGGGAGGACCAGTACGCCAAGGCGCACACCCGCTGGGAGGCGCACGTCAAGCAGCAGGAGGAGGCCAAGCAGGCCGAGGTCGAGGCCAGCGAGGCCACGTCCTACTCCTCGGGTGGCGACGTCGCGACCGACGACGAGACCGGTGGCACCGACACCGGCGGTTCGCTCGCGTCCGACGAGGCGCTCCAGGCGCTTCGCGAGAAGCTCACCGGTGGCCAGGCCTGATCGCCTGACCCGCTGATCTGCAGCACCGTACGACGGCCCGCCGGGGAGACCCGGCGGGCCGTCGTCGCGTCCGCGCCGGGCTGGGCGGGTTCGGGTAGAACTGAGGCATGGGAGAACACGGCCGCACAGCACTGGTCCTCGGCGGCGGTGGGATCACCGGGATCGCGTGGGAGCTCGGCATCCTGGCCGGCGCGGCACGCGCCGGGGTCGACCTCACCGACGCCGACGTCATGGTCGGCACCTCGGCCGGCTCGGTCGTCGGGGCGCAGGTCACCAACGACGTACCTCTCGAGGACCTCTACGCCGCCCAGCTCGAGCCGCCGGACGCCGAGCTCGGCGGACGGCTCTCGCGGATCGCGGCGCTCAAGCTCGCACCGCCCTACCTGCTGCCCGGCAGCGGGAGGGACAAGCTGGCACGGGTGGGGAAGGTGGCGATGGCCTCGCACGCCCCCGGCAGCGTCGACCGCGAGGGCGTCATCCGCTCACGGCTGCCCGTGCACGGCTGGCCGGAGCGCGACCTGCGCGTGACGGCCGTCGACACGCAGAGCGGCGAGTTCACCGTGTTCACCTCCGGGTCCGGGGTCGACCTCGTGGCGGCGGTGGCGGCCAGCTGCGCGGTGCCCACGGTCTGGCCGCCGGTCGAGATCGACGGCCGGTTCTACATGGACGGCGGGATGCGGTCGACCGCCAACGTCGACGTGGCGCGCGACGTGGACCGGGTCGTCGTCCTCGCGCCGCTGCCCAGGTCGCTCAGCAAGAAGACGTCGATCAGGGCGCAGCTGGAGAAGGTCGGTGCGCGCGAGTGGTCGGTGATCACCCCGGACGCGGAGGCACTTGCTGCGTTCGGCAAGAACCTGCTCGACCCGGCGAAGCGCAAGGGCGCTGCCGAGGCGGGGCTGCGCCAGTCCGAGGGGCTCGTGGACGAGCTGCGGCACGTGTGGACGGGGTGAGCCTCAGCCCAGCAGCGCGGCGAGCTCGTCACGCCGCACCTTGCCCGTCGGGGTCATCGGCAGCTCGGTGACGACCACGTAGTCCTTGGGCCGCTTGGCCGGGGCGAGGACCTCCCGTGCCCGGGCCGCCAGGTCGTCGGGGTCCGCCGTGCCGACGTAGGCGGCGCACACGCGCTGGCCCCAGTGCTCGTCGGGCACCGCGAAGACCGCGAGGTCGTCGACACCGGCGACCTCGCGCAGCGCGTTCTCCACCTCCAGCGGGTAGACGTTGACCCCGCCGGAGATGATCAGGTCCGTACGCCGTCCTTCGAGGTGCAGGTAGCCGTCGGCGTCGAGGAGCCCGACGTCGCCGACGCTGAACGCCGGCCCGGCCGGCGTGTCGCGCCAGGCGGCCGCGGTCTGCTCCGGGGCGCCGAGGTAGGTGAACCGGGCGTGGGCCGGGACGGCGCACCAGATCCGTCCGTCGTCCTCGGTGGACAGCGTGCGACCTCGCCGGGCCCGGCCGACGGTGCCCGGACGGGTCAGCCACTCCTCGGAGCGGCAGGCGGTGAACTGGCCCTCGGTCGAGCCGTAGAACTCCCACGTCGAGCCCTCCGGGAAGAGCGCGAGCAGGCGGTGCTTGACCGCCGGCGGGCACGGCGCGCCCGCGTGGGCGACGAGACGGAAGGACGACAGGTCCGGGACGCCCACCTCGTCCCAGTGGGCGAAGAGGCGTTGCAGGTGGGTCGGCACGCAGAACATCGTGGCGGGGCGCTCGACACGGATGGCCTCCGTGACGCGGACGGGGTCGAAATTCCCCCGGACGACGATCCGGCCACCCGCCAGCAGGGTGCCCATCGCGAAGCGCAGGGGAGCGGAGTGGTGGAGGGGGCTCAGCACGAGGTTGACGTCACGTGCGTCGAAGCCCCACAGGTCGCGCTCCTCGGCCACCAGCGCGGCGGCGGCGGGCCCGGCGAGGAGCCCGGACCACACGCCCTTCGGCGTGCCCGTCGTACCGCTGGTGCAGTGGATCGGTCGCCCGCGGGGGAGCGAGCGGGTGCGGGCCCTGCGGGGCGCGAGCAGGGCCTCGACCTCGTCCTGGCTCGTGACCGCGAGGTCGGGAGCGATCGGCGCGAGGATCCGGTCGCGTTCGGCGGTGGTGAGGGCCGGGTCGAGCGGGACGGGGAACACGCCGTCGGCGAGCAGCGCCAGCACGAGGTCGACGTACGACGTCGAGCCGGGGACGAGCAGCGCGACCCGGGATCCCTCGGGCAGCTCGACGTCGGTCATGCGGGCATTGTGCCCGCCACGACCGGGACGGGCCTCAGCCCCGGGGGACGAGGTGGCGACGCTCCTCGACCGGTCCCAGCTCGTCGAACGGGTGGCTGGAGGAAGCGGGGCCGGCGAACCGGTCGTGGCGCGCGTAGGAGACCAGCAGCGCGAGGAAGGAGGTCAGGGCCAGGAGGATCAGGATGGTGTTCATGGCAGTAATCCTCCGCCCGTCCAGTTCCAGCCACCAGTGGCAGGAATGACAGTCTTGGTTGATTTACTGCCACGGGTGGTGCACGCTGGTCCCATGAAGAAGGTGGCCGCCATCGTCCAGGACGGGGCGGAGCCGTTCGGTCTCGGCTCGATCTGCGAGGTCTGGGGCGAGCCCTACCACCCCGACGACGACAACCCGGTCTTCGACTTCATCGTCGCGACCCCGACGCCCGGGCGCGTGTCCGGCGCGACCGGCTTCGACCTCCACGTCGACCACGCGCTCGCCGACGCGGCCGACGCCGACCTCGTGTGCCTGGTGCCCAAGCGCGGCTACCGGGATCCCTCGCCCGAGGTGGTCGAGCTCGTGCGCTCCGTGCACGAGCGCGGAGGGATGGTCTTCGCGCACTGCTCGGCGGCCTTCATCATCGGTGAGGCCGGGCTCCTCGACGGCCGCCGCGCCACCACGCACTGGCGTCACGTCGACGAGCTGGCCGCGCGCCACCCCGAGGCGACGATCGACGGCAACGTGCTCTACGTGCAGGACGGCTCCATCGTCACCGGCGCGGGCTCGGCCGCGGGCCTTGACGCCGCGCTCCACGTGATGCGCCAGCACTTCGGGTCCAAGGTCGCTGCGACCACCGCCCGCCGGATGGTGGTGCCTCCCCACCGTGACGGCGGGCAGGCCCAGTACATCGCGCGGGCCGTGCCGGTCTGCGAGTCCGAGGCGCTGTCGCCACTGCTGGCGTGGATCGGGGCCAACCTCGGCGAGGACCTCGACGTCGAGACGCTGGCGCGCCACATGCACATGTCGGGTCGCACCTTCGCCCGCCGCTTCAAGGAGGAGACCGGCACGACGCCCTACTCCTGGATCCTGGGGGAGCGCGTACGCGCCGCCGAGGAGCTGCTCGAGCAGACCGACCACTCCATCGACTGGGTCGCCGGCGAGGTCGGCTTCGGCAACGCCGCGACGCTGCGCCACCACTTCGGGCGCTCGCGCGGCGTCAGCCCCCAGGAGTACCGGCGTACGTTCCGGACGCCTGCCTGACCCGGTCGCCGTCCTCGGTAGCCTTGTCGGGTGACTGCGACCGCGCTGACCGACCTGTCCGCCGACGACCTCGCCAGCCTGCTCGAGCAGCAGCGTGCGGCGTACGCCGAGCTGAAGGCCACGGGCCTGAAGCTCGACCTGACGCGCGGCAAGCCGTCCGCCCAGCAGCTGGACCTCGCCGACGACCTGCTGCGGCTCCCGACGAGCACGAAGGACTCGAAGGGCGTCGACGTCCGCAACTACGGCGGCCTCGAGGGCCTCGCCGACCTGCGCGAGATGTTCGCCGACCTGCTCTGGGTCGAGCCGGACCAGGTGATCGCCGGCGGCAACTCCAGCCTGACGATGATGCGCGACACCCTCGTCTACCTGCTGCTCTTCGGCGGCGTGGACTCCGAGCGGCCGTGGAGCCAGGAGGAGAAGGTGCGCTTCGTGTGCCCGGTGCCGGGCTACGACCGCCACTTCACCCTGCTCGAGAGCCTCGGCATCGAGATGGTGACCGTGCCGATGCACGACGACGGCCCCGACGTCGACGCCGTCGCCGCGCTCGTCGCCGACGACCCGAGCATCAAGGGCATCTGGATCGTGCCGACCTACGCCAACCCGTCGGGGTCGATCGTCAGCCAGGACAAGGCCGCCCGGCTGGCCGCGATGCCGACCGCTGCGCCCGACTTCAAGATCTTCTGGGACAACGCCTACGCGCTCCACCACCTCACCGAGGAGGAGGCCAAGAGCGCCGACATCCTCACCCTCGCCTCGGCGGCCGACCACCCGCACCGCCCCATCATGTTCGCGTCCACCTCGAAGATCACCTACGCCGGCGCGGGTGTCGCCTTCCTGGCGGCGTCGACGGCCAACGTCGCGTGGTACCTCGGGCACCTCGGCGACGGCTCGATCGGTCCCGACAAGGTCAACCACCTGCGCCACGTGGAGTTCTTCGGCTCGCCGCAGGGCGTGCGCGACCACATGGTCAAGCACCGCGAGATCATCGCGCCCAAGTTCGCCGAGGTCGACCGGGTCCTCACCGAGCGGCTCGGGGGCCGCGGGGTCGCGACGTGGAACACCCCGGCCGGCGGCTACTTCGTCAACCTCGACGTCGTGCCCGGCACGGCGTCGCGCGTCGTGGCGCTCGCCAAGGAGGCGGGCATCGCCCTGACTCCCGCCGGTTCGTCGTTCCCCTACAAGCAGGACCCGGACGACACCAACATCCGACTCGCACCGACCATGCCGCCGCTGGCGGAGGTCACCGCGGCGATGGAGGCCGTCGCGACCTGCGTGCTGCTGGCCGCGGCGGAGAAGGCGTCCGCCTGAGTCAGGCGGCCACCCGCTCGGCACCGAGACCACCGCGGACCAGGTCGGCGTAGCGGCCGCCGAGAAGCAGCAGCTCCTCGTGGGTGCCGAGCTCGACCACGCGTCCGCGGTGCAGCACGGCGATCTGGTCTGCGTTGCGGACCGTGGAGAGCCGGTGCGCGATGGTGATCGTGGTGCGGCCGCGGCTGACGTCGTCGAGGGTGGCGAGGAGGGCCCGCTCGGTCTCGTTGTCGAGGGCGCTGGTGGCCTCGTCGAGCACGAGCACGGCAGGGTCGCGCAGGAGGGTCCGGGCGATCGCGAGCCGCTGCTGCTCGCCCCCGGAGAAGCGGTGCCCGCGGGAGCCGACGACGGTGTCGTAGCCCTCGGGGAGCGAGCTGATCAGCCCGTGGATGCGCGCCTGGCGGCAGGCGTCCTCGATCTCGGCGTCGGTGGCGTCCGGGCGGGCGTGCCGCAGGTTGTCGCGCACGCTGGCGTGCATCAGGTAGGTCTCCTGCGTGACCACGCCGACCAGGTCGGCCAGGTCGGACAGAGGGAGCTCGCGTACGTCGGTGCCGTCGATGCTCACCCCGCCGGCGGTCACGTCGTGCAGCCGGGGGACGAGCGAGGCGAGCGTCGACTTGCCGCTGCCGGTCTCGCCGACCAGGGCGAGCGTGCTGCCGGCAGGGACATGGAGGTCGATGCCGGTGAGCACCGGCCGGTCGGGGTCGTAGGCGAAGCCGACGCCCGAGAACCGCACCTCACCCTTCGCGTCGGCACGCGTCAGCCGCGCCGGCTGGACGGGCTCGGCGATCTCCACCGGGAGGTCGGCGTACTCGAAGATGCGGCTGAAGAGCGCGAGCGACGCAGTGATGTCGACGCCCACGTTGAGCAGCCCCATCAGCGGCCGGAAGAGCGTGCCCTGCAGGGCGATGAAGGCCACCAGGGTGCCGATGGTCATCTTGCCGGACGTCGCGGGGAAGCCCGCTGCGAGGTAGATCGCAGCCGGCACGGCGGCGAAGACGATGTTCATCGTGGCCATCCGCCAGCGACCGGCGAGCCGCGAGCGGATCTCCAGGCCGACGAGGTCGGAGGAGGTCTCGTCGAACCTCTCGGTCAGGCGCGGTGAGGCGCCGAGGGTCTTGGTGAGCAGGACGCCGCTCACGGACAGGCCCTCCTCGATCTGCACGTGCAGGTCGGCGAGGCGACGCTGTCGCTCGGCGGTCACACGGTGACGCATGCGCGCCACCTGGCGGGTCAGCAGGACCGCCGGCGGGAGCACGACGAGGGACAGCAGCGCGAGGCGCCAGCTGAGCGCGGCCATGGCGACGGCGGTGCCGATGACGACGGTGAGGTTGGCGGCGATCGACGTGGCGGTCTGGGTCACGACGCCCTGCATGCTGCCGATGTCGTTGACCAGGCGCGACTGCACCTCGCCGCCACGGGTGCGGGTGAAGAACCCCAGCGACTGGCGCTGCAGGTGGGCGAAGAGGTCGCTGCGCAGGCGGTGCATGACGCGCTGGCCCACGGCGGTCGACAGCCAGGTCTGCACCACGCCGATGACGGCGGTGACCACGGCGACGCCGAGCATCGCGGCGACGCACAGCACGAGGAGGCGTACGTCCTGGCGCGGCAGAGCGACGTCGATGACGTGACGGACGAGGAACGGCTGCGCCAGCGAGACGGCCGAGCTCAGCACGATGAGAGCGACGACGACGCCGAGCGCAGACCGGTGGGGCGCGAAGAGCCCGGTGATGCGTCGGAGGGAGACGGGGTAGTCCGACAGCTGCCGCAGGTCTGCGGGGTCGGGGCGGCCGCCGGAGCGGCGGGAGGGAGAGCGGTCATCCATGCGACCAGCTCCTCTCTGGAGATCGGGTATGTGATGAGGTAACCTCACTATGAGGTAGCAACCTGACTCAGAGCGGAGATATTCCCGTGGGCCGACCCCCGCACGAGGACCACGCCCGCCAGCCGGACACCGGCGACCTGGTGATGGCGCTGGCCCGCCGGGTGCGCCGCGCCTACGCCGAGGCGCTCTCCGAGTGGCACGTCACGCCGTCGCAGTCCCGCGCCCTGCGTGTGCTCGCCGCCCGTCCCGACGGCCTGCGACCCTCGCTGCTGGCCGACGAGCTGCGGATCGCGCCGCGCTCGGCCACCGAGGTCGCGGACGCGCTGGAGGCTCGCGGATGGGTGCACCGGGCCGCTGACCCGACCGACCGGCGAGCGACCGTGCTGACGCTCACCCCCGAGGGACGAGAGCTCGTCGGCAGGATCGAGGACGTGCGCCGGCGGGCCTCCGAGCAGGTCCTGGACGTGCTGCCGGCGGCGCAGCGTCGTACGCTCCACGAGATCTTGACCGTCGTCGTGGGGGAGGACCAGTGACCGTTCGCGTCGGACTGACCGGGGGGATCGCCTCGGGCAAGAGCACCGTGTCCGCCCTCCTCGCCGGGCTGGGCGCGGTCGTGATCGATGCCGACCTGATCGCCCGCGAGGTCGTGGCCCGCGGCACCCCGGGGCTCGCCGCGGTGGTGGCCGAGTTCGGTCCGGGGCTGCTGACCGCTGAGGGTGACCTCGACCGGCCGGCCATGGGCGCCCTGGTCTTCGCCGACCCGGACGCACGCAAGCGCCTGGAGGCGATCATCCACCCGCTCGTCCACGAGCGGAGCGCGCAGCTCGAGGCCGAGGCCCCCGCGGACGCTGTGGTGGTGCACGACATCCCGCTGCTGGCCGAGGTCGGACGAGCGGGGTCGTTCGACGCGGTCGTGGTCGTCGACGCCCCCACGGAGGTCCAGGTCGCGCGGATGGTCGAGGATCGCGGCTGGTCCCACGAGGAGGCACGGTCGCGAATCGCTGCGCAGGCCGAGCGCGCGGACCGGCTGGCGATCGCGACGTACGTCGTCGACAACACCGGCACGCTGGCCGAGCTGCGCGCGCAGGTCGAGCAGGTCTACGCGGAGCTCGCCGGCCGGGCCTGAGGTTTGCCGGTTGCTCGGGTCCGGCGGGTAGCCTCCGGGCGTGCTCCCGATCCGACCCCGCCTGGCCGTGATCGCCGCCTCCGTCCTCGTGGTCTGCGGCTGTGCCTCGACCGGATCGGTGCCCGACGACGCTGCCCCGGCGACCTCGTCAGCCTCCTCGGCGCCCTCGCCGAACCCGTCCTCGCCCGCTGCGACCGAGACGCCGGTCGACCCGGACACCCCGACCGCCTGGGGCCCGACGCTCGGTGAGCTCGAGGAGGCGCGCGAGCTGGTCAGCACGTGGTCGCCCGAGCAGCTCGCCGGCGGCGTCATCGTCGGCCGCTTCCACGGCACCGATCCCGAGGAGCCGGCCCGCATGCTCCGCGACCTGCACCTGGCGGGGGTGTCGGTGACGGGCGACAACGTGGTCGACGAGCCGCAGGTGCGCGCCATGACGACGGCCCTGGCCCGCGCCGCGAAGGACGACGGCCGCGCGTTCCCGCCGGTGATCGGCGTCGACCAGGAGGGCGGCTACGTCTCCCACCTGCGCGGCATCGCGACCGACTTCCCGCACTTCCAGTCGGCCGGGCTCGCCATCGAGTCCGACGCCCGGCTCGGCCGGCGGGTCACGCGTGAGGCGGCGCTGACCACCGGGCTCGAGCTGCGCGGCCTGGGCTTCACGTGGGTCTTCGCACCCGTCGCCGACGTCACCATCGGCGCCGCCGACCCGACCATCGGACCTCGCTCGCCATCCGAGGACCCGGGCGTCGCTGCCCAGGCGATCGGAGCGGCCGTCAAGGGCTACGACGACGCCGGGATCGTCTCGACGGTCAAGCACTTCCCCGGGCACGGGACCGCGACCAACGACAGCCACGACACCCTGCCGGTGGTCGACTCGACCCTGGCCGAGATCGAGGCCCACGACCTGCCGCCGTTCGAGTCCGCGATCGACCACGGTGCGCCGGCGGTGATGCTCAGCCACCTCGACCTGACCGCGATCGCTCCGGACGTGCCGGCGAGCATGGCGCCCGAGGTCTACGACCTGCTGCGCGACGACCTCGGCTTCGAGGGAGTCACGATCACCGACTCCCTCGGCATGGGTGCCGTCGGAGGTCGACCCACCCCGGCCCTGCAAGCCCTCGAGGCGGGTGCCGACCTGCTGCTGATGCCGGTGGACACCACGGCCACGCACCAGATCGTGGTGGATGCCATCAACGCCGGCGAGGTCTCACGTGAGCGGGTCGAGGAGGCGGCCGCGCGGGTGGTCGCCGTCCAGCTGTGGCAGGCCCGGATCGCAGCACAGCGGCCCGTGCCCGTCGACGTCGTCGAGCAGGCACGGGCCGCGAGTGCGGACCTGGAGTCCGCGGCGTACTGAGTTACTCGCGCAGTCCTCAGGCCGCGAGGTCGGGGTCGCCGGCGCGGCGCAGCTTCTGGAGCGCCTCCCGCTCGAGCTGGCGCACCCGCTCGGCGGAGATGCCGTGCCGGGCGCCGATGTCGGCGAGCTTGTGCTGGCGGCCGTCGGCCAGGCCGTAGCGGGCCCGGACGATGTCGGCGGAACGGTCGTCGAGGATGCCGACGAGGTCCTCCAGGCGCTGGCGCGCCTCGGCGTCGAGCACGTTGAGGTCCGGTCCCGGGGCGGTCTCCTGGGCCATCAGGTCACCCAGCGAGGTGTCGCCGTCCTCGTCGACCGGGGTGTCCAGCGACACGTGGTCGCGGCCCCAGCTCATCAGGTCGAGCACACGGTCGACCTCCATGCCGAGCTCGGTGGCGATCTCCTGCGGCTCCGGGTCACGACCGAGCTGGCGCTCCAGGGTGCGGCGGGCGCTCCCGACCTGGTTGAGCTCCTCGACCACGTGGACGGGGAGGCGTACGACGCGCGCCTGCTGCGCGATGCCGCGGGTGATCGCCTGGCGCACCCACCACGTGGCGTACGTCGAGAACTTGTAGCCCTTGGTGTAGTCGAACTTCTCGACCGCGCGGATCAGGCCGGTGTTGCCCTCCTGGATCAGGTCGAGCATAGGCATCTGCGAGCGGCCGTACTTGCGGGCGATGGAGACCACGAGGCGGAGGTTGGCCTCGATGAAGCGGTCGACGGCGAGGCGGCCCTGCTCGGCGAGCCACTCGAGCTCCTCCTCGTTGGCCGTCATCGGGGCGCCGCCCTTGCGGCGACCGACCCGGCCGCTGTCGAGGAGGTGCTGTGCCAGCAACCCGGCCTCGATGGCCTTGGACAGCTCGACCTCGGTCTCGGCGTCGAGGAGCGGGGTGCGGGCGATCTCGTCGAGGTAGAGCCCGACGCTGTCGCGGCCCTCGATCTCACGAGTCGTGGTGGTGCGCTTGGCCTGTGCAGTGCTCATCTCGTCCTCCAGCTCCTCGTGCGACCAACCCCTGTGCCGCACATCTGTTCCAACGCCTGTATCCGTAGCGGGATTCCCGAACGGATTTCTTCGGTGCCTTCATCTGCCTTGACGAGCAGGCGGTCCCGGTAGTTGCACGATCTACGAACTCTCAGGGACTTCTCAGGGGTTCCCCGTGGCACCGGGAACATGCGCGGAGGGTCGTCCCGGCGAAGCGCGCGCCTGTGGAGGGAGGGGCGCCTGCCTGTGGAGCAGGGAGGAAGTTCTGTGGGGAACCCTGTGGGACCACAGGTTTGTCGTCGGGACCCCTTGCGGCGGGTGGTCCGGCGGGCATAGAACTCTCCCTACCGAAGCCGCTCCGGCGGAGTCGGGGATCGGATCGGAAGAACAGCCACACCCGGCGAGCTTGCTCGCCGCGCAGGCCCGGTGACGGGGACTGTGGAGGCTGGGGCATCGGTGCGATGGACCGGACGTCACCACCCCGGTCGCAACCGAGGGGCTCCTGATGCTCATACCATCGGGAGCCCCTCGACCTGTTCCACCACCGAGGCTGCCTGAGCCGGTCGGGGGATCGCAAGCCCGCAGCGGTGAACATCGCACGACGTGCGGGGTGCGTGCATGCGGGGTGCGTGCGTGCGGGCCGCGTGCGTCCGTCGCGGTCAGGACTCGACGGGTGGTTCGAGGCGGTGCAGGGCCGGGTCGTCGGCCTTGAAGCTGCGTACGGGCCCGGGTGGGGTCGCGGCCGTCTCGAAGCGCACCGTGACCACGCCGGAGCCCGAGCCCCAGACCCAGCCCTGCCCCATGTCGTCGTGCACCACGTCCGCGCCCGGAGGCCAGCTGCGGCGGGGTGGCTCCGGCAGGACCACCTCGATCTCCTCCTCGTCGGCGGTCTCGCCGAACAGGTCCTCCTGCACCCAGTCGGCCAGGCCGGAGACGCCGACGCCCAGCAGCCGCACCCCACCCGTCGTGTCGAGGTCGCCCAGCAGCGAACGCGCCACCCGACCGATGGTGGCGCCGTCGTCGGTGGGGCTGCTGAGGGTGCTCGACCGGCTCAGCGTCGTGAAGTCGTGCAGCCGCACCTTGATCGAGACGGTGCGACCCGAGAAGCCGTTCTTGCGCATCCGGGTGCCGACGTCCTTGGCCTGCCGGGTCAGCAGCCCCTCCATGAGCTTGCGGTCGTTGAGGTCGTTGTCGTAGGTGCCCTCGACGCTGATCGACTTGGTCTCCCGCTCCGCGAGGACCGGGCGCGAGTCCTGTGCCCTGGCGAGCTGCCAGAGCCCGTGCCCGTGGGCCTGGCCCACGATGCGGACGAGCTCGTCCTCGCTGACCAGCTCGAGCTCGGCGATCGTGTGGATACCCGCGCGCCGCAGCCGCTCCGCCGTCACGGGGCCGACGCCGGGGATGACCGTGACCTTCATCGGTCGCAGCAGGTCGAGCTCGGCACCCGGCGGCACGACGGTCATCCCGTCGGGCTTGTCGAGCTCGCTGGCGACCTTGGCGAGGAACTTCGATGACGCGATGCCGACCGTCGCGGTCAGTCCACCGGTGACCTCCTGCACGCGCCGGCGCAGCCGCTCGCCGGCCTCGGTGACGGTGGCGACCTCGAGGTCGGGGAGGTCGGCGGCGGAGAGGTCGACGAAGGCCTCGTCGAGCGACAGCGGCTCCACCAGCGGGGACAGGTCGCGCAGGACCTCCATGACCCGGGTGCTCGTCTCGCGGTAGGCGTGGAAGCGCCCGCTGAGGAAGGCGGCGTTCGGGCACCGCGCCCGCGCCTCCCGTCCCGACATGGCCGATCCCACGCCGAAGACGCGGGCCTCGTACGACGCCGTGGCCACCACGCCGCGTCCGCCGGTGCCGCCGACGATGACCGGCTTGCCGCGCAGGGACGGCTTGTCGCGCTGCTCCACGGCGGCGAAGAAGGCGTCCAGGTCCAGGTGGAGGATCGACGCGGTGGAGCGCATCAGCGCATTGTCGCAGCCCACGAAGCATCCACAGCCACGCCCCGCAGGCTGTCGTCCACAGGGGGTGAGCCGGCGGGGCGTGGAGCGTCGGTGCCCGCGGGAACCGTCCCCTCATGGACCCCACAGACCGCACCCCAGCCCCCGGCCGGCCCCCGACCGACCTCCCAACCACCCGGATGCGGGCGCGCACGCCCGATGACATCGCTGCGTTCGTCCCGCTCGCCCTCGGGTTCGTCCCGGAGAGGTCGGTGGTCATGGTGAGCATCGGGGCGGGTGGTGGCATGCACGCCCGCGTCGACCTGCCCCACGACGTCGACGACGTCGACGACGTGGTCGAGGCCCTGCTCCGGCCGGCCCGCCGCAACGGCGTCGAGGAGGTGATCGTGGTCGTCTACGACGACGACACGACCGTGGCGGACGAGGCTGCCTGGTCGCTCCACGAGGAGTTCACCGCAGCCGGCATCACGGTGCGCGAGGTGATCCGCGTCCACGACCACCACTGGTTCGCTGTCCTGCCCGGCGCCCCGCTCGCTGCCTACCGGGGCATCCGGTTCGCCCTCGACGAGCACCGCTTCACCGCCCAGGGTGTCTTCGACGGCCGGGTGACCCACGCCAGCCGGGAGGCGTTGCGCGCCACCATCGCGCCCGACGCGGCGTCTGTGGGTCGAGTCAGTGCCGAGCTGGACTCCGCGGCCTTCCTCCCCGCCGGCGCCGTCGTGGCGCTCGTCCGGCGGCACGTCGAGCACGGGACCACGTTCTCGGATGCAGAGCTCGCGTCGGTGGCGGTCTCCGTCGTCGCAGGAGACCGGCGCGACGAGGCGTGGGTGTGGCTCACCCGCCCCGACGCGCGCAGGGCCGTCGACCTCTGGTCCGACGCCGTACGCCGCCTCCCGGTCCCGCACGTCGCCGCCCCCGCTGCGGTGCTGGCCTTCGCCGCCTGGCTGGTGGGCGACGGTGCTCTCGCGTGGTGCGCCGTCGACCGGTGCCACGAGGTCGACCGCGCCCATACGCTGGCCACGCTCGTCGTGCAGCTGCTCGAGTCGGCGACCTCGCCCGACTCGTGGGAGTCGCTGCGGCCCGCGCTGGGAGGGACCGCCGACCCCGCCGCATGAGTCCACGGACTGACCAGCCCTTCGGGATGGTTCCCGCGGTGTCGCCGCGTGGCTAGGGTGCCGTCATGGGTGAAGAGGTCGACCAGCAGGAGTTCAGCCGGGCCGACCGGACGCGGCACCGCGAGAAGGTGCGCCGCAACCTCGACGTGTTCGCCCGGATGCTCCGCGAGGCGCGCTTCGACACCGACGACCCCATGACCGGGCTCGAGATGGAGCTCAACCTCATCGACGACGCGGGCGACCCGGCCCTCAAGAACGCCGAGGTCCTCGAGGCCATCGCCGACCCTGACTTCCAGACCGAGCTCGGGCAGTTCAACATCGAGATCAACCTCGCGCCCGCGAAGCTGCGCGAGGGCGGCCTGTCGACCTTCGAGAACAGCCTGCGGCGCTCGCTCAACGACGCCGAGGAGAAGGCCGCCAAGGTCGGGGCCCACCAGGTGATGATCGGCATCCTGCCGACGCTCGCCGAGGGCCACATGACCCTCGACTCCCTGAGCTCCAACCCGCGCTACAAGCTGCTGTCCGAGCAGATCCTCGCCGCCCGCGGCGAGGACATCACGATCAGCATCTCGGGTCGCGAGCGGCTGACCACGACCGCGGACTCCATCGTCCCCGAGGCGGCGTGCACCAGCACCCAGTTCCACGTGCAGACCTCGCCGGACCAGTTCGGCGCCTACTGGAACGCCGCCCAGGCGATCGCCGGCATCCAGGTCGCGGTGTCGGCGAACTCGCCGTTCCTGCTGGGCAAGGAGCTCTGGCGCGAGACCCGCATCCCGCTCTTCGAGCAGGCGACCGACACCCGCAGCGAGGAGCTGAAGGCGCAGGGCGTCCGGCCCCGGGTGTGGTTCGGCGAGCGCTGGATCACGTCCGTCTTCGACCTCTTCGAGGAGAACGTCCGCTACTTCCCGGCCCTCCTGCCGGTCACCGACGAGGAGGACCCGCTCGAGGTGCTGGAGTCCGGTGGCACCCCGCTGCTGCACGAGCTCCGGCTCCACAACGGCACGATCTACCGCTGGAACCGACCCGTCTACGACGTCGCGGACGGCGTACCCCACCTCCGCGTCGAGAACCGGCTGCTCGCTGCCGGGCCCACGGTGGCCGACACGATCGCCAACGCGGCACTCTGGTTCGGCCTCGTGCGCTACCTCGCCGAGAGCGAGCGACCGCTGTGGTCGCAGATGTCCTTCTCGGCCGCCGAGGAGAACTTCCACGTCGCTGCCCAGATGGGCGTCGAGGCACAGGTCTACTGGCCCGGCGTCGGGCAGGTCCGCGCCACGGAGCTGGTGCTGCGACGCCTGCTGCCGATGGCCAAGGCGGGTCTCGACTCGTGGGGCGTGCCGTCCGAGGAGAGCGACCGCTACCTCGGCATCATCGAGCAGCGCTGCCTGCAGGAGACGAGCGGTGCCGCGTGGTTCGTCGAGCGGGTCCGCGAGCGCGGGGGAGAGGACCGCTTCGACGCGTTGCGGGCCACCCTGCTCGACTACCGCGACCGGATGCACAGCAACGAGCCCGTCCACCTCTGGGACTGAGCTCCGGCTGCGGCGCCTCTTCTGAGGGTGGCGGCGCGCGACATCTGGTTCGGTGGCGGGGTTGTCGTACGCCGCCAGGGTGGCGGCAGGTTGCGGTTGTTCGGCTGCGCGGAGTGCGATGTGCCGCCACCTCGCCAAGCCGCTGCGTGAGGGTGGCGGCGCGCGACACCTGGTTCGGTGGCGGGGTTGTCGTACGCCGCCATGGTGGCGGCAGGTTGCGGCTGATGGGCTGTCCGGAGTGCGATGTGCCGCCACCTCCACGCGCGGTGTCGCCAAGGTCGCGGCTCAGCTCCGCCGCCGCAGCCGCCGCCACTCACGGCGTACGTCGCTCACCGGGTCGAACCAACCGCGACGCGTCACCACGACCAGCCGGGCGGGCGAGCCGAGGCTCGCGCCCGCCCACGCGGTCGGGCCGAGCCACCGCAGGTCGTCGTCGTGCGGGGTCGGCTCACCCGCACGCGTGAGCCACAGGTAGGGGCGTGGCGTCAGGGCCGCCGCGTGGCGCAGGAGGGCCAGGGCGACGTCGGCGCGCAGGCCGGCGTCCAACAGAGGCGGGTCCTCGACGTGGGTGACGCTCCTTCCCGGCTCGCCGGCATGCAGGGCGGTGGGGAAGCGGCGCCGGGTCTCGCCCTCGACCAGCTGCAGTGTCGCGGCGCGCAGCACGCGGTGCGTGTGCCGGTCGATGGGTGCCTGCAGCCCCGGATGAAGTGCCACCGACCCACCCTGCCCCACCCGAAGGGGTCCGACGCGCCTCTCCACAGGCTGCCCAAGACCGCACGTTTCCGTTACGGTGCCAACAGGCCTGCGGCGTGTCGCCGGGGCCCCGAGAGGAGACACCATGGGCACCGTTGTCGTCGGGTACGTCCCCAAGCCGGAGGGCGAAGCCGCCCTCGCCGCTGGCATCAACGAGGCGAAGCTGCGAGGCAGCAAGCTGGTCGTGGTGAACTCCCACCGCGGGGGCCATGAGTTCGACGGCCCGGCGGCACGCGCCGCGGAGGGCGACCTGGCGGGCATCAAGGCGACCCTCGACGAGGCCGGTGTCGAGCACGACATCCGCCAGCTGGTGCGCGGCTTCGAGCCGGCCGAGGACCTGATCAGCATCGCCGAGGCCAACAACGCCGAGCTGCTGGTCATCGGCCTGCGCCGTCGCTCGCCCGTCGGCAAGCTCATCCTCGGCAGCAACGCCCAGCGCGTGCTGCTCGACGCCCCGTGCCCCGTCCTGGCGGTCAAGGCGCAGTAGGGCTCGGCCGGTGCCGGGTCGTGGGCGATGATGGGCCCATGGGTTTCCAGATCACCGGCGACGCGGCCGCCGACAAGGTCCTCGACGACTCCTCCTTCGCCCTGCTGGCGGGGATGATGCTCGATCAGCAGTACCCCATGGAGCACGCCTTCCGCGGCCCGGCCAAGGTGCTGGACCGCTTCGGCACGTTCGCCCCGGACGCCATCGCGGCAGCCGACCCCGAGGAGTTCGCGGCGATGGCCTCGACGACACCGGCCATCCACCGTTTCCCGGGATCGATGGCGGCCAGGCTCCAGGAGCTGGCCCGCATCGTCGAGGAGACCTACGGCGGGGACGCGTCGCGCCTCTGGACCGAGGCGTCCGACGGCAAGGACCTGCTCAAGCGCGTCATGTCGCTGCCCGGCTTCGGCAAGCAGAAGGCCCAGATCTTCGTGGCGCTGCTCGCCAAGCAGCTCGGCGTACGCCCTGCGGGATGGGAGTCCGTGGTCGGTGACTACGCCCTCGACGGCCACCGCTCGGTCGCCGACGTCGTCGACGCCGACTCGCTGCAGAAGGTGCGCGACTTCAAGAAGGCCAAGAAGGCCGCCGCGAAGTCGTCCGACTGACCTCAGCCCTGCCGGTGTCGGCACATGGGGAGGGTCGTGGCAGAATGACCAGTGCGGCTCTTGACGTCACCGGGCCTCGCCGCGCCCCGAAGTCGTTCGACGAGAGGTGTTCGTGTCCTCACACGCACGCAAGTTGCTCCCTGCAGAGGTGCTCACGCACCCCTCCATCACCGCCTTGGTCGCCAGTGGCACCCCCACCGGCACCGTGTCCCCAGTGGACGTGCGACGCGCCAGTGATGAGGCCGGGGTCGAGCCCAAGCACCTGAAGGCACTCCTGGTGCACCTCAGCGGCCTCGGCATCTCTGTCCAGATCGACGCCAGCAGCCTGCGGGCGGTCGCCGCCACCAGCAAGCGCGCCGCGACGTCCTCGGCTGCCAAGAAGGCGCCGGCGAAGAAGGCCACCGCCGCGACCTCCGAGGCTCCGGCCAAGAAGGTCGCCGCGAAGAAGGCGACGGCGAGCCCGGACGCCACGGCCGCCGCGCCCGCCAGGAAGGCGGCCGCGAAGAAGGCTCCGGCCAAGAAGGCCGCTGCCGGCTCCGCCGACGCGGTCGTCGACCTCGGTGCCGTCGCCACTGCGGCGGTCGGTCCGGACGGCAAGAAGCTGCTCCCGGACATCCCGGACGAGGTCTTCGAGAAGGACGTGGCCAAGGACCCGACAATCAAGGAGGACGAGAAGCAGGCCTTCACCGTCTCCGCGGCCGACGAGACCGACGAGCCCGAGCAGCAGGTCATGGTGGCCGGTGCCACCGCCGACCCGGTCAAGGACTACCTCAAGCAGATCGGCAAGGTCCCGCTCCTCAACGCCGAGATGGAGGTCGAGCTGGCCAAGCGCATCGAGGCCGGTCTCTTCTCCGAGGAGAAGCTCGCCAAGGGCGGGCGGATCAGCCCCAAGATGCTCGAGGAGTACGAGTGGATCTCGGAGGACGGTCGTCGCGCCAAGAACCACCTCCTCGAGGCCAACCTGCGACTCGTCGTGTCGCTCGCCAAGCGGTACACCGGCCGCGGCATGCTCTTCCTGGACCTGATCCAGGAGGGCAACCTCGGTCTGATCCGCGCGGTCGAGAAGTTCGACTACACCAAGGGCTACAAGTTCTCGACGTACGCCACGTGGTGGATCCGGCAGGCGATCACCCGAGCCATGGCCGACCAGGCGCGCACCATCCGCATCCCGGTCCACATGGTCGAGGTCATCAACAAGCTCGCGCGCGTCCAGCGCCAGATGCTCCAGGACCTGGGCCGCGAGCCCACCCCGGAGGAGCTGGCCAAGGAGCTCGACATGACCCCGGAGAAGGTCATCGAGGTCCAGAAGTACGGCCGCGAGCCCATCTCGCTGCACACGCCGCTCGGCGAGGACGGCGACTCCGAGTTCGGTGACCTGATCGAGGACTCCGAGGCGATCGTCCCGGCCGACGCGGTCTCGTTCACGCTGCTCCAGGAGCAGCTGCACGCGGTGCTCGACACGCTCTCCGAGCGCGAGGCGGGCGTGGTCTCCATGCGGTTCGGCCTGACCGACGGCCAGCCCAAGACGCTGGACGAGATCGGCAAGGTCTACGGCGTGACCCGCGAGCGGATCCGTCAGATCGAGTCGAAGACGATGTCCAAGCTGCGCCACCCGAGTCGCTCGCAGGTCCTGCGCGACTACCTGGACTGATCCGGACCTCGACGGACATGCACCGTCTTGCGAGCAGCGTCGCCCTCACGGCGGCGCTGTTCGCCGTTGGGGGGTGCTCGAGCTCCGAGGGCGGGCCGCGACCCGATCCTGGGCCGGCCCCGTCCAGCAGTCCGTCCTCCTCCGCCGAGGAGACCACGACCGAGCCACCCGCACCGGTCGAGCCCGACACCGCTCCCGGGCCGGTCGAGGCCGACGACCTCAGGCGGGCGACCGCCCTGCGGGCGGTGCGCCACCTCGCCGGCGAGATCGGTCCGCGCGAAGCCACCGGAGCGGCGTACGCCCGCGCAGCGGACTGGGTAGCCGGCCGGCTCGAAGGCATGGGCTACGACATCGCGCGGCAGCGCTTCGACGTACCTGCGGGGGAGTCGTGGACCGTGGCGGTCCCGGCCGGGCAGTCGGTCAACGTCGTGGCCACACCGGCCGGGTTCGACCAGGGTGAGCCACACCTCGTGGTCGGCGCCCACCTCGACACGGTGCCGCAGGCGCCCGGCGCGGAGGACAACGCCTCCGGGGTCGGGGTGATGCTCGCGGTCGCCGAGGCCGCCGCGGCAGGCACCACCCGGCTGCCGGTCGTGTTCGTCGCCTTCGGCGCCGAGGAACCGCGGGGCGCGGGCGACGACCGCCACCACTACGGCTCCCGGGAGTACGTCGCCCTGATGGCGCCGCGGGAGCGTGACGCGCTCCGCGCGATGGTCTCGCTCGATCGCGTCGGGGTGGGCACGACGGTGCCGGTCGGCTCCGCGGGCACGACGGACCCCGTGCAACGGGCACTGCTGGCCGCCGCCGGCCGCGCCGGGATCCCGACCGTCGCCGATCCCGAGCAGCGCAGCAGCGACCACTGGTCGTTCGTCCGTGACGGGTTGCCCGCGGCGCGGCTGGGCTCGACGTCGTACGTCGGCTACCACTCCGCCGGCGACGTGGTGTCGGTCGTGTCGCCGGCCCAGCTCGAGCGCGTCGGGCGGATCGTCCTGACGTGGCTGGCGCCGCGCGGAGCCGTCAGCGGGTGAGACCCGCGCAGGCGCGGAGCGCCTCGCGGTCGGCGGCGAAGCGCGCGGCCGCCTCGCCGCGGACCCGCGTGGCCAGCCCGTCGGCTCCGATCGCCGCCGGCCACCAGGCGGAGCGCACCACGCGCGCCCGACCGGTCGGCACGCGCGGCGGCTCGACGGTGAGGGTCAGGACGCCGGTGGGGCCCGGGGAGTACCAGGCGAAGTTGCCGAGGCCGTACGCCACGTAGCCGCGTCCCAGCCGCCCGTCCCCCTGGAGCTCGTGGGCGTGGGTGCCGACCACGACGTCCGCGCCGGCGGCGACCAGCCGGCCGGCGAGGGAGCGTTGGTCGGTGCTCGGACAGCGTTCGCCCTGTACTCCCCAGTGGAGGTAGGCGACGACCACGTCGGCGGCTCGGTCCGCGTCCTGCACCGCCGCCAGCAGGTGGGCGGGGTCGAGCGCGTCCGCGGTGCCGCCGAGGTCCGCGGTGGCCGCCCACTGGCCGGTGCGGTCGGCCGTCGGGTCCCGGTCGGCGACGGTGGCCGCCACGGTCGCGACCAGGGTGCCGTCGACATCGGTGACGGCAGGGCGGAAGGCCTCGTCGAGGTCCCGGCCGAGGCCGATGACCGCGAGCGGCGGGTCCGCCTCGGCAGCCGACCGCGCAGCCCGCAGCGTGCTGGGCAGACGGGCGCGCCCGTGGTCGAGCGCGTGGTTGTTGGCCATGCTCGCGACGTCGATCCCGGCCGCCGCCAGGGCGGCGAACGCGGCGGGCCCGGCGGAGAAGGTGAAGCGCTTGCCGGGCTCGGGCCTGCCTCCGGACCCCACGGAGGTCTCGAGGTTGACGATCGCGACGTCCGCGGCCTCGAGGGCGACGGCAGCGGGAGCCAGGGCCGTGGCCGGGTCGCGCAGCCGGTCGGCGAGCGCGCCCTCGAAGTGGATGTCCCCGGCCAGCGCGATCGTGACCGATGAGGGCCGAGGAGCGGGCGGGGCCGACGTGGGGGTCGCAGTGTCGGGAGGCCTCGTGGACGAGGTCACGGGGGACGCGGGCAGGTCCTCGCCGGTGCTGCACCCCGCAGCCAGCAGCGCGAGGACGGCCGCCGCCGCACGCGCACGGCGTACGTGCTGCGACCGCGACCCCGACATGCGGTCATCGTGCCACCCGCGCGGGGCAGACCCCCCGAAGTGGGTGGACGCGCGGGGGGTGGGTGCTGCGACACTCGAGGCATGAGAACCCGGATCGCCCTGACCGCCGGCGTCGCAGTTGCGCTCGCCGGACTCGCCGCGTCCCCCGCGCACGCGGAGTTCTACAGCATCGACGACCCCGCTGACGCCACTGGCTCGCTGACCGACATCTTCGGGCTCCAGGCCAACCACGGCGCGGAGAACGTCCTGGTCAAGGTGCGGTTCAACGAGCTGGTGCGCTCCAGCGCGGCCGGGGTGTCGGTCTTCTTCGACACCGACCGGGAGGCGAAGGGGCCGGAGTACGTCCTCAGCAGCGGTCTCGGGGACGGCACCGACTACGTCCTGATGGCGGCAGACGCGTGGCGGGGGAGCGAGGACCGGATCTCGTGCGACTACGCGGCGCGGCCCAAGTGGGGCAACGACGTGTTCCGCGCCGTGCTGAGCCGGGACTGCTTCGACGGCGCCACGACGGTGCGGGTCTCGGTCAAGATGGTGGACCAGGCCGACGGCTCGCAACCGGTGGTCGACTGGGTGCCGAAGCGCCACCGCTGGAGCCTGCCGATCGCCTCCGGACTGGGCGCCTGAGGCAACCTCCCTCGCGTGGTCAGGCCGACGCGACGAGCCCGACGGCGACGCCGCACAGCAGCAGTCCCAGGCCCTGGGACCCGTGGATGCGCTCACGCAGCACGAACGCCGCGAGCCCGATCGTGATCGCCGGGTAGAGCGACGTCACGACCGACGCGACGGTCAGCAGCCCGGTCTGCGTCGCCAGCAGGAACGCCACCGCGGCCACCGTCGCCAGGATCCCCGCGGCAGCACCCCAGGCCTGGGACCGGTCATGGGGGATCCACCGCCCGCCCAGCGCCGCCGCAGTGAGGGCCACCGCGACCACGGCCACACCCTGCGCGATGGCCAGGGGCGCGAACCCGGCCTCCTCCGGCACCTGTCCCATGGCAGCGAAGAGCAGGCCGAACCCGAGGCCGGCGAGCACACCGTCGAGGATCCCGGCGGCCAGGTCGCCGGACCCGCCGGGCTCCCTGCTGACCAGCCAGATGCCGGGCACCGCCGCGGCGATCCCGAGCCACACCAGCAGTGCCGGGCGCTCGCCCGTCGCCACCCCCACGACCACCGGGAGCAGAGCGGCACCGACGGCCGAGATCGGTGCGACGACACCCATCCGACCCGCCGCCAGTCCGCGGTAGAGGAAGGCGCCGCCGGCACCGCTGCCGATCCCTGCGAGTGCGCCCCAGGCGAGGTCGCCTCGGGTCGGCGACCCGTCGGTCACCAGCGCGAGGACCACGGCCCCCGCGAACGCCGCGAGCGTGCCGACGAACGCGACCGGCCAGGCCGACGTACGCCGCGACGCGAGGCCGCCGATGAAGTCCGAGAGGCCGTATGCGAGGGCGGCCACCAGGGAGAGCAGGACCGCCATCAGGTGATCGCCACGCCGACGGCCCAGGTCGCGGCCGCGAGGAAGGCGGCGACGAGCTCGATGAGGATCGAGACGCCGACGGCCTTCAGCGCGTGGACGGTGGACGGCCAGGCCTCGGCGCCACCGACCCGCGCACGCTCGGCGACATAGACGCCCAGGACGAAGCCGATGAACATCCCGATGACCGGGACGACGAAGAACCCGACGAACGCCAGGAGGGCTCCGAGGAGCAGGGTGCGGTTGGGGACGCCGGAGGCCTTGAGCCGGCGGCCGGGGACGAGGTACTTCACGACCGATCCGGCGACCAGAAGCGTCGCACCCAGGGCGAAGACCAGCCACGCGGTCGAGGTGCCGATCTCCAGGGCCCACACGAGGATGGCCCCGAGGACGAGGATGGTGCCGGGCAGGACGGGGACGATGATCCCCGCGATGCCGACGGCGATCACGACGGCGACGACGAACTCGAGGGCGCTCACGCGGTCAGCCTCCCAGAGGACGGTTCCGAGACGCAGCACGGCCCCGGACACGTCGTCCGGGGCCGCACTGGAAGTGGGTGGGTGGTGCTCAGGCCTCGCTGTCGGCAGCCGGGGCGCCCGGCGTCTCCAGCTTGTGGGTCTCGTCGTGGACGGCAGCGGCGACCTCGCGCAGCTTGTCGCCGTGCTCACGAGCGTGGTGGGCGCAGAAGAGCAGCTCGCCACCCGTCTGGAGCTCCACACGGAGGTAGGCCTGTGCGCCGCAGCGGTCGCAGCGGTCCATGGCCGTGAGTACGGCCTGGGTGGGTGCGGTGGCAGTGGTCACGTCAGCCTCATTTCTGTTCATTCGGTGTTCTGTCCCCAACGTAGCCAGTGGGGCAAAGATTCCCGCCGGTGCCGCTCGGTGTGGACCTGGGGTCCAGTCAATCACTGAAATGTTTCGCGGAACTGCGTTACTCCCAACCCATGGGACGCGTGATGTGTTCGTTGCGTCCCCGCTTCGCGGATTGCGTGATGCGAATGTGATCACGCTAGACCCGTCCGACCGGTCCACACGGCAGGCGTGCCTGCGCCGTCGTACGGCGTGTCGCGGGTAGGTTTGGCTCTCGTGGCAGCACCGGCAGACAACACCTACAACGCAGCGCACCTCCTGGTCCTCGAAGGCCTCGACGCCGTGCGCAAGCGCCCCGGCATGTACATCGGCTCGACCGACACCCGCGGGCTGATGCACTGCCTCTGGGAGATCATCGACAACGGCGTGGACGAGGCGCTGGCCGGCGTGGCCCATCGCGTCGAGGTCACGCTGCACGAGGACGGCTCCGTCGAGGTGTACGACGACGGGCGAGGCATCCCGACCGACAAGGAGCCCAAGACCGGTCTGTCGGGCGTCGAGGTCGTGGCCACCAAGCTGCACGCCGGTGGCAAGTTCGGCGGCGGCTCCTACGTCGCGACCGGTGGACTGCACGGTGTCGGCCTGTCGGTGGTCAACGCGCTCTCGTCGCGGATGGACATCGACGTCGACCGCTCGCCGAGCCAGCAGGGCCTGTCGTTCAAGCGCGGGACACCCGGCGTCTTCGACGGCGACGGTCCGGACGCTCCGTTCACGCCGACGTCGGGGCTGACCCGCAAGGGGAAGCGTGTCGCCAAGGGCAGGACCGGCACCCGGATCCGCTTCTGGCCGGACACGCAGGTGTTCACCAAGGACGCCCGCTTCGAGATGGAGGGCCTGCTCGGTCGCGCCCGCCAGACGTCGTACATCGTGCCGGGGCTCGAGCTCGTCATCCGCGACCAGCGCACCTCGGAGATGGTCGAGGAGAAGTTCCGCCACGACGGCGGCATCGCGGAGTTCGTGGAGTACCTCTCCCACGGCGAGCCGGTCACCGACATCCTGCGCCTGCAGGGAATGGACACCTTCACCGAGACCGTGCCGCTGCTCGACGACCAGGGCCACATGACCCCGCAGGAGGTCGAGCGCGAGCTGACCGTCGACGTCGCGGTGCGCTGGGACACCGCCTACGACACGGAGCTGCGGTCCTTCGTCAACGTGATCGCCACGCCCAAGGGCGGCACCCACGTCAGCGGCTTCGAGAGCGCGCTGACCAAGACCTTCAACGACGCGATGCGCAACGCCAAGGTGCTCAAGGCCGCCGACACCGACGTCATCAAGGACGACGTGATGGAGGGCCTGACCGCCGTCGTCACCGTCCGGCTCGCGGAGCCGCAGTTCGAGGGCCAGACCAAGGAGATCCTCGGCACCCCGGCCGCGCGCGGTGTCGTACGCAAGGTGGTGGCCGGCGAGCTCAAGGCGTTCCTCACCTCGACCAAGCGGGTCGAGAAGGCCCAGGCCAAGCTCGTCATGGAGAAGGTCGCCGGAGCGTCCAAGACCCGCCTCGCCGCCCGCCAGCACAAGGAGAACCAGCGCCGCAAGAACGCCCTCGAGTCCTCGGCGCTGCCGGCCAAGCTCTTCGACTGCCGCAGCAGCGACACCGAGCGCACCGAGCTCTTCATCGTCGAGGGCGACTCCGCGATGGGCACCGCCAAGGCGGCCCGCAGCAGCGAGTTCCAGGCGCTGCTGCCGATCCGCGGCAAGATCCTCAACGTCCAGAAGGCGTCGGTCGGCGACATGCTCAAGAACACCGAGTGCGCCTCGATCATCCAGGTCGTCGGCGCCGGCTCGGGGCGTACGTTCGACCTCGAGGCGGCGCGTTACGGCCGGATCATCCTGATGGCCGACGCCGACTCCGACGGCTCCCACATCCGGTGCCTGCTCGCGACGCTGTTCTTCAAGTACATGCCCGAGCTCGTGGCCGACGGGCGGCTCTTCTCCGCCGTGCCGCCGCTGCACCGCATCGAGCTGTCCAACCCCAAGAAGGGGATGGACAAGTACATCTACACCTACTCCGACGACGAACTGCAGCGCCGCCTCGCCGAGCTCAAGAGGAAGAACGTCCGCTGGAAGGATCCGGTCCAGCGCTACAAGGGCCTCGGCGAGATGGACGCCGACCAGCTGGCCGAGACCACGATGGACCCGCGCCACCGCACGTTGCGCAAGCTGACCATCGACGACGTCGACGAGGCCACGCGGGTCTTCGAGCTGCTGATGGGTTCGGACGTCGCGCCGCGCAAGGAGTTCATCGTGCAGGGCGCCTACGAGGTCGACGTGGAGACCCTCGACGCGTGATGGCCGACGTGGAGGTCGTTCACGGCGCTCCGGACGGAGCCGTCAGTGACGAGATCTGGCCTCTCTACCGCAGCATCTTCAGCGACTTCGAGGACGTGCGAGCGTGGAGGGACGGGGTCTGGGACCGGCACTCAGCGCGCCCCGGCTTTCGTCTGGCGCTGGCACGCGAGGGTGAGACCCTCGTCGGATTCGCCTACGGCTACACCGGTGGGGCGGGTCAGTGGTGGACCGACCGCGCTGCGACCGTGCTCCATCCGGTCGTCGCCTCGGACTGGCTCGGCGGTCACTTCGAGCTGGTGAGCATCGGCGCTGCCGGCGCCGCTCGCGGAGCCGGCGTCGGACGACAGCTCATCACTGCGCTCACGGCCGGTCTTCCGCAGTCCCGCTGGGTCCTGATGACCTCGGCCGACCCGGATGACCCCGCCCGTCGTCTCTACCGCTCGACCGGATGGGCCGTCATCGGTCCGGGATTCTCCGACGACCAGGTCATCATGGGGCGAGCCCTGCCCCTCTGACGCGCCGCTGGAGTGGTGGCCTCCGAACATCGTGGAGCTCGCGAGCCGACATCCGGCTCACGAGCTCCACGATCTGCTGAGACCGGCGACCGCGGCCCGACGGTGTCCGGCGAGGGATCTTGTCGCGGGTTCATACCCACCAGTAGGTTTGTGGTCCGCGTCACAGTCCGCTGATAGGGAGCCCATGCCCGACGAGAACTTCGACTACATCGTCATCGGATCGGGCAGTGCGGGCGGCGTCGTCGCCGCCCGGCTGACCGAGGACCCGGACGTCCGGGTGCTGCTCCTCGAGGCGGGGCCGGCGGACGACGACGACAACATCCACATCCCGCTCGCGTTCTCGATGCTCTTCAAGACCAGGTGGGACTGGAACTACGAGACGACGCCGCAGAAGCACCTCGGCGGGCGCCGCGCCTACTGGCCCCGGATGAAGGCCCTCGGTGGCTGCTCGTCGATGAACGCGATGATCTACATCCGCGGCAACCAAGGCGACTACGACGAGTGGCGTGATGCCTACGGTGCGACCGGGTGGGGCTTCGACGACGTGCTGCCCTACTTCACCAGGTCGGAGGGCAACACCCGGCTCGCCGGCCCGTTCCACGGCACCGACGGCCCGCTCCACGTCGAGGACCGCACCTACAACCACGAGCTGAGCACGGCGTTCATCGAGGCCGGTGTCGCGGCCGGGCTCAAGCGCAACGACGACTTCAACGGCGCCGAGCAGGAAGGTATCGGCCTGTACCAGGTGACGTGCAAGAAGGGACGCCGCTGGTCCGTCGCCGACGCCTACATCCACCCGGCCGACCAGCGCCCGAACCTGACCGTGCGCACCGAGGCGTTCGTGACCCGGATCGTGCTCGAGGGCAACCGCGCCGTCGGGGTCGCCTACACCCGCGGAGGCGAGCACCACGTGGCGCGCGCAGAGGCGGAGGTCGTGCTGAGCGGGGGTGCGATCAACAGCCCGCAGCTGTTGATGCTCTCCGGCATCGGCCCCGGCGCGCACCTGCGCGACATGGGCATCGACGTCACGGTCGAGTCGTCAGGAGTGGGCCAGAAGCTGCAGGACCACCCCGTGGCAGGCATCCTCAGCTACACCAAGGACACGACCGACGTCGCCGAGATGCTCGGGATCGGCAACCTCGTGAAGTGGAAGGCGACCGGCAAGGGGCCGCTGAGCTCCAACGTCGCCGAGACCGGAGCGTTCTTCACCTCTCGCGACGACCTCGGGCTGCCCGACATCCAGCTCCACGTCGCCCCGACCGGCTTCTACGACAACGGCATGCACGAGCCCGTACGCCGAGCGCTGACGACGGCCGTGACCCTCGTCAACGTCCAGAGCTCGGGCCACGTCAGGCTGCGCTCGGCCGACCCGACCTGGCACCCGGAGATCGACCCGGGCTACTTCGACGACCGCGCCGACCTCGAGGCGATGATCGGCGGGTTCCGCACCGCGCTGGAGGTCCTGCGCCAGGGGCCCATCGCGAAGTACGTCGACGAGCCCTGGATCCCGGCGTCGTCGGACCCGACCGACGACGACATCATCGAGGGCATCGGCCGGCTCGGCCAGACGCTCTACCACCCGGTCGCGACGTGCGCGATGGGGACGATCGAGGGCAGCGTGGTCGACCCCGAGCTCAAGGTGCACGGCGTCGAGGGCCTCCGGGTCGCCGACGCCTCCGTCATGCCGCGGGTCCCGCGCGGCAACACCAACGCCCCCACCGTCATGATCGGCGAGAAGTGCGCCGACCTCATCAAGGAGTCCCGATGAGCACCACCCTCCAGCCGACCGCGACCTCCGGCGCGACCGACACCTTCGACTCGCTCGACCCGGCCAACGGGGACCTCGTCGGCACGCACCCGGTCACCACCCGGGCCGAGGTCGACGCTGCGGTCGCCCGCGCCCGTGGGGCGGTCGACTGGTGGGGCAACCTGTCGTTCGACGAGCGGGCCGAGCACCTCCTGACGTGGCGCAGCGTCATCACCCGGCGCATCGCCCAGCTGGCCGACCTCTCCCACCGCGAGACCGGGAAGCCGCACGGCGACGCGCAGCTCGAGATCGTCCTTGCCATCGACCACATCGCGTGGGCGGCCAAGAACGCCAAGAAGGTGCTCGGGGCACGCAAGGTCTCCTCCGGGCTGCTGATGGCCAACCAGGCCGCGACGGTGGCCTACCACCCGCTCGGAGTCGTCGGTGTCATCGGCCCGTGGAACTACCCGGTCTTCACCCCGATGGGCTCGATCGCCTACGCCCTGGCGGCCGGCAACGCCGTCGTCTTCAAGCCCAGCGAGTACACCCCGGGGGTCGGCCAGTGGCTGGCTGACTCGTTCCGCGAGGTGGTCCACGGGCGCGACGTGCTCCAGGTCGTCCCGGGCCTCGGCGAGACCGGCAACGCGCTCTGCAGGGCGAGGATCGACAAGCTCGCCTTCACCGGCTCGGGGCGTACGGGCAAGCTCGTGATGGCCGCCTGCGCCGAGAACCTCACCCCCGTCATCATCGAGGCCGGCGGCAAGGACTCGCTGATCGTCGACGAGGACGCGGACCTGGCGAAGGCCGCCGAGGCTGCGCTGTGGGGTGGCATGGCCAACGCCGGACAGACCTGCATCGGCACCGAGCGCGTCTACGTCCACGAGAACGTGTTCGACGCCTTCATGACCGAGATCCTCGACCAGGCCAAGGACCTGCGCGCCGGCTCGGACTCCGGCGCGAAGATCGGCCCGATCACGATGCCGTCGCAGCTCGGGGTCATCAAGAGCCACATCGACGACGCGATCGCCAGGGGTGCCAAGGTCGCGCTCGGTGGATCCGACGCAGTGGGGGAGAGGTTCGTCCAGCCGACGATCCTGACCCACGTGCCGGAGGACTCCACGGAGATCACCGAGGAGACCTTCGGCCCGACCCTGGCGATCAACCCCGTCGCGAGCATGGACGAGGCCGTACGCCTCACCAACGCGACCGAGTACGGCCTCGCGGGCGCGGTGTTCTCCAAGGCCAACGGCATGTCGATCGCCCACCGGATCCGCTCGGGGATGACCTCGGTCAACTCGGTGATCGCCTTCGCCGCGGTGCCGTCGCTGCCGTTCGGCGGGGTCGGGCAGTCGGGCTTCGGGCGCATCCACGGGGCCGACGGCCTCCGGGAGTTCACCTACGCCAAGGCCATCACGCGGCAGAAGTTCTCGCCGGTGATGAACCTGACGTCCTTCGCCCGCGACGCCGCGACGGACGGGAAGGTCGCGCAGCTGATCACGCTGCTGCACGGCGGCAAGCAGACGCTGAAGTAGCCCGAGGAGTCCCGCGCCGTCCCCTGGCGGCGCGGGCCCGGCTCAGACCCCTTCGCTGACCTCGTAGATCTCGTCGGCGACCAGGCCGTGCGCCTCGCGGTGGACGGTGTTGGCCGCCTCCGCATCGGGGGCGTCGACCAGGCAGAAGATCTTGCCCTCGGCCTCGTTGACCCAGTACTTCAGGTAGTTGACGCCGTGGCTGTCCTGCTCCTGCAGGTCGGCCATGTGCGCCTTGGCGACGTCGCCGACAGCGACCCCGCCCTCCATGTGGTGGACGTCCATGAACAAGGCCATCTCGAACAGCTCCTTCTCCGGGGGTGGACAACGTCCCAGTGTGCTCCCGAGGAGAGGCGCGGGGCAGGGCTGTCTGGACCTGCTGGTCAGCAGTCGGGCGACAGGCTGCTCAGGCGTGCTGGTGAAGCAGACCCGTGTCGACGTCGTAGAGGAAGCCGCCGACGACGGCGCGCTCGCCGATCAGCGGGTGGGTGCGGACCTTGACGACGTCCTCGCGGAGCTGCTCGAGCTGGTCGGTCACGACACCGAAGGACTGCCAGCTCGCGTCGACGCCGGCCGACTCGCCGACCCGCACGCGCAGCTCGGCCTCGGAGGCGGAGGCCATCGCGCAACGGGTGTGGGGGACGACGAGGACGCGGCGCACGTCGAGCAGGTGGACGCCGAGCACGAGGGCCTCGAGCGCCTGGGGCGTCACGCGGCCCCCGGGGTTGCGGAAGATCTTGGCGTCACCGTGCTTGAGGCCGAGCATCCGCAGCGGGTCGATGCGGGAGTCCATGCAGGTGACGAGGGCGATCCCGGCGTGGGCCTTGCCGTCGAAGCCGCCGAGGTCGAAGGCGTCGGCGAACGCGCGGTTGGCGTCGATCAGGTCACTGAAGTCGTCCACGACACCCGAGGCTAGCGGAGGCGTACGCCCTCGTGCACCGGGCTCGACCCTCGGACGCCCGCGCTAGCGTGCCGAGACCACGGGGGCGCTCGAACCGTCGATCGCCGCGCCTTCTCCGGGCAGCAGCACGCTCGCCCGGACCGCCGGTGCGATGCGGTAGGGCTGCGCCTCCAGCACCGAGCCGAGCGAGCGGCGCAGGCGTGACATCTCCGCCCGCACCGTGACCACCCGCGTCGGATCGGCGAACAGGTCCTCGGCGAGCTGCGCGGCGGTGCGTCCCTCGGGTGCACCGATCAGCGCGAGCAGGATCTCCGCGTGCCGCGGGCTCGGGCGGTGCTCCCACGCGTGGCTCGGTGTGCGCACGCGCAGCACCGGACGTCCGCGCAGGTCGAGAACCAGGTCGGTGGCGGCCGCGGACTCGGCGCCGAGGCGTACGAGCCAGCCACCCGGGAGCGGCTCCACCGTCACCTCGCCCAGGGCCGGGAGCCAGGTCGAGTCGGCGGAGAGGTCGGCGGGGAGGACCAGCCGGTCCGGGGCGGTGAACCCGGTGATGGCTGCGATGTGGCCGGTCGGGTCGACGGCGAGGGCGCGGCCGCCCACGTGGGCCACCACGGGTGCGGCGTAGGCGCGGAGGCGGTCGAGGGACTGCGCGTGCTCGGTGCGCACCTCGGCCTCAGCCAGCCGCGCGCTCACCCCGACGAGCGCCAGCGCGGAGCGCTGCACGGACCGGGCGGGACCGCTGATGTCGATCGCGCCGAGGGTCTCGCCGGTCCACGGGTCGCGCACCGGCGCGGCCGCGCAGCTCCACCGGGTGTGCGACTCGACGTAGTGCTCGGGTCCCCGGATGTGGACGGGCTCGCCGACCACGAGACAGGTGCCGATGGCATTGGTGCCGACGTTGGCCTCCGTCCAGGCCGATCCCGGCACGAACCCGAGGCGGTCGGCGAGACGTCGTACGCCGGTGCGGCCGCGGCGCCACAGCACGCGGCCGTCGGTGTCGGTCACCACGAGCAGCAGTCCGTCGTCGACGACGGGCTCGAGGGAGGCGGTGATGCTCGCGAGCAGGGGAGCGAGCGCGCTGGACGTGCGGCGGGACTCGACCTCGACCTCGGACAGCGGGGCCACCTCGGGCTCCGCCCCGGGGGCGAGGCCGCCGGCGCGGACCCGGCGCCACGAGGCGCTGATCTCGGGACTGCTCTCCACGGGGATGCCGGTCGCCAGCGCGCGTTCGCGCGCGCGGTGCGAGGTGCGTACGTCCTCGCCCATCGCGCCTCCGTCGTGGCCACGCCGCGGTTGCAACCCTGTGCAACCCTCCCGCTCACCCTACGACCGGGTGTGTCGTGGGTCACGCCGGAAGGAGACGCCATGACCCAGACCCTGGAGCCACCCACCACCACCGGCGACCCGAGCGAGGTCGCCACCGCCTGGCTCGACGCCTTCGAGGCCGCCCTCGCCGCCCGGGACGTCCCGGCCGCGGCAGGCATGTTCGCCACCGAGTCCTGGTGGCGTGACCTCGTCTCGTTCAGCTGGAACCTCACCACCGTGGAGGGTCCCAGCGGGGTGAGCGACCTGCTCACCAGCACCCTCGAGGGCACGGACCCGTCCGCCTTCGCCCTGGAGGAGCCCGCCGACGAGGCCGACGGTGTGGTCACCGCCTGGTTCGTCTTCGAGACCGGCGTCGGTCGTGGTCGCGGCCTGCTGCGGCTGGTCGAGGAGGACGGTGCGCGCAAGGCGTTCACCTTCCTCACGACCCTCTATGAGCTGAAGGGCCACGAGGAGCAGCGCAACGAGCACCGCCCGCGTGGGGCCGAGCACGGTGCCGACAAGCGGCGCCGGACGTGGCTCGAGCGCCAGCAGGAGGAGTCCGAGAACCTGGGCAGCACGACCCAGCCGTACGTCCTCGTGATCGGCGGCGGGCAGGGCGGGATCGCCCTCGGCGCGCGCTTGCGGCAGCTCGGCGTACCGAGCCTGGTCATCGACAAGCACCCGCGCCCGGGCGACCAGTGGCGCAACCGCTACAAGTCGCTGTGCCTGCACGACCCGGTCTGGTACGACCACCTGCCCTACCTGAAGTTCCCCGACAACTGGCCGGTCTTCGCACCCAAGGACAAGATCGGCGACTGGCTCGAGTCCTACACGAAGATCATGGAGGTGCCCTACTGGTCGAGCACGACGGCCACGAGTGCGTCGTACTCCGACGAGACGGGCCAGTGGACGGTCGAGGTGGAGCGCGAGGGCCAGGCACTGACGCTGCGCCCGACCCAGCTGGTGTTCGCCACCGGGATGTCCGGCAAGCCCAACCTCCCGGACGTGCCGGGCATGGACGTCTTCGCCGGCGACCTGCACCACTCGTCGGCGCACCCGGGACCGGACGCCTACCGGGGCAAGAAGGTGGTGGTCATCGGCAGCAACAACTCCGCCTTCGACATCTGCGGCGCGCTGTGGGAGAACGACGTCGACGTGACGATGGTCCAGCGCAGCTCCACACACATCGTCAAGAGCGACAGCCTGATGGAGATCGGCCTCGGCGACCTCTACTCCGAGCGGGCGGTCGCCGCCGGGGTCACCACGGAGAAGGCGGACCTGATCTTCGCCTCGCTGCCCTACCGGATCCTGCACACCTTCCAGATCCCGGCCTACGAGGCGATGGCGGAGAAGGACAAGGACTTCTACGAGCGGCTCGAGGCGTCCGGCTTCGACCACGACTGGGGCGATGACGGGTCGGGCCTGTTCATGAAGTACCTGCGCCGGGGATCGGGCTACTACATCGACGTGGGTGCCGCGGACCTCGTCGCCAACGGTGACGTGAAGCTGGTCAACGGCCAGATCGACCACCTCACCGAGGACGCCGTCGTGCTGGCCGACGGCACCCAGCTGCCAGCCGACGTGGTGGTCCTCGCGACCGGCTACGGGTCGATGAACGGCTGGGTGGCAGACCTGGTCGACCAGGAGACCGCCGACCGGCTCGGCAAGGTGTGGGGCCTCGGCTCCGACACCACCAAGGACCCGGGGCCGTGGGAGGGCGAGCAGCGCAACATGTGGAAGCCGACCCAGATCGAGAACCTCTGGATGCACGGCGGCAACCTCCACCAGTCCCGGCACTACTCGCTCTACCTGGCGCTCCAGCTCAAGGCGCGCTTCGAAGGGATCGCGACCCCGGTGTACGCCCTGCAGGAGGTGCACCACACCTCCTGATCGAGCCGCTCGCCGTCGGGTCAGCAGCCGCGATCAGTGGGTCGAGAGGACCTCACGGGTGCTGACCCCGTCGGCGCGCACTCCGCGGAAGACCACGAGCGCGATGACCGCGGCGACCACGGCGCAGCCGGCAGCGCCCCAGAAGACCGCGTGCTCCTGGGCGATGCCGGCGACGCGCAGCAGGTCGGAGAACTCCTGGCACCTGCTCCTCCCGTCACACACCTCCTGCACGGGCGGCACGGCGAGCTGCTCGGAGTAGTAGCGACGCAGGCCGATCGTGGTGAGGGCGGAGATGCCGATGAGCATGCCGACCATCCGCGCGACGACCACGAACGCACTGGCGACGCCGTGCACGTCGTCGTCCGTGTGGGCGAGGAGCGCGGCGTTGACCGGGGCCAGTGCGAGACCGAAGCCGAGCCCGCCGGTGATCAGCGCGAGGTTGGCGATGGGCTCCTCGATCGTCGTGAGGCCCCAGCGGGTCATCAGCACGAAGCCGGTCGCCGCCATCAGCATCCCGACGGCGGTCACGATGCCCGGCGGGAAGCGTCGGATGAGGTAGCCACCGGCGACCGCGCCGATCGGCAGGGCGAGCAGGAACCGCACCAGCACGAGTGCGGCCGGGAGCTGGTCGTCGGGGTAGACGGTCGTACGGGCGAAGAGGGGGATGTCGATCAGTGCCGCGATCAGCGCGGCACCCACGAAGAAGCTGACCAGCAACGCGCCCCACGCAGGCGTACGACGCATCGCGCCGCGCGGCACCAGCGGGTTCTCCGCGCGGCGGACGTGCCAGGTGAACGCGGCGCCGGCGACGACGGCGCCGAGGAGGTACCACCGGCCGCGGGGCGAGAACACCTCGATCTTCGGGTCCGCCGTCGCGAAGGCGAGGATCACGCCGCCGAGCGCCAGCGCCAGCAGCAGCGCGCCGACCAGGTCCGCCTCCACCAGCACCCTGCTCCAGCCGCGCAGGTCGAGGAGGGGGTGCGGCGCGAACCAGCACCAGGCGAGGAGCAGGGCCAGCGCCGCCATCGTTGCCGCGCCGATCGGGGTGAGCCAGCGCCCGTCGCCGGCGAACGGGATGAAGAGCTGGCCCCAGGTGAGGTCGCGCATCAGCCCGGAGGGGCGCAGGAAGACGACGAGGCCGCCGGCGAAGGTGGCGAGCAGCAGGACAAGGCCGACGACGTCCGGAGATCGCCGTCGCCGGCCGGTGTCCGCCGGCTCGCGCGGGGCGAGGGTGCGGATGGCGGCGGCCAGGACGAGCCCGACGGCGAGGTTGATCGCGAAGATCGCGCGCCAGTCCGACACCGCCAGCACGGCCGCGCCGAAGAGCGGGCCGAGCACCGAGCCGATCTCCTGCACGGCCGAGACGATGCCCAGCGGGACGCCGCGCCGGTCGGCGGGGTAGAGGTCGGCGACCAGGGCGAGGGTGGCGGGCACGAGGCCGCCACCGCCGACGCCCTGGAGGAAGCGACCGGCGACGATGCTCGGCATGTCGTAGGCCAGCGTCGTGATGAGGGAGCCCAGGGCGAAGACCACGAGGGCCATCACCAGGACCGGCACCCGACCGCGCAGGTCGGCGATCCGGCCGATCAGCGGGAGCATCGCGACGTAGCCGAGCAGGAAGCCGGAGACGATCGGGGCGGCGCGCTGCAGCTGGTCGATCGGCACCCCGACGCCGGTCATCATGTCGGGCAGCGCCAGCACGACGACGTAGGTGTCGGCCGCGGCGAACGCCACGGCGACGGCCGCCAGCGAGAGGAGCAGCCGCGAGGTGCGGGTGACCTCGGCTGCGGTGCTCACGGCGCGGTGATGTCCTTCTCGACGCCGTAGTCGGCGAACTCGACGGTGTAGGTCATCGGGTCGGCGCGGGGGTAGAAGACGCCGGTCAGGGTGGCCGTACGGAGCTCGCCCTCGTCGGTGACCTGCCACTCGACGTCGAAGGAGTCGCCCGACGACGAGGGGATGATGGCGTCCATCGCGTCGCCGGGGACGGTGCCGGAGTAGGTGGTGAGGACCTCGGAGTTGTCGGCACCCCCGCGCACGCTCTCGCCGGCCTCGGGCGACTCGGTGAGCGTGAGCAGCCCGGCGAATCCGTCCTCGCCGATGAGGCCCGACGGGTCGGGGGCGCCGTACTCCTTGGGGTTCACCTTGTCGTAGCCCGGGGTGAAGGGGAGCTGCGCGTAGACGGTGTCGTCGACGGCGATCACGGGCACGTCGACGGTCTGCCCGGCGAAGACCACGGTGATGGTGCCCTCGAACGCGGGCGCGTTGGTGATGGTCCCGGCCGCCTCGGCGATGCCGGATACGCCTTCGGGCAGGGCGTCGGTCGCCAGCGTCAGCTCGACGCCGCTGGTCTCGGCGAGCTTGGTCGACGCGTCGGCCAGCACCTCCTCGGGCGACGGGGCGTCCGCCCCTCCGCTCGTGTCGCCGTCGTCACCCGAGCAGGCGGCGAGGGTGGAGACGGCGAGGAGCGCGGCCGTCACGGCAGCGGCGAGGCGTCGGGAGGACCGGGCGCGGGCTGGGGCGAGCATGGCGTCAGCCTTCCACAGGAGTGGGCGCGGGATCGTCTCCCGCATCCCGTGCGGCCGCGTCGTCCTGCGTGCCGGTCCGGGCGCCCACCTGGGCCGCGACCGGCGAGGCGACCGCGGCGATCGGCTGCGAGGCAGGCACGCCGGAGCCGTCCCGTCGACCGTCCGCGTCGGGCAGGTCGACGGGAGCACCGCTGGCGGCCGAGGCGCGTGCGGGACCCGGGCCGGCCCAGGCTGCCACGAGGGTGTCCTCGCCCTTGAGGAAGCGGTGGCTGCGCACCCCGCCGGTGGCGCGGCCCTTGCCGGGGTACTCGCTGAACGGCGTGACCTTCACGGCGCCAGCCTCGGTGCCGGGGAGGGCGGTCGAGGAGCCGGAGGCGGTGACGACGACCGCGTCGTTGCCGGCCGCGTCGAAGGCGCCGAAGAACGCCACCGTCTGACCGGCGCCGAGCTTGATCCCGGCCATGCCGCCACCGGCGCGGCCCTGCGGTCGCACGCCGGAGGCCGGGAAGTGGAGCAGCTGCGCGTCGCTCGAGATGAAGCACAGCTCCTCCTCACCGGTGAGGAGCTCGACGGCACCGACGACCTCGTCGCCGTCGCGGAGACCGATGACCTCCCACTCGTCGCGTCCGAGCACCTCGGGGTTGACCCGCTTGACGATGCCGTCGCGGGTGCCGAGGGCCAGGCCCGGTCCGTCGGTCGGCAGCGAGGTCAGCGCGAGCGCGCGCTCGCCGGGATCGAGGGGCAGCATCTCGCTCAGCGGGTATCCGCCCTGGAGGTTGGGGTCGTTGGCGGAGTCCGGCAGCTCGGGCATGTCGAGCACGCTGATCTTGAGCAGTCGGCCGCGGCTGGTGAGGACGCCGACGTCTCCGCGCGCCGTGGTGAGCACGGCGCTCGTCACGACATCGTGGTTGGCGCGGCCCTCGCCGTGGCCGGGCGCGCTTCCGGACGTCGTACGGGCCAGCAGGCCGCTGGACGACAGGAGGGCGTAGCAGGGATCGTCCGCCACCTCGACCGAGGTGGCCGTGGCGGCCGTGACGGTGGTGCCCGCCGAGGCCAGCAGGACCGTACGCCGCGGGGTGCCGTGCTCCTTGGCCACGTCGGTCAGCTCGTCCGACACGACCTTCCGCAGCAGCCGCTCGTCGGCGAGGATCGCGTCGAGGAGCTCGATCGTGCGCTCCAGCTCGGCCTTCTCCTTGTCCAGCTCGAGCTTGGAGAACTTCGTCAGCCGGCGCAGCGGCATGTCGAGGATGTAGTCGGCCTGCGCGTCGGACAGTTCGAAGACCGAGATCAGCCGCTCCTTGGCCGCGGCAGCGTTGTCGGAGGACCGGATGACCTGGATCACCTCGTCGATGTCGAGGATCGCGATCAGCAGCCCGTCGACGAGGTGCAGCCGGTCGGCGGCCTTCGCGCGTCGGTAGGTCGATCGGCGGCGTACGACGTCGAAGCGGTGGCGGAGGAAGACGTCGAGCATCTCCCTGAGCCCCAGCGTGCGCGGCTGGCCGTCGACCAGGGCCACCGCGTTGATGCCGAACGTGTCCTCCAGCGCGGTCTGGCGGTAGAGCTGCTCGAGGATCGCCTCGGGCACGAAGCCGTTCTTGATCTCGATGACCAGGCGCAGGCCGTGCTCGCGGTCGCTGAGGTCCTTGATGTCGGCGATGCCCTGGAGCTTCTTGGCGAGCACGAGCTTCTTGATCTGCTCCATCACCCGCTCGGTCCCGACGCCGTAGGGCAGCTCGGTGACCACGATGCCCTTGCGGCGCGGAGTCACCGACTCGATGCGTGCCGTCGCTCGCATCCGGAAGGTGCCGCGGCCCGACTCGTAGGCGTCCTTGATGCCGTCGAGGCCGACGATCTTGCCGCCGGTGGGCAGGTCCGGCCCGGGGATGAAGCGCATCAGGTCGTCGAGGGACGCCTGCGGGTGCGTGATGAGGTGCTTGAGGGCCTGCACGACCTCGACCAGGTTGTGCGGGGCGATGTTGGTGGCCATGCCGACCGCGATGCCGGCCGCACCGTTGACCAGCAGGTGCGGGATGGCTGCCGGCAGCACCACCGGCTCGGTCTCGCGGGAGTCGTAGTTGGGCTTGAAGTCGACGGTGTCCTCGTCGATGGACGCCGTCATCGCGACCGCGGCCGGCGCCATCCGGCACTCGGTGTAGCGCATCGCGGCGGGGGAGTCGTCGGGCGAGCCGAAGTTGCCGTGGCCGTCGACCGTCGGAAGCCGCATCGACCAGGGCTGCGCCATCCGGACCAGTGCGTCGTAGATCGCGCCGTCGCCGTGCGGGTGCAGGCGACCCATGACCTCGCCGACCACGCGCGCGCTCTTGACGTGGCCCCGGTCGGGCCGCAGCGACATCTCGTCCATCGTGTAGAGGATCCGGCGCTGGACCGGCTTGAGCCCGTCGCGCGCGTCGGGCAGCGCCCGGGAGTAGATGACGGAGTAGGCATACTCCAGGAACGACGTCTGCATCTCGTCGCGGATGTCGGTGTCGAGGATGTGCTCCTCGAAGTCCTCCGGCAGGGGCTGCTTCGTCGTACGTCGTGCCATGCGGGCCATTCTCCCCGCTCGGGTCGCGCGCGGACGGCGGGGCTCGCCGGAGCGGGCCCGCGCGTTGGGCGCGGGTGCCGACACTCTGGCCACTGGACGGAGGGAAGCCCTATAGATTGCTGGCGTGATGGATGCCGACGCCGAAGCAGACGAGCTGGGCCTGACGGTGCCGCCGCCTCGGCACTGGGAGGCCGACGTCCTGCTGCGCGACGGCCGCACCGCCCACATCCGGCCGATGCAGCCGGAGGACCGCGAGCTCCTCATCGACTTCTACGCCCGGGTCTCCGACCAGTCGAAGTACTACCGGTTCTTCTCGCCGATGCCCGAGCTCTCCGAGCGCGACCTGGACCGCTTCACCCAGGTCGACCACCGCGACCGCGTCGCGCTGATCCTGACCGTCGCCGGGCACATGATCGCCGTCGGGCGCTACGACACCATCCGCCCCGGCTATGCCGAGGTCGCGTTCCTGGTGGAGGACAAGCACCAGGGCCGTGGGATCGGTCAGCTCCTGCTCGAGCACCTGGCCCAGGCGGGCCGCGAGCGCGGGGTGGAGGAGTTCGTCGCCGAGGTGCTGCCCGACAACCAGGCGATGATCCACACGTTCCGCGACGCCGGCTACCAGGTGAGGAGCGCCTTCGAGGACGGCGTGATGGAGCTGGTCTTCCGGATCGACCCGACCGACACCGCGATCGGCGTGATGGAGCAGCGCGAGCACCGCGCCGAGTACGCCTCGATCGAGCGGTTCTTCTCCCCGAAGTCGGTCGCCATCATCGGCGCCAGCCGCCGCCAGGAGACGATCGGGCGCGCGCTGGTGCGCCACCTGGTCCTGGGCAACTTCGCCGGCCGGATCCACGTGGTCAACCCCAACGCCGACTCGGTCGCCGGGATGCCGGCCTGGAAGACGGTGGGGGAGATCCCCGGTGAGGTCGACGTGGCGATCGTGGCGGTGCCCGCCGAGTCGGTGCAGGACGTCGTGCTCGACTGCGCTGCCAAGGGCGTCCACGGCCTGGTCGTGATCTCGTCGGGCTTCGCCGAGACCGGCGAGGAGGGCCGGATGCGGCAGCGCCGCCTGGTCGGGCTGTCCCGCTCCTACGGGCTTCGCCTCATCGGACCCAACGCGCTCGGCATCATCAACACCGACCCCGACGTCTCGCTCAACGCCTCGCTCTCCTCGGTGATGCCTCCCCGCGGTCGCGCCGGCTTCTTCTGCCAGTCCGGCGCCCTCGGGTCGGCGATCCTGGAGAAGGTGCAGAACCGTGGCCTGGGCCTGACCACCTTCGTCAGCGCGGGCAACCGCGCCGACGTCTCGGGCAACGACCTCCTGCAGTACTGGGAGGAGGACGACGCCACCGAGGTCGTGCTGCTCTACCTCGAGTCGATCGGCAACCCGCGCAAGTTCTCCCGGGTCGCCCGCCGCGTCAGTCGCCGCAAGCCGATCGTCGCGGTGCGCTCGGGCCGCAGCTCGCAGGGTGTGCCCATGGGGCATGCCGTCCGCAAGATCGGCGCGCCTCCGGAAGCGGTCGACGCCATGTTCCGCCAGGCCGGGATCATCCAGGTCGAGTCGCTGGAGGAGATGTTCGACGTCGCCCAGCTGCTGGCCCACCAGCCGCTGCCGCGCGGACGCCGCGTCGCGATCGTCGGCAACTCCGACGCGCTCGGCCTGCTGGCCGCCGACGCCGCCAACTCGGTCGGCCTGGTGGTCAACAAGCAGGTGGCCCTCGGCGCCGACGCGACCGCCGAGGACTTCGAGGACGCCCTGGACGGTGCGATCGACGACCCGGAGGTCGACGCCGTCGTCGCCATCTTCATCCCGCCGCTCAACGTCGCCGGCGCCCGCGAGGACGTGGCCAACGTGCTGGCGGCGGTCGGCGAGCAGTCCGACAAGCCGATCGTCTCGACGTTCCTCGGCACCGAGGGCGTCCCCGAGCTGCTGCGCGTGCCCGACGTCGCGGGATCCAGCGCCGGTCGCGGGTCCGTGCCGTCGTACCCCGCCGTCGAGGCTGCGGTGCGCGCCCTCGCCCACGTCGTCGAGTACGCCGTGTGGCTGCGGGTGCCCCAGTCGACGGTCGCCGACCTGCCCTCCGTGGACCGTGACACCGGGCGCCACCTCGTCAACGAGCTGCTGATGAACCACCCCGAGGGCCGCGACCTCGACTTCGGGGAGCAGCACCGCCTGCTCAAGGCGTACGGCATCGACCTGTGGGACACCTACGCCGTGGAGACGCTCGACGAGGCGACGACGGCGGGGGAGGCGATGGGGTGGGACGTGGTCCTCAAGGCGACCGCCGACCACCTGCGCGACCGCCCCGACCTCGCCCACGTGTGGCGCAACATCGACAACCCGGCCGAGATGGCAGACGCGTGGGACTCGCTCAACCACCTGATCACCGACCCCGACCGCGCCGGGTTCGTCGTGCAGCGCAACGCGCCCCCCGGCGTGCCGGTCACCATCGCGACCATGGAGGACCCGCTGTTCGGGCCGGTCCTGTCCTTCGGGATCGGCGGTCCCCTGACCGAGCTGCTCGGGGACCGGTCCTACCGGATCCCGCCGCTGGCCGACCACGACGCCCAGGACATGGTGCGCGAGATCAAGGCCTCGCCGCTGCTCTTCGGCTATCGCGGCAGCGAGATCGTCGACGTCGAGGAGATCGAGCGGCTGGTCCGCCAGGTCGCCCAGCTCCAGCACGACCTGCCCCAGGTGCGTACCCTGCAGCTGCCCCTGGTGCTGGCCGGCGCCGACGGCGTCACGGTGCTCGGGGCCAACGTACGGGTCGAGCCGGTGAAGGACCCGCGGTCGGACTGGTTCGTCCGGCGCCTCAGCACGATGCCCGGGGACACCCTTCCCGACTGAGCCAGCGCCCACGCGGGCCCGGTTGCGTGACAGACTGGCGACATGCCCCGCTCCACCCGTGACGCGGACGTCTCCCACGACCTCCGCAAGGCGATCCACCGCACCGGCTACTACCCCGAGGTCGTCGCCGACGGCGTCTTCTCGGCCGCGGGTGGTGAAGAGGTCATGTCCTACTTCGTGCACCACGAGACGACCTTCGACCACGAGGAGGTACGCCGCCACCTGACGGCGCTCCTGCTCACGCCGAGCCGGCTCGTGATCGCGCACACCGACGAGCACCCGGGCGACGACATGCTCCCCGAGCCGTACACGTCGACGACGACCGAGGCCGTCAGGCTCAGCGCGATCCGCACCGTCGTGGTGACCCGGATGGTGGCCAACCCGACCGCAGGCGTCGCGCCCCCGGCCGAGGCCGTGCTCACCATCGGCTGGGGCGGCATCGGTCGCCTCGACCTCGAGCCCGCGGCGTGCTCGGACCCCAACTGCGACGCCGACCACGGCTACACCGGCACCCTCGCCGGCGACGACTACACGCTGCGGGTCTCCGCTGCGGCCGAGGGAGCCGACGCGGTCAGCAGCCTGCTGGCCTTCGCCGACGCGCTCTCCGCGCGCACCCACGGATGACCCGCCCGCAGTGACGGGGGACTTCACCCCTCCGGCCTACGGCGACCGCTCGCTGGCCGACGTGATCCCCGCGGTCGGCCGCGCCCTCGGCGTGGCGCTCGACGGCCACCCCGCTGGGCTCGAGCTGCCCCCGGCGCCGTCGTACGTCGTCTTCCTGGTCGACGGCATGGGCTCCGAGCTGCTGCAGCGGCACGCCGACGCAGCGCCCTACCTCTCCTCGCTCGACGCGTCCACCGGCACGGCCGGGGTCCCGTCGACCACGGCCACCTCGCTGACGTCGCTCGGCACGGGTCTGGTGCCCGGCGCCCACGGCCTGGTGGGCTTCACCGCGCGGATCCCCGGCACCGACCGGCTCCTCAACCACCTCGGCTGGGACCAGGGGGTCGACCCCGTCGAGTGGCAGCCGCACCCGACCGCCTTCGGCCGGCTCGCGCAGGCCGGCGTGCACGTCACCTCGGTCAACAAGCGCGACTTCGACGGCTCGGGCCTGACCGTGGCCTCGCAGCGCGGGGCGACGTACGTCGGTGCCGACCGCGTCGGCGAGCGGATCGCGGCGGTCGTCGAGGCCTCCGCGCACCGACCGTCACTGACCTACGTCTACGACTCCGACCTCGACTGGACCGGCCACAAGTTCGGCGTGGCCTCGAGCCAGTGGGTCCAGCAGCTCGCGATGGTCGACGCCCAGGCCGAGCAGCTGCGCGAGGCGCTGCCGAGCTCGACGCGGCTGCTGGTGGTCGCCGACCACGGCATGGTCGACAGCCCGCGCGGCTCGCGCTACGACGTCGATGCGATCGACGGGATGCGCGACGGCGTCTTCCTCCTCGGCGGCGAGGCCCGCTTCCGGCACCTCTACTGCTCGGGCCGCGCGGTCCCCGACGTGATCGCCACGTGGCGGTCGGTCCTGGGCGTCCGGGCGACCGTGCTCGAGCGGGAGGATGCCATCGATCGCGGCTGGTTCGGGGCGGTCGATCCCCGCGTGCGCGCCCGCCTCGGCGACGTGATGGTCGCCTGCCACGGCGACACCGCGATCGTGTCCACCCGCGACTTCGCCTACGAGGACACCCTCGTCGGGCTGCACGGCTCCCTCACCTCGACGGAGATGCTGATCCCGATCCTGGTCGGCTGAGGTCTCCCGCCAACTCGTGGGTTGGCGCACCAACTCGTGGGTTGGCGACGTGGGGGCTGCTGGGTCGGGGTGCGGGCCTCCCACCACCAACTGACGGGTTGGCGACTTGGGGGGTGTCCGGATCGAGTTTCTGCCACCCCATCCGCCAACTCACCGGTTGGCGCACCAACTCGTGAGTTGGCGACCTCGGACGCTCGCGGACGCGGACCCCGTCAGCCGAAGGGCAGCGGCTCGGGCGCCAGGCTGACGGCCTTGGCGCGCGCGGCGGTGAGCCGGCGGCGGTGGTGCTGGCGGCAGAGGACCTCGTACGCGACGTCGGCGGGCGGCTCGTCGGCCTGCTCGACGTCGCCGACGACGATCACCTCGCCCTCGACGACCATCGCGCCGTTCTCGGTGCGGGCGTTGTGGGTCGCGCGCTTGCCGCACCAGCAGAGCGCCTCGACCTGGAGCACGTTCATCCGGTCGGCGAGCTCGACCAGCCGGGCGCTGCCCGGGAAGAGGTAGGAGCGGAAGTCGGTGAGGATGCCGAAGGCGAACACGTCGATCTGGAGCTCGTCGACGACCTTGGCGAGCTGGTCGATCTGCTCGGCGGCGTAGAACTGGGCCTCGTCGCAGACCAGGTAGTCGATCCGGCTGCCGCGGGTGAGCGTGTCGACGACGTACTTCCAGAAGTCGAAGTCGCTGTCGACCTCGAGGGCGTCGTGGGTGAGCCCCAGGCGGCTGGAGACCACCGCCTGGCCTGCGCGGTCGTGGGTGGTGAAGATCCGGCCGATGCGACCGCGGGCCGCATGGTTGTGGTTGGTCTGGAGCGCCAGCGTCGACTTGCCGGAGTCCATCGTGCCCGTGAAGAAGTGCAGTTCAGCCATGACTGGGCGATCTTGCCACAGCACCCGACCATTGAGGCGGCTACCGTGCCGGGCATGGACGACGCCAGGGAAGAGGACGACGGCGCCCGGATCGACGCGATCGCCGGCGAGATCGCCGCGGAGCGGCGCCGCCAGGTCACGCGGTGGGGTCGGCAGGACCATCCGTCGATCGGCCCGGCCGGCGCCGAGATCTTCGGGCCCGTCGTGGGTCGCTGGAAGGCGATCAACGACGCACGGATGGAGTCCGGCGCGCACTCGTGGGACGCGATCCTCCTCGAGGAGGTCTTCGAGGCCCTGACCGAGGTCGACCCCGCGCGTCGCCGCGCCGAGCTGGTGCAGGTGGCGGCCGTCGCCGCGGCGGAGATCGAGGCCATCGACCGCTTCGGGGTGCTCCGCCGTGGCCCGCTGGTCAGCCCTGACGAGCTGGCCGCCAACCTCGGGCGCTTCACGGTCCTCGACGTGCGCTACCTCATGGGCGGACCCCCCGGCCGCGAGCAGCACCTGGCCGGCCACGTCGCAGGCGCGGCGTACGTCGACCTCGACACCGACCTCGCCGACCCACCGGGTGAGGGCGGACGGCACCCTCTGCCCGACCCGGCACGGTTCGAGGCCGCGATGCGCCGCGCCGGGGTGCGGGCCGACCGGCCGGTGGTGGTCTACGACGACTGGCAGGGGCGGGCCGCGGCGCGCGCGTGGTGGCTGCTGCGCCACCACGGTCACGACGACGTACGCGTCCTCGACGGCGGGTGGAGCGCCTGGCTGCAGGACGGCCACCCGGTCGAGGCGGGGGAGGTGCGTGCCGCTCCCGGTGACTTCACCGTCGCGGCCACTCCGCAGATGCCCGTGGTGGACGCCGCCGACGTGCTGACCGCCGACGTCCTCATCGACGCCCGCGCACCCGAGCGCTATGCCGGGGAGACCGAGTCGGTCGACCCGGTCGCCGGCCACATCCCCGGCGCGGTCAACGTGCCGACGACCGAGAACCTCGACGAGCGCGGACGCTTCCGGTCGCCCGCGCGGCTGCGGGCGGCGTACGCGCGGGTGGGCGCCGACACCGCCGGATCGGTGGCGGTCTACTGCGGCTCGGGCGTGACGGCCGCGCACGACCTCCTCGCGATGGAGGTGGCCGGCATCCGTGCGGCGCTCTACCCCGGCAGCTGGAGCGGCTGGATCACCGCCCCGGAGCGGCCCGTGGAGCGAGGTTGAGCGTCAGGAGACGGTGACCTCGTCGCCGACCTGGATCCGTCCGCCGGACACCGGCACGAGGTGGACCGCGAAGAGCGTGTCGCCATCCGGTGAACGCCGGTGCCGGGCGAGCGTGCGGATCGGCTCCTTGGCGGTCTCGAGCGTGCGGGGGTCGATCGTGGTCATGACGCAGCGTCCGACGGGCTTGCCCGCACGGAGCTCGACGTCGCCGATGCGCACCCGGGTCCAGCCGTCCTCGGCGAAGGGCACCTCGCCGTCGACGACGACGTTGGGTCGGAACCGGCTCATCGGGAGCGGTGGGGGCACGTCCTCGCCCCGCTCGAGCGCGGTCTCCACGATCCAGTCGTTGAGCCGACCGAGGGAGGCCGTGCTGGCCAGGGTGACGGGGAAGGCGTCGGGGAACGCCGCGTGGTCGCCCGGCTCGGAGACGCCGGGCTGCAGGGAGCGGCGGGTGGGGTCGTCGCACCAGACCAGGCGTACGTCGTGGCCGAGGACCTCACGCAGCCAGGCGTCGGCGCCGGGACCCGCAGGCGTCGCCTCCAGGTGCAGTGAGAACAGGCGGACGGGCAGGCGAGCGGCGACCGGGTGGTCCAGCAGCAGGTCGGGGTGCCCCGGCGCGCGCAGCCGCAGGGCGCGGTCGAGGGTCGCGTCGGTCGCGGGCGTGTCCGCGACGATGGTGAACAGCTCGTGGACCTCCCGCGCCGACACCATGTGACCGTCGGGGTCGACCAGCATCCAGGCACGGTCGTCCGCGAGGCCGCTCGGCGACACCGAGACCGACCGGACGGGCCGGATGGCTCCGGACTTCAGCGGGTGGACGTTGAGGGCGGTGAGCCGCACGTCAGTCGCTCTTGCCGCCGCCGAACATGATCTCGTCCCAGCTCGGCACCGACGCACGACCACGCTTCTTGGCCGGCTTGGCCTTCGGCTCGGAGGCAGCCGGGTCGTCCCGCTCGTGCTCGCGTTCGCGCTCGTGCGAGGCCGACTGGTCGTCGTCGTCCGCAGGTGCGTCGTCGAGATAGGCCTCGACCGGCTGCTCGGTGCCGAGGGACGACCCGCTGATCTCCATCGTGGTCTCGGTCGCGGACTCCTCGTCGGCGACCATCTCGATGGCGTCCTCGCCCAGGGCCAGCTCGTCGTCGGGTGCCGGGCTCAGGCGGCGCCGGCGGGCAGCAGCCAGGTCGTCGGAAGCGGGCTCCTCAGCCGCGACGGGCGCTGCGTCGCCGACCAGCCAGCGGGCGTCCTCGTCGTCGACGGTCACGAAGTTGCCGCGCGGGTCGTGGGAGAAGGTCGCGGCACCGGTGCGGCCCGCGACGTCGTAGAGCCCCGTGAGCGTCCAGCGTCCGTCCTCGCGCCGCCAGGCGTCCCACTCGATGACGTCGGGGTCGATGTTGTGCGAGCGCAGGTGGGCGCCGACCGCCTCGCCGAGGGTGCGGGCACCGGACTCGCTGGCGCGACGGCGTACGGACGCGAGCTGGGCCCGCTGCACCATGTGCGCACGCTCGGCGATGACCGGGGCAGCGAAGGCCATGATCTTCTCGACCGACGTGCCGGCAGCGTGCGCGACCGCCTCGGGGGTCTCGCCTGCACGGATGCGCGCCTGGATGTCGCGGGGGCGGAGGGTTGATTCCATCGGGATCTCCAACTGACCGTTGAGTGTGGGGCCGCTGCCTGTGGACGCACCGGCGAGGGCGCGTCGGAGCCGGGCATCGATCACCAAGGTGTGTTCCTGGCCCGACGCATCCACCAGCAGCAGGCGCTTGCCGTCCCGGCTGCGTCCGGTGAACGTCAGCTGGGCCATGGCCTGGGGGCTCCTGCCTGGGGTGGTCGTCGATGCGCCGGCGGCATCCGGTCCGCCGAGCCTACGCCAGCGTGGAGCCACCGGACCGCTTCGCCTGCGGCGCGCCGGGAGCGTGCTGATCCGGGTGCCATAACCTGTGCGTCGTGCCACTGAACGAGTACGCCACGACCCTGGTCGTGCTCGACCTGGTGGGGATCTTCGTCTTCGCGGTGACCGGTGCGCTGGTGGCGGTGCGCAAGACCCTCGACCTCTTCGCCGCCCTGGTGCTCGCCGTCGTGACCGGCCTCGGTGGCGGCTTCATCCGTGACGTGCTGATCGACGCCACCCCGCCCGCTGCGCTGACCGACTGGCGCTACCTCCTGGTCCCCGTCGCTGCCGGTCTGCTGACCTTCGCGTTCCACCCGACCATCGGCCGCCTCGAGCGCGTGGTCACCCTGTTCGACGCCTTCGGACTGGCGATCTTCTGCGTCACCGGGGCGCTCAAGGCCGTCGACTACGGCCTCGGGCCGCTGCCTGCGGCGCTGCTCGGCATGGTCACCGGCATCGGCGGCGGCGTCCTCCGCGACGTCCTCGCCGGGCGGGTCCCCGTGGTCTTCGAGGGCGCCCTCTACGCCACCCCCGCGCTCGCCGGCGCGGCGGTCGCGGTGGCCCTCGACCGCACCGACCTGCCGCTTGTGGTCGTGGCCGCATCCGGCTTCAGCGTCTGCCTCGGCTGGCGGTTGCTGGCCGCCGTACGCGGGTGGCGGGCGCCGATGCCCAAGGGTCCGGCGAACGTCTGACGCTCCGTGGGAGCGGTGGCGGAGCCACGCTCTGCCGACTCCGAAGGTGGCTGGGCCACCGCCCGTCGGGGGTGGTCGGAGTACGTCAGTCGCCGAGCACCCGGCGGAGGTGGGCGTTGGCGAAGACCCGGTCAGGATCGAGCCGGTCGCGCAGGGCGAGGAAGTCGTCGAAGCGGTCGTACGCCGGCGCGAGGTCGGCGGCGGCACGGGTGTGGACCTTGCCCCAGTGCGGCCGCCCGCCCGCCTCGCGGAGGAGGGGCTCGAGGCCATCGAAGTAGGCCCGGTGGTCGGTGTCCTGCGGCACGTGAAAGGCGAGGTAGAAGCTGTCGCGACCCTGCGCGGTGGACAGCGCGATGTCGTCGGCGGGCGCGGTCCTGATCTCGACGGGGAAGGCGATCCTCCAGTCGCTGGCGTCGATGACGCGGCGGCACTCGCGCAGCACGTCGAGGCCGACCTCGCGCGGGACGGCGTATTCCATCTCCCGGAACCGCACGCGGCGCGGGGACACGAAGACGCGGTGCGCGAGATCGCTGTAACGGCGCTCCGAGAGCGCCCGGCCGGCGATCCGGTTGATCCGCGGCACGAGCCCCGGGGCGCGGGACCCGACCCGGCACAACCCGCCGAAGACGGTGTTGGAGACGAGCTCGTCCTCCCACCAGGCCGCGAGCCGCGACGGTGGCTCCTGCTCGCCGGGCTCGAGGTCGGTGCGGACGTTCTGCTTCACAACGGTCCGGTCGGTGTAGGGGAACCAGTACATGTCGACGTGGTGCGCGCTCGCGACCATCTCGTCGTAGGAGCCGAGCGCGTCGTCCCACGACATCGGCTGCTCGTGCGCCTCGACCACGAAGAGCGGCTCGACGTGGAAGGTGAGGCTGGTCAGGATGCCGAGCGCACCGAGACCGACCCGGGCGAGCTCGAAGACGTCCGGGTTCTCGGTCGCGGAGGCGCGCAGCACCTCACCCGTGCCCGTGACGAGCTCGAGCCCGGCGAGCTGGGCGGCCAGCCCGGCCGCGGTGCCACCGGTGCCGTGGGTGCCGGTGGACGTCGCGCCGGCCAGGGTCTGCTCGTCGATGTCACCCATGTTGTGCAGCGACAGGCCGAGCCGCTCGAGGGCGAGGTTGAGGTCCCTGAGCACCGTGCCCGCCCGGGCCGTCACCGTCATCGCCTCGCGGTCGACCTCGAGGATCCCGGTGAGGGCGTCCGGTCGCAGCAGCGTGTGCTCCGGTGCGGCGATGGCGGTGAAGCTGTGCCCGGTGCCGGTCATCTTCACCGTGGCACCGGCCTCCCGCGTGCGTCGTACGACGTCGACGATCGCCGCGACCGAGGACGGGGTCTCGACGTGCCGCGGGACCGCCTCCTCGAGACCGGACCAGTTGCGCCACTGGTGTCCGTGGAGGGGAGTGGTCATGCCCGAACGGTAGGGGATCTGTGTGCCTCTGTCGTCCATGACGGAGCAACCGCCGGGGATTGGAAGCCAGGTCCTACGCTGGCCCCATGAATCCCCCGGGTGCCACCGACGTGTTGCCGTACGACGCCCTCCTGGTGCTCTCCTTCGGAGGGCCGGAGAAGCCCGAGGACGTGGTGCCGTTCCTCGAGAACGTGACGCGTGGCCGAGGCATCCCGCGCGAGCGCCTCGAGCAGGTGGGGGAGCACTACTTCCTCTTCGGCGGCCGCAGCCCGATCAACGACCAGAACCGCGCGCTGATCGCGGCGGTCGAGAAGGACTTCGCCGAGCAGGGCATCGACCTCCCGGTCTACTTCGGCAACCGCAACTGGGATCCCTACCTCGCCGACACCCTCGCCACCATGAAGGCCGACGGGGTCCGACGGGCGGCGGTCTTCACCACCTCGGCGTACTCGTCGTGGTCGTCGTGCCGGCAGTACCGCGAGAACCTCTTCGACGCGGTCGCCGAGACCCCCGACGCACCGCGCCTCGACAAGCTGCGGCAGTACTACAACCACCCGGGCTTCATCGAGCCCGTGGTGGACGCGGTGCTCGCCGCGCTCGCCGAGCTCCCCGACGAGGGCGACACCGCCCGCCTGGTCTTCGTCACCCACTCGATCCCGACCGAGATGTCCGAGACCAGCGGCTCGACCGACCCGAACGGCCAGCCGCGCGGGGCGTACGTCCGCCAGCACCGCAGCGCGGTCGACGAGGTGGCCCGACGGGTCAAGGAGGCCACCGGCCGCGCCCACCGCCACGACCTCGTCTACTGCTCGCGCTCGGGAGCGCCGTCGACGCCCTGGCTCGAGCCCGACGTCAACGACCACCTCGAGGAGCTGGCCACCGACGGGGTGGGAGGGGTGGTGATGGTCCCGATCGGCTTCGTGTCCGACCACATGGAGGTCATCTACGACCTCGACACCGAGGCGATGGCCACCGCCGAACGCCTCGGCATGCAGGCCGTGCGCGCCGCCTCCGCCGGCGTCGACCCGCGTTTCGTCGCGATGATCCGTGACCTCGTGCTCGAGCGCGCCGCCGCGGAGCGCGGCGAGGCGCCGGAGCGACCGGCCGTCGGCTCGATGCCCGCCGGGCCGGACCTCTGCGGCGCGGGCTGCTGCGCCAACCCGCGCGGACCGCGACCGGCCCTCTGCGGGGTCGACTCGTGAGTGCCTCCGCGCCCGAGCTGCGTGACCTGGCCCGGGCGATCGCGCACGAGGGCGCCAACCTCGCGCGCGAGATGCAGCTCGGCGGCATCGACGTCGCCGACACCAAGACCAGCGTGGTCGACGTGGTCACCGAGGCCGACCGGGCCGTCGAGACACTCATCCGTGAGCGGATCTCCGCGCTGCGCCCTGACGACGCGATCCTGGGCGAGGAGGGCGACGACCTGCCCGGCACGAGCGGCGTCCGCTGGATCGTGGACCCGATCGACGGCACCGTCAACTACCTCTACGGCCTGCCCGACTGTGCGGTGTCCGTCGCGGTGGAGGTCGACGGTGAGGTGGTCGCCGGAGCTGTCGTGACCATCCCGACGGGACTGGAGTACGCCGCCGCGCTGGGGCACGGCTCGACGCGCGACGGCCAGCCGATCGGCGTACGTCGCACGCCGCCGCTGGCCGAGCGACTCGTGCTGACCGGCTTCGGCTACCAACGCGCCGTGCGCGAGCACCAGGCCGGCTGCGTCGCCCGCCTGCTGCCCGAGGTCCGCGACATCCGGCGGATGGGCTCGTGCGCCCTCGACCTGTGCCACGTCGCGGAGGGCAGCGCCGACGGCTACGTCGAGGCCGGCCCGCAGCCGTGGGACCACTCCGCGGGTGGACTGGTCCTGCGCGAGGCAGGCGGCCGGTTCGACCTGCTCGACGGCAAGATGACCCGCGACTCACCCTCGCAGCGCAACGTCGTGGTGGGAGCTCCGGCCGACGGATGGGACACGTTCGTGGAGGCGCTGGGGGCGGCCGGGTTCCTTGCCTGACCTTCTGGCGATCCGTCGGGAATAGGGAGACGTCGCCCACTGTTCAGGCGACACGTTGCGGACCGGCTCACCACTGAACCGGTTCATGGTGCACAATCTGGCGCCGACGACGAGCACAACTCGGTATCAGGTCCGCGCCGCGATCCGGCGGGTCTGGACCACTGCATGGGGAGAGGGAATCGATGGCCACCGACTACGACGCACCGCGCAAGTCCGAGGAGGACCAGAGCGAGGAGAGCATCGAGGAGCTCAAGGCCCGACGCCACGACAAGAACTCGGGCAAGGTCGACGAGGACGAGACCGAGGCGGCCGAGTCCTTCGAGCTTCCCGGCGCCGACCTCTCGCACGAGGAGCTGGCAGTCGAGGTCATGCCGCGGCAGGACGACGAGTTCACGTGCATGAGCTGCTTCCTGGTGCACCACCGGTCGCAGCTCGCGGACGAGAAGAAGCTCATCTGCCGCGACTGCATCTGAGCGCAGCACAGCCGAACGCGCACAGCGCCCGTCCCCTGTCGGGGGCGGGCGCTGTGTCGCGTGGCGCTGCTGCTGGGGTGCTCCGGCTCAGCTCTCGGGGGCGGGGGCGTTCTTGGCGTCCTGGCCGTCCTTCTGGAGCTGCGGCGGCAGGTGACCGGTGGACTTGGCGTAGTAGGTCGCCGCGCGCCGGGTCGCGAGCATCCGCGCGACGCCGATGAGCGTGCCGCTGACGGCCGCCCACATCACGGCCTCGGGGAGGCCCACGTCGGGGTCGGCGGGGTTGGCCGGCGGGTTCTTGCCGGTCGCCGCACGCCATGAGCTGTTGAGCGCCTTCTTCGCCACGGCGGCGGCGCCGATCGCTGCGACGAGGGAGAACGCCGTGTAGAACTTGCTGCTCGAGTTTTCCTGGGAAGCCATGGACCAACCCTACCCAGCGGTCTACGGCGCCCGCGTCGCCTCAAAGGCTGAGACCAGCGCCTCCGGGCGCCGGCAGCTGACGAGCCAGTACGGCGCCGGGTCCGCGGGATCCGTGATGTCCACCCGGACCCCCCGCTTGAGGTAGGGGCGCAGCAGGAGGTAGGCCCGGGCGTCGGCATCGACGCCCGCCTGACGACGTACGCCGTCCGCGTCGAGGGCCGTCACCGCGCCGACGTGCGCGAGCGCGATGTGCGCCCGCCCGGCCCGGAAGGTGCCGCCGTCCACGGCGACCTGCGGCCTGCCGTAGCTGACCATCAGCGCGACCAGGATCGCCAGTCCCACCGCGGCCACCGACCACGCGTAGGCCTCCGGAGCCGCGACCAGCACGGCCAGCCAGAGCGACGCCACCAGCATCGTGCCCTGCACCCACCAACGCAGCGGGACGGTGAGGCGTTCGGCGTAGTCCACGGCGCAGAGCCTATAGATTCAGTCCTCGTGCCCGACCACGACCTCACCCCGGACCCTCCCGCTGACCTCGAGATCGCCGTCGTCCGCCTCGACCCGGACCTGCCGCTGCCGTCGTACGCCCATCCGGGCGACGCCGGCGCCGACCTCCACACCACCGTCGACGTGACCCTCGCCCCGGGGGAGCGGGCCATGGTCCCGACCGGCATCTCGATCGCGCTGCCCGACGGCTACGTCGCATTGGTCCACCCCCGCTCCGGCCTGGCGGCGCGCCACGGCCTGTCGATCGTCAACACGCCCGGCACCGTGGACGCGGGCTACCGCGGAGAGATCAAGGTGCTGCTGATCAACCACGACCCGGTGGAGGCGGTGACGCTGGCGCGCGGGGACCGGATCGCGCAGCTGGTCGTCCAGCGGTTCGAGCGAGCGATGTTCCGGGAGGTGGGGGTGCTCCCCGACTCGTCCCGCGGCGCCGGGGGCTACGGTTCTACTGGCACCGGATCGCGTTCGTGACCCGGTCCACCGATGTCCACCGAAATGGAGTGCTGACGTGAAGTTCCGCCGCAAGGCAGGCGAGTCCACCGACACCGCCGCCGAGAGCGCCGTCGACCCGACGTCGACCCCCGCGGAGTCCGACACGCCGCCCTCGGGGCCGTTCGACGTGTCCCAGGTCGAGGGCGACGGCATCGATCGGGCCGACCTCGGGTCCCTGCTCGTGCCCGCCATCGCCGACCGCGAGCTGCGGCTCCAGGTCGACGAGCCGACCGGGCAGGTCCGGGCCGTGATGCTCGCCGGGTCCGACGGTGCCTGTGAGTTCCAGGCCTTCGCCGCCCCCCGCAACGGCGACCTGTGGGGCGACGTACGGCCCCAGATAGCCGCCGACATGGCCCGCCGCGGTGGCGAGGCCACCGAGCGCGAGGGCCGCTGGGGCACCGAGCTGGTGTGCCAGATGCCGGTCAAGCGTCCCGACGGCACCGAGGCGACCCAGCCCTCGCGCATCATCGGCATCAACGGTGACCGCTGGATGCTGCGGGCCTCGTTCCTCGGGCGCCCGGCGCTCGACCCCGAGAACACCTCGGAGTGGGAGGACGCGCTCGCCCAGGTCGTCGTACGCCGCGGGGAGCAGGCCATGCCCGTCGGCGAGCCGCTGCCGGTGCAGCTGCCCGACGACGCCCGCCGAGTGAGGTGAGTCGTGGGAGAGAAGAGCCGACTGCGTCAGGCGCTGTCGAAGTGGGCGGACAGCTCGGAGGCGCACCAGCGTGACCTGCGCCTGTCCTACACGACCGAGGAGGCCGTGGCGATCGCCGATGCCCCCGAGCGTGAGCAGGTCGTCGTCAGCGGGGTGCTGCGCACAGTGACGCTCCGGCCGCGCGGTGGCGTGCCGGCGCTGGAGGCCGAGCTCGACGACGGGTCCGGCACGATCACCGTGGTGTGGCTCGGTCGCCGCCGGATCAGCGGCGTCGACCCGGGCCGCTCGATCATGGTGGCCGGCTGCATCGGCAGGCAGGGCCACGACGACCACCCGATCATGTTCAACCCGCGCTACGAGCTGCGCCCGTGACCGATCCGACACCGGCCGCGACCTCCGACCGGGTGGAGGCCGAGACGGTCGAGGCCGTGGTGCGCCAGCAGCTCACCAAGGCCCTGGGCGGACGTCGCGGCATGGGCGAGGCCGCGGTCCCCACCATCTTGTTCACCGCCTCGTGGCTGACCCTGCGCGACCTCAACCTCGCCCTGACGATCAGCATCGGCGCCGCGCTGGTGCTCCTCGCGATCCGTCTGGTGCAGCGCTCGACGGTGCAGTTCGTCGTCAACGCGCTCTTCGGCATCGGCATCGGGTGGTACTTCGTCTACCGCTCCGCCGCCGCGGGCGGCTCCGAGCAGGACCAGGCGCTGGCCTACTTCCTGCCCGGCATCCTCTACAACGGCGGGTACGCGATCGTGCTCGCCTTCACCTGCCTCATCGGCTGGCCGCTGGTCGGCTTCATGGTCGGCAGCATCACCGGCGACCCGACCGCGTGGCACTCCGACCGGCAGATCGTGAAGCTGTGCAGTCGCCTCACGTGGCTGCTGGTCGCGCCCTGCATCGTGCGCGTGGCCGTACAGGCACCGATCTGGCTCGCGGGCACGTCCGGGTCGATCGACCCCGACGCCGCGGTCGCCGCGCTCGGGGTGCTGAAGATCGTGCTCGGCTGGCCGCTGCAGCTGGCCGCGCTCGGCTCGATGGTGTGGCTGTTGTCGCGCAACCGCACGCCGGTCGCTCCCGACGCTGCTCCTGCCTGATCCGCCAGTGCGGACCTCTGCCCGCCTGCGTTCGTCCGTCCCCCACCCGCCAACTCACCAGTTGGTCGGCCAACTCACCAGTTGGCAGACGTGGGGGGTGGATCCGTGCTCGCAAGCCCACCCGATCCACCAACTGACGGGTAGGTCTTCCGCCCGTGTCGGGCAGCGGCGGAACGTGGCCAACCCACCGGTTGGTCCGCCAACTCACCAGTTGGCGACGTGGGCGGCGGCGGCGTACGCCCCTCAGCCGGGGTGGCTGCCGGGGGAGAGCAGGCGCTCGAGCTCGGCCTCGACCTCGGCCGGGACCACGAACAGCAGCTCGTCACCCGACTCGAGCGGCTGCTCGGCGTCGGGTGTGTAGACCTGGCCGTCGCGCAGGATCGTGACGAGCGCGCAGTTGTCCGGGAACGGCACCAGGCCGCTCGGCTTGCCGACGAACGGGGAGTCCGCCGACAGCGTCAGCTCGACCAGGTTGGCGTTGCCCTGGCGGAAGGTGAACAGGCGCACGAGGTCGCCGATCGAGACGGCCTCCTCGACCAGCGCGGACATGATGCGCGGGGTGGAGACGTTGACGTCGACGCCCCAGGCCTCGGTGAAGAGCCACTCGTTGTTGGGGTGGTTGACCCGGCCCACCGTGCGCGGCACGCCGAACTCGGTCTTGGCCAGCAGCGAGGTGACGAGGTTGGCCTTGTCGTCTCCGGTGGCGGCGATGACCACGTCGCACTTGCCGAGCTGTGCCTCGGACAGCGAGGACAGCTCGCACGAGTCGGCCAGGAGCCACTCGGCGTTGGGGACCCGTTCGGGGCGGATCGAGGACGGGTTCTTGTCGATGAGGAGGACCTGGTGGCCGTTCTCGATCAGCTCCCGCGCGATCGAGCGACCCACGGCTCCGGCTCCGGCGATGGCGACGCGCATGTGTGCAGTGCTCCTGGCTTCGGTGTCGGATCTGGGTCGGATCTGGGTCGGATGTGGGGGTCGGTCAGTCGTCTTCGGGGCCGGCCTCGAGCACGGCGTAGGCGTGGGCCGCGTGCTCCTCGCGCATGACGAGGTGCAGCATGTCGCCCTCCTGGATCACCGTCTCCCGGGTCGGGAGCATGCCCTCGCCGAGTCGGTCGATCCAGGCGATCCGGCTGCGGGACTGCATCTGGAAGTCGACGGTGCGGTGACCGATCCACTCCTCCGGGACCTGGATGTGGTCCACCCGGATGGTCCCCGAGGGGTCGCGGAAGTCGGGCTCGGCGCCCGCCGGGAGGATCCGGCGGAGGATCTGGTCGGCCGTCCACTTGACCGTCGCGACCGTGGTGATGCCGAGCCGCTGGTAGACCTCGGCGCGACCCGGGTCGTAGATGCGGGCGACGACCTGCTGGATGCCGAAGGTCTCGCGTGCGACGCGGGCGGCGATGATGTTGGAGTTGTCACCGCTCGACACTGCCGCGAAGGCGTCCGCCCGCCGGATGCCTGCCTTCTCCAGCACCTGCTGGTCGAAGCCGTAGCCGGTGATCTTGTCGCCGTTGAACTCAGGACCCAGACGCCGGAAGGAGTCGGGTTCGCTGTCGATGACGGACACCGTGTGGTTGCGGTCCTCGAGGCTGCGGGCGAGCGTCGAACCGACGCGGCCACAGCCCATGATCACGACGTGCACACCCGAACCGTAGCCCAGCGCGGAGATCGGCGTGCGCGCGACTACGCTCTCGCACGTGAGTGTCGGCGATGTGTCCAAGCGGATCCTGCTGGGTCGCAAGCTGCGGAGCAGCCAGCTGGGGGAGACCCTGCTGCCCAAGCGCATCGCCCTGCCCGTCTTCGCGAGCGACGCGTTGTCGTCGGTGGCCTACGCCCCTGACGAGATCTTCATCATGCTCGCCATCGCCGGCACGTCGACGTACGTCTGGTCGTGGAAGATCGGGCTCGTCGTCGCGCTGGTGATGCTCACCGTGGTCGCGAGCTACCGGCAGACCGTGCACGCCTACCCCTCGGGTGGCGGGGACTACGAGGTCGCGACGGTCAACCTCGGTCGCAACGCCGGGATCACCGTGGCCAGCGCCCTCATCGTCGACTACGTCCTCACGGTGGCGGTGTCGATCTCGTCCGCCGCCCAGTACGCCGCCGGCGCGATCCCGCCGCTCATCGGCCACGAGGCGACGGTCGGCGTGGTGGCCGTGGCGATCCTCACCGCGATGAACCTGCGCGGGGTGCGGGAGTCGGGCGGCTTCTTCGCCGTGCCGACCTACCTCTTCATGGTCGCGATCCTCGGCATGTGCGCCTACGGCCTGCTGCGGCTCCTGGCCGGCGACCTCCCGCAGGCGGAGAGCGCCGGACTCACGATCCAGCCCTCGCCCGGGTGGGAGGAGCCGCTGACGCAGGTCGGGCTGATGTTCCTGCTGGCGCGCGCGTTCTCCTCGGGCTGTGCGGCCCTCACCGGCGTCGAGGCGATCAGCAACGGCGTACCCGCCTTCCGCAAGCCCAAGAGCCGCAACGCGGCGACCACCCTCCTCCTGCTGGCCCTGATCGCCATCACGATGATGATGAGCGTCATCGTGCTCGCCAAGCAGATGACCATCCGCTACGTCGACCCCCACGAGCTCGACCGGTTGCGCAGCGCCGGGGGAGGCGCAGTGCCCGCGGACTACGACCAGCACCCCGTGATCGCGCAGATCGCGGCGGGCGTGTTCGACCACTTCTCGCCGGGCTTCTACTTCGTCATCACCGTCACCGGCATCATCCTCGTGCTGGCCGCCAACACCGCCTTCAACGGCTTCCCGGTGCTGGGCTCGATCCTCGCCCAGGACGGCCTCGCGCCCCGGTCGCTCGGGTCCCGCGGAGACCGGCTGGCCTACAGCAACGGCATCGTCTTCCTGGCGGCCATGTCGATGCTGCTGATCTGGGTCTTCGACGCCGAGACGACCAAGCTGATCCAGCTCTACATCGTCGGTGTCTTCGTCTCCTTCAACCTCAGCCAGCTCGGCATGATCCGCCACTGGACGCGACACCTGAGGACCGAGACCGACCCGGCCAACCGGCGCCGGATGATGCGCTCGCGGGCGATCAACACCTTCGGCCTCGGGATGACGGCCGTGGTGCTGGTGATCGTGCTGCTCACCAAGTTCCTTGCCGGCGCCTGGATCACGATCCTGGCGATGGGCTTCTTCTTCCTCCTGATGCAGGCGATCGGGCGCCACTACGCCCGTGTCGAGCTCGAGCTCGCCGCCGACGAGCAGGACAAGGTGATGCCGACCCGCGTCCACGCGATCGTGCTCGCCTCCAAGCTGCACAAGCCCACCCTGCGCGCACTCGCCTTCGCCCGAGCCACCCGTCCCAACGTGCTCGAGGCGATCTACGTCAGCATCGACTCCAAGGCGACCACGCGTCTGATGGAGGAGTGGGACGAGCGCCACCTCGACATCCCGCTCAAGGTGCTGCACTCGCCCTACCGCGAGGTGGTCCGCCCGGTCGTGGAGTACACCCAGGAGATCCGCCGCGCCAGCCCGCGCGGGGTCGTCGCGGTCTACATCCCGGAGTACGTCGTCGGGCGCTGGTGGGAGCAGCTGCTCCACAACCAGACCGCCCTCCGGCTCAAGGGTCGGCTGCTCTTCACCCCCGGTGTCATGGTCATCTCCGTGCCCTACCAGCTGCGGTCGTCGCTGGTCGCCGCGGAGCGCGAGAAGCGCGACGAGGAGCGGGTGCACGCGGGCGACCTCCGTCGCGGTCGCGTCGCCGCACCGGAGCCCGGCCGACAGGTGGACGACCTGTGAGCACCCCAGGGGACCCCGCATGAGCCGGCGTACGGCACGCCCCCGCCAGGCGCGCGGCCGATCGCGGGTCGGGGAGCGCTTCGAGGCCGAGGTCGGCCCGGTCGCCCACGGCGGCCACTGCGTCGCCCGCCTGCCCGAGCCGGAGTCGCGCGTGGTCTTCGTCCGCCACGCCCTCCCCGGCGAGCGCGTGGTCGTCGAGATCACCGAGGGCACCGACGGCGACCGGTTCTGGCGCGGTGACGCCGTCTCGGTGACGGCGCCCTCGCCTGACCGCGTGCCGGCGCCGTGTCCTGTCGCAGGCCCGGGGTTGTGCGGGGGCTGCGACTTCCAGCACGTGGCCGTGCCCGCCCAGCGCGAGCTCAAGACCGCCGTGGTGCGCGAGCAGCTGGTCCGGCTGGGGCGACTGCCCGCCGACGCCGACCTCGTCACCGGCCTGCAGGTCGAGGGCGTGCCGGTCGCCGGCCGTCCCGACGACGGCCTGCGGTGGCGCACGCGCCAGCGCTACGCCGTGCTCCCGGACGGCCGACCGGCGATGCGCGCCCACCGGTCGCACCACCTGGTGCCGCTGGACGACTGCCTGATCGCGACGGAGGAGGCCCGTCCCGCGCCGGCCGGCGGCTCTGTGGTCGAGGAGGGCGCCGAGCGCGAGCTGCTGGTCGGGGAGGGCGCCCAGCGCCCCTCGGGAGACCCGGTGATCCACGAGGTCGTCGCTGCGGGCCGGTCCCACCCCTTCACTGCGGCTGCGGACGGTTTCTGGCAGGTCCACCCCGAAGCACCGCGGGTACTGGTCGAGACGGTCCTCGACCTGCTGCAGCCGCAGCCGGGGGAGCGTGCGCTGGACCTCTACGCCGGGGTCGGGCTCTTCGGTCGCTTCGTCGGCGAGGCGACAGGCTCGCGCGTCGTCGCGGTCGAGGCCGACCGCACGGCGTGCCAGCACGCACGCGCCAACCTCTCCGCCCTCGAGGCAGCCGTCGTCGAGTGCGGACCCACGGACCGGGTGCTGAAGGCCGGCTTCGACGAGCCGTTCGACCTCGTGGTCCTCGACCCGCCGCGTGAAGGTGCGAAGCGGGCCGTGGTCGAGCAGGTCGTCGATCGCCGTCCCCGCGCCGTGGCGTACGTCGCCTGTGACCCCGCGGCACTGGGCCGTGACGTGGCGATCTTCGCCGAGCACGGCTACGAGCTCACCGCGATCCGCGCCTTCGACCTCTTCCCGATGACCCACCACGTGGAGTGCGTCGCCCTGCTCGAGCCGCGCCGCTGAGGGTTGTCCCGCGCCGTGACGCGGGGCAGGGTGGCGGCATGGCCGCCTACGCCGTCAACGACGCCGCCGTCGCCCGTGCGCGCCGGCTGATCGAGGCGAAGCAGTACGTCCTGGACAGCGACTGGGGCGAGAGCCAGCCCGACGCCGAGGCGCAGAACGCCTACCTCGACAAGCACTCGTGGGAGGACTACGGCGCGTGGCACCTCGGACTCACCGAGGGCGCCAACGACGAGACCAAGGCCCGTCACGCGTTCGGCTACGGCGACTTCCGACGCGTCCACCGCAGTGGCCTGATCGCCTGCGTCTACCGCGCCTCCGAGTGGCGGCACAAGAAGGTGGAGCTCGCGGCGCACGCACTCCTGCAGCGGCTGGACGAGGTCGCGGGGATCGGCCAGGACTGAGGACGGTTGCGCGGTCTCAGGACCGGTCGCAGCAGGCGCTCAGCGCCCTCAGCGCCCTCAGCGCATGCTCGCGCTCCGTGGCGTCGACGACCGCCCAGCCACCCTGCTCGGCCAGGTCGAGCAGCTGCCGGCGCCCCTCGAGGACCAGGTCGTCGCCGCCGCGCTCCTCGATGATCCTCGAGATGACCGCACTGACCGGCGTGAGCTCGCGGGCGTGGAGCCGCTCGAGGAGCAGGTCGGGCTCGACCGTCAGCACCACAGCGACGTACGCCGCCCCCGCCTCCGTCGCTACCGCCTCGAACCGGTCCACCTGCGCCGGCGTGACGATCAGCTGGGGGAGCACGACGTCGCGCCCGGAGGCCAGGTAGGCGGTGATGAGCGCGAGCGCCGAGGCGCGTACGGCCTCTCCGGTGCCGACGAAGTCGTCCTCCCAGCCCGAGACCCAGGAGCGCAGGTCGTCGATGTCGCACACGAGCGTGCCCGGGCGGGCCGCGGCGTGGGCGCGCGCGAGGGTCGACTTGCCGACGCCCGAGGGGCCGTTGAGGTGGAGGAGGGTGGGCACCGAGCGAGGGTAGACCGCGGTGTGCGCGGCCCCCGAGCGGCTCGGCGGGGGGCAGGTGGGGGAGATGTGCGGAGTTTTGCGGGGTTGGGGTGTCGCAACGGCCGATCCGCGCATGAGTCACCGCTGGAGCGGGGACTCATGCAGAGGGTCCTTGAACTCGCCCCTTGACATCGTGTATCTTGACGTCGAGATATTACGCGAACCGAACTTAGGGTCGCCTTCCTTCCCGTCCTTCTCCCTCCGACGGCAAGATGGGCACGAACCCGCGAACTCCCGAGGAGATGTGGCTGATGGCCAGTCAGGACAGCTTCGGTGCCAAGAGCACCCTGGACGTGGACGGCAAGTCCTACGAGATCTATCGCCTCGACGCGGTGAAGGGTGAGGGACTCGATGTCGAGAACCTGCCCTTCTCGCTGAAGGTGCTCCTCGAGAACCTGCTCCGCACCGAGGACGGCGGCGACATCACCGCCGACCACATCAAGGCGATCGCCGGTTGGGACGCCAACGCGAACCCCGACCAGGAGATCCAGTTCACGCCGGCGCGCGTGATCATGCAGGACTTCACCGGCGTCCCCTGCGTCGTCGACCTCGCCACCATGCGCGAGGCGATGGCCGAGCTCGGCGGCGACGCCACCAAGATCAACCCGCTCGCGCCCGCCGAGATGGTCATCGACCACTCGGTGATCGCCGACGTCTTCGGCACGCCGGAGGCGTTCGAGCGCAACGTCGAGATCGAGTACGAGCGCAACCGCGAGCGCTACCAGTTCCTCCGCTGGGGCCAGGGCGCCTTCGACGACTTCAAGGTCGTCCCGCCCGGCACCGGCATCGTGCACCAGGTCAACATCGAGCACCTCGCCCGCGTCGTGATGACGCGCGAGACCGCCGAGGGCACCCTCGCCGCCTACCCCGACACGTGCGTCGGCACCGACTCGCACACCACGATGGTCAACGGCATCGGCGTCGTCGGCTGGGGCGTCGGCGGCATCGAGGCCGAGGCCGCGATGCTCGGTCAGCCCGTGTCAATGCTGATCCCGCGCGTCGTCGGCTTCAAGCTGTCCGGCGAGCTCCCCGAGGGCTCCACGGCCACTGACCTCGTGCTCACGATCACCGAGATGCTCCGCGAGCACGGTGTCGTCGGCAAGTTCGTCGAGTTCTACGGCGAGGGCGTCTCGGCGCTGCCCCTGGCCAACCGCGCCACGATCGGCAACATGAGCCCGGAGTTCGGCTCGACCATCGCGGTCTTCCCGATCGACGAGCAGACCATCGACTACCTCCGCCTCACCGGTCGCCCGGAGGAGCAGCTCGCGCTCGTCGAGGCGTACGCCAAGGAGCAGGGCCTCTGGCACGACCCGAGCGCCGAGCCCCGCTACAGCGAGCGCCTCGAGCTCGACGTCTCCACCGTCGTCCCGTCGCTCGCCGGCCCGAAGCGCCCGCAGGACCGTGTCGAGGTCACCCAGGCCCAGGAGAGCTTCCAGAAGGCGCTCGAGGACTACACCGAGGACAAGGCCGCGAAGGCGACCGTCACCCTCGACGGCCAGGACTACGAGATCGGTCACGGTGCGGTCACCATCGCGGCCATCACGTCGTGCACCAACACCTCCAACCCGAGCGTGATGATCGGCGCGGCGCTGCTCGCCAAGAACGCCGTCGAGAAGGGCCTGTCCCGCAAGCCGTGGGTCAAGACCACGCTGGCGCCCGGCTCCAAGGTCGTCTCGGACTACTACGAGCGCTCGGGCCTGACGCCCTACCTCGACAAGCTGGGGTTCAACCTCGTCGGCTACGGCTGCACGACGTGCATCGGCAACTCGGGCCCGCTCATCCCCGAGGTCAGCGCCGCCGTCAACGAGGCCGACCTTGCGGTCACCTCGGTGCTGTCGGGCAACCGCAACTTCGAGGGTCGGATCAACCCCGACATCAAGATGAACTACCTCGCGTCCCCGCCGCTCGTCGTCGCCTACGCGCTCGCCGGGTCGATGGACCTCGACCTGTTCAACGACGCCCTGGGCCAGGACCAGGACGGCAACGACGTCTTCCTCAAGGACATCTGGCCGAGCCCGGCCGAGATCGAGAAGACGATCGCGATGGCGATCAACTCGGAGATGTTCAACGAGTCCTACAAGGACGTCTTCGCCGGTGACGAGCGCTGGCAGTCGCTCCCCACCCCGGAGGGCAACACCTTCGAGTGGGACGAGAGCTCGACCTACGTCCGTCGTGCGCCCTACTTCGACGGCATGCCCGACGAGCCGGAGCCGGTCACCGACATCGTCGGCGCCCGCGTCCTGCTCAAGCTCGGTGACTCGGTCACCACCGACCACATCAGCCCGGCCGGCGCCATCAAGAAGGACAGCCCGGCGGGCCGCTACCTCGCCGAGCACGGCGTCGAGCAGCGTGACTTCAACTCCTACGGCTCGCGCCGCGGCAACCACGAGGTCATGATCCGGGGCACGTTCGCCAACATCCGGCTGCGCAACCAGCTGGCCCCCGGCACCGAGGGTGGCGTGACGCGCGACTTCACCGCTGACGGCGAGGTCACCAGCGTCTTCGAGGCGAGCGAGCACTACATCGCCGCGGGCACCCCGCTGGTGGTGCTGGCCGGCAAGGAGTACGGCTCCGGCTCGTCGCGCGACTGGGCGGCCAAGGGCACCGCGCTGCTGGGCGTCAAGGCCGTCATCGCCGAGTCCTACGAGCGCATCCACCGCTCGAACCTGATCGGCATGGGCGTCATCCCGCTGCAGTTCCCGGCGGGCAAGACGGCCGACGACCTGGGCCTGACCGGTGCCGAGATCATCAGCATCTCCGGCATCACCGCGCTCAACGACGGCTCCACGCCCACGACCGTCACGGTCAAGGTCGAGCCGGCTCCCGGCACCGACCAGTCCTTCGGCGAGACCAGCGAGTTCGAGGCCACCGTGCGGATCGACACCCCGGGCGAGGCCAACTACTACCGCAACGGCGGGATCATGCAGTACGTCCTGCGCAACCTGCTCAAGGCCTGACGCCGGCACTGCTGCGTCACGGGTCACAGGCGGCCGTCGTCCCCACCAGCGGTGGGGGCGGCGGCCGCTGCGCTCCCGTCGGTAGCCTGACGCCGTGAGTGACCACGACAGCCCGGACGCGTCGACGCCGGACCAGCCCGCACCCGAGGAATGGTCCGACGAGTCCGCGGATGCGCCGGGCACGATGCCGTACGACGAACCGGTCGGGGCCGACCCGGCGCGGCCGAGCCGCCTCCCGCTGGTCCTCGCGACAGTCGGCGCCGTGCTGGTGCTCGGAGCCGCCCTGGCGGCTCCCCTGGTCAACCAGGCGCTGCGGGGCGAGGAGGAGGCCCAGCGTGCGCTGGACCTCACGCTCGTGGAGACGTGGGAGATCTCCGACCGCGCGCACACGACCGACGAGGTCGACTATCCCCAGACGCCACCGGCCGGCGGCCCGCACGCTCCGATCTGGCTGGCCTGCGGGGCGTACGACGAACCCGTCCGCGACGAGAACGCGGTGCACGACCTCGAGCACGGCACGGTCTGGATCACCCATGACCCGGACCTGTCCGCAGCGGACGTCGACACCCTGGCCGACCAGCTCCCCGAGAACGGGATCATGTCGCCGCGCGAGGACCTGCCGTCCCCCGTCGTGGTGACCGTGTGGGGCGCCCAGCTGCAGCTCGACGGCGCAGACGACGAGCGGCTGGGGCTGTTCCTGGAGGAGTACGGCGACGGGCACACCGCTCCGGAGGTCGGCGTGTCCTGCCAGGGTGGGACGCCCGACCCGCAGGGCGGGCTGCCGGGGGAGGGCACCAACGCCTGACGGCGGCGGCGTCGCCTGAGCGCAGGAGAACTGCGGCCGTACGACGTCCCGCTGGCGCTGGGAGGTGTCGTACGGCCGCAGTTCTCGTTGTCACCCGCGGGCGGGCGGAGCTGCGGTCAGCGCTCCAGGAAGGCGAGCAGCGCGCGGTTGAACTCCGCGGAGTGGCTCACGTTGAAGCCGTGCGGCGCGTCGTCGACGACGACGAGCTCGGAGCCGGCGATCGCCTCGTGGGTGCGCCTGCCGGAGCCCTCGAACGGAACGGTCCCGTCACTGTCACCGTGGATGACGAGCGTGGGCACGGTGACCTTGGTGAGGTCGTCGCGGAAGTCGGTCGTGCCGAACGCCTCCATGCAGCCGAGTGCGGCCGTCTGGTCGCTCTGGTGGCTCAGCGCGATGGCGTCCTGCCGCTGCTCCTCGGTGACCTTGAGCTCACCGTTGGCCGAGAAGAAGTCCTTCGTGAAGCCGTCGAAGAACGTGGTGCGGTCGGCCTTCAGACCCTCGGTCATCTCGTTGGCGGCCTCCTCGGTGAGGGGGCCGTCGGGGTTGTCGTCCGTCTTGAGCAGGTAGGGCGGCACGGCCGCTGCGAAGACGACCGAGTGCACGCGGTCCTCGCCGTGGCGCGCGACGTAGCGGGCGACCTCGCCGCCACCCATCGAGAAGCCGACGAGCGTCACGTCGGTGAGCTCGAGCTCCTTCAGGACACTGTCGAGGTCGTCGGCGAGGGTGTCGTAGTCGTAGCCCTTGGAGGGCTTGTCGCTGCGACCGAAGCCGCGGCGGTCGTAGGCGACGACGCGGTAGCCGGCGGCGCTGAGGGGGCCGACCTGCTCGCTCCAGGACTCGCCCGAGAGGGGCCAGCCGTGGATGAGGACGACGGGTCGGCCGCTGCCGCCCGAGTCCTCGACATGGACCTTGACCGAGCTGAGGAGGCCGGAGCTTGCGGTGACGTCAGGCACGTGGTGTCCCTTCGTTGGGGCCCGTGGCCGGGCCGTTCACTGGTCCTTCGAACGTAGGCACGCGCCCGGATGGGGTGTTCCACCCGAACAGGTGGTCGCCCTCGCTAGCGTGGGCGGCATGATCGTCGCCTTCTCGCTGTCGCCCATGTCCAGTGACCCGACCGGATCCGTGACCGAGGCGGTCGCCGCTGCCGTACGCGTCGTCCGGGAGTCCGGGCTGCCCCACGAGACCAATGCGATGTTCACCAACATCGAGGGGGAGTGGGACGAGGTGATGGCCGTGGTCAAGCGTGCCGTCGACGTCGTGGCCGAGGTGTCTCCGCGCGTCGGCCTCGTGCTGAAGGCCGACATCCGCCCCGGCCACGACGGTCAGCTCACGGCCAAGGTGGCGCGCATCGAGCAGGCCCTGCGTGAGGAGGCCGACCGTGCACAGTGAGACCCGGACCTACCGCACCGGCGGCGACGAGGTCGTCCTCGACCTCACCCGCGACGCGGCCGACTTCGTCGCCGACAGGGAAGACGGCCTCCTGCACGTGTTCGTGCCGCACGCGACCGCCGGGCTGGCGATCATCGAGACCGGGGCCGGCTCCGACGACGACCTGCTGGCCGCCCTCGGCGACCTGCTCCCCGCCGACGACCGCTGGCGGCACCGCCACGGCTCGCCCGGCCACGGTCGCTCGCACGTGATGCCGGCGATCGTGCCGCCGCACTGCACGGTGCCGGTGATCGGCGGCCGGCTCGCGCTCGGGACCTGGCAGAGCATCTGCCTGGTCGACCTCAACGTCGACAACGACCGGCGCGAGGTGCGCTGGTCCTTCCTGGAGGGCTGACGTGGCGCACGAGGTCACGATCCGGCCGGTCGGCCCCGGGGACGCGGCAGCCGTCGGGGTGGTCGTCGAGGAGTCCTTCGGTGACCAGGCGGCGTCGATCCTCGACGTGCTGGCCCTGCTCCGGTCGGCCGCGGACCTGCGCGTCGAGCTCGTCGCCGAGGACGAGGAAGGGATCCTGGGCCACGTCGCGCTGTCCCGGGCCTGGCTCGACGCCCGCGAGCGGCTGGTCGACGTGCTCGTCCTCAGCCCGATCGGCGTACGTCCTGCGCGGCAGGGATCCGGCACCGGCACCGCGCTCCTCGCCGCCGCCGTGCAGGCAGCGGCGGCCGCCGGAGCGCCGCTGGTCTTCCTCGAGGGCGCACCCGGGTTCTATGCCGAGCGCGGGTGGGGCGTCGCGTCCGACCACGGGCTCGAACGGCCCTCGCTGCGCATCCCGGACCCTGCATGCCGGGTGGTCCTGCTTGCGGGCCACGAGCCGTGGATGACGGGGCGGCTCGTCTACCCGGACGTGTGGTGGCGCTACGACCTCGTCGGGCTGCGGGACCCCGACCTCGCCGAGGTCGAGTCGGCTCTGGGGACCGACTGAACGGATGGCGCGATCGAACAGGTGTTCGATAGACTGGGCCGGTGTTCCCCACTCCCCAGCCCCGCCCGCGGGCCACGCCGCCGCCGGGTCATCGTGGCGTGGCCCCGCCCGGCTGGCCGCAGCAGGTGCGGCCACCGGACGCGCCTGACTGGGAGGCCACGGCCGCCAGCTGGTTGCTCGACCTGTGTCCGGCCGACTACCGCCGCTTCTCCGGGCTCCGCAGGCACGTCGTGGTGCTGGCACGGTTCGCGGTGCTGCACGTCGAGGCGCAGCAGCTCGCGACGCGCCGCGGCCTGAGCGAGATCCGCGGCGACCTCCGCGACGTCGCTGACGAGGCTGTCGTCGAGGCGGCGGTGCAGACCTTCCAGCTCGAGGACGCCCGGTTGCTGGCCGTGCGCCGGGAGGTCGGGCTGGTGGAGGAGGCGCTGCGCGGTCGTCGCTACCGCGTGCGGATGTGAGGGTCGCTAGGGTCGCGGGATGCATCGCTTCGCTGCTGTGGCCGTCGTCGATCCACGCGGCTGGCTGCTGATGCAGGAGCGCGGCCACGACGCGCTGCACGACCCTGACCGGTGGGGCTATCCGGGAGGTGACCTGGAAGCAGGGGAGGACTTCGTCGCCGCCGCGGTGCGAGAGGTGCGCGAGGAGACGGGGCTGGTCCTCGACCCGGACCAGCTGGAGTCCCTCGGCGTACGACGCTTCCGCAGCGAGAGCTGCGGTGAGGACGACGAGCTCGAGCTCTTCGTCGTGCGGCTCGCCGTCGGGGACGACGACGTGGTCTGTGGTGAGGGTCGCCAGATGGTCTTCGTCGACCCGCAGACGATCGCGGACCGACCGCTCCACCAGGCCACGGCGCTGACGATCGACCTGGTCCGCAGGTGGCAGGCGACGGCCGTGCGCACCGACTTCGTGCAGGTGACGCTCGTCGACCCGCGCGGCCGGGTGCTGATGCAGGAGCGCGACGAGCACGCGCCGGTGTGGCCGGAGATGTGGTGCTTCCCCGGTGGCGGCCTCGAGGTGGGCGAGGCGCCGGTCGACGGCGCGGTCCGCGAGCTGGCCGAGGAGACCGGCGTCGTCCTCGTCCCCGCGGACCTCACCGATCTCGGTCGCTTCGAGCTGGTCACCCACGAACGCGGCACCTTCCACTTCCACGCCTTCGTCGCGCGTACGACCCTCAGCGACCGCGACGTGGAGTGCCACGAAGGACGGCAGATGGTGTTCGTCGCCCCGGACCCGCTGCCCGACGTCGAGCTCGTGCCGTCGACGGCGCTCGTGGCGCCGGCGTTGCGCGCGTGGGTCGCCGAGCACCCGTTCGTGCCGGCCCCCGACCAGCACCGCTTCGCCGGGGTGGTCCTCGTCGACACGGAGGGCCGGATCCTGCTGCAGGAGCGCGACGAGCACCCCCGCATCGACCCCGAGAAGTGGGGACTGGCGGGCGGCCACCTCGACCCGGGCGAGGACTTCGAGCCGGCCGCCTACCGCGAGCTCGAGGAGGAGACCGGAGTACGACTGCAGCACGGGGACCTCGAGCTGTTCGGCGAGTTCACCGTCGACCACCGCAAGGCCTACGGCACCTGGGACCGGATGCAGGTCTTCGTCGCCGCCACCGACCTGACCGACGCCGACATCGACTGCCAGGAGGGTCGACAGATCGTCTTCGTCGACCCCGACGTCGCGCGCGGCCTGGACCTGACGGCCGGTGCGACCGACATCGTGCCGGCCTTCCTCGACTCACCCACCTACACCCGACTCACCCACCCCTGACCCACGGAGCGACCATGACCTTCACCGTGCACCCCGTCCCCTCGATGGGCGCCGAGGACGTCGTCGTCTCCGCCGAGGGCGTCGTCTACACCGGCACCGAGGACGGAGCGATCTGGGCGGTCGACGCGGGCACCGGCAGCGCCCGCCGGGTGGCCGACACCGGTGGCCGGCCGCTCGGTCTCGAGATGCTCCCGAGCGGCCACCTGCTGGTGTGCGACGCGCAGCGGGGCCTGCTGCAGGTCCACCAGGCTCGCGGGACCGTCGAGGTGCTCGTGGACCGGGTCGAGGGCCAGGAGATGAGGTTCTGCAACAACGCCGCGGTCGGTGCCGACGGCACCATCTGGTTCAGCGACTCCTCGCTGCACTTCGGCATCGCGCAGTGGAAGGACGACTTCGTCCAGCACACCCGCACGGGCCGCCTGCTCCGTCGCGACCCCGACGGCACCGTGACCGTCGTGCTCACGGGGCTGGCCTTCGCCAACGGGGTGGCCCTGTCGGCCGACGAGTCCTACGTCGCGGTCGCCGAGTGCCGCGGCCGCACCGTCGTACGCCTGTGGCTGGCGGGGCCGCGCGCCGGGCAGCGCGACCACCTCGTGACCGACCTCCCCGGGTATCCCGACAACATCAGCCGGGGGAGCGACGGCCTGGTCTGGGTGGCCGTGGCCAGCCCGGTCGACCCGCTCGTCGAACGGCTCGGCTCCGCGCCGATGGTGCTGCGCAAGGCAGTGACGCGGATCCCCGAAGCGCTGCAGCCCCGGCCGAAGCACACCATCCGGGTGCAGGCCTACGACGATGCCGGCCGGCTGGTGCACGACCTCGACATCGACCACCCCGGCTACCACATGGTCACGGGCGTCCGCGAGCACGACGGGAAGGTCTGGATGGGGAGCCTGCACGAGCCGTCGGTGGCGGTCTACGACCTGGCATGAAATAGACTCAGGCCCATGGGACACCTCGACTCGATCGCGTCTCCGCGCGACCTCCGTGGACTGTCGGCGGAGCAGCTGGACGAGCTCGCCGCCGAGATCCGCGACCTGATGATCCGCACCGTCGCGACCAACACCGGCCACCTCGGTCCCAACCTCGGCGTGGTCGAGCTGACGCTGGCCATCCACCGCGTCTTCGACTCCCCGTACGACCGCGTGGTCTTCGACACCGGCCACCAGTCCTACGTCCACAAGCTCGTCACCGGCCGTCACGCCGACTTCGGCACCCTGCGCAAGGAGGGCGGCGTCAGCGGCTACCCGAGCCAGGCCGAGTCCGAGCACGACATCGTGGAGAACTCCCACGCCTCGACCTCGTTGTCGTACGCCGACGGGCTGGCGAAGGCCTACGCCATCCGCGGCGAGGACCGGCACGTCGTCGCCGTCATCGGCGACGGTGCACTCACCGGCGGCATGGCCTGGGAGGCGCTCAACAACATCGCGATCGCCCGGTCGAGCCGGCTGGTGATCGTCGTCAACGACAACGAGCGCTCCTACACGCCCACGATCGGCGGCCTCGCGACCGCGCTGACCTCGCTGCGGACCAACCCTCGCTACGAGCAGGTCCTCGACCTCGTCAAGAAGCGGCTCAACCAGGTGCCCGGGGTGGGCCACGCGGCCTATGACGCCCTGCACGCTGTCAAGAAGGGCATGAAGGACGCCCTCGCGCCCCAGGGGCTGTTCGAGGACCTCGGCCTCAAGTACGTCGGCCCGGTGGACGGGCACGACCAGGCGGCCATGGAGCACGCGCTCACCCAGGCCAAGCGCTTCGGTGGTCCGGTGATCGTGCACGCCATCACCCGCAAGGGACAGGGCTACGACCCGGCGATGCGCCACGAGGCCGACCAGTTCCACGCCCCCGGCCCGTTCGACGTGCAGACAGGCGCGGAGAAGCCCAAGGGCAAGATCTGGACCGACCACTTCTCCGAGGCGATCGTCGAGCTGGGCGAGCGCCGCGACGACATCGTGGCGATCACGGCGGCCATGATGCACCCCGTCGGGCTCGACGTCTTCGCCCAGAGGTTCCCGGAGCGCACCTTCGACGTCGGCATCGCCGAGCAGCACGCCGTCACGTCGGCCGCCGGCCTCGCGATGGGTGGGCTGCACCCGGTCTTCGCGGTCTACGCCACCTTCCTCAACCGTGCCTTCGACCAGGTGCTCATGGACGTCGCGCTGCACAGGTGCGGCGTCACGTTCGTGCTCGACCGATCGGGCGTCACCGGCGACGACGGAGCCAGCCACAACGGCATGTGGGACATGTCCATCCTCCAGGTGGTGCCGGGGCTGCGGCTCGCGGCCCCGCGCGACGTCACCCGCCTCCGGGAGCTGCTCGACGAGGCGGTGCTCGTCGACGACGCCCCGACCGTGGTCCGTTTCCCGAAGGGACCGCCTCCCACCGACGTGCCCGCCATCGACCGCGCCGGCAACGCCGACGTGCTCGTCCGCGAGGGTGCGCACGACGTGCTCATCGTCGCCGTCGGGTCGATGTGCACGACGGCGGTCGAGGTCGCCTCGCGTCTCACCGCGCAGGGGATCGGGGTGACGGTCGTCGACCCGCGCTGGGTCAAGCCCGTCGATCCCGCGATCGTCGAGCTCGCGCGCGAGCACCGGCTCGTGGTCAGCGTCGAGGACAACGGCCGCGTCGGTGGCTGCGGAGCGGCGCTGCTGCAGACGCTCAACGACGAGGGCGTGCGTACGCCGTTCAGGTTGCACGGCATCCCGCAGGAGTTCCTCGACCACGCCAAGCGCGACGTCATCCTCGCCCGGATCGGGCTGGACGCCCAGACCCTGGCCCGGGGGATCGTGGAGGACGTGACCGCGCTCGACGGCGAGCCCGCGTCGATCGAGGTCGACCACACCGCCTGACCCGACTCGACGGTAACGTCGCTGCCGTCCTAGGTTGCTGGGATGGACCTCTTCCGCACCAAGTCCGTCGAGCAGTCGATCGCCGAGACGGAGGAGCCCGAGCACCGCCTCAAGAAGAACCTCGGCGCGCTCGACCTCACCATCTTCGGTGTCGGCGTGATCATCGGCGCCGGCATCTTCGTCTACACCGGCCTGGTCGCCGCGACCAACGCCGGTCCGGCGATCGCACTGTCGTTCCTCATCGCCGGCCTCGCGTGCGCGCTCGCGGCCCTCTGCTACGCCGAGTTCGCGTCGACGGTGCCGGTCGCCGGCAGCGCGTACACGTTCTCGTACGCGACCTTCGGTGAGCTCGTCGCCTGGATCATCGGGTGGGACCTCGTGCTCGAGTTCACCGTCGGGGCCTCGGCGCTCGCGGCAGGCTTCTCGGGCTACCTCCAGAACGTCCTCGAGGGCACGCCGCTGGAGATCCCCGCCTCGCTCGCCTCCGCCGGCGACGGCATCGTCAACCTCCCCGCGGTGGTCATCTCCCTGCTCGTCGCCGCGGTGCTGATCGGTGGCATCAAGCTCTCGAGCCGGATCAACCAGGTCATCGTGGCGATCAAGCTCGGCGTGGTCGCCCTCGTGATCATCATGGGGATCGGCTACATCAAGACGGCCAACTACACGCCGTTCATCCCGCCGAGCCAGCCGACCGGAGGGGCCGAGGGAGGATTCTGGAAGTCACCGCTGATCACCTCGATCTTCGGCATGGAGCCGGCCGTCTTCGGCATCGGCGGTGTCATCGCGGGCGCCGCGATCGTCTTCTTCGCCTTCATCGGGTTCGACGTGGTGGCCACCACCGCGGAGGAGACGAAGAACCCCCAGCGTGACGTGCCGATCGGCATCCTGGGCTCGCTGGCGATCGTCACCGTGCTCTACATCGCGGTCTGCTTCGTCATCACCGGCATGCAGTCCTACGACACCATCGACCCCAACGACCCGGCCCCGCTCGCCACCGCCTTCGACAAGGCCGGAGTGGAGTGGATCGGCAACATCATCGCCGTCGGGGCGACTATCGGGCTGACCGTCGTCGTGCTGATCCTGATGATGGGGCAGACCCGCGTCGCGTTCGCGATGGCCCGTGACGGCCTGCTGCCCACGTCGCTGGCCAAGGTCCACCCGACATTCGGCACGCCCTACCGCCTGACCGCGATCACCGGCATCGGAGTCGCCCTGCTGTCGGGCTTCGTCGACTTCGCGACGCTGGGTGACCTGGTCAGCATCGGCACGCTCTTCGCGTTCGTGCTGGTGAGCGTCGGCGTGCTCGTCCTGCGGCGTACGCGCCCCGACCTGCCGCGCGCCTTCCGTACGCCGGCCGTGGGCGTCGTCGCCACGCTGTCGGTGCTGCTCTGCTTCTACCTGATGCTCAACCTCATCGGCGAGACCTGGGTCCGCTTCGGCGTCTGGATGGCGATCGGCCTGGTCGTCTACTTCGCCTACGGCCGCTCGCACAGCCGGCTGGGCCGCGGCGAGCTCGCCGGGACGGTCCGCGAGGACGCCACGACCTGACGCCCCGCACATCGCATCGCCCGCCGAGCGGTGAGTGAGGCAGGTTCCGACGTTCCGGAACCTGCCTCACGCACCGCCCAACGAGCGTACGAAGGACGGCGGTGGCGGAGGCAGGTTCCGAAGCCCCAGAACCTGCCTCACGCACCGCCCACGAGGTGGATCAGTGGAACCGCTTGCCGCTCACCTTCTCGGAGATCCCGGCGACGTCGAGCATGAAGGTCAGCCCGCCGTTCCAGAAGGAGAAGCCCGCGCCGGTGATCATCGCCAGGTCGATGTCCTGCGGAGCGGCGACGACGCCCTCGTCGAGCATCAGCCGCGCCTCCTCGGCGAGCCCGGCGAGGGTCTTCTCGCGGACCTCCTCGGCGGTGAGGACCACCGGGTCGGCCGGCTTCTCCAGCAGCGCCTCGACCTCGGGGTCGATCGCGCCGTCGGGCCCGTAGTAGGACCCCTTCCTCGCCGCGACGATGCGCTCGAGGGCGGGGGAGACGTAGAAGCGGTCGGGGAACGCGCCCTTCAGCGTCTCGTTGTTGTGCAGCGCGATGGCCGGGCCGACCAGCGACAGCAGGACGAACGGCGGCATCGGCGCGATGCCGGCGAACGCGTTGTCGGCCACCTCCACCGGGGTGCCCTCGTCGACGATGCGGCCGACCTCGCTCATGAAGCGACCGAGCAGCCGGTTGACGATGAAGGACGGGCTGTCCTTGACCAGGATGCTGGTCTTCTTGAGCGCCCGGCTGGTGGCGAACGCCGTGGCCAGGGTCGCGTCGTCGGTGGCGTCACCCTTGACGATCTCCAGCAGCGGCATCACCGCGACCGGGTTGAAGAAGTGGAAGCCGACGACCCGCTCGGGGTGCTCGAGGTCGGCAGCCATCTCGGTGATCGACAGCGACGAGGTGTTGGTCGCCAGCACGCACTCGGCGGACACGACCGCCTCGACGTCGGCGAAGACGGTCTTCTTGATCGCCATCTCCTCGAAGACGGCCTCGATCACGAAGTCGGCGTCACCGAAGGCGACCTGCTTGTCGGTCTCCCCGGACACCAGCGCCTTGTGGCGGTTGGCCTTGTCCTGGTTGATCCGGCCCTTGGCGAGCAGCTTGTCGATCTCGGCGTGGACGTAGCCCACGCCCTTGTCGGCGCGCTCCTGGTCGAGGTCGGTCAGCACGACCGGCACCTCGAGGCGACGTACGAACAGCAGCGCGAGCTGGCTGGCCATCAGGCCCGCACCCACGATGCCGACCTTGGTGACCGGACGCGCGAGCGCCTTGTCGGGTGCACCGGCCGGGCGCTTGGCCCGCTTCTGCACGAGGTCGAAGGAGTAGAGCGACGCGAGCAGCTCGGACGTCTGCGAGAGCGCGTGGAGCGCGTCGTTCTCGGCCGCGAAGCCGGCGTCGCGGTCGGTGTCACGTGCCGCAGCGATGAGCTCGACCGCCTTGGCCGCGGCGGGCGAGCCGCCACCGGTCTTCGACGCGACGATGCCCTCGGCACGCGCGATCGCGGCGTCCCACGCCTCGCCCCGGTCGACCTCGGGGCGCTCGACGACGACCTCGCCGCGGAGCACGGAGGCCGCCCACAGCAGCGACTGCTCCAGGTAGTCGGCCCCGTTGAAGACGGCGTCGGCCAGCCCGAGCTCGTACGCCGCCTGCCCGCCCAGGGTCTTGCCCTGGTTGAGCGGGTTCTCGAGGATCAGCGTGACGGCCTTGTCGGCGCCGAGCAGGTTCGGGACCAGCCACGCGCCACCCCAGCCGGGGACCAGGCCGAGCATGACCTCGGGCAGCCCGAGAGCGGGAGCCGAGTCCATGACGGTCCGGTAGGTGCAGTGCAGCGCCACCTCGAGCCCGCCGCCGAGCGCGAGACCGTTGATGAGGCCGAACGACGGCTTGCCGCCCTCGCCCAGCTTGCGGAACACCGCGTGGCCGAGCTCGGCGACGATGCGTACGGCGTCAGGACCGCCACCCTGGATCGACGTCAGGTCCGCGCCGGCCGCGAGGATGAACGGCTTGCCGGTCACCGCGAGGGCGTCGATCGTGTCGTCGGCGAGGGCCGCGTCGACGGCCGTGTTCAGCGCCAGCAGCGAGCCGGGGCCGAACGTGTTGGGCTTGGTGTGGTCCTCGCCGTTGTCGAGGGTGATGAGGCCGAAGGTCGCGCCGGGCAGGGAGACCTTGCGCAGGTGCGCCCGGGTGACGCGCTCGGCGTCGGACACGATCGCCTGCGCGCGCTCGACCAGTGCTGAATTGTCGGGGGTCGTCGTCACTTGTCTTCTCCAGTCCAGTGGGGGTTCTCCCAGATCACGGTGCCGCCCATGCCGATGCCGATGCACATGGTCGTGAGGCCGTAGCGGACCTCGGGCTGCTCCTCGAAGGCCCGCGCGAGCTGGTTCATCAGGCGTACGCCGGACGAGGCCAGCGGGTGGCCCATCGCGATCGCGCCGCCGTAGGGGTTCACCCGGGCGTCGTCGTCGGCGATGCCGTAGTGCTCGAGGAACGCCAGCACCTGCACGGCGAAGGCCTCGTTGACCTCGAAGGCACCGATGTCGTCGATCGTGAGGCCGGCGAGGCGCAGCGCCTTCTCGGTCGCCGGGATCGGGCCGGCGCCCATGACCTCGGGCTCGACACCCACGAAGGCGTAGGTGACCAGACGCATCTTGACGCTCAGGCCGAGCTCGCGGGCGGTCTCCTCGTCGGCGAGCAGCGCGGCGGTGGCGCCGTCGTTGATGCCCGCGGCGTTGCCCGCGGTGACGTTGCCGTGCGAGCGGAACGGGGTCTTGAGCGACGCCAGTGACTCGAGGGTCGTCTCGGGGCGCATCGGCTCGTCGGTGGTGGCAAGGCCCCAGCCGGCGTCGGCGGAGCGGGTCGCGACCGGCACCAGGTCGGGCTGGATCTTGCCGGCGTCGTAGGCGGCCTGGGTCTTCTGCTGGCTGCGGACGGCGTAGGCGTCGACGCGCTGCTTGGTGATCGTGGGGAACCGGTCGTGCAGGTTCTCGGCCGTCTTGCCCATCACGAGGGCGTCGGGGTTGACGATCCGCTCGGACAGGATGCGCGGGTTGGGATCGACGCCCTCACCCATGGGGTGGCGGCCCATGTGCTCGACGCCGCCGGCGATCGCGATGTCGTACGCCCCGAAGGCGATGCCCGACGCGACGTTGGTGACCGCGGTCATCGCGCCGGCGCACATGCGGTCGATCGAGTAGCCGGGCACACTCTGCGGCAGGCCGGACAGCAGCGCGGCGGTGCGCCCGAGGGTGAGGCCCTGGTCGCCGATCTGGGTCGTGGCCGCGAGCGCGACCTCGTCGACGCGCTCGGGCGGCAGGGACGGGTTGCGGCGCATCAGACTGGTGATGCACTTGATGACGAGGTCGTCGGCGCGGGTCTCGGCGTACTGGCCCTTGGCCTTGCCGAACGGGGTGCGTACGCCGTCGACGAAGACGACCTCTCGCTGTGGACGGGGCACTGGCTACTCCCAAGGATCGGACAGGGGGAAGGACACACAGGACGGGGACACGTTACCCCCGAGTAACAACGCCTGCCCATCGCACCGGGTGTGTGTCGGGTCACTGGTGTGCGGACACTAGGGTTGGTGCATGGTCGAACGCCTCGTGCACATCGTCGACGACGCCGAGGTCCTGGTGGACGCCGGTGACCTCACGCTCGTCTGCGTCCTGACCGGATTCCTCGACGCCGGCAAGTCCGCCGAGCTCGCCGCGGGCCACCTCGCCGAGCTGTCCGAGGGCAAGATCGTGGCGACCTTCGACGTCGACTCGCTCCACGACTACCGCGCGCGCCGCCCGCCGGTGACCTTCGTCCGCGACCACTACTCCGACTACGAGGCCCCGCGCCTGGTCGTGCGTGCCCTCCGCGACACCGGCGGTACGCCGTTCCTGCTGCTCACCGGGCCCGAGCCCGACATCCGGTGGGAGGCCTTCGCCCGTGCCGTGCGCGAGGTCATCGAGCACTTCGGCGTCTCGCGGGTCGTGAGCATGGGCGCGGTGCCGATGGCTGTCCCGCACACGCGGCCGATCGCGATCACGCCCCACGCCAACCGCCCCGAGCTCGTGCCCGGCGAGAGCCCGTGGCAGGGCGAGCTGCGCGTGCCGGCCAGTGCGCAGGCGCTTCTCGAGATCCGGCTGGGGGAGTGGGGGCTGGACGCGCTCGGGTTCGTCGCCCACATCCCGCACTACCTCGCCCAGATGGAGTACCCCCAGGCCGCGCTGGTGCTGCTCGAGCACCTCGAGATCGGTGGTCGGCTGACGATCGACCTCAGCGACCTGCGCGAGGCCGCCGAGATCACCGAGACCGAGGTCGACCGCTATCTCTCCTCGCACGACGAGGTCGGCGACGTCGTCCGCGGCCTGGAGCAGCAGTACGACTCCTTCCGCGAGGCCGAGGCGGCGGGCACGTCGCTGATGGCCGGCGACGGGCCCCTGCCGACCGGGGAGGAGATCGGGCGCGACTTCGAGGCGTTCCTCGCCGAGCTCGACGACCAGTCCAAGGACAACGGCGAGGACCCCGGCTCCGGCTGGGAGGACCGCTGATGGCCGGCAGCGCCGAGGAGCTCGTCAACCTGCTCGAGCTCGAGACGCTCGAGGTCGACCTGTTCCGCGGAGCCCAGGCCCACACCGAGCGCCAACGCGTCTTCGGTGGGCAGGTCGCGGCGCAGGCCGTGGTCGCGGCGACCCGCAGCGTCGAGGGCGACTTCGTGCTGCACTCGCTCCACTCCTACTTCCTGCGTCCCGGCGACACCACGGTGCCGATCGTCTACGACGTGGAGCGGATCCGTGACGGACGCGCGTTCGCGACCCGCCGCGTCTCCGCGCGCCAGCACGGCCGCCCGATCTACTACATGACCGCCAACTTCCAGATCCCCGAGCCGGGGCTCGAGCACCAGGACCGGATGCCCGAGGTCGTCGGCCCCGAGCACGGGATGCCGCTGGTCGAGCTGGCTCGCCAGCAGGGGCCCGAGGCCGCCGAGCACTGGGAGCGGGAGTGGTCGGCCCTCGACATCCGTCATGTCGGCGTGACGGGCCGCGGGATCCCCGACGACCCGGAGCATCCGGCGCGGGCCCGGCTCTGGATCAAGGTCGACGGCACCCTGTCCGACGACCCCACCGTCCAGACAGCAGCCTTCACCTACGCCAGCGACCTCACCCTGCTCGGTGCCGCGCTCGTCCCGCACGGCATCCACATCGCCTCCCCGCGGCTCCAGCCGGCGTCGCTCGACCACACCATCTGGTTCCACAGGCCCTTCCGGGCCGACGAGTGGTGGCTCTACGACCAGTTCTCACCCTTCGCAGGCGGGGCGCGTGGCCTCGCACTGGCGCGGGTGTTCACGCAGTCGGGCGAGCTCGTGGCGACAGTGGCCCAGGAGGGCCTGATCCGCCTGCGGGACGACCGCACGTAGCGACCCGTCCCTGCCTCCCGCGTCCGACATCCGAGGGTCAGCCGGGGGTCGTACGGCCCTGCAGGTGGGGTGATCCGTCCTTCGGGTCGGTGAGGGCGAACGTCCAGCCGGGCCCGTCCTCGCGCGCCGCGAAGGCCACGGTGCTCGGCAGGAACACCGGCTTCTTGAAGGCCACGTCGACGGTCACGGCGCCCGGCAGGCGGTTCTCGATGGCCGCCACGGAGCGCGCCAAGGTCCACATCCCGTGGGCGATCTGGCGCGGGAAGCCCAACGCCCTGGCGGTCAGGGGGTGGAGGTGGATCGGGTTGGCATCGCCCGACACCGAGGCGTACGTCCGGCCGAGGTTGGCGGGCAGCCGCCACTCGATGCCACCGGAGGGCGGGTCGGCGATGACCAGGCCGGTGGTGGTGTCGCCGTCGACCGAGCGGCCCCGTCGCAGGTAGGTCGAGGTCGACTCCCACGCGGGCTCGCCGGCACCGGAGACCGTGGTGACGAAGTCGAGCAGGACGCCCCTCGCGTGCGGTCGCGGAGCCAGGACCTCGGTCGTCACGTCCAGCGCCTCGCCGATGCGGATGGGGCGGTGGGCAGTGAGGGTGTTCTCGACGTGCACCATCCCGATCGCGGCATAGGGGAAGGCCGGGTCGCTCATGATCGCCATGTGGAGCGGGAAGGCCAGCAGGTGCGGGAACGTCACGGGTACGACGTCCTTGCGCGGGAACCCGCACACCGCGGCGTACGCATCGACGCGGGCGCGCTCCGTCACCACCTGCCCGCGGTGGTAGGCCAGGCCGGTGAACCCGCTCGCCGGGGCCTTGCGCACCCCGGGCAGCCGGTTGACGCCCGGCACCGCCGGCAGCGCGGCGCGGACCAGCGTGCTCAGTCCGCCGGGCTCGCCCGACAGGGTCTTCGACTCCCGGATCGCCATCAGGCGCCCAGCATCATCTGGCCGCACACGCGGACCACGTTGCCGTTGACCGCGCCCGATCCGGCGCTGGCGAACCACGCGATGGTCTCGGCCACGTCGACCGGCAGGCCGCCCTGCGACAGGGCGTTGAGCCGCTGACCGACCTCGCGCGTCGCGAACGGCACCGCGGCGGTCATCTGCGTGATGATGAAGCCCGGCGCGACGGCGTTGACGGTGATGCCGTCCTCGAGCTCGTCGCGCAGGCTCTCGACGAGGCCGATGACGCCGGCCTTGGAGGTCGCGTAGTTGGTCTGGCCGACGTTGCCCGCGATGCCGGCGATCGAGGCGACCCCGACGATGCGACCGCCGGCGTGGACGACGCCTGCGTCGAGGAGCTCGCGGGTGATGAGCTCGGGCGCGGTGAGGTTGACGGCGATGACGCTGCTCCAGCGGTCCTCGGCCATGTTGGCGAGCTTCTTGTCGCGGGTGATGCCGGCGTTGTGGACGACCACGTCGACGCCGCCGTGGTGCTTGCGGAGGTGGTGGGCGATGCGCTGCGGCGCGTCCTGGGCGGTGATGTCGAGGACGAGGTGGTCGCCGTCGAGCTCAGTCATGAGGGTCTGCAGCTCGCTGGCAGCCTGGGGCACGTCGACGCCGACGACCTTCGCGCCGTCGCGGTGCAGCACCCGGGCGATCTCCTCGCCGATGCCGCGGCTGGCACCGGTGACGAGGGCGACCTTGCCGGCCAGGGGGCGGGTCCAGTCGGTGACCTCGTCGGTCGTGGTGGCCCCGTGGACGCCGACCCGGACCACCTGGCCCGAGACGTAGGCCGACTTGGGGGAGAGGAAGAACGCGAGCGTGGAGGCAAGGGCGCCGTCTGCGGCGGGGGCGACGTAGGCCAGCTGGACGGTGCCGCCGCGCCCGATCTCCTTGCCGAGCGAGCGCGTGAATCCCTCGAGGGCGCGCTGCGCGATGCGTTCGGAGCCCGACCTGAGCTCCGGCGGCGTACCGATCACCAGCACACGGGGGCACGACTCGAGGCGCCGCATCAGCGGGGTGAAGAACTCCTGGAGTGCGACCAGCCCGGCTGTGTCCTCGATGCCGGTGGCGTCGAAGACCAGGGCCTTGGCCCGGGTGCCCTCGACGAGCTCGCCGGCCGATGCGATGCCGAGGCCGTCGAGGGTGGTGGGCAGCACCTCGGCCAGGCGACCCGAGCCGCCGAGCACCACGACGCCGTCGACGAGGGGAGCACCTTCGGACCAGCGCTCGAGCGCGGTGGGGTCGGGCAGGCCGAGGTTCTTGACGAACAGCCGGCCGATCGAGGTGGACGTGAAGCCCTGGTAGCGGTCGCTCATCGACTGAGTGGCTCCTCTTCAGGTAGGGGGCGGGTGCGGGTCGGGTGCGGACAGGCGAGAGACATGTAACTCGGAGTGCAACTCCGAGTCCACTTTTCGTGACGTGGCCCTCACACCGTTGGCGCGGGACACCACACAGGCAAGGATAGGAACATGCAGCCCACCACCCGTCCCGTCGCCGTCGTCGGCGGCAACCGCATCCCGTTCGCCCGGTCCAACACGGTCTACGCCGGGGTCTCCAACCAGGAGATGCTGACCGCCGCCATCGACGGGCTCGTCGACCGGTTCGACCTGCAGGGCGAGCGCCTCGGTGAGGTCGTGGCCGGTGCGGTCCTCAAGCACAGCCGCGACTTCAACCTCACCCGCGAGTCGGTCCTGGGCTCCAAGCTCGCCCCCGAGACCGCCGCGACCGACATCCAGCAGGCGTGCGGCACCGGCCTGCAGGCGGCCATCCAGGTGGCCAACAAGATCGCCCTCGGTGTCATCGACGCCGGCATCGCCGGCGGCACGGACACCACCTCGGACGCGCCGGTCGCGATCAGCGACAAGCTCCGCAAGAAGCTGATGAAGGTCAACTCCGCCAAGGACACGACCAGCAAGCTCAAGGCGCTCGGCGCCATCCGGCCCGGAGACATCGGTCTCGACATCCCCCAGAACGGCGAGCCCCGCACGCGCCTGTCGATGGGCGAGCACGCCGCCCTCACCGCCCTGGAGTGGCGGATCACCCGCGAGGCCCAGGACGAGCTGGCTGCCCGCTCGCACCACAACCTCGCGCGGTCCTACGACGAGGGCTTCCACGACGACCTGGTGACACCGTTCCGCGGCGTCGAGCGCGACAACAACCTGCGCCCGGACAGCTCGGTCGAGAAGCTCGCCACCCTCAAGCCGGTCTTCGGACGGGGTGTGGCCGCCACCATGACCGCCGGCAACAGCACGCCTCTCTCCGACGGCGCGTCCGCGGTGCTGCTCGCGAGCGACGAGTGGGCCGAGGAGCGCGGGCTGCCGGTGCTGGCGCACCTCGTCGACGCGGAGACCTCGGCCGTCGACTACGTCAACGGCCACGAGGGGCTGCTGATGGCACCGGCGTACGCCGTGCCGCGGATGCTGGCGCGCAACGGCCTGACCCTGCAGGACTTCGACTTCTACGAGATCCACGAGGCGTTCGCCTCGCAGGTGCTCTCGACCCTGGCCGCGTGGGAGGACCCGGTGTTCTGCCGGGAGCGCCTCGGCCTCGACGGCCCGCTGGGCTCGATCGACCGCGAGCTGCTCAACGTCAACGGCTCCTCGCTGGCCGCGGCGCACCCGTTCGCCGCGACCGGGGGTCGGATCATCCCGGTGGCCGCCAAGCTGCTCGCCGAGAAGGGCAAGGGTCGCGCCCTGATCTCGATCTGCGCGGCCGGCGGGCAGGGTGTGGTCGCCATCCTCGAACGCTGAGGCTCGAGCGCTGACCCGTCCCGGTCGGCGTCCGGTAGGGTCCACACCGATCGACATCCTTTAACGAGCCGTCCCGTGAGGCGGAGAAGGAGGTCCGGCGCGCAGATGCCTGCCCCCGACGACACCACCCCTGGTCCCGTGAGCGACCGTGCGGATCACACCGTCCTGGACGCCCGTGACATCTCCCGGGCGCTGACCCGCATCTCGCACGAGCTGCTCGAGCGCAACAAGGGCGCGCACGACCTCGTCCTCCTCGGGCTGCACACCCGTGGCGTGCCGCTCGCGCGCCGGATCGCGGAGAAGATCGCCGCGGTCGAGGGTGCCCCGGTGGCCGTCGGCGAGCTGGACGTGACGCTCTACCGCGATGACCTGCGCTCGCAGCCCACCCGGCGCTCGCACAAGACCGTGCTGCCGCCCGGTGGCATCGACCGGAAGGTCGTCGTGCTGGTGGACGACGTGCTCTTCTCCGGCCGCACCATCCGCGCGGCCCTCGACGCGCTGGCCGACCTCGGTCGCCCCTCCGCCGTACGCCTCGCAGTGCTGGTCGACCGCGGTCACCGCGAGCTGCCGATCCGTGCCGACCACGTCGGCAAGAACCTGCCCAGTGCCCTGGCCGAACGCGTCAGCGTCCGCCTCGTCGAGGTCGACGGCACCGACGAGGTGAGCATCTCGTGAAGCACCTGCTCTCGATCGACGACCTCTCCACCGACGAGATCCACGCGCTGTTCGCCACGGCCGCCGACATGCACGACGTGCAGGGCCGTGAGGTCAAGAAGCTGCCCGCGCTGCGCGGACGCACGGTCGTCAACATGTTCTTCGAGGACTCCACCCGCACGCGCTCGTCGTTCGAGATCGCCGGCAAGTGGCTCTCCGCCGACGTGATCAACGTCAGCGCCAAGGGGTCGAGCACGTCCAAGGGTGAGAGCCTGCGCGACACCGTGCTCACGGTCTGCGCGATGGGCGTCGACGGCCTCGTCATCCGCCACCCCGCCAGCGGCGCGGCCCTCCAGGTCAGCGAGTGGGTGGACGCAGCGGTCATCAACGCGGGTGACGGCATGCACGAGCACCCGACCCAGGCGCTCCTCGACGCGTACACGCTGCAGCGCCGGCTCGGCTCGCTCGAGGGCCGACATGTCGCGATCATCGGCGACCTGACCCACAGCCGCGTCTTCCGGTCCAACATCCAGTGCCTGACCCGACTCGGCGCCCGCGTCACCGTCGTGGCTCCGCCCACCCTGATGCCGAGCGGGATCACCACATGGTCGGCAGCGGCGGGCTTCGAGACGTCGTACGACCTGGACGACGTGCTGCGCGGTGACGGCGTCCACGGCGAGCCTGACGCCGTCATGATGCTGCGCGTGCAGCGGGAGCGGATGTCCGGCGCGTTCTTCCCGAGCGCACGGGAGTACACCGTCGGCTACGGGCTGACCCGCAACCGGCTCGCGCTCCTGAGGCCCGACGTACCGATCTGCCACCCCGGGCCGATGAACCGCGGGCTCGAGATCGCCGCCGACGCCGCCGACGCCGCGCAGTCGGCCGTGCTGGAGCAGGTCTCCAGCGGGCTCGCGATCCGGATGGCCGTGCTCTACCACCTGCTTGCCGGAGAGACCGATGGAGGGATGGCCTGATGTCGCTGGTGATCAAGGGAGCCTCGCTGCTCGGCGAGCAGGCAGGCGACCTCTACGTCGACGACAGCGGCCTCCTCGTGGAGGCCGCCCCGTCGGGCGCCGAGACGATCGACGCCGACGGCCTGGTCGCCCTGCCCGGGCTCGTCGACCTGCACACCCACCTGCGCGAGCCCGGACGCGAGGACGCCGAGACGATCCTCACCGGCTCGCAGGCAGCAGCGCTGGGCGGCTACACCGCGATCCTCGCCATGGCCAACACCTCGCCCGTCACCGACACCGCCGAGGCGGCCACCCGCGTGTGGGAGCTCGGTCGCGAGGCCGGCCTGGTGCACGTGCAGCCGGTGGGCGCGGTGACCCGAGGACTGGGCGGCGAGGAGCTCGCCGAGCTCGGCCTCATGCACCGCTCGCGTGCCGGCGTCACAGTCTTCTCCGATGACGGCAGGTGCGTCCACGACGCGCGCGTGATGCGCCGGGCCCTGGAGTACGTCAAGGCGTTCGGCGGCGTGGTGTCCCAGCACTCGCAGGACCCGTCGCTCGCCGGTTCCGCCGCGTGCTGCCACGAGGGCGAGCTGTCCGGGCGGCTCGGCCTCCCCGGCTGGCCCGGCATCGCCGAGGAGGTGATCGTGGCGCGTGACGTCATGCTCGCCCGCCACACCGGCTCGCGGGTCCACGTCGCCCACGTGTCGACCGCCGGCTCGGTCGAGGTGCTGCGGTGGGCCAAGGCCCAGGGCATCGACGTCACCGCCGAGGTGACGCCCCACCACCTGCTGCTGACCACCGACCTGCTCACCGGCTACGACCCGACCTACAAGGTCAACCCTCCACTGCGGCCGCAGGAGGACGTCGACGCGCTCCGCGGGGCGCTCGCCGACGGCACCATCGACGCGGTCGCCACCGACCACGCGCCCCATGCGCGCCACGACAAGGAGCACGCCTTCGTCGACGCGGCCTTCGGGATGCTCGGGCTGGAGACGGCACTGGGTGTCGTCCGGATGGCGATGCCGGACCTGTCGTGGACCGACGTCGCGCGGGTCATGTCGCTCACGCCCGCCAGGATCGCCGGGCTCGCCGACCAGGGCCGGCCGCTGGCCCCGGGCTCGCCCGCCCACGTCGTACTGGTCGACCCGGACGCCGCGATCACCGTCGACCGCGACGCCTCGGCCTCGCTGTCACGCAACAACCCGTGGCACGGGCGGCACCTCACCTCGCGTGTCGTGCACACCGTGTACGCCGGCCGCGTGACGGTCCGCGACGGCGCGCTGGCCTGACGCAGCGGCACCCGACGACCGCCCCGGCCCGCGAAGGTGGCGGCGGACGACATGTGGCGGGTCGGTTGCGATGTCGTGTGCCGCCACCCTGGAGGCCTGGCCCGCGAAAGTGGCGGCGGACGACACGTGGCGGGTCGGTTTCGATGTCGTGTGCCGCCACCCTCGGGCCCGGGCGACCGCACGCAGGCGCGGAGCGGGCGCGCCCGCCGCGGGTCACCCCCGGGGCGACACCACGCCCGTCAGCGGGTCGCGGTCCGTGAGGCAGTAGACCTGGCCGCCCGGCGCGGACAGGACCGTCCAGTAGGCGTGCACTCCCACGACGCTCGCGCCGAGCTCCACGTGACGGTCGGTGTCGCCCGCGCGGTCGGACGTGGCGAGGTCGGGGTGGGCGCGCACCGGCCCGTCGCCTTCACCCAGGCGCTGGAGCAGGAGGCGAGGCTGGTCCGGAGCCACGAGCCTCGCGAAGCCGGGCGCCGTGGCCTCCTGCAGCTCCCGGCCGGTGAGGTCGCGCCAGAAGGCGACCTCGACGTCCCACGAGCTCGACGGGATGTCGAGGCAGACCTGGTCGAGGATGGTCGACCCGTCGCGCACCAGGGCGGGCGCACCGTCCCGCAGGGTCTGGCAGAAGAGGAAGCCACCGGGCGACCGCATCACCTCCACGTCGTGATAGCTCCACGCGGTGGTCGCTCCCAGCGTGCGGGCCTGCTCGATGCTGGCGGGCCGGTCAGCGGTGTCGAGGTCGAGATGGATGCCCGAGGGCCGGTCGACGGCCTGCACCTTGACGTACGCCGATCCGGCCGGCGGCACCAGCGTGAGGAACTGACCGTCCTCACCCCGTCGCTCCGACGGCGTCCAGCCGGTGACCGCCGACCAGAAGGCCACCGCGTCGTCGAAGGCCGCAGCCGGGGTGTCGAGGAAGACCTGGATCCACGGCAGAGGGCGCATGACGCCGATCCTGACATCTCGTAGGGTCGAGAAGATGAGCGACGTCCCGCACCTGCTGCACACGGTCCTCGACGCCCGCGACGCCCGGCGCGAGGCGGAGTTCTGGCGCGAGCTTCTCGGTCTGGCCTACCGCCCCGGCGACGAGGCGACCGACGGCAAGGACGACGTCGACTGGCTCGTGCTCACCCATCACGACGGGCGGCGCGCGCTGGCGATCCAGGAGGTGGAGTCGCTGCCGGCCAGCCGCTGGCCGGAGCCCGGCCATCCGTCGGTGAGCCACCTCGACACCACGGTGCCGAATCGACACGACCTCGACGCGGTCCACGACCGGGTGCTCGCGCTCGGCGGGGAGCTCCGCCTCGACCGCGCCGACGACCCCGACGAGCCACTGCGTGCCTATGCCAGCCCGGCCGGCCACGTCTTCTGCGTGTTCGTGGCGCCGTCCTCCCCGGGGGACGTGCCCCGGACGCTGACCGGGACGTGTGCCTTCCGCCTGATGCCCACCGAGGAGCTCGCTCCGGCGCGCTCCACCGTCGTGATCGACGAGGTGGCTGCGGGCCGCGCGACCCTGATCACCTACACCTGGGCCCACCCCGACGACGGCGAGCAGACGGGGACGCTCGTGCTGGGCGTCCCTGCGGACGACGGAGCCGTCACCGGCTCCTGGGTCGACAGCTGGCACCAGCCCGACGTCGTGCTCCTGGGCGGCACGGGAGCGGGAGGGTCGTGGTCCGTCGGGTACGACTACGCGCCCGGGTGGCGTTGGGAGGTCGACGTCACGGTCGGCTCCGCGTCGCTCGAGATGGTCATGCGCAACGTCGTGCCCGAGGGGCAGGACGGACCGGCGGGGCCGTACGACGTGATGCAGGCGCGCTGGACCTGAAGGATCACGCCAGCCCGAGGGCCCGCGCCTCCTCCCAGAGGTCGTCGCGCACGCTGGGGTGGGCGGCCTGCTCGATCAGGTTGCGCGCCTGCTCCCGCTCGTCACGACCCCACATCCACGCGATGCCCTGCTCGGTGACGACGGCGCCGTGCTGGAAGGACGTCACCGGCTCGTCGACCAGCGGCACGATCGTGGAGACGTCGGCACGCGGGTGCCAGCTGCGCAGCGCCATGAAGGCCCGACCGCCGGGGGAGTGGCTGGCCCCGACGGTGAAGTCGGTCTGCCCGCCGAAGCCGCTGTAGATCCGGGCGTCGATGCGTGAGGCGTTGGCCTGGTCGAACAGGTCGACCTGGAGCGCGGTGTTGATCGAGGTCATGGCCGGCTGCCGCGCGATCTCGGCGGGGGAGTTGGTCGTCTCGGTGCGCAGCATCCGCACCCGCGGGTTGTCGTCGACCCAGTCGTAGAGCTCCTGGCTGCCGAACACGAACGACGTACGCGCCGGGGTGCCGCGGTCGAGGGCACCGGCCTCCTCCAGGGCGAGGACGCCGTCGCTGAACATCTCGGTCCAGATCCGCAGGCCGCGGCGCGCGAGGACCCCGGCGATCGTGGCGTCCGGGACCTCGCCGATGCCGGCCTGCAGGGTGGCGCCGTCACCGATCTCGGCCGCGACCCGCGACCCGATCAGCCGGGCGTCGTCGCTCGGGGGCCGGGCCGTGTGCGTGGCCAGCGGTGCATCGACCTCGACGCCGAGGTCGATGTCGTCGACCGAGACCTCCGCGTCGCCGAAGGTCCACGGCATCCGGGGGTTGAGCTGGGCGATCACCAGCGCGCCCCGCGCCCGGGCCGCCTCGATCGCGGCGGGGAGCACGTTGACCTCGAGGCCGAGCGACACCATGCCGTCCCGCGGGGTGGTGGTGTGGACGACCACGACGTCGGGGGCCAGGGGCCCGTGGAAGAGCCTCGGCACCATCGACAACCGGCAGGGGACGTACGACAGGCGCGGGTGCCGGCGGAACCCAGGGCCGACGAAGGTCGTCTCGGGGACCACGCCGTCGTGGATCGGCAGCTCGCGCTGCGCGTTGAGCGCATGGAGGCGCGCCGCAGGCAGCTCAGCCAGGAGGGGGCCGAGCAGGACCACCGGCGAGGCGAAGTTGCCGCTGGTCACCACACGGGGCGTCCGGTCGAGGGACCCGCAGTGCTCGCGCACCGCGCGGACGGCCAGGTCGAGCTCGACGACGCGCATGCGGGACAGCGTGACAGCACGGCGCCGAAAACCGGTGGGCCATCCGGCCCGCTCGTCCTAGGCTTTGGTCCTCATGTGGATCCAGGACTGAACCCGACTCGCGTCCGCGGCGGCGCCCCAGCGCGCCCTCCTGCCCGGCGAATCCCCTCCTGATCGCGAAGGACCGCCGCATGCCTGCGCCCACCATCCATGCTCCCCTCGTCGTGTCCGGACTGTCGGTGACCTATCCCGACCGGACGGTCCTCGCTGGGGTCGACCTGCTCGCCCAGCCCGGGCGCCGCATCGGTCTGGTGGGGGAGAACGGTGTCGGCAAGTCCACCCTGCTCCGTGCCGTGGCCGGCCGGTTGCCCGCGACCGCACGGCTCTCCGGGACCGTCCGGGCGCCGGCGGACCTCGTCCTCCTCGGGCAGGAGCCGCCCTTCCGGGATCGCGCGACCATCGCCGAGGTGCTCGCCCTGACCCTCGCCCCGCTGCGCACTGCCGTGGCCGACGTGGAACGGCTCGCCGCGTCGGTCGGCACCGAGGACGGCGATGCGGCCTACGGACACGCACTGGAGCAGGCGCTCGCCCACGACGCGTGGGATGCCGACCGACGTGCGGCGGTCGCGGCCCAGCGGCTCGGGCTGGAGGCGCTCGACGTGGAACGACCGGTCGGCACCCTGTCGGGCGGCCAGCGGACCCGGCTCGCGCTCGCCACGATCATGACGACCCGACCGTCGTGCCTGCTGCTCGACGAACCCACCAACCACCTCGACGACGACGCGATCGACGTGCTCACGGCCTTCCTGAGCGACCTCCCCGGCGTGGTCGTGCTCGCCAGCCACGACCGGGTCCTTCTCGACGACACCTGCACCGACCTCGTCGACCTCGATGCAGGGGAGCTCGGCACCGACGGCGGGGGTGGTCGTCGCTTCGGCGGCGGCTGGAGCGCCTACGAGGCAGCCCGAGCGGACGCGCGCCGCCGCTGGGAGGAGGCGTACGCCGCGCAGCAGGAGGAGCTCGGCCGGCTGCGGGCCGCGACCAGGATCGGCACCGGCGCGATCGCGCACGACCGCGGACCGACGGACGGGGACAAGTTCATCTACTCCTTCAAGGGCGGGCGCGTGGAGCAGACGCTCGCCCGCCGCAAGAAGGACGCCCAGCGTCGGCTGGACATCGCGGAACGGCAGCAGGTGCGCAAGCCTCCGGTCTCGCTCGCCTTCCGTGGCGAGCTGACGGCGCCGGCATCGGGCCGGCTGGTGCAGGCCATGGATGTGGAGGTCGCCGGCCGGATGCGGGTCTCGCGCCTCGACCTGGCGGCGGGGGAGCAGCTGCTCCTCACTGGCCCGAACGGGTCCGGCAAGTCGACGCTCCTCGGGGTGCTCTCGGGTCGGCTCCGCACCACGGCCGGCACCGTCGACGTCACCGCGCGAACGGTGCGCGAGGTCACCCAGGACCCGGCGGTCGCCGACCCGGCACGCTCCGCGCTGTCGACGTACGACCTCGCGGTCAGGGCGCTCGTCGACCCGCCCTCCCTGCGCGACCTGGGGCTCCTGCACCCGCGCGACCACCGGACGCCGGTCGGCAGCCTGTCGGTCGGCCAGCGGCGCCGGCTCGGTCTCGCGGTCGCGATCGCCGCGACGCCCGACCTGCTGCTGCTCGACGAGCCGACCAACCACGTCTCACTGGCCCTCGCCGGCGAGCTCGAGGAGGCGCTCGCAGCGTCCCCGGGCGGGGTCGTCCTGGCCTCGCACGACCGCTGGCTGCGCCGCCGCTGGCCCGGTCCCGAGATCACGCTCACCCCCTGGTGAGACGCCGACCCGGCGACCGGCCGAGCCGTGGACGCGATGCCCGGAAGGGGCGGGCGCGCTGGTAGGGTCGGCGACGCTTCGAACATCCTTTAACGATCCGTCCTGTGAGGCGGAGAAGGAGGTCGGCATGGCTCTGCCTGCCCCAGCCCAGCCCCGATCAGCACTGCTCGTGCTCGAGGACGGACGCACCTTTCGCGGTGAGTCGTTCGGCGCCGTCGGCGAGACCTTCGGCGAGGCGGTGTTCTCCACCGGCATGTCCGGCTACCAGGAGACGTTGACCGACCCGAGCTACCACCGCCAGGTCGTGGTGATGACGGCCCCGCACATCGGCAACACCGGGATGAACGACGAGGACCAGGAGTCCTCGCGCATCTGGGTCGCCGGCTACGTCGTCCGCGACCCCGCCCGCGTGCCGTCCAACTGGCGCAGCGTCCGCACCCTCGACGACGAGCTGCGTGACCAGGGTGTCGTCGGCATCTCCGGCATCGACACCCGGGCACTGACGCGCCACCTCCGCGAGCGCGGCGCCATGCGCGTCGGGATCTCCACCACCGAGAGCGACCCCGAGCGGCTGCTCCAGCGGGTGCTGGAGTCCGGCGAGATGGCCGGCGCCAACCTCAGCGAGGCGGTCTCCACCCCTGAGCCCTACGTCGTGCCGGCGCAGGGCGAGAAGCGGTTCACGGTCGCTGCGATCGACCTCGGCATCAAGGCCAGCACGCCCCGGATGATGAGCGAGCGCGGCATCGAGGTGCACGTGCTGCCCGCGACCTCGAGCCTCGAGGACGTGCAGGCGGTCGCCCCCGACGGACTGTTCTTCTCCAACGGCCCCGGCGACCCTGCGGCCACGACCGCCCAGGTCGAGCTGCTGCAGGGGGCGCTGCGCGCCGGCCTGCCCTACTTCGGCATCTGCTTCGGCAACCAGCTCTTCGGTCGCGCACTCGGCTTCGGCACCTACAAGCTCAAGTACGGCCACCGCGGCATCAACCAACCGGTGATGGACCGCACGACCGGCAAGGTCGAGGTCACCGCGCACAACCACGGCTTCGCGGTCGACGCGCCGCTCGAGGGCTCGACCAGCACGGAGTTCGGGGAGGTCACGGTCAGCCACGTCTGCCTCAACGACGACGTCGTCGAGGGGCTCGAGCTGCGCGACGCAGCGGGCGCCCTCACCAGCTTCTCCGTCCAGTACCACCCCGAGGCGGCCGCCGGCCCGCACGATGCGGCGTACCTCTTCGACCGCTTCGCCGATCTCATGGGGTCGGTTCCGACACGCTCGACCAGCCCGACGGAGGCCTGACATGCCGAAGCGCACCGACATCAAGAGCGTGATGGTCATCGGCTCCGGGCCGATCATCATCGGCCAGGCCTGCGAGTTCGACTACTCCGGCACCCAGGCGTGCCGGGTGCTGCGCGAGGAGGGCCTGCGGGTCATCCTCGTCAACTCCAACCCGGCCACGATCATGACCGACCCCGAGTTCGCCGACGCGACCTACGTCGAGCCGATCACGCCCGACTTCGTCGAGAAGGTGATCGCCCAGGAGCGCCCCGACGCGCTGCTGGCCACCCTCGGCGGGCAGACGGCCCTCAACTGCGCGATGGCCCTCGACAAGGCGGGCGTGCTCGAGAAGTACGGCGTCGAGCTGATCGGCGCGTCCATCGAGGCGATCGAGCGTGGCGAGAACCGCCAGCAGTTCAAGAAGATCGTCGAGCAGCTCGGCGGCGAGAGTGCGCGCAGCGTCATCTGCCACACGATCGACGACCTGCTCGCCGCCGCCGACGACCTCGGCTACCCGATGGTCGTCCGCCCGTCCTTCACGATGGGCGGCACCGGATCGGGCATGGCCTACGACGAGGCCGACCTGCGCCGCATCGGCGGCTCCGGACTGGCCGCCAGCCCGACCACCGAGGTGCTCCTGGAGGAGTCGATCATCGGCTGGAAGGAGTACGAGCTCGAGGTCATGCGCGACAGCGCCGACAACAGCGTCATCGTCTGCTCGATCGAGAACCTCGACCCGATGGGCGTCCACACCGGCGACTCGATCACCGTCGCACCCGCGCTGACGCTCACCGACCGCGAGTACCAGAAGATGCGCGACCTCGCGATCGCGATCATCCGCGCCGTCGGCGTCGACACCGGCGGCTGCAACATCCAGTACGCCGTCAACCCGGCGGACGGCCGCCTCATCGTCATCGAGATGAACCCGCGCGTCTCGCGGTCCTCGGCCCTGGCGTCGAAGGCGACCGGCTTCCCGATCGCCAAGATCGCCGCGAAGGTCGCCATCGGCTACACCCTCGACGAGATCCGCAACGACATCACGGCGCGCGAGGACGGGTCGAGCACACCCGCGTCCTTCGAGCCGACCCTCGACTACGTCGTGGTGAAGGTGCCGCGGTTCGCCTTCGAGAAGTTCCCCGAGGCCGACCCGACGCTGACCACCCACATGAAGTCGGTCGGCGAGGCGATGGCCATCGGGCGCAACTTCACCGAGGCGCTGCAGAAGGCGCTGCGCTCGCTCGAGAGCAAGCACGCGCCGTTCGACTGGCACAAGCACTTCGACGACGACCTCGCCTCAGCGGAGTCCAAGGCCGCGCTGCTCGAGGAGATCAAGGTCCCGACCGATGGTCGCCTCAAGAAGGTGATGGACGCGATCCGCGCGGGCGCCACGCCCGAGGAGGTCTTCGAGGCCACCAAGATCGACCCCTGGTTCCTCGACCAGCTCGCGCTCATCAACGAGGTGGCGGTCCAGCTCATCGACGCCGCAGAGCTGACACCCGACCTGCTGCGACTGGCGAAGCGCCACGGCTTCTCCGACGAGCAGATCGGCCGGATCCGCGGCCTGAGCTCCGACGTGATCCGCGGCGTGCGCCACGCGCTCGGCATCCGGCCGGTCTACAAGACGGTCGACACCTGCGCCGCCGAGTTCGCGGCCCGCACGCCCTACCACTACTCGTCCTACGACGAGGAGACCGAGGTCGAGCCGCGGGCGGAGGGCAAGGAGGCCGTGATCATCCTCGGCTCCGGCCCCAACCGCATCGGCCAGGGCATCGAGTTCGACTACAGCTGCGTCCACGCGTCGATGGCGCTCGCCGAGGCGGGCTACGAGACGATCATGGTCAACTGCAACCCGGAGACGGTGAGCACCGACTACGACACCTCCGACCGGCTCTACTTCGAGCCGCTGACGCTCGAGGACGTCCTCGAGATCGTCCACGCCGAGACGCTGGCCGGTCCGATCGCCGGCGTCGTGTGCCAGCTCGGTGGCCAGACCCCGCTCGGGCTGGCCCAGGGCCTGGCGGACGCCGGCGTCACCATCGTCGGGACCTCGCCGGAGTCGATCCACCTCGCCGAGGAGCGCGGCGCCTTCGGTCGCGTCCTGGCCGACGCCGGCCTCCCGGCGCCCAAGCACGGCACCGCGACGTCCTACCCCCAGGCGCAGCGGATCGCGCACGAGATCGGCTACCCGGTGCTCGTGCGCCCGTCGTACGTCCTGGGCGGGCGCGGCATGGAGATCGTCTACGACGACAGCGCGCTCGAGGCCTACCTCGAGAAGTACGTCGCCAACGGGCTGATCAACGAGCGCCAGCCGGTGCTGGTCGACCGGTTCCTCGACGACGCGGTCGAGATCGACGTCGACGCGATCTTCGACGGCGACGAGCTCTTCATGGGCGGCGTGATGGAGCACATCGAGGAGGCCGGCATCCACTCCGGTGACTCGTCGTGCGCGCTGCCGCCGATCACGCTGGGGCGCGAGGAGATCGACCGGATCCGCCGCTCCACCGAGGCGATCGCCCGCGGCCTCGACGTGCGGGGACTGCTCAACATCCAGTTCGCCCTCGCCTCCGACGTGCTCTACGTGCTCGAGGCCAACCCGCGCGCCTCGCGCACGGTGCCGTTCGTCTCCAAGGCCACCGCCACGCCGCTGGCCAAGGCGGCGGCGCGGGTGATGCTCGGCGAGTCCATCGCCGACCTGCGCGCGGCGGGTGTGCTGCCTGCGACGGGCGACGGTGGGCACCTGCCCGACGGGTCGCCGATCGCGGTCAAGGAGGCGGTCATGCCCTTCGACCGCTTCAAGACCGCCGACGGCCGCACGGTCGACGCGCTGCTCGGTCCGGAGATGCGCTCCACCGGTGAGGTGATGGGCTTCGACGCCGTCTTCGGCACCGCGTTCGCCAAGGCCCAGGCCGCGGCCTACGGCTCGCTGCCGCTGTCGGGCAAGGTCTTCGTGTCGGTCGCCAACCGCGACAAGCGGCACATGATCTTCCCGGTCAAGCAGATCGCCGACATGGGCTTCGAGATCCTCGCGACCGCCGGCACCGCCGAGGTGCTGCGCCGCAACGGCGTCCAGGCGACCGTCGTGCGCAAGCACTCCGAGGGCGAGGGACCCGACGGTGAGCCGACGATCGTGGGCCTGATCTGGGCGCGCGAGGTCGACCTGGTGATCAACACGCCCCACGGGGCGACCAGCGGAGGCTCGCCGCGGATGGACGGCTACGACATCCGCACCGCCGCGGTGTCCACCGACATCCCCTGCATCACGACCATCCAGGGCCTGGGCGCCGCCGTGCAGGGGCTGGAGGCGATGCGCCGCGGCGACATCGGCGTCCGGTCCCTCCAGGACTGGGCGAAGATGCGGCCCCATGCCGGTCGAGCCGAGTCGAGGCCATGAAGCCGTACGACGTCCTCTTCGAGCAGGCCCTGACCCGGGTCGACCCCGAACGCATCCACCGCGCGGCGTTCCGCGCGGTCCGGGCGGCGGTGCCGGTGACCGGGCGCGTCCTGCGGATGCCGTCGGCGCCCGTGCGGGCGCTGGGCCTGTCGTTCCCGCACCCGCTCGGCCTCGCGGCCGGCTTCGACAAGAACGCCGTCGGCATCGACGGACTCGCCGCGCTCGGGTTCGGCCACGTCGAGATCGGCACCGTGACCGGCGAGGGCCAGCCGGGCAACCCGCAGCCGAGGCTGTTCCGGTTGACTGCCGACCGGGCGATCGTCAACCGGATGGGGTTCAACAACGACGGCGCCGAGGTGGTGGCGCGGCGGTTGGCCGCGTGGCGCGAGTCTCGACGCCGCTCGACCGACGAGGTGATCCTCGGTGTCAACATCGGCAAGACCAAGGTCGTCCCCGAGGAGGAGGCGTCCCGTGACTACGAGAAGTCGGCGGGACTGCTCGCCCCCTACGCCGACTACCTCGTCGTCAACGTCTCCTCGCCCAACACCCCCGGGCTGCGCGACCTGCAGGCCGTCGAGAAGCTCGCGCCCCTGCTCGACGCCGTACGCCGTCGCGCCGACGAGGTGCGCCCCGACCACCGGGTGCCGCTCCTGGTGAAGATCGCCCCCGACCTCAGCGACGACGACGTGCTCGCGGTCGCCGACCTCGCCCTCGCGAGCGGCCTCGACGGCATCATCGCCACCAACACCACGATCAGCCGCGACGGCCTCGCCACTGCACCGGAGGTCGTGGAGCAGGTCGGCGCCGGTGGACTCAGCGGTCGGCCACTCACCCAGCGGTCCGAGGAGGTCGTACGCCTCCTCCGCCAGCGGGTCGGGGCCGACCTCACGCTGATCGGCGTGGGTGGCATCACCACCGTCGACGACGCACGGCGCCGGCTCGAGGCCGGGGCGGACCTCCTGCAGGGCTACACCGGGTTCGTCTACGAAGGCCCGCTGTGGCCGCGCCGCATCGTGCGGGGACTGGCCCAGGGCACGTGACACGGATGCCCGAGGCCCATGGCTGAGTCGCGCGCGCCGGTGCACGTCACCGGCGAGGTCGTGGCGACGAAACGCATCGGCGGCTACCGGCACCTCACCCTCACGGCTCCCGGCGTCCCGGAGAGCTTCCGGGCCGGCAACTTCGTCGCGGTCACCGTCGAGGGGCACGTCGCCCGACGAGCGCTGTGGGTCCACCGTGTCCGCGCGTCCAGCGCCTTCGGGCCCACCCTCGACGTCGTGGTCGAGACCCGGGGGAGCGGCACGGCGTGGCTGGCCGCGCAACCGGTGGGCGCGCGCGTGACGATCACCGGCCCTCTGGGGCGTCCGTTCGCCCTGCCCAAGGACCCGGTCTCCTGCCTGCTCGTGGGCGAGGGCTACGCCGCGGCGCCCCTGTTCCCGCTGGCCGAGCGGCTGCGCGAGCGCGGTTGCCAGGTCTCCCTGCTCGTCAGCGCCCCCGACGAGGCGCACCTGCTCTCCGCCCTCGAGGCGCGGCGCTCGGCCCGCTCCGTCACGGTCCTCACCGCCGACGGCTCCGTGGGCCAGCGCGGCACGGTGGCCGACCACGTCGACGACCTGCTGGTCCGCAGCAACGCCGACGTCGTCTACGCCGCCGGTCCCACCGCTGTGATCCGCGCAGCGGCCGCAGCGGCCGAACGCGCCGGAGCCTGGAGCCAGGTGGCGGTCGAGGTTCCCACCCCGTGCGGCACCGGCCTGTGCCACGGGTGCCCGCTCCCGGTGGTCGGTGAGGACGGCGTGGACCGGGTCATCCGTGCCTGCACCGAGGGACCGGTCGTCCGGGGCGACCGCGTCCGCTGGGAGGCAATGTGAGCGCGCGGGTGCCCGGCCCGGTCATGGTCGCCGCGGGCTGCGGTGGCACCGGACGCGAGCTGGAGCCCTACCTCGGACCAGCAGGGCTCGACGGTCTCGACTTCGTCACCCGTTCGATCACCCTCGACGCCCGGCCCGGTGGCCCTGGGCCGCGCCTCGTCGAGGTGCCAGGGGGGATTGTCAACGCGGTCGGCCTGCCCAACCCCGGCCTCGAGCACTTCCTCGCGACCGAGCTGCCGTGGCTGGTCCGCGCGGGTGCGCGCGTCATCGTGTCGATCGCCGGCGCGACGATGGGGGAGTACGCCGACCTCGCACGCCGCCTCAGCCGCGCGCCCGGCGTCGCGGGGCTGGAGGTCAACGTCGGCGCTCCCGACGAGGTCGGGGTCGGGCTCTTCGAGGTCCGCGAGCCGTACCACTCGGCCAGTGTCATCGCCGCCGTACGTCGTGAGTTCCCCGCCGACCGGCCCGTGCTGGCCAAGCTCCGCCCCGATGTCTCGCGCATCGTCGAGGGCGCCCGCTCCTGCCACGAGGCCGGCGCGACGGCAGTCGTGGTCGGCAACGCCGTCCCGGCCGCCTTCCCCGACGGGAGGGCGGGCGGACTCAGCGGTCCCGCGATCGCACCGATCGCCCTGCGATGCGTGGCCACCGTCCACCAGACCGTGCCCGAGGTCCCCCTGATCGCCTGCGGCGGCGTACGCGACGCCGCCTCCGCCACCGCCTACCTGCGTGCCGGCGCCTCGGCGGTCCAGGTCGGCACCGCCCTGCTCCACGACCCGACCACGCTGGCCCGCCTCAGGGCCGACCTCGAGACGTCCCACCAGGAGGACCCATGACCCCGTTCGGCACCCGGCTGGCCCAGGCGATCGAGGAGCGCGGTCGCTTCTGCGTGGGCATCGACCCCCACGCCGCCCTCCTCAAGGAGTGGGGCCTCGACGACGACGTCGCGTCCCTCGAACGCTTCGCCCTCACCGTGGTGGAGGCCGTGGCGCCTGTGGTCAGCGTCGTGAAGCCGCAGAGCGCGTTCTACGAGCGTTTCGGCAGCCGCGGCATCGCGGTGCTGGAGCGCGTCATCGCCGAGTCCCGCGCCGCCGGTGCGCTGGTGCTGCTCGACGTCAAGCGCGGCGACATCGGCTCGACCAGCCAGGCGTACGCCGACGCCTACCTCGACCCGACCTCGCCGCTCGCCTCCGACGCGATCACCGCCAGCCCCTACCTCGGCTTCGGCTCGCTGGACCCGATGGTGGACGCGTGCCACCAGCACGGCGCTGGCCTGTTCGTCCTCGCGCTCACCTCCAACAAGGAGGGCCCCGAGGTCCAGCGCGCGCAGACCGGCGGGGGCACGGTCGCCGGGGCGATGCTCGACCACCTCCGCCACCTCAACGCGGGCGCCACGCCGGTGGGCTCCTTCGGTGCCGTCGTCGGGGCGACCATCGGCGACCACGACGAGGACCTCGACATCAACGGCCCGTTCCTCGTGCCCGGCTACGGCGCCCAGGGCGGCACGACCGCCGACCTGGCCCGGATCTTCGGCACCTCCGCCCGCTGGGCGCTGCCCAGCTCCTCGCGCGAGGTCCTGCAGGCCGGGCCCGACGTCACTGCCCTGCGCGACGCGGCCCTGCGCGGCACCTCCGCCGTGCAAGAGTTGGGCGTGTGAGACCGCTCGTCGTCGTCCCGCTCCTCGTCTGCCTCCTCGCCTCTGGCTGCTCCGACGACCCGCAGGCCGACTACTGCGACAAGGTCGAGGAGCACCAGGCCGCACTCTCGGACATCGCCGCCTCCGAGGACGCGGGCGCACTGTTCGGTGCGCTCGACACCTACGACGACCTCCGCGAGGCAGCACCCCGCGACATCGCCGACGACTGGGCCGCCGTCGTCGACCCGCTGCGGGAGCTCGAGGACGTCCTCACCGAGCACGGCGTCGACCCGTCGACGTACGCCGCCGACGACCCGCCCGCCGATCTCGACGACGGGGCCCGCGCGGAGATCGAGGCCGCCGCCCGCACTGTCGGGTCCGAGCAGACCGTCACCGCGATGGCAGCGGTGGAGCAGCACGCGCTGGACGTGTGCGGGACGCCGCTGTCGCGATGAGCACCGACCGGTCCTGGTGGACCGCCCTCGCTGCCGCACTCGCGGTGGTGGGCGCGCTCGCCGGCTGCACCAGCACCGGGACCGAGGCCGACGCCCCCTCGCCGCCGCCCTCACAGGCGCCGAGCGCGACGTCCACCCAGGACGACCCGACTCCCGCGGCGGAGCCCGGAGAGGAACGCACCAGCGGGCGCCTCGGTGCCGCTGCGGCGCCGCCGACGGGGCTCGTCTACTACGCCGGACGTCGCGCTCGCACCGGTGAGCTGCTGCTCTTCGCCGAGCAGTCGACGTTCGACGGGCGCGGCGACCTGTTGCCGGCGACGCGCGAGGCGACGGGTGGTGCTCCCGTGGACCCGGACTACACGTCGCTGTGGAGCGGCGGTGCCATCGCCTCCGTCAGGCTCTTCTGGGACGGGGACGAGGGCTACTACCGGGTGCGCCTGCGCGACGGTCGGCGGACCCGGCGACCCGCGGGCACGTCGATGCGGGAGGCGCACCTGGCGATCCAGCAGGTGGTGTGGACCCTGCACTCGGTCGGCGGGATCCGGGCGCCCGTCAGGTTCAGCACCGGTCGCGACGACGATCCCGTCACGGACCTGCTGGGAGTGCCGGCGACCGGCCCCGACGACACCTACCTGGCAGCCCACCACAGCGGGGTGCTGAGCGCGGTCAACATCCTCACGCCCGCGGACGGGTCCCCGGTCGACGGGGTGGTGGAGGTCTCCGGCCTCGCAGAGTCCTTCGAGGGCACCGTCGGGGTGCGGGTCCGGGACCAGCGGGGCCGGGTCGTCCTCGAGGACGGCGCGCAGGCCGAGCAGTGCTGCGGGCGGCTCTTCCCCTGGACGTACGTCCTGGACACCACCGGCTGGCCTTCCGGGACCTACACGCTCGAGGCCCTCACAGACGACCCCGTGGGGATCGCCCAGGGCAGCGACGGCCCCGAGATCGAGACGAAGACGATCACGATCGACCAGACGGAGTGATCCGCCCCTGTTGCGAGGATCACTCCGCCGCCCGGTGGTGGTGGCCCGATTGCCTGCCCCGTCGCGTTCTGACTAGATTGACCCGAACCGAGCCGGACCCACCTCAATCCGATGCAGAAGGACAGCTTTCGTGGCCTTGCCCCCTCTGACGCCCGAGCAGCGCCAGGCAGCCCTCGACAAGGCTGCGGCCTCCCGACGCGAGCGGGCCGAGGTGAAGAACCGCCTCAAGAACTCCGGTGGGTCGATCCTCGACGTGCTGCAGGAGGGCCGCACCAACGAGGTCATCGGCAAGATGCGTGTCGTCGAGCTCCTGCAGTCGGTCCCCGGCCTCGGACGCGTCCGCGCCCGCCAGACGATGGAGCGCCTCGGCATCGCCGAGAGCCGCCGGGTGCGAGGCCTGGGCGTCAACCAGGTCGCCGCGCTCGAGCGCGAGTTCGGCCCCGACGCGTCGTGACCGAGCCCTCCCGCCTGATCGTCCTCGCCGGTCCGACCGCGGTCGGCAAGGGCACCGTCGCGGCCGACGTACGTCGCCGGCACCCCGAGGTCTGGCTCTCCGTCTCCGCGACCACCCGGGCGCCGCGACCCGGCGAGGTGAACGGCGTCCACTACTGGTTCGTCTCCGACGACGAGTTCGACGCGATGGTCGCCCAGGGCGAGCTGCTCGAGTGGGCCGTGGTCCACAAGGCGGCCCGCTACGGCACGCCCCGCGGACCCGTCGACGCAGCCCTGACCGCCGGCCAGCCGGCGATGCTCGAGATCGACCTGCAGGGCGCGCGCCAGGTGCGCGAGAACATGCCGGAGGCGGTGCTGGTCTTCCTCAAGCCGCCGTCGTGGGACGAGCTCGTACGCCGTCTCGTCGGCCGCGGCACCGAGAGCGAGGCCGAGCGGGAGCGTCGGCTCGAGACCGCGCGGGCCGAGCTCGCCGCCGAGAGCGAGTTCGACGTGACCATCGTCAACCACGAAGTTCACGCTGCAGCCGAGCAGTTGGTAGCCTTGATGGTTGGACCCGTTTCCAACCGATCTGACTAGCGAGGCACCAACACCGTGGCTTCTCCCACCATCGCCGCCGAGGGCGTCACCAACCCCTCGATCGACGACCTGCTCTCCAAGACCGACAGCAAGTACAAGCTGGTGCTCTACAGCGCCCAGCGCGCCCGCCAGATCAACGCCTACTACTCCCAGCTCGGCGAGGGCCTGCTCGAGTACGTCGGTCCCCTCGTGGACACCCACGTGCAGGAGAAGCCGCTCTCGATCGCGCTCCGCGAGATCAACGACGACCTCCTGACCTGCGAGGACATCGACCCCGCCGCCGAGGCCGCTGCCGCCGAGGCCGCTGCCGGCGACGCCACGGAGTGACGCGAGCCTCACGATGACCTCGAGGGTCGTCCTGGGCGTCTCGGGCGGCATCGCGGCCTACAAGGCCTGCGAGCTGCTGCGTCGCTTCACCGAGTCGGGGCACGACGTCACCGTCGTGCCCACGGCTGCGGCCCTCGAGTTCGTCGGCGCCCCCACCTGGGCCGCGCTCTCGGGGAAGCCGGTCTCCACCGACGTGTGGAGCGACGTGCACGCCGTGCCGCACGTACGCATCGGCCAGCAGGCCGACGTGGTCGTCGTCGCCCCGGCGACCGCCGACCTGCTCGCCAAGGCCGCCAACGGGCTGGCCGACGACCTGCTCACCAACACACTCCTCACGGCGCACTGCCCGGTGGTCTTCGCCCCAGCGATGCACACCGAGATGTGGGAGCACCCCGCGACGCAGGCCAACGTCGCCACGCTGCGCCAGCGCGGCGCGATCGTCATCGAGCCGGCCGAGGGCCGGCTCACCGGCGCCGACACCGGCAAGGGCCGGCTTCCCGAGCCCGCCGAGATCTTCGAGCTCGTGAGCGGCGTCCTCGACCGCGCCCGGCTCCACCAGGGCGGCGCCCCGCAGGACCTCTCCGGCCTCAAGGTGGTCGTCTCCGCCGGCGGCACGCGTGAGTACCTCGACCCGGTCCGGTTCCTCGGCAACCGGTCGTCTGGCCTCCAGGGCTACGCCCTGGCCCGGGCCGCCGCGTCTCGGGGAGCGCACGTCACGCTCGTCAGCGCCAACGTGTCGCTGGCCGACCCCGCCGGCGTCAGCGTCGTACGGGTGGAGACGACCGACCAGCTGCGCGAGGCCGTGCTCGCCGCGACGGCGACCGCCGACGCCGTGGTGATGGCCGCGGCCCCCGCCGACTTCCGACCCACCTCGGTCAGTGACGCCAAGATCAAGAAGGCCGACGACGGCTCCTCGCCGTCGATCGAGCTGACCCAGAACCCCGACGTCCTGGCCGAGATCTCGCACGACCGGGCCCGCCCGGACGCGGTCATCGTCGGCTTCGCGGCCGAGACCGGCGACGCCACGGGCTCGGTCCTCGACCTCGGCCGGGCCAAGCTCGCGCGCAAGGGCTGCGACCTCCTCGTCGTCAACGACGTGAGCGGGGGAGCGGTGTTCGGCAGCGCCGACAACGAAGCGGTCATCCTCGGTGCCGACGGCGCAGCCGTCGAGGTGCCCCGGGGCAGCAAGACCGCGCTCGCGCACGTCATCTGGGACGAGGTCTCCCGGCGATTCGCCGAGTGAGACAGCCGTCCCGGATGCTGGTCAGCAGGTACGTTTGAGTCAACCGTTCCCCCGTCAATGTTTGGAAGAATTGAGTACAACGTGGCTGGACGCCTCTTCACCTCCGAGTCCGTGACCGAGGGTCACCCGGACAAGATCGCCGACCGCATCAGCGACTCGGTCCTCGACTACCTGATGGGGGCCGACCCCGACACCGCGAACCTGCGCGTGGCCGTGGAGACGCTGCTCACCACGGGTCTGGTCGTGGTGGCCGGAGAGGTCCGCACGACGGCGTACGCCCCGGTCGCCGACATCGTCCGCAAGGCCATCCTCGAGATCGGCTACGACTCCTCGGACAAGGGCTTCGACGGCACCACCTGCGGCGTGCAGGTCGCCATCGGCGCCCAGTCGAGCGACATCGCGGCCGGTGTGGACGCGGGCCACGAGTCGCGAGTCGGCTCCTCCGAGGACGAGCTCGACCTGCGCGGCGCCGGCGACCAGGGCCTGATGTTCGGCTACGCCTGCGACGACACCCCCGAGCTGATGCCGCTGCCGATCACGATCGCCCAGCGCCTGGCCCAGCGCCTCACGCAGGTCCGCAAGGACGGCACGCTCGCCTACCTGCGTCCCGACGGCAAGACCCAGGTCACCATCGAGTACGACGAGGACGACCGCCCGGTGCGGATCGACACCGTCGTCCTGTCCACCCAGCACGGCCCCGACATCGAGCACGCCCAGCTCGAGGCCGACATCAAGCAGCACGTCATCGACCCGGTGCTGGCCGACTTCGACCTGCCGTCCGAGGGCTACCGGATGCTGGTCAACCCGACCGGCACCTTCGTCATCGGCGGTCCGATGGGCGACGCCGGCCTGACCGGCCGCAAGATCATCGTCGACACCTACGGCGGGATGGCGCGCCACGGCGGCGGCGCCTTCTCCGGCAAGGACCCGTCGAAGGTGGACCGCTCCGCGGCCTACGCCATGCGCTGGGTGGCCAAGACCGTCGTCGCCGCGGGCCTGGCCCGTCGCTGCGAGGCCCAGGTCGCCTACGCGATCGGCAAGGCGGCGCCGGTCGGGGTGTTCATCGAGACCTTCGGCACCGGGGTCGTCCCGGACGAGAAGATCCAGGAGGCCGTGCTCCAGGTCTTCGACCTGCGTCCGGCCGCGATCATCCGCGACCTCGACCTGCTCCGCCCGATCTATGCCCAGACCTCGGCCTACGGCCACTTCGGTCGCGAGCTCCCCGACTTCACCTGGGAGACGACCGACCGCGCCGACAAGCTGAAGGCAGCTGCCGGCGTCTGAGGCACCTGCGCTAGACCAGTCACCGCGAAGACCCCCGCTCCGGCGGGGGTCTTCTCGCGTCCGTGGACCACATCTCGTCGACTCGGGTGCCCGAGGGTCCTGCCGTCCCTAGGCTGCCTCTGCGTGGCCCGGGACGTCGCGCCCGGACGGACCTTGGGAGACGCAATGACGCTGCACAGGAAGGTGACCGCGGGCCTCGCGGCTGCCGTCGTGGTCGTGGGCGGGCAGGTGGCCTGGGCCGGCGCCCAGGCCGCACCGGGTCCGACGAACCCGGGGATGTCCCGGCTCGCGGCGGACGCCGGCACCGGGCTCAGGATCGAGCGCGACGCGGCCGGTACGGTCGACTTCGTCGGCTCCGGCGCGCGCCGGAGCATCGACAACCCGGGGGTGTCCGCGAGCACCTCGGTGCGCGACGCAGCCCGCAGTCACCTCGCTCGGTACGGCGCGGCGCTGGGCCTGACGCAGGCGTCCGAGCTGGAGCAGGTCGACAGTGTCAGGTCGGTGTCCGGACAGGACGTCGTCCGTTTCCAGCAGGAGATCGACTCCGCGCCGGTCATCGGGGGACAGGTGGTGGTGAGCCTCCGGGCCGACCGTGACCTCGGCTCGATGCTGTCCACCCTCTCCTCCACCCGCAGTCTTCCAGCAGCGACCGTCACCGAGGCGTCTGCCCTGACCACCGCGCAGCGAGCGGCGGAGCGGGCCTCCGGTGCCACCGGGCTCGAGGTGACGGCGCAGGGACGAGCGGTCTGGGACCCTGCGGTCTTCGGTGGGTCGGCTGTCGGCCCTGCCCAGGGCGTCTGGCGCTTCGAGGCGGCCGACGGCGCTGCCGTACGTCGTCTCGTGCTCGTCGACGACACGTCGGGCCGGGTGCTGGTCAACCTCGACCAGATCGAGCACCTCGACCGCGTCGTGTGCGACCGCGCCAACGTGCGCGGCAGCGCCACCGCCTGCACGTCGGGCTTCGCCCGTACCGAGACCGGCGCGGCCAGCGCCGTGACGGACGTCAACGCGGCCTTCACGCACGCCGGCTCGGTGTCGACCGCCTACCAGGAGATCGCCGGCATCGACCTGACCGAGGCCCTGGGCATCAACGTCGGTGGTCAGAAGAAGCTCGCCTCGACCGTGCGCTTCTGCCACGCCACCACCCAGCAGGGCGGCTGCCCCTACGCCAACGCGTTCTGGAACGGCACCCAGATGTTCTACGGCGACACCTTCGCCGTCGCCGACGACGTGGTGGGCCACGAGATGACCCACGGGATCATCGACCAGTACTCCGAGCTCTTCTACTGGGGCCAGAGCGGCGCGATCAACGAGTCGATGGCCGACATCATGGGTGAGGTCGTCGACCACCGCACCGGTGGCGATGACGACTCGCAGTGGAAGCTCTCCGAGGACCTGCCGATCGGCGCCATCCGCGACATGAAGGACCCCACCGCCAAGGGCGACCCGGACCGGATGACCAGCCCGCTGTGGGAGGCGGACACTTCCACGTACGGTGACGGCGGCGGCGTGCACTTCAACAGCGGTGTGGGCAACAAGATGGCCTACCTGGTATCCCAGGGCGGTGCGTTCAACGGCCAGACGATCGTCGGGATCGACGGCGCGGACACGGGTCTGACCAAGACCGGCAGGCTCTACTTCGATGCCATCACCAGGCTGACGTCGGGCAGCGACTACGCCAACCTGGCTGCGGTCCTCGAGCAGAGCTGTGCCGACTTCGTCGCGAGCGGCACCGGCGGGTTCACCGCTGCCGACTGCGCCAACATCGCCAAGGCGGTGCTCGCCACCGAGCTGAGGACCACGCCGACCAACGCCCCGCAGCCGCCCGATGCAGTGAAGTCGTGTCCCGCCGGGACGACGATGCGCGAGCTGTTCAACAGCGAGACCGGTGCGCCGGCCACCAAGCTCACGCCGTCCGAGGCAGGCATGTGGGGCTATGGCGTCAACTCCGAGTGGGGCAGCAACGCCACCTCCGGGCTGGACTCCTGGTTCGGATACAACCCCGACCCGGGGAACTCGGCCGACCCCGCGGCCGCGTCCTTGACCACCGCTACGGGCATCGCCCTGCCGGCTGGCCAGAAGTCCTACCTGGGCTTCCAACAGTGGCGGTTGTTCGAGTGGTACGCAGGCCGGACCTCCGGGCCGTACATCGATGGAGGGACTGTCGAGGTCGACGCCGGCAGTGGCCCGGTCGACACCGCGTCCATGTCGTGGACCAACGGTCCCGAGCAGACGCTGTCGGCCTACAGCGCGTCGTTCCCCAACCAGTGGGCTGGACGCAAGGCCTTTGCAGGTGACAGCTTCGGCTGGACCAGGAGCGAGCTCGACCTGTCATCCTTCGCCGGACAAATCATCAGGCCGTCCTTCACCAGCCGTGGAGACGAGTCTGACGCCCTCATCGGTTGGTTCCTCGACGACATCGAGGTCTTCACCTGTGACGTGCCGGCCGTCCCGCCGACCCCCACCCCGACGCCGACGGCCACCCCGACGCCCACCCCGACCCCGGTCCCCACCCCACCGGTGGTCACGAAGGTGTCGTCGACGACCACGCTCAAGATCCGCAAGGGTGGCACGGTCGTCATCGCCCGGGTCGCGACAGGGACTGCGGCACCCACGGGCAAGGTCGCCTTCGCGGTGGACCGGAAGGTCGTCAGGAAGACGGTCACGATCTCGAGGGGCAAGGCGGTGCTCCGGCTCACCGCCAAGCAGGTCCGCAAGCTCGGCGCGGGACGGCACGTCGTGAAGGCGACCTACACAGGCTCGTCCGTCGCCGAGCCCAGCAGGGCGACCGCGAGGCTGCGGCTGTCCTGAGCACGGCCCATCGCCCGACGGACCGTCGGTGGCCGCTGACACAATCGGCCCCATGACCAAGGACGAGGCCCCGGAAGCAGACATGCTCCCGGGGCTTCGTGCTGCTGTCGACGACGCGAGGGCCAAGGCTGCCGCCACCCGACGGCGTACGGCTTCCGCGTGGGAGCCCGCCGCCACCGAGCCCGTCGCCCGGGTGCTGGTCGACATCGCGCTGGCCCACCTCGACCGTCCCTTCGACTACGCCGTGCCTGCGTCGATGGCCGAGACGGCCGTCCCCGGCGCGCGGGTCAAGGTGCGTTTCGCCGGGCAGGACGTCCACGGCTACGTCGTCGGGCGCACGAGCGAGACCGACCACACCGGCACCCTGCAACCGCTGCGGCGCGTCGTCAGCGCGGAGCCCGTGCTGGCCCCCGAGATCGCGGAGCTGAGCGCGACCCTGGCCAGGAGGTACGCCGGTGCCCGCTCCGACGTGCTGCGCCTGGCCGTCCCGCCACGCCACGCCACCGCTGAGAAGCAACCCTCGCCCGCAGCGCCGGGACCGCCAGCGCCCCCCAGTGGCGCCTGGACCGACGTCGAGCACGGCGACGCCTTCCTGCGTCGGCTCGCGGCAGGAGGGAGCCCCCGCGCCGTGTGGTCCGCGGGCCCCGCCGACGACTGGCCCGCGATGGTTGCCGAAGCGGCAGCCTCGGCCTACGCCGCCGGGCGGGGCGCGCTGGTCTGCGTGCCCGACCGGCGCGACGTCGCCCGCGTCGACGCCGCACTGCTCGCAGTGCTGGGGGAGGGACACCACGTCTGCCTGACCGCCGACGGCGGGCCGGCCGCGCGCTACCGCGACTTCCTCGCCGTCGCTCGCGGGGCCCGGCGGGTCGTGGTCGGCACCCGCTCGGCCGCCTTCGCCCCGGTGCACGACCTGGGACTGGTGGTCCTGTGGGACGACGGCGACGACCTCCACGCCGAGCCCCGGGCCCCCTATCCCCACACCCGGGAGGTGCTCCTGGCCCGTGCCGACCAGCAGTCGACGGCGGCGCTGCTCGGCGGCGTCGCCCGCACCCCGGAGGCCCAGCAGCTGATCGCCTCCGGCTGGGCCCACGAGCTCACGGTGCCCCGTGAGCTCCTGCGCCGCCGGGTGCGGGTCGAGGCGGTGCCTGCGGAGGACCGGTCGGTCGGCACCCGCATCCCGCGAGCGGCGTACGACGCCATCCGCCGCGGTCTCGGCTCCGGTCCCGTCCTGGTGCAGACGCCACGAGCCGGCTACGCCGCGTCCCTGGCCTGCGACACCTGTCGCGCACCTGCGCGCTGCACCGTGTGCACGGGCCCGCTCGTGGTCTCGGGGCCGACCGTCCCACCGCAGTGCCGCTGGTGCGGTCACGTCGAGGCGACCTGGTCGTGCAGCACGTGCGGCGGCCGGGGCCTCCGCGCCCCGGTGCGTGGTGAGGCGCGCACGGCGGAGGAGCTCGGCCGGATGTTCGCCGGCACGACCGTGCGCAGCTCCAGCGGCGACCGGGTCGTCGATCGGGTCGGCGCCCACGCCGACATCGTCGTGGCCACGGTCGGTGCCGAGCCCGTCGCGGACGAGGGCTATGCCGCCGTCGTCATCCTCGACACCTGGCTGAGCCTGGCCCGCGACGACCTGCGCGCGGCGGAGGAGGCCCTGCGTCGCTGGCTCAACGCCGCAGCGCTCGTCCGTCCCGGCGGGCACGTCGTGGCCGTCGGCGACCCGGCCCACCCCGCGCTGCAAGCCCTGGTGCGGTGGGACCCGACCGGCTTCGCGCGCCGAGAGGCGGAGGAGCGGTCCCAGGCGCACCTGCCCCCGGCCGCCCGGCTCGCGACGGTGACCGGCGACCTCGGCGCCCTCGACGACGTCCTCACGCTCGTGGACCTCCCCGAAGGTGCGGAGGTGCTGGGACCGGTGCCGGTGGACGACGAGCACCGGGTGCTGCTGCGCGTGCCGTGGTCGCGGGGCGAGGACCTCTCGCAGGCGCTCGGCGACCTGCAGCGGGTCCGGTCGGCCCGCAAGCTCGACCCGGTCCGGATCCAGGTGGACCCACTCACCATCTAGCGCGGATGCGCGACCAGGCGGACACCTCCCTAGGATTGGGCGTTCCGCGACCGAGCCCCCGGTCGCGTCCTCGTCGGAAGGAGACCCCGAGAAGATGGCCGTCCAGCCCATCCGCCTCTTCGGTGACCCTGTGCTCCGCCAGCGCGCCATCGAGGTCGACAGCTTCGACCGCGAGATCCAGCAGCTCGTCACCGACCTGACCGACACGATGCTCGCCGCGCCGGGCGCCGGCCTCGCTGCGCCCCAGATCGGCGTCGGCCTGCGGGTGTTCACCTGGCACGTCCACGGCGAGCTCGGCCACCTGGTCAACCCCGCCCTGGAGCTCTCCGACGAGACCCAGGACGGTGCCGAGGGCTGCCTGTCCCTTCCCGAGCTGACCTACGACTGCCTCCGCGCGCTCTCGGTCGTCGCCACCGGCTTCGACATGTACGGCGAGCCGCAGCGGATCGAGGCGTCCGAGCTGCTCGCGCGCGCCATCCAGCACGAGACCGACCACCTCGACGGGATCCTCTTCATCGACAAGCTGGACACTGCGGCCCGCAAGGCGGCGATGAAGGAGATCCGCGAGTCCGAGTGGTTCGGGCTCGAGCGGCCAACCGTGCGGTTCAGCCCCCACGCCACGAACGGATTCGCCCGATGAGAGAGCACTGCTGATGCGCGTCGTCTTCGCCGGCACCCCCGAGGTCGCCGTCCCCGCCCTCGACGCGATCGCCGCCAGCCGGCACGAGCTCGTCGGGGTCGTCACCCGCCCGGACGCTCCCAGCGGACGTGGTCGCAAGCTGCTCGCCAGCCCGGTCGCGCTGAGGGCCGAGGAGCTCGGCGTACCGGTCCTCAAGCCCGAGCACCCGCGTGACCCCGACTTCCAGGCCGCGCTGGCCGAGCTGCGTCCCGACGTGTGCCCGGTGGTGGCCTACGGCGCGATGCTGCCGCAGTCGGCACTCGACCTGGTGCCGCACGGCTGGATCAACCTGCACTTCTCGGTGCTGCCCTCGTGGCGCGGGGCGGCCCCCGTCCAGCACTCGCTCTGGGCCGGCGACGAGGTCACCGGCGCGACGACGTTCCGGATCGTCAAGGCGCTCGACGCAGGACCGGTCTTCGGGATCATGACCGAGCGGATCCGGCCCGGCGACACCGCCGGTGACCTCCTCGAACGGCTCGCCGAGGGCGGCTCCGGGCTGCTGGTGCAGACCCTCGACGGGATCGAGGACGGCTCGCTCGAGGCCCGTGAGCAGCCGGAGGACGGTGTCTCGTTCGCGCCCAAGATCCTCGTCGACGACGCCCGCATCGACTGGACGCACCCCGCCGCCGCGATCGACCGCCAGGTCCGCGCCTGCACGCCAGCGCCCGGCGCGTGGAGCACCTTCGAGGGCGAGCGCATCAAGGTCGGGCCGCTCACGGGAGCCGACGGTCCCGACCTGGGGCCGGGTGTGCTCGAGGTCACCAAGAACGCGGTCCTCGTCGGCACGGGCACCACCCCGCTGCGCCTCGGCGAGGTGAAGGCCTTCGGCAAGAAGCAGATGCCGGCCGCCGACTGGGCGCGCGGCGTACGCCTGGAGTCGGGCGTCCGGCTCGGCGACTAGGTTGTCGGCCATGAGCAGGAAGGCGCGCCCCGACGACATCGACGAGATCTGCGGTGGCCTGCCGGAGACCGAGCTGGGCACCTCGTGGGGCGACCGCCCGACGTGGAAGGTGCCGAGGGGCGAGAAGGGGAAGGGGTTCGTCCTCTTCCGCGCCCCCCACAAGAGCGCGGTCGACCCCGACACCGGCGAGATGTACGACGACCTCGTGGTGATCATGACTCCCACCGAGGCGGAGAAGCTCGCCCTCGTCGAGGACGACTCCACGCCCTTCTTCACCATCGACCACTTCAACGGCTACGCCGCCGTCCTCGTCCGGCAGTCCCGGCTCGGCGAGATGAGCCGCGACGAGCTGGCCGAGGTGATCACCGAGGCGTGGGCCACCAAGGCTCCCAAGAAGCTGGTGCGGGAGCTCTTCGGTGAGTGAGCGACGAACGCCCGTCGACCGGCCCCGACGGGCCGCGCTGGACGTGCTCACCGCCGTCCGGGTCGACGAGGCGTACACCAACCTGGTCCTGCCGCAGGTGCTCCGCAAGCACCGGCTCGAGGGCCGCGACGCCGCACTCGCCACCGAGCTCGCGTCCGGTGTGATCCGCATGCAGGGGCTCTACGACCCGATCATCGACGCGTGCCTCACCAAGCCCAAGCTGCAGGCCGCGGTCCGCGACGTGCTGCGCCTCGGCGTGCACCAGCTGCTGGCGATGCGGGTGCCCGACCACGCGGCGATCTCGACGAGCGTCGACCTCGTCCGGGCCAGCGTGGGTCAGGGGCCGGCCGGGCTCGTCAACGCCGTCCTCCGCAAGGTCAGCCGGCAGGACCGCGCAGCGTGGGTGGCGCAGGTCGCGCCCGACCGTGACGCGGACCGCCACGGACACCTCGCCGTCGCGCAGTCACACCCGCGCTGGGTCGTGGAGGCGCTCGACGAGGCGCTGGGCGAGGACCGTCACGAGCTCGAGGCGCTGCTGGTCGCGGACAACGACGCGCCGCGCGTCACCCTGGTGGCCCGGCCCGGCCTCTCCGACGTCGACGAGCTGGAGGCGTCGGGCGGCACCCGCACCCGCCTGTCGCCCTACGGCGTCGTGCTGGACGGCGGCGATCCCTCGGACGTCCCAGCCGTCACCGAGGGCCGCGCGGGCGTGCAGGACGAGGGCTCGCAGGTCGTCGCCCTGGCCATGGCGGACGCGCCCCTGGACGGGCGGGACCAGCTCTGGCTCGACCTCTGCGCCGGACCGGGCGGCAAGGCAGCCCTGCTGGCAGCCCTGGCCGCCCAGCGCGGAGCCCGTCTGGTCGCCAACGAGCGCCAGCCGCACCGGGCGACCCTCGTCGCCTCGGCGTTGCGTGCCCTGCCCCCGGGTGCGGCGTACGTCCTCGCCGGCGACGGCACCCGGCCGCCGTGGGTGCCGGGCACGTTCGACCGTGTGCTCGTCGACGCCCCGTGCTCCGGGCTGGGCGCGCTGCGCCGGCGGCCGGAGTCGCGCTGGCGCCGTACGCCCGCCGACGTGGACCTGCTGGTGGGCCTGCAGCAGGTGCTGCTCGACGTCGCGCTGGAGTCGGTGCGACCGGGGGGCGTGGTGGTCTACGCGACCTGCTCGCCCGTCGTCGCGGAGACGACGGGGGTCGTGGAGGCCGTGCTGGGCCGACGTGACGACACCGAGGAGGTCGACCGCTTCCAGCTGTGGCCGCACCGCGACGGCACCGACGCGATGTTCGCAGCGACCCTGCGTCGGCGTGCGCTCGCCTGAACCCGACGCCTGCCTCGTCCGACCACCCGGGCCGTCACCCAGACAGGTGAATCCGACACAACATTCAAGCGTCATCTCCGCGTCACCTGTTCACAACGCGCACGTAGCCGCGCATGATGGTCTGAGCGCGGCGCACCGGAGGGGTGTGCCTCGCCACGGGGAAGCGGGAAGAACAGCATGCGCGTGAGGTCCACCCTGAGTGTCGTCGCCACGGCGGCGCTGCTGACCGCGCTGGGCACCGCCCCGGCACAGGCCGACGGCCCACGCACGCTCACGGGTCCCGTCACGGGCGACCCCGACGTGTTCCTCACCTTCGTCGGCTGCGCGAACCTCTTCGCGCCGGCCGCCGCCCCGCAGTCGCGGATCAACCTCGGCCCCTACGACGCCCCGCTGGGCCGTCGTTCCCTCGGGCTCGTGCCGGCGTCACCGGGCACCGCGTCCGGTCCCTTTGCCCGCTTCGACTCCCTGGCGAGCTTCGACTCGACCCTCGCCGTCGCCGCGACGTCCGGCAGCCAGGGTGTCTCCTACGTCATGAGCATCACGCCCTCCAACCCGCCCGGCACCGCCTGGAGCGGCCGCGCCGCCGTGTCCGCGTCCCCGGGTGCCTGGACCGAGGTCTCCAGCGCGGCGCTCGCCTACGACTGGACCCTCGTCGACCTGACCACACTGACCGTCGTGAGCTCCGCCGGCACGGCCACCACGGCGGCGTTCGCCGCCGAGCACGGCGACGGAGCCGGCTTCGGCGTGACGGGCTTCGGCTGCGACGGGCAGTCCTTCAACCTCGACGCGGTGCGTGCCTCGGGGTCGACCTTCGACTTCGAGGGCGTCGCCCTGTCCACCGGAGCGTCCGTCGACCGCCCGCGGGCCGAGGCCGGCGAGCGCGTGACCATCAGCGGCCGGGTGACCGACGGGACCGGCCGGGTCACCGGCGACCCGCTCGTCCTGGAGTCCCGTCCGCCCGGCGGCGCCTGGAGCCAGGTCGGTCCTGCTGTCGCCTCCGACCGCAGCGGCCTCGCGCGCGTCGACGTACCCGTCTCCGAGACCACCGAGTTCCGCTGGCACCGCCCCGAGAGCCAGTACGCCGACGAGGGCTGGTCCGACCCGGTGACCGTCACGGTCGAGCAGCCGGCCACCGCGCCTGCGCCGGCGGAGAGCGACCAGTCCGAGAAGTCCGACAAGTCCGAGGCTCCCGCGCCGCAGTAGGACCCGCCGCTAGGGTCGAGGAATGCCGTCGCCGTTCGTGGAGATCGAGGTCGACGACCGCGTCGTCAAGGTGACCAACCCCGATCGCGAGTACTTCCCTGCTCGCGACGGTCGGCCGGGTGCGACGAAGCTGGACCTCGTCGACTACTACCTGGCGGTGGGGGACGGCGTCGTCAACGCACTCTTCGAACGCCCGTGCATGCTCCACCGGTTCCCCAAGGGCCTGGCCGGCGACAAGGTGCACCAGAAGCGCCTCCCCGCCGGTGCCCCGGACTGGGTCGAGACCGTGCAGCTGTTCTTCCCGCGCTGGAAGCGCACCGCCGACGAGCTGTGCGTGACCGAGCTCGCCAGCGTCATCTGGGCGGTGCAGATGTCGACGGTCGAGTTCCACCCGTGGAACAGCCGTCGCGCCGACACCGAGAAGCCCGACGAGTGGCGCATCGACCTCGACCCGGGGCCTGACTGCGACTGGGCCACGGTGCAACGGGTCGCGCACGTGGCCCATGACGTGCTCGACGAGCTCGGGGCGGTGGGTTTCCCGAAGACGAGCGGGGGCTCCGGGATGCACATCTACGTGCGGATCCCGCCCGACCACGGGTTCCAGGACGTACGCCGCGGGGCGCTCGCGTTCGCCCGCGAGGTCGAGCGCCGGGCCGGGGGAGAGGTGACCACGGCGTGGTGGCGCAAGGACCGCGACCCCGCGCAGCTGTTCGTCGACTACAACCAGAACGCGCGCGACCACACGATCGCGGCCGCCTACTCGGTGCGCGGGGTGCCCGAGGCTCGTGTGTCGGCGCCGATCCGGTGGGACGAGGTCGACGACTGCACGCCCGACGACTTCACGATCTTCACGATGCCGGAGCGTTTCGCCGAGATCGGCGACCTGCACGCCGACATCGACGGCCATCCCTTCGACATCGCGCCGCTGCTCGAGTGGGCGGCGCGGGACGAGGCGGAGGGTGCCGCCACCCCGCCGGAGCCCGACGAGGACTGACGCACAGCCCGCGCACAGGCCATCCTCACCGTCCTCTCACCTGCGCCTCCTAGCGTGGCGCCATGTCCGAAGGCCTGCACACCCAGCCCCGTCTCGACCGCGTCGCCGTCGTCGTCAACACCGCCTCGCGCACCGGAGCCCGGGCGCTGCCGCTCGTGGAGGCCGCGTTGCGGAGGACCTCCGAGCAGGTCACCGTCCACCCGGCCCACGGCGGTCTGGGACTGCTCGACGCGCTGGGTGCCGCGATGGACGAGGAGCCCGACCTGCTGGTCGTCGGCGGGGGAGACGGCACCATCGGGTGCGCCGCCGGCCTCGTCGCCCACACCGGCACGGCCCTCGGTGTCCTGCCGCTGGGCACGGCCAACGACTTCGCCCGCACCCTGGAGATCCCGAGTGACCTGACGGCCGCGGTGGACACCCTCCTCTCCGGCACGGTCGTCGACGTCGACCTGGGCCGCGTCGACGGACGTGCCTACCTCAACGTCGCGTCCCTCGGTCTGTCGGTCGCGGTCACGAGGCGCCTGACGCCGGGCCTCAAGCGCCGGCTGGGCCGCTTCGCCTATCCCGCAGCGACCCTCGCCGCCTACCGCGGGCACCGCCCGTTCGCCGCTCGCCTCGAGCTCGAGGACGGCACTGTCCTGGAGCTGCGCGACCTGATGCAGGTCGCCGTCGGCAACGGCCGCCACTACGGCGGCGGCCTGACGGTGTCGCCGAACGCCTCCATCGACGACCACCTCCTCGACGTGTACGCCGCGGAGCATGGCCGGCTCCGCGACCACCTGTCCGTCGCCCGGCTGCTGCGCTCCGGTCACCTGGTCGAGCACGAGCGCGTCCACCACGTGACCGCCCGGCGGCTGCAGCTGGTCACCGACGAGCCCCTCGAGATCAACCTCGACGGTGAGGTGGCCGCCACCACCCCGGCGACGTTCGAGGTCGACCGCAACGCCCTGCACGTCGTCGTACCCGTCCACAGCCGTGCCGCGCGGATGGATCCTGCCCCGAGTCCCTAGGATCGTGGCGTGGGCATCCAGATCACTCCGAGCATCCTCAACGCCGACCTGTCGCGCCTCGCCGACGAGGTCGCCCGGATCCCCAGCGCCGACTGGGTGCACGTGGACGTGATGGACAACCACTTCGTCCCCAACCTCACCCTCGGCCTGCCGGTGGTCGAGGCGCTGAGCAGGCACGCCTCGCAGCCGATCGACGTGCACCTGATGATCGAGGACGCCGACCGGTGGGCGCCGGCCTACGCCGAGGCCGGGTGCGGCTCGGTGACCTTCCACGCCGAGGCCGCCGCGGCCCCCGTACGCCTCGCGCGGGAGATCCGCGCCCAGGGTGCGCGTGCGTCGATGGCGCTCAAGCCGGCCACTCCGATCGAGCCCTACGAGGCCCTCCTGCCCGAGCTCGACATGGTCCTGATCATGACCGTCGAGCCGGGTTTCGGCGGACAGAAGTTCCTGGACCTCTGCCTGCCCAAGATCCGCACCGCGCGCGAGCTGATGCGCAAGCACGGCGTCGAGACGTGGCTGCAGGTCGACGGTGGCGTCTCGCTGGAGACCATCGAGCGGTGTGCCGAGGCAGGTGCCGACGTCTTCGTCGCCGGGTCCGCGGTCTTCTCCGCCGACGACCCGGACGCCATGGTGCGTGAGCTGAAGGCGAAGGCCGAGGCCGCTTCGCCGTGAACACGAGGGCCACGGTCGACGACATCCACGCCACCGCGCGAGCGATGCCGCACGTGACCGTGTTCCGGCCCGAGAGCAACCCCGTCTACCAGGTCGGGGGCAAGTCGTTCGTGTTCTTCCGCACCCCCCGGCCCAATGCCGTCGATCCCGACACCGGGGAGCGGTGGGAGGACGTCATCGTGATCTGGGTGGCCTCCGAGGGTGACAAGCTGGCGCTGCTCCAGGACGATCGCCTGCCCTTCTTCACCACCCCGCACTTCGACGGGCATCCTTCGGTCCTGGTCCGCGCCTCGCGTGCGGGCGAGATCGACCGCGACGAGCTGGTCGAGATCGTCGAGGAGGCGTGGCTCGCCCAGGCGTCAGCCCGGCGCGGTCGGGTGTGGCTCGAGGAGCGACAGGTGCGGTAGGACCCCGTCCGTAGATTGGCTGCATGACCGAATCCGTGTGGGACTACCCCCGTCCGCCGCGGGTCGAGCCGAGCAGCGAGCGCGTCGTGGTGACCCACGCGGGCGTCGTGCTGGCCGACACGACCGCGACCCTGCGCCTGCTCGAGACGAGCCACCCGCCCACCTACTACCTGCCGCGCAGTGCCTTCGCCGAGGGCGTCCTCCGGCCCGGCCAGGGGGCCTCGTGGTGCGAGTGGAAGGGGCAGGCGGACTACTTCGACGTCGTGGTCGGGGACGAGGTGCTACCCGCGATCGCGTGGACCTATCCCACGCCCACGAAGGGCTTCGAGGTCCTGCTCGACCACGTTGCGCTCTATCCCGGGCGCGTCGACCGCTGCACCGTCGACGGCGAGGTCGTCGAGCCCCAGCCCGGGCACTTCTACGGCGGCTGGATCACCTCGCGGGTCACCGGACCGTTCAAGGGCGGGCCCGGCACCTCCGGCTGGTGACCCACGGGGCCGTCAGTGCAGGCCGCGGTCGTCGGCCTGCTGGCTCATCAGGTGCGAGCCGTGCCGGGTCTGCTCGGCCAGCCGGCGGCTGTCGGCGATCCAGGTCGCACCCTCGAGCTCGTCGGCCCGTGACTGCACGCGCTCCAGCCGTCCGGCCCAGGTCGCGTGGTCGCGGGCCACGTCGTCCAGCCGGGCCGCCGGGATGACGATGCAGTCACCCTCGGTGCGCAGACCGGGTTCCATCGCGGCCAGTCCGGAGACCTCGTACGACGTGAGCGCGCGGGTCAGCCGGATCTTCACCGGGTAGACGTCGCGGTCGACGTCGGCCGGGTCGACCGCGAGCTCCACGATCCCCAGCTCGGGCTTGTGCCTGCGTCCTGCGGCCATCGTCGTGCCTCCCTCGTGGGGCCGTCCGGCCCCGTCCCTCGAGTCGAGCACCATCGGCGCGGTGGCGACATGGGGTGAGGACCCCATCTCGCACCCGTCGGCGGCGTCAGCCCGCGAAGAGGGTCAGCCGCTGCCGGATGATCTTGCGACGCAGCACCACACGGCGCTTGCCGTCGTGGCCGATCCGGAGCCGGTCGAGCTCCCACCCGCCGTGCTCGGCGCGCTCGACGAGCATCCGGGTCACCACGTTGCGCGAGAAGTCCGGGGGCAGCACGAGCGTCTCGAACTCCCACTCGATGCCGCGACCGGGTGGGCGACGCTGGATCCTGGGCATCTGCTCTCCTGACGGGGTGTCGGCGGTCGGATCGGGCGGGGCTCAGTCGGCGGACACGTCGTCGAGGGCGTCGACGATCTCGCTGGGCAGCGTCATGTCCTCGATGCCGAGCGCCCCGTCGAGCTGGGCGGCGGTCCGGGCACCGACGATCGGGGCGGTGACGCCGGGTCGGTCGCGCACCCACACGAGGGAGACCTCGAGGGGCGACCAGCCAAGCCCGTCGGCGGCCCGCGCCACGGCCTCCACGATGCCGCGGCCCCGCTCGTCGAGGTAGGCGCCGACGAACCGGGCGAAGTGCTCGGTGGCACCGCGCGAGTCCGACGGCGTACCGGTGCGGTACTTGCCGGTCAGCACCCCGCGCCCCAGCGGCGACCAGGGCAGGATGCCGAGCCCGAGCGCTCCTGCCGCCGGGACCACCTCGTGCTCGACCTGGCGGTTGAGCAGGGAGTACTCGACCTGGGTGGAGGCGAGCGGCGTACGTCCGGGGACCGCGCGCTGCCACGTGGCCGCCTGCGCGGTCTGCCAGCCGGTGTAGTTGGAGATGCCGACGTAGGACGCGCGGCCCGACGACACCGCGAGGTCGAGCGCGGACAGCGTCTCCTCGACCGGCGCCTCGTCGGTCCACACGTGCACCTGCCACAGGTCGACGTGATCGACGCCGAGCCGCGCGAGCGAGGCGTCGAGCGTGGTGAGCAGGTGGCCGCGCGAGGTGTTGGTGACGCGCTCGCCCGAGCGGCGGGAGATGCCGGCCTTGGTGGCGAGCACGATGTCGTCGCGACCGACGACGTCGCCGATCAGGGTGCCGATCAGCTCCTCGCTCGCGCCGTCGCCGTAGCCGGCCGCGGTGTCGACCAGGGTGCCGCCGGCCTCGGCGAAGGCGATGAGCTGGTCGCGGGCCTCGTGCTGGTCGGTGTCGCGGCCCCAGGTCATGGTGCCCAGGCCCAACCGGGAGACCTTCAGGCCGGTGGCGCCGAGGGAACGCTGCTGCATGCAGGTGAGAGTAGCCACGGGTGCTGCACGGAAGCGCGGGGACGCGCCCGTAGGCTCACGCCCTGTGACGGATCTCCTCAAGGCCGTGGTCCTCGGCATCATCCAGGGACTGACCGAGTTCCTGCCGATCTCCAGCAGCGCACACCTGCGGATCTTCCCCGAGCTCTTCGGGTGGGGCGACCCGGGCGCGGCCTTCACCGCCGTGATCCAGATCGGCACCGAGCTCGCGGTGCTGATCTACTTTCGCAAGGACATCTGGCGCATCGGCACCGCATGGGTGCGCTCGCTGTTCCAGCCGGAGTACCGCGGCACGATCGACTCCCGGATGGGCTGGTACATCATCGTCGGCTCGCTGCCGATCGTGGTCCTCGGCGTCCTGCTGAAGGACCTCATCGAGCGCGACTTCCGCAACCTCTGGATCATCGGCACCACCCTGATCGTGATGGGCGTCGTGCTCGGCATCGCCGACCGCCTCGGCCGGACGGACCGCACGCTCGGCAAGCTCACGATGAAGGATGCCGTGCTGATGGGCCTCGCCCAGGCGCTCGCCCTCATCCCGGGCGTCTCCCGCTCGGGCGCGACCATCTCGATGGGGCGCTTCCTCGGCTTCGACCGGGAGGCGGCCACCCGCTTCGCGTTCCTGCTGGCCATCCCCGCGGTCGTCGGCGCGGGACTGTTCGAGCTGAAGGAGATCCCGAACGGCCACAACGACTTCGGCTGGGGGCCGACGCTCGTCGCGACGGTCGTGTCGTTCCTCGTGGGCTACGCCGCGATCGCGTGGCTGCTGCGCTACGTCAGCACCCGCTCCTACACGCCGTTCGTCATCTACCGGATCGTGCTCGGCGCCGGCACGCTCATCCTGCTCGGCGCCGGAGTCCTGAGCGCCTGAACGTGTCGGCCAGCAGCACCAGCGCCACGACCTGCGTGAGCGCGACGACCGCGACCAGGGCCGGCAGCGAGCGCTCGTAGAGCCAGCCGGCGCCCACGCCGCCGACGATCGCGAGCAGCCCCTGGATGCCCGCGAACACGCCGTACGCCGTCGCCCGCCGCGGCGCCTCCACCAGCTCGGCGACGACGGCCTTGATCGTCGAGTCCTGGACGCCCTGGGCGAACCCCCACGCGACGACCCCGGCGAGGACGGCGACGAGGGCTGAGTCGAGCGCCAACGCCGGGACCAGTGCGACCAGGACGGGCACGACGAGCAGCACGCGCGGCCCGGTCCGGTCGTAGACCGAGCCGACCAGGAGTGCGGCGACCGCCTCGACCGCCATCGCCGCGGCGTAGACGATCGGGACTGCGGCGACAGGCAGCAGCCCCTTGACCGTCAGGTGGTAGCCGATGATGCCGAAGGTCACCAGGGCCCCGGTGGTGAGGGACGCAGCGACGGCGTAGCGGAAGAAGTCTCCTGACAGGCCCGCACCGACGGCCTCGGCCCACCAGCCACGGTGCTCCGGGCCCGCGTCCCCGACCGGGTCGTCGGTGGGTGCGACGTCGTACGTCGACGGGTCCGGGACCCGACGCCGCAGGGTCAGCAGCAGCACCATCGCGATCGCGCCGGGCACGGCCAGCACCGCCATGCCCCACCACAGCGAGGAGACCGCGACCACCCCGGCCACGACGAGCGGTCCGGCGAAGGCGCCGACCTGGTCGAGCGCCTTGTGGACCCCGAAGCCGCGGCCGCGACCGACCGCGACCGCGACGTGGGCGAGGAGCGCCGACTTCGACGGCGACCGGATCGCCTTGCCGAGGCGCTCGAGCAGGATCATGGTCGCTGCGAAGCCGAGACCGGCCGTGCCGAGCCGTGGGGCGAGGGCCAGCAGCGGCACGCACACCGCGGTGAGGCCGTAGCCGAGGATCGTCAGCGACCAGTAGCGGCCGGTGCGGTCGGCCAGCGGACCGAAGGCCAGTCGCAGCACCAGGGCCACCGCCTCGCCGGCTCCGGTGACGAGACCGACCACGATCGCCGACGCGCCGAGCGCGGCGAGCAGAGGGCCGTAGACCGAGCGGGCGCCCTCGTAGACCATGTCGGCGGCCAGGCTGACGAAGCCGAACCACCACACCACCCGCCAGGCCGAGGGAGCCGAAAGGGCCGGTCGGGTCACAGCCACCCGGACTTCTTGAAGAACCACAGCAGGAACGCCGAGACCCCCACCATGAGCGCCAGGGCGAACGGGTAGCCGAGGGTCCAGTCCAGCTCGGGCATGTGGGTGAAGTTCATCCCGTAGATCCCGGCGATCAGCGTCGGCACGACGACGAGCGCGGCACCCGCGGAGATCTTGCGCATGTCCTCGTTCTGCTGCACCGAGATCCGGGCCAGGTGGCCGTCGAAGGCGGTCGACAGCAGGATGTCGAGGCTGTCGATGACCTCGGAGACGCGCTGGAGGTGGTCGGCGACGTCGCGGAAGTAGGTGGCGGTCTCCGCGGTGATGGGCACGGGCGTGCGGATCGTCGGAACGGTGTCGGAGTGCTGCGCGAACTTCCGCATCGGCTCGCGCAACGGCATCACGGCGCGCCGCACCTCGGCGATCTCGCGCTTGAGGACGTAGATGCGGGTGGAGTCGTCGGTGCGGGCGGGGGAGAAGACCGACTCCTCCACCTCGTCCACGTCCTCCTCGAGCGCCGCCCCGACCTTCTCGTACTCGTCGACGACGCGGTCGCAGATGGCGTACATGACTCCCATCGGGCCGTGCTCGAGCACCTGGGCCCGTTCCTCGAGGTCGCGACGGGAGTCGGCGAGGTCGATGCCCTGGCCGTGACGGACGGTGACGACGAAGTCGCGGCCGACGAACATGTTGATCTCGCCGGTCTCGACCGCGTCCTCCGCGTCGACGTACCAGAGCGTCTTGAGGACGAGGAACAGCGTGTCGCCGTAGTGCTCGAGCTTGGGCCGCTGGTGGGAGTCGCCGGCGTCCTCCACCGCGAGGGGGTGGAGGCCGAAGGTGTCCGCGATGAGCTGGAGCTCGTCGGGGCTCGGTTCGTGGATGCCGATCCACTGGAAGTCGCCCGGGTCGCAGGGCACCCGGGCGTGGCCCAGGCTCTGGTCGTCGCCGGTGCCCAGCGCCACCCGCTTGCCCTGGTGGTAGAGGGCGTTGTCCACGATCACGCGGTCAGGCTAGTCCCACTAGGGTCGTCTGGTGCCCACCGTCATCCTTGTCCGACACGGCCGCTCGACCGCCAACGCGACCGGCGTGCTCGCAGGGCGCCTGCCGGGCGTGCACCTCGACGACACCGGCGTGGCGCAGGCGGCAGCCGTCGGCGACCGGCTGGGCGGCGTACGCCTCGCGGCTGCGGTGGTCAGCCCCCTGGAGCGCTGCAAGGAGACCTGCCGCGAGATCACCCGCCGACAGGCCACGCCGCTGCGCCCGACGACGGAGAAGCAGCTGTCCGAGTGCGACTACGGCGACTGGCAGGGCCGGCCGCTGCGCGAGCTCGCCAAGGAGAAGCTCTGGAAGACCGTGCAGTCGCAGCCCTCTGCCGCGACGTTCCCCGGCGGTGAGTCGATGCGCGCGATGCAGGACCGGGCGGTGGCCTCTATCCGGCGCCACGACGCCCGCATCGCCGCCGAGCACGGCGACGACGCGGTGTGGATCGCGGTGAGCCACGGCGACGTGATCAAGTCGATCCTGGCCGACGCCCTCGGCACCCACCTCGACCTGTTCCAGCGCATCCACGTCGACCCGGCGTCGGTGTCGATCGTGCGCTACAGCGAGTCGCGGCCGTTCGTCCTCGGCACCAACACCCACGCCGGCGACCTGTCGTGGCTGACACCTCCTGCGAAGTCGCGCAAGCGCCGGAGCAGCGACGCGGCGGTCGGCGGGGGAGCGGGTCCCACCACCCCGGCGCAGGCCCAGACAGGCACGTCCTAGGGTGAGTGACATGCCTGTCGTGCACCGTTTCGACCCGCCCGAGCGCTTCGTCGCCGGCACCGTTGGCGAGCCCGGCCAGCGCACCTTCTTCCTCCAGGCTCGCGAGGGTGCCCGGATCATCAGCGTCTCGCTGGAGAAGCAGCAGGTCGCCGCGCTGGCCGAGCGCATCGACGAGCTCCTCGACGAGCTGATGAGTGCGGCCGGGGACGAGGTGCTGATCCCCGCGATCGCTCCGCGCGACCTCGTCGACAAGCAGCCGTTGGAGCAGCCGATCGAGGAGGAGTTCCGCGCCGGCACGATGACGTTGTCGTGGGACGGCAGCGACGAGCGCGTGGTGATCGAGGTCTTCCCGTTCACCGAGGCCGCCGTCGTCTCGCCCGAGCAGCTCGAGGAGGACCTCGAGGACCTGCTCGAGCCCGAGCCCGACGAGATCTTCCTGGTGCGGCTGACAGCAGCGGCGGCCCGTTCGTTCGTGGAGCGCTCGCGCTCGGTGATCGGCGCCGGTCGACCCGACTGCCCCTTCTGCGGCGAGCCGGTCGACCCCGCGGGTCACCTGTGCGTGCGTGCCAACGGCTTCCGGCGTCGTGATCCCTGAGCCGACGGCCCCGGGCATGCTCCCCGCGGGGTTCCCCGTCGGCGAGCTCACGCTCCACGGCCGGGTCCTGCCCGCGTCCAACGCGACCTTCGTCGGTGAGATCGACGGCGTCCGCGTTGTCTACAAGCCCATCGCCGGGGAACGCCCGCTGTGGGACTTCCCCCACGGCACGCTCGCGGGGCGCGAGGTGGCGGCGTACGCCGTCTCGCAGGCGCTCGGCTGGGACATCGTGCCGCCGACGATCCTCCGCGACGGGCCGCACGACCTGGGGATGGTGCAGCTCTGGCGCGACGAGGTCGAGGACCAGTCGCCGGTCGACATCGTCGGCGAGGGCGACCTGCCCGAGGGCTTCCGGCACGTCTTCGACGGCCTCGACGCCCACGACCAGCCCGTCTCCCTGGTCCACGAGGACTCCGCAGCCCTGCGCCGGATGGCGCTCTTTGACGTGGTGGTCAACAACGCCGACCGCAAGGGCGGCCACGTGCTGCCGATGCCCGACGGCCACCGCTTCGGCGTCGACCACGGGCTGACCTTCCACGTCGAGCACAAGCTGCGCACCGTGCTGTGGGGCTTCGTGGGGGACCCGCTGACCGACGAGGAGACGACCGGGCTGCGCCGGCTCGGCGTCGCCTTCGAAGGTGAGCTCGGCCGGACGCTGTGCGACCTCGTGACGGAGGAGGAGGTCGCGACGACGGCGCGGCGGATCTCCCGCCTGCTGGCCCGCGGCGCCTTCCCGGCGCCCGCCTCGTCGGCGTACCCGGTCATCCCCTGGCCGCCGTTCTGAGTCGCGCAGCGTCGACCGAGGCACGAGGTCGGCGCGTGGGCCGGGCCAGATCGAGTAGCCGCGCGGCTGAGGCACGAAGCCGCGCAAGGGCGTATCGAGATCTCCCCGATCGACCGAGACGGGTTTCGACGCGCGGTCGCGAGCTCGCAGGCTCGCACGCGCGCTTGCTCAACCTCCCGACCCACGCTGTGCGCTCGTTCCTCGCGCCCCGCTAGGGTCGTGACATGCGTTCCTGGTCGTCCCCCGACGTTCCCCGACTGCCCGTGACGGGTCCGCCCGTGCGGGTGCACGACACCGCGAGCGGGGCGCTGGTCGAGACCCGGCCCGAGGGTCCGGCTCGGATGTACGTCTGCGGCATCACGCCCTACGACGCCACCCACATGGGGCATGCCGCCACCTACGTCGGGTTCGACCTGCTCAACCGCGCCTGGCGCAGCGCCGGCCACGACGTCTCCTACGTCCAGAACGTCACCGACGTCGACGACCCGCTCCTCGAGCGCGCCGCCAAGGTCAAGGTCGACTGGGTCGAGCTGGCCGAGCGCGAGACGCAGCTGTTCCGCGAGGACATGGAGGCGCTCCGCGTCCTGCCGCCGGCCCACTACATCGGCGCCGTCGAGTCGATCCCGCAGGTCGTCGAGCTGATCCAGCGCCTCGACGAGGCCGGTGCCGTCTACCGCGTCGAGGACGACCTCTACTTCTCCGTCACCGCCGACGACAGCTTCGGTGCGGTCTCCGGCCTCGACCGTGAGGCGATGCTCCGGATTTTCCCCGAGCGCGGCGGCGACCCCGACCGCGAGGGCAAGAAGGACCCGCTCGACTGCCTCCTCTGGCGCGCCGAGCGTCCCGGTGAGCCCTCGTGGGAGAGCCCCTTCGGGCCTGGCCGCCCCGGGTGGCACATCGAGTGCACCGCGATCGCCCTCGACCACCTCGGCACCGCGTTCGACGTCCAGGGGGGCGGCAGCGACCTCGCCTTCCCGCACCACGAGATGTCAGCTGGTCACGGTCAGGTGGCGCACCCCGGCGAGCGGTTCGCCCGGGCCTACACCCACGCCGGGATGGTGGCCTACGACGGCGAGAAGATGTCGAAGTCCAAGGGCAACCTCGTCTTCGTCTCCGCGCTCCGCCTGAGCGAGGTCGACCCGATGGCGATCCGCCTCGTGCTGCTGCGCCACCACTACCGCAGCGACTGGGAGTGGACCGACGACCAGCTCTGGGCCGCGGTCGACACGCTCGCCGACTGGCGGCGCGCCCTCGCCCTCGGTGCCGGCGCGGAAGCCACGCCGATCGTCGAACGGGTGCTGGCCGCTCTCGCGGCCGACCTCGACGCGCCCACCGCGGTGCAGGCCGTCCAGGAGTGGGTCGACGCCACCCTCGGCACGACCGGCCTTGCCGAGACCTCCGACCGCGAGGCGGCGGCGACGATCCACCGCCTCCTCGACGCGGCGCTCGGCCTCTCGCTCTGACGTACGCCCGCGACCGTGGCTGGACCACCGCCCCCGCGAGCAGCCGCAGGTCAGTCGGTGTCGCGGCGCTTCAGGTAGCGCTCGAACTCCCGCGCGATCGCCTCGCCGCTCGCCTCGGGCAGGTCGGCGGTGTCGCGGGTCTCCTCGAGCGCGCGGACGTAGTCGGCGACGTCCTCGTCCTCGGCGGCGAGCTCGTCGACTCCGCGCTCCCAGGCCTTGGAGTCGTCGACCAGGTCGCCCAGCGGCATCGGCGCCTGGAGCAGCTCCTCGAGCTGGCCGAGGAGCGCGAGGGTCGCCTTGGGGCACGGCGGCTGCGCGACGTAGTGGGGGACCGCGGCCCAGTAGGACACCGCGGGGATGTCGAGCTGCGAGCACGCGTCGTTGAAGACCCCGACGATGCCGGTGGGACCTTCGTACGTCGACTGCTCGAGGTCGAGCCGGTCCACGAGCTCCGGTTCGGTGGCGGTGCCGGTGACCGGGATCGGGCGGGTGTGCGGCGTGTCGGCGAGCAGCGCGCCGAGGGTGACCACCAGCTCGGCGCCGAGGTCGTCGCAGGCGGCGAGCAGCTCGGCGCAGAACTGCCGCCACTTCATGCTGGGCTCGATGCCGCGCACCAGGATGATGTCGCGGTCGAGCTCGGCGGGACGGGCGACCGCGATCCGGGTCGTGGGCCACGCGAGGCGGCGGTGACCGTTGTGGTCGGTGCTGATCACCGGCCGGTTGACCTGGAAGTCGTAGAACTCCTCGGGGTCGATGGCGCCGATCACCTCGGCCTTCCACTCCTCCATCAGGTGGTCGACCAGACCGGAGGCGGCGTCGGCAGCGTCGTTCCATCCCTCGAAGGCGGCGATCACCACGGGGGAGACCAGGTCCTGCACGTCGTCGAACTCGATCACCTGCCCAGCCTAGGGTGCATGCCCAGCGACCCGTCGTGATTTCGTACGCCGCAGGGCCGGGTGCCACGATGTGGGAACGACGTCCAAGTGTCGGACAGCCTTCCTAGGCTGGCCCAACGCCACCGAGAGGCCGTACGCCACCGAGAGAAGGCCGAGCCCTGTGAAGCCGCAGCACCGCCCCGACGCCACCGCCGCACTGAAGGCCATCCTGGCCGAGCGGATCATGGTGCTCGACGGTGCGATGGGCACGGCCATCCAGCGCGACCGTCCCGACGAGGCCGGCTATCGCGGGGAGCGGTTCGCCGACCACCCGAGCGACCTGATCGGCAACAACGACCTGCTGACGCTCACCCAGCCGCAGGTCATCCGCGAGATCCACGAGGACTACCTCCGCGCCGGCGCCGACGTCATCGAGACCAACACCTTCAACGCCAATGCGGTCTCGCTGGCCGACTACGGCCTGGAGGACCTCGCCTACGAGCTCAACCACGAGTCGGCCCGGCTGGCCCGGGCGGCCGCCGACGCCGTCGCCACCGACGACCACCCGCGCTGGGTCGCCGGCGCCCTCGGCCCCACGACCCGGACGGCGTCCATCTCGCCCGACGTCAACGACCCCGGCGCCCGCAACGTCTCCTTCGACCAGCTGGCCGACGCCTACCTCGTGGCTGCGCGTGGGCTGGTCGACGGCGGGTCCGACCTGCTGATGATCGAGACGATCTTCGACACCCTCAACGCCAAGGCCGCGATCTTCGCGGTCGAGACCCTCTTCGAGGAGCAGGGTCGCCGCTGGCCGGTCATCATCTCCGGCACCATCACCGACGCGTCGGGCCGCACGCTGTCCGGCCAGGTCACCGAGGCCTTCTGGGACTCGATCCGCCACGCCCGTCCGCTCGCCGTCGGCCTCAACTGCGCCCTCGGGGCCCGCGACATGCGCCCCTACGTCGCCGAGCTGTCCCGGCTCGCCGACTCCTTCGTCTCGGTCTACCCCAACGCGGGCCTGCCCAACGCCTTCGGTGAGTACGACGAGACCCCCGACCAGACGGCCGCGGTCCTGGCCGAGTTCGCCGACGCGGGCTTCCTCAACTTCGTCGGTGGCTGCTGCGGCACCACGCCGGAGCACATCGCGGCGATCGCGACCGCGGTCGAGGGCAAGCGCCGGCGCGAGCCTGCGCCGCACCAGCAGGTGATGCGGCTGTCCGGCCTGGAGCCGCTGACCATCAACGACGACAGCCTGTTCGTCAACGTCGGCGAGCGCACCAACATCACCGGGTCGGCCAGGTTCCGCAAGCTCATCAAGGACGGCGACTACGACACCGCGCTTAGCGTCGCGGCGCAGCAGGTCGAGTCCGGCGCGCAGGTCATCGACGTCAACATGGACGAGGGCATGATCGACGGCGTCGCGGCGATGGACCGCTTCCTCAAGCTGATCGCGGCCGAGCCCGACATCAGCCGCGTGCCGGTGATGGTCGACTCCTCCAAGTGGGAGGTCATCGAGGCCGGTCTCAAGTGCGTGCAGGGCAAGGCGATCGTCAACTCCATCTCGATGAAGGAGGGGGAGCAGGCGTTCCGCGAGCACGCGCAGCTGTGCCGCAAGTACGGCGCCGCCGTCGTCGTGATGGCCTTCGACGAGGACGGCCAGGCCGACAACCTCGAGCGGCGCAAGGCGATCTGTGAGCGGGCCTACCGGATTCTCGTCGACGAGGTCGGCTTCCCGCCCGAGGACATCATCTTCGACCCCAACGTGTTCGCGGTCGCGACGGGCATCGAGGAGCACGCCACCTATGGCCAGGACTTCATCGAGGCCACGCGGTGGATCAAGGCGAACCTCCCCGGCGCCAAGGTCAGCGGCGGCATCTCCAACGTCTCGTTCTCCTTCCGCGGCAACAACCCCGTGCGTGAGGCGATCCACGCCGTCTTCCTGTTCCACGCGATCCGGGCAGGCCTCGACATGGGCATCGTCAACGCCGGCGCCCTCGTGGTCTACGACCAGGTCGACGCCGACCTGCGTGAGCGCATCGAGGACGTCGTGCTCAACCGTCGCGGCGACGCGGCCGAGCGGCTCCTCGAGATCGCGGAGCGCTACAACGTCGCTGCCGACGCAGTGGAGGTCGCCGAGGACGAGTGGCGCGGCCTGCCGGTGGGCGAGCGGATCACCCACGCGCTGGTGAAGGGCATCGACGCCCACGTCGAGTCCGACACCGAGGAGCTCCGCGCCGAGATCGCGGCGTCCGGCGGGCGTCCCATCGAGGTGATCGAGGGGCCGCTGATGGACGGCATGAACGTCGTCGGCGACCTGTTCGGCGACGGCAAGATGTTCCTGCCCCAGGTGGTCAAGAGCGCCCGGGTGATGAAGAAGGCCGTCGCCTACCTCATCCCCTTCATCGAGCAGGAGAAGCTCGACAACCCCGAGTTCGCGACCGCCAAGGACACCAACGGCACCATCGTCATGGCGACGGTGAAGGGTGACGTCCACGACATCGGCAAGAACATCGTCGGCGTGGTGCTGCAGTGCAACAACTACGAGGTCATCGACCTCGGGGTGATGGTGCCGGCGCAGAAGATCCTCGACACCGCCGCCGAGGTCGGTGCCGACATCATCGGCCTCTCCGGGCTGATCACGCCCTCGCTCGACGAGATGGTCACCTTCGCCACCGAGATGCAGCGGCAGGGGCTCACCATTCCTCTGCTGATCGGAGGTGCGACCACGTCTCGGGCGCACACCGCGGTCAAGGTCGACCCCAAGTACGACGGTCCCGTGGTGTGGGTCAAGGACGCCTCGCGCTCCGTGCCCACGGCCGCGGCGCTCCTCCACGAGACGGGGCGCGCCAGGCTGATGGCCGACGTGAAGGCCGACTTCGACTCGCTGCGCACCCGCCACTCGGCCAAGAACGACCGGCCGATGATCCCGCTCGAGCAGGCGCGCGCCAACGCGACGCCCATCGACTGGACCGACTACCGGCCACCCAAGCCGCACCTGCTCCTGCAGCAGGACCACGCCGTCTCCACGATCGTCGGCACCCAGGTCACCCAGCACGTCCGGGTGCTGCGCGACGTCGACCTCACCACCCTGCGCCGCTACATCGACTGGCAGCCCTTCTTCAACGCCTGGGAGATGAAGGGTGCCTTCCCCGACATCCTCAACAACCCGAGCTCCGGCCCCACGGCCCGCAAGCTCTACGACGACGCGCAGGCGATGCTCGACCAGATGATCGAGGAGAAGTGGATCCGCGCCCACGGCGTGGTCGGCTTCTTCCCGGCCAACTCGGTCGGTGACGACGTCGAGCTCTACCTCGGCAACGACCGCAGCGAGGTCCACGCCACGCTGCGACACCTGCGGCAGCAGGGCCAGCACCGCGACGGCGTACCCAACCGCTCCCTGGCCGACTTCGTCGCGCCCAAGGAGTCCGGCCTGCGTGACCACGTGGGCGGCTTCGCTGTCACTGCGGGGGACGGGGTCAAGGAGCGGGTCGCCGCGTTCCGTGAGGAGCTCGACGACTACAACGCGATCCTGCTGGAGTCGCTGGCCGACCGCCTCGCGGAGGCGTTCGCCGAGCGGCTGCACGAGCGGGTCCGCAAGGAGCTGTGGGGCTACGCGCCCGACGAGCACCTCGACAACGTGGGCCTGATCAAGGAGCAGTACGACGGCATCCGCCCTGCGCCGGGCTATCCCGCGTGCCCCGAGCACACCGAGAAGCAGACGCTGTGGGAGCTGCTCGACGTCGAGAAGCACACCGGCATCGAGCTCACCGAGTCGATGGCGATGTGGCCGGGCGCCTCGGTCAGCGGCTTCTACTACTCCCACCCGCAGTCGCAGTACTTCGTGGTCGGCCGCGTCGCGCGTGACCAGGTCGCTGACTACGCCGAGCGCAAGGGCTGGACCCTGGCCGAGGCCGAGCGGTGGCTCTCGCCCAACCTGGGCTACGACCCCGAGGACTGACCCGAGCCGTCGCTCACGCGATGACGGCGGCCAGCATCACCAGGGGCAGGGACACCACCGACGCCACGGAGGTGACGAGGGTCAACGTCTTGAGCGTGCCCTTGGTCGAGAGGCCGAGCAGCGACTTGAACATCCAGAAGAAGTTGCTGTTGACCTGCAGCGCGAACATCGCACCCGACGCGATGGCGAGGCCGATCACGATGGGGGAGACGGTCAACGAGTCGAGGATCGGGGCGATGATGCCGGCCGCGGTGATGGCCGCGACGGACACCGACCCGATCGCCAGGTGCAGCACGGCTGCGATGAACCACGCCAGCAGGATGCTCAGCACCACCGGCGCACCCTCGTCGGCGCGGAAGAGGTCGCCCAGCACGGAGTCGAGCCCGGTCGCCTCGATCACGGCTCCGAGGGATCCGCCGACGCCGGTGATGAGCAGGATCTCGCCCGTGGTGTGGAAGCCGTCCTCCATCGCCTCGTTGGTCCGCTCGGGTCCTGCGGAGGACCGTGACAGCGAGTAGGCACCCAGGAGTCCGATGAACAGCGCGACGTTGGCGTCGCCGAGGAAGGCGATGAAGGTCGTGGACCACCCACCGAGCTCGGCGAAGGCACCGAACGCGATCAGCAGGAGGGGCACCAGGATCGGGAGCAGCAGCACCGCCAGCGGCAGGCGGCGTACGCCGTCCTCCGCCTCGGCTGCCGACGCGTCCGCCTCGGTCCGGCTGAGGGCCTGCTCGGACGACTCGGCCTCACCGGTCAGGTAGGCGCGGTCGGCGGCCTCCTGCTCGGCCATGGCCTCGTCGACCTCCTCGTCGGTCTCGGGGTCCCAGAAGCCGCCCGCGTGGAAGAGCAGCCGCATGAGGAGGGTCGAGATCAATGCCGTGGCGAGGCCGATCACCACGCCGTAGACCAGCCAGTCACCGAGCCGGATGTCGAGGAGCCCCGCGATCGAGATCGCGGCCAGCCCCGGGATGACGAAGACGTAGCCCGCGAAGATGCCGCAGCCCAGTGCCGAGGCCAGGACGGGCAGCCCGATCTTGCCGATGAAGGGCGAGGCGGACCGCGCGACCGGTGCGGCCAGCACGACCTGGACGTCGACGTAGATCGACGGCATCACGACCGCGAGCATGGACGTGAGGGCATAGGGCAGGCGGCCGGAGCCGACCCGCTGGACCAGCAGCCCGACGAGGCGCCGGAACGCGCCGGTCGAGTGCAGCAGCGAACCGATCAGGACGCCGAACCCGATGAGCAGGCCGACCTCGGCCATGATGCCGCCGAACCCGGTGGTGATCGCCTCGATCGTGCCGGCGAAGCCGACGCCTGCGGCCAGCCCGAGGTAGAGCGAGCCGAGGATCAGGGAGATCACCGGGTCGATGCGCACCTTGATGATCAGCGCGATGACCAGGACGATCGCGACAGCGGTGTGGACGGCAACCATGGTTCTCCTCCTGCGAGGCTTCCGAGTGGCCCTCTGTCTACCCGGGGAGGGGCCGACTTGGCCAGCGCGACGACCACGGCGCGCCGTCCGTCTGTCCGGCCGGTCGCGCGACGGTGGCCAGATCCCCCGTAAATGGTGAGGTCCGCGCCGTGGGTGGTCCCTAGTGTCGCCGCGTCCCGTCCCTCTCGACGCCACCTCCGGGAGCACCCTGTGCCGGAACCACTGATCGACGACCACCTCGGACCCATCGACTACCTCGCCGTCGAGTTCCCCGACGGTCGGGTGACTGTGGAGGGCTTCGAGGAGCTCCTCGCCCGTGTCGACGCCGGCGACCTCCTCGTCCTGGACCTGGAGCTCGTCGAGCGTGAGGGGACCGGGTGGCGCAAGATCGCGCCGGCGTCCCTCGTGGGCGCCACCGGGATCGACGTCTTCGAGGGCGCAGACTCCTCGCTCCTGGACCAGGACGACTTCGAGCTGCTCGGGGCGGACGTCGCCGCCGGAAGCATCATGGCGGTGCTGGTCTACGAGGACCTGACCCTCCACCGGGCGCTCCGTGCCTGGAGAGCGCAGGGTGCGCGACTCCTCGCCCAAGGCCCGCTGACCGTCGACGACCTCGACAGCGTGCTGGGCGAGCCCGCTCCGCAGGACTAGGTGTGATGCCCAGGCACGTTGGTCGAGATCGTGTGACGAGACGATCTGAAGTTCTGGACTGGTGAAGACCTCCCGATGTGGAGTGGAGCTATCTAGGAACCGCTCCACATCCAGGAGGTCTTCGTGTCCCACGCTACCCATTCCAACGCTGCGCTGACGCCACGCGCTCGACTGCGGCTCGCTCGCCTGATCATCGACCACGGCTGGCCACCTGCCCGCGCGGCCGAGCGCTATGACGTGTCGTGGAAGACCGCGAAGAAGTGGGCCGATCGGTACGCGGCCGAAGGCGCTGCAGGCATGACTGACCGATCCTCGCGACCCCATCACCAGCCGAACCGGACA
>NZ_FOKC01000013.1 GCF_900112035.1 Nocardioides alpinus | reverse complement strand
ACACGAGTACAACACCACCCGCCCCCACCGATCCCTGCCACGACGCGCCACCCCAGCAGCGCTCTACGACACCATGCCCAAGGCCCTGCCCGGACCCAGCCGCGACACCGAGACCCACGACCGGGTCCGACACGACATCGTCGGCACCTCCGGAACCGTCACCCTGCGCATCCACGGCCAACTCAGACACATCGGCATCGGTCGAACCCACAACCGAACCCACGTCATCCTGCTCATCCAAGACCTCGAGGTCCGCGTCATCAACGCCATCACCGGCGAACTCCTCCGCGAGCTCACCATCGACACCACCAAGAACTACCAACCCCAAAATGCACAAGATCCGGACCCACTTCCGTAGGTCCGGATCTTGCAGATGTCCTGAGACATCACATTGGCGGTGGCGGTGGGATTTGAACCCACGGTGGGTTTGACCCCACACAACATTTCGAGTGTTGCACCTTCGGCCGCTCGGACACGCCACCGCGACGAACACTATCGGAGGGGTGGGGCCAGTCGAAAATCCACCTGCTGGTCGCGCACCGTGGTCAGGGAGCGCGTACGACGGTAGTTTGCGCCACACGCAGGCACCCGTGCGCAGCGCGGGGGAAAGGAGCGGTGCCGACCGTGACTGCCGTTCGACGCATCCGAGAGGGCGCCAAGGCCGCGCTGCCCCGATCCGTGGGCGAGCGGCTCCCCGCCGCTCCGCCGCAGGAGGTGACCGATCTCCTGCACGACAAGCGTTTCCAGCGCGCCGTCGCGGACGCGGCCACCGAGCAGGAGCGTCCCGAGGAGGAGGTCTGGTCGGAGGTCAAGGGCTATCTCCACGAGATGGCCGCGGCCCACGACGACCGCACCGCCCAGGGATGGGCGCGGATGGGCGACTGGTTCCTCCGGGCGTACGACGTCCTGGTCGACGAGGACGACATGCACGAGCTGCGGCGCCTGGACCGCTCGCACAGCCTGGCCCTCGCCTTCAGCCACCGTTCCTACCTCGACGGGATGGTCATCCCCAACGCGCTGTCGTCGCGCCGCTTCTCCCCGACCTACACGTTCGGCGGCGCCAACCTCAACCTGCCGCTGATCGGCACGGTGGCCAGCCGGACGGGCCTCATCTTCATCCGCCGCGCGACCCAGGAGATCCCGGTCTACCGGCTCGCGCTGCGCTCCTACATCCGCCAGATGGTGACCAACAAGCGCAACATGGCGTGGTCGATCGAGGGCGGTCGCACCCGCACCGGCAAGCTCCGTCCGCCGGTGCACGGCATCCTGAAGTACCTCACCGACAGCGTCGAGGGCGACGACGCCCCCGACGTGCAGGTGGTGCCGGTCTCGGTCGTCTACGACCAGCTCCACGAGGTCTCGCTGATGACCGAGGAGTCCCGCGGCGCCAGCAAGACGCCCGAGGACTGGCGGTGGCTGGTGCGGTTCGCGCGGCTCCAGCGCCAGCGGATGGGCCGCGCCTACCTCACCGTCGGCGAGCCGTTCTCGCTGCGGGAGCGGATGGACGAGCTCGCGGCCGAGGGCGTCACCGGGCACCAGGCCGTGGAGCGCGTCGCCCTCGACATCTCCCACCGGCTCAACCGCGCCACCCCGGTGACCGTGACGGCCATCGTGTCGCTCGCGCTGCTCGGCGCCGACCGCGCGCTGACGGTCGACGAGGTGCTGGAGACCGTCGCGCCGCTCGCGGCCTACATCGACGCCCGCCACTGGCCGGTCGCCGGTGCGGCCGACCTGCGCGACCGCGCGACCATCCGCCGCGCCCTCGCCGAGCTGGCCCGCAGCGGCGTGCTGACGGCGTACGACGGGGGCACCGAGCCGGTCTGGAAGATCGGCGACGACCAGCACCTGGTCGCCGCGTTCTACCGCAACACCGTCATCCACATCCTCGTGGAGCGGGCGATCGGCGAGCTCGCGCTGCTGACCGTCAGCGAGCTCGAGCCCGACGCCGAGCTGCCCGCCGGCGGTGCGCTGCAGGTGGGCTGGGAGGAGGCCAAGCGAATGCGCGACCTCCTCAAGTTCGAGTTCTTCTTCCCCAGCCGCGCCGGCTTCGAGGACGACCTGCGCACCGAGCTCCGGCTGCTCGTCGGCGAGGACGCCCAGGAGGAGGGGGGCGACATGACGCCCGACCGGGCGCGCGAGCTCCTCGTCAACGCCCGGCCGCACCTGGCCCACCTGGTGCTCCGTCCGTTCCTCGACGCCTACCTCGTGCTCGCCGACCGGCTCGCCGACCACGGCGACAGCCCGGTCGCCGACGACGACCTGCTGGCCGACTCGCTGGCCGTGGGCCAGCAGTGGGCGCTGCAGCGCCGCGTCGCGAGCGCGGAGTCGATCTCGCTCGAGCTCTTCCGCACGGCTCTCGCGCTGGCCCGCCACAAGGGCCTGCTCGACGGTGGCGACGGCATCGGGTCGGCGCGCGAGGCCTTCGCCGCCGAGCTGCGCGAGGCGGTCCGCCGGGTCAACGTCATCGGTGAGATCGCCGGCGACCCGGTGCAGGTCGTCGTGCCCGAGGCGCGTCCGGCGACGGAGCCGCAGGAGAGCCGGTGAACACCCCACGACGTTCCTCTCCTCCGCTGCGCTCCCCCGAACAACGCCGCGGGGACCCCGTATGAGCGGGCTCTCCACCGCCGCGCAGGAGGCGATCGACGCGATCGAGGCCGGTCCTCAGGGCCCGTCGGTCGGGGCGTTCTTCGACCTCGACGGCACGTTGGTGGCGGGCTACACCGCGGCCACTTTCTACGGTGACCGGCTCAAGGGCCGCGAGGTGTCGCCGGCGGAGTTCCTGCGCACCGTGGTCACTGCGGTCGACGGCGAGCTCGGCGGTGACCCGACCCGGATCGCGCACGTCGCGTTCTCCGCGATGCGCGGGCAGTCCGAGGACTCGTTCGCCGACCTCGGTGACCGCCTCTTCCGCTCCAAGATCGCCGGCACCATCCGCCGCGAGTCGCGTGCGCTCGTCCACGCCCACCAGCGTGCCGGGCACACCGTCGCCGTCGCCTCGGCCGCCACGAAGTACCAGATCGCACCGGTCGCGCGCGACCTCGGCGTCGAGCACCTCGTCTGCACCCAGCTCGTCGTCGAGGACGGCCAGTTCACCGGTGCCACCGACGGCCCGATGCTGTGGGGCCGGCACAAGGCCAGCGGCGTACGCGCCTTCGCCCGCGAGCACGCCGTCGACCTCACCGACTCCTACGCCTACGGCAACGGCTACGAGGACGTTGCGTTCCTCTCCTCCGTCGGCCACCCCACCGCCCTCAACCCGCACCGCGACCTCCGCGCGGCCGCGGCGCGCCTGGGCTGGCCGGTGCTCGACCTGTCGGACCCGGTGGGCGGCTCGCTCGTCGCAGCCGGTCGTACGGCGGCAGCGCTCGCCGGCATGAACACCGGGGTCGTGGCGGGACTGACCTACGGCCTGCTCCGGCGCGACGGCAAGGAGGGCCGCAACCTCGCGGTCAAGCTCGCCACCCAGCTCCCGATGACCCTGGCCGGGGTCACCATGGACGTGCAGAACCGCGAGCGGCTCTGGACCCACCGGCCGGCGATCTTCGTCGCCAACCACCAGAGCGCCCTCGACATCCCGGTCCTCGGCAACCTCCTTGAGCGCGACTTCACCATCGTCGCCAAGAAGGAGGCGCGCTGGGACCCGCGCGCCGTCGTGGGCTCGGTCGTCATCGACCCGGCCTACATCGACCGGTCCGACTCCGCGTCGGCGCGCGCCACCCTCGACGGCGTCGTCGAACGGATCCGCAGCGGCACGTCCCTCATGATCTTCCCCGAGGGCACCCGCTCGGCGACCCCGGTTCTGGGGCCGTTCCGCAAGGGCGCCTTCCACCTCGCCGCGCAGGCGGGCGTGCCGGTCGTGCCGGTCGTGCTGCGCAACACCGGCGAGCTGATGCGACGCAACTCCCTCGTGCTCAACCCCGGCGTCGTCGACGTGTGCGTGCTCGAGCCGGAGACCGACTGGAACGAGGACGACATGAGCGAGCGGATCGCCGCCCTGCACGCGAAGTTCGAGCAGACCCTCGCGAAGTGGCCCTCCGGAGCATCGGCATGAGCGCCCGGGAGGACTTCGAGCGCTGGGGTGGTGCCGCCACCTTCGGCGCTGCACCTGAGCTGACGTCGATGCAGACCCTGATGTGGCGTGCCGAGCGCCACCCGGTCCAGTCGTCCACCTCCACGGTGATCATCGACCTCGACCGGGCGCCGGACTGGAAGCGCTTCGTGGCCGCGACCGAGTGGGGCACCGGACTCGTACGCCGGCTGCGGCAGCGTGTCGTCGACCCGGTGGTGCCGACCGCCCCCCCGACATGGGCCGACGACCCGACCTTCGACCTCGGCTACCACCTGCGCCGCGAGCACGTCTCGACCCGCGAGGAGATGCTGGCCCACGCGGCGCAGATGGCGCTGCGCCCCTTCGACCGCTCGCGGCCGCTGTGGGAGGGCGTCCTCTTCGAGGGACTGCCCGAGGGAGCGGCGTACGTCCTCAAGATCCACCACGCCCTGGCCGACCCGCTCGGCACCGTCCAGCTGCTCTCGATGCTCCAGTCGGGCAAGCGCGCCCACACCGCCCGCAAGCCGCTGGGCGAGTCCGTCGCGGAGCCGGGTGCCGACCCGGTCGACCTCGCCGTGACCGGGCTGCGGACCGACGTGGCGACCCTGCCGGACGCGGCCCGCGCGAGCGTGCGCACCCTGGCCCACGCGGCGACACGTCCGCAGGCGGTGGTGGCGTCGTCGCTGCGCTACGGGGCGTCAGTGCGCCGGATGCTCACCCAGGTCGCCCGGCCCTCACCCGAGCTGTCCCCGCGCACGGGGAAGAAGTGGACCTTCCTGACGCTCGACGCGCCTCTCGAGCCCCTGCGCACCGTCGCGCGGCAGGGCGGCGGCACCCTCGACGACGCCGCGGTGGCGCTGGTCCTGGGCGGACTCGGCCGCTACCACGCCGCACGCGAGAGCCGGGTGCACGAGATCCCGGTCGGCGTACGCGTCTCGCTCGACCGGGCCGACGACCTCGGCAACCGCTTCGCCGGGGCGATCATCTCCGCGCCGCTCGAGATCGGCGACCCCGTCGACCGGGTCGCCGCCGTGCGCGGCGAGGTGCTGTCGCTGCACACCGAGAGGGCGCTGGAGGTGCTCGACGCGGCAGCCCCGGCGCTCAACCGGATGCCGGCGTTCGTCGGTGCCTCCGCGCTGCGCACCGCAGCAGTCCCCGACGCGTTCGTGCTGACGCTGCCCGGGCCGCCGCGCCGGCGCTACATGGCGGGCGCCGAGGTGCAGGGCATGTACGTCCTCGGGCCCCTGCCAGGCGCTGCGCTGACCGTGTGCCTGGTGACCGTCGGCGACACCGCGTGCATCGGGGTCAACGTCGACGCGAGCGCGGTCGCCGACGTCGACGAGCTCCGCGCCTGCCTGGCCGAGGCCGTCGAGGAGATGACCGCCGCCGGCAACGCTGGTTGAGGAGGTCGCGACCTTCACCGCCGCTGGTTGAGGAGGTCGCGCAGCGACCGTCGCGAAACCCCTCAGCCGGTGGGGCCGACGTACAGGAGCATCCGGTAGTCGACACCTTCCTCGATGGTGACGAAGCCGTGGCGCTCGTAGAACCGGCGGGTGTCGACGTCCACCTCGTCGACGCCGATGTGCATCTCGGGTGACCCGAGCCCGCGGACCAGGGACCGCGAGAGGTCCAGGACCTGCGTGCCGATGCCCTGCGCCCGCAGCGACGGCACGACGTAGAGCTCCTCGAGCTGCGCCACCGGGCCGTCGAACCAGATGGCCGGGCGCAGGCTCAGCAGGGCGAACCCGACCGCTCCGCTGTCGTCCTCGGCGAGGACCGCGACGATCTCGTCGAGCTCGAGGATCCGGGCGAAGCGGACGACGAGCACGTCGGCGTCATCGGTCTCGGTCTCGAACTCGGTGTTGAAGTCCCAGAGCAGCCGGCCGAGCACCTCGGCGTCTGCGGTCGTCGCGCGGCGGACCTCGGTCACGACATCCCTCGGTGGCGGGCGAAGAAGGAGTCGAGGAGGGCGGTCGACTCGGCGGCGAGCACGCCCGCCACCACCTCGGGCCGATGGTTGAGCCGGCGGTCGCGGACCACGTCCCAGAGCGAGCCGACCGCGCCCAGCTTGTCGTCGTACGCCCCGAAGACGACGCGGTCCACCCGGGCGAGCACGAGGGCGCCGGCGCACATGGTGCACGGCTCGAGGGTGACGACCAGCGTGCAGCCGGTCAGCCGCCACTCGCCGCGGGTCGCCGCGGCGGCACGGAGCGCCACCACCTCGGCGTGACCGGTCGGGTCGCCGTGCGACTCACGGGTGTTGCGGCCCGCGCCGATGACCGTCCCGGACTCGTCGAGGACGACGGCACCGACCGGTACGTCGTCGCCTGCCAGCGCAGCCTGCGCCTCAGCGAGGGCCAGGCGCATCGGCCCGTCCCAGCTCACGGCGGTGCTCATGCAGAGGTGAGGCCGACGGCGTCGTCGAAGAGCTCGCCGAAGCCGAGGCGGCGCGCGATGTCGGAGAGCACGTCGTCAGGGTAGAGGTCGATGTCGTCGAGCAGCGCGCCCATGTCGGCGGCGTGCACGCCGAGGTCGCCGAGCAGGTCGAGGTCACCGGCCGGCACCTCCACGTCGTCGTCCTCCGGCAGCGGCAGCCCCAGGAAGTCGATGACCGACTGCGCCAGCTCCCACTCGTCGGCGGCCGTGACGTCGGAGAGCAGCACGCGCGTGGTGGACCCGGCGACGCGCACCAGCACGAAGAAGTCCTCGTCGACCGCGACCATCCCCACAGCACCCTCCGCGCCGGAGACCTGTCGCAGGGCGTGGCTCAGGGAGTCGACGGTGTCGAAGGCGGGCGAGGCGATGTCCTGCACCTGCCAGGCGCCGTCGTCGAGGAAGGCGACCAGCGCGTAGTCGATCTCGCCGTCCTGCTCGGACATCTGCGACCCCTCCCCAGGTTTCGGACGTCTCCAATGTCGCACGGCCCGGCGGACGCAACAAGGCTGTTTGCGACTCGTTCACGTCCACTGCCGCCCACTAGGGTGAGGCCATGCGCCTGCACGTGGTGAACCACCCCCTCGTCTCCCACAAGCTCACCGTCCTCCGCGACGAGGACACCGACTCCCCGACCTTCCGTCGGCTGACCGACGAGCTGGTCACCCTGCTGGCCTACGAGGCCACCCGCGAGGTGCGCGTCGACCCGCGCGACATCACCACGCCCGTCGGTCCGACGACCGGCGTCTACCTCGCGCAGCCGCGCCCGATGGTCGTGCCGATCCTCCGCGCCGGTCTCGGCATGCTCGACGGGATGATGCGGCTGCTGCCGACGGCCGAGGTCGGCTTCCTCGGCATGGTCCGCAACGAGGAGACCCTGGAGGCGTCGACCTACGCCGAGCGCCTGCCCGAGGACCTCTCCGGTCGCCAGTGCTACGTCCTCGACCCGATGCTCGCGACCGGCGGCACGCTGGCCGCGGCGATCCGCTTCCTCACCGACCGCGGCGCCGACGACATCACCGCCATCTGCCTCCTCGCCGCTCCCGAGGGCGTCGCCAACCTCGAGGCTGCGCTCGAGGACCTCTCCGTACCCGTCGCCGTGGTGACCGCGGCCCTGGACGAGAAGCTCAACGACAAGGGCTACATCGTGCCGGGGCTCGGCGACGCCGGCGACCGGCTGTACGGCGTCGCGCACTGACGCTCTGCGGAGGTCGAGTGCGCTCGCGGTAGTGGTCGCCACGGGGCTGCGCACTCAACCCTCGACGGTCGGGACGCCGAGGGCGATGAGGTCCTGCATGACCTCCCACGGCTCGTGGCGGATCTCCCAGGCCGAGCACTGCACCACGACCCGCGTCGCCGTGGTGAGCTGCCGGTTGCGGCGCCTGTCGAGGGTCGCTTGCGCGACGTCGTCGTGGAAGCTGCCGTCCACCTCGAGCACCAGGGTTCGTCCATCGTCCAGGAGCCACTCCGCGTCCGTGTAGCGCCGGCGCCCGCGGCTGTCGTTCCGTGGGCGCTGCGAACGAGGCGGCTGCACTCCGTACTCGCGGCAGGCCTTGCGCAGGTCGACCTCGGCCATCGAGTGTGCACCTCCGGACACGTCACCGAGCAGCTCGCGTACGTGTCGTGAGCGCCGCAGCGGGGTGAGCTGGTCGAGCCAGTCGGTGAGCTTCTCTGCCGTCGTCAGTCGCTGCTGCACCGTTGCGGTGACAGCGCCGAGCGCCGTACGGAGGTGAGGTTCGTGGGCGGCGAACAGCAGCACCGCCGGTTCCAGCCGACACGCGGGCAGCTCCCCCGGCGCGATGAGGCGCTTGAACGGCCGACGCGTCCTGAAGAACCGGAAGCCCTCGACCGGGTCGAAGCTCATGGGGTTGCTGACAAGGATGGTGATCTCCTCGCGCTCCCACCGCTTCAGCCCGTGCACCTCTGCCGCACTCAGCCCGCCCACCATCGCTGAGGGCCCGCCGTGGAGGACGCCGAGCCAGAGCATCTGCTCGCGCGAGAGCGGTCCGGTCGTCGTGCTGACGACCTCGCTGGAGCGGACGGCCCAGCGCCCGACTCGTACGTGGTTGCGGATCTCACCCCTGGACACCCCGAGCCCGCGCAGCTGCCGGTGGCTCAGCAACCCCGCCTGCGCCGTCGCGAGCGCCTCCCAGAGTGGATCTCCCATCGGCGCAGTCTCGTGCGCGGCGGCGGATGCCCGCGGGCGTCCTCCACAGGCTCGCGGGGTTGAGTGCGCAGGCCCGCGGCGACTACTACCGCGAGCGCACTCGACCGCGTGAGCTCAGGAGATCAGGACGACGTGCAGGGTCCGCGGGCCGTGGACGCCCTCGACCCGGTCGAGCTCGATGTCGCTGGTGGCCGACGGGCCGCTGATCCAGGTGAGCGGGCGCGCGGGGTCGAGGAGCTCGATGGCGTCGGGGACGTCGGCGACGACCTGCGAGGCGTCGACCAGGCAGACGTGCAGGTCGGGGACCAGGGAGATGGCACGACGGCCCTGGTCGGGCTGGTGGTCGAGGACGATCGTCCCGGTCTCGGCGATGCCCACGGCGGCGCGGGTGACCACCGCGTCGAAGCCATCGAGCTCGGCGGCCGTGAACTGCGCGTCCACCACGGCGCCGGGCAGGTCGAGCCCGAGGTCGGGGGGTACGACGGCGCGCGCCCCACCCGGCAGTCCGTCGAGCACACCGGTCACCACGGCGAGGACCTCCTCGGCCGAGCAGCGGGTCACGACCGCGCGGTAGTCCTCGACGCGCTCGACGAAGAGCGCGACCAGGTCGCCGCGGTCGGGGGCACGGGGCGGCGTCGGCACCGAGACGGCCGGCGAGACGTCGGCCAGCGCCGCGCGGACCCGACCGAGGATCTCGTCGCGGGCGCTCACGAGCCATCCCCCTTCGTGCCGCCGTCGGTGCGGTCCCACCAGGCGCGGAAGGACTCCTCCGGCGGGGCCGGGAGGTCGCGCGCCCCGGTCCAGCCGGCCGCGGGTCCGGGCAGGCGTCCGGCGGCGGCACGGCCGCCGGGGAGCGTGGTGCGCGAGAAGCGGGTGAGGACGCGACCGGCCAGGCCGGAGGCGCGCTCGGCCCACGCCAGGCGCCGGGAGTCGGAGAACGCCCACGCAGTGGCGCGCATCGCGAGCGCCTCGGCCTTGGGCACGCGGTCGTCGCGGTGCGAGTCGACGACCGCGGCACGCTGGTCGACGAGCACCGACGGGATGTCGATGCGCACCGGGCAGACCTCGAAGCAGGCGCCGCAGAGCGAGGAGGCGTACGGCAGCGACGCGCTCTGCTCGTCCGAGACCCCGCGCAGCAGCGGGTTGAGGATCGCGCCGATCGGGCCGGGGTAGACCGAGCCGTAGGCGTGCCCGCCGACCCTCTCGTAGACCGGGCAGACGTTGAGGCAGGCCGAGCACCGGATGCAGCGCAGCGCCTGGCGTCCGACGTCGTCGGCGAGCGCCCGGGTGCGGCCGTTGTCGAGGAGCACGACGTGGACCTCCTGCGGTCCGTCGCCGGGCGTGACGCCGGACCACGTCGAGGTGTAGGGATTCATCCGCTCGCCGGTGGAGGAGCGGGGGAGCAGGCGCATCATGGGGTCGAGGTCGGACCACGTCGCGACGACCTTCTCGATCCCGACGACGCTGATCAGCACCTCGGGCAGGGTCAGGCACATCCGGCCGTTGCCCTCGGACTCGACGACCACGAGCGTGCCGGTGTCGGCGACGGCGAAGTTGGCGCCGCTGATCGCGACCTTGGCCCGCAGGAACTTCTCGCGCAGGTGCTCGCGCGCCGCACCCGCCAGCACTGCCGGCTCGTCGGTGAGGTCGGCCGGCGCGGGTCGCCCGACGTCGCCCATCCGTCGGAGGAATATCTCGCGGATCTCGGCGCGGTTGCGGTGGATCGCGGGCACCAGGATGTGCGAGGGCAGGTCGTCGCCGAGCTGGACGATCAGCTCGGCCAGGTCGGTCTCCCAGGCAGCGATGCCCTCGGCCTCGAGTGCTTCGTTGAGGCCGATCTCGGCGGTCGCCATCGACTTCACCTTGACGACCTCGTCGACGCCGTGGGCGTGGGTGATCGAGGCGACGATCGCGCACGCCTCGGCGGCGTCGCCTGCCCAGTGCACGGTCGCGCCGGCGCGGACCAGCGACTCCTCGAGCGTCTCGAGGTGCGTGGCAAGGTCGCGCAGGGCGGCCTCCTTCACCGCAGCGCCTGCGACCCGGAGCTCCTCCCAGTCCTCGACCTCCGCGACCACCATCGCGCGCTTGTCACGGATCGTGCGGGTGGCGTGGGCGAGGTTGGTGCGCAGCTGGGTGTCGCCGAGCGCCTCGCGCGCGGCGGTGGGGAAGGCCGGCATGCCGACGAAGGTGCCCGTCATGCGGGGTCCCTGCGGCGTTGTTCGGGGGAGCCAAGCGGGGGAGAAGACCGTCGTGGGGTGCTCATGCGTCGTCCTCGGTGGACGCGAGGATCTCGGCGAGGTGCATGACCCGTACGCCGGCCCGCTGGCGCGAGAGCATCCCGCCGATGTGCATCAGGCAGGAGTTGTCGCCGGCCACGAGCACCTCGGCGCCGGTGTCGAGCACGTGGCGCGCCTTGTCGGTGCCCATCGCGACGGACGTGTCGGCGTTCTTGAGGGCGAAGGTGCCACCGAAGCCGCAGCACTCCGTCGCCATCGGCAGGTCGACCAGCCGGATCCCGCGCACCTGCTCGAGCAGCTGCTGGGGCCGGTCGCCGACGCCGAGCATCCGCAGGCTGTGGCAGGTCGGGTGGTAGGTCACCCGGTGCGGGAAGTAGGCGCCGACGTCCGTCACGCCGAGGACGTCGACGAGGAACTCCGACAGCTCGAAGGTCCGCGGTGCGGTCTCCGCGACGGCCGCGACGAGGGCCGGGTCACCCGACCGCTCGGCCACGATCGAGTGCTGGTGCCGGGCGGATCCGGCGCACGAGCCCGACGGCGTGACGATGGCGTCGTACCCCTCGAACGCGCGGACGAACGTCCGCACCACCGGCACCGCCTCGTCGAGGTAGCCGGTGTTGACCATCGGCTGGCCGCAGCACGTCTGGGCTGCAGGGAAGTCGACGTCGACGCCGAGACGGCGCAGCAGACGGACGACGGCCTTCCCGGTGTCGGGGAACATGGCGTCGTTCACGCAGGTGACCTGGAGAGCGACCCTCACAGCTCGGCATCCTTCCACGCGCGGGTGCGCGGCTCGTGGCGACGCAGGTCCTGGGTGCGTACGACGAGGGCGCGCAGGTCCTCGAGCGTGCCCCGCACCGCACCGGCCGCCCGTCCCTGCACGAGCACGTTGCCGAGGGCGGTCGCCTCGACCGGGCCGGCGACGACCGGCAGCCCGGTCCGGTCGGCGAGGGCCTGGCAGAGCAGGGCGTTCTGGCTGCCGCCACCGACGACGTGGACCTGCCGGATCGTCCGGCCGGACAGGTCGGCGGCAGTGGCCAGCGCGGCGGCGTACGCCGCGGCGAGGGACTCGACGATGGATCGCACGAGTGAGGGCGCGTCGGCCGGCGCGGGCACGTCGTGCTCGTCGCACCAGGCGGCGATCCGCGCGGGCATGTCGCCCGGAGCGACGAAGCGCGGGTCCTGGACGTCGAAGACGGTCACGCGACGAGTGACGTCGGCGGCGGCCGCGAGCAGTGCGCCGAGGTCGTCGCGACCCCAGGTCCGCAGGGTCTCGCTGAGCAGCCACGTGCCCATCACGTTGGTGAGGAAGCGGATCGTGCCGTCGACGCCGCCCTCGTGGGTGAAGTTCGCGGCGCGCGCAGCCTCGGTGAGCACCGGCGCATCCAGCTCGAGGCCGACGAGGCCCCATGTGCCGAGCGAGATGTACGCCGCGTCGTCGCCGCTCATCGGCACGCCGACCACCGCCGAGGCGGTGTCGTGCGAGCCGACCGCGACAACCGGGAGGCCCGGTGCGCCCACAGCCTCGCCGACCTCGGGCAGGAGGGTGCCGATCGTCGTGCCGGGGTCGACGAGGTCGGCGAACAGGCCACGGGGCAGGCCGAGGGAGACGATCAGCGCGTCGTCCCAGGCGCCGGTCGTGACTGAGAGCAGCCCGGTGGTGGAGGCGTTGGTGCGCTCCGCGACCTCGGCGCCGGTCAGCCAGTGGGCGAGCAGGTCGGGGACCAGCAGCAGCCGGTCGGCGTCAGCGAGCCTCGCGTCGGACGCGAGCTGGTAGACGGTGTTGAACGGCAGGAACTGCAGGCCCGTACGGGCGTAGAGCTCGGCCGGTGCGACCTGCGCGTGGACCTGTCGGGGCCCGGCCTCGTTGCGATGCTCGTCGCGGTAGTGGAACGGCTCGGCGAGCAGCCGCCCGCCCCGGAGCAGGCCGTAGTCGACCGCCCACGAGTCGATGCCGACGCTGACCAGGCCGCCCGGCGCCCGGGCCGCAGCGGTCCGCAGGCCGTCGAGGGCGTGCCGGTGGAGGGCGGTCACGTCCCAGTGCAGGCCGTCGTCGCTCTGCACCGGTCCGTTGGCGAACCGCGCCGCCGCCGTCAGTCGCAGGACCTCGGGACCGACCTCGCCCAGCATCACCCGTCCGCTCGACGCCCCGAGGTCGACGGCGGCGACGCTGACGGGGGCGGCCCCCGCGATCACCGGAGGAACGCCGCTGCGACGCCGGCGTCGACGGGGATGTGCAGACCGGTGGTGTGGCTGAGCTGCTCGGTGCAGAGGACGTAGACCGCGTTGGCGATGTTCTCCGGCAGCACCTCGCGCTTGAGCAGGGTGCGCTGCGCGTAGAACTTGCCGAGCTCGGCCTCGTCCACGCCGTACACCGCTGCCCGGGACGCGCCCCATCCGCCGGCGAAGATGCCGGAACCCTGGACGACGCCGTCGGGGTTGACGCCGTTGACCTTGATGCCGTGCTCGCCGAGCTCGGCGGCGAGCAGCCGCACCTGGTGGGCCTGGTCGGCCTTGGCGGCGCCGTAGGCGACGTTGTTGGGGCCGGCGAAGATCGAGTTCTTCGAGGAGATGTAGACGATGTCGCCGCCCATCTTCTGCGCGATCATCGCCTTCGCTGCGGCCTGGGCGACGAGGAATGAGCCCTTGGCCATCACGTCGTGCTGGAGGTCCCAGTCCTTCTCGGTCGTCTCGAGCAGCGAGCGCGACAGCGACAGCCCGGCGTTGTTGACGACGAGGTCGACACCACCGAAGGCCAGCACCGTTGCGTCGAGCGCAGCCTGCACCGCAGTGGCGTCGGACACGTCGACCTGTACGCCGACTGCGACGTCGGTCGACCCGATGCCCGCAGCCGCGGCCTGCGCCTTCTCCAGGGAGAGGTCGGCGATGACGACGCACGCGCCCTCCGCCGCGAGCTTCTTCGCGGTGGCCAGCCCGATGCCGGACGCGGCACCGGTGACGAGCGCGACGCGGGTGGCGAGCGGCTTCGGCTTCGGCATCCGCTGGAGCTTGGCCTCCTCGAGCGCCCAGTACTCGATGCGGAACTTCTCCGACTCGTCGATGGGGGCGTACGTCGAGAGGCCCTCGGCACCGCGCATCACGTTGATCGCGTTGGTGTAGAACTCGCCGGCGACGCGCGCGGTCTGCTTGTCCTTGCCGTAGGAGAACATGCCGATGCCGGGCACCAGGATGACCAGCGGGTCAGCGCCGCGCATCGCGGGCCACTCACCGCCGAGCGCCTCGGCGTTGCGGTCGTAGTAGGACGCGTAGTCGGCGCGGTAGGCCTCGTGGAGCTCTGCGACCCGGGTGCGCACCTTCTCGAGCGGCGCGTCGGGGGCGAGGTCGAGCACCATCGGCTTGACCTTGGTGCGCAGGAAGTGGTCCGGGCACGACGTGCCGAGGGCGGTCAGACGCGGGTGGTTGCGGCTGGCGAGGAAGTCGAGGACGACCTTGTCGTCGGTGAAGTGCCCGACCATGGGGCGATCCGCGGAGGCGACGCCGCGCAGCAGCGGTGCCAGCTCGGCGGCTCGGGCGCGGCGCCTGGCCGGCGCGAGCGGCTCGAACTTCTTGAGCCGGGCGCCGAAGGGCTCCTTCTTGGAGTGCTTCTTGATGTGCCGCTCGGCGGTGCGGATGATCCAGAGCGAGTTCTTCTCGGCCTTCTCGCTGGTGTCGCCCCAGGCGGTGATGCCGTGTCCGCCGAGGATGCAGCCGATGGCCTGGGGGTTGGCCTCCTTGATGGCGGCGATGTCGAGGCCGAGCTGGAAGCCCGGACGACGCCACGGCACCCACACGACCTTGTCGCCGAACGCCTCGGCGGTCAGCTGCTCACCGTCCGCGGCGGTCGCGATCGCGATCCCGGAGTCGGGGTGGAGGTGGTCGACGTGCGCGGCGTCCACGAGTCCGTGCATCGCGGTGTCGATCGACGGAGCCGCGCCGCCCTTGCCGTGGAGGCAGTAGTCGAAGGCCGCGACCATCTCGTCCTCGCGCTCGACGCCGGGGTAGACGTCGACCAGCGCGCGCATCCGGTCCAGCCGCAGCACCGCCAGGCCGCCCGCGGTCAGCGTGCCGAGGTCGCCGCCGGATCCCTTGACCCACAGCAGCTCGACGTCCTCGCCGGTGACGGGGTCGGTCTCGGTGCCCTTGGCGGAGGTGTTGCCGCCGGCGTAGTTGGTGTTCTTGGGGTCGGCGCCCAGTCGGTTGGAGCGCTCGACGAGCGCGGCCACGGTGGGGTTGAGATCACTCACGGTGCAAGGTCCTGTTCGTTCGCTGGTCGAGGAGGTCGCTCTGTCGACCGTCGCGAGACCGGGGTGGGTGGGTCAGTTCCAGCCGGCCTGCGAACCGCCGACGCGGTCCGCCTCGATCTGCTGCTGGTAGCCGGAGTCGAGGTAGGCGCGCATCGGGTCGTCCGGCAGGCCGCGCTCCTCGCGCCAGCCGGCCAGGTCACGGCGTACGTCGGTGTAGAAGGCGTCCATGAAGATCTCGTTGGCGAGCAGGACGTCGCCCTCGCTGCGGGCGGCGTCGAGCGCAGCGGTGTCGAGGAGGAGCGCGCGGGCGGTCATCTCCTGGACGTTGAGCACCGAGCGGATCTGTCCGGGGATCTTGGCCTCGATGTTGTGGCACTGGTCGAGCATCAGCGCGACCTCGTTGGGGCTGCCGTCGGCGGCGTTGCCGAAGCCGCCGCCGCGGATCACCTCGACCATGATCCGGAAGAGCTGGTAGGGGTCGGCAGCGCCGACGATCAGGTCGTCATCGGCGTAGAAGCGGCTGTTGAAGTCGAACGAGCCGAGCTTCCCGAGCCGCAGCAGCTGCGCGACGATGAACTCGATGTTGGTGCCGGGGGCGTGGTGGCCGGTGTCGAGGCACACCTTCGCGCGGTCGCCGAGGGCAGCCACGTGGACGTACGACGTGCCCCAGTCCGGGACGTCGGTGTGGTAGAACGCGGGCTCGAAGAACTTGTACTCGAGCACCAGTCGCTGGTCGTCGGAGAGCTGGTCGTAGATCGTCCGCAGGCCCTCGGCCAGCCGGTCCTGACGGGCGCGCATGTCGCCCTGGCCGGGATAGTTCGTGCCCTCGGCGAGCCAGATCTTCAGGTCACGCGAACCGGTCTGGTTCATCACCTCGAGGCACTCGAGGTGATGGTCGATCGCCTTCTGCCGGATGCGCGGGTCGGTGTGGGTCAGGGCGCCGAGCTTGTAGTCGTCGTCCTGGAACGTGTTGGAGTTGATGGTCCCCAGCGCGACGCCGTGCTCCTTGGCGTACGTCGCCAGCGCGGCGTAGTCGTCGACGAGGTCCCACGGGATGTGCAGGGCGACGCTCGGCGCGAGACCGGTGAACCGGTGGACGGCCGCGGCGTCGGCGATCTTCTCCTGCACGGTGCGCGGGGTGCCGGGCGAGCCGAACACCTTGAAGCGGGTGCCGGAGTTGCCGTAGGCCCACGACGGCACCTCGATCGCGAGGTCGCCGAGTCGGTCGCTGATGGCGGAGAAGGAAGTCATGGCTGGTCCTGAGCTGTCTGGGTGGGTGCGTCGGGAGTGTCGTCTGCGGGGAGCGTGGCGAGCTGGTCCTCGAGGTGGAAGACCTCGCTCAGCTGCCAGAAGCCCTGGTCGGGCGGGAGGTCGAGCTCCTCGAAGAACTCGGCCATCTCCGCCTGCCAGCGGGCGTTCACGTCGGTGCGGGCCATGCCCGCCTGAGCCGCGGCGAGGTCGGGTGTCTCGAGGTAGCCCACGAGCAGCCCGTCGTCGCGGAGGAAGAGGGAGTAGTCGTGCCAGCCGGTGTCGTGGAGGGCGCGGAGCATCTCGGGCCACACCGCGGCGTGGCGCTCGACGTACTCCGCCATCCGGTCACGGCGGACCTGGAGGGTGAAGCAGACGCGGGGCATCGCGGTCTCCTCGGCTGGTGGGAATGGGGTGATCGGCCTCGCCGGCCTCGTTGGTTGAGGAGGGCCCCCTGGGGCCCGTCTCGAAACCCGGTCGGGTTTCGAGACGGGTCGCGCAGCCCCTCACGTCGTTCGGGTCTGCGCGACCCTCCTCAACCTGATCGCCTGGTCCGGCCCTCGCAGGCTCGGGCCGGGGCGATCAGAAGTCGAAGTCGGCGATGTTGTCGGTGTTGAAGGTGAAGGGTTCGCCGAGGAGGACGACGCCGTCGGCGCCGACCTCGAAGGTGCCGAGCTCGCCGGCGTCGAAGGAGTCGCCTTCTTCGCCGGTGATGTCACCGGCGACGAGGGCTGCGGCGGCGTAGGTGGCGAGGAAGCCGAGGTCGCCCGGGTTCCACAGGGCGAAGGCGGTGACGGTGCCGTCCTCGACGAACTCGCGCATCTGGTTGGGGGTGCCGAGTCCGGTGAGGGCGACCTTGCCCTTGAACTCGGAGTCGGAGAGGTAGCGCGCGGCTGCGGCGATGCCGACGGTGGTGGGGGAGATGATGCCCTTGAGGTCGGGGTGGTTCTGCAGGAGTGCTTCGGTCTGGTCGAAGGACTTCTGGTCCTCGTCGTCGCCGTAGACGGTGTCGACGAGCTCGATGTCGGCGTAGTCGGGGTTCTCGGCGAGCTCGGCCTCCATCATCTCGATCCAGGCGTTCTGGTTGGTGGCGTTGGCGGTGGCGGAGAGGATCGCGATCTCACCCGAGCCGCCGATCTGCTCGGAGATGAGCTCGAGCTGCTTGGCGGCGATGCCTTCGGAGGTGGCTGCGTTGATGAACAGGTCGCGGCACTCGGGGTTGGTGTCGGCGTCGAAGGTGATGACCTTGACGTCGGCGCTGCGGGCCTCGTCGATGGCGTCGCAGAGTGCTTCGGGGTCGTTGGCCGAGAGGATGAGGGCGTCCTTGCCCTGCTGGGCGGCGGTGTTGATGTAGGAGACCTGGGCATCAGGGCTGCCGGTCTCGGGTCCGACTTCCTCGAGGTCGATGGACAGCTCGTCGGCTGCGCTCATCGCGCCCTTGGTGGAGGTGTCGAAGTAGGCGTTGCCCAGGTTCTTGGGGAGCATCGTCATCGACAGGTCGCCGCCACCGGAGCCGCTGTCGCCGCCCTCGCTGTCCGAACCGGTGTCGTCACTGCCGCAAGCGGTGAGCGCCAGGGTGGCGCTCAGCAGGATCGCGGCCAGAGCCGTCGGCCGCCGTGTGTGGAACTTCATGTTCGTGCCTTTCGTGTTCCTAGACGCCGGCGGATGCGGCGTTCTGGTGGGGGTGGGGCTCGCTGGGAGCCGCCGGTGCCGCCTTGCGGGGGAGCCTCGACGAGGCCCACGCGAGGACGCTGGGGAGGATCACCGAGGCCACGAGGAGCAGGCCGACGATGATGTTGGTGACGTTGACCGTCACGCTCTCCAGGCGCAGTGCGCTGGAGATGACGCCGATCAGGACGACGCCGGCGAGCACGCCGTGCAGCCGACCGCGACCGCCGAAGATCGAGACGCCGCCGAGGAGCACGGCGGCGATGACCTGCAGCTCGTAGCCGGTGGCGTTGTCGCCTCGGGCGGAGCCGAAGCGCAGGGTGAAGTAGATGCCGGCGAACGCCGACACGACGCCCGAGAGGATGAAGAGGACCATCTTGGTGCGGGCGACGTCGACGCCGGTGAAGTGCGCCGCCTCGTCGTTGAGACCGATGTCGTAGACGCCGCGGCCGAAGGTGGAGAAGTGCAGCAGGACGACGAAGGCGATCGTGAGGACGGCGAAGGGGATCATCACGATCGGGATCCGTGACTCGCCGATGGTGCCGGTGGCGAGGTCGGACCACTTCTCGGTGAAGTCGGTGATGGCCGTGGTGCCGAGGAGACCGACCGCGATCCCGCGGAAGAGGGCCAGGGTGCCGATGGTGACCGCCAGCGAGGGCAGCCCGACGTAGGCGATGAGGAAGCCGTTGAGCGCGCCGCAGACCAGCCCGGCGAACAGCGCGAGGACAGCAGCGGCGGGGATGGACATGCCGCTCTCGTGCAGGACGCCGAGCAGGACGCTGCTGAGCCCCATGATGCTGGCGACGGAGAGGTCGATCTCGCCGGTGATGATCACGAGCGTCATCGGCAGTGCGATGAGCAGGATCGGCGCGATGTCCTGGAGCAGGAACTTCAGCGTCAGTGGCCCGTCGAAGTTGGGCACGTTGGCCATCGAGTAGACGATCACCGCTGCCGTGAGCACGATGACCGCGGTCTCGCGGGTGAGCAGCAGGCGCTGCCACAGGGGCGCCGAGTAGTCGGCGTACGTGCGGGTGGGCGCAGCCTCACGGGTGGCGCTCATGAGTGGTCCCTCGATTCGGCGAGCTTGCGGGCCTGTCTGGTGGCGAGGACGCGGTCGAGCACGATCGCGCCGAGGATCAGCACGCCCACGACCGCGCGCTGCCAGAAGTCCTCGATGCCGAGGCTGGGCAGGGCCCGGTTGATGGTGACGAGCAGGAAGGCGCCGATGGCCGCGCCCCAGACGGTGCCGCTGCCACCGAAGATCGCGATGCCGCCGATCACGGCCGCGGCCACGGCCTGGAGCTCGATGCCGGAGCCGACGCTGGAGCTGACCGTGCCGTAGCGCGCGGTGTAGAGCGCACCGGCCAGGCCGGCGAGGGCGCCGCTGAGGACGAACGCGGCGAGCAGGCGGCGCTTGACGGGCAGGCCGTAGAGGACCGCGGCGTCGGGATCGGAGCCGATGGCGTACATCTCGCGGCCGCCGCGGGCGGTGTGGAGGTAGTAGCCGACGGCGGCGAGCACCACGAAGGCGAGGATCGTCATCCACGGGATGCCCAGCGTGGTGCGGGTGCCGAGGCGGAGGAACTCCCGCGGCAGGTCGCCGGCGTTGATCCGGTCGCTGCCCGCCCAGGTGAGCATGATGCCGCGGTAGATGTAGAGGGTGCCGAGGGTGATGACCAGCGCGGGGACACCGCCGTACGCCACCAGCGCACCGTTGACCAGGCCGAGGAGCGCGCCGACGACGAGGCACGCGGCGATCACTGCGACCACGGGGATGCCCGGCACCTCGATGAAGAGGCGGCCGGTGAGGTAGGCGGTCAGCGCCATCACCGAACCGACCGAGAGGTCGACGTTGCGGGTGATGATGACGACGCCCTGGCCGACGGCGAGGAGCAGCAGGATCGAGGGGTTGAGGAGGAAGTTGCGCAAGCCGTCGGAGCTGAAGAGGAAGCTCTCGTTCTTGCTGGTGGCCAGCACGGTGACGGCGACCAGCACGAGGAAGATCGACAGCTCACGGGAGCGGAGCACGGTGCCCAGGGCGCGTCGGGTGGGCGAGAGCCGGCTCGGCTCCACGAGGAGGGTCTCGCTCGCCGAGGCCTCGACGTCGGTGTGGCTCATGCCGTGGTCTCCAGGTGGTGGGTGGCCGCGTGCATGACGGCCTCGGGGGTGGCGTCGGCGCGGTCGAGCTCGGCGGTGAGCCGCCCCTCGCACAGCACCAGGACGCGGTCGGCCATGCCGAGGACCTCGGGCAGCTCCGAGGAGATCATCAGGATCGCCAGGCCCTGCCCCGCCAGCTCGGAGAGCAGGCGGTGCACCTCGGCCTTGGTGCCGACGTCGATGCCGCGGGTCGGCTCGTCGATGATCAGCAGCTGGGGGTCGGTGGCCAACCACTTGGCGATGACGACCTTCTGCTGGTTGCCGCCGCTCATGGTCGCGGCGTTCATGTCCAGCGCGTTGGTCTTCACCTCGAGCCGGCCGGCCCACGGACCGGCGGCGCGGTTCTCCATCGACGCGGTGATCAGGCCGGCCTTCGCGATGCTGCGGCGGATCACCCCGGCGACGTTGCGGCTGACCGATGAGTCGATGACCAGGCCCTGCTTGCGGCGGTCCTCGGGGATGAACGCCATCCCGGCCCGGATCGCGGAGCGGGGGTCGTGCGCCTTGATGTCCCTGCCCGACAGGGACACCGAGCCGGAGTCGTAGGAGTCGACACCGAAGACCGCGCGGGCGACCTCGCTGCGTCCGGCTCCGACGAGACCGGCCAGGCCGACGATCTCGCCGGCGCGGACCACCAGGTCGATGTCGTGGAAGACGCCGGCCTTGGTGAGGCCGCGCACCTCGAGCACGGGTGCACCGATCTCGGCAGGCACCTTGGGGAAGAGGTCGTCCACGTCGCGCCCGACCATCAGCGACACCAGCTCGGAGGGCGAGGTCTCCTCGATGCGGCGGGTGTCGATGTAGGAGCCGTCGCGCATCACGGTGACGGTGTCGGCGAGGGCGAAGACCTCGTCGAAGCGGTGGGAGATGAAGACGAGGGCGCGACCTTCGTCGCGCAGGCTGCGGGCGACCGCGAAGAGCCGGTCGACCTCGACGCCGCTCAACGCGGCGGTGGGCTCGTCCATCACCAGGAGGCGGGCGTCGAGCGAGATGGCCTTGGCGATCTCGATGATCTGCTGGTCGGCGATCGAGAGGCCGGCCGCGGGGCGGCGCGGGTCGATGCGGACCCCGAGGCGGGAGAAGAGGCGCTCGGCCTCGGCGGTCATCGCCGGCCGGTCGATCCGGCGGCCACGGGCGAGGGGCTGGCGGCCCATGAAGATGTTCTCGGTGACCGAGAGGTCGGGGAAGAGCGTGGGCTCCTGGTAGATCACCGCGACGCCGGCCTGCTTGGACTCGGCGGTGGAGGAGAAGTCGACGGACTCGCCGCCGAGGTCGAACGTGCCGGAGTCGCGGCGGTGCACGCCGGCGACGACCTTGACCAGCGTCGACTTCCCGGCACCGTTCTCACCGATCAGCGCGTGGATCGATCCTGCGTCGACGCGGAGGCTGCCTGAGCGCAGGGCGACCACCGGGCCGAACGACTTGGAGACGTCGCGCAGCTCGAGCACCGGTGCGGCGGCGGTCGTGTCAGACATGGAGCTCCTTGGATTGAAAGGTTTCAAAAAGGACCGTAAGTGAGGGCCGTCACACCTGTCAAGCACCCGGGCGGATCATTTCTCGTGACCCGCACCGGCGCCGGCCGGCGGGTGGCGCTGGTCTGGTCCGGCTCCCGAACGGATGCCGTACGCTCGCGCTGTCGTCGTTTCAACGACATCGGACCGGAGGTGTGGGCAGTGGTACGTGCCTCCTCGGTCAAGGACGTCGCGGCGCTGGCCGGCGTCTCCCTGGGCACCGTGAGCAACGTCCTCAACCGTCCGGACCGGGTGTCTCCCGCGACCCGCTCGCGGGTCGAGGACGCCATGCGCGAGCTGGGGTTCGTGCGCAACGAGTCCGCGCGTCAGCTCCGGGCCGGCCACAGCCGGACCCTCGCCTATGTGCTGCTCGATGCGCGCAACCCGTTCTTCACCGACGTCGCCGAGGGAGCCGAGCGAGCCGCCGAGGCGGCCGGGCTGTCGCTCTTCCTGTGCCACTCCGACAACCGCGCGTCCCGCGAGGGCGACTACCTCGCGCACCTCGTCGAGCAGCGCGTCCAGGGGATCCTGGTGACTCCTGTCGACCCGCACGCGACGGTGCTCGACGACGTACGCCGCAACGGCACGCCGCTCGTGATCGTCGACCGGACCCGCGACGACGGCGCGTTCTGCTCGGTCGCCGTCGACGACGTGCTTGGCGGCCGGCTGGCGGTCGAGCACCTCGTCGAGCGCGGCCACACACGGGTGGCCTTCATCGGCGGACCCGACACCATCGGCCAGGTGCGCGACCGTCTCGAGGGCGCGCGCGCGGCCTGGGCCGACGCCGGCCTGCCCGACGACCAGCTGACCGTCGTCCCGACCGACGGCCTGACGGTGGTCGAGGGCCGCTCTGCCGGCGAGCGCCTGATGGGCATCGGCACGCGCCGGCGCCCCACTGCGGCGTTCTGCGCCAACGACCTCCTCGCCCTGGGCCTGCTGCAGCAGCTGAGCACGTCCGGCGCCACCGTGCCCGGTGACCTGGCGATCGTCGGCTACGACGACATCGAGTACGCCGCCGCTGCCGCCGTGCCGCTGACCTCGGTCCGCCAGCCCCGCCAGGAGCTCGGTCGCCGGGCTGCCGAGCTGGTCCTCGACGAGGCGACCAACCCCGACCACGTGCACGAGCAGCTGGTGTTCACCCCCGAGCTGGTGGCCAGGCGGTCGACCTTCAGCTAGCCGGTCGGATCAGGCAGCGCCGACCACGAAGCGGTCCCGGACAGAGGTCCACGACACGTCGGGGTAGCGGTCGTTGTCGAGGGGTTCGAGCCTGACGCGGCCGTCGAACATGTCGCGGGTGTACTGCATGCCCTGCCAGGCGGGGAACACGGCGTCGTCACCGGGTGCCAGCCGCTTGGCGACGCCGATCATCGCGCTCATGCTGGTCAGGCCGCCGGCGCGCAGGGGCCGGAAGCTGCCGTCGGTCGTGTCGGAGAGGATGCGGGACATGTCCCTGACGCTCAGGGAGTCGCCCGCGATGCGGAGGATGCGCGGCGTGCCGGGGTCCAGGGCGGCGGCCGCGGTGTAGGCCGCCACGTCGTCCTTCGCGGTGAAGTCGAGCACCTGGTCGGCGTCGCCCCAGAACAGCACGCGTCGGATGCGGGACTGGATGAGCGGCATGTCGCCGTCCAGCAGCTCGAGGAACGCCCCGTTGAGGATGGACGTGACCCCGATCGGCGCCCGGTCTGCCCGACCCATGAACTCGCGTCGGAGGTCGAAGTTCCGGTTGCGACCAGCAGGCGTGCGGGTGAAGTCGGCGGAGAAGTCCGAGGGGATGAAGCGGGGTACGCCGGCGCGGACGGCCGCGTCGATGAGGACGCTCTGCCGATCCAGGATCACGTCGCCCAGCCCGTTGAGGGCGGAGACGACGCAGGCGGCGCCGGTGCAGGCCGACGCGACCGAACCCACGTCGCGAGCGTCCGCGGCGACCACGTCGACCCCCTGGGCGGTGAGCCGGTCACGAGCCGCACCGTCGGCATCGGGACGGAGCAGTGCGCGGACCGATGCGCCGCGGGCGAGGAGCGCGGTGGCGATTCGGCCACCGAGGTCTCCCGTGGCGCCGGCGACGACGATGGTGGTGGGGCTCATGGCAGGCAGTGTTGCTGGGTGGCCCAAGGCCGTCCGGCAGTCGAGCCGCGACCCCGGACGCCGACGCGCGCCCGCTGAGACACCGCTGACACGGGGTCGTCGTTCGATACCTTGTGCCCGGCCCGCACGCCGCCCAGGTCCCGACCGGACCCGGGCCCCTACCCAGGAGGCAGCAGTGCGCATCGGCATCCCACGTGAGTCACGTCCCGGCGAGACGCTGGTGGCAGCGACGGCGAAGACGGCGTCGCAGCTGGCTGCGCTCGGGTACGACGTCGTGGTCGAGGCAGGCGCCGGTGCGGCCGCAGACCAGCCCGACACGTCGTACGCCGATGCCGGGGTCGCGATCGGGACGAGTGCAGATGTCTGGTCGAGCGACGTCCTGGTGAAGGTCAATGCCCCCACCGCCGACGAGATCGCCCGCCTGCGCAGCGGCGCCACGGTCATCGCACTGATGGCGCCGGCCCGGAGCCCCGAGCTGGTCGAGCAGCTCGCCGCCGCCGGCGTCACCGGGCTGGCGATGGACGCGGTGCCGCGCATCTCGCGCGCGCAGTCGATGGACGTGCTCTCCTCGATGGCGAATGTCGCGGGCTATCGCGCGGTGATCGAGGCAGCCCACGAGTTCGGACGGCTCTTCACCGGCCAGGTCACCGCCGCGGGCAAGGTGCCGCCTGCCCGTGTCTTCGTGGTCGGGGCCGGTGTGGCGGGCCTCGCCGCGATCGGTGCGGCCGGGTCGCTGGGCGCGATCGTGCGCGCGTTCGACGTACGTCCTGAGGTGGCCGAGCAGGTCGAGTCGATGGGCGCGCAGTTCGTCACGGTCGACATGGAGCAGGAGGTCTCGACCGACGGCTATGCCAAGGAGATGACCGCCGAGCAGGAGGTCGCCACCGCTGCCATGTACGACGAGGAGGCGCGTGCCGCCGACATCGTCATCACCACCGCGCTGATCCCGGGCCGCCCCGCCCCGCAGCTGATCACCGCCGAGACGGTGGCCGCGATGGCGCCCGGCACGGTCGTGGTCGACATGGCTGCGGCCAACGGCGGCAACGTCGCCGCGACGGTGAAGGACGAGAAGGTCGTGACTGCCAACGGCGTCACGGTCCTGGGCTACACCGATCTCGCCGGCCGCCTCGCCGCGCAGACGAGCCAGCTCTACGGCACCAACATCGTCAACCTGCTCAAGCTGCTGACGCCGGAGAAGGACGGCCGGCTGACGCTCGACATGGACGACGTCATCCAGCGCGGCATCGCGGTCACGCGGGACGGCCAGACGATGTGGCCGCCGCCGCCCGTGCAGGTCTCGGCCGCGCCGGCCCAGGCCACCGCGGTGCTCCCGGTCGAGAAGGCGCCACCGAAGGAGGTGGACCCGCGCCGCCGGACGTACGCCGTCGGGCTGGCAGCCGTGGTCTTCCTCGCGCTGGCGACCCTCGCGCCGGCGAGCTTCCTGCCGAGCCTCACGGTCTTCGTCCTCGCCGTGGTCATCGGCTACTACGTCATCGGCAACGTCCACCACGCGCTCCACACGCCGCTCATGAGCGTCACCAACGCGATCAGCGGGATCATCGTGGTCGGCGCGGTCCTGCAGGCACCGGTCGACAACCTCGCGGTCCAGATCATCGCCGGGGTCGCCATCCTGCTCGCCAGCATCAACGTCTTCGGTGGCTTCCTGGTCACCCGGCGGATGCTCAACATGTTCCAGAAGGGCTGAGCCCGGTGGATTCCGACTCCGGTTCGAGCATGGTCTCGTTCGTCACGGGCGCCTACATCCTGGCGGCGCTCCTGTTCATCCTCGCGCTCGCCGGCCTGAGCAAGCACGAGACGGCACGGCGCGGCAACCAGTTCGGCATGGCCGGCATGGGCCTGGCCCTCGTCGCCACCCTGCTGCTGGTCCTCGACTACCTCAACACCGACTACCTGGACCAGGGCCCGATCGTGGTCGGTCTCGTGATCATCGTCGTGGCGATGGCCGTCGGCGCGATGATCGGGATCCGGCTCGCGTCGAGCGTCGAGATGACCGGCATGCCCGAGCTGATCGCGATGATGCACAGCTTCGTCGGCCTGGCCGCGGTGCTGGTGGGCTACAACACGTACATCGAGGTTGCGGACCTGGGCGTCCAGTCGGATGCGGTGCACAACGGCGAGGTCTTCCTCGGCGTCTTCATCGGCGCGGTGACCTTCACCGGCTCGATCGTGGCCAACCTCAAGCTCAGCGCGAAGATGAAGTCGTCGCCGTTGACGCTGCCCGGTCGCCACCAGCTCAACCTCGCGATCCTCGTGCTGTCCGCGGTGCTGATGGTGTGGTTCATGCTCGCCGACGGCTGGGTCGCCATGGCCCCGCTGGCGCTGATGACGGTGCTGGCACTGGTCCTCGGCTTCCACCTCGTCGCCGCAATCGGTGGCGGCGACATGCCGGTCGTCGTGTCGATGCTCAACAGCTACAGCGGGTGGGCCGCCGCAGCCGCCGGGTTCATGCTCGGCAACGACCTGCTGATCATCACCGGCGCCCTCGTCGGGTCCTCGGGTGCGATCCTCAGCTACATCATGTGCAAGGCGATGAACCGCTCGTTCATCAGCGTCATCGCCGGTGGCTTCGGCTCCGACGGCGGCGGTCCCGCGGAGGATCGCGACTACGGCGACCACCGCGAGATCCAGTCCGGCGACGTCGCGGACCTCCTCGCCGGGGCGTCGTCGGTCGTCATCACGCCGGGCTACGGCATGGCGGTCGCGCAGGCGCAGTACCCCGTCGCGGAGATGACGCGGAAGCTGCGGGAGAAGGGCGTCGACGTACGGTTCGGCATCCACCCCGTCGCGGGTCGCCTGCCCGGCCACATGAACGTGCTGCTCGCCGAGGCGAAGGTGCCCTACGACATCGTGCTCGAGATGGACGAGATCAACGACGACCTGCCCGAGGTCGACGTCGTCCTGGTGATCGGGGCCAACGACACCGTCAACCCGGCCGCCCTCGAGGAGCCGAACTCGCCCATCGCCGGGATGCCCGTGATCGAGGTCTGGAGGGCCAAGGACGTCATCGTCTTCAAGCGCTCGATGGCGACCGGCTACGCCGGGGTGCAGAACCCGCTGTTCTTCAAGGACAACACCCAGATGCTCTTCGGCGACGCCAAGGACAAGGTCAACGAGATCGTCGCCGCGCTCGGCTGACGCTCGCGGTCCGGTCAGCGCGGTCCGGCAACGCTCGCCGTCGAGCCGCGCACCACGAGCTCGGGTCGGTAGAGCACCTCTCCCGCGTGCGGCGGGATGCCGGAGATCTGCTCGGCGATCTCCTGGCTCGCGGCCTGGGCCAACGCCTCGGCCGGCTGCCGCACCGTGGTGAGGGGAGGGTCCACGAACTCCATCATCTGGCTGTCGTCGCAACCGACCACCGACAGGTCCTCGGGGACCCGGAGCCCCCGCATCCGCGCGCTGCGCATGACGCCCAGGGCCATCACGTCGGACCCGCAGACGATGCCCGTCACCCCCCGGTCGAGCAACCGCTCCGCGGCCTGCTGTCCGCCCTGGACGGTGTAGGTCGTCGACTCGACGAGGTCCGTGGCGTCGAGGTCGCCGGGCACCAGCCCGTGCCGGGTGAGGGCCTCGACGAAGGCCTGGCGCTTGCGCTGCGCCGGGAGGTAGCGCATCTGTCCGAGGGCGGCACCGATGCGGCGGTGACCCATGTGCTCGAGGTGCTGGACGGCGAGGTCGACCGCGACGGCGTCATCGGTCGAGACGCTCGGTGCGTCCAGACCGGTCAGCGCCCCGTTGACCAGCACGATCGGCAGGTGCAGGTCCAGCAGCCGCTGGTAGCGGGCCGGGTCGCTGTCCACGAGGGCATGCACGCCGGAGACGAAGACGATGCCGGCCACGGAGTGCTCGAGCAGGATGGCCACGTAGTCGTCCTCGTGGACACCGCCCAGCGTCTGGCTGCACAGGACGGGGGAGAGGCCCATCCTGGCCAGGCTGATCTCGAGATGGTGCGCCAGGCGCGGGAAGAACGGGTTCTCGAGCTCCGGCAGCACCAGGCCGACCAGTCCTCCGACGCGCGGACGCAGCCGCGCCGGCCGGTCGTACCCGAGCACGTCGATGGCCGTGAGCACCTGGCGACGAGCCTGCGGGCTCACTCCGGGCCGCTCGTTGAGCACCCTGCTGACCGTGCTGATGCTGACGCCGGAGCGCTCGGCGATCTCGCTCAGCCTGATCCTCACGCGGTCCACCCTAGTGATGTCGGTCACCGCCGCCAGCAGCGTCTTGCAAAAAGTTGCAGCATCTTCCCAACCTTGCAAGGGCTTTGTTACGGTGTGGCGTCCCTCACACTGACACCTCTTCGGGAGGACCCCCAGATGCGCCGATTCGCCCGCACCTTCGGCCCAGCAGCCGCCCTCATGCTCGTCATGACCGCCGCGGCGTGCGGAGGTGGATCCGGCTCCGAGTCCGAGTCCACCGACGCCGAAAGCACCACGACCCCGAGCTCGGACGCCGGCGGAGGAGGCGGCGACGCCGACCTGCTCGTCTGGACCGACTCCCTCAAGATCGACGCCGTGACGGAGGTCGCCGAGACGTTCGGCGAGGCCAACGGCATCACCGTCAAGGTCCAGGCCATCTCCGAGGACCTGCAGGGCAGCTTCGTCACCGCCGACGCCGCCGGCAACGGTCCCGACGTGGTCGTCGGTGCCCACGACTGGATGGGCAACCTCGTCCAGAACGGCGCGATCGACCCGCTCAACCTGACCCCGGAGGAGCTCTCCGGCTACTCCGAGAAGGCAGTGCAGGCCACGACGTACGACGGCAAGCTCTACGGCGTGCCCTACGGCATCGAGGCCCTCGCGCTCTACCGCAACACCGAGGTCGTGCCCGACGAGCCCGCGACGATGGACGACGCGATCGCCGCCGGCACGGCGGCCGTGAAGTCGGGCAAGGTCGAATCGGCCCTCAACCTGCCGGTCGGCGAGCTCGGCGACGCCTACCACATGGAGCCGATCCTCACCTCGTTCGGCGGCTACATCTTCGCCTACGACGACGCGACCGGCTACGACGCCGAGGACGTCGGCATCGGCAAGGAGGGATCGGTCAAGGCGGCCGAGCAGATCTCCCGCCTGGCCAAGGCCAAGGTGCTGCGCACCTCGATCAGCAGTGACAACTCCATCGCCCTCTTCACCAGCGGCAAGGCCGCCTACCTGGTCTCCGGCCCGTGGGCCCTCGCCGACGTCAAGGACGCCGGCTTCGACTACGCCATCCAGCCGGTGCCGGGCTTCGACGGACAGCAGGAGGCATCGCCGTTCATGGGTGCCCAGGCGTTCATGGTCGCGGCCAACGGCAAGAACAAGGACATCGCCCAGGAGTTCGTCAACAACGGCGTCAACAACGAGGAGGCCATGCTGACCCTCTTCGAGGGCACGCAGCTGCCGCCCGCGATGACCTCCGTGCAGGACCAGGTCGACGACCCCGACCTCGCGGTGTTCACCGAGGCCGCCAACGGGGCCGCCCCGATGCCCGCGATCCCCGCCATGGCGTCGGTCTGGGAGCCGCTCGGCAAGGCCTACTCCGCCATCGTCAGCGGCAAGGACCCGGTGTCCACCATCACCTCCGCCGGAGACACCATCAACAAGGCGATCGCCGACGCCGGCTGAGGCCATGGGGGAACCATCCCGGGGGCGGCGACTGTCGTCCCCGGGACGGCCTCCCGCGCCCGGACGCTCCACGACCACCCGGCCCCGCTCGGACCCGTGAAGGGGAACTCACATGGCGGACCTGCACGACCCCTCCGACGCTGACGGCTCCCGATCCGGGCTCCGCGACCGCCTGACCAAGCCCGGCCGCGACGGCATCCCCGCGCTGCTGGTGAAGGTGCTCTTCCTCGGTGTCGTGATCGGCACCGCCATCGCCCTGACGCCCGCCCTCGTCGGCGAGGAGTCCTGGTTCTTCCTCGTCGCCATCTGGGCGATCACCGCGATCCTCGTGGCGACGTACGCCACCGGGCGGGCGCTGCCCGCCAAGTACCTCGTGCCGGGCACGCTGATGCTCGCACTGTTCGTGGTCTACCCGATCGTGCTGACCGCGCAGACCTCGTTCACCAACTACGGCGACGGCACCCGCAACGACAAGCAGACGACCGTCGACCAGATCGTCGGCGCCTCGGTCACCCGGTCCGACGACTCCCCGCAGTACAACCTCACCATCGCCACCGACGGTGACCCGACGTCCGGGCCGTTCACCTACTTCCTGGTGCCGCAGGACGACCCCGAGGCGGTGTTCGAGGGCACGGCCGACGGCCTCGAGTCGGACCCGGACGGGGTCACGCTCGACAACGGGCGTGTCACCGCGGTCGACGGCTACACGGTGCTCAACATCAAGCAGATCAGTGCGGCCGCGGCAGAGCTCGACGAGATCGCGATCCCCACCGAGAGCGGAAGCTTCATCGTGCGCGACGGCACGAGCGAGGCCTTCGAGGGCGCGCCCACGCTCGTCTACGACGAGGACGCCGACACGATCACCGACACCACCAGCGACGCCGTCTACACGGCGGAGCAGGTGGGCGACCGCGAGTACTTCGTCGACGAGGCCGGCGAGCGGATCTCCGACCAGTCGTGGACGGCCAACGTCGGCACGGCCAACTACGAGCGGATCTTCACCGACAGCCGGATCAGCAGCAGCTTCTTCGGCATCTTCGTGTGGACCTTCGTCTTCGCGACCCTGTCGGTCGTCGGGACGTTCCTGCTCGGCCTGGTCTTCGCGGTCACGCTCAACGACCCGCGGGTGCGCGGGCAGAAGATCTACCGCGCGCTGCTGATCCTTCCCTACGCGATCCCGGGCTTCATCTCGCTGCTGCTCTGGTCCAGCTTCTACAACCAGGACTTCGGGCTCATCAACGACATCACCGGGTTGAACGTCAACTGGTTCGGCGGCGCCACGACCGCCAAGATCGCCGTGCTGCTGACGAACCTCTGGATGGGCTTCCCCTACATGTTCCTCGTCGCCACCGGCGCGCTCCAGGCGATCCCGGAGGACCTGACCGAGGCGGCCCGCATCGACGGAGCCAGCGGATTCGCGGGCTTCCGCCGGATCACCTTCCCGCTGCTGCTGGTCACCGTCGCGCCGCTGCTGGTCGCGACCTTCGCCTTCAACTTCAACAACTTCGGCGCGATCTACCTCCTCACCGGAGGTGGACCGTTCAGTCCGGACAACCCGACGGCGGGTGGCACCGACATCCTGATCAGCTACACCTACCGCCTGGCCTTCGGGGCCGGCGGTGTGCAGATCGGCTTCGCCTCCGCCGTGTCCGTCGTGCTCTTCGTCATCACCGGCATCATCGCCGCCCTGCAGTTCCGCGCCACCCGCTCGCTCGAGGATGTGAACTGACATGACCCAGGTCCAGGGCCCGCCGCCGGGCACCACGATCGTCGAGGAACCCACCACCGCCCAGGGGGCGGGCCGAGGACGACGCGGCGGTGACCGCGCTCCGAAGGTCAAGCTCGGGCCGGGCCGGTGGTTCCGAGAGGTCGGCTGGCGACACGTCGTCGGGATGATCGCCGTGGTGTGGGCCCTCTTCCCGGTGTCCTACCTGCTCTCGGCCTCGCTCAACCCGCTGGGCAACGTCGTCACCTCGACGCTCATCCCCCAGTCGTTCAGCCTGACCAACTTCACCACGCTCCTCGACGAGCAGCCCTTCGGCACCTGGGCCCGCAACAGCCTCATCGTGTGCGTGTGCGTCGTCTTCGTGCAGCTGTTGTTCAGTGCCCTCGCGGCCTTCGCGTTCAGCCGGTTCCGTTTCACCGGCCGCCGCGGTGGGCTGCTCGCGCTGCTCCTCATCCAGATGTTCCCGCAGTTCCTCGCCGCGGTGGCGCTGTACCTGATGTTCACCGACATCGGCGCGGTCATCCCGGCGATCGGGCTCGACACCCTGCCCGGCTACATCCTGATGATGTGCGGCGGCTCGCTCGGCCAGGTGTGGCTGATCAAGGGCTTCTTCGACTCGATCCCGATGTCGCTCGACGAGGCGGCGATGCTCGACGGCGCCAGCCACGTGCAGGTGTTCTTCCGGATCATCCTGCCGCTGGTGCGTCCGATCCTCGCGGTGTGCGGCCTGCTGGTCTTCGTCGGCGTGATCGGCGAGTTCCTGATGGCGTCGATCTTCCTGCGCGACTCCGGCAACAAGACACTGGCCACGGGGCTCTACGGCCTCATCGACGCCGACCGCTCCAACAACCTCGGGGTCTTCGCGGCCGGCTCGATCATGACCGCCATCCCCGTGGTGATCCTCTTCCTCTACCTCCAGAAGTTCATCGTCGGCGGCATCACCGCCGGCGGCGTCAAGGGCTGAGGCGCCCGGCACATGGCCAGTGCACCCGATCCCCTCGACCCTCATCACGACGGCTCGCCCCTCTACGTCGACAGCGAGCGCCCGGCGCTCGGCGACGACGTCACCCTGCGCGTACGGGTGCCCCACGCCCTCGACGGATCGGTCGGTGCCAGCGAGGTCGTCCTCCGTGCCGTCCGCGACGGCGAGCCGGCGATCGGCCGCGCCGAGCAGGTCGCCGACGACGGTTCCGCCACGTGGTGGGAGGTCCGTCTGCGGCTGGTCAACACCCTCACGTCCTACCGCTTCCTCGTCTCGCGAGGCCCCGAGGACTTCCGTTGGCTCACCGCCACGGGCGTGCACGCCCGGGACGTCACCGACAGCGGCGACTTCCGGATCAGCACCGAGCACCGGCTGCCCGACTGGGTGCCGGACCAGGTCGGCTACCAGGTGTTCCCCGACCGCTTCGGCCGCACCGAGCCGACCGCACCCCTGCCGGACTGGGCCATCGCGTGCGACTGGGACCAACCCGTCGTGCACAAGGGGCCCGACGTGCCCTACCAGTGGTACGGCGGCACCCTCGACGGCGTCGCCGAGCACCTCGACCACCTGGACCTGGTGGGCGCGACCCTGCTGTACCTGACGCCCGTCTTCGAGGCCTGGTCCACCCATCGCTACGACGCGGTCTCCTTCGACCGGGTCGATCCGCTGCTCGGGGGCGACGAGGCGCTGGAGCGGCTGGTCGACGCGGTGCACGGCCGCGGCCTGCGTCTCGTCGGCGACCTCACGACCAACCACACCGGTGAGCACCACGACTGGTTCGTGCGCGCCCAGGAGGACCCGTCGTCGCCGGAGCGCTCCTTCTACCGCTTCGCGGACGCCTACGAGCAGGGCTACGCCGCCTGGCTCGACATCGCGAGCCTGCCCAAGCTGGACCACACCTCCGCCGAGCTGGCACGTCGGCTCTACGCCGGACCCGACTCGGTGGCGGCGCACTGGCTGCGCCGCGGTCTGGACGGCTGGCGCGTCGACGTGGCCAACATGACGGGCCGGATGGGTGCCGACGACCTCGCGCACGTCGTGGCCCAGGCCCTGCGCCGCACGATCGACGAGGTCGACGACAGCGGCTGGCTGCTCGCCGAGCACGGCCACGACGCCACGTCCGACCTCACCGGCCCCGGCTGGCACGGCACCATGGACTACGCGGGCTTCACCCGCCCGGTGTGGTGCTGGCTCAACGGCGGCTCGCCCGCGGGCCCGGGCCTGCCGCACGGTCTGGACTACCTCGGACTGCCGGTCGACATCCCGGTGCTCCCGGCGACCGCCGCGGTGGAGACGATGCGCGACGTGCACGGCTCGATCCCGTGGACCGTGTGGCAGGGCTCGACGATGCACCTCGACTCCCACGACACCCCGCGCTTCCGCACCGTCACCGGCGGGGGCACGGACGGCGGCACAGACCTCGCGGGGGAGGGCCGCGACCGGCACCTGGTCGGCCTCGGTCTGCAGATGACGATGCCGGGGGTGCCGGTCGTCTTCATGGGCGACGAGCTCGGGCTGACCGCCGTCGACGGCGAGCACGCGCGTACGCCGTACCCGTGGGACCGCCTCGAGACGTGGGACCGGCCGACCTTCGAGGCCTACCGGCTCTGGATCGGGCTGCGGCGCGAGCACGTGGCCCTGCGGCGCGGGGGCCTGCGCTGGCTGCACGCCGGTGAGGACTCGATGACCTTCCTGCGCGAGCACCCCGACGAGACGTTGCTGGTCCACGCCGTCAGGCAGCCGACCCAGCCGGTCGAGCTGCCCCTGCACGCGCTCGGTCCGGACGTCGCGCTCGACACCCTCCTCGGAGCGCCGGTGGCGACCGCCGGCGGTGTGCTGGTGCTTCCCGGCGACGCCGGGGTGTCCCTGCACGAGGTCCGGTGACCACCGACCCCCTGGCCACGATGCGGGCAGCGGGTCTCGCGGTCACCCACGAGGTGGGGCGCGGGATGGAGGGAGTCGTCGCGGCCCTCGACGACGAGCACGTGGTGAAGCTGTGGGACCGGCGTCCGCGGGCGGAGGTCGAGCGGCTGCGCACCTTCTACGACGCCGTCGAGGTCGGGCTCGACCGGGCGGGTGCATCGCTGTCCGTGCCCCGCATCCTCGCGGTCGAGGAGGTGGCCGGGCGCGTGGTCACCGTCCACCGTCGCCTGCGGGGAGCACCCGCGGCCTCGCCCGGACCCCGCGCGGTGCTCGACGTGCTGGAGGCCCTCGCGCAGGTGCCCGCGACACCGGACCTCGCCGTCCTGCCCGTCCCCGACGGCGAGCCGCCGTTCGATCCCGACGTGCCGTTCGGCGCCTCGCTCGCTGCGCTCGTCCAGCGCCGCGCCGCACTGCTCGGTCCGGCGCTGCGCGAGGACGTGGCGGACCGCATGGCCGACGCCCTCCGGTCCCTGGCGCTGGTGCCGCCGCGGCTGGTGCACGGAGACCTCGGCCATGCCCACGTGCTGGTCGAGGGTGACCGGCCGGTCGGCCTGCTCGACTTCGGCTACATCTCCACGGTCGGCGACCCCGCGTTCGACGCGGCCGTCGCCGCTGCGCTGCAGGACATGTTCGGGCCGCGCGCCGCCGGCGCCACGGCCGACTTCGACCAGCTGGCGGTCGTGCGGTTCGGCCACGAGCCGGAGGTGCTCGTGCTCTACCGCGCGGCCTACGGCCTCGTCACCGCGAGCTGCCTGGCGGGCCATCCCGGCCGCCACCTCGACTGGTGCCTGCGCCTGGTCGACACCTGGCACACGCCGACCTGACGCTCGTGCGCACGCAAGGGCCGCCGAGCTGACGCTTGTGCGCACGCAGGGGCCGCCGAGTTGACGCTTGTGCGCACGCAGGGGCCGCCGAGTTGACGCTTGTGCGCACGCAGGGGCCGCCGAGTTGACGCTTGTGCGCACGCAGGGGCCGCCGAGTTGACGCTTCTCCGCACGCGCCGTGCACGTAAGCGTCAGGTCGGCACGGTTGTCGCGTACGTAAGCGTCAGGTCGGCGTGGTTGTCGTGCACGCAAGCGACAGGTCAGCCGAGCTGGGTGCCGGCGAGCATGCCGATCAGGTAGGTCACACCCATCGCGAGCAGGCCGCCCGCCATGTTGCGTACGACCGCCGGGAGCCGCGGGCTGAAGCCGATCCTCGCGCTGACGAACCCGGTCAGCGCGAGCGCGGCCATCACGCTGAGCACCGTCACCAGGATGCGCACGCCGTCGGGCACGAACGCGACGACCAGCAGCGGGAGGAGCGCACCGACGGTGAAGGCGATCATCGACGCCCAGGCCGCGTGCCACGGGTTGGTCAGGTTGTCGGGGTCGATCCCGAACTCGATGTCGGCGTGGGCGCGCAGGGCGTCGTGCTCGGTGAGCTCGCGCGCCACGACCTCGGCGGTCTCGGGCGAGAGGCCCTTGTCGACGTACATCTTGGCGAGCTCGCGCTCCTCGGTGACCGGCATCTGCGTGAGCTCGCGGGCCTCCAGCCCGAGCAGGGACTTCTCGGAGTCGCGCTGCGTGCTGACCGAGACGTACTCGCCGGTGCCCATGCTCAGCGCGCCCGCGGTGAGGGCGGCGATGCCGGCGATGAGGATCGTCCCGCTGTCGTCGGTCGCGCCCGCCACACCCATGACGACACCGGCGGTGGACACGATGCCGTCGTTGGCGCCGAGGACGCCCGCGCGCAGCCAGTTGAGGCGCGAGCCGACGTGCTCGCCCATCTCGTCGTGGAAGTGCTGCGGGTCTTCGTCGGTGCCGATCTCGAGGCTCACCCCTCGATCTTGGCCCTGCGTCGGGCGCCGTGCAACGAAGGTGAGCCTGCGCTCAACCGGCAGAGGCTCGTCTCACAGGCCGAGGTCGCGCCCGATCAGCATCTTCATGATCTCGTTGGAGCCGGCCCAGATCTTGGTGACGCGGGCGTCGCGCCAGGCGCGGGCCACGCGGTACTCGTTCATGTAGCCGTAGCCGCCGTGCACCTGGACGCAGTGGTCGAGGACGTCGTTCTGGACCTGCGAGGTCCACCACTTCGCCTTGGCCGCGTCGACCGGGGTCAGGTCCTTCTTGGTGTGTGCGATGACGCACTGGTCGACGTACGCCTGGGTGACGTCGACGCGCGTGACGAGGTCCGCCAGCAGGAACTGCGTGTTCTGGAAGGAGCCGATCGGCTGGCCGAACGCCTGGCGGTCCTTGGCGTACTGCACCGTCTCCTCGAGGATCTGCTTGGCGTGGGCGAGGTTGGTGATCGCCGAGCCGAGGCGCTCCTGCGGCAGGAACTGCATCATCGAGATGAAGCCCGTGTCGAGCGGACCGACGAGGTCGTCGCCGGAGACCCGGACGTTGTCGAAGGCGAGCTCGGCGGTGTCGGACTCGTCCTGGCCCACCTTGTCGAGCACCCGACCGACGCTGAAGCCGTCGAGGGTGGTGTCGACGGCGAAGAGCGAGATGCCCTTCGCCTTCTTCTCCGGGCTGGTGCGGGCCGCGACGAGCACGATGTCGGCGGAGCCGCCGTTGGTGATGAAGGTCTTCGAGCCGTTGAGGATCCAGTCGTCACCGTCGCGCACGGCGGTGGTCCTGAGGTTGGCGAGGTCGGAGCCGCCGCCCGGCTCGGTCATGCCGATCGCGGTGACGATCTCGCCGCTCGCGCAGCCGGGCAGCCAGCGCGCCCGCTGCTCGTCGTCGGTGAGGTGCACGAGGTAGGGGACGGTGATGTCGGCGTGGATGCCGACGCAGCTCGGCAGGGTCATGTTGACCTTGGCGAGCTCCTCGGTGAGCACCGCGTTGAAGCGGTAGTCGCCGGCCTCGCTGCCGCCGAGCTCCTCGGGGATCTCCAGGCCGAGGAAGCCCTGCTTGCCGGCCGCGAGCCAGAAGGCCCGGTCGAGCCCGTGCTGGTCCGCGTACAACTCGAGGTGCGGGGTGACCTCGCGGTCCAGGAACTGCTTGACCGAGGCACGGAAGGCCTCGTGGTCCTCGTCGTAGATCTCGCGCTTCATGGCGAATATGTTACCCGCGAGTCACCTGGCACCTGTGAATCCGCCCAAGTGCTCCCCGGACCGGCTCGGTCGGGCGTACTCTCGCCTCGGCCAGAGCGTGGCCGCAGGGGGAGCAGTGGTGCAGGACGACATCAAGGCGTGGACGCGTCCGCGAGGACAGGCGTGGGGCAACGAGGCCCAACGCGCGGTCCTGCACGCCATCGCGGAGGACGTGGCGCGGCGAGCCGGCTACCGCGTGGCCGGGATCGAGGCGATGCGCTCCGACGGCTTCCTCGAGTTCGTCGCCATCGCGGGCAACCCCGACGCCAGCGTCGAGCTGCTGGGTCGGGCGTCACCGTTCATGCTCCACCGGCTCATCGCGCTCGGGACGCCGCTCGACGGTTGGGTCCACACCCCCGGCGAGAGGCTGGACGACGACGACCGCGAGTACATCGCGGACTACGGGCACATCCCCGACCGGCCCAGCAGCAGCGATGGAGCCGACGCCTGGCGCCCGGAGGACCAGCTGGTGCGGCTCCTGAAGAGCGAGGCGAGCGACCTGCGGGCCCTGCTCTACCTCGACGAGCCCCTGTCGGGACTGCGCCCGACCCCCGAGTCGATCGCGGCGGTCAACGCCGAGATCCACGTGATGTACGACGCCGTGGTCAGCATCGTCGAGCGCGAGCTCTACGGCGAGCAGGTGCGGATGCTGACGCAGGCGCGTACGGCGATGCAGAGCGTCCGTCCGGGCATGGGGGTGGACGACTTCCTCTCGGAGATGTCGCGGGCCATGGTCGAGGTGATGGCCGTGGACTCGGTCGACGTCCTCCTCGCCGGCCATCGCGCGCCGGACCTCGAGCCCCACACCGCCGTCCTCGAGGACCAGATGCGCCAGGTGTGGCTCAAGGGTGGTCACCTCGTCGTGGAGCCGACCCAGACGTGGGGCTTCGTCGGCCAGCACGCGGTCCCGACACCGGAGGTCATGAGTCGGCTGATGCGCCGTCTCGGCCTCGGGTCGTGGCTGCTGGTGCCGATCGGGATGGGGGAGGAGTACCTCGGGACGATGGGCCTGGGCCGCAAGCCGGGCGGTGATCGCTGGATCGACTCCGAGATCAACGCCGTCGATGCGGTGGCCAGCGACCTGGCGAGCCTCATCCTCGACTCCCGGCTGATGGAGCGCGAGCGCACCCTCAACGCCAGTCTCCGTGACCTCGTCGCCCATCGCCGCGACATGGTCAACACGCTCGCGCACGAGCTGCGCACCCCGGTCAGCGTGCTGCGGATGCACCTCGAGCTGTTCGCCGAGGACCCGACCGCCGTGGAGGCGGCCGAGTCGCTCGCCGCCATGGACCGGTCCGCGCGCAGGATCGAGAACATGATCGACGACCTGATGGCCCTCGCGACCGAGAGCGACCCCGGTCGGGCCACGCCCCACGAGCCGGTGGACCTCTCGACGATCGTCCGGGAGAGCTGCGACTTCCTGGCCCCGGTCGCGGAGGCGACCGGGCTGGAGCTCGTGACCGACATCCCCGGCGACCTGGTGATCACGGGGGAGGCGGCGGGCATCCAGCGGATGGCGACCAACCTGCTGTCCAACGCCTTCAAGTACACCCAGCCCGGCGGTAGGGTCACGCTGTCCCTGGCGCGCGAGGCGGTCGAGGACCGCGACGGCATCCGGCTGATCTGCGCGGACGACGGGATCGGCATCGCCGAGTCCGAGGTGGGCCAGGTCTTCACCCCCTTCTTCCGCAGCAGCAGCAAGGAGGCGCGCGAGCGCCCCGGCACCGGCCTGGGCCTGGCGATCATCGAGCGCGTGGTCCAGCGTCACCAGGGGACGGTCGAGGTCAGCTCGGAGGTGGGCGTGGGCACCGCGTTCTCCGTGTGGCTCCCGCTGTCAGCCGGTGCCGACGTACGGTGACGTGATGCTGCCCAACGGACTGCTGGCCGTCCTGGTCCAGGCCGTCCTCACGGCGACGGCCGCGCCGGTGCCCACGGTGCCCGAGGCCCGGGTCGCGGTGCCGAGCACCGACGGCACGCAGCCCGCGGCGGCGACCGGGTTCGGCAGCGTCCCGCCCGCCTGGCTGGGCACCCGGCTGCTGCCCGATGACCCGGCCACGGGCTACGGAGAGGTGCGGCCCACCCCGCCCGTCATGCGGCACCGACGCTGGACCCTGCCCGACGACGTACGCATGCTCCCGGGACGCGGCTACAGCTCGAAGGTCGTGTCGCCGGCTCCGGCCCGCGTCATCCGGCGCTCGACGTGGAAGCCGGGCTGTCCCGTCGCCGCCGCCGACCTGGCGTGGGTGCGCGTCGTCTTCTGGGGATTCGACGGCGGACGCCACACCGGCGAGCTGCTGGTCCACCGCAGCGTGGCCGACGACGTCGCGCAGGTCTTCGGCGTGCTCTGGCGCCAACGGTTCCCGCAGGAGCAGGTCGGCATCACCCGCACCTACGACCCGGACGCGCCCAGCACCGGCGACGGCAACGGCACCGCGGCCTTCGTGTGCCGGCCCTCCACCGGGGCGACCTACTTCTCCCAGCACGCCTACGGGCTGGCCCTCGACCTCAACTCCTTCCAGAACCCCTACGCCAAGGGCGCGGTCGTGCTGCCCGAGCTCGCGTCGGCCTACCTCGACCGCACCCGGGTGCGCGCCGGGATGGTCACTCCCGGCGGCCCGGTCGAGCGTGCGTTCGCCCGGATCGGGTGGGAGTGGGGCGGCGCGTGGCGCTACTCCAAGGACTACATGCACTTCAGCCAGAACGGGCTGTAAACAACAGTTCGTCCGCAGCGACGGCTAAGTCCCGCCGAAAAACTCCCGGCGATCGGTTCCCGCGCCTACGATCCAGCAAGCTGGAAGGACGAGAGCGCCATGGACCAGGGGCGGGCAGGGGAGCGCAGGACGCGCGACCTGAGCTGGGGTGATGCACGTGCTCGGGCGCTGATGCATGCCCTGGCGCGCGACGCCGCCACCCGCGCCGGCTTCCGGGTCTGCGCGATCGAGGTGGTCCGACCCAAGGGCCTGCTGGAGTTCGTGGCGATCTACGGCGACATGACGAGCGCCGAGGAGCGCCTCGGCACGGCCTCGCGGCTGGCCGACATGCAGGCGGTGTTCGCCGACGGCGAGTCCTTCGGCCACTTCATCTGGATCCCGGACGAGAGCTTCTCCGACGACACCCGCGAGCGCATCGACGGCGTCGTCGTCATCCCCGACATCCCCACCACCGGGAACCCCGAGGACTGGCACCCGATGGACATGCTGGTCGCGCAGATCGCCGACGAGCGCGGTGACCTGCGTGCCCTCCTCTACCTCGACGTGCCCTCCGACCTGAGGCGCCCCGACAAGGACCGGCTGCTCGAGATCTCCGACGAGCTGGCCATGACCCTGCGGTCGGTCGTCACCGCGGTCGAGCGCGAGGAGTACGCCGACCACATGCGCGTGATCCGCGCGACCCGCCGGCTCGCCCGGTCCAACCCGGCGCGCCACGACGTGGGCCACCTCCTGCGGGAGGCGCGTACGACCCTGCTCGGCGCGCTGTCGGTCGACGAGCTGGAGATCCACCTCTTCCTCGACCAGGGCGACGAGAAGCACGACAGCCTGGGGCTCGGGATGGCCCCGGACGTACGCCGTGCGCTCGACGAGGCGGCCGCGCGGGCGTGGACCGACCAGCGGGTGCTGATCATCGAGGCCACCCACATCTGGGGCGACCCCGACCTCGACCTCGCTCACGCCGACTGGTTCACCCGCGCGCTGGCCGCCGCCGGCTTCGAGGCCGTCGTCGTCGCTCCCGTCGGTGTCGACGACGAGGTGCTCGGCATGCTGATGGCCGCCCGCCGCACCGGCTCGCGACGGTGGACCGACGGTGAGGGCGTCGCGGCGCTCGAGCTCGGGCACGACCTCGGCCGGGCCATCGCCAACGCGCACGCCACCCAGCGCGAGCGGCGACTCCTCGAGGAGCTGCGCGAGCTCGAGGAGGCGCGGCACCGCTTCCTGCGCGAGCTCACCCACGAGATCAACAACCCGATGACCGTGATCGCCGCCAACGCGGAGTTCCTGGCCGGCAGCGAGTTCGCGAGCGAGCGCGACCACCGCCGCGCCCAGGCCATCCTGCGCGGCAGCGAGCGGCTCGGTGACCTGCTGGAGGGCCTCGCGATGCTGTCGCGGGTCAGCGACCCGCAGCACCCGCCGAGCATGCAGCGGATGGACCTCGTGCCCATCGTCGACGACGCCCTGGGCTCGATGACGGCGGTCGCCGACAAGGCCAACGTCACCCTCCACCTCGTGGGGGACACGCGCGAGGCGATCGTGTTCGCCGACCCGCGGGAGATCGCGAGCGCCGTGACCAACCTCGTCGACAACGCGGTCAAGTACTCCAACACCGGCGACGAGATCTGGCTCGGCGTCGAGCGCCGCGGCGACGGCAGCTTCAGCTTCAGCTGTCGCGACGAGGGGATCGGGATCTCCGACGCCGACCAGGAGAAGCTCTTCCTGCCGCTGTTCCGCTCCACCAACGAGGACGCGCTGAACCGCCCCGGCACCGGCCTGGGCCTGGGCATCGTCCGCGAGATCATGCAGCGCCACGGCGGCACCGTGGAGGTCGAGTCCCGGCTGGGCCGCGGCACCCACGTGCGGCTGCACTTCCCGCCGCTGCCTCAGGTCGAGGTGCCCGGACCCTCGCCCAGGAGCTCGTTCACCCAGGCCGGGACCAACCGGCTGGCCGGTCCCTGACGGGACTCGGCGAAGTCGCTCGCTCCCGCACTGGGCTCGAGGTTGAGCTCGAGCGTCGTCCCGCGCGCCCAGTGCACGAACGCCGCCGCGGGGTAGACGACGCCGGAGGTGCCGATGGAGACGAACAGGTCGCACTCGCCCAGCGCCCGCTCGACCAGGTCCATGCCGTAGGGGATCTCGCCGAACCACACGATGTCCGGCCTCAGGGTCGCCTCGCCGCACCACGGGCACGGGGGTCGGTCGCCCAGCGGTCCGTCCCACGGGTGCCGCTCGTCGCAGGTCGTGCACCAGGCCGACCGCAGACGGCCGTGGATGTGGTGCACCCGCGCCGAACCGGCCCGCTCGTGGAGGTCGTCGACGTTCTGCGTGACGACCAGCAGGTCCTCGCCGAGCCGCGCCTCGAGGCGCGCCAGGGCGTCGTGGGCGGCGTTGGGTCGCACCCGTGCGAGAGCCGCCCGCCGCTCGTCGTAGAACCGCTGGACCAGCCCCGGGTCGTCGTCGTACGCCTCCGGGGTGGCGACCTGCATCGGGTCGTGGCCCTCCCACAACCCGCCTGAGTCGCGGAAGGTCGAGAGCCCGCTCTCGGCCGAGATGCCGGCACCGGTGAGGACCACGACGCGCATGGGTCAGTCCTATCAGGCCCTCACCCGTTGGGGTGCGCACACGTGGAGACCGTCGGTCGGTCTGCGGTAGACAGTCGGCCATGACGGACTTGGGAGGGACGTCGGACGCGGTTGCGTTCGAGGGCCAGTGGCGTGGGCCGGTCGTGGCCACGTCGGTGCACGCGGGTCACGGGCTGCGCCCGGAGATCGCCGACGCGATGGTGCTCGACGAGGCCGAGAGGTTCCGTGAGGAGGACCCCTTCACCGACCGGATCGCCTCCGTGGTGGAGGACCGCGTCATCACCACGCGGTCGCGGTTCGAGGCCGACCTCAACCGGCCCCGGCGCGAAGCGGTCTACCGCAGCCCGGAGGACTGCTGGGGACTCGACGTCTGGCGCGAGGGCACCCTGTCCGACGAGCTCTTCGAGGGCAGCCTCGCGACGTACGACGCGTTCTACGACGGGCTCGCCCCGAGGCTGGACGCGCTCGCCGAGCGCGGACCCTTCGTGCTGCTCGACGTGCACTCCTACAACCACCGGCGCGACGGCGCCGACGAGCCGCCCGCGCCGGCCGCTGACAACCCCGAGGTCAACGTCGGCACCGGCAGCGTCGACGACGACCTCTTCGGCCCGCTCGTGGAGCGCTTCGTGTCCGACATCCGGCGTACGTCGTCGGGCAGCGGCCCGCTCGACGCCCGCGAGAACGTCGCGTTCGAGGGTCGCAACCTCGCCTGGTGGGTGCACGACCGCTATCCGCGGGTCGGGTGCGTGCTGGCGCTCGAGTTCAAGAAGACCTTCATGGACGAGTGGACCGGTGAGCTCGACGAGGCCCGCCTCGGTGCCGCGCAGGAGGCACTGGCGGGCACGCTGCCCGGACTGCGCGAGGAGCTGGAGAAGCTCCGATGACGGGCGCCGAGCTCAGCGCCGAGGACCTCGCGGTCGATCACCGCCTCGCGTTGCTGTCGGCAAGCTTTCGGTTCCTGCTCGACATCACGCCCGTCGACGCCGACGACCTCCGCGACGACTTCCTCGCCGGGCGCGACCCGTCGCCCGACTTCACCTACCGCGAGCTCGAGACCGACCCGGCAGTCGTACGAGCCGAGCTGGACGCCGTGGACCTCGGCGGGGTGGAGGATCCTGTGCTGGGCCAGCTGCTGCGGGCCAAGCACCGCGAGATGGAGCTCCAGCTCGACATGCTCGCGGCCCGCGACACCGACGACTTCCTGCCGCTCAGCGTCGAGCTGTACGGCGGCGTGTCCCCGACGCTGCGCCGCCAGGCAGAGGGCGTCCTGGCGAGCATCACCAGCACCGAGGCATCCGGCGAGGCCCTCGACGCCGAGGACTTCCTGGCGATGGCCGAGGCGGAGATCGCGCACTACCGCGACGAGGACCCCGACCTGGAGATGCACGCCGAGATCCGCGCGGACGTCAACGGCGTCATGGTGTCCGGCGACGTGCTGCTGATCGGGCCGGAGACCAAGGTGCAGGCGGAGCGGGCGCAGGCACTCCTCCACCACGAGGTCGGCACGCACCTCGTCACCCAGGCCAACGGCTCCCACCAGCCGATCAAGGTGCTCGGGGTCGGGCTCGCCGGCTACGACGAGACCCAGGAAGGGCTGGCCGTGCTCGCCGAGATCGCGTGCGGAGGGCTCACCGCCTTCCGGTTGCGCCAGCTCGCCAGCCGGGTCGTCACCGTGCACCGGATGATCGGCGGCGCGACGTTCGCCGAGGCCCACGAGGCCCTCGTCGCGGACGACTTCCCCGTCGCGAGTGCCTATACGACCGTCATGCGCGTCTACCGCTCCGGCGGCATGACCAAGGACGCGATCTACCTCCGTGGGCTCGTCGAGCTGCTCGAGCACCTCGGCGGGGGCGGCACCTTGGACCAGCTGTGGCTGGGCAAGTTCTCCCTGCGCGACCTGCCGCTCATCGGCGACCTGCAGGACCGTGGGCTGCTCCGGCCGCCCCGCGTCCTGCCGCGCTACCTGCACGACCCGGCGACCACCGCCAACCTGGCCCGCGCGGCCGGGACCGAGGACCTCAGCACGCTCCTGGAAGGACACTCATGAAGATCGGGTTCGTCGTCAACGACATCGACACCGAGAAGGCGGAGTACACCACCAACCGGCTCGCCATGGCGGCCAAGGAGATGGGCCACGAGGCCTGGTACATGGGGATCGGCGACTTCGCCTACGAGCCGGACGGCTCCCTCAGCGTCAAGGCCCGTACGGGCCACGCGAAGACGTACCGCTCCCTCGAGCGTCACCTCGCCGACGTGCAGAAGCCTGACGTCGAGCAGCTGATCCCGATGGCCGACTTCGACGTGGTCATGCTGCGCAACGACCCCGCGGACGATGCCGAGTCCGACCCGTGGCGCAACAACGCCGGCGTCGCGTTCGGCCAGCTCATCGCCTCCAGCGGGGTGCTGGTCGTCAACGACCCGACCAGCCTCGCCAACGCGCTGTCGAAGGCCTACTTCCAGCACTTCCCCGAGATCGTCCGGCCCCGCACCCTCATCTCGCGCGACGAGGACATGATCGAGGCGTTCATCTCCGACCTCGGTGGCAAGGCGGTGCTCAAGCCGCTGCAGGGGTCCGGCGGTGCAGGCGTGTTCCTCGTCGACCGCAAGGAGTCGCCCAACCTCAAGCAGATCATCGAGGCCATCTCCCGCGACGGCTACGTCGTCACGCAGGAGTACCTCCCCGAGGCGGTCAACGGCGACGTCCGGATGTTCGTGATGAACGGCCAGCCGCTGATGGTGGACGGCAACTACGCCGCGTTCCGACGGACCAACACGACCAAGGACATCCGCTCGAACATGTCGGCCGGCGGCAAGGCAGTGAAGGCGACCGTCACCGACGCGATGCTGGAGATGGTCGAGATCGTGCGGCCCAAGCTCGTCAGCGACGGGATGTTCCTCGTCGGGCTCGACATCGTGGGAGACAAGCTGATGGAGATCAACGTCTTCAGCCCCGGCGGCCTCGGCAGCGCCCAGGCGCTGTACGAGGTCAACTTCGCACCGGCGATCATCGAGGAGCTCGAGCGCAAGGTGAACATCCGCCGGCACTACCCCGAGATCGACAACCGGACCCTCGCGACGAGCTGATCCGCGGGCGCTCAGTCGATGCCCCAGCCCTCCCGGAACTCGTCGGGGGTCTGGGTCTCGAGCTGGCTCCGCATCACCTCGAGGAGGACGGCTGCGGCCTCGGGTCCGCCGGCCGGCACGCGGAGCTCGAGCCCGCCGTCCCGCCGGCGACGGATGACGACGTCTCCCTCGTTGGTCAGGTCGAACCGTCCGCCGGCCATGGCGCACCACAGGTCGAGCGCTCCCGCGGCGAACCGTCCGAGTCGGTCGCGACGACGCGGCTCGACGTCGGCGGTGTAGACCTCGTCGGCCGTCGCGGGATCGATGGTGGTCGTCATGGGGGAAGCCTAGGTCGGTGCTCCCCGGTCACCCGCGCCGCTCAGGCGACGCCGGCCGCGGCCCGGCGGGCGTACGCCCATCCCGGTCGCCGCAGCAGCGAGGACCAGCGGTCGTGCCAGGTGTCCGAGGTCGCCACGTCGGCGGCGATGTCGCGCCACTCGTGGGTCGCGATGCGGAGCGGGTTGTAGGTGTCGATGTTGGCGGTCAGGCCGTAGACGACCGGCTCGTCCTCCTCCTCGAACGTCCCGAACAGACGGTCCCAGAGGATGAGGATGCTGCCGTGGTTGCGGTCGAGGTAGTCGCGGTTGGAGCCGTGGTGGACCCGGTGGTGCGACGGGGTGTTGAACACCTTCTCCACCCACCCGAGGCGCTGGATGGCCTCCGTGTGGATCCAGAACTGGTAGATCAGGTTGATGCCGCGCGCCTGCTCGATCAGCGCAGGTCGTACGCCCGCCAGCGCGAGCAGGCCGTAGGGGACGGTGAGGGTGACGCCCTCGGCGACCGGCTGGCGCAGGGCGGTGGAGAGGTTGTAGCGCTCGCTGGAGTGGTGGACGGAGTGGACCGCCCACATCCAGCGGCTCTCGTGGCTGAGCCGGTGGTTCCAGTAGTAGATGAAGTCCCAGCCGAGGACCGCAGCCAGCGCGGCCCAGCGGCCGCGGCCGAGGTCGAGCGGCGACCGGGCGAACAGCACCTTGCCCCCGGTGAGCGCGGCCCACGTCGTGGAGGTGACCAGCGCAGTGGACGCGACCGCGCTGATGGCGAGGGCGCCGTGCGTACGCCGGAGCATCGGCTGCGCGCTGCCCCGGTCCGAGGGTCGCGCGGCCGGGCCCTGCCGGATGTCCGCCAGCTCCTCCTGCACCTCGCGCACCTGCGGCGGGACCGTCTGCGGATCCGGCAGGCGTCCGTCGCGCACCCGACGTCGTACGACGTCGCCGACCGTGGTCAGCACAGCGGTCGCCGCTCCCACCGCGAGCAGCGTCCGCCCGTGCCGGCCGACGCCGGGAGTGATCGGGTCGAGCAGGCGTCGCGCGACGTAGGGAGCGGCGAGGCTGCCGATGCCCATGCTGAGGCTCGCGACGGTGTCGGCGAGCTGGTAGTCGCCGGCCCGGGTGCCGGGCGCGACGGGGTGCGCGCGCTGCCAGGCGTACTCCGCTGCCATGGCGCCGAGGAAGGCCGGTATCGCCGCGACGGTCAGGTCGATCTTCACGACGACATCATGCCGCTCAGTAGTACCAGGGGTAGGGCGACCAGTCGGGCTCGCGCTTCTCGAGGAACTGGTCGCGACCCTCCTGCGCCTCGTCGGTCATGTAGGCCAGGCGCGTGGTCTCGCCGGCGAAGAGCTGCTGACCGACCAGGCCGTCGTCGAGGAGGTTGAACGAGTACTTCAGCATCCGCTGCGCGGTCGGCGACTTGCCGTTGATCTTGCGGCCCCACTCCAGCGCCTCGCGCTCGAGGTCGGCGTGGTCGACCACGCGGTTGACCGCCCCCATGCGGTGCATGGTCTCGGCGTCGTACTCGTCGCCGAGGAAGAAGATCTCGCGGGCGAACTTCTGGCCGACCTGCTTGGCGAGGTAGGCCGAGCCGTAGCCACCGTCGAAGGAGCCGACGTCGGCGTCGGTCTGCTTGAAGCGGGCGTGCTCTCGGCTGGCCAGCGTCAGGTCGGCGACCACGTGGAGGCTGTGCCCGCCGCCGGCGGCCCAGCCGGGCACGACGCAGATGACGACCTTCGGCATGAAGCGGATGACCCGCTGGCACTCGAGGATGTGGAGCCGCGCGAGCTTGGCCCTGTCGATCGGGTTCGGCGCGGCGCCCGCGTCTGCTCCCGTACGCGCCTCGGCGCCGTCGGTCTCGTACTGGTAGCCCGCGCGCCCGCGGATCCGCTGGTCGCCGCCGGTGCAGAACGCCCACTTGCCGTTCTTGGCGCTGGGCCCGTTGCCGGTGAGGATCACGCAGCCGACGTCGGCGGACATCCTGGCGTGCTCGAGCGTGCTCAGCAGCTCGTCGACCGTGTGGGGCCGGAAGGCGTTGAGCACGTCGGGGCGGTCGAACGCGATCCGTACGGTGCCGTGCGCGCGTGCCCGGTGGTAGGTCAGGTCGGTGAGGTTCTCGAAGCCGGGCACGACGTCCCACGCCTCGGTGTCGAAGATCTCGCTGACGCCGTCGATCGCACTCATGGACGGAGGTTATCCGTGGGCGGCTGGAAGATCGCCGCCGACCGTGGTGTTGTGCAGGTATGGCACTGACTGGAACCTATGTCCCGAGCACGTCCGAGTGGGTCCGCAACCAGGTCGAGGAGTACGAGGCCACCGACGGGGAGAAGGCGGGCACGCTGCCCGGCACGAACTACCCGATCGTCGTGGTCACCTCGGTCGGTGCGAAGTCCGGCAACCTCCGCAAGAACCCGGTGATGAAGGTCGAGCGCGACGGCGCCTACCTCGCCGTGGCCTCCAAGGGCGGCGCCCCGGAGAACCCGGAGTGGTACTACAACTTCGTCGCCCACCCCGAGGTCGAGGTGCAGGACGGTGCGGAGAAGCACGTCTACCGCGTGCGTGAGCTCGAGGGCGACGAGCGCCAGGACTGGTGGGACCACGCGGTCGCCACCTGGCCGACCTACGCGTCGTACGCCGAGAAGACCGACCGGCTGATCCCGCTGTTCCTGCTCGAACGGTGATCTGGCGGCCTCGGGCTTGACCCGTGGCCGGCCGGTCGGGCGGGTCAGTGGCTGCTGATCGTGACCGCGAGGCCGAGCAGGTGCTCGAGCCGGGCCAGCTCGGAGTCGAGGAACTCCGGGCCCCCGCGCCGCCCCAGGAGCATGAGGTCGTCGCCGAAGGGCGCGGCCAGCTCGACGTAGGTCTCGTCACCGGGCAGCCGGGTCGGCCCGGTGATCTCGCCGAGCTCGAACGACGTCGGCGCGGCGTCGGTCGCGTGGACCACCACCAGGCCGTCGGCGCCGCGACGGATCCGCGCCGCCCAGTCGACGCGGAAGGCGATCGGCAGCAGGTCGACGAGCCGATCGCGCGCCGTGGTCGGGTCCTCGGTCAGGGACTCGACGACCTCGAGGTCGAGGAAGAGGTTGCCGCCCGCGGCGTAGCGGCTGATCCACAGGACGCTGACGCCGTCGAGCGTGCTGCACGCGGAGATGATGGAGTCGGGCATCGTGCCGGAGGGGATCTCCAGCAGCACGTCGTCGACTGCGAACCCGTCGCGCTTCTCGACGATCTCGATCGCCTCGATGTCGCCGCCGGCCTCACCGATCGCGCTGGCGACGCGGCCCAGCGACCCCGGGACGTCGGGGAGCTCGACACGCATCAGGTAGGGCATGCAGCGAGGCTAGCCGCAGCCTGTGTCGGACACATTTCAGGCATCCGCCAGTCGGGCACGCAGCCCGCTCGCGCGCAGGGCCTGACGGTCGATGGCCGCCCGGACCGCCGACTCCGAGCCGATCACCCGCACCTTGCGCTGGGCGCGGGTCACCGCGGTGTAGAAGAGCTCACGCGTCAGCAGGCGGGAGTCCTCGTCGGGGAGCAGGACCGTCACCTCGTCGGCCTGGCTGCCCTGCGACTTGTGGATCGTCATCGCGTGCATGGTGGCCACGTCGCCGAGGCGCGACGGCGCGAGCTCGAGGAAACCGACGCCCGTCGCGATCGCCGCCCGGGGCCCGGCCGCGCTCGCGACCACGACGCCGGTGTCGCCGTTGTAGATGCCGAGCGTGTAGTCGTTGGACGACACCAGCAGCGGCCGTCCGAGGTAGGCGGCGTCGTGGACCGACACCCCGGTCTCCGCGGTGAACCACTGCTCGATCCGCCGGTTCCAGTGGCGTACGCCGAACGGCCCGTCGCGGTGCGCGCACAGCAGGCGGTGGCGGTCGAGCGCGGCCAGTGCCCGGAAGGCGTCGCCCGCTGCCGCGGCATCGTGCACGGCGAGCGCGTGGGGCAGCACCGCTGAGCGGATCGTGCCGGCCGGGTCGCCCTCCGCCACCCACTCGACCGCCTCGCCGCCGGCCTGCAGGGCAGCGATCGCACGGTCGGCGTCACCGAGGCGCAGCGCCTCGGCCAGCTCCCCGATCTCGGCGCCGTAGCGGTGCGCGGTCGTGAGCGCGGCGACCGGTGAGTCCGGTCGGTGCTCGTAGCCGCGGACCAGGTCGGTCAGCACGGCGCCGGCATCGACCGAGCTCAGCTGGTCGGGGTCACCGACCAGCACGAGCCGCGCCTCGGGGCGCACCGCCTCGAGCAGACGGGCCATCATCGTCAGCGACACCATCGACGCCTCGTCGACCACGACCAGGTCGTGGGGGAGGCGGTTGCCACGGTGGTGGCGGAACCGGGTGCTGTTGCCGGGGTGCTGGCGCAGCATCCGGTGCATCGTCATCGCCGTCACGTCGGCCAGCCGAGCCTGGTCGGCCGCACCGAAGCGGCTCGCGGAGTCGCGCACGGACTGCTCCAGGCGGGCGGCGGCCTTGCCGGTGGGGGCGGCGAGGGCGATCCGCAGCGTCTCGCCGCGGGCCTCCGCCTGCTCCCGCAGCGCGACGAGCAGCCCCGCGACCGCGGTGGTCTTGCCCGTGCCGGGACCGCCCGTGATGACCGTGGTGGGCTGGGTGGCCGCCCGGTGGCACGCAGCCCGCTGCTCGGCGGCCTCGGCGCCGGGGAAGACCCGGGTCAGCGACGTCTCGAGCAGCGCCTCGTCGACGACCGGCGCCGACCGGCCGCGGTCGCGCAGGTCGTCGAGGACCTGGGTCTCCTGCTCGTGGTAGCGGTCGAGGTAGACCAGCCCGTGCTCGAGGTGCACCACCCCGGCCGCCACCAGCGGGCTCGCGGTGACGGCCGCCGCCCATGCATCGGTCGCGGGCCACGGGAGGTCGAGGTCGGGGAGCGACGCGGGGACGGCCGCCAGGTCGAGGCACACCGACCCGTGGCGTACGGCCCGCACCGCGAGCGCGACCGCCAGCAGGACCGGCTCGTCACGCTCGCCCACGAGTCGTCCGAGGGTGGTGGCGACGTGGACGTCGGCCGAGGTGACCACCCCGGCGACGTTGAAGGTGGAGAGGAGTCCGACCGCCGCCAAGGCGAGGTCGCGGTCGTGGGCATCGACCGGCTCGAAGGTGTCGCTCATCGCACGACCACCCCGTCGAGCAGGTCGGAGAGCTCGAGCACCAGCGCCACTGGCGGACGCCAGGAGAACACCCCGCACGGCATCCCGTCGACGACCGGGGTCTCGGGCCCGCACATGCCGCGGAGATAGAGGTAGAGCACGCCGCCGAGGTGGGTGGCAGGGTCGTACGCCGGCAGCCGCCAGCGCAGGAACCGGTGCAGGACGACCGTGTAGAGGAGTGCCTGGAGCGGGTAGTCGGAGTGGGCCATCGCCTCGTCGAGCATCTCGGGGCGGTAGTCGTGGGCCGTCAGCGGCTGGTCGATCGGCCCCAGCCAGTTGGTCTTGTAGTCGACGGTGAGGAAGCGCTCCTGACCGTCGACGTCGAGGCGCAGCACCACGTCGATCGACCCGGTGAGGTAGCCCCGGAGCGACTGGGCGGCGAGGTCGGGGTCGCCGTCGAGCGCGTCGGCATAGACGCGGACCGCGTCACCCGCGGGCAGGTGCCGGCGCAGCAGCGGCGCGAGGTCGCCGAGGCGTACGTCGGCGGGTGCGGTCACCGTGTCGCCGCCGGCCAGTGGCACCTCGAAGTCGAGCTCGCGCAGTCGGTCGGGCAGGCCGAGGGACAGCAGCGTGCGGTTGCCGGCGAGGGGACCGAGCGGGCTGTCGCACACGGCGACGAGGGCGTCGGCGAGCTCACCGGGATCCAGGTCGACGGGCCACCACACGAGCTGTTCCTCGACCAGCCGCAGCAGCTCGCCGCGGAAGTCGTCGGCGGCCGGGTCGGCGTGCTCGAGGACGGCGTGCACGAGCGACCCGAAGGTGGCGCCGACCGGCAGCGTCGCCATCGGCGACGGCACCGAGGCGGCAGCCGCGCTGGCGTCCACGTCGGCGCCGACGTCCTCGGCCGTCACCTCGGAGTCCTCGTCGGGCACGACCTCGGGCTCGGACAGCGCGGCGGCCGCGTGCGCTGCGCTGGCCGCGGAGAGCGACGAGTAGGACGTGCGGCGCCAGGTCGTGTCCACCGTGCGGCTGAACCTCCGCACCCCGAGGTCGTCGGAGGACCTCTCGAGCGGCGTCGGGTCGGGCGGGGTGAGGGCCGCCAGCTCGATGCTCGGGCCTCCCGCCTCCTCCCAGGCGGCGAGGATGGCCAGCATCCGGTCCTCCTCGACGATCGGCATGCTGTCCGGCACGGGTGCCATGCCCGGCCGACGGCCGAAGAGCATCCGGTGCAGCGGTGAGTCGGGCGTGTTGCGCTCGGCCGGGGCGTACCACGCGACGACCTGCGACTGCGCGCGCGTCATCGCGACGTAGAGCAGGCGCAGCGACTCGCCGGCGTCCTCGCGCCAGTGGCGGCGCAGGGCCTCGCGGTGGAACGCGCTGGCGCCCCCGACGTCGCGGCACCGACGGCCCGCGTCGTCGTGGAACAGGGGGACGGCGGGCTCGCGGCCGGTGAAGCGGTTCCAGAGGGTGGGGAGGTAGACGACGGGGTACTGCAGGCCCTTGCTGCCGTGGATGGTGACGAGCTGGACCGCCTCGGCGTCGGAGTCGAGCCGCCGGGTCCGCTCGGAGGCGACCTCGAGCTTCTCGTCGGCGACCTGCTCGCGCAGCCACGCCAGCAGCCCGACCAGGCCGAGGCGTTCCTCCGTCGAGACCCGGAGCAGGGACTCCCCGATGTGGCGCAGGTCGGTGAGCGTGCGCTCGCCACCCACGCGGGACAGCACGCGAGCGGTCAGGCCCTCGACGGCGGTCACCTCCACCACGGCTGCCACCCCGCGCTTGGTGAAGACGTCGGCCAGGGTGCGGACCCGGCCGGCGAGCTCGTCGGTCAGGTCGTCGCCGCCGGCGTCCAGCGACTGGGCGGTGTGGCCGAAGAAGGAGGTGAGGGAGGCGGCGCGCACGCGGTCGGCGCGGTGCGGCTGCTCCATCGCCTCGAGCAGGATCAGCCACTCGGCCGCGGCAGGCGTGTGGAAGACGGACCCACCGGCGTTGACGACCGACGGCACGCCGACCTCGGCCAGGGCGAGCTGCACCGCCTCGAGCTCGTTGCGTCGGGCGGCCAGGACCGCGATGTCGCCGGGCTTCAGGTCGCGGCCGTCGAAGGTCGGCGCGGACTCGATCAGCCGCTTGATGTCGTGGGCGGTGTCGGTGATGACGTGGTCGCGCCACAGGGCGACCGGCGGCTTGGACCGCGGTCCCTTCCCCAGCTCGGTGCGGCGTACGACCCGCAGCCGGAAGGGCGCACCGGCACCCACGAGCCGTGACTCCTCGAGGTGGGCCGCGACGGGGTGGACGACGATCCGCTCCTCGCCGAGGTGGGCACCCTGGAGGACGGCATGGATCGACCGGAGGAGCGGCTGGTCGGAGCGCCAGTTGACCCCCAGCGTCTGCGTGGTGGTGGCGGTCTCCGACGCCTGGAGATAGGTGACGATGTCGCCTCCGCGGAAGGCGTAGATCGCCTGCTTGGGGTCACCGATCAGCACCATCGTGGTCGACTCGCCGAAGGCCCGCTGGAAGACCTGCCACTGCACGGGGTCGGTGTCCTGGAACTCGTCGATGAGCACGAACTTCCACCGGTGCTGCATGCGTCGCCGGGCCGCGGCGGTGGTGTCCTCCAGGGCGTCGGCGAGCTGGCTCAGCAGGTCGTCGTAGCTGAGCACGCCCAGGCGCCGCTTGCGGCGCTCCACCTCCTCGAGCACGTCGCCGGCGAACCGCACCCGCATCGCTGCCGCGGAGTCGGGGGAGTCGGCCACGACGGCGGCCGGCTCGACCACGGCGCGCGGGTCGCCGATGACCGCCCGGGCGAGCTCGAGCGCGGCGGCCCGGGTCCACGGCGGCTTCTCCTCGCTCCCGAAGTCACGGAGGTAGAGGTCGTCGACGGTCTCGGAGGTGAGCTGCTCGAGGTCCTCGACCAGGGTCGCCGAGGCGTCGGTGTCACCGGCCACGCCGAGGCTGCGGAGCACGAGCTGGCAGAACTGGTGGATGGTCGCGATGGTCGCCGCGTCGAACGAGACCAGCGCGTCGGTGAGGCGGGCCAGCCGGTTGGCGAGCTCGGGCTCGCTCGCGGCGAGGAGCCAGTCGTGGAGCCGGTTGTCGGGGTCGCGCAGCAGCGGGTCGGCGAGCAGCTGGACGGCCTCGTCGAGCTGGCGGCGTACGCGCTCGCGCAGCTCCTGGCTCGCGGCACGGGTGAAGGTCACGACGAGCATCTCGTCGAGGCCCACCTCGCCCAGGGCGACGTGCTTGGTGACGAGGGCGGCGATCGTCCAGGTCTTGCCGGTGCCGGCGCTGGCCTCCAGGAGGGTCGTGCCCGGCGAGAGGTCGGCGCCGATGTCGAAGGTGTCCACGCTCAGAGCCCCCTGATCTGCTCGTGCCCGCCGTCGATGAGCGGGCTCCAGAGGCGCCAGGCGAAGTGACCGAGGCGGTGCGGGCCCGCCTCGCCGGCGCGGGTGGGCGAGGCGAGCAGGGCGTAGTCGGCGTGCTCGCCGAAGGCCCGGACGTGCCAGGCGTCGGCGTCCTCGAGCGGGAAGCCGGAGTCGTTGAAGCGCGGTGTCTCCCACGCGGCGCGACCCTTGACGTCGGGGTCGCCGTCGCTGCCGTCGCGCACCCGGCGGAACTCCTCGGCCCACGCCAGCGACGTCTTCACCGGCACCGGGAGCGGCTCGCACTGGCCGGCGTCGTAGAGGGCGACGAGGTCGCGCAGCCACTGCTCCGCCTGGTGCTGCGCCATCGGCCCGATCAGCTGGACCTGGCCTCCGGAGCGGTGCTTGCCGATCGTGTGGACCGTCCAGTTCTCGTCGGGGAGGCCGGCAGCGAGGGCGAGCGCGTTGATCCAGGCGGCGAGGCGGTGCTTGGCGCCGAGGTTGGAGAAGGACACGGACACGGCGTTGTTGCCCCACACGTCGCCGACCGTGCCGGAGAGCCGGCGACCGCCGCCGAGGTCGATGTCGACGTCGAGGCTGCGCTGGGGGCCGCGGCGCAGCTCGAGCGCGCGGATGACGAGGGGGCGGACCACGGTGACGATCTCGTCGAGGACGCCCTTGCCGAGCGGTCCGGGAGGCAGCTGGCCGGTCACCCGCAGCGCCTCGCCGACCGCGATCGCGTCGGCCCCGCCCAGCACCTCGGCCGCGAGCCGGTCGCCGACGGCCCACTTCTCCAGCGCGTCGAGGGTGATCGGGATCGCGTCCTTGACCTCGTCGGCGGCGTAGGGGCGCGCGATGCGCAGCCGCCGGAAGAAGCCGCGGACCGGGTGGGCGAAGAAGTCCTGCAGGTCGGCGAGCGAGAGGTCCTGCGGCGTCGCGTCGGCCACCGGGAGCGGCGCAGGGACGAGCACCCCGACCGCCTCGCGGTCGGAGCGTGCGGCGCTGGCCCCGGCGAGCGCGAACCGGTCGAAGGTGAAGGCGCCGCCCCCGCGCAGCCGACCTGCCACGAAGTTGGCCTCGTCGAAGGGCTGCAGCGGGTGGTGGGTGAGCACCCGGTCGCGCACCGGTGCGCTCGTCGTGCGGTCCAGCGCATCGAGCAGCTCGCCGAGCGGCACGGCCGGCGGTCGCTCCGCCCCGGTGTGCTCGCCGCGGCCGGTGTAGGTGATGACGAGCTTGTCGGTCGCGGCCACGATCGCGTCGAGGAACAGCTGCCGGTCCTCGGCGCGCAGGTCGCGCTCGCCGGTGCGCGGTCGCCGCGCCAGCACGTCGTCGCCGTCGACCGTGGACACCCGCGGGAACACCCCGTCGTCGAGGCCGACGAGGCAGACCACCCGGTGGGGCACCGACCGCATCGGCACCATCGTGCAGACCGTCAGCGTGCCGGTGCGGAAGTTGGAGCGGGTCGGGCGTCCGCGCAGCCGCTGCTGCAGGAGGGCGCGTACGTCGGCCTGCCGCAGGGTGGTGCCGGTGTCGGCGGCGCCGGCGGCGATGCGCGCCACCTCGCGGTCGAACTGCGCCACCTGCCAGATCTCGTCGAGAGGCGTGGAGGTGAGGGCGTGCACGGCGCCGCCGACCGCGGTGGTCCAGTCGCTCACGCTCGTGGCGCGCTCGGCGCTCGCGACGAAGGTGTGCACCCGCTCCACGAACTCCGCGAACCTGCCCACGAGGTCGAGGTCGCCGTCGCTCACGTCGTCGACGGGCACCGTGCCGGAGACCTGCCGGTGGTCGAGCCCGGACATCGCCGCCCCGAGCAGCACCCGACGCAACCCGGTGACCCACGTGTTGGCGTCGAGGCCGCCGAGCCCGAACGTGTCGCGGTGCTGGGCGTCGTAGCCCCAGCGCACGCCGCTGACGTCGACCCAGTGGGCGATCCGCTCGAGCTCCTCGTCGCCCAAGCCGAAGCGGGCACGCACCGGGTCGGCGCCGGCGACGTCGAGCACCTGGCTCGCGGTCATCCGGCCGCGGACCAGCTCGACGAGCTGCGCGGCGAGGGCCAGGAGCGGGTTGGTCGCGGCGAGCGAGCGGTCGGCCAGCCGCACCCGCAGCTGGTGGCCGGGGTGCCCGGCACCCTCGCCCGCGACGTCGGCCATGCCGAACGCGGCCGAGATGAGGGGGGCATAGGTCTCGATGTCGGGGACCATCACGAGGATGTCGCGCGGCTCGAGGGTCGGATCGTCCTGCAGCAGGCCGACCAGCACCTCGCGGAGCACGTCGACCTGCCGGGCCGCGCCGTGGCAGGCGTGGACCTGCACGGAGTCGTCGCCGCCCCACGCCCGTGCGGACCGCTCCTCGACACTCGGCGCGTGGTTGGCGCGCAGGTCGTGCTGGAGCAGCCCCAGCAAGGTGTCGGCCGTGGGGGGCGGGATGGTTGCGGGCGTGCTGGGCAGGTCGCCGAGCGTACGGCGGAGCTCGCGCGCGTCGCGCCCGAGCGAGCTGAGCAGGGGGTGTCCCACCACGGCGGCGGAGTCGTCGACCGCGCGCGGCACCTGGCCCTCGCGTGCCGCCGGCGCCAGGGCGTCCCAGAGTGCGGTCGAGGCCTGCGGCAGCCACAGGTGCACCTCGCGCAGCTCACCCAGGGCCGTCAGGAGCGCGACCTCGGTCTCCGGCAGGCGGGTGTGACCGAAGAGCGACAGTCGCGGCGGCAGGTCGAGGTCGCCGCCTCCGGAGCGCAGCCGGGCCACGGTCTCCGCGTGGCGCACGTCCGGCGGGGTGACGTCGACGACGGCGAGCAGACGGCGCCACAGCTCGGCCTGCCACCGCAGGTCACCGTCGAGCACCCCGCCGGCGCCGTCGGAGTCGCGACCCTCGCGCCAGTCGGTGAGCACCTGGGGACGCTGCACGGCGCAGGAGGAGAGGAGTCCTGCCAGCCGTCGCGCGACGGCGTAGCGCCGCGCCGACCGGTCGTCGTCGGGGTCGCCGCCGCCGAGGTGGGTGGTGAGGTCCTCGAAGCCGGGTGCACCCATCACGTCGTCGATCACCGCGAGCAGCGGCCACGCCAGCCGGTCAGGACTCCACGGGTCCTCGGCATCGCGGTCGAGCAGCAGCGAGACCAGCGAGTGGGGCGACACGAAGTCGACGCCGGCGCACACGCCGTCGCCGCCGCGGGGGCCGACGCCGAGGCGGTGCGAGAGCCGCTGGGTCAGCCAGCGCTCGACGCCGCGGGCCGGCACGACGACGACCTCGCGGGCGAACGGGTCGGGCAGGGGAGTGACCAGCAGGTCGGCGAGGCCGTCGGCGAGCGCGTCGGTGCGCTCGGCGGTGTGCAGGTGCAGGGTCACGGGCAGCACCCTACGAGCCGGTGCCGACACCGGTCGCGGTCGCGTCAGAGCCCGCTGCCGCGCACCGTCTGGACCTCCGCGGCCGTCAGGGCCCGGCCGTAGACCCGCACGTCGTCGATGGTCCCGGCGAACCACTCGCCCCAGACCGCGTTGCCGCCGATGCGCAGCGCGCCGGTGCTGGTCACGAGCGTCCCCGCCTGGTTGCGCGTGGCCACCTGCGTGCCGTTGACGTAGAGCCGCGCCACCGCGCCGTCGTACGTCGCGGCCAGGTGCGTCCACACGTTCGCAGCGAGCGCCGAGGGGGCGTTGACCTCCCGGTCGGTGTTGCCGATGGCGAGCGTCGCGTTCGGCCGGCCGCTGGCGTTGCCCGTGGCGTAGAGGGCGTACGTCAGTCCTTGCGGGCGCTCCTTCAGGAGCACCTGGCGCCACGAGCCCAACGTCGTGGGCCGCACCCACGCCGACAGCGTCATGCCGGTCGTGAGGTCGAGGCTCGCGGAGTCGGCGACGCTGACCATGTCGTTGGTGCCGTCGAAGACGAGCGCTCCGCCGTACCTGCCGTCCGTCGTCCACGCGGGGCCGGACAGGGTCCCCGTGTTGCCGCGTCCGGAGCTGTCGGCAGCCGTGCCGCCGCTGCCGTCGTCGAAGGACCAGCCGCCGACAAGTCCCGCGACACCGGCGTTCGCGACGGTGACCGCGACCGCGGCCGAGGTCGTGGTGCGCCCGGAGGCGTCCCGGGCGACGGCGGTCACCTGGTGCTGGCCGTTCCCGGCAGTGGTGGAGGCCCACGTCGCGGTGTAGGGCGCACTGGTGTCCTCGCTGCCCACGGCGACGCCGTCGACACGGAACTGCACCCCGACGACCGCCACGTCATCACTGGCGGTGGCCGACAGGGGCACCTGCCCGGAGACGGTGGCGCCGGCGGTCGGCGCAGTCACGGCGACCGTGGGCGGAGCCTGGTCGACGACCACCTGCGCGGGGGCCGGGACCGACCACCCGGACCAGTTGGCTGCAGCGTCCCGGGCGCGCACCTCGTAGGAATAGCTGCCACCCGGCAGGCCCGCGTCCACCAGCGTGGTGGTCGGCGCGGTGACGGAGAAGGTCACAGGTCCGCCGGCGCCGCCGCTGCGCTGCACCTGGTAGGCCGTCACCCCCCGGTTGTCGGTCGACGCGGACCACGTGACCGTGGCCGTGCTGCCGGACACCTGGGCGACCACGCCGGTCGGCACGGTCGGCGCCGCGGTGTCGCCGACGACGATCGCCTGCGCCTGACCCGAGGGGGCACTCGTGTTGGTGCCGTCGGAGGCCAGCACGCGGTAGTAGTGCGTGCCGGGCGACACGGCGCTGTCCACGTACGTCGTCGCGGTGACACCGGTCGCGATGCGCGTGGAGGGCGACGGGCTGAAGCCGTCCACCCCGCTGCGGTGCACCTCATAGGTGGGTGTGGCGACGTTGTCGGTCGAGGCGTTCCACGTGAGCGACGCGGTGTCGGTCCCGCCGGTTGCCTGGAGCCCCGTGGGTGCCGTCGGTGGCACGGTGTCCCCGCCACCGGCGTCCGCCGTCGAGTCGGTGACCACCTGGGCCGCGGTCAGCGCGCGGTCGTAGATGCGCACCTCGTCCAAGAAGCCGGCGAACCACTCGCCCCAGATCGCGTTGCCACCGATCCGCAGGGCCCCGGTGCTCGTGGCGACGGCGCCGGTCTGTGCTCGCGAGGCGACCTGGGCGCCGTCGACGAAGAGCCGCATGGTGGCGCCGTCGTAGGTGAGCGCCAGGTGCGACCAGGCGTTGAGCGGCAGGGAGCTGGGGCCGTCGAGGTAGCGGTCCGTCCCACCCACCGACAGCGAGCCGTTGGGCCGACCGGCGACCGCTCCGCTGGCGTACAACGCGTAGGCCAGGCCGTTGGGCTGCTCCTTGAGGATCACCTGGTCCCACGTGCGCGCCGCACTGGGCCGCGCCCACGCGGTCAGCGAGAAGCCGGTGGTCAGGTCGAAGGCGTTGCGGTCGGGGACCGTGACCCGGTCGTCGACTCCGTCGAACGACAGGGCGCCACCGCGCCGGCCGTTGGCCACCCAGGTCGGGCCGCCCTCCAGGGTGCCCGTCGCACCGGTCGGCGAGGAGTCCCGCGCGGTCGTGCCGGTGCCGTCGCCGAAGCTCCACGCGCCCACCAGGCCGGGCAGGCTCGGAGGTGTGGCGGTCTCCGTGAACGACGCGGTGTACGTCGCGGAGGTGCTGGCGGTGATCGTGTGGGAGCGGCTGCCGCCGTCCGACCACGACGCGAACTCGTAGGTCCCACCCTGGGTCTGCGGCGACTCCACGGAGATCGTGTTGACCGAACGCTGGATCACCGGGACGGTGAAGGGCGTGGTCCGGGCATCGGAGCCGACGGTGGCCCGGAGCCCGGCAGGGACGGTCTGGACGGTCAGGTTGACCACGGCCGGGTCGAGCCGCAGCGTCGCCGTGCCGACGAGGCCGTCGGAGTCGGTGGCCGTCGTCTGGAGCTCCAGCCACGCGGGGTACTCGTGGTCGGGGCCGATGAAGGAGCCGGACGCAGTGGCGTCGAAGCGGGCCTGGGTGTGCTCGTGGCACTCGCTGCCGTTGGGGCAGTGCTTCACGACCAGCTGCGTGCTCAGCGCGGACGCGGGAAGGGCGCCGTCGTCGGTGTCGCTGGCCGCGACGGTGAAGCTCACCGGGTCGCCGACCCGCCAGGGGGTCGTCGCGGCCGGCGAGTTGATGACAACGGTGGGGGCGTCGTTGCCCGCGGTGACGGTGACCGTGTCGACATCGGTGGCGCCCAGGTTGTCGGTCACCCGGAGCTGGGCGGTGACGGTGCCGCCGGTGGTGTAGGTCCAGGACGGGTTGACGGCCGTCGAGTCGTCGAAGGCGCCGTCGCCGTCGAGGTCCCAGGCGTACGAGATGCTGCTGCCGGCGTCGGGGTCGGCCGAGCCGCTGCCGTCGAACTGCACCGCCAGGGGCGTCTGACCGCTCGTCGGGTCGGCCTCGGCCACGGCGATCGGCGGCGTGTTCCCGCCGGCGTTGTAGCGGATGCGCTTGACCTGGCCGGTGGCGATGTCGACGGCGTACAGGTCGCCGCCGGGTCCTGCCTCGAGCTCGGCGGCGTACATCGTGCTGTCGAAGACGGTCGTGCTGCCGCCGACCACGTCGCCACCGCTGAGCTGGGCGAACCACACGCACCGCCGCGAGTAGTCGGCGAAGAAGACACCGTCGCGGTAGGACGCCGGGTAGGCCAGCGACTGGCTGCCGAACGCGACGGCGGAGACCGACGAGCCGCCGCTCGTGCACCCGGTGCCGAGCGGGGTTCCGTGGGCGTAGGCGAGGGACGGCGCCGTCACCGCGCCGGCGCCCTGGGAGTAGAGCGTCTCGCACGCAGGGGCGTCCGCGCCGTCGTAGCCGGGCTGGCGCCCCGTGCCCTCGTAGCAGGGCCAGCCGAAGTTCTCCGCCGTCCCGTCCACGGTGATCCTGTTGAGCTCCTCGAAACGGGTCCAGCCGACGTCGCCGACCCAGATCTCCGAGGTGCCGGGCCGCGCGGCGAACCGGAACGGGTTGCGCATCCCGTAGGCGACGACGCGCTTGCGCATCGGGTCGGGGTCGGAGATGAACGGGTTGCCCGGTGCCGGAGCGCCGGTGTCGGGGTCGATGCGCAGGATCGAGCCGTGCGGCACGACCGCCGTTCCCGCTGGCTGCCGGGGCGACTGCGAGCGGAGTGCGCCGCCCCAGCCGGTCACGTCCGCGCAGCGCTGCGAGCCGAGGTTGCCGGTGTCGACCTGGTTGTAGCTGGCAGCGTCACCGGAGCCGACGTAGAGGTAGCCGTCGGTGCCGAACTCCACTGTGCCGATGGTGTGGCTGCCGTACTGCTGGCACCACCCGCCGCCGAGGAGCACCGCCTCCTGTCCGGTCCACGTGCCGGTGGCCGGGTCGAGCGTGAGGCGCGTCAGCTCGGCCGACACCCGGCAGTCGTTGGCGCCGCCGTCGGTGGGGCACGGGTCGGTGTCGGACGTGGCGGTGCCGTACTTCGGCACCGTGCCGCCGGGTTCGGCGTCCTTCGTGTAGAGCGCCCAGAGGTAGGGACGGGTGGGGTACGCCGGGTCGAGCACCATGCCGAGCAGGCCGCGGTCGCCGTTGTTGTAGACCCGCAGCCGCAGGTCCGCGACCTGGCGGCTGCTCGCGTCGTTGAGGTTGTCGAAGACCTTGACGACGCCGCGGCGCTCGGCCACGAAGACCTGGCCCGTGGTGGCGAACTCCACGTTGGACGGCTGGTCGAGCCCGGTGAAGGGAAGGTTCTCGATCGCGAAGCCGGCCGGCGCTGCCTGTGACGGTGGGCTCCCTGCGACCAGCGCCGCCGTGGGCAGGAGAGGGACGAGGAGCGCGAGGAGGACCCATCTGGCGGCGTGACGTGCTGAGCTGACCATGGACCTCGCCCCTCGACCGAATGTGGCCGCGCCGCTCGTCGCGGCCCGGTTCCGAGTGCGTCGAGTGTGTGGTCCGGGTCGCAGCCCCCGGGTGTTGGCGATCCCGGGTTACCCCCAATGGGGGACGGCGCCGCCGGCCGGGGGTGGTGGGTGCGCTGGCCCGGACGGCCCGGGTCGGCGAGGATCGGTGCGTGGCCGGCGTACGGAGGGGGCGAGCGGTCCTCGTGCTGGCCACCGTCGCGACCTTCGCGCTCGCGTGCAGTGGTCCGGAGCCCGAGCCGTTCACCATCGAGTGGGTCGAGCAGGCCCTCCCCGCCCCCGACGGCGCACCGGGTCGCACCGTCGTGCGGGACGCGGTCGGGTGCGGCGACGGCTGGTGGGTCGTGGGCGCGGTCTTCCTCGACCGACCGTCCGAGACCCGCGACACCCGCCCGGCGGCGTGGTTCTCGCGGGACCGGGAGACCTGGACGTCCGTCCCCGTCGAGACCCGCACCTACTGGGGTCGTCGGGCGATCCTCAACTCGGTCGCCTGCTCGCGCGGCCGGATCGCCGCGGTCGGCGCCCGCTCCGGCGGCGCGCACGGCAACCCGCGGGTGACGACCTTCCGGACGGACGGCCAGGCGTTGGTGGACGTGCCGGCCCTCTTCACCCAGTACGGCGGCGTGAGCGCGACCAACGTCGGACCGATCGCCGGGAGCCCGACCGGGTGGCTGATCACCGGCAACCGCACCTCCGGCCCCGGGGTCTGGTTCACCGACGACCCGCGCGCGTTCACCCGCGTCGAGGCCGAGTCGGGGCTGACCGACGACGGCGACCTCGAGTCCCTCGCCCAGGGCGCGGGATGGTCGGGCGAGGAGTGGGTGGTGGTCGGGTCCGGCGCCCGCACCGGGCGGCACCTCGACCCCGACCCGCTCGCGTGGACCTCGCCGGACGGCCTGACGTGGACGCCCGAGGAGATGCCGGCCGCCGACGGCATCCAGGACGTGCACCGCGTGACACCGCTCGACGACGGGCGGCTGCTGGCCGTGGGCCGGAGCGGGACGGCTTCGCCGCGTGGGTGCGCGACGACGACGGCTGGGGCGGGTCAGTGTCCTTCGGCGCCATCGCTGAGGAGTGGCGCGGAGCGCCGTACGTCGCCTCGCTCGCGCCGACGCCGGCCGGCGTGCTGGCCACGATCAGCACCGGCAGCCGCTACGAGCTCTGGCAGACCGATGACGGTCGCGACTGGCAGCGGGTCGTCGTACCCCTCGAACCGCAGACCGCCGGCGACCACACACTGATGGCGGTCGCCGGCGATGACCTGCTGCTCGTCGCCGATGCGGGCGACGGAGGGCACGTCTGGGTGGGAGAGCGGGTCAGCCCTTGAAGACGTCCTTGACCTTCTCGCCGGCCTGCTTGAGGTTGGCGCCGGCCTGGTCGCCCTTGCCCTCGGCCTCGAGCTGCTCGTCGTCGGTCGCCTTGCCGGTGGTTTCCTTGGCCTTGCCCTTGAGCTCTTCGCCCTTGTTGCTGATCTTGTCGTCGAGACCCATGTCGTTCCTCCGAATATCGGTGGGGCTTGCGAGGTGCGGTGCGGGACCGGGATGGTCCACCTCGAACCTGCCACGCAGGTGGGCACGGAACGACACCCGTCAGGGTGGGACGCGCCCCGCCGGCCGGGGATGCCGACGGGACGCGAGATCAGGAGTCGATCGAGCGGGGCTGCGTCGAGCGCTGCTCGGCGCCGAGCGCGTGCCGCGGGGGGACGATCTGGGGGGTGGGGTGGTCGACCTCCTCGGCGCGCGCGGCGTCGAGCCTCCAGATGAAGAAGCACCCCACGACCGCGACGAGGATCGCCACCGTGCTGATGAGGATGACTGTGCCCATGAGGGCCTCCTGGTGAGTCGGGGGATCCGGAAGCAGATCTCTACAATCATGTATAAGTTATCTCCACAGGTTGTGCAAGACCTGTGGACAGGGCAGTATTTCCGACAGGCAACATCTCCGGGCGGCCAATCCCCCCGGCTGCGCAGTTCCGGAGGGGGTGGCGACATGACGAGCGGAGCGACCACGGGCTTCAGCATCGGCGTCCTCGCCTCGCGCACCGGCGTGACGCCGGGCGTCCTCCGCACGTGGGACACCCGCTTCGGCTTCCCCGCGGGCATGCGGTCCGACACCGGTCACCGTCGCTTCACCGATGCCGACGTCGACCTCGTCCGGCAGGTGCTGGAGGTCCGCGCCACGGGGCTGCCCCTGCAGATGGCGATCGACGCGGTGCGTGAGCGCCAGCAGCACGAACCCAGCGAGTCGGTGCACGCCGCGCTGGCGCGCGACTTCCCGCACCTGGCCGTCCAGCGGCTCGGCCGGCGGGCGCTCGTGGCGGTCTCGCACGCCGTCGAGGACGAGTCCATGGCGCGGGCGGAGCGCCCGGTCGTGATCGGCACCTTCCAGGAGGGGCACCGCTATACCGGCTCCCGCCACCGCTGGGACGAGCTCGCACGTACGTCGTCGTGGGCCGCCGTGGTGGCCGACTTCGACGACGCCCTGCCGGCGGACGTCTCGGCCAACCCGGCCCGGTGCCAGCTCCCGGAAGGGTCCCCGATGCGCCGCGAGTGGACCGTCGTGAGCATCAGCACGGCCCGCGCCGCGGTCGTCTCGGCCTGGGAGGTGCCGTCGCGTCCCGGCGAGGACGCGGTCTTCGAGTCGGTGATCAGCACCCACCGCCCGGTCGTGGTCGCCGCCGCCAAGGTCCTGGTCGACGTGGCCCGGGCCGCCGGCGCGACGCCGCCCCCGCACGTCGTACGACTCCTGGACGAGCAGTCCCGGCTGCCCGACACCTCGGCGGCCGATGCCGACCGCATGTGGTTGCGGGCCCTGGCCCGCCTCGATCAGCCGCGCTGACGCGCCCAACGGCGTCAGTGGTGGCGCAGGGCCTCGATCGGCTCGTCCCTCGACATCGGCGGCCTCGCCCCCGCGGCGTGGGTGCCTGCACACCCGTCGGGAGGTGGGCCCACGGGCGTGGCTGAGTAGCGTGCGGACGATGGTGCGGAGGATGGCCGTGGACGATCGCGACGAGACGCCTGACGAGCGGGCCGACCGCAACTGGAACGACCTGCTCCAGGAGCTCCGGGTCAGTCAGACGGGAGTCCAGCTGCTGGCCGGGTTCCTCGCCACGCTGCCGTTCCAGTCGCGGTTCACCGACCTCGACGCCTTCCAGCGCGGCTGGTACGTCGGGCTGCTGGCGCTCGCCTTCGCGACCGTCGGCGTGACCCTGGCGCCTGTGGCCATCCACCGTCGGGTCTTCCGGGCCGGCGTCAAGGAGGAGCTCGTCTCCGCCGGGCACCGGCTGACCGTTGCCGCGCTGGGGATGATCGCGGTGCTCCTCGGCGGGATCGTGTTCCTGGTCGTGGACGTCGTCTACGACCGTGCCGCCGCCTCGTGGTCAGCGGCGGGTGCCGTCGCGGTCCTCGCCGGTCTGCTGGTGGTCCTGCCCGCCCGCGTGGCGCGGCGGTAGATCAGCCGCGCTGGCGGTCCAGGCTCGAACGCAGCTCGTCGACGGTCTTCTTGGCGAGGAACGGGAGGTACGCCGACACGAGGGGCGAGGCCAGCCTGGCCAGGCCCGAGAAGGTCATGTCGGCCCGGTAGGTGACCTCCGAGCCACGGCCGGCAGCCCGGATCTCGAAGATGTCGTGGCCCTCGAACTGCTCGTTGGTGCCGCGCAGGTGCACGCGGGTCGGCGGGGCGAGCTCGGCCGTCGTGTAGATGATCTCGGTCGTGCGACCGAGGAACTTCGACACGTTGCGATAGGACGTCCCGACGCCACCGTCGCCACTCGTCCGCTCGCACGTCTGGGTGCCCGGGTCCCACTCCTCGGCGTTGGTGAAGTCGGCGAGGTAGGCGTACGCCACGTCGGGCAGGGCGGTCGTGGTGAAGGTGCGGGTGACAGAGGGCATCCGTCCACGCTAGCCAGCGCCCCCCTGCGCACGGGTCACCCCAACGGGTCGCACCGAGCGGTTTGAGACAATCATGTCTCACGTGAGACACTGTTGTCTCAACCGGAGGAGTGGGCATGGCTGATCGCAACGACGTGCTGGGTGCGGCCCAGCGGGTCCTCAATGCCGACCCGGGAGCCTCGATGACGGTCGTCGCGGAGGCGGCCGGCGTCAGCAGGGCCACGCTCAACCGCCACTTCGACTCACGCGAGACGCTCCTCGTCGAGCTCGGCACGCGCTCCCTCGACCAGTGGGCGCAGCGGCTCGACGCGGTCGACGTCGAGGCCGTCGCCGCGTCGGGCGATGCCGCCAGGATCCGCGCTGCGCTCGAGGACCTCGTGCTCGGCTACGTCGACGACTCCGACGCCTTCGGGTTCGCGCTGACCGACCACGTCATCCTCGCCAACGCAGCGCTCGAGGAGCGCACCCAGGCCCTCGCCGACCGCGAGGCCGTCCTCTTCGCGGCGGCCCAGGCCAGCGGGGTGCTCCGCGCGGACCTCCCCCTGCGCTGGTTCGGCCATGCGATCTACGGCCTGCTGGTCGCGGCCCGCGAAGCCGTCCGCATCGGCGACGTCGCCCGCCGCGACGCCGGCCACCTCGTCCTCTCGTCCCTCCTCGCCGGAGTGGTGCCCTCGTGACCGTCCTGCACGAGCGCTCCTCGCAGACCGCCGCCGACCCCCGCCGCTGGTGGGCCCTCGCCGTCCTCGCCGCCAGCCTGCTCGTGGTGGTGATGGACATGACCATCCTCAACGTGGCGCTGCCCGAGATGGCCGCTGAGCTGCACCTCACGTCCGTCTCGCAGCTGTGGGTCGTGGATGCGTACGCCCTCGCGCTCGCGGGACTGCTCGTGCCGATCACCGCGCTGGGTGACCGGTGGGGACGCAAGCGGATGCTCATCACCGGCTACGCCGTGTTCGCCGCCGGCTCCGTCGCGGTCCTGTGGGCCGACAGTGCGGCCGCCGTCATCGTGATCCGCGCCCTGCTCGGCATCGGCGGTGCGATGGTGATGCCCTCGACCCTGTCCCTCATCCGCTCGATCTTCGCCGACCCGCGTGAGCGCACCCTCGCCCTCAGTGTCTGGGGCGCCACCGCTGCCCTCGGCGCCGCGGTCGGGCCGGTCGTCGGTGGCGCGCTGCTCGAGGCCTTCAGCTGGCACGCCGCCTTCCTGGTCAACGTGCCGCTGATGCTCGTCGCCATCGCTGCTGCCGCCTGGCTCCTCCGGGAGAACCGCTCGCCGCGTCCCGGTCGGATCGACGCTGCCGGCATCCTGCTCTCCGCAGGCGGCATGACCGCCTTCGTCTACGCGGCCAAGCAGCTCGGCAAGCACGGGCCGTCGTTGCCCACCCTCGCCCTGCTCGTGGTCGGCGGCCTCGCGCTGGCCGTCTTCGTCAGGACGGCGCTGGCCTCGGACCGGCCGATGCTCGACGTGCGGCTCTTCGGCAACCCGGTGCTGCGGGCCGGCGTGGTCGCCGCCCTCGCCAGCAGCGCCGCGATGGTCGCGGTCCTCTTCGTCGGCAGCCAGTGGCTGCAGCTGGTCGAAGGGTGGAGCCCGCTGGAGTCCGGCATCGCCCTGCTCCCGCTGGCACTCGGCGCGATGATCGCCTCGCCGTTCGCGCCCGCGCTGGCGGCCCGGACGAGTCCGCGCATCGTCCTCACCGGCGGGTTGCTGGTGCTCTCGGCCGGCCTCGGCCTGCTGGCCGTCGTCCCGGCGACGTACCCGTGGATCGCCGTCGCGTTCACCGTCGTCGGTCTCGGTACCTCCGCCCTCGGCCTCGGGTCCGCGCTGATCATGGGCACGGCCACCGATGACCAGGCGGGGTCCGCAGCGGCTGTCGAGGAGATCACCTACGAGCTCGGTGCCGTCCTCGGCATCACGTTCCTGGGCAGCCTCGTCGGAGCGGTCTACCGGGCCGCGCTGCCGGACGGTGCCAGCGCCACCGTGCGCGAGTCGGTCGCCGGCGCCGTCGGCGGGCCGTCCTTCGACGATGCGGCCGACGCGTTCGTGCTGGCCTTCGCGTCGGTCGGGGCCGTGGGCGCCGTGCTGACCGCGCTCGCGGCGTACGCGGTCTGGCGCCTGGTGCCGGCCGACCTGTCCCTGGACGACGCGCACCACTGAGGCACTCTTTTCCTCATGCCCTAAGGTTTGATCCTCACGTCATGAGGAAAGGGGGCGCCATGCCTCGCGCAGGACTCTCGAGCGCCCGGGTCACCGATGCGGCCGCCGAGCTCGCCGACGAGGTCGGTCTCGACCGGGTCACCCTCACCGCGCTCGCGAAGAGCTTCGGAGTCGCCACGCCCAGCCTCTACAGCCACGTCCGCAGCAGCGACGACGTACGCATCCGGGTGGCGCTCCTCGCGCTCGAGGAGACGGCCGACCGGCTGGCCGACGCACTGGCCGGGGTCAGCGGTCGCGCCGCGCTCGCCGCGATGGGCGGGGTGTGGCGGTCCTACGCCACCGAGCACCCCGGCCGCTACGCCGCCACGCGGCTGCCGCTCGACGCCGCGACGGCAGCCGCGAGCGCCGGTCCTCGCCATGCCGACCTCGGTCGGGCCGCGCTGCGCGGCTATGCGCTCCCCGACGTCGACGAGACCCATGCGGTCCGCCTGCTCGGCGCCACCTTCCACGGCTACGCCGCCCTCGACGCGGCGGGCGCCTTCGGCCACCGTGCCGACGCACCCACCTCCGACGAGACGTGGGAGCGCGTCCTCGACGGCCTCGACACCCTGCTTCGCTCCTGGGAGAAGCCATGATCGACCCGACCCTCGTCGTCGGTGCGCTCGAGCTCGAGCACACCGACGGCGGCCTGCTGCCCCACCGGCTGCCCGCCTGGGCGCGCGCCCAGACCGACGACCCGCAGCTCGCGCTCGTCGAGGCCCAGCCGGCCGGCGTACGACTGGCGCTGCGCACCGATGCCACCCACCTCGAGCTCGACGTCCTGCCGACCAAGCGCCGCTACGTCGGTGCGCCGGCGCGACCCGACGGGTGGTACGACGTCCTTGTCGACGGCGTGCTCGTCCAGCGGCTGCAGGCGCCCGGCGGCCACGTGCTCGACGTCGACATGATGACCGGCGCCAGCACCTTCACCGCGGGTGAGCCGACGATGCTGGTGATCGACCTCCCGGCGGGCACCAAGGACGTCGAGGTCTGGCTGCCCCACGACGAGCAGACCGAGCTCATCGACCTGCGCGCGGACGCGGTGCTTGCGCCCGCCGACGACGACCGACCCCGGTGGGTCCACCACGGCAGCTCGATCAGCCACGGGTCCGTGGCCACCCATCCGACCGAGCCGTGGCCCGTCGTCGCGGCTCGCCTGGCCGGGCTCGACCTGGTCAACCTCGGCTTCGGCGGCAGTGCGCTGCTCGACCCCTTCGTCGCGCGCACCATCCGCGACACCCCTGCCGACCTGATCAGCCTCAAGCTCGGGATCAACGTGGTCAACCAGGACCTGGTGCGGCGCCGCGCCCTCGGCCCGGCGGTCCACGGCTACCTCGACACCATCCGCGACGGGCACCCGGACACCCCGATCCGACTCGTCTCCCCGATCCACTGCGGGATCCACGAGGCGGTCCCCGGGTCGACGGCGCCGGACATGGCTGCCCTCGCCGAGGGTCGCGTCGCCTTCGTGGCCGCCGGGGACCCGGCGGGCGTGGCCCGCGGTGCCCTGACCCTCGAGGTGGTGCGTGAGGTCCTCGCCGGGGTGGTCGAGCGACGCGGCGACCCACACCTGTCGTACGTCGACGGGCTGGCGCTCTACGGCGCCGACGACGCGGTGCGGCTCCCGCTGCCCGACCACCTGCACCCCGACTCCGTCACGCACCAGCTCATCGGCGAGCGGTTCGCGGCGCTGGGGGCCTGGTAGGTCTCATTCGCCGGCGAGTGGCATCTGATCGGCGCGTGCGAGCGCATCGGGAAGTGTCAGCCGGGTGACGGTGCCGTCGACCTTGGCGACCAGTCGCGGACCGTTGGCGATCGGGCGGTCGTCCTCGAGGCGGCCACGGCTGGTGTCGAGGACCAGCAGCAGGAACGCCGCCTCGTCCTCCCGGGCGCGGTGGCGGTCGACCCGCAGGCGGTCGTCGTCCAGGGATGCCTCCACCGCCGCGACAGCCTCGTCCAGGGTCATGGGAGGTCAAGGCCTGCGCGCGTCCGGGCATTCCGCTCGGGGCGGACGCGTCGCCCAAGGACGCGCAGTGCCACTGGTCCAGACACCTGAGACGCCATTCCCCGCGTGGCCTGAAACATTTGTGTAACAAACCGGCAACAGCCTCGAGCCGCTATGGACGTGATCGTGGTCACTCCATATGTTGTCCCGAACAACATATGCACGACGACTAGCGGAAGCATCCATGGTCAGCGTGCGATGAAATCGCTAGGAGGCGGTTCGTGTGAAGCGGAAGCACAGTTTGGTCCTGGTCCCCCTGCTCGGCCTTTCGATGGCACTCACGGCGTGCGGCGGTGACGACAGCTCGGACGACACCGGCAGCGACGCCGGCAGCGGCAGCGAGGCGGCAGCCGGCAAGATCGGCGTCATCCTCCCCGACACCGAGTCCTCGGTGCGCTGGGAGAGCGCTGACCGTCCGGCCCTCGAGGCTGCCTTCGACGAGGCGGGTGTCGAGTACGACATCCAGAACGCCGAGGGTGACGCCGAGCGGATGACCCAGATCGCCGACACCATGATCGGCAACGGCGTCACCGTCCTGGCCATCGTCAACCTCGACTCCGAGTCGGGCGCCGCGATCCAGGAGAAGGCCGCGTCGCAGGGCGTCGCCACCATCGACTACGACCGCCTCACCCTCGGTGGCTCGGCGGAGTACTACGTCTCCTTCGACAACACCGTCGTCGGGGAGCTCCAGGGTCAGGGCCTCGCGGACTGCCTCGGGGACAAGAAGGCCAACATCGTCTTCCTCAACGGTTCGCCCACGGACAACAACGCCACGCTCTTCGCCGAGGGTGCGCACAGCGTCCTCGACGGCATGAGCAACTACACGGTCGTCGGCGAGCAGGCTGTCCCGGACTGGGACAACGAGGAAGCCGCCACGATCTTCCAGCAGCTCTACACCGCCGCTGACGGCAAGGTCGACGGCGTCCTCGCCGCCAACGACGGTCTCGGTGGCGCCGCCATCAGCATCCTCGAGGGCGCTGGCCAGGACGGGAAGGTCCCGGTCACCGGCCAGGACGCCACCGTCGAGGGCCTGCAGAACGTCCTCGCGGGCACGCAGTGCATGACGGTCTACAAGTCCGCCACGCAGGAGGCCGGCGCGCTGGCCGACGTCGCGATCGCGCTCGTCAACGGCGAGGACGCCGAGGTCACCGGCACCACGGTCGACTCCTCCGACGACAGCGAGGTCCCGTCGATCCTGCTGGAGCCGCAGGCCATCACCAAGGACAACGTCGGTGACGTGATCTCCGACGGTGGCCAGAAGGCCGAGGACGTGTGCACCGGCGACTTCGCCGACCTGTGCGCCGAGGCCGGGATCTCCTGATCTCCTGAGCTGATCCCTGCAACAACCGCGGAACGACGCCCGGGCCGCACCTCGGCCCGGGCGTCGCTCCCGTGACTCGCACAACAAATTCTGCTGATCGGAGTAGGACCCATGGACCAACCGCTGCTCGAGCTTCGCGGAGTCAACAAGAGCTTCGGCGTGGTGCACGTCCTGCACGACGTCGACTTCGCCGTCTATCCCGGGCAGGTCACCGCACTCGTCGGTGACAACGGGGCCGGCAAGTCCACGCTGGTGAAGATCATCGCCGGCATCTACGGCCGCGACAGCGGCGACTACTTCTTCGACGGCCAGCAGGTCGACGTCCACGGTCCCCGTGACGTCGCTGCCCTCGGCGTCGAGGTCGTCTACCAGGACCTCGCGCTGTGCGACAACCTCGACATCGTCGAGAACATGTTCCTCGGCCGCGAGGAGACCTCCCGCTTCGGCCTCGACGAGGTGACGATGGAGACGCGGGCCCGCGAGACCCTCGCGTCCCTGTCCGTGCGCACGGTGAAGTCCGTACGCCAGAGCGTCGCAAGCCTCTCCGGCGGCCAGCGCCAGACGGTCGCGATCGCCAAGGCGGTCCTGTGGAACTCCAAGGTGGTGCTCCTCGACGAGCCCACCGCAGCGCTCGGTGTCGCGCAGACCCGGCAGGTCCTCGACCTCGTACGTCGACTGGCCGACCGCGGCCTCGGCGTCGTGCTGATCTCCCACAACATGGGCGACGTCCTCGAGGTCGCCGACCGGATCACCGCCCTCTACCTCGGACGGGTGGCCGCGGACGTCTCCTCGAAGGACGTCACCCACAGCCAGATCGTCGAGCTCATCACCGCCGGACGCTCCGGGGACCTCGGCATCGCCGAGAACCCTGCGACAGCGACCGTCTGAGAAGGACCGGAGACTCACCATGACCGTCGACACCCAGTCCACCCCCGCGCCGACCCCGGCCGCGGGTGGCTTCGACAACGACAACGTCCAGGCCGCGACCGTCGGGGACTCGGCCCGCGACTACCTCAACCGCCTCCGCGGCGGCGACATGGGTTCGCTGCCGGCGATCCTCGGGCTGATCTTCCTGTTCGTCGTCTTCGCCTCGCTCAACGACCGGTTCCTGACGACCTACAACATGGCCAACCTGGTCGTGCAGGCCGGCTCGATCATCGTGCTCGCGATGGGCATCGTCTTCGTGCTGCTCCTGGGCGAGATCGACCTGTCGGCCGGCGTCGCGGGCGGCGCCTCGGCGACGATCATCGCGCTGATGCTGATCGACTACGACTGGACCTGGTGGATGGCCACACTGGCCGGCGTCGCGGTGGGTGCCCTCATCGGCCTCGCGATCGGTTCGCTGGTCTCCTTCCTCGGCATCCCGTCCTTCGTCGTGACCCTCGCCTTCTTCCTCGCCCTCCAGGCGATCCCGCTCAAGCTGATCGGCTCCGGCGGCTCGCTGCGGTTCAACGACCCGGTGCTGCGCGGGCTCTCGATCAAGAACGTCCCGATCACCGCCGGCTGGATCGCGGCCGTGCTGATCGTCGCCGCCTTCGCGGCGCTGTCGCTCTGGCGCTTCCGCTCGCTGTCCGCCAAGGGCCTGGTCCACCAGCCCCTCGGCCTGGTGATCATCCGGATCGCCGTCCTCGCCGTGATCGTGCTGGGCCTCACGGCGCTGCTCAGCGCCAACCGCGCGCCCAATCCCGCGCTCTTCAACATCAGCGGCATCCCGTGGGTGGCGCCGGTCGTCATCGCGCTCCTGCTGTTCTGGACGTTCATCCTGACCAAGACCCGCTTCGGCCGGCACCTCTACGCCGTCGGTGGCAACGCCGAGGCCGCGCGCCGCGCCGGCATCAACGTGCAGCGCGTGCGGATCATGGCCTTCGTCATCTGTTCGTCGATGGCCGCGATCAGCGGCCTGCTGGCGGCGTCCTACACCGGCAAGGTCTCGCCGGGCTCCGGTGGCGGCAACGAGCTGCTGTACGCCGTCGGTGCGGCCGTCATCGGTGGCACCAGCCTGTTCGGTGGCCGGGGTCGCGCGATCGACGCGGTCGTCGGCGGCCTGGTCATCGCGACCATCCCCAACGGACTGGGCCTGCTCAACCAGGCGAGCTACATCAACTTCCTGGTCACCGGTGGCGTGCTGCTCCTCGCCGCGAGCGTGGACGCGATCTCGCGCCGTCGTCGCTCCTCGGCCGGCGTCTAGGTCGACCACGTGAGCCCGCAGCGGCGCACGGGCCTCGGCACCAACCAGGAGGCCATCCGGCGCCACAACCTCGGGACGCTGCTGCGCCACGTCCACGGCGCGGGACAGATGTCCCGGGCCGAGCTGACCAGCCTGATGGGGCTCAACCGGAGCACCATCGCCGGGCTGGTCGGCGAGCTGGAGTCGCTGGGGATCTCCGAGCGGGCCACCCCGCCCGAGGGGGCCCGCCAGGGGGCGGGCCGCCCGTCGGCGGGGGTCCGGATCGCCGAGGACGGGCCCTACGTCATCGCGGTCGACCTGGGCGTGGACCGGGCTGTCGTGGCCCGGGTCGGGCTCGGTGGCCGGGTCCTGCAACGGGCGCAGGCACCCGTCCACAGCCACGGGGAGGCCTGGCAGGTGGGGGCTTCGGTGGCCGCACTGATCCGCACCGTCGTGGAGGACGCGCCGATCACCGCTGCCCTCGTCGGCATCGGGATCAGCGTGCCCGGACTGGTCCGTCGTAGCGACGGCCTGATCAGGCTCGCCCCCAACCTCGAGTGGCACGACGTCTCCTTCGGCGGCATCGTGCTGGCCGCCCTCGGTCTCGACGTCCCGGTCTCGCTCGCCAACGACGCCGACCTGGGTGCGCTCGCCGAGCACACGCGCGGCGCAGCGGTGGACACCGACGAGCTCATCTACGTCTCCGGCAACGTCGGTGTCGGCGCCGGCGTGATCACCGGAGGGCACCGGCTCGAGGGGGCCGGCGGCTACGCCGGCGAGATCGGCCACCTGCGCTTCAACCCCAACGGCCGGCCCTGCCACTGCGGCAACCGGGGCTGCTGGGAGACCGAGGTGGGCGCGCACGCCATCGCCGAGGCGATCAACTGCCCGCCCGACAAGGTGGCCCAGCTCGACGAGATCCTCGACGGCTTCGACAAGCCGTCCCCCGCGCTGCGCGCGACGGGCACCGCGCTGGGCCAGGGCCTGGCGAGCATCGTCAACCTGTTCAACCCGCAGATGGTCGTCCTCGGCGGCTACTTCCGCTCGCTCTACACGCTGGTCGGCGCCGAGGTGAATGCCGGCCTCGCCGACCACGCACTGCCCGCGCCGCTCGAGTCGGTCACCCTCGCGCTGCCCGGTCTCGGGTCGGACTCACCCCTCCTCGGCGCGGCCGAGATCGCGCTGGAGCCCCTCTTCGTCGACCCGGTCGCCGCGCTCGGCGCGGCGCTCGTCGACGTACGCGGCCGGTTGGCCGGCTGAGCCGCCAGCTCGGAGCTCCGCTCAGGCGGTGAGCTCGCGCTCGCCGGCGAAGACCGGCCCGAAGGACTGCTCCGCGGCGCCGAGCGCCGCGGCCTGGATGCCGAGGGTGCTGGTCCGCAGGTCCGGACGCACCTGCACGGCCGAGGCGAGGCGCTCGTCGAGCGTACGTCGGGCGGGCTCCAGCACGAGGTCGCCGAGCGGGGCGAAGTAGCCGCCGAGGACGACCACCTCGGGGTCGAGGACGCTGCTCAGCATGGCGATCCCGAGACCCACGTCGCGCCCGACCCGCTCGAGCCCGGACCGGACGCCCGCGTCGGTGAGGGCGCGCGCGGCCACCGCCTCGGCGGTGCGGAGGGGGGTGTCGAGCTCGGTCATCGCGACGGCGGCGAGCATCGCGTGGAGGCCGATGGACGCCTCCCAGCAGCCCCGGCGCCCACACCCGCAGAGCGCGGTGGAGTCACCCACGGGCATGTGTCCGACCTCGCCGGCGAAGCCCGCTCCGCCGCGCATGACCTCGCCGTCCTGGACGATGCCGGCGCCGATGCCGACCGTGCCGGTGAGGTAGAGCGCATGGGCCGCACCCGTGGCGGCGCCGTGGTGCGACTCGGCGTACGCCGCACAGTTGGCGTCGTTGCTGACCTCGATCCGCCGGCCCGGCACCAGGGAGCCCAGGGTGTCGGCGACGTCCGGCCAGGTCACGTGGAGGTTGGGCGCCCACGCCACGGTGCGGTTGTCGCCCCGGACGAGACCCGGCACGGCGAGCATCGCGCCGACGAGGGTGCTGTCGGTGCCGACGTGCTCCGCCAGGGCGGTGCCGGCCAGCTCGCGGAGGTCGGCAGTGGTGCCGCCCGGGCGGCTGGAGCTCGACACGACGTCGCCGGCGAGGTCGAGCACGACGGCCGAGACGTAGTCGACGTTGAGCTCCAGGCCGAGCGTGACGAAGCGTTCCCCGCGGAGCGCCACCGGCCGTCCGGGCCGACCGCGCACGCCCGGGCGCGAGCCCTCCTCGGCGACCGCGCCGGCCGCCTCGAGGTCCGCGACGATCACCCCGACCGTCGCCTTCGCGAGGCCGGTGTCCTTCGCCAGCTCGACCCGCGTGGACGGGCCGAGCCGGCGCAGGGCGCGGAGGACGGCGCCGGTGTTGGAGCGCCGCAACCCCTCCGTGCTGCCGGTGGGGCGCTGCACGGTCAGCGGACGCCGTACAGGTGCTCGAGGGCGAGCTGGTCGAGCAGCTCGAAGCCACCGCCACGCTGGGCCATGACCTCGGGGTCGAGCAGCTCGGCGTCGAGCAGGCCCTGCCAACCCTCGTCGGCACCGACCGTGCTGATCTCCAGCTCGGGGACCTTGGCGGCCTCGAGGGCGGCCTGCACCTCGGGGTCGGCTCGGAACGCCTTCACCTTCTCCCGCAGGATGAGGTAGTTGCGCATGTTGGCCGCGGCCGAGACCCACACGCCGTCCTCGTCCTCGGTGCGGGTCGGCTTGAAGTCGAAGTGCACGGGACCGTCGTAGCCGCCGGCGAGCAGCGCGTCGACGACCCAGAAGGCGCCGCGCACGTTGCCGGCGCCGAAGCGGAGGTCCTGGTCGTACTTCGGGCCGTTCTGGCCGTTGAGGTCGATGTGGAAGAGCTTGCCCTGCCACATGGCCTGGGCGTAGCCGGCGGCGGCGTTCATGCCGGCCATCTCCTCGTGCCCGATCTCCGGGTTCACGCCGACCAGCTCGGGGCGCTCGAGGCGCTCGATGAAGGCCAGGGCGTGGCCGATCGTCGGGAGCAGGATGTCGCCGCGGGGCTCGTTGGGCTTGGGCTCGATCGCGAACCGCATGTCGTAGCCCTTCTCGGTCACGTAGTCACCGAGCAGGTCGAAGGCCTCCTTCATCCGGTCCAGCGCGACGCGGGTGTCCTGCGAGGCGCCGTACTCGGCACCCTCGCGGCCGCCCCAGGCGACGTAGACCTGCGCGCCGAGCTCGGCGGCGAGGTCGATGTTGCGCATCACCTTGCGCAGCGCGAAGCGGCGGATGTCGCGGTCGTTGTTGGTGAAGCCGCCGGACTTGAAGACCGGGTGGCTGAAGAGGTTGGTCGTCGCCGTGGTGACCACGAGGCCGGTGTCGGCGAGGCCCTTCTTGAAGCGGTCGATGATCTGCTCGCGCGTGGCGTCGTCGCTGCCGAACGGGATGACGTCGTCGTCGTGGAAGTTCACGCCGTACGCACCGAGCTCGGCGAGCTTCTCGAGCGAGTGGACGGTGTCCATCGGCGGGCGGGTGGCGCCGCCGAACGGGTCGACGCCCTGCCAGCCGACGGTCCAGAGGCCGAAGGAGAACTTGTCCTCGGGGGTGGGGCTGGGGATCTGGGTGCTCATGGGGTGCCTTCCGGGTGGTGGGTGCCGAGGGTGGGCCGGGTGGACCCGGAGGGGGTCCACTGGGAGGTGCGCTCGCGCAGGTCTGCGTAGACCTCGCGGACGTGGGGGGTGGGGTCGGCCTCGAGGACCGTCGTCTCCGGAGCCGGCCAGGTCGGCGGCTGCGCGGATCCGGCCAGCGCCCAGGCGGCCTGCCGGGCTGCGCCGAGGGCGACGTACTCGCCTGCCGGCGGCAGCACGACGGGACAGCCGAGGACCGCGGGGGCCAGGGCGCGCAGGGCGGCACTCTTCGTCGCACCGCCGACCATCAGCACCCGGCGGGGCTGGACGCCGGTGGCGGCGACCAGGCGGTCGACCGCGTCGGCGAGGGAGCAGAGGAGGGCTTCGTACGCCGCGCGCGCCAGGTCGGCGCGGGTCGTGGCGGGGGTGAGCCCGGTCCAGGTGCCGGCCGCGTCGGGACGGTTGGGCGTGCGCTCGCCGCCGTAGTAGGGCAGGAGGGTGACACCGCCCGCGCCGGGCCCGGACTGCAGGGCCAGCTCGGCCAGGCCGTCGTGGTCGACGCCGAGCCAGCGGGCCTGGAGGTCGAGGATCCCGGCGGCGTTCATCGTGGTGACCATGGGCAGGAAGTGACCGCTCGCGTCGGCGAAGCCAGTCACCACGCCGGTCCCGTCGGCCACCGGGGTGGCGCTGATCGCCGAGGCGACGCCGGACGTGCCGACCGAGACCAGCACGTCGCCGGGCTCGAGGGCCATGCCGAGGGCCGCGCCCATGTTGTCGCCGGTGCCGCCGGCGATGACCGCGCCGCCGGCGCCCTGCGCCGCGGCCTCGCCCGGGCCCACGATCCGCGGGAGTGCGGCGGCGTGGCCGAGGGCGAGCTCGAGCAGGTCGGGGCGCCAGTGGTCCTCGGCGGTGGCGAAGTAGCCGGTGCCCGAGGCGTCACCGCGGTCGGTGAACGCGTCGGTGCCGGGCGCGGCCAGGTGCAGGGAGACGTAGTCGTGTGGGAGCAGCACACGCGCGACCCGGGCGGCGTGGTCGGGCTCGTGGTCGCGCAGCCAGCGCAGCTTGGTGGAGGTGAAGGAGGCGACCAGGACGCTGCCGATCGCGTCAGCGCAGGCCTGCGGTCCGCCCATCTCGTCGATGAGGTCGCGGGCCGTGCCGGCCGACCGGGTGTCGTTCCACAGCAGGGCGTCGCGGACCGGGACACCGGCCTCGTCGAGCGCGACCATGCCGTGCTGCTGACCTGCCACCGACACGGCGGCGGCCCGCTCCAGCAGGCCCTCGGTCGCGGTGTCGACCGCATCCAGCCAGGCGCGGGGGTCGACCTCGGTGCCACCGGGGTGCGGTGCCGTACGCGTCTCGACGATCCGGCCGTCGTCCGCGTCGACGAGCACCGCCTTCGTCGACTGGGTCGAGGAGTCGATGCCGACGATGAGAGCCACGTCACTATTAAGTACGAGACTCGTACTAATGTCAAGACGCGTCTCCCCTAGAGTCTGGCCATGGCTCGCTACGGCGCTCAGTTCGGTCCCGACATCACCTTCCTGGGCGTGCCCGCCTGCGACCTCGACGACCCGGCGTCCTACGCCGGGGCCGACGTCGTCGTGCTCGGTGCTCCGTTCGACGGTGGCACCTCCCACCGACCCGGCACCCGGTTCGGGCCGCAGGCGATCCGGATGACCGACTACCTCCCGCACGACGGGTCGCGACCCTCGCTCGCGCTGCGCACCGACGGTCTGCAGGACCTCCGCGTGGTGGATGCCGGTGACGTCGAGATGCCGCCCGGCGACATCGAGAAGGCCCTCGGCGTCCTGGAGGTGGCCGTCGAGAAGGTGGCGCGCGCCGGTGCGATCCCGGTCGTCCTCGGCGGGGACCACTCCATCGCCTTCCCCGACGCCAAGGGGGTCGCCAACGTGCTCGGTCACGGGCGGGTCTCGATGATCCACTTCGACGCGCACGCGGACACCGGGGACATCGAGTTCGGCTCGCTGTGGGGTCACGGGCAGCCGATGCGCCGGCTGATCGAGTCGGGCGCGCTGCGCGGCGACCGCTTCCTCCAGGTCGGGCTGCGCGGCTACTGGCCCGGTCCCGAGACGCTCGACTGGATGGCCGCGGAGAAGATGCGGTCCTACGAGATGACCGAGATCGTGCACCGCGGGCTCGCCGCGTGCCTCACCGAGGCGTTCACCATCGCGACCGACGAGTGCGACGGCGTCTTCCTCTCCGTCGACATCGACGTCTGCGACCCCGGCCACGCGCCGGGCACGGGCACGCCGGAGCCCGGTGGCCTGTCGGCACGCGAGCTGCTCGACGCCGTACGCCGCATCTGCCTCGAGCTGCCCGTCGTCGGGATCGACGTCGTCGAGGTGAGCCCGCCCTACGACCACGCCGACATCACGGCTGCGCTGGCCAACCGGGTCGTTCTCGAAGCCCTGTCCGCAATCGCCCGCAGGCGGCAGGACGAGCGCGACGGCACGACCTGGGACCCGGGCCGGCCGCTGCTCGACCGCTGATCGCGGCCGTTCCGCCCGGGAGCCCGGGAGACCAGCCGTCCAGACCAGTGGACGGGCCCGCGTGCTCGCCCTTGACGGGGCAGAGGTGCGGGAGCAACATCGAAAGACGGTCGGGGCGGACGATTCGACCGGGCGCGCGACAGCCACTCGGCCGCGGATGACAGGCGGAGTGATCATGACGCGTCGTGGATTCACCGCGCTCGCCACAACGATGGCGATCGCATTCGTGCTGCCGGGCCTCCATGTGCAGGCCCAGGCTCCAGCAAGGACGGCTCCGGCCGTCACCGTGCTCAACGACGCAGCCCTCAGCGGCTACGGGTCAGGGAGCGCGATCGGACCCGACGGCGCCGTCTACGTCACCAACGGGATCAAGGGCACGCTCATCCGGATCGATCCGACGACGGGCGCGGCGAAGGTGGTCGGCCGGGGCCTGCCACCCAGGTTCATCGACATCGGTGCTGCGATGGACGTCGCCTTCCTCGGTGACCGGGCGTACGTGCTGGTCAGTGTGGCGGGGGCCTCCGTCGGAGGCCCCGACGACGTCATGGGGATCTACCGCCTCAAGGGCAACGGCAGGTTCGCCGTGTTCGCCGACCTGGGCACCTGGTCGACGAATCACCCGCCCAAGGACCCCGACTGGTTTGTCTCGCAGGGCGTCCACTACTCGATGCAGGTGTGGCGCCAGGGCTTCCTCGTCACTGATGCGCACCTGGCGCGAGTGATCCGCGTCGGTCCCACGGGGCGGATCCGCGAGCTGGTGGGGTTCGGCAGCACCGACCGGGTCCCCCTCGGGCTCGAGGTGGCCGGCGGCAAGGTCTACCTCTCGACGGCGGGGCCGATCCCGCACGTCCCGTCCACCTCCAAGGTCAACTGGGTGCGACCCGACGGATCGGTGAAGGTCATCGGCAGGTGGGGCCGGGACTACGCAGGCAACCGTGGCCTGGTCCTGGATGTCGAGCACGACCAGGGCCAGCTCTACGGGCTGCTGCAGGGCTACTGGAACCTGGAGCCGACCGATGCGAACGAAGGGTTCCCGGCCAAGCCGAGGACGGGCGAGATCGTCGTCGTCCAGCCGGACGGCACCTTCCGCACCGTGGTGGGGCGCCTCGATCGGCCCACGTCGCTCGAGCTCGTCGACGGAGTGGCGTACGTCGTCACGTTCTCGGGAGCGGTCATGCGGATCGAGGGGTACTGAGCCGGCCGCGGACCCGCTCCGCTCCGGGCGGTTCCGCGGTCGGCAGAACGCCCTGTGACAGGCGGCGTACGCCGGTCACGCTGGCTCCATGACCACGACTTCCGAACGCATCGAGGACGAGCTCGTCCGACGCCTGATGCACGACCGCATCATCGTGCTGGGCGAGGAGCTGCGGGAGGGCAACGGCAACCGGCTGATGCACCAGCTGCTGCTGCTCTCCGCCGAGGACCCGCGCGCCGACATCAGCCTCTGGATCAACTCTCCGGGTGGCTCCGTGTCGGCGATGCTGGCGATCCACGACGTGATGCGACTGATCCCCAACGACGTCACCACCGTGGCGATGGGGATGGCCGCGAGCGCGGGGCAGTTCCTGCTGTCCGCCGGCACGCCCGGGAAGAGGTACGCGCTGCCCCACTCCCGCGTGCTTCTCCACCAGGGCTCGGCCGGCATCGGCGGAACGGCGGTGGACATCGAGATCCAGGCCGACGACCTGCGGCACACCCGCGACACCGTCCTCGGGCTGATCTCGCAGCACACCGGTCAGGACCGCGACACCGTCGAGCGCGACTCGCGTCGCGACCGGTGGTTCAGCGCGGAGCAGGCGCTCGACTACGGCTTCGTCGACCAGCTGATCAGCACCGTCGACCACGTCACCCCCGGTCGGCAGCACAGCATCGGCCTGGCAGGTGTGCGATGAGCAGCTACACGATCCCGTACGTCGTCCAGCAGACGCCGCGGGGCGAGCGCACCCTCGACCTCTACTCCCGGCTCCTGTCCGAGCGGATCATCTACCTCGGCACCGAGATCGACGACGGTGTCGCCAACGCCGTCATCGCCCAGCTGCTCCACCTGTCCTCGGAGAACTCCGAGCTCCCCATCAGTCTCTACATCAACTCACCCGGCGGCTCGATCTCGGCCATGCTCGCGGTGTACGACGCCATGCAGTTCGTCCGTCCCGCCGTCGAGACGGTCTGCGTGGGCCAGGCCGCCTGGACCGCCGCCGTGCTGCTCGCGGGTGGAGCGCCGGGGAGCCGCGCGATCCTGCCGCACGGCCGGGTCGTCCTCCACCAGCCCGCGACCCAGGGTCGGGGCACCATCCCGGACCTCATCCTCGAGGCCGACGAGGTCGCGCGGGTCCGCCTGCAGCTCGAGGAGATCCTGGCCCGGCACACGGGTCGCTCGAGCGAGCAGGTACGTCAGGACACCGACCGCACCCTCGTCCTGTCGGGCTCCGAGGCCGTCGACTACGGGATCGTGGACACCGTCTACACCGAGCAGGGCCGCGCGTTCGGCTGACTCAGGCCGCGAGGCACAGAGCGTCGTACGCGTTGACGCGCCCGGCGAGCTCGCGGACCGTCAGGTCCAGTGACCCGGCGATCGCGTGGAGCATCTCCGAGGAGGGGTCCTTGAGTCCGCGCTCCACCTCCGAGAGGTACTGCATCGAGACCCCGGCCCGCTCCGCGACGTCGACGAGGCGCTCGCCGCGTCGGGTGCGCTCGAGGTGCAGCTCCCGGCCCACCAGCTCGCGCCAGAGCGGCTCGGGTGCACTCGCCGGGGCCGGGTGGTCACGTCCGGGGAACCGCAGGATCTCGCCCATGCGCTCGAACCTAGCGAGCGCGGGCGGTCCTTCCCCACTGTTTCTGCTCAGGGCAGAACGCCGTCGTCAGATGCCGAGTCCCAGCAGCCCGAGCGGCTCGGTCATCTCGGTCTCCTCGTAGGAGAAGTGCGACTCGAGGTCGCGACGCAGTTCTGCGACGGCAGTGACCAGCTCGACGACCCGCGAGGAGTCCGTGCGTACGGCCAGGGCGAGCTCGTCGACACGTTCGAGGTGGGCGTGGATGACGACGTGCTCCTCTGCCAGCCGCGTCGCCACCGGCGCGTACTCCTCCAGCGTCGCCACTGCCGGGAACATGCTCTGGTCCTCGATGGTGTGGTGCATCGTGAGGAACCGGCAGACCTGGTGGCACAGCCCGGAGACCTGCTGCGCGGTGAGCGCCGGCGCCAGCTGGTGCAGGCTCTCGCGCACGACCCCGACGTCGCCCGTGCCGTCCCGCAGCTCGACGACGGCGCTCGTGAGCTGGGCGAGCTGCTGGCGGAAGTGGTCGTGGATCATCCGCAGGTGGTCACCGGCGAGGCGCTGCCGCGGTGTCAGGTCGACCGAGCCCGCCACGCGGGGACGCGTCGAGTCGTCGATGGGCGGCACGACGCAGAGCCTACGGTCCTGCCCGACCCGGTCGGGCAGGACGAGAGCCGTCGGTCTTCAGCCGGTGACCGGCACCGACGTCTTCACCGGCGTGGGCACCGGTGCCTGGTTGGACGTGTCCTCCTCGGGCTCGGCCACAGGAGCGGCCGCGATCGGGCCGCCGCAGGTCGCGGAGGCCAGCACGGCCACCTCCTGGCCGCCCACCTCCAGCCGCAGGCCCTGGACGGTGAAGTTCTCCCTGTCGACGACCTGGTGGTTGAGGGTGATCGTCGCAACGGCGGCGAGCTCCGGGGGCAGCAGCTGCGTCTCCGGGGCGACCTGGCCGACGAGCAGGGGCTGCGGCGCACCGAGCACCTCGACGTCGGTCAGGGTGACGGTCCCGGTCATGTCGGTGCACTCGCTCTGGAGGGTTCCGACCTTGGCCAGGGACAGCAGGTCGGTGTCCAGCAGGCCGTTGCAGAACGCGGCGGCGGCCTCGGCCGTCGGCACCTCGACGACCTCACTCACCCCCGGGACCTGGGCCAGCGCGGCGTTGAGCGGGTCGATCACCTGGTTGACGTCGGTCGCCTGCTCCACGGCCGTGCACGCCTGGTTGAGGGTGGCGAGCCCGTCCTTGAGCTCCTGCGGCAGCTGGGCCACCGCGCTGCCGAGGGTGAGGTCGGTGACGGCGGCGGTGGCGCGGTCGTTGCCGGCGCTCAGTGCGAGCACGCCCCCGGAGGCCAGGGGGCCGAGCTGCGCGGGGAGCTGGCCCCCGCCGGTCTGCTCCTGGCTGCCGTCGGACTCGATCGCCGGCTGGCCCGGCGTCCCGCCGGCGGACACGCCGAAGGCCGACGAACCCGACTGGCCCTCACCGCTGGCGGTCGTGGCCGTGACGACCAGCAGCGCCGCGGTGGCCAGGGCGGTGCAGACGGCGGTGGTCTTGATCGAGGTTCTCATTGTTCCTCCGAGCTAGTTCTGATCGACGATGACGAGGGAGCCCAGGGGCACCAGGCGGAGCTGTTCGAGGGCGTCGGCCGGGACGCGTACGCAGCCGTGGCTGATCGCCTGGCCGAACACCGACGCGTCCGGCCAGCCGTGCAGGGCGACGGTCCCGGGACCGCCGCCGTAGGAGTCGAGGGTGTCGCTGTGCGACCCCAGCGGGAGGATCAGCGGGGAGTAGCCCTGGTTGGTGTCGACGACCGAGCCGAGCAGGAAGGTGCGACCTGTCGGGGTGGGGGTCTCCGGCGCTCCCACGGCGACGCTCCACGTGCCGATCACGTCCCCGTCGCGGACCAGCTCGAGCTGCCGCGATCCCAGGTGCACGCGCACGAGGTACGGCGTCTGCCGCTGCTCGAGCTGCGCGGTCCTCAGCCATCCGGTGGAGCCGTTGGGGCGGGAGGGGAGCAGCACCTGGGTCCAGCCTCGACGCTGGTCGATCACCGGGAGCCAGGTGTCGTTCATCTGCTGGGGCGTCACCTTGGCGAAGGGGCGGCGGCCGGGAGCGGCGTAGACGGCCAGCACGCGGCGAGGGTGGACGACGTCGCCGTCCGTGGCCTCGAGCGGGTGGGCGTCCTTCGGGGCGCGGGGCAGCTTCGCGTGCGTGGTCGAGGCCACGAGGGTGGCGAGGTCGACCGGGGCGCTGCGGGAGCGCTTGTCCTTCTCGTCGGCACCGCACGAGGTCAGGGCCGTCGCGAGGAGCGCAGCGAGGGCGATGACGACCACGCCGGACCGCAGCCTGCTCGTCACGCTGAGCCTGCTGTCGGCCGTGCTGGTCGAGTGAATGTTCGGCACGAGGTCCCTCCCGTCTGGGGGGATCAACGAGGGACTGCGCGGATGGTGACGGTGGTCACCGGGGCGCACCATGAAGGCAGTTGGGGGGCCACCGGCGCGGTGCCACGCGTGGATCACCTGGTGGCGGCACGGATTGCCTTCATGGTGTCGGGCAAGAACGCACGAAAAGCGGCATGCCCAGCCCTTCAAGCCTCATGGGGCCAGCGTTCGAACGCCAGGCGACGTCGGTCGAAGCGGCAAGCTGTTCTCGACTAAGGGAGCGCGTGGTTGCCGTTGGACATATCCTCGCGGAGCGGTCTTCACGGGGGAGGTCGGCTCGATCTGGAAGGTACGTCTGATGATCGATGACCGTGCCCGTCTGCAACATGCCCTACGCACTGGCGCCGAGGTCATTGCCGCCGACCTGAGCTCGGACAGCATTCCGTCGGAGCTCGTGCGGTCGGTGCTCGTCGAGGAGGCCGTCGTCCACGAGGGGAAGTACCTCGATCCGCGCGGCCTCAGGCTCACCGGCGTCACGCTCGAAGGCAACCTCGACCTGGCCAACATGCACCATCTCCCCGAGATGGTGCTCGGCAACGTGACCATTTCTGGACACCTGGACCTGAGCAACTCCACGATCAATGGTGGGCTCAACATCGAGGGTGGCGCGGTGCGGGCCCAACTGGTCGGCACAGGCCTGCGGGTCAGAAGACACGTCTACATCTGCGCGGTCGACTTCGGCTACAGCACCGACGAAGGACGCACGTTCAAGGGGATGATCCTCTTGAGCAGAGCGACAGTCGGGGAGTACCTCCAGCTGCTGGTCGACGTGGATGACGTCATCCTGTCCGACGCCAGGGTTGGTGGCGGCAACAGCGAGGTCGATGGCGATGCGGTCATCATCGGCCTTGCAGACTCGGAGTTCGGAGCAGTCGACCTGAATCGGGCATCGTTCGAGAGCTCGGTTCGACTTGAGGGCTCCTTCAGTCACGGAATCGCGATCCGCGGCGTCAATGTTCGAGGTGAGCTCGACCTTGCCTCGGCCCAGGTGACGAGCTGGATCCGGCGGGGCCGACTCACGGACGAGGCACTGTTCGTGGACGCCCGGGAGGCTGTTGCGGACACGTTCGTCCTTCCACGTGAGTCGCCTGACTCGGGCGTGGACCTCACCGACGCGAAGGTCGGTCAGTTGGTCGTGCACGTGGCAGGGAACGACAACCGTCCGGTCAGCCCGCGCATCGATGCCACGAACGGCTGGACGTTGGAGTCGCTGGAGATGATCAATCTCGACAAGCGGCCAGAACCCTCTCCGATCCCGAGAATCTCCAGCGATGAGGCGGCTGGGTTGGTCGCCTGGCTGCCGAACGGCGGCGGCGATGCCTTCCCTCTCATGGCATGGAGAGCTTTGGCCTCCGCACTGGATGGCGAAGGCCGCGAGGACGAGGGGCGCTGGCTCCGGATCGAGGCCGTCGATCGGCACAAGCGATCGACGGCGAAGTCCGTGTGGTCGAGGGCGGGCCGGATCATCACCAAGTCCACGATCGGTCACGGCTATTCGCCGTTCCGTGCACTGGGCTGGCTGGCGGGACTATGGGCGGTGGCCACGGCCTTGGCCATGATTGCCTGGCGAAGCAGCAAGGACGCGTTTGCCAACAGCACCGACGTTGTCGATCCGCCTGGTCTCTGGGAGTACCTCTACGCGCTCGACATCACCATCTCCCCGGTCGGCTCCTTCCAGTCGGAGATCTGGATGCCGACATGGTGGTGGTTGGCGTTGGCCTTCTGGGTCCTGAAGGCGGCGTCGTACGCCTTGTTCGGTCTCTTCATCGCTGGGATCACAGGCCGCGCAATGAAGGCCTCCTGAGCTCGCGAGGCGATGCGGAACTGCATCGCCCCTGACCTCTCGCCTGGGGCCCGCGTGTGTGCCGTTAATGAGAAGAACCCCACCGGGGTAAAGCGTTCCGGTGGGGTTCTTCTCGCTGAGACTCGCTGCGCGCCTGTAGGGATTCGAACCTTCTGATCCGTAAACAAGGAGGTTCTGAGAGGAAACGCGCTCCCGCGCAGCAAATCGTCGCCTCGGCCCACGCTCATCGACGCGTATCGTGCTGCATCGAAGTAGCGAGTTGTCCCCAAATGGTCCCCAGGCTGACGGGTATCCCGACCGTCTCGGCCGAGCCCAGCGCGGTCCTCTGCCCTTTCAGACAACGGCGCATTCGACTCCCCTTCGTCCGGGTGCAGAGCAACGAGTCCACGCGGACGCTCTCCCCGCCAGAGCTGGATTAACGACGGCGTCGTCCTCGCCCTTAGCGATCCGCCCACACCCTTCGGGCCGTCGGGCACGGGAGTGACTGGCACCGGAAGGATCGGATTGACCATCTGGGTGTCGCCGAGGTCCTTTCAATGCAGCATATCGAAAGCGAAGTACAGCACCGCCGACCCCACGATCGAGGAGCTCTGCCGGGCCCTATCCATGAGATTGCGCGGCACCGGCCCAGTTCTGCATCGGGCCGCGGCGAATGAAGGAACTGATGACAGGAGGAAAGGGCCCTGGGCGTCCCTTCGCGCGAGTTCAGACCGCCCCATGAAGCCTGGGGCAGCCTCAGAGTTGACCGGAGAAGACGAGGTTGGGCTCGGGGAGAGTCGATGAGAAGCGAGGACATCCTCGGCGCATTGAACTGGATCAGTCGGTTGGCGCGGGTGAGTCCTCGCAGCCCGTTGTGCTAGGTCTAGATGTACCCGGCCAGGACGTTGGTAGCAGCGAGTCAGGTTGAACGAACGAGAACCTCCGGATGGGATGTGGCTTGTCTAAGGCCCACTCCAACCCGGAGGTTCTGGTGTCCCACGGTAATGCCCGACTCACTGTCCACGGTCGGCTGCTGATCGTTCAACGCCACCAGGCCGGCATGGCCAAAGCTCACATCGCCGCAGCGATGGGTGTCTCGCGCCAGTGCGTGAAGAAGTGGATCGACCGGTTCGACCAAGAGGGGCTGGCCGGGCTGCATGATCGCTCCTCACGCCCCCACACGATGCCCACCAAGACCAGCGACGAGGTCGAGCAGAAAGTCCTGGCTGCCCGCGCCGAGCATCGCGACGGTCCCGACGTCCTCGCACCGAAGGTCGGGGTGCCCGCAAGGACGGTGTCGAGGATCCTGCGACGCCACGACGTCCCGTACCTGCGTGAGTGCGACCCGATGACCGGTGATGTCATCCGGTCCTCGAAACAGACCGCGGTCCGCTACGAACGTGAACGGCCAGGCGAGCTGGTCCACATGGACGTCAAGAAACTCGGACGCATCCCCGACGGCGGCGGTTGGCGCGCCCACGGGCGCAGCGAAGAGGTCCGCGGCCGCGGAATCGGCTACGACTACGTCCACTCACTCGTCGACGACCACTCCAGGCTGGCCTACTCCGAGATCCTGCCCGACGAGACCGGCAAGACCTGCGCGGGCTTCCTAGAACGCGCCGCCGCCTACTTCGCCACCAAGGGCATCACGAAGATCGAACGAGTCATCACCGACAACGCCCTGGCCTACCGCCAGTCCGAAGAGGTCAAGCGCGTGTGTGCCGAACTCGGAGCAACCCGGAAGTTCATCCGACCCCACTGCCCCTGGCAGAACGGAAAGGTCGAACGCCTCAACCGCACCCTGGCCACCGAATGGGCCTACCGACAGGTCTTCACCAGCAACGCCGAGCGTGCAGCTGCCCTTGCACCCTGGCTTGAGCACTACAACACTGAACGCCGCCACAGCGCACTCGGAGGCAAGCCACCGATCAGCCGACTGCTACCAACCTGATGGCCGGGTACACCTAGAGCGCCGCCTGAATGTCCGTATGGCCATCTTCGTGTGCCACTGGCCGTCTTCCCCTCGACTTCGCTCGCGGTCCCCGTAAATCCCGTTGGGCATACTAAGGATGTCCCAGGCGCCGAGGTACAGCAGCCAATCGCCGCCACCGGTGGCCTGCTCGCCATAGCCGCGTACAACGAGATGTCGCATTGCGAAGAGTTGAGTCCACGTGCCGCAATGAGCGAGTCGGAGTAGCGCTCGGGCGCATGAAGTCACTGCCAGCTACCCAGCGGGCAACTTTGTGGCCGATTCTCGGCAGGATTGTAGGTCGCTGGCGCGTGCGAGCAGGTGAGGTTTGGTCGGCGAATATCGCACGAGTTCCTCGAGGCATCAGAACTTCGCGATTCTTGAGCGCCGAGCGGCGCACGAACATAGGCTCAGCGCAGTTGATTGAGCCAAAATGGGGAGCGCTACCGCTGTGACCTGCACGATGCGACGATGACGAGCGCCGATTACCTAGCGAAGCTAGGCGGCGGGGATCTCGACGTCCTGACGAACACCGTGCCGTCGGCGCGGAACCGTTTTGCTCAGATGGGTCTCGTCCTCATCGCGACCGCGTCTGTGGCCGGCATCTCGATGTACTTCGCGTTGCACGACGCTGTTCGGGTGCACTGGCTGCCCGCCATGCTTGTCGCAGCGTGCTGGATGCTCCTGATCCTGAACCTCGACCGGGTTCTCATCGTCAGCATGGCTGGGGTTACCTCCCTTCCCCGACTTCTGATGCTGGCTTTGCCACGCTTGGCGCTAGCTTGCCTCATCGGCGCGGTCGTCTCGACCCCCTTGACCCTGCGGCTATTCGAATCCGACATCGATTTTGTGCTCGGCCAGACCAACGCCGCCGCCTCGATCAGCAACAAGGAGACCGTCGCTAACTCACCGCAACAGAAGACCGTCGACGACCTGAACAGCTCACTCCTCGAGCAGCGCAACATCCTTGAGGGCGTCGTCCCGCTCAAGACGGGGTCTGCAGAGGTGAAAGCGATCCAGCGCGAGTTGACCAGGCTCCAGGAGAGACTTCCGGGCGTGCAGCATGCTTCAGAGCAAGCTGACATCTTGGTTCAATGTGAGGGTTACGGCGGTGGACGCGAGGACTTGGACGACCCTAGTCGGTGTGCGGCCAAGCCAGGTTTCAATGGGAATTACGACCGGTATGAAGCCGAGGCTGAGGTCGCGGCGAAGGCGCTAGCGGACCTCAAAGATGAAATCACAAGGGTTCAATCGGACCTGTCGGGCGCTGAGGGAAGCCAGCGGGCGGCATCCGAGGTGCAGTTGGCTGCCCTCCAAGAGGACGCCCCCGCAAAAATCGATAAGCTGGAAGACCAGCTTGCCGTAGCCGAGGCCAACCTCGAGACGTTTACAATAGGCCTGGCGAACGAAGCGGAGGGCAACCGAGGCCTTCTGGCCCGACTGCGCGCGCTTTCTGAAGTTACCGAGACCGACCCCCTCCTCGACCTCGCTCACAAGCTCCTCTGGGCCTTGTTCGCGGCAATCGAGTTGCTTCCGATCCTCGTTAAGATCCTGTCTTCAATCGGGCCGCGCAGCGCATACGACGAGGCCGTCGCGCTGCGTGATCTCGGCATCATCGATACTGCCCGCATGCGTCGAGCCGCAAACAACAGGGTGGAGCAGGACAAAGTTGACGTCATGGTCGAAGCAGAGAAGAACATGCGCGGGCACGAGATCGTGCTGGCGAAGGAGGCAAACGTCAAGGTGGCCGACGCGATGCGCACGGTGATGGATTCTTCCTTGACGGAATGGCAAAAGCAGGTTGTGGCCAACATCAGCGTGCCCGGCCGGCAGCCGTGAGCGAAGTCCCGCAGGTTCGGTTTGGTGGTGATCAGTACCACGTGGTTTGGACGCTTGCCGTCCTGTCCCCTGGCATCGGCCTCCGCCCTATGGCCTTTATGGAGCACGCGACAACTGCGCTGGATGACCAACCCATTCTTGACGACCTCGTTGAACTGAGGGCGGTTGATCTCCCAGGTGGCCTCGATCCGCTGAGCCTCAGTTCGTGGCTCGCTGGGGCGGTCCGGCGAGAGTTCAGCCTAGCCACCATCGGTCAGTCAGCGACCTACCTCGAGATCCTGTTCCTACGGATGACATGGGAGTCTTTCGACGAGGACTACCTGGCACCCGCGATCGCCAGCCTCGAGGCCACCGACGTACCGGTCGGCGTGCGGTCAACCGCGATCGCCCGCAGGGACGGTGCGGAGGGCTGGCCCGAGGTCGAGCAGGTAACAGTCGCGTTCATCAAGGAACTCGACCTTCTCGCAGACAGGTATCAGGGGGGCATGCTGAGTGCCCTCCCGAACCCAAGTGCTGCCGCGCCGATCGAGACGTCGGTGGAAGAGGTCGACCGAGGGACTGCGCCGGACCAGCCCTTAGTCGCGCCACTCGTTGAACTCGCGGTGAGCATCGAAGACACATCGCGGCCCCTGTCAGTTGCCGCGTCGATTGCGGATTACCCTCCTGGGGAGGGTGACCGTGGTGAGTTCGAAACTGCTTTGGGTGCCGACACAGCACTAACGGGCGTGTCTCAAACCGCTACCAGTCGGACATCGAGCCGCGATTCGGCAGACCTTGAGATGACAGTTCCCCCGGCTGACGTGTTCAAGTCGAATCCTCCCAACCCTCTCGCCATACCCGCAGGCGTGTCCGAAGTCGATCGCAGCTCTGACGGCGCGAGCCCCCCTGCGCTCCCGCCCCCTGGTCCCCCTCGCGTGATCCGCTTGATCTACTTCGTGATCCTCGGCGATGCCATGGAATCTGGACTCAAGCGCCGGCAACATCGGATTCTGAGGGATCTCGTCGCGGCGTCGTCCGCAGACCGCCTGCGCGACACAGCCGCGCGGGTAGTGCTGTGTGACGACGGCATTGCCTCCCAGACTGAACTAGGGGCTGTCACGGCAACGCTGTTTGCTAGGCCCGTGGCATCGGCACAGCTTCAAGGCAGTGGTGTGCTCGATGTCGTGAAGTGCTGCCATGAACTAAAGGACCTCATCCGGCGTGATAGTGAGTCCTTGGCGTACGGCGGGCTCGGCGCAGGTGAGACCACGATCGTCGTTATTCCAGGAGATGTGCCTCCGTCCGACACGTCCACGCTCGCCGCTGTCCGCGGTTTGGGGGAGGGCGCGGATCTCCTTTGGGTGCTGGCCGGCAACGTCATGTCGATCATGCCGGAGGCCTATCTCAGGAACGATTGGGGACACGAGGTGATCCACGACCATCCTGAAGTGCACCGCGAATTCGCCCGCAAGCTCAGGATCGCCGCCACCGCCGGGATCGAGGGGGAGCTGGACGCAGGGCCTGACCTAGGCGCTCAGACAGGGCTCGGCCGCCGGCTAGCATCTCGTCTCTCACACCGTCGAAAGACTCCACCAAAGCGGTAGCAGGCCGTAGTTTCTGGACCTCTGGTGCCAGCCATACCGGTAGGTCGAGATTTGCCGCGTTGAGGGCTGGCATCACCAGCGCTGGCGTTTCTACCCGCACGCCGGAAAGGGAACGTTGTAGTTCGTCGAGGGGCGCCAATGGGCTGATCGGGCCGATTTTGGGTGGACGGGGGACGTCGATGATCACGGCGGGGAGCTCGAAAACCCTCACCCATGGTGTCTGGACTGTCGTGCTGCCGTACTTGTTCGTCGCTATTAGCTCGAGGGGCCCCGTGGCTTGAGCCGGCACTGCCATGCCAGTCGGGAACTTGGAGAAGTCAACGGTGATGTCCAGGCCGCTCGGTCCTCGAAGCGTCCCAGCGACTGCGCCGGTCACGTCCCAGGTAACGATGACATCGGTTCCACGAAGACACTTGGTCGAGTCGACATCGATCGCCGCGATCGTCGGCGGAGAGGACAGTGATGCTGACTGGCTCTGCAGTACGGCATATAGGGAAGCGGCTGTCGGGCGCTGCGAACGATCGACCGCCAGACAGTCACCTACCGTCGCAGCCACAATCTGGTCGGGGACCAGTCCGGCGAGGAGTCTGATGTCCTTCGCGGCACGTTGAGTGGCACCGGGCCCAGGTGTCATGCACCTCAGCACAACAAGGCCGGTCTTGTAGATGTCGGTCTGTTCGTCGACCGTCCGTTGGTGCGGCGGATTGCCGGACAGTTCAGGTACGGCGAAGGTTGGAGTCGTTCGACCGGTGGCGGTGGCCGAGGCGGGGGCGAACGCGAAGCCATCACAATCAAGGAACTTGACCCGAGGCGGGTTCATCGCAAAGGCGACGTTGCGGAAGCTGATGTCGCCAACAATGACGCGCCGACGGTGCAGCCAGTCGAGAACATGGACGAAGTTGGCCAAGAGCCTGAGGCGAACACCAAACGAGCTGAGATCGTCAAATTGTGTGCCGCGAGATCGGAGTTTTGCTTGATCGACCAGCAGCCACTGGAAGTCGTTGATGATCGTTTTACCGGCTCCGGGCGAAACGTGGAAGAATTCTCGGTCGATTCTGGGCATGATGACGCCGACTGTTGTGCGGCCGTCCTTCACCACGTCGACGGGCCATGCGGAAAAGGCGTCGAGCTCGGCCTTATCGGCCGGACTCAGGCTGTCTCGGAACTCTACGGCTTGCTCAGCGAACTTGATGGCATCGGTGCCAAGCACCTCTGGAAGGTACGCCTTGTACACCATGTGCGGGAAAGCCGAGTCGGGCGACCTGTCGAGGTCAAAAACTTCGCCTGCACCGCCCTTGGCCAATGGAGTCATGACACCTAGTTGTGACAGCTTCATGACTGCGCGCTTGCTCGGGCGAGGTCACCCTCCGCGTCCGTGTCCGGAGTAGCGCACGCAAGACGTTCAGACGAGTCGCCGGCAGACTCGCCCTCACCGTATTCCACTCGGAGGTCGAGCTCGGTCAACTCCTGGTCGGCCCTCGGGATCGTTGTCTCCAGACTGGCCGATGGCCAGATCGCAACCACTGTTCGGTCGTCGACGTGGGTCTTGCGGCCGAATTCGACCTGAGAAGCAAACGTATAAATGTCCGTCTCATTGGACCACCACAGAGCCAATTGCCTACGGACGTCCGCGGCGCCGAGTAGGGGTTTAGAAACACCGTCGCTCATGACGAAAACGGACTCTTCGGGGCGTAATCTAAATGCTGACGACTGAATGGACGGGTCCTGCGATGGCAGCGCCTTGGTCTTGCTCACGTCCGGATCGTCTTGGTCGCGTGTGGTGAACGCATCATCTGTGCGGTTAAACCATTCGCCGGCATACAGTGTCATCAAGGGTGAGTCGCCAACCCAAACTACCTCGACATCACCGCTGGACTCACCGCTCCCGAGGACGACGAGTGTGAACGTCGTGGCTCCGTCCCATCGATACCGGAGAGCGAGGAGCGAATTATTGACACGACGTGCTGCAGCGTCAGGCGAAACGCCCTCGGAGAGAGCGGCGGACGCCGCCTCAACTGCGGCGTCGGCGATGTGGTGCGAGTCGGGCCGACTGCCGACTCCGTCGCAAACGATGACTGCGAGACGCCCGTCCGATAGCGCCAATATGCCAAAGGAATCTTGGCGAACCACGTCGTGACCAATGTGAAGAAGGCCACGGCAACTCACGCCAATGACCACGCGGCCGTCGAACTCACACTCCGTCAGAGCGATATCGGGCCGTGTTGTCGACACGGGCCCGCCGAAACCCATTCGGTCAAACGTCTGCCCCGCGTTGCCGATGACGGGCCTATGGCCCGACCGGGGCAGAGGGCTCAAAAGACGTCTCCCCCTGCGTATTGTGACTCGGTGCTGTTGAAACCCTCGGTCGTCTCAGCCACGACATGGCGCGGGGCTCCCGAGCCGTTGGTCAATCCCGTGCTGATGATCGTTTGGGCTAAGAACTCCTTGATGCTGCGGAGTGCCTGACCAGCAGTGGTCCCGTTGCTTGCTACGAACGCACGTCCACCCTTCGGGGGGTAAGCGATTTTCGAAAGCGTGTCGAGGCGTGCATCGCGGAAACCAAACGGGATGAACCGGGGGTAGTAGCGGTTACCGGCCTTCGATGCATCGTCGTAGTGGAACTCCGTTGCGAAGTCCCTCTCCCATTCGCGATCGGTCGGGCCGCCGTCAGTCAGGAAGAAGGCACATGGACGGAAAACGCTGTAGCCCTGTGACTTGAGCCGCTGGTAGTCCTCATCCATGGTCTTGCGCAGCACGCGGAATGATTCGCCGTAGTTTGTGCCGCCTCCGGCGCCAAACTGGGTGATCGACGCGTACTCGAGGTTCCCGAGAGGGATCGCGACCTGGCTCGAACTGTTGAAAGTTAGGACCCCGATCTGAGTGAGGTCCGCGATCAGGGGCGTGTCCTTCACCTCCTGCTGCAGCTCCAGCAGCGCTTCATGCACGTTGGCCATGTCGCCTGACATGGACCCGGACGTGTCGCACACAATGTAGAACGGCATGACCAAATCGCCCTCTTGCGCGCCGTGGTCTCGGACGTCTGCGTCGTTCATTGTTCTCCCCGTAGTTGTTGTAAGGCTCGTAGCGAAGTTAAGCAAGGGCCGCAGCCCTGCCGCAGGTAATCCAAGAAAAATCGTCTGTTCGACTCTCGCTCCGCCCCGGGCCTGTCAAGATGTTGTCGTGAGTCAAGATCCGACGAAGTGCCGTTCTGCGCGGGAGCGCGTGATTGACGGAATCGTGACTGCCGAGTTGGTGGTCGACCTCCTCGGCCCGGTGGTACCGCCGCAGTCGAGCCCCATCCTGACGACGGCTCCTGCTGTCTCACAGTCGCAGAGCGTGAGCAGACATCCTTCATCGGACGTCTCGGCCTTGGTCGAGCAGCTTGCGGACAACCAGGAGCGGATCTGGGACGACGAGCGGGCGCGAGCTATGCGGCTCGCACAAGATCTGAGAGAGCCAGACGAGATCATCCCCGAGACTAAGCGTCACCGATGACCCGCTGTCACGTGATGGGCCGAGGTTGAATGCCTGGTGGGCCAGCGGTCGTGCGATGGTGCGTGGGAGTCGTTCCGTCGCAAACCTGCTGCCACGTGCGTTCATCAGCCCAGGGCCAGGGCTTTCCCGTCTGGCGCGTCGCACTGGCGTCCTAGTCGCTGGCGATGCTCCGCCCCAGGGCGTCCGCAACACGTTTCTCGACTATCGGGAGGCTCTACTACCTCGAGACTTGAAGCCCATCGAGCAGGGTGAGTTCCCGCTAGGCAAGTCTGTTCACCCTCAGAAGGGCGCTGCACAGGCATGCGCACTCTCGTGGGCAGAGCTAAACCTTCATGCTGCCGTGATCGGCCCGAGCGGCTCTGGCAAGACTCGCAACGTCCTGGTGCCGTGGTTGGTGGCCGGCACCGAAGTTGGCCTGAACGTCCTGGCGATCGATGTGCGCGGCGACCTGCTCCAGGAAATCAAGGCTCAGAAGCAACGGTGGGGCACGCCACCGCGTCAAGGCCTCTTCTACTGGGACGTCACTCAAACTCGGAACTCGCGCTCATGGAATCCACTCGGTGAGGTTCGGACCACACAGGACGCGTCGATGTTCGCCACGGCACTTCTAGGAGAACCGGCGTCACTCGCGGGCAACGATCGCTTCTTCGCAGATCGTGACCTTCGCTGGCTTCGCGGCCTGGTGTCGGTGCTCGTTGCGTCGTCGCCGCAGACACCGGAGGTCGGTCAACTGTTCCGACTCATCGTTGACCAGAAATCGTTAGGGGCGGCCGTGCGGTCAGTGCCCGGACAGGCGCACGAACTTCTTGACCTCATTAGTTTTCCGCCTGCGGAGTATCACCGCGCCACCTCCGGGCTTGCGAACAAGCTCTCCTGGATGGCAGACCCCGCCCTGCGGGCGACCTTGTCCGGCACCGGCGCGCGCTCCTTCTCATTCGATACGTACTTTTCGACGCCAGGAGCGCTCCTTGTTGTTGGTGCCCGGCTGTCCGACGGTGAGCGTTCGCTGGCGGCCGCGTCGATCATCATCAACCTGCTGCGGATGCGCGCCCTCGAACGGTTCTCGAACCACGGCCCATCCACGCTGTGGATCCTCGACGAGGTACCGAAGTACGCAAGCCGGATCCAACTCGATCAGCTTTTAGACGTCATTCGAGGCGCCGGCGGGTCGGTCGTCATGGGATTGCAGGACGTGTCGCAGTTCGGAACGGAAGTCGAGTGGTCCCGCCAACTGGCCAATTGCTCGACTGTGATTGCGATGAAGGGCGTCCGCCCTTCTTCCGTGAGCTATGTGTCAAAGCTTCTTGGGCGCCGTCAGGCACCTACGACAACCGAGAGTAGGGATTGGCAGGGGAAGATTTCCAGCACGATGAGCTTCGCCGACCTCCCGGTCCTTGGCGATCGGGAGATTGCAGAGCCCCCTGTTGGGAGGTACGGAGCTATCGTGCACTCGTCGACGCTTTCCCCGTACCCGTGGCTGGTGTCTTTTAACCAATGATCCTTACTGGTTGCCGCTGGTGCGGCGAGTTCTCGACCCAGCGCTCTGGCTCGTGCAAGTCCTGTGACAGCTCTGCGGTCGTCGGGATCGGCCAAGTCAAAGAACACTTGAAGGTTGTTGGTCGACATATGGCGCAGATTGGCTTGAATGTGCCGCTCCCGGTCGTCATAGACTTGGTTCCGACTGACTACCTGTCCGCCGCATTCGCGGTCGACTCGTCGCAGGAGATCATGCACTTAGGTCTCACGCGGTTTGAACAGACCACTGACGGTCGGGTGTTCGGCCCTATTCAGATTGCTGTCCTACATGGCCTGCCATCCACGATGTTCCGCAGGACCCTTGCCCACGAGTACGGGCACGCCTTGCTGGCAGGAGCTCCGGCGGCGACGCAGATCCCACTTCACGTGGTGGAGGGATTTGCCGAGGCACTCGCGGAAACGTACTTGGTGGAGCTGGGCGGGAATGATGCGGTCGGTCGGTGGCAGCGTTCGCGACTCGGCCGCGGTGGGCACCCGACCTACGACCAGGGGTTCCAGCTGATATCGCCAATCGTCAGGTCACATGGTGCGCGGCACGTCGCTGCTGCCCTGCGGCGAGGGCCTGGGGGGCTGTCGGCGATCGGCCTTTGATCCGTTCATCCCTGCTCTTCGTCCGATCGGGCCGCGGTCGGCTTACCACAAGGCACACCGACGCCCGAGGTGAGATCCTGGATCCGGGCGAGGCGAAGGTCTGTGTCCGCACTAGTCCAACAGGCACTCCACTCGAATCGCCCAGCCCGGGGTCGGCGGCAGGTCGGAGCGATATCTGCCGAGCAGCGCGATGATCACTGCGCAGGCCGGAGGGGGTTGGTGCGGCCAGGGTGTGCCGCCGTCGGTGAGGACGACCACCACATCGGGCCGGGGTCGTTGTTGCTCCACCGCGGTGAAGCCGACACGGAGATCGGTGCCTCCTCCTCCGCCGAGCCGTGCGTCACGGGCTCGCCGGACACGCTGGACGGTGTGGACGGCGGCGTCGCAGGAGTAGACGCTGACGTCGCTGCCGGCCACGCCTAGGGCCGCGAGTGCGCCGTCGACCTCACCGAGAGCACGGGCGAGGAGTTCGTCGTCGACGCTGGCGGAGGTGTCGATGATCATCGAGACACGGGGGACAGGTCGCCGCATTCCGGGCAGGACGATGCCCCGGACCGAGCTCGCTCGACGAGACGGGCGGGAGTAGGTGTAGTCGCCTCGGCCGGCTGCCCAGCCCACGGCGCGTCGTACGGATTGAGCCAGAAGGGGTTCCCACGCGATCTTGGGCTCGAGGATGGTCTGGGCCCACCGCCATGCCTCACCAGGTGTGTCTCCTCGGCGGCCGGCGTGCTCGCTGAAGTCGATGGCGACGGTGCGGCGGATCTCTCGCGCATCGTGGCGATCGACGCCGGCGTCGGCGTCGGGAGGTAGCTCGTGGGAGCGGGGAATGCCGTCTGCGCCGCTTCCGCACCCCTCGTGCGGGGACAGCGTCCCCGTGCTCCCGCCTTCGGATGGTGGAAGGCGGGAGAGGATCGCGTAGTACTCCTCGGCGCTGAGGCCGGTGTTGAGGCCCAGTTCGCGGGCCGACCGGCACCCCTGGGGGGTGAGGAGGTCGGAAGCCAATGTCGCCGCGATGGTGGCGTCGGTGCTCTGCTCCCAGTAAGTCGATGTCTGGACGTCGACCCGCATGTCGCGCGCACGCGACGCGTGGTCGCAGAGCAGGTGCCAGACCAGGTGGGCCAGGTCTTGCCCGACTTCAGGAACGGTCGCCTCGGTGAGCCACGCGGGATTGACGTAGAGGCGCCAGGACTCATCGACCGTCATCCGGTTGACCTCGGACGAGGGGACGGGAATCAGCGCGTAGAGCGCGGTGGCGAGGTAGGGCAGGTCCTTGGGTGAGTCGCGATCCTGCGTCTTGGTCGGGCTCGGTGCGGCGCTGATGAGCCAGAGTTTGGCCGCGGAGAGCTTGGTGAGGTCCATCAGGACCCCGGCAGCAGTCCGGCCAGGGCCAGGGCTGGGGCGAACACCTTGATCTCTGGTGGGACGGGGGCCGCGCTGGGTCGCACTCCGCCGCGGAGGAGGGAGCGCACGATCGGCACCGCAGGGTCGAGGCCGCACTGCTCGCCGGCGATCGCGCACAGCCTGATCGCGTCGGACCACCTTTGCGGGGTGCGGTCGCGGCTCACTGCAGCGAGGACTCCTTGGAGCGTGACGTAGACGCGGTCGGGCCTCATCCCGGTGAAGATCGCGAGCTCGGGAGCCGAGAGCAGGTGCTCGGGGTCGGGCAGGTCCAGGGCGGAGGCCCAGGAGAGGAACTCGTGGGCGACGGCCTCACCGACACACCCCGCGATCAGGAGGCGGCGTACGTCTGGGGTGGCCTTCACGGCTCGGGCGAAGGCGGACAGGCGTGCGGCGTAGTCCCAGGTGCGGGGCGTCGGGAAGGCGCGGCCGCGCGAGGCTGCATCGGCCGGGATGGAGCTGAGCTGGGACTCCCGGGCGCGCAGGAACCCCGAGACCAGGACCAGCTCGTCGCTGGTGAGGACGTCGAGGTCTGCGGGGCGCTCACAGACCGGGAGGCTCGGCCAGTGTCCGGTGACCAGGCCCTCGGCGTAGACCTCGAGGGGAAGTGACCAGTCGACGTGGACGAAGCGTGAGGCCGTGGGGGCGGCGAGCTCCCATCCGGCCGCAGCGACGTCGGCAGGGTTGGCGGCGGCGACGAAGGAGACCGTCTTGGGCAGCTGTAGCGAGCCCACTTCGTAGTGGGTGAGGGGACGCAGAGCAGCGGCCTGCAGGGCCGGGGACGCGGTGGAAAACTCGTCGAAGAAGGCGATCGCGGGCCCGTCGACGGCCGCGAGACGCTTGGCCCATCCGGGCGGAGCGAGATCGACCGATCCGTCCGAGGTCACCACGGGAAGACCGGCGAAGTCGGAGGGCTCGTAGTGACTGATGATGAGCGTCTCCACGTGCCACCCCTGTCCCGCGGCGGACTCGATCACTGCTGTCTTGCCCTCCCCGGGGTTGCCCCACAGCAGCACGGGAATGCGGGCGCTCACGCAGATACCCACGGCCTGGAGGGCGTTCTCGTAGTCAGTGCGCGTGCGGATCGCCATGCGATATCTCCTGGTGTGAGGCGTCGAGAAGAGGGGTGTCGGTGGATCGAGTGTCCAGTGGGGCACTGACAGTGGATCGGGAGAAGTCCCGCTTGGCCCGAGCGCCGGCCAAGAGGTGGTCCAGCTCCGGAAGCACTCCCGGAGGCGGCCGTTGCAGCAGCAGGCGTACGCAGTCCTCGAGGGGTTGCCTGAGCGTGGCTGCCAGTTCGTCGGCCAGCGTGGCGGTGATGCCGGCAGCGAGCATCTCCTGACACTGCCGGGGGGTGAGCCCGAGACCCAGCCACTCGCCGGACTCGAACGGGCGGCTGGGGTCCGGGGCTGTGCCGTCCCACAGGAGCCATGTGGCGAGGTCGGCGTCGCGCTGCCGAGCGACCTCGTGTCGGCGTGGCATCGCTCGGTCGGGGACGAACGCCAGCCCCAGGGGAAAGGAGGCGGGCAGGCGGCCGGTGACCCCAGGAGCTACATCGAGCAGCTCGGCCACCCGTGCAGGGTGCAGTCCGCAGTTCCAGAGCACCTTCAGGGCGTCTGGCTCGCGGAGCCGGTCCGCCACCGGCTCCCAGTCGCGCCGGGCGGGAGCTACGTCGATCGCCACCGGTCGCAGTGCATTGATCAGGGCGCGGGCGTGATGGGGCCTGGCGTTGCCGCGTGCTGCGAGGTGCAGCGAGCTCGTCTCGTGCGCCCTCGCGTCGATCGCCGTACGGAAGCGAAGGCCCGGGGAGCCATCGACGGGCGCCGGCGTGCAGGCGCAGGCGGTTGTCATGGACGGCTGCCAGCCGTGGACCGGGGAGAAGGCGATTTCAGGAACCTCGTGACGCGTGCTGAGCTGCCACCAGCGTTGCGCGACACGGACACCGGACTGGGCGAGCGCCAGACAGTCACAGAAACCGCCGAATGCCAGTCCCACCCGCTCAGCCTCGAGGTCGTGGGGGGTGAGCACCGTCCAGTCCTCGAGCAGAGTCGCGGTGTGGCGCTCGCCGGTGGTCGAGTCCGGGGAGGTACGGCACTCGACCTCGAAATCGACCCGGGTCCCACGAGGGAGTGGCGGCGGTGAGTCGTGCAGGCCTGACTCAGGAGTCATGCCACGTCCTCCGATGGGTTGCTATGAGCTCAGCCATGCTGCGGATGCCCCGCTCGAGCTGCACCTCCACGCCCCGCTGGGTGCCCTCCAGCGACAGGAGCACGCCCAGCTCGGTGCGCGACGGGGAGGGAGAGTAGCGCTGAGCGACTTCTACAAGACGGTCCACCGCGGCCCGGGAGGGGGAGTAGGTGGACCCGAGGCCATGCTGGTCCAGCACCTGAAAGTGTTCCACTGTCGGACGACATCCTGCGAGCGCCCAAGCGGCCAGGTCCGCACCTCCTGTGCGGAGTGCGCGGCCCGTGGTTCTGGCGAGTGCTTCGGCAGCGGTGATGCTCACTCCCTCGATGGTTAGTGCTTCGATCTGTCGCCGGCTGAGCCCGAGTGAGTACCAGTCCTGCAGGGCGCTGAGATAGGCACTGCCCTTGTCGGCCGGCACCCACGCGAGCCAGGCGGCCCCGGCCGTTTCGGGACGGCTGGCCACGGTGGCGGTGAGCCAAGTGACGTCGACGCCCGAGTAGGCGACCCCGAGGAAGAAGGCCTCGGGGAGAGGTTCGTCGATTCCTGGAGCGAGTGCTGCGAACTCGAGGACGTGCTCGGGGTGGAGCCCCGCTGCCCACAACGACTCGCTCCCCCTGAACTCGCGGACCACCCGATCAGCTCGCGCCCGGGCCTCGGCGGTTGGCGCATCGATCCCACCCCACGCACCCTCCACGGCCGCGAGCACGTTCGTGAGCGGCCGGGGGGAGACGGCGTACTGCTTGACGAGGTGCGCGGGCGAGCGCAGGTGAGTGGCGGCGTCCCGGGCGGAGGTGAAGGTGCCTCGGTGGCACCGGCATCCACGGACTGATACGGCGCTCCAGATGACGCGCTCATCCTTGGTGCGAGTCAGGCGAGCGAGCCGGCGTCGAAGAAGCAGGGGCAGGGTGCTCTGAACAGCGGGAATCACCTTGTCCACAAGCTCCAGGCACGAGGTGAAGCCTCCAAAGGCTGCTGCCACCCGCTCGGCCTCGAGATCGTGCGGGGTGCGGACCGTCCAGTCGGGCTCGATGACGACCGAGTGCTGCTTGCCGCGCGACGCAGTGCGACTCGTGCGGCACTCCACTCGAATCTCGAGGGGCCCACCATCGGGAGCCGGACCGAGGCTCTGCGTCACCGCTTCAGTCTCGTCGAGACCACCGACAGTCCACGGGCCATCAGCGGGGACGCGGCGCGCGAGCAACTCGAGGCCGTCATTCGCGGCCGTCACCGGTGCCTCCAGTCGCAGGCACGAGGTGTAGCCCCCAAACGCAGCGGCAACCCGGTCGGCTTCCAGGTCGTGCTGGGCGCGCATTGACCAGTCCGGGTACAGCGTCAGCTCGTGTGCAACCCCTGCTTCGCCGTCGGGCGAGGTGCGGCACTCCAGTCGTAGCCTCACCGAGGCAGCGAGCTCCGGCATGTCGTCGTGCCGCGCTCAGTTGTCCCGGCCGCACCGCGGGCACCGAACGGTCGCACGGTTCCAACTCGCCTTCGCGTAGAACACCTTGCGACAACCCGAGCAGGGATGGGCTCGGTGAAATCACCGGTCTTGTGGCCTGAAGCTGTCCTGGTCATGTCGTCTCCTGGGTCGATGGCGGATGTTCCGCCGCCCCCTCGACCGATCCCGCCTGCACCGCGGCGACGCGATCACCCGCAAGCTCACGACGGATGCAATATCAACCGCAGACCGCTCCCTCGGGCGACGTGGATGTTTGTCCGGTCTTCCGCTCCCCACCGCGGCCTGTGATGAAGTTTCCACCCACGAGCGAGGCCTGACGGAGGCAGAGAGCAACTATCCAAGGTGTCTCGCATTTTGCGCGCCGGCATGTGTCCAGGTGCAGGATCAGTAGTCCTCAGGCCTTGGCCCGAGTCGCAGAAGAAGCTCAAGGCTGGGGAGCAGGTCGCCGTACTCGTCGACCAGTCCCCACCCGACGTACGCCGACGTGTCGTCGTCGTCGCTCTCACCGTCTTCCGTGCGCCATGCCGTGGCCGAGAGCAGCGTCGTGGTGAGGGGACGGACTTCCTCGAGGTGTCGGCCCGTCCGGTCCGAGAGCTCCTCAAGCAGACGGTGGCCAGGAGGCAGGCCGGTGCGGTGCGTGACGGCGAAGATGTCGAGGTCCTCGTATCCGCTCTCGTCGCTGTGTCTTTCGACAATCTCCGCGAGCGCGGCCGGAGACAACGCCGCGAGCGCGGCCTCGACCGAGGCGATGGTCTCCTCTGTCGCGGCCTGGCCGGGCGGGCGCTCCGGGAAGTAGAGGCTCGTCTCCCAGGGGCCGTAGCCTCGCATGCGGTCGGAGGCGTCGAGCCGGTCGTGGAGCGCGGCCGTCTTGAGCGTCACCCGCACCGCCATCTCAAGGCGCTCGGCGTTCGTGTCTTCCGGCGTGGCGATCGACAGGGACTTGGCGAGCTCCTCGCACCGAGACACGGCGGCCGACCTGCCGGCGCCACGGGCGATGGCGGACAAGCGACTGTCGAACCAATGCTGTGACTCTCCCACGTCGCGCAGGAGGTAGGCGTTGTGAAGCAGACCTCCAACGACGACCTCGTCAGCCGTGACGAGAGACGCGGCCACGGCGCGCACCAGCGGGCTTGCTGGTCCGTAGGTGTCCGACACGGGGAAGCTGTCCGCGCCGAGCGAGGCAGCGTCGATCGTGAGGTCGTGCGGCACAGCGGCGTCCCACGGCAGCCTGCCCACGACCTCCCGGCACTTGCGGATGAGCCCGGGAAGCTCCGCAGCGCTAACGGGCAGAAGGGGGCCGAAGTCGTTGCGCCGGAGCTCCCAGCCCACACGAGCGACGGGAGTGTGCGGAGCCAGCGCGGTCGCGTGCACCGCTTCGGCCGTCTCCGGCTTGCGGACGGTGAGGACCGTGGTGCCGTTGGGCAGGTCGAACTCCATCGGCTTGTCGTACCCGAAGGTCCCCTGCTCCACCGCCGTGAGGATGCGGAAGCACGTGTTCTGCACGGAGCGCCGGCCCGCTTTCGGGCCCGGCCAGTCGAGCCCGGGGTCGATCCCGTCCGTGGGACGGGTCCACACCAGCAGCTCGTGGCCCAGGACCTCGAGCAGCCCCTCGGTGTACCCGAACTCGACCTCCCCGCTCGATCCGTCGCTCAGGTGGACGGTGTACGGCGGCATCGGGATGTCCGAGATCGAGGTCACGCGCGCATCCTCGCAGGGGCCCATCGTGCGAGGCATCAATTTCGTCCCACCTTGCCGGATCAGATGCTCATGTCGTCGTGCACGCCGACCTTGGCGAGCTCGATCGAACCGTCAGGCAGCACCCAGTAGTGGAGCCGGCGTGCGGCCGGGGTGTTGGACTGGAGGCTGACCCGCCAGGCCCGTGCCCCGTCCTCGCGCAGCCTCTGGGGCGAACCGCCGGCGTCGTCCGTACGGAGCTGGTGGAGCTCGCGGCCCCCCGACAGCGCGGCCTTCCCGGTGACAACTTCCATCACCACGTCGGCGACACGATCCGTGGCGAGACCGTGCAAGGCGTCGAGGCTCCCCAAGAAATCCGGACCCAATGAGTAGTCGCCCAAGGGGCAGTTCGGCTGCTCCGCGGTTGGGATTCGCGTGGCCCACGCCCGTTCCACGAGGAAGCGAAAACCCCGCTCCGGGTCGGCGAAGGCCGGCGCATCGGTTGTACTGGAGCTCGATCGTGACTTCCGCAGCTTCGTCCGGGACTGCTCAAGCTGCTGCGTGAGGCGGCGTACCTGGTCCTCGACTTGACGCAGCTCCGTTCGCAGGTGCTCCAGCTCGGTCGCGAACCCCTGCGCCTGTGCGTGCACCTCGTCTCGTTGTCTCTTTGCGGTGCGCACCTCTGCTTGGAGGGATGCGATGGTCAGGGACATCGACTTCGTGCTGGCGCTCTCGACCGCTGCGGCCGGTGGCCCTGCCGGGGCTTCTGCCGGTCCCGGCGTCGGGCGCGGTCGGACGGCGCGGCTGCGGTCGAACATCGCTGGACTCGGACCGGCTGGTGCCGGCGCGTTCACTGGCGCGTCGGGGACATGCGTCTCGGCGTGCGGGTCGGCCACGTCGATCTCGACGTCGAACGACACGACCTCGATGGGTGCCGTGGCAGGCACGGCCGGCTCCGAGACATCGGCCGGGATCGCCGCGACCAGCCAAGGTGGGCCGCCCGCGAAGAGGGCGGCCGCCGCGACCGGCTCCTCGTCGTCGTCGATGTCGAGCAGGCTGAGGTGCCATTCGCCCCCGGTCGCGAGGACGCGTGCCGGCAGCACCTCGCCGGGAGTCAGGAGGTCGGACAGGTCGTCGAGCGGGTTGGAGGTGACGGCACTGTGCGTCACGTCCACGGTGACGAGCGGGTGCAGGAAGACCGACGCACGGTCGGCTTCGACGGACTCGACCTGGACCAGGACAACGTCGCCGGCCGCGTACGACGAGAGCGCGACGTCCGGTTCGAGGCGGGACTCGCGTACGTCGAACCAGCGGCTGTCGGCGTCGTACAGACCCGTCACCTCCTGGCCCGGCTGGAGCGACCGTTCCAACGGCAGACCGGGGAAGGCGAGTGCGTCCGGGACGATGCCGACGCGCCCGTCCAGCTTCACCATCGCACGGTCGGCCACGATGCCGACCACGACACCTGTGAGGCGTACGCGCGCCGTTGTCTGCACGTTGTCGAAGAGGCCGGCTTCGGTCGCCATGTGGAGTGCGTCATCGATGAGAGCGGTGGTCGCCTTTGGGCCCTCCGCAGCGCTGTAGGCGAACCGCAGCGGGGACCGTCGCGGCTCGCTTGCCCATTCGTGGCCGACCGGATAGACCCGTCCGGCGCCGCCGTAGATGCCTACTTCCTTCGCAACCAGGACCAGAAGCGGCGGGTGGTGGTGAGCGACATCCTCCGCGGTGTGCCAGCCGATGTTGATCAGCTGGGCTACAGCCTTAACAGTGCACACTTGGCAGTGGTCGCCTGGGGTCGGTCACCCGAAGCCAACATCCGAGCGCTTGCCGCCTCGTTCGATGCGGGGCAACTGGTCGTGAGTGGAACGTCAGGATCGTTCGTGGGCTGGCTCGGCTCGTCCGCATTGAAGAGCGCTCTAGAAAGACAATCACACGCCGTCGAGGCCATGCCGGGAACCCACCTGGCCCTGGGTGAGGTTGAGCACGGAGTCGAAGGATTCAGATTGAGCTACAGACAAGCCCGGCAGGCGTACCGAGTGGGCAGACTCGTCGCCACACAAGTCGTTCACTACGGTGACGTCGCTTTGGAATCGCTGATGCTGAAGGATCGTCAAGAAGTCCAGGACTTTGTCTCGCGGGAACTCGGCCCCCTCCGCGACGAAGGAAGTTCACGCGACGAGTTGCTCAAGTCCACCTTGCGGGCCTACTTCCGAGCGGGACTGAACGCCGCGACGACCGCCCAGGCGATAGATGTGCACGAGAGGACGGTCGCATATCGGCTGCGGTCCATAGAGTCTCGGCTTGGAGTGAGCGTGGCCGCTCGGCGGGACGAGCTCGCTGCGGCTCTGCGCCTCGCAGATCTCCTCGACCGCAGTCCGGGCGATGACCGACGCGACTTCAGCTACAAGGACGTGGGGCTAGGGCCGGACCCAGAGATCGGCATGCCTTGAACGCGACAGCACGCAGGTTTGGGGTCAAATACCAACCAACCTGCTCACTGACACCGCTGGACTAGTCAGCGATCGTTGCCGGGTGAGACTCGGGCCGATTAGGGACATGTTCTACGGACGGAAGTGCGTGTGGCCAAAGGCAAGGCGTACGCCGCCTGGCCTACCCAGTCCAAGAGCAATTGCCTTAGTCAGGCAGTTTCCGCACCTGAAATTGCAGGAATCAGCAGAGCCGGATGGTGTTGCCGCCCTAGAAGGTGTGCGTCATGACGATCCGGCCGCGATGGCGCACCCTCATCACCTTGTCCCTTGTCGTCAGCGCAGCGCTTACGGGTTGTGGTCGTCAAACCGACGACTCGGACCGCAAGCCAAGCGAGACACTGGCGGACACCACCCCTGCCGGTACAGACGAGGTCACTTCGGCCGTCTGGGCGGTCAACGGTGACATCAAGAGCCTCGACCCGCTCTACACGTTCGACTATCCCGGCAATACAGCGGTTTCGTTGATGTGCGAGTCCCTTCTGACCACGATGCCGGACGGCTCGATCGGTCCAGGTGTTGCGAAGATCTCCAGGCCTACCGAAACGACCGTCGTCTTCGACATCAATGAGGGGGCGCGGTTCTGGGACGGCACTCCCGTGACCGCCGAGGATGTGGTCTACAGCCTCGAGCGTCAACGGGACCCAGCGCTCGGCGGGTTCTACGGCGCCTTCTTCGACAGAGTCGACACCATTTCCGCGACAGACCCCCTGCAGGTCACGTTGAACCTCACCGCGCCGGACTACTGGTTGGACGGTGAGCTCGCCGGCCGTGCGGGCGTCGTATTGCAAAAGAAGTACGTCGAGACTCGCGGGGAGTCGTACGGGACGAGCTCGGGCGGAGTGATGTGCACGGGGGCATATGAGCTCGAGTCGTGGGTGCCGGCAACGGGCATCGTGATGAAGGCCAATCCGGACCCCTGGCAAGGGGCTACGCCGCGGGTTGAGCAGTTGACCGTGAAGAGCATCGCGGACGAGGCGGCGCTCACGTCTTCGCTCTTGACCGGTGAGGTGGATGGAACCTATCGCCCTGCCGGCATGTCGACGCTGGATCAACTTCGCGCAAGCGACGATGTCGAGGTCTTCCAAGGGCCCGGTTACAACACGGATGCCCTGATCGTGAGCAGCCTGGACGGCGCGTTGGGAGATGCGCGCGTTCGTCGTGCGCTGGCCCTGGCCCTCGACAGAGAAGGCATCATCGACTCCGTCTACAAGGGGGCGGCGCAGATGCCCAAGTGGATCTCGAATTCGGGAACGTTCGGGTACGCCCCTGACGTCTTCGAAGCGGCCTACGAGCGGACCCCCACTTGGGCTCAGGACCTGTCCGAGGCGAAGGCACTCGTCGCGGAGGCGGGCGCTGAGGGAAAGACCGTGACCATCGGCATGACTGCGGGGCTCGCCCAGATCGCGGCCGCGGCAGGCGCCTACGAATCAGCTGCCGCTGCGATCGGTATGAAGGTGAAGCTCAAGGCCGTCTCCACCGAGAACTTCATTAACTTCTTCATCGATCCGAAGGCGCGCGAGGGGATCGACGGTTTTCTCACTGTCGACTACGGCGACTACGCCGACCCCGTCGCGCTGGTCGCCAGCATCGTCCTGCCTAACGGCTCCCGAAACTACGCCGGGCTCGAGGACGACAGGCTCATCGAGCTGACGACGCAGGCACGCGCCACGGCCGATCCCGAGGAGCGTGCAAAGGTCGTGGTTCAGGTCATGAACCGGTTCAACGAGGTTTTGCCGTGGATTCCCATGGTGCAACCGAACACGGTGTTGGTGATGAACCGCGAGCTCTCGGGTGCAGTGAGTTCCTTCGCCTACATGTCGGCTCAGTGGGCCGGCGAACTGGGCGGTCGGTGAAGTGCGCATGGCATTCCTCGCCAAGCGCGCGGCCATCCTGGTGGCGACCATTCTGGTGGCCAGCTTCGTGATCTTCGCGGCCATGTACATGGCTCCCGGCAAACCGATCGGTGCGCTCACGGGCGGCAGGTCCGTATCTCCCCAGGCGCTGGAGGCACTCGAGCAGCGATACCGGCTCAACGAACCATTCCTGTCCCAGTACGGGCACTGGCTCTCGAACGCGATCCGGGGTGACCTGGGCGTCTCAATTGCCACCAAGCAGGACGTGTCCGAGCTGATCGTCGAACGCGCGGGCATCACGCTGTCGCTAGTTCTATATGCAGCGGTCCTGATCGTCGTCATCGGAATCGGCTTGGGTCTCCTCGCCGGACTGCGGCCCGGATGGGTCGACACCTCCGTGGTGGTGGCGTCCTCCGCAGCCGCTGCAGTTCCAGCCTTCCTGAGCGCCATCGTCCTGACCCTCATCTTTGCGGTGACCTTGAGCTGGCTGCCAGCCCTCGGGGCTGGGGAAGGGGTAGTGGACCGATTCGTGCACCTGACACTGCCGGCGATCTCGTTGGCGTTGTCATCCATCGCGGTCGTAGCGCGGGTGACGCGTACTTCCATCCGTGAGGAGTCCAGGAAGGAACATGTGCAGACGGCGGTGAGTCGCGGCCTTCCACGACGAGCGGTGATAATCCGTCACGTCCTTCGCAATGCCGCCATCCCCATCACGACGGTCACCGGGATCACCATCGCGTCTCTCATCGCCGTGTCGGCCGTGGTCGAGTCCGCGTTCAGCCTAAACGGGCTCGGTCAATACCTGATCGTGTCGTCATCGTCCAAGGACCTTGCTGTCGTGCAGGGAATATCGCTCGTCCTGGTTCTGGCATTCGTCCTCCTGAACGTCGTGGTGGATCTGGCGTATGCCGTCCTTGATCCGCGGGTGCGACTGGGGGCGAAGGCCACGTGAGTCTTGTCGTCGCAGAACAGGCAGCGGGTTTACCAGGCCCGGCACGAACGAAGGCGCACTACCTGGGAGTTCCGGGCGTGGTAGCGGTTGTCATCTTGGCTCTTGCGGTGGTGGCCGTCGTAGCGGGACCGGCGCTCGCTCCTCACGACCCGAATGCGGGGAGTCCATCCGGCTCCTGGCTAGGACCGTCGGGGACGCACCTGCTTGGACAGGATGTTCAGGGTCGCGATGTGGCGTCGCGCCTCCTGGTCGGGGCCCGATCCTCGATGTTGGGACCTCTGGTCGTGGTAATCCTATGCATGGCGGTGGGCTCGCTCCTGGCGCTGATCGGGGCATGGCGACGCGGCGTGGTCGACACCTTGATTTCCTCGACCATGGACGTTGTCTTCGCCTTCCCCGGGATCCTGCTTGCAGCTCTGGCCTCGGCTGTTCTCAACGCCGGTTTGTGGCCGGCGGTTCTCGCGCTGTCCGTGGCGTACACGCCGTATGTAGCACGGCTTCTCCGCGGAGCGATTCTGCGTGAACGGAACCAGCTGTACGTCGCGGCTGCCGAAGTCCAAGGATTCAACACCATGACAATCTGGCGGCGGCACCTGATCCCCAACGTGGCTCCGGTGATGGTCGCGCAAGGCACCATCCTGTTCGGCTACGCGGTCCTGGACATTGCGATCCTTTCGTACCTCGGTCTAGGCATTCAGCCGCCCCGTCCCGACTGGGGAGTGATGATCTCGGAGAATCAGTCGGGGGTCTTGCAGGACTATCCGCTCCCGGCCCTCAGCGCGGGGGTGTGCATCGTCATGGTTGTGGTCGCCATGAACATCCTGGGCGAGCGGCTCCTGGGCACGAGGGGTGCCGAACGGTGACGGGTTCGCAGCCAGGCACGCCATTCGGGGTCGCGCGTCCCACGTCCTCTGCGAGTGGGCCACCCCTCGTGGAGGTAGATTCACTCAGCGTCTCGATCCAGGTGGACGGCAGTGCGCGGTCCATCCTGCGGAACGTATCGCTCACAATCGGGCGCGGTGAAGCGCTGGCCCTTGTCGGTGAATCGGGCTCCGGAAAGTCGATGACGGCCAAGGCGATAGATCGCCTGCTCCCCGCGGGTGCCCGCCAAACTGGGTCCATCTCGTTCGATGGCCAGGATGTAGCAAAGATGACGGGCGCGGCACTCCGCTCCTATCGGGCCGACGTGGCGATGATCTTCCAAGATCCGCGTGTAGCCATCAACCCCGTGCGGAGCATCGGGGACTTCATGACCGAAGTCCTGCGAACCAACACGCGGGTCCGGTCGCGAGTCGCTGCTGACCGAGCCGTGAAGATGCTGGCGCGTGTAGGGATCGCGGACGGCCAAAGGCGTCTTGAGCAATACCCGCACGAACTCTCGGGGGGTTTGCTTCAACGGGTGATGATCGCAAGCAGTCTGCTAACCGAGCCGCGCCTCCTCCTGGCCGACGAGCCAACGACCGCGCTGGACGTGTCCACACAGGCCGAAGTAATTGAGATTCTGAATGACCTTCGCCGCGAGCTAGGGCTCGCCGTCCTCTTCATCACGCACGATCTGGAACTTGCCCGTACATTTTGCGACCGTACGGCCGTGATGTACGCGGGAGAGATCGTCGAGGTGGGCGACTCCTCAGCCGTGCAGGAGGCGCCCCTTCACCCATACTCCGCCGGTTTGGCGGCGGCTCGCCCTCGGGTAGACCGACGACTGGCCCGGCTCGAAGCAATCCCGGGTCGTCCGCTGTCCGCCGTCGAAGCGCCAGACGACGCGTGCTCCTTCGCGCCTCGCTGCGTTCACCGCGTAAACGAGTGCGACGAGGGCCACCCGGAACTGAGACCACTCGGCCTCGGCATGGTGCGGTGCATCCGTGCCGGCGGAACGGCGCTCACTGAAAAGGACGTCAACCATGAAGCTCACAGATGATCTAGCGCTGGAGGTCTCCGGTCTGCGGAAGACCTACGGCAGTGTTGTTGCTGTTGACGACGTATCTTTCGCGATTCGACGCGGTGGATCACTCGGACTGGTAGGCGAATCTGGTTCTGGAAAGACCACCATCGCCAAGATCATCCTGGGCCTGGAAAGCGCGGCCGCTGGGCAAGTTCGAGCGTGCGGTCGTGATCGCACAGCGGCGGCCCGGACGCTGGGTGAGCGAAGGAGACGGGCGCGGGAGGTGCAAATCGTCTTCCAGGATCCGCACTCCAGCTTGGATCCTCGCCAGACGATTGGATCGATGCTCGAGGCGGTGGTGCGATTGCATCACCGCGACCTCATTGCGGGTGAGCGTCGGCAGCGTGTGATGGACCTGCTGGACATGGTCGGGTTGCACGAACGGCATACTGCTGCGCTCCCACGTGAGATGTCCGGGGGCCAGAGGCAACGAGCCGCGATAGCGCGTGCTCTCGCTGCTGAGCCGGAGGTCATCGTTCTCGACGAGTCCGTCGCAGCCCTTGACGTGTCCATCCAGGCGCAGGTGCTGAATCTCCTAGCGGACCTCCGCGAGCGCCTCTCGGTGACCTATCTGTTGATCAGCCACGACCTCGCAGTGGTGCGACAACTGACCGACACCGCAGTAGTGATGTGTCAAGGACAGCTCGTCGAATCAGGCACGACTGCCCAAGTGCTCGACGATCCCCAGCACATCTACACGCAACGTCTCCGCGCAAGCGTCCCGGGACCGACATGGGTCCGCAGGGTTTCGGCAACGCCATCCATTCTGGACGAGGGCGGCGCTTCGTGACCCTCTCGCTCGAGACGTGCCGCCAGATCGCGCAGTCGGTCCAACGAGAGGCGGAACGACTTCAGCTCCGTCCGCTCACAATCGTGGTCCTCGACAGCGGAGGGCACGTCGTCCTCGCTGAACGGTCGGATGCCTCGCCGATTGGCACGTTCGAGATTGCTCGGGGCAAGGCCTATGGGGCGCTCGCATTTGGCATGAACTCCCGCGACATCATGGAGCGCGCTGAACGACAGCCCTACTTCGTTGCGTCCGCGGCGGCGGCGTTGAACGGTCGCCTCATCCCCGTTCCGGGGGGCGTGTTGATCGATGATCTCGATGGTCAGCTCGTGGGAGCGGTAGGGGTGTCGGGAGACACGTCCGACAGCGATGAGTCAGTGGCGATTCATGCCATCGCGACGGTTGGCCTGCGCTCTCGTGAGACATCACGGCGATAGCGCCGCATCATGCCCCCGTTGTCCCAGCAAGGCCGGAGTCCCAGCTCGGCATACGGACCGGCTATCGGTGCAAGGCGATGTCGCTGCACCGTGAACAGCAATCCTGTCCCGGGCCGAGCGGGAAGGATTGGTCCCACCACTTCGGCCATGACTCGCACCGGATGCCGCAAGCCGTGGTGAGCGTGCCCATCTCTTTGGCGTGGATCGTCGACGTCGGCACGAGAATGACCTCTCGATTGTTGTCTTGACGTCGACTCGACTCAGCTACGACAAACCACCTGTTCATGCGCTCACCGACCGGGCTCCGAATCTGGCGGCCGTCCGCAGGGATGTACAAGAGGACACCACGACGCGGCTCGCCATCGCTTCGTCTTGTCAGTCGTGGTGCCCCGACTGTAGGAGAACGCTCGTTGAGGGGTCTGTCGGTGATCTGGGAATTCCCGAGCGGTTCTGCCGGAATCGTGGCTTCCCGACCGAGCACGTCGAGAACCGTGCCATCTGGGTCTCGACTCGTTCATTCAGATCGTCTTGTAACGCTGTTGACAGAACAGCGCGAGCCGTTCCGCCACGGACGCGAGCTGGGTCGCCGCATGGTGTTGACGGTTCCACGCCGCGTGCAGAGTCAGCTGCAGGTCGGCGCCGCCGTCGATGAGGATCCGGAGCGGAACCAGGTCGAACCGAGGATCGTCCGACAGTACGGCGACGCCCCGGCCGCTCGCTGCCAGGGCTTGGGCAACCTGGGGATGGTCGCACTCGATGACGTCCAAGGGACTCAACCCAGCGGACGCCAACCTCTCATCTACGAGGGTGCGCGCACGAAAGTGGTCGTGGAGCAACACCAGCGGCTCCCGAGCCAAGTCTGTAAGCGTGATGGATGTTTCGGCCGCCAACCGGTGACTTGGGCTGACGTAGGCCCACACAGGGAGTGACGCAACGGTGACGCTGGCGAACTGTCGCGGGGGAGGGGCGGTGATCACCGCGAGATCTCTTTCCGATCTCAGGGCCGAGAGCGCCTGGGAGTACGTAGCCTCGCGCACGGTGATCAAAGGATCCGACACGTCCAAGGTCGCCAAGAAGGGCGCGATGACGTCGGTGAGGGTGGTCGTCGGTGCGGCCATCCGGATCCGTTCCAGACGCCCCGCTGCCAACGCATCTGCGAGGGACCGAGCATTTTCTGCTGCGGCGAGCACGTCGTCGGCAGCACTGAGGAAGGCTCGCCCCGCCGCGGTCAGCATCAGCCTCCCTCGCTCGCGTTCGAACAGACGGACGCTCACTTGCCGTTCAAGCTGCTGCAGCTGCCGCGACAACGCAGGTTGGCTGATGTGCAGGTACGAGGCGGCGGCGTTGACCGTGCCGGCGTCCACAACCGCGCGAAAGCTCCGCAGCAATCGAAGGTCCACGCGTGCATTCTATGCACATGAGATATAGGTACCGCGTCGAATCGGCATTGGACTGCATGTGCATGATCGCCGAGCATGGACGGCATGACTTCTGTTCCCACGGCGACGCCGGCGAAGAGGCTCGTACGCACCGCGATGCCGGGTCCTCGATCGCTTGCACTCTCCGGACGCAAGGCAGCAGCCGTCGCGCACGGGGTCGGATCGACGATGCCCGTCTATGCGGCGCGAGCCCACGGGGGCGTGGTGGAGGATGTCGATGGCAACGTGTTGATCGATCTAGGGTCGGGGATAGCCGTCACCACGGTGGGTGCGAGCTCGCCGCGAGTTGTCGCTGCGGTGCAGGCGCAGGTCGCGGAGTTCACCCACACCTGTTTCATGGTGACGCCCTATGAGGGCTACGTAGCAGTCGCTGAACGCCTGAACGCGCTAACCCCTGGGGACCACGCGAAGCGAAGCGTCCTCTTCAACTCCGGGGCCGAGGCCGTGGAAAACGCAGTCAAGATTGCCCGCACCTACACCGGTAAGCAAGCCGTGGCTGTCTTTGACCACGCCTACCACGGTCGCACCAGCCTCACGATGGCCATGACAGCGAAGTCGATGCCTTACAAGCATGGATTCGGCCCGTTCGCACCCGAGGTCTACCGAGCTCCGCTCTCGTACCCCTACAGGGACGGGGGGCTGAGCGGCGCCGAGTCGGCAGCACGAGCGATCGACCATCTCGAGAAGCAGGTCGGGGCAGACACGCTTGCGGCTCTCGTCGTCGAGCCGATCCAAGGAGAAGGCGGCTTCATCGTGCCAGCGCCCGGATTCCTTTCGACGTTGTTGGACTGGTGTCGAAGCAACGCCGTGGTTTTCATCGCAGATGAGGTGCAGACCGGCTTCGCCCGCACCGGCGCCATGTTCGCCTCTGAGCACGAGGGACTAGTTCCCGACCTCATCGTGACCGCCAAGGGGATCGCGGGCGGGTTGCCCCTCTCTGCGGTCACTGGACGCGCCGACATGATGGATTCGGTGCACCCTGGCGGGCTAGGTGGCACCTACGGCGGGAATCCGCTCGCCTGCGCCGCCGCCTTGGCCGTCATGGACACCATCGAAGCGGACGGACTAGTCGCTCGGGCCAGCGACATCGGGGAACTCGTAGCCGGGCGTCTTCGACGCCTGCAGGCTGACGACTCTCGACTCGGCGACATCCGCGGACGGGGCGCCATGATCGCTGTCGAGCTGGTGGACGCCAGCTCTGGAGCGCCCGATCCTGGCCTTGCCAAGGCGGTGGCTGCCTTCGCCCACGGCGAGGGAGTGATCGTGCTGACCTGTGGGACCCATGGCAACGTGCTGCGGTTCCTGCCGCCTCTGAGCATTTCGGATGCCTTGATCGAGGACGCCTTCGACGTGCTCGAGAGTGCCTTCGCGAGCGTGACCTCCACCATGTGAGCAACCCCGTTCACCCTGTACATCGTTGCTGCGCCTGAGGGCGCCGAGCAGCGACCACATGGTCGAGGGGTCGATGCTCGGCTCCTCCGTCTCGCCACCTTGCGGACGTCCATCGCAGTCGATCCCGTCGCCGTCGCACACCACATGAGAGGCCTATCCGCATGACCCTGTCCGACACCATTGAGGCGCTAAATTCGAAAACTGGCATTCTCATTGCCGGCGACTGGAAGGACGGAGATCGCCAACCGTTCGAGGTGCACGACCCGGCGGACGAATCCGTTCTCGCGGTCGTGGCGGACGGAGGAGCCAGGCGAGCGGGGGAGGCGGTGGACGCTGCCGCCGCCGCCGCCGGCGTATGGGCGTCCACTAGCCCTCGGGCCCGATCTGACGCCCTGATGCGTGTCTTCCACCTGATGCTGGAGCGACTCGACGAACTCGCGGAGCTGATCTCTGCCGAAAATGGCAAGGCGATCGCTGACTCGCGAGCCGAGGTGGCTTACGCCGCCGAATTCTTCCGCTGGTACGCAGAGGAGGCTGTCCGTCCGCGCGGGGACTTCGGCTCTTCACCCACGGGCGGGGTCCGTACCGTTGTCAGCCACCGTCCCGTCGGAGTCGCTGCGCTCATCACACCCTGGAACTTCCCGGCCGCCATGGCCACCCGCAAGATTGCGCCAGCACTCGCCGCCGGCTGCACCGTGGTGCTCAAGCCGGCCTCCGAGACTCCGCTCACCGCGTTGGCCTTGGCGCGCCTCGTCGCGGACGCCGGTGTGCCTTCAGGCGTGTTGAACATCGTGCCCACAACGGAGCCCCAGGAAGTTGTGACCACCTGGATAGAGGACCCGAGGGTGCGTGCCCTGTCATTCACCGGATCGACGGGAGTAGGTAGGGCGCTGCTGGCCCAGGCTGCCCAAAGAGTCCTCAAGACATCGATGGAGCTGGGCGGAAACGCGCCCTTCATCGTGATGGCAGATGCGGACGTCTCGGCGGCTGTCGACGGTGCGATGACAGCGAAGTTCCGCGGTGGAGGTCAGGCATGCACCGCCGCCAATCGCTTCTACGTTCATGAGTCGGTAGCACGACACTTCATCGGCATGCTGAGTGAGCGTATCGAGGCGCTTCGCGTAGGTCCGGGCTCTGACCTATCGTCCCAAGTCGGACCCCTGATCTCCAGCAAGGCTGTCACAGGCATCGGAGAGCTTGTCGCGGACGCTGTGCGGCGGGGAGCCCGGGTGGCAGCCCAGGCCGATGTCCCGTCCCACCTCACAGGGCACTTCGTGGCCCCCACTCTGCTTGTCGACGTCCCTTTCGACGCCCGGGTCGTCCAAGAGGAGATCTTCGGGCCAGTGGCTCCTGTCGTCACGTGGCGGGACGTGGAGCAACTGGTCCAAATGGTCAATGAGCCAGACGTCGGCCTCGCCTCCTATATCTACTCGCGCGACCTCAAGCAGGCCATGCAGATCGCCGAGCGCATCGAGGTTGGGATGGTGGGCATCAACCGAGGGTTGGTCTCGGACCCGTCGGCTCCGTTCGGCGGCATGAAGCAGAGCGGGCTGGGTCGCGAAGGCGCGCGTGAGGGCCTCGTTGAGTACCAGGAGACGCAGTACTACAGCCTCGACTGGTCGACGCCGTGACAGGCCTGGCCAATGACCAACGCCGCCCCGAGAGTGGACCGGCATTGGTCAGTGAGGAAGTCATCACCCCGGATGACGACGGGTGCATCACTCAAGCGGATCTCTTGAAGGCGTTCGACCGACGTCGGCGACACCTCGCCCAGCTCGTGGCTCGCGATGACGGACTCTTCGCTGGCTACGACGTCCTCGAAATGCCTGCAATGCTCGGTACGGGTGGGGTGCGGGTCAGCGCTACGGTGCGCGACGACGTCGGCTCACGTCACGCAGTGGAGTACATCGCCGTACTGATGAAGCCCGAGGAAGCGAGCTTGCCGAGTGCATACTTCGTGGCCGAGATCGCGAAGCGCGAGGCCCGAGCCACGGGATGGACGCTCGTTCCGAGTCGCCGCTAGCTCGGTCCAGGGTTATGCAAGAGGGCGCTGCGCCCTAACGTGATGAGTTCGCAGTTTCACGCGGATGTCGATCCATAAAGTCGTCATTCTCATCGACGTCGTCATGGTCCCCGTCGGTCGGCGGCGAGTCACTCTGAGACGAGCCGCAATAGCTCCCGCTTGTAAGGGAGAGCGACCGCCGGGTGGGGCGACTCGAATTCACGCGCTAGGTGTACCCGGCCATCAGGTTGGTAGCAGTCGGCTGATGGGTGGGTTGCCTCCGAGTGCGCTGTGGCGGCGTTCAGTGTTGTAGTGCTCG
>NZ_FOKC01000014.1 GCF_900112035.1 Nocardioides alpinus | reverse complement strand
ATCCGCTCCACCGAGACGGCGGTCTGGGCGAGGTCGCCGCGGTGCTTGGGGAACAGCACGCCGCGGCTGACCTCACCGACCTGGTGGCCGGCGCGCCCGACCCGCTGCAGCGCACTCGCCACGCTGGGCGGTGACTCGATCTGGATGACCAGGTCGACCGCGCCCATGTCGATGCCGAGCTCGAGGCTGCTGGTCGCGACCACGCAGGGGAGCCGGCCGCGCTTGAGGTCGTCCTCGATGATCGCGCGCTGCTCCTTGGAGACCGAGCCGTGGTGGGCCTTGGCGATGATCGTCTCCGCACCGCTGCTCTGCCCGGACTGCGCCATGATCTGCGCTGGCGGCGTTCGTGCGTCGCCACCTTCTTCCTCCGGCACCCCCGCCCGCTCCGTCGCGATCTCGTTGAGCCGTGCGGTCAACCGCTCCGCCAGCCGCCGCGAGTTGGCGAAGACGATCGTCGATCGGTGCTGCTCGACGAGGTCGACCACGTGCTCCTCGACGTGCGGCCAGATGCTGGTGGCGCGCCCGGGGTCCTCGGAGTCCTCGTCGTAGTCGCCCGGCATGGTCATGTCCTCGACCGGGACGACGACCCTGAGGTCCCACTCCTTGGTGCTGGGCGGGGAGACGATCTCGACGGGCTGGGTCCCGCCGAGGAAGCGGGCCACCTCGTCGAGCGGGCGGACCGTGGCGCTGAGACCGATCCGCTGGGCGGGCTTGTCGAGCAGGTGGTCGAGCCGTTCGAGGCTGATGCCGAGGTGGGCGCCCCGCTTGGTGCCGGCGACCGCGTGCACCTCGTCGATGATGATCGTGTCGACGTTGCGCAGCGTCTCGCGCGCCTGGCTGGTGAGCATCAGGAAGAGCGACTCGGGAGTGGTGATCAGGATGTCCGGCGGTGTCGTGCCGAGCTTGCGCCGCTCGGCCGGGCTCGTGTCACCGGAACGGAGCCCGACCGTCACCTCGGGCACCTTCTCCTGCAGCCGCTCGGCGGTGTTGCGGATGCCGGTCAGCGGGGCGCGGAGGTTGCGCTCGACGTCGACGCCGAGCGCCTTGAGCGGGGAGATGTAGAGGACGCGGGTGCGCTGCGCCTTCTCCTTGGGCGGCTCGGTGCTCATCAGCCGGTCGATGGCGTGCAGGAAGGCGCTGAGCGTCTTGCCGCTGCCGGTGGGTGCGACCACGAGCGCGTTCTTGCCGTCGGCGATGCTCGACCAGGCGCCCTCCTGCGCGGGCGTCGGCCCGGCGAAAGAGGCCTCGAACCACGCGCGCGTGGGCGCACTGAAGCGGTCGAGGGCGGTCATGCGTGCAGTCTGTCACCGGGGTACGACAGCCGCTCCGCCCTTTGGGGCTGGACAGGCGACGTCAGGCGACCGTGGCAGCCTCGGCCGCGGGCTCGCGCTTCCGCGCTGGGCGCCGTACGGCGGCCACCAGCAGGCAGAGCCCGCCCATGGCCGTCAGGTCCCCGGAGTACGCCTCCCACCAGGGAGCGGCGTCGAAGGGCCCGATGGCATAGGTGAAGGCGGCGACCAGCGGCGATCCCAGCACCAGGAAGATCGACCCTGCTCGGACCCATCCGCGGGCGCGCACGGCGACCCAGGTCAGCACCAACGACGGCACCCACAGGAGCATGAACCCGCCGCTTTCCAGAGCGGGCTCGACGACCTCTCCGGCCAACCCTGAGCGTCGCGTCGCGAGACCCACGTTGGCGAGCACCAGCGCGCTGAGCGCGAGCCCCGCTGTGATGCCCGGCCCGGGCCAGAGCTCGGAGGTCGCCCACGGAAGCAGGATCAGCGCGAGCGCGACCAGGAGCAGCGACAGCCCTGCCAGCTCGGCTGCCTTGCCCACCGGCACCCACGGATCCCCGATGAACAGGAAGTCGTAGAGGTGATCCATGCGCTGGTTGCACGCCGCGGTCTCCTGCTGGCTGCCCCAGGGGCAGTGGCCGGCCCACCGTTGCCACGAAGCGAGGTGCAGCAGTACGCCGGATGCGACCAGGACGAGTCCGGTCAGGACCCGCATCAGTCTCAGCGCCACGACATCCCCCTCTGACGTCAGTGTGCGACAGGGGCCGTCAGGGCGCCAGAGGCCTTCACGTCACGGGGCCGGGGGAGCGGCTGGAGCGCGGCGACGGGGGTGTCATGCTGCCGTGACACGTGCGAATGCAGCAGGGCGCAGTTCCCAGACGACAGGCGGGGGTTACTGATGCAGTCGGCGATCGACCTGACGTATCCCTTCGAGGGGCGCTGGCTGACCCAGAACAGTCCTGCCAACCGAGTGCCCAGTCACGGCACCGTGCTGCTGGCTACCTCGTACGCGATCGACTTCGTGCCCGTCGACGGGCGAGGGCGGACAGCACCGTTCAAGCTCGGGTCGCTCGTCCGCCCAGAACCGGCTGAGCGGTTTCCTGGCTTCGGGCGGGTCATCCTTGCCCCTGTCCGAGGAGTGGTGGTGAGGGTTCACAAGACATCCCTCGACCACGAGTCCTACCGGGGACTGCCGTCGGTGGGCTACGCCCTCACCCAGCGCGGCCGGGTAGCAGCAGGGTGGGAGTCGTTGGCAGGCAACCACGTCATGATCGAGACGGGTGACGGCGCGGTGGTTGCGGTGTGTCACCTGCAGCAAGACCGCGTCGACGTGCGCGTTGGTCAGGAGGTGGGGGTCGGCGAGGAACTCGGACGGTGCGGCAATTCCGGCAACAGCACCGAACCTCATGTCCACATCCAGGCCATGGACGGCGTGGATGTGCGACACGCCGCAGCTGTGCCAGTGACCTTCGGCGGTCACCTACCCCGCAATGGCGCGATCATCGACGTGAAGTAGAGCACCGCCTTCATCGCGCCACTCCACCGCGACACAGCACCCAGGATGGTGCCTCCGCAAGGTGGACGAAGGTTTGTCCCCGTCCGGTGACATCGTCGCTCTGAACAGCGAATGTGATTCCTCAGGCGTCCCGCTGTGCGGTGATCTCACCGGCGAAGTGGAGCAGCGCGGCTGCGACCGCGTTCGGTTGGCTCAACGGGGCGTAGTGGCCTCCCGGGATCTCGATCGGCTCGATGCCGAGGCGGTCGCTGATGTGTCGCCGCATGAACGGTGCCGGGAAGAACCGGTCGCCGGTGGCAAGGATCGCCCTGGTGGTCGCGGGGTGGTGTCGCTCGCCGGGCCATGGGCTCGACATCCACTCGCCCTTCTGGTCACGTCCCCGTGACCGCGCCCCATCGGCCAGGGCCGCCGGGACATCGTCGAAGAACGTCACAGCCGGATCTGCGTCGACGTCCTCCAGATGGTGGCCGGTGTTGGTCCACCAATCGACGAACGCCTCACCGGGCGACGGGATCATCCCCGCCAGGTAGACCAGTCCCTCTGCCTGCAACGCATCGCGGACCAGCGGTGCGGTGAAACCTCCGAGCGAGTGGCCGACCACAATGACATCACGTCGGTCACCGACGGCAGCCGTCACGACGCTGACATATTCCTCGAGCCCCGAGCGGGCGTCCTCGATCGGCAGGTCGACCGCCACCACATGGTGGCCGGCACTTTCGAAAAGCGGAGAGACCCGGTGCCAGTCCCAAGCGGTCGAACCGCCACCGTGGATCAGGACGAACGTCGCCATGCGTGACTCACCGCTTCATCGAAGGAGTAGCAGAGGCCCAGAACGAGCCACCCGTGCTCACCGGGCAGCCCACTCACTCGTGGTCAGCAGCTCCTCCATGTCCCACCCCGGATTCTTGGCGGACGTCGAGGACACGGTCTCCATGGCGAGGTCGGCCTCGGCGCCCGCCATGACGACATCGTGCGTGAGGTGCTCTCGTCGGGTGAAGGTCTCGTTGCAGCCGGGGCAGCCCGGTGCCGGGAGCCCCAACGCTCCAGCTGCAAGGTGAGCCATGGTGTCGTGCTTGTCGTCGGTCATTGCGACCTACTTCCGTGTGCGATGCGCCAGACCCGAGTCGTCGCGGAGTTCGCGCACCTCATGTGGAACCCGGATGCCGCACACACCTCGACCCTAGCCGCAACACGTGTCGTCGCCCATGAATGATCTGACCAGCGGGCTCGACGCCTCGCCGCAGAGCCCGGGACTGCCTACCTCGGTCACGACGGTGCATGTGTCTCGTGGCATCTGGGCGTAACCAGCAGTGCCGTAGCCGCATCCAGCGGGTTGCAGCCGCCGCCGCCTTCAGGATGCGTCCCATTCCGCCGCGATCGCCTCAGGCTGCGGATGGTGCGCCCGGCTGGCGGACTTCAGGCTGGGTAGATGTCGACTCCGGCTGGGGCTTCGAGGATCAGCCGAGCTTTTTCGGGGTGGATGCGGTGAGTGCCGGTGTGGTCGACGAGGAACCCCAGGCCGTGGGGTGTGAGCCAGACGTAGCGGCCTTCGCCGCACTGGCGTGACTGGTAGCCCGCGTGGGTCTTCCAGCGGTGGTGTCGTCGGCCCAGCGGGCCGCAGTTGTGGGAGCCGGTCTGGCCCGGCGGGGGTTCTCGACCAGAGCCGCGGTCGAAAGGCGTGGGGTGGTCGAGGTCGACGTGGCGGCTGGTGGAGGTGGCGTAGGGCCAGTAGTCGCCGCCGGTGATGAGGTGGACCTGGTCGCGCAGCGTCTCGGGGTGTTCGTAGGCGGTGTAGCGGACCCGGTCGGAGAGGTCCTTGACGGGCTGGACCTTCACGACAGATCGGGCGAGGAGCTCGGTGAGCCTGGTGAGGGTGAGGGGTCCGAAGCCCTCGGCCCGAGCCACGCCGTCCTCCCCGTGGAGCGCGGCTTCGTGGAGGTGGACGTGGAGCACGGCCTTGGGCGTGAGGGGTGTGAGGTCGAGGTCGCGGAGCTTGTCGAGGAGGTCGGCTGGGAACGCGAGCGCACGTGACATCGGTGCCGGCTGCGGCTCCGGCTCATCGGGGTCCGTGTCGAGGTCCAGCTCTGGGTCGGACGCTGCATCGGGCTCGGGGTCTGTGTCACGGGTGGTGTGTTCGAGGAGCAGCGTGAAGAGCTCGGCGGGGCGTGCGAGCCAAGCGAACGCGAGGGCCCGGAGCTCGTCGGGGCTGGCGTCGGGATGGCGCGGGGCGATGATCTCCGCAACCCGGCACAGGGTGGCCTCGACCGCAACTGCATCGCCGGCGTCGAGGCGGGCGATGAGCATCCGCAGGCCGTACTCGTCGGTGCGGCCGAGTCGGGCGAACCGGGCGCGGCGTTCGGCCTCGCACTTCTCGTCGTGCAGGGCGGGGTCGGCCTCGATGATCTTGGCCTCGGCGACCGCCAGGACGCGGCCGGATGCTTCGGTGGCGACCATCCGTGACATCGCGGAGTCGACCAGACGAACCTTGTCGGCGTCCAGGTGGCGCGAGAGCTTCGCGATGCGCCGCGCGATCCAGACGTCGCACTCCCCGCGAAGGCAGACCGCCCACGTCAGCGGGAGGCGGTGCTGGAGGTCGAGGACGTCGGCGAGAGCGTTGCGAGACGCCATCACACCGGTGCCGCGGGCCAGAGCGATCTCGCCGAGGCAGAAGTCCTGCACGCCGGGGGTGCCGTCGCCGCCGACCTGGACCAGCACGTTGCCCAGACGCCGCGCCACCGCACCGTCAGGACCCTCGGTCGGGTCGCAGGAGTGCACGACGGCCCACTGCGCAAGCACCTCGAGATCGTGGACTTCCGCCTGTCGACGGGCCTGCACAGCCTCGCCGGCTCGGGCCAGGAGCCCGGCCGGTTCGAGGTCTGTCAGGTCATCGATCATGTGTTCGATTCTACCGATGACCACCGACATCAGCCATCACGACGCCGGGCCTGTGGAGAGGGTCGAGCCAGCCTCCCAGTGCTCAGACCTTCAACCGGTCGACCCGCCGGGTGACGCGCTCGTCCGCCTTCTCGAGGAACACGATCTCGCCGAACTCGACGGACGACCAGCCGTCCTCGTCCTCCGTCAGGGGCTCGGAGGCGAACATGGCGACGGTCGCCTCGTTCTCGTCGCACGCCTCGAAGTCGTACGACGTGTCGTCGCCCGGGACGTGGCGACCCAGCAGCAGGTGCATCGGCTCCAGCAGCATCGAGAGGGCGTAGTCGTCGGTGCCCGGCCCCGACTCCCGCAGCTCCTTCCAGTCCCCGGCCGGGTCGGTCTCGCCGTGGTGCCCGAGACCGACGTTGACGCCGATGATCCGGTTCGGAGACACCAGGGCCATCTTCAACTTGGTCAGGGCTGGGAGGTCGAGGTCCTCCATCGCGCGGGCGATGAGACGGACCATCTCCTCTACCGCCCGCTGGACGTCCTCGTCGCCGTCGCCCTCGAGCAGGGACAGCAGGAGCACGTAGAGGAACTCCGTGTCCGTCGTGCCCCGCATCTGCTTGAGGTACCTGTCCTCGCAGTGCTGCAGCAGCTCTCGCTGGAGGAGCATCCAGCTCGGCAGGTCGCCGTTCTGGGCCATGATCCAGGGCGTCTCGTCGAAGGAGAAGGGGTGGCAGTTCTCGTCGACCATGACGACCTTCGAGTCATAGCTGGCCGCGCGCACGTGGCCCAACACCGTGCTGGCCTGGAGGCTCGGGATCATCCGGGTGGCGTTGTCGTCGTTGAACGCGGCCATGGGCCGGTGGTAGATGAAGGGGTCCTCCGGCTTGAGCAGGTGCTGGCTCCAGGCGCCGAATCCCCAGCCGGCCAGGTGGAGGTCCGGGTAGTGCTCAGGGTCGAGTGCCTGGTTGACGAGGCTGTTCGACGGCGTCAGCAGCAGGCTCTCGAGGGGAACTTCTGGCCCGATGTAGGCGAGCACTCGGCACATGGGTGTCCTTCACGGGTGGGGGTGTGGCGTCGCCACCCTATGGTCCGAGCTCCCCGACGATCGGGCTCAGGGACGGTAGGGCTTGTCCTCGTGCCGCGGGTCCGACCGGGGATAGCCCGCCTTGGGCTCCCGACCGTCCGGCTGCGGTTCCTCGCCGCCCGCGCTCTGCTCCGGCGGTGCCTCTGCCGGGGTGTCGAGCGCGGTGGTGTCCCGGAGGCCGTCGGCCCCCACCTGGCCCCTGCCGGTGGGACCGACCCACTCGCTGCTCGAACCCATGCCCCCCGCTGCTCCCTCGGGGCCGGACGCGTTCGGTGTCGACCGTCGCTCCTCGGATACGGATGCGGGTTCGGATGCGGGTGTGGCTGTCGTGTCGTCCGGGCTGGTCATGGACTCGTCCCCTCGCTGGTGGATGGCTGTCATCCCGTTCCCCGCCTGGCGATCGCCATGCACCGGGCGCCAGCGCGCCCCGACGCGCCGTTAGGCTCCGGCACGTGAGTGCGCGGGGTCCGATCTGGCGCCAGCCGGGGATGGCGTCGCTGTCGCTGATGACGTGCGCCGGATTCTCCGGGTACGCGGTGCTGCTCACCGTCGCTCCGCTGTGGGCGGTCGAGGGCGGCGCGGGCACGGCCGGCTCCGGGCTCGTCAACGGCGTGCTGCTGCTGTTCACGGTGCTGACCCAGCTCTTCGTCCCGCGGGCGCTGCACCGCTTCGGCTGGGGACCGGTGCTCACCGTCGGACTGGTACTGCTGGGTGCTCCGGGAGTCCTGCTGTCGCTCAGCGACGACCTCGGCGTGATCCTGGCGCTCTCCGCAGTCCGGGGAGTGGGGTTCGGCGTCCTGACGGTCACCGGGAGTGCCGCCGTCGCCGCCCTGGTGGGCGAGGAGCGTCGTGGAGAGGCGATCGGGGCGTACGGCCTGGCCGTCGCGGTGCCCAACCTCGTCCTCCTCCCCGCGGGACCGTGGATCGCCGAGAGCATCGGCTACTGGGTGGCGTTCGCGCTGAGCGCCCTGCCGCTGGTCGGCATCCCAGCGGCACTCCGACTCGCGTCGACGCTCCATCTCGGTGCACCGGACCTGCACCCGCGCGTGGCCGGGTCGACCGACCCGGTCGACCCACCCGGCCCACACGACTCCGAAGCCGCCGCCTTCCGGCAGCTGCTGCGACCGATGCTGATGCTGCTGGCTGTCACGCTGGCGGGCGGGGCGGTCATCACGTTCACGCCCCAGGTGGTCGACCGACCCGCGGTCGCGGCCGGTGGCCTCCTCCTGATGGGCCTGGCTGCTGCGCTCAGCCGGTGGCGCGTCGGGGTGCTCGCGGATCGTCACGGCGCTCAGCCCTTCCTGGTGCCGCTGATCCTCCTCACCGGGGTCGGGATGGCGCTCGTGTCGTGGTCGGTCGCGACCTCCGGCAGCGTCCGGGCCGGCTCGTTCCTGGCGGCGATGCTCCTGATCGGGCTCTGCTACGGAGCACTGCAGAACCTGACGCTCGTGATCTCCTTCGCAGCCGTCCCACGTCGACACCACAACCGCGCGAGCGCCGTGTGGAACATCGGCTTCGACGCAGGGACGGCGCTCGGCTCCGTGGCCGTGGGCGTCGTGGCCGAGCTCACGAGCTTCGCCACTGCCTTCCTGATCGCGGGTGCGATCGCGCTCTCGACCCTCCCGCTGGGACTGCAGCGGTACGCCGTCAGCGCGACCCGGAGGTCAGGACCCGCTCCCTAGGCTGGTCGCATGTTCACGCGACGTCGCCGACCCGATCCCGAGGTAGTGCACACGGACGCTGAGTGGCAGGCGCGTCTGGGCCCGGAGGCCTACCGCGTGCTCCGTCGCTCGGGCACCGAGGCGCCCGGGAGCAGCCCGTACGCGCACCCGACCGCGGGAGCGGACGGCGTCTACCGGTGCGCGGGCTGCGAGGCCGAGCTGTTCCGTGCGGAGGACCAGTTCGACTCCGGGACTGGCTGGCCCAGCTTCTCGGACCCCGCGGCGCGCGACGCCGTGGAGGTCCGCACGGACTTCAAGCTGCTCGTCCCGCGACGCGAGGCCACGTGCGCGCGGTGCGGGGGCCACCTGGGTCACGTCTTCGGGGACGGTCCGCGGCCCACCGGGCAGCGCTGGTGCATCAACGGCGCCGCACTCACGCTCGACGAGACCTCAACTGATCCGAACGGAAGAACCTCGTGACTGCCAGACCGACCACCACCCCCGGCCGTGCACTGGTCGTGGGAGCCACCGGGATCGTCGGGCAGTCCGTCGCTCGCCGACTCGTCGACGCCGGTTGGGAGACGTACGGGCTCTCGCGGAGCGGCACGACGCCGCACCCGGACGTACGCCCGGTCCGCGCGGACCTCAGTGACCCCGCCGGCCTGACGCAGGCGCTCGCGGATGTCCGACCCGACTTCGTGGCGATCACGGCGTGGACCCGGATGGACACCGAGGCGGAGAACATCCGGGTCAACGGGGGAGCGGTGCGCGACCTGCTCGCAGCGTTGTCGCCGGGCGGGTCGCTGAAGCACGTCGCGCTGATGACCGGGCTCAAGCACTACCTCGGCCCGTTCGAGGCCTACGGCCAGGGCGAGATGCCCGATACTCCCTTCCACGAGGACGAGGAGCGGCTGCCCTACCCCAACTTCTACTACGCGCAGGAGGACGAGCTCTTCGCCGCCGCCGAGCGGGACGGGTTCACCTGGAGCGTGCACCGCTCGCACACCGTGTTCGGCTTCGCCACCGGGAACGCGATGAACATGGTCGCCACGCTGTGCGCCTACGCGTCACTGTGCAAGGACCGCGGGCTGCCGTTCGTCTTCCCCGGGTCGGAGACGCAGTGGAACGGGCTCACCGACGTCACCGACGCCGACCTCCTCGCCGAGCAGATGCTGTGGGCGGCGCAGGCTCCCGCCGGTCAGGACCAGGCGTTCAACACCGCCAACGGCGACGTCTTCCGGTGGCGCTGGCTGTGGCCCCAGGTCGCGGCGTGGTTCGACCTCGAGTGGGAGGGGTACGCCGGAGCGCCGCGCACGCTGGAGGCGTCGATGGCCGGCATGGAGCCGGTGTGGCGCGAGCTCGCGGCCACGCACGGCCTCGTCGAGCCGGACCTGTCGCGCGTCGCCTCGTGGTGGCACTCCGACGCCGACCTCGGCCGGGAGATGGAGGTCGTGACCGACATGAACAAGAGCCGCACTGCCGGCTTCTCCGCGACCCGCGACACGAGGGCGACATTCTTCGACTACGCCCAGCAGTACCGCGACGCACGCGTCATCCCGTGAGCGCGAGGACTGCCGCGGCCCGGTGCTGATGATCCGGGCCGCGGCAGCGCTGTGAGGGCGAGGAGGACCTAGCCGGCGCAGATGCCCCTGGCCGTCTCGTTCTTGCCCTGGCCGCCGATCGCCTTCACCACGTCACCGACGTTGGTGAAGCCGAGGGCGCCCTCGGTGTTGATGGTCTTGTGGACCTGTCCGAAGCACGCGGCGTCGGACGGTGCGGCGTTCGCGGTGCCGGCGAGGCCGACGAGCGCGAAGGCAGCGATGGAGCTGGCGGCGAGAATGCGCTTCATGTGACATCCCTTCCTCAGTGGGCGGCCGGGGTCCGCCCGTTACTCCCTTCTCCCCGGCCAGGGGCCCGTCGGATGCAGGAGGGCACGAACTTTTTTCGCGTACGTCGTACGCGCCCGGGTTTGCGTGCGACGACCGACCCGGCGATCTCCGCCCTCCGCAGCGCCACCCAGGCGGACGGTCCCTGTCGTGGGAGGGAAGGCAACGTCCACTTCGCGCTGGGCCAGCAGGCCTGACTCCTGTCGTCTCACCAGCCGTAGGACAGGCTCTTCCTGATCGACCCACCCACCGAGGAGATCCGTCATGAGCAGCCCCCGTCGCGCCCTGGTCGTCGTGGACGTCCAGCAGGAGTACTTCGAAGGCCCCCTGCAGATCCAGCACCCGCCCCGCGAGGAGTCGCTCGCCAACGTCGTCCGCGCGATGGACCTCGCCACGGAGCAGGAGCTGCCCGTCGTGGTGGTGCAGCACGAGTACCCCGAGGGCGCACCTGTCTTCGCCGTCGGCTCGGCCGGGTGGGCGCTCCACCCCGACGTCGAGACGCGGATCGCGCCGTCCTGGAAGCGGACCACGAAGCAGAACGGCAGCGTGTTCGCCGGCAGCGAGGTCGCGGGGTGGTTGGCCGAGCAGGGGGTCGACACGATCACGATCGTCGGCTTCATGACCAACAACTGCGACATCGCCACGGCGGTCGACGCAGAAGGCCTCGGCCTGGCTGCGGAGGTGCTCTCGGACGCCACGGGGGCCATCCACCTCGCCAATGAGCAGGGCCAGGTGTCCGCCGAGGTCCTCCACGAGACCCTGATGGTGCTGCTGCACTCCAACTTCGCCGCGGTGGCCACCACCGACGTCTGGGCGGAGGCCGTCCGGTCGGGCGACGCGCTGCCGAAGAACGACCTCGGCACCTCCGCGACCCAGGGCCGTGCCGCCTTCAACAGCTGAGGTCGGGCACCACCCGACGCGGGCTCAGGCCCGCGGATCGTCGAGCACGTCGCGCCACGAGTGCTGCGGGTCGAAGCCGACGAGGTCGCGCGCCTTGTCGATCGCGTAGAACGTCTCGTTGCGACCCATCTCGCGGCGCACCTCCACACCCTCGTAGAACCGCGCGATGACCTCGTCGGTGGTCGCAGCCACGGACATGTCGGCGTTGGCCACGTTGAAGACCTCGTAGCCCAGTCCGTCGGTCTCGAGGCAGCGCTGCACCATCTGCCCCAGGTCGCGCACGTCGATGTAGGCGAAGACGTTGCGGCGCCGCAGCGACGGGTCGGTGAGGAACGGCGGGAACATCTCGGCGTACTCGTGGGGCTCGATGACGTTGTTGATCCGCAGGCCGTAGATGTCGGCGCCGGTGCGCGCCTGGAACGACCGCGCGGTCACCTCGTTGGCGACCTTCGACATCGCGTACGAGTCCTCCGGGACCGTCGGGTGATCCTCGTCGACCGGCACGTAGAGAGGTCGTCGCTCACCCTGCGCGAAGCAGACGCCGTACGTCGTCTCGGACGAGGCGAAGATGACCTTGCGGATGCCGAGCCGGGTCGCCGCCTCGAGGATGTTGTAGGTGCTGAGCACGTTGGTGGCGTACGTCGTCGAGTCGGCCTTGAGCAGGATGGCCGGCACCGCCGCGAAGTGCACGACGGCGTCGTACGACGGCTTCTCGGGCAGGTCGAGCTCGTCGAAGGTGGCCAGCCCGGCCATCGCCGAGTAGACCTCGCCGGCGTCGGTGAGGTCGACCCGGAGGTCGGCGACGTGGGGGTGATCGAGCGGCACGAGGTCCGCGTTGGTGACCTGGTGGCCCTGGTCGGCGAGGAAGGGGGCGACGTGCTTGCCGGCCTTGCCGCTGCCGCCGGTGAAGAGGATGCGCATGCCTCCTTCTTACCGCGAGTCCCGCGGAAAGCGTTGCGGGGCCCACCCGCCCGGGCGAGCTGTCAGCCGCGTTCCTCCGCGATGCTGTTGCCACCGTCGACGACGAGGCACTGCCCCGTGACGAACGAGGCACCCGGGGTGCACAGGAACACGATGGCGGCCGCGACCTCGTCGGGCGTCGCACTCCGGCCCACAGGGGTGCGGCGGCCGTGCAGCACCTCGTCGGCCGTCTGGCTCCCGGTCGCGATCCAGCCGGGCGCGACGGCGTTGGCCGTCACCCCGTCGCGGGCGTGGTCGAGGCCCACGGACCGCGCGAGCCCGACCATGCCGGCCTTCGCGGAGGCGTACGCCGCCTCGCCGCGCATCGCCATGACGGGGCCGGTCACCGAGGCCACCATGACCACGCGGCCCCAGCCCTCGCGCTGCATGCCGGGCAGCACGGCACGGGTGGCGAGGAACGCGGTGTCGAGGTTGCGGGACAGCGCCCGGCGCCAGGCCTCGTAAGACAGCTCGCCCAGCGTCCCCGACTCCTCCCCGCCGGATGAGGCGAGGGCGATGGCGGGCGCACTCACGCTGGTCATGCCGGCGTTGTTGACCAGGATGGTGGGCGGGCCGAGCGTGTCGCGCACCAGCGCGACAGCGTCGCGGACCTGTGCCTCCTCGGTCAGGTCCGCGACGACTCCCAGCGCCCGGACACCGTCCTGCTCGAGCTCGCGCGCGCGGTCGTGGGCGCGGTCCGTGGTCGTACCCACGGCGACCACCGCACCCAGGGCGCCGAGCAGCCGCGCCGCGGCGAAACCGATCCCGTCGGGGGCGCCGGCGCCCGTCACCCATGCGACCCGGCCGGCGAGGTTGAAGGGTTCAGGCAGCATGCGCGAACCCTCACGTCTTGGATGCACCAGGTCAAGCGCTGCGCGACGCGGGTTGCTGCTGTTCTGCGGCTCGGGCAGTCGTGCCCCTTAGGGGTCGAGTGGTGGAACGCCGGCGCGGGGCTGCGGCAGCGGTCCTAGGCTCGGACGCATGACGGAGTACCAGGTGACACGGTGGCGCGAGCTCCCTTCCATGGTCACGGCCCGCGCCGGTGACGAGACCGCGAAGGTCCAGCTGGCGGCGAGGTTCCAGGAGGCCATCGACGAGGCCGCGATGCGTCTCGGCGACACGGGCGCCACCGACTACCTCGAGGGCTGGGAGCGGTCCGGGTGGACGCCGGCCGACGGGCCACCTGCCGAGGTGCTCGCGCGCGTGTCCGCCGAGCTCGACGCGCAGTGGCCGGCCGAGCGGATCACCGACTACCTTGATGGACTGGGCCGATGAGCCGGCTCGCGGAGCTGCTGGGCGGGAGCCGGCCGGTGCTGCTCGACGGCGGCATGGGCACGCTGCTCCAGGACAGCGGACTGGAGGACGGCGCACCCGGCGAGCTCTGGAACCTGGAGAACCCCGACGCCATCCGCGCGGCGCACACCGCGTACGCCGGGGCGGGCGCACGGGTGCTGACGACCAACACCTTCGGTGGCACCCGCCCACGGCTGGACATGCACGGCCTCGGTGACCGACTCGACGAGGTCAACCGCACGGCGGCACTGCTGGCACGTTCGGTCGCGGACGAGCACGGCCTGCTCGTCGCCGGCGACCTAGGGCCCACCGGCGAGCTGCTGGCGCCGCTCGGGACGCTGACCCCGGAGGAGGCCCAGGCGCTCTTCGCCGAGCAGCTCACTGCGTTGGTGTCGGGCGGCATCGACCTGGTGCTGGTGGAGACGCTGAGCGACCTCGCCGAGGCTGACGCCGCACTGGCTGCGGCGCGCGAGGTGGCGCCGCACCTCCCGGTCGTGGTGACCATGAGCTTCGACACCAACCTGCGCACCATGATGGGCGTACGCCCCGCTTACGCCGTGGCCCACCTGGCCGCGGCCGGCGCTGACGCCGTGGGTGCCAACTGCGGCCGCGGACCGCACGAGATGGAGGTCATCGCCGCGCAGATGGCGGCCGTGCGGCCCGATGGTCTCCTGCTCGTCGCCCAGTCGAACGCGGGACTCCCGCAGGTCGTGGGGGACCACTTCGAGTACGACGCCAGCGCCCGGGACATGGCCGCTCACGCCGCACGACTGGCGGACCTGGGCGTCGACCTGGTCGGGGGCTGCTGCGGGTCCACCCCGACGCACATCGCGGCCATCGGCGCGACGTTGGCGGTGGCCTCGTGACGACCTGGACGAACTGGGTGGGCAACCAGTCCTTCTCCCCGTCCTCGATCTCCGCCCCGCGCGACGAGGAGGAGGTGGCCGCGCTCGTGAAGCAGGCTGCCGACCGGGGCGTCGGAGTCCGTGTGGCCGGAGCCGGCCACTCGTTCACGCCCGTCGTGCAGACCGACGGGCTGCTGCTCGACCTCTCGGCGCTGACCGGTGTGGTGCACACCGACGCGGTGCGCAAGCGCGCGACGGCACTCCCCGCCACCCGCATCCGCGACTTCTACGAGCCCCTCTGGGAGGCGGGCCTGGCCCTGCGCAACCAGGGCGACATCGACACCCAGCAGATCGCGGGAGCCGTGGCGACCGGGACGCACGGTTCGGGCACCCGCTACACCAGCCTGTCGGGGGTGGTCCGTGGCATGCGGCTCGTGACCGCCACCGGCGAGGTGCGCGACATCGGCGAGGGCGACCTCGACCTGCTGCACGCCGCGCAGGTCTCCGTCGGGATGCTCGGCGTCGTCACGCGCCTCGACCTCGAGGTGACCGACGCCTACCGTCTGCGCGAGCAGGTCGGCCTGCGGTCCTGGGACGACGTGATGGAGCACTGGGACGAGCTCGTCGCGCAGCACCGGCACTTCGGGTTCTTCTGGCTGCCCACCGAGGAGTCCGGCGCCCTCTACAACCTCGACGGCCACGGCGAGCGGCTGGCCGACCAGTGCTACGTGAAGGTGTACGACGAGGTGGGCCCCGACGTCCCGGACGACGACACCGTGGGTCGCCGCGTCGACCGCTGCCACCGGATCTTCCCCATGGTCTACGACCCCAACTTCCACGAGCTCGAGTACTTCGTGGCGCTGGAGCGTGCCCCGGAGGCGCTGCAGGCCATGCGGGAGCTCATGCTCGCCAGCCTCCCCGACTCGATCTACCCGCTGGAGGTGCGGACCGTCGGTGCCGACGACGCCTTCCTCTCCTCCCAGTACCGGACCGACACCGTGGTCATCTCGGTGTCGGGCACGCCCGGCACCGACTACTGGGGTTACCTGCGCTCGGTCGACGCGCTGCTGGCGCAGTTCGACGCGAGGGTGCACTGGGGCAAGCTGCACTTCCTGACCCCGGAACGGTTGCACGAGCTCTATCCCAGGGCGGACGAGTTCATCGCGCTCCGCCGCGAGCTCGACCCCCAGGGGATGTTCCTCAACGACCACCTGCGACCGCTGTTCGCCTGAGCGGCGGACGTACGAGCCGGGGTTGGCGCGGTCGCGCACGATGGTGGGCATGAAGTCAGCGCCCCTCGCCCTTGCCGGACTCGTCGCTGCGCTTGCGACCGCGTGCGCCGACACCGCCGCCTCCGGGGCACTCGGGCCGGCCACGGGCGAGGGTGACCGTGGATTCCCCTTCGTGGTCGAGGAGGTCGACCAGTTCGACGAGCCGTGGGCGATGGCGTTCCTGCCCGAGGGAGACCTGCTCATCACCGAGCGGAGCGGCACCCTGCACCTGCGTGATGCCGACACTGGCGAGCGGGTCGAGGTCGGGGGCACGCCGGCTGTCGCGGACTCCGGACAGAGCGGGCTCGGCGACGTGCTGCCGGGTCCGTCGTACGCCGAGGACAAGATGGTCTACCTGAGCTGGGCCGAAGCAGGCGACGGTGGCGTCGGCGCCGCTGTGGGGAGGGCGCGCCTCGAGACCGGTGACGACGAGCCGAGCCTGGAGGACCTCGAGGTGATCTGGCGCCAGACGCCCAAGACGGACGGCGACGGCCACCTCAGCCACCGGCTCGCCTTCTCGCCGGACGGGGAGCACCTCTTCGTGTCCTCGGGTGACAAGCAGCTCGGCGACCCCGCGCAGGACACCAGCAACACGTTGGGCACCATCGTGCGGCTGACCCTCGACGGCGACCCCGCGCCGGGCAACCCGATGGCGGACGCCGGGGGAGTCACCGCCGAGATCTGGAGCTGGGGCCACCGCAACCCGCTCGGTCTCGAGTTCGCCCCCGACGGGACCCTGTGGTCCTCGGAGATGGGTCCTGAGGGCGGCGACGAGCTCAACCTCGTCGAGGCCGGATCCAACTACGGCTGGCCCGAGGCATCCAACGGCAGCGACTACGGCGGCGGTGAGATCCCCGACCACGACGAGGGCGACGGGTACGCCGCTCCGGCCCGGTCGTGGACGCCGAGCATCTCACCGGGCAGCCTCCTCATCTACTCCGGCGACCTCTTCGCCGACTGGCAGGGCGACGCGTTCCTCGGCGCGCTCTCGGGCGAGGCGCTGGTGCGCGTCGGCCTCGACGGAGAGAGCGCAGGAGACGCCGAGGTCTACGACCTGGGCGAGCGGATCCGGGCCGTCGAGGAAGGGCCGGACGGCGCGATCTGGTTGCTCGAGGACGAGGGCGCCGGCAGGCTGCTCCGACTCACGCCGTCGTAGGGTCCGACAGTGGACGACGCGAGCACGACATTCCGGGTGGCACTCGCGCAGGTGCCGATCAGCGGGGACGCCCGGGTCAACGGCGACACCATCAGGACTGCCATGCGCAGGGCTTCTGAGGCCGGTGCCCGGCTCGTCCAGCTCCCCGAGGGCGCGCTCTCCGGATATGCCAAGAACCCCATCACCGACTGGGCCGAGGTCGACTGGGGTGTCGTCCGCAGCGAGCTCGAGTCGATCATGCGGCTCGCCGCAGAGCTGGAGCTCTGGGTGGTGCTCGGCTCGGCGCACCCCCTGTCGTCGCCCCGGCTGCCGCACAACAGCGTCTACGTGATCTCGGACGCGGGACAGGTCGTGGACCGCTACGACAAGCGCCGGTTGTCGCACACCGAGGTGACCGAGTTCTACACGGCGGGATCCGAGCCCGTGGTCTTCGACATCGACGGCTACCGCTTCGGGCTGGTGGTCTGTGTCGAGATCAACTTCCCCGAGCTCTTCATCGAGTACGCCGGGCTCGGGGTCGACTGCCTGCTCTTCTCGTCCTACCCGGTCGACAGCGTCTTCGCCGTCAAGGCGCGGGCCTACGCGGCGATCCACTGCTACTGGGTGAGCATGACCAACCCCTCCGAGACGTCCACCTTCTGCCCGTCGAGCGTCTTCGGCCCCAACGGAGACATCCTCGCCACGGTCGACGGCGCCGAGGGCGTGGTCACCGTCGAGCTGGACCGCGATGCGCCGGAGTTCGACATCGCCCTCACCAAGGCGCGTCCGTGGCGTGCGAGCGTGCCGTCCGACCCCGCCTACGACACCCGATCCCTGGACGACCCGCGGAGCCGCGACCGGACCTGCCTCTAGGGGGCGGGCGTCTCCCACACCCGCACCCAGTCGACGTACATGTGCTGGGGGAGCCGGCGCTCCTTGATCTTCGGGATCTCGTAGTCCGCGGCGATCAGGCTGAGGATCGGGAACTGCCGCACGTCGGAGATGTGGCCGCTCATCCGTCCGGTCTCCTTGCCGTCGATCCGGAAGATGACCGTGCGCGGCGTCCACTCGACCGAGAAGACGTGGTAGTTCTTCGACCAGCCGTCGCGACGGCTCGCGAGGTACGACGCCTGGTTGCGGATCCAGCCGCCGGTCGAGACGCGGCGCTTGCCGTCGTAGCGGTGCATGAAGGTCGCCAGGCCGCCCTGCGGGTGGTCGTCCCCGAAGTACTCGACGACGTCGATCTCGCTGCCGGCCGCGCCGGCGTACATCCCGTCGACCGGCTGCATCCAGAAGGCGCCGTGCTGGCCGCGGAGCCGCTGGAACTTCACCCGCGCGGCGGCGACGCCGTACCTGAAGGAGAACGCGCCCTGGGTGCCGATGTGGCCGCTGAGGCGGTAGGCGTACTTCCCCGGAGACGCGTCGCGTCCGCGGACCTTGCACCGCGTCGTGGCGTCGGGGTCCTTGATGACGCTCAGGCGTGCGGCGCCCCCGGCGACGCTGACCGCACGGGGGTCGCCCTTGGAGCACGTGCGTCGGCTCGAGCTCCAGTGCTCGCGACCGCGGTGGTTCCACACCGGGTCCAGCTCGCTGCCGGTGAACTCGTCGGTGAAGGTCGCGTCGAGCCAGCGCGCGGTGCTGACCGGGTGGCTCTTCACGGTGCGCAGGCCGCGAGTGGCCATCGCCTTCACCCGGTAGGTCAACGCGTCACCATCGCCGGTCGTCGCGGCCGCGAACTGGGCCCGGCCCTTCCTGTTCTGCCGGGCGGTCGCGACGGGGCGCCACTCGGGCCCGTCCTGGACCTGGAGCTGGACCCGACGTCCGACGTGCACGGGGCTGATCGTGGCGGTGATGGCCGTCCTCGCCGCGTCCGACGCGGCTGTCCGGCCGCCGTGCTGGACGATCTGGGGGAGCGCCTCGAGACGCACCCGCTGGGTGAACTTCTTCAGCAACGAGACGCTCGCGGCCGGCGCGACGGCATCGTCGGCGGCCGAGCCGGACTGCGATCCGGCGAGCAGGGAGGCGGGGAGGAGCAGGGCCAGGGCGCTGCCCGTGAGGAGGCGTCGAGCAGACATGAGGAGCCTTCGGTCGTGGGGCTGTTTCTCGTCTGGGACGCCACCGACCTCGACTTAGTTGTCGGGCACTCGCGCGAGGTTGTCGCCGGCCCGGCGCAGCAGCACCACCCGTTCGCCCTCGTTCCTCGTGCGGCGGGCCGCCTCGGCGAAGGCGCTGGCCGCATCCGGGTGCAACCCGGCCCGCTCCAGCAGGTCACCGCGAACGCTCGGCACCAGCGGCGACCCCCCGAGGGCGGCTGCGTCCACCGCGTCGAGCACGGCGAGCCCCGCACCAGGTCCGTACGCCCGGCCGTGGGCGACCGCACGGTTCACCTCGACCACCGGTCCGGGTGCTGCGCGGGACAGGACGTCGTAGAGGGCAGCGATCCGGCGCCAGTCCGTGTCCTCGGGACGCGCGGCGAGCGCGTGCTGGGCAGCGATGGAGGCCTGGAGGAAGTAGGTCCCGACCGGAGTCCCGTCGGCCGCGAGCTCCTCGGCCCGACGCAGGGCGGCGAGTCCGCGACGGATCATCAGGTGGTCCCACCGCGTGCGGTCCTGGGCCTCCAGCAGCACCGGGGTGCCGTCCACGTCCAGGCGGGCGGCCGTGCGCGAGCCCTGGATCTCCAGCAGCGCCTGCAGTCCGAGGACCTCGGGCTCGTCGGGGGCGAGCGCGGAAAGCATCCGGGCGAGCCTGGTCGCCTCACCCGCGAGGTCGGGGCGCATCCAGTCCTCGCCGGCCGTGGCGGTGTAGCCCTCGTTGAAGATCAGGTAGATCACGGCCATCACGTCGTCGAGCCGGTCCGTCCGTTCCTGGCCGGTGGGCAGCTCGAACTCGGCGTCCGCCTCGGACAGGGTCCTCTTGGCCCGCGAGATGCGCTGGCCCATCGTGGACTCGGTGGTGAGGAACCCTCGGGCGATCTCTGCGGTGGAGAGCCCGCCGACCAGGCGCAGCGTCAGCGCGGCCCGCGACTCCGCGGTGAGGGAGGGGTGGCACGACAGGAACACCAGACGGAGGACGTCGTCCTCGATGTGGTCGACCTGGGCGTCGAGGTCCGGCATCCGTGCCTCCTCTCCTCTGCGCGCGTCCTCGATCTCCGCGACCTTGCGGCGGAGGTTGTCGGCGCGCCGGAAGTGGTCGATGCCGCGCCGCTTGGCGGTGGTCATCAGCCACGCGGTCGGGTTGTCCGGCACGCCGCTGACGGGCCACTGCTCGAGCGCGGCCACGAGCGCGTCCTGAGCGAGGTCGGCGGCGAGCTCGACGTCCCGGGTCATCCGGGTGAGAGCCCCCACGAGGCGGGCCGAGTCGGCCCGCCACGCGGAGTGGACGGCCTCGGTGGGGTCGTCCGCAGTCGTCTCGGCCGGCACGGGGCCAGCGTAGTGAGCGTTGCTCAGTCGCCGGGCGCCTCGGGCCCGGTGGAGATCTGGCGCAGCGTCGACACGACGGTGACCTCGGGCCAGTGCGTCGCGTGGAGCTCGGCGAAGACCTGCATGTCGGCGACGGCGTCCTCGACGGTGGCGTACTCCATGATCGACCAGCCGCCCACGATCTCCTTGGCTTCGGCGTAGGGGCCGTCGACCCGGCTGACCTCGCCGCCGCGAACGACGAAGTTGACGGCGTCCTCGGTGCCGTAGAGCCCACCGCCGTCGACGAACCGGCCGTCGGCCGCCCGCTCACCGATGTGGGCGTCCATCGCCTCGAAGAGCGACTGCGGCGGCGTGCCGATGTTCTCTTCCATCCGGACGAATCCCATGAAACGTGGCATTGCGATCACTCCTGTGGGTGGGTCGATGAGTCTTCTCGCACGTACGTCGATCGGCCGGCGGGCTCCTCGACATCGACCCTAGGAGTTTTTTCTCGTACGTCAGTGGGGCGCGCGTCGCGGACGCACCGAGGCGATCGAGTGCAGCACCGCATCGCGGCGGGCAGCGCGGACCTCGACGAGCTTGGCCCGGCAGGACGGGCATCGGTCGGTGTCGTCGCAGCAGCGTGCGTCGCGGACCTCGGCCTCGAGCTGGTCGGCGTGTGCGCTGCGGCGCAGGATGGTGTGGATCATCTGTCCCTCCCCAGGGTGATGGCTCCGAGTGTGCCCCTGTCCTCCGACAGCGGCATCCGCATTTCTACTGATCTCTCGTCGCGTGGGTCGCGGCGACGAGGCTGTCCTCGGCAGGCATCACGAACCAGAGCACCGGGTAGATGAGGAGCTGGCTGCCCGGCAGGACCATCAGGAGCACCACGAACAGCAGGCGTGCGACCCACGGGGTCAGGCCGAGCCGGCGTCCGATCCCGGCGCACACCCCACCCAGGATCGCGCGGTCGCTCGACCGCATGAGGCCCTGACGGGCGAAGGCGGAGCGGATGTCGTTCATGGTGGTCCTCCGGGTTCGTGGCGTGTGGCTCCAGCCTCCTCCGCGCGGTCGCTGCCCGCCATCGGGATCAGCCCCGGTCCGACCCTGAGCTCGCTCAGGGTGCAGCGGCCGGGCCAGAGTCGGGGTCAGTCTGGAGAGCTGGCGTACCCCGTCTCCCGGATGAGCCGGGCCGGCACCCCGGCGACGATGGTGTCGGCCGCGACGTCCCGGGTGACGACCGAGCCGGCACCGACGACAGCGCCGTCCCCGATCGTCACCCCCGGGACGACCGTCACGCCTGCCCCGAGCCACACCCGGCGACCGATCGTCACCGGCGCCGGCACCATGTCGGTCCTCCGCTCGGGATCGACGCTGTGGTTGAGGGTGGTGAGGGTGCTGCCGTGCCCGATGAGGGAACCGTCCCCGATCGTGATGCCGCCCGTGTCCTGGAACCGGCAGCCGAGGTTGATGAAGACGTCCCGGCCGATCTCGAGGTTCTGGCCGAACTCGCTGTGGAACGGGGGGAACACCGTGACGGAGTGGTGGACCGGTCGGCCGGTGAGCTCGGACAGGAGGTCCCGCACCTCTTCTGGGGTGCGGTAGCCGGTGTTGATGTCCGCGACGATCCGCAACGCCTCCTGGGCTGCGCCGTGCATGAAGTGGTGCTCGGGGGAGCCGCCCCGGATCAGCGCACCGCGCCGCACGTGGGCGAGGAAGTCCGCGAGGGTGACGGGATCGCTCATGGCCGAGCCTCCACGGTCACCGTCACGGAGCCCGCCGTCGCTGCCACCCGGTCCGCGGCGCCCTCCGCGAGCCGGCCCAGGACCACGATGCCGGGGTAGTAGCCCTGGTCCCCGTAGTAGAGGACCAGGTCCTGGCCCGGCGCGTAGTAGCCGACGTCGCCCAGGTCAGGATCGGCGCCCTCGGGCTGTCCGGCCAGCGAGAGGGGGCCGGGCAGCGGGCCCGTCTTCTCGACCCCACCGTGGTCGGTCATGTCGATGGTCAGGGGGAGCATCTGTGCCAGGTCCGAGGCTGCGGCGCTGTCGGTGAGCGTCGCAGCGAGCCGCTGCTCCCCGATGGTGACGATGATCCTCATGCGGTCCTCCTGCGGGGTCGGGGTCCTCGGCGTCGAGCTGCTCGGGCTCGCGGGTGACGACGACGTGGTCGGTGACGGGCGTACGTCCGCCCCGTCCGCGCCGCAGCCGGCAGCGGTCGTGCCGACCGCCAGCGCCACGGCCGTGACGCCGAGTGATCCGGTGCGGGTGAGCGAGTCCATGCCTCCAGTCAACGTCCTCCCCGACCCGACAGGAAGGCACTGCCGAGGGGTGCACCGGCAGGACACCCCTCGCCCCTGTGGGAGCGGCCCGACGGGACCTAGGCTCGCAGGGTGGACCACAGCGACGACGCACGCCACGAGGTACGTGAGTTCCTCACCACCCGTCGCGCCCGCATCACCCCCGACCAGGTCGGGCTGCCCGTCAGCGGCTCGCGACGCGTGCCGGGCCTGCGGCGCAGCGAGGTCGCGACGCTCGCGGGCCTGAGCGTCGAGTACTACGCGCGCCTCGAGCGCGGACAGATCGGCGGTGCCTCCTCGGGTGTGCTGGAGGCACTGGCAGGCGCACTCCGGCTCGACGACACCGAGCGTGACCACCTCTTCGACCTCGCCCGAGCGGTCGACGGGATCCCCACCTCCGGCCGCGGCCGACGACGTACGACCTCCCGGTCGGCATCGCGGCCGGGCCTGCACTGGACCCTCGAGGCCTTCACCCGCGGAGTCGCATTCGTCCGTGACCAGCACCAGGACGTGCTCGCCACCAACGCGCTGGCACGGGCGTTCTACTCGCACCTGATCGGCGAGGGAGGACGGACCCCCAACCTGGCCCGCTTCCAGTTCCTCGACCCGGCGTCGCGGGACTTCTACCCGGACTGGGACCTGTTCGCAGCGATGTGCGTCGGGGTCATGCGCGCCGATGCCGGCCGTGATCCGCACGACCGTGGCCTGCAGGAGCTGGTCGGCGAGCTGTCCACCCGGAGCGACACCTTCCGCCGGTTGTGGGCCGACCACGACGTACGCAGCCACGGCTCCGGGACGAAGCGGTTCGACCACCCCGTGGTCGGCGAGCTGACGCTGGCCTACGAGGAGCTGGCGATCACGGCGGAGCCCGGCCTCGCGCTCATCGTCTACACCGCCGAGCCCGGGTCGCCGTCAGCCGAGCGGCTCGAGCTGCTCGCGTCGTGGGCCGCCCCGGTCCGGCCCTGACGTCAGGGGCGCGGCCTCGCCGCGTCCCCCGGGAACCCGAACTCCGTGAACACGCCAGGGCTGAAGCCCACGTGGTCAGGCGCCCGGGAGGCGAGACCCGGCAGGCCCACCGATGCCATCAGCTCGTCGTCCAGGGCCAGCACCTCGGCGTCGTGGACCGGCCAGGGCTCGTGCGTGTTGGGGACGTGGAGAGTCCGGCCGAACCACCGCTGGTGCAGCCCCCACCGCGCGCTGAGGAAGTCGTCGAGCGGCGTGCTCTCCCTGCGGGCCCCGGCACGGACGACGATGTGGCTGGCCGCGCGGGTGCCGGGCGAGCGGAGGCGGGCGTCGTAGGTGTGGACGTCACCACGCGCGGCGTAGCGCATCCGCGCCCAGCGATACGGCAGGCCGAACGCCGCACGGGCCCCGAGCACCACCGCAGCGCGGTCGGCGTCGAGGCTGAGGAACACGATGCCGCGGCGGCCCGTCCCGTCGACGGAGTAGAGCCGGACGTTGGTCTCGAGGAACGACCCGAGCCACGGGACACCCGGGCCGCGGCCGACCCCGGCGTCGACCATCCGGAACGGGATGAGCCCGACATAGGTGGCCCCGTCGATCGTGTCAGGACGTGTGCCGGGCGGCATCCGGTGCGCGACCTCGGCGGGGTCGACGGCCCAGTGCAGGAAGGTCAGGTCGCGCCAGTGCTGGTTCATCATCACCACGCCGCTGAGCGCCGGAGCGTGGGGCGACACGGGCTCGACGACGCGGTCGTTCACACCGTCAGCGTAGGCAGGCGCACGAAGCCGGCGGCCCACTTCATCCACACCCGACGTCGACCCGGTTTGGACCGCACCCCGGCGGGGCATCTGAGAGCACAAGCCGCCACGGCGCCCTCGGGTCAAGGAGACGCAGATGTATGGAGACACCGCAGTCATCCGACGCCTCGCCACGCAGATGGCGGAGCAGGGCACCGAGATCCGCAGCGACGCCGACCAGCTGGTGACGTCGTCCCAGCTCGTCGTCTGGGAGGGCCGCGCGGCACAGGCGATGCGCGAGCGGATGTCGGAGCGTGCGGTCGCGCTCCGCAGGACGGCCGACGAGCACGACGACGCCGCGCAGGCGCTGCGTCACCACGCCGACGAGGTCGACCGGCTCAAGGACCTGATCCGCGAGATCGCCCACAGGGTCCGTGGCCTCATCGAAGGAGCGAAGTCGCGGCTGGCCGACCTCGCCGACAAGGCGATCGACCTGATCAAGAAGGTGACCCCCGACCCCGTCGACGAGATGCTCTCCACCTTCCAGCCGCCCCCCGAGGGCCACAAGGACTGGCTCGACGTGCCCGACCAGCTGCCGGGAGGCGGACGATGAACGCGATCCTCCTGGACGCCCAGGGCCACGAGGTCGAGCAGGAGACCATCACGCCACGCCGCGTGCGGCTCTCCCGCGCCGCCATCGACCGCTTCGCCGAGATCGCCGCGGTCGAGTCGCCCGCCGCGCAGATGGTCGTCTCCACCGGCTCCCTCGACAGCCTGGGCGACCGGCTCGGCTCGATGTCCCCCGACCCTGCGCCGCCGACTGCGGGACCCGCCGCCGGACCGGCGACCGCTGAGACCGACGTCGACGACGTCCTCGTCGCAGCCGGCCTCGTCGCGGACGGCACGCCCACCGTCGAGGGGCGCGCGGTGCTCACTGTCTGGCACGCCCCGGTCCTCGCCGTCGAGCTCGAGATGCTGGTCGCCCTGCGGCGCGGCAAGGTCCGCGTCCGCAGCTGGCACCGCAACCTCGACGACTGGGTCGTGTGCCTGTCCACCGGCGACGGCGCCACCTTCGAGCTGTCCTGGCTCTCCGCCGACGACTGGTGGCTCGAGCTCGGCCGCGCGGCCTACGTCGACACGGCCACCCTCAGCGCGAGCACCTACGACGACCCCCTCCCCGACGTGGTCGAGACGCCCTGGGACCTCCTGCTCGCCACGGGCGAGGCCGTCCAGCGCCGGCGCTTCGAGCTCCTCGACCAGATGGCGTCCGACTACAGCGGGATGACGCTCACCGGCGTCTCGCTCGACGCGTTGGAGACCGCCGACGACACCGACGTACGACGCTGGCACGAGCAGCTCGAGAGCTCGTCGCGCGGTCGACTGCACGCCGCCGTGATGGGTCGCAGCGAACGTGGCCGACCCGGGGCCGGAATCGTCGAGTGGGTGCTCTTCCACGACGGGTGGCGCTCCCTCACCCCCTTCACGCGCGACGGCTGGAACATGGTCCGCATCGAGCGGAGGAGCCCGGTCGACCTGCCCCGTGCGCTGGCCGTGCGGGCCGCGGAGGTGACCTCGTGACCAGCAGCACCCTGCCCCCGATTGAGTCCGTGTCCGGCGGCTCGCACGGCGTCGAGGCCGGCTACGAGCAGATGCTCGCGCTCGCCGAGCGCTACGAGCGCCAGGCCGGCGACTTCGTGGAGATGGCCGGTCTCGGCGCCCGGATCATGGCCAACGGTGACCTTCTGGAGTCGGCGATCCTCTCCCCGGTCTCGTTCGGCGACGCCGAGCTCCAGGTGCTCGACGCCACCACCGGCACCGACGGCCTGACCGTGCGGGCCATCGGGATCGAGGCGGACGCGCTCGGCGTACGCGCCGTGGTGGCCGCCTTCAAGGCCAGCGACTCCCTGTCCAGGCACGCGACGGAGATGCTCGACAACGCGCTCGGCAAGCTCCTCCTCGTCGGGACCGTGGCCGCGCTGCCGGCGCTGCTCGCCGCCGGAGGGATCAGCTACGCCTACTACTCCACCCTCTCTCCCGAGGAGCAGGAGGCGCTCAAGGCGCAGCTCGCGGACGACCTCGGCCAGCTGCTCCACGACCATCCCGAGCTCGCGCAGCACCTCATCAACAGCGGGGGAGGACTGCTCGAGTCGCTCGTGCCGGGCCTCGGCCTGCTCAACCCCGGCGACGGTCCGGTCGACCAGGCGACCACCAACGACGCCGCCCGGCTGCTGGCACTGCTCCTCGGCAACGACACGGCCTTCGACGTCCGCCAGCTCGACGGCATCGACCCCACCCTGGCGCAGTCGCACGCGCCGGGCTCGCTGGCCGACCTGATGAGGTCGCTGAACGACACCAACGAGATCGACAACGACGACCCGACCCGTCACGGGGCGATCCAGATCCAGAAGATCGTCGAGAACGGCCAGGAGAGATTCATCGTCTACATCCCCGGCACCGACGACATGAGCCCGGTCCCCCAGGACGGGGAGCACTCGCGCGACATGGAGACCAACTACCAGCTCATCGGTGGGATGGACTCCGCCTACGGTCACGGCATCCAGCAGGCCATGCTCGACGCCGGCCTCGAGGGCAAGGACGTCATGCTGGTGGGTCACTCCCAGGGCGGCATGGTCTCCACGTCGTTGGCCGCCGACCCCGACTTCAACCGCCACTTCAACGTCCAGCACGTCGTCACGGCCGGCTCGCCGACGGCCCAGGTGCCGGACCTGCCCTCGGGCACCAGTGCCATCCACTTCGAGAACCGCGGTGACGCGGTGCCCCTGCTCGACGGGGAGGACAACCCCGACGATCCCCACCGGACCACGGTGAAGTTCGACGACGAGGGGTCCTCCGACGTCGCGGACAACCACGCCATCCGCCACTACGTGAACGGCGCTGCCGCTGCCGACGCGTCGACCAACGGGTCCATCCAGGACCAGGTCCGACAGATGCAGCAGGATGGCTACCTCAGCGGAACGGTGGAGGGCGTCTCGACCTTCCAGATCACCAGAGGATGACACGCATGGTGCGACCCACGATCGTGATGGCGCTGGTCGGCGTGCTGCTGACGAGCGCGTGCAGCTCCTCCGGCGGCTCCTCCGGCGGCTCCGCGACGAACGGTTCGACCGCCGAAGAGGGGTGCGGGGAGTGCACCCAGGAGGTCGCCGCCATCCGCCGGCAGCTCGAGGAGCTCGACGGCATCCGCGAGCTGCTGACGCTCAAGCGCTATCCGTCCTCGCCCACCAACGGCGCCGGCGTCAAGGTCGAGCTCCGGAGCACGGGCGCGGGGGACACCGGCGTGCAGGACGAGGTGGCCGAGATCGTGTGGAAGAGCCGGGTGACACCTCTGGACGAGCTGTTCGTCACCGTCGAGGACGGCGAGGGCGAGCTGGTTCCGACGCTGCCCTACGACTTCACCGACGGCGGGCGCAACCACGCGACCTACGAGGAGCAGTGGGGAGCGCGGCCGGTCGGGGAATAGGGGTTACCGCGTTGTCCCCGGCCTGATCTAATGTCGGCCGACGTGACGGAATCCATGATCTCGGCCCGGGGACTCCGCAAGTCGTTCGGTGACCTCGAGGCAGTGAAGGGCATCGACGTCGAGGTGCGCAAGGGCGAGGCGTTCGGCTTCCTCGGCCCCAACGGTGCCGGCAAGTCGAGCACGATGCGGATGATCGCGTCGGTGAGCCCGGTGACCTCGGGCGAGCTGAGGATCCTGGGCATGGACCCGGCGACCGACGGGCCGGCCATCCGCAGCCGTCTCGGTGTCTGCCCCCAGGAGGACACGCTCGACAACGAGCTCAACGTGTTCGACAACCTCTACATCTACGGCCGCTACTTCGGCATCGACCGTGCCACCTGCCGCGACCGCGCCCACGAGCTGCTCGAGTTCGCCCAGATCACCGACAAGGCGAGGTCCAAGGTCGAGGACCTGTCCGGAGGCATGAAGCGCCGCCTCACCATCGCCCGCAGCCTCATCAACAACCCCGACGTGCTGCTGCTCGACGAGCCGACCACGGGTCTCGACCCGCAGGCACGGCACGTGCTGTGGGACCAGCTCTTCCGCCTCAAGCAGGCCGGCGTGACCCTCGTGATCACCACGCACTACATGGATGAGGCCGAGCAGCTGTGCGACCGGCTCGTCGTGATGGACAAGGGCGTGATCGCAGCGGAGGGGTCGCCGCGCGAGCTGATCGACGCCCACTCGACCCGCGAGGTCGCCGAGCTGCGGTTCGGGGTCGGCGAGCACGAGGGCCTGGCCGAGAAGGTCGCTGACCTCGGCGAGCGCGTCGAGGTGCTGCCCGACCGGCTCCTCGTCTACAGCGACCACGGCGAGGAGGTCGTCACTGCGGTGCTCGAGCGTGGGCTGCACCCGATCGCGACGCTCGTACGCCGCTCCACCCTCGAGGACGTCTTCCTGCGCCTCACCGGCCGAAGCCTGGCGGACTGATGGCCACCGGCACGACGCCGTCGACGAGCCGACCCACGGCCGGGCCGACCGGCTCGCTCTCGGTCGTCGAGGGGGTCGCCCGCCAGTACGACTACTGGGCGACGGTCTACAAGCGCACCTGGCGCGGCGGAGTGGTCAACTCGTTCGCCACGCCGCTGTTCTACGTCGTCGCCATGGGAGTCCTGCTCGGCGGCTTCATCGAGGGCGACCCCGACCAGCTCGAGGGTGCGACGTCCTACCTCGCCTTCGTCGTGCCCGGTCTCGTCGCGGCGCACGCGATGACCATGGCTGTCAGCGAGACGACCTACCCGGTCATGGGCGCCATCAAGTGGCACAAGACCTTCTACGCCCAGCTCGCGACGCCGCTCGCGGTCCGCGACCTCGTCAACGCGTTCCTCCTCTTCGTGCTCTTCCGCGTCGCCTCCGCGTGCGCGGTCTTCATGCTGGTGCTCGCTCCGTTCGGGGTGTTCGAGACCTGGTGGGGTCCGCTCCTCGCGTGGCTCTCCCAGGTGCTCGTGGGGATGGCGTTCGCGACGCTCGTCTTCGGCTACTCCGCGCGGCTGAGGTCGGAGGAGGGTTTCGGGGTGCTGTTCCGTCTCGGCGTGCTCCCGCTGACGCTCTTCTCGGGCGCCTTCTTCCCGATCACCAACCTCGGGCCCGTCCTCGAGTGGGTCGCGCGGCTCACCCCGCTGTGGCACGGCGTCTCGCTGTCGCGGATGTTCTGCCTCGACACCGTCGACTGGCGTCTCGCCGCGGTCAACGTCGGCGTGCTCGTGGTCCTCTCGGCGGTCGGGTGGCGCTGGGCCGTCACCGGCCTCGACAAGCGGCTGGAGGTCTGACGTGGCCTCGATCGACCCCCCGGTCATCCCCGCACCGCTGTCGCCGGTGGACGCCGCCGGCGTGCTGGTGCTGCGCAACTTCATCGTCTACAAGTCGGCCTGGAAGCTCTTCCTCACCGGCTTCCTCGAGCCGGTCCTCTACCTCTTCTCGATCGGCATCGGCGTCGGCCAGCTGATCGACACCTTCGAGTTCCACGGCGAGGCGATCGACTATGCCGCCTTCGTCGCGCCGGCGATGCTGGCCACCTCGGCCTTCAACGGCGCCCTGCTCGACTCGACGTTCAACGTCTTCTTCAAGCTCAAGTACGAGAAGCTCTACGACCAGATGCTGGCGACCCCGCTGACGACCGGCGACATCGCCCGCGGAGAGATCACGTGGGGCCTGATCCGTGGCTCGGTCTACTCCGCGGCCTTCCTGGTCGTGATGGTCCTGATGGGGCTGGTCGACTCGTGGTGGGGCGTCCTCGCGCTGCCCGCGGCCGTGCTGATCGCCTTCGCCTTCTCGGCCGTGTGCATGGCGCTGACGACGTGGATGAAGAGCTGGCAGGACTTCGACAAGATCACCCTCGCCCAGATGCCGATGTTCTTGTTCTCCGCGACGTTCTTCCCGGTCGAGGCGTTCGGCGACGGGGTGCTGCGCTGGATCGTCGAGGCCACGCCGCTCTACCGCGGGGTCGTGCTGTGCCGCGAGCTCACCACCGGTGTCGTCACCTGGGAGTCGGCGGTCTCGGTCGTCTACCTCGTCGTGATGGGTGTCGTCGGCCTGCTCGTCGTACGCCGTCGCCTCGACAGGCTGCTGCTCACCTGAGCACCTGCTGGTTGGATGACGCACATGAGCATCACGCCCGACACCAAGGACTGGACCTGGGTGCTCGACCGTCCGTGCCCCGAGTGCGGCTTCGACCCGTCCGCGCAGTCGCTGACCGACCTCCCGCGGGCCTTCCACGACACCGCGATGACCTGGTCCGACGTGCTCGGGCGCGCTGACGTCGCGGTGCGGCCCTCCCCGGCGGTGTGGTCACCGCTCGAGTACGCCTGTCACGTCCGCGACGTGCACGAGCTCTTCGCCGAGCGGGTGCGGCTGATGCTCGACGAGGACACGCCCACCTTCGCCAACTGGGACCAGGACGCCACCGCCGTCGAGCGGCACTACGGCGAGCAGGACCCCGCCGCGGTGGTCGTCGCGCTCATCGAGGCGGCGGGGACCGTCGCCGGCATCTACGCAGGCATCACCGATGCGACCCGGGACCGCCGCGGCATCCGCTCGAACGGTGACGAGTTCACCGTCGATACGCTCGGCAGCTATCACCTGCACGACGTCGTCCACCACCTCCACGACGTGGAGGCCACATGAACGACACCGTGCGCGCCTACGACCTCGACGCGGCGGCCTACGTCGCCGGCACGGCGCGGATGCCGGACTCGGTGCGCGCCGCCCTCGAGGCCTTCGGAGCCCGGCTCGGCCGCGGAGCCCGGGTGCTGGAGATCGGCTCCGGGGGTGGGCGCGACGCACGCCTGATGGAGGAGCTCGGGTTGTCGGTCCGGCGCACCGACATCACGCCGGCCTTCGTCACCCTTCTGCGCTCGCACGGTCACGACGCCGACCTGGTCGACCCGCTCGCCGACGACCTGTCGTCGTCGGAGGGGGCGTACGACGGTGTCTGGGCCAACGCGTCCCTGCTGCACGTCGCCCGCGCCGAGCTCGTCACCGTGCTGGCCCGCCTGGCCGACGTGACCCGTCCCGGCGGGCTCCTGCGGATCTCGCTCAAGGAGGGCGACGGCGACGGATGGTCGACCCACGGCTCGATCAGCCAGCCGCGTCACTTCACCTACTGGCGTTCCGACGCGCTGCGCACGCTGGTCGAGGGCACCGGCTGGACGGGCGTGGACATCCGCTCGGGCATCGATGGCAAGCGCGCGGAGAGCTGGCTGGAGCTCGAGGCGGTCCGCGGATGAGGCACACCGAGTTCTGGTCGCGGCTCGACCACGCACTGGGTCGCGCCTACTCGCGGACGTGGGCCGAGCTCACCGTCCTCCGTGACCTGGACGGGCGCACCACCCAGGAGGCGCTCGACGCGGGCGTGCCGCCCAAGCAGGTCTGGGCGGCTGTGTGGCGCCAGCTCGAGCTCCCGGACACCGAGAAGTGAGCACGCGGGCTGCAGCCGGCGTCGACCACGAGGCCGTCCAGCGGCGCACCGTCCGCACCCTCGTGGTCTCGCAGGCGATCGGGGCCGTGGGCGTCACGATCGGCGTCGCCACGGCTTCGCTCCTGGCCCGTGACATCTCGGGCAGCGAGACCATGGCCGGGCTGGCGCAGACCTTCCAGGTGCTCGGCACCGCAGGGGCGGCCTACGGCCTGGCGAAGGTGATGCGCCGGCGCGGCCGCCGGATCGGCATCGTGCTCGGCTACCTCATGGGCGCCACAGGTGCGCTGCTCGCCGTCGTCGCAGGAGTCGTCGACTCCATGCTGGTGCTGCTCACGGGGGCGGTGCTGCTGGGCGCGACCTCCGCGGTCAACAGCGGGTCGCGCTATGCCGCGACCGACCTGGCCACCGAGGAGCACCGCGCCCGCGCGCTGTCGGTGGTGGTGTGGGCGACGACCATCGGCGCGGTCGCCGGCCCCAACCTCACCGGGGTCGGAGGCGCACTGGCGCGGTCGCTCGGGATCCCCGAGCTCACGGGCGGCTTCGCCATCGGCGCAGTCGTGCTCGTCGTGGCGGCAGGGTGGGTCTGGGTCATGCTGCGGCCGGATCCGCTGCTGCTCGCGCAGGAGTCGGCCGGGATCGCCCCGAGCGTCGGCCCCGAACCGCGCGGCCGCTCGTGGGGTCGCTTCGTGAGTGTCGTCCGCGACGTACCCGCTGTCGGCGCGGCCGTCGTCGCGATGGCGTGCGCCCACGCGGCGATGGTCACCGTGATGATCATGACGCCCCTGCACATGGAGCACGGGGGCGCACACCTGGAGGTGATCGGGTTCGTCATCTCGATCCACGTGCTCGGCATGTTCGCCTTCTCACCGCTGGTCGGGTGGGCCGCCGACCGGTTCGGCCGCAGCGCGGTGCTGGTGACCGGGGGAGCGGTCCTGCTGGTGTCGCTGGCGCTGTGCGGGTGGTCGCCGGAGGGCTCCTCCTGGCAGATCTTCTCCGGCCTGTTCCTCCTGGGCCTGGGCTGGTCGTGCGCGACGGTGGCCGCCTCCACGGTGATCGCCGACCGCACGCCGATCGAGGCACGCACCGACGTGCAGGGCACCTCCGACATGGCGATGGCGCTCACCGCTGCGGGTGGCGGAGCCCTCGCCGGCGTGATCGTCGGTGGGCTGGGCTACCCGGCGCTGGCCGCGTTCGCGGCCCTGCTGGCCGGCGCCGTCGTGGTGGCCGGCCGGCTCATGCGCCCTCGGTCGTGAACATGTCCCACGACACGCGCGACACGCCGCGTTCGAACGTCGCATCGAACACCTGTTCGGGCTACTGTCTGTCCACAGGTACGACGGTGGGCGAGGTTCTCCACAGCAGGTGAGGGTCCTGATCAGGGACTGTCGGTGGCTCGCCCTAGCGTCGCAGACGTACCTACACACACGACGAGAGAACGGGACACAGCCATGGCTGGTGCAGACCGCGAGAAGGCCCTCGATGCCGCGCTCGCACAGGTGGAGAAGCAGTTCGGCAAGGGCTCGGTCATGCGACTGGGCGACGAGGCACGTGCCCCGCTCGAGGTGATCCCCACGGGGTCGATCGCCCTCGACGTGGCCCTCGGCCTCGGCGGCCTCCCGCGAGGTCGGGTCGTGGAGATCTACGGCCCGGAGTCCTCCGGAAAGACGACGGTCGCCCTCCACGCGGTGGCCAGCGCGCAGGCCATGGGCGGCATCGTCGCCTTCATCGACGCCGAGCACGCGCTCGACCCCGACTACGCCAAGAACCTCGGCGTCGACACCGATGCCCTCTTGGTCTCCCAGCCCGACTCGGGTGAGCAGGCGCTCGAGATCGCCGACATGCTGATCCGCTCGGGTGCGCTGTCGCTGATCGTCATCGACTCGGTCGCCGCGCTCGTGCCCCGCGCCGAGATCGAGGGCGAGATGGGCGACAGCCACGTGGGCCTCCAGGCCCGGCTGATGAGCCAGGCGCTGCGCAAGATGACCGGTGCGCTCAACAACTCCAACACCACCGCGATCTTCATCAACCAGCTGCGCGAGAAGATCGGCGTGATGTTCGGTTCGCCGGAGACCACGACCGGTGGTCGGGCGCTGAAGTTCTACTCCTCGGTCCGCCTCGACGTGCGCCGCATCGAGACGCTCAAGGACGGCACCGACATGGTCGGCAACCGCACCCGCGTCAAGGTCGTCAAGAACAAGGTGGCCCCGCCCTTCAAGCAGGCCGAGTTCGACATCATGTACGGCAAGGGCATCAGCCGCGAGGGTGGCCTGATCGACGTCGGCGTCGAGGCGGGCATCATCCGCAAGGCCGGCGCCTGGTACACCTACGAGGGTGACCAGCTCGGTCAGGGCAAGGAGAACTCGCGGAACTTCCTCAAGGACAACCCCGACCTCGCCAACGAGATCGAGAAGCTGATCCTGGAGAAGCTGGGCGTCATTCCGAGCGTCGACAAGCCTGCCGACGACCTGAGTGACGAGCCCATCGGGGTCAATGACTTCTGATCCCGCAGCCGACTCCGAGGGACGAGGAGTCGGCGTGGGCGGGGTCAGGTTGAGCAAGCGATCAGCCGAGCTCGCGAGGCTGCTGCTGCGTGTCGAAACCCGATGACCATGGACAAGGAAGATCGTCCACCGCCCTCATGGGTCGGTGACGTCAGCCTCGGAGTCCAGGCGTGGGTGGGGGACACCTCACCCACGCCTGCCGAGGCGTCCCCGTCCCGCCCGAGGAAGAAGGGGCGCGGGCGTGGTCGCACCAAGACTCCCGCCGAGCGCGAGGAGTCCCGCGCGGCGTCCGCCGCGGCGCGTGCCGCGGAGGTCGAGGCAGACCCGGAGGGCGTCGGTCGCACGATCCTCCTCGACACCCTCACCGGCCAGGCGCGCACCCGCAAGGAGCTCGCCGACAAGCTCGCCAAGCGCGAGGTGCCCGACGACGTGGCGGTCGAGCTGCTCGACCGCTTCACCGAGATCGGCCTCATCGATGACAGCGCCTTCGCCCAGCAGTGGGTGGAGAGCCGGCACCGCAGCCGCGGCCTGGCGCCGCGTGCCCTGGCTCAGGAGCTGCGGCGCAAGGGCGTGGGTGACGAGGAGGCCAAGGCGGCGCTCGAGCAGATCGACGAGGACGACCAGCGCACCGCCGCTCGGGCACTGGTCGACAAGAAGATGCGCTCGATGCGGGGGCTCGACCCGCAGGTCGCCACGCGACGGCTCGCCGGACTGCTGGCCCGCAAGGGCTACGGCGCAGGGCTGGCGTTCTCGGTGGTCCGGGAGGCGCTGGCCGAGAGTGACGACCAGCACGTGACCGACGACATCGAGATGCCCGAGGACTGAGAGCCCCCTTCCACCGCGTCGACGGGCTCTGGTGGGATGACCCGGTGAGCGACGAGCGCGAGGTCCTGACCTACGACCTGTTCGGCACGGCCACGCGCGAGCTGGCCCAGGAGGTCGCCGACTCGGGCTTCGAGCCCGACATGATCCTGGCGATCGCCCGTGGCGGCCTGGCCCTCGGGATGGGACTGGGCTATGCCCTCGCGGTCAAGAACCTGTCGGTGATCAACGTCGAGTTCTACACCGGCATCGACCAGCGTCTCGAGGTCCCGATCATGTTGCCGCCGACCCCGGCCGCCGTGGACCTGTCCGGGCTCAAGGTCCTCATCGCCGACGACGTCGCCGACACGGGTCGCACCCTCGAGCTGGTCCAGGAGTTCTGCGAGGGCCACGTGGCCGAGGCCCGCACCGTCGTGGTCTACGAGAAGCCCGACTCGGTCATCAAGGCGGACTACGTGTGGCGCACCACCGACCGGTGGATCGACTTCCCGTGGTCGGTGCTTCCACCGGTGGTCCCGGGCGCGCTCGCCCACTGAGGTCGGCGCTCCGATGGACCTCGAGCGGGTGAGCGTCCGCCACGGGGAGGATGAGCTCTCCGGGGCTGTCCGGCCGGGCGAGTCCTGGCAGCAGGCCGCCCGGCGCGTCGCCGCACCCGCGGCCGGCACGGTGGTCGCGGACGACCTGTCCGGGCGGGTCAGGAGGTTCGCGGTCGACCCGGACCGCGAGGTGATCCTGCGTGCCATGACCCGCGGTGACCTGCCGGTGCTGACGCGCTGGCTGCGCGAGCAGCACGTGCGCCGGTGGTGGCACTCGGACGGCGAGCCGACCGACGAGCGGGTCCAGCGGGTCTACGGCCCCCGCGTGGACGGCACCACGCCGACCCGGATGTGGGTCGCCGAGGTCAACGGGCGGTCGGTGGGCTTCGTGCAGGACTACCGGATCCGCGACTACCCGGACTTCGCACTGCTCGCACCCGACCCCGACGCGGTGGGTCTGGACTACGCGATCGGCGAGCCCGGCTGGGTGGGGCGTGGACTCGGGACGCCGATCCTGTGGGCCTGGATGCAGCGGACGCACGAGTCGCTGCCCGACGCGACGGCGTACTTCGCTGCCCCGGACCACCGCAACCAGGCGTCGTTGCGGATCCTCGGCAAGGCCGGCTTCACCCAGGGCGTGTGGTTCGACGAGCCCAAGCGTGACGGGAGCACCGCCACGGTGATCGGCTGCACCCTCGATGTACGCCGCGTCCTGGGGTGAGCGTGGGCCATGATGTGCCCATGACCGACGAGATCACCGCCCACCTGCGGCTCCCCGGCGGACCGGTGGACCTGGCCGCGATCGAGACCGACGCCGCTCCTGGCTTCGATGGCAAGAAGGCCGACGGACAGGCCGCGCTGGCAGCGATGGCGGGTGAGCTCTCCGACCTGCAGGAGCGGCTCTGGGCCGAGCGCACGGCGGGCTCGGAGCGCCGGGTGCTCCTCGTGCTGCAGGGCATGGACACCAGCGGCAAGGGTGGCGTGCTGCGCCACACCATCGGTCTGGTGGACCCCCAGGGAGTGCGGATCACCAGCTTCAAGGCGCCCACCGACGAGGAGCGCGCACACGACTTCCTGTGGCGCATCGAGAAGGGGCTCCCGTCCGCGGGCTACGTCGGTGTCTTCGACCGCTCCCACTACGAGGACGTCCTGATCGCGCGGGTGCGCGAGCTCGCCGACCGCCCCGAGATCGAGCGCCGCTACGGCGCGATCAACGACTTCGAGGCTCGCCTCGCGGACGAGGGGTTCTCGATCATCAAGTGCATGCTGCACATCAGCGCCGACGAGCAGAAGGTCCGCCTGGCCGAGCGGCTGGCCAACCCCGAGAAGCACTGGAAGTACAACCCGGGCGACCTCGACGAGCGCGCGCACTGGCCGGCCTACCGCGATGCCTACGAGACCGCCCTCGAGCACACGAACACCGACGTCGCGCCCTGGCACGTCGTGCCGGCCGACAAGAAGTGGTTCCGCAACCTCGCGGTGGGCCAGCTCCTGCTGGAGACCCTGCGCGGCCTCGACCTCCAGTGGCCGAAGGCCGACTTCGACGTCGCCGCCGAGACTGCCCGGCTCGACGAGGAGGCCCCGGTCCAGTGAACGGGACCGGCCTCCCCGTCGTCACCGTCACGCGCTACGTCACGCCGTTGCGGGAGGGCGGCAGCCTGCCCGGCGTCGTCGAGGGAGACGACCTCGGGACCTACGTCTGCAAGTTCCGCGGCGCCGGACAAGGAGCCAAGGTCCTCGTGGCCGAGGTCATCGTCAGCCGCCTCGCCACCCGTCTCGGCCTGCGCACACCGCGACTCGTCGTGCTCGACCTCGATCCCCAGCTCGCGCGCTACGAGGCCGACGAGGAGGTGCAGGACCTGCTCAACGCCAGTGTCGGACCCAACCTCGGCATCGACTTCCTCCCCGGCTCGTTCGGCGTCGACGGCCAGGTGTCCGCGGCGGACGACGAGGGCGCGCGGGTGCTCTGGCTCGACGCGTTCACCGCCAACGTCGACCGTTCGTGGCGCAACCCCAACCTGCTGCTCTGGCACGGCGACCTCTGGGTGATCGACCATGGCGCCTCGCTCTACTTCCACCACGGGTGGCGTGGCGGTGTCACGGCACCGGAGAAGTTCGCCCAGCAGCCGTGGGACGTCACCGGCCACGTCTTCGAGACCTGCGCGGCCCGGGCGCGAGAGCTCGACGAGGAGATCTCCGCGTCGCTCGACCGCGATGCGCTGGTCGAGGTGGTCGCGGAGGTGCCGGAGGTCTGGCTCGAGCCGGTGCCCGGGGCCGACGGTGCCGGCGAGCTGGGGGCCGAGGCGCTGCGAGCGGCGTACGTCGACTTCCTCTCCGCCCGTCTGCGCACGCGTCAGTGGTTGCCGGACGGTGCGCGATGAGGCTCGCCTACCAGTACGTCGTGCTCCGGTGCGTGCCGCGACCGGACCGCGAGGAGTTCCTCAACGTCGGCGTGGTCCTGCACTGCCAGTCCGCCGACTTCCTCGACGCGGTCTGGAGCGTGGACGCCGACCGGCTCAAGGCGCTGGCCCCCCAGGTCGACATCGACCAGGTCTGCGAGGCGCTCGCCTTCGTCGACCGCGTGTGCCGCGGCGACGAGCGCGCCGGCGAGGCTGCCCGACAGAGCCTCGGGCAGCGGTTCGGCTTCCTCAAGGCGCCGCGCAGCACAGTCCTGCAGCCGGGACCGGTGCACGGCGGCGTCACCGACGACCCGGCGCGACAGCTCGAGCACCTGCGCGAGCGACTCGTCGGGTGAACGGTCCACGGTGACCTACGTCGGCGCTGTCCGCGCCGCCCTGGCCGAGCGCGGCGACGCCGTACGAGCGGCGCAGCAGCAGGCCTACATGAAGTCCGAGCTGCCCTACGTCGGGCTGACCGCTCCGGAGCTGCGGGCGATGCTGAAGCCCCTGCTGGTCGAGCACCGCTTCATCGACCGCGCATCGTGGGAGGCGGCGGTGCTGGAGCTGTGGGAGGACGTCACGCACCGCGAGGAGTGGTACGCCGCCGTCGCGCTGCTGCGGCACCGCGCCTACGCCGCGTGGCTCGACCCCGACCTGCTGCCGCTGCTCGGGACGCTCGTGCGGACCGGTGCGTGGTGGGACGTGGTCGACGAGATCGCCTCGCACCTCGTCGGGCAGGTGCTGCTCGACCACCGCCGCGTCGTCACACCGGTCATGGACGGGTGGTCCGTCGACGTGGACAGCCTCTGGATCCGGCGTACGGCGGTGCTGTCGCAGCTGCGCCACCGCGAGGAGACCGACACCGACCTCCTGCAGCGGGCGCTGGTCGCCAACCTCGACGACACGGCGTACGGCAAGGAGTTCTTCGTCCGCAAGGCGCTCGGGTGGTCGTTGCGCGAGCACGCGAAGACGGACGCGGCGTGGGTCCGGGCGTTCGTCTCGACCTACGCCGACCGACTGAGCGGGCTCTCACGCCGTGAGGCGCTCAAGCACCTCTAGGTTTCGACGCGTCACTGCTCGTCTCACACCGGGACGAGCTCGACCGCGCCCACGGCGTAGCGGGCGAGGATCGCGCGGGCCACGGCCGGGTGCGCGCCCAGGGGGTCGGAGACCGCGACGGCACCGGCCTCGATCGCGAGCTCGCCCGCGCGGTCGGGCAACCGGCCCGGTGCGAGGAAGAACGACGCGACCGCGATGTGGCGCTTTCCCTCACCGCGGAAGGCGCGCACGGCCTCGCCGGTGGCCGGCGGGGCGGCCGACGCGAAGGCAGCGGTGACGGGCAGCCGGTGGCGGGCACCCCAGGTGCGGGCGATCCGGGCGACGGCCTGGTTGGCGAGCGGGTCCGAGGATCCAGCGGCGGCGAGGACGAGCGCGTCGAGCTCGCGCACCCGGGCGTCCTTGAGCGCCTCACGCAGGCGGACGTCGAGCACCTCGAGGAAGGCGGCCTCCATGCCGAGGATCTTGCTGGCCTGGATCTTGAGGCCCTCGTGGCGCGCCATCGCAGCGGCGATGACCTCGGGGACGTCGACCTTGGCGTGGTAGGCCTCGGTGAGCAGGAGGGGCACGACGACGATCTCGTCGAAGCCGGCCTTGACCAGGCGGTCGACGACCGTGTCGAAGGACGGCTTGGCGAGGTCGAGGAACGCCGTCTCGACCCGGAGGTCGGGGCGCATGGCCTTGACCTCGGCGACGAGCGACTTGATCGTCGCGGCCGAGCGCGGGTCCCGGCTTCCGTGGGCGAGTGCAACCAGAGCAGGTGCAGCCATCAGGGGTGCCTCCGATCGTGCGTAGTGGTGCTGTCGTGCTGGGTGGGTGCGACGACGCTGTCGCTTGTGCTGAGGAGGTCGCGCAGCGACCGTCTCGAAGTGCTGGTCTGGATCAAGGTCGACTCTCGGAGAGTCGGGGTCCCCGCGGCGTTGTTCGGGGGAGCGCAGCGGAGGAGGAGAACGTCGTGGGGTGACTTCATGCGTGGATGCCGCACTCGGTCTTCGTGGTGCCGGCCCAGCGCCCGCTGCGCGGGTCGTCACCGGGGGCGACGCGGCGGGTGCAGGGGAAGCAGCCGATGCTGGGATAGCCGTCGTGCACGAGCGGGTTGACCAGCACGCCGTTGTCGGCGATGTAGCGCTCGACCTGCTCGTCGCTCCAGCGGGCGAGCGGCGAGACCTTGACCTTGCCCTTGCGGGCGTCCCAGCCGATGACGGGCGCGATGACGCGGTTGTGGGTCTCGGCACGGCGCAGTCCGGTGGCCCAGGCGTCGTACTCGGCGAGCGTGTCGGCCAGCGGCTTGACCTTGCGCAGCGCGCAGCAGAGGTCGGGGTCGGTCTTGTAGAGGTCCTTGCCGTACTCCGCGTCCTGCTCGGCCACGGTCTGCGCGGGCGTGATCGTGCGCAGGTTCACCGGCAGGGTCGCGGCGACCGCGTCGCGGGTGCCGATCGTCTCGATGAAGTGGTAGCCGGTGTCGAGGAACACCACGTCGATGTCGGGCGCGACCTTGGCCGCCAGGTGGGCCAGTACGGCGTCGCCCATCGACGAGGTGATCGCGAACCGGTCGCCGAAGGTGGCGACGGCCCACTCGATGATGACCTCGGCGGGAGCGAGCTCGAGCTCGGCGCCGACGTGGGAGACCAGCTCGCGCAGCTCCTCCGGTGTGCGGCCCTCGGTGTGGGTGCCCTTGAAGTTCCGCGCGGCGCGGGTGGAGAGGCTCATGCCGAACCCCCTCGCGACGCGGGGTGCGGGATCATCCCGGTCATCTTGACGGTGAAGGCGCGCAGGCACGAGCGGCACTCCCAGGCTCCTGCACCCTCCTGGGGGAAGAGGTTCTCGTCCCCGCAGTAGGGGCAGTGGAAGGGCTGCGCGCGCTCGCTCATGAGGAGACCGGCTCCCCGCGCAGGAGGGTCTCGTCCGCACGGGTGACCCATGTGGCGAACCGCTCGCCCTCGGTGCGGTCGGAGAGGTACGCCGAGACGACGGCGGTGACGTAGTCGTCGAGGCCGGCGCTGGTGACCTTGTGGGCGCGCAGCTTGCGGCCCATCACCGGGTTGAGGCCGAGCGCACCGCCGAGGTGGACCTGGAAGCCCTCGACCTGCTGGCCGTCGGCATCCATCACGAGCTGGCCCTTGAGGCCGATGTCCGCGACCTGGGTGCGGGCGCAGGCGTTGGGGCAGCCGTTGACGTTGACGGAGATCTGGGTGTCGAGGTCGGGGAAGCGCTTCTCCAGCTCGGTCACCAGGAGTCGCGCGCGCTCCTTGGTGTCGACGATGGCGAGCTTGCAGAACTCGATGCCGGTGCAGGCCATCGTCGAGCGACGCCAGTTGCTCGGCCGCGCGGTGAGGCCGATCTTCTCCAGGTCGTCGGCGAAGGCGGCGGTGTCCTCGGCGGCGACGCCGATCACCACGAGCTTCTGGTAGGCCGTGAGCCGCGCACCGCGGGCGCCGTAGGTCTCGACGAGGTCGCCGAGCGCGGACAGGGTCGAGCCGTCGATGCGGCCGACGACCGGTGCGGCGCCGACGTAGAACTTGCCGTCCTTCTGCTCGTGGATGCCGATGTGGTCGCCGGCGGTGACCGGTGCCTCGGGGGAGGGGTTGTCGACGAGCGCGCGGTGGAGGTACTCGTTCTCCAGCACCTCGCGGAACTTCTCCTTGCCCCAGTCGGCCAGCAGGAACTTCAGCCGGGCCTTGGACCGCAGCCGGCGGTAGCCGTAGTCGCGGAAGATGCCGGCAACGCCCTCCCAGGCGTCGGCCACCTCGTCGAGCGGGATCCACACACCGAGCTTGTGGGCGAGCATCGGGTTGGTGGACAGGCCGCCGCCGACCCACAGGTCGAAGCCGGGGCCGTGCTCGGGGTGGACGGTGCCCACGAACGAGACGTCGTTGACCTCGGGGGCCACGTCGTGGCTGGGGTGACCGGTGAGCGCCGTCTTGAACTTGCGCGGCAGGTTGGAGAAGTCGGGGTTGCCCAGGATCCGCCGCTTGATCTCCTCGAGCGCCGACGAGCCGTCGATGATCTCGTCCTTGGCGATGCCGGCGACGGGGGACCCGAGGAAGGGCCGCGGGCTGTCACCGCACGCCTCGAGCGTGGTGAGGCCGACCGCCTCGAGCTGCTCCCAGATCGCCGGGACGCTCTCGATCTCGACCCAGTGGTACTGGATGTTGTTGCGGTCGGTGATGTCCGCGGTGTTGCGGGCGTACGCCGTGGACACCTCGCCGAGCGCGCGCAGGGCCGGGCCGTCGAGGATCGCGCCGTCGGTGCGCACCCGCATCATGAAGAAGCGGTCGTCGAGCTCCTCCTCCTCGAGCTGGGCGGTCTTGCCGCCGTCGAACCCCGGGGCGCGCTGCGTGTAGAGGCCCATCCAGCGGAAGCGGCCACGCAGGTCCGCGGGGTCGATCGAGTCGAAGCCGCGACGCGAGTAGGTGTGGAGGATGCGGTCCCGCACGTTGAGCGGGTCGTCGTCCTTCTTGGACTGCTCGTTCTTGTTGAGCGGCTCGGTGTAGCCGAGCGCCCACTGACCCTCGGCGCGCTTCGGGCGCGGGATCTCGGTGTTCTGGGCTGCCTGGGGCTTGAACCGGAGGTCGGGCATGATCAGGAAGTTCCTGTTCGCTGAGGAGTGCCGCGCGCGACGTTGAGCGCGGAGAAGGAGTTCTGGGGCGGCGATTCAGCGATGCCAACAGGTCGCGCTGCCCACGCGCATGAGGTCGACGTGACGTCGGACCACGAGGTGCGTGTGGGTGGAAGCGGTGACCATGTCAAGAAGTCTCAGGGAGTGGACACCACTTCCACAAGACGAAATCTCGACAGGCGAGATGGGGCGCCACGATGTGAGACAGGGTCGAGTTGGATGCGCTGGTCCGAGGGCCCCGGTGCGGCCCAGGTCACACCGTCCACGCCGGGCCGACCTCGCGCCGGAGCCACCGGGCCGGGCCCTAGGCTGTCGGTCATGGACGACTCCCTCATCAGCAGCGCGTACTCGCAGGCCCTCGAGGTCATCGCCTCGGTCGAGCCGCGGATCGCCGCGGCCACCCGCCAGGAGCTCACCGACCAGCGCGGCTCGCTCAAGCTGATCGCGTCGGAGAACTACGCCTCGCCCGCCGTGCTGCTGACGATGGGCACGTGGTTCAGCGACAAGTACGCCGAGGGCACGGTGGGCCACCGCTTCTACGCCGGCTGCCAGAACGTCGACACCGTCGAGAGCCTGGCTGCCGAGCACGCGCGCGAGCTCTTCGGTGCGCCGTACGCCTATGTCCAGCCGCACTCCGGCATCGACGCCAACCTCGTCGCGTTCTGGTCGATCCTGGCCAACCGCGTGGAGACGCCCTATCTGGCGAAGATGCAGGCCAAGAACGTCAACGAGCTGACCGAGGCCGACTGGGAGACGCTGCGGCACGAATTCGGCAACCAGCGCCTGCTCGGCATGTCGCTCGACGCCGGCGGCCACCTCACGCACGGCTTCCGCCCCAACATCAGCGGCAAGATGTTCCACCAGCAGCAGTACGGGACCGACCCGGGTACCGGGCTTCTCGACTACGACGCCGTGGCCGCGAAGGCGCGCGAGTTCAAGCCGCTGGTGCTCGTCGCGGGCTACTCCGCCTACCCCCGCCGGGTGAACTTCGCCAAGATGCGCGAGATCGCCGACGAGGTGGGCGCCGTGCTGATGGTCGACATGGCGCACTTCGCCGGCCTGGTCGCGGGCAAGGTCTTCACCGGCGAGGAGGACCCCGTCCCCTTCGCCCACATCACGACCACCACGACCCACAAGTCGCTGCGCGGTCCGCGCGGGGGCATGGTGCTGGCCCAGGAGGAGTTCGCGGCCGACGTCGACCGCGGCTGCCCGATGGTGCTCGGCGGTCCGCTGTCGCACGTGATGGCCGCCAAGGCCGTCGCGTTCGCTGAGGCTCGCCAGCCGTCCTTCCAGACCTATGCGCAGAAGGTCGCGGACAACGCCAAGTCGCTGGCCGAGGGTTTCCTGACCCGCGGGGCCAACCTCGTCACGGGTGGCACCGACAACCACATCGTCCTGCTCGACGTGTCGTCCTACGGCCTCACCGGTCGCCAGGCCGAGTCCGCGCTGCTCGACGCCGGCGTCGTCACCAACCGCAACTCGGTCCCGGCCGACCCCAACGGCGCCTGGTACACCTCCGGCGTCCGGCTCGGCACCCCCGCGCTCACCACGCGCGGCTTCGGGCACGACGAGTTCGACAAGGTCGCGGAGCTGATCGTCGACGTGCTCGAGCACACGGAGGCCGGCACGACCAAGGCCGGCGGCCCCAGCAAGGCGTCGTACGTCCTGGGCGACGGAGTCGCTGACCGCGTCACGTCGCAGTCGGCGGAGATGCTCGACAAGCACCCGCTCTACCCCGGTCTCGTCCTCAGCTGAGTCGAGCCGGGTCGAGCCGGTTCACCCGCCGGGCGTGGGGAACCGCACGTGGGCGGGGTCGATGTTGACCTGCCAGCTCCGGTAGCCCAGCCAGATCCAGGTGGTGAAGTGCGCCGCCCCGACGACGAAGGCACCGACGGCCGTCGGAGCGCCCCCCTGCGGCCAGAGCACGAACGCGGTGACACCGGCGGCGACGAGCGTGTTGACCACGACGATGAACATCGCCGAGCTCGCCAGCACCTGGCTCGCGCTGCGCCGCCTCACGCCCATGTCATAGGTCTGCCCGATGCCTGCCTCGTCGTCGTGCAGGCCGGTGATGAAGTACGGCGCGAGGCTGGGGTCGAGGTCGATGTACGCCGCCCGCAACCGGTTCATCCCCTTGATGAACATGTAGTCCTCCTGGCTCGCGTTGTGGACGCGGAACGACGTGAGCGTCCCCGCGACCAGCAGAGTCAGCCCCAGGAGGATCGCGAGCAGCCGGAACGTGGAGGAGTACGACATCGCCTGGCCGGCCAGGGCGAGGAAGAGCAGCGAGGCAGAGGTGAACATCAGCTGCGACGTGATCCGCCCCATCACCTCGCTCCAGGTCTGGCTGCGCACCGCCAGGAGCCCCCAGTGCTCGGTGGCGAGGATCTGCGCCTTGACGGCGGGCGGGACCGGTTCGGGGTGCGGCTGGCTCATGGCGCCTCCTCAGCGCAGCGCGGTGATCCACGGTAGACCCGCGGAGCCGCCGGCGGGAGCCCTCAGGTGCCGCCGACCCAGACGTAGCCGACCTCGGGACGCCCGGCGCCGCCGTAGCGCGGGGACCGGGTGACGCGCCCCTCGTCGGCGAGGTGCTCGAGGTAGCGCCGCGCGGTGACGCGGGAGACGCCCACGGCCGCACCTGCCTCCGCGGCCGAGAGCCCATCGGGCTGCGCGCGCAGTGCCTCGACCACCGCGCGCAGCGAGTCGAGCCCCATGCCCTTGGGCAGCGTGTCGCCGGTCGGCCTGGCTCGCAGGGCACCGAAGAGCTGGTCGACGTCGTCCTGCACGACGTCGCCCGGGGCGCGCTCGAGGCGGGAGCGGAACTCGGCGTACTGCTCGAGCTTGCCGCGGAACGTCGCGAAGGTGAACGGCTTGAGGAGGTAGAGCACGACCCCCTGTGACACCGCTCGCCGCACCACCTCGGTGTCGCGGGCCGACGTCACGGCGATCACGTCGACCTGCCGTCCCTCGGCGCGCAGCCGCTGCAGCAGGCCGAGACCGTGACCGTCCGGCAGGTGCATGTCGAGCAGGATCAGATCGACGCCGGCGTCGGCGTTGAGCAGCCGCACCGCATCGCCGGCCGACCGCGCGACCCCCGCGAGCTCGAAGCCTGCCAGCCTGCCGACGTACGTCGCGTGCGCGTCCGCGGCGACCTCCTCGTCCTCGACCACGAGGACCCGGACGTTCACGCCTCACCGCCGCGCACGCCGGCCCGGCGTCGTACGCCGACCGCGAAGCGCGCTCCGCCGAGCGGGGAGTCGGTGACGTCGAGCGTGCCGCCGTGCTGGGACACGACCTGGGTGACGATCGCCAGGCCGAGCCCTCGCCCTTCCTGGGCCTTGCTCGACCAGCCGCGCTCGAGGACGTGCTGCCGGTCCTCGACGGCGATGCCGGGACCGGAGTCCTCGACCGCGATGCGGAGGTCGTCGGTGTCGCCGGCGAGCTCGATCCGGACCCGCTGAGGGGTGCGGACCCGGGTCAGCGCGACGGCGTCGAAGGCGTTGTCGACGAGGTTGCCGACGAGGGCGACGAGGTCGCGGGGCTCGATCGGCAGCTCGGACGGGAGGGCGCCGAGGATCTCCAGGTCGATGCCACGCTCCGCGGCCTGCGCGGTCTTGCCGAGCAGGAGCGCTGCGAGCACCGGCTCGTCGACGGCCGACACGAGCTCGTCGGCCAGCCCCTGGGCGACCTCGAGCTCGGCGGTCGCGAACGCCACGGCCTGGTCGGTGCGGCCCATCTCCACCAGCGACACGATGGTGTGCAGCCGGTTGGCGGCCTCGTGGTTCTGCGCGCGCAGCGACTCGGTGAGCCCGCGCACGAGGTCGAGCTCGCCGGTCACGGCCTGCAGCTCGGTCCGGTCGCGGACCGTGACCACCGCGCCCACCTCGGCCTCGCGCCAGTAGGCCGGCGCCGAGCTGAAGACCAGCACCTGCTGGCCCAGGACGTAGGTCTCGTCGGCCAGTGCCGTACGACGCTCGACGGCCGCCACCAGCCCCGGCGGCAGGCCGAGGTCGTCGAGCGAGCGACCCTCGACGTCGTCGGGCAGCGCGAGGAGCCGCACGGCCTCCTCGTTGACGAGCTGGACCCGCAGGTCGTCGTCGACCAGGAGCAGTCCCTCGCGCACGGCGCCCAGGACGGCCCGGTAGTACTCGTACATCCGGGTGATCTCGCGCTCGCCGAGGCCGTGGGTCTGGCGACGCAGGCGGCGGGCGATCAGCCATGCGCCCAGCAGCCCGGCCGCGAGGGTCGCGCCGGCCGCGAGGGCGATGCCGGGCAGGTCGCGCAGGAGCTGGCGGTCCAGCCGGTCGACGGTGATGCCGACCGCCACCAGGGCGACGACCTCGTCGGCGTCCACGACGGGCACGACGGCGCGCACCGACGGCCCCAGCGTGCCGACGTACTCCTGGGTGAACACCTGCCCCTCGGGTGCGGCACCGACGCCGCCGACGAACCGGCCGCCGATCTGGGAGGTGTCGGGGTGCGTCCAGCGGATCCGGTCGGTGTCCATCACGACCACGAAGTCGGTGCCGGTGTCGATGCGGACCTCCTCGGCGAAGGGCTGCAACGAGGCGGTGGGGTCGTCGGACTGGGCAGCCTCGCGCACGAAGGGGGAGTCGGCGACCGAGCGCGCGACGGCCGTCGCCCGGTCGCTGGCTGACTCACGCGAGTCGCGGCGGGCGTCGAGCGAGGCGAGCGCGACGGCGGTGACCACCAGGACCACGACGACGCCGACCTGCAGCAGCAGGATCTGGCGGGCCACCGGGCTCTCGCCCTCGGCGCGACGCGTCATGGGCCGCATTGTGCCCCACCGCGGAGGGGGGTTGTGACGGCGAACACAACGTACGAAACGGTGACCGCGGTCACAGGTGTCACCACGATGGCGGACGAGGCCGGCGCACGCCGGGCCCGAGACCAGGAGGACCAGATGAGCACCACCCCCCAGGTGACGCCGCCGGAGACCCGGCGCGATCGCACCCACTACCTCTACATCGCGGTCATCGCGGCGGTGGCGCTCGGCATCGTCGTCGGCTTCGTGGCACCCGAGTTCGCGACCGGCCTCAAGCCCATCGGCGAGGGCTTCGTGGCGCTCATCAAGATGATGATCCAGCCCATCATCTTCTGCACGATCGTCCTCGGCGTCGGCTCGGTCCGCAGCGCCGCGAGCGTCGGCAAGGTCGGCGGACTGGCCCTGGCCTACTTCCTCACCATGTCGACCGTCGCCCTCGCGATCGGCCTCGTGGTCGGCAACCTCCTCGACCCCGGCGAGGGTCTCAACATCACCGACGAGGTGGCGAGCGCCGGCCAGGGCAAGGTCGAGGACAGCGGCACGACCACCGACTTCCTCCTGCACATCATCCCCGACTCGCTGCTCTCGTCCCTGACCTCGGGCGAGGTGCTCCAGACCCTGCTCGTCGCGCTCCTGGTCGGATTCGCGCTGCAGGCGATGGGTCGCTCGGGGGAGCCGATCCTGACGGCCATCGGCCACATCCAGCGGCTCGTGTTCCGGATCCTCGCGATGATCATGTGGGTCGCCCCGATCGGCGCGTTCGGCGCCATCGCCGCGGTCGTCGGTGAGACCGGCGTCGACGCCCTCAAGGCGCTGGCCACGATCATGATCGCCTTCTACATCACCTGCGCGGTGTTCGTCTTCGGCATCCTCGGCGTGGTCCTCAAGGTCGCCAGCGGGGTGAACATCTTCAGCCTGCTGAAGTACCTCGGCCGCGAGTTCCTGCTGATCGTGTCGACGTCGTCGTCCGAGACCGCGCTGCCGCGCCTGATCGCCAAGATGAACCACGCGGGCGTGGACAAGACGACCTCCGGCATCGTCGTCCCCACGGGGTACTCGTTCAACCTCGACGGCACCGCGATCTACCTGACGATGGCCTCGATCTTCATCGCCGACGCGATGAACATGCCGCTCTCGATCGGCGAGCAGATCTCGCTCCTGGTGTTCATGGTCATCGCCTCCAAGGGTGCGGCGGGCGTCACCGGCGCCGGCCTGGCGACCCTGGCGGGTGGCCTCTCCTCGCACCGCCCCGAGCTCCTCGACGGGGTCGGCCTGATCGTCGGCATCGACCGTTTCATGTCCGAGGCCCGCGCCGTGACCAACTTCGCCGGCAACTCGGTGGCCACGATCCTCGTCGGCCACTGGACGCACACGCTCGACCACGACCAGCTCGACCGCGTGCTGTCCGGCGACGACCCGTTCGACGAGACCACGATGGTCGACGACGACCACGGCTACACCCCGGCTCCGGTCGAGGCCGGAGACCCGGTGTCCGCCGGTCGCTGACCATCCGACGACGCGCCCCGGACCCGCCCGGTCCGGGGCGCGTCGTCGTACGGACCCAACGAGCCCGAGGTCGCCGCCTTCGCGCCTACGTCCGCGCCGACCCGGCCCGTTGGGTCCGTTCGACGACGAGAGTGAGGACCTGTCGCACCCAGTCCTGGTCGTGCATGACGTCCTCCCACGCGAAGCGCAGCACGGTCCAGCCGTCGGCGACGAGCAGGTCATAGCGACGGGCGTCGCGCCTGAGTGCCGCCCGGTCTCCGTGCCACTCGAACGAGTCGGCCTCGAGCACGATCCGCAGCCCTCGGTCAGCCAGGTCGCAGCGCACGTCCAGCCCCAGGTCGCCACGGACCTGGACCTGCGGCTCGACGTCCAGGCCGGGGACGGCGGCCGCGATGGCACGGAGCACCGACTCGAACGGGTTGGCCGCCCGCCCGTCGGCCATCGCCGCCACCCGCCGCAGTCGCGCCGATCCGGGGCCCCTGGCCGACTCGGCGATGTGCAGCAGCTCCTGACGTGGGAAGCCTTCCCTCAGCGCAGAGTCCGCGACCGACAGCGCCTCGTCGAACGGGAGCCGACGTCCGCACATCTCGAGCGTGGTGGAGGCGTCGGTCGCCAGTCCCTCGACCTGCTCGTGCGACAGGTCGGCCCAGACGAGCTCCATGGACGAGCGGACCGCAGGAGGGATCCGACGGTCCTTCGGCACGACGATCTGTGGCAGCGCGGGCACGAGCTTGACCTTCCAGCCGTGGCTGAGCGCGGCCGAGACGAGGCACACGTGTCCGGTGACCCTGAGGGCGAGCTCGGTCCCCTCGTGGACGCCGGGTACGGCGTACCGGCCGCGGTTCACGCGCACCAACGCACCCGACGACACAGCGTCCTCGAACTCACGGCGGGAGGTGGCGTTGATCAGCATGCGACGCGTGGCCACGCCTCCGAGGACGGGCATGATGGCTGAGATCTCCATGACGCCAGCCTGACGTCAGTGACCGGGGTCTGCTCGCCCTCTCCACAGGCCGTCGTACGGACCGAACGCCGGTCGTACGCCGAGGCCAAGCGGGCCGGGCCGTCGCGCACGCACGGTCGGTCCGTACGACGACGCCCGCCACGGTGAGCAGGTCAGGTCAGGTCAGGTCAGGTCAGCGAGCGGTAGAGCTCCAGCGTCCGTCCGGCGATCGCGTCCCAGCTGAACGACTCCTCGGCCCGCCGGCGCCCGGCGATGCCGTAGGTCCGTGCGCGCTCGGGGTCGCTGACCGCGTCGGTGAGGGCGGCGCCGAGGTCGGCGACGTACTTCTCCGGGTCGAGGGGAGTGCCGGTGCCGTCGGTGGCCTGGTCGATCGGGACGAGCCATCCGGTCTCGCCGTGCACCACGACCTCCGGGATCCCGCCGGTGGCGGTGGCGACGACGGCGGTCTCGCAGGCCATCGCCTCGAGGTTGACGATGCCGAGCGGCTCGTAGATCGACGGGCAGGCGAAGACGGTGGCGGCGGTCAGCAGCGCGACGACGTCGGGCCGCGGCAGCATCTCGGCGATCCACACCACGCCGGACCGGGTGGCGGCGAGCTGCTCGACGAGGCCACGCACCTCGGCCTCGATCTCCGGGGTGTCCGGTGCGCCGGCGCACAGCACGAGCTGGACGTCGGGGGGCAGTGCGGCAGCCGCGCGGAGGAACAGCGGCAGGCCCTTCTGGCGGGTGATCCGGCCGACGAAGATCACGCTCGGGCGGTCAGGGTCGACGCCGAGCTCGCGGACGCGGTCGGGATTCGGCATCGGGGACCACTGCGAGGTGTCGATGCCGTTGTGCACCACGTGCACGCGAGCAGGATCGACCGCCGGATAGCTGCGCAGCACGTCGTCGCGCATCGCCGCGCTCACCGCGACGATCCCCGCGGCACCCTCGTACGCGGTCCGCTCGACCCAGCTCGACAGGGCGTAGCCGCCGCCGAGCTGCTCGGCCTTCCACGGCCGCATCGGCTCGAGGGAGTGGGCGCTGACGACGTGGGGGATGCCGTGCATCAGGCCGGCGAGGTGACCGGCCATGTTGGCGTACCAGGTGTGCGAGTGCACGAGGTCGGCACCGGCGCAGTCGTCGACCATGGCGAGGTCGACGCCCAGGGTGCGGATCGCACCGTTGGCGGCGGCGAGCGTCTCCGGCTCGGCGTACGCCGTGGTGCCGGGCTCCGAGCGCGGCGCGCCGAAGCAGCGCACCCGTGCGTCCATGTCGGGCAGCACGCGCAGCGCGCGGACCAGCTCGGCGACGTGGACACCTGCGCCGCCGTAGACCTCGGGTGGGTACTCCTTGCTGAGGACGTCGATGCGCATGTGCCGAACCTAGTCGCAAAACGCGCCACCGAGGGAGGTCGACCGCGCCCCTCCGGACGGCTAGTTTCGTCGCATGGCCATCACGCCCCCGCGCAAGAAGGTTCTCGCCGTCGTCCTGGCAGGCGGTGAGGGCAAGCGCCTGATGCCGCTCACCGCCGACCGCGCCAAACCGGCAGTCCCGTTCGGCGGGATCTACCGGCTGATCGACTTCGCGCTGTCCAACGTCGTGAACTCCGGCTACCTCAAGGTCGTCGTGCTGACGCAGTACAAGTCGCACAGCCTCGACCGGCACGTCACGACGACCTGGCGGATGTCGAACCTGCTGGGCAACTACGTCACCCCGGTGCCGGCCCAGCAGCGCGTGGGCAAGCGGTGGTACCTCGGCAGCGCGGACGCGATCTTCCAGTCGCTCAACCTGCTCACCGACGAGCGACCCGACATCGTCGTGGTCGTCGGCGCCGACCACGTCTACCGGATGGACTTCTCGCAGATGGTCGCCGACCACGTGGAGTCCGGCGCCGGCTGCACGGTCGCGGCGATCCGCCAGCCGATCAGCCTCGCCGACCAGTTCGGCGTGATCGACGTCGACCCGACCAACCCGCAGCAGATCCGGGCGTTCCTCGAGAAGCCGACCGACCCCGTGGGCTTGCCCGACTCGCCCGACGAGGTCCTCGCGAGCATGGGCAACTACGTCTTCACCGCCGACGCGCTGGTCGACGCCGTCACGCGCGACGCGGACCGCGACCAGTCCAAGCACGACATGGGTGGCGACATCGTGCCCTGGTTCGTCGACAAGGCGGAGTCCGCGGTCTACGACTACAAGGACAACGAGGTCCCCGGCTCGACCGACCGCGACCGCGGCTACTGGCGCGACGTCGGGACCATGCGGTCCTACTACGACGCGCACAAGGACCTCGTCTCGCCGCTGCCGGTCTTCAACCTCTACAACAACGCATGGCCCATCTACACCAGCTACGGCCCGCACCCGCCGGCCAAGCTGGTCGAGGGCGCCAGCGGGGCCGGCGTCTCGACCTTCAACTCGATCCTGTCGCCCGGCGTGGTCGTCACCGGCGGCACCGTCAACCAGTCGGTCCTGTCGCCGGCGGTGTGGGTCAAGGACGGTGCCGAGGTGTCCGACTCCGTGCTCATGGACGGGGTGCAGATCGGCGAGGGCGCGGTGGTGCGCAACGCGATCCTCGACAAGGGCGTCATCGTCCCGCCGGGCGCGCGCATCGGCGTCGACCACGACGAGGACCGCGCCCGCGGCTTCGTCGTGGACGAGGGGCTCACCGTGCTGGCCAAGCAGCAGAAGGTGCCGACCGACTAGAGCTCGGCCCGTCTCTCCTCGAGGAACGCGCGCTCGACGTCGTTGCGGCATGCGGCGATCGCCTGGTCGTACGCCGCCCGCGCCGCGTCCACGTCCCCCGAGCGGGACAGCAGCTCGGCGCGGACAGCAGCCGGACGGTGGCTGTCGGGGATCTCCAGACCTTCGAGGGCGTCGAGGCCGGCGGCCGCACCGCGGTCCTCGGCGACGGCGACGGCCCGCGCGAGCCGGGCGGACGGTGACGGTGCCACCTGCAGCAACAGGTCGTACAGCCCGACGATGCGGTCCCAGCGGGTGTCGGCGGCGCTCGGTGCGGTGGCGTGCTCGGCCGCGATCCGGGCCTGCAGGACGTACGACGCGGTGAGCGGGGTGATCGGGCCGGCGAGGCAGGGTGCGGCCAGCAGCCGGGTGGACTCGGCGACCTCGTCGTGGTGCCAGCGGGAGCGGTCCTGGTCGGCCAGGAGCACCAGGCGTCCGTCGTGCTCGCGGGCGTCACGCCGCGAGTGCTGGAGCAGCATCAGCGCCAGCAGCGCGACGAGCGCCGGCTCGTCCGGCCGCAGCCCCAGCACGACGCGCACCAGCCGGATCGCCTCGCCGGACGCCGCTGCGCGCAGCAGGTCCGGACCGGTGCCGGGGGAGTAGCCCGCGGTGAAGGCGAGGTAGGCGGTCTGCGCGACCACGTCGATGCGGTCGGGGAGCACCGACGCGTCGGGCACGGCGAACGGGATCCCGGCACCCACGATCCGCTTCTTGGCGCGGGTGATCCGCGCCGCCATGGTCGGCTCGGGGACCAGGAAGAGGCGCGCGATGTCGGCGGTCGGGACACCGAGGACGAGCCGCAGGCTGAGCGCGCTGGCCGACTCCGGCGCCAGCGCCGGGTGGGCGCACATCAGCACCAGGCGCAGGACGTCGTCCTCGACGAGGCTGCCGGTGTCGGCCATGGTGCGCGCGCCCTCCTGGTGGCGTACGACGTCGGTGCGGACGAGCGGCAGCTTGCGGCGCGCCACCTCCTCGGTGCGCAGCCGGTCGAGCACGCGGCGCCGCGCGGCGGTCATCAGCCACGCGGCCGGGTTGTCGGGTGCGCCGTCGACGGGCCAGGTGCGGCTGGCGGACTCGACGGCGTCACCCAGCGCATCCTCGACCAGGTCGAGGCGCCGGAACTGCGACAGGAGCAGGGCCACGAGGCGACCCCACTCCTCCCGCACGACCTCTTCGAGACCCTGCACGCGGTCCTCCCCGCCCGATGGGCTCAGAGCGTCACGTCGACGGTCGGGTGGATCTGGATGTCGTAGGGCGGCAGGAGCTGCAGCAGCTCGACGACGACGTCGAGGTCGGGCGCCTCCATCAGGTAGAACCCGCCCATCCCCTCGATCACCTCGGCGTAGGGGCCGTCGGTCAGCTCGACGTGCCCCGACGTCCGGCGCATGACCGTCGCGTCGCGCGGACCGCTCAGGGCCTCGCCGGCGAGCAGCTCGACGCCGTCGTGCTCGGTGCATGCCCGGTCGAAGTCGCCGAACTTCGCCATCGAGGCGCCCTGCTCGTCCTCCGTCTGCTCGGTCCACGGCTTCTCCGCCCCGTCGCCGATGAGCAGCACGAGGTACTTCATGACGCACGCTCCTCGGCGGCCACGCAGCGGCGGACCTCGACTGCGTCGCCGGTGGCCGCCAGGACCAGGCAGCACTCCATCAGGTCGTCGACGTCGTCGGTCTCCACGAGGTAGAACCCGCCCACCTGCTCGCGGGTCTCGGCCCACGGGCCCTCGGTGATCGTGGTGGCGTCGGGCGCGATGGTGCGGGCCTCGGAGGCCCGGTGCAGCTCGGCCCCGCCGGTGATCCGGTGCCCGCGCTCGACCAGCTGCGCGGTGAACTTCTCGTGGGTGGCATAGCCGGCGACGCGCTCCTCCTCGGGCAGGTCCCACCAGCGTTCGGCGTCCCCCATCAGCAGTACGACGTACTCGGTCATCGGGGTCTCCTTCACTCCGCCATCCGGCGGAACTCGATGTGCTCGCCCCGCGCCGCGAAGCGCTGGCAGGCGGCCCTCAGGTCGTCCTCGTCGTCGCTCTCGACGAGGTAGAAGCCGACGACCTGCTCGGTCGTCTCGGAGAACGGACCGTCCGTCACGAGGGCCGCGCCGTCGTCGCCCGGGCGCATCGACGTGGCCCGGTCGGACGCCTCGAGCGGTCCGCCGGTCACGAGGGTGTGGCCACCTGCGGCCAGCTCCTGGTGGAACCGGACGTGCGAGGCGTGGCCCTTCTCGTGCTCCTCGGGTGGCAGGTCGGCCCACTCCGCCTCGGGTGCGGGCAGCAGGATCAGGTAGCGGCTCATGGGTCTGGTTCTCCTCCTGGAGGTTCGAGGCCGCCGGTTGCGACCTCACCACTGTGACGGATCAGCACGACACGGATCGACAACGACGTGCCCCTTTCTCGACGCGGGCGCCCCCACCCACCAAGATGGAGCCATGGCCACCCACGAGAGAGCCGGACAGCCCGCCCGCCCCGAGGACCTGGTGGACGTCTCCCACCTCGTGACGGCCTACTTCGACCTCGAGCCCGACCCCGACGACGTGTCGCAGCAGGTCGCCTTCGGCACCAGCGGACACCGCGGCACGTCGCTCACCACCTCGTTCAACGAGATCCACATCGCGGCGACCACGCAGGCGATCTGCGACTACCGCCGCGAGCAGGGCTACGACGGTCCGCTCTTCATCGGGCGCGACACCCACGCCCTGTCCGAGCCGGCCTGGGCGACGGCGCTCGAGGTGCTGGTCGCCAACGACGTGACGGTCCTGGTCGACGACCGCGACGGCTTCACACCGACCCCCGCGGTCAGCCACGCGATCATCCGCGCCAACCAGGGACGTACGACGGGCGCGGGGCTCGCCGACGGCATCGTGGTCACGCCGTCGCACAACCCGCCCCAGGACGGCGGCTTCAAGTACAATCCGCCGCACGGAGGGCCGGCCGACTCCGACGCCACCACCGTCATCGCCGCGCGGGCCAACGAGCTGATCCGCGCCAACATCGAGGGCGTCAGGCGGGTGGCGTTCGCGAAGGCGCGCGCGGCGGTCGGCACCTACGACTTCCTCGGCCACTACGTCGACGACCTTCCGCAGGTGCTCGACCTCGACGCGATCCGCGACGCCGGTGTGCGCATCGGCGCCGACCCGCTGGGCGGCGCCAGCGTGGCCTACTGGGGCGAGATCGCCGACCGCCACCGGCTCGACCTGACGGTGGTCAACCCGCTGGCCGACCCCACCTGGCGCTTCATGACGCTCGACTGGGACGGCAAGATCCGGATGGACTGCTCGTCGCCCTATGCGATGGCGTCGCTGGTCAGCCGCAAGGACGACTACGACATCGCCACCGGCAACGACGCCGACGCCGACCGTCACGGCATCGTCACCCCCGACGCCGGCCTGATGAACCCCAACCACTTCCTCGCCGTCGCGATCGCCCACCTCTTCGGTGGCGCGAGGCCGGGCTGGCCGGAGTCGGCCCGGATCGGCAAGACGCTGGTGTCGAGCTCGATGATCGACCGGGTCGCCGCCGCGATCGGCAAGCCGCTGGTCGAGGTGCCGGTCGGCTTCAAGTGGTTCGTCCCCGGCCTGATGGACGGCTCGTTCGGCTTCGGCGGCGAGGAGTCCGCGGGTGCGTCGTTCCTCCGCCGCGACGGGTCGACCTGGACGACCGACAAGGACGGCCTCCTCCTCGCCCTCCTGGCCAGCGAGATCCTCGGCGCGACCGGCAAGACCCCCAGCGAGCACTATGCGGGGCTCGTCGCCGAGCACGGGGACCCGGCCTACGCCCGCATCGACGCGCCCGCCTCCCGCGAGGAGAAGGCCAAGCTCGGCGCGCTGTCCCCGGACGACGTGAGCGCCACGACGCTGGCGGGGGAGACGATCACCGCCAAGCTCACCGAGGCGCCCGGCAACGGGGCGAAGATCGGCGGGCTCAAGGTCACCACCGAGTCGGCCTGGTTCGCGGCGCGACCCAGTGGCACCGAGGACGTCTACAAGATCTACGCCGAGTCGTTCCGGGGCCCCGAGCACCTGGCGCAGGTGCAGGACGAGGCGCGAGAGGTCGTCAGTACGGCTTTGCGGTGAGGAAGTGGTACTCGCCGCTCTTCTGTGTCGGCACCGTGATCGGACCTGCCTCGATCGGTCCGCTGCCCGCTCCGTGCGAGCGGGCGCCGGTGTCGGTCAGGCCGTCCTCCATCTCAGCCCGGGAGAACGTCACGGCGGCCACCTGGTCGAGTCGTACGAGCGACTGACTGCCCTCGCCGTCGTCGAGGATGGCGCCCACGCCGTCGCACCCGAGGACGCGACCGGTCAGCCAGCTGTTCTGGACGAGCAGCTTCACCTCGGTGCCGGTGTCCTCGGCCCGGCGGAGCAGGGTCCCCACGCTGAACATCGTGCTGGACATCTTCGTCATGGCGACCCCCACAGGTACGAGTGACGCACCCCCCACAGGTGCCGTGACGCGAACCTATGCCCGGAGCGCGTCAGCGGATGGGCGATGAGCCGAGCGTGCGCCAGGCCTTCGGGAAAACTTGATGATCGCCAGGTGCTCTACACGAGAACCGGTGTGGACCGGTCCACGATCTCGCGCAGCGATCCGCTGGTCAGGATGCCGAACGTGCCGCCGTACGACGCCCCGAACCGGCTGCCGCAGAAGGCGTCCGCCACCTCGGGCGGCGCGAAGCGGACGAGCAGCGCCCCCTGGAGGCAGGCAGCCATCTGACCGGCCAGCCGGCGCGCCCCGGCCTCGAGGCCGGCGCTGTCGCCCAGCAGGGCCAGCGTGTCGTCGACGGCGCGGTCGAGCCGGCTGTCGGCGCCCCGCGCCGCGCCCACCTCGCTGATCCAGGCCTGCAGGACCTCGGGCTCGCGACCCAGCGCGCGCAGCACGTCGAGCGCGTTGACGTTGCCCGAGCCCTCCCAGATCGAGTTCAGCGGCGACTCGCGGAACATCAGCGGAAGCCCTGACTCCTCGACGTAGCCGTTGCCGCCGAGGCACTCGAGCGCCTCGGCCACCATCGCGGGGGTGCGCTTGCAGACCCAGAACTTCGCCAGCGGGAGCGCGATCCGGCGGAGCGCGACCTCGTGCGGGTCGCCGGGTCGGTCGACGGCCGCGGCCAGGCGCATGGCCAGGGCAGTCGCCGCCTCGGACTCGACGGCAAGGTCGGCCACGACGTTCTGCATGAGCGGCTTGTCGACGAGCCGACCGCCGAAGGCCGCGCGGTGGGCGACGTGCCAGGAGGCCTCTGCCAGCGCGTGGCGCATCAGCGCCGCCGAGCCGAGCACGCAGTCGAGACGGGTCGCGGCCACCATCTCGATGATGGTCCGGACTCCCCGGCCCTCGTCGCCGAGCCGCTGGGCGAGCGTCCCGTCCAGCTCGAGCTCGCTGGAGGCGTTGGAGCGGTTGCCGAGCTTGTCCTTGAGCCGGACCACGTCGATCCGGTTGCGGGTGCCGTCGGGCAGGACGCGCGGCACGACGAAGCACGTCAGGCCGCCGCCGGTCTGGGCAAGCACGAGGAAGAGGTCGTTCATCGGCGCGGAGGTGAACCACTTGTGGCCGTGCAGCGCGTACCAGCCGTCCTCGGCCGTCGGCACGGCCCGGGTCTGGTTGGCCCGCACGTCCGACCCGCCCTGCTTCTCCGTCATGCCCATCCCGGCCAGCGCACCGGTCTTCTGCGACCTCGCACGGACGCCCGGGTCGTAGGACCGCGCTGCCAGGAGCGGGGTCCACTCCTTCGCGATGGCGTCGTCGGCCCGCAGCGCCGGGACAGCGGCGTACGTCATCGAGATGGGGCAGCCGTGCCCGGGCTCGGTCTGCGACCACGCGAAGAAGCCGGCCGCGCGACGCAGGTGGGCGTGCGGGTCGCCTGCCTCCTGCTGCTCCCACGGCGCCGCCTGCAGGCCGTGGCCCACCGCACGCTCCATCAGCCAGTGCCACGAGGGGTGGAACTGCACCTCGTCGATCCGGTTGCCCCAGCGGTCGTACGTCGTCAGCTCGGGGTGGTGGTGGTTGGCGAGCATGCCGTGCTCGCGAGCCGCCTCGGTGCCGGCCTCGACTCCGAGCGGGGTGAGCTCCTCGACGAGCCCGGCCGACCCGTGACGGGTGACGGCCTCGGTCAGTGCGACGTCGGAGGTGACCACGTTGTGACCCACGAGGGCGGGCGCCTGGTTGACGGCGGTCCGCGGGTCGACGGGGTCGGGCAGGTCGGTCACAGGGGTGCTCACGGCCCCACCGTAGGCGTTGCCGCCGCGATGTGGCCGGACCGGAACACTCAGTCGAGCGTCGTGGCGACCGGGACGGGCAGGCGACCCAGGACGGCCTTGCCGCGCGAGCGCAGCGGCCGGATGCAGCCGGCCTGGAGACCGACCTTGCTCAGGCCGTTGAGGTCACCGGCCTGGTAGCTGAGCGGGAGGTCGTAGAGCTCGGCGCCGGCGGTCATGTACTGGTCCGTGGGGCCGACGTGGCCCAGGCCCATGGCGTGGCCGACCTCGTGGAGGGTGAGCTGCTGGAACTGCGCGGCCGTCATGGTCGCGGTGTCGTCGAGGTCGTAGATCACGCCACCGTGGATGGTCTGCAGGATCCGCTTGCCGCGGGCGTTGCGCGCCCACCGGGTGCGGTCCGAGCCGCCGCGGGCGGCCACCGTGGGGCCGAGGTCGAGCTTGGTGTCGGCATCAGTGGTGAACGCGAAGACCAGCTGGGGGTCCTTGCCCTTGAACCTGCGGTCGAAGGGCATCGCGCTCGTCTCGCCCTTGAACCTGAACCGCACCCCGGTGGCCTGTGACACCAGCGCCATCGTGTTCTGGATGCCGGCCGACACCGTGGCCGCGTCGGGCGTGGCCCGCGAGGTGTTGATCCCGTAGGTCACCGTCCGGCACGGGTTGAACCTCTCGCCGTAGCGGCTGAGCGGCGCCCACGACGAGGGGGAGCCGAGCGGGACGTAGGCCGGGACCACGCTCATCCTGTGGGCGCGGGAGGTGTCGCCGCGGAACTTGCGGGTCTTCACGACCCGCGTGCGGAGCTTGGTGGAGTAGAACCAGTCCGTCGGGACGGTGATGGCGTAGGCGCCGGAGCGGCTGGACCTCACCTTGTCCACCTTGCGCCAGCCCGATGCGATCTTCTGCTCGAGGACGACGGTGCGCTTCTGCTTGCCCTTGTCCTTCACCGTGCCGGACATCGCCACTGCACCGCCGGGCGTGGCCACGTCGACGCTGGGGGTTCCGGACAACCGCGTCTTGCGCGGGGCGGCCTCGGCGGGAGCGGCCAGGAGCGAGACGGTCAGCACGCTGGTGCTGAGCATCGCGACGGCAGCCAGGACGGGGGGGCGCGGGAGTCGGTGCATGCGGGTGACGCTACCCACGCCGCCGATCCGGAAACCCGCGGCACGGGATCGTCTCGACAGGGAGCCCAATGGATAGCGTGGCGCCATGGTCGAGGCGAGCGAGGAGAAGCCTGCGCCGCGCCGCGTCGAGGTCCTCGCCCGACGCTGGGGCGAGCAGCTGTGGCGGATCATCGTCACCACCGTCGGCTCGTGCCTGCGCCACCGCGTCACCGGACTGGCAGCGGAGGCGGCGTTCTTCGCCGTGCTGTCCGTGCCGCCGCTGATCTTCGCGCTCGCCGGGTCCATCGGCTTCGTCAGCGAGCGGTTCACCGCGACCCAGCTCGAGGACATCCGCAACGCGGTGCTGGAGGTGTCCCGGCAGGCGTTGACCGAGCGCGCCGTGAACACGATCATCCGGCCGACCATCGACAGCGTGCTCGACGGCGGCCGCTACGACGTGATCTCGATCGGCTTCGTCCTCGCGCTGTGGTCGGGCTCGCGTGCGCTGAACGTCTTCGTCGACACCATCACGATCATGCACGGTCTCGGCGGTCAGCGGGGGATCGTCGAGACGCGAGCGCTGTCCTTCGTGCTCTACGTCCTCGCCATGGTCACCGGGGCGGTCAGCATCCCGCTCGTGGTGGCCGGCCCCACGCTGGTCGACCGGGTGCTCCCGCCTCGCCTCGACTTCGTCAACAGCCTCTACTGGCCGGTCGTGCTGGCGCTGTGCATCTGCTTCCTCGCCACGCTGTTCCACGTGTCGGTGCCGGTGCGGACCAAGTGGCGCTTCAACCTGCCCGGCGCCACCTTCTCGCTGTTCTGCTGGGTCACCGGCTCGTACGTCCTGCGCTGGGTGCTGACGGTCACCGCGGCCGAGTCGCGATCGATCTACGGGCCGCTGGCCGCGCCCATCGCCGTGCTCCTGTGGCTCTACCTCCTGGCGCTGGCCGTGCTCATCGGGGCGGCGGTCAACGCGGCCTGCGACACGGTCTTCCCGCAGAAGAGCACGACGCGCGCACGGCTCGAGCTCATGCAGCGGCTGCGCGAGCGCATCAGCGTGCGAGACTCCTGACGTGTCGACGTCCAGCCACCAGCCCAGCGTGGGCCGGGTGTCCCTGCCGGAGCGCAACCGGTCGCCGTGGTGGGAGCTGGGCCGACGGCTGCTGATGGCGGTCGCCATCCTCGTCGGCACCGTGCTGCTGGTCTACTTCGACCGTGACGGCTACGTCGACGGCAACGACCCCACGAACACGCTGAGCCTGCTCGACTCGTTCTACTACACGACCGTCACGCTCAGCACGACCGGCTACGGCGACATCGCGCCAGTGTCCGACCAGGCCCGGCTGGTCAACGCCATCATCATCACCCCGGCCCGCATCGCGTTCCTGGTCCTGTTGATCGGCACCACCCTCGAGGTCCTCGCCTCGCAGGGACGCGAGATGATCCGGGTCTCCCGGTGGAGGAAGAAGATGGATCAGCACGTCGTCGTCGTCGGCTACGGCACCAAGGGCCGGAGCGCGATCGAGACCCTGGTCAGCAACGGCTACCAGCGCGAGGCCATCGTGGTCGTCGACCCCAACCCGGTGGCGGTCGCCGACGGCAACCGCGACCAGCTCGTCGTGATCGCCGGCGACGCCACCCGCCGCGGCGTCCTGCGCCAGGCCGGTGCGGAGAAGGCGACGCACGTCATCATCACCACCGACCGCGACGACTCCAACGTGCTCGTCACGCTGACCGTGCGGCAGCTCAACCCCGACGCGTGGATCGTCGCCGCGGTGCGCGAGCACGAGAACGTCCCGCTGATGCGCCAGTCCGGCGCCAACTCGGTCATCACGTCCTCCGACGCCGTCGGTCGCCTGCTCGGCCTGTCGTCGATGTCGCCGATGCTCGGCTCGGTGATGGAGGACCTGATGACCTACGGCGAGGGCCTCGAGGTCGCCGAGCGCGACCTGCTGGTCAACGAGGTCGGCAAGCAGCCCCAGTCGCTGCCCGACCAGGTCATCGCGGTGATCCGCGACGAGAAGGTCTACCGCTACTTCGACCCGGTGGTCTCGCTGCTCGGCCGCGGCGACCGGCTCGTGGTCGTACGTCCGGCCAAGGAGCTGCCGTGGGCGCCCCGCCCGGGCACCCACGGCGAAGAGCTGGCCGACGAGGACGACTGACGCGTGACGTCATGATCGCCTCGCACGCGCACCGCTTCGTCTTCGTCAAGACCCGCAAGACCGCCGGAACCAGCCTCGAGATCGCGCTCTCGCGCCACTGCGGCCCCGAGGACGTCGTCACCCGGATCAGCCCGGAGGACGAGGTGCTGCGCGCCGCCGCCGGGGGAGTGGGCCCGCAGAACGACGACACCGACCCCAGCTCGTACGCCCACATGGGCGCCCGCCGGGTGATCGAGGTGATCGGTCGCGACACGTGGGACGCCTACTTCACCTTCGCCGTCGAGCGGAACCCCTACGACGTCGTCGCGTCGTCCTACCGCTACAGCGCGCGCAAGCCGACCTTCACCAAGACCTTCGCCGAGTTCGTCCGGACCCCGCGCCGGATGGAGCGGCTCGCCCTCAACGAGCGGCTCTACCGCCTCGACGGCCGGGTGGTGGTGGACCAGGTCTACCGCTACGAGGAGCTGCCGGCCGCGGTCGCGGACATCTCGTCGCGCCTGGGGCTGTCGCTGGACCTGCCCCACGCCAAGCAGGGGAGTGGGGTGCACTACCGCGAGCTCTACGGACCGGGGGACGCCGAGATCGTCGCCGAACGGTTCGCCCGGACGATCAGTCATTTCGGCTACAGGTTCTGAGCCTTTGCAGGAGTCACCGCTTCAGCGGTGACTCCCGCACTGCTGGGCCGTTGCAACGGCCGACCAGCGACAGACTTCCCCCACCGCTGGTGGTCGAGGGGCTGCTGTGATCCACGGACCCCGCTCGCGCGAGTGCCCCGATGGGTCGGGGGCTTGCGGTCGCTGGTCGGGTCGAGCGCGCTCATGAGGAACAGGAGGCCTCCGATACCGGCGAGGACGCCCAACACGGTCAGCAGGTCGACGAAGGTGTTCACGGGCTGGAGTACCCGCGCCGGCCGACTTCATGCGTACTCCCACCGGCGGCACCGGTGGGAGTACGTCGAGGGCACGCGGCACTCACTCGTTGCGGGGGAGGCCGTGGTCCGCTCCGGGCTCCTAGGTTCACCCCATGACAGGCGACCCCGGCACGACGGCAGTGGTTGCCGCGCTGCGGACGGCCGACGGGGACCGTCTGGCGAGGTCGACATGACGATCTCACTGACCTGGCTCGGCCACGCCACCGTCGTGCTCGACATCGATGGGGTACGGCTGATCGCGGACCCGCTCCTCCGGCGGCACAACGGCGTCCTCCGGCGACGTGGGGGCCAACCGGACGACAGCGCCTGGTCGGGCGCACACGCCGTGCTGCTCTCCCACCTCCACCATGACCACGCGGAGGTCGCCTCGCTCCAGATGCTCGGCGACGTGCCGGTCCTGACCGCGATCGAGAACGCGGCGTGGGTCGACCGGAAGGGCTTGGGCGGACGGGGGCTCGGCGAGGGGGAGTGGGTGGGCGTCGGTGACCCGGACGGGGTCACCGTCCGGCTCGTGGACGCCGTCCACCACTCGCGTCCGATGCCCCACCGACCCAACGCTGCCAACGGCCACCTCGTCCGGGGGCGGTCGGGCGTCGTGTGGGTCGCCGGGGACACAGATCTCTACCCCGCCATGTCGGACCTCGCCACCCTGGCGGGCGCCCCGATCGACGTCGCGGTGGTCCCCGTCGGCGGATGGGGTCCGCGGCTCTCGCCCGGGCACATGGGACCCGAGGAGGCCGCGGAGGCGTGCCGACGGTCGGGGGCGAGGTGGGCCCTGCCGGTCCACTGGAAGACCCTTCATGCCCCGGCGGGACGCACGTTTCCCAAGGGGTGGATGGACTCGGCCGGACCACGATTCACCGACGCGCTCGCGCAGCTGGCCCCCGCGTGCGAGGCCATCGTGGTGGACGTCGGCGGCTCACGGACGGTGTCCGCCGACGGTCCATGACGGGAGGGCCTCAGGTCGTGGGCCCCGGAGCCGCCCCCACGAGCACCCGGAGGCGGGACGAGCTGCTCAGGCGCTCCTCCGTGACCAGCGCGACCACCACCGCGAGGATCACCACCGGCACGAGGTCGACCGCTGCGTCGCCGAGCAGCAGGGCGACGAGCACGACGCTGGTCACGGGGAGTCCGGTGACGGCCATGCCCGCCCCCATGCCGATCGCGAGGGCAGCGACGAGACCCAGACCCGGCAAGAGGTCGGCAGCGAGCACTCCCACCCCGGCCCCGAGCAGGATGGCGGGGAAGACGGGTCCACCACGGAACGTGCCCAGGCACACGGCGTACGCGACGGCCTTGCACAGCACGAGGGCCACCAGCGCCGCGGTCGACCACGCCGCCGGGTCCTCGGCCAGGTCGAACAGCGTCGCCTGCCCGGAGAGCGCCACCTCCTCGGGGGATCGACCTGTCATGAGGGCGTACGCAGCCGCCGCCGTGCCGGCCACGACGCCGGCGACCACGGTCGTGGTCATCACGTGCGCCTCGGCGAGGCGCGCGGTCAGCCGTCCGACCGCGCAGACCACCCACGTGCCGACGGCCACGACGACGGCGAGGGGCAGCGCCCACGCGACCTCTGCCGCTGTCAGGCGGGCCGGGGCGAGGCCGGGAAGTGCCAGTGCTCCGATCTCGAAACCGGTCCAGCGGCCGAGGCCAGTGAACAGGAGTGCCCCGACCCCGCTCGAGACGAGGCACGGCAGGACGACGAGCATCAACGCTCGGCGCGAGAGACCGAGCACCTCGAGGAAGATGACGGCGGCGACGAGGGGACTTCCGAAGATGGCCGAGATCGCCGCGGCAGAACCCGCCGCCGCAAGGAGAGTCGCCGTCGTGGGGTCCGCCCCCGAGCTCGTACGCCTGATGGCCAGGAGCGCGAGCCCGCTCCCGATGGCGACCAGCGGCGCCTCGGGTCCGACGACCGCTCCGCCGACCAGGCTGGCCGCGGCTGCGAGCACGACGCCCGGCAGCGCGGCCGGAGGGGTGGCACCGGCGCCGAGGCCCGCGACCGGAACGTGGCCGCCGTGTCCCGGCAGGTGGAGGACCGCAAGCGCGACGACCAGGCCGGCGAACCCGATCGTCAGGACCGGCCACCACGGGGGAGGTGTCGCATGGCCCAGGGCCGCCGGGAGGTCGTGCCACACGACGTGCTCGAGCTCGTGCACGACGGCCAGGAAGGCGAACGCGACCAAGGACAGCGGAAGGCCCAGGAGCCCGGCGGTGAGCAGCAGCCTGAGGTAGCCGGGGCTGTGCAGGACGTCCGTCGGTCGCGGGCCCGGGCCGTCCGGATCCGCGGGGCCTGTCACGCGAGCACCTTCGACTCGGGCATCTCGGTCCTTCTCGTCGCCGCAGGAGCGGACGGCCGACGGCGCGTCCGCCCCCAGCGTCCAGAGGGCTCGCCCGTCCGGGCTCACCTGTTCAGGGTGAGAAACCAGGCACCGGCGGTGGTGCGCCCGGCGGATCGTGCGCGCGAGCCGACCTGCCGAGCCACGCGCTCAGCGGCGGTGCGGTGAGCCCGTGCCCGACGACGCTGAGGACGACAGTCGTGGCGACCGTCGCCACGACGGTCGCCGCTCCCGGCCCGCCCTCGAGCGCGTCGTTGGCGATCAGCGCGAAGACGACTGACGGAAGCCCCCTGGGCCCGAACCAGCCGATGAAGAGGCGGGAGCGGGCATCGAGTCCTGACCCGGTCAGGCTGAGGGCCACCGGTCCCATCCGGAGCACCGTGAGCGACGCGACGGCGATCGCCACGGACTGCCACTGCACGAGCGCCGCCACGTGGGTGGCGGTCGCCGCGCCGAAGAGCATCCAGGCCGCGCACCCCAGCAGGGCGGAACCGAGGCGCGTGAGCTCGAGGTCGGCGGACGCTCGTACGGGCGATGCGTGCGTGGCGGCCTAGGTGATGCCTGCGACGTACGCCGCCATGAACCCGTTGCCGCCCAGGAGGTCCGCGCCGTAGAAACACAGGAGGGGGACGGCCAGCACGGCCATCGGCAGGATGCTCTCGTCGGTCCAGCCACGGCGGCGGGCATGATCCAGGGACCGGCCCACGCCGAGCCCGACGAGGGCTCCCAGCGTCACCCCGGTCGCGATGGCGACCACCGCCTCCAGCGCTCCGTGGTCTCCACGGGACGACGTGTGCGTCCCGGCTGCTGCCGCGATGGCGAACAGCACCACAGGGGTGGCCAGTCCGTCGTTGAGCCCGCTCTCGAGGTTGAGCAGGCGGCGGACCCGGACCGGCACCGCGGGGTTGAGGACGGTGGCCGTCGCCAGCGCGGAGTCGGTGGGAGCCAGGGCGGCAGCCATCACCAGGGCGAGCCACACATCGAGTCCGGGGAGGAGGACACGGATGAGCACGAACGTGGCTGCCAGTGACATCGGCAGCGCGACGAACAGGAGTCGCCCGGTCAGCGCCCACTCGGTGCGGAGGTCACGGGGCCGCAGCTCCGCGGCACCGTGGAAGAGCAGCAGCGCGAGGGTGAGCTCGGCCACCACCTTGATGGTGGAGCCCTCGAGCTCGTAGAAGCGCGTGCTGCCGAGGACGAAGCCGGCGAGCATGAAGACCATCGGTGCGGAGACGTACGCCCGACCTGCCCGTGCAGACAGTGCACCGAACACGATCACGACCAGCGCGAACAAGCTCATCGCCGCCGACACCGGTGGTCCTTTCGTCCGTGGGGCACCGCTGACCGTGCCTGCTAGTGCAGCATCTCCTCCGTGGACGCCGTCTCACCCACCGACTCGAGGGCCGACTTGAGGAAGAACGGCCCGACGGCCTCGTTGAGCACGACGGTGCCGATCACCACGGTGGCCAGGGTGGCGCCGAACTTCGGGTAGGTCTCGGCCACCGTCGCGGCGAGGGCCAGCGCGATGCCCGCCTGCGGCACGAACGCCCTCCAGGCGACCTTCTTCACCTCGTCGCTCTGACCCGCGATGCTCACCGCGGCCCGCGAGCCCACCCACAACCCGCCACCCCGGACCACCCAGAGGAGGGCCGCGGGTACGGCTGCCGCGAGGAGCGCGTCGAGGTGCAGGCCCAGGCCGGTCAGCGTGAAGAAGACGACGTACACGGGCGGCGCGATCCGCTCGAGGATCTCGCTGAAGGGCTTCTCCGCACTCGTGTTGGCCACGAGGACCCCGGCGATCATCGCCACGAGGAGCGACTCCACCTCGGCGTGGACGTCGAGCTTCTCGACGGCCCACCGGACGGCGAGGACGGCGATCCAGACGCTCGCGGCCGAGGCCGCCACGATCAGGACGGCCGCGACTGCGAAGGACTCGGTGCGACGGACGACGACGATCAGGAAGCCGCCGACGACCAGCCCGGCGGTGACCGACAGCAGCAGACCGACCGAGATCCCCCCGACCAGGCTGGCCACGCTCCCGCCTCCGCCGAGCAGGGCGTTGGCCGCGGTCAGCGCGACGGAGAAGCCGACCACCACCACGACGTCCATCACCACGGTCGCTCCCAGCACCAACCGGGTGAAGGGACCCGAGGCGCGGGACTCCGAGATCACCGCGATCGCCTCGGGTGGGGAGAGGGCCAGCATGATCGTGCCGGTGAGGAGGGCCGCGGAGACGGTCACCGACGTCGGCTGGTCGCGCAGGACGTAGATGACGATCGCCGACGTGAAGAGCGGCACCGCGAGGCTCATCCCGACGACCTGCAGGGCGATCGGACGCAGGAGGGGCCGGATGGCCGGCCACACCAGGTGGCTGCCCGCCACGAAGCCGATCACGCCGAGAGCCACGGCGGACACGGCGGGGAACGCCACGTCGGCTCCCTCGCGGGCGCTCGAGATCACCAGGCCGGCCAGCGCGCCCACGGCGAGATAGATCGGCAGCCGCGGGACGTGGCGCTTGGCCAGCAGCTCGCCCGCGACGTAGGCCACCGCGCAGATCGCCAGGAGAACGATGATGCGGGCCACGTCCACGACTGCCTCCTCGGTCATGCCTCGGGCGCGTGCCCGTCGCGGTCATGCAACCGCCGCTCGCCCGGTGACGCCTCACCCGCGGTGGGTGAGTCACCGGACGCTGCTCGTACGTCCGCGCCTACGAGGCGCCCTCGAGAATTACACGGTTGATCTTCACTCAACGGCGTGGCGTGCTTGACTTTTGGCTCATACGATCGCTTCTCGTGCACCAAAAGCCACATGAACCCCATGCGTCACAGCCGCTCGTTTCCCCGACGTCGGCCGTGGTCGACGTCCTGCGACGGGCTGCCCGTACGGCGCTGCTGGCCACCGGGGTGCTCGCCCTCCTGCTGTCGGTCCTGCCGAGCACCACGAGCCGGATCAGCCTCGCGTCCTCGACCTACCTGTGCTCCGGCTACCAGGGATGCGAGGCCGCCGGGCTCGGCAACGGGGGCTACCGGCAGGCCTCCTCGACGATGTACTGGCGCATGTACACCGGGCACAACTGCACCAACTACGTGGCCTACCGGCTCATCCAGTCGGGGATGCCGGACGTCCGGCCGTGGGAGGGCAGCGGGAACGCGTCCAACTGGGGCGTGGCGATGGCTGGCATCACAGACCAGGTGCCCACCGTCGGCTCGATCGCCTGGTACAAGCCCCACGTGACACCGGCCGGGTCGTCCGGCCACGTCGCCTACGTGGAACAGGTCATCTCCGACACCGAGATCATCGTCTCCGAGGACTACTGGGGCGGCGACTTCTACTGGCGCCGCATCACCAAGTCCGGCGGAGGCTGGCCGAGCGGATTCATCCACTTCAACGACCGGGTCGTCCAGCCCACGTCGCCCCCCACCATCACCGGGTCACCGATGGTCGGGGCGCCGCTGGAGGTGGCAGCCGGAGCATGGACACCGGCGCCCACCAGCGTCACCTACCGCTGGCTCGCGGACGGCGCGGCCATCCCGGGCGCGACCGGGCCTGGCTACGTGCCCACGCCCGACGTCAAGGGCAAGGCCCTGACCGCCGAGGTGACAGCCCAGCTGAGCGGATACACCCCCGGCGCGGCGGTCCTCGCCACCGCGCCCGTGGCACCCGGCACGTTCCAGCCCACCCAGCTGCCCACGATCCAGGGCGCTCCGGAGGTCGGCACGACGCTTGCGCTCACCCCGTCGTCGTGGACGCCGCAACCCGCGAAGGCCGTCACGCAGTGGTACGCGGACGGCAATCCACTTCCCGGTGCCACCGGCACGACGCTGACCCTCACCCGCGACCACCTCGGCGCGTCGATCAGCGCGCGCGTCATGGCGAGCGGGAAGGGCTACCTGAAGTCGAGGTCGACCGCGCCGGCGACCTCGCCCGTCCTGGCCAAGCCGCTCACGCTCGTCAGCCCGTCCCGGGTCAAGGGCACGCCGGTGGTGGGGACCAAGCTCGCCGTACGTCCCGGGGTCGTCCGGCCCAGCGGTGCCTCGGCGACCTACCAGTGGCTCCGCGACGGTCAACGCATCGCCAAGGCGACGAACCGCACCTACACGATCCGCCGCGGCGACCTCGGTCACGGCCTGTCCGTGGAGGTCACGATGGAGCGGCGGAACTTCCGCTCCACGACGGAGACCGTCGCCGTGGCGGCACCCGTGACGGTCCTCCCCGAGATCCGGGTCTCCTCCGAGACCAAGCGCTCGCGCGTCGCCGTCGACATCCGGGTCAAGGCCCCGGGCGCAGGCAGGCCGGCCGGCGTGGTCACCGTCAGCGTCGGGGGACGAACGATGGAGGGCCAGCTCGTCGACGGCACGGCACGCCTCGTCTTCCGTGACCTGCGGCCGGGCACGAAGCCCCTGGTCGTGCGCTACGCGGGGAGCGACCTCGTGCAGCCGGGGGTCTCGCGCTCGACGGTGACGGTCTCGCGCAGCGGGTCGTGAAGTGGGGGTCGCACCTCGAGTGGGCAGTGCCGACAGCGAGACGGGTCCTACGCCAGGCGGGCGACGTAGTGTCGGCTTACGAACTGGCCGCCGCTACGCCGTGGCCGTCGGACGACGAGTAAGGGTGCCTGCCGTTGAGGCGCGGCGCGGCATTTGCTGCAGCCAGAGCTGCTCAGGTCAGGCGCGACCTTGGAAGCGTCGTCGTAGCGCTCCTGCCCGGGCGACGGTGTCCTCGACTCGTCCGTAGCGGCGCTTGAAGTGCGCCAGCATGTCCCACTCGCGTTGGTGCCGGACGATCATCTCTGCGAGCGCGTCGGCGTGCTGGACGTACAGCGCGTGGTTGGTGGCGAAGGTGTACGCGAACGCGTCGACCCGGTCGCGGTGTGTCATTCTGTCGGCCATCGAGCCGACGGTGTCCCGGTAGCGGAAGAGAATGTCGTCGAGGCGGACGACGTCTCGCCCCAGGCCGAGGATGCGGATCCAGAAGTCGTAGTCCTCGTAGCCGACGCGCAAGTCCGTGGAGTAGCCGTTGGCCTCCTGCCAGTCGGAGCGACGGAACATGCCGCACGGGTGGATGATGTTGCGTTCGAACATCGTGGAGAGGTCGAAGTCGGGCAGGTCCCACTGGCCGGTGGAGGCGCCGAATCGCTCGGCGCGGGCGTACACGATCCCTACGTTGGGTTGCCCGTCAAGAACAGCAGCCGCTTGAGCTGCGTATGTAGGGCGGATCTCGTCGTCGTGGTCGAGGGGCAGGATGTAATCCCCGGCGGCGTCCTGGATGCCGCGATTGCGTGCGGCACTGAGTCCTTGGTTGTCCTGATGGATCACTCGCACCTCACCGGCGCCCTCGAGCTCGCCGAGCGCCCGCAGGGTCTCGGTTTGAGTCGAGCCGTCGTTGACCACGATCACCTCGGTCTCGGGGTGGGTCTGCGCAAGGGCGGACGAGACGGCCGCGTGCACCATGTCGGTGCCGTTGTAGCAGGGAATGACGATCGAGACCTTGGTCATGGCGTGAGGCTACTTCGCGAGATGGGATTTCATCAGGACGGCGAACAAGTCCGAACGGCCACTCAGGGCGGGGGCCGTCCGACCGGTAGCCGCGCTGGACACGCCCTGGGTGCGGGTGGACTCGGAGCGAGAGCTGGTTCTGGCGGGGCACGGCTCGTTTCGTACCGTCTCGCGCACGAGGCCGGCTCACAACAGCGAAGACCCCGCCTCCCGGAGAGGGAGGCGGGGTCTTCGCTGCGTGCTTGCTGGTGGGCGATACTGGGTTTGAACCAGTGACCTCTTCCGTGTCAAGGAAGCGCGCTACCGCTGCGCCAATCGCCCGGGTGTTGAGTTGTTCGGTGCTACATCTCTGGGGAGAGGTGGGTACGGGATTTGAACCCGTGTAGACGGATTTGCAGTCCGTTGCCTCGCCTCTCGGCCAACCCACCGTGGAGGTTCCGAAAAATGTACGGGGGAGACCTTCCGAGCGGACAACGAGACTCGAACTCGCGACCTCAACCTTGGCAAGGTTGCGCTCTACCAACTGAGCTATGTCCGCCTGCATCCTGCCACCGGCGAACCGGCTTCAAGTGCGAGCAGAACAGTAGCCGATGGCCTCCGGGGCGCCAAAATCGCCCCCTGTTCCGCGTGTTCCGCGGCCGCTGGCAGGCCGTCGGCGGCCCCTAGAGTGGGGCCATGCGTGCATGGCTCAACGGTGAAGTGCTGGCCGATCCGACCCAGGGAGTCGTGGCCGTCACCGACCACGGGTTCACCGTGGGCGACGGGGTGTTCGAGGCCGTGAAGACCCTCGCGGGAGAGCCGTTCGCGCTCACCCGCCACCTGGCGCGGCTGGAGCGGTCGGCCGCCGGACTCGGGTTGCCGGCGCCCGACCTCGACGACGTACGACGCGGGGTGGCCGCGGTGCTCGAGGACGACCCGATGGGCCGACTGCGGATCACCTACACCGCCGGCCCCGCCCCGATGGGCTCGGGTCGTGGCGGCGGCCCGCCCACCCTGGTCGTCGCCTACAGCGCGATCGAGCACGCCGCGGCGTCGACGTCCGTCGTCACCGTGCCGTGGACCCGCAACGAGCACGGCGCCACCGCCGGACTCAAGACCACGTCGTACGCCGAGAACGTCATCGCGCTCGCCCACGCCGTCGAGCACGGCGGCACCGAGGCGGTCTTCGCCAACACCGCGGGACACCTGTGCGAGGGCACCGGTTCCAACGTCTTCTACGTGGTGGACGACGAGCTGCGTACGCCGAGCCTCGCGTCGGGTTGCCTGGCCGGGGTGACCCGCGCGCTGGTCATCGAGTGGTGCGGGGCCCGCGAGGTCGACGAACCGCTGGCGGACGTCGTCGGCCACGCCAGCGAGGCGTTCCTCGTCTCCACGACGCGTGACGTCCAGGCGATCGCGCGGTGGGACGGCAACGACCTGCCGGACCCGGGACCGGTGACCAAGCGCTGTGGGGAGACCTGGCGTGCCCGCGAGGCTGAGAGCATGGACCCATGAAGGATCCTGCCCGCGCCCTCGACCCGGCGATCTCCGCACGCCTGCGGCACACCGCGGAGGGACTCGTCCCCGTGGTGGTGCAGCAGCAGGGATCCGGTGAGGTGCTGATGCTCGCGTGGGTCGACGACGAGGCCCTGGCGCGCACGATCGGCACGGGACGGGCGACGTACTGGTCCCGCTCGCGCCGCGAGTACTGGGTGAAGGGCGACACGTCCGGCCACACCCAGCAGGTCAAGGAGATCCGCCTCGACTGCGACGGCGACACCCTGCTCTTCGTGGTCGACCAGGTCGGCGCCGCCTGCCACACCGGCGACCACACCTGCTTCGACGCCGACCTCGTGCACCGCGTCGATGGCTGAGGCATCCGCGCAGCACCCGCGTCGACGCACCTTCGGCCCCGTGGTCCTCCTCGGGCTTGGCGGTGCAGCACTCGCCGCGGTGTCGGCGTCGAAGCCCTGGGTGAGCGGGGGCGCCGTCTCGACCGACGCCATGAGCACCCTGACGGTCACCTTCGACCCGGCCGAGTCGCCCCTCGCCGCTGCCCTCGGGCTGGTCCTGCTGGCTACGTGGGGTGTCCTGCTGGTGACGCGCGGGATCTTCCGCCGGGTGATGGCCTGGCTGGGTGCCGCGGCTGCGGTCGGGTTCGCCCTCACCACGGCCGTCGCTCCGTGGCAGCTGCGCAGCGCCGTCGAGGAGGCGATGCGCATCGCGTCCGGCACGGTCGAGCGGGACCTCGACGTGACTGCCTGGTGGTGGGCAGGAGTGCTCGCGGCACTCCTGTCGTGCGTGGCGTCGGCGGCCAGTGTGATGTGGGTCCGCCACTGGCCCGAGATGGGCACGAAGTACGACGCCCCGACGGGCGCAGGAGCCGCGAGGGACACGCAGGACGAGACGGTGCCGACCGAGAACATCGACATCTGGAAGGCCCTCGACGAGGGCCGCGACCCGACCGCCTAGACTTTCGACGCGCACCCGCCGGAACCACGAAGGAGCTCCACCATGTCTGCAGGCCACGGCAACACCCCCGCTGCGTGGACCGCGGTGTCGGTCGCGATGCTCGGCTTCGTCGTGGGCAGCGTCGCCCTGCTGCAGGTGCCGACGCAGATGACCCTGCTGTGGATCGGCATCATCATCGCGGTGATCGCCTTCCCGCTGTTCCTCGTGCTGTCCAAGCTCGGCTTCAACACCTCCGAGCACTGAGTCCGACCTCGGGTCCCACCCCTGGTCCGTCCTCTGGGCACCGCCCCCGACGGGGCTGGGTCCGGGTGAGAGGCTGAGCGCATGCCTGCGACCGGTTCCGTGCTCGACGACATCGTGGCCGGAGTGCGCGAGGACCTCGCCCGCCGCGAGGCCGTCCTGCCCCTGCCCGAGCTCCTCGCCCACCTGGCCGACGCCCCGGCGCCGCGCGACCCGATGCCGCACTTCCGGGCCCGCGGCTCGAGCGTCATCGCCGAGGTCAAGCGGCGCAGCCCCAGCAAGGGCGACCTGGCCGAAATCCCCGATCCGGCCGCCCTCGCGGCGGCGTACGCCCGCGGAGGTGCCGCAGCGATCTCGGTCCTCACCGAGGAGCGGCGCTTCGGTGGCAGCCTCGCCGACCTGCGCAGCGTGCGCGCCGCCGTCGAGACGCCGATCCTGCGCAAGGACTTCATCGTGGAGACCTACCAGCTCGTCGAGGCCCGCGCGGCCGGCGCTGACCTGGCCCTGCTCATCGTGGCCGCCCTCGACGACGACACCCTCCGTCGCCTCCACGACGAGGCCGGCGAGCTCGGCCTGACCGTGCTGGTGGAGGTCCACGACGAGGCCGAGGCCGAGCGCGCACTGGCGCTCGACGCCGAGCTGATCGGCGTCAACAGCCGCAACCTGAAGACCCTCGAGGTCGATCCGGACGTGTTCGGTCGCCTCGCCCCCCAGATCCACGCCGACGTCGTGAAGGTCGCCGAGAGCGGCATCACCGGCGTCGACGACGTCCACCGCTTCGTCTCCGAGGGCGCGGGCGTCGTGCTCGTCGGCGAGGCGCTGGTCAAGGACGGCGACCCCGAGGCCGCCGTACGAGCCATGACAGGAGTGACTGCACCGTGAGCCAGCAGACGCAACAGCCCGTGAAGTACGACGCAGACGACCGCGGCTACTTCGGCGAGACGTGGGGTGGGCGCTTCATGCCCGAGGCCCTCGTCGCCGCGCTCGACGAGCTGACGGTCGCCTGGCAGGACGCGATGGCCGACGCTGCGTTCGTCTCCGAGTTCGAGCGGGTGCTGCGCGACTATGCCGGCACCCCCAGCAGGCTCTACCACGCCGAGCGGCTCTCCGCGCAGGTCGGCGCCCGGGTGCTGCTCAAGCGCGAGGACCTCAACCACACCGGCGCCCACAAGATCCGCAACGTGATGGGCCAGGCGCTGCTCACCAAGCGGATGGGCAAGAGCCGGGTCATCGCCGAGACCGGTGCCGGCCAGCACGGCGTCGCGAGCGCGACGGCGGCTGCCTACTTCGACCTCGACTGCACCGTCTACATGGGCGCCGTCGACACGCGTCGCCAGGCGCTCAACGTCGCGCGCATGCAGCTCCTCGGCGCCAAGGTCGTGCCGGTCGAGTCCGGCAGCGCGACGCTCAAGGACGCGATCAACGAGGCCATGCGCGACTGGGTCGCCAGCGTCGACCACACCGCGTACCTCTTCGGCACCGCGGCCGGTCCGCACCCGTTCCCCAGCATGGTCCGCGACTTCTGCCGCGGGATCGGCGACGAGGCGCGCCAGCAGTGCCTCGACCAGTACGGCGTCCTGCCGGACGCCGTCGCGGCGTGCGTCGGCGGCGGCTCCAACGCGATCGGCCTCTTCACCGCGTTCCTCGAGGACGAGGGCGTCGAGATCCACGGCTTCGAGCCCGGCGGTGACGGCGTCGAGACCGGTCGCCACGCGGCCACGATCCACGCCGGCGAGGCCGGCGTTCTCCACGGCGCCCGCACCTACGTACTGCAGGACGAGGACGGCCAGACCGTCGAGTCCCACTCGATCTCCGCAGGCCTCGACTACCCCGGTGTCGGTCCGCAGCACTCGTGGCTTGCTGCCCTGGGCCGGGCGACGTACACGCCCGTGACGGACGCGCAGGCGATGGAGGCGATGGCCCTGCTCAGCCGCACCGAGGGCATCATCCCGGCCATCGAGACCGCGCACGCGGTCTACGGCGCGCTCGACGTCGCCCGACGCCTCGGCGAGGAGAAGGGCCCCGCCGCGACCGTGATCATCAACCTCAGCGGTCGCGGCGACAAGGACATGGGCACCGCCATCGAGTGGTTCGGTCTCGGTGACGCCGACGGAGAGGCCGAGCCCGTGATCGCCACGGCGCCGGGCGAGGAGGCCTGATGCCGTCGACCAGCACGGCGTTCGCGAAGGCGCGCGCCGAGGGCAGGTCCGCACTGATCGGCTACCTCCCCGCCGGCTTCCCCAGCGTCGAGGGCTCGATCACCGCGATGCGCGCGATGGTCGAGGCGGGGTGCGACGTGATCGAGATCGGCCTGCCCTACAGCGACCCCGTCATGGACGGGCCGACCATCCAGGCCGCCGCCCAGCAGGCGCTCGAGGCCGGAGTCCGCACCAAGGACGTGCTGCGCGTCGTCGAGGCGGTCGCCGCGACCGGAGTGCCGACGCTGGTGATGACCTACTGGAACCCCGTCGAGCGCTACGGCGTGGAGCGGTGGGCCGCCGACCTCGCCGCGGCCGGGGGAGCGGGCATGATCACGCCCGACATCACGCCCGACCACGGCTCCGCGTGGGTCGCGGCGGCTGACGCGCACGACCTCGACAAGGTGTTCCTCGTCGCCCCGAGCTCCACCGACGAGCGGGTCGCGATGACCGCGTCGGCGAGCCGAGGCTTCGTCTACGCGGCCGCCGTCATGGGCGTCACCGGTGCCCGCGACGCGAGCTCCGACCTCGCCGGACCGCTCGTGCGACGGGTGCGCGCCAGCGGCGACATCCCGGTCGCGGTCGGCATCGGCGTCAGCAACGGCGACCAGGCCGCGGAGGTCGCCTCCTTCGCCGACGGCGTCATCGTGGGATCGGCCTTCGTCCGGACACTGCTCGACCACCCCGGCGACGAGACCGCGGGCATCGCCGCCCTGCGCGCGCTGACGACCGACCTCGCGGAGGGCGTACGACGTGGTGCGAGGTAGGACCGCACTGGCTGTCCCGCTGCTCCTCCTCGCGACCGCGTGCGGCGGCGGGGGTGCGCCGATGGAGCTCGCCGGCACCGTCCTCGACCCGCCGTTCGATGTGTCGTCGACGCCTCTCGTCGACACCGCGGGGGAGCCCTACAGCCTCACCGAGGACACCGACAAGGACCTCACGCTCGTGTTCTTCGGCTACACCCACTGCCCCGACATCTGCGGCCAGGTGATGGCCACACTGGCCGGCACGCTCAGCCGTCTCGACGACGGCCAGAAGGACGACCTCGACGTGGTCTTCGTGACCACCGACCCGGCGCGCGACGACGAGACCGTGGTGAAGGAGTACGTCGACGCGTTCGACCCGAGCATCGTCGGGGTCACCGGCGACCTGGACGACATCATCGAGGTCGCCCGGAGCATGGCGGTCGCGGTCGACCGGGGCGAGAAGCTGCCCAGCGGCGGCTACGAGGTCACCCACGGCACCCGCGTGATGGCGATCGACGGTGCCGACGACTCGACGATGATGTGGGACCAGGACGTCTCCCAGGCCCAGCTGGCCCACGACGTGACGCTCTTGCTCAGCGGAGAGCTCGACGAAGGATGATGCTTGTGATGCTCCCCATGCTCCCCATGCTCTCTGTGCCGTCCCCGTTGGTGACGCTGATGTCCATCCCCAGCCCGTCGGAGGGCGTGTGGCACATCGGTCCGGTCCCGATCCGGGCCTACGCCCTCTGCATCATCGCGGGCATCGTCTTTGCGATCTGGCTGGGGGAGCGCCGGTGGGTCGCCCGCGGCGGCAGGCCCGGCGAGGTCAGCGACCTCGCCATCTGGGCGGTGCCGTTCGGCCTCATCGGAGGCCGGCTCTACCACGTGATCACCGACTGGCACCTCTACTTCGGTGAGGGCCAGGACCCGATCACCGCGTTGTACGTGTGGCGCGGCGGCCTCGGCATCTGGGGCGCGGTCGCCCTGGGCATCGTCGGCATCTGGATCGGCGCCCGGTTGCGCGGCATCAAGCTGCTGCCCCTGCTCGACGCGCTGGCGCCGGGCGTACTGGTCGCGCAGGCGCTGGGCCGGTGGGGCAACTGGTTCAACCAGGAGCTCTACGGTCGCCCGACCGACCTGCCGTGGGGCCTGGAGATCGACGTCGCCCACCGGCCGGCGCAGTACCTGGACGTCGCCACCTTCCACCCCACGTTCCTCTACGAGTGCCTGTGGAACCTGGCGGCGTTCGGCGTGCTCATCTGGCTGGACCGGCGGTTCCGTCTCGGCCACGGTCGCGTCGCCGCTCTCTACGTCATGCTCTACACCGCCGGTCGAGGCTGGATCGAGAACCTCCGCATCGACGACGTGCAGATGGACGACGTGCTCGGGCTGCGGCTCAACGTGTGGACCTCGATCGTGCTGTTCGTCGCCGCTGCACTCTTCTTCCTCTGGTCCGCCAGGCGCCACCCCGGGCGCGAGGAGATCGTACGCACGCGGGAGCCGGACGCCGACGAGGCCGACGAGGCGAAGCAGTCCGAGGACCAGCCGACGGGCGATCCCACGGCCTGAAACACGGGCACCCCGCGCGGACGGCCGGTGATAGATTCCGTCTCGCTCGGGCCAACGTCGTCCCCAGCGGTAACGCCCACCCCCCAGCACGGCCGGGCCCTGTGCCCGCAATGCTGAGACGACGACGGGAGAACCAGTGTCTTCGACGCACGCGTTCCCGCCGAACTTCCCACCGCCGCAGGGTCTCTACGACCCGCGTCACGAGAAGGACGCCTGTGGCGTCGCCATGGTGGCGACCCTGACCGGCGAGGCGAGCCACGACATCGTGGCCAAGGCCCTCACCGCCCTGCGCAACCTCGACCACCGCGGTGCCGCCGGCGCCGAGGTCAACTCCGGCGACGGTGCCGGGATCCTGCTCCAGGTGCCGGACGCGTTCCTGCGCGCGGTCACCGAGTTCGAGCTGCCCCCGGCCCGGGCGTACGCCGTCGGCACCGCGTTCCTGCCCGGCGACGCCGACCACGTCGCCGCCACCCGCCGTCGCATCGAGGAGATCGCCGACGAGGAGGGCCTGGCCGTCCTCGGGTGGCGCGAGGTCCCGGTCGACGACTCGACCCTGGGCGCCACCGCACGCAGCGTCATGCCGTCGTTCGCCCAGCTCTTCGTGTCCGGCCGGGGCTCGCGCGTGACCGGCATGGGCCTCGAGCGCCTGGCCTTCTGCCTGCGCAAGCGCGCCGAGTCCGAGACCGACGTCTACTTCCCGTCGCTGTCCTCGCGGACGCTGGCCTACAAGGGCATGCTCACCACCGACCAGCTCGACCAGGTCTTCCCCGACCTGACCGACGAGCGCGTCGCCTCGGCCATGGCGGTCGTGCACTCCCGCTTCTCGACCAACACCTTCCCGAGCTGGCCGCTGGCCCACCCGTTCCGGTTCATCGCCCACAACGGCGAGATCAACACCGTGATGGGGAACCGCAACTGGATGCGGGCGCGCGAGGCCCTGCTGGAGAGCGACCTGATCCCCGGCGACCTCGAGCGCCTCTTCCCGATCTGCACGCCCGGAGCCTCGGACTCGGCGTCCTTCGACGAGGTCCTCGAGCTGCTGCACCTCGGCGGCCGGTCGCTGCCGCACGCCGTGCTGATGATGATTCCCGAGGCGTGGGAGAACCACCGCGAGATGGACGCCCAGCGCCGGGCGTTCTACGAGTTCCACTCGACGCTGATGGAGCCGTGGGACGGACCCGCCTGCGTCGTGTTCACCGACGGCACCCAGATCGGCGCCGTGCTGGACCGCAACGGCCTGCGCCCCTCGCGCTACTGGGTCACCGACGACGGACTCGTCGTCCTCGCCTCCGAGGTCGGCGTGCTCGACCTCGACCCGGCGACCGTGGTCCGCAAGGGCCGGCTGCAGCCGGGCCGGATGTTCCTCGTGGACACCGAGGAGCACCGGATCATCGAGGACGAGGAGATCAAGGGCCAGCTCGCTGCCGAGCAGCCCTACGACGAGTGGCTGCACGCCGGCCTCGTCCACCTCGACGACGTCGACGACCCCGAGCACATCGTGCACACGCACGCCTCGGTCACCCGCCGCCAGCAGATCTTCGGCTACACCGAGGAGGAGCTGCGGGTCCTGCTGAGCCCGATGGCCAACACGGGCGGTGAGGCGCTCGGCTCGATGGGCACCGACACCCCGATCGCTGCCCTCAGCGACAAGCCGCGCCTGCTGTTCGACTACTTCTCGCAGCTGTTCGCGCAGGTGACCAACCCGCCGCTCGATGCGATCCGCGAGGAGCTGGTGACGTCGCTGGCCGGTTCGATCGGACCCGAGGCCAACCTGCTCGAGCCGACGCCCGCGTCGTGTCGCCAGATCGTGCTGCCGTTCCCGGTCTTCTCCAACGACGACCTGGCCAAGATCCGTCACATCAACCGCAACGGCGACATGCCGGGCTTCCAGGTCCACATCGTGCGCGGGCTCTACGACGTCGCCGGGGGAGGGGAGGCCCTGGCCACGCGACTCGACGAGCTGTGTGCAGAGGTGTCCGCCGCCATCGCCGAGGGCGCGCGGATCATCGTGCTCTCCGACCGGCACTCCACCGCCGACCTGGCACCGATCCCGTCGCTGCTGCTGACGGGCGCCGTCCACCACCACCTGGTCCGCGAGAAGACCCGCACCCAGGTCGGGATGCTGGTCGAGGCCGGCGACGTCCGCGAGGTCCACCACGTCGCCCTGCTGGTCGGCTACGGCGCGGCGGCGGTCAACCCCTACCTCGCGATGGAGTCCGTCGAGGACCTCGCCCGCGAGGCCTACTACGTCAAGGTCGACCCCGAGAAGGCCGTCGCCAACCTGATCAAGGCGCTCGGCAAGGGCGTGCTCAAGGTGATGTCCAAGATGGGCGTCTCCACCGTCGCGTCCTACACCGGCGCCAAGATCTTCGAGTCCGTCGGACTGTCCCAGGGCGTCATCGAGAAGTACTTCACCGGTACGACCTCCAAGCTCGGCGGGATCGCGCTCGGCACGATCGCCGAGGAGGTCGCCCGCCGCCACGCGGTGGCGTACCCCCGCGGTGGAATCGCGCCCGCGCACCGCGAGCTGACGATCGGTGGCGAGTACCAGTGGCGCCGCGAGGGTGAGCCGCACCTCTTCGACCCCGAGACGGTCTTCCGGTTGCAGCACTCGACGCGCACCGGCAGCTACGACGTCTTCAAGCAGTACACCGACCGGGTCAACCAGCAGTCGCAGCGACTGATGACCCTGCGGGGACTCTTCACGTTCAGGGGCGACGTCCGCGAGCCCGTCGACATCGACGAGGTCGAGTCGGTCTCCGACATCGTGAAGCGCTTCTCGACCGGCGCGATGTCCTACGGCTCGATCAGCCAGGAGGCGCACGAGACCCTCGCGATCGCGATGAACCGCCTGGGCGGCAAGTCCAACACCGGCGAGGGCGGCGAGGACTCCGACCGGTTGTACGACCCCGAGCGCCGCTCGTCGATCAAGCAGGTCGCCTCGGGTCGCTTCGGCGTCACGTCCGAGTACCTCACCAACGCCGACGACATCCAGATCAAGATGGCGCAGGGCGCCAAGCCCGGCGAGGGCGGCCAGCTGCCCGGCCACAAGGTCTACCCGTGGGTCGCCAAGACGCGGCACTCGACGCCGGGCGTAGGCCTGATCAGCCCGCCGCCGCACCACGACATCTACTCGATCGAGGACCTCGCCCAGCTGATCCACGACCTCAAGAACGCCAACCCGTCGGCGCGGGTCCACGTCAAGCTGGTGTCCGAGGTCGGCATCGGCACGGTCGCGGCCGGGGTCTCCAAGGCCCACGCGGACGTCGTGCTCGTCTCCGGGCACGACGGCGGCACGGGTGCGTCGCCGCTCACGTCGCTCAAGCACGCGGGCGGTCCGTGGGAGCTCGGCCTCGCCGAGACCCAGCAGACGCTGCTGCTCAACGGCCTGCGCGACCGGATCGTGGTGCAGGCCGACGGCCAGCTCAAGACCGGGCGCGACGTGATCATCGCGGCGCTCCTCGGGGCCGAGGAGTTCGGCTTCGCCACCGCGCCGCTGGTCGTCAGCGGCTGCATCATGATGCGGGTCTGCCACCTCGACACCTGCCCGGTGGGAGTGGCGACGCAGAACCCGGTGCTGCGCGAGCGGTTCAGCGGCCAGGCCGACTACATCGTGAACTTCTTCGAGTTCATCGCCCAGGAGGTCCGCGAGCTGCTGGCGGAGCTGGGCTTCCGGAGCATCGCCGAGGCGGTCGGCCAGGTCGGCACCCTCGACATCGCCGAGGCGATCGACCACTGGAAGGCCTCCGGTCTCGACCTGACGCCGATCCTCCACCAGGCCTCGCGCCACGGTGAGTTCGGCCAGTTCGCCGACCAGGACCTGCGCAACACCAGGACCCAGGACCACGGTCTCGACAAGGCGCTCGACAACGAGCTGATCGCCATCGCTGCCCCGGCCCTGGAGTCGGGCGAGCCGGTGCGCGCACAGGTCGCCATCCGCAACGTCAACCGCACGGTCGGCACGATGCTCGGCCACGAGGTCACCAAGCGCTACCGCGGTGAGGGTCTGCCCGAGGGCACCATCGACATCACCCTCACCGGCTCGGCGGGCCAGTCGTTCGGCGCCTTCCTGCCGCGCGGCATCACCCTGCGGCTCGAGGGCGACGCCAACGACTACGTCGGCAAGGGCCTCTCCGGAGGACGGCTCGTCGTGCGTCCCGACCGGGCGTCCACCTTCGAGGCTGCCGAGCAGATCATCGCCGGCAACACGATCGGCTACGGCGCCACCTCAGGGCAGCTCTTCCTGAGCGGCCGCGTGGGCGAGCGGTTCTGCGTCCGCAACTCGGGTGCGAGCGCCGTCGTCGAGGGCGTCGGCGACCACGCCTGCGAGTACATGACCGGCGGCGTCGTCGTGGTGCTCGGGCCGACCGGGCGCAACGTCGCGGCCGGCATGTCCGGTGGCTACGCCTTCGTGCTCGACCTCGACGAGGCACGGGTCAACCCCGAGATGGTCGAGCTCGCCCCGGTCACCGGCAAGGCGGCCGACGAGCTCAGGACCCTGGTCGAGCAGCACGCGGAGGAGACCGGGTCCGCCGTCGCCACCGCGCTGCTCGAGGACTGGGACACGTCGCTGGCGCGCTTCACCGAGGTGATGCCGAGCGACTTCAAGCGGGTGCTGGCTGCCCGCGACGAGGCCCTCGAGGAGGGGCTCGACGAGGACCAGGCGAACGCCCGGATCATGGAGGTCCTCCATGGCTGAGCGCACTCCACCCACCCCGCAGGAAGGTGGCCACCATGGCTGACCCGAAGGGCTTCTTGAAGCACGGCCGCGAGGTCGCCTCGCGGCGCGACGTCGCCGAGCGCGTCCAGGACTGGGACGAGGTCTACCCCGACGGCATCGGTCGCGCCCTGCTGCCGATCATCACCACGCAGGCCGGTCGCTGCATGGACTGCGGCATCCCGTTCTGCCACCAGGGGTGCCCGCTGGGCAACATCATCCCGGAGTGGAACGACCTGGTCTGGCGCGACGACTGGGACGGCGCGATGGACCGCCTCCACGCGACCAACAACTTCCCGGAGTTCACCGGGCGGCTGTGCCCGGCACCGTGCGAGACGGCCTGCGTCCTCGGCATCAACCAGGACCCGGTGACGATCAAGAACGTCGAGGTCTCGATCATCGACCGCGCGTGGGGCTCGGGCTACGTACGTCCGCAGCCGCCGGAGTGGCTCTCCGGCAAGACGGTCGCCGTGATCGGCTCCGGTCCTGCCGGGCTCGCGGCCGCCCAGCAGCTCACGCGCGCCGGTCACACGGTCGCGGTCTACGAGCGCGCCGACAAGATCGGTGGGCTGATGCGCTACGGCATCCCCGAGTTCAAGATGGAGAAGAAGCACCTCGACCGGCGCCTCGACCAGATGCGCCGCGAGGGCACGGTCTTCCGCGCCGGTGTCGACGTCGGCGGTGACCTGACCGGCGACCAGCTGCTCGGTCGCTACGACGCGGTCGTCCTCGCGATGGGCGCCACTGCGGCCCGCGACCTCCCGGCGACGGGACGCGAGCTCGGTGGCATCCACCAGGCGATGGAGTTCCTGCCCCAGGCCAACCGCACCTCGCTCGGCGAGGAGGTGGAGGGCCAGATCCTCGCCACCGGCAAGGACGTCGTGATCATCGGCGGCGGCGACACCGGTGCGGACTGCCTCGGCACGTCGACGCGCCAGGGCGCGCGTTCGATCACCCAGCTCGAGATCATGCCGCGGCCCGGTGAGGACCGGCCTTCGGGCCAGCCGTGGCCGACCTACCCGATGACGTTCAAGGTCTCCTCGGCGCACGAGGAGGGCGGCGACCGGATGTACGCCGTCTCGACCCAGGAGTTCGTCGGTGACGCCGACGGCAACGTGGCGTCGCTGCGCCTCGTCGAGGTCGACGCGAAGTTCCAGCCCGTCGAGGGCACGGAGCGGGAGATCCCGGCGCAGCTGGTGCTCCTCGCGATGGGCTTCGTCGGTCCGGAGAAGGAGGGCCTCATCGACCAGCTCGGCGTGGACCTCGACGAGCGCGGCAACGTGCGCCGCGACGAGTCGTACGCCGCCTCGGTGCCCGGCGTCTACGTCGCCGGCGACGTGGGTCGCGGCCAGTCGTTGATCGTCTGGGCGATCGCGGAGGGCCGCAGCGCGGCCGCTGCCGTGGACGCCTACCTCACCGGCTCGACGACACTCCCGGCACCGATCAAGCCGCACGAACGCCCGCTCGTGGTGTGAGCGGTGCGTGAGGCGGGTCCTGCGGCCGCGGAACCCGCCTCACGCACCCGCATCGTGGACACGTACTTCCTTGGAACGATCCAATATCCGATAGGGTGAAGCACGTGCGTAGAGCAAAGATCGTCTGCACCCTCGGCCCCGCGGTGAACTCGCCGGAGGGGATCCGAGCCCTGGTGGACGCGGGCATGGATGTCGCCCGACTCAACATGAGCCACGGCGCCTATGCCGACCACGAGGCGGTCTACCGCCTGGTCCGCAAGGCGTCCGACGACACCGGACACGCGATCGGCATCTTCGCCGACCTGCAGGGTCCGAAGATCCGGTTGGAGACCTTCGGTGACGGGCCGGTGAAGCTCAAGAAGGGCGCCACGTTCACCATCACCACGCGCGACGTCGTCGGTGACGTGCACCAGTGCGGTACGACCTACAAGGGCCTGCCGGGTGACGTGAACGCCGGCGACCCGCTGCTCATCGACGACGGCAAGGTGCGCCTCAAGGTCATCTCCGTCGACGACACCGACGTGGTCACCGAGGTCGTCGTCGCCGGCAAGATCTCCAACAACAAGGGCATCAACCTGCCCGGCGTCGCCGTGTCCGTCCCGGCCCTGTCCGACAAGGACACCGAGGACCTGCGCTGGGCGCTCAAGCTCGGCGTGGACTTCATCGCCCTCAGCTTCGTGCGCAGCGCGACCGACGCCGAGGACGTGCGCGCGATCATGCGCGAGGAGAAGATCTTCGTGCCGATCATCGCCAAGATCGAGAAGCCGCAGGCCATCGAGAACATCGACGAGATCGTGGATGCCTTCGACGGCATCATGGTGGCTCGCGGTGACCTCGGCGTGGAGTGCCCGCTCGAGGACGTGCCGATCCACCAGAAGCTGATCATCGACAAGGCCCGGCGCTACGCCAAGCCCGTCATCGTCGCCACCCAGATGCTCGAGTCGATGATCACCTCGCCCGCACCGACGCGCGCCGAGGCGAGCGACGTGGCCAACGCCGTGCTCGACGGCGCGGACGCCGTGATGCTCTCCGGCGAGACGAGCGTGGGGGAGTACCCCATCATCGCCGTCGAGACGATGGCCCGGATCATCTCCTCCACCGAGGACCACGGCCTCAGCCACATGGCCCAGGTCGCGTGGAACCCGCACACGCGCGGCGGCATCATCGCCAAGGCCGCGGCAGAGGTCGCCGAGTCGGTGGGTGCGAAGTACGTCGTCGCCTTCACCGTCAGTGGTGACTCGGCCAAGCGGCTCTCGCGCTACCGCGGCCCCATCCCCGTGCTGGCGTTCACCCCGCAGGCCCGTACGCGCTCGCAGCTGGCCCTCACGTGGGGCGTGGAGACCTTCCAGGGTGCGGAGGTCGAGCACACCGACGAGATGGTGCGCCAGGTCGACGAGGCGCTCATCCACATCGGGCGCGTCGAGAAGGGCGACCTCGTGGTGATCATCGCGGGCAGCCCGCCCGGCATCCCCGGCTCCACCAACGCGCTGCGCATCCACCGGATGGGCGACGCGATCGACGGGGCTGCCCCGGCCTACCGGCGCCCTCGCTGATCCGCTGCTCGTGGCTCATCACGACTTGAGCCCGATGAGGTCGTCGAGGGCGGCCACAGCCTCCTTCCGGGAGACGGAGACGGTCCACGGCCCGGAGCGTCGCCAGGCGACCCCCGCGAGGTCGAGAGCCCAACCGCACAGTCCGAGGATGTCCTCCGACCGGTTCGAGAACTGCCACCTCGGGTAGTCGTACCGGCGTTTCTGGCCTGCAACCACTCGCGTCGCCCAGTTGTTGACGCGCGCGCCGTCCGAGTGGAACAGGCCCCGCAGGAAGTCACCCGGGTACGCCGTCACGATCGCGGCCTGCCAGGGCTCGAGCACGATGTCGCGGTCGTGCTTGCGACCGGCGCCGTGCTGCGGGAAGAGGCAGGGCCAGTGCTTCCAGGACACGGTCGACACGACGCAGCCGGGTTGGAGTCGGGTGTGCGGCCGTGACCCCGGCTTGACGCGGCGCATCAGCTCCAGGATGTGGCGGTTGAGGTCCTCGTAGCGTTGGTCGTTGACGACATGCAGGTTGAAGACCCTCCGACGGCCCTCCGTGATGTGCCCGTCGCCCAGGTACCACCCGAGCAGCTCGGCGTACGCAACCACGTCCAGAGGGCCTTGGTCACATCGCGGGCAAGGGGGAGCGAGGTGCTGCTGCCCGCGTTGCTGCCCGCGCCGCTGGTAGAGCCTCCGCCATCGTCGGATGGTCTTGACCGCGACGCCGTGCAATGCCGCGTTCTCGGCATCGCGCATGCCGTCGGAGGAGGCGGCGAGGGCGCTGTCGACGACGGACTGCGGACAGACGTGGGGCACGTCTCCATCACAGTCGGTCCCACCGACAGTCGCGCACATTTCTGGTGCCGGGTGTGGGATTCGAACCCACACGCCCTTTCGGACAATGGTGTTTGAGACCATCGCGTCTGCCATTCCGCCAACCCGGCTCGGGAGCGGGGAAACCGTACCCGACTAGCCTTGCTCCCGTGACGCAGCCCGTTGACCCAAGCCCCGCCCCCACGCCCGACGGCGTACGCCGTGTGGTGATCGCCGAGGACGAGGCCCTGATCCGCATGGACCTCGCCGAGATGCTCGGCGAGGAGGGGTACGACGTGGTCGGCCAGGCCGGTGACGGCCAGAAGGCCATCGACCTGGCGCGCGAGCTGCGCCCCGACCTCGTCATCCTCGACGTGAAGATGCCCGTGCTGGACGGCATCGCCGCCGCCGAGGCCATCGCCGCCGAGCGCATCGCACCTGTCGTGATCCTCACCGCCTTCTCCCAGCGCGACCTCGTGGCGCGCGCCCGCGACGCCGGCGCGATGGCCTACCTCGTGAAGCCGTTCCAGCGCGGTGACCTCGTGCCGGCCATCGAGATGGCCGTCAGCCGCTACGCCGAGATCGCCGTCCTGGAGCAGGAGGTCTCCGACCTCCAGGAGTCCCTGGCCACCCGCAAGTCGGTCGAACGTGCCAAGGGTGTGCTCCAGGAGAAGCTCGGTCTCAGCGAGCCCGACGCGTTCAGGTGGATCCAGAAGACCGCCATGGACCTGCGCCTGTCGATGAAGCAGGTGGCCGACGGCGTGGTCGAGCACGGGGTGGCCGGACTGGGCTCCCAGCAGGGCCTCGGCGACGCGCCTCGTTGAGGCTCCTGTAGCACGCAAAGTTTCCGAATCGTTTCCGGTACAGACCGGTTGGTCACGAAACGGCAACGGCGCGCAAGTCGCAGTGCTCAATCGTGTCCCGGGCCACATTCAGGGTGTTAGGTTCCCCGCACGAGGCTGCCGAGGTGGACAGCCCATAGAACTACGGAGTGATCCATGATCCGCTCATCCAAGACCTGGCAGGCAGTCGCCCTGACGGCTGTTGCCGGACTGGCGCTCAGCGCCTGCGGCACGACCGACACCGACGGCGGTGGCGGCGACGCTTCCGCTGACGAGTGCAACTTCAAGATCGGCGTGATGGGTGCCCTGTCGGGTGCCAACGCCAGCATCGTCCTCCCGTCTGTCGACGGTGCCGAGCTGGCGCTGACGCAGTGGGAGAACGACGAGTGCGAGGTCACCCTCGAGAAGTTCGACACCGAGGGCGACCCGGCCAAGGCGACCCCGGTCGCGACCCAGATCGCCGGCGACGAGACCTTCATCGGTGTCATCGGCGGTGCCTTCTCGGGTGAGACCCGAGCCACCAAGAGCATCTACAACGACGCCGGTGTGACCATGATCAGCCAGTCGGCGACGGCGACCGACCTGACCCAGGAGGACCCGGTCGAGGTCTTCCACCGTGTCGTCCCCTACGACGACTACCAGGGTGCGGCGATCGCCAAGTACCTCACCGACGAGCTCGGCGCCAGCCAGGTGTTCGTGGTCGACAACTCCGAGGCCTACGGCGAGCCGCTGGCCGACCGTGTCGAGGAGACCCTCGGCGACGCGATGGTGCAGCGCGACAAGACCGAGGTCGGCCAGACCGACTTCGCGCCGACCATCTCCAAGATGGAGTCGGCCGAGCCCGACGCCGTCTTCTACGGTGGCTACATCGCCGAGGCCGCGCCGCTGCTCAAGCAGATGCGTGACGCCGGCATCGACGCCCCCTTCATCGGTGGTGACGGCCTCTACGGTGCCGACTTCGGCAACGCGGTGGGCGACGCCGGCGAGGGTGCGGTCGTGATGTGCCCCTGCGCCCCGATCGAGGGCGACAGCACGTTCGCCGCTGACTACGAGGCGGAGTTCGGCGCTGCGCCGGGCGCCTACGCCGCTGAGGGCTACGACGTGATGAGCGTCTTCCTGGCTGCGCTCGACGACGGTGCTCGCACCCGCGAGGACGTCGAAGCATTCGTCGACGGCTACTCGGGCGAGGGCCTCAGCAAGACGATCGCCTTCGACGAGAACGGTGACGTCCCGCAGGACGCAGTGTCCTACTGGGCCTACAAGAACGAGGGTGGCACCTTGGTGCCGGAGGTCGAGGTCGCACCCTGATCTCTTCCTGAATCAAGCAATGCGGGGGCGGCCGGTTCACACCGGTCGCCCCCGACCCTTGGCCCCCGACGCGGGGCCCTGTCTGGGAGGGGTCCTGAGTGGACTTCGACGCCTTGTTCAGCGGTCTTGACCGCCACACGCTCGACGGCATCACCCGTGGTTCGATCTACGCGCTGGTCGCGCTCGGCTACACCATGGTCTACGGCGTGATGAAGCTCATCAACTTCGCGCACTCCGAAGTGTTCATGGTCGGCACCTGGGCGGTGCTGGGCGTCTACACCGCTCTCGGCGTCTCCGCCGGTGCGGGCCTCGCCGTGGTCATCGGAGCCACCCTCCTGGCACTCCTCGCAGCCATGCTGGCCTCGGCCGGCACAGCGCTCGCGGTGGAACGCATCGCCTACCGGCCGCTGCGCAAGAAGGGCGCCCCGCCGCTCATCTTCCTCATCACCGGCATCGGCTGCTCCATCGTCCTGGTCGAGATCTTCGGCCAGGTCTTCAAGGTCTTCTTCGGCGCACCCTTCGGCCGCGTGACGGTCAACATCCCGTCGGTGCTCCAGACCAAGGAGCTCTTCACCATCCCCGGTCTCGACCTCACCATCACCAACACCCGCGTGATCATCATCGTGGGCGCGATCGTGATGATGCTGGCGCTGGACACCTTCGTGAACAAGAGCCGCCTCGGTCGCGGCGTCCGCGCAGTGGCGCAGGACCCCGACACCGCGTCCCTCATGGGCGTCAACCGTGAGCGCGTCATCATGCTGGTGTTCATCCTCGGCGGTGCGATGGCCGGTGTGGCCGCCCTGCTCTACACGATCCAGTACGACATCACGAAGTTCGACATCGGCTTCATCATCGGGCTGAAGGCCTTCACCGCGGCCGTCCTGGGCGGCATCGGCAACCTGCGAGGCGCCCTCGTCGGCGGCCTGCTGCTGGGCATCGCCGAGGTGTACGCCTCCACCATCTGGAGCTCGGAGTGGGCCAACGTCACGGCCTTCGTCGTCCTCGTCGTCATCTTGATGTTCCGCCCCACCGGTCTGTTGGGCGAGTCCCTCGGAAAGGCACGCGCATGAACACCCCACGACGTTCTTCTCCTCCGCTTCGCTCCTCCGAACAACGCCATGGGGACCCCGCATGAGCCAGATCCTCGATGCCTACCGCGGCCTGAAGCTGCGTGACCGGATGTCCGGAGCGCCCGGCTGGGTGCGCAAGGTCGGCATGCTGCTGGTGATCGCCTTCGCGTTCTACCTGCCGTTCCTCAACATCCTGCCGTTCGCCTACATCCGCACCGACCTCACCTCGAGCGGGTCGGACTGGGCCAGCGTGCTGTTCCTGGTCGTCGTCTACATGATCGTCGCCGTCGGCCTCAACGTCGTCATCGGCTTCGCCGGCCTGCTCGACCTCGGCTACGTCGGCTTCTACGCACTGGGCGCCTACTCGGTCGCCCTGTTCGGGTCGCCGTCCTCGCCGGTCGTGGAGGCCATCCAGAACAGGTTCGGCCTCGACGAGACGTGGGCCGTTCCCTTCGTGATGTGCATCCCGATCGCCATCGTGATGGCCCTCATCGCCGGTGTCACCCTCGGTGCACCCACCCTGCGGCTGCGCGGCGACTACCTCGCCATCGTGACCCTGGGCTTCGGCGAGATCATCCGCATCACCGCCCGCAACCTGGACAACGTCACCAACGGTGCCACCGGCATCAGCGGCGTTCCCGTCCCGCCGGGACCCGAGATCGACGGACGCTCGTTCTTCAACACGATCGACGCCGAGCGCTGGTACTGGCTGGCCCTCTCGATCCTCATCCTGATCATCTTCCTGGCCTTCCGCCTGGAGCACAGTCGGGTGGGCCGGGCCTGGCTCGCCATCCGCGAGGACGAGGACGCCGCCGCGATCATGGGCGTCGCCGCCTTCAAGTTCAAGCTGTGGGCCTTCGCCATCGGCGCCTCGGTCGGCGGTATCGCCGGCCTGCTGTTCGGCAGCAAGCAGCAGTACGTCGAACCCAATGCGTTCATGGTCAACCTGTCGTTCCTCTTCGTGGCGATGGTCGTCATCGGTGGGTCGGGCAACATCTACGGCGTGCTCCTCGGCGCGTTCCTGCTGACCTACCTGCCGGAGCGGTTCCGTGAGTTCCAGGAGTGGCGTCCGTTCGCCTTCGGTGTCGCGCTGGTCGTGGTGATGATCCTGCGCCCGCAGGGCCTGGTCCCCAGCAGACGCAGAGCCCGAGAATTCGAGGACCGCAAGGTCGAAGCCGAGGAGGCTGCAGCCGATGCCTGATCCGTCCAAGTCAGAGACCGTGCTGGACACCACCGCGGCCGACGCCCCGACGACCGTCGCTCCCGACACCTCGGACCACGACGCGCTCACCATCGACGTCGGTCCCGAGGGCGAGACCCTCCTCGAGATCGACCACGTCACGCTGCGCTTCGGCGGTGTCGTCGCGCTCAACGACGTGCACTTCTCCATCAAGCGGGGTGAGATCCTCGGCCTGATCGGACCCAACGGTGCCGGCAAGACGACGTGCTTCAACGTGATGACCGGCGTCTACACCCCAACCTCGGGTGAGGTGCGGTTCAGCGGCAAGGTGATCAGCGGCACCAAGCCGCACAAGATCAACCAGCTCGGCATCGCCCGTACGTTCCAGAACATCCGGCTCTTCCCGGAGATGTCGGCCCTCGAGAACGTGATGGTCGGCTGCGACGCGCGCCACAAGACCAGCGTGATGGGTGCGCTGTTCCGGGCGTACCGCGTCCGGCCGGCGGAGCACCAGCTGCCGCAGAACCCGCTTCGCCGCAGCCTCGCCAAGGTCTTCGGCGTCAGCCGGCACACCATGGAGGAGCGCGGCGGCCGCATCAAGAGCATGGAGCTGCTGAAGTTCGTCGGCATCGCCGACCGGGCCCACGAGCTCTCGCGCAACCTGCCCTACGGCTACCAGCGCCGACTCGAGATCGCCCGAGCCCTGGCCACCGAGCCCGAGCTCCTGTGCCTCGACGAGCCAGCGGCCGGCTTCAACCCGGCGGAGAAGGAGGACCTCATGGACCTCATCCGTCGGATCCGCGACCTGGGGCACACGGTCCTGGTCATCGAGCACGACATGAAGCTGGTCCTGGGCGTCACCGACCGCATCGTGGTGCTGGAGTTCGGCCAGAAGATCGCAGAGGGCAGTCCTGAAGAGGTCGCCCGCAACCCGAAGGTCATCGCTGCCTACCTGGGAGAGCCCGACGATGCTGCTTGAGATGAAGGACGCCGTCCTGAGCTACGGCAAGATCGAGGCCCTGCACGGCATCAGCCTCGAGGTGGCCGAGGGCGAGATCGTCGCCCTGATCGGTGCCAACGGCGCCGGGAAGACCTCGACCATGCGCGGGCTGTCCGGCGTGCGCGGCCTGGCGTCCGGCTCCGTGGTGTTCGACGGCGAGGACGTCACCAAGCTCCGTGCCGACCAGCGCCTGCGCAAGGGCCTGGTGCTCTGTCCCGAGGGCCGCGGGATCTTCCCCGGCATGACGGTGACCGAGAACCTCAACATGGGGGCGTACACCCGCAAGGACAAGGAAGCGATCGAGCAGGACTACGAGCGCGTCTTCGGCCTGTTCCCGCGACTCCTCGAGCGCAAGAAGCAGGTCGCGGGCACCATGTCGGGTGGTGAGCAGCAGATGCTGGCCATCGGTCGTGCGCTGATGTCGCGACCCAAGCTGCTCATGCTCGACGAGCCGTCGATGGGCCTGGCGCCGATGCTGATCCAGCAGATCTTCGACATCATCTCCGAGATCGCCCAGCAGGGCACCACGATCCTCGTCGTCGAGCAGAACGCCAAGCAGGCCCTCTCGCGGGCCGACCGTGCCTACGTGCTCGAGACCGGTCACATCGTGAAGTCCGGCACCGGTGTGGAGCTTCTCGACGACCCGACGGTGCGTGAGGCCTACCTCGGCGTAGCCTGATCGGGACGACGGGCGATAGGGTCGCCCGGTGGCGCCGAGATGGGTCGGCAGGGGGCCACGGTGGGTGCTCGAGAAAGTGGTGCATCGATGAGTCGGACGCCTGTGACCGTACGTGCCGCAGAGCCGACGGACGTCGCGTCGCTGCGCGAGCTGTGGAGCGACATCCTGCGCAAGGGTGGGCTCGACGAGCAGCTCGCCGACGTGTCCCGGGTGGTGGCGACCGCCGCCGAGCGTGATGACCAGTGCGTCGTGGTGGCCGAGGTCGACGGCGAGGTGGCCGGTGCGGTCTACCTCGAGGCGACGACGTTCACCCCCCTCAACCTGGAGTCCGCCGTGCTGGCGGTCTCGCCCCACGTGTTCTCGCAGTTCCGGCGCAAGGGAGTGGGGAGCGCCCTGATGGAGTCGGCGTGCCGCTTCGCCGAGCAGCACGGGATCGCGCACATCCAGACCGCCGCAGCCTCGGAGTCCCGCGACGCCAACCGCTTCATGGCGCGCCTGTCGCTGGCGCCGCAGGCGACGCTCCGCGCAGCCACCACCAGCGCCGTACGCGCGCGGTTGCCGCAGTCGCGCCAGGTGACCCCCGCGGCGACGAGCAAGCAGCGCATCGACCGGGTCCTGGCCGCTCGCCGGATCCGGCGCGAGCAGGTCCCCGGCTGACTGTCGGCGGCGGCCGATAGAGTCGCCGCGTGCCTGGATCGAGCGAGCCTTCCCGTCCCCGCCTGCTGTTGCTCGATGGTCACTCGTTGGCCTACCGGGCGTTCTTCGCCCTGCCCGTGGAGAACTTCGCCACGGCGACCGGACAGCACACCAACGCGGTCTACGGCTTCACCTCGATGCTGGTCAACGTGCTGCGCGACGAGGTGCCGACGCACGTGGCGGTCGCCTTCGACAAGTCGCGGCAGACGTTCCGCCTCGAGGCCTACGCGGAGTACAAGGCCAAGCGCAACAAGACGCCCGAGGAGTTCAGCAGCCAGCTGCCGCTGATCCGACGGGTGCTCGACGCCCTGTCCATCCAGCACCTCGACGTCGCCGGCTTCGAGGCCGACGACATCATCGCCACCCTCGTCACCGAGGCCCTGGCCGACGGGATGGAGGTGCTGATCCTCACCGGTGACCGCGACTCCATCCAGCTCGTCACGGAGCACTCGACCGTGCTCTACCCCATGCAGGGCGTGAGCAACCTCGCCCGCCTCACCCCGGCGGCGGTCGAGGAGAAGTACGGCGTCCCTCCGCACCGCTACCCCGAGCTGGCGGCGATCGTCGGCGAGACCTCCGACAACCTGCCGGGCGTCCCGGGCGTCGGCCCGGGCTTCGCGGCCAGGTGGATCAACCAGTTCGACGGTCTCGACAACGTCATCGCCCACGCCGACGAGATCACGGGCAAGAAGGGTGAGGCGCTGCGCGAGCACCTCGGCGACGTGATCCGCAACCGGCAGCTCAACGCGCTCGTGCGCGACATGACGCTTCCGATGCACCCGAGCGACTTCGACCGCCGCCCCTGGGACCGGACGGCCGGCCTCGAGCTCCTCGACGAGCTCGAGTTCCGCGGCGAGCTCCGCACGCGGCTGCTCGACACGATCGACCCGGCGCCCGAGGAGGAGATGAGCGCCGAGGCGGGCTTCGAGCTCGACGGCCAGCGACTGGCCCCCGGTGGAGCGCCAGCCTGGCTGGAGCAGCACGCGCCGGCCGGGGAGCGGGTGGGCGTGGCGATCACCGGCACCTGGCGCGCCGGCACCGGCGAGGTCCTGTCGGTCGCCATCGCCACGGCGGCCGGGCAGGCAGCCTGGATCGACGTCGCCGACATCGGTCCTGACGACGACGCCACGGTCGCCGCCTGGTTGGCCGATCCCGGCCGACCCAAGGTGCTCCACGACGCCAACGGCCCGAGCCTGGCGTTGGCCGCCCGCGGGTGGGAGCTCGGCGGCCTGGAGGTCGACACGGCCCTCGCCGCCTATCTCGTCCAGCCCGACCAGCGTTCCTACGCCCTGGCCGACCTGACCCTGCGCTACCTCAAGCGCGAGCTGCGCCAGGACACCGCCGACGTCGACCAGCTCAGCTTCGACGCCCTCGACGACACGACGGCCAGTGACACGGCGATGCTGACGGCCAAGGCGGTCCTCGACCTGGCCGGTGCGCTGGACGGGGCGGTGGAGGAGCACGGCGGCACCCGTCTGCTCAGCGACGTCGAGCTCCCGCTGATCGGGACCCTGGTCCGGATGGAGCAGGTCGGCATCGCGGTCGACACCGACTACCTCGAGGGCCTCGAGTCCGACTTCGGCGACCAGGTGCGCGCCGCGGCCACCGACGCCTACGACGTCATCGGCAAGGAGATCAACCTCGGCTCGCCCAAGCAGCTGCAGGTCGTGCTCTTCGACGAGCTCGCGATGCCCAAGACCAAGCGCACCAAGACCGGCTACACGACGGACGCCGACGCCCTGCAGGCGCTCTTCGAGAAGACCGAGCACCCCTTCCTCCAGCACCTGCTGCGCCACCGCGACGTGATCCGGCTGCGCCAGACCGTCGAGGGCCTGCTCAAGACCGTCGCCTCCGACGGCCGCATCCACACGACCTACAACCAGATCATCGCCGCGACCGGACGGCTCTCCAGCACCGATCCCAACCTCCAGAACATCCCGATCCGCACCGAGGCGGGCCGCCGGATCCGTGAGGGCTTCGTGGTCGGTGAGGGCTACGAGTCGCTGATGACGGCCGACTACAGCCAGGTCGAGATGCGCATCATGGCGCACCTGTCCGAGGACGCCCTCCTCATCGAGGCGTTCCGCTCCGGGCAGGACTTCCACTCGATCACCGCTGCACGTGTCTTCGGCGTCGACGCGGACGCCGTCAGCTCCGAGCAGCGCGCCAAGATCAAGGCGATGAACTACGGCCTCGCCTACGGCCTGTCCGCCTTCGGCCTCTCCGGACAGCTGCGGATCAGCACGGGCGAGGCGGCCGGCCTGATGGAGGAGTACTTCGAGACCTTCGGCGGCGTGCGCGACTACCTCGGCGGCATCGTCGACGAGGCGCGTCGATCCGGCTTCACCGAGACGATCCTGGGGCGCCGGCGCTACCTCCCAGACCTCACCAGCGACAACCGCCAGCGACGCGAGACCGCCGAGCGGATGGCGCTCAACGCGCCCATCCAGGGTTCGGCCGCCGACCTGGTCAAGGTCGCGATGCTCGGCGTCGAGCGCGCCCTGGCCGAGCAGGGACTCCGCTCGCGGATGCTGCTGCAGGTGCACGACGAGCTCGTGTTCGAGGTCGCGCCGGGGGAGGGCGACGCCCTCGCGGAGCTGGTGCGCGCGGAGATGGGTGGTGCTGCTGAGCTGGCGGTGCCGCTCGACGTGTCAATCGGTTCCGGGCGCAGCTGGCACGACGCCGCCCACTGACGCCGCGCCTGGGTCGGCCTGCTTCGCGAGGCGCAGGCTGGCGACCGTCAGTGCCAGCAGCAGCACTGCGTCGACGCCGACGACCACCCGGACCAGTCCGGCGACCGAGTCGGCACCGAGACCCAGCACGATGATCGCAGCGAGGGCCGCCCACACGAGCAGCACCGACCGGCGGGCCTGCCGGGCGAGCACCGCGTAGACCTGCAGCTGCAGCATCGCGAGCAGCGTGCCGAGCAGGGCGAACTGCCAGAGCAGGTCCTCCACCTCGCCGAACTCCGAACCGCCGACGAAGATCATCGCCACGCCGGAGAGCACCTTGGCGGCGCCGATGGCCAGGACACCCAGGACCGCCACGGCCACGAGGCTGCGGACCAGTGCGCGGTGGCGGCCTTCGGGGGTCGCCATGTCCGGGAAGGCGATGACCACGATGAACTGCGGCAGGAAGATCATCACCTTCGCCATGATCAGGCCGGCGGCGTAGAGACCGGCGTCGTGCTCGCTGAGCACCTGCCGGGCCAGGATGATGTCCACGCTGGTGAGGGCGAAGTAGGCGAGCAGGACCTGGGCGTTGTGGGCGCTCTCGACGAGCAGGGAACGCGCGGAGTGCTCCGGCGCCACCGCCTCGGGCGTACGCCGGTCCCGCAGCACCCACCAGCCGACGAGCAGCGGGAAGAGATAGCCGAGGCCGACACCGAGGATCGCGCTCGTGGCGTCGGGCCGCCACAGGATGATCGCGAGTCCGATGAGGAGCCGGGGGATGCCACCGGCGAGGTAGAAGACGGCCAGCGCGCCCCACCGGCGTTCGCCCTGCAGGATCCCGGCCTGGCCGCCCGCCAGTGTGAGCGGCACCGTCGACAGGGCGACCACGGTCGCGGTGGCGAGGCTGTCCAGGTTGAGCAGGGCGTTGATCGCGGGGATCAGCAGGCACATCACCAGCCCGATGGCCAGCGAGACCCTGGTGGTGAGCGTGAGGATGGCGCGCTCGATCGCCCCGACGTTCGTCTGGTCGACGGCGATGCGCCGAGCCGCAGTGGCCTGGAGCCCGAGCGCGAGCACCTGGACGACGATGAGGAGGCTGAGGCAGGCGACGAACGCGCCGTACTGGCCCGGGCCGAGGATCCGCGCGGCGAGCATGGTGAACCCGTAGGTCGCGAGGTTCATGACGCTGGTGGCCACGGCGACGGCGCTGCCGTCGAACGTGCGGCTGCTGCGCACGCTGCTCGGGGCCGTCACGTGCCGCATCCTAGGTTACCGTGTCGGCGTGCACCGGTTGGGGTGCTCAATAGGGGTCGGCAGTGTCGCGGTGCCCGAGCAGCCGGGCGATCGGACGCAGGTGGAGCCGCAGCAGCACCTTGACCACGAGGTTGCGGACGAACCACGGCAGCTCCCGCAGGACCCGCAGCCGGTCGCGGAGCGCCGGTCGGGAGATCTCGAAGCGAGCCATCGATCCGGTGCGACCCGCATAGCGGTGGCGGTCAGTGATGGCTGCGTCGCACAGCACGGCCGAGGTCACGCCGAGGGACGAGAAGGCGTCATGGACCAGCACCACGTCGCCGACCCGGAGGAACCGGCTCCACCTCAGGTCGTCGAGGCAGGACCACATGTCGTGCTTGCCGTCGACATAGACGAGCCGCACAGGCTCGGACCAGTCTGCCCGGGTCGTGCGGCTCGTCGCCACGCGTACGTCGACGCGGGTGTCGACACCGGCACCGGCGAGGTGGCTGCGCAGGCGCTGCTCGGTGTCGGACCGCCCGTAGCGCCAGTCGCCGGGGAACGGGTCGACCGCGGTGACCGCGGCACCGCTGGCGGCCAGCATGATGGTGGACCGGCCGAGATGGCTGCCGATCTCGACGACGCGCCCCGGCGCCACGGCCCGCGCGGAGTCGTACAGCATGCGGGCCTGCGCCTCCGTCAGCCAGCCGTCGACCTGGCGAGCGCTGCTCCATGCCGCCTCGAAGTCGAGGAGCGGAACCGACAGGTCTGGCACGCCGCACAGCATAGGCTGGCCCCGTGGTGCCGGCGCGCAGGTGGAACAGTCGGCCGTGGCAGGACTGGCTCGTCACTCTGTGGCCCCTTGCGCTCTCCCTGGTGCTCGTGCTCCCGCTGCTCGTCCGGCCGGGGCATCCGCTGGCCCGGGACCTCGTCTTCGTCCCGCGCCAGCCGTTCACCGACTCCACCTGGGGCCTCGGCGACGTCGCACCGCGCGCGGTGCCGGTGGACTCCGTGGTCGCGGCACTCACCCACCTCGTCGACGGGGGAGTGCTGGCGAGGCTGATCCTGCCGTTGAGCCTCGCGCTCCTGGGGTGGGGCGTGGCGCGGCTCCTCGCGCCGCTGGGTCGGACGGCCCAGGTGGCGGGCTCCGGCTTCGCCGTCTGGAACGCCTTCGTCGTCGAACGCCTCGCCATGGGTCAGTGGGCCCTCCTCCTGGGGTGCGCCGCGCTGCCGTGGCTGGTCGACGCTGCGATGCGCTACCGCCGCGACGGGCGACGCGGCGACCTGGCCGCGGCGATCGCCTGGACCGCGCTGGCGTCGTTGACCCCCACCGGGGGGCTCTTCGCCCTCGCCGGGCTGCTCGCGGCCGCAACGCCGCACCTACGTCGTCTCGCCGCGCTGCTCGGCGCCGGCCTGGCACTCCAGGCCCCGTGGCTGGTCGCCGCACTCACCGGACCCGCGGCCGCCGTGTCCGACTCCTCCGGCGTTGCCGCCTTCGCGCCCGACACGGAGTCGCCGTTCGGATCGGTCGTGGCGCTGCTCGGGCTGGGCGGGATCTGGGACGCCGGCGCCGAGCCGGCGACGCGTACGACGTGGTGGGCGCCCGTCGCCGCACTCGCCGTCGTGCTGGTCCTTGCGGTCGGCCTGCCCGCGCTGCGCCGCGTGTGGGGTGGAGGCGACCTGGCGCGCTGGTGCATGCTCTCGGGGGTGCTGGCTGCGGTGGCGTTGTCGGCAGCCACATCGTGGGGGGCCGACCTGATGGTGTGGCTGGTGCAGACGGTGCCGGGCGCCGGGCTGGCCCGCGACACCCAGAAGCTGCTCGCGCCTGCGGTCGTCCTCGTGGCGGCCGCCTTCGGAGCCTGCGCGGCGAGGATCTCGCGCGCCCTGGCGACGAACGACCTCCGCTGGCCGATCCTGCTGGTCGTCGCACTGGGGCCGGTGCTCCTGCTCCCGGATGCCACGACCCGGACCTGGCCGACGGTGCACCCGGTCGTGTTCCCCGCCGACTTCGAGGCGACGGCCGACCTGCTCGCCGGCCACGACCGCGAGCTGGTGGTGACCCTGCCGTGGCGCGCCTACCGCGCCTTCGCGTGGGGTCGGCCGGGGATGACGTCGTCCGACCCGGCCGTAAGGATGTTCGACGCCGAGGTCGTCACCAGCGACTCGCTGCAGGTGGGCGCCGTGCTGGTGCCGGGGGAGGGGCGCCTGGCGGCCGCGGTCGGGGAGGCGCTCGACGAAGGCCCGCCCGCGCAGACGCTGCCGGCCCTGGGGGTCTCGTGGGTCGTGGTCTACCCCGACGACGAGGAGGCCGCGCAGCTCGACCTCAGCGGTCTCGAACCGGTCCGCCTCGGTGAGTTCGTCGAGCTCTACCGGGTCCCCGACGCCGTGATCCCTGACGCCCCTGTCTGGGGGGTGAGGCGCCTGTCCGTGTGGATGGCACACCTCGCGGCGCTGGGGCTGGCGCTGGCTGCCGCGGCGACACGCATCGTGGCTCGCCGAGAACGAGACGCCAACGGCCAGTTCATGTAACCTAACGCTCGGTAACTTTCAGCAGAGGGAGACGTCAGTGAGCAGCACGGGCAACACCGGGGCCACGTCCGGGATGACCTTCCTCGGAGTCTTCACCACGTTCCTCGCCCCGGCGCTCGTCGGTGCGCTCCTCGCGGCACTTGGGCTCTTCGGGCTGGTCTACAGCCAGACCCAGACCCCCGACAAGAACCCTGCCAGCCAGCAGATCCTCGTCTACGGCGACTGATCGTTCGGTGCTCCGGCTGCCCGGAGCACCACCTCGGCCCGCACAGCACACGTGTCCCACGTGAGCGTGCGTGCCATCCGACGCGCGGCCACGCCCATCCTGCTCCGCGTCGTGTGGTCCGTCAGCAGCTCGCGGACGATCCCCACGAGGTCGTCGAGGTCCGCTGCCAGCCGACCGGTCACGCCGTCGCGGATCGACTCGGTCACCCCGCCTGCCTCGGCGTAGGCCACGCTCGGGGTGCCCTGCGCGCCGGACTCGGTGATCGCCAGGCACCATCCCTCCTTGATCGAGGGCATGACCATCAGCCAGGCCTCGCCCACGAGCTGGTCGCGGCGGGCATCGCTGACGTGTCCGTGGAACGTCACCCGGTCGGTGACGTCGAGGGCTTCGGCAGCCGTGGCGAGCTCGTCGTGCCACCAGCCGTCGCCGACCACGTCGAGATGGAGGTCCGGGAACTCGGCGGACAGTCGGTGGACGACTGTCAGGGCATGCTCGATCTGCTTGTGCGGCACGAGCCGCGAGAGCACGGCCAGCCGCGGCAGCGGCGACTCCTCCACGACCTCAGCCGGCACGGCGACCAGTCCGTTGCGTACGACGGTGATCCGGGCGGCGTCGACGCCGATCGCGACCAGGTCGCGGGCGGAGGCGTCCGAGACGGTGAGGAAGGGCCGCCCCCGGTAGAGCAACGGCACGATGCGGCTCTCCACGAACCAGCCGATGCGACCGGCGAGCCCCGGGTAGATGATGCGCCACTGCTCGGCGTGCACGTGGTGCACGAGGGCGACGACACCCTTACGGCGTACGAGCGGTGAGGCGAAGGGTAGGCCGTTGACCACGTCGACGACCACGTCGACATCGCGGCGGTGCCAGACCAGCCAGGCCAAGCCCCACAGGTAGACGGTCAGTCGGCCGCCGAGCCGGCGCAGTCGTATGCCGTCGAGGTCGTCGCGCGGGGCCGACCCGGGGTGTCGTGAGCACAGCAGCGTGACGGCGTGGCCGCGGAGCACCAGCTCACGCCCCACCGCCTCGACGAACACCTCCGACCCGCCCCCGTCCGGGTGCGTGGTGTCGCGCCAGGAGAGGAAGGCGATCCGCACCGTCAGCCCCCGCTGAGCGTCAGTCCGGCGTTGTCGGCGAGCCGCTCGCACAGCGGGATGGGCAGGCCGAGCTCCGGGCTGACGGACAGCCCGTGCGCGGCCAGGTCGGCCTCGTCGTAGGCGCGCTCGGCGAGGGCAGGGAGTGAGTCCCAGTCATCGTTGAAGTAGACGGACTCGGTGTAGCCGAAGGCGCCACCGGGAGTCGTCTCGATCTCGAAGTAGCCCAGGTCGAGGAGGTTGCGGATGCCGAGGGCGAAACCGCCGTCCGTGGGGATCTCGAACAGGGGTCCCTCGATCTCCTCCTTGCCCTTGACCAGGATGCCGCGAGCCAGCCGGTCCTCGCGGAGCTGGAGCCACACGGACTGCTCCTGGGCCCCGGAGATCGTCAGCAGCTGGATCCGGCCCGGCACGAGCTGTCCGGTCTCGCGGAAGCGCCACACCCGGTCGCGCTCCTCCACCGGCACCCACGGCTCGTACTGGTCGCCGGTGTGCAGGTAGAGCGCCTCGCAGTCGCCGCGGATGGCGAGATCGTCGGTGCTGCCACCCTCGGGGAGCCCGTCGATCTGGCTGATGAGCTCGCGCTGCGCGCCTGGGGTGAGGTCGGCCTGGAGCGAGACGTATCGCTGCAGGGGTTCGCCGCGGTGAAGGGAGGCGGCCATGAAGAGTCCGATCGACATCTGCGCCAAGATCGCGAAGATCATCCCGAGGGCAAGGAAGCCGGTGACAGGGGCCGTCCACCGGCGACGCGTGGCGACGAACATCGCCAGCAGTGCGGTGCCGATCGCCCCGCCGAGGACCATCGCCGGCACGAAGTCGCTGGCGTAGCGGGTGGAGTAGTAGCCGTAGGTCATCACGCCGCCGGTGCACAGGATGCTGGCGAGCAGCGGGAGGCGGAGCTTGGCGACGACCGCGTTGCGCCCCGGCCAGAAGGCCACCACCACGGCAAGGGCCATCAGCAGCAGGAAGATCCACATGAAGCCGGTGACGCTGCCGGTGCGGTAGGCCTGGTCGACGAAGGCACCGTTGTAGGCCTTGGCCGGCTCGGCAGGAAGCGTGATCCACGGGAAGTAGTCGGTGAAGCGGATCCCGTCGGGGCGCAGGTAGGCCATGAACGACGTGGTGAAGAACTGCGGACCGCTCAGGGTGCCGTCGTTGGCGGCCAGCGCGGCCTGGCGCTGGGCGTTGACCTGGGTCCAGACCTGGTCCTTGAGGGGGAACATGTAGACCGCGTCGAACTTGTACATGTTGAGCGCGATGGACGCGGCCAGGGGCCCGACGCCGGCCAGCACGATGCGCCACCACAACGCCCGGTGCTCGGCGGAGAACGGTCGGAAGCGCGCGAGGAGGCCGAGCCCGATCGCACCGAGGCAGATCGCCCAGCCCTCGGTCGTACGGCAGCCCACGGTGACCAGCGCGAAGACGGCGAGCCAGAAGACGGTGTGCTTCGACGGCGCCAAGCAGGTGCGCACCATCCAGTAGATGCCGCCGACCGCGGCGGCGACCGCCCAGGTGTAGACCTCGTGGTAGACCCACGGGAGGCTGGCGTCATAGGTCAAGAACGTGCCACCGGTCGCACCCGCGACGAAGGTGCCGGCCAGGATGCCGGAGCGCCAGGTGAGCTCTCCCTCGACGATGTGGTCGAGGAGCAGCCAGATGAGCTTCGTCGACATGACCGCCAGCACGACCCAGGCGAGCGCCATCGACAGCAGCGTGAGCTGGTAGTCGAACTCCTTGGTCGTCATCAGCACCGGCAGTCGCAGCAGCGCGGGGAACGGCGGGAAGTAGGTGTAGGTCTTTCCGTCGTGGACGAAGCCTTCGATCGCCAGCGACTGCGGGTCCATGTCGAGGTGTCCGTCGAGGAGCGCCCGCGCCTGATCGTCGAAGAAGTTGGAGAAGTAGCCACCGGCGAGGGCCGCGCGCCCGATGTCGGTCGAGTAGTTGAGCAGGGTCAGGAAGTAGCCCAGGCCCCCCACGAGGAGGCCCGTCGCGGTGGCGACGAAGCGGATGCGGGTCTGGCGGTCGGCGTAGGGCGGGACGTGGTCGATGGTCGGACGGGTCAACAGGGTCGAGGTCACGCCACTTCCAGCCGGTAAAGGAATTGATAGCCGAACAGCCGGGGCCAGGCCCGGACCAGCCCGCGGTCGGTGCGCTCGACCTGACGGACCATCCGACCTCCGAGGTTCTCCTGCGAGGAGTCGGCGAAGGTGTTGAAGGGAGTGCCGACGATGCGGGTCTCGATGATGCTCAGGCCGCAGTCGGCGAGGAGCCGCTCGATCATGTCGCGGGTGAAGAAGCGGATGTGGCCGCGGTCGAGGGGACCGCGCTGGTCGTAGTCGAACTTGCCGACGGCGATGCGTCCACGCGGATACCAGTGGCCGAAGTTGGGCACCGACACCAGCAGTTCGCCGCCGGGGCGCACCTTGGCGCAGAGGTCGGTCAGCAGGAGGTGCGGCTCGACGACGTGCTCGAGGATGTCGCCGGCGATCACGACGTCGTACTGCGCGTCGAGGCCGTGGGGGAGGGGGAGGTTGAGGTCAGCCTCGATGAACTCGTCGACCCGCCCCGCCACCCCTTCGTGCTTCTGACGGTCGAGTCCTGTCACGTGGTGGCCGAGCATTCTCGCTCGCTGGGCGAAGCGCCCGTCGTAGCAACCGGCGTCCAGCACTCGGCCGGGCTCGTGCCGGGACAGCCACTCGAGCAGGACGGCATGTGACCCGTACTCGTCCTTGAGTGCGTACTCGTCGGACTCCGTCGACTGCACGCCACCCCCGAAGCCGTGCTCGTTGGCCCAGTGTCGGACCACGTCGCGGGACACGTCCTTGGCGTACTTCACGCCGTTGACGTAGCAGATCTCGTCACCGTAGTAGGTCGGGATCGGGACCTCGATGATGCGCTTGCGAGCGCGGATCAGGCCCAGGATGATTTCCGTGTCGAAGTCGAAGCCGTCGCTGAAGGTCGACAGGTCGAGGTCGGCGAGGGCATCGGTGCGGTAGGCACGGTAGCCGGAGTGCCACTCGGACAGGTTCTGCTTGGTGAGGGCGTTCTGGAAGCGGGTCAGGACCTTGTTGCCGACGTACTTGTAGGTCGGCATGCCGCCGGCACGGGCACCGCCCTTGTCGAGCATCCGTGAGCCAAAGACGGCGTCGGCGTCGCCACTGACCAGTGGGGCGACCAGGTCCTCGATGCACTCGGGGGCGTACTGCCCATCGCCGTGCAGCAGCACCACGACGTCGAGTCCGTGCTCGAGGGCCCAGCGATAGCCGACCTTCTGGTTGCCGCCGTAGCCGAGGTTGCGCCCGTGCTTGACGACAGTGATCGGGAACCGCGCCGTGTCGCGGAAGCGCATACCGATCTCGTAGGTGTCGTCGATGCTGGCGTCGTCACAGACCATGACATGGTCGACAGCTCCGACGAAGCTCTCCGGCAGACGGTTGAGCGTCTTCTCCAGCGTGGACGCGGCGTTGTAGGCCACGACCAGCACGCCCACTCGCGCCGGACGCGGCCCGGCGGACGCTTCCGCGGACACCTCGGTCGACTGCACGGCTCTCCCTCCAACCAGGACTCATCACACCCGCCGTCGGAAGGTGACCGGCGGATGAACCGAGCGAGTGTAACCCGCCAGTAGCCTTCGCGGCGTCACGTCGTCGAGAGAGGCAGATTTCGTGGCGATGGGCCGCTTCGGCCGACTGGGGGGTGGCATGATGCGCGCCATGGAGACCGCCCTGGAACTCGTCGACCAGACGAACCTCAACGCAGCCCTCGAGACGTCGTCCGAGGCCTACCGCACCGCCCAGCCCTACCCGCACATCGTGCTCGACGACGTACTGCACCCCGACGCGTTCGCGGCCGCCGTGCGCGACTTCCCGGGGATCAAGGACGAGTTCTGGAAGGGCTACCTCCACGTCAACGAGACCAAGTACTGCAACGTCTACCCCGACACGTGGGCCGACAGCTTGCAGGCCATCGCTCGTGAGTTCTGCTCGCCTGAGTTCGTCGCCTACCTGGAGAAGCTGACTGGGATCGACGACCTGATCCCCGACTACACGATGGACGGGGGCGGCCTCCACCAGACCCTGCGTGGTGGTCACCTCAACATCCACGCCGACTTCACCACCCACCACACCCACGAGAATTGGGCGCGGCGGGTCAACATCCTGCTCTACCTCAACGAGGAGTGGCACGACGAGTGGGGCGGGAAGCTCGAGCTGTGGGACCAGAAGATGACCGCGTGCCACGCCAGAGTCACTCCCGCTGGCAACCGGATGCTGGTCTTCTCTACCGCGGACGACACCTTTCACGGCCACCCTGACGGCCTGACCTGCCCGCCCGACATGGCCCGGAGGTCCCTGGCGATGTACTACTTCACCGAGGAGTCGGCGCCGCCCGTGCGCAGGTCGACCAACTACCAGGCCCGTCCCGACGAGGGGCGCGCGAAGAAGGCCGCGATCGCCGCGGACCGAACTGTGCTGGACGTCTACGACAGGGTCAAGCGTCGCCTTGGCATCTCCGACGAGCTGGCTCACAAGGTTCTGCACTCGGTCGACCGGCTGCGGCGCAAGAAGTAGGGACCACACACCTGGTGTGGTGAGGATGGGCGGAGGCCGTCACTGCTTGCAGATGGTGTACTCGCCCGCGGCATTGAAGCTCACTTGCAGCACTGCGTCCTTCGCAGTTGACGCGATGTGGATCGACCCGGCGGGCACATTCCAGATGCGCCCATCGGCGACCATGTCATCGCGCACCAGGCGCGTCGTCACCTCTGTCGAGACGCTGGTGACGCCGATCTCAATGCCATCCATGGTCGCGATCTGGAGCATCGGGTTGGGAACCGTCGCGACATAGGTCTGGCAGCCGGGCAGCTTCTTGATCTCGCGGTTCCAGCCGAAGGCGAGGTCGACGAAGGCCGGGTTGAAGAGGTCGTACGTCTGGGTGCCGACACCCACGTTGAACATCATCTCGGCGCCGAGTCGGTCGGCTGGCGAGGGCGTGCCGTCCGGGAGTACGGCACGCACGGCCTGACTGGCGATCAGTTCCTGCGTGATGCCCCCGTTGACCGGGTCATCGTACGACTGGGCCAGCGGCCGCTGGCCCGCGTCTGCGCTCGCGATGATGCCCTCGAAACGGTCCAGCCAGGATCGCGACACCGCCGTATAGCCCGCCGAGTATTCGCGAACGAGGCTCACACCGTGCAGGGAGTAGCCGACGAGGGCCAGCGAGACCCCGGCGAGTGGCAACCATCGCGGCTCGATCGTCGTCCGGAGGATCCGTGCGAACCCAAGGGCGAGAGCCGGGCTCAGTAGCACAAGGCTGAAGTAGGCGTAGCGATTGGGGTTGTCGTCGATCTGACCGATCTGCAGTCGGCCGACGCCCTCGAGGACGAGCTGGGCGACGGCGGCCGCCAGCCCGGACCACGCGAGCGCGCGGAGGGCAGGGTTGGAGTCACGATCGGTGAGCAGGTTGATCATGAGGGCCACGACGACGACCGGTCCGACACCCGGGACACCCACCGCGGTCCCGAAGACCTTCGTCAGCCCGTCGAAGACGTAGTTCGGGACGTCAGCCACGCCATCGAAGGTCCGTGACACGCCCGAGACCTCGCGCCCCCAGACCACGAGCCACATCACGAACATCGCGATGGGCGGACCGGCAACCAGCGCGGCCCGGCGCAGACCGTGCTGCGCAGCCACGAAGACGGCCGTCAGCACTACGACCGAGATGCCGGTTGCCGAGAACATCAGCGCGACGGACAGCAGCGCCGCGGCGACGACCAGGCCGGCACGTCGAGCGTCCGTGCCGACCACGACCGCCAGGGCCAGAAATCCCAGCGCGAGCGCACCCGAGTGGGACATGGCGGCATCCCAGACGACCATTTCCGGGGCGACCCCGGTCACCAGGATCGCCAGCGCTGTTCCAAGTGCGACGGACCGGGGACATCCGGTGCGTCGGAGGATGTAGTGAATGGACAGGACAATGACTGCGTGGAACGCCACCAGGACTATCAGCCACGGGACGTAGGTCTTCATCCCGAAGATCTCGAACAACAGTCGGTACGTCAGCCCGTGTGCGAGTGACCAGTGACTGTTGTAGGGGTCCATCAAGGTTCCGATCGCCTCGCCGGGGATCGTTCCCTTACGAAGGAGGAACGTCCAGTCGTCCCCCCAGAAGTAGGCGTCGTGGCTCAGCCACACCAAGAACGCGCTGTAGCCGAGGGTCAGGAGGAGCAGAACCCGGGTCGGCGTATCGGTGGGTTCCCACCCGGCGCGAGGTGCGGACAGGAAGCGAGAGGTCACGGGTGCTTCACCTGCTGCAGTGTCCGGGACCAGATGCTCGTGGCACGTGCCCGGGTGAACGGCACGAGACCGTTGTCTGCCTCGCGCCACAGCGGGTGGCTCAGGAGCTCGGTGGCACGGCGCTCGACCATCCGGTGTGCGGCGAGTGAGATGAGCACGGTGAGCAGAATCGCCACTGCGGTGCGAAGAAACCACGCCCAGTCCTCAGTGTGTCGGGCGAGGAACGTGAAGACGGGGTAGTGCCAGATGTAGAGCAGCAGCGAGTGCCTGCCGAGGAAGGCCAGCGGTCGCACGCTCAGGACGCCCACAGCGCGCGGCGCCCGGGTCAGAAGCACAGCGGCACCGAAGAGCAGGGCGAGGTCGAGCTCGAGCAGCGTGACGCCCCAGCCGAGGAAACGCTCGTCGCGCGAGCAGTAGTACGCCAGCGGCACCAGCGCCACGAGGGTTGCCGTGGATGTCCAGCGGAGTGCTCGCTGGGGGAGGTCGAGGCGTCGTACGAGCGGTAGGGTCGCGCCCAGCATCACGCCCACGACGAAGGGGTCCATGCGGGCGGTGGTCCGGACCAGCACCTGGAAGACGAACTCGGTGTCCGTGACGTGGAAGCGCCACCACGTGAGCAGCAGCAGCAGGCCGCCGAGCACGAAGAGCACGCCCACGGGGCGGCGTCGCATCATGTAGAGGACGGCGGCCGTGATCACGAAGGCCTGCATGTCGACCGACAGGTACCAGAGGTGGCCGAAGTCGGGCCGCGACGTCATCAGGTTGCCCTGGACGTACCAGTTCCACGTGTAGGTGAGCACGTGCCACACGGAGTCGACGTTATCGCTTGCGGTGGTCTCATCGGTGCTGTCGAGCGTCGACACGACGAGGACGGCGGCCAGCAGCAACCAGAGACTGGGGCCGACGCGCAGCACGCGGCGTACGAAGGTCACGCCGGGGCGCATGTGGTGGATCCCGCGCGAGGCGAGCGAGACGTAGGAGAGGTAGCCGGCGGCGACGAGGAACACGGTGACGGCGAAGTTGCCGCTCCGGAAGAGAGGACGAATCCAGGCGGTCTCATCGATCCGCTCGATGGGCCACAGCACCCAGCCGTGCGAGAGCACGACCAGCACGATGGCCACGCCGCGGATGCCGTCGATGAGGGCGATCCGGCGCGAGGCGTTCATGCCCTCCGTCGCCGTTCCGCCCGTGTGTGCCGGGCTCGCGGGTCCGAGAGTGCTGGAAGACATGGCGGGGACTCTAACCCGCCCGCGCGGGCGGCCATCGGGCGACGCGAAACTTGGCCCGGCGATTGGCTACTCAGGAGTCACTTCGCTGCTACAGTCGGCCCGTTCTGTGGGCGACCGGGAGGAAAATCGCTATGCGTAAAGGCTTTGGCATCGGCTTGACGGTGCTGGGTGGCTTCTTGGTCACCTTGGCGATCCTGGCTCAATTCTGGGCTCCCGGGCAGCTCATGAAGACCCCGCTCGACACCGACAGCCTCACGCTGCTCGACGGCACGGCCCAGCTTTCGGACGGCACCGGCGGCACCGACGAGTTCCCGGTCAAGGCCTTCAGCGTCACGCGCGCCGACTCGGATCGCTCCGACGGCGAGGTCGTCGTCTTCCAGAACTCCAGCTGCCTGGTCAAGGACGAAGGCGAGATCGACGAGTGCGTCAGCGCGAGCGACCCGGAGGAACGCCTCATCTCCGCGAGCACGGACAACTTCGCGACCGACCGCCGTGACGCGATGGCCGTCAGCGACCCCAAGTACCTGCCCCCCAGTGCGGAGACCAAGGAAGGCCTCGTCAACAAGTGGCCTTTCGAGGCCGAGAAGAAGACCTACCAGTATTGGGACGGCTTCGCCGGCCAGGCGGTCGACGCGACCTACGACCGCACCGAGGACGTCGACGGCCTGGAGACCTACGTCTACAAGATCGTCGTCTCCGACGTTCCGATCGAGGTCACCGACGGTGTCCAGGGCACCTACTCCACCGACAGGGAAATCTGGATCGACCCGACCACGGGCGCGATCGTCAACCAGTTCGAGACGCAGGAGCGGCTCGACGGCGATGGCAACACCTTCCTCGCCCTCGACTACGGCTTCACCGACGAGCAGGTCGCGGGCAACGCCGAGGACTCCAAGTCAAACGCCAGCAGTCTCAACCTGATCAAGAGCACCGTCCCGCTGATCGGCTACATCGTCGGCATCCCGGCCCTGCTGATCGGCATCGCGTTGCAGATCATGCGTCGCCGTTCCGCCACGGCCTGATCCACGAGCCCGACGCCCGAGAGGTAGTTCCTCGCCCGTATGCCTGACATCGCGACCGTCCACACCGACGACGTCCGGTGGTACGCCGACACGTTCGACCGCGTCGTGCACAACGTGGAGTCCGCGGTGCTCGGCAAGAAGCAGGTCGTCCGCCTCGCGCTGACCTGCCTCGTCTCCGGCGGACACCTCCTCCTCGAGGACCTGCCGGGCACCGGCAAGACCATGTTGGCGCGAGCGCTGGCCAAGTCGCTGGACTGCTCGTTCGCGCGCATCCAGTTCACCCCCGACCTGCTGCCGTCCGACGTCACGGGGGTCACCGTCTACGACCAGGCGCACGGCGACTTCTCGTTCCACCCCGGCCCGATCTTCCACAGCATGGTGCTGGCCGACGAGATCAACCGGGCCTCTCCCAAGACACAGTCGGCCCTCCTCGAGGTGATGGAGGAGGGGCACGTCACCGTGGACGGCAAGACGCACGACGTGGGGCGTCCGTTCATGGTCATCGCGACCCAGAACCCGATCGAGCAGGCCGGCACCTACCAGCTGCCCGAGGCCCAGCTCGACCGCTTCCTGATGCGCAGCAGCCTCGGACACCCCGACGCCGAGGCCACCGAAGCCCTGCTCGCACAGTCGCAGGTCCGCGACCGCGCGGTGGGACTGTCGCCCGTCGTCGGCGCCGCGGAGATCCTGCAGATGAGCCAGCTGGCCGACATGGTGCACGTCGACGCTGCGCTCATCAGCTACGTACGTCGCCTGGCGGAGGCGTCGCGGGAGGTTCCCGACGTGCGGATCGGGCTCTCGACCCGAGGGGCGCTGGCCTGGATCAGGGCGGCCAAGGCCTGGGCACTCGCCGAGGGGCGCGGCCATGTCGTGCCCGAGGACATCGCCACCTTGGCCCACCCGGTCCTGGGGCACCGGTTGCTGTTGGGGTCCAGCGCTGCGTTCGGCGGCATCACCCCCGACGAGGTCATCGACAACCTGCTGGTCCAGGTCGCGGTGCCGCGCGATCGCGCGTGAGCGACCAGACTTTCCCCTCGGCCGCCGTACGGCGGGTCGCGCGGCTGCTGTCCCCAGCGCTCGCGCCGCTCCGGATGCTGACCCCATTGGGGCGCAGTGTCCTGGCGCTGGGCATCGCCACGATCCTCCTGGCAGTCCGGCTCAACTGGCAGGAGTTCACCCAGCTCGGCGTCGTGGCCCTCGGCCTGCTGACGCTCGGGTTCGTCTGGCAGGTGCTGCCGGGGACCCCGACGTCCGAGCTGGTGGTGCGGCCCAGCCGGCTGGTCGAAGGCGTCGCTCCTGCTGTCGTGGCCCTCACGGTGCGAGCGGGCGCGGCTCCGATGCTGTTCCCCAAGGTCTCCGTGCCCGTCGGCGGTCGTACGGTGTCGCTGCGACTCCCGTTCCTGGCGCCCTTCTCCTCCCACACCGAGTCGGTGCAGCTGCCGGAGATGCCGCGCGGCGTCCACGCGGTCGGTCCGGCGACCTACGAGAAGACCGACCCCGTCGGACTGGTCACGCGACGCTTCGAGACCGGCGACGTGCTCGAGCTGCTCGTGGCGCCGCGCGTCACGGACCTGTCCGTCTTCGCCGGCGGACTGACCAACGACCTCGACGGTGCCACCAGCCAGCAGCTCTCGATGAGTGACCTGGCCTTTCACGCGCTACGGGAGTACGTCCCCGGTGACGACCTGCGGCACGTCCACTGGCGGTCCTCCGCCAAGGCCGGCCAGCTCCTGGTCCGGCAGTACCACGAGACCCGGCGCGGGCATGTCACCGTGTTGGTCGACGGTGCGCGGTCGTCCTACCCACGCATGCGTGACTTCGAGCTCGCCGTCTCAGTGGCGACGTCGATCGCGCTCCGGGCAGTGCGGGACGACTTCGACACCTACCTGCGGTGCGGTCCGCACGTGTCCCGGGGCCGCAGCGCGGTGGCGATGACCGACATCGCCTGCCGGTTCGTCGCGGCCGGCGACGACTACCTGGCGCAGGCGGCCGACGCGGCGACGGCCGTCAGCGGGACGGGACTCGTCGTCCAGGTGACCGGTGCGGCACGCGACCTGGCGGAGCTCGACGCGGCAGCGCAGCGCTTCGACCGCGGCGCCGACTGGATCGTCGTACGCGCCGACAGCGAGAGCGAGGCGCAGCTGCACGACAGCCACTCGCTGCGCGAGCTCTCCATTCCCGACCTGGTCCGGCTCCAGGAGCTGCTGGCGCGAGGCATGCGATGAATCAGCGACGCGGCACTCTCCTCGACCTCGCGATGATCCTGTTCCTGATGTCGATGGTCCTGTCGATCCTCGACAACACGTTCGCCGACCGGAGCTACCTCCTCACCGGCCTCCTCCCCGTCGTCCTGCTGCTGGTACTGGCACTGCTCACCCGGCGGCTGCACGAAGGCGTGTGGTGGTACGCACTGGGCGCGGTCCTGCTCTTCGCACCGTTGGGCGCCGTGGTCGCGTTGCGCCGCCTAGGCCCCTATGTCCTCCCGACCTTCGAGACCATGAATCGGGTGCTGGGGGAGAGCTTCAGCGCCCCCACGACCTTGGTCAGCACAGTGCCTCCGGTCGACCCCACCGGTCAGGTGATGCTGGTGCCCTTCATGCTGGGCTTCTTGGCGGGCGCACCTGCGGCGTGGCTTGCGCTTTCCACGCGGCGCGCGCTCGCCCCGACGATCCCATTGGTGCTGGCCCTGGGGGCGACGATCCCGCTCGGGGTGCTCGTCCCCTCCCTGCTGGTGCCCCGCAGCATCGTCTTCGCGGTGGTGCTGGTCGCCTGGGCGGCCGCCCGTGCCCGCCGCAGGGAGGCGCTGGTCGGGCGGCCGCGCGGATCCGTGGCGGCGGCCCTGACAGCGGTGCTGACCGTGACGCTCGTGTCCGGGCTCGTGAGCCTGTTGGTCCCGGACCGCAACGAGGTCGACCGGGTGCTCCTCAAGGGCGACGGCAACAGCGCGCTCGTCGCCGGCGCCGCCCAGTCGGTGGTCCCGAGGCGGGTGGGTCGGCGCAACGAGCTGCTCAGGGCGACCGGAGTGCCCGAGGGTCGCCGGCTGCGCTTCGCCGCGCTGGACACGTACGACGGCACTGCGTGGGTGCCGGCGGAGGAGTCACCGGGAACCGACGGCTTCGGCACCTTCAAGCGGATCGGTCAGGAGGTGGCGGCCCCCCACGAGGGCCGCACGGTGGGCGTGCGTGTCCAGATCCGCCCGGGCTACGCCAGCGACTGGCTGCCGATGCTGGGCGAGCTCACCAGCCTCACGCTCGACTACACCGACGGACGCACCCAGCTGGACGACGTGCGCTACAACCAGGCCACGTCGAGCGCGTTGGTCGTCGGTGGCGTCAACACCCGCGACGACTACACGTTCGGGTCGGTGCTCACCGAGGACGAGTTCACGCGCAGGGACGCGACGCAGGACGCCACCGAGGACCAGCAGCAACCTGACGGGGCCTTCCTCGACCAGTACCTCCAAGCCTTTCGCCGCGAGGAGATCCGTCCGATCGAGCGAGTCCTGCTGCTCGCCCGCTATCTCCGGCTCAACGGTTCGACGCGCTTCGTCGGATCGTCCTCCCAAGCCCCGGTCGACCTCGGGCTGCGTCTGCTGGGATCGGAGCAGATGACCGCGACGCCGTTCCAGTACACGGCCGTCATGGCTCTCGGAGCCTCCCGCCTGGGCGTGCCCGCGCGGGTCGTCACGGGTGCGGAGCCCGACGCGCGTGGTGTCGTCGACTACGACGACGTCACGTCCTGGGTGGAGCTCCAGTTCGCCGACGGCACCTGGCGCACGCTCGACCCGTCGCGATACGTCGGTGTGCACCTGGTCGCCGACGGCGTCGAGCCCGTCGACCCCGGCGGTTTCGTCCAGGAACAGCTCGAGGCAGCGGCGAAAGGCAAGGACAAGGAGATCCGGATCCCCAAGGGCACGCCAGTAACCCTCCCCGAGGGCACCGCGATCGGCCAGCCGACCTCGACGTGGCAGATCGCCCTGCGGGTGGTCGGTGCGGCCCTGATGGTCGTGCTGGTCGTCCTACTGCTGGTCCCGGTGGCCAAGGTGCTGCGCCGCGGTCGGCGTCGGCGTACGTCGTCCTGGTCCGGGACGTACGTCAACGGGTGGCAGGAGGTCCTCGACGCGGCGCGGGACCGCGGCACCCCGGTGCCGGACGCGTGGAGCCGGGTGGCCCAGGCCCGGCAGCTGGGCGCCGGCATCGAGCTCGCCCGACAGGCGGACGCGGCCGTGTTCGCACCCGGGCCGGGCGACGTCGAGGACAGCCGTCGGTTCTGGGACGCCTGTCTCGATCTGCGGGGCGAGCTCGTGGCGCAGGTCGATGCCCGGCACCGCCTGTGGTCGCGCTTCAACCCCGCGTCGCTGCTCGCCGGGTGGGCGCGGAGCCGGACGCGTCCGACGTCAGGCCTGCGCCAGGTGCGCGACGAAGATCGCCGTCCCCGGAGTCAGCAGCCCGCGGGAGCGTGACCACCCGCCCCACACCCGGTCGTGGTCCGCGGGCCACTCCGGCTCGACGAGGTCGCCCAGGGCGAACCCGTGACCGGCCAGGATCCGGACCCAGTCGCCGAGCGTGCGGTGGTGCTCGACGTACGACACCACGCCGGAGGCGTCGTCGATCTCGACGTAGGGCGTGCGGTCCCAGTAGGACTGCGTGGCGGTCAGGCCGGCGTCGCCGGGATCGTCGGGGAACATCCACCGGGTCGGGTGGGTGACCGAGAAGGCGAAGCGCCCGCCCGGGCGCAGGACCCGCGCCACCTCGGCGACGGCGTCGTCGATGTCGCTGATGAACTGCAGCGCACCGAAGGAGCAGAAGACGATGTCGAAGCTCTGCGGAGCGAACGGGAGGTCGGTGGCGGTGCCGCGCACGGAGGGGACACGTACGCCGGTCTCCTCGTCGAGACGCAGCGAGTGCTGCAGCTGGCGGTGGGACAGGTCGAGGCCGAAGCCGCGACCGCCGTGGGTGCGCACCCAGCGCGAGCACTGGCCGGCTCCGCTGCCGACCTCGAGGACGTCGAGCCCGGCCACGTCGCCGAGGATCCGGAGCTCGTCCTCGGTGTGGCCCTCCGGCCCCCAGACGAAACCGGCGTCACCCAGGAAGGCGCCGTGGGTGGCCTGGTACTCGTCGGCGTAGCGGTCCCAGTCGGGACCGTTGGCGGCACGTGACTCCCGCTCGGAGACGGGCCGCCGCTCCACACGTACGGACTGCGGCTGGTGATCGTCCACCCCCGGAGCGTAGTGGTGCCGGTGCCCCGGGCAGCTTCCTGCCCGGGGCACCGGCACCTCAGGGGGACTCAGGTGAGGATCAGCCCATCCCGTCGGGGGGCACGTCGCCCGATGCGATGCGGCCCATCGGACGTCGCGGACCGGACCTCACGTCCGTCGGGTTGGAGCGGGCCTTGACCTCGGCGCCGTCACGCACGCCGCCCTGGTCCGTGTCGCACTTGGTCGGGTCGGACTTGTCCTTGCCGAAGCGCTTGTTGGCCTTGCCGGTCAACTCGACCTTGTCCTTCAGGCCGTCGCGGTCGGTGTCCTTCTTGCGCGGGTTGGAGCGGGTCCTGCCGATCGTGAACGAGCCGTCGCGGGTCTTGACGCGCTGCTTGATCTTGTAGCCCTTGGCCTCCCTGCCGTCACCCAGACCGTCCTTGTCGGTGTCCTTCGCCAGCGGGTTGGTCCTCACGGTGATCGACTTTCGAGCCTTCGTGCCGCAGACCTCGAAGCGCTCACGGATCTTGACGCCGTTGACCTCCTGGCCGTCGGCGAGGCCGTCCTCGTCGGTGTCCTTCGCCGACGGGTCCGTGCCGTGGGTGTTGACCTCGGCGCCGTCGGTGAGGCCGTCGCGGTCGGTGTCGGGGTTGTCGGGGTCGGTCCCGTGGGTGGTCTCGCCGCCGTTGGGCAGGCCGTCACCGTCCGGGTCGTCGGGGTCCGGCACGACCGTGAAGGTGGTCGAGTCTGCTGCGCTGGTCCGGCCGTCCTGGGTCTGCGTCGCCGTCACCGTGTGCGGCCCGGCGGGCAGCGGTGTGGAGGGTGAGCAGGACCAGGTGCCGTTGCCGGCGACGACGGCCGTGCAGAGGACGGTGGTGCCCTCCTTGACCGTGACCGTGGCGCCGGGAGCGCCGGTGCCGGAGACGGCCGGGGTGCTGTCGGTCGTGGTCGAGGCCTGGGCGGGCGCGCTGATGTCGGGGGTCGCGATCGAGCCGGACGACGGACCGCCGCCACACTCGACGCCGCCGCCGGGTGCGGTGGCCTCGACGCTCATGGGCGCGACGGCGAGCGACACGTCAGCGACCGTCACACCGACAGGAGCAGGAACGCTGAGCACCTCGAGGTCGATGCGGAACAGGGCGTCCAGGGTCGCCTTGCCGGTGGCACCGGCGGACTGGGCCGTCGGGGTGAAGGCCGTGATCGACAGGTCGACGAGGGGGTCGAGTCCCGCGGGCACGATGCTCTGCGGCGTGTTGTTGAGCGGGATCGGGATCTGGTCGGCGCCGACCGTTGCGACGATGGTCGGCGGGCTCGCGAAGGAGGCCGTGCCCGTCGAGCCGTCGGACCGTGCCTCCAGCACGACGGGGTTGGTGACATCGATCGTCACCTGGCCGCCGAGCAGCTCGATGTCACCGACGGTGGTCGTGGCGCGGGAGACGACGTCGGATCCGCCGGCGGCGTCGTCGACGAGGTAGGTGCCGGTCTCGGTCTGCGATGCCGTCACGTCGGCGAGCGCCCCGACACCCGGGATGGGGGTGTCGACCAGGGTGGCGCCGGCGAGCGTCGTACGGGACTGGGACAGCGTGCGGATGCCTGCCTGCGGCGGGACACACGCGTTGCTGCCGGCCCACGCCGCCTGGACGTCGCCGGTGATGGCCTCCACGTCGGCCAGCAGGTCGACCGGAACGTCGAGGAGGGTCCGGGCCGGCGGGTCGGCGCTCGGCGGTGCCGTGGCCGTCTCGGTGTCCGGGTTGATCGGCACACCACCGA
>NZ_FOKC01000015.1 GCF_900112035.1 Nocardioides alpinus | reverse complement strand
TGCTGCGCAACGCAGTGGCCTGGTTCGCCGAGCGTGGAGTCACCGTCCAGCGGGTGTTGAGCGACAACGGCAGCTGCTACAAGTCGAACCTGTGGCGCGACACCTGCCACGACCTGGGCATCACGCCGAAGAAGACCCGGGCCTATCGGCCACAGACGAACGGCAAGATCGAGCGCTTCCATCGAACCCTCGTCGAGGGCTGGGCGTTCAAGAAGTTCTACAACTCCGAATCCGCAAGACTCGCCGCTCTGCCAGCATGGATCCACGAGTACAACCACCACCGGCCCCACTCAGCAATCGCTGGGCGCTCACCCATCACCAGGTTGGACAACCTGGCTGGGCATCACAACTAGGAGAGACGCCATGGGACTGTTGAAGACTGCGGGAAAGGTGGCCGTGGCCACCAGGGTGCACGGCAACGTGCAGCGCCGCCAGCAGCGGCGGTGGGCCCAGCAGGACCTGGCGGCAGCGGCTGCGGCGCCACCGCCACCGGCGACGCCGCCCGTGGCGTCGAGCGCACCACCACCCCCGGCTGACACGTCGATCGCCGACATGCTGGCTCTCCTGGCCCAGCTCGGGGCGCTGCGCGACAGCGGTGTGCTGACCGACGACGAGTTCGAGACGCAGAAGGCGCACATCCTGAAGAACGCACAGCGCCAGTGAGTGCGGACGGTGGCGCCGAAGACCCACACGTCTCCTGATGGCCCCGGGGTCTGCCCTGCTGAGGGTCGTTCAGCGCACGCGGTCCGATCCGGCGCTGCGGCGCGAGTCGGACATGATGGGCGTCTACGTCTCCATCGCGCTGCTCGCCGCCCTGATCGCCGGCAACGACCACGCGGGCGACAGCCAGTTCGGGGTGCTCAAGGTCGTCTGGGGCACCACCCTCGGCCTGGCGCTCGCGCACTGGTTCGCGGTCACCCTGTCGGCCCGGCTGGTGCACGACCCCGACCCGCACCACACGGCAGCGGAGCTGTTCGCCTCGCAGGTGGTCGTCGTGGGCCTGGTGACGGTTGCGGCCACTCTCGTCGTGGCGTTGCTGCCCGTGGACGTCGAGCGGCTCGGGGCGCGTCTCACCGCCGCGGCCTTCCTCGGTGTGCTGGTCGTCGTGGAGAGCCGAGCCGGTGGGTCGAGCACCGGGCGCGCCGCGGCGTACGGGGTCGGTGCGCTCGCGGTCGCCGCGCTGATCGCGACCATCAAGTGGTTCGTGTCCTACTGACGATCGTCCGGCTCAGTGGTCCCCTCACCCGCTCCGGGTGAGGTCGGCGCGCGTGCGTCCTCCTACATTGCTGACTGGCCAATGGAGCACGGTGCCGGTGCCGTGGTCGATCACCGAGCTGGAGGCTCCGATGAATCCTGTGGTGGCATTCGTAGTCGTCATGCTGGTCTGGACGGTCAGTGACTTCGTCGCCAAGAAGACCCAGTCGTTGCTCTCGTCCCTCTTCGTCGCCTCGATCATCTTCCTGATCGGCTTCCTCTCCGGGATCTTCCCGGAGGACCTGCTGTCGAGCTCGTCGCTGCTCGCGCTCGCGGGGGTCGTGGTGGGCTTCATCATCGTGCACCTCGGCACCATGATCAGCCTCGACGACTTCAAGAAGCAGTGGAAGACACTCCTGGTCGGGATCGCCACGGTCCTCGGCATCGGCGTCGCGCTGCTCGTCGCCGGGTGGGTCTTCGGGCCGCGCATCAGCGGGAGCACGGCCGACGGCTACGCCCAGGCGATCGACTTCGTCGTCGCGGGCACCGGCGCGCTGAGCGGTGGCACGATCTCGGTCCTCATCGTGCAGGACGCGGCGCTCGGGGTCGGGCTGACCAACATCGCCGTGTTCCCGGTGCCGATCGCCGCCCTGCAGGGGCTCATCGGGTTCCCACTCACGTCGATCATCCTGCGCAAGGAGGCGGCGCGCCTGCGCGACGAGTACCGCGCCGGCAACATCGAGGCCGTCGTCGTCGAGGAGAAGGACTCCGCCGGCACCCGCCTGCCGGACGCGCTGACCACCACCGCCGGCACGCTGTTCGTCGTCGGGCTCGTGGTGCTGGCCAGCCTCGGCATCAACAACCTCACCAACGGCGTCCTCAACACCTTCGTCGTCGCCCTCGTCTTCGGCATCACGCTGCGGTCCTTGGGGATCTTCAAGCCCTCCGTGCTGGGCGGCATCGACGCGTTCGGCCTCATGATGATCGCGATCATGATCCTGGTGTTCGGTCCCCTCGCCACGGTCGAGCCGTCGGACGTCAAGGCCCTCGCGTTCCCGTTGCTGCTCGCCTTCGTGTTCGGCGTGGCAGGCATCGCCGGCTTCTCCGCCCTCGTCGGCAAGCTCCTCGGCTACAGCGTGCCGATGTCCGTGGCCATCGGCCTGACGTCCCTCTACGGCTTCCCGGGCACGATGATCCTGTCTCAGGAGGCGGCCAAGGGAGCCGGCGAGACCCCCGAGGAGGTGGCCGCGATCGAGGGCCAGATCCTGCCGAAGATGATCGTCGCGGGCTTCTCGACGGTGACCATCACCTCGGTGATCGTGACGAGCATCATCGCCGGCCGGATCGGCACCGGCTGAGCCGTCCGAGCTGCCTCCGTGCCACGGACCTCGCCGGGCGTGCGGAAGAACTGCGGCCGTACGACGCCCTCGGCGCCTTCCGGGAGGTCGTACGGCCGCAGTTCTTCGGACCGGCGGCGGGCGGCGCAGTCGTCAGAGCGGCCAGACGAGCGGCACGACGACCAGCGCGACGAGGAACCACCAGATCATCACGGGCAGGCCGAGCTTCCAGTAGTCGTCGAAGCGGTAGCCGCCCGGGCTCATGATCATCATGTTGCCGGGGGTCGAGATCGGCGTCAGCAGCGCCGCGCAGCCGGCGATCGCCACGGCCATCAGCAGCGGTTTGGCCGACGTACCCGTGGCGTCCGCCGCGGCCATCGCTATCGGTACGACGACAAGGACCGTCGCGGTGTTGCTGACGACCTGTCCGAGGACGGCGGTCAGGACGAACAGGGCGGCGAGCAGCAGGATCGGACGACCGGACCCGACCGCGTCGATGAGCAGCGAGGCCACCCGGTCGGCTGCACCGCTGGTCTGGATCGCGGTCGACAGCGGGATGAGGGCGCCGACGAGCACCACGGTCTGCCACGACACCGAGCGGTAGGCCTGGGCCACCGAGACCACCCGGAACAGCACGAGGCTGACGGCGGCCGCCATGCCGGCGATGGCAGGCGGCACCTGGCCCGACCCCAGCATCGCGACGAGCGCGGCGAGGACGACGACGGCGCGGGTGGCCTTCGCACCCCACGGGACGGTCTGGCGGCGCACGAGGTCCGGCGAGTCCACGAGCAGCACGTCGCGGTCGCGGTTGAGCTGGTCGAGCGCCGACCACCGTCCGTGGAGGAGGATCGCGTCGCCCTCGGCCAGCTCGATGGGCCCGTCGCCGCGGTCGGTGCCGAGCCGCTGCACCGCGAGGATGATGAGCGCGTTCTCCCGCTTCATCCCTCGGTGCACGGTCTCACCGACCAGCCGCGAGCGGGGAGGTACGACAACCTCGGCCACGCCCGCCTCGCGATTCATCAGGTCCTGGCCGTCGCGGCTTCCGACCATGCTCACGGCCAGGCCGTGGTCGAGGGCGAACTGCGTGATGTCCTGGTGCGGCCCGGTCACGACGAGCGTGTCGTCGTCACTGACGGCCCCGACGACCGAGCGACCGTCACGGCTCTCCGCCGCCACCACCCTGACCCCGGAGTCCTTGCCGAGGGTGTGGGCCGGTCCCTGTCCGATGAGGTCCGAGCGCGAGCGGACCCGCAGGCGGTAGAACCCGTCGGTGATGAGGTACTGGCCCTCGAGCGTCTCCGCCAGGGCACCCAGGTCGGGCGCGGCGTGCGCGGGCGTACGCCGGGGGAGCAGGCGAGGGCCGAGGACCACGCAGAGTCCCACCGTGCCCACCAGCAGGGGGATCCCCACGAGGGCGAACGAGAAGAAGGGGAACGGACCCTCGCCCGCGCCCTTCGCGGCCTCCGAGATGATCACGTTGACCGGGCTGCTCATCAGCATCAGCATCCCGCCGGCGCTGCCGGCGAAGGCGACGGGCATGAGGAGCTGGGAGGGAGACAGCCCGACCCGGTAGCTGATGAGCACCACCAGGGGCAGCAGCGCGGCGACCGCGCCGTTCAGCGTGATGAGCGACGTCAGCACCGCCGACAGGAGGCAGACCGCCACCAGCACCTGCGTGGCGCCCGTCCCGGCCCGCTCCAGCAGCTTCTGGCCGGCCCACGTCGTCACACCCGTCGAGTCGATGGCCTCGCTCACCACGAACAGGGTGGCGATGAAGACGACGACAGGTTCGCCGAACCCGCCCACGGCCTCCTCGGTCGTGACCAGACCGGTGGCCCACAGGCCCAGCGCCGCCAGGAGGGCGACGGTGCCGACCGGCAGCTTGTTCCAGATGAAGAGCGCGACAACGACGGCGAGGACGACCAGGGCCGTCGTTGCGTCATCCATCCGAGCGCCTCATCGCGAGCAGTGGCGTGACCTTCACCGTGGCGTGCTCGGCGGGGCGAAGCGGGTGGCGAGCTCGATGAGGAGCTTCGCGCCGAACCCGCTGGCACCCTTGTTCCGCCACGTGCGCTCCTGGGGCTGCTGGGCGGTGCTCGCGATGTCGACGTGGGCCCAGGGGGTGCCGTCGACGAACTCCTCGAGGAACAGCGCTGCCGTGATGGAGCCGGCGTTGGCGCCGCCCATGTTGGTCATGTCGGCGATCGTGGAGTCGAGCTGCGAGCGGTAGCCGCGGTGCAGGGGCAGCTCCCAGACGGGCTCGTCGGCCACGTCGCCCGCGTGCCGGAGCTGGTCGATGAGCCCGGAGTCGTTGCCCATGACTCCGGCGATGTCGACGCCGAAGGTGCGCAGGCAGGCCCCGGTCAGCGTGGCCACGTCGACCACGGCGTCGACCCCGTCCTCGACGGCGAGGCAGAGTCCGTCAGCCATGACCAGGCGACCCTCGGCGTCGGTGTTGAGCACCTCGACGGTCGTGCCGTTGCGCATGCTGAGCACGTCGCCGAGCTTCATCGCGGATCCGGACGGCATGTTGTCGGTGCAGCACAGGTAGGCCGTCACGGCGCTGGTGCAGCCCAGGTCGCGCAGTGCCGTCATCGCTCCCAGGATCGCGGCCGCCCCGGTCATGTCGTTCTTCATCTGAGCGTGCGACTCGTCGCTGGGCTTCAGGCTGATGCCGCCGGAGTCGTACATGATCCCCTTGCCGACCAGCCCGAGATGCCCGGTGGGGGAGTCGGGACGGTAGGACACCTTGATCAGGCGGGGCTCCTCGATGCTGCCCATGTTGACGCCGAGGATGCCGCCGCAGCCCATCTCCGCGAGCTGCTGGCGGTCGAAGAGCTCGACCTCCAGGTCGCCGAGTCCGGCCACGTCGAGGGCGACCTGACCCATCCGTTCGGCAGAGAGGGTGGTGGCCGGACAGTTGGAGAGGTCGCGGCTGAGCATCGCGGCGCGGGCCACGACCTGGCCGCGGGCGGCGCCGGTGCTGGCCTGCTCGACCAGGTCGGTGGGCACGACGAGCGTCAGGGTGGTGAGGGTGGGCTCGTCGCCGCCGGCGCCGACGAAGAACCGCCAGCGGGCCAGGAGCACTCCTTCGACGACCGCCTGGGCGAAGTCGTCGGGCGAGATCCCCAGGTCGGCGTCCGGGAGCTCGACAGCGAGGGTCTTCTGGCCCGGTACGGCTCGCGCGAACGTCGCGGCGAGGTCGCGCACCAGCTGGAGGTCGACCGTCGCCGCGTCGCCCACGCCGAGCGCCACCAGGGCCCGGCCGTCGGGACCCGGCAGCACGACGACCTGATGGGCCTTCGCGGTGAAGCCGAGCACCGCGAGCTGCGCGGAGCTCGTACGCAGGTCCGGCGGAGGTTCGGCCCCCGCTGTCACCGGCACGGCGAGCGCGGCCGCGTCCGCCACGGTCGGTAGCGAGTCCACGACGGTGACCACCGCCGGGTTCCGCAGCGAGGACACGGGGTCGATGACGTGGAGCGCAGGACTGTTCACCAGGGACCTCCAGGGTGGGGTGGCAGACCTCGAGGATGGCTGCCCCGGCCCCCCGGGATGCTCCCCCGATTCGGGCGAACCCCACGGCGCTCAGCGGACGGGCGGCGACTCCTCGGAGGCGAGGATGTCGAGCCCGAGGCGCCGTGCGAGGTGACGGGCGGCGAGCTGGCCGCGGACGCTGTTGCCGGCACCGTCGAGCAACGGCGAGAACGTCCCGAGCGCGCCCTTGCCGGGGGAGACCGTGACGATCCCGCCCCCGATCCCGCTCTTGCCGGGCATCCCGATGTCGAAGAGCCAGTCGCCGGAGGTCTCGTACATCCCGGCGATGGCCATCACCGCCAACGTGGCGTGGGCGGTCTCTGGGTCCACGACCCGCTGACCGGTCACCGGGTTGGTCCCGCCGTCGGCGAGGGCCGCACCCATCACCGCCAGGTCGGTGGCGGTCACCGACAGGCAGCTCTGGCGGGTGTAGACCTCGACGGCGTCGGCCGCCTCGCCCTCCAGCGCTCCCACCGCGGCCAGCATGTTGGCCAGGCCGCGGTTGCGGTGGTTGGTCGCCCTGGCCGACGCCAGGGTGTCGTGGTCCAGCTCGAGGCGTCGGCCGGCGAACCTGGACAGGGCGTCGTGGACGACCTCCCAGCGCGCCTCGACGCCGTCGCCCGGAACGAGGCTCGCGGTGGCGATGGCGCCGGCGTTGACCATCGGGTTGGTGCGGCCGCGCTGGTCACGCTCGACGGGGACCGTGGAGTCGAAGGCCATCCCGGTGGCGTTGACGCCGACGAAGCGTCGTACGGACTCGATACCGCGCAGCTCGCACGCCAGCGCGAAGACGAACGGCTTGGCCACGCTCATGATCGTGAAGGGCGTCTGCGCGTCGCCCGCGGAGATGACGTCCCCGGTCGTCGTGACCACACTGAGGCCGAAGAGCCCGGGATCGACCGTCGCCAGGGCCGGGTACGTGCCGGACAGGGCGCCGCTCGACTCGGAGCGGAACAGCTCGTGGGCCTCGGTGACGCGATCCTGCGTCGTGGGCGTCGCCGGGAGCCGGCCTGGCGAGACGTGGCGTCGGGCGTCCGTGGTCACGTCGCCGACGGTGCCCGTGAGCGGGTGCGCGCACCACCCCTGAAGCGGGTGAGTGCCCACCGGCGCGGGGGAGCGGACCGGGTCCCGCTCGCGCGTCCTAGGGTTGGGGTGACGTACGGCTCCGCACCACACCACCCGGAGGGCACCCTGAGCACCACCGATCCCCGCGTCGCGCCCACGCTCGCCGCCGTCCTGTGGGACATGGACGGCACCCTCGTCGACACCGAGCCCTACTGGATCGCCACCGAGTACGCACTGGCCGAGAAGTACGGCGGCACCTGGTCGCAGGAGCACGCGCTGAACCTCGTCGGCAGCGCGCTGCTCGACTCGGGTGACTACATCCGCGTGCACATGGGCATCGACCGGACGCCGCAGCAGATCGTCGACGAGCTGCTCGACGGCGTCGTGGCCCGGGTCGAGGACGACGTGCCGTGGCGTCCCGGCGCTCGCGAGCTGCTGACCGACCTCCACGAGCACGGCGTGCCGTGTGCGCTGGTGACGATGTCGTGGCAGCGCTTCGTCGACCCGATCCTCGCCCAGCTGCCGCCCGGCACCTTTGCGACCGTGGTGACCGGCGACCGGGTCGAGTTCGGCAAGCCGCATCCGGAGCCCTACCTGACCGCCGCCGCCGAGCTCGGCCTGGCGCCGGAGGACTGCGTCGCGATCGAGGACTCCAACACCGGCGCCAAGTCCGCGGCCGCCGCCGGGTGCACCGTCCTGTGCGTCCCGCACCACGTGCCGATCCTCGAGGGCGAGGGTCGGGTGTTCGCCGAGACCCTGGACGGCATGGACACGGCCACGCTGGCAGAGATCACCGCTCCCTGACGAGACCCCTCAGTCGGTGGACTCGTCGGTGGACTCGTCGGTCGAGGCGTCCGGGGTCACGGCGACCTGCTCCGGCAGCGGAGGGGTCACGCCGCCCTTGGTCGGGCAGAACTCGTGGTAGGAGCACCAGTCGCACAGCCGTGACGGGCTCGGCTGCCAGTCCCCGGTCTCCTGCGCGAGCCGGATCGCGGCCCACACGGCCTCGACCTTGCGCTCGGTCGCGCGGAGGTCGTCCTCGTCGGGCTCGTAGCGCAGGATCTCGCCGTTGCCGAGGTAGATCAACTGGAGCATCGCCGGGACCACGCCCCGCAGCTTCCAGATGACGAGGGCGTAGAACCTCATCTGGAAGAACGCCTTGGCCTCGTAGCCGACGCCGGCAGACCTTCCGGTCTTGTAGTCGGTGATCCGGATGCGCCCGTCGGGTGCCACGTCGATACGGTCGACGAAGCCGCGCAGCAGCAGCCTGGAGTCGAGGAGGGCCTCCACGTAGAGCTCGCGGTCGGCCGGCTCCAGCCGCGTCGGGTCCTCGAGGTCGAAGTAGCGCGCCAGCGCGGTGCGGCACGACGTCAGCCAGGTCGTGAGGTCGGCACCCTCGGCGCCGAACATGTCAGCGAGCCCCGGCTCGGCCTCGAGCAGCGTGTGCCACGCGGGGACCAGCATCTCGGCCGCACGGTCGGGGGTGCGGTCGGGCGCCGGCAGGTCGAAGAGGTCCTCGAGCACCTGGTGCACGACGGTCCCACGCACCGCGTCGGGCGAGGGCTGCTCGGGGAGCCGGTCGATGGTGCGGAAGCGGTAGAGCAGGGGGCAGGTCATGAAGTCACCGGCCCGGCTCGGCGAGATGGCCCCCAGCACGTCGATGCCGTCGACCGGCGTCGAGACCCGGTCCGCAGGTGAGGGTCCTGGGGCGGGGGAGAGGGGGGCAGCAGGGATCGTCATGGCATCGCAGACCCTAGGCGAGGGGTACGACAGCGTCCGTGCGGCGCCGGCGTCCCCCGTCGGTGTCGCAGGCGTTGAGTAGGCTCGTGCTGTGCCCGACCCCACCGATCCAGCCGCCGCCGAGCCGCCAGCTCCGCGTGGGCCGCGCCCTCCGGGAACGCTCCGGATCGGCTCCATCGCGGGCATCGACGTGCTCATCACCAGCTCATGGATCATCGTGGCGGCCCTGATCTCCGTGGGCTTCGCGCCGCGTATCGAGATCGAGCAACCGGGCCTCGGCGTCTGGAAGTACGTCGCCGGCTTCGTCTTCGCCGTCGTCCTCTACCTCTCGGTGCTGCTGCACGAGGCCTCGCACGCGATCGTCGCCCAGCGCCTGGGCTACGGCGTCACCTCCATCACGCTCCACTTCCTCGGCGGCATGACCGAGATCGACGGGGCGTCACGCAGGCCCCGCCACGAGTTCTGGATCGCGGTCGTGGGACCGCTCACCTCCATCGCCGTCGGCGCCGTCGCCCTCGGAGCGTCGTTCCTCATCCCCGACGGCCTCGTCCAGGTCGCGATCGAGGCACTGGCGGCCGCCAACCTCGTGATCGGGGTCCTCAACCTGGTGCCGGGGCTGCCGCTCGACGGCGGCCGGGTCCTCAAGGCGCTCGTGTGGGGCGCCTCGGGCAACCAGCACCGCGCCACCCTCGTGGCCGGCTGGGGCGGACGCCTCGCCGCACTCGCGCTGCTGGTGTGGCCGTTGGTCCAGGAGCCGCTGATCGGGGTCGAGCCCACCCTGATGGACATCGTGCTGGTCTTCATCCTCGGCCTGTTCCTCTGGACGGGGGCGACCGCAGCGATGGCGCACGCCAGGATCCGGGAGCGCCTGCCCGCCCTCGTCGCGCGTCCCTTGGCGCGACGCACGCTCACCGTGCCGGAGGACCTGCCCCTCGGCGAGGCCGTACGGCGCGCCCAGGAGGCGCAGGCCGGGAGCATCGTCACGATCGCGCCCGACGGCAGCCCGCGCGGCATCGTCAGCGAGGCCGCGGTCACGGCCATGCCCGAGGACCGCCGCCCCTGGGTGCCGGTGTCCGCGGTGACCCGGGCCATGGAAGCCGGCCTGAGCCTGCCCGCGGACGTGGCCGGCGAGGAGCTGATCCTCGCGATCAGCCGCCGACCGGCCGAGGAGTACCTCCTCGTCGAGCCGGACGGCCAGATCTACGGCGTGCTGTCCACCGCAGACGTCGACCGGGCGTTCCGGGCGAACGCCGCCGGCTGAGTGGATCGGCTGCTTCCCCACTAGGGTCTGGCGCATGTCCGAGCCCCGCACCGATGACCGAGTCGACGTCCCCGCCGAGGCCTGGTCCGGCGTCCACCGCGGCCCCCTGCGCGAAGGGGAGTGGGTGCGGCTCGTCGACCAGAAGGGTCGCAAGCACAACTTCGAGCTGGTCGCCGGGAAGCGCTTCTTCTCCAACAAGGGCCACCTCGACCACGACGACATGATCGGTCGCGAGGAGGGCTTCACGCTGACCTCGTCCGCGGCCGGCCAGTACCTCATCTTCCGGCCGCTGCTCAACGAGTTCGTGGTGTCGATGCCCCGGGGCGCAGCCGTGGTGTACCCCAAGGACGCGGCGCAGATCGTCGCGCTGGCCGACATCTACCCGGGGGCGCGCGTCGTCGAGGCCGGTGCCGGCAGCGGCGCCCTCACCTGCTCGCTCCTGCGGGCCGTCGGACCGTGGGGCAAGGTGACGTCGTACGAGCTGCGCGAGGAGTTCGCCGACGTCGCGCGCCGCAACGTCCACCAGTTCTTCTCCGCCCCCGAGGGCCAGACGCACCCGGCATGGGACCTCCGGCTCGGCGACCTCAAGCTCGGCCTCCCCGAGCTCGGACACCAGGTCGACCGCATCATCCTCGACATGCTCGACCCGTGGAACTGCGTCGACGTCGTCGCCGATGCCCTCGTCCCCGGCGGGATCGTGTGCGCCTACGTCGCCACCACGACCCAGCTCTCGCGCGTCGTCGAGACCCTGCGCGTCCACGGCGGCTTCACCGAGCCGCAGCCGTGGGAGTCGCTGGTGCGTGACTGGCACGTGGAAGGACTCGCCGTACGACCGGGGCACAAGATGATCGGTCACACCGCGTTCCTGGTCACCGCGCGCCGGATGGCCCCGGGGGAGAAGGCACCTCGCAAGACCCGACGTCCCGCGCCCGGCGCCTACGGCGTCGACTACACCGGCCCTCGCCCGGCCGACATCCCGCCCGTCGAGACCGACGCCGGCGCCGCCGAGGCCCACGAAGCGTGAGTCCCATCGAGGTGGTGGACTGGTCACCTCGATGGGCCGAGCAGTTCGAGGAGGTCGCGGACGTCCTTCGCCGCGCCCTGGCCGACGTACGCTCCGCGACCGTCGAGCACGTGGGCTCCACGTCGGTGCCGGGGCTGGCCGCCAAGCCGATCCTCGACATCGACGTGATCGTCGACCACGCAGACGTGCCGGACGCGGTGGCCGCGCTGGAGGGCGTGGGCTACGTCCACCGGGGTGACCTCGGAGTGGCCGGTCGCGAGGCGTTCCACGCTCCCGACGACGGACCGCGACGCCACGTCTACGTCTGCACGGCTGGCACCACCCACGTCCGCAACCACCTCGCCGTCCGGGAGGTCCTGCGCACCCGCGACGACCTGCGCGATGCCTACTCGCAGGTGAAGCTCGCCCTGGCCGCCGATCCTCAGATGGACATCGACACCTACCTGGCGGGCAAGTCCGAGGTCGTCCAGCAGGTGCTCGAGGTGTCGGGGGAGTTCAGCGACGACGAGCTGCGCGCCATCCGGCGGCTGAACGACGCGAACGCCTGACGCATCGCACCACCTGTGCGCGCCGTTGCGAAACGGTGATCAACTCAGGCGTGTATTCACTTCCGTCCCACGAGCGAGTGGGTAGTGTCGCAAGCGGAGGAGGAGGTGCCCATGTCCGAACCGACACGCGAGCAGCTTGCCACTCAGGTGCGCTACCTGGAGGCCGAGGTCACCGACCTGCGCCGCCGACTCGACGACGTACCCGGTCAGGCCCGCGGCCTCGAGAGTCGCCTGGCCGACGCCCAGCGGTCCCTGGCGGCCGTCTCGGGCCAGAACGAACGCCTCGCGCAGACGCTGCGCGACGCCCGCGACCAGATCACCACGCTCAAGGAGGAGGTCGACCGGCTGGCCCAGCCGCCTGCCGGCTTCGGCACCTTCCTGTCGCGCAACGACGACGACTCCGTCGACGTGTTCACCGGCGGGCGGAAGCTCCGCGTCAGCGTGAGCCCGGCCGTCGACCTCGACGGTCTCGTGCGCGGCCAGGAGGTCATGCTCAACGAGGCGCTCAACGTCGTCGCCGCGCTCGACTTCGAGCAGATCGGCGAGGTCGTGATGCTCAAGGAGATCCTCGCCGACGGCGAGCGCGCCCTGGTGATCGCCAACGCCGACGAGGAGCGCGTCGTACGCCTGGCCGAGCCGTTGCGCGCCGAGGACGTCACGATCCGCGCCGGTGACTCGCTGCTGCTCGACACCCGCGCCGGCTACGTCTACGAGGTCGTGCCCAAGTCCGAGGTCGAGGAGCTGGTGCTCGAGGAGGTCCCGGACATCGACTACTCGCAGATCGGCGGTCTGGTCGCCCAGATCGACGCCATCCGCGACGCGGTCGAGCTGCCCTACCTCCACCCCGAGCTCTTCAAGGAGCACCAGCTCAAGCCGCCGAAGGGCGTCCTGCTCTACGGCCCACCCGGCTGCGGCAAGACGCTGATCGCCAAGGCCGTGGCCAACTCGCTGGCCAAGAAGGTCTCCGAGCGCACGGGTTCCTCGGGCAAGTCCTACTTCCTCAACATCAAGGGCCCCGAGCTGCTCAACAAGTACGTCGGGGAGACCGAGCGCCACATCCGGCTGGTCTTCCAGCGGGCGCGGGAGAAGGCGTCGATGGGCACGCCGGTCATCGTGTTCTTCGACGAGATGGACTCGCTGTTCCGCACCCGCGGCTCGGGCGTCTCCTCCGACGTGGAGAACACGATCGTCCCGCAGCTCCTCAGCGAGATCGACGGCGTCGAGGCCCTGGAGAACGTGCTCGTCATCGGCGCCTCCAACCGCGAGGACATGATCGACCCCGCGATCCTGCGCCCCGGCCGCCTGGACGTGAAGATCAAGATCGAGCGCCCGGACGCCGAGTCCGCGCGCGACATCTTCTCCAAGTACCTCACCTCCACCCTGCCGCTGCACAGCGTCGACCTCGCCGAGTTCAACGACGACCGCGAGGCCACCGTCGCGGCGATGATCCGGGCGACGGTGGAGCGGATGTACACCGAGTCCGAGGAGAACCGCTTCCTCGAGGTCACCTACGCCAACGGCGACAAGGAAGTCCTCTACTTCAAGGACTTCAACTCGGGCGCGATGATCCAGAACATCGTCGACCGCGCCAAGAAGATGGCGATCAAGGACTTCCTCGACAGCGAGCTCAACCCCGCGCAGCGGGGCCTGAGGGTCCAGCACATGCTGCAGGCGTGCGTGGACGAGTTCAAGGAGAACGAGGACCTGCCCAACACCACCAACCCCGACGACTGGGCGCGGATCTCGGGCAAGAAGGGCGAGCGCATCGTCTTCATCCGTACGCTCATCACGGGCAAGCAGGGCACCGAGCCGGGACGGTCGATCGACACGGTCGCCAACACCGGCCAGTACCTGTGAGGTCGCGGTGACCCACGAGCAGGACCTCGGCCACGGCGACATCGAGGCCGCCCTGGCCACCCGCCGCGAGCTGGGAGCCCGCTACGACGCCGAGCTCGTGGACGGCTTCGCCGAGCGCATCGAGCGCACCGTCGAGCGACGGGTCTCGGAGCAGGTCGCCCTGCAGCAGCGGCGTACGTCCGACGACTCCGGTGGCCGTGTCCGCCAGTTCGCCCTCGGGGTCATCTCCCTCGGGGTCGGCGTGCCCGTGACGATCGTGCCGATGGTGGCGACGGACAACGGACTGCCCGCGGTCATGGTGGCCTGGCTCGGCATCGTCGGCGTCAACGCGGCGCACGCTGCCGCGGTGAACGGCACCCGGCGCCGCGACCACTAGCGGGACGACACGCCCGGTGCGGACACCCCTCGGGAGGGGTTGTCCGGCCCCGCGCAGGACTAGGTTGTGCAGATGCGAACCATTCTGATCATCGTCGTCATCGTCGTCATCGTGCTGTTCCTCGCCGGGTTCCTCCGCCGCGGACGCTGATCCGGAGGCGGTCTCAGACCGCCACCAACCGATATCCGTAGGTCCACGGCCGGGCCATGCCCGGGCCGGGGAGGTAGGACTGCTCGGAGTCCTGGATCCGCCATCCAGCGGCCTCCACGAGCCCGGGGATGTCCCGTGTGAGGTGACAGCCCCCGGCGACGGCGCGCTGCACCGGCTCCCACCGGCGCTGCCACCGGCTTACGGACTCGTCGGGCGCCAGCCCGTGCTCGAGCGCGTGCAGCCGACCGCCCTCGCGCACCACGCGCCGCGCCTCGCGCAGCGCGAGCAGCGGGTCGGGGATGGTGCACAGGCTGAACGTGACGAGCGCGGAGTCGTGCGAGTCGTCGGCCAGGTCGAGGCGCTGCCCGTCGAGGCCCGCCCGCTCGATCGTGGTGGCAGTGCGCGCCCGACGCCGCTCGGACAGCTGCCAGCCGAGGTCCGAGGGCTCGATCGCGGTCACCGAGCTGACCTCCGGCGGGTACCAACGCACGTTGAGGCCGCTCCCGAAGCCGATCTCGAGCACCCGCCCGGTCAGCCCCGCGCAGGCGACCTCGCGCATCTCGCCGACCTCGTGCCCGCGCAGGCTCAGGTCCGTCAGCCGCGGCACCACACGCTCGTCCCACACCCGTAGGCTCATGGCATGAGCGTACGACGCGTGATGGGCACGGAGGTCGAGTACGGCATCTCGGTCCAGGGGCAGCCCTCGGCCAACCCGATGGTCGCGTCCTCGCAGATCGTCAACGCCTACGCCTCCTCGACCGCCAAGGCCCGTCGGGCGCGGTGGGACTTCGAGGAGGAGTCGCCGCTGCGTGACGCCCGGGGTTTCGACATGGCCCGCCAGATCGCCGACCCGACCCAGCTGACCGACGAGGACCTGGGCCTGGCCAACGTGATCCTGACCAACGGGGCCCGGCTCTACGTCGACCACGCGCACCCGGAGTACTCCTCGCCCGAGGTCACCACGCCGCTGGACGTGGTGCGGTGGGAGAAGGCGGGGGAGCAGGTCATGCTCGACGCCTCGAGGATGGCCGCACAGGTGCCGGGCGCCGCCCCGATCGTGCTCTACAAGAACAACACCGACAACAAGGGCGCGTCCTACGGCGCCCACGAGAACTACCTGATGCGCCGCTCGACGCCCTTCGCGGAGATCGTGCGGCACCTGACACCGTTCTTCGTCTCCCGCCAGGTCGTCACCGGCGCCGGCCGGGTCGGCATCGGTCAGGACGGTCGCGACCACGGGTTCCAGATCAGTCAGCGTGCCGACTACTTCGAGGTCGAGGTCGGTCTCGAGACCACCCTGAAGCGGCCGATCATCAACACCCGCGACGAGCCCCACGCCGACCCGGCCGTCTACCGCCGCCTCCACGTGATCCTGGGCGACGCCAACCTCGCCGAGATCTCGATCTACCTCAAGGTCGGCACCACCTCGCTCGTGCTGGCGATGATCGAGGACGGCTTCATCGACCGCGACCTGGCCGTCGAGGGTGCCGTGAAGTCGCTGCGCGAGGTCTCGCACGACCCCACCCTGCGCCACCTGGTCACCCTGCGCGACGGGCGCCGGCTCACCGCCGTACAGCTCCAGCTGGAGTACCTCGACCTGGCGCGCAAGTTCGTCGAGGACCGCTACGGCTCCGACGCCGACGCGCAGACCGTCGACGTGCTGACCCGCTGGGAGTCCGTGCTGACCCGCCTCGAGCGGGACCCGATGGAGTGCGCCACCGAGCTCGACTGGGTCGCCAAGCTCAAGCTGCTCAACCAGTACCGCGACCGCGACGACCTCGACTGGGACGACGCCAAGCTGCACCTCATCGACCTGCAGTACGCCGACGTCCGTCCCGACAAGGGGCTCTACCACCGCCTCGCGGCCTCGGGCCGGATCCAGCGGCTGCTCGACGACGCGACCATCGAGGCGGCCATGCACGACCCGCCGGTCGACACCCGCGCCTACTTCCGCGGCCGCTGCCTCGACAAGTACGCCGACTCCGTGGCCGCCGCGTCCTGGGACTCGGTGATCTTCGACCTCCCCGGCCGCGAGTCGCTCCAGCGCGTCCCGACCATCGACCCCCTCCGCGGCACCCGCGCCCACGTCGGCGACCTGATCGACCGGTGCGACACCGCCCAGGCGCTGGTGGCTGCGATCACCCGCTGAGGCGGCCCCCTCTTGCAGGAGTCACCGCTTACGCGGTGACTCCCGCGCGGATGGGCCGTTGCAACAGCCGAACCGCGCCAGACTTCCCCCACCCGCGGTGCCAGAGGGATTGCTGGGACACAGCTCGCAGCGCGAGCCCAGGTCGGCGAGCGGTGGTGGAGCCACCGTCGAGCGGCCGGGACCGTGGCTGGACCACCGCACCCCGCGGGTCGTACGTCGCCGCGCCGGCGAGCGGTGCTGCAGCCACCGTCGAGCGGCCGGGACCGTGGCTGGACCACCGCCCCCGCTCGCGCCGCACCGCGTACGCCGTCGCGCCAGCGCCGGCGACTCGCGGGGTCCGCCCACGGCGAACGTCCTTGTGGCGTCGGTGCGAGTGGATAGGGTCGAGCCATGGCCCAGGAGCAGAAGCAACCGCGCAGGTCCTCCCAGGAGGAGACGGCGACCGAGGAGGTCGTCGAGACGGACGTGGCCGAACGCAAGGAGATGATCGACGAGGACGTCGACGCGATCCTCGACGAGATCGACGAGGTGCTCGAGTCCAACGCCGAGGACTTCGTGAAGTCGTTCATCCAGAAGGGCGGCCAGTGAGCGACTCCCGCCTGCCCTCCTCCTTCATGGCGCCGGGCACGTCGAGCTTCGCCGACTTCCTCGGCATCGAGGCCCCCGACCTGCTGCCGTCGCGCCGCGCCGTCCCGACGGGCAACGCCGGCGACCTCGCTCCGCACGGCACCACGATCGTGGCCGCCACGTTCGACGGCGGCGTCGTCATGGCAGGAGATCGCCGCGCGACGATGGGCAACATCATCGCCCAGCGCGACATCCAGAAGGTCTTCCCGGCCGACGAGTTCTCCGTCGTCGGGATCGCCGGCACCGCCGGCCTCGCGGTCGAGATGGTCCGCCTGTTCCAGACCGAGCTCGAGCACTACGAGAAGATCGAGGGCACGACGCTCTCCATGGACGGCAAGGCCAACCGCCTCGCGGCGCTCATCCGCGCCAACCTCGGCCTCGCCATGCAGGGCCTGGCCGTCGTCCCCCTCTTCGCCGGGTACGACAACGCCGCCGGCCAGGGCCGCATCTTCAGCTACGACGTCACCGGTGGCCGCTACGAGGAGACCGCGTTCCACTCGGTGGGCTCCGGCTCCCTGTTCGCCCGCGGGTCGCTCAAGAAGCTCTACCGCGACGACTTCAGCGCCGACGAGGCCGTGATGGCCGTCGTCCAGGCGCTCTACGACGCCGCCGACGACGACTCCGCCACCGGCGGCCCCGACCTGACCCGGCGGATCTTCCCTGTCGTGCACCTGATCACGCCCGACGGCGGTCATCGGATGCCGGACGACGAGGTGTCCGCCATCGCCGACCGGATGATCGCGTCGCGGATGCAGCGTCCCGACGGCCCGGCCGCCCCCCTGACGTAGGAGCCCCTCCACATGTCCATGCCGTTCTACGTCTCGCCCGAGCAGATGATGAAGGACCGGGCCGACTTCGCCCGCAAGGGCATCGCCCGCGGTCGTTCCGTCGTCGCGCTCCAGTACGCCGACGGGATCCTGTTCGTCTCGGAGAACCCGTCCAAGGCGCTGCACAAGGTGAGCGAGATCTACGACCGCATCGCCTTCGCGGCGGTCGGGCGCTACAACGAGTTCGAGAACCTCCGCATCGCCGGCGTACGCCTGGCCGACATGCGCGGCTACGCCTACGACCGGCGCGACGTCACCGGTCGGGGGCTGGCCAACGCCTACGCGCAGACGCTCGGCACGATCTTCTCCTCCGGCGGCGAGAAGCCCTACGAGGTCGAGATCTTCGTCGCCGAGATCGGTGACGTCGCCGACGACGACCAGCTCTACCGCCTCACCTACGACGGTCAGGTCGCCGACGAGCACGGCTTCGCGGTGATGGGAGGAGCGGCCGACGTGGTCGCCGGCCACCTGCGTGAGCACTACGTGGCCGGCTCCTCGCTCGAGGACGTCCTCCGCGTCGCTGTCTCTGCGCTGGGTCACAGCGAGACCGACGACCGGGTGATCCCGGTGGGTGACCTCGAGGTCGCCGCGCTCGACCGCACCCGGACCCAGCCACGCAAGTTCCTGCGGCTGCGCGAGACGCGTCTGGCGGAGATCCTCGGCACCCGGGGCGCGGAGGAGGCGGGGGACCCCGCCCCCGAGGACGCGATCGCCGGGAGCGGCCCGCACCACAGCGGGGAGGACGACCCGGCCGACCCGACCGACCAGGTCTCCGGTGCGGTCGCGCCCCTCGAGGACCCGGTGACCGGAGAGCCGACGGCCCAGGCGCCGGTGGCCCCGCCGGCAGATCCTCCCACCGAGCAGGCCCAGCCCCCCGCCGATCCGGATGTCCCACCGACCACACCCCCTGCCACGCCACCGGCGGACTCCGGACCCGCCCGACCCTGACGAGCCACGGAATGTCCCGGCCACGTGCCCGCCACCGCCGTAGGGTGACGACATGGACCGGCGGATCTTCGGTATCGAGAACGAGTACGGCGTCACGTGCACGTTCAAGGGGCAGCGCCGCCTGAGCCCCGACGAAGTCGCCCGCTACCTCTTCCGCAAGGTCGTCAGCTGGGGCCGCTCGTCCAACGTCTTCCTCCGCAACGGCGCCCGCCTCTACCTCGACGTGGGCAGCCACCCGGAGTACGCCACCCCCGAGTGCGACGACATCGTCGAGCTCGTCACGCACGACAAGGCGGGGGAGCGGATCCTCGAGGGGCTGCTCCTCGACGCCGAGCAGCGTCTCCACGAGGAGGGCATCGCCGGCGACATCTACCTCTTCAAGAACAACACCGACTCCGCCGGCAACTCCTACGGCTGCCACGAGAACTACCTCGTCGGTCGGGCGGGCGAGTTCAGCAAGCTCGCCGACATCCTGATCCCGTTCCTCGTGACCCGCCAGATCGTGGTCGGCGCGGGCAAGGTGGTGATGACCCCGCGCGGGGCGTCGTACAGCGTGAGCCAGCGCGCCGAGCACATCTGGGAGGGCGTCAGCAGCGCCACCACCCGGAGCCGCCCGATCATCAACACCCGCGACGAGCCGCACGCGGACGCCGAGCGCTTCCGCCGACTCCACGTCATCGTCGGCGACTCCAACATGAGCGAGACGACCACGATGCTCAAGGTGGCGTCCTGCGACCTCGTGCTGCGGATGATCGAGGAGGGGGTCGTGATGCGCGACCTCACCATGGAGAACCCGATCCGCGCGATCCGCGAGATCAGCCACGACCCGACCGGCCAGCGCAAGGTGCGCCTCGCCAACGGCCGGGAGGCGAGCGCGCTGGAGATCCAGGCCGAGTACCTCGGCAAGGCCCGCGACTTCGTCGACCGGCGCCAGATCTCGACCCCGACCATCGAGCGAGCCCTCGACCTCTGGGAGCGCGGGCTCAAGGCGATCGAGTCCGACGACCTCGGCCTCGTCGACCGCGAGATCGACTGGGTCATCAAGTGGAAGCTCATCGAGCGCTACCGCGCCAAGCACGGGCTGTCGCTCGGTGACGCCCGCATCGCCCAGCTCGACCTCGCCTACCACGACATCCACCGCGGGCGCGGCCTCTACTACCTCCTCGAGAAGCGCGGCGCGGTCGCCCGGGTCAGCACCGACCTGAAGATCTTCGAGGCCAAGAGTGTCCCGCCGCAGAACACTCGCGCGCGGCTGCGCGGCGAGTTCATCCGCAAGGCCCAGGAGCGCCGGCGCGACTTCACCGTCGACTGGGTGCACCTCAAGCTCAACGACCAGGCCCAGCGCACGGTGCTGTGCAAGGACCCGTTCAAGGCGTACGACGAGCGCGTGCAGAGGCTGATCGACGGGATGTGACCCACCCGCGATCTCCACAGCCGAGGTGTCGCGGCACCGCGAGTGGGAGGCGCTGGATAGGGTGACCCGGCAACGCCGTCGAACTGTTTAGGTGAATCCGTGTCTCGTGCTCGTTCCGCTGCCCTCAGCGGTGTCCTTGCCCTCAGCCTGCTCGGCCTCGCCGCGTGCGGCTCGGACTCCAGCGACGCCGGGTCGGGCGGCGCGCCCCTGAGCTCGGTCACGATCGAGGGCGAGCAGGGCGTCGAGCCCAAGGTCACCTTCGACGGCCAGCTCGACGGCTCCCAGGCCGAGACCGAGGTCCTCGTCGAGGGCGACGGCGACGAGGTCGCCGACGGTGACACCGTCTCGGCCAACTGGTGGATCGGCAACGGCTTCACCGAGAAGGAGGCGCAGAGCACCTACACCAAGGACGGCGCCCCGCAGTCGGTCGAGCTGTCCGACGACATCCTCCCGTTCCTGCGCGAGGCGATGATCGGCAACCAGGTCGGCGACCGGGTCGTGCTGCTCACGTCGGCCGAGGAGGCCTACGGCGAGGCCGGCAACCCGAGCATCGGCATCGGCAACAAGGACGCCGTCCTCGTGATCGTCGACATCCTCGGCACCAAGGAGACCGTCCCGCCGCTCGACGGCCCCCAGGGCGAGGAGAAGACGCCCGCCGGATGGGCGCCGACCCTCATCGAGGAGGGCGACGTCATCACCGGCCTCGACTTCACCGACGCCCACACGCCCACCGGCAAGCTCATCGCCACCACCCTGATCAAGGGCGACGGCCCGGTCGTCAAGGAGGGCCAGACCCTCACCGTCGACTACCTCGGCCAGGTCTACAACGCCGACAAGCCGTTCGACGAGTCCTACAGCAAGGAACCGGCCGAGTTCCCGATCGGCGTCGGGCAGGTCATCGACGGTTGGGACCAGCGCCTCGTCGGCCGCACTGTCGGCTCGCGCGTGATCCTCGAGATCCCGCCGGCCCAGGGCTACGGCGCCGAGGGCAACGAGCAGGCCGGCATCAAGGGCACCGACACGCTGTTCTTCGTCGTCGACATCCTCGGCGCTTCCTGACCCAGCAGGACGACGACGAGCGGGCAGGGGACCGGCGATGGCACAGCCTCGGGCAGAGCGTCTGATGAACCTACACATCCTCCTGCTCGGCGCCAAGCGCTTCATCGGCAAGGACGCCATCCGTGAGGCCTGCTACGCCGACCACCCCCGCGGCCCCGCCGGGGACGAGGCCTTCGAGCGCGCCTTCGAGCGCGACAAGGACGCCCTGCGCCAGATCGGCGCAGTGATCGAGGTCGGCAGCGCCGATGTCTTCTTCGACGACGAGATCGGCTACCGCATCCCGTCCGAGCAGACCTCGCTCCCCGAGATCCGTTTCGAGTCCGACGAGGCAGCCGTCCTCGGGCTGGCCGCCCAGGTGTGGCAGCAGGCGACCCTCGCCAAGGCGACCACGCGGGCCCTCGCCAAGCTCAAGGGCCAGGGCGTCGAGATCGACCCGTCCCGCCTCGAGGTCGTCGCTCCGGCGATCACCGCCGACGAGCCTGCCTTCGAGCCGCTCTGGGACGCCGTCGGCAAGCGCCGCCAGGTCACCTTCCCCTACCAGCGCGCGAGCGAGAGCGGTCCGACCATCCGTCGCGTGCAGCCGTGGGGCCTGGCCCGGTCCTCGGGCCGCTGGTACGTCGTCGGCTTCGACGTCGACCGCGGCGCCGAGCGCGTCTTCCGCCTGTCGCGCATCGTGGGACCGGTCCGCGGCGTCGGCAAGTCCGGGGCGTACGACGTCCCCGCCGGCACCGACGTCCGCGAGCTCGCCCGCCGGCTGTCGCCGTCGTTCCCCTCGGTCCGTGCCGAGATCCGGGTGCGGCAGGGGACGGGCATCGGGTTGCGCCGCCGTGCCGAGTCGGTCACGCCCTTGGACGACCACGCCGGCTGGGACAGGCTCGTGGTCGAGGGACCGGTGAACGAGCTCTCCGACGAGGTGCTGACCTACGGCGCCGACGTCGTCGTCGAGTCCCCGCCTGCGCTGCGCGCCGACGTGGTCACCCGCCTGCGCGCCGTTGCCGGAGGCCGTCGATGACGACCCAGCCCGGTGACACCGCACCCGACCAGGTGGCCCGACTCCTCGCCCTGGTGCCCTATCTCCTCGCACGTGGAGAAGTACGTCTCGACGACGCGGCCGCCCACTTCGGCACCGACGCCGAGCAGATCGAGCGCGACCTCCGGTTGCTCTTCATGACCGGTGTCTCGCCGGGCCTGCCGGGCGACCTCATCGAGGTGGACCTGGAGGCCCTCGAGGGCGATCGCATCATCCGGGTCGACAACGCCGACTACCTGGCGCGACCGGTGCGGTTCTCGCCGGCCGAGGCCACCTCGCTCGTCGTGGCGCTGCGCACCATGGTGGAGAGCGCACCCGAGGAGGCCCGTGACGTCATCCAACGCACGCTGGCCAAGCTCGAGGACGCCGCCGGCCAGGACGGGCAGGGGCTGCTCCGGCTGCACGTGAGCCCCACACCGCTCGAGAGCAGCGCCGTCGTGCCGGTGCTCGAGTCGGCCCTCGCGCACGGGCACCAGGTCGAGATCAGCTATCACGTGCCGTCGCGCGACCAGGAGTCGCGTCGCATCGTCGATCCACGAGGACTGGCCCGCGTCGAGGACCTGCTCTACCTCGACGCGTGGTGCCACACCGCGGCGGGCGACCGCGCCTTCCGGGTCGACCGGATCCTGGCGGCCCGCGAGCTGGACACGGCCGTCGCCGACCCGGGAGCACGTGCCAGGGACCTGACCGGCGGCTGGTTCACCGACGCCGAGACCACCACGGTCACGCTCCGTCTCGGTCCGCCCGCGCGATGGGTGATCGAGTACTACCAGGTCACGGCGCAGCGGCCCGGTCCGGACGGGACGGTCGAGGTGGACCTGGAGGTCGCGAGTGAGCAGTGGGCGCAGTCGCTTCTCTTTCGCCTCGCGCCGCACGCCGAGCTGCTCGCGCCCAGCGACTACGCCGACACGTTCACATCCGCGGCACGGGCAACCCTCAGTCTCTATGGGGCTGACGGCGTAGACTCTCCGTGAACGCTGCACGGTCCACGACACGCACCCCCACACTTATCGGAGTGAGCACATGATCAACCCACTGGTCGGTATGCCGCAGGGTCTCGAGTGGCTGGTGATCCTGGCGATCGTCGTGCTGGTGTTCGGTGCGGCGAAGCTGCCCGACCTCGCCCGCAGCTCGGGCCAGGCGCTGAGGATCTTCAAGACGGAGACCAAGGACCTGCGCGACGACACGTCCTCGACGGACGCGACCGTCACGCCCGAGCAGCGCGAGATCGAGGCCCGCAACGAGGCCGCCAGCCATGAGACCACGGGTGACGTGGTGCGCGAGCGGCGCGACGACACCACCGCCTGACCCGGGTGAGGATCACCGGTCTCGTCGGACTCTTCAAGGGTCCGGCGCCCGATGCTGTGGGCCCGGACGGGCGGATGGCGCTCGGCGACCACTTCCGTGAGTTCCGCGCCCGTCTGCTGCGCTCCCTGCTGGTCCTCGTCCTGGCGTTCACCGTCGCCATCATCTTCCGCTACACGTTGCTCGATGCGGTCTACGGACCGTTCACCGACGCGCAGGAGAGGCTTCCCGACGGCGCCACGGTGGCCACCACCAGCGGTCCGGCCGCCGGTCTCCTGCTGTGGCTGACGCTGTGCGGCTTCGCCGCCGTCGTGTTCACCGCGCCCTACTGGCTCTACCAGGTGTGGGCGTTCGTGCTGCCCGGTCTCTACGCGCAGGAGCGCAAGATGAGCCGGATCTTCGTCGGGGTCGCAGGCCCGCTGTTCCTCGCCGGCGTGGCTCTGGGCTACCTCACCCTGCCCAAGGCGTTGGAGGTGCTGATCGGGTTCAACCCCGACGGCGTCACCAACCTCACCGACTTCAACGGCTATCTCCAGTTCTTCACCCGGACGCTGTTCGTCTTCGGGCTCTCGTTCAACATCCCGGTGTTCGTCGTGCTGCTCAACTTCGCCGGTGTGGTCAAGGGCTCGACGCTCACCGCCTACCGTCCGTGGATCGTCATCGGCACGTTCGTCTTCGCCGCGGTGGCCACGCCGTCGGCCGACCCGTTCTCGATGACCCTGATGGCCGTCCCGATGGTCCTGCTGTTCTTCGTCTCCGAGGCCATCGCCCGGATCAACGACCGGCGTCGCGCTCGCAACGCCCCCAACGCCGGGCTGTCTCCCGACGAGCTCTCCTCCATCTGAGGGGCGGCCCACGGGCCTCTGGCAGGCTGGGCCCATGCAGGCCGTCATCATCGACATCGATCCGTTCGACCTGCCCGAGTGGCTGGGCGACCGCGACGTGGTCTGGCGCGCCGATGCCGGTCTGCGCACCGGACACCTGGTGCGGGGGCGCCTGACCGGTGAGGGCGCCGACGACCTCGCGTGCGACCTGCTGGCGGTCGACGAGGCCTATCCCGAGCCGGTCGTCGACGACGCGAGCCGTCTGCGCGTGCACCAGGCCTGGCGCCACGGCCAGGTGGTCATCGGCTGCCTCGATGACGGTGCAGGCGTACGCACGGTGCTGGCCGTGCCCGGCACCGGCTTCGGTCCCGACCTGGTGCTGGATGCCCTCGGGCGCCTGGCGCGTGCCGTCGGCGCACACTCCGAGCGCTACGCGGCCCTGCTGCGGCTGGGTGGCTAGAGGCGGGGGATAGGGTCGCGCTCATGCACGACCCGGCAGCGCCCGACCACCCTGTGCGGGGGCGAGAGATCGCGCTGCTGACCAACCCCACGTCCGGCGGGGGCAAGGGCGCACGACACCGCGACGCGGCCCTCGCCCGGCTGCGCGAGAGCGGGTTCGTGGTCCGCAACCTGCAGGGTCGCGACGCCGACGAGGCCTCCGACCTGGCCCGCGGTTGCGTGGCCGACGGCGTCGAGGCCCTCGTGCTGTGCGGCGGGGACGGCGTGGTCCACCTGGGCGTCCAGGCGGTCGCCGGCAGCGGCGTACCCCTCGGCCTGATTCCCGCCGGCACCGGCAACGACGTGGCCCGCTACCTCGACCTGCCGCGCACCGACCCGGTCGCCGCCGCGGACCGGATCATCGCCTCGCGCCGGCGCACCATCGACCTGGCCCGCAGCGGCGACCGCTACTTCGTGACCGTCCTGGCGGCCGGCTTCGACGCGATCGTCAACGAGCGCGCCAACGCCATGACGTGGCCTCGGGGCCAGATGCGCTACAACCTGGCCACGCTGGCCGAGCTGCGCACCTTCAGGCCCATCCACTACACCCTCGACCTCGACGGCGAGACCGTCCAGCACGAGGCGATGCTCGTGGCGGTGGGCAACGGCCCGTCCTTCGGTGGCGGCCTCCGCATCACCGAGGGCGCCCTGCTCGACGACGGCCTGCTCGACGTCGTGGTCATCACCCGGATGAGCAAGTCCAAGCTGGTGCGGTCCTACCCGCGACTGTTCACCGGCCGGATCGACGGCGTCGCCGAGTACGTCCACCGGCGGGTGCGCTCGGTGACCGTCGCCGGCCCCAGCATCGTGGCGTACGCCGACGGCGAGCGCTTCGGTCCGCTGCCCCTCACGATCGAGTGCGCCCCGGGCGCACTGGAGGTTCTGGCATGAACACCCCGACCGACGACGAGACCAGCCCCGCGGAGCGCTACGCCGACTTCATGCGCAGCAAGGACTTCCCGATGCTCCAGGACTTCGCCGGCCTCTACGGCTTCGAGCTCGACGACTTCCAGATCCGGGCCTGCCAGGAGATCGAGGAGGGGCGCGGCGTGCTCGTCGCGGCGCCGACCGGTTCGGGCAAGACGATCGTGGGCGAGTTCGCCATCCACCTGGCCCTGCAGACCGGACGCAAGGCGTTCTACACGACCCCGATCAAGGCGCTGTCCAACCAGAAGTACCACGACCTCGTGAAGCGCTACGGCGCGGACAACGTCGGCCTGCTGACCGGTGACAACGTCATCAACGGTGAGGCGCCAGTGGTCGTGATGACGACCGAGGTGCTGCGCAACATGCTCTACGCCAGCTCGCGCACGCTGCTGGGGCTCGGCTTCGTCGTGATGGACGAGGTGCACTACCTCGCCGACCGGATGCGCGGAGCGGTCTGGGAGGAAGTGATCATCCACCTCCCGGAGTCGGTGACCCTGGTGTCGCTGTCGGCGACGGTGTCCAACGCCGAGGAGTTCGGCGAGTGGCTGGCGACCGTGCGCGGCGAGACGACCACGATCCTCGAGGAGAAGCGGCCCGTGCCGCTCTTCCAGCACGTCATGGTCGGGCGTCGGCTGCTCGACCTCTTCGCGTCCTCGGACGTCGACGCCAGCGCGGGCTTCGTCAAGGAGGGAGCGCCGGTCAACGAGGAGCTCACCCGGATCGCCCGCGACGACTGGGCCAGCTCGCGCCTCATGCGTGACCGACGCTCGCCCCGCAAGGGCAAGCCGGGATCGTCCAAGAACCCCCGCGCCGTCGGCAACGGCCGGCGGGTGTGGATCCCCAGCCGCGTCGAGGTGGTCGAGCGCCTCGACCGCGAGGGCCTGCTCCCCGCGATCTGCTTCATCTTCAGCCGGGCCGGCTGCGACGCCGCGGTCACCCAGCTGGTCTCGGCCAACACCCGTCTCACCACGGCGGCCGAGCGCGACGAGATCTTCCACCGCGTCGAGCACGCGTCGACGTCGCTGCCGGAGGAGGACCTGCACGTCCTCGGCTACCACGAGTTCCTCGACGGCCTGACCCGCGGCATCGCCGCCCACCACGCCGGTCTGCTGCCGGCCTTCAAGCAGGTCGTGGAGGAGCTCTTCCAGGAGGGCCTGGTCAAGGTCGTCTTCGCGACCGAGACGCTCGCGCTGGGCATCAACATGCCGGCACGGACCGTGGTCATCGAGAAGCTGTCCAAGTGGAACGGCGAGACCCACGCCGAGCTGACGCCGGGGGAGTACACCCAGCTGACCGGTCGCGCCGGTCGCCGGGGCCTCGACATCGAGGGCCACGGCGTCGTGCTCTACCAGCCCGGGATGAACCCCGGCGAGGTCGCCGGCCTGGCGTCGACCCGTACGTATCCGCTGCGCTCGTCCTTCCGCCCGTCCTACAACATGGCGGTCAACCTCGTGCACCAGTTCGGCCGCGCGCGTTCGCGCGAGCTGCTGGAGCAGTCGTTCGCCCAGTACCAGGCCGACAAGGCCGTAGTCGGGCTCGCCCGTCAGGTGCACAAGGCCGAGGAGGCGCTCGAGGGCTACCGCGAGGCCGCGACGTGCCACGTCGGTGACTTCATGGAGTACGCCGACCTGCGCCGCCAGATCTCCGACCTCGAGAAGGGCGCTTCCCGCGAGCGTCGCCAGGACCGACGGGCCGAGGCCATCGCGTCGCTGGGCAAGCTGCGCCCGGGCGACGTGATCAACGTCCCGGCTGGCAAGTTCAGCGGCCTCGCCGTCGTGATCGACCCGGGTGAGTCGGGCGACGAGCCCCGGCCCTACGTCGTCACCGCCGACCGGCAGGCGCGCCGGCTGGCGCCGATGGACTTCCCGGTGCCCGTCGAGTCGATCGGCCGGCTGCGGATCCCGAAGTCGTTCAACGGCCGCAACCCGGCCATGCGGCGCGACCTCGCCACCGCGCTCAAGGCCAAGTCCCACGACTTCGCCAGCCCCGGCTCCCGGCGTACGAAGTCCGCGGACTCGTTCGGCGACACGCCGACCGACCGCAAGATCGCCCAGCTGCGCGCCGAGCTCAAGTCGCACCCGTGCCACCAGTGCCCCGAGCGCGAGGACCACTCGCGGTGGGCGGAGCGCTACTACAAGCTCCAGCGCGACACCGACACCCTGAAGCGCCGCGTGGAGAACCGCACCAACACGGTCGCGCGGACCTTCGACCGCGTCTGCGACGTCCTCACGGCGCTCGGCTACCTCGACGGCGACAAGGTGACCGAGCGGGGCTCGCACCTGCGGCGGATCTACACCGACATGGACCTCGTGGCGGCCGAGGGGATCCGCGCGGGCCTCTTCGACGAGCTCACCCCCTCGGAGCTCGCCGCAGTGCTGTCGGCGCTGGTGTTCGAGGCCCGACGTGCCGACGACGCGTCGTCGCCCAAGCTGCCTGGCGGTCGGGTGAAGCCGGTGCTGGGCGAGCTGGTCAAGCTGTGGAGCCAGCTCGACGCCCTCGAGCGCGACCACAAGCTCGACTTCCTCCGTGAGCCCGACATCGGCTTCGCGTGGGCTGCCTGGCGGTGGGCCGAGGGCGACGACCTCGACGAGGTGCTGCGTGTCACCGGTCTGTCCGCCGGCGACTTCGTCCGATGGATGAAGCAGCTGCTCGACCTCTGCGGTCAGGTCGCCGACGCCGCCGGGGACAGCCCGCTGCGCACCACCGCGCGGGCGACGGCGAAGTCGCTGAAGCGCGGCGTGATCGCCTACAGCGTCCTGGCGGAGTGAGTCTGTGGCAGGCTCACCGACGTGACGGACCAGCGCCTCCTGCTCCTCGATACGGCCTCGCTCTACTTCCGCGCCTTCTTCGGGGTGCCGGACTCGGTGAAGGCCCCTGACGGCACCCCCGTCAATGCCGTCCGCGGCCTGATGGACTTCATCAGCCGCCTGGTGGGGGAGTACGACCCGACCCACCTGGCCTGCTGCTGGGACGACGACTGGCGCCCGCAGTGGCGCGTCGACCTGATCCCGTCCTACAAGGCGCACCGGGTCGTGCAGGCCCGCCCGGGATCGTCGCCGGACGTGGAGGAGGTGCCCGACCCGCTCGAGACCCAGATCCCGATCATCATCTCGGTGCTCGAGGCCTACGGCATCCCGATCGTGGGGCACGCCGAGATGGAGGCCGACGACGTGATCGGCACGCTGGCGACGGACGCCGGCATGGCCGTCGACATCGTCACGGGCGACCGCGACCTCTTCCAGCTCGTCGACGACGAGACCGAGGTGCGGGTGCTCTACGTGGCTCGCGGCGTCAGCAAGCACGAGCGCGTCGACAACGCCTGGGTGCGGACCAAGTACGGCGTCGACGCCCACCAGTACGCCGACCTCGCGACGTTGCGTGGCGACGCGTCCGACGGTCTTCCCGGTGTGGCCGGGGTCGGGGACAAGACGGCCGCGACGCTGCTCAACCGCTTCCACACCGTCGATGCGATCGTCGAGGCTGCGGGTGACCCCGACTCCGACATGGGCCCCGGACCGCGGGGGAAGATCAAGGCTGCGGCCGACTACCTCGCCGTCGCACCCCAGGTGGTCGCCGTGCGCCGCGACCTCGACCTCGGGTCGCCCGACCTGGCTCGGCCACGTACGCCGGTCGACCACGCGGCGGTCGTGGCCCTGGACGAGCGGTGGGGCCTCGGCTCGTCGGCGGTGAGACTCGTGGAGGCCATGTCCGGCTCCCACTAGTGTGACGCGTGTGAGCTCCCACGAGGTCGAGGCCAAGGACCGCCAGATCCTGACGCTGCTGGCCAGCGACGGCCGGATGTCCTTCACCGACCTCGGCAAGGCGACCGACCTCTCGACCTCTGCGGTGCACCAGCGGGTCAAGCGGCTCGAGCAGCGGGGCCTGATCACGGGCTACGGCGCCACCGTCGACCACGACCAGCTCGGCCGCCCGCTGACCGCCTTCATCTCGATCACGCCGATCGACCCGTCGCACCCCGACGACTACCCCGAGCGGCTCATGGGGATCAAGGAGATCGAGTCCTGCTGGTCGGTGGCGGGGGAGGAGTCCTACATCCTCAAGATCCGCGTCCCCACGCCCCGCGACCTCGAGGACCTCCTCGCCCGGATCCGTGGCGCGGCCAGCGTCTCCACGCGCACCACGATCGTGCTCTCGACGCCGTACGAGAACCGCCCGATCGACTGAGCTCCTGCATGAGTCACCGCTGGAGCGGTGACTCCCGCACTGTTGGGCCGTTGCAACGGCCCATCCGCGTCAAGGTCGGCCCACCCCTGGGACCAGAGGGAGTCGTGGGGCTCGCCCGCGGTCGGTGCGGCTCCGTGCTCGGCCCGGTCAGGACGGCAGCGTGTACGAGGGCGCAGCCAGGGCGGTGCCGCCACTGGCCGACGCGGTGAAGGAGGGAGTGACAGGCACGGCGCCGGGATAGGGGTTCACGATCGGCACGCGGAAGACCATCGTGCCGGTGTTCCCGCCCGGAGCTGCGGTCCCGACCCAGTCGAAGCGGTAGACCCATTGGGTCCCGGAGGACGCGACGCTCGTGTACGACCAGCCCACGCCGGACACCGACGTCGCGGCGCCACCTCCGACGACCGTCTTGGGGTAGGACACGGTCAGGATCAGGCTCGTGACCGTGGGAGCGCCGGCGTAGTAGGAGTTCTGCACCTGGACGTTGGACTCGAGCTTCTTCGGGCGGGAGCCGGCGTAGTCCGCCCCGAAGACGTTGGCCGTGTTGAAGGTCAGCTGGGCGCCCAACGGGGACGCCGCATACGCGGGCGCGGTGGCCGCGACCGCCACCACCGGTACCGACCACGCAGAAGCGCGGATCACCGTACGACGAGCGAGGTGCTGAGGCTCCACGTGAGGCTCTCCTCCCGAGGTCACACGGCATGGATGCCTGCGCTCATCGTACGCGCGTGAGCGCCTCTCCGCGGGGACGGTGAAGATGGGAAGCGGTCGCTCTCCGTTGCGGGAGTCACCGCTGAAGCGGTGACTCCCGCACAGATGGGCCGTTGAAACGGCCCATCCGCGTCAAGGTCGGCCCAGCCCTGGGACCAGAGTGAGTCGCGGGCTTCCACCCGGCTCGGCCCGGGAGTACGTTCGGTCGACATGGAGGCCTCGAGCCCGCTGCCCGACCTGGTGCGACAGGAGCGGCGCGCCTTCATCGATCGGCTGCAGTCCCTCACGCCGCAGCAGTGGGAGGCACGATCCCTGTGCAGCGAGTGGCGTGTCATCGACGTCGCCGCGCACCTGGCGTGGGCGCCGACCCTGGGGCCCCTCGAGGGTGGGAGGGCGATGCTGCGCAGCCGGTTGTCGGTCAACAGGATGATCGCGTCGTCGGCCGTCCGGTGGAGCGATCGTGGACGCGTCGCGATCACCGAGCAGCTCGAGCACAACCTCGAGTCCGGAGCGAAGCCGATCGGCATGCCGACCGTGGCAGCGCTCGCGGACGCCGTCGTGCACGGCATCGACGTACGACATCCGCTGGGGCTGGTCCAGCCGCTGTCGGCAGAGGTGCTTGGTCCTGTCGCTGACTTCGTGCTGCGCACACCGTGGCCGCTCAACGGCGTGGTCGGCGGCAGCGCGGCACGGAGGGTGGACGGCGTACGACTGGCGGCGAGCGACGTCGACTGGTCCCACGGAGTCGGACCGGAGGCGCGGGCGTCCGCGGAGGCGATCGCGCGGCTGCTCTACGGCCGCCCGCTGGCGGCCGACGAGCTCACAGGTCCCGGTGCAGACGTGGTGCGGGCCCGGCTGTGACGATCAAGCAGCAGTCGGAGCGCGCTTGTCCAGGATCGCGAGGATCCGGCGAGCGGTCGCCTGCGGGTTCTCCAGGTCGGACCACCCGATCCGGATGCAGATCCAGCCCGTCTCCTGGCAGATGCGTTCCTCCCGCTTCTTCTCGCGCATCAGGTAGTCGGCGAGCGTCTCGCCCGGGCGGCGGAACAGCTCGTACTTGATGCGGCCGTCGAACTCCAGGAACACCCCCTGCTTGGGCCACAGGAAGTCGACGCACCCGAGGAGCGTGCCGAGCGCGTCGTGCACGTCGACCTGCGGCACCGGTAGCGGGACGTTCTCGCGGTAGAACAGGTGGAAGGTGCGACTCTCGGCGATGCTCGAGAGCCTGGGATCGGCCAGGCCGATCGCGATGCGTACTGCGAGGGTGTGGGGCCAGTGCTCCGTGCGGGCTGCCACGGCCCGCACCTCGTCCAGCGTCGTACGTCCGGTGTGCAGCAGGGCGTTGAGCAGGCAGAGGCCGAGCTCGGTGTCGTGGGTGGAGAGGATCTCGATCGCCGTCCTGGGCGGGGTCGAGACCGGTACGCCGTTGCGCACCGTGATGTCGGGCAGGTGGAGGCCACCGGAGTGGTGGACGATCCCCGACTCGTGGCGTCCCGCCACGCCGTCGGTGCGGGTCAGGGCGACGTCGTCGAGGCAGAGGCGCCACAGCAAGTCGATGTGCTCCGCCAACGCCGACTGATGGGTCAGGACGCTGCTGGGGTGAGCCGTCCTGAGCACCGCGCGCGACCGTGCGCGATGCCGGTCCCGGTCCGAGTCGAGCATCCTCCAGAGCTTCGCGTCCACGTAGGCGCCGTAGCGGACGCGGTGGATGAGGCCGCTGCGTACGGCCCGCGCGATGTCGCGGTCCGTCCACCCGGCGGCGATGAGCTCGCGGCGGAGGCTGATGTCGTGGGTCCCGATCGGGAAGGCGTCGTTGGTGTCCATCCGACGAAGATGAACGGCTGCGGGGACATCGAGCAGCCCATGACGGTCTCGCCTGTGGACGACGCGGTTTACCGCCTCCCTGTGGACGGATCCGGGCCCATGGCCGGCAGGCGGGGGGGAGGCCGGGTGGGGGAAGTTGTGCGCGGGTGGGCCGTTGCAACGGCCCACCCGCGCGGGAGTCACCGCTGAAGCGGTGACTCCTGCACGAGCAAAGCGCCCTCAGTAGGCCTGGAGGGCCGCCGTACGCCGCGAGGCCTCGGCCATCTCGGCGGCCTTGAGCGCGGACTCGTCGAGGCGACCGTGCTGCTCCCACCACTGCTGGCCGGACTCGGGCAGCGTGTGGATCGGGTCGTAGTACTCGTAGTGGCGCGAGAGGGCGTCGGTGTCTTCTGCCTCGATGGAGGTGCGGTAGTTCTTCGTCCAGTAGGAGATGCCGCGCTCGGTGTCGTAGTCGGCGAGCTGGTGGACCCAGCGCTTGCCGACGAAGGGCACGTCGCACACGATGCGCGGCGTCGCGAAGCCCGGCAGGTAGCCCATGATGTGGTGCTGCAGGTGCTGGGCGTCGGCGACCGAGACCCGCCAGTGCTCCGAGAACGGGATCATGTCGCACATGTAGAAGTAGTAGGGCATGATCTGCGCGCCGTCGAGCAGGCGGAAGCAGAGGTCGAGCAGGGCGTGGGGGTCGGCGTTGACGCCGTTGAGCAGGACCCCCTGGTTGCGTACGTCGCGCAGGCCGGCGTCGAGCATCGCCCGCGTCGCCTCGGCGACGATCGGCGTCACGGAGTTCGCGTGGTTGGTGTGGGTGTGCATCGCGAGCGATACGCCGCGCGAGCGGGCGATGGTCGCGACGCGGTTGACACCCTCGACGACGTCGGGCTGCAGCCAGTGCTGCGGCAGGCCGATGAGGGCCTTGGTGGCGAGACGGATGTCGCGGACGTTCTCGATCTCCATCACCTCGGTGAGGAATGCCTCGAGGCGGGGCCACGGCATGTTGGCCACGTCGCCGCCGGAGACCACGACGTCGCGCACCGACGGCGTACGACGCAGGTAGTCGAGCATGTCGCCGATGCGGTCGTTGGGCTTGCCGCCGAACTTCAGCTTCTCGATGACCGGCGTCGAGTTGCCGACGAGGTCCATGCGCGTGCAGTGGCCGCAGTACTGCGGGCAGGTCGGCAGCAGCTCGGCGAGCACCTTGGTCGGATAGCGGTGGGTGAGCCCCTCGGTCGCCCACATGTCGTGCTCGTGCAGCGAGTCGCGGGCCGCGTGCGGGTGCGAGGACCAGTCGGTGCGGCGGTCGGAGAAGACCGGGATCATGTAGTGACGGATCGGGTCGGCGTAGAACGCGTCGGTCAGCGAGCCGGCACCACGCGGCTCGACGCCCGGGGCCATCGTGTTCATCATCTGCGGCGGCACGAGCATCGACATCGTGGCCCGCTCGGCCTGGTCGCGCTCGAGGTCGGCGTAGAACCGCTCGTCGAGGAGGTCGCCCATGAGCTCGCGCAGCTGCTTGACGTTCTTGACGCAGTGGGCGCGCTGCCACTGGACCGAGGCCCACTCCTCGCCGGTGACGTCCTTCCACCCCGGGAACCGCGTCCAGTCGGGCTCGACGAGCTCGACCCGCTGATAGGGGTAGGGCTGGTCGGTGGCGAGTGCCAGCTCAACGGGGCTGACGGTCTCGATGCTCATGGTTCTCCTCGGGGTGTTCTGCGCCGGTGAGGCAGGCGTGCGGCGCGCCGGTTGTGTGGGCGGCGACACATCTGGAAGAGTACGTGGAGAACCTGCGGCCAGTCCAATGCCACGCCGCAAGATTTGCTGCCTGTGTGGCGCTCGACGAGAAGGATCATCTGTTGTGACCATCCCCGCGGACCATCGCACCGGCGATCCGACCGGTCTGCACCGCGTGCTGGACGACCGCGCGGTGCTGCCCCAGGCAGCGGAGCGGCTCGATGCCCGCGCCGACCTGTGGCCCGACGAGGTCCGGGTGCGCGTCGAGCGGCTCAACCTCGACGCCGCGTCGTTCCGCCAGCTCGAGCGCAAGCACACGAAGTACGGCGAGACCAGCGGTGACGCAGTACGCGCCGAGGTGCTCGACATCGTCGCGACGCGCGGGAAGATGCAGAACCCCGTCACCGGCTCCGGCGGCATGCTCGTCGGCACCGTCGAGGAGGTCGGTCCCGAGTCCCCACTGGGCCTCGCCGTCGGCGACCGGGTCGCCACCCTCGTCAGCCTCACCCTGACGCCCCTCGTCATCGAGGACGGCCTCTCCAGCTGGGACGGCCGCAGCGAGCAGGTGCCCGCCGACGGGTACGCCATCCTCTTCGGGCGCTCGATCGCCGCGGTCCTCCCCGACGACCTCGACCCGGCGCTGTCGCTCAGCGTCATGGACGTGTGCGGTGCGCCGGCCCTCACCGCCCGCGTGGTGAGGGAGTGGTCCCGGCTGCGCTCGACCGGCGAGGCGGCCGTCGTCGCCGTCATCGGCGGGGGAGGGAAGTCCGGCTCCCTGAGCCTGGCAGCCGCACGCGATGCCGGCTGCCGGCGTGCGATCGGGGTCGTCCCGACCGAGGCCGAGGCGGAGCTGCTGCGCGACTCCGGCCTGGCCGACGCGGTCGTCGTCGCCGACGCGCGCGACCCGATCGCGCTGCGCGACGCCGTCACCGCTGCGGGCGGACCGGCCGACGTCACCGTCGTGTGCGTCGACGTCCCGGGCTGCGAGGGCGGCGCGATCCTGGCCACCGCCGAGGGCGGGACCGTCATCTTCTTCTCCATGGCCACCAGCTTCAGCGCCGCCGCACTCGGCGCCGAGGGCCTGGCCGCCGACGTGCAGATGCTCGTCGGCAACGGCTACGTCCCCGGCCACGCGGCGTACGCCATGGAGCTGCTGCGCGCCGACGCCGGCGTCCGCGGACTCTTCGAGCGGAGGCTCTGATGGCCCGCAGCACCCCGAGCAGGGCGACCAGCCGGCTCGGCATCGACCGCGCCGACGTACGCCGTGCCCGCACGCTCGCACGGCAGGTCGGCAAGCCGATCGTCGACCTCGCCACGCGGCACACCACCGTCTCGGTCGAGCGGGCCACGCTGCGCCTCGCCGGCCTCGGTGGCGCGGACCCCGACGGCACGCCGTGGGTCAACCGCCTCGCCGACGCCGTACGCGCCGACGTCGGGCTCGAGCACGGCGTCAGCCTTCCGGTGTGGGACGCCCTGCTCCGCGGCGAGGGCGACGACCTGCTCACCCTCGCGCAGAAGGCCGCTGCCGGATCGGTGACCTTCCGCATCCCGGAGGGCAAGGACGCCACCCGAGCGATCGCCGCTTCCCGCAAGGCGGTCGGCACCGGAATCAAGCAGATCGACCGGCAGCGCGTCGCGCGGGAGAAGATGGTCGCCAAGGTCGGCGACGCCCCCAGCAAGCCGTGGATCTACCTCATCGTCGCCACCGGCGACATCATGGAGGACATCCCGCAGGCGCAGGCTGCCGCCCGCGAGGGTGCCGACGTGATCGCGGTGATCCGCTCGACGGGACAGTCCCTGCTGGACTTCGTTCCGGAGGGGGCGACCCGCGAGGGCTTCGCCGGCACCTATGCCACCCAGGAGAACTTCCGCCTGATGCGCGCCGCCCTCGACGAGACGTCGCGCGAGCTGGGCCGCTACGTCCGGCTCACCAACTACGCCTCCGGCCTGTGCATGCCGGAGATCGCGGCGCTGGCCGGCCTCGAGCGCCTCGACATGATGCTCAACGACTCGATGTACGGCATCCTCTTCCGCGACATCAACCCGATCCGCACCTTCGTGGACCAGCGCTTCAGCCGCCAGGTCCACGCCCGCGCCGGGATCATCATCAACACCGGCGAGGACAACTACCTCACCACGGCGGACGCGATCGAGGCCGCCCACACGGTCACGACGAGCCAGCTCCTCAACGAGTACTTCGCCAAGGAGGCCGGTCTCGAGGACTGGCAGCTCGGGCTGGGCCACGCCTTCGAGATCGACCCGGAGGTGCCCGACTCCTTCCGCCTCGAGCTCGCCCACGCGATGCTGGCGCGCGAGCTCTTCCCCGACGCCCCGCTGAAGTGGATGCCGCCGACGCGCCACATGACCGGCGACATCTTCAAGGGCTACCTCCTCGACGGCTTCTTCAACCTCGTCGGCGCCCTCACCGGCCAGGGCATCCTGCTCGTCGGGATGATGACCGAGGCAGTGGTCACCCCGTGGATCTCCGACCGCGACCTGGCCCTGCAGAACGTCCGGTACGTCATGAACGCCGCGGGCAAGCTGCACGAGGACTTCCACCCCGCACCCGACGGCTTCATCGCCCAGCGGGCCCGCGAGGTGCTGGGCGAGGCGGTCGCGCTCCTCGAGGAGATCAAGGGCGACCGCACGGTCAAGGGGCAGCCGCCGCTGCTCTCCGCGATCGCGGACGGCACGTTCGGCCTGATGAAGCGACCCCCGCACAAGGGTCGCGGGCTCGACGGCGTGGCCCGCAAGGCGCCTGACTACTACAACCCGGCGACCGAGATCCTGGAAACCCCCGTCCATCGAGCGGAGTCGAGCACATGACCGGACTGATCCGCCCCTACGGCGACACCACCGGCGACGGCATGGTGCAGCTGTCCTTCACGCTCCCCATCGAGCACTCCAAGGTCGCCGAGGGCGCCGCGGTCCAGCTCGCCAACAAGATGGGCATGGACCCCGCCCTGGTCGTGCACGCCAAGCCGATGGGGGAGGGCTTCACGTTCTTCGTCGTCTACGGCCGGGTCAACCACCTCGTGGACCCCAGCGTCGTGGAGGTCGTCGAGCGCGACTACCCGCTGCTGACCCCCAAGGAGGCGAACGCGGCGATCAAGCGATCGATGCGACGGCGCCTGGTCGTGGTCGGCGGCTGCATCGGCACCGACGCGCACACGGTCGGCATCGACGCGATCCTCAACATCAAGGGCTTCGCGGGGGAGAAGGGCCTGGAGTACTACCGCGAGCTCAAGGTGGTCAACCTCGGCGCCCAGGTCTCGGTGCCGGAGCTCGTCGAGGCGGCGCGCGAGGAGAAGGCCGACGCGGTCCTGGTCTCGCAGGTCGTCACCCAGCGCGACGCCCACCTGCTCAACACCCGCGAGATGTCCGCGGCGTTCCGCGAGGCCTACCCGGCCGCCAAGCGCCCCCTCCTGGTCGTCGGTGGACCGCGCTTCGACGAGACGATGGCCGACGAGCTCGGGGTCGACCGCGTCTTCACCCGCGGTACGACGCCGGGCGAGGTGGCGTCGTTCATCGTGCACCGCCTCACCTCGCCGCGTCCCCCCGCGGCGACCACCACCACGACCACCACGATCGAGACCGAGAAGGCGTCATGACCGAGAGCACCGCGGACCGCGTCGGCACCGTCGTCACGCACCGCCGCTACGTCCCCTACTCACACGCCCACTACGCCGGCAACCTGGTCGACGGCGCCTACAGCCTCGGCCTGTTCGGCGACGTGGCCACCGAGATGTGCGTCGTGCTCGACGGTGACGAGGGACTCTTCGCGTCCTACTCCGACGTGCAGTTCAAGGCCCCCGTGCGGGCCGGTGACCTCCTCGAGATCACCGCCACCCTGGTCAGGGAGGGGAGCCGCAGCCGGGTCATGGAGTTCGCCGTGCACGTGGTCGGACGGGGTGCTCCCACGCCCGAGGCGCCCGGCGCCGCGGAGGTGCTCGACCCCCCGGTCGTGGCCACCACGGCCACGGGCACAGTCGTCGTACCTCCCGCCTCCCGCTGAGGCCCCGCCGACCACCCGCTGGACCACCCGCTGAGACCGGGGTCGAGGGCAGGCACTGTCCCGGCGTGTCACCGGACGACACGCCGTGAGCGGCAAAATTGTCTCTCAAGATTTTTCCGAGCCGCACCGCGTTGACCTGCACTAACGCGTGTTCACGCAGGTCAGGCCCGTGTTGACACCCGCCACCGCGGGAGAGAGGGTCTCGGGGTCCGCCTGTGCAGCCCGCGGGTGGCGCGACCGGCAGTGAGAGGTCTGACGTGGGGTACGCGAAGCCAGCGATGCCCGTCGCCAGTCGTCTCGTCGTGCGTGCTCCGCGGTGGCTGGATGCGGGAGGAACCCCGGAGCCGTAGACAACTTCGCGCGATCGTCAGCCAGGCGGTCGTGTGTTGGTCCGAAGCCCCGCCGTTCCTCCCGCACCGCAGCAGGCGCGCAGGCGTCGGCTACGGTCTGGGACGTGCTGCTCCGCTGCCTCCTCGCCCTCGCGGGCGGTCTCGCCCTGGCAGCCGCCTTCGAGCCGGTCGGACTGTCCTGGCTGATGCCCCCGGCGATCGCCGCCCTGGTCTTCGCGGTCCGCGGCCTGCGTCCCGGCCTGGCCTGGATCCCGACGCTGCTCTACGGCATCACCTTCACCTATGCCGTCATGGTCTGGATGAGGGCGGTCGGCACCGACGCGTGGATCGCGATGTGCGCCCTGGAGGCGTCGTTCTTCGTGCCTCTGGGCCTCGGGCTCGCCTGGAGCCTGCGCCTGCGTGCCTGGCCCGTCTGGGCTGCGCTGTGGTGGGTCGGGATCGAGACCTGGCGCAGCGGCTTCCCCTTCAGCGGCATGCCGTTCGGCCGGCTCGTCTACGCCACCGCGGACACGCCGTGGGCCGACGCGCTCCCGTGGATCGGGATGACCGGGGTCAGCTTCCTGGTGGCCCTCACCGGGACCACGCTCGCGTGGCTCCTGCTCCACGTCCGCACCGCGGATCGCACCACGTACGCCGTCGTGGCCGGGCTCGCCGTCGTCACCGTCGCGCCGCTCCTGGTGCCGTTCGAGGTCGAGGAGAGCGGTACGACGACGGTCGCCGCGGTCCAGGGCGACGTGCCCGGCACCGGCCTCGACGTCGTCGCCGTCAACCGCGAGGTGACGGCCAACCACGTACGGCTCACCCAGGAGCTCGCCGACGCGGTCGCCGCAGGGGACGAGGTGCAACCCGACTTCGTGGTGTGGCCCGAGAACTCCACGGCCGTGGACCCCTTCACCGATGCGGAGGTCAACGCCGGGATCGTCGCAGCCACGGATGCCATCGGCGTACCGGTCATCGTCGGTGGCATGGCCAACGACCCGCTGGACGACGGGCAGGTCCTCAACCAGGGCATCGTCTTCCGCCCCGGTCTCGGCAGCGGGGATCGCTACACCAAGCGGCACCCGGTGCCCTACGGCGAGTACATCCCGTTCCGCGGGAGCCTGATCCCCGAGAGCTACGGCAAGCTGCGCATGGTGCCGCGCGACATGGTCAGGGGCACCAGCCTCGAGCCGCTGCGCGTCGGCGACCTGCTCGTGGCCGACGCGATCTGCTTCGACGTCGCCTACGACGAGGGGATCGGCGGCCAGGTCGCCCGGGGTGCGCAGCTGGTGACCGTCCAGACCAGCAACGCGATGTTCAGCCGGACCGGGCAGCTGGCCCAGCAGTTCGAGATCAGCCGCCTGCGCGCACAGGAGACCGGCCGCTGGGTCGTCGTGGCCGCCATCAACGGCATCTCCGGTGTCGTGAGCCCCGACGGCCAGGTCGTCGCCTCGGTGCCCGCGCGTGGTCAGGAGGTGCTCGTGGAGACCGTCGGGCTCAGCACGACCATCACCCCTGCCGTGCGGCTGGGCGTGTGGCCGGCCCGGCTCGCCCTCGTCTTCCTGGTCCTGCACACGGGGTGGGTCCTCGTCACCTATCGTCGTCGCCGACGGGGCGACCGCACCGTCGGGGGACCGGTCGAGCAAGGGAGCAACGCGTGAGTGTCGAAGGCCTCGGACGGTGCGTGATGGTCATCCCGACCTACAACGAGTCCGAGAACCTCGAGTGGATCGTCGGACGCCTCCGCGCCGCCCAGCCCGGCGTCGACGTGATGGTCGTCGACGACAACAGCCCTGACGGCACCGGCGACATCGCCGACAAGCTCGCAGCCGAGGACGACGCGGTCTCGGTCGTGCACCGCACCGAGAAGGCCGGCCTCGGAGCGGCCTACCTCAACGGCTTCGCGGTGGCGCTGGCCGCGGACTACGACGTCATCGGCGAGATGGACGCCGACGGCTCGCACCAGCCCGAGCAGCTGCAGCGGCTGATCGACGCCCTGCACACCGCGGACCTCGTCATCGGCTCGCGCTACGTGCCCGGCGGCTCGGTAGTCAACTGGCCCGTGCAGCGCCTGCTCCTCTCACGCGGCGGCAACCTCTACGTGCGGCTGCTCCTCGGCATCAACGTCAAGGACGCCACCGCCGGCTTCCGGCTCTTCCGCCGCACCACGCTCGAGGCGATCGACCTTGGCGCGGTGCTGTCTACTGGATACGTGTTCCAGACCGACCTCGCCTACCGCACGCTCACCCGTGGCCTGCGCATCACCGAGGTGCCCATCGAGTTCATCGAGCGTGAGCGGGGCGACTCCAAGATGAGCGGCCAGGTGGCGAGCGAGTCGCTGAAGCTGATCACCCGGTGGGGACTGGCCGAGCGCCGCGCGAGGCTGCGCAGGAGCCGGAGCACGACGTGAGCCAGCCCGCCGCACCACGACGTACGCCGTCTCGTCGGCGCAGGTGGGTGCGCCCGGTGCTGGCTGCGGCCTTCGTGCTGGTGCCCCTCGTCGAGATCTGGGCGATCCTGCAGGTCGGCCAGCTCGTGGGCCCCTGGTGGACCATCGCGCTGCTCGTCCTGGACAGCATGATCGGGGCGTGGCTGATCAAGCGTGAGGGCGGACGCGCCTGGCAGGCGCTGCGTCAGGCCCTGCAGGGCGGCAAGATGCCGGCACGCGAGCTCGCCGACGCCGCGCTGATCCTCATCGGCGGCACCCTCATGCTCAGCCCCGGGTTCGTCCTCGACATCGCGGGGATCCTCCTGATCCTGCCGTTCACCCGGCCCATGGCCCGCCGGCTGCTGACCAGGGTCGTCGAGCGTCGGCTGGTCGCCGTACCCGAGTTCGGTGCGGGGAGTGGCTTCGGCACCGGGTTCGGCACCGGGTTCGGCCCGGGTTTCGACGCTGGCTTCGGTGCCGGAAATGCCGATCGCCCCGGACCCGGGCCCGAGGGCCCGATCGTCCGGGGCGACGTCGTCGACTGAGTCGAGGTCGTCAGCTGACGGCTGTCAGGAGACGCGCTTCTTCTTGTTGGCGCGGTGCAGGTGCGCCGGGCCGATCTCGCCGCCGCGCAGCAGCTCGAGGCGCTCCTTGAGGATGTCCTCGAGCTCCTTCTCCGAGCGACGCTCCAGGAGCATGTCCCAGTGCGTGCGAGCGGGCTTCTCGACCTTCTCCTCGGGCAGGATGCCTGCTGTGCTGAGCGCCTCGGCTCCGCAGCGCGGGCACTCCCACTTGGCCGGGATGTCGGCCTCGACCGACATCGTGACCTCGAAGTCATGACCTTGCTTGCACAGATATCCGACCTGCTGACGAGCTGCGAACTCAATGCCGCGCTCGTCCTCGAAACTCTGGCCGCCGAGCCTCGCGCCACGCAGTGTGCGCTCCGCCACCGTGCCCACCTCCAGTAGGGTTTGCTGACCCCGTTGTGTTTGTGTACCGGGTAAAGGTGAAACGAGCCGGACCGGAAAACGTGACGCCGGTCGCTGCGCCGCTCGTGACGACGCGGCTCGCCTCCTGTGATCTTCAACCGTAGCGGGGACGCCCACATTCCGCGGATTCACCGTGGCACGGGCCACGCTCAGGCGAGACGAACTTCACCCCGAGGGGTGGAGGCCCGATCTGGTGACCTCCGACACGACGATCCGGCTCAGATGACGGCCGGCAGGTCGTTGCCGGCCTCGCGGATGCCGCGCTCGGTGTCGACCCTTGTCAGCAGCAGGCCACCGATGAGGAAGAAGGCGATGAGAGCGAAGATCGCCGGTCGGTAGGAGTCGGTGACGGCGAGGACGATGCCGAACGTGGCGGTGCCGAACCAGGACGTCCCGCGGTCCATGGCGTGGTAGAAGCTGAAGTACTCAGCCTCCTTGCCGCGGGGGATGAGCAGCGAGAAGTAGGAGCGTGCCAGGGCCTGGGTGCCGCCGAGCACGATGCCGATCGCGGCGCCGAGGGTCAGGAAGAGCGGCACGTTGCCGGCCGGCAGCCACAGCGCGACGGTCACGATGACCATCCAGATGCCGAGCCCGATCAGGATCGTGCGCTTGGCCCCGAGGCGGCCGGCGAGCCGGCCGAAGAACAGCGCACCACCGAAGGCCACGAACTGCACCATCAGGATCGTCGCGATCAGGACCGTCTGCGAGTGCCCGAGCTCCTCCGCGCCGAAGACCGAGGCGGACGCGATCACGGTCTGGATGCCGTCGTTGAAGAACAGGTAGGCGAGCAGGAAGGTGAGCGCCATCGGGTAGTTGCGCATGTCGCGGAGCGTGGCGGCGAGCTGGCCGAAGCTGCGGCGGATCGCGCTGCCCTCGACCTGCTCGACGTCGACGGGCGGGTGGTCGCTGAGCCGGAAGAACGGGATGAGGGTGAACCCGGCCCACCACGCGGCCGCGGACAGCATGCAGAGCCGCGCCGCGAGCCCCTCGTCGAGCCCGATCGCCTCGTGCCCGAGGTAGACGCCCAGGTTGAGGACCAGCAGGAGGCCGCCACCGAGGTAGCCGAACGCCCAGCCGCGCGACGAGACGCGGTCGCGGTCGGACTCGTCGGAGATCAGCGGGAGGATCGAGTCGTTGACCACGCCGGCCGCGCCGAAGAACAGGTTGCCGAAGACGATGCCGACCGCGGCCAGCAGCCAGTTGTCGCCGGTGGCGAAGAAGATCAGCGCCGCGAAGAAGGAGCCGGCCCACGCGAGCGTGGCCAGCAACCGCTTCTTGTTGGCCACCCGGTCGGCGTACGCCCCCAGCGGGGGGAGCACCAGCGCGGACAGGATCGTGGAGACGGTGATCAACCAGAAGAACAGCGAGTCGGGCGGGAGCGAGAAGGAACCGACCTCGAAGCGGCCGTCCTCGCCACCGACCGCGTTCTCGGCGAGGTTGATGAAGTACGGGCCGAAGAAGACCGTGCCGATGGTGGTCGTGTAGGCGCTGTTGGCCCAGTCGTACCAGTACCAGGCCTTCTGCTCCTCCGCCTGGGCCAGCGGCCTGAGGTTGGCGATCTCGCTGGTCACGTCGCTCATGAGTCACCTTCCGGAGCCGGCTCGATGCCGTGCCACTGTCCGCGGGCGCGGAGCACGTCCCTGAGTATGTCCGTGCGATCGGTCATGATGCCGTCAACACCACGGTCCAGGAGGGTGTTCATCTCGATCGGGTCGTCGATGGTCCAGACATGCACCTGGATGCCGGCCGCGTGCGCACGGCGTACGAGCCAGCCGGAGGCCACCGTCAACGGGCCCTGCCGGTGGGGGATCTGCAGCGCGACCGGTCGTCCCCGCGTCAGCAGGCGCGCGAGGCGTCCGCTGGGGGAGAGGACGAACGCCACCACCTCGAGCGGGTGGGCCGACGTCGCGACCCGGCCCTGCGTGCGCCGACGGAACGCCTCCATCCGCCGTGCCGAGAACGACCCGATCAGCACCCGGTCCCACGCCTCGCGCTCCTCGATGAAGGCGGCCAGCGCCTCGACCGACCCCTCCGACTTGAGGTCGATGTTGAACCGGGCTTGAGGGAACGCATCGAAGAGCGCGGCCAGGGTGGGCACGGGCTCGGCCCCACCGATCAGGGCGTGCTGCACCTCGGCGTACGTCGAGTCCGCGATGCTCCCGGTGCGGTCGGTGACCCGGTCGAGGACGGTGTCGTGGAAGGCGAGCAGCACCCCGTCGCGGGTCACGTGGACGTCGGTCTCGAGGTAGGTGTAGCCGAGGTCCACCGCGTGGGTGAACGCGGCGAGCGTGTTCTCGAGGCCCTCGATCTCGGGATGGTAGGCACCGCCCCGGTGGGCGAAGGCGAGCGGTCGGGGGGAGTCCAGGTAGCGCGGCGCGGTCACGGGAGAAGTATGGCTGCGAGGAGTACCTTCAGGGGATGGAGAGCATCACCTGCCCGCAGTGCGGCGTCGAGATGGACGAGCGGAGCCTCGGCCAGGCCACGGTCAGCCAGTGCCCCGAAGGACACGGCGTGTTCCTCGCGCGGGCCGACCTGGGCCTGCTGATCGAGGCGGAGACCGACTGGCACCGCAACGCCGGCCAGCACACCGCCCCGATGCCGCGGATCACCGCCGACATGACCGCCCCGCCGTCCGCGAGCAAGGTCTCCCGCGCCTGGGTAGAAACCCTCTTCAACTAGCGAGCTCCGCCCGCGGACACCGCGAGCGGAGCTCGCTCTTATATGTCTCTAAAAGTCTCGATGTTGGCGCCGAGCTGGTTGAGCCGCTCGGCGAGGTCCTCGTAGCCACGGTGGATGACGTACGTCGAGCGCAGCACCGACGTGCCCTTCGAGGCCAGCATCGCCAGCAGGATGACCACGGCCGGGCGCAGCGCCGGCGGGCAGACGATCTCCGCGCCGGAGAAGTGGGTCGGTCCGTCGATCAGCACGCGGTGCGGGTCGAGCAGCTTGACCTGGGCGCCGAGCTTGTTGAGCTCGGTGAGGTAGATGGCGCGGTTCTCGTACACCCAGTCGTGCAGCAGCGTCTGGCCCTCGGCCACCGCCGCGATGACCGCGAAGAACGGCAGGTTGTCGATGTTGAGGCCCGGGAACGGCATCGGGTGGATCTTGTCGAGCGGTGCCCGCAGCTCGGAGGGGTGCGTGGTGAGGTCCACCAGCCGGGTCATGCCGTTGTTGGCGACGTACTCCTCGGTCCGGTCGTAGCGGAAGCCCATCTCCTCGAGGATGGCGAGCTCGAGCTCGAGGAACTCGATCGGCACCCGGCGGATGGTGATCTCGGACTTCGTCACGATCGCCGCGGCGAGCAGCGACATCGCCTCGATCGGGTCCTCGGAGGGGGAGTAGTCGACGTCGACGTCGATGGACGTCCTGCCAGTGATGCGCAGGGTGGTCGTCCCGATGCCCTCGATCTGCACGCCGAGCTTCTCGAGGTAGAAGCAGAGGTCCTGGACCATGTAGTTGGACGAGGCGTTGCGGATCACGGTGGTGCCGGGGTGGAGCGCGGCGGCCATGAGCGCGTTCTCGGTGACCGAGTCGCCGCGCTCGGTGAGCACGATGGGGCGCACGGGCTCGATGGTCCGGTTGACGCTGGCGTGGTAGCTGCCGTCGGTCGCCTTGACGTCGAGACCGAAGGGGCGCAGCGCCGACATGTGCGGCTCCACCGTGCGCTCGCCGAGGTTGCAACCACCGGCGTAGGGGAGGTCGAACTCGTCGTAGCGGTGCAGCAGCGGGCCGAGGAACATGATCACCGAGCGCGTACGCCGCGCTGCCGCCTCGTCGATGGCGGCGAGGTTGAGCTCGGCGGGCGGGATGATCTCGAGGTCGTTGTCGTCACCGATCCAGCGGGTCGCCACGCCGAGGGAGTTGAGCACCTCGAGCAGCCGGTTGACCTCCTCGATCCGCGCGACCTTGCGCAGCGTCGTACGTCCCTTGTTGAGCAGGGAGGCGCACAGGAGCGCGACACCGGCGTTCTTGGACGTCTTGACGTCGATCGAGCCCGAGAGCGTGGTGGGACCGTCGACGCGCAGGTGCGTGGGGCCGGCACCGAGCGCGACGATCTCGGAGTCGAGCGCTGCGCCGATGCGGGCGAGCATCTCGAGGGACAGGTTCTGGTGCCCTTTCTCGATGCGGTTGATCGCACTCTGGCTCGTGCCGAGCAGCTCCGCGAGCTGGTGCTGGGTGAGTCCGCGGTGCTTGCGCGCGTCGCGGATGAGGTTGCCGATGCGACCCTTGTAGTCAGCCATGCCGACACTTTATCTCAGATATGAGATAAGGCCACTCCGCCACGCACCCCCCGGAGCGGAGAGGGGGTGGGAGCCCCGTGGCAGGATCGCCGCCATGCGAGCAACCACGATCCACGCCCCTGGTGACATCCGCTTCGAGGAGGTTCCCGACCCCGTCATCGAGGAGCCCACGGACGCGATCATCAAGGTCGTCGCGGGCTGCATCTGCGGCTCCGACCTGTGGCCCTACCGCGGCGCCAACGACATCGACAGCGGCTCCACGATCGGCCACGAGTGCGTGGGCGTCGTCGAGGAGGTGGGGTCGGCCGTCAAGGACTTCACGCCGGGCGACTTCGTCATCGTGCCGTTCTGCCACTGCGACAACACGTGCGCCCACTGCGCTGCCGGCGTGCAGTCGGGTTGCGACAACCTCGGCTTCACCGCGAGCGGCCAGGGCGAGTACGCCCGGGTGACGCAGGCCGACGGCAGCCTGGTCAAGACCGACGGGATGCCCGACGCGTCCTTGATCCCGTCGCTCCTGACACTGTCCGACGTGATGGCCACCGGCTGGCACGCGGCCGTCGCCGCCGGCGTGAAGCCCGGCGGCACCGCGGTCGTGATCGGTGACGGTGCGGTGGGCCTGTGCGGCGTGCTGGCCGCGGCCCAGCTCGGCGCCGAGCGGGTCGTCGCGATGTCGCGCCACGAGCCACGCCAGGCGATCGCCCGCGCCTTCGGCGCCACGGACATCGTCGCCGAGCGGGGCAAGGAGGGTGGCGCCCGCATCGCCGAGCTGACCAAGGGCATCGGAGCCGACGCCGTGCTGGAGTGCGTCGGCACCGACGAGTCGATGAAGACCGCCTTCGCCATCGCCCGACCGGGAGCCACGGTCGGCTTCGTCGGCGTCCCCCACGGGGTCGAGCTCCCGGTGCGGCGGATGTTCCAGAGGAACGTCGGCCTCGCCGGCGGCATGGCGCCAGTGCGGCGCTACCTGCCCGACCTGCTCGAGCGTGTGCTCTCCGGGGCCATCGACCCCGGGAAGGTGTTCGACCTGACCCTGCCGATGGCGGAGTCCCCCGAGGGCTACCGCGCGATGGACGAGCGTCGCGCGATCAAGGTCCTCCTCCAGCCGTGAGCGGGACCGACAGCCCCCTGCTCCTCGGGCCCCTCCTGCGCTACGTCGACGACTCCTCCGCCTCCGTGTGGGTGGAGACGCGCGGACCCGGCACCGTGTCGGTGCGCCGCGGCGACGCCTCCGCGAGCGCCCGCACGTTCGTGGTCCACGGGCACCACTACGCCCTGGTCGAGCTGGACGGACTGGCTCCCGGCACGTCGGAGGCCTACACCGTGGCCGTCGACGGGGAGCAGGTGTGGCCCGAGCCCGACTCACCCTTCCCCGCCCCGGTCATCGCCACCCTCGAGGACGGGCGTCCGCTGAGCCTGGCCTTCGGCTCGTGCCGCACCTCGGTGTCCCACGACGCGAAGGGCAACGAGACCCACGGCGTCGACGCCCTCCGGGCGTGGGCCCTGCGTGCCGCCGACCAGGTCCCGGCCGCGGACCCGGACGACCACGACCTGGCCCCCGACCGCCTGCCCGACCTGGTGCTCTTCCTCGGCGACCAGGTCTACGCCGACGAGACGACCGACGAGATGCGGGCCTTCATCGAGTCGCGGCGCGACATCGAGGCGCCGCCGTGGACCGAGCTGCAGGACTACGAGGAGTACGCCCACCTCTACGCGCTCGCGTGGTCCGACCCGGCCAACCGCTGGCTGCTGTCGACCGTGCCGAGCGCGATGATCTTCGACGACCACGACATCCGCGACGACTGGAACACCTCGCAGGAGTGGCGCCGCGAGATGGAGTCCACCTCGTGGTGGCACGGCCGCATCGTCGCGGGTCTCGGGTCCTACTGGGTCTACCAGCACCTCGGCAACATGTCCCCGGCCGAGCGCCGCGGGGACGAGCTCTACGCTCAGGTCCTGGCGCACACCGGCGACGACGAGTACGACTTCGGCCCGATCATCGACGCGTTCGCCGAGCGGGTCGACCAGGAGCCCCAGACCTACCGCTGGAGCTACACGCGTGAGTTCGACACCCAGGCCCGGCTGGTCGTGGTCGACTCGCGCGCAGCCCGGCAGCTGGATCCCGACCACCGGGCGCTGCTCGACGCCGACGAGGCGTCCTGGCTCGACGAGCAGCTGCGCGGCGACGTCGACCACCTGCTCGTCGGCACGTCGCTGCCCTTCCTGCTGGCTCGCGGCCTGCACCACCTCGAGGCCTTCAGCGAGGCGCTCGCAGCGGGGGCATGGGGTGACCGTGGTGGCCGGATGGGTGAGAGGCTGCGGCAGGTCGTGGACCTCGAGCACTGGGGCGCCTTCCAGACCAGCTTCCAGGAGGTGGCCTCACAGGTGATGGAGGTCGCCGCGGGGGAGCGGGGGCGCGCACCCTCGACGGTCACGTTCCTGTCCGGCGACGTGCACCACAGCTATGTCAGCGAGGCCCAGCCCGTCGACGGCCGCCGACCGCTGCAGTCGACGATCCTGCAGGCCGTCTGCTCGCCGATCCGCAACCCGCTCTCGCGCAACATGCGCTTCGCGACGGCGGTCCTGTCCTACGGCGTCGCGGGACCGGTCGGGCGGCTGGCGTCGAAGTCGACGCGCGTGCCCGACGCGCCCCTCACCTGGCGCTACGCCGAGGGGCCGTGGTTCGACAACAACCTCGCCTGCCTGCGGGTCACCGGACCCAGCCTGAAGATGTGGTGGGTCACCGGTGAGGTGATCGACGACCACGAGCGGCCGAGACTGGCGAAGGTGGCGAGCTACGAGCTCGACGAGCAGGGCCGTCCGCCGGCGCACGAGAAGGTGCGCGAGCGGTTCGGGCGCGGTCTGCGGCGCCGCTACCGCGACAAGGTCAAGGACCGGGTCAGACAGCGCTGAGGACGCGGTCGCGTCCGTGGGCGCAGGCGCACGTGTCGGAGCACGGCAGGTAGGTGTGACGTGCGTGGCCGCAACCCGTGCACGGAAGATCGTGCGACAGGTGCACCGGATTGGTCTCGACGGTGTCCCACATGGTCGTGCTCCCCACTGCTGTGACGCTCCGGGCGTTCGCCCGCTGATGCTGGTGTGACGTCCAGAGTGGCACCCGATGACGCGATGGAGCGCCGAACACGCCCTGAACTGCCCGATCAAGGGGAGGAATGACCCGATCGGGCCATGGTCGGGTGGTCAGGATGAGTCCCGGCTGCCAGTGGGCAGACTCGATCACGCGGCGAGCCTAGGATCGCCTGCATGGCTTCGGCGAAGGTGCATGAGCTCACCCCGCAGCAGGCCCGCCGGATCGCCGTACGCGCGCAGCTGCTGGACGCACCGCGGCCCACCGACCCCCTCGACGTGGTTCGGCACCTCGGTTTCCTGCAGGTCGACCTGACCCAGGTGGTGGCCCAGCACGCCGACCTCGTGCTCTGGTCGCGGATCGGGCACGGCTACGAGCCGGAGGACCTCGAGGAGCTCCTCGGTGACGGCGCGCTCGTCGAGCACCACGCCCTGCTCCGCCCCAGCGAGGACATCGCCCTCTTCCGGGCCGACATGGACGCGTGGCCGGGCCGGCCGCCGCTGAAGGTGTGGCAGGAGGACCTGGCCGACTGGGTGGGCGCCAACGACGGTTGCCGGCGCGAGATCCTCGACGTCCTGCGCGCCGAGGGACCCACCGCCGCCCGCGACATCCCGGACGGCTGCGAGGTGCCGTGGCGTTCGAGCGGCTGGACCAACAACAAGAACGTGATGAAGCTCCTCGAGTGCATGGAGCAGCGCGGCGAGGTGGCCGTCGCCTCCCGCGAGGGCCGCGAACGACGGTGGGACCTGGCCGAGCGGATCCACCCCGGCGACCCGGCCGTGCCGGCGGAGGAGGCGCACCGGACCCTCGCCGGGAGGCGGCTCCGGTCCCTCGGGCTCGCTCGGCCGCGTGCACTGGAGGCGTGGCACGAGCCGTACGCGGTCCGCGACGTCGGCGAGGCGGCGCGCGTGGAGGGCGTACGCGGTCTGTGGCGGGTCGACCCCGCCTACCTCGACGGCAGCTTCGAGGGACGTACGGCCGTCCTCTCGCCCCTGGACCGCCTCGTCTTCGACCGCAAGCGCATGGAGGAGCTCTTCGCCTTCGACTACCAGCTGGAGATGTACAAGCCCGTGGCCCAGCGGCGGTGGGGCTTCTGGGCGATGCCGGTCCTCGACGGCGACGAGCTGGTCGGCAAGATCGACGCGACCGCCGACCGTGGGGCGGGGGTGCTGGTCGTCGACGCGGTGCACGAGGACGGCGACTGGTCCTCCGGACGTCGCAGGCGCGTGGACGCGGAGCTGGGGGCGCTGGGGGAGTGGCTGGGCCTCGAGGTCGTCCGGGACTGATCGGGACCACCTCCGACCGCCACCCCTAGGGGTGTATCAGCGGCTGGGCCCACCTCTCCTCAAGAGGTAAGGACACACCCAACTCGGAGGTTCTCATGCCTGACATTCCTGACGTACCGATCATCAACACCCTCGAACACCTCGCCCGTCAGCGGTGGGAGGTCGCCCGCCTCCGGCCGGAGATCTTCCGACCGTGGTGGAACCCGATCACGGTCAAGCTGCTGCTCGTCACCGACGGGCTCGACTTCGGTGACGGCGACTTCGGCCTGTCCGCGTTCGTCACCAGCCTGATCAACGACGGCCGCCGCTACGCCCGTTTCGACATCACCCTCGGCCACCTGCAGTCCACGGTGACCGACCAGCAGATGCTGATCCGGGAGTCTCGGATCAGCAATCGCATCAAGGGCTTCCGTTTCGACGTGGCCAGCCACTTCAGCGCCACGATGTACGACGAGGTGTGGCTGTTCGGGGTGGAGACCAACTTCAAGCAGTCCGCCTACGGGACCCGCGACACGAGCGCCGGCTATCCCGCGGATCGCCTCAGCGACGCCGAGCTCGACCGGTTGACCGCGCACATGAACGGCAAGCGCGGGCTGTTCGCCACCGGGGACCACGCGTCCCTCGGCGCCGGCCTGGGGAAAGCCGTGGACCGGGCGCGCAACATGCGTCACTGGGCGGACTTCGGCAGCGGTGAGACCAGCATGGGCGGGCCGAACCGCAACGACTCGAACGCCGTCGGTCATGACCCCGGCACCCAGTTCAGCGACCAGAGCGACGACGTCCCGCAGCGCCTCGACCTCGAGCTCTACCACTCACCGACCGGGTGGTTCCGCGAGGAGCGCTACCCCCACCCCATCCTGTGCAGCCCCACGGGACGCATCGACGTGTTTCCCGACCACCCGCACGAGGGGGAGGTACGCGTGCCGCCCGACCTCGGGCTCGCCTGTCGCGACGGCAGCGCGGAGTACCCCGGACGACTGGACGGAACCGGCCGCGAGGACCCCCGGGTCATCGCCCGGGGCAAGGTGCCGGCCGGGAACACCGCCGGCAGCAAGCAGGCCACCGTCGCCCACGGGTTCGGCGTGCTGTGTGCGTACGACGGACACGCGGCGGGCGTGGGCAGGGTCGTCACGGACTCGACCTGGCACCACTTCGTCAACGTTAACCTGATCGGCATCTTCGAGGGCGGCGTGTTCGACGACTTCGACCGGCCGGGGGAGGACCCGACCAAGCACACCGGCTTCCTGGCCAGTGCCCAGGGGCAGGAGGTGCTCAAGAAGATCCAGCACTACTACGTCAACACTGCCGTCTGGCTCGCGCCGCCCGACCTGGTCCGGGCGATGAACGACCAGTGGTGGTGGGACCTGGTCTGGAGCGACCGGGTCGTCGAGGCGACCCTGCTGGATCCCGCCACCACGATCGGTGACGTCCGGGTGCACGAGTTCTACGAGATCGGCTCGCAGGCCCGTGACGTGCTGGGTCGGCGCGCGACCGTGTGCCGGTCACTGCACTTCGTGTTTCCCTACCTCGACGAGGTCTGGGAGGAGTTCGTGCCCTGGGTGAACCCGTGGGACCCGGTCATCCGCGACGGTCTCCCCGAGCTGCCCTGGATCGACCCCGGTCCGCTGGTGTCCATCGCCCTCGGCGGAGCACTCGTGGCCCTGCGCGAGGCCCACCCGTACCCGACGGCGAAGCCGCCGAGGTTCGGGGAGGCGGAGGCAGCCATCGTGACCCGCGGCATCGCCACGGCCCTGGCGGTCGGGGTCCGCCACCTGCAGCGCGACCTCGCCTCGTTGTCCCTGGCCGTCGACGCGGGCGCGGGCAGGATCGAGAAGGCGGCGAAGGAGCCCGTGAGTGGGAAGTCCCCGGCCCGGCGCACCGCGAAGGCTGCGACGAAGCGCACGACGAGGACGAAGAAGTAGGCGGCGGGAGCCAGACCGACGGTCGGTCCTGATCCGTCCGGACCGGCCTCAGGCCAGGCGCAGGACGGCGAGCACGGTGCTGTCCGAGTCGCCCACGGTGCCGCTGAGGTGCAGGCCCCCGCCGAGCGGCGTACCCACGAGCCGGGCCAGGTCGATCTCCAGGCCCGAGCAGCGCACCGTGGTCACGCCGCCCTCGTCGCGCACCGAGTCGACGGACCTGATGGCCGGGCCGTCGACACCTGCGCCGCTGCCCAGCACCTCCATACGGGCAGGGATGTCGATGCGCTGGCCGTCCTCCTCGACGAACATCTGCGACTGGCGGGCGCCGGTGACGATGCCTGCGGCCAGGGTGGCGGCCCACACCGGGTCCCCGCAGCCGTCGTACGCCCAGCGCTGGCCGAGGACGGAGTGCTGGGTGGTGCCGATCAGGTGCTCCTCGGCCCCGGCGAGCGGGGCGGCGCGGTAGGTCAGGGGCGTCTGCAGGACGCTGCCGTCCTCGGTGAGCCAGAGGATCGTCTCCACACCGACCTCACCGGCCGGGTCGTCGAAGCGGTACTCGGCGACCTTCTCGGCGATCCGGTGGCCGTCGGCCCAGGGGCGGCCCGGCAGCCAGGACTCGACGAGCTCCTGCTTGGACGGCGACAGCGTGGCCTTGTGGATGATGCCCATGCGGCGAGACTAGGCACGCAGTCCGAGGGACTCGGCGAGTCCTTCGGGGTCGGCCACCGCGAGGGTGGCCCCCGGGTGGGTGATGGTCGCGGTCGGGTCGATCGCCGGCACCGGCTCGTGGAAGGACAGGCACAGCGCCCGGTCACCGTTGGTGGTGAAGGAGACGCCCTTGTCGCTCAGCGACAGGTGCGGCGGGCCGGCGGTCTTGACGAAGGAGAAGCCGCCCGTCACCTCCGCGGAGGCGATGTTGCTGCGGGGGGTCAGCAGGCGCCACGGCCCGAAGCGGACGAACAACCACACCGGACCGACCTCGACCGTCGTGGATCGTGGCGTGATGCCGAAGGGCCGCCCGGCGAGGGCGTACGTCGGGTCGAACGCGAAGTCGAAGGCCCGGACCGGTTCCTCGTCGGTGCCCAGCCCGCTCCGGTCACGGACGAGCCTCTTGAGGGCGGCCGACGCCGGGATCCGGTAGGGCTGCAGCAGCGCGGCTGATCGCCCGGGCACCCGGAGGAGGGCCCGGCTGCCGCCGCCGGCCGCGGGGACGACGTGATGGTCCATGTGCACGGCGGCGGGGCCTCTGCCGACCCTCCACGACCAGGACCGCTGGTCCGGGTCGACGGACGTGACCTCGAAGTCCACCGCCACACCGGGAGGACCCTGCACCCGGCCGGTGGTGCCGGCGGCGAGGACCGGCTCGGTCGCCTCGACCTCGCGGATGAGCGGTGCCCACACCGGCCACGAGGCCGGCGTGGTGAAGCGCAGCCATGCGTCGTCCGCAGCGGCCCGACCGTGCGCGTCGACCAGCATCAGAGGGTGACGGTGGCGTTGTCGCCCAGGTCGGGCTCGGCGTCGCTGACCAGGCCCTTGGCGAGCTGGATGGCGGTGCTCACCTTGCCGGGGGACTCCCAGAACTCCGCGGTCGCGCCGTCCACCGCGAGCAGCACGTTGGAGGCGTCCTCGGGCCCTCCCGACATGAAGATGCCGGCGGAGGCGTCCCACAGCTCCTTGAGCTTGGCCCGGTCCTCGTCGACGTGGGCGGTGCCGGTGAGCGAGACCCACCCCGACTTGCTGGAGAACGAGACGTTGACACGCGGGTCGGCCTCGATGGCGTGCACCTTGTCCGTGTCGCGCTCAGTGATGAACCAGATGGTGCCGGGGTGCTCGAAGTCCTGCATGCCCATCGGCGTCGACACGAGGGAGCCGCCGGGCGCCACGTAGGTCAGCACGGCGATCCGCGTGTCCTTCATGATCTGGGCAACGGTCCCGAGCTGGTCGTCGTGAGTGGTCGTCATGTCCTCGACGATGGCACCCACGGTGAAACCGTGCCTCATCCGCAGGGGCGTGCGGTCACATCGCGACCCCGTGGCGCGTCGTACTGGCAGGATTGCCTGCAGCCACCGGGTGGGCAGGCACCGGGCGGGCACACACGGGAGACGCGCAGATGACGAGCACGCACGCGGCAGACGACCACGACATGATCAAGGTCCAGGGGGCCCGGGAGAACAACCTCAAGGGCATCGACGTCGAGCTGCCCAAGCGCCGCCTGACGGTGTTCACCGGTGTCTCGGGCTCCGGCAAGAGCTCGCTGGTCTTCGCCACCATCGCCGCGGAGTCCCAGCGGATGATCAACGAGACCTACAGCGCGTTCGTGCAGGGTTTCATGCCGTCGCTGGCGCGCCCCGACGTCGACCACCTCGAGGGCCTCACCACCGCGATCATCGTCGACCAGGAGCGGATGGGAGCGAACCCGCGCTCGACGGTGGGCACGGCCACCGACGCCAACGCGATGCTGCGGATCCTCTTCAGCCGCCTCGGCGACCCCTACGTCGGTCCGCCGACGGCGTACTCGTTCAACGTCCCCACCCGCAAGGCGAGCGGGATGATGACCACCGAGAAGGGCGGTCGGACCGAGCGGAAGACCGTCAAGCAGGAGGTCTACCTCGGTGGCATGTGCCCGCGCTGCGAGGGGATGGGACGGGTCAACGACATCGACCTCACGGCGCTGTACGACGCCGACAAGACGCTCGCCGACGGGGCGCTGACCGTGCCCGGCTACTCGATGGACGGGTGGTACGGCCGGCTCTTCGAGGGCATGGGCCTGCCGATGGACAAGCCGATCAGGTCGTTCACCAAGAAGCAGCTCGACACGATGCTCTGGGCCGAGCCGACCAAGATCAAGGTCGAGGGCATCAACCTCACGTTCAACGGGATCATCCCGCAGATCCAGAAGTCGATGCTGTCCAAGGACCCCGAGGCGATGCAGCCGCACATCCGCCGCTTCGTCGACCGCGCGGTGACGTTCCAGACGTGCCCCGACTGCGAGGGCACCCGACTGACACCCGAGGCCCGGTCGTCGAAGATCGCGGGCAGGTCGATCGCGGACCTCTGCGAGATGCAGATCAGCGATCTCGCCGACTGGGTGCGCGAGCTGGACGAGCCCTCCGTGGCGCCGCTGCTGCGCGGTCTGCAGCACATCCTCGACTCGTTCTCCGAGATCGGCCTGGGCTACCTCTCGCTCGAGCGACCGGCAGGCACGCTGTCGGGTGGGGAGGCGCAGCGCACCAAGATGATCCGCCACCTCGGGTCGTCGCTGACCGACGTCACCTACGTCTTCGACGAGCCCACCATCGGGCTGCACCCCCACGACATCGAACGGATGAACCAGCTGCTCCTGCAGCTGCGTGACAAGGGCAACACCGTCCTGGTCGTCGAGCACAAGCCGGAGACCATCGCGATCGCCGACCACGTCGTCGACATCGGTCCCGGGGCCGGCGCGGCCGGCGGCACGATCTGCTTCGAGGGCGACATCGCGGGCCTGCGCGCCAGCAACACCATCACCGGCCAGCACCTCGACGACCGCGCCCACCTCAAGGACTCCGTACGCACGGCGACCGGGAAGCTGGAGGTGCGGGGGGCCGCGACGCACAACCTGAAGGACGTCGACGTCGACGTGCCGCTCGGGCTGCTGACCGTCGTCACCGGTGTCGCAGGCTCGGGCAAGAGCTCCCTGATCCACGGCTCGCTGGCGGGTCTGGACGACGTCATCGTGATCGACCAGGCGGCGATCAAGGGCTCGCGGCGCAGCAACCCCGCGACGTACACCGGGTTGCTCGAGCCAATTCGCAAGGCCTTCGCCAAGGCCAACGGCGTCAAGCCGGCCCTCTTCAGCTCGAACTCAGAGGGCGCCTGCCCGACGTGCAACGGTGCCGGCGTGATCTTCACCGAGCTCGGCCCGATGGCCACCGTCGAGTCACCGTGCGAGGAGTGCGAGGGTCGCCGGTTCCAGGCCGAGGTCCTGCAATACACCTTCGGCGGCAAGGACATCGCCGAGGTGCACGAGATGTCGGTGAGCGACGCGCTCGAGCTCTTCGGCGCCGGCGAGGCCCGGATCCCGGCAGCGGTCAAGATCCTCGAGCGGCTGACCGACGTCGGGCTCGGCTACCTCACCCTCGGGCAGCCGCTGACGACGCTGTCCGGCGGCGAGCGCCAACGGGTCAAGCTCGCCAACCAGATGGGCGACAAGGGCGCGGTCTACATCCTCGACGAGCCCACGACGGGACTGCACCTGGCCGACGTCGCCAACCTCCTCGGCCTGCTCGACCGGCTGGTCGACTCCGGCAAGTCGGTGATCGTCATCGAGCACCACCAGGCCGTGATGGCGCACGCCGACTGGATCATCGACATCGGTCCGGGTGCCGGTCACGACGGCGGCACGGTCGTCTTCGAGGGACCGCCCGCGGACATGGTCGCCGCGAAGGAGCCGACGCTCACCGGCAAGCACCTGGCGGCGTACGTCGGGCGCTGAGGACTCAGGCCTGGCAGACCGGGCACCAGAACAGCCGCCGCGCCGCGACCAGCGTGTCCTGGACGGGGGTGCGGCAGGTGCGGCAGGGGAGACCGGCGCGACCGTAGACGTAGTGCGAGTCCACCCGCCGGGGCCGCCCGGAGGGTCGTTCCCGGTCGTCGGGGGAGGTGGTGACGATGCGACCTGCGCGGACGCCCGCGCGCAGCAGCACGACGAGGTCGTCCCAGACGGCCCGCAGCTCACCGGCGTCGTGGTCGCGACCGAGGCGGAAGGGATCGAGGCGCTGGCGGAACAGCACCTCGGCCCGGTAGACGTTGCCGACGCCCGCGACGACCGACTGGTCCATCAGCAGCGTGCCGATCGGAGCACGGCTGCGCAGCACGCGGTCCACGAAGGCGTCGGCGTCGGGACGGCGGCGCAGCGGGTCCGGGCCGAGCCGGGCCAGGACGACCTTGCGCTCGGCATCGGTGAGGAGCTCGCACGCGGTCGGTCCGCGCAGCTCCAGCCAGTGCTCCTCGCCCACCAGCCGCAGCCGGAGGGCGCCGCGGGCCTCGGGTGCGGGCAGCAGCCCGTCACGGAACTTGCCGTAGAGGCCCAGGTGCACGTGCAGCCACACGTCGTCGTACTGGTGGAAGAGATGCTTGCCCCAGGCGTCGGTGGCGCTGAGGACGCGACCGTCGAGCAGGCGTGCGCCGTCCTCGAAGCGGCCCTGCGGGCTGTCGGCGGTGACGCGCTGGCCGACGAGCAGCCGGGCATGGCGGCGCGCGAGTCGGTGGATGGTGTGTCCCTCTGGCACTCCGTGATCGTGTCCGACCGGTCCAACCCGGACGCCGTACGTCACCTGCGACGATGGTGCGCATGAGCCGCACCGACCTCCGCTCAGCCATCGCTGACCGCCCCGTCGTCCTCGACGGCGGGCTCGCCACGCTCCTCGAGCAGCACGGACACGACCTGTCCTCCGACCTGTGGTCCGCGCGCCTGCTGCGCGACGACCCGGGCGCCATCGAGGCGGCGCACCGCGAGTTCTTCCTCGCGGGTGCCCAGGTGGCCACGACCGCGTCCTACCAGGTGTCGTTCGAGGGCTTCGGTGCCGTCGGCGCCGACCGCGACGAGGTCGGGCTGCTGCTGAGGCGCAGCGTCGCCCTCGCCGCCGCGGCGCGGGACGAGGTGGCGCCCGCCGGGTGGGTCGCGGCCTCGGTGGGCCCGTACGGCGCGGTGCTGGCCGACGGCTCGGAGTACCGCGGCGACTACGACCTCGACGTCGCCGGGCTGCGCGCCTTCCACCGGCCGCGGCTCGACGTGCTGGCGTCCACCGTCGGAGAGGGCGCCGACGTGCTGGCCATCGAGACCGTGCCCTGCCTCGCCGAGGTCGAGGCCGTGCTGGCGGAGCTCGACGGCACCGGCGTCCCGGCCTGGCTGTCCCTGTCGGCCGCCGACGGACGGACCCGCGCCGGCGAGCCGCTCGAGGAGGCGTACGCGATGGCGGCCGACGTCGCCGAGGTCCTCGCGGTCGGGATCAACTGCACCACTCCCGCCGATGCCGGACGCGCGGTGGCGCTGGCGGGGGCGGCTGGGCCGGCCGTCGTCTACCCGAACTCCGGCCAGGCCTGGGACGCCGAGGCCCGGTCGTGGACGGGGCGCTCGGCCTTCGAGCCGGCAGACGTGTCGGCCTGGGTCGCTGCCGGCGCCCGGCTCGTGGGCGGGTGCTGCCGGGTGGGACCGGCCGACATCTCGTCACTGCGCGCGACGCTCGTGCCATGACGTCCGACGCCGGCGCGTCCACGCGCCCGTCCTCCGTCCCGATCCTCGACGCGATGGGCATCCGGGTCCTCGAGGCCTCGTCGGGCAGGGCCGTCGCCGAGCTGCCACCCGAGCCCAACGTCAACCACTTCGGTGTGACCTACGCCGGCTCGCTCTACAGCGTCGCCGAGATGCTCGGCGGAATCCTGGCATTGAGCACCTTCGACCTCGAGGGCGAGCTCGCCGGCTTCGTGCCCCTGGTCAAGGAGTCGACCATCCGGTTCCGCCGACCCGCGCTGGGCGTCGTACGTGCCTCGGCGTTCCTCGCCGACGAGGAGGTCGCGCGGGTGCGTCGCGACGCCCTGGAGACGGGCAAGGGGGAGTTCGTGCTGGAGGCCACGCTGACGGACGCGCAGGGCGAGGTCGTGGCGTCGACCGTCGGTACCTACCAGCTGCGCCGCTTCTGATGCGGCGCTGCCGCCTGCACGTGGTGGGGGCCAGCGGGTCGGGTACGACGACGCTGGCGCGCACGCTGGCGTCGTACTGGTCGGTGCCGCACGCGGACGCCGACGACTACTTCTGGGTGCCCAGTGACCCGCCCTACGTCGCGAAGCGTGCCGAGGCCGAGCGGACCGCCCTCATGCAGCAGGTGTTCGTCCCTCGGGAGGCATGGGTGCTCTCGGGCTCGATGATGGGGTGGGGCGCGGAGGTCGTGGCCGCGTGCGACGCGGTGGTCTTCCTGACCCTCGATCCCGACGAGCGGATGCGACGGCTGCACGCCCGCGAGGTGCTGCGCCAGGAGGGACAGACCTTCGACCCGGTGGCGTGGGAGGAGTTCCTCACCTGGGCGCGCGGCTACGACGACCCACAGTTCGCCGGCCGGACCCTGAGGGCGCACCAGGAGTGGCTGGCCGGTGTCGGTCGACCGGTCCTCACGCTCGACAGCGCCGCAGGTCCCGAGGCGCTCCGCGACGCAGTGCTCGCCTGGGAGCCGTGACTCAGCCGAGCGGAGCCCGCGTGGCGCAGGAGGCCATCCCGAGCCACGTGTGCCGGTTGCCCCACCAGCACCAGCCGACCTTCGGTGCGTCCTTGCGCTCGCGGCCGTCGCGCCCGGTGCCGTTGCTGATCCACAGCGCCGGCGTGCGGGCGTCGTACGACCCGTTCGCCCGGCGCAACCGAGAGCCGATCGTCATGAAGCAGTGGTTGCGCTCCAGCACCTCGGGTGCCTGGAGGAGCCAGTGGATGCCCTCGCCGAGGGTGAGTGGTGAGCGGCCGGCAGCGAGGATCTCTGGGAGGCACTCGTCCGGGGTCCGGTTGGCGTACACGTCGCCGCGATCGAGGCCGGTGATGACGTACGACGTCGGCGGAACGGGGGAGGCGTCCGTCGGGAGGAACGCGTCGACGTCGGTCATGTCCTCCACCACGAACCCGGGCTTGTCACCGCGGCCCAGGAGCGGCGCGAGCTGCGAGGCGGGCGCCGGCGTGACGAGCAGGCCGTCCGGGCACGTCGTCGCTGTGGCGCGGAGCTCATCGGCGGAGAGGTCGGCGTACGTGTGCACGCCGAGGGAGATCAGTCGTTCGGCCTGGTCGACGGGGGAGGGCAGCATGAGGTCCTTTCGGAGGCGATGAGGGCAGACGTTCAACGCACGGTGCGGCACCAGGGTTCCCGCGCCTCGTGGCACAGTCGTGCCCATGGCGTCCCAGGCCCGCTTCGTACTCCACGACCACCGTCGCCCGAGCCCGCACTTCGACCTGCGGCTCGAGGAGGACGGCGTGCTGCGCAGCTGGGCGGTGCCCAAGGGACTGCCCGACGACCCGGCGCACGACCGGTTGGCGATCGCGGTCGACGACCACGAGCTCGACCACGTCGACTTCGAGGACGAGCACAAGTCGATCGCCGACACGGGCACCTGGCACGAACATGACCGGGACGAGCGCCGCATCGTCTTCTCGCTGCACGGGCGCAACGCCGTACGCCGGTTCGCCCTGATCCACACCGGAGGGAAGCAGTGGCTGCTGCACCTGACCAAGGAACAGCCCTGACGATACGTCGACCGTCGCGCCCATGACGCTGCGGTTCGCGATGCTTCAGCACGGATGCGCACGAGGTACGCGGACGTGCTGCGACGACTCGGCGAGTGACCACCTACCTGTCGCTCGAGGACCTGCTGACACTGGCGGAGGACCTCGGGATCGGGCCCGTGCGGGACCTCGGACTGCTCGACTCGGCCGGCCATCGACCACAGGCCCGACTGTGGGGATCCGACGCCTGGGCGCGGCCCACCTGAACGAACGTCGTGGAGCTCGCGAGCCGCCTCACGACTCACGAGCTCCACGATCCGGTGCTGACTTCCGTCGCCCCTGGAAATATCGCCGATAACTGACATTATGTCAGTTTGCACAGATCGAGCCGCCCTCACGCCTCGAGACCGCCGACCTCCCCTGCCAGGTGTGGACCCGCGAGGCACACAGCCGCCTGGGCCGCCCCGGCGTGCAGCGCCGCGGTCAGGTCGGCGCCGGCGAGACGAGCCACCAGGAAGCCGGCGAAGAACGCGTCGCCGGCGCCGTTGGTGTCGTCGACGTCCAGCGATGCACCCGGCACCTCGGCCCAGGTGCCGTCAGGACCCACAGCAGCCGAGCCGGCAGCGCCGTGCGTGACGACGACCGAGGTGCCGTCGGCTGCGGACCGCTCGGCGAAGTCGCGCCACCCGGGCATGGCGACGGACGAGAGCTGGACGTGGTCGGCCAGTGCGAAGGCCGCGTGGAAGGCGGATCTGCCGTCGAAGTCGTGCAGGTCGGTCCACGCAGGTACGCCGGCGTCCTGCGCCCACGCGACCCAGGGCCGGGCGTGCCACGCCAGATCGGCCACGACGACGTCCTTCCCCGCCAGGTGCTCGGCGGCATCTGCACGGGTCCACTCGGCGACGGGTTCGGGGAGGTGGGCGTAGATCGAGACCCGCTCCCCTGCGGCCATCAGGTTCACGTGGCGCTCGCAGAGCCCGCTACGGCTCTCGCGGCTGATCACGCGCACGCCCGCCGCCTCGAGCGAACGACGTACGCGCCTCGCCACGTCGTCGGTGCCGAGCACCGTCAGCAGGGTGACGTCGGCACCGAGGCTCGCGAGGTTGAGCGCCTTGCCGGCCGAGGTGCCGCCCAGGGTCGCCCATGAGCGCTCGGCGAAGTGGGTCCCCGGGACGGCCTCCGGCAGGGCGGCGAGGTGGATGATCTCGTTGCAGCTGGCGGGGCCCACGACGAGGACACGGGGCGTCATGCCCCCAGCATCTCCCGATAGGTCGGCACCATGTCCACCCAGCGCGCCTCGTCCTCGTCCCGCGCGCTCCCCGCCACGTGTGCGGCCAGGTCCTCGGCGTGCACCTGCCAGCCGGCACCGTACGTCGCGAGCTGGTCCAGCGGCACCCCTCGTTCCTCGATCACCAGCCGTGTGCCGCCCTCCACCTCGGAGAGGGTGGCCTCGATCGTCGACTCCTGGTCGGCCGCTTCGTCCTCCCAGGTCGTCAGCACCAGGCGGTGCGGTCGCTCGCAGACGTCGACGCGTCCGTTGCCCTCCCACCCGCTGGTGAACCGGGCCGTGAAGGCGCCGCCCACCTCGAGGTCACCCGAGACGCTCGCGATCCAGCGAGCGAGGCGCTCGGGCCGGGTGCACGCCTCCCACAGGTCCTCGATGTCGGTGGCGTAGACGTCCTCCACGCGCACCGCTCCCCTGGTCTCGTCGAGCCGGTGCAGGGTTGCCAGGATCTTCACGACTGCTCCTTCGTGCGTCGCGACGTCCCGCGCGCGACCTCGGTGTGCAAGGCATCGAGCCGGTGCTGCCACAGCGACCGGTAGGACTCCAGCCACGCGTCGACCTCGACCAGTGCCTCCGGGCGGAGGCTGTAGATGCGGCGCTGCGCATCCTGCTCGACCGACACCAGGCCCGCCTCGCGCAGCACCCGCAGGTGGCGTGAGACACCGGGTCGCGCGATCGGCAGCGCGTCGGCCAGCTCGGTGACCGTCGCCGGGTGGTCGCGGAGGATCTCCAGCATCGTGCGCCGGCTCCCGTCCCCCAGCGCCTGCAGTACCGCGTCCATACCCGCAACGTACCAGACATGGTACGTACCCGCAACGTTACGTACGGCGCAGCCGCCATTTCATCGACGCCACAAAGGTCAGCGCCTGACCTCGCACTGGCGCACGGTCTCGCCGTTGAGGCAACGGTCCCGCCCCGCATCACCGCGCAGGATGTCGCGACCGGGACCTCCGTCGAGCAGGTCGGCGAACCTCCCGCCCACCAGGTTGTCGCGACCCTGCCGGCCGAAGGCCTTGATCCGCAGGTTGGCGCCGGCGTAGAGGGAGTCCTGTCCGGCGCCCCCGTGGAAGGTCAACCGGCCCCGCGGCGCGGAGAAGCTGAGGTCCTCCGCGCCCTGGTAGACGAGGCGCTTCCGACCGTCCGCGGTGATCTTCTCCCGCGGGACGTCGACGACCCAGCGGGTGCCCGGGTCGAAGGTCGCCTTCGGTGCGGTCAGGCGTACGACGTCACGCCCGGGGCCCGCGTCGACCTCATGGCCCTTGCGCCGACCCACCACGGCGTTGATCTCGTCCCGACCACCGCCACCGTGCACGCTCACCCGATCGCCCGCTTCGAAGTAGTCCTTGCCGTCGCCACCTCCCAGGTCGCTCCCACGGCCCTCACCGAACAGGACGTCCTGGCCCTCCTCGCCGAGGACGCGGTCCCTACCGAGGCGGGAGAACACGTAGTCGGCGCCGCCGCCGGCCCGTACGACGTCATCGCCGGGGGCGAGGGTGGGGTCGTGCTGCTGCATGGTCCGCGGTCCGACCCGGTCCGGCTCGAGGGTGTCGTCGCCGCCACGTCCGAAGATGCGGTCGTCCCCACCCCCACCCTGGATGGTGTCGCGCGCGTCCGACCCGACGAGGACGTCGTCGAACGCGGTGCCCACGATGCCGCCGGAGTAGGGCGGCACCGCGATCGTGTCGGTCCCCTCACCCGTCGCCCGACCGGTCGAGAAGTCCACCGCGACCGGGCCGGCGGCGTCGCGGTAGGACACCCGGTCGTAGTCACCGGGCCCACCGTCGGCCGACCCGCCGGCGGACTGGGGGTCGTCGCCGAGGTCGACGTGGTCGTCGCCGGGGCCGGGCACCAGGAGGTCGCCCTCGTAGGAGTCGTCGGAGAAGTACTCGCCGTCGAGGCCACCGAAGAGCCGGTCGTTGCCCGGGCCGCCGATCAACGTGTCGCGCCCGTCGAGCCCGCAGATGGTGTCGTTGCCGGCGCCACCGTCGATGACGTCGCCGAGTGCGGTGCCCAGGATGACGTCGTCGCCGGCTGTCCCGGTCGTCGGTGTGCCAGCGACCGCGACGACGGTGGGGTCCTTCCCGTCGCAGGTGGTCTCGGCTGCAGCGGATCCGGCGGCCCCCATGACGATCCCCAGCGGCGCCACCAGGGCGATCAGCGGGACGAGGGCGTGGGTGCGGCGCATGGGAGCTCCTCCGGAGGTCGTCGTGCCCGCGTGCTCATCGGGCTGTCGTACTGGGGACGCCACGACCGCCGGAATAGTTGCGTCGGGTCGACGAGATGGTGCGCGGGCCTAGGTTGGAGGCATGGCTGACATCCCCACGTACGTCCTCAACGACGGCACCACACTGCCCGCCATCGGGTTCGGCACCTATCCCCTGCGCGGCGAGGACGGCACCGCCGCGATGGTCCGCGCGCTGGAGACCGGCTACCGCCTGCTCGACACGGCCGTGAACTACGAGAACGAGACGGAGGTCGGCGAGGCGATCCGGCGCTCGGGCCTGCCGCGCGACGAGGTGCTGGTCGCCAGCAAGATCCCCGGCCGCCACCACGCCTACGACGACGCCATCGCGTCCGTGCGCGCATCACTGGAGCGGCTGGGCCTCGAGCGCACCGACCTCCACCTCATCCACTGGCCCAACCCGAGCCGGGGCACGTACGTCGAGGCGTGGCGCGCGCTCGTCCAGCTCCAGAAGGACGGGCTCGTGCGGTCGATCGGCGTCTCCAACTTCACCGAGGAGCACCTGAGCCGCATCATCGACGACACCGGCGTCACCCCTGCGGTCAACCAGGTCGAGCTGCACCCACGCTTCCCGCAGGCGCACATGCGCGAGGTCCACGAGCGCCTCGGCATCCGCACCGAGGCCTGGAGCCCGATGGGCAAGCGTCGCGCGCCGCTCGAGGAGTCGGCCGTGACCTCCGCCGCGACGGCGTACGACGTCTCCCCCGGGCAGGTCATCCTGCGCTGGCACGTCCAGCTCGGGTCGCTGCCGATCCCCAAGTCGGCCGACCCTGCTCGGCAGGCCGCGAACCTCGATGTCTTCGGCTTCGAGCTCACCGACGACGAGATCGCGGCGATCGCTGCGCTGGCCGAGGACGAGGGCCGGCTGTTCGGCGGGGATCCGGACACCCACGAGGAGATGTGACGGGTCGCTGGCTACCATCGGCGCCATGCTGAAGCGACTTGCCGCCGTCACTGCCTGCCTCTCCGTCCTCGCCCTCGCGGGCTGCGGCAACGAAGGGGACGCCGACACCGCGTCCGACACGTCCAGCGCGTCGCCGTCGGAGTCGGAGTCCTCGGAGCCGGCCGCCGGTGGCGAGACCACCACGTGCGACTACCCCTCGGACGGTCAGGAGCCGGCCCGCGACGTCGAGCCCCCCGACGCCGAGGCCCAGGGCGAGGGCACGGTCGCGGCCACCATCACGACCAACTTCGGCGAGATCGGCCTGACCCTCGACGCCGCCGCCGCCCCGTGCGCGGTGGACTCGTTCGTGTCGCTCGCCGAGCAGGGCTTCTACGACGACACCCCGTGCCCGCGCATCGGTGACCAGGAGGGCTTCGGCATCCTCCAGTGCGGCGACCCGACGGGCACCGGCGCCGGCGGAGCGGGCTACTCCTTCGCCGACGAGCTGAGCGGCGATGAGACCTACCCGGCGGGCACGCTCGCCATGGCCAACGCCGGCCCCGACACCAACGGGTCGCAGTTCTTCCTGGTCTTCCGCGACTCGCAGTTCCCGCCGAGCTACACGGTCTTCGGGACCATCGACGAGTCCGGACTCGCGACCATCGACAAGATCGCGGCCGTCGGCAACGACGGCGCCAACCCCGCCGGCGGCGGCGCCCCCAAGGAGGACGTCACCATCGAGCAGGTCACCGTCGGCTGACCACCCGCTGGTCCAGGAAGCGCCCGGCAGCTCTCACGGGACCCGGTTCTCGTACACGACGTCCTCGCCGAGCTGCACGGTCCTCGAGACCGTGCACAGCCGGTCGCGCGACATCTCGATCGCGGCCTGGACGCGATCGCGCGCGGCGTCGCCCTCGGGCCCATCGGGGAAGGCGACGTCGAAGCTGACCCGCAGGCCGGTCAGGTGGTTGCCGTTCCCGTCGCGGACCTTGTGTCCCTCCGCCTGCACGGCGAAGGTCGTGCTGGAGGCGCGCTTGTGCGTGATCGCCTCGACGTCCAGGGCGCTGCAGCCCGCGATCGCGGCCAGCAGCAGCTCGACGGGAGTGAAGTCCGGGTCGTCTCCCCCGACGCCCATGAAGGTCTCTCCCCCGCGGTCGTTGGTGGCCTTGAAGCGGGCCGGCCCGATCCGGGTGAGCTCGATGCTGCGCAAGGTGTCGTCCGTCATGGCGAACACCCTGCCAGAGCAGGGCTCGGACAGGGTGTCGGTGACCCGGCGGTGGGGTCCGCGGGCGTCGTGCTGGGGGGGATCAGCGGGTGACGCGGCGCGCGGCGCGCCGGGCACGGCGCTCCTCACGACGGGCGATCTCCACATTGCGCAGGAGGGCGCGGTCCTCGGCCGAGTGAGCCCGCGCGTCAACGAGGCTGAGGGCGAGGTGCAGCTGCGGGTTCATGGAGATCTGTCCTTCCGAGGGGTTCTGGCCCTCGAGTCGTGAGTGAAGTTGTGTAAGACGTGGCCGCTCCGTTGCGACTCTTACATTCTACGGACGAAGAAGGTCCGGACCGGCATCAGCGCGTACGTGATCTCGGCCACCAGCCGTCACCCACCGACGGCTAGGGTCGGGGCGTGATGAGCCAACGGCCACGACGCCCCGGACCGTCGGTCCGCACCCGTGTCGTCGAGCACACGACCGACGCTGAGATCCCGCGCGAGGACCGGCTGATCACCGAGGAACCGCTCGAGATCCGGGTCCGCGCCGAGCTCGTGGAGCCGAGGCGCGCCTGGGTCACCATGCGCACCCCGGGACACGACTTCGAGCTCGCCGCCGGCTGGCTGGTCAACGAGGGCCTCGCCGCCCGCGACTCCGTGGCGCAGGTCGCCTACTGCACCGACGCCGACCTGGCCCCGGAGCAGGAGTTCAACGTCGTCACCGTCACCCTCGCGGGCGCGGCCGACCTCCCCCACCGCCACGTCGCCTCGTCCGCCGGCTCCTCGGCCTGCGGCGTCTGCGGCAAGGACAGCATCTCCGACGCGCTGGCCACCCGGACGGCGACCCCGTGGCCGGGGCCCCGCCCCGACGCGTCCGTCGTACGACGCCTCCCCGAGGCGCTGCGCGAGCGCCAGTCGCTCTTCGCGAAGACCGGCGGCGTCCACGCGGCCGGCCTCGCCGATGCCGACGGGGTCCTCGAGGTCGTCAGGGAGGACGTCGGACGCCACAACGCTGTCGACAAGGTGGTCGGCGCGCGCGTGCTGGCCGGCGCGGATCCTGCCGGGGCGTGCCTCGTCCTGAGCGGCCGGGTCGGCTTCGAGCTCGTCCAGAAGGCCGCCGCCAGCGGGATCGGTGCCATCGTCGCCGTCGGAGCGCCGACCAGCCTCGCCGCGCGGCTCGCCCACGAGGCGGGCATCGACCTCTGGGGCTTCACGTCCCCGGGACGCACCGTCCGCTACGGCTGAGCGCGGACGGTGGCCCTCCCAGCGGCGTGGTGGCCAGCGGGTGTCGGTGCGGCGTTCTAGGTTCGTCCTGTGCGCATCCTCCACACCTCCGACTGGCACCTGGGGAGGTCCTTCCACCGCGAGGACCTGCTCGGGCACCAGGGTGCGTTCGTCGACCACCTCCTCGAGGTCGTCGAGGACGAGAAGGTCGACGTGGTGGTCGTCGCGGGCGACGTCTACGACCGGGCACTCCCCCACGTCGACGCGGTCGCGCTGGCCGACGAGACCTTCGCCCGGCTGGCGGCCTCGCGCGCCAAGGTGGTCGTCAGCAGCGGCAACCACGACAGCGCCCAGCGCCTCGGCTTCGGCTCCCGCCTGATGGACGCCGCGGGTGTCTTCGTCCGCACCGACGCCTCCACCGTCGGCACCCCCGTCGTGCTGAAGGACCGGCACGGCGAGGTCGCCATCCACGCCATCCCCTACCTCGACCCGTCGGCGCTCCTCGAGCCGTGGAGCCTCGGGCACCGCAGCCACGAGGCCGCCCTGTCCGAGGCGATGACCCGCGTACGCCGTGACCTGTCGGCCCGCGTCAAGACCCGCTCGGTCGTGCTGGCCCACGCCTTCGTCGCCGGGGCCACGCCGTCGGAGTCCGAGCGCGACATCAGCGTGGGCGGTGTCTCGCGGGTGGCCACGTCGACCTTCGACGGCATCGACTACACCGCCCTCGGGCACCTCCACGGCCCCCACGAGCTCGCACCGGCGCTGCGCTACTCCGGTTCGCCGCTGGCCTACTCCTTCTCCGAGGCCGACCAGCAGAAGGGCACCTGGCTCGTCGAGCTGGGCGCCAAGGGCTTCTCCAAGGCCCACTTCGTCCCGGCGCCCGTCCCGCGGCGGCTGTCGCGGATCACCGGCTCGCTCACCGACCTGCTCGCCGACCCGGCCCTCGCCGAGCGGGAGCAGGACTGGGTCCAGGCCACCCTCACCGACGTCCCGCGTCCCGCGCGGGCGATGGAGCAGCTGCGCCAGCGCTTCCCCCACACCCTCGTGCTCCAGTTCCCCACCCCGGTCAGCGACCACCCGACACCGGGGCGCCCGGCGAGCGGCACGAGCGACCACACCATCGCCCTCGACTTCGTGCGGCACGTGCGCGGCGCGCCGGCCACGACCGCGGAGTCCGACCTGCTCCAGGAGGCCATCGACTCCTGCTGCCACGACCCCGACCAGGACGTGCTCGTCAGCGCCTCGACGGGTGGGGCCCGATGAGGCTCCACCAGCTCAGGATCATCGGGTTCGGGCCCTTCGCCGACCCGGTCACGATCGACTTCGACGCGCTGTCGGACGCCGGCCTCTTCCTGCTGAGCGGTCCGACCGGTGCCGGCAAGTGCAGCATCCTCGACGCGGTCTGCTTCGCCCTCTACGGCGACGTGCCGGGCGACCGCTCGGCGGCCAAGCGGCTGCGCTCCGACCATGCCGGTGACGACGTGGTGCCGCGGGTCGAGCTCGAGGCGACGTTGTCGGGGCGCCGCTTCCGGATCGATCGGTCGCCCGCCTGGACCCGCCCCAAGAAGCGTGGCACCGGGACGACCCTGGAGCAGGCCCGGGTGGTGATCTCGGAGCGGCGGTCGGCGGACGACGGCAGCGACGTGTGGCACCCCCTGAGCACGCGTCTCGACGAGACCGGCCACCTCGTGACGCGGCTCGTCGGAATGACGCTCCCCCAGTTCTGCCAGGTGGCGATGCTGCCCCAGGGGCGCTTCCAGGCCTTCCTGCGGGCCCGCTCCGAGGAGCGGCACGCGCTGCTGCAGCAGGTCTTCCAGACCGGGCGCTTCGACCGCACCGAGCGGTGGCTGCGCGACCGGCGCGTCGAGCTGCGTCGGACCGCGGAGCAGCACCAGGCTGCGGTCGCCGACCTGGTGAGCCGGGTGAGCGAGGTGGGTGGTGTGCAGGCGCCCGCCGACTGGCCGACCGACCCGACCTCGCTGGGCCGGTGGATGGACGAGCTGTCGACGACGGCCGTCGCCGCCTCGGTGGCGCAGGCCATCGAGGTGGAGGCCGCCTCGGCGGCCGAGGTCGCGGCGTCCGAGGCATCGGCCGCCGGCATCGAGCTGGCGGGGCTCCGGGCCACGCACGCGGCTGCCCGACGTGCCTGGGCCACCCTCGAGGCGGCGGCACCCGACCACGAGTCCCGCAGGCGCACCGTGGCGCAGGCGCACCGCGCTGTTGCCGTACGCCCGCTCCACGACCTCGCGGTGGAGGCCCGCCGAGAGGTGCGCGAGCTGGACCAGCAGGGGCGCGCGGCCAGGGAGCAGCTGGCTGAGCTCCTGGGACGGACCACCCTGGACGACCAGGAGATCGCCGAGCACCAGCGCGTGGCGACCCGGACCCTCACCGACATCGCCCGGATCCGACCCCTGCGCCGCCAGGCGGTCGACCTCGAGCGCCAGCTCGGGCGGCTCGCACGCAGCCAGCAGGAGACCGCGGCCCAGCTGCAGCGGGTGGAGACCCGCGCCGCGGAGATCCCCGACCTCCTGCTCAGCGTCGAGCCCGCACTCACCGCGGCGCGCGAGTCGGTCACCCTCGCCGCCGACCTCGCCGCCGACCTCGAGGTGCTGCGTTCCCGCACCCGCGCCGCCCGGTCCGCCGAGTCCCTCACCACCCAGCTCGTGACGGCGGAGCAGGCGATGGGTGCCGCCACCCAGGCCCGGCTCCTGGCCCGGGAGACGCTGGTCGCGATCCGTGAGCGTCGCCTCGACGGGATGGCCGCCGAGATCGCGCTCAAGCTGGCCGTCGGAGCGTCCTGCCCGGTCTGCGGGTCCGCCGACCACCCCTCCCCCGCTTCACCCGCGCCCGGAGCGCCCGACGAGGTGGCCGAGCGCGAGGCACGCCGCGAGGTCGACGACCTCGAGGTCGTCGTGGAGGCCCACTCCCAGCAGGTCCGCGGGCTCGAGGCCCAGCGGGCGACCGCGCTGGCGGAGTCGGGTGACTCCGTCGAGCACCTCCTCGTCGAGGAGGAGGACACCCTGGCCCGGCTCGAGCGTGCTCGGAGCCAGGCCGCCACCCTCGACGCCCACACCGCTCGTGCCGACGCGCTCCACGCCGAGCGGCTGGATCTCACCCGCGAGCGCGAGCAGCTGGCCACCGCCCTCACCCGGCTCGACACCGAGTCCGCCGTGCTCCGCGCACGGATCGAGAGCCTGAGCGACCAGGCCGCGGAGGTGGTCCCCGTGGGAGCCGACCTCGATGCGCTGACCGCGCTCCACCAGCAGGTCGAGGTGCTCGCCCAGCAGTGCTCCGCAGTGGCTGCCGACCTCGCCCGCGCCCGTGCCACCGCGACCAGCACCCAGGAGGCCGCCGATGCCCTGGCGGCCGCGTCCGGCTTCGACTCCTCGGCGTGGGCGGCCGCCGCCTGGCTCGCCGAGGCCGACATCGCCGCGCTCCAGCACCAGATCGACCGCCACGAGCGGGAGGTCGCCCGGGTCCGCGACCTGCTGACCGACGAGGCCCTGCTCAGCTCCGCAGCAGTCGACGCGCCCGACCTCGAGGCGCTCGCCCAGGCCCACCACCGCACCCGGGAGGCTGCCGCGCTCGCCCGTCAGACCGACATGGCGCTGCGCGACCGGGGCCGGCGGCTGCACGGCCTGGCCGCCGAGATGGCGGACGCGCTCGCCGTGTGGGGGCCGGTCCGCGCCGACCTCGACCTCGTCGCCGAGCTGGCTTCCCTCGTCGAGGGCAAGCACCCCGACAACCGGATGCAGATGCGCCTCTCCGCCTACGTCCTCTCCCACCGGCTGGGCCAGGTCGTCGAGGCGGCCAACCTGCGGCTGTCCACCATGAGCGACCAGCGCTACTCCCTCGTCCACACCGGCCAGCGCGGCGCCGGCGAGACCCGCGGCGGGCTGAGCCTGCTCGTCCGCGACGACTGGACCGGCGACACCCGCGACCCGGCCACCCTCTCCGGGGGCGAGACGTTCGTGGTGTCGCTGGCGCTCGCCCTCGGCCTCGCCGACGTCATCACCGAGGAGGCCGGGGGCACCGACCTCGACACGCTCTTCGTCGACGAGGGCTTCGGATCGCTCGACTCCGAGACGCTCGAGGACGTCATGGACACCCTCGACACGCTGCGCGACGGAGGCCGCGTGGTCGGCGTGGTGAGCCACGTCCCCGAGCTCCAGACCCGGATCCCGACCCAGCTGCGGGTGCACCGCGGCCGGCACGGCAGCCGTACGTCACTCAGCCTGGGCTAGCGGCGCGTCCTGGCCACGCGAGCCGGTCCGGCCTCGGATAGGTTCGGGGCCATGAGTGCGCCCGGGCTCGACCCGACCTTCAACGACCTGCCGCACCGCCGCCTCGGCGACGTGGCCCTGGCCCGTGCCCAGGAGCTCGGTGCCACCCACGCCGACTTCCGTCTCGAGCGGATCCGCTACCAGTACCTCGGCGCGCGTGACGGCATCCTCCAGACCGCGAGCGACGCCGAGGACCTCGGCTTCGCGGTCCGCGTGGTCCACGGCGGCGCGTGGGGATTCGCCTCCGCCGTGGTGCTGACCGACGCCGAGGCCCGACGCGTGGCGGAGACGGCGGTCGCGGTCGCTCGAGTTGCCGCCGCCATGACCACCACACCGGTCGAGCTGGCTCCCGAGCCGGTCCACGACGACGTCACCTGGATCTCCGCCTACGACATCAACCCGCTCGAGGTGCCGACCCGCGAGAAGGGGGACCTGCTCGTCGACTGGACCGAGCGGCTCCGCTCCGGCGCCGCGGTGGCGCACGCCACCGCGTTCCTCCAGCAGGTCCAGGAGAACAAGTACTACGCCGACCTCTCCGGCACCCGCACGACGCAGCAGCGCGTACGCCTCCAGCCCGGCTTCGAGGCCACCGGCGAGGACGAGCAGACCGGCATCTTCGACTCCATGGCCTCGATCGCACCGCCCGCCGGCCGTGGCTGGGAGTACCTCACCGGCGCCCACTGGGACTGGGACGCCGAGATCGCCGAGGTGCCCGACCTGCTCGCCGAGAAGCTCAAGGCGCCCAGCGTCGAGGCCGGGTCGTACGACCTGGTCGTCCACCCCTCCAACCTCTGGCTCACCATCCACGAGTCGATCGGCCACGCGACCGAGCTGGACCGGGCGCTGGGATACGAGGCCAACTACGCGGGCACCTCGTTCGCCACCTACGACAAGCTCGGCACGCTGCAGTACGGCTCCGAGGTGATGAACGTCCAGGGTGACCGCACCCAGGAGCACGGCCTGTCGACGGTCGGCTACGACGACGAAGGCGTGCAGACCCAGAGCTGGGACATCGTCCGTGACGGCGTGCTCGTCGGCTACCAGCTGGACCGCTCGATGGGCCACCTCAAGCCCGAGCTCAACGACGGCCGGTCCAACGGCTGCGCCTATGCCGACTCCTCCGGCCACATCCCGATCCAGCGGATGGCCAACGTGTCGCTCATGCCCGGCACCGACGACCTGTCCACCGACGACCTGATCGGCCGGGTCGAGCGCGGCATCTACGTCGTCGGTGACAAGTCGTGGTCGATCGACATGCAGCGCTTCAACTTCCAGTTCACCGGTCAGCGGTTCTACACGATCAAGGACGGCAAGCTCGGCGGCATGCTGCGCGACGTCGCCTACCAGGCCACCACCACCGACTTCTGGGGCTCCATGGAGGCCGTCGGCGGACCCGACACCTGGGTGCTCGGCGGCGCCTTCAACTGCGGCAAGGCCCAGCCGGGCCAGGTGGCCGCAGTCAGCCACGGCTGCCCGACGTCGCTGTTCCGCGGCGTCAACATCCTCAACACCCTCGACGAGGCAGGCCACTGATGACGATCTCCGTGGGCCACACGGCCCAGCAGCTGGTCGAGCACGCGCTCGCCACCTCGACCGCCGACGACTGCATCGCGATCGTCCGCGACGTCACCAGCGCCAACCTGCGCTGGGCCAACAACACCCTCACCACCAACGGCGTGATGACCGAGATGTCCGTGACCGTGGTCAGCTTCGCCTCCGTCCAGGGCGGCACCTCCACGGGCTCGGTGTCCGGCAGCGCCGCGACGACCGACCAGGTCACCGCGCTCGTGCAGGCCGCTGATGCGGCGGCCCGTGCCGGCTCACCCGCCGAGGACGCCGGCGAGCTGGTCGGCGACGTGACGTCAGCGGACTGGGACGTCGAGCCCGAGACCACCGACATCGGGGTGTACGACGCCTTCGCACCCGCTCTCGGTGAGGCGTTCCGCGAGGCCACGGCCGAGGACCGGCTGCTCTACGGCTTCGTCAACCACGAGGTCGCCACCACCTACCTCGGCTCCAGCCGCGGCCTGCGGCTGCGGCACGTCCAGCCCACCGGGCACTACGCCTGCACCGGCAAGGACACCTCGCTGTCCCGCAGCGCCTGGACCGGGGGCGCCACCCGTGACTTCCGCGACGTCGACGCGGCGGCGATGGCCGCGACGGTCGCCCAGCGGCTGCGCTGGGCCGAGCGCCGCATCGACCTGCCCGCCGGGCGCTACGACACGATCCTGCCGCCGTCCTCGGTGGCCGACCTGATGATCGACGCCTACTGGGGTGCCGGCGCCCGCGTCGCCCACGAGGGCGAGTCGGTCTACAGCCGGCGTGGTGGCGGCACCCGCATCGGCGACAAGGTCGCGGCACCCGGTGTCGGCCTCTTCTCCGACCCGGCGTACGCCGGACTGGAGTGCGCGCCCTTCGTGATCGCCGGCGCGTCCGACAACACCGACTCCGTCTTCGACAACGGCCTGGCGCTCCATCGCACGGACTGGATCCAGGACGGCCTCCTCACCGGGCTGCTGCAGACCCGTCACTCCGCAGGGATGACGGGGCAGAGCGTCACGCCGATGATCGACAACCTCGTCCTGGAGGTCGGCGACGGCGCGGGCTCGATCGACGACATGATCGCCGGCACCCAGCGCGGCCTGCTGCTCACCTGCCTCTGGTACATCCGTGAAGTGGACCCGCAGACCATGCTGCTGACCGGCCTGACCCGCGACGGCGTCTACGTCGTCGAGGACGGCGAGATCGTCGGTGCGGCCAACAACTTCCGCTGGAACGAGAGTCCCATCGACCTGCTCAACCGCTTCAGCGCGGCCACCGAGACGGTGCCGAGCTTCAGCCGCGAGTGGGGCGACGACTACTTCTCCCGCACCGCCACCCCGGCGCTGCGGATCCCCGACTTCAACATGTCGAGCGTGTCCCAGGGCGTGTGACCCGCCGGTCCACTGGACCTCGTGAGCGGTGCTGCACCCACGTTGGAGCGGCCAGGCCGTCTCAGCCCAGCCGCTCCACGCGCTCGCGGTGGTCCTCGCTGTTGTCGCCGTCGATGTCGGAGTCCCGGGTCCTGGAGATGTGGTCGACCTTCTCCTCCGACCCCTCCACCGGCTGCGCCTTGATCAGGGTGTCGCGCTCGAAGGCGTGGGACTTGTCGTTGTTGCGGTAGTAGCGGTAGAGCGACCAGTACGTCGCCACGGCACCCGCAGGACCGGCCGCGAGCAGCCAGATCGGGGCACTGTCGCCGGAGGTGGCCATCACGACCGCCATGACTGCCTGGTCGATCATGCGGTCGCCACCAGGATCGCTCCGGCGATGCCTTCGAGGAAGGTGCCGACGGTCAGGGCCGCCGTGATGAGCTTCCACTGCGCGACGGGGACGCTGCCCATCGTCTCGCCCGTGCGCGCGTTGACCGCGATGTAGTGCAGCATCTCGGTGTCCTCCTGGTAGTAGGAGTAGAGCCAGACCGGGAGGTACATCGCGATCCAGCGCGAGCCGCCGACGTCGATCTGCTCGCCCTCCCAGCGCACTCCGCGGTCGAACTTCCCGAGCGACTCGTGCACCTGCGAGCGCCCGATGGAGAGCAGCTGGCTCTCCAGCACGGGCTGCAGCGCACCCACGTCCAGGTCGCGCTTCTCGCTGGTGAATCCCACGAGATAGCTGGAGTTCCACTTCACGGCGTTCTTGGTGTCGAACGGGAGGACCGTGTTGATGATGTTGTTGGTGGTCCGAGCGTCGAACTTCGCCCGGCCCGCTGCGCCCTCGATCGTGAGGTCGTCGACGGTGAAGGAGACCGAGCGGTCGACGCGGTAGACGTCGGCCGCGTAGTAGGTCGTCGAGTTGTCCCCGACCTTCTCGGTCCAGCGTCGCGTCTGCACCTCCCCCTTCCCGACGTACGCCGCCTCGGCGCGGGCGTCGATCACGAGGTAGGGCAGGTAGACCCCGAGGACGTTCTCGGGGATGAACTCCTTCTTGAACCGGCCGAGCGCGAAGAGGCGCCGCTTCGAGGCGAACTCGCGGATCCTCTCCACGGCCTCGGTGTGCGTCAGCTTGAACGGCAGCACGGCGTCGGGCACCGCTCCGTTGGACGTCCGCTCGTTGACGTTGAGCGTGTGGCGGCACCAGTGGCAGCGTGCGTTGAGCGCGTGGGCCGTGTCGACCACCACCGAGGCGCCGCACCCGCCGCACGTCAGGGTCATGACGTCGTCGCCCGAGATCGTCGCCGCGCCGCCGGCGACGACGGTGCCCTCGAGGTCGTCGATGCCGACGCCGAGCCCGAGCTCCTCCTCGACCCGGGCCTCCTGCCACTCGTGGCGGCAGAACAGGCACACCAGCTGGCCGGTCGAGCCGCGCAGCCGGACGTCGGTGGACCCGCACTTGGGGCAGCGGTTGACGCCATCGGCCAGGGACTCGTTGAGGGTGTCGATGGCAGGGCCCGCCTCGGGCTCCGCACGCGCAGCCGCGAGCTCCTCCTCCAGGGACAGCGGAGGGCCGTCGAAGACGGGCGCGTCGGGATCTCGGTCCTGCTGGGGCTGCCCCTGGGCGTCCCCGTCTGCTTCCTGGGTCATCTCAGAGACCGAGCGCCTTCGCCTTCGCCGCGTCGTAGTCGGCCTGCGTGATCAGGCCGGCGTCCAGCATGTCCTTGGCACGCTTGAGCACAGCCACGGGGTCCTCGGCCGCCGGCGCGGCCGGGGCCGCGGGCGCAGCCGGTGCGGCGGGCGCGGCCGGCGGCTGCTGCAGTCCGCCCAGACCCATCCCACCGGTCGCCATGCCCATGCCGATCAGTCCACCCGGGCCGGCGTTCTCACCGGCGGACTCGATGCCCGCAGCGACGGAGGCCTGCAGGTTGGAGTTGCCGCGCGAGCCCGACAGGGCGTCGGCACGCTGGACGTTCTTGAGCAGCTCGCGGGTGTTCTCGTCGTACTCGATCGAGATGATCGCCGTCTTCGCGATCTCGAGGCCGCGGTCGGTGCGCCAGCGGTAGTTCTCCTCCACCGCCGCGGAGAGCGACTGCGCGAACCCCACGGAGTCCTGCTGGAGCCGGCTGATCCGGTTGCCCTTGGCCGGGTCGTTCGTGTACATCGAGAAGGCCGGCGCGAGCGAGCCGACGACCTCGTTGAAGAGCTGCTCGCCCGCCGGGTTGTCGAGGTCGGTGAAGTCAAAGATCGCCTGCCCGCTGATGACGCTCGCGGAGACGAAGTTGCGGATGAACGTGAGCGGGTCGGTGATCTTCAACGTGTAGGTGCCGCGGGTGATCGTGCCGACCTGGGTGTTGAGGAAGGCGTCGTCCCAGTAGATCTCCGACTGGGTGCCGAACTTGTTGTTGGGCAGCTCCTTGAGCGCCACGAAGAGGGCCGTCTGCTGCGACGCCGGCCGACCGCCGAACTTGAAGCGCTCCCAGCTCTGCTTGATGACCGAGTCGACCAGACCGCCGCCGGAGAAGACCGACTGCGACGCAGCCTGCTCCGAGTCCCAGATGTAGCCGCCCGGCTGCGCGGCGAAGCCGGTGAAGGCCCCGTCCTCCATCAGCACCAGGCCGTAGCCCTCGGGGACGACGATCCTCGACCCGTTGGTGATCACGCCGTCCGAGGCGCGGTCGTTGCCGCCGCGGCCCGCGTTCTCGCCCTTGCGCACGGCCGGGAAGAGGGCGGCCGTGGCCGGGAGCCCGTCCGGGACGCCGAAGAAGTCGAGCCACTGGTCGGCGAGAGCGCCGCCGATGGCCCCGGACACTGCCTGGAAGAGTCCCATGCCGATTCCCATCCGTCGGGTTCAGGTGGGCGGTGCCGCCCCCGTGTGGTCGACCGTCCTCAGCGGAGGCCGACGGCGGCAACAGTAGCGGTCGAGACACGGCCAGGCAGCCCGTTCCGGGTCACGAGGGGAGCCGCGGGTGACCACCCGGGATGTCCACCTCGGGGTCGTAGGGGGTGCGCGTGTAGACGAAGGTGGCGCACTCGAGGTTGCGGATCGACCCGTCGTCACGCCGTACGACCTCCAACCGCTCGCCGCGGTGGTAGCCGCTCACCCCGACCAGGCCTCCGTCGACGAGCTCGAAGCGCTCCTTCAGGAGCCCGCCGCGCGCCATCAGGCGCAGCTCGAGGCCCTCGTTGTGCCAGCGCACGTCGTACGCCGTGTTGCCCCAGAACCAGACGCCCGGCACCCCGACCACGTCGTCGGGCAGCACGAGCGTCGGTCGCCACGGCGCGGGTCGTGCGGAGTCGGCGTCGGGGTCGCCCTCGATGAGCGAGACCGCGAGCTCCTGCGGCGCGATGCCCGTCGTCGCGTTGGCGAGCACGACGGCGCCGATGCCGCTGTCGGGATCCACCTGCAGGGAGGCGAGGAAGCCCGGCATCGAGCCGTCGTGGCCCACCAGCCGCCCACCGGGATGGACGCCGAGCATCAGGCCGAGGCCGTAGCCGGGCTGCACCGCGCGCCCCATCTCCGCGAGGGTCCCTGCCGCCAGCACGTCGGGGCGGGCACCGCCGAGAAGCTGCCCCCAGACCACCAGGTCGCCCAAGGTCGACCAGAGCTGACCGGCCGGCGCCATGGCGCCGGTGTCCGTGAGCGGCTCGTGGACCCGGATGCCGGTGAAGTGGTGGACGCTCCAGCCCGGCTGCGCCCCCGGTCGCGGGAGGTAGGACGTCGCCCGCATCCCCAGCGGCTGGAGCAGCCGCTCCGCGACCAGGTGTCGCCACGGGGCACCGAGCCGTCGGGCCAGCACCTCGCCGAGGAGGCCGAAGCCCAGGTTGGAGTAGTGGAACCACTCCCCCGCTCCCGCGACGCGACCGGCGCCGTCGTTGGCCGCGACGAGTGCGTCGAAGTCGCCACCGCGGGTGCGTTCCCACCATGGTCCGCGCGGCTCGCTCTGCATGCCCGACGTGTGCGCGAGCGCGTCGCGGATCGACACCTCGGCGTAGCCGACGTCCCCGAGGTGGTCGCCCAGCCGGTCGGTGAGGTCCAGCAGCCCGGCGTCCCTGGCCTGCATGACCAGCACCGCCGTCATCGACTTGGTGATCGAGCCGATGCGGTACTGCCCGTCGATGCCGGGAGCCGTCCCGGCACCACCCGCCCAGACCGCGCCGTAGCGGTCGAAGACGGCACCGACCACCGACGTGAGCCGACCCTCTGCCTGGGCCACGTCGAGGAGCCGCTGCCGCTGGTCGCTCACTCGGCGAAGGCCTCCGGCGGCGGACAGGCGCACACGAGGTTGCGGTCGCCGTAGGCCTGGTCGATGCGAGCCACCGGCGGCCAGTACTTGTCGGGGTCGATCCCCTGGGGGAACACCGCCAGCTCGCGGGTGTAGGGCCGGTCCCAGTCTCCGACGAGGGCTCGCGCGGTGTGCGGCGCGTGGCGCAGCGGCGAGTCCTCGGGCGTCCACTCGCCGGCCTCGACCCGCGCGATCTCGGCGCGGATCGCGATCATCGCGTCGCAGAACCGGTCGATCTCGGCGAGGTCCTCGGACTCGGTCGGCTCCACCATCAGCGTCCCGGCCACCGGGAACGACATCGTCGGCGCGTGGAAGCCGTAGTCGACCAGCCGCTTGGCGACGTCGTCCACGCTCACGCCGCTGGCCTTGGTGATCCCGCGGAGGTCGAGGATGCACTCGTGGGCCACGAGGTCGCCGTGGCCGCGGTAGAGCACCGGGAAGTGCTCCTCGAGCCGGTGGGCGATGTAGTTGGCCGAGAGCACCGCGACGGCTGTCGCCCGGGTCAGGCCCTCCGCCCCCATCATCCGGATGTAGGCCCAGGTGATCGGCAGGATGCCGGCAGACCCGTAGGGCGCCGCGCTGATCGGGCCGATCCCCTGGCGCTTGGCGGCCTCCGGGTGCCAGCCGTGCGAGGGCAGGTAGGGCGCGAGGTGCTCGCGTACGGCGACCGGGCCGACGCCGGGACCGCCGCCACCGTGCGGGATGCAGAACGTCTTGTGCAGGTTGAGGTGCGAGACGTCGCCGCCGAACTCACCCGGCCGGGCATAGCCGAGCAGCGCGTTGAGGTTGGCGCCGTCGACGTAGACCTGCCCGCCGTGGTCGTGGACGATCTTGCAGAGGTCGGTGATGGTGTCCTCGTAGGCCCCGTGGGTCGAGGGGTAGGTCACCATGATCGCCGCCAGCGTCTCGGCGTGCTGGTCGCACTTGGCGAGCAGGTCGTCGAGGTCGATCGAACCGTCGTCGGCCGCCTTCACGACCACGACCTTCATCCCGGCCATCACCGCCGAGGCGGCGTTGGTGCCGTGCGCCGACGACGGGATCAGGCAGATGTCGCGGGCGGTGTCACCGTTGGCACGGTGGTAGCCCCGGATCGCCAGCAGTCCCGCGAGCTCACCCTGGGATCCCGCGTTGGGCTGGACGGACACCTTGTCGTAGCCGGTGACCTCGGCGAGCCAGCCCTCGAGATCGTCGACGAGCTCGCGGTAGCCGGTGGCGTCCTGCGCCGGGGCGAACGGGTGGAGGTCGGCGAATCCGGGCAGGCTCACCGGCTCCATCTCGGTCGTGGCGTTGAGCTTCATCGTGCACGAGCCCAGCGGGATCATGCCGCGGTCCAGGGCGTAGTCGCGCTGGGAGAGGCGCGCGAGGTAGCGCACCATCTGCGTCTCGCTGTGGTGGGAGTTGAAGACCTCGTGGGTCAGGAAGTCCGTGGTCCGGTGCAGGTCCTCGGGGAGCCCGGACGGCACGTCGTCGGTGGCGGCGGGCGCGCCGAAGGCCCGCACCACGGCAGCGACGGTCGACGGGCTGGTGCGCTCGGAGGTCGAGACGCCGACGTGGTCGGCGTCGATGAGCCGCAGGTGGAGCCCGACGGTGCGGGCCGCGGCGACGACCTCGCCGGCGCGGCCGGGGACCGACACGGTGAGGGTGTCGAACCAGCTGTCGTTGACGACTTCCACTCCCCCGGCCCGCAGTGCCGCTGCGATCCTGCTGGCGGAGTCGTGCGTACGACGTGCGATCCGCCGCAGGCCCTCGGGCCCGTGGTAGACGGCGTACATCGAGGCGACGACGGCGAGCAGCACCTGCGCGGTGCAGATGTTGGACGTGGCCTTGTCGCGGCGGATGTGCTGCTCGCGGGTCTGGAGCGCGAGGCGGTAGGCCGGGCGGCCCTCGGCGTCGACGGAGACGCCGACGAGGCGACCGGGCAGGTGACGCTCGAGCCCGGCGGACACCGACATGAAGCCGGCGTGCGGACCGCCGTAGAAGAGGGGTACACCGAAGCGCTGCGACGAGCCGACGACGACGTCGGCCCCGAACGTCCCGGGCGCCTCGAGCACCGCGAGGGCCAGGATGTCGGCGGCCACGACTGCCAGCGCACCACGCTCGTGGGCGGCGTCGATCACGGGCCGCGGGTCCGCGACCCGGCCCGAGGCGCCGGGGTACTGGATGAGCACGCCGCTGAGGTCGCCCTCGGGCAGGCCCTGGGTCAGGTCGGCCACGACCACCTCGATCCCCATGCCCTCGGCACGTGTCCGGACCACCTCGATGGTCTGGGGCAGGGCGTCGGCGTCGACGACGAACGGACCGGTCGCGTTGCGCTGCGCACGGCGTACGAGCGTCATCGCCTCGGCAGCGGCGGTCCCCTCGTCGAGGAGCGAGGCGTTGGCCGTCGGCAGCCCCGTCAGGTCGGCCACGACCGTCTGGAAGTTGAGCAGCGCCTCGAGCCGGCCCTGGGAGATCTCGGGCTGGTAGGGCGTGTAGGCGGTGTACCACGAGGGGTCCTCCAGCACGTTGCGGCGGATCACCGGCGGCGTGATGGTCGCGTGGTAGCCCAGACCGATCATCGCCTCGGCCGGGCGGTTCTGCGAGGCCAGCGTGCGCAGCGCCCGCGCGGTGGCCTCCTCGTCGAGCGGGTCCGGGAGGTCGAGCGCGGCGGCGGCTCGGATCCCGCCCGGGATCGCGGCACTCATCAGCGATTCCAACGACTCGTGGCCGACCGCCTCCAGCATGCGCGACACGTCGAGGTCGTCGGGACCGATGTGGCGGGCGACGAACTCACCCAGCGAGGACTGGTCGGTGGTGGTCGAGGTCTCGATCGGGCTGGCGTCCGCCACGTGGGCTCCTTGAGGTCACGAAGATGACCTCCCCTCTGTCAGCCGGGTGGCCTCCAGAGTGCCAAGCCGTACGGTCCGGGTGCCTGAGAGGTTCCGGGAGGAATTGCCCCTTCGGCGCACCGCGGCCGACCAGCGACCGCGATGACTCTCCCGCACGGGATTGTCAGCGCTCGCAGTCTAGCCCGGTCCCGGGAAAGTGAACGAGGCCGCCCGGTTTCCCGGGCGGCCTCGTCGGAGGGTCTGACGGTCGAGCTCAGCCGGTCTGACGAGCAGCGCGGCGGGCGGCGAGCTCGTCGCCGGCGACCGGCGACGCCGGCTCCTCGGCGGTGCGCTCGCTGGGGAGCTCGGCGAGGGTGCCCTCGATCTCGCGCCAGACGCCGCCGATGGCGATGCCGAAGACGCCCTGGCCACCCTGGAGCAGGTCGATGACCTCGTCGTTGCTGGTGCACTCGTAGACCGAGGCGCCATCGCTCATGAGGGTGACGCGCGTCAGGTCGTCGGTCCCGCGCTCGCGCAGGTGGGCCGTCGCGGTGCGGATCTGCTGCAGCGAGATGCCGGCGTCGAGGAGACGCTTGACGACCTTGAGGATCAAGATGTCACGGAAGGAGTAGAGACGCTGGGAGCCGGAGCCGGCTGCACCGCGCACGCTCGGCTCGACGAGGCCGGTGCGGGCCCAGTAGTCGAGCTGGCGGTAGGTGATGCCGGCGGCGTTGCACGCGGTGGGACCGCGGTAGCCGGTGTCGCTCGGCAGCGGGGAGACGTCGTCGGCGAAGAGCAGACCCTGCTCCTCGGCGAGCTCCGCTGCTTCGGACGCGGCCTTGGCCGCGGCGGCGTCGGCGCCCTGCTCGTTCTCGTTGCTACCCACAGCCAAACCCTCCAGGTCAGTGCCCTCGATGAGCAGCAACTCCTGGGGGAAGGACCCGCGCGGTGCCGGTGGAGCTGACAACCACAGCGGTGGAGTTACAACGAAGACAGTTCAAGGTAAGCCCGGGAGTGAGGGTTGTCCATCCATGGCGCGGCGTGTCGCAACCCTCAACCTCAGGTTGAGGGTCAGTGTTACGGCTGGGACTCAGGAGACTCGAAGTCGTCCGGGGACACGTGGTCGAGGAACTCACGGAACCGTTCGACCTCGTCCTCCTGCTCGGCGGGCACCGCGAGACCGGCCTCCTCGAGGACCGCCTCGGCACACACGATGCGGGTGCCGGTGCGCAGGGCCAGGGCGATCGAGTCGGACGGCCGGGCCCCGACCTCGGCGCCACCGTCGAACACCAGCTGGGCGAAGAACACCCCGTCCTGCATGTCGACGATCCGCACCTCGTCCAGGCGCTGGCCGGTGGCCTCGAGCACGTCCTTCATCAGGTCGTGCGTCAGCGGCCGCGGCGGCGTCACCCCTTGCTGGGCGAAGGCGATGGCGGTGGCCTCGACGGCCCCGATCCAGATGGGGAGGTAGCGCTCCCCCGTCACCTCGCGCAGGAGCACGATCGGTTGGTTGGAGGGCATCTCGACGCGGACTCCCACGACGTCCATTTCGCGCATGTCCCCACCCTACTCAGGTGCCCTGCACGCGATCAGCCGCGGTCGAGACCGACCTTCACCAGCGTGGCGTGCAGGCGCACCGACAGCGCAGCGATCTCGGACGTGGCGTCGTCGGCCCGTCCCTTGGCAGCCGCATCACGGCCGCGGGCCAGGGGGGCGACCACCTGCTGGACCAGCCCGACCTCGCGGTCGGCAGCGGTCTTGAAGGCGCGCAGGTGGCGCGGCTCGAAGCCGAAGTCGGCCAGCTCGCGGGCGGTCTGTGCCACGACGAGGGCGTCGCTGTCGAAGTGGCCGGTGCCGGTGCGCGCACTGATGAGGCCGTACTGCTCGAGCTGGGAGAGCAGGTCCTCGGAGATGTCGGCCACCTTGAGCAGCTCGCGGCGCGAGAGCCGCAGGTCGCTCGTGCGCCGGAACGACTCGGGGCTGGGCAGCCCGTCAGCCGACAGCGCGACCTTGGGGACCGTGGGCACGACCGAGTCGATCGCAGGCGGCTCCAGGCCGCGGTCGATCGCGTCGAGATGGTCGCCGATGACCTTGAGGGGCAGGTAGTGGTCACGCTGCATGAGCAGGATGTAGCGCAGCCGGGAGACGTCGTCGCCCGAGAACTTCCGGTAGCCGGCGGCGGTGCGCTCGGGCTTGACCAGGCCCTGGTCCTCGAGGAACCGGATCTTCGGGATGGTCACCCCGGGGAAGTCGGGGCGGAGCTGGTCGAGGACCTGCCCGATGTTGTAGCGGGCGCCGCGACTCGCGCCCGCGGACGTCGACGCGCTCACGGATCAGCTGTCCGGGTGGGACGAGAAGAACACCAGGCGGTACTTGCCGATCTGCACCTCGTCGGCGTCGTTGAGCTCCACCGAGTCGATCCGGTCGCGGTTGACGTAGGTGCCGTTGAGGCTGCCGACGTCGCTGACGGTGAAGCCCGACCCGGAGCGGCGGAACTCCGCGTGGCGTCGCGAGACCGTGACGTCGTCGAGGAAGATCCCGCTGTCGGGGTGGCGACCGGCGCCCACCACGTCGGTGTCGAGCAGGAACCTGCTGCCGGCGCTCGGGCCGCGCTGCACGACCAGGAGCGCGTGGCCCTCCGGGAGGGCGTCCACGGCGGCGGCGTCGACCGGGCTGAGCTGGCGGTCCGAGGACTCACGTGCGTCCGGGACCCCGAAGGTGATCGTGGCTGTGGACTCGACCTGGCTCGCGCCGACAGCGGTGGCACCGGTGTCTTCCCCGGCGACCAGCTTCGTGCCGCACTGGGCACAGAAGCGGGCATCGTCAGGGTTCTGCTTGCCACAGGCGGTGCAGAACGGCATGGAAACTCCTCGACGGGACGACGCCCAACCCTCAGCCGAGGGTTGAGGTTGACGGTTGGTCCGAACCTACCAGCCCGGTGATGGGGCGGTCCGGCCCGTGGGTGCGAACACGGAGTGGATCAGCCGTCCAGGCTGGACTGGTAGGTGGCGGCGTCCATCAGCCCGTCGACCTGGGCGGCGTCCGACACGCTGACCTCGAAGAGCCAGCCGGCCTCGTAGGGGTCGCTGTTGACCAGCTCGGGGGTCTGGTCCAGTGCCGCGTTGGTCGCCACGACCTCACCGGTCACCGGCGCGTAGATGTCGCTGACCGACTTGGTCGACTCCAGCTCACCGCACGTGTCACCGGCCGTGACGGAGTCGCCCACCTGCGGGAGGGAGACGTACACGATGTCCCCGAGCGCGTCCTGGGCGAAGTCGGTGATGCCCACCCGCACCGAGCCCGCGGCGTCGCCGGGCGTGCGCACCCACTCGTGCTCGCTGGTGTACTTCAGGTTCTCCGGATACACGTCGGCTCCTCGTGCTGTGGATGGCAGGTGGTGGTGGCAGGTGGTGGTGCGGGCTGGTGACTGCCCGGCAGGCTACTGGCCCGTGCCGAGCTCCGCATACTCAGGTCGGGGTGCCTCGCGCACGCTCGTGATCTCGACGGCCTCGACGTCCTCGATGGCCACGGTGGCGCCGTCGAACTCCAGCGCCTCGACCGGCCCGGTGGAGAACGTCAGCGCCGTGCGCAGGATGTGCGGGTCGCCGATGACGTCCAGCGTGTAGGGAGACTCGAGCAGCTGGCCATCGAGCTCGATGCCACCGACGGCGTTCTCGAAGGAGCTGTCCGCGCCCAGCCGGATCGAGTCGTCGAACTCCATCGCCTCGGCGCCCGCGGTGCGCAGCTCCTGGACGGTGTCGAGCAGCGACCCGACGGTGACCCGGTCGGTGGACTCGGTGATCGTCACGCGGAGGCCGGGACCGGACACGGGCACCAGTCCGGCGATGATGTTGAGGGTCCGCACCCGTTGCTCGGCCTCGTCGAGGGCCGCCGCGCGCGCACTGTTCTCGTCCTGCAGGTCGTCGCGTCGCGTCTCGAGCCGGTCGACCTCACGGCGCGCCCGCTCGGCGGTCCCGGTGAGGCCGTTGAGCACCTGGATGAGGTCGCTCTCCCGCACACCGGCATAGGTGTCGTTGGCCTTGGTGTCGCGCACCTGCACGACGAAGGCGAAGCCGAGCACGGCCAGCAGCACCGCGACCACCGCCTGCCGGCGCGAGGGTCGGGAGAAGGCCCCGCGGAGCCGGTCGCGGGCGGGATCCTGGTCGGGCGGGGTCTCAGGCATGGAAGACGTGCCTCCGGATGGCTGCGACGTTGGAGAAGATCCGGATGCCGAGGACCACCACGACGCCGGTCGTCAGCTGGGAACCGACGCCGAGCTGGTCGCCCAGGTAGACGATGGCGGCGGCGATGACGACGTTGCTGACGAAGGAGACGACGAAGACCTTGTCGTCGAAGATCCCGTCGAGGTAGGCACGCAGGCCGCCGAAGACCGCGTCGAGGGCGGCCACGACCGCGATCGGCAGGTAGTTCTGCAGGCTCAGCGGCACGTCGGGCGCGAACACCAGCCCGGCGATGATGCCGATCAACAGACCGAGGGCGGCTATCACGGCGCGCTCCCCTCTCCCTCAGGTACGCCGTCCGGGTCGGCGTTCAGCTCGATCACATCACGCAACGGACGCTCGGGGGCAGCCGGCAGGCGGATGTCGTCCACGTCCTCGGCCGAGTAGTCGAAGTCCAGGCCGTTGACGAGGGCGAACCACTCCTGGCCCTCGGTGGTCTGCAGCAGGCGTGCCTGCAGCGTCCGGTTGTCGCCGATCGCCGAGACGACGTACGGCGGGTTCACCGGACGCCCGTTGACGTGGATCGCGCGGTTGGTGTTGCGGATCCCACCGAGCGCGTTGATCCTCTGGTCGTTGATGGCGACCGCCTCGGCCCCGGCCTCGAACAGGCCGTCCACGAGGACCGCCAGGTCCTCGTCGCGGATCTCGCTGTCGACGTCGACACCGGGACGGTTGTCGACCGTGATGCGCACGCCGGGTCCGTGCACCGCGGCGTACCCCGTGTTGAGCTCCGCCCGGCGCACGCGGGTCGCGATGTCGTCCAGCCGCTCCTGCACGAGGGTGCTGTTGGCGGCCAGCGCCTGGTTGGACGACGCGAGCGTGGCGACCTCGCCCTGAAGGCCGCGCAGGTCGTCGCGCCGGGAGTTGATCTGCTCCACCAGCGCGGCCCTGCTGAGCTCGTTGACCTCGGCCTGTCGGTCGGTCTGGACCGCCACCACCGCCGCCAGCACGCCGAGGGTGGCGATCGCCACCAGGCTGGCCCAGTGGGGATGGGTGGTCTGCGCGCGCGTGTCCCCCGCCGCCGCTCGCTTCTGGGCGACGTGGGCGTAGTCCTCGTCCATCGACCGGGCCGTGATCAGCGTCAGCAGGGGCGTGGTGACGTGGTCGGGCAGCTCGCGCGGCGGCGCGCCGGTCACCTGGTCAGCCATGGTCGGTCGCCGGCGACGTACGCCGTGGTGTCTCGCGCAGCAGCGTGCGCACCTGCCAGGCGTAGAGGACCCCGGCCCACCAGTAGAGCCCGATCCCCCACCAGGCGAACGCCCAGCCGAAGTTGCGGGCCAGCGTGGCGACGATGCCGGTGCCCTCGCCGAGCAGCAGCAACGGGAAGGCGTAGAGCAGGTTGAAGGTGGCGGCCTTGCCGAGGAAGTGGACGGGCAGGGCGGAGAAGCCGCGGGTGCGCAGGATCGGCACGAGCCCCCACAGGAGCAGGTCGCGCAGCGGGAGCGCGAGGGCCACCCACCACGGGATGATGTCGCGCAGGTAGAGCCCGATCACGACCGCGAGGATGTAGAGCCGGTCGGCCACCGGGTCGAGGATCTCGCCGAGCTTGGAGAACTGGTCGAGCCGCCGGGCGAGCCAGCCGTCGAGGTAGTCGGTGAACCCGGCGACCATCAGGACGACGAGCGCGGCCGCGTCGGCCTCGGGCCCCAGGACCAGCCACAGGAAAAGGGGCACACCGGCGAGCCGCACCACACTGATGATGTTGGGCACGGTCCAGATGCGGGTCGCCTCGTCGGACACGGTCAGACCCTATCCGCGGGTCACGAGGCGTCGACGCTGGACACGTCGTGGTGCGCCGCGTCGCGGATCTCGCCGACCAGCTCCTCGAGGACGTCCTCGAGGGTGACCAGCCCGATCACCGCGCCGTCACGCTGCACCACCCGGGCCATGTGGGCGCCCTTGACCTGCAGGCTCTCCAGGGCGTCGTGCAGCAGGTCGTCGGGGTTGACCGAGGCGAAGGGACGGATCCACTTGTCCTCGATGACCCGCGAGCGGCGGTGGTCGTCGGACTCGAGGGCGTCCTTGATGTGGAGGTAGCCGAGCAGCGTCCCGTCCGCCGCCGCCACCGGGAAGCGGCTGAATCCCGTCGAGGCGCACAGCGCCTCCACGTCCGCCACGGTCGACCCGGGCGCCACGGTCGCGAGCGTGTCGGGCGTCATCAGGATCGACCCGACCGCCTTCTCGGTGAATCCCAGCGCACCGGACAGCCGGTCGTACTCCTCGGCCTCGATGAGGCCCTCGCCGCGCGACTCCTCGACCAGCGCGGCGACCTCCTCGCGGGTGAAGCTCGAGTGCACCTCGTCCTTGGGCTCGATCCGGAGCATCCGCAGCACGGCGTTGGCGACCATGTTCATGGCGGCGATGACCGGCCGGAGCACGGTGACGATCACCATCATGGGCGGGCTCAGCACCATCGCCGCGCGGTCGGCGCCGGCGAGCGCGATGTTCTTGGGCACCATCTCGCCGAGGACGACGTGGAGGTAGACCACGATCGACATCGCGACCACGAACGACACCGGGTGCAGCAGGTTGTCGGGCAGGCGGGCCTGGTGGAACAGCGGCTCGAGGAGGTGGGCGACGGCGGGTTCGCCGATGGCGCCGAGGCCCAGCGAGCAGACGGTGATGCCGAGCTGGGCGCCGGCCATCACGAGGGAGACGTTCTCCATCGCGCGCAGTGTGGTCCGCGCCGCGCGCGAGCCTTCCTGTGCGCGCGGCTCGATCTGGCTGCGTCGGGCGGCGAGCAGGGCGAACTCGGCGCCGACGAAGAAGGCGTTGAGGGCCAGCAGGACGACAGCGAGCAGCACGCCGAAGAGGTCGCTGTTCATCGTCGACCTCCTTCTGCATCGGCGCTGGCGCCTGCGTCGGTGGCGGCCTCCGTCGCGACGAGGCGCAGGTCGAGGCGGTCGATGCGCAGGCCGTCCATCCGCTCGACGGTCAGGGTGACGAGCCGCTCGCGCGGCTCGTGCGGGTCGGAGCGGTCGGGCACGGGAACCTCGATGCGGTCGCCGGGCTCGGGGATCTTGCCGAGCTCGCGCATGACGAGGCCCGCGACCGTGTCGTAGTCCTCGCCCTCGGGGAGCTCGACGTCGGTGGCGTCCTCCACCTCGTCGGGCCTCAGCAGGCCCGACAGCGTCCAGCTGCCGTCGCGCCGCTGGCGGATCCGCGCGCCGAGGCGGTCGTGCTCGTCGGAGATGTCACCCACGATCTCCTCGACCACGTCCTCGAGGGTCACGATGCCCGCGTGGCCGCCGTACTCGTCGAGCACGATGGCCATCTGGAAGCCGTCCTGGCGCAGCAGCGAGAGCAACGGGTCGAGCCGCAGGCTGTCCGGCACGACGACGGGGCGGACCATGACGTGCCTGATCCGGGTCGTCGTCCGCTCGTGCACGGGCACGGCGACGGCGTGCTTGACGTGCACGGTGCCGACCACGTTGTCCTCGGTGTCGAGCACCGGGAAGCGGGAGTGACCGGTCTGGCGAGCCAGGTCGATGACGGACGACACCCGGTCACCGTCCTCGACGGTGGTGGTGCGCACGCGCGGCGTCATGATCTCGCCGGCGGTGCGGGTGCCGAACTCGACGGAGCGCTCCATCAGCTCGGCGGTGTCGGCATCGAGCGTGCCCTGGTCGGCCGAGCGCTGCACGAGCGAGGCCAGCTCCTGCGAGCTGCGCGCCGAGCGCAGCTCCTCCTGCGGCTCGATGCCGAGGCGGCGCACGATCATGTTGGCCGAGCCGTTGAGGAGGCGGATGGGTCCGCGGCTCAGCGCGGTGAAGCCACGCATGAAGCCCTGCGTGGTCCGCGCGGTCTCGAGGGGGCGGGCGATGGCGATGTTCTTGGGCACCATCTCCCCGAAGATCATCGTCACCACGGTGCCGATCGCCAGGCCCAGACCGAGGGACAGCGGCGTGACCACGCCCTCCGGCATCCCCGTTGCGGCCAGCGGTCCGTCGATGAGGTCCGAGATGGCCGGCTCGGCGAGGAAACCGATCGCCAGGTTCGTGACCGTGATGCCGACCTGGGCGCCGGACAGCTGGGTCGACAGCGAGCGGAGCGCGAGCTGTACGCCGCGCGCGCCCTCGTCGCCCTCGGCGGCCGCGCGCTCGACGCTCGGCCGGTCGACGGTGACGAAGGAGAACTCGGCTGCGACGAACAGCCCGCACGCGGCCACGAGGGCCAGCGAGACGAGCAACAACAAGAAGGGGGTCACGACGCGCACCCGGTGTTCAGTGCGGTCGTGCGGGGACTTTGACTGTCGTCCATGGTCGGCGCGGGGGTTCCTTGTCTCGGCGTCGGCGAAGCCTCAGACTACCGGTCCCGACCCGCTTGACCACACTCGTCGTGTCGCTTTGGGGAGGACCTCTCCGGCCCCCTACTCTGTCCCCCGTCGGAGGAGTCAGCGGGACCCTCCGGTCCGGGCGGGGGAATGACCTAGATGCGTGTGTGGGCGCAGTCGATCGCGGCTGCACTGCTCGTCGTGCTGGTCGCGACCCTCGCCACCGTCACCGCCACCGGCGGCTCGAGCGCTTCCGACTCGGTCCGCATGGTGCAGACGACGCAGGCTCCCGGCGGGGAGCCGAGCCCGGCCCGGACAGACTCGGCCGAGCCGGTCCTCGACGACCGGCCCAACATCGTCTTCGTCCTGACCGACGACATGCGCGACGACGACCTCGCCCACATGCCGATCACGCGTCGCCTCCTCGCCGACCAGGGCATGGAGTTCACCGACGCGATCTCCCCGCACCCGCTCTGCTGCCCGGCCCGCGCCCAGCTCGCGACCGGGCAGTACGCACAGAACAACGGCGTGCACCACAACCGCGGGGTCCACGGCGGCTTCCAGGCGCTCGACCCGACGCAGGAGGCGAGCTCCTGGTTCCGTGACAACGGCTACCGCACGGGCTTCGTCGGCAAGTTCCTCAACGGCTACAACCCCCACGACGTACGCCCTGCCGGCTGGACGCGCTGGGACGCGCTCACCCGCGGCGTCTACGACTACGTCGACTTCTCCATGACCGGTGACGGCGACCCCCAGCGCTACACCGACAGCTATGTCACCTCGGTGATCGAGGACCACACCAACGAGGCCATCACCGACTTCGCCGCCTCGGGTGACCCCTTCGTCGTCTATGCCTGGCACCTCGCCCCGCACTACCGGATCAGCCCCGAGGGCGGCCGTGGTCTGCCGCCCGCGCTCCCGCAGGACCAGGACCTCTTCGCCGACACGCGCCCGTCGGCGTTCGACGCACCGGCGTTCGACGAGGACGACGTGAGCGACCAGCCGGCCTACCTGCGTCACCTCTCCCCCGTCGAGCGCGCCGAGATCAGCGCCGAGAACACCGCCCGCCTGCGGTCGCTCCAGGCGGTGGACCGCGCCGTCGGGTCGCTCGTCGACACGCTGGACGAGCAGGGCGTCCTCGACGAGACCTACATCGTCTTCTCCTCCGACAACGGCTACTCCCTCGGTGAGCACCGCTTCGTCGGCAAGGACGTGCTGACCGACGAGGCGCTGCAGGTGCCGCTGCTCGTGCGCGGCCCCGACATCGCCCCGGGCTCGACGTCGGACCTCCCGGTGACGCTGGTCGACCTCCCTGCCACCTTCGCGGCGCTGGCCGGTGTCTCGCCCGGTTGGCAGGTCGACGGCACGTCGCTGGCCCAGACCCTGCGCGGCGACGAGCAGGTCTTCCGCGACACCACGCTCATCCAGACCGGGCGGACCCTGGGCGACGGGTGGTCCCACCGCGGGGTCCGCACCGAGCGCTACCTCTACGGCACCGACGGTGCCGACGCCTTCCTCTACGACCACCTCCGCGACCCCGACGAGATGGTCAACGTGATCGACGACCCCGCCTACGCCGAGGTGCAGGCGGCCCTGGAGATGCGCCGCACCGCGCTGGTCGACTGTGCCGGCTGGACGTGCAACCAGGTGTTCGGCCCGTTGCCCGATCCGTCATCCTGACCATCGTGCCCGACGTCCTCCACCCCGTCCTGGAGCAGGTGCTCCCGGTCGCGGTGTTCCTCCTCGCGATCACCGTCACCGCCGAGATCGCCCAGCTGGCCGGTGTCTTCGACGTGGCCGCCCACGCGATGGCGCGCCGGGCCCGGCACCGTGTCGTCCTGCTCTGGCTGCTCTTCGCCGCGCTGGCCGTGGTCAGCACGATCGTGATGAGCCTCGACACGACGGCGGTGCTGCTGACGCCGGTCGGCCTCGCCATCGCGCGCCAGACGGGCATCGCGCCGATGCCCTTCGCGCTCACGACGCTCTGGATCGCCAACACCGGGTCGCTGCTGCTGCCGGTCTCGAACCTGACCAACCTGCTGGCCGTGCACCGCTTCGAGGACCTCGGCGCCGGACACGGCGACTACGTGCGTACGGCGGCGCTGCCGGCGCTCACCGCCATCGTCGCGACCCTCGTGCTGATCGCCGTGCTCCAGCGCCGGGACCTGCGCGGGACGTACGCCGTCGACCCGCCGGCCGAGCCGCACGACCGGGTCCTCCTCCTGATCGCCGGCGCGGTGTCACTGGCCATCGGTCCGCTCTTCGCCGTCGGGCTCGAGCCGGCGGCGGTGGCGCTGGCGTCCGCCGTCGTCCTGCTGGCCGCCGTGCTGTGGCGCGCACCGTCGATGCTGCGTGAGGTCCGACCTCCGTGGCTGATGGCCGGCGCCTTCGTGGTCGTGGCCGGTCTGCTGCGGCTCGCGCAGGCCGAGGGACTCCTCGACTGGCTGGCACCGCTGGTCGGCACCGGCACCCGTCCGCTGGACCTGCTCCACCTCGCCGGCACGTCGGCGCTGGCGGCCAACTTGGTCAACAACCTGCCCGCCTACCTCCTCATCGAACCCGCAGCCGCCGACGACGTACGACGTCTCGTGGCCACGCTGGTCGGGGTGAACGCCGGTGCCCTCGTCACCCCGTGGGCGTCCCTCGCGACCCTCCTGTGGCTCCAGCGCTGCCGGTCGGCGGGCCTGCAGGTGCCGCTCCTCAAGCTGGCCGGTTGGGGCGCCCTCTGCGCCACCGTCTGCGTCACTGCGGCGACACTGACGATCCGCTGATCAGGCGACCGGCGACGGGTCATCGCGTGGTCGGATCGGCCAGGACGGACGCCAGGACCACCTCGGCCGCGCCGTGGAGCTGGGCCGACGTGCCGAGAGCGCTGGGCACCACCCGGACCGGCTGCGACACCGGGCCCAGGCACCTCGCGTGCATCGCGTCGAGCATCGGCTCGCGGACGAACGGGAACAGGGGCTGGAGGATTCCGCCCAACACCACGACCTCGGGGTTCAGGAGGTTGGTGATGTTGCCGACGCCCACGCCCAGCCAGTGGCCGATCTCCGCGACCGCAGCCGTCGCGGCCGCGTCTCCCGCCATCACCCGCGTCAGCACGGCGTCCACCGCAGCCAGTCCCCGTACGTCCCTGACGCCGGCAGCGCGCAGCAGCGCCGACTCACCCACCTCGGTCTCCCAGCACCCCGACGACCCGCAGGTGCAGGGGCGACCGTCGGGGTTCACGAGCATGTGCCCTGCCTCCCCCGCATATCCGGCCGCGCCCAGCATCGGCTGACCGCCGATGATGAGGCCGGCCCCGATGCCGACCTCGCCGGAGATGAACACCAGGTGCCCGCAGCCGCGGCCCGCGCCACGTCGGTGCTCACCCACCGCCCCCAGGTCGGCCTCGTTGCCCACCCGCACCCGATCCAGCGGCACGTCGAAGGCCTCCGCGAGCAGACCACCCAGGGCGACGTCCTTCCACCCGAGGTTGGGCGCGACGTGGACGAATCCGTCGGCCCGGCGGACCAGCCCGGGGACCGCCACGCCGAGGCCGACGGCCCGCGGGTGCGTCGGCCCGATGTCCATGCCGCGGACCAGGTCGGCCACCTGACGCACGGTGTCCTCCGGCGACACCCGCATCCCGGCGAGCTGGACGCTCCGGTGGTCCACGACGTCGCCGCCCAGGCCGATCACCGCTGCCGAGACCGCGTCGACCCCGAGCTCCACGACCACGGCCACCGCAGCGGAGCCCCGCAACCGCACGATGGGAGAAGGACGCCCCGGACCGGAGCTGGGAGACACCCCGTCCTCGACGACCAGACCGCTCCGCACCAGCTCGTGCACGAGATCGGCCACCGTCGAGCGGCTCAGTCCCGTGGTCGCGCCCAGCTCCGACCGCGACGCGGGCCCCTCGAGGTGCAGGCACTCCAGCAGCAGTCCCAGGTTGTGCCGGCGCACGACGGAGGCGCGGGCACCGCCTCGCGTCGCCGGTGCCGACCGTTCGTCCTTGCCGGTCGCGGGCGCAGCCGGGGAGTCCATGCGCACATCCTGCCGCGCACCTCGTCGCGGCAGGGCCGTTGACACCCGTGTGACGCACGTCATACGTTGCCGTGGATTTGTTTGGCACTCGGACAAATACGCCCACGCGTCTCCCCGGAAGGACACACCCATGAGGCATCCCGCTCGACTGACCGCGACCATCGCCGCCATCGCCGGCGCGCTCACCCTGACCGGATCGGTGGTGGCGCCCAGCCAGGCCACCCTCGACCCGGTCGCCGACGTCGCGGAGGCCGCCCCCTACAAGGTGCTGGTCGTCGGCAAGACGCTCGGCTTCCGGCACTCCCACATCGACGACACGACGAACGCGGTGATCAAGCTGGGCCAGGAGAACGGCTTCACCGTCGACGTCTGGGACGACAAGCAGCCGGCGCTCACGATGCCCACGACGCCGTTCACCAGCGCAGAGTCGCTCGACCAGTACGCCACGATCCTGTTCGCGTCCAACGTCGACGGCACCAACGACCAGAACCCGGCACGGCCCCGCACCCTCGACGACGCCGAGCTCGCCGCGTTCCAGGGCTACATCCGCGACGGAGGGGGCTTCGTCGGCCTGCACGCCGCGACGGACGCCATGCACGCCGTGCCGTGGTACGGCGAGCTCACCGGCGGCAGCGCGCGCTTCCGCAACCACCCGCAGCAGCAGACGGCCACCATGCGGGTGGAGAGTCCCACCCACCCGTCCACCGAGATGTTGCCGAAGGAGTGGATCCGCTTCGACGAGTGGTACAACTTCACGTCCAACCCGCGCGAGGACGTGCACGTCCTGCTGACCCTGGACGAGTCGACCTACAACCCCGGCAGCGGTCGCATGGGCGCCGACCACCCGATCGCCTGGTGCCACAACTTCGAGGGCGGTCGCTCGTGGTACGAGGGCGCGGGCCACGTCGACGCGGCCTACACCGACCCGACGTTCCTCGACCACCTGCTCGGTGGCATCGAGTGGACCGCGGGCGTGGTCGAGGGCGGCGGTGACTGCGTGACCTTCAAGGAGGCCGACGGACTCGTCGAGGTCGCTGGCACCGAGGGAAGCGTGCGCGCCGCCAAGCTGAGTCGCGACGTGGCCGGCTACCTCGAGCAGGCCGAGACCGCGCACGAGGAAGGTCGCCACGCCGCCGCAGCCCACACGCTGAAGCAGGCGCAGGGCAAGGCACACGGCCTGCAGGACGACGTGCTCGTCGCGAAGATCGGTGACCTCATCGAGTGGCAGCAGGGCCTCATCGGCTTCTGACACCACCACCCGGCATCGCTGCCGGCGGACCGCGGCCCGGTCGCCCCTGGACACACCCCGTGATGTCCGGTCGGCGGCCGGGCCGTCGCTGTCGGTGACGGACCCCGCCTCAGGCCCGAGCGGGGAAGGCCTGCTCCCAGGCGGTCCGCACGGCCGGGTCGACGTGATCGACGTACGCCTGCTCAGGTCGCGCGCCCAGTGCGCCGTTGACGGTCGAGAACGCGAGGCGGAGCGCGACGAAGACGGTCAGGCTGAGGACCTGGGCGTCGTCGAAGCCGGCCGCCCGGACAGCGCGCACGTCGGAGGCCGTGACCGCCTGCGGCGCGGTGGCGACCTTCCCGGCCCAGGCAGCGATCGCCCGGCTGCGGTCGTCGAGCAGCTCGTCCGAGCCGCCCATGACCGACACCGCCACGTCGGGGCTCGCGAACCCCGCCAGCTTGTCTCCCCAGGCGAGCGGGCAGTAGGTGTCGCCCACGAGGCGGGTGGCGGTGATGGTGGCCACCCCGCGCTCGGCGACGGTCATCGCGGCCCCGTGGGCGGACGAGCCGATCAGGGCGAAGAGTGCCTCGAAGGCGGCCGGGGCGTGCATCCACACGCGCGTCGCGTTGGTGACGAACCCGAGGTCGTCCTCGTCCTCGGTGGCCAGCGTCGCAGCGGCGGCCGTCGTGGGTGCAGCGTCGAGGTGCACCGTCGTCGGCGCAGGAGGCACGAGCGCGGTGAAGCCGACGCAGTCGATCTCGGCGCGCAACGGGAGCCCGTCGCGCACCCGCGCCGACGCCACCTCGATGCAGTATAGGTGGAACTCCTCCTCCCCCACGGCCTGGATCGCCTCGTACGCCGGCCCGGTTGAGGCGAGCATCCGCGCGAAGGTCTCCGGGTCGGGAAACTCCCACACGAACGGCACGCTGTGCCGGCGTACGCCGACGAAGCGGGCGGCGGCGAGGACCTCCTCACCCACCCCCGGTCGCCCGAGTGCCTTCATCTCGGCCTGGACGCGCACCTTCGGGTCGGCGGCCAGCGCGAACGGCGTCAGCGCCCACATGCCGGGAGACGCTTTCACGTGACCCCACGTCGTGACCGAGAGGCGCCCTCCGGGGCGCAGCACCCGGTGGGCCTCGGCCAGGGCCTCAGGGGTGGTCGCCCACACGCCGCGGAAGCTGGTCACCGCGTCGAACGTGTGGTCGCCCCAGGGCAGGGCAGCCATGTCCCCTGCACGGACGTCGGCCCCGGGGAGCCGGTCGCGGGCGATCTCCACGAGTCGCGGGGACGCATCGATGCCCGAGACCGTCGCGCCGCGCGCGCTGGCCAGCTCGAGCGCGAGGCCCGAGCCGCAGGCGACGTCGAGCACGTGGTCGCCGGACCCGAGCCCGAGGTGCTGGTGCATGGCGACGTACTCCCGGCAGGCCCCGAGTTCGAGCAGCGTGGCGAACTCGACGGCCCTGCGGCCCCACCCCTCGTCGACGGTCAACCACTGCTCGCTCATGGTGCTCCTCGTCCCAGTCCGTGGCCGACGGCGTACGCCGCGGCTGCTGCCCGTGATCCGAGGTCGAGCGCGGTGTAGATGTTGGCGACGTGCCGGTGCACGGTGTGCTCGCTGACCTGGAGCTCCGCGGCGATCTCGCTGTTGTTGAGGCCGCGTGCGATCAGCCGGATGACCTCCACCTGGCGTCCCGTGAGGGGGCCAGCGTCGCTGCGGTCGGCTCTCGCGCGCAACGGCGCGAGCACCGCCAGCGCCCGCGCCTTCTCCTCGCGGGCTCCCGCGTCGTCGCCGCCGTGGTGCAGGGCCTCGGCGAGCTCCAGCCGCGCGTCGGCCTCGTCGAAGACCAGTCCGGCGACGTGGAAGCGCCGCACGGCGTCCTGCCAGAGGGGGACGTCGTCGCCGGGGCCGGACATCCGTGCCTCCGCGGCATCGGCGTGGGCGGTGATGGCCGAGGTGGCGACCCGGTCGGCGATGCGACGCAGCTCGTCGGCAGCGCCTCGGGCCTCGAGCTCGTGGCCCGAGGCGAGTGCGGCCGGGACGGCCACCGCCAGTGCGTCCACCCTGTCGAGCAGCTGGGTGGTCGGGATGCGCCGGAGCAGCTCGGCGACGGTCGACCACGCGCGCGACGGGTCGCCCTCGTCGAGCCGCAGCTGGGCCAGGCTGGTGAGGGCCGACGGCAGGTAGCCCGCCTGCCCGAGCAGCTGCTCGGCCTCGACGAGACGGCCCTGCCGCCGGCGTACCTCCCCCAGCTGCGAGACGGCGTCGAGCCGGCTGAGGCGCCGCGACCGCTCCAACCCGGCCAGCACCTCGACGAGGGTGGACTCCGCCCCACGCGAGTCCCCGCTCGCGTGCAGCACCGAGGCGTACTGCGTCCGGCACACCGCGAAGAGCGGGGCCAGGTCACGGCGCAGGCAGATCTCCTCGACCCGCGCGCACCAGTCGCTGGCCCGGCCGAGGTCGTGCGTCTCCTGGCAGGCACTGATCAACCAGCAGCAGATCTTTCCCATCCACATGAGGTCGTCGACGTCACCGGCCGTGGCTGCGGCCGCGGCCGAGTCGAGCAGCGCCATCCCGGCGTCCACGTCCCCCAGCCTGACGTGGGCGAACCCGGCCAGCGCGGCTGCGACGACCACCAGGTCGGCGTCCGCGGTCGCACGGCCGACCTCCCGTGCGTTCGTGGCGTGGCCCAGCGCCACGGCGGCGTCATGGTCGACGTTGAGCGCGACCTCCGCGCGGCGTACGGACAGCCACCCCACCTCCGGCACGTCGACCCGCTCGCCGAGCAGGTCCGACGACCGCGCGAGCCACCCCCGGCCGACCGCGACCCCCGCCCCGAAGAGCATCGAGTCATAGCCGAGAGCCGCAGCAGCCCGGGCCGCTCCCCGGTCGTCCCCGGCCGCCCGGAAACCCCGGTAGGCCGCTTCGCGGGCACCCAGCGCGGTCGCGGCGTCGTCGAGCCACCACGCCGCCTGTGCGAGGCCCTCGTGGGCGTGCGGGTCGTCGGTCTCCGCCGTCAGCGCCGTGAACAGCTCTGCCGCCCGCACCCACCGGCCCGCCCGCAGCTCGGCGACCGCGTCCGCACCGTCATCCGTCGTCCGCACGCGATCAGACTCGCGCTCCGCGAGGAGCACGGCAAGGCTCACGCCCCGGCACCGGCTGCCAGGGCGTGCACGTCGGCCGTGGTCAGCGCGTTGCCGGCGATCCCCCAGTCGCCGCTGGCGACCTCGCGGATCACGCACCAGGTGACGGGCCGCATGTTCTCCCCCTCGACGCTGACCATGGCGTCGGTGAGCCGGGTGATGAGCCGGTTCTTCTGCTCGGGCGTGAAGACGTCCTCGATGACGCTGACCTCGATGAAGGGCATGGTGGTCTCCTGTCGGCGTACGCCGCTCCGCTGTGGACCGGCACCTCCCAACGTCCTCCGCGAGGCCCGCTGGCGCCTCGACCGTGCGGGCCATCTTCGGCGCAAGACCTGATGGCCCGAACGGGCCACGGGGTCATGGTTCTCCCCATCGGGGCCCGGCCGAACCGGGCCCGGGTGCCGAATCGAGCAATCTCACCGTAGACAGCGCTGTGCACACGCGAAGCGTTACGGGCGAACGGGAAATGGATGCAGACCCGCTCCTCGGGTACGTGCACACCACGTCCAACCTGCCGAGGTTTCCCGATGTTGCAAGGCCTGTTAATCGTCGTCTGTGTCCTGACCGGCATCTATGGCCTGCTCTTCGCCATGGCTGCTCTGGAGCCCAGCAAGGACCCCTCCCACCCTGCGCGCCGCGAACCGTGACGGGCGCCGGCATCACCAGTGCAGGAAGCCCACCTTGACTGATCTTCTGGTCACCGTGAGTGCCTCTGGAGGTTGCGTGCACGGATGGTGGGTTGCGACCCCGAGCCTCACGCGTGCCGACGCCGACTGACCGGTCCGTCACGGAGGAAGCGCCGGATGGCGCCCGCGACCGTACGGGGCCTGAGAACCTCCGACAGGTCGGACCCACCGTCCTGCATGCCGCGCACGGTCTCTGTCAGCACCTGGGTCGCGTCCTTGGCGGCCGACCAACCCAGTTCGGACGTGGCTCTCGAGGTGTCCATGAGCGGCACGGCGTAGGCGAGGTCGATCCACCCGGCGTCCAGCGGCTGGAGCCGGGCATGCCAGCTCATGGAGACCGCAGCTCGTACAGCGGCGGCTGGGACATGCACCATCCGGGCATCCAGCGCGCGTGCGATGTCGTCCGCCGTCACCGTCGGCGCGGCCGCCACGTTGAACGCACCGGGCGCCACGGACTCGAGCGCCAGCACGGTCGCCTCTGCGAGGTCGTCGGCGTGCACCATCGGGATGGCCAGTCCACGGTCAAGTGGCAGCACAGGCACATGGGAGAGCAGCGACCGCGGGACGATCCCCGGTAGGCCGTAGCGCAGCAAGGCGCTCCCCGCGCTGCTCTGACCGACGATGCCGGGACGCAGTCGCGTGATCACCGGGCCTGCTCCGTCGGACTCGAGCCGGTCGAGCAGCCGCTCGGCCTCTGCCTTGTGCCGGCTGTACATCGAGGTGGGCACGCCGTGCGTCGGCCAGGACTCGTCCACCGGCACGTCGTCCTGCTTCGGCGAGTAGGCCCCGACCGAGGACATGTGCACCAAGTGCGGCACCCCGGCGGCCAGCGCTGCCTCGATGACCCGACGCGTGCCACCGACTCCGAGCTCGGCAAGGTAGTCCTCGCGGTGCGTGGGCTGGAAGCCCCACGCGAGGTGCACGACAGCATCAGCGCCGGCGAACGCCGCAACGAGGGCGGGCTCGTCCCGGCCCCGCGACAGGTCCACCGTGTGCCACTCGACGGCAGCGAACGGGTCGACCTCCAAGGGTCGTCGTCGGACGACGCCAACCACGTCGTGACCTCCGCGCTCGGCCAGCCTGCGCAGCAGCGCGGACCCGACGTTTCCACTGGCGCCAGTGACGGCAATCCGCATCGTTCTCTCCCTGACTGTCGAGCACCGATCATCGTTCGTTCGCCAGGAGTACCCACCCCTGGACTGGTCATGTCTCTCGTCGGGGGACTCGGCCATCGCCCGCCACACGAGGGTGGGCTCGATCCCGAGGTCCCACAGCCCTTCTGGCCGGACACGTCGTGCACCTCTAGGTGTGATGCCCAGGCACGTTGGTCGAGATCGTGTGACGAGACGATCTGAAGTTCTGGACTGGTGAAGACCTCCCGATGTGGAGTGGAGCTATCTAGGAACCGCTCCACATCCAGGAGGTCTTCGTGTCCCACGCTACCCATTCCAACGCTGCGCTGACGCCACGCGCTCGACTGCGGCTCGCTCGCCTGATCATCGACCACGGCTGGCCACCTGCCCGCGCGGCCGAGCGCTATGACGTGTCGTGGAAGACCGCGAAGAAGTGGGCCGATCGGTACGCGGCCGAAGGCGCTGCAGGCATGACTGACCGATC
>NZ_FOKC01000017.1 GCF_900112035.1 Nocardioides alpinus | reverse complement strand
CGGATCTCGGAGGTCGAGATCATCCCGATGTTGACGCCGGCGGAGGCGAGCGCGCCGAAGAACTTCGACGTGATCCCCGGGTGCGAGCGCATCCCGGCGCCGATCAGCGAGACCTTGCCGATCTTGTCGTCGTAGAGGAGCTTGTCGTAGCCGACCTCGGCCTGGATCCGCGCCAGCGCCGTCATCGCGCCCTGGCCGTCGGTGCGCGGCAGGGTGAAGGAGATGTCGGTGCGGCTGGTCGCGGCCGCCGAGATGTTCTGCACGATCATGTCGAGGTTGACCTGTGCCTCGGCCAGCGCCTCGAAGATCCGCGCGGCCTCGCCGACCTTGTCCGGGACGCCGACGACGGTGATCTTGGCCTCGCTGCGGTCGTGGGCGACGCCGGCGATGATGGGCTGTTCCATGGGGTCTCCCTGGCTGGGGTCACTGGGCTGGGGGTCGTTGACGACCCAGGTGCCTTCGAGCTGGCTGAACGACGAGCGGACGTGGATCGGGATGCCGTAGCGACGGCCGTACTCCACGCAGCGCAGGTGCAGGATCTTGGCGCCGCAGGCGGCCAGCTCGAGCATCTCCTCGTAGGAGACATTGTCGAGCTTGCGGGCGCTGGGCACGATGCGGGGGTCTGCGGTGAAGACGCCGTCGACGTCGGTGTAGATCTCGCACACGTCGGCCTCGAGGGCGGCGGCCAGCGCCACCGCGGTCGTGTCGGTGCCGCCGCGCCCCAGGGTGGTGATCTCCTTGGTGTCGGCGGAGACCCCCTGGAAGCCGGCGACGATGACGATGTGGCCCTCGCCGATCGCCTGGGTGATCCGGCCCGGCGTGACGTCGATGATCTTGGCCTTGCCGTGCACCGAGTCGGTGATCACGCCCGCCTGCGAGCCGGTGAAGGAGCGGGCGGTGAAGCCGAGGTCGCTGATCGCCATCGCCACGAGCGCCATCGAGATGCGCTCGCCTGCGGTGAGGAGCATGTCCATCTCGCGGGCGGGAGGCAGCGGTGAGACACCGGTGGCCAGGTCGACCAGGTCGTCGGTCGTGTCGCCCATCGCGGAGACGGCGACGACCACGTCGTGACCGGACTTCTTGACCTCCACGATGCGTCGGGCGACGCGCTTGATGGCGTCGGCGTCGGCGAGCGAGGAGCCGCCGTACTTCTGCACGACAATGCCCACGGTTGGTCCTCGGGTGCTCGGGTGCGGCCCCACGGACCGCGTACGACAGATGGTGGCCACTGGCGCCGTTGCCGACAGGCCGACCACGATTCTACGGCTGGACGCCCGGCGCGATCTCCAGCATCTCATCGGCGACCGCGACCGCCTCGGCGTTGGCCTCGAAGTCGGTGTCGAACCGGTCGTGCGCCACCACGGTCAGCAGCGCGTTGAGCGCGGCCCCCGCGAGGTTGCCCCAGTTGTTGACGTAGGAGAACTGCCACCACCACAGCGCCTCGTCGACGTCACCGGCGCGGAAGTGGCGCAGGCCGTTCTCGAGGTCGATCGCGATGGACGCGAGGTCGTCGGAGAGCCGGCTCTCGACCACCTCGGGGACGTAGGGGTCGAAGACGAACGTGTAGGCGTCGACGCCCTCGAGCATCTCGGCCAGCCGCAACCGCAGCTCGTCGATGTCGGCCTCCGGGCCCACGTCGGGCTGGAACTGCTCGCGCGGCGTGAAGTCGGTCTGCGCGCCGAGCCGGGCGCCGGCGAGCAGCACCTGGCTGATCTCGAGCAGCAGCAGCGAGATCGCCTGCGAGCCGTTGCCCTCCCGCGCGATCTCGCGCAGGGCGAGCAGGAAGCTCGTCACCTGGTCGGCGATCTGCTCCTCGAACCTGATCTGGCTGTCGTCGGTCACTGCACCACCGTCCTTCCGAAGTCTGCGCATACGAGGATCACTCTGCTGATCTCCTTCCGGCGAAGGCGCGGCCGAGCGTGACCTCATCGGCGTACTCGAGGTCACCGCCCACTGGCAGTCCACTCGCCAAGCGGGTCACGCGCAACCCCATGGGCAGGAGCAGACGCGTGAGATAGGTCGCGGTGGCCTCGCCCTCGAGGTTGGGGTCGGTCGCGAGGATGACCTCGGTGACCACACCGTTGGCCAGCCGCGGCATCAGCTCCTTGACGTGGAGCTGGTCGGGCCCGATGCCGTCGATGGGCGAGATGGCGCCGCCCAGGACGTGGTAGCGACCGCGGAACTCACGGGTGCGCTCGATCGCGACGACGTCCTTGTACTCCTCGACGACGCACAGCACGGCCGGGTCGCGCCGCTCGTCGCGGCAGATGCGGCACTGCTCGTCCTCGCTGACGTTGAAGCACACCGAGCAGAACTTCACCTTGGCCTTGACCTCGATGAGGACGTCGGCGAGACGGCGTACGTCGGCCGGCTCGGCCTGCAGCAGGTGGAACGCGATGCGCTGGGCACTCTTGGGACCGACGCCGGGCAGCCGCCCGAGCTCGTCGATCAGGTCCTGGACGACGCCTTCGTACAAAGGAGGTTCCTCAGCCCAGGCCGGGCAGGCCGCCACCGAGGCCGCCACCCAGGCCCTCGGTCAGCGGCCCGAGCGAGTCGCCCGCGAGTGCCTCGGACTTGGCGCGCGCGTCGCGGTAGGCGGCGACGATCAGGTCGGAAAGGTCGGACAGGTCGTCGGCGTCGTTGCCGTCGAACTCGCCGGTCCGAATCGCGACGCCGACCAGCTCGCCCACGCCGTTGGCGGTGACCGTGACCGCACCGCCGGCGACGGTGCCGTCGACGGTCTGCTGGGCGAGGGCGGCCTGGGCCTCCTCGAGCTGCTGCTGCATCTGCTGCGCCTGCTGGAGGAGGGCGTTCATGTCGAAGCCGCCGCCGAGGGCGTCGAACGGGTTCTGGGTCATCGGGTCTCCCACGTGGAGGTCGGGGTGCTGGGGCTGGTGGACTGGGCGTGCAGGGTCAGTCGTTCTTGATCTCTTCGATCAGCCGGGCGCCGAGCGTCTGGCTGAGCAGCGACTCGGTGTCGAGGGCGCCCGACTCGGCGTCGCGGTCGTCGTCGCGGTCGACGTCGTCGTCGGCGGACCGGATCGGCTCGACCGGCTCGGCGATGCGACCGCCGGCACGGGCGGCCTCGAGGGCCTCGCGCGCCGGCGCGGCGGACACGGGCGGAGCAGCGGCGACCGGCGCAGCGGCGACCGGCGCGGCGTCACCGGTGACCCAGGAGGGAGGGGCGTCCGCGGCCGGCGCCGGCGCCTGGCCGGGTGCGGGCGGTGCGTCGGTGGCGGCCTGGCGTACGACGGGGGCCTGCGCGGCGGCACCGCTCGGGTCGACGATCGACTCCACGCGCCAGTCCATGCCGACCACGTCGATCGCGGCCTGGCGCAGGATCTCGTCGCAGCCGCCGTTGACGAAGGAGTCACGCGCACCTGCGTTGGCGAAGCCCACAGTGAGGCGGGTGCCGTCGACGTCGACGACGTGGGCGTGCTGGGAGAGCACCATCCAGGCCAGCCGACGACGGTTCTTGGTCTGCTCGAGGATGTCGGGCCACAGCCGGCGTACGTCGACGAGGCTCAGGCCGCCCTGCGGACCGGCGGGCCGGTCCGCCACGGGGGCGTCGGCACCGGCCGAGGCGGCGGGCACGGGCGCGGGCTCGGCCACCGTCGGCGGCGGCTCCGGGGAGGCGCTGGGCATCGGCGGGGGCGGCGGCGGGGGGCCGTCCTGGCGCGGGGCAGAGGTGGGCACCGGAGGCGGCGGCGCGGGCTCCTCGGTGCGAGCGGGAGCCGGCTCGGGCGTGGGCGTGGGCGCCGGAGTCGCTTGAGGGGCGATCGTCGCGGCCGGCGGCGCGGGCGCTGCGGCGGCCGGCACGGCAGCAGCCCGAGCAGCGGCGGCCGGGACAGGTGCCCCGGTGACGTCGAGGCGCCGCTCGAGGCGCTCGAGGCGAGCCATCACGCCCTCGGAGGTGTGATCGGCGCCGGGCAGCAGCACCCGCGCGCACAGCAGCTCGAGCAGGAGGCGCGGTGCAGTGGCGCCACGCATCTCGGTGAGGCCGGCCGCGACGATGTCGGCGGCCCGGCTGAGCTCGATCGCGCCGAACCGCGCGGCCTGGGCGACGAGTCTCTCGCCGGCGTCCTGCGGCACGTCGATGAGCCCGGTGGCCGGGGCGTCGGGCACCGCGGTGACGATGACCAGGTCACGCAACCGGCGCAGCAGGTCCTCGGTGAAGCGGCGCGGGTCCTGGCCGGTCTCGACGACCTTGTCCACGACCGAGAAGACCGTGGCGCCGTCGCGCGAGGCGAAGGCCTCGACCACCTCGTCGAGCAGGGTGTCGGGGGTGAAGCCGAGCAGGTCGGTGGCCAGCTTGTGGGTGACGCCGGCCTCACCGGCACCGCCGAGGAGCTGGTCGAGCACGGACAGCGTGTCGCGCGCCGACCCCGCCCCGGCTCGTACGACGAGGGGCAGCGCGGCCGGCTCGATGGCCACGCCCTCCTCGGCCGCGAGCTGGGAGAGGTAGTCGCTGAGCAGCCGCGGCGGTATGAGCCGGAAGGGGTAGTGGTGGGTGCGCGAGCGGATGGTCGGCAGCACCTTGTCGGGCTCGGTCGTGGCGAAGATGAACCGCAGGTGCGGCGGCGGCTCCTCGACCAGCTTGAGCAGGGCGTTGAAGCCCTGCGTCGTGACCATGTGGGCCTCGTCGATGATGTAGACCTTGTACTTGTCGCGCACCGGCGCGAAGAACGCCTTCTCGCGCAGGTCACGCGCGTCGTCGACGCCACCGTGCGAGGCCGCGTCGATCTCGATCACGTCGATCGAGCCCGGTCCGCCGCGGGCCAGCTCGCGGCAGCTGTCGCACTCGCCGCACGGGTCGGAGATCGGCGCTCGGGCACAGTTGAGCGCGCGGGCGAGGATCCGGGCCGAGGTCGTCTTGCCGCAGCCGCGCGGCCCGGAGAAGAGATAGGCGTGGTTGACCCGGTTGGCGGCGAGGGCGGCCCGCAGCGGCTCCGTCACGTGGTCCTGCCCGATGACCTCCTGGAAGGTCTCGGGCCGGTAGCGGCGATAGAGCGCGAGCGGTGACTCCACGTCGTGAACCCTAACCGTGCCCACCCACACCGACCACCGGCGCCATGGCCCTCGGTTTCGACACGCTCGCTGCGCTCGCTGCTCAACCAGCGGGAGGGCGTCGGCGCGCTCGCTGCTCAACCAGCGGGAGGGCGTCGGCGCGCTCGCTGCTCAACCAGCGGGAGGGGGCCTCCCGGACATGAAGAGGCCCCCCACGCACCCGTCAGAGCTCACTTGCCCTTGCTGCCTTCCGGCCCTGGGGGATTGGGCGAGGTGACGCCGCGTGGGGGGTTGCCCCGGAGTCTAGGCGGAGCGCGATCGGCTCCCCAAACCCAGGGCCTGCGGGTGGGCGGCCGGGCGATTTCACCGGCCACCGAGGTCACCGGTACTCTCCTCGGCGGAGGTATCGCCTAGTGGCCTATGGCGCTCGCTTGGAAAGCGGGTTGGGTTAACGCCCTCGGGGGTTCGAATCCCCCTACCTCCGCCACACCTCACCTGAGCCTCCACTCCACGAGTGGAGGCTCAGGTGCGTACGGGGGTCGACCGCCGTGCCCCGCGGCGCAGCTCGACGCGGCACTCGTGCTGGTAGACCGCGCCGTTCATCTGGTAGCGGTTGCGCGAGGAGTCCACGAAGTCGCGACGGACCCGCTGCTGGTCGGCCGCGATCGCCTCGCGCATCCGAGCCGGCTCCGGGAGCCGGTACCTGCCGCTCAGGTGGGCGGCGACCAACCGCGCCTGGGACTCAAAGAGGGGCAGGAATCCCCACCCCACGGCCTGCAGGAGCCCGACGAAGTGGAGCGACGGGTGCTCGGGGTGGAACACCCGGAGGTAGAGGGGCACCCGGTTGTCGTCGGACCGGAAGATGTCCTCGTCGAGGAACGGGGTGGTGGTGCGGTAGCCGGTGCACCAGACGATCTCGTCGACCTCCTCCCGGCTCCCGTCGGTGAACTCCACGACACGGCCGGCCAACCGGGAGACCTGCGGCCGCACCCGGACGAGCCCGGCGTCGATCAGGTCGGGCAGCTCGGCCGTGACCGTCGGCAGCGCGGAGCCGAAGTGGTGGTCCGGCGCGGGCAGTCCCGAACGGGTCGGGGAGCCGACGACGAGACGGTAGAAGGCCGTCAGCAACGGGCCGACCACCATCCGCGGCAGGTAGGCGTTGACCAGGAAGCCCAACCAGGCCGGCATCGCCCGGTCGATGCGCAGTCCGCGCGCGTAGTGAGGCAGCACGTAGCCGCCCCTCCGGATCGACAGGACGGTGGCAGCGGCGACGCCGCTCACGTCCGCAGCGATCTGACTGCCGGAGTTGCCGAAGCCCACCACGAGCACCCGCTTGCCGGCGTACTGCTCGCGGTCCCGGTAGGTCTGCGAGTGCCGGGTCCCGCCGGTGAACTCGCCCGGGAGGTCCGGCAGCAGCGGCTCGTTGTGGTGCCCGTTGGCGACGACGACGGCGGCGAAGTCCCGGACCTCTCCGGTGGTGAGGGTGACTCGCCAGCGACCGCCGGACCGGGGCTCGACCGCGGTGACTCCGGTGCTCCACTCGAAGCGGTCCCGGATGGCGTAGTGGTCGAGACAGCTGTCGAGGTAGGCGGACACCTGGTCGGCCCGGGGGAAGTCCGGGTAGCTGCGCGGCATCGGGTGGTCGCTGAGCTCGAACCAGCCACGCGGGCTGTTGAGCGTCAGGGCCGGCCAGGCGTGGGTGAGCCCGGCGGTCACCTCCGAGGACCAGACACCACCGGGCCCCGGTCGCTGGTCGAGGCAGACGAAGTCGATGCCGGCCCTCGACAGCTCGACGGCCGTGGCCAGGCCCGCAGGACCCGCGCCGATCACACAGACGCCGTCGCCGCTCCGGACCTCCATGTCGCCTCCATCCCCACATCAGGATGGGTCGCGCTCCTCGGCCTCGTCAACCGGAGACGGACGGGCGCGCGGGCAGCCGCCCGGCGTGGATCAGCCCGCCGGGCGACGTCGTACGCCGATCAGCGCAGCTGCGCCTTGAGCCCGTAGCGCCACTCCTCGGAGATCAGCAGGCTGCCCTCGTCCAGGCGTCGCTCGACCGCGTCGACCAGCATCGCCGAGGCGCCCTCGGGGTAGACGCGGTCCCACGACAGCTCGGCGCGGTGCTCGAAGACGTTGTGGATGACACTCGTCATCAGCGCCTTGTCGATGGGCGGCGCGAGGAAGTTGCTGCCGGCCAGGAAGGTCTCGGAACGGTCGGAGCCGAAGCGCAGCGTCACGCACGGCACCTCGAGGACGTTGGCCTCCTCCACGATGCTGCCGGAGTCGGTCACGATGACCGCGCACATCGACATGGCGGCGACCACGTCGAGGTAGCTGTCCCAGACCGGGGTCGAGATCAGCGCGTCGCCGTAGCGGGCCTCGAGGTCCTCCAGCCACTGCCGGCGACCGAAGTTGTCGATCGCCGCCTCGGTGCCGAGGAGCCGGATGAACAGGACGTGGTGGCCCTGCTCGAGCAGCGACTCCATCGCGTCCATCAGCAGGTTGAAGCGGTCGCGGTTGGTGGTGTTCTCGCGACGGTGCACGCAGAAGCGGAGGAAGGAGCCGTCGCCCATCTGCGGGAACCTGGCCAGCACCTGGTTCTTGTCGCTGCCGGCGACGGCCTGCGCCAGGGCGTCGACCACCGAGTTGCCGACGACGTCGATCGCAGCGGGCGCGAAACCCTCGTCGATGAGGAACTCGCGGTTGAGCTCGACGGGCGCCGCGTGCAGGTCGGAGCCCGCGTCGGCGATCCGGGTGTTGAACTGCTCCGGCGAGGGCTCGCGACTACCCTTGGACCAGCTGTTGCGGTCGATCGACTGCTCGCGGAACGACGCCCAGTCGAGATCGGCGCCCTGGTCGAGCCAGCCGCGCAGCACCTCGGGCTTCGGCGACAGGGTGCGCAGCCCGGCCTCGACGTGGACCAGCGCCTGTCGCTCACCGAAGGTGGCCAGTGCGCCCGCCATCGCGGTCGTGGTGTCGCCGTGGACGTAGGTGATCGGGAAGCCGCCCCGCTCGGCGAAGCCGCGCAGGTAGAGCGCGAGCTTGGCGGTGATGCCGGACACCAGGTCGTTGACGCCGCCGCGCACCTCGAGGTTGATGTCCTCGCGGACGCCGAACTCGTCGAGCATCGACTGCGACAGGTTGTGGTCGTAGTGCTGACCCGTGTGGCACAGGACGACGTCGTGACCGCGGTTGCGCAGTTCGTGGTAGATCGGCGCCTGCTTGATGATGTCGGGCTTGGTGCCGACGACGACGATGTGCTGGCTGTTCTCGTGGGACATGGGTTCCTTGGAGTCAGGTGGAGTCAGGTCGAGTCAGGTCGAGTCAGGTGGAGTCAGGTGCGAGGTGTCGAGGACCCCGGATCGGGTCAGAGGAGATCTTCGCGGGTGCTGGCGGCGAGGAGCGAACGCAGGTGCTCCAGCGTCCCGGGGTCCAGCGCCTTCTTCTTGTCGAGGACGTAGACCGCGTCCTCGTGGGTCACCACGATCAGCCCGGTCGCACCGAGCGTGACGACGGGGCGCCCGTCCATGCTGGCGACGAGCACGTCCTCGGTCTCGAGCTGCAGGGCGCGGTCGTTGGAGTGGGCCTGCTGCTCGGAGAGCACGCGCTCGAGTCGCTTCCAGGTGCCGATGTCGCTCCAGCCGAGGTGCCGCGGGACGACCAGGCACTCCATCCCCGCAGCGATCAACGGGTAGAGCTCGTGGCCGCCGATGGCAGCGCCACGGTAGCCGTTCACGTCGGGCTGGTCGCGGGCGAAGCGCTCGATGGAGTCGAAGATCAGTGGCATCGCGGCCCGGTAGGCGTCGCAGGCCTTCTGGACGCGTACGCCGTAGCAGGCGGTGTTCCAGTAGAGCGAGCCCTCGTCGCCGATCTCGTCGATCGTCGCCGGGTCGGGCTTCTCGAAGAAGCTGGTGATGACCTCGACGGCGCCCCCTTCGCCCTTGGTGTGGATGTAGCCGAGGCTGCCGTCGAAGCCCGTGGGCTCCGCGCCGAGCACGACCATCGACTCCGGGCTGTCGACGAGCTGGGCGAGCATGTCGCGCGAGGCCTGGTTGAAGGCCTCCTCCTCGTTGATGAGGTGGTCCGACGGGGCGATCAGCGCCGGCGCGTTGCCGTACTTGTGGGCGAGGACGGCGATGCTCAGCGCGAAGGCCGTCGCCGGTCCGGCGGGATCCTCCTCGAGGATCAGGTTCTCCGGCGGGACCGGTCCCAGCGTCGCGCGGGCCGCGTCCGCGAACCGGGCGCGGGTCGAGACGTGGATGCGCGAGGGGTCGACGAGCTCGCTCAGCCGCTCGATCGTGCCGGTCAGCAGCGGCCGGTCGTGCACGACGGGCTGGAACTGCTTGGGGCGACGATCCCGGCTGATGGGCCAGAGCCGCGATCCCTGGCCACCGGCCAGGATGACGGCAACGGGCTCGTCGGAGGTGTCAGTCATGGGGCGATTCCATCACGCGCACGGTGGGCAGGTCTCAGCGTCGCAGCAACGGACGCAGCATGAAGGCGAGCGCGAGCAGGGAGCCGGCCACCAGGCCCGACCAGAGCAGGATGGCCCGGGGTGTGCTGAACAGGTCGATCTGCCGGGGTGCCGGCGGTGCCTGCGCGTCGGCCCTGGTCTCGGCCGTCGTGGTCTCCACCTTGCCCTGGCGCCCCGGCTTGATCTGGCGCGTGAGGGCATCGTGCGCCTGCACCACACCGGCACCGGACCACGGGTCGTTGACCGCCTCGGCGTCCTGCGGGACACCGGATCCCTCGGTGGTGGCCTGCAGCCGCGCGACCAGCTGCTGGGGGGTCTCGCGCGGGAACTGCTCGCGCAGCAGGGCAAGGATGCCGCTCACCTCGGCCGCCGCCCACGACGTGGCGACCTCACCGACGACACAGACCTGCCCGGTCGCGTTGACCGAGATCGCCCCGGCCGTCGGGGCCGCGACGTCGGTGTCCATGTTGGGCACGACGTAGGTGCTGGGGTCCTCGTCGCCCGGCGGGGTGGCGCTCACCCCGACCACGCCCGGGTAGTCGGCCGGGTAGACGTCGGCGTCGCTGCCGGGAGTCCCCTCGAAGCTGGCGTCGTCGGTCTCCGGGCTCTCCTCGTTGTTGCCGGCCGCGGCCACCACCACGAGCGGGAGTTCCACGAGCCGGGCGACGGCCGCCTCGAGCAGCGGGTCAGGCTGGCGCACGGCGAGGGAGATGTTGACGACGTCGAACTTCTGCGTGCGGTGGGCCGCGATCACCGCATCGATGCCGGCCACGATGCCGGCCGAGGTGAGCTCGCGCTCGCCCTCGGTGGTGTCGGCGGTCTCGACGTCGAAGACCTTGACGTCGAAGACCTGCGCGTCCGGGGCGACCCCGCGCGGCCCCGCGATCAGGCTCGCGACGATCGTCCCGTGCCCGGACAGCAGGGTGGTGGCAGAGACCCCGGGGATGGGGACGCCGTCGTAGACGTCGAGTCCCTCCACCGGCATCACGCCGCTGTCGATCACGGCGACCTTCACACCCTTGCCGGTGGCCACGCCCTGCGCCTGCTCGACGTGCATCCGGTCGAAGGCCGGGTTGTCCTTGGTGTGCGTGTCGGCCAGCCGCTCCGAGCCCGGCACCTCGCTGACGGAGCACGGGGCCGGGTGGTCCGCCGCCGCAGGCCCGGCCCACACCGGCACGACCGCAGCGGCGAGGACCCCCGCCGCCAGCGTCGTACGCACCCCGGTCATGAGCCGGCGTCCTCTTCCGACTCCGACCCCGCATCCGCGGGCGGCGCGTCCGCCGGGAGCCGGCGCGCCATGTTGGTCGACAGGGTCACCCCGGGCTCGAAGAACGACAGCCAGCTGCTCGGGACCAGCGGCGGCTCGACGTCGGCGTAGCCGATGTACTCGGGCACCTGCGTGCCGCGCAGGGCGTACTTCTCGCCCTTGGTGTCGATGACGTAGGGCGTCCCGCTGTCGGCCGACGCGTCGGACCCGGACAGGACGTACGCCCCGGCACTGGGCTCGACGTCCACGTCGTGGCGCCCGGACGACACGTCGTCGGCGGGGTCCGCGGCACCGGTCGGGTTGGTGGCCAGGCTGACCGCGGGGTCGGCGCCGACACCGGGGTGGAGCACACCGCACAGCGCGCCGTTCTCGACCGCCGCGGGAAGACCGACGGGCCACTCCGCGGGGTAGCCCGCGTCCGCGAAGTCGGCCCGGACGTCACCGTCGAGCTGGACGGCGGGCGAGCCGACGACGTCGTAGAGCATGCCCGTGAAGTCCTCGAGCGGCTCCACCTGCTCGTCGCCGAGCAGGTAGTAGTCGCCGGTGCTCGACTGCAGCAGGTCACCGATGCTGTACTGCGCGAGTTCGACACCGGTCGCGGCGTAGTCCACCGGCTCCCCGGTGCGCGTGACGCCGAAGGAGTCCTGCTCCAGCGCCTCGCCGAGCGGGAAGAGGTTGAGCCACTCCTCGTCGACCTCGGTGCTGGAGGCACCGAAGCCGAGCTTGTTGCCGACCGTGGACGCGCTGGTCTCGTCGGCGGGCATCGGGAAGCGGTAGGCCCGGCCCTGCTGGGTGCCGTCGGGGGGCGCGGTGGCGATCAGCCACTCCTGGTCGTCGCTGGAGACGAGGAACGCCGAGCCGGTCAGGTCCTCGACCGACGGCTGCTTCTGGATCGCGACCTTGATGCCGGCCCCGTCCGCGGTGCACGCGGTCCAGCCGTCGTCGACCAGCTCGTCCGACGAGGGGAGGCCGGCCGGGGCGCCCTCGATGCCGAGGTCCTCACCGAGCTGCACGGTGCGGATGTACTTGTCGCGCACCGTGTAGGGGGTCAGGTCCGCGCGCTCCAGCAGCAGCTGGGCGGAGACGAAGTTGGGTACGCGCTGGAGCTGCGGGTCGTCACCGCCGCGCATCACGACGTACTGCTCGCCGGTGTCCTTGGAGATGATGAAGCTGCCTGCCTCGAGCCACTGCGCCGGCGGCCGGCCGAGCAGGAAGCCGGCGATCGCCGCCCCGGCGAGGAGCAGCACGGACAGTGCGACACCGCCGATCAGGACGCGACCCGGGCGCACCGGCTCGACCTCGCGGCCGCCGGGCGCGCCCGAGACGAACGCGGTGACCAGACGGCGGCGGCTGAACGCGTGCGCCTCGACGAGGTCCTTCTTGGTGGCCATCGATCAGCCCGCCACCGCGGCGACGATGCCGGCACCCAGGACCATCAGCGGCAGCAGCGCGAGGAGCGTCACCGTCTCGACGATGTCGCCCATCCGACCGCGGCGCACCGATGGCGAGGCGGGCACCAGGGTGAGCGCGAGCAGCACCGCACCGACGGCGGCGAGGCCGATCGCTGCTCCGGCGCGCCACCCGTCGTGGATCAGCAGCATCGAGACCGCCACCGACACCAGGCCGAGGATGCCGGAGGTCAGGCCGGCGAGCACCTCGGCGCCCGTGCGGTACTGGCGGGTGCGGAACATGACGGCGAGGCAGCACACGGCCGCGAGCACGGTGCCGTAGACGCCGCGGTCGACGGCGAAGGGCGCGAAGAGGACGAGCAGCGTGCCGACCGTCGCGGAGACCGCGAGCAGGATCTCGTGGCCCACGCGGGCGTCGTCGGCGACCTCGTCGGGGTCGATCTCCTCGGGGTCGGCGGTGATGTCGTGCAGCGAGTAGAGCTGGTCGACGCTGGTGCCGGTCACCCCGAGCGCGAGCCACGGGAAGACGCTGCCGGCCAGCACGACGAGGGTCATCAGCGCGGTGAAGACGGGCCCGGGCTCGAGCGACGCGACCCGGATCAGCACCGAGCTCGCGACGAGCACCGCACCGACGACGACGGCGGGGATCACCAGCGGCCGACCGTCCTGCAGGCCGACGACGGCGACCAGGCCGGTGGCCAGGATGCCGAGTCCGGCGAAGAGCAGCGGGTCACCGAAGAAGGCGTCGTCCAGCGGCCAGCTCCAGGCGGGCAGGTCGCCCGGCGCGAGCAGCAGGCCGGCCACACCGGCGTACACCGCGGCCAGCAGGGAGACGGCCACACCGGCCTCCGGCTCCCCCTGGGCCCGGGCGAGCACCACACCACCGACGACCAGCAGGGCCGCGATGACCGCGGCCGCCACGCCACCGAGCAGGCTCTCGCCCTGCAGCAGCAGGGCCAGGGCGCCGAGGCCGAGCAGGATGCTGCCCGCGCCCAGCGCCGTACGACGTCCTGCCGCCGGCTCCCAGGGGCTGAGCTCGTTCTCCACCACGTCGGCCATCGCCTCGACCACGTCGTCGTAGACGCGGGGCGCCTTCTCGTCGACGCCGGCAGTGACGGTGAGCAGGCCGCCGTCCTCGATGCCCTGCATCGTCAGTCCGGCGTTGTTGACCAGGATGCGGCCCTCCTGCGTCACCAGGCGGTAGCCGCCGTAGACGGTGGAGGCGTCGAGCAGCCCGACCGAGCGGGCCAGCTCGGGGACGAGCTCGGCCACCGGGATGGAGCCCGGCAGCACCAGGTCGACCCGCCGCGAACCCGACGCGATGGTCACCCGGACCAGGCCCGAGGCAACCGAGGACCCCTGACTCATTGGTGTTTCCCCCTGATCGTCCTTCCCCTGCGCCCGCCCGAGAGGCCGGGGCACTGAACGGGGTGCAGCCTAGGCGAGATCGGCCGGGGCACCAGGTGCGGCATGCCCGTCGGCCTCACCGCAGGACGTCCGGGGCCGTGCCCTCGCCGTCGAGCCAGTGGTCCTCGGTGGCCAGCAGGTCGTTGCGCGCCACCGCAGGACGGTCCTTGCGGCGACCGCCACGCGCTCCTGCACCGCCGGCACCGCCACCGCCGCGACCGGACGTGGCCTGGGTCTTGGCCTGGGACTTGGCCTGGGACTTCGCCTGGGACTTGGCCTGCTGGCTGCCCTGCGCCCCGCCTCGGGCGGCGCGACCGCGAGCGGCCTGGCTCCCCCTGCCGCCCTGTCCTGCCGCGCCCGGGCGTCCCGCCGATCCCGGCGCGCTGCCGGCGGCCGACCGGCCGGACGCGCCGGCGGCTCCTGCTCCTGCGGCAGCGCCGCGCATCGCCGTCCCGGCCGCCGCCGCGCCTGCGGCACCTGCCATCCCGGCCATCCCCATCGGCGCGCCGGCCGCGGAGGCGGGCGCCGCGACGGCAGCACCCGGCGCAGCGCCCGCACCCGGGGCGTACGCGACGCCGCTCTGGGCGGAGCCGGAGACGGCCGTGGTCGGGGCCTGAGGGTGGTGACCGGGGTGGCCCGGTCCGGCGGGCTGCTGCGACGGCGTGCCGGTCTCCGGGACGGGGTGCGGTCCGGGCGGCACACCCGGTCCGGGCCCTGGCGGCAGTCCCGCTCCGGGGCCGGGTCCGGGTCCGGGTCCGGGTCCGGGTCCGGGATCGGGATCGGGCGTACGGACGGGGGGCCACGGCGGCAGCGGCGGCCACCCGGGCTCGGGCTCCGGCGGCGGCGGACCGGGCCAGCCGGCGGGCGGCCACGGCGTCGGCTCCGGTTCGGGGTCGTTGTCGAGCGGCATGCCGTGCGCGCGGCGGATCTTGTCCTCGGCCAGGCCGAAGACCCGGTTGAGGGAGTCCCAGGCGGCGCGTGCCTCCTCCTCGCGCTGCTGCACCTGCTGGGTGTAGCCCTCGCTCGCACGGCGGTGGGCGTGCGCCTGGTTCCAGTACGCCGTCTGGTCGGTCGCTGCGGGGTCAGGGACCGGCGCCGGGCCGGGTGCGACGGGCGCACCCACCCGGTCCCACGAGCGGATCAACGACTTCACCTGCGTGACGGCACCGCCTGCCGCATCGAGCGCCTGCGCGGTCCTGCCGAGCATGAGTCGCTGCTCGGCGACGTGGCCGCGCATGTCACGGAAGGCGGCGACAGCCGCGTCCCGGGTCTGCTCACCCAGCTGGTCGTGGTCGCGCAGGCCGTCGATGCCCGCCTTGAGCCGGTCGTCGACGGTGTTGAGGTCGCGGATCGACGCACGCCAGCCGGTCGCCATCTCGTTGAGCACGTCGGCGTCGCCGACGGTCAGCATGGCGCGCCGCACCTGGGTCTCGTAGTAGCCGGCCATGGATCAGTCCTCGTCCAGGGACAGCTGCGCGAGGCGCCGGAAGTGCTCGCGGTCGAGCTCGTCGTTGCCCTCGAGGTCCCCGAGGCACGCCTCGAGGTCGCGGGCGAAGCGCCGCACCTTGCTCGCCTGGGCGCGCCGGTCCTCGAGGGTGCGCTGGTGCGCCCGCTCGTACACCGTGCGCAGGCTCTGGCCCGCGTGGAAGGCGCCGAAGTTCCCGGCCCTCGTCTCCGAGCCCTCGAGCGTGTCGATGTCGCGGTGGCTGCGCACCTGGACGACGTCCTCGACCCCGAAACGGTCGTAGGACGGGTCCATGTGACCCGCCGCCTGGCGCAGCGATGACGAGATGCCCTTGATCAGATCGGCATCGACCCTGGTGGTGCCCACGCGTTCCCCCGAACGTTCACGCCCTGCGCCGACCCCCGGCGCACGTCCATTGTCACCGCGTCGCGCCGACTGCGCGGCAAAGTGGGCGAATTCGTGCGGTGGTGTGCGGCACCTCGCCCGGAAATGGCCCGAGGCCGGCCGTCCCCGGAGGGACGACCGGCCTCGCAACGGCGGGGGCGCTCAGAAGCGGTTGGCGCCCCGGGCGTCGGCAGCCTTGTACTCGGCGTTGGACGAGTCGACACCCTGGCTGGCCTGCTGCAGCAGGAGCGTCATCTCGGTCATGGCCTGGTCCCACTTGGCCTTGGCCTGGTCGTAGGCCATCTTGGCGTTACCGTTCCAGTCCGAGCGCAGCGGGTTGAGCTCGGTCTCGAGCTGGTCGAGGCGGGCCTCGATGTCCTTGGCCGCCTTCATGACGTCGGCGGCACCGGCGTCGAGGTGGCCGTGCTGAACCTTGATTCCGTCGAAACTCATCATCGATCTCCTTGGTCAGTGAGGGGTGTCGGCGATCAGCCGAGACGGCCCTGAAGGTTGGTGTGGGTGGCGGACTGGTTCTCGTCGGTGGAGACGTTGTCGCGCTCGGTCTCCTTCATCGACGCCGAGAGCTGGTCCAGCGCCTTGAGGATGGTCTCCTGCTTCTGGTCCCACGAGATCATCAGGTTGTTGAACGCGGAGGCACCCTGGCCGCCCCATCCCGCCATCATCGTCTGGATGTTGCCGGAGAGGACGCCGCACTTGTTCTTGACGTCGCCGCGGGCCTGGTCGACGTAGTCGGCGCCCTTGGAGAGAGCCTTCTCTGTCTGGCCGTAAATCTCGCTCATGAAAGATCCTTCTCCCTCGGCGGCCGAACCGACCGAGTGTCTTGGTGAGGTGGTGATCCACTGGTGAGGCGGACCTGGTGACTCGGGGAGACGTCCCGGCCCCCCGCGCTGACGTGCATCTACCCGACCGAATTGGGCCTAAACATCAGGACGTGATTTCCCACAACCTGCGGAAAACCCCGGCCGCGACCACGGCGGACGCGAAGGCAAAGCTGCCACAGAGGGACTCCGCCACCTCGGCACGACGCGACCACCAGACCGATCGCCAGCCTCGTCCGGTGGCCACCGCCGCGGCCAGGGCGATGCCGCCGAGGCCCACGACGACGTAGAAGAAGGAGCCCAGGTGCGGGGCGCCGGGGCCGACCACGAGGTGCACGGCCAGGGCGGTCAGCGCCCCCAGCCCGGCCAGGCGCAGCAGTGCCCGGGCCGCCGCGTGGCGGTAGGAGCGGGCGGCGAGGAGCAGCGAGCAGCCGGCGAAGAACACCAGGCACCGCGCACCGATGACGTCGAGGTCGATGGTGGCGCTCTGCAGCAGCAGCGGGCTCGCGACCAGCACGGTGACGAGGATCGCGACCGATGCACCGGTGACGATGCGCGAGGCCCGGTGGACCAGGCGCTCCATCGCATCGGCGCCGACGACGATCCGGCCGCGACGACCGCCACGCTGGCTGTCGCGTGCCGACCAGGCGGTGACCGCCAACCGGTCGAGGTCGAGCAGCGCCTCGTCGGGCACGTCGATCGCCAGCGACGGCGCGAAGCGGGCCGCCATCATCGAACCGAAGACCAGCAGCGTCCACGCCACCCGCGCGTCCCAGCCCAGCAGCGCCGGCAGGGCGCAGCAGGCGAAGACGGCGAGCCCGCTGACGATCCACACGGTGCTGATCTCGTCACTGCTGGCCGACAGGGCGCGTCCGATGCCGGCGACCACGGCCGCAGAGATCCCGGCGGCGCCGAGGATCGCCGGGAGCAGGTGGATCCCGGGCTCGTACAGCGCCGCGAAGGCAGCGGCGGCCGCGAAGGCGGGCGCCGCGGCGGAGCGCTGGCGCAGGTGCCGCCCGACGGGAATCACGCTGACCAGCGCGCAGGCGAGCAGGATGCCGACGGCGACCGTGCGTACGGTCTCCTCCCCCGCGCGACCGGCGTACCAGGCTGCGAGGACGGCGGCGAGGGCGGCGATCGTCGCGATCATCGACGCCAGCGCCGGGCTCTCGGGCGCGTTCTTGGCTGCCTGGAGGAGCGTGACCTTGCGCGGACGGTGCACTCCGGTGGTCGCGACCAGCACGTCGCCTGCCTGGACGCCGGCGTCGCCGAGCGGGAGGGAGGCGTTGAGCCGCTGGCCGAGCGCCGTCTGCAGCAGCGGGATCCCGGGGACCTCGGCCTGCTTGGCGTACTCGCGTGCCACGTCCACCGACGTCGCACCCGCGGGCACGACGAGGTCGAGCACCCCGGCGGGACCATGGATGCTCACGGCGATGGTCGCGTCAGCAGAGCTGGGCATGGCGACGTCCGACACGAATTTCCCCCTTCGCGAGCCTCGAGCAGGCGTTCTGGGTGAAGGTTAGTCGCGCGGCCGCTGGGGCACACCTATCATCGTCGCGACTCATCGGGTGAGGCAACGGGGGATGCGTGAGCACGACACTGCGAGGCGGCCAGAGGCTCGACGAGCCGGAGATGCCCGGCGGCCAGATCGTGCTGCAGCCACCGCCGGAGCTGCAGGACGCCGAGGGCGCGAGCGGCGTGCTGATGAACGCCATCCCGATGCTCGGCAGCCTCGGCTCGATCGTGCTCGTCGCGACCATGGGCAGCGGCTCCAACCGCGGCCGCAGCTTCCTCGCGGCCGGCATGTTCCTCTTCGCCACCCTCGGCTTCATCGTCGTCCAGATCGACCGCCAGCGCAAGCAGCGCGCGCAGCAGGTCACCGGCTCACGCACGGAGTACCTCCGCTACCTCGGCAACATCCGGAAGGTGGCGCGCGAGGCCGCCGACCAGCAGCGCCGCGCGCTGAACTGGCACCACCCCGAGCCGGCTGCACTCCCCTCGCTCGCCGAGGACCGCACCCGGTTGTGGGAGCACACCGGCACTGACGACAACTTCCTGCACGTGCGCTACGGCCTGTGCTCGCAGCCGTTGTCGCTCGAGCTGGTGCCGCCCGAGAGCGCGCCGGTCGACCAGGTCGATCCCGCCGCCGCGTCGGCCCTGCACCGGCTGCTGGTCGTGCACCGGCTCCAGCCGCACCTGCCGGCCTCGATCGACCTGCGCGCCTTCGACCGCATCGAGCTGTGCGGTGACGCCGAGGAGGTGCGCTCGACCGCCCGGGCGATGATCTGCTCGGCGACCGCCTTCCAGAACCCCGACCAGCTCGTGGTCGCGGTGCTCAGCTCCGAGCAGAACCTGACCCACTGGGACTGGGTGAAGTGGCTGCCCCACGCCCAGAGCACCCGCGAGGCCGACGCCGTCGGTCCGATGCGACTGGTCTCCACCTCGCTCGACGACCTGGGCAACCTGCTCCCTCCCGACCTCAGCGACCGGCCGCGCTTCGGCGCCGACGAGCGCGCCGCAACGCCGCACATCCTGCTCGTGATCGACGGCGGACACCTGCCGCCCGGCAACCACATCGTGCCGCCGGACGGCCTGCACGGCGTCACCCTGCTCGACCTGCCGAGCCGCTGGGACGAGCTCGAGGACTCGACACGGCTGCGGCTCGAGTTCGCCGACGGCCCCGACGAGCTGGAGAAGCGTCCGGTACGGGCGCTGCGCCTGCGGGGCGAGCCGATCAAGGCGCTGGCCGACCAGTGCGACATCGCCACGGCGGAGGCGTTCGCGCGCCGGATCGCGCCGCTCAAGACCGCCAGCGCCGAGTCGTCCAACGCGGGCGGCGCCGTCGACATCACCTCGTCGACGCCCGACCACATGGACCTGCTCGGCCTCGGCGACATCTTCGCCTACGACCCGTCCACCGCCTGGCGTCCGCGGCCGGCCCGTGACCGGCTCCGGGTGCCGATCGGCATCGGGGACTCCGGCGGCCTGATCCACCTCGACATCAAGGAGTCCGCCCAGCAGGGCATGGGCCCGCACGGCCTGGTGATCGGTGCGACCGGATCCGGCAAGTCCGAGTTCCTGCGCACGCTCGTGCTCGGCCTGGTGATGACGCACTCGTCGGAGCAGCTCAACCTGGTGCTCGTCGACTTCAAGGGCGGCGCGACCTTCGCCGGCATGGCCGACATGCCGCACGTCTCGGCGGTCATCACCAACCTCGCCAACGAGCTCACCCTCGTCGACCGCATGCAGGACGCCCTGTCGGGCGAGATGACGCGGCGCCAGGAGCTGCTGCGCGACGCCGGCAACTACGCGTCGGTCCGCGACTACGAGAAGGCCCGCGCCAACGGTGAGCCGCTCGAGCCGATGCCGTCGCTGTTCATCGTCGTCGACGAGTTCTCCGAGATGCTCTCGGCCAAGCCCGAGTTCATCGACCTGTTCGTGGCGATCGGCCGGCTCGGCCGCTCGCTCGGCCTCCACCTGCTGCTCGCCTCGCAGCGTCTGGAGGAGGGCCGCCTCCGCGGCCTCGAGTCCCACCTGTCCTACCGGGTCGGGCTGCGCACCTTCTCGGCCGGCGAGTCCCGCGCGGTCCTCGGCGTGCCCGACGCCTACGAGCTGCCCGCCGTCCCGGGCCTCGGCTACCTCAAGCCCGACCAGTCCACCCTGCTGCGCTTCAAGGCGGCGTACGTCTCCGGTCCGCCGTCGAGCCGCACCCGGGTGGCGCGCGACGAGGGCGGCGCGATCCGCGGCATCCTGCCGTTCACGATCTCCGAGGTGCAGGCGCTCGAGCAGGTCGACACCGACGGCCCCGAGACCCCGGCGCCGGCGGCGCAGCACCAGGGCGAGCAACCCTCGCTGCTCGACATCGCCGTGACCCGGATGATCGGCAAGGGACCCGAGGCGCACCAGGTCTGGCTGCCGCCGCTCGACGTCCCCGACACCCTCGACCAGCTCATGCCCGACCTGGCCGAGCACCCCGAGCTGGGCCTGACGTCGCAGCAGTGGCGCAACGTCCCCGGGCTGGTGATCCCGCTCGGCACCGTCGACCGCCCGCGCGAGCAGCGCCGCGACACGATGACGCTCAACCTCACCGGCGCAGCCGGCCACGTCGCCGTCGTGGGTGGTCCCCGCTCCGGCAAGAGCACGCTCCTGCGCAGCATCGTCACCAGCATGGCGCTGGTGACGACCCCGACCGAGTCGCAGTTCTTCGTGCTCGACTTCGGCGGCGGCACGTTCGCGCCGCTCACCCGCCTGCCGCACGTGTCCGGTGTCGCGACGCGTTCCGAGCCGGACGTCGTACGCCGGGTCATGGCGGAGGTCGAGGGCATCGTCGACCGGCGCGAGGCCTACTTCCGCACCAACGGCATCGACTCCATCGAGACCTACCGCTCACGTCGCGCCCAGGGCCGGGCCGACGACGGCTGGGGCGACGTCTTCCTCGTCATCGACGGCTGGAGCACGCTGCGCGCGGAGTTCGACGACCTCGAGATGGAGATCCAGCAGCTCGCCGCGCGCGGCTTGACGTTCGGTCTCCACATCGTCACCGCCTCGACGCGCTGGGCCGACTACCGCGCCGCGATGCGCGACGTCTTCGGCTCCAAGCTCGAGCTCCGGCTCGGCGACCCGCTCGACTCCGAGATCGACCGCAAGGTCGCGGCGCTGGTGCCGGTCGGACGTCCCGGGCGCGGCCTGGTGCCGTCCAAGCTGCACTTCCTCGGTGCGCTGCCACGCATCGACGGCGACGGCAGCGCCGACACCCTCGGCGACGGTGTCGACGACCTGATCGACAAGATGGCCGCGGCGTGGAAGGGCCCGCAGGGACCCAAGCTGCGCCTGCTCCCGGAGAAGGTCACGCTGGAGGCTGTCCGCGAGGACGCCATCCGCCGCAAGATCCCCGAGCGCCACGTCCTCCTCGGCATCAACGAGAAGGAGCTCGCCCCCGTCGCCCTCGACGTGGACAGCGAGCCGCACATGCTCATCTTCGGCGACGGGCAGTCGGGCAAGAGCGCCCTGCTGCGGGCGTACGTCCACGAGATCATGCGCACCCGGACGCCCAAGGAGGCGCAGATCGTCCTGGTCGACTACCGCCGCTCGATGCTCGGCGAGGTGCCGGACGACTACCTCCTCAACTACCTGACGTCCGCCACCCAGGCGACGCCGACGTTGAAGGACATCGCGACCTACCTCGAGGGGCGCATCCCGGGCCCCGACGTCACTCCCGACCAGCTGCGCAACCGCTCCTGGTGGACCGGCGCCGAGGTCTACGTCGTGGTCGACGACTACGACCTCGTCGCGACCGCGCAGTCCTCGCCGGTCTCGTCGCTGCAGCCGCTGATGGCGCAGGCCCGCGACGTCGGGCTCCACGTCGTCGTGGCCCGGCGTACGGGTGGTGCCTCCCGCGCGCTCTACGAGCCCGTCATCCAGTCGCTGCGCGACCTCGCGATGCCCGGCGTGATGCTCTCCGGTCCGCGCGACGAGGGTGTCCTGATCGGCAACCTCCGCCCGCAGCCGGCGCCCGAGGGCCGCGCCCGCGTCGTCACCCGCGACGGCGGCACCCAGACGGCGCAGCTGGCCTGGCTGGACCCGACGATGTGAGGGCTGGGCTTGATTGCCCTCGCTTCGCTCGGGCGTGCTCGATGACCTGACCCCGTGCTCGCCACGCTCGTTGCGTCCACGTAGATCAGAGGATCAAGTCGGCCGCGTGGCCCAGCCACAGCGCTCGTCGCCCGACGTTGTCTGGACTGACGAGCGAGCAGGCGTGACGAGCGCAGCGAGGCAGCGCCGTCGAGCGAGGAGGGAAGACGACGTCTTCAAGGGCGGCGAGCACGCGCGAGCGGAGCGAGCGCCAAGCAACTACCGCCGGCCGCTCTTGAACATCCCCCGGGCGATCTCGCGGGCCGCGGTGCGCATGAAGTCCTTGAACGCCGTCGACTTCACGACGTCCATGACGAGGCCGTCGTCGTCCTTCGCAGCCTTCTCGGTCGACTTCTTCGTGACCCGCTCGTTCTTCTGCTCACGGGCCATCTCCTGGACCCGGGCGTCCTCGGCCGCCTTGCGCGCACCCTCCTCGAGCTTCTTGGCCAGCAGCTCGCGGGCGGACTCGCGGTCGATCGCCTCGGCGTACTTCGCCGACAGCGGCGACGCCTTGACGGCCGCCTCCATCTGCTCGGCGGGCGCCGCGTCCATCAGCGACTCCGGCGCCCGGAGGCGGGTCCACGCGACGGGCGTCGGGGCACCGCGCTCGTTCATCACCGTCACGACCGCCTCGCCGATCCCCAGCGACGTGATGACCTCGCCGAGGTCGTCGTACGCGCTGTTGGGGTAGGTGTTGACCGTCGCCTTCAGCGCCTTGGCGTCGTTGGGCGTGTGCGCGCGGAGCTGGTGCTGGATGCGCGAGCCGAGCTGGCCGAGGACGTCGTCGGGCACGTCGGTCGGCGACTGCGTCACGAAGAAGACACCGACACCCTTGGAGCGGATCAGCCGTACGGTCTGGGCGATCTGGTCGAGGAACGCGTCGGAGGCGTCGTTGAAGAGCAGGTGGGCCTCGTCGAAGAAGAACACCAGCTTGGGCTTGTCGAGGTCGCCCTCCTCCGGCAGGTCGTGGAAGAGGTCGGCGAGGAGCCACATCAGGAAGGTCGAGAACAGCGCCGGCCGGTCCTGCAGGTGGGGCAGCTCGAGCAGGCTGATGATGCCGCGACCGTCCTCGGTCAGCCGGAGGAAGTCCTTGGTCTCGAACTCCGGCTCCCCGAAGAAGACGTCGGCCCCCTGCGCCTCGAAGGTGATCAGCTCGCGCAGGATGACGCCGGCCGTCTGGGGCGAGAGGCCGCCGATCGACTTCAGCTCGGCCTTCCCGGCCGCGTCACCGGTGAGGAACTGCAGGACAGCGCGCAGGTCGGCGAGGTCGAGGAGCGGCAGGCCCTGCTTGTCGCAGTAGTAGAAGACCAGGCCCAGCGAGGACTCCTGCGTCTCGTTGAGGTCGAGCACCTTCGCCAGCAGGGTGGGCCCGAACGCCGTCATGGTGACGCGGACGGGTACGCCGATGCCCTGGCCGCCGATCGCGTAGAACTCCGTCGGGAAGCCGGTAGCCGTCCACTGCTGACCCACGCTCGCCGTCCGCGCCGTGAGCTTGTCGCTCGGCTCGCCCGGCACGCTGATCCCGGACAGGTCGCCCTTGATGTCAGCAGCGAAGACGGGTACGCCGTGGGCGCTGAGCTGCTCGGCCAGCAGCTGCAGTGTCTTCGTCTTGCCGGTGCCGGTGGCGCCGGCGACCAGGCCGTGGCGGTTGAGCATGGCGAGCGGGATCCTGATGTGGACGTCGCCGAGGTCGTCGGCGTCGAGCATCAGCCCGCCCAGCTCGAGCGCGGCTCCCTCGAACCGGTAGCCCGGAGCGACGGCCTCGGAGATCGGGTCGCTCGCCGTGGGCGTCTCGGCGGGGGGCTCGGTGGATGCCTCGACGGGCGCGGCCTCGGGAGCGGCCTCGGCGGGCGTCGGCACGGCCTCAGGGGTCTCGGTCATGTCGGGAGCCTAGTCAGCGCAGGTGGCGACGACGAGGGGCCGTGGGGCGGCGTCGTTATGATCACCGGCGTGATCTTCAAGCGGGTGGGCGACGGCCGCCCCTACCCCGACCACGGGCTGACCTCGCGCGCCTGGGCTGACCTGCCCCCGCGCCAGATCCGGCTCGACGAGCTGGTGACCACCAAGGACACGCTCCGCCTCGACACCCTGCTCGACGAGGACTCGACGTTCTACGGCGACCTGTTCGCCCACGTCGTCCAGTGGCGCGGCGACCTCTACCTCGAGGACGGCCTGCACCGCGCCCTGCGCGCGGCCCTGCAGCAGCGGAGCGTGCTGCACGCCCGCGTCCACCAGGCCGGTGACCAGTGAGCACCCGATGAGCGGCGCCCTCAAGTCCGCCCTGACGCTGGCGTTCCTCGGCCTGCTCGTCGTCGGTGCCGCTGCCTGGGGCTGGACCGCACTGACCGAGCCGTTCCCGGAGGACGAGCCGGTCGCCATCTGCGAGGACACCGAGGTCGCCGCCGGCACCGAGGTGCGCCGCGACCAGGTCGTCGTCAGCGTCTTCAACGGCAGCGGTCGCAGCGGCCTGGCGGGTGCGACCAGCGCCCAGCTGACCGAGCGCGGCTTCGTCGCCGGCGACATCGGTGACTCACCGCAGCCGGCCGCGAGCACCCAGATCTGGGCCGACGACCCGACCAACCCGGCGGTCGACCTCGTCAAGCAGCAGTTCAAGCAGGCCCGCGTCGTCACCGGCGACGCGCTCGGCGTCGGGGTCGTGGTGGTGGTCGGCGAGAAGTTCAAGACCCTGCGCCCCAAGCAGGTCGAGTCGGTGCTGGCCCAGGCAGACGCCACCTTCTGCCGGGCCACCGGCGCGGAGTAGCAGGGGCTAGTCCCGCTCCCGCCGGGACGGGTCGCCCAGCCACTGGGCGAGGCGGCCGTTCGCCGACACCTGGCGCAGCCGGGCCTCCGTGGCCTCGCGCAGCTTGCGCGGCGTGACGACGAGGAGGTCGTCTCCCGAGCGCAGGACCGTACGCCGCTCCGGCACCAGGGACGAGCCGCTCCGGATCACCAGGGAGACCGACGCCCCCTGCGGGAGCCGCAGCTCGCCCACCTCGACGCCGTGCATCTTCGACGTGGGGGCGATCGTCACCTGGAGCAGGTCGGCCGCGACCCGGTCGAGGGGAGCGGCCTCGACGTCGAGGCCGCGCGGCTCGGAGCGACGCGACACCTTCAGCAGGCGGGCGACCCAGGGCAGGGTCGGTCCGGTGAGCAGCGTGTAGACGACGACCATCACGAAGACGATGTCGAACAGGTCGTCGGCGCCTTCGACGCCCTCGGACAGTGGGATCGTGGCCAGCACGATCGGGACGGCACCGCGCAGGCCGGCCCACGAGATGAAGGCGAGGTCGCGTAGTGCCATCGGTTGCACGATGCTGCTGACCAGCACCGACAGCGGTCGCGCCACGACGGTCAGGACGAGTCCGGTCACGAGTGCCTGGACCACGGTGTTGAGGTCGATCCGGCCGGGCGACAGCAGCAGGCCGAGCATCACGAACAGCCCGATCTGCGCCAGCCAGGCGATCCCCTCGGCGAACGACTTCGTCGCCACCCGGTGCGGGAGCTCGCTGTTGCCGAGGATGAGCGCGGCGACGTAGATCGCGGCGAAGCCCGACGCGTGCACGGCGGAGGCGAGGCCGTACGCCGTGAACGCCAGGCACAGGACCGCGAGCGGGTAGAGGCCGGAGGACGGCAGGGCCGCACGACGCATGATCCACGCGCCGCCCACACCGCAGACGACACCGACCAGCCCTCCGGCGATCAGCTCGAAGACGATGATGCCGGCCACCTCGAACAGGCTGGCGCCGGCGACGGCGCCCGTGGAGATGATGCCGACGAGGACGACCGTCGGGGCGTCGTTGAGACCCGACTCGGCCTCGAGCGCGCCGGTCAGCCGCTTGGGCAGCGGCACCACGCGCAGCACCGAGAACACGGCCGCCGCATCGGTGGGTGAGCAGATCGCACCGAGCAGGATCGCCAGCTCCCACGGCAGGCCGAGGAGGAAGTGGGCACCCACCGCGACGACCGCCACCGACACCGCCACGCCGACGGTCGCCAGCGAGAGGCCGAGCCTGATGCTGGGCCGCATCTGGCGCCACTCCGTGGTGAGACCACCCTCGGCCAGGATGATCGCCAGCGCCCCGAAGCCGAGCGCGTGCGCGAGCTGCGCATCGTCGAACGGGATCGCGAACGGTCCGCCCTCGCCCAGCAGGACGCCGATGAGGAGGTAGATGAGCAGCGACGGCAGGCCCACGCCCGCGGAGACGCGCACGGCGAGGATCGCGGCCAGCGTCACGACCGCCCCGACCAGCACGAACACGTCGAGCTGGTGGACGTCGAACGTCATGCAGACCTCGTGCTCTTCGTCTGGGAGGGCGGGCGAGGCCTCGATCCTATCGGTCGTGGCGGGGCACCCGTGACGTCGTTCCAGCACCGACGGGCCTGCGCGCCGGGCCCACGTCGGCGCCTGCGCGAGGGAGAATGGAGGCCTCGGCAACGTTTGGGCGCGACCCTCCTCGGGTAAGGCGTTCTCGGACGAAAGGGTGTGATCCGATGTACGGCGACACTGCGGCCGGCCGCAAGCGCGTCGCCCAGCTCCGCGAGCAGGGCGGCGACATCCGGGCCCTCGCCTCCCGCCTCGTCTCACAGGCCGAGGCCGTGCCGTGGCACGGCAGGGCCGCCGACTCGATGCGCGAGCGCATCAAGGAGCGTGCCCACCACCTGCGCACCGCCGCGGCGCACCACGAGACGGCCGCCGACTCGCTGGCCCAGCACCTCGGTCACGTCGACAGCCTCAAGGAGGCCATCGACACACGGTCCCACAAGGCCACCACCCTCGTCGAGGACGCCCGCACCCGGGCGAGCGAGGCCGACCCGGAGACCGCCCCTGACGCGTCCGACGCGGCCCTCCTCGCCTTCGACCCACCGCTGGCCGGTCACCAGGACTGGCTGACCCTCGAGCTCCCGGGCCTCTGACATGGTGACGATCGACCTGACCACGCCCCCGGCGCCGCCGACGACCTTCCTCGACGGCATGGCCCGGCGACTCGCGCTGACCCTGCCCGAGCTCCGGGTCGTCGCCGACCTCGCGGGCGGCGCACCGCTGCCCTTCGACCTCGCCGACGACGGCTCGGTGCCGGGCCGGGGGTCCCTGTCGGGGCGCCTCGGCCAGAGCCGCGGTTCCGTCGAGGACTCCGCCTACACCGACGCGCTCGGCACCCTCCACGACCCGCACGACACCCTCCGCCGCCGCGGTCTGGTCGGCGACGACGGACCTGACGCGGGCCTCGTCGGCGCCGTGGGCCTGCTGGCCACCCCGCGTCTCGCGCTCGACATCGACGTGGCTGCCGGCGCCACGCAGGTGAAGGCGTGGCACCGCCAGGACGGCGGCGCGGTGGCCAGCCTGTCGACCTGCGACGGGATCGTCTTCGAGCTGGCGTGGTTCCCCGTCGAGCAGTGGACGACCGAGCTCGCGCGGGTGACGGCGGTCCCCGAGGACCTCCGCCTCGCTGCCTCCCACGTGCCCGCGCTGCTCGACGTCCCCTACGCCCTGGCCGACTCGGTCGGGGAGGCCCTGCGCTCGGGGCGCTCCGACCTCGTGCCCGTGCTGGTCGGGCAGGGCGAGGGCACGGTGCTGGGCGACGGCGCCGAGCTCGGCGACGCCGATGCGGCCGCGGCGCTGTCGGCCGTCCACTCCGAGAGCCGCGGCCGGCTGCGGATCCTCGCCGCCGAGGTGTCCGAGCGGGCCACCGCATCGGTGGGCGTGGTCTCCTGGGTGCTGCTCAAGGACGGCTGGCACTCCCTCACCCCGCACCACGACGACGGGGCCCGCGTCGCGATCGCCCGCGTCGACCCCGACGACCTCGCCACCGAGCTCGCGCCGGTCCTGGCCCAGGTCGGCCTCCGGGAGGGCACGACATGAGCGAGCTCGACATCCCCCGCACCCAGGGCGCCGACTCCTCGCCCGAGGAGTCGTCCGCGTCCGTCGCTGCCGACAAGTACGACCAGATGCTGGCGCTCGCCGACCTGTTCGACTCCTCCGGCAACGAGATGCGCACCCGCGCCCGCCTCGGCGCGGAGATCCTCGGGGACGACGACGTCGTCGACTCCGGGCTGCTGTCGCCGGCCACCTGGGGCCAGGCCGAGGAGGACATCCGGGCCGCGACCACGGGCAAGCAGGGGCTGCTGACCCGCTCGGTCGAGCTCGACGCCGACGCTCTCGTCGTACGCGCCACCGTGCTCACCTACCGCTGGATCGACGAGCTGCAGCAGGCGGCCTACAAGACGCTCGGCTCCATCGCGGGTCGCGCCATCGGCTACCTCGCTCCCGAGGTCGCGCTCGGCGGGGCCATCGTGAGCGCCGGGCTGATCGAGACCGACGCGCTGGACCGTGATGGCGTCACCGCCTATCTCAGCGACCTGGCCGAGAACAACCCCGACCTGATGGACCACCTCTCCGGTGGCGGCGGGCTGCTCGACGGCCTGCACATGCGTTCCCTCCTGACCGCAGGAGTCCTGGCCTCCGACCAGGGCGCCCACGCCGCGCGTGGTGGTCTCCGGGCCATCGGCATCGCGCCGTTCCCGACGGACGCGGTGTCCGCCTTCCGCGACTCCGCCGGCTCGTTCGTCGAGGCCGAGGCGCCGGAGGCTGAGTCCGCGACCAGCACGGCCCAGCAGCCACGCTCCCTCGAGGAGCTGATGGCCAACCTCGTCGCCGAGGACCGCCGGATCAGCGTGCAGCGGGTCGGCACCGGCCGCTACATCGCCTACCTCCCCGGCACCCTCGGCCCGGACTCCGGGCGGCTCCGCCTCGTCGGCGCCGACCCCACGACGTACGCCAGCCAGGTCGTCCGCGCCATCGAGAAGGTGGTGACCGAGGACGATGCGCGGGTCATGCTCGTCGGCTCCGCGGCCGGCGGCGCGGTGGCGGCGGAGATCGCCGCCACGGCCTCCTCGCCACGCTTCGTCGTCGACCAGGTGGTCACGGCCGGCGCCCCGTCGGCGCAGGTGCCGCGGATCCCGGAGGCCACCCGGATGCTGTCCCTGGAGGACCGCAGCGACCCCGTCGCCCTGCTCGGCTCACTGATCAACGCCACGGTCGCCAACCGACTGACCGTGGTCTTCGACAGCACCACCGCCGACGGCAGCCACACCTACGTCGCGGGTGCCAGGGCCGCCGACAGCGCCGAGCACCCGGAGCTGCGGGCGGAGATCAGCCGGATGCAGGACCTCGGCTACCTCGCGGGCTAGGGGAGCTCGGAGCGAGCGCCAGACCATCAGACGATCCCGTGCACGAACTCGCCCAGCTGGGCGAGGTTGCGGCACTCCGTCATCGGCACGATCTCTCCGTAGCGGTCCGCCGCGCTGTCGCCCGTGCCCCAGTGGCGCGGATGCTCGGGGTTGAGCCACCACGCGTGCCGGGACCGGCCGGCGAGGTCCGACAGGACCGGCAGGGCCAGGTCGCTGTAGTTGGAGCGCCCGTCGCCCAGGATCAGCAGCGACGACCTCGGTCCGATCGCGTCGCCGTGCTCGTCGGCGAAACGGGTCAGCGCACGGCCGTAGTTGGTCCGCCCCCACAGTGCGGCGTGCGAGATGCTCGCCGAGAGCGACTCCATCACCTCCACGACGTCGGCGCCCGGACGGAACGCCTCGCTCACCTCCACCACGTCGTCGACGAACGTGAAGGCGCGTACGCCGTTGAAGGCCTCGCGCAGAGCGAAGACCAGCAGCAGGGTGAAGTGCGCGAAGTTGGCCACGGACCCGCTCACGTCGCACAGCACGACCAGCTCGGTCCGGTGCGGTCGCTTCGGGCGGTGGTGGGTCGTCAGTGGCACCCCGCCCGTGGCGATCGACGCGCGCACCGTCCGGCGTACGTCGAGCGGGCCCCGCCGCTGTGCGTGCTGCTCCTTGGTGAGCCGGGCGGCGAGACGCCGGGCGAGCGGGTAGATCTCGCGCCGCATCTCCTCCAGGTCGCTGCGCCGGGCCGCGGTGAAGTCGAGCCGGTCGATGGTGGGCCGCACCGTCACGTCGACCACGTGCTCGGGGCCCTTCTCCTCGGCGATCCGGCGGCGCGCGTCGCCCTCCACGAGGCGGGTGAAGGCGCCGATCCGCCGGCCCGCCACCCGCTCGGCCTGCTCCGCATCGAGGCCCTGGCCCAGCAGCCCCCGGACGAGGCGGTCCATCAGCTCCGACGGGGACACTCGTTGGAGGGAGGTGTAGGCCGACCAGCTCGACAGGCCCGGCCCGCGACCGGGCATCGCGCCGAACCGGGCGACGGCCTCGACCGCGAGGTCCTGCAGGGTCCGACCGTCGTCAGAGGCCAGCGCCTCCGCCAGCGCCTCGCGGAAGTCTTCGAGAGCCGGCCCGGTGTCCTGTGGCCCGGCGACCCGTTCGAGCCCGTCGCCGGCGACACCGCTGCCGATCAGGCGCGGGTAGTAGATGTCGAAGACCGCGTCGAAGGTCACCCGCTGCGGCTGGCGCTTGACCAGCGTGGCGGCGTACGCGGCCCGCACGGTCTCGCGGTCGTGCCAGCGCACCTTCTCCAGCGCGGCGATCGCGTCGAGGCCCTCCGCGAGCGACACCGACAGCCCCGCGGAGCGCAGCGCCTCCACGAAGCCGATGTGGGTGTCGAGAAGGCTCATCGGGGTCAGGCCGTCGCCAGCTTGAGCTCCTTGACCGCGCGGCGCTGGTCGGAGGCGTGCTTGAGCACCACCCCCAGGGTGCGCGCGACGGTCGCCTCGTCGAGGTCGGCGATCTGCAGCGCGATGAGGGTGCGCGCCCAGTCGACGGACTCCGCGATGGAGGGCGCCTTCTTGAGCTCGAGGTCGCGCAGGCGCACGACGACGTCGACGAGCTGGGCGGCCACCTTCTCGTCCAGCTCGGGCACCTGGCTGGTGACGATGGCACGCTCGCGCTCGGCGTCCGGGTAGTCGAGGTGCAGGAACAGGCAGCGGCGCTTCACCGCCTCCGACAGCTCGCGGCTGGCGTTGGAGGTCAGCACCACGAACGGCCGACGCGTGGCGGTGACCGTCCCGAGCTCGGGGATGGTGACCTGGAAGTCGCTCAGCACCTCGAGCAGCAGGCCCTCGACCTCGACGTCGGTCTTGTCGACCTCGTCGATGAGCAGGACCGTCGGCTCGTCGCGGCGGATGGCGCTCAGCAGCGGCCGGGTGAGCAGGAACTCCTCGGTGAAGATGTCGTCGTGGGTCTCGCTCCACGAGTCCTCGCCGCCGCTCGACTGGATCCGCAGCAGCTGCTTCTTGTAGTTCCACTCGTAGAGCGCCCGAGCCTCGTCGAGGCCCTCGTAGCACTGCAGCCGCACCAGCTCGGCGCCCGTCGCCCGCGCCACCGCCTTGGCCAGCTCGGTCTTGCCGACCCCGGCCGGCCCCTCGACCAGGAGCGGCTTCTCCAGGGCTCCCGAGAGGTACGCCGTCAGCGCGGTGGCGTCGTCGGTGAGGTAGCCCGCCTCGCGCAGTCGTCGGGCGGCGTCGGCGGGCGAGGCGAACCAGGTCGTCGTCACCCTGCCGAGCCTATCCGGGGGTTTCGGCGCCAGATGACGGTGCTGAGCGTCTTCGCCATTCGCGACGTTTGGCCGGCCGTGACGTGTGAGGATGGCGGCTCGTCGTCGCCGGGTCGGGGGTCCTCATCGTGCTTCACTCTGCGTTGGCCCCTGTTGAGGCACTCTCCCTGCCCTGCTTGTCGTGACCCACGACGGACGTCGCCTGGCGGCACTCGACGGACTGCGCGGCGTGGCTGTGCTGATGGTCGTCGCCGACCACGCCGGATTCGCGGGGCGAGGCAGCGGAGCCATGGGTGCGTCCGGGGTCGCCGTCTTCTTCGTCCTGTCGGGCTACCTCATCACGCGACTCGTCCTGGCCGACCGGGCGCGAGGTGCCTGGTCCATGCGTGGATTCCTGCTGGCTCGAGCCGTACGCCTGATGCCCGCGCTCCTCGTCATGGAAGTCCTCGTGGTCGCCCTGTGGGTCGCGGTGGGAGGGCCGACGGACGGCCTCGCCGGGGAGGTCGCTGCCTCGCTGACCTACACCAAGAACATCTTCTTCATGCACTTCGAGAGCGGCCTCTTCCAGCACACGTGGTCGCTGGCCGTCGAGGAGCAGTTCTACCTGCTCTGGCCGCTGGCCCTGCCGTTCGTCGTCAAGCTGCGGCGCCCCGTGTTCTGGCTCGTCGTCGCCATCGCGGCATCCATGGTGACGCGGGTCATCGTCTTCGTCGTGGCAGGGGCCTACGCCACCTACCCCACGTTGCCGACCAACGCGTTCGCGTTGCTGCTCGGCTCCTGCCTGGCGATCAGGCCCGTCCGAGTCCCCCCAGGTGCCTACCAGCGGATGGTCCCGGTCGTCGGCGTCGCGGCGATGGTGCTGCTCGCTGTGGCGGCGGGATCCACGTACTTCGTCCTCGTGCCGATCCCCGTGTCGCTGGTCGCCGCAGCCGTCGTGGCCTGTGCCGTGCCCGGTGTGCCGCTGCTCGAGGGGGCGTCGCTCCGTTTCGTGGGCCGGATCTCCTACGCGCTGTACCTGTGGCACTGGCCGGTGCTGATCCTCGCGGGCCAGAAGTACTCAGGGTGGTCCAGCCTGCCCGCGCTGCTGGTCGCGTTCGGCCTCGCGACGTACTTCACGCTCAGGGTCGAGGAGCCGTTGCGCCTGCGATGGCGGGCACGACAGTCGCCCGTCGTGGCTCACGCCTGACACGCCTTCCCCACCCCGGTCGGGAGGGCCGCTGGCAGAGAGGGCGGGATTCGAACCCGCGGTAGGTCTCCCTACGACCGCTTTCAAGGCGGTTCCGATCGGCCGCTCCGGCACCTCTCCTCGTACGGCACCGGGGTGCCGCACACCGCGGAACTCTACCGAAGGCAGGAGTGGTCCGACCCGAGCGGGAGCCTGCATGTGCCGACGTGGTGAAATCTCCGGTGTGACGACCGAGACCGCCACCGTCTACCGCCTCGCCCCCGCCGTCGCGGCGCGCGTGGTCGGCGTGCTGCTGTGCGCGGTCGCCGTGCTGATCCTGCTCAGCACCCTCGCGATCGCGGTCCTCGACCTGCACACGGCGTTCCTGCTGGTGCCCGTCGGCCTCGTGCTCGTGCTGCTAGGGGCGACCTGGTGGGGGTGGCGGCAGAAGGGGTGGGTCGCCCGGCTGACCCCGGAGGGCTACCGGATCCAGTGGGTTCGCGGCGTCGGCGCGGCCTCCGGCCGGTGGAAGGACGTCGAGGACGCGGTGACCACGACCGTCGCCGGCGCCCCCGTGGTGGTGCTGCGCCTGCGCGACGGACGGACCAGCACGATCCCGGTCGAGATGCTGGCCGTGGACCGCGAGGCCTTCGTCCGCGACCTCCAGCAGCACCTCCGGCGCGGACAGGGCCTCAGGAAGTTCTGACGGCGGTCCGGCCCGCCACCTGGCCCGAGCCGGACCTGATTCGGCGCCGGAGCGTCGCGCCTTGTAACCTTCTGTGCGCCCGGGTCGCCCCGGGCATGGAGGCGTCGCCTAGTCCGGTCTATGGCGCCCGCCTGCTAAGCGGGTTTGGGGCTAAAACCCCATCGAGGGTTCAAATCCCTCCGCCTCCGCCAGTGCGCGGCCCCCTTCCTCGCGAGGGGGGCCGTCGCATGGTTTGCAGGAACCTGCAATGCACAGACCTGCAGCGGGATGCCGCAGACGCCACCCCGGGCCGTGGGTGAGAATGAACAGGTCATCCCCTGTGACATCGTGACCGTAGAGGTGAAAGCAATGACCCCAGTACGCCGCATCGCCGCAGCAGCCCTCGTGGCAGCGCTCGGATTCGGATTCGTCGGCATGGGCGCAGCCCCGGCCAACGCCATCGACACGAGCTGGGGCGCCAAGATCAAGCGCTGAGTTTCAGCCGTGCCATGATTGGCACGCAGTGAAGAGCTGGGACACGGACCCCTCAACCCCCCACGAGTTCTGGTCCGGACGGCCTCCCCCACAGGCCACGTCCCAGCACGAGGGCAGCAGCTCACAGAGCTGCTGCCCTCGACTGATTTGCAGACCGTTCCCGGCTCAGGAGGTCGGCTCGTCCGTCTCGCGTCCGTCGATGCCGCGCTTGCCCATCTCGTACCCGAGCTGGAAGCGGGTCTCGACCTCGAACTCGTTCTTGAGGTCCGCGACGTAGCCGGCGTACGTCCGGGGGCTGACGCCGAGGCGCTTGGCGCCGGCCGGGTCGGCCCGCCCCTCCAGCAGCATCCGGATGGTCATCGCGCGCTGCTCAGCGGCGATGTCGCGCATCACGGACGTCTCGCTGCTGGTGAACGGTCGGGCCCGCTCCCAGTGGCGCTCGAACATGTCGACGAGGTAGCCCACCATCGACCGGTCGCTGATCACCATCGCGGCCGTCAGGCCCTGGTGGCTGGGGATGATCGCGATCCGGCGGTCGACCACGATGAGCCGGTTGAAGAACTCGTCGAGGGTGCGGACCTCGGCGCCGGCCGCGGTGACCGCGGCGACGTACTTGCGGGTGTCGGCGCCGCGGCGTGCGGCGTGCTGGTAGAGGGTGCGCATCTTGACGCCGCGCTTGAGGGCGGCGATGTCACGCGCGCCGACGTCGCCGCCGAGCTGCTTGACGCCGCGGCGGTCCTGGGGCTGCGCGGTGAGCAGCTCGTCCTCGGCGTCGCTGACCAGCGAGGCGAGGAAGTTGCCGATGGTGGTCAGCCCCCGGATCTCGGCGAAGGGGCCGCCCACGGCGCTGGGCGAACGACGCCACGCGTGGGAGAGCGTGCTGAAGGCCTGGGCCCAGTGGGCGGACTCGGCGATCAGCTCGGCGCCCTGCTGGCCCAGCGGTGCCACCACCTGGGCCTGCACGGCCGCCGGGTCGACGGCTCGCCACTGCGTGCCGTCCTCGCTCTTCGTCACCAGACCGACCTCGACCAGCAGCTCGAAGGCGCTGTGGAGCTCGCCGCGCGCGGCGACACGCTTGTCGGTGGCGCTGATCCCGCCTGTGGTCACGATCTCTTCGTAGAGCGGGGTGGCCTGCTCCTCGAAGAGGTCGCGCTCGCGCTGCCCCAAGGGCATGGCACACCTCCCTGTCACCCCCGACACCCAGTGTGAGGATGGTGCCACAAGGGTCCTCGTGCCACGGCCGGGAAACGCACGGACCCGCCTCCCGGAGGGCCGGTGAGGCGGGTCAGTGACGGGTGGATCGGTGGGTCAGGACTCCAGTCGGGCCTTGAGCGTGTCGAACTCGCTCCACAGCACGGCCGGGAGGTCGTCGCCGAACGTCTCGAACCACTCCTGGATCTGCGGGAGCTCGGCACGCCACTCCTCGACGTCGACCGCGAGGGCCTGCGCGAGCTCATCGTCGGTGAGGTCGAGGCCGTCGATGTCGAGCGAGCCCGGGTCCGGGACGTGGCCGATCGGGGTCTCGACCGCGGCGGCCTGGCCGTCGATGCGCTCGATGACCCACTTGAGGACGCGGCTGTTCTCGCCGAAGCCGGGCCACAGGAAGTCACCGTCGTCGCCGCGGCGGAACCAGTTGACGTAGAACATCTTCGGCAGCTTGGCGACGTCGTTGTCCTTGCCGATGCCGACCCAGTGGCTGAAGTAGTCACCGGCGTTGTAGCCGATGAAGGGCAGCATCGCCATCGGGTCGCGGCGCACGACGCCGACCGCGCCGACCGCGGCCGCGGTCGTCTCGGAGGACAGCGTGGCGCCCATGAACGTGCCGTGGTTCCAGTCGCGGGCCTCGGTCACCAGCGGGATCGTCGTCTTGCGGCGACCACCGAAGAGGATCGCGTCGATCGGCACGCCGCGCGGGTCGTCGTACTCGGCAGCGAGGATCGAGCACTGCTTGATCGGGGTGCAGTAGCGGCTGTTGGCGTGGGCGGACAGCTCGGTGGACTCGGGCGTCCAGGGCTCGCCCTTCCAGCTGGTGGCCTGGGCCGGGGTGTTCTCCAGGCCCTCCCACCACACGTTGCCGTCGGGGGTGAGCGCGACGTTGGTGAAGACCGAGTTGCCCTTGCGGATGGTCTCCATCGCGTGCGGGTTGGTGTGCTCGTTGGTGCCGGGCGCGACGCCGAAGAAGCCGAACTCGGGGTTGACCGCCCACAGGCGGCCGTCCTCGCCGATGCGCATCCAGGCGATGTCGTCGCCGATCGCCTCGACCGTCCAGCCGGGGATGGTCGGCTTGAGCATCGCGAGGTTGGTCTTGCCGCAGGCACTCGGGAACGCCGCGGCGACGTACTTGGTGACGCCCTGCGGGGAGGTGAGCTTGAGGATGAGCATGTGCTCGGCCAGCCAGCCCTCGTCGCGCGCCATCACCGACGCGATGCGCAGGGCGTAGCACTTCTTGCCGAGCAGGGCGTTGCCGCCGTAGCCCGAGCCGAAGCTCCAGATCATCCGCTCCTCGGGGAACTGGACGATGTACTTGGTGTCGTTGCACGGCCACGCGACGTCGTCCTGGCCGGGCTCGAGCGGCATCCCGACCGAGTGCAGCGCGGGGACCCACTGCGGCGCCTGGCCGGCGTCCTCGAGCTCCTCGATGCGGCGCAGGACCTCGGTGCCCATGCGTGCCATGACCCGCATGGAGACGGTGACGTAGGCGGAGTCGGTGATCTCGACGCCGAACATCGGCCGCTCGGCGTCGACGTGGCCCATCACGAACGGGATGACGTACATCGTGCGGCCCTTCATGCAGCCGGCGTAGAGCCCGCGCATCAGGTCCTTCATCGACTCCGGGTCCATCCAGTTGTTCGTCGGACCTGCGTCCCGCTCGTTGACCGAGCAGATGTAGGTGCGGTCCTCGACGCGCGCCACGTCCGTCGGGTCAGAGGCCGCGTGGAACGAGTTGGGCATCACGTCGGGGTTGAGGCGGGTGAAGGTGCCCGTCGCCTCGAGGGACCGGGTGAGCTGGTGCCACTCCTCGTCGGAGCCGGTGCACCAGTGGATGCGGTCCGGCTGGGTGAGCTCGGCGATCTCGGCGACCCAGGCGGCGATGCCCTGGTGCGTGGTCGGAGCGGTCTGCTCGGTGGTCGTCTCGGTGTGGGTCAGTGCGGTCATCCCGGGTTCCTTCAGCGTTCGTCGCGATTCGCGCGGCCTCGTTGACGGCGACTTGTTTCGGACGCTAGTGCTTGTGAAAGCGGGCACATATTGGATCGGTCTAAGGGTTGTGACCTGGATCTCAGACCGGCGCGTCGGGATCGATGCTCCGCGTCTCGGAGCGTCGGTTGCGGGTGCTGAGCCAGTCGCGCACGTAGAGCTTGGGCAGGATCTTGGCCACCGCCAGGGTGACGTAGACAATCGTGTTGATCGCGACGAAGGCCGCCAGCACGGCGACCACGTCGTTGCGCAGGAGGCTGTCGGGGAGCAGCACCCCCATGGGGAGCAGGGTCGGCACGTCAGTCCTCCGTCCGGACGCCGGAGTCGGGTTGGACGATGTGCTTCCACGTCGCCTGCCGCGCCAGGGACAGGTCCACGATGCCCTTGAGGAAGACCACGTTGAGGAACATCGCGTAGAAGAGCTCGGGGAACAGCGACAGGCCCAGCAGCCGCGCCTTCCAGCCGCCCCGCCACACCGTCACGACCCGTTCGAGGGTGAAGACCAGGCCGATCCCGACCCAGAACGGGAACCACACCCACGCCGAGGTCGCCAGCAGCATCAAGATGATCAGCGCGAGGTAGGAGGCGAGGGCGATGACGCCGTAGCCGATCCCCAGCTGCTGCATCCAGTAGCGGAAGGTCTGCGGTCGCATGCCGTACGCACCGAGGTTCTCCAGCGCCCCCCGCTGCCAGCGCAGCCGTTGCGCCCACAGGCCGCTCCAGGACGGCATCACCTCGGTGACCACGGTGCACTCGCTCGGCGAGATCATCAGGGCACCCAGCGTCTTGAGCGCGATGGTCAGCTCGTTGTCCTCGGTCAGGGCGACCGTGTCGTAGACGTCGCCCGGGACACCCGGCAGGATCTTCCCCCGCTCCTCCGCCACCGCACGCAGGGCCCGCGGCCTGAACACCGAAGCCGTACCGGTGAGCACGAAGACCCGACCGCGCCGGCGCCGCAGGTCGCGCTGGTAGCGCGTGTACTCGTTGCGCTGGAACTGGCCGATCAGCCCGAAGCCGTCCTCGCCGTAGAAGAGACCGCCCACGGCCATCAGCGCGCGGTCATCGGTGAGCCGCCGGGCCGCGCCCTCGAGGAATCCGGGGTCCAGGGTGGTGTCGGCGTCCATGATCATCACGCAGTCGTTGTCACCCTGCCCGGGCAGGACCCGGGCCAGTGACTGGTTGAGACCGCCGGCCTTCTTGTGCGTGTTGCCCACGGTCTCGAAGACCTCCACCCCGGCCTCCTCGGCCAGGCGGACCGTCGCGTCCGTGCAGTTGTCGGCGACGACCACCACCCGCGCGGGAGGCAGGGACTGGGAGAGCAGGGACGCGAGGGTCTCGGAGATGCAGCCCTCCTCGTTGTGGGCGGGGATGAGGACCGTGATCGTGACCGGACCGGCGTACTCCCCCCGCGTCTGCGCCATCACCAGCTTCGGGGCGAGCGGCATGCGGTCGCTGTCCTCGCTGCGGCGCGCCCGGTCGAGCAGGCGTCGCTCGAGACCGGCGACACCGGCCGCCAGCAGCAGGGCCACACCCACGGCTGCCAGCAGCACGCGCGGGGCCGGCATCTCGGTGTCGTAGAAGACCCGCCAGATGCCGAAGAGGACCCCCTCACTGGGGCGCTGTCCCGCCTCTGGGTCGCCCTGGGCGATCGCCACCCACAGGGCAGCGGCCCCCAGGCCGGCCGTGCCGATGATCGCCAGACCCACCGATCGTTGTAGCCACCGCATCTGGTCCCGAGTCTCCGTTCCGATGGTGCGGGGCGAGCCCGCAGGTTGTCGTGCGTCAGCCCCGCGCCACCGCGGTGGCCGAGGGCATGAACCGCTCGACGAACTCGTCGTAGGGGACCGGCTTGCCGATCAGGTAGCCCTGCGCGAAGTCGACCCCCTCCTCGCGGCACACGTCGAGGATCTCCTGGGAGGAGACGAACTCGGCCACCGTCCGCTTGCCCAGGTCGCGGGCGATGCCGACGATCGAGCGCATGATCGTGCGATCGACCTGTGACTCGTGGACGTGGGCGACGAACTCGCCGTCGATCTTCACGTAGTCGAAGAACAGGTGCTTGAGGTAGTAGAACGAGCCGAAGCCGGCACCGAAGTCGTCGAGCGCGAAGGCACACCCCAGGTCGGTCATACGCTCCGCGAAGTCCCGCGCCAGGGCGACGTCGCCCACGGCCGCGGTCTCGGTGATCTCCAGGATGAGGGCCGACGGGTCGACCCCGTGCGTCGCGAGCGAGCTCACGATCACGCTCTCGATCTCGGTGGAACCGATCGAGTGGCCCGACAGGTTGACCTCGAACTCGAACTCCGGGTCGTGCTCGCGACGCAGGCGTGCCAGGAGCTCGAGGCTCTTGTCCACGACCCACGCGTCCACCCGGGGCATCAGCCCCACGCGCTCGGCGATGTAGATGAAGCGGGCCGGCGGCACCAGCTCGTCCTGGTCCCTCAGCCGCAGCAGCACCTCGGCGGAGCTGATCCGGCCGTCCGCGATGTTCATGATCGGCTGGAGGTGCAGCTCGAACCGGTCGTTCTCCAGGGCCGCCTCGATCCTGCTCTGCCAGTGCAGGCGGGCCGACGTACGGGGCCCCCGCACGTCGCCCTCCGTCAGTACGGCGACCTGGTTGCGGCCTGCCTCCTTGGCGTCGTACATGGTCATGTCGGCGAGCGCGAGTGCATCCGCCGCGTGCTCCGAGGCCGCTCGGAAGGTGACGGCCCCGACGCTCGCGGTGACGCGGCGCGCGACACCGTCGAGCGTGGCGGCGTGGGTGCGGACGCGCTCGACCACGAGCTCGGCCACCCGTGCGGCGTCTGCCTGGTCGGCGTCGGTGAGCAGGATCGCGAACTCATCACCGCCGAGTCGCCCCACCACGTCGGTGCTCCGGATCGAGCGGCGCAACAGGCCCGCGATGACGACGAGGAGCTGGTCGCCGGCGTTGTGGCCGAGGCTGTCGTTGACCTGCTTGAAGTTGTCGAGATCGAGCAGGAGGAGTGCGCCGGAGGGGCCGTGCCGCCGACAGTGGTCGAGGTGGCGCTCGAGCTCGGTCTCGAAGCGGCGACGGTTGGCCAGGCCGGTGAGCACGTCGTGGTCCGCGAGGTGCGAGAGCCGGTCGAGGTAGCGACGGCGGTCGGAGATGTCGACGACGTTGACCATCACGATGTCGCCCATCTCGCTGTCACTCACCACGGTGCTGCTGAGGGACACGTTGACGTCGTTGCCCCCGGAGTCGCGCAGCCGGCACTCGGTGGAGTGGCTCTCCCCGCGGCGGAACATCAGGCGGCCGAGGTGGTCCTGGATCCGGTCCTCCCCCGGCGTCTCGAACGCACCCAGCCGGTGACCCACCATGTCCACCGGCTCGAGGCCGACCATGACGGACATCGAGACGTTGACCCGGATGATCGTGCCCACGGGGTCGAGCAGGGCAACCCCGTGCGGGGCGTCGTCGAAGAGCCGCTCGACCCGATCGTTGGCGATGCGGACGCGCCGGCTCTGTCGCACGAGGTCGCGGACGATGCGCTGGAGGACCGGCGCGATGACCAGCGCGACGGCGCACCACACGACCGCCCTCCGCCAGTCACCCCAGGAGTAGCCAGGGGGGCCCACCAGCACGATGGGGACGGCGAAGGTGAGCACGGCCAGGGCGCTCGCCACCCAGAGCTGATGAGGCGTCCCGGTGATCGCCAGCCAGAGGATCGGGAGCAGCAGGAGGGCGGTCATCCCCGACGACGACCCGCCGGCGCCGGCCCCGGCAGCGTCGTGGAGCAGTGCGGCGTAGGGGAACAGGAGGTAGGCGGCGAGCGGGTCGAGCCAGGAACGCCGGCCACGGAGGCGGCTCGCGAAGAAGACGAGCGCGGACAGCCCCAGGACCAGCACCGCCAGCCCGATCACCCACCACGGACCGTCGTAGGGCGGCAGGAGGACCGTGATCAGTCCGATCACCGCCACCACCGCGAAGGGCAGGGCGAGCGTGGGCGTGCCTCGCCTCAGATCGATGGAGGAGGACGGAACCGTGGCAGTCCCCGAGACGCGACGCCGCACCGGCTCAGCGTAGGCCAGTGCGGCGTCGCCGGGGCCGTTACTGCTCGTTTGCCAGGTCGGCGGCCACGCGGCGGTGGGCCTCCCAGATCGCCTCGGGCATCCGGTCGAACTGCTGGAGGTGCTCCTCGCGGAACCCCATCTCCTGCTGCCAGCGCGCCTTGTCGATGGTGAGGATCCGCTCGAGGTCCTCGGCCGGGATGTCCATGCCCTCGAGGTTGAGCTCCTCCTCGGTCGGGATGATGCCGACCGCCGTACGCCGTCCCTCGACCTCGCCGTTCTTGAGCTGGAGCAGCCACAGCAGCGGGCGCAGGTTGTCGCGGTAGCCCGGCCACAGGAAGTGGCCGTCCTCGGCGTCGCGCTGGAACCAGTTGACGTGGGCAAAGATGGGCTGGTCCTTCGCCGCTCCCACGATGTCGAGGTAGTGCTGGGCGTAGTCGCCCTCGCCGTAGGCCATGAAGGGCCGGTTGGACATCGGGTCGTAGCGCAGCACGCCCTCCTTGCCCTCCGCCGCCGAGGTCGCCTCCGCGCCGAGCGTCAAGCCGTCGTACACACCCTCGGCGAGGTCGGTGATCGCGCGGATCAGCGGCTCGCGGTCGCGGGTGCGGCCGCCGAAGATGATCGCGTCGATCGGCACGCCCAGCGGCGCGTCGTAGTCGACGGCGATGTTGGGGACGTTGGCCAGGGTGGTGGTGAACCGGCTGTTGGGGTGGGCCCACGGAGCCGAGTCGTCCTCCTTGCGGTCGGCGATGGGCGAGCCCATCCAGTCGAGCCAGCCGTGCCGGTCGGCCGGCTTCTCCTTGGTGCGGCCCTCCCACCACACCTCACCGGTCGTCGGGTTGTAGGCGACGTTGGTGAAGATGCAGTCGGTGCGCTCGCCGACCGAGGCGAGGGCGTTGGGGTTGGTGGTCTCGTTGGTGTCCTTCGCGACCCCGAAGACGCCGTACTCCGGGTTCATCCCGTAGAGCTGGCCGGTCTCCTCCTCGACCCACAGCCAGGCGATGTCGTCGCCGTAGAACGACACGTGGTAGCGGTCGCCGAGGGCCTCGGGGGCGGCCATCATCGCCAGGTTGGTCTTGCCGGAGGCACTCGGGAAGCCGCCACAGATGTGGTAGTCCTTCCCGGTCTCCTTGTCGTGGATGCCGATGAGCATGTACTGCTCGGCGAGGAACTTCTTGCTCGCCCAGCCGTCGTACGCCCCCTGCCGCAGGCCGTGCGCGATCTTGCCGAGCAGCGCGTTGCCGCCGTAGGACGACCCGAAGTGCAGGATCGTGCGCTCGTCGGCCACGGTCACGAAGTAGCGCTTGTCACCGTCGGTGCCCTGGCCGAGGTTCTCCAGGTCGCCGCTGACGTGGACCGCCCGGACGAAGTGGTCCGGGTCCTCCAGGTCGTTGACGAACTGCACGCCCACCCGGGACATCCGGATCATGTGGAGCACGACGGTGCGGGTGTCGGTGATCTCGACACCGGCCGCCCACGGCTCGAGGGCGTTGCCGGCGGGCGCCATCAGGTAGGGGACGACGTACATCGTCTTGCCAGCGCTGGCGCCGCGCATCAGGTCGTGGAGCTTGGGCTTCATCTCCGAGGCCGGACGCCAGTTGTTGTAGACGCCGCGGTCCTTCTCGTCGCTCGTCGCGACGATGGTGCGCTCCTCGGAGCGGGCGGTGTCCTTGAAGTAGGAGCGCGAGTAGTAGCGCCCCTCGCCGACCTTCTCCAGCTCGCCGGCCTCGACGGCCTCCTCGAGCAGACGGGCGTCGTCGGAGGCGTTGACCACCTCGATGCGCTCGGCGCCGGTGAGCTCGGCGTACTCCTTCACGAACTCGCGGACGCGGGGGTTCGTGAGCCCCGCTTCGTCCATGACTGCCTCGAGATCTGCCATCGCGCTGCCTCTCATCCTGCGGCGGCCGTGACCGCCGCGTGTGCGGGTGCTAGGCACCATAGGGGATCGTCCACACTGTGGGACCAGCCCTCCGGGGTGATGCTGATTTCGCCCGCTCGACGGGGGTCGGCTATCCTCATCCAGTCCTCGCGGCGTGCAAGCACTGCGAGTGACGAGCGCCTGTAGCTCAACGGATAGAGCATCTGACTACGGATCAGAAGGTTTGGGGTTCGAATCCCTACAGGCGCGCAGATGGACCCCGGCTGACCTGCAGGTTTGCCGGGGTCCTCGTCATTTCCGGGCCGAGGATTAGATCGACTTGTCATTTACTCGTCATTTTGGCCCAACGCCTGTGGGTCAGTTGGGGATGCCTCGGACTGGCGCCGGGCGTGTGGGAAGTTGCCAACCAGCGGCCGCTGCGTCCAACTAGGTCCAGGACGGGCAGCCCGTCGACCGTGCGGCCGCCGCCGACATTGTTCGCGGCCTCGAGGGCCGGCACATGGCGACAGCTCGACTCTGGAAAGTGGCCCTAAGTGACAAACAGACGGTCCGTGAACGGCGCCTTGAAATGACGCTTGGCCCGCCCCGAGGGGCGGACCGATCTACGAACCTTCGTGGCATGCGTGCCGCTCGATCTCAATGCGGAAAGCGGCGTTGTGAGTTGGTGCTGGTTGAGTTCTTCATGCGTCGTGAGTGGTCGGGTTCGGAGCCGTTCTGTGTCCTCGTGCGTGATCAAGGATTTGGTAACGGCAGCTTGAGTCCGCCCGGCCGGGCCTACGATCCGCGGTGGGTCAATCGACTGTGATTGCCCACGGACCCCACGACGGTTGGCAGTCATCCGCCTCAAACACAGGCGAAGATCCGGGCTACGACATCGTCGGCAGGCTCGTGTTCCCACGCTCGAATGACGGTCCAACCGGCATCGCGGAGCAATCGATCCGTCTCGCGGTCGCGCTCCCGGTTCCGGTTCACCTTCTGCGCCCAGAAGTCGGCATTCGACTTCGCGACCGTGTGGTGGGTGGGGCACCCGTGCCAGAAGCACCCGTCCACGAACACTGCGACCTTCGCGCGTGTGAATACCAGGTCAGCCCTGCGATTGAGCTCTTTGATCGGTCGGTAGTCGACGCGGAAACGTAGTCCGGCTGCATGCGCAGCGCGCCTCACGGCCATCTCCGGCTTGGTGTCTCGTCCACGGTTCGCCTGCATGCCGCGCCGGACCCCCGGAGAGGACGCCCATGATTCGGTCACACTCACAGTGTGGCTGGGTAGGCCACCAGATCTTCCGAGTCGCGAGGTCGGCGCTGCGCTTCGCGCCCCGCTTAAGATCTCGAGCGTCGACGTCGCCTCGGCTTTCCCAGGCAGTCTGAGCGACTGCATGCGAAGGCCCGGCAAGCCGAGGTGGTGGGACGCAATCGACATCCCCAGAACCCCCGCCGAGCCAGCGGAGCGTGTAAGGCCCGCGCGCCATGGTGACGACCGCGAAAGGCGCCATGCGCCCTCGTCGGAGTGCAGCCATCTTGGCTCCCTGGACGAGCGGCATTCTTGGCGCAATCCGTGCGAAGCGACCACTAGAGAGTCCGATCTCAACGCTGGGCGTCTGCGCGGCAGCGTGCGAGATGGTGTCTCACCCGTCACTCTGGTCTCACGGCGGCGAGGCTGAAGGAACTGTCGGAGCCGCGACATACGATCTGATGCCATGAGTCAGCCCACTGTGATCGACCTCTTCGCCGGCTGTGGCGGGATGACGGTCGGATTCGCCGCCGAAGGCTTCGAACCGGTACTGGCCGTCGAGTGGGACCGTTTCGCCGCCGCGACTTACGCGGCCAACTGGGGCGAGCACCATGTGATCCCCGGCGACATCGCGGAGGTCAAGGAGAGCCAGATCCCGGCGTCCGACCTCGTGATCGGGGGGCCGCCCTGCCAGGGCTTTTCCAACCTCGGGCTCAAGGCACTCGATGACCCCAGGAACCAGTTGTGGCGCGAGTACATGAGGTTCATTCGAACGGCGAGGCCGAAGGTCTTTGTTATCGAGAACGTCGATCGCTTCTCCAAGTCACCCGAGTTCCAGATGCTGGTGGGTGAAGTCGAGCACGGGCTCCTCAAGGACTACAACATCTCGTACGGCGTGCTGAACGCAGCGGACTACGGGGTCTCCCAGCGAAGGCGTCGAACCATCGTCATCGGGTCCCGGGTGGGACGGATCGACTTGCCCGAGCCGACACATGCCCGAGACGGAGCAAGGGGGCTCCCGACATGGCGAACAGTTCGTGACGCCATCGATGGTCTGCCGGTTCGACCCGATTCAACAGAACTCCCCGCCTCCGTTACTGAGTTCTTCGGTGAAGCCATGCCAGGCGTCTTCAAAAGTCTGGATATTCACTTCCGTCGCAACCCCAACCAGCTTTCACTCGAGCGGTACTCGTTCGTACCGCCCGGGGGCGGACGCTTCGATGTGCCGACCGAGCTGCTGCCACGATGCTGGCGTGAGAAGCCGACTGGGACAACCGACGTGATGGGCCGCATGCGGTGGGACTTCCCGTCGCACACGATCCGGACGGAGTTCTTCAAGCCGGAGAAGGGTTCCTACCTGCACCCGCAGTGGGTGCCCGGTCGTCAACGCCGAGGCGATGACCGGAGGTTCATGAAAGGTGACCCGAAACTGTCCGTCGACAGGGTCGTCACGCACTACGAGGCCTCCTTGATCCAGGACTTCCCCTCTGACTACCTGTGGGTCGGGTCAAAGATCGCGATCGCGAAGCAAATCGGCAACGCCGTTCCGTCCGGTTTGGCGCGTGCGATCGCACGCCACATCAAGCCGTACGTCGCATGACCTCGGGGGTCGGTCAGCCGCCGGTGCGCTCCATCATCGACTTCGCGGCTTCGTAGTCCTCACCGAGTGTCTCGCGATGTATGGCCACCCACGCATCGCCTGACAGATCGAAGCCGTACTTGGACGCGAGTTCGCGTTGAGGCGTCCATGTGCCCATCAGGACGACCAGCTCATGGTTGAAGAAGATGTCCGGCTTCGCCTGCCGGGCACGTCGGAGCGGATCCTTGGCCATGGCAGCAACAGTCTCGATCGCCACCCGGGGGATGACGACCTCAGGTAGAAAGCCAAACAGGGATGTCACTCTGCGCTTGATGCCGACCCGGGCGGCGAATACGACTTCGAGCTGCTGTGGAGTCAACTCTTTCAAGGGATTGCGCGGGAGAGGGGTCCACTCGAGAACTGGAATGCCGAACTCATCCCGGGCATCGGCACGGATGGTCCGCTTCGAGTCCTGGTTCTTGCCTTCGTTGAGCCACCGCCGGTGGGTGCGCATGAGCAACACCCGGTAGCGATCGCTCTTCGAATCGACCTGGGTGAGGAGGCAGATCTCGCACTGACCTTCGCGGGGGATAGTCCAGTTGCCGCCAATCGTTGCCTTGAGCTCGACTGGAATGCCCATGATCGTCGTGTCCAGCGGACGCTCCTTCGGAAGGCCGAACGCTTCGAGGATCCGATACTGCAGCTTGACCCCCACAGTCCTCCGCTCGTCGGAGTCCACCTCCGTTGAGTCGAGATCGAACCTGTACGTCTTGGCCCCGTCCAGGACGTACTCGATCGCATCGACGACGGCGCCGGTCATGAGCTGCTTCAACGGGGTGCCGCGAAGCCAGGCGAGCACTTGTTGAACCTCGACGTCATCGTCGGGATGAACGATCTGGTGTACGAGACCAGCACGATCCGAGATGCACTCGTCGCCAGGCTGGGCGAGTGGGGGTTGCGGATCACGGGGCACGGCCGAAACCCTATCGAGCGACCAGTTTCGATGGGTTAAATCCCCGGAAGGGGTCTTTGGATGCGCTGCACCGATGTTCCACGGCCAAGGCGAAAGAGCTTGGCGGCGGCGGAGACTGGATGCTTGAACAGGTCCGAAGGCATCGGCACGCTTCGAGCCCGGTCAGACACGACGCGGGGCGGTTAAGCAAGAAGCGAGCAGTTCATTCCATGAAGAACGGGGAATCACCCGCTGTACGAGATCCAGTTCAGTTATGGGGTATGAATGCTGGTCCGAGATGAGACCTTCGTGGATCGAACCACTGGACCGCTTCAGCCAACTAGTTCCCGTCGGGTCGACTGCCTTGACCGACTGCTTCGACATCCTGATCGTCTTGTTCGTCGCCATCCATTTCAGTTTCCTTCTTCTTCGGGCGTTGACCGCCGGCGTAGAAGTATCCTTCAAGGACCTGACTGCGCGACCGATGACGGAGTTTCGACAACGTCTTCGACTCGATCTGGCGGATGCGCTCGCGGGTGACGCCATAGACCTTGCCGATCTCGTCGAGGGTCTTTGGTTCCCCGTAGGTGAGACCGAAGCGCAACGAGATCACGCCGGCTTCCCGCTCGGAGAGGGTGTCCAGAACAGCGTGGAGCTGTTCTTGAAGCAACGCGAACTCGACCTGCTCGTGCGGCCCAGGCTCCCGACGATCCTCGTCGAGCAAATCACCCAGGGTCGTCTCACCGTCACCGATCGGCTGATCGAGAGACGCGAGGTGGATAGGGCCGAGCCGAAGGCATTCCATGACCTGCTCCTCGGCCAGTTCAGCGGCGAGCGCGAGTTGGTACAGGTTCGGAGGCTTTCCATAGACCGTCATCCGTTGCCGGATGCGCCAGACCTTTGCGATGCGCTCGACCATGTGCACTGGGATGCGGATGGTGCGGGCCTGGTCGGCCATCCCGCGGGTGATCGACTGGCGGATCCACCAGGTCGCATAGGTCGAGAACTTGTAGCCCTTGGTGTAGTCGAACTTCTCGACCGCGCGGATCAGACCGAGGTTGCCCTCCTGGATCAGATCCAGGAAGAGCATGCCGCGCCCGGTGTAGTGCTTGGCGAGGGAGACCACGAGGCGCAGATTGGCTTCTAACAGATGGTTCTTGGCGCGGCGCCCGTCGCAAGAGATCCATTCCAGCTCCTCGAACAGCTGCGCCGAGACCCTGGCGCCCCGGGCGAGCTTCTCGGCGAAGAGGCCTGCCTCGATCCGTTTGGCAAGCTCGACCTCCATCTCGGCGTTGAGTAGCGGGACCTTCCCGATCTGCTTCAGGTAGTCCTTTACCGCGTCGGCGGTCGCACCAGCGACGATGACCCGTTGGGCTGGCTCATCGGTGCTGTCGGAATAGGAGACGACGAAGCTCCCTGACCCAGCCCCCTGCTCGTCCTCCTTGCTGGGTGCGTCGGCGACGACGTCCTTCTCGAATTGCTCATCGGGAATGTCGGGAAGGATCTTCTTTCCATCAAGCCCGATCAGGACATCGAACTCCTGTGTGAGTCTTCCGGGACCTGAGTCGGCCTGGTTGATCTCGAAGCCCACCCCTAAGTCGAGATCGGGCTCCTCGAGGACCGTCTGGACGGACTCCTCCAGCCCGCCGCCATCCGACATAACCGACTCTTCCTCAAAGTCGCAGGCTGCGGCTAGCTGGACCACGGAAGGATGGACCTTCAGCGGGGTCGGTTCAGGTCCCGAGGGCGCGACATCCTCGTCGATGACAATATTCGCCCGAGCCAGAAGGCGCTCGATCTCGGGTCGGATATCACTCGCGGGCACTTGCAGCGTGGCGAGCACGCGCTCCAATCGCGTGCGGCGTATGACCTCACTCCGTATGAAAGGCTTCAGGCGCGCTAGGACGCGGCCGAGGTACTCAAGATCCACCCCCAGGCTCTCCTTTCACACCCGCGATTGCCGGTGTCTCTCAATCTAGGGACGGGGACCGACAGTTTCCGGCACGATGTCACGCGGTATCGAAGACGGGGGCGTATTGATGAGGATGGTGCCGACAGAACTCGGGGCGGAGGACATCACTACCTCCGAGCGCCGGGTATTCGAGGCCTTGGCGGGCAGCCCGCTCAGTGGGAATGCGTTGCATTCGCTGAACCTGCCCGATCACGAGTACAAGTTGACGGCAGAGCTGGACTTCGTGCTGATGCTCGACGACCTGATCCTCGCGATCGAGGTCAAGGGTGGCCAGGTTTCCTGCCGCGACGGTCTGTGGACGTACAGCGATCAAGCCGGCCACCGGCGGACGTCGCGCGAAGGCCCGTTCAAGCAGGTTCAGACTGCGATGTACGCCCTGCGAGAGCGCCTGAGAGAGCGCCTGGGCGTAGAGGTGGACGACTTGGCGTTCGGTTATCTCGTTGTCACACCAGACGTGGATCTGGCGAGCAGCTTCGAGTGGGACGACGAGACTTACTGCGGCAGAGGGCCGTTCAACCGTGGTATCGCGAAGGCGGTCGACCGAGCGGGCAAGTACTGGTTGGGCAAACAGTCGAACAAGTTCCCGATCGGCACGGAACTGCGCGCTCGTCTCATGCACGATCTACGGCCGTCGTTCGACCGCTCACCGCTGCTCGACGCTCGGGCGGACCTGCTCGACGCAGCGATGGTTCGATTGACCGACGAGCAGTACGCCCGGCTCGACCTGATCAGCGATGAGCCCCAGGTCATCTGCAGCGGTGGTGCCGGTACCGGCAAGACCTTCCTCGCGGCCGAAGTCGCCCGACGGCAGTCGCTGACTGGTCAGCGCGTGCTGTTCACCTGCCGCAGCGAGGTGCTGGCGGCGTTCGCCACCCGAACTCTCGAAGGCACGGCCGTCGAAGTCAGGGCGGCCTCGAAACTGGGCGACGTGACTCCCTACGACGTGCTCGTGGTCGACGAGGCGCAAGACCTGATGACCTTCGACATCTTGGAGGACCTAGAGCGGGCCGTTGTCGGCGGCTGGGCCGACGGTCGCTGGACGATGTTCCTCGACCAGAACAGCCAGGCCCACCTCTACGGCGACTTCGATCCGGACGCTCTGGCCTACGTCGAGTCGTTTGGTCCGGTAAAGCCGACACTGAAGTTCAACTGTCGGAACACTCGCGAGATCGCTTTCCAGACTCGTGCCTACACCGGCGCCGACACCGGAGTGGCAACCGCCGGCACCGGCCCCGAGGTCGTCTTCGTCGCGGTCGACGACCAGCAGGCCGAGCTGGCCGCCCTTGAGAAGCACTTGCGTTCCCTTGCGGAACAAGAGGTAGCTCCCGAGCACATCACTATCGTGTCGCTACGCGGGGAGTGGGAGACCTCAGTCGCCAAGAGTCTGCGTGCTGCTCGTAAAGGACGCCTGACGCAGATGTCGCCAGCCCTCGCCTCCGTGTGGCCCGGTGGAGGCATGACCTGGTCATCTGCCATGGACATCAAGGGGATGGAGAACCGCTTCGTTTGCGTGGTCGATATCGACTCAGTCACTACGGAGACCGAACTGGATCTCCTGTACGTCGCCCTCAGCCGCCCGCGGGCGGGCCTCTGGGTGGCGACCTCTCCCCACGTCAACAAGCAGCTCGGTGAGCTGTTCAAGCAGCACCTCGACGGTGCAATAAACGCATACAAGAAGGCAGCCTTATGACCGACCTGACTCAGACCAGAGACGACTTCGTGGCCTATGTCAGGCGGCAGCTCGTCGGCCCCTTCGATGGTCCAGCGGAGATCATCTTCGATCCCCCGAACCGCCGCTACCTCATGGGCATCCTGTTCCCGCGTCAGGTCGCCTTCGAAGCTTACGTAGAGAGCGAGGGAGAGGAGCGCGACGAGACCTCCGCCACCGACACAGGCGAAGAGAGTCAGTTCAGCGACGATCCGGTCTCGGCGGCCAACGACTTCCTGCCTGCCTCTCAGGGGCTGTCGTTCTTCACGACGGCGCCCGAGCTCACGGTGCGCGCCCGCGCCGCCGAATACGAGACGCTCAGTGGCGCCGTCGCCGAGGAAGCTCTCAAGGAGCTGTCGCTTCATGGTCGGGCGACTGAGGAGCTCGAGGAAGAGGATCCACGCCAAAAGGCCAAGGGCTCCTCGAAGATTTGGCGTCGTCACCAGTTGGATGAGGCCACCGTCAAGGTGAGCGCCACCGACAAGGAGCCCACCAAGGTCTGGGGCGATAGGGCGGAGGTGCACGTCCGCTGGCGCAGCTACCCGCATGGCTCGCTGGTCACGATCACACTGGTCAACGCGCGCCAGGCGGATGACGAGCGGCCGGAGCGTCACTGGGACGAAATGCTCATGCAGGTCGAGTTCGATGTGACGGTGCCGGCTGAATTCCATGTGCTGGAGTACCCCAGCGTTGCCCTGGCGTCTCATGACCCGGAGGAGGAGGAACTTCGCCTGATCCATCGCGAGGCCAAGGTGTACGCGATCGGGCATGGTTGCTCCCCGGAGTGGTCGACCACTGACGGCGTCGTGTCCTCGGTTCGCTCCGAGGTGATGCCGTCGCACGTCGTGCCGCGGGTCAGTGCTGACGGGGACGCTGCGCAGGCGTTGGACGTCGCCTGGCTGGCTGACGAGGCGATCTCGGCGGATGTGCTGCAGGCCGAGCTGAACGCGTTCGTCGATCCGTACGAGGACTGGATCGGCAAGGTCAAGAAGAAGGCAGCCGGGCTGGACGATCGCTATCAGGGAGCCACTACGTCGATCATCGAGCGTCTGGAGCGTGCGCTGGAGCGCATGCGCGACGGGGCCAGCGTCTTCACGGACCATCCGGACCGGGTCAAGGTGCTCCAAGCATTCCGTCTGGCCAACCGCGCGATGCTGCTCCAAATGCGGCACAGCCAGAAGGACATGGCGGGCTCCCGCCGACCGGCTGGCAAGGCTCCCGATATGCCCACGACCTACGGGCCGGGCGCGACCTGGCGACCGTTCCAGCTCGGGTTCTTCCTGACGACGCTGCGTGGCCTGGTTGACGACCAACATGACGATCGCGAGGTCGTCGACCTGATCTGGTTCCCCACTGGGGGAGGCAAGACCGAGGCGTATCTGCTCGTAGCGGCGTTCGAGATCTTTCGCCGCCGCTTGGTGCTCGATGGCACGGGTGGTGGGACTGCTGTCGTGAGTCGGTACACGCTGTCGCTGTTGACCGCCGACCAGTTCAAGCGCACCGCTTCGACCACGGCCGCCTGTGAATACCTGCGCCGTCAGCGCTCCGATCTGGGCGACGAGCCGATCTCGGTCGGACTCTGGGTCGGCGAGGCGACATCGCCCAACCGGTACGCCAAGGCACGTGAGCGCTTCGAGGAGTTGCGGGATGCCGGCGAGACGGACGAGCGATTCCTGCTCGACCGTTGTCCCTGGTGTGGCACTGAGATCGTCCCGCGCGAGCACCACGACAACGACGCCCTCTACGGAATCACGTCGACCGACCGCTCGTTCGCCTTCAACTGCCCGTCGACCAAGTGCGAGTTCCACGAGCAGATTCCGGTGCAGGTCATCGACGACGGGCTCTACGACGCGCCGCCGACGTTCCTGCTTGGGACGGTCGACAAGTTCGCGCAGCTCGCCTGGGTGCCCGAGTCAGGGGTGCTGTTCGGTCGCAGCGCCGGCAACCACCCACCGACCCTGATCATCCAGGATGAGTTGCACCTATTGACCGGCCCGCTCGGCACCACCGTCGGCCTGTATGAGGCGGCGATCAATCTGCTGTGCGAGGTCGATGACCGTCCGCCGAAGGTCATCTCCAGCACGGCGACGATCCGTCGCGCCTCCGCGCAGATCATGGGTCTCTTCGGGCGGCGGGTCGACCTGTTCCCACCGTCGGGCATCGACGCCGACGACTCCTACTTCGCCCGAGCCGACGAGAGCACACCAGGGCGGCTCTACGTCGGCATGATGGCGCAGGGTCACACATCTGACACTGCCGTCGTGCACACCGGCACGGCGCTGCTCCAGGCACCGGTGGATCTCGGTCTGACAGGGGAGGCCCAAGACGCCTACTGGACTGTGGTGGCCTACCACAGCTCGCTCCGTGAGCTCGGCCGTACCGTCACCATCGCGCGCGACGACATCAATGCCCGGCTGGGCAGCCTGGTCGTCGGCCGGCCCCGCCGCGAGTACGACGTCGAGGAGTTGTCGTCGTCTGTGCCACGTGCCTTGCAGCCCCGCCTGTTGGAGCGCCTCAATCTGCCGGTGTCGAGCGGCTCGGTGATCGACTTCCTGGCCAGCACCAACATGTTGTCGGTCGGTGTCGACGTCCCGCGTCTCGGTCTGATGCTGGTGAACGGGCAGCCGAAGGCGACAGCCGAGTACATCCAGGCCACCAGCCGAGTCGGTCGCTCGACAGCCCCGGGTCTGGTCTTCGGGCTGTTCCGCTCAACCAAGCCGCGCGATCGCTCGCACTACGAGAACTTCCGTGCCTTCCACTCGGCGCTATATCGCCACGTGGAGCCCATGAGCGTGACGCCATACTCACCGCCATCGCGTGACCGCGCTCTCCACGCGGCACTGGTCATCCTGGCCCGCCATCGTCTGGGCATGCAGTCGGACGGGAGCGCGGGCAAGATCCTGGACAGACGGCTCGAGGTCGAGGACATGGCCGCCAGGCTGGTCGACGTCGTCGAACGCGTCGAGCCACGTGAGAGGCAGGGCGCCAAACAGCACCTCGCCCAGTTCCTCGAGGACTGGGTCGAGCGCGCTGAACGGGCAGACAGGGAAAGCAAGCTCCTGTACTACAAGCCAAACGGCAAGGGCCAGATCAACTTGATCCGTCAGTTCCACACCAAGGCGGTCGGCTGGCAGACGCTCGGATCGATGCGCAACGTGGACATGGAATCGCTCATCGAGGTCGCGCGTAGCGGCGGCGGCGCTGCCGCAAAGGGGGACTGATGCAACGCAAGATCCGGCAGTCGCAGACCATCGTCCCGTTCGGTGTCGGCGCCATCTTCGATCTCCAGGGTGAGTCGCTCGTCGCGTGTGACACCTTCCGCTGGGGTCCGCGCGGTGAACGCATCCAGAGTGATCGACTGGCCGCTGTCCTCGGCGTCTCGGAGTTCCGCGCCGCCCCGGCCGTCGCAAGCAATGCCTGGGCTGCTCCGTCCGCAGGTGTGCCATACGCCCGTTTCCCAGCGTGGCTGTTCTGCCAGAAGTGCCGACGCATGACCCGCTGGACGCGGGCGCTCGAGCAATCGGACAAGGCGCCGACTTGCGGGAGCTGTCCCGGCAAGAAGCAGCTAGTGCCTATGCGCTGGATCCAGATCTGTCCGAACGGGCACATGGATGATCTGGACTGGAAGCGATGGGCGCACTCACGCAACACCAACCCCGAAGCGCGGCAGTGTCAGAAGGACAACCTCTTCTTCGAGTCCGTCTCGGGCAAGGGAGCCGGTGGTCTCGACACGCTCCAGGTCCACTGCCACAGCTGCCACAGCCGACGCAACCTGATGGGCATCACGACCAAGGGATCGCTCAAGTCGATCGGTGTGACCTGCAACGGCCGGCAGCCCTGGCAGCGCTGGGACGAGCGCTCGGATTGTGACGAGGTGCCGCTGGCAGTCCAACGAGGCGCCTCCAATGTCCACTTCCCAATGGTGCACTCGTCGATCGAGATCCCCAACGCATCACGGGCAGACTCCCAGAGCGCGACAGCCCTGGCGATCAAGGCGGACGACTTCTTCCGGCCCCTGTTGGGCGTCAACGAGGACGCCCCGATGTTCGACATGATGGTCGAGACCCTGGTCAAGGCACACGGTGTCACGACTGAGTACGTCAAGGGCCTGGTCCGTGACGAGAAGCAGCGTGAGGCTGGCAAGGCCACCACGGTCGAGGCGACGCCGGGTGACCTCCTGGGAGAGGAATGGGCGGCCTTCCTGACGGAGATGGACAACTCCGACGACCCGCACTTCCGTACCAGGCACGTCGACCTGGTGCAGACCACCAAGACCAAGGTCACCTCGCTCCTGGCTGACCGTGTCGACAAGGTGGTGCTGGCTGACCGCCTCCGCGAGGTGCGAGCCCTCGAAGGGTTCCACCGGGTCACTCCGGCGGGTAGCGACAAGCTGGTGCCCGTAGCCCTCAACCACAAGGCCACGGTCGACTGGCTACCCGCCATCGACGTGCGCGGCGAGGGCATCTTCCTCTCGATGGACGAGGGGCGCCTGGCTGTCTGGGAAGAGCAGGGCGCGGTTCGTGATCGCGTCCTGGAGCTGGAGAAGCGCCTCAACGCGTCGTTCATGGAGCCGAGACTGCGTGAGCGGACCGGTCCGATCCTCACTCCGCGGTACGTCCTGCTGCACACGTTCGCCCACTTGTTGATACGTCGGCTTGCGTTCGAGTCCGGCTATGCCGCCACCAGTCTTCGCGAGCGCATCTACGCCAGGAGTGCAGTCGAGACAGGTGGCGCTTCCAAGCAGGCGGGCATCCTGATCTACACGGCCGCCGGAGACTCGGAAGGCACACTGGGCGGTCTGGTGCGCCAAGGCGAACCGCCGCAGCTGCAGGGGACTGTGCTGGAGGCACTTCAGGACGCCATGTGGTGTTCGTCCGATCCGCTCTGCAGCGAGAATCTCGCCTCGACGTTCGCCAGCCTCAACTTCGCGGCCTGCCATGCCTGCACCCTGGTCGCCGAGACGAGCTGCGAGAGCGGCAACTACCTCCTCGACCGGGTCCTCGTCGTTGGGAGCGACAAGGTGCCTGGCTACTTCCAGGACGTGCTCGACGCGGCCGTCGAAGCGGCCGGCGAAGGGATCCGAGGGATCTCGTGAGACTGCCGGCCTTCGAGGACCTCTCCAAAGAGCAGGACCTCATCTACAACCTCGACCTCGATGGCAACTACCTCGTGTCGGGCCCACCTGGCACCGGCAAGTCCGTCATGGCGCTCTATCGAGCACAGGTGCTGACGTTCGACGACCGTGAACCAGCCCTGCTGATGTACAACAATGTGCTCCAGCAGTACACCGCGCAGGCGGCTGACACCCTCGAAGTCGCCGGCTTCGTGCGGACCTTCCACAGCTGGATCTGGCGCTTCTGGCGCGAGCACTTCAAGCAGCAGCCACCGACGCTGGAGGGTGATTCCTACGCGCCCGACTGGGCCGAGATGACCAGCCAGTTCTTCGCGTCGCCACCAGACCCAGACACCCTCGCCGACCTGCTCATCGATGAGGGACAGGATCTGTCGCTCGGCTTCTTCCGACTGACGCGGTTCTTCACGACGAACATCACCGTCTTCGCCGACGAGAATCAGCAGCTGTCAGATCAGAACACGACGCTAGACGAGATAGCGAAGGCCATCAGTGCCGACGCGCAACTCGAACTGAAGCGGAACTACCGCAACACGGCTGAGATCGCTGCCGTGGCAGCCAAGTTCTACTCAGGCACACCCACGGGCATCCCGGAGTTGCCGATTCGGCACGGGGAGGCGCCGACGTTGCGCCGGTACGACTCGGACGCCGACCTGGCCGACTTCGTCGCGCGCTACGTCAAGGCTCGCAACAACCTGACGGTTGGCATCGCCTGCGAGAACAAGCGGATGCAGTACCGAATCCTGCGACTGCTTGAGGAACGCAAGCTGCCGGTGCCAGTGCAGATGTACGCCTCGGGCAACAAGCAACACAAGACGCTCGACTTCGATGCCCCCGCCGTGACCATCGTGAACTTCCGTTCGCTCAAGGGTCTTGAGTTCGACACGCTCTTTGTGCCCGAGCTGCAGCAGCACTCTGCTGACCCGACGTCGGCGGCAACGAGGATGATGTTCTACGTGGTGATGTCCCGCGCTAGGGACGAGCTGCATCTGTCTTACAGCGGTAGGGGGGGACTCCCGCCGATCCTCAGCGACGTGAAAGGCCTGGTGCGCGAACTGTGACCGAGGATGATCAGATTCCGTTCGCCGGTCCGAGCGACGAACAGCAGAACCAGCCCGCGCCCGACTCCGGGGACACGTCCGCCGAGGCCGATGTCGCGTCGAGCGCCAGCGATCCTGACGACCACGCCGAAGAGTCGGTGGAAGTGAATGAGCCAGCGTTGGAGGAACCCATCGTCGAGAGATCCGAGCAGCCCCCGATGCCTGGGGGGCACGACATCGCGGCGCAGTCGGCCGAGTCTGGGACTGGCCCGACTGGGACGACCGACTCATCCGCTGCCGGCGCCGCGGCGAGCGAGTCTGCCGTCCCCGCTCGGACGCTCTACTTCCTGACCAACCGGATGAACCTCAACGGCATCCTTAGTTCACGGCTCGTGGCGCCCCGCGAGTCGTTCCAGAAGTACTACATCGATCTTCTGCAGCAGACACCCGGCTGGGTTCCACTTCTCCGAGACGCACCGACGCCTGCGCAGATCGAAGCGGTCACCAGCGAACAGGGCGCAGGAGCACCGGTGCTGGTTGAGTTCCCGTTCGATGTCCTCGGGAAGGTCAAGTCGGACGACCCGATTGTCTACGTGCCCGCGGTCGCCTTGGCAGAGGCTGTGGCGATCCACTTTCCGTCCGAGCGGGACCTACGCGAGCACCGCGCTCGCGGCTACAGCAACGTCCATCCGCACGACCAGCTCCTGCGGGCGACTCCCGAGCTGTTCCAGTCGGACGCCTCGGATGTGATCAGTCTTAGCCCGGCGAGTCCGGCACCTGCTATCGACTGGCGCAGCATCGACCGAGTCCGTGGAGCGATCAACGCCGTATTCGCGTCGGTCAGGTCCGGCGACCAGCTGGTCCTCGCGGCTGCGCTGGTCGGCGCGACCAAACTGCCGGCCACCGTGAGTGTGCCCGCGTGGTTCGGATGGCTCGACCTCGACGACCACGCCGCCCCCGATACTCGCCCCAAGCCCGACAGCACGCGGCCGGACCACGTCGGGTTCAGGGCTGCCTATGACGTCCTGGGCGACCGAGACGTAAGCGAGGCGTGGAGTCCGAACGAGGTGCTCGACGCAGTGGAGCGCCGTGTGCGCGACGCTGGCTTGGCCGCCGACGCGGCCGACGCGATGGTCCAGAACTTCAGCCGCGTTCGCTCGATCGTCAACGTCGAGGTCGACTTCGAGCCGTTCCGGCCGTCGGCACGCGCGCTCGTCAGTGCCAAGGCTCTGCTTCTGGTTCTCCTGCGACAGGAACTCGATCAACTGCTCGCCTGGCCGGACGATGAGACAGGGGCTGACGACGCCACACGGGTCGCGGCAGCCGCTCTCGCTGGCCGGCTCCGGGGCCTGGCACGGGAATCGACTGAGCTGCGCTCGCTGGCGCTGGATGACCTGACCGCTGCGTGGGCCGTCCGCGTGTCTTGCGGAGGATCGGCGGTGCTCGGAAAGGCTCAACTTGTCGCCAACAGTCGCGGTACCTCCCTGAAGATCGGCGGCGTCGAGGTGGCCTCGCACGGCGCCCTGTTGCCGGACCTGGTGTCGAAGTATCAGAAGACGGCAGAATCGAAGAAGGAGGCACTCCGCATCAAGGTCTCCCGAGCGATGGGATGGCCGGTCGAGCACAGGGTGCGGATTCCTGCGGGCGCCTCGGTGGAGACCAACGAAGCTCTCATCACGATCGCTACGTCGGACGAGGTTTTCGTGGAAGTCGCCATTGACGAGGACAGGTTCGTTCGCCGCCTGAAGTCGCTCACAGGTAGCGCACGTCGACGCGCCGCGGAGGCATTCGCAGCTCGACGGTAGGTCGACTCGCTCACACAAGGCGAGGTGTCGCGTGGTCGCCGCGCGCACTTGGGTTGAAGGCTCCGATTACGAGGTACACCGCGAGCATGGATGCCTGAGGTGCATGACTTTAGACGCGGCGACCAGCCGGACTCGATGGAGTCTCAGTCCCCTGTCAATAGCCTCTGCTTGCCCGCTACGAAGGGCTCCGCAGTCCTCTCGAAAGTGGTACGCACTTCCGCCTTTCGTCACGTACACCATCCCTTCGTGCGGTTCTACGTACCCGCCGGAGCCCCGCGACGCGATCTTCCCCGGTCCCGATGGCGCCTGACCACCTACGGAATGGACGGGCTAACGGGTTGAACGCCTCGGTGACGGGGAGCGGGGATTTCCATGAGCTTCGAAGTCGAAGCAGCAGGGCGGAGGTCCCAGTGGCCGTCCATCCAGCCCATGACCGATGGTGCCGGCGCAGATCGCTGCGGCCGTCAACGCCAGTGGCAATTGCCATGACTGCTTGACCGGCCAGCAAATGCCGTAGATCTCGGTCATAGGGCTGGCCACCAAATCCATGGACTTCCTCGGCTCAGTCGACTCGTGGTGCCAGAATGCCGCCATGAGCCAGCAGACCCCCGCGGGGTGGTACCCGGACCAACAGGGCACGACGCGATACTGGGACGGAACAGCCTGGACAGAGGAACCCCAGGATCAGGGCGCGGGTGTCGTGATCCCAGAGGCAGCCAAGAAAGACGGCGCATTCGCCAGGCTAAGGAAGGCTTCCGCCGATCGGTCAGCCGAGAAGAAGGAAGCAAAGGAGGCCCAAGAGCGAAGATGGGCCGAAGACGTAGCCGCTGCGGGCGCGCTTGTCACCAGCGGAAATTTTGGGCTGTCCACCGTCGAGATCTACGAAGGTGGCTACGCCCGCGTTGCGTTCGGGGAGCAGCCCGAGCGCCCAAGCGCCGCGAATGTGCGTTCGCAGATGGCCGCGAACTTGAACGGCGGTGGAATCACGGCGAAAACTCCATACGAGAAGTTGCGGTCGATCACGTTTACCTCTCCCGATTCGGGTCAGACCTCACAAGACGGCCCTGGTCTCGAGAGTGTCATCGGTCCGGCCGTAGCGGGTCTCCTCAAGGGCACGAAACACCTAATGAAGGCGAGTGCACCGGGATTGGCTGCCGCCGGGATCGCGCATGTCGCAAGCCAAGGGTCTCGCACCTCGTACCTGACGATCGCTACGGACCGTCAGATCTACACGCTCTCCAACCAAGTCCCCAACAGCATGGGCCTCAAGACCGCCAAGAAGGGCCACGTCGACGTCGGACTGGCGCTCGTAGCCGCGGGAAATGCGGTGCTCGGCACCGACAGCTCTCTGACTGTGGAGGCTGCTGCAGCGGAGCTTCAGCCAGCAGTCCAGCCCGGAGTGGAAGTCGCTGCTCAGGTCGCCCCTCCGAGTCTGGCGGACCGCCTCCGCGAACTCGCCACCCTCCACCGGGAAGGGATCTTGTCTGACGAGGAGTTCGCGAGCGCCAAGGCCAAGTTGCTAAGCGGGCTCTGATCGCGACGCGGTCGGCGAGGAAGATCGCCTCGCCGATGTCGTGGCCGAGCAAGCCCGTGCTCCACCGCCGCTGGTCGACCAGAGCCGAGATCGTCCTGACCGCCGTGATGACGTCAGGCACGGAAGTAGTGACAACACCAGACCACGGTGACTCGCGGAGGAAGTCAAGACCCTGATGCACGCGATGCGCGAGAACTTTGGCGCCGGGCGCGCCACCATGCTCGGGCTCCTCGCCGAGCTCGACGAGCGCTCGGCCGCCTCGACCAGTGAACTCATCTCCCAGTGGGGCGCACACCTGGTCGAGCCAGCGATCGACAACGCCCGCGCCCGCGGCGAGCTGGGGAGCAACGACATCCCGGCCGCCGTGATGGCCCTCCCCTTCGACCTCGGACGCCACGAGCTGGCCATCCGCGGCGACCTGCCTCGAGAGCGCATCGACGTCATCGTGGACACGCTCGTGGTGCTGCCGCTCGTGGTGCCGCCGCTCGCGCTGCACAGCCGCGCCGAGTCGGGGGCAAACCGTCTGGCTTAGTCGACGACGTGCGCGGAATCGCGTGATCCAGCCGCGCCATCAAACCTGTGACGTACGACAGGAGGGCGCGGTGGGAGTGCCCGACTCCTGGGACCACGTCGAGCGTCACGTCGCAGCCCAGCCCGCCGGCTGTCGCGTGCCGGGTTCAGCGGAAGCTCGCAACAGGTGTCCATGGACCACGCCCTGGAGCAGGTAGCTGTAGCCCTGCCCTCCGACATCGCACGCGTCGAGACGGTCGCAGACGCACCTCCTTGATACGCAGGTGCAGAAGTTGTTCCACGTCGGCCAAGCGGCCAGCTGTTCAGGCCGCAGGCGGACAGAACCCACCTCGATCTGCAAGAGGTGTATGTCGAAATGGGTTGAGGACGGGCGGAAGTTCTGCGACACCTTCAAGATGGATGGAGACCCGCGACTCTTGGATCAGCAAACATGCTGCGGATGCAGTGCTTGAGTGCGAGCAGGCACCGGGTCGACGGTGTGACGGATACAGGATGGTCCGACATCCCGGGCGCGCGGTCGCGCCTCTGGCCCGCCTACCTTCAGCTCGACGTCGCAGGGCTTGTCGGTACCTCTTGATTGACCACTCCGCGGGGCCAGTCAGGCATGGAAGCCCCGTCATCGGCGCCCTCGAGCGCCACTGCACCATCACCGAGTCAAGAATCAAGCCGGTTCCTGGAGGCCGCCCACATCAGGCCCGTCGAGGATGGCGGCATCCGCCGAGTCGACAACGGCATGCTGCTACGCAGTGACGTACGAGCTGTTCGACGATAGATACCTCTGCGTCGACGACCACTTTCCGATTGCGTGTGAGCCCTCGCCTCAAGTCGGAGTTCGGCGACGGGGTCGAGTCCCATGAACGCGAACGTGTCGGGGCACACGATCTCGATCGCCGAGCGCGGCAAGCTACGACCTGAGCGTGAAGCCCTGACCTGGCGTGTTGACGCGGGTTCAAGGTCGGCCTGGACTAGAAACCTCTGCTCATGGCGGGGACCGCGCGGAGCTGCGCGAATGCCCTCAGCGCTCCTCCGCCCGTCCGGGGACGGGCGCAGAGGACGGGCGCACAGGACGGGCGAGAAGTGGTGCTCTCCACACGCACAATGAGTGCGTGACCGACGACTTGATCGGACCCCGCGTTCTGAGCGGAATCAACCTGAGCGCGTGGCAGTAGGTCCAAATCACCAAAACCGCAGGTCGCGCCGGTCATGCTGAATCAGCAGGACCGTGAGTTGCAAGGGCAGGCGGCACCCCCCGATGCCTCGAGTCAGCGCTAGCCATCGGACCACCGTGGAGCAAGCGTCCGATCGCGGCGGTATGACGCAGGAGCGCGCAGCCGCACCGCCCGTGTGGGTTCCGACGGCGATGCATCGCCGTCACCACGACGCACTCGTTGGTTGTGCCGCGCGCTTGGTCAGCAACCCCGAGCAACTAGAGGGTGAGATCGACTTTCCAGCCAGCCTGTTCAAGCTGACTCCAGGAATACGTTGGGCCGCCACGCTGTCCCGTTCCGATGTCAATCTTCACGAAGGGCGACTCCGGGACGTCCTTGACGACGAAATTAAAGAGGAGTCCACGCGATTGGTCAGGTCCCTCCAAAGGAGAGAACTCGCACTTGGTGAGTTGACCGAGAGCCAGGACTTGCCCTGTTTGCCCCGAAACAACTACTTGCTGACCGACATGGATGTCGCCGTAACCCTCTTCCGGGAATCCTGCGCAGTTGTCAGGGTAGTTCGGATTGCGATTTACGAATAGTTGCAGCGTGCCGCGCAGGGACACTCCGGCAGCCTCCTCCGGAACGGCGGGAGAGGGCGTCGCTTGGGGACTCGGCGTGCTGCCCGCCTCTGCTGTGACCGTGGTTGTGACTGTTGCTGTCACAGTCGTCGTCGCCTCCGCGGGCGCGGCGGCGTCCCCAGCCTCTTGAGCCGCGCATCCCGCAAGGAGCGAGCAGATTGCGAGCGAAACGATGACTGTGCTCCGATGCATTCATCGCCCCCAGGTTCATCTACACAGTGCGTGTCCTCGCAGGATTGCGTAAAGAACTTTAGCTGCACGCACGGGGGGGCGGCAGGCGATTGCAGCTTCTGCTGTCGCCTTGCGTACCTCGACCTGTCTTTGGCTCGCAGTCGGGTGAATGACCCACTTGTCTGAGCGACGCCGCCGCTTCCCGGGAGTCGCTGACATTCATCGCCGCACTGTGCAAGATGTGCGGATGGCTTGGGACTGGATTGCGCCGACCGGCACTGCCGTGGTCGGCCTCGGCGGCATCTTCTTCACATGGTGGAGCGGGGCGCAGGGCCGGGCGCATGCCGAGCGGGTCGTGCGGTTGAACCAGCACGTTCAGGACCATGCACGCATCCTGAAGGAGAAGCGTGATGCCTACCTGGCTGCTCTCGAAAACGGCGAGCTTGAGTCGCACCGGCGGCGCTACGCGCAAAAAGGGCGCCAAGACAAACTCGACAAGCTCGAGGAGACCTTTCCCAAGGGGGAACGCGTACGGATGAGTATCAAGGCTCGTGCGGGCCTCGAGGCATTCGGAAGCGAAGAGGTTAGGGGACTCGTGGAGCGTTGGCGTGAAGCCGGCAGTGCCGGCGACCATGCTGAACTGGAGGACATCTACGCACGGTTGCGCGAGCAGATGAGGGCCGAGCTCGGCGAGTCCTTTGACGGACCATCGTCCCGGACACGACGACAGACAGCGGATGGTCGCACCGGTCCCCTGGTTGCGGGGGCAAACTCCGACACTGCGAAACACCCTTGAAGACTCCGAGGCTGATCTACTCTCGCCGTCATGACGGAGAATGACCTCGGCCTGTTGAGACCGGAGTGGGACCGCGTGTCGGGCGATCCCGCCATGACTGCGTTCAAGCAGGCAGCGCGCCGACAGCAAGCGACCTGGCGCGTTAATCAGCAGTTCGAAGCGGGCGAGCAGCCGAAGGGCCAGCCCAACGGCTCGACACTTGCGGATGAGGTCGGCCGCGGCTATGGGAACTTCCTCAGCGACGGCATCAAGGAAGCCGTTCGCCGTCGAGCGCTCACCAAGCAGAAGTGGCAAACCTTCGACGAAACGCGTCTGCGCAACAACCTGCTGTCGTCCATGCCGATGTGCTTCAACCTCTTCGGTGAGGTTGACGGCGACCCCGGCCGCCTCACAGCCATAGGGGCCGCCCTTTTCGGCACGACCGCGCACGGCGACCGCATTGAGTTCGAGTGGTCCCCCGGCCGTACCGACCCGTCCTACACCGGTGACCGAACAGCGTTCGACGTGGCCCTGTTCTTCGGGGACCCGGCCATCGGCGGCCAGACGGTAGTGGGAGTCGAGACCAAGTACCACGAGCACGCGGTCAAGGAGAAGGCACCCGACGCGACCACCCGGATGCCCCGCTATCGCGAGATCACCGAGCGGGCCATCGCCGAACGCAACGTCTTCAAGCCCGACTGGGAGTCGCGCATCGTGGGCACCGCTCTCCAGCAGATCTGGCGAGATCACCTCCTCCTGTTGGCGCTCCTGCAGCATCCGTCCGGGGAGTTCGCCGACGGCCGCTACGTCTTGGCTTATCCCGCCGGCAACACCTCTTTCGCGGCGCTGGCCGATACCTACACAACAGTGCTGAACGACCAGTCGACCTTCCAGGCGGTCACCGTAGAAGAGCTGATCGAGGCCGACGTTCTTCACCAGCCGGACACCCGCGCCGCGTTCGTCGAGAGGTACCTGTGGTGAACGACCTTCAGGAGGCGGCTGCCACCGCCCGCAGCATGCTGACTCGTGTGGCCGCTGACGGCGGGGTACTTCAACAGATTGAAACCGGCGAGCGAACGCCGCGCGACAGCGACTGGGAGGACGCAATGGCGGTAGTGGAGGCTCTGGCAGAGCGCGTCCGTCTCGATCGCATCCTCATCGAACGACTCACGCAGTAGCGAGCGCCCTCCAAAATGATGCTGCCCGTCCGGGTAACAGATTCGCGGCGGAATGACGCGCTTGCAATGTGCCGACGGAGTCCACAGGCGGTCCGCTTGGCGCGTTTATGCCGATTCCGCTGCGCGGCTGCTGGCATCGAGCGGCCCTAGTTGATGATTCGCCCGCCCTTGCGCTCTCGCTCTCGCCTTTCCGCCGCAATGCGTTCCTGCTCCAGAGCGCGAGTCTGATCGGCCATCTCCTGTTCCTCCAGCGAGCGCATCGCAGCTTGGTAGGGGTGCTCGACCGCTCCGTTAAGCACGGCGCGCCTCAATACGGTCATCGAAAGGGCATAGCGGTTGACGCCTTGCGCCACTAGGAGGGCGACCCCGGCGACCCCGATCGCAAGCCACCCCCACCACAGTTCGATACCGGCCGTGATGGCGCCGGCGAGGAGCGCGGGGCATACATTCAATCGAAAGGTTGACTCGGCGGCTAACCGGTCGTACTCCCCATATAGCTCTTGGTTTGCAACGAGTAGGCGGGCACGCAGGTCATCCTCTGTACCTGCGGAGAGTCCACGTTGCAGACCGTACCTCCGTGCAATCGGGCCATCGAGAGAGCCGAGTCGCTCCTCGAGCTCGCTTTCAAGTCGATCTACAAGCTCTCGGTATTGGTATCCCGTGATGCGCACGCCCCGAGATACGGCAAAAGAAGGCATGACTCTCTGCGCGACCGCTCCTTCAAATGACAAGGTCAGTAGCGCTCCGAGCAGGTAGGCCACAAACGAAATCGCTCCAATGGTCGCCGCGCTGCCCACCAGCGCGGATAGCTCAAAGACTCGCGCCACCAGTCCATCGCCACTTGGACGTGCGGCGGGGAGCTCGTCAGAAAACCAGATCCAGCAGAGGACGAGCCAGAGGTACCCCACGGCGATAGGGGTCCGGACGTCGCGCAATCCAGGTAGCAAACTCGCTAGCACTACTTCCGCTCCTCGTCATCAGGCTGACTCCGGATGATGGCTCACGCGCGTCGGAGTAGCAACAACCAAGGTGACCCCGTAGTGGCGCCAGCCTCCGCGCAATTGACTGGAGAAGCTCGCCTGCACCGACCAGCGATCTCACCACTCCGTGGTGTTCGACTCGCGGCGGATTGACAACGGTGCGGCGGTCTCGTTGATGTCGCGGGAAGGTCGACCAACCACATTCGACTGGGTTTCCCAGACGCCTCCGTCTACGGGCGACTCGTTGTCTGGGGTTTTTTCGATCAGTAGTACTGCTCGAATTCGCGGCGCAACTCGGCCGCGATCTCCCGCGCCTCTTCGGCGCCGTCGTATGCGTACTCCGCCGCGACGTAACGGGCCTCCTCCGCCGCGTCCTGCTGGTACTCCTCGACTGTGTAGAGCACGTCTGCTGCAGCGCTCGACACGTTGTAGGCATCCTTGAGCCCCGCGCGAAGTCTTTCGAAGTCGATGTGGTCCTGCGCCTGCGGAAGAGAACCTGGGTAGCGGAACGACTCGCCGCGGGGGTCTGTGTTGGCGAGCAAGGTGAGCATCTGCCGTACGGCAGGAGGCGATTTTTCAAGACCGAGTGCGTCCATATGCCGATCGAGTTCGTCGAGCAGCGCCATGATGCGATGTCCGTGCTTCTTGTGAAGCCGAGCCTCAACAACTGAAGGCATCAGTTCGCGGTCGGTGTGCCCTTCGCGTCGACGCAGTCGAGCCGCGAACTTGATGCAGTACTTCAGGTCGAGCTCGATCGCGTGGCGGTACAGATAGAGGAACGGCAACAGAAGTGCGTCGTCAGGTGCCGACCCCCGGTACGAGTCCCCGAGCCGCTCCGCTGCGTCGGCGAAGCAATAGGCCAAACGTCCGTCATCGCGATCCGGGTACCTCACGATGAGGCTCTCATGCGCCGTGGCGGGGAACTCGGTAAAGAGGTCTCTCGGCCGCGGGGCGGAGCTTGAAGGAGAACTCATTCAGCAAGTCTGTATCACCTGAGTCCGACGGCGAAATCGGATCTGACTCGGTCACCGAGGACGCCCGCACAGAGGTCGCTGGTCCGCTCGCGGCGAAACGACGCGCTTCCCGGATCGGCTCAATGTGTCATGCAGGGCCGGAGGTTTCGGCAGGAAATCGCTTCGACGAACACCTCGGACCGACGGACGGCTAAGACACCTTTACGAAGCAGAGGTCGAGGTGGGGCCGGGCGAAGTCACCAATAGATCGCCACAACCTCGGCCTCAATGAGATTCGCGTGCGTCGGTTCCTCGGCTTCTTCCGCATCCGTGGGGACGGCATGCTCACGCATGAGTGTGAGTTGGGCGACTGCTTGATGTATCTCGCGCAGAGTCCGCACGAGGTCTCGGCTGATGCGAGTCGGCTCGGTCGGCTCGGGCGGCTCGGGCGGCTCGGGCGGCTCGGTCGGCTCGGGCGGCTCGG
>NZ_FOKC01000019.1 GCF_900112035.1 Nocardioides alpinus | reverse complement strand
AGGACGGTGCCGAGCTCGGCGATGCAGAACTCCGCGACGAGCGGGCAGCCGGGGCCGGCGATGGGTTCCTCGTGCTCACGACCGAGGCCGCCGGTGGTGGTGAAGGACGCGGCGGCGTGGAGGGACTCCGGTGGGTGGAGGTCGGCCCATGCGGCGGCGAGGGCGAGGACGTCGGCAGCGGCCTGATCCTCGGCCGCCTTGCGGGAGCGGATCGAGGTGAGGATCCCGGACGCGTCCAGGTCCTCGACCAGCGGGCTGCTGGTCGAGGAGCGGAGGTCCGAGGTGGTGGTCATGGGTACCAGTCAAGCAGGACCCACCGACACTGAGGCCTGCGGGAAGACCGGTGTGGATAAGTGTTTCCGAACAGGTGATCCCCCCAGGGGTCGGGGCCTCGGATCCTTGGTTTCGACACGGTCGCTGGGCGACCTGCTCAACCGGCGGTGGCATGGCTGGGGGACCCGCTCGACGGCTTCGACACGGTCGCTGGGCGACCTGCTCAACCGGCGGTGGCATGGCTGGGGGACCCGCTCGACGGCTTCGACACGGTCGCTGCGCGACCTGCTCGGCCTGCGTCTGCGCGCTGGGCGACCTGCTCCGCCAGGGGCGTACGAGCTCCGACCCCCCGATCGTCCGCAACCCGGCCTCACCTGACGCATGCCCGAGACGCCCGCCGCGCCGACGTACGCCACGAGGCTCCTGGCCCCCGACACCTGGGACGACTTCGCCGCGCTGGTCGAGGACAACAACGGGGTGTGGGGCGGGTGCTGGTGCATGGGCTTCCATCCCGAGGGGCTCGGCGGGACGGGCGAGGAGCACCAGCTCGCGAAGCGCGCCCACACCGACGGCGGGACGGTCCACCAAGTGCTGGTCTACGACGGTGACACGTGCGTGGGGTGGTGCCAGTTCGGCAGCCCCGTCGAGCTCCCGAACATCAAGAACGGCAAGGCGTACGAGAGGGGCCTCGTCGCGCTGCCGACCTGGCGGATCGGGTGCCTCTTCACCGGCGGCCGGCATCGCGGGCAGGGGGTCGCGAGGGCCGCGGTCACTGCCGCGCTGGACGAGATCCGACGCGCCGGGGGAGGCGTGGTGGAGGCCTATCCGGAGCAGGTCGAGGACCGCAGTCCCCAGCGCGGTGCCTACCTCCACACCGGGCCCGAGACGCTCTACGAGGAGCTCGGCTTCGTGCGTGACCGGAAGATCGCGAAGTGGCGCTGGGTGATGCGTCTGGAGGTCGAGGCGTGACCCGCCGATAGGCTGGCCCTGCCTTGACCCACTGACCTGAAGGACCACCATGGCCGGCGGACTGTTCGCCCTCCTCGACGACGTCGCCGCACTCGCCCGGATCGCCGCGGCCAGCGTGGACGACGTCGGTGCCGCCGCCGCACGCGCCAGCGCCAAGGCCGCCGGAGTGGTCGTCGACGACACCGCGGTGACGCCGCAGTACCTCCACGGCTCGGCGGCCAACCGCGAGCTGCCGATCATCAAGAAGATCGCCATCGGGTCGCTGCGCAACAAGCTGCTCTTCATCCTGCCGGCGGCGGTGCTGCTCGGACAGTTCCTGCCGGGCCTGCTGCCGGTGATCCTCATCTTCGGTGGTGCGTTCCTCGCCTACGAGGGCGCCCACAAGGTCCACGAGCGCCTCACCGGCCACGCGACCGAGGCGGAGCAGGAGGTCAAGCCGACGGGTGAGTTCACCCCCGAGCACGAGCAGCGGACCATCTCCCAGGCGATCCGCACCGACTTCATCCTGAGCGCCGAGATCATGGTCATCGCGCTCAAGGAGGTCGTGGGCTCCGACCCGGACGCCAGCATCTGGATGCGCGCGATCGTGCTCGCCGTGGTGGCGATCATGATCACGGTCCTCGTCTACGGCGTGGTCGCGCTCATCGTGAAGATGGACGACGTCGGGCTCCACCTCGCGGAGAAGCCGTCCAAGGGCTCGCAGCGCGTCGGCCTCGCCCTCGTCTCGGCGATGCCGCGCCTGCTCGCGGCGATCTCCCTCATCGGCACCCTCGCCATGCTCTGGGTCGGTGGCCACATCTTCCTGGTCAGCCTCTACGAGATCGGTGGCCATGACGGCCTCCTCGAGGGCACCTGGCTCGGCGACGTCCTGCACGCGCCGTACGACCTCGTGCACCACTGGGAGGTCGCCGTCCACGACGCGATCGGTGGAGCGCTCGGCGCCCTCGCCGGCTGGCTGCTCAACACCCTGATCTCCGCCGTCGTCGGACTCGCCGTCGGCTTCCTCATCCTGACCGTCCTGAACGCCTTCGGCATCGGTGCCGGACACGGATCCGACCACGGCGACGAGGCCGCACCCGAGGGCCGCGACGAGGGCCGGGACGAGGTGCGCGACGAGGGTGGCGAGCACCCCGATCAGGCGGCCGCCGAGGATTCTCCGAATCGCTGAGGCCAGTCCTACCCTTTTGTGGTCCGCGCGGGAGATCCCGACGATGCACAGATGTGCGGCGCAGACGCACCTCGTCGAAATACGGGAGACACCTGATGGACTTCAACGTCGCTGACCTCACCCTCGCTGCCTACGGCCGCAAGGAGATCGAGCTCGCCGAGCACGAGATGCCGGGCCTGATGGCCATGCGTGACCGCTTCGGCGCGGACCAGCCGCTCGCCGGGGCCCGCATCGCCGGCTCGCTGCACATGACGATCCAGACCGCCGTCCTCATCGAGACGCTGACCGCGCTCGGTGCCGACGTCCGCTGGGCCACCTGCAACATCTTCTCCACCCAGGACCACGCCGCCGCCGCGGTCGTCGTCGGGCGCGACGGCACCGTCGACGCACCGGCCGGCACCCCGGTCTTCGCCTGGAAGGGCGAGTCGCTCGCGGAGTACTGGGACGAGGCCGAGAAGGTCTTCGACTTCACCGACGCCGACGGCAACCCGGTCGGCCCCAACGTCCTGCTGGACGACGGTGGCGACATCACGATGCTGCTGCACCTCGGCGTCGAGTACGAGAAGACCGGCGTCGTGCCGTCGCAGGACAGCACCGACAACGAGGAGTTCAAGGAGGTGCTGCGCGTGCTGGCCCGCTCCGTCGAGGCCAAGCCCCAGCACTGGACCACGATCTCGAAGGACATCAAGGGCGTCTCCGAGGAGACCACCACCGGCGTCCTGCGCCTCTACGACCGGTTCCGCGAGGGCACGCTGCTCTTCCCGGCCATCAACGTCAACGACTCGGTGACCAAGTCGAAGTTCGACAACAAGTACGGCTGCCGCCACTCGCTCATCGACGGCCTCAACCGCGCCACCGACGTCATGATCGGCGGCAAGGTCGCCGTCGTCTGCGGCTACGGCGACGTCGGCAAGGGCTCGGCCGAGTCCCTGCGCGGCCAGGGTGCTCGCGTCATCGTCACCGAGATCGACCCGATCTGCGCGCTGCAGGCCGCGATGGACGGCTACGAGGTCAAGCGCCTCGAGTCGGTCGTCGAGACCGCCGACATCTTCATCACCACGACCGGGAACTTCGACATCATCACCGTCGAGCACTTCCACAAGATGAAGCACCAGGCGATCGTCGGCAACATCGGTCACTTCGACAACGAGATCAACATGGCCGGCCTGGCCAAGATCCCCGGCATCGTCAAGGACGAGATCAAGCCGCAGGTCCACCAGTGGATCTTCCCGAGCGAGAACGGCGAGCCCGGCAAGAAGATCATCGTGCTGTCCGAGGGTCGCCTGCTCAACCTCGGCAACGCCACCGGCCACCCGTCGTTCGTGATGTCCAACTCCTTCACCAACCAGGTGCTGGCGCAGATCGAGCTCTACACCAAGGCCGACGACTACGAGCTCGGCGTGCACGTCCTGCCCAAGCACCTCGACGAAGAGGTGGCCCGCCTGCACCTCGACGCCCTCGGTGTCGAGCTGACCGAGCTCACCAAGGAGCAGGCCGCCTACCTCGGCGTCGACATCGCCGGCCCCTACAAGTCGGACCTCTACCGCTACTGATACCGCGACGAGGCTCCGCACCTGCGTTCGGCGCAGGTCAGTCGTGGTGCCGCCCTAGACTGGCGCCATGACTGACCTTGTCGAACCACGCGGAAGCGTGCTCGTCGTCGATGACGACGCCTCCTTGGCGGAGATGCTCTCCATCGTGCTCCGCCAGGAGGGTTTCGACAGCCGCATCGTGGGCCGCGGGGACGTGGCCCTCGACGCGTTCCGCGACTACAAGCCCGACCTGGTGCTCCTCGATTTGATGCTGCCCGGCAAGGACGGCATCGACGTCTGCAAGGAGATCCGCGCCGAGTCCGGCGTACCGATCGTCATGCTCACCGCGAAGGGCGACACGATCGACGTCGTCGTCGGCCTCGAGTCCGGGGCCGACGACTACATCGTCAAGCCCTTCAAGCCCAAGGAGCTCGTCGCGCGCATCCGCGCCCGCGTCCGCCGCAACGACGTCTCCAACGACGAGGGCCTCACCATCGCCGACGTGTCGATCGACGTGGCGGGCCACTCGGTGACGCGCGGCAGCGAGCCGATCAACCTCACGCCGCTCGAGTTCGACCTGCTCGTCTGCCTGGCCCGCAAGCCGTGGCAGGTGTTCACCCGCGAGGTGCTGCTCGAGCAGGTCTGGGGCTATCGCCACAGTGCCGACACCCGGCTGGTCAACGTGCACGTCCAGCGCCTGCGGTCCAAGGTGGAGCACGACCCCGAGAACCCGGAGGTCGTGGTGACCGTGCGCGGGGTGGGCTACAAGGCCGGCAAGTCCCCGGGCACGACCTAGGTGAGCCTGTTCGACCGCCTGCCCCCGATCCTGCGCCACGGGCCGGCCTTCTGGCGTCGCTCCGTGCAGGCACGCGTCGTGATCAGCACCCTGGTGCTGTCGGCGGCCGTCGTCGGGATCGTCGGCGCCTTCCTCATCCAGCAGACCCGCGAAGGCCTCCTCGAGAACCGGGTCGACGCGGTGGTGCAGGAGGCCGAGGGCGAGACCGAGGCGGCGCGTACGGCGCTGGCTGCGGCATCCGGCCTCGAGGTCGACGAGTCGGCCCAGCAGCAGGCGCTCGTCGAGCCGATCCAGGCGCGTGGCGCGACGCGCGGCTTCGCGGTGGTCCTGTCGCCGCCGATCCGCGAGGGCAGCCGGCTGGCCGACGGCGGCGCCAAGTTCACCGAGGGCCTCGACCTCTCGAGCGTGCCGGAGGTCCTGGAGGCGCGCTTCGAATCCGTGTCGCCGACCGCCTGGACCTACACCGACATCAGGACCACCCAGGACATCCCGGGCCTGCCCGAGGGGCCCGGTGTCGTCGTCGGCAGCCAGGTGCGGCTGCCGGCCGACGACAACACCTACACGCTCTACTACCTCTACCCCCTCAACGAGCAGCAGCAGACGCTCGCGCTGGTGTCCCGCGCGATGCTCGTGGCCGGCGTGCCGCTGCTGCTCCTCGTCGCCCTGCTGACCTGGCTCGTCACCCGCCAGGTCGTGACGCCGATCCGGATGGCGCGCCGGGTCGCCGAGCGGCTCGCCGCCGGTCACCTCCAGGAGCGCCTGCGCGTGCGCGGCGAGGACGACCTGGCCCGCCTCGCCACGTCGTTCAACCAGATGGCCTCCAACCTGCAGAAGCAGATCCGCCAGCTCGAGGAGCTCAGCCGGCTGCAGCGGCGGTTCGTCTCCGACGTCTCCCACGAGCTGCGCACACCGATCACGACCGTGCGGATGGCCAGCGACGTCATCCACGACGCGAGGCCCTTCCTCGACCCGGTCACCGGTCGCGCCGCCGAGCTGCTGCAGAAGGAGCTCGACCGCTTCGAGACCCTCCTCGCCGACCTGCTGGAGATCAGCCGTTTCGACGCCGGGGCCGCGGTCCTCGAGGCCGAGGACGTGGACCTCGTCGACGTCGTACGCCGGGTCGTCGACATGACCTCGGCCCTCGCCGCCCAGCGCGACACCCGCGTCGTCGTCCACGTGCCGACCGCACCGTGCGTCGCCGAGGCGGACGTACGCCGGGTGGAGCGGATCGTGCGCAACCTGGTCACCAACGCGATCGACCACGCGGAGTCGCGCGACGTCGAGATCTTCATCGGCGGTGATCGGCAGTCGGCTGCCGTCGCGGTCCGCGACCACGGGATCGGGCTCGGGCCGGGGGAGTCCGCGATGGTCTTCAACCGCTTCTGGCGCGCCGACCCCGCGCGTGCGCGCACCAGCGGCGGCACCGGCCTCGGCCTGTCGATCGCGCTCGAGGACACCCACCTGCACGGCGGCTGGCTCCAGGCCTGGGGCAGGCCCGGTGAGGGCGCCCAGTTCCGACTCACCCTGCCGCGCCACCTCGGCACCCAGCTGCGCCACTCACCCCTGCCCCTCGTCCCCGACGACGCCCGGGAGACCGTATGAGCACCCGAGCCCGAGCCGTCCGGGCGGCCTTCGCCGCCCTTGCCTGCACCCTGCTCGCCGGCTGTGTCCAGATGCCGACCGAGGGTCCGGTCGAGGTGCCACAGGTGACCGCCGAGCCCGACGACGTCCCCGGCATCTCCTTCGACCCGCGGCCCCCGCGGGCCGGTGACCCGCCGGCCGACATCGTCGCGGGCTTCCTCGAGGCGATGAAGGCGACGCCCATCCGTCAGACCGTGGCGCGCCAGTTCCTGTCGAGCGAGGCTGCGGACGGCTGGAAGCCCGAGCAGCAGATCATCACCTACAGCGAGCTCGGCGACCCGGAGGGTGAGACGTCGGTCCGGATCCCGATGACGGACGTCAACCTCTACGACGCGCGAGGCGCGTGGCAACGCACCGTGGCCACGCGGGGCCTGCCGCTGGGGCTCGTCGAGGAGGACGGCGAGTGGCGCATCGACGAGGTCCCCGACGCGCTGATCGTGCCCGACTCGTGGTTCGACGACCAGTACCAGCGGGTCTCGCTCTACTTCTTCGACCCCACGTCCGAGGTCCTGGTCCCCGAGCCGGCCTTCGCGCCGCGCGGCGACCAGCTCGCCTCGTCTCTGGTGCGTGGGCTGCTGCCGCCCTCCGACGTGCCCGCTGACGTGTCCCGGACCTACTTCCCCGTGGGCACCACCCTGGAGCTGTCGGTGCCGATCAACAGCGGCATCGCCGAGGTCGCCCTCTCCGGCGACCCCGACGCGATCGACGAGGAGACCGCGGAGCGGATGCTGGCCCAGCTCGCCTGGACGCTGCGCCAGGAGCCACGGATCAACGCCTTCCAGCTCAGCGTCGGCGGCCGGCCGTTCAGCCTCACGGGCGGTTCGACGCCGGTGGGCTTCGACGTCGGTGCCGGCTACGACCCCGACGACCTCGCCAGCAACGACCTGTTCGCCCTCGCGGACGGGGTCGTGGTCCGCGGCCTGCTGGGGGAGTTCGACCCCACCCTCGGCCCCCTGGGCGAGGCCGACTACGGCCTCCGGTCGATCGGCGTCGACCTCGGAGGGGCCCGCGTCGCCGGCATCTCCGACGACGGCAGCCGCCTGGTGGTGGCACCGACGGAAGCACCCGACGGGGAGGTCTCCACCGTGATCTCGGAGGCTGTCGACCTCGCCGCGCCCGCCTGGGACTACCGCGGGCGGGTCTGGACCCTCGACCGCAACGGCGGCCGGGCTCGCACCATCCTCGCCGTGGACGGCGCCGCCGCGGTCGAGTCCGTGCCGGGACTCAGCGGCAGGACGGTGACCAAGCTCCTGGTCTCGCGTGACGGCACCCGGCTGGTCGCGGTCGTCCGCGGCCCGCAGGCCGACCGGGTGGTCTCCACCCGCGTCCGGCACGACACCGACGGCGCCACGACCGGCTTCACCCCGCTCCAGACCCTCCCGCTGCCGGACGACGGGAACCTCCGGATCCGCGACATCGGATGGCGCTCGCCGACCTCGGTGTCGGTGCTGAGGGCGTCCGCCGACTTCTCCCAGGTGCGCACGCTGTCGGTCGACGGCTCGCCCGGCGAGATCGCCACGGGTGGCAACGCCCGGCTGCGCGGACGCTTCCGGACGCTCCTCTCGACGCCCGTGGACCTCAGCGAGGTGTTCGCCCTCGCCGGGCGCACGGTCCGCAGCCTCACCCGACCCGAGCGGACGGTGCCCGACCTGCCTCCGGGCCTCACGTCCGTCACCTACGTCGGCTGACGGGCTGTCCACAGGCTGCGCGCCGCTCGCTTGCGGCCGTACGACGAGGGCTGCTGGCATGGGCGGGTGCTCGACGAGGCGCTCGACCTGTTCCTCGGCAGCCGGTGCGTGGGGTGCGACCGCCCGGGCCGGATGCTGTGCGTCGAGTGCCGCGGCGCGCTGTCGGTCCGGGCCCGGCCGGCCTGGCCCACGCCCGTGCCGACCGGCCTCGTGTCGCCGTGGGCGAGCGAGGCCTACGACGGCGCCGTCCGCGCGCTGGTCGTCGGGCACAAGGACCGCGGCCAGTGGGGCCACCGGCGGGTCCTGGGCGAGCTGCTCGCCGAGGCCGTACGGGGTGCGAGCGCCGACCTCGAGCCGACGGTGCCCCTCCTGCTCGTGCCGGTGCCGTCGCGCCCCGGCGCCGGCCGCCAGCGCGGCTACGAGGCGACTGCGGCACTCGTGCGGAGCGCCGCGGGCCGGCTGCAGCGAGAGCGCCCGGTCGTCGTCGCCCCTCTGGTCGTCTCACGCGGAGCCGCCGACCAGGCGGGCCTCGACGCGGCCGGCCGGGCGGCCAACGTGCGCCACTCGATGCACTGCCCCTCCGCCACGCTCGCCCGGGTCGCGCGCCGCTGGCCCACGGCGTACGTCGTGGTGTGCGACGACGTGCTGACGACCGGGGCGACCGCGCGGGAGGCCCAGCGCGCCCTCGAGTCGGTCGGGCTCGCCCCGGTGGCCATCGCCGCGGTCGCCGCCACGCGAAGGACTTCCCGACAGGTGACCCGGACGGTTGGCCTCGGACCCCGGAAGGGCTAGCGTCTTGTCATGGAGTCCGTCCGGGTCCGTGGTTGCGTCACGCAGAGGACTTCTGTGTGGCAAGCCGATGCCAGTCGCAGGCGAAACGGTCCACGTAAGTCCCTCACGGGACGATCACGGTGCGGCTTAGAAGTAAGTCCTGCCTCGTCGTCGACACCAGATGTGTCGGCTGCCGGGAGAAGGCCAGTAGTGGCGGAGAAGCTGCGAACGTCTCAGCAGGCGATTGTGGGGTCGAAGACCAGGTCGGCCGGGCGGACTCCATCCCACCCTGCCCCGGCGGACACCGCCCGGGACCATGGAAGGGTGCGGACTGCTTGCTAGTTGAGGAGGTTCACATGGAGGTTGTGGTCACGGGACGGCACTGCGAGGTGTCCGATCGGTTCCGCGAACATGTCTCGGAGAAGCTCACGCGTCTGGAGAAGCACGACCACCGCATCATGCGGGTCCAGGTGGAGGTGGAGCTCGAGAAGAACCCTCGCCAGCACGACCGCGCGACCAAGGTCGAGCTCACGGCGTTCTCCAAGGGGCCGGTCATCCGCGCCGAGGCTGCGGCCGAGGACAAGATGGGCGCCCTCGACCTGGCACTCGACAAGATGCAGGCGCAGATGCGCCGCGCAGCCGACCGCCGCCGCGTGCACAAGGGGCGCAACGACCACCTCTCCGTGGGCGAGGCGCTGGCGGAGCTCGCCGAGGCACCGAGTCCGGTGGATGAGGACGAGGACGGCGTGATCGAACGCAAGGTCGGTCCGATCACGGTGACCGGCGACGGCCCTCTGGTGGTACGGGAGAAGTCCCACCACGCCACCGCCATGACCCTCGACCAGGCCCTCTACGAGATGGAGCTGGTCGGGCACGACTTCTACCTCTTCGTCGACAAGGAGAGCGAGCGCCCGTCGGTGGTCTACCGCCGCCGGGGCTACGACTACGGCGTCATCTCGCTGGAGGTCGACGGCGCGACGCGGGACTGACCCCGCGCTGCCGGCACGCCGCGGTCACGCGCGCATGACATGATGCGCGCGTGACCGAGGCAACAGGCTCAGAACCCGTCCGTGTGCTGGTCGTCGACGACCAGGAGCTCTTCCGTCGTGGCCTCATCATGCTGCTCAGTGGCGACACCGACATCGAGGTGGTCGGCGAGGCCGCCGACGGCATCACCGCCACCGATCTCGCGGTCAAGACCGCGCCCGACGTGATCCTGCTCGACGTGCGCATGCCGCGTCGCACCGGCGTCGAGGCCTGCCGGGCCATCAAGGAGGCCGTCCCGTCGGCCAAGATCATCATGCTGACCGTCTCCGACGAGGAGGCCGACCTCTACGAGTCGGTCAAGAACGGCGCTGCGGGCTACCTGCTCAAGGACTCCTCGATCGAGGAGGTCGCCCAGGCGATCCGCGTCGTCAACGAGGGCCAGTCGCTGATCAGCCCGTCGATGGCGGTCAAGCTGATCGACGAGTTCAAGCAGATGTCCAAGCCCGAGCGCGAGACCGGGCCGGCGCTGCGGCTCACCGAGCGCGAGCTCGAGGTGCTGCGGCTCGTGGCCAAGGGCCTTAACAACCGTGAGGTCGCCAAGGAGCTCTTCATCTCCGAGAACACGGTGAAGAACCACGTCCGCAACATCCTGGAGAAGCTGCAGCTCCACTCCCGCATGGAGGCCGTCATGTACGCCATGCGCGAGAAGTTGTTGGACCTCCCCTGACGCTGTGGAGTCGCTGACCCGGCTCCAGGCCCGCCGTGTCGCGCTGGCGGCCCAGGGATTCACCGACCGCCCCCACGCCACACCGTCGATGCGGACGTTCGACCGCACCCTCGAACGCACCGGCGTCCTCCAGGTGGACTCGGTCAACGTGCTCCAGCGCGCGCACTACATGCCGCTCTACTCGCGCATGGGCCCCTACGACGTCGACCTGCTGCGCCGGGCCGCCGAGCGGCGGCCGCGGCGCGTGGTCGAGTACTGGGCGCACGTCCAGGCGCTGATGCCGGTCGACCTGTGGCCGCTCATGCGGCACCGGATGGACACCTACCGCTCCGAGCGCGGCAAGTGGGGCTTCACCGCCGACGCCGAGCTCGAGCCGCGGGTCCTCGCCGCGGTCCGCGACCGGGGGCCGGTGACGGCGCGTGACCTCGAGGAGGAGTTCAGCACCGGGCCGCGCACCAAGGAGCACTGGGGATGGAACTGGTCGGAGTCGCGCAAGGTGCTCGACTACCTCTACCTCGTCGGTGACGTCGCGATCGCGGGACGCACCAGCCAGTTCGAGGTGGTCTACGACGTCCCCGAGCGGGTGCTGCCCGCGGCGGTGCTCGACGCCCCCACCCCCACGCCGCAGGAGGCGGTCACCGAGCTCGTACGCCGGGCCGCCCGCTCCCACGGGGTCGCCAGCGCGACCTGCCTCGCCGACTACTACCGCCTGCGCCTCCAGTCCGCACCGGGCCGACCGAGCGTAAAGACCGCGGTCGAGGAGCTGGTCGAGTCGGGCGAGCTGACCCCGGTCGCCGTGCAGGGCTGGAAGCGCCAGGCCTACCTCCACCGCGACGCCCGGGTGCCGCGTCGGGTCGGTGCCCGCACCCTCCTCAGCCCCTTCGACCCGGTGGTGTGGGAGCGCGCCCGTGCCGAGGCGCTGTTCGAGTTCTTCTACCGGATCGAGATCTACGTCCCGAAGGAGAAGCGGCTGCACGGCTACTACGTGCTTCCGTTCCTGCTCGGCGACCGTCTCGTGGCGAGGGTGGACCTCAAGGCCGACCGCGCCTCCCGGACCCTCCTGGTCCCCGGCGCTTTCGCGGAGGAGCACGCCCCGGACGGGACCGCCGAGGAGCTGGCCGTCGAGCTGCGGCGGCTCGCAGGCTGGCTCGGCCTGGACGACGTGGTGGTGGGCCGCCACGGCGACCTGTCCGATGCGGTTCGAGTCGCGTTGGCGCGGTAGGTAGAGTTAGCAGACGTGCCTGCCATCATCGACAAGCTGCTCCGCATCGGCGAGGGCAAGATCCTGCGAGAGCTCGAAGCCATCGTCAAGGCGGTCAACGCCATCGAGGACGACTTCGTCAAGATGAGCGACGACGAGCTCCGCGGGATGACCGCGGAGTTCCGCGACCGTCTCAGCGCCGGAGAGTCCCTCGACGACCTCATGCCGGAGGCGTTCGCGACGGTCCGCGAGGCCAGCAAGCGCGTCCTCGGCATGCGTCCCTTCGACGTCCAGGTCATGGGGGCCGCCGCGCTCCACCTCGGCAACATCGCCGAGATGAAGACCGGTGAGGGCAAGACCCTCGTCGCCGTGCTGCCGTCCTACCTCAACGCGCTCGCCGGCAAGGGCGTGCACGTGGTGACGGTCAACGACTACCTCGCCAAGTTCCAGTCCGAGCAGATGGGTCGCGTGCACCACTTCCTCGGCCTCACCGTCGGCGTGATCCTGCCCGCGATGCGCCCGGCCGAGCGTCGCGAGGCCTACAACTGCGACATCACCTACGGCACCAACAACGAGCTCGGCTTCGACTACCTGCGCGACAACATGGCCGACTCGGTCGAGGAGTGCGTCCAGCGCGGCCACAACTTCGCGATCGTCGACGAGGTCGACTCGATCCTCATCGACGAGGCGCGCACCCCGCTCATCATCAGCGGCCCGACCCAGGACGAGGTCAAGTGGTACGCGGAGTTCTCCAAGATCACCAAGACGCTGGTCAAGGACACCGACTACGAGGTCGACGAGAAGAAGCGCACCATCTCCGTCCTGGAGCCCGGCATCACGCGGGTCGAGGACCACCTCGGCATCGACAACCTCTACGACTCGGTCAACACACCGCTCATCTCCTTCCTCAACAACTCCATCAAGGCCAAGGAGCTGTTCCGCAAGGACAAGGAGTACGTCGTCATGGACGGCGACGTGCTCATCGTCGACGAGCACACCGGCCGCATCCTGGCCGGGCGTCGCTACAACGACGGCCTGCACCAGGCGATCGAGGCCAAGGAGGGCGTGACCGTCCGCGAGGAGTACCAGACCCTCGCCACGATCACCCTCCAGAACTACTTCCGCCTCTACGACAAGCTCTCGGGCATGACCGGTACGGCCATGACCGAGGCCTCCGAGTTCGACAAGATCTACACCCTCGGCGTGGTGCCGATCCCCACCAACCGGCCGATGCAGCGCGTCGACAACGTCGACCTGGTCTACCGGACCGAGGAGGCGAAGTACGAGGCCGTGGCCGACGACATCGCCGAGCGCCACGAGAAGGGCCAGCCGATCCTGATCGGCACGGTCTCGGTCGAGAAGTCCGAGTACCTCGCCAACCTGCTCAAGAAGCGCGGCATCCCGCACACCGTCCTCAACGCCAAGCAGCACGCCGACGAGGCCAAGGTCGTCGCCCTCGCCGGCCACCGCGGCTCGGTCACCGTCGCCACCAACATGGCCGGTCGAGGCACCGACATCATGCTCGGTGGATCGGTCGACTTCCTCGCCGACCAGGAGCTGCGCAAGCAGGGCCTGGACCCGGTGGAGTCCCCGGAGGAGTACGACGACGCCTGGCCGCAGATGGTCGAGCGCATCAAGGCGCAGGTCGCGGCCGAGCACGACGAGGTCCGCGAGCTCGGCGGCCTCTACGTCGTCGGCACCGAGCGGCACGAGTCGCGCCGCATCGACAACCAGCTCCGCGGTCGTTCGGGCCGTCAGGGGGACCCGGGCGAGTCCCGGTTCTACCTGTCGCTGCAGGACGAGATGATGCGCCTGTTCAAGTCGGAGTGGGTCGACCGCATCCTCACCGTCCTCAAGGTCCCCGACGACGTGCCGATCGACGCCAAGCGCGTGAGCAACGCGATCGCGGGCGCCCAGGCCAACATCGAGTCGCAGAACTTCGAGTCGCGCAAGAACGTCCTCAAGTACGACGACGTGATGAGCCGCCAGCGTGAGGTCATCTACGCCGAGCGCCGTCGCGTCCTCGAGGGCGCCGACCTCGGCGAGCAGATCCGCGGCTTCATCGACGACGTCATCGCCGGCTACGTCCGCGGCGCGACCGAGGGCTACGCCGAGGACTGGGACCTCGACGCCCTGTTCACCGCGCTCGGCCAGCTCTACCCGGTGGGCCTCACCAAGGACGGCGTCATCAAGGAGGCCGGCGGCCTCGAGGGCCTCAGCCGCGAGAAGCTCATCGAGGACCTGCAGAAGGACGTGCAGGACGCCTACGACCGTCGCGAGGACGAGATGGGCGAGGAGGTCCAGCGCGAGCTCGAGCGGCGCGTGATCCTCTCGGTCCTCGACCGCAAGTGGCGCGAGCACCTCTACGAGATGGACTACCTCCGCGAGGGCATCTACCTCCGCGCCTACTCCCAGCGCGACCCGCTCGTCGAGTACCAGCGCGAGGGCTTCGACATGTTCGCCGCCATGATGGACGGCATCAAGGAGGAGTCCGTCGGCTACCTCTTCAACCTCCAGGTCGAGGTCGAGGAGGACGACGCCGAGGGCGCGGCCGAGGCCCAGCAGGCTCCGGTCGCCGCACCGCAGATCTCCGCAGCCACGCCGCAGATCGACTTCGCGCAGGCCCAGTCCCACGCGCCGACGATCCGGGCCAAGGGCCTCGACAAGCCGGCGCGTCCGGCCAACCTGTCCTACAGCGCCCCGTCGGAGGACGGCGAGGCCGAGGTCCGCGCCGAGGCTGCGGCCTCGGACGACCCGTTCGACGGTGTCGGCCGCAACTCGCTGTGCCCCTGCGGCTCCGGCCAGAAGTTCAAGCGTTGCCACGGCGCCCCGGGCGGAGCGTCGGGCCACACCACGCGCGCGGGCGGCTGATCAGCCGAACGTCAGCGCCACGCACTGCCAGCGGTCCCGCACGATCTCGAACCGTGCGGCGACCGCTCGGGAGCGGCGGCCGTAGCGCACGTGCGCGCTCGCCTCGACGGCGTCGCTGCGGATCAGCGCGGTCCGTACGCCGACCACGACCGGGCGCGCGGGGTTGGGTCCGCGGCCCGGGCCGGCAGCCGGCCCGGCGACCGCACTGACCGTGCGGGCGCGTGCGCCAAGGTCGTCGTACACCTCCGGCACGGTGTGGCGCAGCACCTGGGCGACCGGGCGGTCGCCGGCGCCGATCTCGACCGCCGCCTGCAGGTAACGACCGATGAAGGCGTCGACCTGCCCCCGCGCGGCCTGTTCCACCGCCACGAGGTCGACGCTGCGGGTGCTGCGCAGCCGCGGTCGTGGGGGAGCCGTACGCGGCGTGAGGTCCAGCGCCAGGGCTCCCTGGACGCTGGTCATCGTGTCGTGGCGGGGCCGTGGTGACCTCAGCCGGATGACGTCGGCGTGCAGTGGGTGGGGCGTGCTCATCATCGGTCTCCGTCCGAGCTCGGGTCGTGGGTCGGGGGCAGGCGCAGTGCCTGTCCCGGGATGATCAGGTCGGGGTCGTCGCCGACGACGCCGTGGTTGGTCTGCCAGATCGCCCGCCAGCGGCTGTCGAGGTCGCCCTGGCCGGGGTGTGCCGCTGCGATCGACCACAGCGAGTCGCCGGGGCGTACGACGTAGGTGTCCGGCGCTGTCGGTGCCGTCCGCGCTGCGGGCTCCACGTGGTCGGCGCTCGCCGCTGGGCGGTGCTGCTGCGGGGGAGCGACGGCGCGCTCGGGGAGGGTGAGCCCGACGAGGAGGTCGCGCCCGTCGCCGCCGGTCGCCATGGCGGGGACACCGGTGCCGGCGACGACAGCGACCCCGCAGGCCAGCAGCACGAGGCGGTGGGTCGCTCCTCCGGTGTGGTTCTCGGCGGTCCGAGCGGTGCCGGCGAGGAGTCCGGCCACGGTGAGCGTCGTGATGACCCACAGCCAGGCCAGCGCCAGGGCCAGCCCGGTCCCGCACACCGCGACGAGGAGGTCCGCGACGCCGTCGGGTCCCTGCGCCCTGCGGGCGCCGGCCCAGGCGTCGGGCACCGCGACGGCGGTGGCGCTGGCAGCGGCGGTCACGCTGCACCACACGACCACCGGTCGCCAGGCCCTGATGCTGTTCCCCCGAGACACGTCGAACCTTTCGTTTGCGTGCGTTTGCTTCATGCAACGCCATTTTGATCAGGGTCGTCAAGGGTTCGCGAAGGCTGTGGACAACGGGGTGCCACGCCGCGCACGCGCCGCCTAGGCTCACGCCATGTCCTGGGAGCACGACCTGTTCGCGTTGTTCGACGACCTCGAGGGCCAGGCCGCGGCCGCCTACGAGGCCGACCGCGAGGCCGAGCTCGCCGACCGGGCGCGCACGGAGTACGGCTCGGTGACGCTGGCGAGCAGGCTGATGGCGTCCCGGGGTGAGGACGTCGCGATCGACCTCCCGCACGTCGGCCGGGTCGAGGGACGGCTGGACCGGGTCGGGGAGGCGTGGTTCCTGCTCAGCGGGCAGGGGCAGGACTGGATCGTGCCGCTGCGGTGGGTCTCCGGCGTCAGGGGGGCCAGTGCTCGCTCGGTGCCCGAGGTCGCCTGGTCACCCGTCGACCGGCTGGGCCTCCGCGCCGCGCTGCGCCGCCTGGCCGATGCCGAGGCGCGCTGCCTGGTGCACCTGGTCGACGGCACCCGCCACGAGGCCCACGTCGAGCGCGTCGGTGCCGACTTCCTCGAGGCACGCGACGCGTCGGGCGGCCAGCTCCTGGTGCCGTACGACGCAGTTGTGGCCGTGCAGCGCCGGGACGACTAGGGCGCCGGGGTGGGGCTCAGGTGGCCTCGACGTCGTAGGGCGGGACCTGACCCTGGGGGAGCGTCGGCTTCTGGTTCTGCTCGCGGTCGACCTCGAGCATCGCCTCGGAGATGTGCTTGCGCACGATCGTCCGGGGATCGAGGTCGCGCAGCTGGAGGTCGGAGTAGTCCGGGCCGAGCTCGTTGCGGAGCTCGTCGCGCGCGTTGTGCGCCATCCCGCGGGCCTTGTGCAGCAGCTGGGCTGCCTGGCGCGCGAGCTCGGGCAGCTTGTCGGGGCCGAGCACGATGATCGCCACGAGGGCGATCACGGCCAGCTCCAGGAGCCCGACATCGAACATGGGTCAGAACCTACTGCGTCAGAACTTGCTGGAGGGGGTCAGGCCGAGCTGCATGCCGGCGAGTCCCCGGCCGCGGCCGGACAGCGTCTGGGCCACGCGGGTGAGCTCGCGGGCCGCTGGGGCCGCCGGGTCGGCCTCGACAATGGGCTTGCCGACGTCGCCGCCCTCGCGCAGCGAGATGTCGAGCGGGATGCTCGCCAGCACCGGCACGTCGTAGCCGAAGCGGTCCGACAGGGTCTTCGCGACGCGGGCGCCGCCGCCGCTGCCGAACACCTCGAGGCGGTGGTCGTCCTCCGCCGGGCAGTGGGGACAGGGGAGGTAGCTCATGTTCTCGACGACGCCGATCACGCGCTGGTGCATCATCGAGGCCATCGTGCCGGCCCGCTCGGCGACCTCGGCGGCCGCCTCCTGCGGGGTGGTGACGACGATGACCTCGGCGCTGGGCAGGTGCTGGCCGAGCGAGATGGCCACGTCACCGGTGCCGGGCGGCAGGTCGAGCAGGAGCGCGTCGAGGTCGCCCCAGTAGACGTCGGCGAGCATCTGCACGAGCGCCCGGTCGAGCATCGGACCGCGCCATGCGACGACCTGGTCGCGGCGCGGCTTGAGCATGCCGATCGAGATCACCGAGACGCCGCTGGCGGTGGGCACCGGCATGATCAGGTCGTCGACCTGCGTGGGGCGGGCGTCGGCGATGCCGAGCATCGCGGGGACCGAGTGGCCGTAGATGTCGGCGTCGACGATGCCGACCTTCAGGCCCTCCTTGGCGAGGGCGAGCGCGAGGTTGACGGTGACCGACGACTTGCCGACACCGCCCTTGCCGCTGGCGACGGCGTACACCTTGGTCAGCGATCCCGGCTGGGCGAAGGGGATCTCGCGCTGGGCGCGCCCGTCGCTGAGGATCTCCTTGAGGCCGGCGCGCTGCTCGGCGGTCATCACGCCGAGGCTGAGGTCGACGGACATGACGCCCGGCACCGCGGAGACGGCCGCGGTGACGTCGCGGTTGATGGTGTCCTTGAGCGGGCAGCCCGCCACGGTGAGCAGCACGTGGACCGCGACCGAGCCGTCCTCGGCCACCTCGACCGAGTCCACCATCCCCAGGTCCGTGATCGGTCGCTTGATCTCCGGGTCGTTGACGGTCGCCAGGGCGTCCATCACCTGCTGCTGCGTGGGGGTGCTCATGATGGGGAAGTCTACGAGCCACCCCGCGACGTCACTGGTGCGGTCGGGAAACCTGGTCCGGTGGCGCCTGCTGGTCGGCGACGTCGGGCTGCGAGAGCTCCTCGATGTCCTGGAGCAGTCCGCGCAGCTCCGAGCGCAGGAAGTCGCGGGTGGCGACCTCGCCGACCGACATCCGCAGGGACGCGACCTCGCGGGCGAGGAACTCCATGTCAGCGTGCGCGCGGGCGTTGGCCTGGCGGTCCTGCTCGGCGATCACCTTGTCGCGCTGCTCCTGGCGGTTCTGCGCGAGCAGGATCAGCGGGGCGGCGTACGACGCCTGCAGGCTGAGCATGAGGGTCAGGAAGATGAAGGGGAACTCGTCGAAGCGCAGGTCGCGCGGCGCCAGGGTGTTCCAGAGCATCCAGACGATGACGAAGAGCGTCATGTACATCAAGAAGCTGGCGGTGCCCATGAACCGGGCGAACTGCTCGGCGAACGACCCGAATGCGTCGGCGTCGTAGGCCGGGCGCCGCACGATCGAGCGCCGGGTGTCGCGGGGGGTGTCGAGGCGTACGCGGCGGCTGTCGCTCATCGCGTGCTCCCGGCGCCCGACGTGCTGCTGATGTTGCCCGGGCGCGGCGACCGGTCACGCCAGCCCTCGGGCAGCATGTGGTCGAGCAGGTCGTCGACCGTGACGGCACCGAGGAGCCTGCCCTCGTCGTCGACGACCGGGGCGGCGACCAGGTTGTAGGTCGCGAGGTGCGCGGCCACCTCGTCCATGGAGGCATCGGGGCGCAGCGGGTCCATCGAGTCGTCCAGGGCGGCGGCGACCAGCGTCGAGGGCGGCTCACGCAGGAGGCGCTGGATGTGGGCGGCGCCGAGGAGCCGGCCGGTCGGCGTCTCGAGCGGCTGGCGGCAGACGTAGACCAGGGCGGCCAGCGCGGGGGTGAGCTCGGGGTTGCGGACGTGGGCGAGCGCGTCGGCGACGGTCGCGTCGGGGGAGAGGATCACCGGCTCGGGCGTCATCATCGCGCCGGCCGTGTTGTCGTCGTAGGACAGCAGCCGGCGTACGTCCTCGGCCTCGTCGGGCTCCATCAGCCCGAGCAGCGTCGCGGCCGTCTCGGGGTCGAGGTCGGCGATCAGGTCGGCGGCGTCGTCGGCCGACATCTCCTCGAGGACGTCGGCGGCGCGCTCGGAGTCGAGGTGCTCCAGGATCTCGACCTGGTCCTCCTCGGGCAGCTCCTCCAGCACGTCGGCGAGGCGCTCGTCGTCGAGCGCGGCCACGACTGCGGTCCGCCGCTCCGGCGACAGGGAGTGGATCATGTTGGCCGCATCCGCAGGACGCATGTCGTTGAGCGCGGCGATGAGGTGGGTCGCCCCCTGGGACGGCTCCTGCTTGGTCAGCCCGGTGACGTCGCGCCACTCGACGACGTGGGTCTGCCCCTTGCGCCGGAAGCCCTTGCTCGCCTCCTGGATGGCCACGCGCGACAGCACCCAGTCCCGGTTGCGGGCCTGCTCCATCGCGACGTCGTAGACGACGCCGGTGACGCCGCCCTCCTTGGCCGAGTCCTTGATGGTCACGGTGCGGTCGAGCATCTGGCCCATGACCAGCGTCTCGGTCGAGCGCTGCTCGAACCGGCGCATGTTGAGCAGTCCTGTGGTGTGCACCTGGCCGCTGTCGATGTTGGTGATCCGGGTCATCGGCACGAAGATCCGCCGCCGCCCGAAGATCTCGGCGACCATGCCGAGGACGCGCGGCTGGCTCGTCTCGGTGCGGAGCGCGACGACGAGGTCGCGCACCTTCGCGACCTGGTCACCTTGGGGGTCGAAGATCGGCAGCCCGACGAGCCGGGCCACGAAGACGCGGTTCGGGGTGGTGCTCACGGCGGCAAGGCTAGCGTGCGCGCGACTCGCGGGAGCGCGGCCCACCGGGCGGCTGGTGTTAGTCTTCAGGCACAACTGTCACTTCTGTCACATCGATCGGGCCCGGTCTGACGCATCTCGTGGGTAGGCCGGTCGTCGGTGTGGCAAGGCCACTTCCCCGAACGTGAGGCCCACCGCATGCTCCGCACGACCGCTTCCACGCGCCCCGTACGACGACTGTGGGTGCTGGCGCTGACGCTGGGTTCGGCCCTCGTCCTCGCCCCCTCGACGCCGGCCGCCGCCGTACGCGCCACCGAGGCGGTGCAGACGACCCCGGCCACCTCGTTCCGGGTCGGCACCTTCAACGTCCTCGGCGCCGACCACACCGCACCCGGCGGCAACCGGAAGGGCTGGGACTCCGGCGTGGTCCGGATGGACCGTGTCGTCAACATCCTGGGCGAGCGGGATCTCGACGTGGTGGGGTTCCAGGAGTTCCAGCCGCCGCAGGCGGCCCGCTTCCAGGAGCTGATGGGCACCTCGTGGCAGACCTACCCCGGCCTCGACACCACGGCCGGGCCGTCGGTGAACTCGATCGGCTGGAACACCGGCGTGTGGACCCTCCTCGAGGCGCGCACCCTGCCGATCCCCTACTTCTCCGGCGCTCCCAGCCGGATGCCGGCCGTCCTGCTCCAGAACCAGGACACCGGCCGTCGGGTCTGGTTCTTCAACACGCACAACCCCGCGGACGTCCGCGGCCCCGCCCAGCAGTGGCGCGACGCCGGCTTCGCCATGGAGGTGGCGCTGGCCAACGAGCTGCGCGTCACCCACCCGGACGCCCCCTTCATCTCGCTGGGCGACAAGAACGACCGCGAGCGCTACTACTGCTCGGTGGCTGCCGCGGGTGACCTGTGGTCGGCGAGCGGCGGCTACGCCGACGCCTCGACCTGCTCGGCCCCCAAGGGCGGGGCGATCGACTGGATCATGGGCTCCAAGAACGTCTTCTTCAACACCTACACCCGCTACTGGAACGACTACGTGTCCCAGACCAGCGACCACCCGCTCTACGACGCCAACGTCGTCGTCCCGGCCTCCGCGCCGCCGGCGATCGACCACGTCGTCGTGGTCGCCGTCCCGGGTCTCACCTCGACGGTCGTGAGCGGCTTCGGCGCCGACGTCGCCGAGATCGGTCGGCTGACGGACAACGGCGCCTCGACGACCAACGCGCGCACCGTCACCGAGAACACCGGCCCGGACGCCAACCTGGTCTCCCTGCTCAGCGGGCGCCGCGTGTTCCCCAAGCGGGGCGGGCACGGCGTCGGCGCGAAGAAGACGCTGCCCTCCACGGTGCACAGCTCGGCGGGCCAGTACATCTCCAGCATCTTCGACCTGGCCCACAACACCTCCCACCACACCACCTTCGCCGCGGCCCGTCCGCAGGCCGGGATCGTGCACCGCAGCTGGAACAAGAAGTCGGGCGGCAAGGACCCCTACGGCAAGGACGACGGCACCGCCAAGATCGACGCGGTCAAGGTCGCTCGCGACGACGCGACCGCCGTCGGCTGGTGGCGCGACAAGATCGCCCGCAGGGCCAGCCAGCTGAGCGTCATCGAGCTCTCGGGCGTGATGAAGGCGGGGCTGGCCGACGGCTACACCGGCCCCGAGTACCAGAAGGCCGTACGCCACGCCTTCCGCCGCGTCGCCAGCATCCGCCGTGCGATCGGCAACCAGCCGGAGATGAACGGCACCACCCTCCTCGTCGTGACCGGCACGGGCGGCGCGCAGCGCGCGAAGGGCTCCGCGACCTGGGCGCAGAGCTACAAGGTGCCGATGTGGATCACCGGCCCGGGCGTCCTGCCGGCCAGCGACCTCTACGGCCTCAACCCGGCGTACGCCTCGCCGGGTCGGACGCAGCCCGCCTACGGTGGCACCCAGCCGATCCGCGTGGGCGACCTGGCCAACCTGGTCACCCGCTCGCTCGGCCTGCCGCCGGTCCCGGGGGCGACGATGGACCTGACGCAGCAGTTCTCGGCCTTCGACCCGCTGGCGGTCCCCGGGTCCTGACCGGACCGGATCCGCGAAGGTTGGTGCCCGGCGCGGGGCGCCCGTTAGGCTGGCCTCACTGAGCCGGTTCACGCCCTGCGCCGACGTACGCCGTGACGCCGGCTCCCGCCTGGCAGGAAGTGGCCGTGAACCCCAGCACCCCCTCACCGAGCACGCGCGGGCCGCAGTGGCGGCGCGTGTCGTTGTGGGCCGTGCCCGTGGCGCTGCTCCTGGTCGGCGCGATCGTCTGGGCGTCGTTCTTCTCCGGGCCCCGGCACTCCGCCTCGACCGCGGAGCAGTCGAGCTCGGAGCGTGCTCAGGACCCGGCGACCGACGACGCGCAGGCCGACGACGGTGCGTCCGAGGAGCCCGACGGCTCGGGCAAGGGCAATGGCGCCTCCCCCGAGGGGCCCGGGGGCTCGACCGACGGCCGCAAGGCGACCACGGCGCTCGACAGGTCGCTGAAGCGCTTCCGGGCCGCCCAACGCCGGCTCGCCGCCCGGGTCTCGCAGCAGCTCGAGGAGCGCACCCAGCCGGTGACCTTCCGGGTCGCGACCTTCAACGTGCTCGGCGACTCCCACACCGGCCCGGGCGGCAACAAGCCCGCCTTCTACCCCGACGCGAGCCCGCGCATGGACATGGCCATCGCCACCCTGCGCAACAACGGCGTCGACGTCGTGGGCTTCCAGGAGTTCGAGTCGACCCAGCACAACATGTTCGCCTCGCGGGCGGGGGAGTACTCCCTCTATCCCGGGCTCTCACTGGGCACGAAGTCGGTGCGCTTCAACATCGCCTGGCGCTCCGCCGTGTTCAGCCTCGTCGAGGCGCACACCCTCTCCGTCCCCTACGCCGGCGGCAGCCGCATCGAGATGCCGGTCGTGCTGCTGGAGTCGACCGCCACGGGTCGCCGGGCCTGGTTCGCCAACTTCCACAACCCGGCCGACACGCCCAGCCTCGGCAACAACGGCCGGTGGCGCGCCGAGGGAGCCGCGCTCGAGGTCGCCCACCTGACAGCACTGCACGCCGAGGACGGCTACCCCGTCATCGTCACCGGCGACTTCAACGAGCGCAGCGAGATCTTCTGCCGCTTCACCGCCGGCGGTGTCTTCAGCGCCGCGGCGGGCGGCAGCACGGGCGCCGCCTGCGCGCCGCCGCCGAGCATGCAGGTCGACTGGATCTTCGGCTCGACCGGGGTGGCGTTCGACGGATACGCCGTGACCGACACGGGCCGGGCCTCCGACCACGCCATGGTGCAGGCCCAGGCCACGCTGACCGAGGCCCAGTGAGCGGTCGACCGCTCGATATACTCCGCCGCGTGAAGTCACTGGGCCAGCTGCGGCGTTCCGGCGCACTGGACGTGCACCGCATCGACGCCGACGGACTGCTGCTGGGCAGCTCCCGCGAGCGCCTCGTCGACGTCGCCTTCGACGGTCGGCGCATCTGGTCGTTCTGGGTCGTGCGCGACGGCGAGCAGCGCGACGACGGGATCCACCTCGTGTGGCCCAAGCCCCTGCGCCCCTACCTCGACGGCGTCGCCGAGCTGACGATCACCGACCCCGGCAGCGAGGCGGTCCTCTTCTCCGAGACGGTGCAGTTCGGCGCTCGCACCGACCGGATCGAGGTCGTCAACCCGGCCGGTCGGCCGCTGGCCATCGACAAGTCGCTCAAGCTGGTCGAGACCTTCGACACCCGCGACGCCGCCCACGTGGAGCCGCTCCTCGACGCGATCGAGGAGGTGCTCGGCGCGCTCACGAAGGTCGGTCTCGACGCGTTCCTGGCCTACGGCACCGCACTCGGTGCGATCCGCGACGGCGGCCTCATCGGCCACGACAGCGACGCCGACCTCGGCTACGTCAGCACCTACGACCACCCGGTCGACGTCATCCGGGAGTCCTTCCGGATCCAGCGCGCGCTCACCGACATGGGCTACCGGGTCACCCGCTACTCCGCCATCGCCCTCAAGGTGCACGTCGAGGAGAGCGACGGCCTCGACCGTGGCCTCGACGTCTTCGGCGGCTTCATGCGCGAGGGCACCTTCTACCTCATGGGCGAGATCGCCGTCCCCTTCCGGCGCGAGTGGATCTACCCCCTCGGCACGGCGTCCCTCGAGGGCCGCGAGTTCCCGGTGCCGGCCAATGCCGACAAGTTCCTCACCGCTACCTACGGCCCCCACTGGCGGGTGCCGGACCCGGCGTACAAGTTCACCACCCCGGCGAGCACGATCGAGCTGTTCAACGGCTGGTTCCGCGGGATGCGTACGGGCCGCGCCGGCTGGCACGGCTACCACAAGCGCACGATCCACCAGAAGCAGTCGGTCTCGACCGTCGCCCACGAGGTCGCCGAGCGCCACCCCGACCTCGCGACGTACGTCGACATCGGGTGCGGTCGCGGCGCCGACGTGGCCTGGTTCGCCGACCGCGGCACGTCCGCGATCGGGCTGGACTTCCAGCCCTACGCCTACGAGGCCGAGGCCGAGCGCCGTGCCGACGACCCCAGGGTGAGCTTCCAGCTGTTCAACCTGCTCGAGCTGCGCCACGTGCTCGCCGTGTCGGCCTGGGTCGCGCGCACACCCGGACCGCGCGCCGTCGGGTGCGTCCACGTCGTCGAGCGCCTCGGGCGCCGTGGTCGGCTCAACATGCTCCGGTCGGCGCGGATGATGCTGGCCGGCACCGACGGCACCCTGCACCTGCAGTTCCTCAGCGAGAAGGGGCGCGACGGCTACGCTCGTCGCACCGGCGCCCGCCAGCCCCTGGACCCGGCCGTGGTCGCCGCCGACGTGGCAGAGTCCGGCGGCCGGATCCTGCACGAGGTGCGCGAGCGCGTCTCGGCGGAGCCCGGGAGCTCGCAGGTGTGCCGCATGACCATCGACTGGAACGCGTGAGGGAGCTGACATGTTCGGAGTGAAGAACCGGCATGGTGTCGGAGGGGGCGACCTCGAGCAGCGGGTCGCTGCGCTGGAGGAGGCCGTGCGGGAGAACCGTGCGCTCAACGTGCGACTGGCCGAACTCACCGACGTGGTCTCCGAGCTCCTCCTCCCGGTCGCGGCCCGCGACGAGCAGAAGCTGGAGGAGCTGCTGGGCAAGTACCGCGGGGACTTCTCTTGAGCGCTGCCCCGCGTCGCGTCTTCCTCCACATCGGGCTCCCCAAGACCGGTACGACCTACCTCCAGCAGATCGTGTGGGCCAACCGCGACCGCCTGCGGACCGCAGGCGTGCTCGTGCCGGGCTTCGGTCACCGCGAGCACCTCTGGGCGGCCCTCGACCTGCAGGAGCGGCCGCGCCTCGAGCGTCGACACCGGGACGCCCCGGGTGCCTGGCAGCGGCTCGTCGCGGAGGCCGCGGCCCACGCCGGTGACGTGCTGCTGACCCACGAGTTCCTCTGCGGTGCGAGTGCCGAGCAGGCCTCCCGCGCGATCGCCAGCTTCCCCGACGACGAGGTGCACGTGGTCGTCACCGCCCGCGACGCCGCGAGCGTGGTCTCGGCCGGCTGGCAGGAGTCGGTCAAGAACGGCAGCTCGGTCGACCTCGACTCCGTCATGGACGGCAAGGCCGCCGGCGGCCCCGAGTTCAGCATGCGTACGTGGGACCTCGCCGGGGTCCTGGAGCGCTGGACCCCCGACCTGCCGAGCGGGCAGGTCCACGTCCTGGTGATGCCCGGCCCCGGTGCGCCGCCCGACCTGCACTGGCGGCACTTCGCCCAGGTGCTGGGCGTCGACCCCGATGCGTACGACGTCCCGACCGAGTCGGTGAACCCCGCGCTCGGGATCGTGCAGATCGAGACCCTGCGGCTGGTCAACCGCCACCTGCCGTCCTACAGCGCCCACGACCGGGGCGTGTGGATCCGCGGCTACCTCGCCGAGGACCTGCTGGCCCGGCAGCCGCGCGAGCGTGGCGGCCTGCCCGAGCACTACCGGGTCCGCTTCGCCGAGCTCGACCGCGCGGCCACCAGGATCATCACCGAGCGCGGCTTCGAGGTCCTCGGCGACCTCTCCTCCCTAGGGGTGGACGACGCCTCCGAACCCGTCCGGCGTGCCGGTGGCCGGGAGCCCGGGACGGTCTCCGCCGAGGAACTTCTCGAATCGGCCGCCCGTCTGGTCGCTGATATCGTGGCCGACGTCCGGGCGAGCACAGGTGACGTGCCGCCGCGGCTCCGGGGGAAACCGTGAACCGGGTGCCGACGTGCACCCTGAGGAGTAGTTGACGTGCGTTCCAAGCTCATCGCCCTGTTCGCCATCTGGGGCCTCGCTGCCACGCTGGTCCTTCCGACCGCGGGTGGTGCTGGCGCCTCCGTCGGCGCGGCGCCCACCACGACCGGCGTCGCGGCCGCTGCCGCGCCCGTCCTCGCGGCGCGCAAGCCCGGCAAGCCGAACAAGAAGTGGAAGGTCCCGACGGGGCCCAAGTTCAACAACCCGATGGTGCCGAAGAACCGGTTCGTGATCGAGCGGCACGTCCTGCGGGCGATCCGCAACACGCCCCGCGGCGAGAAGATCACCATCTCGGCCTACTCGCTGGACCGGCAGGTCTTCGCCGACGAGCTCATCCGCGCGCGCAAGCGCGGGGTCAAGGTGCAGGTGCTCCTCAACGACCACCTGGTGCCCAACGCCCAGGTGCGGATCCAGAAGGTGCTGGGCCACAACACCAAGAAGAAGAACTTCCTCAAGCGGTGCGTCTCCGGCTGCCGTGCGGACGAGAACGAGTTCAACAACCTGCACAGCAAGTTCTACCTGTTCTCGCGCACCGGCCGGAACCGCAACGTGGTCATGCTCGGCTCCTACAACATGACCCTGAACGCCGTGCGCTGGCAGTGGAACGACCTGTTCACCATGGTCGGCAAGAAGACCCTCTACGACCAGTTCACCGCGCTCTTCAACGACATGCGCCCCGACTGGGACAAGCGCCGTGCCACCTACACGTTCTGCGACAGCGGACTGGTGTGCCCCGCGGGCGACCTGCAGAAGTACCACAACGTCGTCTTCCCGCGGGCCACGACGCCCACCGACGACGTCATCATCGACATCCTCAACAACGTCCAGTGCCTCTACGTCGATGCGACCGGCGTCCAGCGCCGCACCCTGCTGCGCCTGTCGATGCACACCATGCGTGGCGGTCGCGGCAACTACATCGCCGCCAAGCTGCGCGACCTCTACGCCCAGGGCTGCAACCTGAGGGTCAACTACGGCCTGATGGGCTTCCACACCAAGCAGCAGATCGGCGCCCCGACCGCACGTGGTCGCGTCCCGCTGCGCTCGACCGGCTTCAACCTGCGTGACGACGTGCCGACCGGTGACCCCGAGATCGACAACATGCCCGAGGCGATCGAGCGCTACACCCACCACAAGTACTTCGTGCTCAAGGGCTCGTACAAGGGCGTCATCGACAGCAACATCGTGTGGACCGGCTCGACCAACTGGTCGAGCCTGGGCACCCCGCAGGACGAGATCCTCTTCACCATCCACGGCCGCGGTGTCGTCCGCGACTACATCGACAACTTCGACCTGATGTGGGAGAAGCCCTACAGCCGCGACGCCTACACCACGACGTACTCGTCGTGGCGGATGGTCAACGGTCGCCAGGTCGGCGTCGGTCGCCCCCTGGTCACCGTGGAGCCGGACCGCCTGCGCGGCGCCGGACCCACGTGGGAGAACGACTGACCCTCCGGGTCAGCCCTCCTGCTCGCCGGCGTCCTCGGCCGGAAGGAGTGACTCGGCGAGCGCGCGGACGCTCTCGGCGTCGGGTCCCTGCAGCACGACGGTGCTGCCCTTGAGGTCGTAGGCCATGACGGTCGCGCCCTGGTGGTCGTAGGCCGACCAGGCGCCGGTGCCCCAGTCCGTCAGGTCGACGTCGTCGGCAGCCGTCACGTCCGCGTCGGCGAGGGCGTCGGCGGCCGTGCCGGGCAGCTGGTCGAGGACCACGTCGCCGGAGGGCGCGGTGAACTCCATCCGCCACCACTGCGGGTCGGGCGTGTAGCCGCCGCCCACCGCGGCCCAGCCGTCCGGCAGGACCGAGGGGACCATCGTGATCAGGTCGTCGTCGACCGCCCGGAGGGCGGCCGCCTTGTAGCCGGCGCGCAGGTCCGGCTCGGTGCCGAAGTCGATGGGCTCGACCGCCGGCGCCGCGCTCGGCGAGGGGGTCGGCGAGGGCGAGGCCTCCGAGGAGGTGTCCGCTGCCGGGTCCTCGGCGGTGTCGTCCTGCTGGTCACCGCAGGCACCGACGAGCAGCACCAGTGAGGCGGCAAGGGCGGGTCCGGTCGTCCGAGTCGGTCGCATGGACCGATTCTCTCACGAGCGGTGTGACAACAGTCTCGGACACGGGACCTGCCCAAGGTGAACGACCCCTAACTAGACTCCCGAGCGTTCCACTCCGCGACCGCACAGGAGCCACCGCATGCCTCGCCTCTGCCAGACCGAAGGCCTCTCCGAGGACCAGACCGAGATCCTCAAGGCCGTCCGGCAGTTCGTGGACGAGAAGATCATCCCGGTCGCCACGGAGCTCGAGCACAAGGACGAGTACCCCACCGAGATCGTCGAGGGGCTCAAGGAGCTCGGCATCTTCGGGCTGATGATCCCCGAGGAGTACGACGGCCTGGGCGAGTCGCTGCTGACGTACGCCTTGTGCGTGGAGGAGATCGCCCGCGGCTGGATGAGCGTGTCGGGTGTGATCAACACCCACTTCATCGTGGCCTACATGCTGATGCACCACGGCACCGACGAGCAGAAGCAGAAGTACCTGCCCCGCATGGCGACCGGCGAGGTGCGTGGCGCGTTCTCGATGTCGGAGCCGGGCCTGGGCTCCGACGTGGCCGCGATCTCGACCAAGGCCACGCGCGAGGGGGACGGCTACGTCATCAACGGCCAGAAGATGTGGCTGACCAACGGTGGCTCCTCCACGCTGATCGCGGTGCTGACGAAGACCGACGAGGGCGCCGAGACGCCGTACAAGAACATGACGACGTTCCTGGTGGAGAAGGAGCCGGGCTTCGGGGAGACCGCTCCCGGCCTGACGATCCCGGGCAAGATCGACAAGATGGGCTACAAGGGCGTCGACACGACCGAGGCCATCTTCGAGAACCACCGCATCGGTGCCGACCAGGTCCTCGGCGGTGAGCCGGGCAAGGGCTTCTACCAGATGATGGACGGTGTCGAGGTCGGCCGCGTGAACGTCGCGGCCCGTGCCTGCGGCATCGCCAACCGGGCCTTCGAGCTCGGCATCGCCTACGCCCAGCAGCGCGAGACGTTCGGCAAGCCGATCGCCGAGCACCAGGCCGTGCTGTTCCGGCTCGCGGAGATGGCGACCAAGGTCGAGACCGCCCACACGATGATGGTGAAGGCGGCGCGGCTCAAGGACTCCGGCCAGCGGATGGACGTCGAGGCCGGCATGGCCAAGATGGTCGCGAGCGAGTACTGCAACGAGGTCGTCGAGGCGTCGTTCCGCATCCATGGCGGCTACGGCTACTCCAAGGAGTACGAGATCGAGCGGCTCTACCGCGAGGCGGCGTTCATGCTGATCGGCGAGGGCACCTCCGACATCCAGAAGATGATCATCGGCCGCAGCGTCCTCAAGGACTACAAGCTCCGCTGAAGCCCGGCCTCCGCAGCGGCGTCCGCAGCGGCGAGCGCCTCGCTGGCCGCCTCCACCACCTCGGGGGAGAGGACGTGCTCGATGGCGAGCGCCGACGCGCCCAGGACCGCGGCCTCGCCGCCGGCGCGGGACGTCACGATGCGCAGGTGCTCGGTGGCGAGCGGCAGCGAGCGCTGGTAGACCGACTCGCGGATCCCGGCGAGCAGGTGCTCGCCGGCGCCGGCGACCTGGCCGCCGATCACCACGACGGACGGGTTGATCAGGTTGACCATCGTGGCCACGACCTCACCGATGTCACGCCCGGCCTGGCGTACGACGGCCATGGCGGGCTGGCTGCCTGCGCGCACCAGCTCGACGACGTCGCCGCCGGTCTCGGCCTGCTCGCCCAGCGCCCGCACCGCAGCGGCGAGCGCCGGTCCGGCGGCCACCGCCTCGAGACAGCCGGTGTTGCCGCAGCGGCACGGCACGTCGTCGGCGCCGGGGACGCGCACGTGCCCCAGGTCGCCCGCCGTGCCCTGCGCGCCGCGCTGGAGCACGCCGCCGGAGACGATGCCGGCGCCGATGCCGGTAGCGACCTTGATCAGCACGAGGTCGTCGACGTCGCGCAGGTGCCGGCGCCGCTCACCCAGCGCCATGATGTTGACGTCGTTGTCGACGAGCACCGGCACGGGGTAGTGGGCCTGCAGGTGGCCGGGCACGTCGTAGCGGTCCCAGCCCGGCATGATCGGCGGGTTGATCGGGCGTCCGGTCGAGTGCTCGACCGGTCCGGGGAGGCCGATGCCGATGGCGGCCAGGTCGCCGATCGGCCGCTCGCTGCCGGCCAGCAGGTCGCGGACCGACTCCACGACCCAGGTGAGGACCGGCCCGGGCCCGTCGGCCACCGCGAGCTGCGCGTCGACCTCGCCCAGGATCGAGCCGTTGAGATCGGTCAGCGCGGCCCGGGCGTGGGTCGCCCCGACGTCGATGCCGACCACCAGCTGGGCGGTGGGGTTGAGCGCGAACAGGGCGGGCGGGCGCCCGCCGGTGGACCTGGCGCCGCCGAACGGCGCCACCAGCCCGAGGCGCATGAGGGTGTCGATCCGGGTGGTGATCGTGGACCGTGCGAGGCCCGTGGCGTCGGCCAGCTGCGCGCGCGTCCAGGGCCTTCCGTCACGGAGGAGATCGAAGAGTTCGCCGGTTCGCACGGCCGGAGTCAAGCACATGCAGAACTTTGACCGCTAGAGCAAACACTTTTGACTGGTGCTCGACAGAAGGCAGTGACGCATGACACAGTTCGGGCGTGACGTCCCCAACGACTGCGCCCCCGCTGCTCGAGATGCGCGGCATCGTGAAGAGGTTCCCCGGCGTGCTGGCGCTCGGCGGGGTCGACCTCGATGTGCGTCCCGGTGAGGTGCACTGCCTCCTGGGGCAGAACGGTGCGGGGAAGTCGACGTTGATCAAGGTGCTGTCGGCGAGCTACCAGCCTGATGAGGGCGAGATCCTCTGGCAGGGAGAGCCGGTCGCCCTGGCCACTCCGCAGGCGGCGATGGACCTCGGTATCTCCACGATCTACCAGGAGCTCGACCTGGTCCCCGACCTGTCTGTCGCGGAGAACGTCTTCCTCGGGCACGAGCTCTCCTCAGCGGGGATGAGCCAGCGGGGCCAGACGAACCGCGCGACGG
>NZ_FOKC01000020.1 GCF_900112035.1 Nocardioides alpinus | reverse complement strand
GAGATCCGCATCTCGGTGATCGTCGACGAGCACTCGGTGGACGACGCGGTGCGCGCCACCCACACGGCGTTCGACCTGGACGCCGACGAGGTCGAGGCCGTGGTCTACGGCGGGACGGGGCGCTGACATGGTGAACATCGGCATCGTCGGTGCCACCGGGCAGGTCGGTGTCGCCATGCGCCAGATCCTGCTCGAGCGTGCCGACTCCCAGATGATCGGCCCGACCGACCAGGTCCGCTTCTTCGCCTCGTCACGCTCGGCCGGCACGGTCCTGCCGTTCGGTGACCGCGACATCACCGTCGAGGACGCGGCGACCGCCGACCCGACGGGGCTCGACATCGCGCTCTTCTCCGCCGGCGCCACGACGTCGCGTGCGCTCGCGCAGCGCTTCGTCGACGCCGGCGTGATCGTCGTCGACAACTCCTCGGCGTTCCGCAAGGACCCCGAGATCCCGCTGGTGGTCTCGGAGGTCAACCCCGGTGCGATGGCGGCGGTGATCGAGGCCGGGCGCGGCATCATCGCCAACCCCAACTGCACGACCATGGCCGCGATGCCGGCCCTCAAGGCCCTGCACGACGAGTCCGGCCTGAGCCGCCTCATCGTCTCGACCTACCAGGCAGTGTCCGGGTCCGGCGTCGCCGGCGTGGACGAGCTCGCCCACGGTGTGGCCGAAGCCGGCGACAAGGCCCGCGAGCTGGCGTACGACGGGTCTGCGATCGCCTTCCCGGAGCCCGTGAAGTACGTCGAGCCCATCGCCTACAACGTGCTGCCGATGGCGGGCTCGATCGTCGACGACGGTCTCAACGAGACCGACGAGGAGCAGAAGCTCCGCCACGAGTCGCGCAAGATCCTCGGCCTCCCCGACCTGCTCGTCTCCGGCATCTGCGTGCGCGTCCCGGTCTTCACCGGTCACTCGCTGGCGATCAACGCCGAGTTCGAGCGCCCCCTGACGCCCGCCCGTGCCCGCGAGATCCTGGCCTCTGCCGCCGGCGTCGAGCTCGACGAGGTGCCGACCCCGCTGAAGGCCGCCGGCAAGGACCCGTCCTACGTCGGTCGCCTCCGGCAGGACCCCGGCGTGCCCGACGACCGGGGGCTCGCGCTCTTCATCAGCAACGACAACCTGCGCAAGGGTGCAGCCCTCAACACCGTGCAGATCGCCGAGCTGATCGCCGCCGCTCGCTGATCAGCGCACGTCCTGCGGCCTTCGGCCGCCCGGCCGGAGGTCTAGTCCACAGTGCCTCCGGGAGACACTGCGTGGGCAACGGAGGCCCACCGGGTGGCAACAAAAGGCCCCTGTGTCGATCGGGCCCAATCCGCGGGGCTCTCCTGCTCGAAGGGTGCGCAAGAGATGCGCAGGGATGCGCCCGAGAAGCAGGAGCACTCATGAAGAGAATCGCGTGGCTGTCGTTGGTCGGTCCGTTGGCGATCACGGGAGCGTTCCTCGCCCCGTCGGCGCAGGCTGCAGCCCAGGAGGACACGGCGCAGCTGATGGTGGTGCAGGCCGTCCCTGACGAGAGCATCACCGTCCAGATCGACGACGCCACGGTGAGCGAGGGTTCGGCGACCGGCGACGTGCTGGGTCCGTTCACCGTCCCGGCCGGCTCCCACCAGGTGACGTTCCTGGACGAGTCCGGCGACGTGGTGGTCGACACCGGGGTGGATCTCGAGGCCGGCTCGGTCCAGGACCTGGTCGTCCACCGTCCCGCTGAGGTCGGGGGAGACCCGGTGGCGACGCTCTATGCCACCTCGACGGAGACCATCGCAGCGGGCAAGGCGCGGGTGCTGGTCGCCCACACCGCCTCGGTCGCGCCCGCCGACGTGCGCATCGACGGGGCCGTGGTCTTCCGCAACATCGCCAACGGAGAGTTCGCCACCGCGGACGTGGCCGAGGGCGCCCACGTCGCCGAGCTGGTGCCGTCCGGTCTCACGACCCGCCCGATCCTCGGTCCGCTGGACGTGACCCTGGCGAATGCCTCCGCGACGATGATCTACGCCGTCGGCAACGCGGAGGACGACTCCATGGACGTGATCACCCACAGCATCTCGCTCCGCACCAGTGCCGATCAGGCACCCGTGTCGATCAACGCCGGCAGCGCAGGGCTGGCCGCCGACATCGCGGTCACACCGTTCGCCGACGGCGGTGCCGTCACGCTGCAGCCGGGCGCCTCGCACTGGACCTCGACGACCGCTGCGATGGCTGCGCTGCTCACGCTGGCGATGGGCGCTCTCGGCCTCCGCCGCAGGCGCGCAACGGCTGCATCCGCCTCGTGAAGCGCGGAGCAGGGCGGCACGCGGCGGTGGGCAGGGCCACCGCACGCCTCCTCGTGCTCGGTGCGGCCACGGCGTCGGTGGTTGGGGTCCTGGTCCTGGCGGTCGCCGTCGCGCGGGGCGGTGCCTCGACCGCCGGAAGCGGTGAGGGCGCCGTCGCGGAGCCGGCCCCGGCCGTGCAGGCGGAGCGCGGGACGAGCATGGCCGCGTCGGCGCCTCGCACCGGCGCACTGACTCCCGAGCCGCCGCAGCGCGCGGTGCTCCCGAGCGGGACGGCGGTTCCGGTGGTCGCCGTCTCGACGACCGACGACGGCACCCTCGACGTACCTTCCGACGTGGACGTCGCCGGCTGGTGGCGCGGCGGATCCCGCATCGGGGACCCCTTCGGCTCCGTGCTGCTGTCCGCGCACGTCGACTCGGCCGCGGATGGACTCGGGCCCTATGTCGAGCTGCTGGACGTGCGCCGTGGACAGTCCGTGGTGCTGACGTCGGAGAGCCTGCGGCAGGAGTACGTCGTCAGCTCGCTGCGGCTGCTCGACAAGGGCCCGCTCGCCGAGCATGCCTGGGTCTACGCGGCGACCGGGCCCCACCGACTGGTGCTGGTGACCTGCGCGGGCCCGTTCGACGCCGGCAGGGGCGGCTACCAGCGGCTCGCGGTCGTCACCGCGACGCCGGTCGGCGAGCCCACCCGTCGGAGTCCGTGATGGCGGGCGACACGGAACCGGGCGGCGTGCCCCGGCGTACGCCGGGCGAACCCCCGCGACTGCGGCTCACCGCGTCGGCGTCGAGGCGCTCCGCCGTGAGCCGGTCGAGCATCGAACCGGCTGCTCCCCGCACGGATCCGGGTCCGCCGCCCGCCGTCGTGGCACCGTCGGACGACCTGCCGCTGCGCACGACCTGGTCCCGGCGCGCCGCGCTGGTCGCAGGTGTTGCCGGCACACTCGTCCTTCTGGCGGGTGCCGCGCTGCTGCTCAGGCCCGTCGAGACGGGGGCCGATGTCGCTGCCGCGACGACACCCCGGGCGGAGGCGACGCCCGGCGAGTTCGACCCGCCCGTGGTCCTGGCTCCGGACGACGAGTACGTCGAGACCGCCGTGGTCGACGACGACCTCCTCGTGACCCACTGGATCTCGACGACGACACCGATGGACCGGTTCACGGTGCGGGCGCCCAGGAGCCCCGGTCTGGCGGACTTCCGCCCGGACCTCGAGGACCTCGTCGTCGCTGCCGACGGCAACCTGGTGGACGTCGGTGGTGTGAGCCTCGACGTGCCGGGCGTGCTGCCGTCCGCCGAACGGCTCTACGTCCGCTACCGCCTCGCGGGTGCTCTCCAGCGCAACAGCTCGGTCGCGGACCGTGCCCTCGCCACGGTGACGGCGATGGACATCGGCCTCCAGTGGCGGTCGCTGCCCCGGACCCAGTCGTTCCCGGGTGGCCGGGTGATGACCCTGGCCTGCCTCGCCCCCGGCGCCCGCGCCGTGCCCGAGTCGTGCGGCACCTACGTCGAGGGTGCGTGGCAGGTCAGGTCACCGGCGGGCAACGTGCCGGTGACGGTGATCGCCCAGTTCGACCTGGCAGTCGTCCGCTAGGTGCGCCGCAACGCCTGACCTGCTCGCACCTGCTCAGACCTGGTCGGCGTCCTCGCCGACGACCGCGTGGGTGACCCACCACGAGGCGCAGAATCCGATCACGGCCGCGACCGGGATGGCGATGACCATCCACCACGCGTCGATCGAGCCGAGGAGGAACACCAGCACCAGCACCGCGAGGATCCCGACGGCCAGGATGCTGGTGGAGCCGGGGTCCTGGACGCCGAAGACACCCAGCAGCAGGCTGCCGGCGTAGGCCAGCACCACGAGCATCGCGACCAGGATCAGCAGTCCGGGTCCGCCTCCGCAGGCGGAGGTGCCGCGTACGACGTCGCACGCGGTCGTGGAGAGCCACGCGAGCACGACGGCCAGGGCGCCGACAAGCACGCCGGTCACGGCAGCTGCGGCGACGCCGGAGAGCGCGAGGGCCGGGAGCTCGCGGCGAGGGCGGGCCCGTGGCGGCGTCTCGACGGCCGCCGGCTCGTACGCCGTCGTCGGTGCTGGCTCGCGCGCGGTGACAGGCGCGTCGGACACCGCCGGTGCCGCCACGAGGTCAGGTGCGGCCTCCTCGGACGCCTTCTTCCGGCGGCGCAGCGAGAAGGAGGGCATCTCGAGGGAGGGGCCGTCGTCGGTGCCGTCGGGCCTGCCAGTGTCTGCCATGGGGGCAGTGTGCCAAATGACGCGAGCGCGCGGCTCAGACCGCAGGGCGCGCTGCCGGGCCGGTCGACCCGCGCAGGACCAGCTCGGTCGGCAGCACCACCTGCGGCGCCGACTCCTTGGTCCGCACCGGGGCGACTGCCTCGAGCAGGATCTCGACGGCGCTCCGACCGAGGTCCGCGTGTGCTCCGCCGAGCGTGGTGAGGGTGGGGGTGCAGAGGTCGGCGGCGAAGATGTTGTCGAAGCCGACGACGCTCACGTCGTCGGGCACCCGGACCGCTCGCTGCGCCAGGCGTCGCAGGACTCCGATGGCCAGCAGGTCGTTGTGGGCGACGATCGCGGTGGCACCGGCATGCAGTGCACCGTCGGCCGCCGCGCCGCCCTGCGAGACCCGAGGCGTGAAGGGGCCGATCCGGGTGGCGCGGATCCCGAGGGCCTCGGCCGCCGATCGGAGGGCCGACCAGCGGGTAGCGGCCATCCAGGAGTTCCGGGGCCCCGCGAGGTAGACCACGTCCTGGTGCCCCAGCGAGGCGAGGTGCTCGACGACCTGGCGACAGCCCTGGACGTGGTCGAGCACGACACTGGACAGGCCTGCGAGCTCGCGGCTCATGAGGACGACCGGTCGCTGCACAGCGATCTGTCGGAGGTTCTCGTCGGGCAACCTGCTCGCCGCGAGCACGAACCCGTCCACCGAGGACGCCAACCTCTGGATCTGCTCGTACTCGACGCGCGGCGACTCCTCCGCGTTGACCAGCACCAACGTGTACTCCGAGGCCCGCGCCCGCATCTCCGCGCCTCGGATGAGCTCGAAGTAGTGGGGGTTGGTGATGTCGGAGACGACCATCGCGATGGTGTGGTTCCGGCCCGACAGGAGCGCGCGCGCGTGGGGGTTGGGCCGGTAGCCCAGCTCGGTGGCCACCGCGAGCACCCGCTCCCGGGTCGTGGCGTTGACCCGGGTCGGGTTGGAGAAGGCGCGCGAGACCGTCGAGGTCGCCACGCCGGCCGCCGCAGCGACGTCGTAGATCGTGGGACCGGGCACGGGTGTACTCAAGCGGCTTTGGCAACAGGTTGGCAACCCCTTGCCGTCGAGTTGTCGGCGCTCTTAGGTTCGGCGATTGTGACGCCTGACACACACCCGAGTCCCCCGTGGACGGACCGCCTGCGAGCCGTGCTCGCCTCGCCGCCACCTGCGCTCGCGCGCCTGGTGCGGGTCCTCACCAGGGTGGAGCTGGTCCTGGCGACGGCGGCGTTGCTCATCATCTTCGTGCTCGTCCTGCTCCAGGCCGGCCAGCGCTACCTCCCGATCGACGGGTGGCCGTGGACCGGTGAGCTCGCCAGGTTCAGCCTGGTCTGGCTCACGTTCCTCGTGGCCGGGGTGCTCGTGACCACCGACTCCCACATCTCGATCGAGATGATCGACATGGTCCCCGGTGACCGCCTTCGCCGCCTGGTGCGGGTCGTGTCGTGCCTGATCGTCGCGGCCATCGGCGTCGGGCTCTGTGCCGAGGCGTGGGAGCTGATGCAGACCCAGGGCATCCTGAAGTCCCCGGCCATGCGGATGCCGATGTCGTGGCTCTACGGCATCTCGATCATCGGCTTCGTCAGCGTCGTCGTACGGTCCCTCGTCGCGGCGCTCACCTACGCCGTGCTCGGGGTGCCCGAGCCGACCATCGACGGTCTGGAGCTGGCGACCGAATGAGCGTCCTCGTCCTCTGCCTCCTGATCGCGGCGCTGCTCGTGATCCGCGTCCCGGTCGCGTTCGCGTTCTTCGGACCGTGCCTGCTCTACATGCTCAGCACCGACCAGTCCGTCGGCCTCGCGCTGCGCCTGGTGGCGAACTCGACGGCCAGCTTCCCCCTGCTCGCCGTGCCGCTGTTCATCCTGCTCGGCAGCATCGCCAACCACGCCGGTATCGCCGACCGGCTGTTCGACTTCGCGCTGGCCGTCCTCGGCCGGGTCCGCGGGAGCCTGGGCTACGTCAGCGTCGGGGTCAGCCTCGGGTTCTCCTGGATGAGCGGGTCGGCGGTCGCCGATGCGGCCGCGCTCGGCAAGGTGGAGATCCCCGCCATGCTGCGGGCCGGCTACTCGCGCCCGTTCGCGCTGGGCGTCGTGGGGTCGTCCTCACTGATCGCGCCGGTCATGCCGCCCAGCATCCCCGCGGTCATCTACGCAGGCCTCGCCGGCGTCTCGACCGGAGCCCTGTTCGCCGCCTCGGTCGTCCCCGCACTGCTGATGGCTCTCGGCCTCTGCGTCGTGGTGTTCCTCTGGGTGCGCCGGATGCCCCACCTCGAGCGCACCACGTTCAGCTGGGAGCGGGTGTGGGTCACCGGCCGCCGGGTCATCGCCCCGCTGGGTGCGCCGGTGATCATCCTCGGCGGCATCCTGGGAGGATTCGTCACGCCCACCGAGGCGGCAGCCGTCGGCGCTCTCTACATGCTCCTGCTGGGCTTCGCCTTCCGGACCGTGAGGTTCGGCGACCTGCCGAAGATCCTGGTCGAGGCGGCCCTCACGACCGGCAGCATCATGCTCATCGTCGCCTCGGCCAACCTCCTCGGCTACGTGTTCGCCCGGGAGCGGATCCCGCAGGAGATCTCGCAGGGGATGCTCGGCCTGACCAGCGACCCGACGGTGTTCCTGCTCCTGGTGTTCCTGCTCTCGATGGTGCTGGGGACCGCCCTCGACGCCATCGCGGTGCTGACCCTCACGGTGCCGATCCTGCTGCCCCTCGCCACCCAGTACGACGTCGACCCGATCGCCCTCGGCGTGCTGATGATCCTCTCCCAGATGATCGGCCTGCTGACTCCGCCGGTCGGCACGGTGATCTTCGTGCTGCAGGCGATCGCCCGGGCGCGGATGTCCGAGGTCTTCTGGGGGTCGCTGCCCTTCCTGGTGCCGCTCACCCTGCTCTGCTTCGCCATCATCTTCTGGCCGGAGGCCATCCTCTACCTGCCCGAGAGGCTGGGGCTGTGAGCGCGTCGGGCGCCCGACGGTCCTGGCTGACCGGGCTCATCGGGCACGGGATCGGCCCCTCGCTGACCCCGGAGCTCCACGAGCGCGAGGCCGAACGGCAGGGGCTGCGCTACGTCTACAAGGTCATCGACCTCCCGTCCGGCCCCGTCGGAGCCGGACGCCTCGAGCAGCTCCTCGCATCGGCCGTCGAGCTCGGCTTCGACGGGCTCAACGTCACGCACCCGGTGAAGCAGTCCATGGTGCCGCTCGTCCAGGAGCTGTCGCCCGCCGTGGCGGCGATCGGCGCCCTCAACACGGTGCTGATCCGCGACGGCCACACCGTCGGGCACAACACCGACGTCTCGGGATTCCGGCGGGCCTTTGCCGACGGGCTCCCCGAGGCCGACCGCGACCGGGTGGTGCTGCTGGGCGCCGGGGGCGCCGGAACGGCTGTGGCCCATGCCCTCGCCGACCTCGACGTACGCCGCCTGCTCGTCGTCGACCCGGACCGTCGTCGCGCCGAGGCACTGGGGGACTCGCTGCGCGACCGTACGGTCGAGGTCGAGCTGGTCCCCGCGTCCGACGAGCACGTCGCTGCTGCGCTCGCCTCCAGCGACGGGCTCGTCAACGCCAGCCCCATGGGGATGGCCGCCCATCCGGGGCCGCCGGTGCGGGCCACCCTGCTGCGCCCGGGGCTGTGGGTGGCCGACATCGTCTACCGGCCGCTCGACACGGCACTGCTGAGTGCCGCGCGGCACCTCGGTTGCACGGTGCTCAGCGGTGCCGGCATGGCCGTCCACCAGGCCGCCGACGCCTTCGAGCTGATCACCGGCCTGTCGGCGGACCGACGAGCGATGCTCCACGACTTCGACGACCTGGCCGCGGCCGAGACCTCGGCCGAGACCACCCAGCCCCCAGCCCGCGACACCACCGAAGGAAGGAAAGACTGATGGCACTGCACTCGAAGCGGAGGACCGCAGGGCTTGCCGCCTGCCTGCTCACCCTCCCGATGTCCCTGGCCGCGTGTGGCGACGACGAGACCGAGGGCGGAGCGGAGTCCGGCGGCGAGGTCACGCTGCAGCTCGCCCACAGCTACACCGAGGACCAGCCGCAGCACCGGTGCGGTGCGCAGGTGATCGCCGACGAGGTCGCCTCTGCCGACGTCGGGCTCACGGTCGAGATCTTCCCGGGCAGCCAGCTCGGTGCCGATGCGGACCGCATCGCATCGGTGGTGTCGGGCGACATCGACATGGACATCCAGGGCGCCTCGGCGCTCGGCGCGATCCACGAGCCCGTGTCCGTGCTCGACGCGGCCTACGCGTTCGACGACAGCGACCACCTCGCCCGCTATTTCGACGGCGACGCCTCGACCGAGCTCCTCGACGGGTTCGAGTCCGAGACCGGCGTGCACACGCTGGGCGCCTGGTCGGCCGGGATGCGCCAGTTCACCGCCAACGAGCCGATCCGCGAGCCGGGCGACCTCGACGGCCTCCGGATGCGGTTCCCGAACTCCCCGCAGTTCCTGATGAACGCCGAGGCCCTGGGTGCTGACGCCACCGAGGTGGCGTACGAGGAGCTCTTCCTCGCGCTCCAGCAGGGCACGGTGGACGGACAGGAGAACCCGATCACCAACATCGCAGCCAGCAGCCTCCAGGACGTGCAGGACTTCATCAGCATGTCCAGCCACCAGGCCAACTCCAACCTCGTGATCATCGGTGGCGAGTCGTGGAGCGGTCTGTCGCAGGAGCAGCAGGACGCACTCGACGAGGCCGTCGACGCGGCCGAGGAGCAGGTGCCCGGGTGTGTCGCCGAGGACGAGGAGACGACCCTGGCCGATTGGGAGGAGACCGGCGACATGGAGGTCGTCGACGACGTCGACGTCGAGGCGTTCCGCAGCCAGGCCGACGCCTACCTGCGCGACAACCTCGGCGAGGAGCAGCTCGCTGTCTACGAGGGCATCCGGGGCGAGGCGGAGTGACGTCGGTGGGGGAGGAGGTGCAGACCTTCCGGGGCCAGGTGTCGGCCGGCGACCTGGGCACGACGCTGATCCACGAGCACGTGTTCGTCGGCCACCCGGAGCTGGACCTCAACCTCCCCCACCCGGAGTGGCACGAGGACCGCGCGATCGAGACCGCGGTCGAGGGGCTCGAACGGCTGTGGGACCTCGGGGTCCGTACGGTCGTCGACCTCACGGTCCTCGGCCTGGGACGCGACGTCGCCCGGGTGCGCCGGGTGGCCGAACGGGTCCGGATGCACCTCGTGGCGTCGACCGGCTACTACACCGCCGACGTCCTGCCGGCCTACTTCCAGACCCACGGGCCCGGCCTGCTGGTCGGTGGGCCGGACCCGTTGCTCGAGCTGTTCGTCCGGGACATCGAGGAGGGCATCGCGGGGACAGGGATCCGCGCGGGGATGCTCAAGGTGGTCACCGATCGGCAGGGGATCACCCCCGACGTACGCCGGGTGATGACGGCCGCGGCGCAGGCACACCTGCGCACCGGCGTACCGATCACGACCCACACCCACGCCCCGTCGCAGAACGGGCGCGACCAGCTGGCGTTCTTCCGGGAGCACGGGGTCGCTCCCGAGAGGCTGGTCATCGGGCACTGCGGCGACACCGAGGACCTCGACCACCTCCGTGAGCTGATGGACGCGGGGGCCACGATCGGGATGGACAGGTTCGGGATGGAGCACGTGCTTCCCGACGACGCCCGGGTGGCGACCGTCCTGGCGCTGCTGCGCGAGGGGTACGCCGACCGCATGGTGCTGTCCCACGACGCGGCGTTCTTCAGCCGGGTGACGCCCCCGTCGTGGCGCGCGCGCCACGCGCCCCACTGGCACATGGAGAACATCTCGCGCCGCATCGTGCCGCGCCTGGTGTCCGGTGGAGCGACCGAGGACGACCTCCACCAGCTGCTGGTGCTCAACCCCGCCCGGCTGCTGACCCGCGGGCCGGTGGCCCACGACGGAGAGGACGACTGATGGGCCTGCGTACGTCGATCGCCACGGTCTGCCTGAGCGGGACCCTCGTCGAGAAGCTGCACGCCTGCGCGGAGGCCGGGTTCGACGGGGTCGAGATCTTCGAGCCGGACCTGATCGGCTCGCCGGCGAGTCCCGAGGAGATCGTCGCCCTGGCGCACCGGCTGGGCCTGACCCTCGACCTCTACCAGCCCTTCCGCGATGCCGAGGGCGTCACGGAGGAGGAGTTCGGCGACGTGCTGCGGCGGGCCCGGGCGAAGTTCCGCCTCATGCAGCGCCTGGGGATCGACACCATGCTGGTCTGCAGCAACGTCGGCACCGCCACCATCGACGACGACGAGGTGTCGGCCGCACAGCTGCGACGGCTCGGCGACGAGGCCGCCGCCCACGGCGTACGACTGGCGTACGAGGCCCTTGCCTGGGGACGCTTCGTCGACGACTACCGGCGTGCGTGGCGCATCGTCGAGCTCGCGGACCACCCGGCGGTCGGGGTCTGCCTCGACAGCTTCCACATCCTCTCGCGGGGGCACGACCCGGCGGCGATCGAGCAGATCCCCGGCGACAAGATCTTCTTCCTCCAGCTCGCGGACGCCCCCGCGCTGACCATGGACGTGCTGTCGTGGAGCCGTCACCACCGGCTCTTTCCGGGGGAGGGCGCCTTCGACCTCGCCACGTTCGTGGGGCACTGCCTCGCGGCCGGCTATCGGGGCCCGATGTCGCTGGAGGTCTTCAACGACGTCTTCCGCCAGACCGACGTCCTGCGTACGGCCAAGCAGGCCAAGCGCTCGTTGACCTGGCTGGAGGACCAGGCGGCTCGGCTGCCGCTCCAGCACCCCCGCCCGGACGGTCCCGTCCGGCTGCCCGAGGTGGCCCCACCCGTCGCCGTCGACTTCGTCGAGGTCAAGGCCGAGGACACCAGCGACGTCGACGTGCTGCTGCGCCAGCTGGGCTTCACCTTCCGCGGGAGCCACCGCAGCAAGCAGGTGCGGCTCTGGACCCAGGGGGCGGCCCGGGTCGTGTGCAACGAGCAGCAGGCGCGTGATCAGCCTCCCACCCTGGCCGCGGTCGGCTTCGAGGTCGTCGACCTCGCGACCTCCGCCGCTCGCGCCCGGGCGCTCGACGCCCCGGCGGTGTTCCGGCGTACCCACGCCCGCGACGAGGAGCTCCCCACGTTTCGGGCGCCCGACGGCACCGAGGTCTTCCTTGCGTCCGTCGCGCGCGACGAGGCCGGGTGGGTGACGGAGTTCGAGGGGGGTGAAGAGGCGTCGGCCGCTCCGCTGCTCACCGGTGTCGACCACGTCAACCTCGCCCAGCCGTGGCACAGCTACGACGAGGCGGTCCTGTTCTACAGCAGCGTGCTCTCCCTGGAGTCCGGCAGCAGCCAGGACGTCGCGGCGCCCACCGGGCTCGTGCGCAGCCAGGTCGTCCGCAGCAACGACGGGGCGGTCCGGCTCGCCCTCAACGTCGCGCCACAGGCCTTCACGCACCCAGCAGGCTTCCCGCAGCACATGGCGTTCAGCACCGACGACGCGCTGGCCGCGGCGCGGGCCGCCCGGTCCCGCGGGCTCCGCCCCCTGCCGATCCCGGCCAACTACTACGACGACCTGTTCGCGCGCTTCGACCTCGATCCGGCTGTCGTCGAGGACATGCAGGAGCTCGGCGTGCTCTACGACCGCGACGGCACCGGCGACTTCACGCACTTCTACACCGAGACCGTCGGGGGCGTCTTCCTCGAGGTCGTGCAGCGCAGCGGCAGCTACGAGGGGTACGGCGCGACCAACGCCTCGGTGCGGCTCGCGGCGCAGCATGCCCGCTCGACCGGGGCGTGACCCGGCCCGCGACGACACCGGGCCATCGGGAAATGAACAACGGACCTACGTCTCCGTAGGTCCGTTGTCGTTGATGTCCTGAGACATCACACGGTCGGGCTGACAGTGTCTTGGTTCAGGACATCTGCAAGGCATGTCTCACGACATCTGCAAGGTCGTGTCGGTGATGCTCACTCGTGTCGAGAGCGAGGCTGGTCATCACAGCCATCACCAAGCAAGGACTCACCCAGGCCGAGGCAGCCCGCACCTACGGAGTGTCCCAAGCCACCGTCAGCCGGCTCATGGCCCGCTACCGAGCCGAGGGCGAGACCGCGTTCGAACCCCGGTCCCGACGACCTCGGACCTCACCTGGCGCGACCCCACCCGAGACCGTCGAGCTGGTGCTGCGCCTACGCAAACAGCTGACCGAGCAGGGACACGACGCCGGCCCCGAGACGCTGATCTGGCACCTCGCCCACCACCACGCGACCACCCTGTCGCGAGCCACCGTCCACCGGATCCTGACCCGCCACGGCGCGATCATCCCCGAGCCGAAGAAACGTCCGAAGTCGTCCTACGTCCGGTTCGAGGCAGCGATGCCGAACGAGACCTGGCAGTCCGACTTCACCCACTACCCGCTCACCGACACCGCGACCTTCCCCAAGGGCATCGAGATCATCACCTGGCTCGACGACTGCACCCGCTACGCCCTCCAC
>NZ_FOKC01000022.1 GCF_900112035.1 Nocardioides alpinus | reverse complement strand
CAATGTATGTCCGGCGGCGTCCTACTCTCCCACAACCTCTCGGTTGCAGTACCATCGGCGCTGAAAGGCTTAACTTCCGGGTTCGGTATGGGACCGGGTGTTTCCCGTTTCGCTATGGCCGCCGTAACTCTTTCAACCACTACACATCTGCCTCGCCCCCGGGTGTTGCTCGGGGGTTGGGTGTGTTGGTTGGGAACTGCTTAGTGGACGCGAACAACAGATAGATCTTGTCTGTGTGGGTGTTCGTTACGTATGCGCGTTGTACAAGGAGACTTCAAGCATGGGTGCTTGTGTGGTTTTGTACGGTGTTGGGACAAGCCCTCGGCCTATTAGTACCGGTCGGCTGGGCATTGCTGCTGTACACCTCCGGCCTATCAACCCCATGTTCTGTGGGGGGCCTTACCCACTTACGTGGTGGGAAACCTCATCTTGAAACGTGCTTCCCGCTTAGATGCATTCAGCGGTTATCACTTCCGAACGTAGCCAACCAGCCGTGCTCTTGGCAGAACAACTGGCACACCAGAGGTTCGTCCATCCCGGTCCTCTCGTACTAGGGACAGCCTTTCTCAAGTTTCCTGCGCGCGCGGCGGATAGGGACCGAACTGTCTCACGACGTTCTAAACCCAGCTCGCGTGCCGCTTTAATGGGCGAACAGCCCAACCCTTGGGACCTACTCCAGCCCCAGGATGCGACGAGCCGACATCGAGGTGCCAAACCATCCCGTCGATATGGACTCTTGGGGAAGATCAGCCTGTTATCCCCGGGGTACCTTTTATCCGTTGAGTGACCACGCTTCCACATGCCGTGGCCAGATCACTAGTTCCGACTTTCGTCCCTGCTCGACATGTCTGTCTCACAGTCAAGCTCCCTTGTGCACTTACACTCGCCACCTGATTGCCAACCAGGCTGAGGGAACCTTTGAGCGCCTCCGTTACATTTTAGGAGGCAACCGCCCCAGTTAAACTACCCATCAGGCACTGTCCCTGATCCAGATAATGGACCTAGGTTAGACATCTAGTACGACCAGAGTGGTATTTCAACGTTGACTCCACCCACACTGGCGTGTGAGCTTCAAAGTCTCCCACCTATCCTACACAAGCCGTACCAAACACCAATACCAAACTATAGTAAAGGTCCCGGGGTCTTTCCGTCCTGCCGCGCGTAACGAGCATCTTTACTCGTAGTGCAATTTCGCCGAGTCCATGGTTGAGACAGTGGGAAAGTCGTTACTCCATTCGTGCAGGTCGGAACTTACCCGACAAGGAATTTCGCTACCTTAGGATGGTTATAGTTACCACCGCCGTTTACTGGGGCTTAAATTCTCAGCTTCGGCATTGCTGCCTAACCGGTCCTCTTAACCTTCCAGCACCGGGCAGGAGTCAGTCCGTATACATCGTCTTACAACTTCGCACGGACCTGTGTTTTTAGTAAACAGTCGCTTTCCCCTGGTCTCTGCGGCCCTTCACGGCTCCCCCAGCAAGTGGGTTCACGATCCGGGCCCCCCTTCTCCCGAAGTTACGGGGGCATTTTGCCGAGTTCCTTAACCATGGTTTTCTCGATCGCCTTAGTATTCTCTACCTGATCACCTGAGTCGGTTTGGGGTACGGGCGGCTCGTTGCTCGCTAGAGGTTTTTCTCGACAGCATAGGATCACCCACTTCGCCATACGGCTCCGCGTCACGTCTCAGACTCCACACTGAAGTGGATGGTGCGGATTTGCCTACACCACGTCCTACGCGCTTGCCCACAGACAACCATCGCTGTGGTTGGGCTACCTTCCTGTGTCACCCCATCGCTTGACTACTACCAGCTCGGGTCCCACGCTCCGCTCACCAGCCTCGCCCCGAAGGGTCCGGTCCGATGAGTTTCGGGTGGTTAGCATCACCAGGTTCGTCATGGGCGCAACTTCGCCGGTACGGGAATATCAACCCGTTGTCCATCGACTACGCCTGTCGGCCTCGCCTTAGGTCCCGACTTACCCAGGGCAGATTAGCTTGACCCTGGAACCCTTGATCATTCGGCGCACGGGTTTCTCACCCGTGATTCGCTACTCATGCCTGCATTCTCACTCGTGTGGGCTCCACACCTGGATCACTCCGGCGCTTCACTGCCCACACGACGCTCCCCTACCCATCCAGCGCACTGAACACCGATCAAGTCGATGCTGATGTATTCGCTGAATGCCATAGCTTCGGCGGATGACTTGAGCCCCGCTACATTGTCGGCGCGGAATCACTTGACCAGTGAGCTATTACGCACTCTTTCAAGGGTGGCTGCTTCCAAGCCAACCTCCTGGTTGTCAATGCGACTCCACATCCTTTTCCACTTAGTCACCGCTTGGGGGCCTTAGCTGATGGTCTGGGCTGTTTCCCTCTCGACTACGGAGCTTATCCCCCGCAGTCTCACTGCTGCGCTCTCACTTACCGGCATTCGGAGTTTGGCTAACGTCAGTAACCTTGTAGGGCCCATTAGCTATCCAGTGCTCTACCTCCGGCAAGAAACACGCAACGCTGCACCTAAATGCATTTCGGGGAGAACCAGCTATCACGAAGTTTGATTGGCCTTTCACCCCTATCCACAGGTCATCCCCTCAGTTTTCAACCTAAGTGGGTTCGGTCCTCCACGTCGTCTTACCGACGCTTCAACCTGCCCATGGATAGATCACTTCGCTTCGGGTCTTGAGCGCGCTACTGAATCGCCCTATTCGGACTCGCTTTCGCTACGGCTTCCCCACACGGGTTAACCTCGCAACACACCGCAAACTCGCAGGCTCATTCTTCAAAAGGCACGCCGTCACCCCCACCAGCAAGCTGGCATAAGGCTCCGACGGATTGTAGGCACACGGTTTCAGGTACTATTTCACTCCCCGCCAGGGGTACTTTTCACCTTTCCCTCACGGTACTTGTCCGCTATCGGTCATCAAGGAGTATTTAGGCTTAACGGGTGGTCCCGCCAGATTCACACGGAATTTCAGGGGTTCCGTGTTACTTGGGAACACGCTCCAGAGCCAGCGCTTTACGTCTACGGGCCTATCACCCTCTACGGTACGGCTTTCCAACCGACTTCGACTTCCACACTGGTTTCTTACTCTGTACTGAGCCGGCAGACTCAATCGAGCGGTCCCACGACCCCCCACATGCAACCCCTGCCGGGTATCACACACATGAGGTTTAGCCTCATCCGATTTCGCTCGCCACTACTCTCGGAATCACGGTTGTTTTCTCTTCCTGTCGGTACTGAGATGTTTCACTTCCCGACGTTCCCTCCACACACCCTATGTGTTCAGATGTGGGTAACACGACATGACTCGTGCTGGGTTTCCCCATTCGGACACCCCCGGATCACAGCTTGGTTGCCAACTCCCCAGGGCTTATCGCAGGCTCCAACGTCCTTCATCGGCTCTTGATGCCAAGGCATCCACCATGTGCCCTTCATAGCTTGTCTCAACAACGTCAAAACAACACACGCTCACACGCACTCACGTACACGCTCACGCACACTACAAACGGAACACACCAACCCACCCCCCAATCAAAGGGACGAGCCAGCTTCACACACGACAACACACTGATGCGAATACCAGCATGCCATCAACAAAATTTACACTTTCACAACCCACCAACCATCACCCCCCACCACAACAACACACATTGCGTGGAGAACATGACGACGCGGGTTGCAAAGATGCTCGCGTCCACTATGCAGATCTCAAACAACAACCCCACCAACACCCAGAACCCACCAACGGTGGACCCCAGGCAAAGGGAGGACCAGAAAGACTCAGCTCGGCTGATCCTTCAGGACCCAACAGTGTGCTTGACCCCATCCCCCACCAACGTGAGGCAACAGGTACTGAAACGCCGCACCACCCACCCCCAGAAGAGGCAGACAACACGACCAGCGCCGACGATTCCACTAGTGAACACCACCATCGCGCCAGTAACTCTTAGTGACCGGTATGGCCAGCCTGGCATCGGTGTGCGTGCTCCTTAGAAAGGAGGTGATCCAGCCGCACCTTCCGGTACGGCTACCTTGTTACGACTTCGTCCCAATCGCCAGCCCCACCTTCGACGGCTCCCTCCACAAGGGTTGGGCCACCGGCTTCGGGTGTTGCCGACTTTCGTGACGTGACGGGCGGTGTGTACAAGGCCCGGGAACGTATTCACCGCAGCGTTGCTGATCTGCGATTACTAGCGACTCCGACTTCATGGGGTCGAGTTGCAGACCCCAATCCGAACTGAGACCGGCTTTTTGGGATTCGCTCCCCCTTACGGGATCGCAGCCCTTTGTACCGGCCATTGTAGCATGCGTGAAGCCCTGGACATAAGGGGCATGATGACTTGACGTCATCCCCACCTTCCTCCGAGTTGACCCCGGCAGTCTCCTATGAGTCCCCACCATTACGTGCTGGCAACATAGAACGAGGGTTGCGCTCGTTGCGGGACTTAACCCAACATCTCACGACACGAGCTGACGACAGCCATGCACCACCTGTACACCCCCAAAAGAAGCCCCATCTCTGAGGCGGCAGGGTGTATGTCAAACCCAGGTAAGGTTCTTCGCGTTGCATCGAATTAATCCGCATGCTCCGCCGCTTGTGCGGGCCCCCGTCAATTCCTTTGAGTTTTAGCCTTGCGGCCGTACTCCCCAGGCGGGGCGCTTAATGCGTTAGCTGCGGCACGGAATCCGTGGAATGGACCCCACACCTAGCGCCCAACGTTTACGGTGTGGACTACCAGGGTATCTAATCCTGTTCGCTCCCCACACTTTCGCTCCTCAGCGTCAGGTAATGCCCAGAGAACCGCCTTCGCCACCGGTGTTCCTCCTGATATCTGCGCATTTCACCGCTACACCAGGAATTCCGTTCTCCCCTGCATACCTCTAGTCTGCCCGTATCGAAAGCAAGCGCCGTGTTAAGCACGGCGTTTTCACTCCCGACGCGACAAACCGCCTACGAGCCCTTTACGCCCAATCATTCCGGACAACGCTCGCACCCTACGTATTACCGCGGCTGCTGGCACGTAGTTGGCCGGTGCTTCTTCTGTACCTACCGTCACTTGCGCTTCGTCGGTACTGAAAGAGGTTTACAACCCGAAGGCCGTCATCCCTCACGCGGCGTTGCTGGATCAGGCTTCCGCCCATTGTCCAATATTCCCCACTGCTGCCTCCCGTAGGAGTCTGGGCCGTGTCTCAGTCCCAGTGTGACCGGTCACCCTCTCAGGCCGGCTACCCGTCGAAGCCATGGTGAGCCATTACCTCACCATCAAGCTGATA